>CAVVBB010000002.1:0-1042664 GCA_963746475.1 uncultured delta proteobacterium
GACTCCGCCCGCAGATCGAGCCCGCCTTGCATGGACTCCCCGTGACACACCGACTGCGTACATCCCTTGGCCTCGAAGATCGTTCGCTGGATGGTCGCGTAGGTGCTGTCGAGGCACTTCGCGGATGCGGTGTCGTCAGCGCTGTCGCTGCCGCAAGCGGCCAGCGCTGGCAGCAAGGACAAGCCCAGCAGCCAGCGTCGCCATGGTTTCGATACCGAACACGAAAATGAGCTCTTCATCACGACCTCCGAGGCGCTCTAGGGGGCAGGGGGATCACAGTTCATGCTGCCGAAAGTTCTGAATCCCTCTCGCACGGGGACGCGGATGCTGTTCGCGGTGTCACCGGACCAACCGAACGAAGGCCCGTGGCACTCTCCGATCGCTCCGCTGAGCTCGAACTGCTGCACTCCGGGGGTGACTCCTGCAAAGCCGCCCTCCGCAAACGGGAACCGCGTATACACCGCAGGAAAGGAAGTAGTGGCTTCGAGGTCGATGCTGTACTGCTCGGTCGCTGCGTCGAAGTAGAACGCCTGGCCGACCTCGCCGATGGTCGAGTCGACAGGCTCGAACGTTACGCCTGCGAGCCCCACACCCGTGTTGGCTACGAGCCCGACTATTCCGCCCTCCCATGGATACGCGGGGTCTAGCTCCAGTTGCTCCGCGGCGATCGTTTCGAGCTGCGAGTTGGTGTACATCAGGAAGGTAAGAGCTCCTGAAGGACGCCAGTCTGCGCCAAACGCGTTTTCGCCGGCCCCACCGATTGTCGAGCCATAACCTTCCTTTTCCATGGTGTTCGTGAACGCTCGATCGGGGGGGAACTCGACGACGGCCCTGCCACTCGCGTCGGTCATGAAGCAGTTCTTGGTGTCGCCATACTCGATGCAGATGCTCACGCCCTCGAGCGGCGGATCGTCGCCGTCTGGGTTGTTCGCCAGCACGGTGGTGAAGATAGGCAGGACCTCCCCTCCGGCGCCTCCGGCACCCCCCACGCCACCGATCCCGCCAACGCCGCCGTTGCCTCCGGAGCCGCCCACGCCCCCAGCGCCGCCATCGCCGTCCAAATCACTGCATCCGACGATCGGAACCGCGAGCAGTCCGAGCACGCACGCCCAACGCGAAAGCAGGCACGTCATCTCTTTGAGCTTCAGCATGATACCTTCTCCAACCCGGAAAGGCTCCGGTCGATCGCTGTAAGAGCACGCTTTGTGCCAAGCAAAACCCCCAATGGTTTCGCGATCGCGCACCGCCCGAAGTCGCCGATTGTCGTCGGCCGTCAACAATCGCTGTCGGGTGGCGACAATCATTGCAGCTCAAACGCTCCCACGTCGCACGCTGCTCCTTGAGGCCGGGTAACACCACGCTGGTCGGTGTCCACCTCACACGTCGCCTCAGGAATCACGTCGATGGCAACGCTGCCCGGAAGCAATGCATGCGTCTTGGTCGGGCCACCGTTGTCCTGCAGCGGTCCGAGGTTCAGATTTTCTCCGGTGACGGCGACCTGGTCGGTCGACTGGTCGAAGCTGCACGAGTTATTGCCCGCGCTTTTGATGTTGTTGCCGGCAGAGATGATTTGCCCTGCACACGCCCCGTCAACCAGGCTGTTGGCTATCGTGGCGACGTTCGGCGGTTGTACGCCGGACGAGTGCACGAAGATGTCCCCGGATACAGTACTCGCGATCAGTTCCAGAGTGGCGTTGGAGTACTCGCCAAAACCGGCAAAGCGCTCCTGCAACCGAATAGCGCAGTTGGCATTCCCCGACACGGTGCTGTTGGTCATCGTCATCGCTCCTCCGGTGATCTCGATGCCGCAGTTCGCATTCCCGGACACGGTGCTGTTGGCTATCGTCACTGTGTCTCCCAGGGCGAATAAGCCCGTCCCTCGGCTACCCGAAACAGTGCTGTCGGTCAGCGTCATAGCTCCAACTGCGACGACACCGTACGCCTCACCCCCGGTGACAACGAAGCCCCGCAGCTCCGTCGTTGCACGGTCGGAGTAGAGAACAAAGCCCCCGTTGCCGTTCATCGTCAGGTTGCCCTCCCCGTCGAGGATCACGTCGTTGTCGATGAGGATTGGCGCCTCGGTCACGACCGTCTGCGGGCCGTCGCAATCAAAGGTGTATGGTCCGCCTCCGGCGGCAATGGCGTTGCGGATGCCCTGCTCGGTGCATGGAAGTCTCGAGGTTGCGAGCTCACACGCACCGGACTGACAGGTGCCTCCTGCGCACGGTGTCCCGTCCGTCACGGGGTTTGGAGTGGGGCAGCCGTCCACAGGTTCGCATGGGTCTTCGGTCGTGCAGTCATTTCGGTCGTTGCAGTCCACCGGGACGTTGCTGCACGTCCCGTTGCAGAGATCATCGGTGCACGCATCGCTGTCGTCGCAGTCTTCGAGGCTCTGGCATTCGGGCATGTTCCCTGTGCCACCCATGCCACCGCCCCCGCCCGAACCAGCGTCGCCACCCGTTCCGGCTGTACCACCACCGCCGCCGGTTCCCTGGGTCTCACCGCAGCCGGCGATCGCGCCAACGAAGAAACCGAGCACGCAAGCCCAGCGCCAGGACACGCGCGTCACATCCCTAGTCGTCAACATGGCACCTTCTCCTTTGCGGAATCGCTCCGCACGCCCGCTACCAACGCACGCTTCGTGCCAACCAAAACGCCCAATGGTTTCATGACCGCGTCCCGCTTCAAGCCACCAATTGTCGTCGGCCGTCAACAACCAGTGTCGGCCGTCGACAATCATTGCAGCTCAAACGCTCCCACGTCGCATGCCGCGCCCTGCGGACGCGCAACACCGCGCTGGTCGGTCTCCATGACGCACATCGCCTCAGGAATCAGGTCGATTGCAACGCTCCCCGGAAGCAACGCGTGCGTCTGCGTCGGGCCACCGTTGTCCTGCAGGGGCGCAAGTTTCAGGGCTTCTGCCGTGACCTCGGTTACGTCCGTGGGCTGGTCGAGACCACAGGTGTTGCCAGGGCTTTCGAGGTTGTGGCCGTTGTTGGTCGTCGTGGCGTCGCCCTCAGTGATGCAATCGCCGTCTACCAAGGTGTTCGCCAGCGTTAGCGTCCCGAGGTTGTAGATGCCGGCACCCCCGTAGGACGCGCTATTCCCCGACACGGTGCTGTTCGTCAGCGTGAGGGCTCCATTGTTCCGGATGCCGCCGCCGGCCCCATACGACGAATTCCCCGACACGGTGCTGTTCGTCAGCGTCAGAGTGCCAGCGATGTTGTCGATGCCGCCGCCGGCGGCCGCCCGCAAGGTCTCACCATACGACGAATTCCCCGACACGGTGCTGTTCGTCAGCGTCAGGGTGCCTGAGTTGGCGATGCCGCCGCCTTGCGAGGCGCCATTGCCCGACACGGTGCTGTTCGTCAGCGTCAGGGTGCCTGAGTTGGCGATGCCGCCGCTCTCGTGCCCGCCATTGCCCGACACCGTGCTGCTGGTCAGCGTCAGAGTGCCTGAGTTGGCGATGCCGCCGCTCTCGGACCCGATATTCCCCGACACGGTGCTGTTCGTCAGCGTGAGGGCTCCATTGTTCCGGATGCCGCCGCCACCCGGTCGTCCAGAATCTGTGGCCGCGCCAGTCACCAAGAATCCGCGCAGCTCCGCGGTCACACCCTCTGAAACCGAGAACACGCGGTGGTCTTCATCGCCATCGACCGTGAGGTTACCTTCGCCGTCGAGAATGACGTTGTTGTCGATGACGATCTCAGCCACAGTCGCGACCGTCGTCGGTCCGTCGCACGCAAAGAAGTGCGGGCCGCCGCCTGCGGCGATCGCGTCTCGAATGCCCTGCTCGGTGCACGCAAACTTCGGCGCGCAGACGCCTTGCTCGCATTCGCCCTCGGCGCATGCGGTGCCGTCGTCAAGCGGCGTCGTCGCGCACACCCCATCGCTGCACAGCGCCGCCGTGCACTCGTTGCCGTCGTCCTGGCAGTCCGCGGGGCTCGCGCATTCCGGCATTCCGCCTGTGCCGCCGGTGCCTCCGGGAGCGCCAGTCTCACCGCAGCCGGCGATCGCGAAGACGAAAAAGCCGAGCACGCACGCCCAGCGCCAGGACACACACGTCACATGCCTGTTTGTCCGCATGACACCTTCTCCTTTGCGGAATCGCTCCGCCCGCGCACTACCAACGCACGCTTCGTGCCAACCAAAAGTCCCAATGGTTTCGTGATCGCGCCGCATGCGACACCCCCGATTGTCGTCGGCCGTCAACAATCACTGTCGGGCGGCGACAATGAAGCGCCAGCGGCAGGGGCGACCCGCTCGCCGGCGCAAGGAAGGTTTCAAAACCGAACGCGACGAGGGTCGCCGGCCACGACTTTCGACGCGCCCTACGGGGCGTCACAGCTGTCGCTCATGAAGCTCCGGGAGATGAATCCCTCGCGCACGGGGACCCTCACTCGGTTTGGGGCGTCGCCAGGCCAACCGAAGACGGGCCCGTGGCACTCGCCGACCGCTCCGCCGACCTCGAACTGCTGCACTCCAGGGGTGACCTCCGTGAAACCACCCTCTCCAACAGGCACTGCAAACCATTCCCCGTTGTAGGCGGGGTCCGGTATCGCTTCGAGGTCTAGGCGGTACTGTTCCGTCGTCGCATCGAAGTAGAATGCCTCGCCGACGGCGTCGATGCTCGGACCGACGGGCGCGAACGTCGCGCCTACGCGGTTGCCCAACCACAACCCAACGATTCCGCCTTGCCACGGATATGTCGTCCCGAGCTGCGCGGCGAGGGCTTCTAGTTGATCGTCGCTGAACATGAGGGAATCGAAAGGCCCCTGATCGGTGTCTTCGACAAACCCCATGATGTAGGAGTTGTAGTTGTCCTTTTCGATCGTGACGATCACTTCTTCGTTGGTCGCAAAATCGAGCACCGCCTTGCCTTGCACGTTGGTCATCGCGCAGTTGATCCCGAGGCTGTCCTCGATGCAGATCTTCACGTCTTCGATTGGGGGATCCTCCCCGTCCGGGTTGTTCTCGAACAACGACCAGTAGACTTGCGCGAGCTCGGGCCCAACCGCGCCGCCCGCGCCGCCCGCGCCGCCCGAGCCACCCGAACCGCCCGTCCCAGCGGTGCCTCCCGAGCCACCGGCACCACCCTCGCCGCTGAGATCACTGCATCCGACGGTCGGAGCAACGAGCAATCCGAGCAGGCACGCCCAACGCGAAAGCAGGCACGTCATATCCTTGAGCTTCAGCATGATACCTTCTCCTCTCCGGAATGGCTCCGGCCGATCGTTGCCAACGCACGCTTCGTGCCAGGCAAATCTTCCAATGGTTTCGTGATCGCGTGCTGCTCCGAGGGGCGGATTGTCGTCGACCGTCAACAATCAGTGTCGGCCAGCGACAGTGGATGGGCGGGGGCAACTTCGAAGCTCGATGGTCGATAAGAGAGGGATGCACTCACCAACACCCGAAACGTCTCTTGCGATATACACTTATATGTGTAACAGTAGTCGGTGAAACGCAAAGACCTAGTCAAACGGCTTCGTCGTCTCGGCTGGGTGCTGGTTCGGGAAGGTGCTCAGCACAGCGTCTTCTCCGACGGATTGAGGAGGCTTGCCGTTCCGCGCCACAAGGAGATCAACGAGAACACCGCAAAGGCGATTCTCAACGCAGCGGAGAAAGGCTCAACATGAGATTCGAGGGTCGTGTGCTGAAAGCAGGCAAGTGGTGGTCGATCGAGGTGCCCGACCTAGGGGCCTTCTCTCAGGGAAGGACCAGGAAGGATGCCTACGCAATGATTCGCGACGCGATTGAAGCCATGATCGACAAACCCGGGCTGAGTATCGACCTCCACCGTGGCAAAGGAAGTTATTTCGAGGTGAGCTCCACCGACGACGCAGCCTTGGTGGCGTTCTTCCTCAAGCAGCAACGCGGTCTGTCCGGAAAGACGCTGGAACAAGTCGTCCACAATCTCGGCCAGACATCGGTCAACGCCTATGCGAGGTACGAACAGGGAGCGTCTGTCCCAACCATCGACAAGCTTACCGAGCTCTTGAGGGCCCTCGACCCTGACGCGGATTTCGTCCTGCGCAAGAGCGTAATCCACAAAGGCGCTTGAGCGCCTCGCGTCTTGGCTGCTCAGAATTCCCCGCTCAGGCTCACGTATCCTCCCGCGCGGCTCACTTCGACACCTGGTGCGATCTTCGCGCCAGTCCGTCTCAATAGATACACGAGCGGGATGGTGAGCAGCGGGGCCGAAGTGACGCCGGTGAGCACGGAGAGGCTGACTCGCTCGGCGTGCTTCACGCAGGCTCGGGCGTCGTTGGAGTCGGGTACGAGGCTCGCGCACGAGGTATCGGGCCCAGGCTCGGCGGTTACGCCGTAGGCGATCGAGAACGCGGCGAAGCCGACCCCGAGGCCTCCGGACAGCCAACCCCACCAGGGTGTTTTCGCGTGATTGGGCAATGCCAAGGGCATGGCCGCGACCAGCGCTGCGGCACCGGACGAGGAGGTGGCCATGATGCCGACGCCCATGTTGAACCACCGCTGCTGCAACGAAGCTGCGCCTTGTCCGCCCGCGTCGAGGGCGCCGACCCAGTCCTCGGACGCGCGCGCACGCGGGCCGAGGAGCACATACCCCGTCAGCAGCGATGCCGAGCCCGCTCCTACCAAGGTCAGTCCGGAGATGAGCTGACCCCGCGGCCTTCGGGTAGGGCGCCCACCGTCGTCCAACGCCCCTTTGGCAAGGGCCGCTCCGTCTTCGCAGGCGAGCACCATCGGAGGCAGCGAGCTCAAGTCCATGCACGTCCGGTCGACGAGCGTGCGAGCCGCCAACGCCATGTCACCGCGCGTCGGGCCACTTGGCCCACTCCGGACTCGTGCCAATGCGCTCCTCTTGAGCGGGGTGCCGGTCAAGAGGTCGAGCTCCATCACGCCTGCGTCGCTCATCGACATCAGCACGATGCCATCGGCAGGCACCGCCTGCGCGATCTGCGCCGCATCGCGATCGCGGAACTGTTCTTCGTCTGAAGCGTTTGCGTAGTGGAGCCCCAGTATCGGACGCGTCTGGACCACGCCGTCAAAGCGCAGATCCACAAAAATCTCGCTAGGCCCGTCGTTCACCTCGGCGGTGTGTACTCGGCCGATTCGCCCCGGCTCGCACTCGACCTGCATGCGATACGGTCCAGGATACAGGTGACCTACCTCCACGGGCGTTTGACCCATCGGCAATCCGTTGACCCGTGCGGTGCACCCGGGGGGCTCACTCGTCACCCGAAGCGCGCCGGTCTGCTCGGCCCGCGCGGCGTCCGCCTGCGCGAGCGCCTTCGACACCACGGGAGGGTGCATGTACGCACTTGGCTCCCCGATGGGGGCGAGCTGGCGGCACTCCCGCGTCTGCGCCTCGGCCTCACCCGAAGAGCCGAGCTCCAGCAAGGCGCGTGCCGTATACAGGCAGGTGTCGAGCAGCCGTTGCGATTGGTTCGGGTCCCGATTCAGAGTCTCGACCGCGCTGCGGGAAAACGCTTGGGCTTCATTCAGTCGATCGAGCGCCGTCGAAGGGTCGCCACGAACGAGGTCTTCGACGGCAGCGTTCGACTGCGCGATCCATTGCTGGACGTCGGCTTCGGCAACTCGGGTAGGGGGGGCCGAGCCGCCCGCTTCGAACCTGGTTGCGGCCTCCTCGAGTGACCAGACGTCCACTCCCCGTTCCAGCAGCTCGGCACGAAGGCTCGAGGCGCTCCCCTCTGCCCACGCGGTCTCCAGCACGGTCCCAATCGGTACGATCGACCAGCGATCCCTGTCGTGCCCTGCGGCCTTCGGAAGAAAGCAGGTACAAAACACCGCGGTGATCGCGACAAATCGCATTGTGGATACTATCTGAGGTCGGCGCTTCCGGAGCAACATTGCGCTGTGGTCCGAAAGCCGGCAAGGGAGTACTCTTTCTGCGGCGCTCGTATGCCTGCCAACAAGACTGCAGATCCGTGGCCGCGAATGCGCGGGGTGGTGAATGCGGTGGTGACCAGCCTTCGCGGCGGCAGCTTCGTCGAGGAGACGCTCGAGGCGCTGTGTGTGCAGCTCGGGGCGCGCTCGGCCTGGAGCACCCTCGAGACGAAGACGGGCGGCAGGATTCACCGATCCCGCTCGGCGAGCTTCGGCGGCTCGCCCATCGTCCTCGCGAAGCACGTGACCGAGGTGCTTGGCCAGGTGCAGGCCGGCCTTCGCACGGTCACCGGGCCGGTGCCGTACTCGGCGCGGGGGTCGTTCGCCGGGGTGCCCCTTTGGTCGCACCCTACGGCTTCCAATCGGACCCTAATCGGCTCGATGTACCTCGAGTTCCCGGACGACGAAGCGACGCACGAGGCCGTCGCCGAGTTTCTCGAATGCGTCGGCGCGCTCCTCGGCGGTGCGATCGTGCAGCAGACCTTGATTGAGGAGACGCGGGAAGACCTTCTCGTCGAACGCGCGCGGGATCACAACGAGCACAGTCTGCGGCTCGACGAGCTTCTCGCGCCACAGAGCATGTCCGGGATTCGCGACGAGCTCATGTCGGCGATCGAAGGTAAGGCCTCGATCATGATTTTGGGCGAGTCCGGCACGGGCAAGACCCATCTCGCAACGGCGTTCGCGCGGGCGAGCAGGCGAGAGCCCATCGTGCGCGCCATGCTCGGACAGGCCGACGACTTGAACACCATCACGTCGGAGCTGTTCGGGCACGAGCGTGGGGCGTTTTCGGGTGCGGTGGCCAAGCGAAAGGGCCTCGTCGAGTACGCGAACGGCGGAACCCTGATCCTCGATGAGGTGCTGAGCTTGCCCGCCCACGCGCAGCAGCTGCTTCTCGATTTAACCCAGTTCGGGACCTTTCGCCCGCTTGGTTATGAGGGACGAGAGCCCAAGCGTGCCGATCTTCGTTTGATCTCGGTCACCAATGGAGACATCGCACGAGCCGTCGACAGCGATCGATTCCGGCGCGATCTCTACTACCGGCTCGCCACGGTGCCCATCGTGTTGCCACCGCTGCGAGAGCGACGAAGCGACATTCCCCAGATTGCGGTTTGCTATCTCAACAGCACCGGTGCGAAGAAGGGCTGGGAGCTCGACCGGGCCGCCACCGAAGCACTGACCTCTCCCCATCTCGAATGGCGCGGGAACATTCGCGAGCTCGAGTCGGTGCTCGAGCGCGCGAGGAACCGAGCGAAGGCTGACGGGTCGAGCGACCCCGTGATCGAAGCGCGCCACCTCGATCTCGAGGGAGCCGCAACAGACCCGGCGAAGCCACGAACGGCAGGCAATGGGCTTCCGAACGGGGTTCGCGACAAATGGAAGCGTCTCGCCGATCAGAGGCAAGGGCTGGACACTCTCGAAAGAGAGATCATCGAGGAAGCGTTGTCGGCCTGCGGCGGAGTCGTCTTGAGGGCGGCTCGCGAGCTTTCGATCTCTCGCACCGGGCTGATCAGTCGGATGAGCACGCTCGAAATCACTCCGGAGAGCTTCAAGCCGAAGCGCGGGTGAGGGGGCGATGGCGAAGCCCGGCTCTGAACCATCGGTCGGTGAGGTCACGGGGGAACGCTTCGGGCCGTACACGCTCGTGCAACGGTTGGGCGTCGGCGGGATGGCCGAAACCTTCGAAGCCGTTCGTCACGGCCGAAGCGGGTTCTCGCAACGCGTTTGCCTCAAGCTCGTGAGGGGGGCTTTTCGCGACGACGCGGATTCCATCGAGCTCTTCGAACGCGAGGCGAGGCTCGCCGCGAAGTTGCACCACAGCAACATCGTCAGCGTGATCGACTTCGGCGAAATCGAAGGCACGCTCTACATGGCGCTCGAGCTCGTGGAGGGCGTGGACCTGCAGGTGTTGCTCGATGCGCGACACCGGCTCTCCCCGGAGCACGTGGCCTTGATCGGTCATGACCTCGCTACCGCGCTCGAGCACGCCCACAATCCAGGTCTCGTCTTGGACGATGGATCGCCCAATGTGGGCGCGATCGTTCACCGCGATGTTTCTCCCTCGAATGTGCTCGTGAGCCGCCATGGCGAAGTCAAGCTCAGTGATTTTGGCTTGGCCAACGTCGCCGAGGCGGGCTCCCGCCAGAGCGAGATCAGAGGCAAGTTCCCCTACATGGCGCCCGAACGACTTCGGGCCGACCCCCTCGACGGGCGGTCCGATCTCTTTTCGCTCGGAGTGGTTCTGTTTGAGGCGTTGGCCGGACGACGGCCCTATGACGGCGGCCACGATCCGGCCACGATCATGTTGATCATGGCGGGCGAGCATCCCTCGCTCGGCGACCTTGCCCCGGGCACACCACCTGACCTGTGTCAGATCGTCGAAACTCTCATCGAGCCAGACCGCGAGAAACGGCCTGAGTCCGCCTCCGAGCTGGCTGAGCAGTTGGATCCTTTCGTTCCGCCGCCCGACGCACGACGAAAGCTTGGAAAGATGGTGACGGAGGCTCGTAACCTTCGAGCGGTGCACAAACCCATCGGAGGCGGCCCGCTCACGCAAGACATGCCGCGGAGGCGGTCTGCGATCGCAGGCGCGGCCGAACCGTCGTCGCAGCGCCGTCGTTTGTCAAGGCGAACGCTTGCGCGAGTCGCGGCCTGGTCGGCGCTCGCTCTCGGTGTTGCCGCGGCGGGCTTGATCCTTTGGCGTCCCGCGGAGGATGGCGGCAAACCCGTCACGGAGCCCGTAACTCGGCAAGTCGTGGAGACCGAGACGCAGTCCAACGTGCCAACCGAACCCCAAACCGAAACGGTCGCGACGAACCCCGAGGACCAAGCGCGGGGCACGAGCGGTGGGGACGAGACCCCCACGGAGGCGCAGCGTGTCATCTCCGCGGCGCGGCCGGCGCACCTGACCGTGCTCGTCTACCCCTGGGGTCGTGTTTGGATTAACGGAAAGCCTCGCGGATCCGCACCGTTGAAGAACGAATCATTGAAGCCAGGCCGCTACCAGATCGGTGCCGGCCAGGACGGCCGCACGCAGACCCGGACCGTTGCTCTGCAACCAGGCGAAAGCAAGACCATCCGCTTCGACCTCACCGAGCAATAGTGAACCAAAGGCTGGTGGGACTGGTCGGCGCTCTGCGACCAAATCAGCAAGCTCGACGTCGATCTTGAGCCGACCAACCTCGTCGTTTTGCCACTCGCGCTTCGTTTTCGATGCGGCCTGCCTTCGAACTTGCAGTAGGGAAGGTGGACTTGGGCGAGGTACCCAAGGCCAAGCACGCTCGGACGTTGACAAAGTCGACGAACGGCGTGCCGAAACGAGCCGACGATGGCTACTAGTTGGTCACTCGTGCGATCGCCGAATCTGCCAACCCGCGGCAATCATTGCGCTTGTTTGGTGGAGGCGCTGGGAATCGAACAGCCGGGAGCTCACCCGATTCCGACGATTCTCGAACGGTTTCGCGGACAGGTATCGACGAGAACACATTCAAAGAACACGAGCAAAACGCGTTGCCGGACATTCTTATGACAATGTCACAAATCCCCGATGTAAATCGGGAGCTCGCGGAGGTCGGTGCGATGTTCGCGGTGTTCCGTGCCGTGAAGGGCGAGCGTCCGCAGTCGTGATGTTTCCCCTTGAATCGGCTTCCGCGGCGTGTGTTCTACGCAGGGTGCAGTCTGGGGGCACCTGAGGTAAACTAAAAAGGTGAGTTGGCCGGTCCAAAAGATCCTTGAAGAAGCGTTCAAGCTCGACCCGAAGGATCGAGCGCTTGTCGTTGCCGAGCTTTCGAGCTCGGAGGGCATCGCCACGCCCGAGGAAGTCGAGGCCGCCTGGCGGGAGGAGATTGCCCGACGGCTCAAGAGCCTCGAAGATGGAACCGCGGTGTTGCACGAGTGGGACGAGGTCAATGAAGAAATCTCGTCCATCCTCAAAGGCGCATGAAGAAGCTTCGGGTTCTGGCTGAGGCCCGGCGAGAGTTCGCCGATGCGCTCCGCTACTACAGGCGCCAAGCTCCGGCATTAGCTGAAGTTCTGGCGCTCGAATACCGCCAGATTGTTCGCCATGCGCAGGAGTTTCCGGACGCGGGAGCCGTCGAGGCTGCTTCGGAATCGATGCCGGTTCGCCGTTTTTTGCTTCACCAGTTCCCTTACAAAGTGCTGATCGCCGATCTTCCCGATCAGATCGTCGTGATCGCATTCGCCCACGCGAAACGAAAGCCCGGGTACTGGCTCGAGCGAATCCAGTAGAACCGCACGCGGCAGCCGTCGTCACTCGCTCATCGCAACATCCCGATGCTGCGCGTCCGGCTCGGATCTGAATGGCCTCAGTGAGTCGACCCGAGCAAGAGCCATGTCGGCGGCGGTCAGTGCGTGGGTGACGGCCGTACATTTGATTTCGTCCGACTAGCGGGACCATTTATGACACATGTCATAAGCGCGTACAGCGCCAACCGTCTGCAATCATTGCGCTTGTTTGGTGGAGGCGGTGGGAATCGAATATCGGGCGACTCGCCTGGTCTAAACGATTCTCGAACGGTTTCGCGGACAGGTGTCGAGCAAAACACGTCCAAAGAACACGAGCAAAACGCGTTACCGGACATTCTCATGACAATGTCACAAATCCCCGTGCCGGATGTGACGCAAGAGCTTGCGGACGTCTGGGCGTTGCACGCCTTGTTTGCGGCGGTGCAACGGAACGAAGAATGAGTGTCGGGGCACGATTGCTCGCCCGACACGCTCACTGAGCTTCCGATGGCTTCTCTTTGAGAACCGCGAGGGCTTCTTCAAGCGCCGGAATCTGTGCCAAGTCGCGCGATCGGCCCGCTGCGCGTTTACTCGCGATGATGCGCTCCAATGGCAGAACCTTGAGCGCAATCTCGTCGATCTCAATGCTCTTGGCTCGACTGAATTCTCGTTCAAACGAGTCCAGGCCATCGGCATGAGTGACGACATCGAATCGATCTGCATCCGCCAGCCCTCCGATTTGCGGTGGCCGCATCCCAAATGCTCCTGATACCCAAACGCCGCCCGCAGCCTTGGCGGCCTCTGCGATGCGAGGGTCCGTGGCGTCCTCAAACCACAGGTCCATGTCGACTGTCGCAATCCGGGCTCCTTGGGCGTTCGCGGCGCTTGCCCCGATCAACAAGTAGCGGATTCCGCGCTGATGAAGCTCCAGCAAGAAGCGACGTTCACCCGGGGTGAGCAACATCGCGAAGCCCCGCAGCTCTAAGACCAAGCTCAATGCGCTCGGCCGGGCTTAGAGCCAGACCCCGAATCACGTTCAAGACTCCATTCACATCGAGGGCGTATTTGGTAGCAATCGCCTGAGCTTCTTCCCACTGTCGCACCAGCTTGCGCGCCAATGCTCGTTCTTCGGCCGTCGTTGCTGAGGAGGCGGGCTCTGAAACAGGGGATGAAGGACTCACGCGCGCAGTATAGCAGGGGACGTCGCCAAGGCGACTGTTGTCGTTCCTCAGAACATCATCCGTCGGGGGATCATAGGCGCCGTGTCCGCGAAGGCGACCAAGCGGACGGAGCCTGAGCCCTCACCTGCGTTGCCAACGGCTCGGCATCCGCGCGCCAGGCACGGCATCTGCCTGTGCCCCGCGCAGTGCGCGCACGTCACCCTCATGCCCGACGCCGCATGGGACCAAGACGCTCGCTACGCAGCGCGTCGCGTGTAGCGATGATGCAGTCCGCCGACCATTGGGAGGACGATGACGTGGTTCAGGCATTCCCGCCGAAGGGTCCCAATCACGCGCTCGCAGTACGGATTCTGCCACGGGGAACGCGGCGCGGTTAGGATCTGTTCGATTCCCAGCGCATGCGCTCGACGAACGAAGGCTGCGCCATAGATCTTGTCCCGGTCTCGGATGACGTACTTCGGCGCGGAGTCGTAGGGGAAGGCGTTGACTAGCTGTTGGCCTGTCCATCGCGCCGACGGCCCGTCGGTGACGTTGAAGTGCACGACGCGTCGGCGCTCATGCTCGAGCACGACAAACACATACAGGATGCGAAACGTGGCTGTGGGCACGACAAAGAAGTCGACGGAAACGAGTTGCTTGGTGTGGTTCCGCAGGAACGCGCGCCAGCTCTGTGAAGGCGGTTTTCGCCGGCGCGGCATGTACCGCGACACCGTGGCTTCAGTGACCTCGAAGCCGAGCTTGAGCAACTCGCCGTGGATGCGAGGCGCTCCCCAAGTCGGGTTCTCGCGGGCCATTCGATCGACGAGCGTCCGGATCTCAGCATCAATCCGTGGACGCCCGCTTCGGCTTCGACTCTTCCAGGTCCAGTAGAGCCGAAAGCCCTTACGATGCCAGCCGATCACGGTTTCGGGCTTCACGAGGAGCAGGGCGTGTTGCCAGTCCGACCACAGACCGCAAAGCGCAACCCAGAATGCGCGGTCCGCGTTGGTCAGCCTGGGGCGTTTGGTTGTGCGCTTCAGAATGGCCAGCTGTTGTCGCAAGGCGAGGTTTTCGATAGCGAGCTCGCGCTGCGGCCGGAGGCTCGATCTGGCGGTTGCGAGTAGGGCGCACAAGAGATGACGCATCAGGGTGGCGAGCCTGACCCGGAGGATGGAAACGTCAATGATTGCGCACTCCACGAGGTCTTGAGGAGAGACAGCCTAGACGAAAGGTCTCGAGGGCCCTACACCACGAAACCTTGAGCACGCTGGGCCGACGCGGTTCCGCTCCCGACAAGAGACGCGCGATGAGTCACGGGCGCCCGAGTGCGAAACTCCGGTCACGAGAGATAGAATCATGAGCAGCAGCGGGACCTTCGACGTCGTCATCCGAAATGGCCGGGTGATGGACCCAGAGACCAGGCTCGACGCCGTCCGTAACGTGGGCGTTCGCGGCGGCCGGATCGTCGCAATCACGGCCGAATCGCTGGAGGGCGCGGCGGAGATCATCGACGCGACGGGTCACGTCGTCGCGCCGGGGTTCATCGACACGCACCATCACTGGCCCGTCCCGATGGGCTACAAGCTCGGGCTGCGCGACGGTCGCACCACGATGCTGGAGCTCGAGATGGGCGTGCTCGGCTCCTACGTCGCTCAGTGGTACGGGAAGCGCGAAGGGAATGTCCAGGCGAACTTCGGCACCGCCAGCGGGCACGAGGCCGCACGCGCTTTCGTCCTCGACGGGAAAGGGCCGGAGGAAATCCTGGACTACACCAAGTCGCGCGCGGCGACGGGGTGGTCGCTTCAGAAGGTGAACCTCGAGCAGGGCAACCGCGTTCTACAGACCATGGACGAGGGGCTACAGGCGGGGGCCGTCGGGGTCGGCTCGACCCTCGGCTACATGCGCAATGGCGTATCGGCTCGCGAGGCTTTCGAAATCCAGAAGCTCTCGGCCGCCTACGGGCGCCAGGCGGCTTTCCACTTCCGCTACACGCCGGGCACGGAGGTTACCGAGGCCAACGGCATCCAAGAGCTCCTCGCCAACGCCGCCGCCCTCGGCGCGCCAGCCATCGCCTGTCACTTCAACAACCCGGGCTACAACCTCGTGCACGAGCTGCTCGAGCGTATGCGTGAGCGGGGTATGAACGTCTGGGGCGAACTCTACCCGTACATCGCGGGGTGCACCGCGCTCAACGCCGTCTTCCTCGACGAGAAGACGTGGATCGACGAGCTCGGATACAAGTACGAGGAGACCCTCCAAGATGCGGTGACGGGCGAGTACTACACCGCCGAGTCGCGCCAGGCGATGATCAAGAAGGAGCCGGCCCGCCTCGTCGTCGTCTACAAGATGCCCCAGTCGGCGGTCGTCGACTGGCTCCGCCTGCCCAACGTCGCGCTCGGCAGCGACACGATACCCATCATCGGAGAGTTCCCTTGGGACACCCCGTACGAGGAGCTGCCGAACTCCCACCCTCGGGGCGCCGGTTGCTTCGCGAAGGCGCTGCGCCTGGGGCGCGAGAACGGCATCCCCCTCATGCAGTCGGTCGCCCAGACTAGCTACAACTCAGCCCGTCCGCTCGGCAAGATGGGCTTGACCGCGATGCAGCAGCGCGGCCGGATGCAAGAGGGCATGATCGCGGACATCACCATCTTCGACCCGGAGACGGTAGCCGACCAGGCGACCTACGCAAAGGGCACCGTCCCTTCGACGGGCATCCCCTACGTCCTCGTCAATGGGACCGTCGTCGTCAAGGACTCCGCGGTGCTCGAGGGCGTCAACGCTGGGCAGCCCATCCGCTTCGACCCCGAGCCGTCCCGCTTCGAGCCGCTCAGCGCGGAGAAGTGGCGGCACATCTACACCGTGTCCGGGTGCGAGTTCGGTGGCACGGATGTGTTCGGTTGCGGGCACTGAGAAGGCGCCCAAGCACCAGCGGTAAGAACCGATGAGCAGCGGCGCAATGTCCCTCGTATAAGAACTCGAGGCTCCGCTCGGGGGGCTTTTGATATGCAGATCTTCTCAATTGGGCACAGCGGGCTGCCGGATGGCCCCTTGGGCTCCTGGGAGGACTGCGCCACGCAGATGTCTTGGCTATGCTCCGCCTATTCGTAGGATGTGAGGAGCGGCGACGGTGGACGAGGTGGATCAGATCTGGTTCGATGGGAGGCTCGTTCCGTGGGAGCAGGCGAGCGTCCACGTAGCGACGCACACGCTCCACTACGGGCTGGGCGCCTTCGAGGGGATCCGCTACACAAGCTCCACTACGGGCTGGGCGCCTTCGAGGGGATCCGCTGCTACAAGCTCCACGACGGGCGAAGCGCGATCTTTCGTTTGGACGAGCACGTGCGCCGCCTGTTCGACTCCGCCCATATCTGCATGCTTCCAATGCCGTATTCGCAGGAGCAAATCGTCGAGGCCTGCCTCGAGACGGTTCGCGAGAACGGGCTCGATGACTACTACCTACGGCCGATCGCCTTCATGGGCTTGGGGGAGATACTGCTCGGAGCGCGTAGCAACCCGACGCATGTGGCAGTGGTCGCGTGGCGCTTGGGGGCTTACCCTGGTGAAGGCGGTTCGCGGCGTACGCGTCCCCGACGAAGGCTGGCTCACCATCGTGTGAGGCGCACGCTCCCGGGCCGGGCCTATTCGAATGCTGCGTTGGACAGCGTGGCCGATGGGGATTCGCCAAACAGCTGCCGATACTCGACCGAGAATCGTCCGAGCTCGGTCAGGCCGGCGGAGAGAGCGGCGCGTTTGACCGCGCCTCGTTGCCGACTCGCGTGGAGTAGCATGCCACGAGCCTTGGACATCCTGCGCTTTCGGAAGTAGCCAAGCGGCGTCTCGCCGCAGACCTCTCGAAACGCGCGGTAGAGCGAGGCCTGACTCACGTTCGCGGCCGTGCATAAGTCGGCCAGCGAAATCCCGTGTTCGCCTGCATCGAAGAACCGCTCCTCCGCCTTTCGAACGATCCGCTCCGACCCTCGTCCTCGCTTCGGGGTTGGCCCCTGACTGTGCAGGAGGCCATCGAGAAGCCATCCGAGGATCTCCGACGAAGTCGTTCGAGCACTCTCCTCCGAGAGGTCCCCGTTTGTCCGCGCGGATGTCGACTCGAAGGTCCGATCGACGGCGCGGCGCAGATGGGCCGTGTCCCGGGGACGGACCTCGAACGAGCGCGCATCGAGCACGACGTCGTCGGCGTCGACCCCTTGCAGCGCTGCCACCGTTTCGACCAACGGACTCCGGGGGACAGCGACGCCGATGCTCTCGCGCCGTCCGCCGCGGATGTAGAAGCCGTGCTGCGCTCCCGGCATGTAGACCCTCGATGCCTGTGCGAGCTCGCCATTGATGCGGCATTCGTCCGTGGCGGCCGTGAGGATGAAAGCAAAGACGGACGGATCGAGCATGGTCACTCCCACAGACGGCGCGTGGATCCGCATTCGACCGAGCCAAAGTTGCTCGAGCGAGGCAAGAGCCACGTTGATTGTGGGTGGCCCGGCCGCGAGCTGCGTCAGCGACTCCTCGACCACGGGAAGCATCGGCTCGGCCAACACTTTGTACGAAGCAAGGTCGCTTCGGCAGGCCACGAAGGCCGGGCTCTTGGGGTCGTCGAAGTTGGCAGACATCGGACGTCGCATGACAACTGCCGACACTATGCTCTTGGGTCGATCGTGTAAAGCGGGTCCAGCGTTCACTGGCCTGCGGCCAGCAGTTCGTAGGCGAAAAACGGGAAATTCAATGTTCGATTGTCCAGGACACGCCGGAATCTCGCTCGCGATTGGCTCGACGAGCAGAAGGGCGGGTGGGCTCGGAATCGCGCGCCTTTCGATATGCAAATCTCCTCAATCGGCCCCGGCCACCTACTGGATCACTCCGTCCTGCACTATGCTTTCCCCGGCACGACGTTTGACCGCGGCAACGAGTGGTGAAGCCTCGAGCGCCTCCGCCCGCACGCAGTGACCATGGACGTCTCGGCAATCCTTCTCGCCATCGTCGTCATTCTTGCCGCGACCGCGGTCTGCGTGATCCTATTCGTCCGACTCGGCTTCGGGGCGATCCTAGGCTTCATCGTTGCAGGCGTTCTCATCGGACCGTACACGCCGGGCCCCGTTCCCATCCACGCGGTCGATGAGCTGCAAAGCATCGCTGAGCTCGGCGTAGTGCTGTTCATGTTCACCGTAGGCCTCGAGATGCGTCCCGAAAAGGTGTGGTCGATGCGCCGCCTGATCTTCGGATTGGGCTCGGCCCAGATGCTGCTGACTGCGGTTGTCCTGGCCGCGTATCTGATCTTGGCTCTGGAGGCATCCTGGGAGGTCGCGACCATCATCGGCTTCGCCTTTGCCATGTCGTCGACGGCCATCGTCATGGGAACACTGGGGGAGCGCGGCGAGCTGGCGACCGAGCACGGGCGGACGACCTTCGCCGTGCTGATGGCGCAGGACATGTGGATCGTGCCCGCCATCGCCTTGGTTCCGATTCTCGCCCACACCACGAATCAGGGGGCGGCGGTACCCTTTTCGCAGACGCTGGCCATGCTAATCGGCGTGATCGCCGGCATTTTCGTCGTCGGGCGTTGGCTGCTGCCGGTCGCGCTCGGCCATTGCGCGAGCCGGCGGCAGATGGACGCCTTCAGTCTGCTCCTATTTCTGACCGTACTTTTCGCGGCGTGGTCCGTGGAGCAAGTCGGCGTCTCCATGACCCTAGGCGCTTTCCTCCTGGGGATGCTGCTCTCTGCCTCGGACCTCCGCTACCAGATCGAAGCGACCGTCACGCCGTTCAAGGACACGCTGATGGGCCTGTTCTTCATCGCAGTCGGCATGTCCATTGACGTAGGCGCGCTGCTGAGTGACTGGAACGTTCTGCTCGTCCACGTGCCTGTCGTGTTGGTTCTGAAGGGTGCGGTACTCATCGGGCTCGCTCTCGCCTTCGGCATCAGCCGCCCCGCCGCGATCCGTACTGGCTTCTACCTTTCCCAGGTCGGCGAATTCGCGTTCGTGCTCCTGGGAGCGGCGGCCGTGAGCGGACTGCTGAGCACCGATGGGCACACCTTCGCCATGCTGGTGGTCGCGGTGAGCATGATCGCCACCCCTCTGATGGTCAAAGCAGGCGCCGCCGTGGCGGACCGCCTCGGGGGGCCGACGCTCGCGCGGGCGGACGCGGACCTCTCCGCTGGCCTGGACCGGCATGTGGTCATCGTCGGCTACGATGAGGTGGGGCAGCTCATCGACCTGATGCTAGAGCGGGCGAACGTGCCACACGTCGCCGTGGAGCGGGACATCGCCGTCGTGCAGCAGGCCAAGCGCGTTGGGCGCCAGGTCTACTTCGGCGACATGTACGACCCGAGCACGCAGGAGGCTGCCGGGCTCGGCCGGGCCGCCGCCGTGTTCGTGAGCTCCCGTGAGACGGAGGCCGCCAAGGGACTCGCCGGCACCCTGCATCAGCTTTACTCGCAGCTGGACGTCTACGTGCGCGTGCGCACGCTCGCCGACCAGGACGAGCTGATCGCCAAGGGTATCAAGCACGCGGGTACGGGCTACATCGAGAGCACGCTGGCCCGGGGCGGGATGCTGCTGAAGGATCTAGGTGTCACGGAAGAGGATGTCAGCGAGCTGCTGAGTACACTTCGCGATGATGATTACGCCTTGATCCGGGCCGCCTATTCCGAGGCCGAGGGAACTTAGACGGCCTCAAAACCCTGCGACCAAGATAGAAGGAGGACACGGATGACTAATCCATGGATCGCCCTGACCATGCTCTGCATGGGGACAATCTCCTCATGCACGCCCGCCAAGGACCAGGCCGAGGCTGACTACGCGGACGACCTCGATGTCGTGATCTTGAATGGGCGCGTCATGGACCCTGAGACCGACTTCGATGCCGTTCGGAACGTCGGAGTCAAGGATGGCCGCATCGCCGTGATCACCGAGCAGAAGATCGAGGGTAAGAAGTCCATCGATGCGCGCGGCCACGTCGTTGCGCCCGGTTTCATCGACCTCCACGCCCACGGTCAGAACGTCGGCGACTACCGCATGCAGGCGATGCAGGGCGTGACGACCATGCTGGAGCTGGAGTCAGGCGTGCTGCCCATTGCGGAGTGGTATGAAAAGCACTTCCAGGACGCCCAGTCGCGGACGGACTGGAAGATGGAGATCGCGACGCCCGAACAGCTTGCCCAGATCCTCGCGCTCGTCGACGAAGGGTTGAATCAAGGTGGGCTCGGCATTGGGATCAACGCGGGCTACGCGCCTGGTCATGGCCGCAAAGAATACTTTGCTCTGGCGGAACTGGCCGCCAAGCGCGACGTCGCGACGTTTACCCACGTCCGTTACGCGAGCAACATGGAGCCCCGCAGCTCGTTCGAGGCGGTCCAGGAGCTGATCGCCAACGCGGCGATCACCGGCGCTCACATGCATCTGTGCCACATCAACAGCACCTTACTCAAATTGGATAAACGCAACTATTCACAGGAGAAGACCCATGAAACGAAACCAAGAAACACAACCGGCATTTGCTGAGGAACATAACTTTCAAGATGTTTGTCAGAAGGTTGAGAAAGTTTCGCAGGGGCTAGCTGGCCGCATTGGCGTGGCTGCACAGGAAATTGGCTCAGGGGTGAGTGTCACAATAAACGGCGATGAAACGTTTGTTATGGCGAGTACGTTTAAAGTTGCGACTGCAGTCACCGTGCTAGGCCTTGTCGATAAAGGACAGCTTAAACTTTCTGATTTAATTGATGTCTCACTAGAAATGATGGTCGCAGGGCCCAATCCGCTCGTAATGAACTTCGTTCATCCCGGTATAAAATTGTCTGTAGCAAATTTGATTGAACCAATGATCACGGAAAGCGACAATACGGCGGCGGACGTCTGTCTAAAACTAGCGGGAGGTCCGGAAGCGGTAACGAAGATGTTGCGCAGTATTGGGATTACAGATCAACGACTTGATCGGTATTGCACCGAAATTTTAAGGGACTTCTATGGTTTACCGGACAAGGCCTACGCATCCGTAGTTGCAGAGGCCACTGTCAAAGACCCAACCCTCGTAGCAAAGACACCTGATCGAAACATTGAGTTCGAAAAGGACCCTCGTGACCAATCAACACCAAAAGCAATGCTGGAATTGCTTCTGGCTATCGACAGCGGAGAGGTGTTGAGTGAGAAAAGCCGCGAATTCCTGCTTGCTACAATGTCTCGCACACGCACAGGTATAGGAAGGCTAAAAGGCCTTCTGCCAAAAGGAACACCGGTTGCCCACAAAACAGGAACTATTGGCGGTGTCGCTAATAACGTGGGGTTCGTAACGCTGCCGGATGGCCGACGTTTTGCGATTGCGGTATTCACCAAGAGCAGTACGACGCCCGAAGCTGATCGGGATCGAGCCATTGCGGAAATTAGCCGGACTCTCTACGACTTTTATTATTTAACGGCACAAGACAAATGACCTTTGTCATGCCTAACATGACCTGCTTCCGAAATTTCGGACCACTGAAAACGTGACAGACTGCCTCTTTGCGGTGCCCCCGATCCTCGGTCCGGATCGAATGAGAAAATTCGCCGTGCTCAGCCTTCGATGAAGGCGTTGTCGGTGGGTTTGCCGGGCCGGCTGAAGTCCATTTCAACCCCGCAGTCGTACGCCCAGCGGTCCATGGCCTTCGAGCTGAACTCGCTTCCGTTGTCGACGCGGATTCGTCTTGGTCGAGTGCCCCGCTCCTGGATGGCTCGGCGCACCCGTTGGGCGACTGTCTCGCCCCGAAAACTCTGTGCCGCCTCGAGCAGCAAGCACTCCCGCGTGTATTCGTCCACGGCTGTCAGCACGCGGAAAGCCGAGCCCGGCCTCATTACGAGAGACGTGCTGGACCAACTTTCGGGGAGCGGACCAGCAGTCTGATTGGTCGAACCTGCTGCTCACTGGTTAGGATCAAACTCCCTGGGCTCAATGGATATCTGGTCCAGGCGACCTGTTTCTAATACCGGAAAGCGAATGGGTTTACCTGGAAAGACCTTTTGCACCACGGAATCTTTCACCACCACGACCCCGTTCACCAACACGTAGGGAATACCGGTAGAGGGCAGCGCGCCCTTGCCTGGCTCGTAAGTGCTGTTGTCAGTGACCGTGTCCGGGTTGAAGACGACGATGTCAGCATCAGCACCCACCTGCACGCGTCCCTTGGTCCGGAACTGCGGGATGCCACCTAGCTCGTCAAAATACTTGGCGTGCAGGTAGCTCATCTTGGAGATGGCTTCCATCAAAGGCATATTCTTATCTTCACGCACCATACGCAGTACTTTGGCGCGGGTACCTGCGCTGCGCGGGTGGACTGACTTGCCTTCATAAGGTGAATCCCAAGGGTAATAGTTGAGGTTTTCATCCTGGATGGCCATACCGTCAGACACGACGACCACTCCTGGCTGAGCCATCCATTTAGCGATGTCTTCAGGAGGGTTGTTGTAAATCAGAATCGATCTGGCTGGATCATTCTTGCGAACGTCCTCATACATCGCTTTATCCCAACGGGTGCCATCAAGGTTCGCCACATTCGAATAGGTGATATTCATTTGAGCCATACTTGACTCTGTAAGAATATCGGTAGAGGCAATGGTAGCGCCGGCTGCGTAAGGGTAAACCTCACCCCACACCTTGGCCCCTCGCTTTTCTCTTGCGTCGTTGATGAGCGGGATTGTGTACTCCCAGTCCATGTTGCTGTTCAGGTGGGAAGCCATGAAAGGTGAACCTCCCCCGGTTCGATGGACACCTTCGAGGAGGTTATCCTCGGAAGCAGAACATCGAACATGACGAAGAAGAAACGAAAGAAGTACACGGAGGAGTTCAAGCGTGAGGCGGTTCGCCTGATGCTGACACGTGGTGAACGGACGGTGGGCGACGTGGCCCAGAGCGTCGGTGTGCCGGAGAACCTGCTGCACAGCTGGCGTAAGCGCTATCCCGACACCGCCGAAGCCGTGCGGCGGGAGCGTGGCGAGACCGCCGAGGAGGAGCTGAAGCGGCTCCGCCGCGAGAACGCTCAGCTCAAGCGCGACAAGGAAATCCTAAAAAAAGCTGCCAGCTTCTTCGCGCGGGAGAGTTCGTGATGGACGCGTTCATCGACGTGGAGAAGCACAACTACACGGTCGTCGAACTCTGCGACAACCTCGGGATTGGGCGTAGCAGCCACTACGCCCGCAGGGACCGCAAGCCATCACAGCGGGCCCGGGACAACGAGCGGCTGACGGTCGAGATTCGCGCCATCCACGCGGCCAGCAAGCAGCGCTACGGCTCACCCCGTATTCACGCCGAGCTCGTCGAGAACGGGCGCCAGGTCGGCGAGAATCGCGTGGCCCGGCTGATGCGTGAACAAGACATCAAGGCCCGGCCCAGACGGCGTTTCCGCGTCACGACGGACTCAAAGCACGACGACCCCATCGCGCCAAACCTACTGCAGCGCGACTTCGACGCGGAACGCCCAAACCAAGTTTGGGTCGGCGACATCACGTACATCTGGACCGCTGAAGGCTGGTGCTACCTCGCGGTGCTCCTCGACCTGTACTCGCGCCGAGTGGTCGGCTGGGCCTTGAAGAGGACCCTGTCCCGCGAGCTGGCGCTGACGGCCCTCGGCAACGCCCTGCGCATGAGGCGTCCGCCATCCGGGCTCATCCACCACACGGACCGTGGGTGTCAATATGCGAGTAAGGACTACCGCCGCATGCTCAGCGTACACCGCGTGACACCGAGCATGAGTCGCAAGGGCGACTGCTGGGACAACGCCGTCGCCGAAAGCTTCTTCGCGACCTTGAAGAAGGAGCTCGTGCACGGCTGCGCCTTTCAGACCCGGACCGAGGCCTACGACGCCATCGCCGACTACATCGACAACTTCTACAACGCCTGGCGTCGCCACTCACACAACGGCTACGTCAGCCCCAACGCCGCCGAGTCCAACTCCGTGGCGCTGGCCGCCTAGGCATCCTAAGACCCTGTCCAAAGAATCGGGGGAGGCCCAGTCCTCCGGGGGGTTGATCCAGACCGCGAGCTTGGTGATGTCCCACGTCCACACTTGGTTCGGACCGGTCGCCAAGAGCTCGGGACGCTGATAGCGCGGATGGACAAGCTGATTTCTGCGCTCACGGACCTCGCCGCGGGCGCTCAGAATCCGATACATCGTGCGGGCCGAGCAGTGGTAGATGCCTTCTTGCAGAAGCGAGGCGACGACCTGCGCCGGCGCCTAGTCCACGAAGCGCTCCGAGTGCAGCACCTCGATCAGCTCCTGCTGCTCGCTTGGACCGAGCGCGCGAGGCGGCGGCGGTCGCTTCTTTTCCGCGCGCCGTCGCGCCGGACTACAGCGGCGGTAGTAGCTCGGCCGCGGCACGCCGAGCGCCGTGCACGCCCGAGTGACGCCAACCACCTCGCCGAGCTCACGCACCAAGACGGTCATTCGCTCTTGTCCGGGTCGGGGTCGGTGATCTTCGGATGGGGCCGCGCTTCTTGTCGAGCGCCTTGAGCGCGCCCTCGTCGCGCTGCTTACGCCACGCGCTCAGGTGCGAGCTGTACAGGCACTCGCGCCTGAGAATGGCGCCGCTTCGATGCGGATTCCGATCGACCTCTTCGAGGATCTTCAACTTGTACGACGCGCTGAAACGCCGACGCTTGGCCTTTTCCACGACCTGAGGATCCGCGACTTCCCGTCGAAGATCACGTACTCTCTCGGCCGTCGTCGGGACGGCCGCTCCCATCTCTGCCTGCTGCACCATGACTCCATGCTCCCACGCCCCGATTCATTAATCTTCAGCTCAGGAGTGTCTCACTCGACATTGGCACGGGGGGGATGCGCAAGGAGGAAAAGGATGACCCGTTACTGGATGACTGTCGTTACCCTATACGTTGGGTCGATTGCGGCTTGTACACCTTCGGCGAAAGAACCGGCGGCCGAAAAACCCGCGGCCGAGGCCGCGATTCCCGAGAACCTCGATCTCGTGATCTTGAACGGTCGGGTCATGGACCCGGAGACCGAGCTCGATGCCGTGCGCAACGTGGGAATCAAGGACGGAAAGATCGTCGTCGTCACCGCGCAAACGATCGAGGGCGCCGAAACCATCGATGCCAGTGGTCACGTCGTAGCCCCGGGCTTTATCGAGGGGCACCAGCACGCAACAGATCAGTTTAGTCGCAAGGTTAATTTGCGTGATGGCTTGACCACCCAGATGGATTTCGAAGCAGGCGCCGGCGATATCGCTAAATGGTATGCAGAGGCCGAGGGTAAAACCCAGAGCAACTACGGCATGGTCGTGCTCACAACTTTTGCCCGTCTATCGGTGCTGGACAGTCCTGAAATAGCGGCGAGTGGTAATGACATGGGCGGCCTGTTCTCTCATGTGGTGGGTGCCGCCGCCGCAAAGGCTAAGAAAGAAGGACGCAAGCCAGGCTGGTCTGCAACCTTGCCCAATAAAGAGCAGATGACTGAGATCATGCGCTTGGTCGACGAAGGCCTTCGCCAAGGTGCCTTGGGCGTGGGCATTCCAGTCGGCTATATGACCACGGGTGTGACCCAGTACGAGTTGTACAAATACCAAGAGTTGGCATCAAAATACGGTCGTGTTTCGAATGCGCATGTACGCTTTGCGGGTGTCAGACCGCCCACCGAGGGGCAATTGGGTGTTCAGGAAATGCTGGCCAATGCCATGGTTTTGGATGCACCTTGGGCCTCCCCCGATTCTTTGGACAGGGTCTTAGGATGCCTAGGCGGCCAGCGCCACGGAGTTGGACTCGGCGGCGTTGGGGCTGACGTAGCCGTTGTGTGAGTGGCGACGCCAGGCGTTGTAGAAGTTGTCGATGTAGTCGGCGATGGCGTCGTAGGCCTCGGTCCGGGTCTGAAAGGCGCAGCCGTGCACGAGCTCCTTCTTCAAGGTCGCGAAGAAGCTTTCGGCGACGGCGTTGTCCCAGCAGTCGCCCTTGCGACTCATGCTCGGTGTCACGCGGTGTACGCTGAGCATGCGGCGGTAGTCCTTACTCGCATATTGACACCCACGGTCCGTGTGGTGGATGAGCCCGGATGGCGGACGCCTCATGCGCAGGGCGTTGCCGAGGGCCGTCAGCGCCAGCTCGCGGGACAGGGTCCTCTTCAAGGCCCAGCCGACCACTCGGCGCGAGTACAGGTCGAGGAGCACCGCGAGGTAGCACCAGCCTTCAGCGGTCCAGATGTACGTGATGTCGCCGACCCAAACTTGGTTTGGGCGTTCCGCGTCGAAGTCGCGCTGCAGTAGGTTTGGCGCGATGGGGTCGTCGTGCTTTGAGTCCGTCGTGACGCGGAAACGCCGTCTGGGCCGGGCCTTGATGTCTTGTTCACGCATCAGCCGGGCCACGCGATTCTCGCCGACCTGGCGCCCGTTCTCGACGAGCTCGGCGTGAATACGGGGTGAGCCGTAGCGCTGCTTGCTGGCCGCGTGGATGGCGCGAATCTCGACCGTCAGCCGCTCGTTGTCCCGGGCCCGCTGTGATGGCTTGCGGTCCCTGCGGGCGTAGTGGCTGCTACGCCCAATCCCGAGGTTGTCGCAGAGTTCGACGACCGTGTAGTTGTGCTTCTCCACGTCGATGAACGCGTCCATCACGAACTCTCCCGCGCGAAGAAGCTGGCAGCTTTTTTTAGGATTTCCTTGTCGCGCTTGAGCTGAGCGTTCTCGCGGCGGAGCCGCTTCAGCTCCTCCTCGGCGGTCTCGCCACGCTCCCGCCGCACGGCTTCGGCGGTGTCGGGATAGCGCTTACGCCAGCTGTGCAGCAGGTTCTCCGGCACACCGACGCTCTGGGCCACGTCGCCCACCGTCCGTTCACC
Organism: uncultured delta proteobacterium; assembly: GCA_963746475.1. Taxonomy (GTDB): domain Bacteria; phylum Myxococcota_A; class Polyangia; order Polyangiales; family Houyiibacteriaceae; genus SG8-38. The sequence continues at coordinate 27,097 of CAVVBB010000002.1, forward strand.
ACGTGTCAGCATCAGGCGAACCGCCTCACGCTTGAACTCCTCCGTGTACTTCTTTCGTTTCTTCTTCGTCATGTTCGATGTTCTGCTTCCGAGGATAACCTCCTCGAAGGTGTCCATCGAACCGGGGGAGGTTCAGACAAGAGCAGGAGCGAGATCAAACTTCACTAAACTCGAAACTGGAGTGTCTCAAAGTCGTTGACACGTATCGCGATGCGGATCTTCTTCTTCTTCGGGGGAGAACTTGCGTCGGGTGCGGCGACGGATCTCACGCACGGCCGCTTCCGAGGACTGCTTGTTCTTGGTCATTTCGAGATGCTCCTCGAGGCCTTCGGCCGCGGGAAGTGTCTCTTAGCTTAGAGCGACTGAATGTCCGAGTTCAGATGACGGGATACACCAACTCAGCATCAGAGGATTTTGCGGCAAGATCAATCAGTTCCTGGTAACCCTCTCTAATCATTTTAGCTTCTTGTGAACACTGGTTGTCTTTTCTCTACAAATGCTTTGGTCCCTTCCGCCTTATCATGGGACTTAGCAACTACTCCAAAGACTGATGCTTCCTGGTGTATACCATCTTTATTTGACAGATCATTTCCAGCGTTCATGACCTTTTTTGCACTTGCAACGGCAAGTGGACCATTTTTTCCTATAACTTGTAAACACTCAACTGCTGCTTGTAAGCAGCTTGCTTTATCATCTGATACTCTATTCACCAATCCCCACTGATAGGCTTTGTCAACATCTATAAAAGTGCCCGAATAGATGAGCTCTTTTGCTCGGTTTCGACCAATGTATTTTGGAAGTCTTTGGGTTCCACCAAAAGCAGGTAACACACCCCATTTAACCTCAGGCTGTCCAAAAACTGCTTGCTTCGAAGCAAAAATGAAATCGCAAGACATTGCCATTTCACATCCACCGCCAAGTGCAAAGCCATGAACACAGGCAATAATGGGCAGGGCCAAGTCTTCCATTGCCAAGGTGACGGCCTGTCCTGTTTCAGCAAAGACTTGTGTTTCTTGCGGAGTCATCTCAGACATCGCACTTATATCTGCACCTGCCATAAAAGCTTTTTCTCCAACACTTGTTAGAATAGCGCCTTTATATTTTGAAACATCGATACTTTTGATCGCATCCAACATCTCATCTAACACCGTTTTATTAATTGCATTCAGCTTGTCAGGCCTGTTTATTTCTAAATAGAAAATATTATCTTTTTCAAATGTATTGATTGTTTTGTAGCTAGTACTCATATCTTCCTCACTCTCTTTTGTTGTTTACGTTTCTGCTGGCTTAATCTCGTTTCAGATTTCCTCCAGCGCGTCTGAGACATTCGTCCCGCACGCGACCGTTGGAGCTTTCGCAGAACGCGTTCTGAATGGGCTTGTCGGGGTCGATGTACTGCAGGTGCGCGGCTGCGCGTACGCGATGTCGCGGATGGCTTGTCGAAGTCCTTCCGGCTCGACACGGAGCGATTGATAGCGCTTGGTCCGACGCGGACACCGGCCGGGGGTCAACCTGCAGGCACGTCGCTCCGAGAGGCGGCGCTCGTGGTGTAGCGACTGCGGAGCCGCCCGACGCGCTGCAGGCGTCACCATTTTTTTTGGCTGAGCTCTTTCAGCATCTGATTGTCGAGGCTGAGGTCCGCCAGCGGCACGCCGGCTTCAGCCTCCTTCGGCGCCCTTACCGCCATCTCCGGCCAAACCAAGCTCACTAAGGATCTCTTCAGTGTGCTCACCGAGCTGTGGCGCCATTATTCTCGTAGTAACAGGAGCGTCACTTATATGAACAGGGCAACCAACGGTCGTCAATTTTCCAAGAATTGGGTGATCGATATCGATTACCATGTTGTTAATCTTCGTTTGCGGATCTTCCATTACGTCACTTAATTTGCGGACTTGTGAACAAAGTACATCCTGCCCTTCAAATCGTGCCAATGCTTCTTCCATGGTATATTTGGCAATTTCATTGCGCAGTGTATCTTGTATAAGCTTTTTGTTTTTGATCTGAGAAGCCATATCTGGGTACGGTATGGTTAGATCATCTATTTCCAATGCAGCGCACATAGCCTGTAATGGGTTAGGCATAAACGCACCAATCACTACGATTGGTCCATCCTTAGCCTCGGCGTGAATAGCGAGTGGCATTGCCGCCCAGTTCAGAACTTGTTTGTATTTGCTCCAGTAGGCCACTTCCTGCAGTTGCGTATGAATCATCGAATCATAAAGACATACATCCACTTTTCTACCAAGGCCGGTTTTTTCACGCCCAATCAACGCGGCCATAATGCCCTGACAGAGATGCATTCCGCCGGTATAATCGCAGATAGCTGTTGGAACTATCGATTGTGGAACTGACGGGTCTGCGGTCTCATACATGAAGCCTGTTACAGCTTGGGCCACCATGTCCTGCCCAGGTTTTTTCGCATTTGGTCCGACAGGTCCGTAGCCTGTTGCGGACGCAAAAATAATGCGTGGATTGATCTCTTTGAGCTTCTCATAGCTGAAGCCGAGCTTATCCATCACACCGGGGCGAAAATTGTTTACGACGACATCCGACACTTTGACGAGTTCATAAATAACCTTTTTTCCGGCTTCACTTTTCGTATCAAGTTCCATCGAACGCTTGTTGCGATTCATGGCTACATACGTTGGATTGTTCGTCGCCTCTAGAGAGGTCCCGCCAACGGTATGCCGACTCAGGTCACCTACGCCGGGGCGCTCGATCTTGATCACATCGGCACCAAAATCAGCGAGCTGTAGAGTAGCAATGGGACCCTGCTCGGCCTGCGTGAAATCGATAACGCGAATTCCGTCTAACGGAAGGTTTGAAGTATCGGTCATTTGTATACGTCCTGAGATGATGAGTTGTCGTTAATATCTTCTGTAATACCGGGTGAGCGAACAGATTCGGCGGTAAACTTAGTCGGTGGTTTCGTAGTAGAGAATCCATTCGGCGTAGAGTGCCGGCTTTTCCTCACCTTCAATTTCAACGGTCAAAGCAGTGATGAACTTGCAGTTGTGCTCATCCTTCCACTGAACGTCCTTAACCTCGCCGTGTATGCGTACCCGCTTACCAGTGTGTACCGGGGCCAGGAAACGAATCTTGTCATAACCATAGTTGAACCCATGTGGCATGTTCTCAGGCACTGGAAAGTTAGCCATAATGTAAGGTGTCAACCCCAGCGTTAATAAACCGTGAGCAATGGTTCCACCCATATCAGTTTTTTTCGCTTTTTCGGGATCAACATGCATGAAGTAGTCATCACCTGTGCAGTGGGCAAACTCGTTGATGCGTTCCTGCGTAACTTCATACCATGCGGTTGGTTCAACCTTGGTCCCTACAAAATTGACTAGCTCATCTTTAGGCACGATTTTGTTTGACATGTTGTTCTACTCTTTTTAGGCGGTAAATCCTCTTTGATCGGCTCTCTAGAGTGCAGCATCTCTCGCCGCAAGGCCGTGTCAAAAGGTTTTCGTATGCAGATCTTCTCATCCAACGAAACGACGTCGATCTAGAGCGGTTGGGGCAAGGGGTTGGGCGTCGTCGAAGAAGCACGACAGATCAAGGCAACACCGATGCTCAGCGCGTAGCTGTCGCGGGGCTGGAGAAGCGACTGGAGAAGATCAAGGCCGATATCGACGGGTGCGTGGAGAACATGGCGCGCTCCACGTCGGAGTCGGAGTGAAATGGAGATGACGAATATGTTCGATGACGACGCGTCCAGCCTCGCACGGCTGTGCGACACCGGCCTATCGCTAGACCCGCAGCGAGTCGCCCTCATCCAGGACAAGCGGTCGATGACGTATGCAGAGCTCGAGCAGCGTATCAATCGGGTCGCCAATGGGCTGATCTCGCTCGGAGTCGAGCGGTTCGAGCGCGTCCTCGTCATCTTCGAGAACGACATCCGCTTCCCCGAAGTCCTGCTCGGTATCGTCAGGGCCGGTGCCGTGGCGGTCCCGGTCAACTTCAAGTTCCCGCCGCCGCAGCACATCGACCTGGCTCGAGACTGTGGGAGTCGCATCGTCTTCGGCAGCGCCGGGATGGCCGAATCCGTTCTCGCCTGCCTGGCCGACGGGGTTGCCGAGGTCGGTATTGTCGTCGATGCCGACCGGGGTCCGCTTCGAAGCTATGAGGACTGGCTGGCCTCCTCTTCGCCCGAACCCTGCGATCATGGGTCGGCCGGCAGCGACGTCTGCATCCAGGCGTACACCTCGGGCTCGACCGGACGGCCCAAGGGGGTTCTTCTCGCGCACCGTGGGCTACTGCGTAACGCCCAGCTCTTGGCGGAGTCCAACCGGATCGACGAGAACTCACGGGTCTTGTTGTCGACGCCGCTCTTCCACATGAACGCCACTGGCGCGGGACTCCTCCCGTGCCTGATCCAGGGCGGCTCGGTGGTCATTCTCAAGGAGTTCGACGCGGACCGCGTGATCGATGCGATTGAGACGCACGGCTGCACGTACACCACCGGTGTACCGGCCACGTACAAGCTGATTCTGAATGCCGCGCGACAAAGAACGCACGTGGATGTCTCCAGCCTCGAGTTCATCGCAGTGGGGTCTGCTCCCATGACACGCGCGCTTCTCGACGAACTGGTCCAGACCTTGCCGGGTGTCGATGTGATCGAAGGCTACGGGCTGACGGAGTCTGGGCCCATCATCACCATGAACCCACGCGGCCGAAACAAGCTGGGCACGATCGGTCCCGCTCTTCCGGGCTTCGAGTGCAAGGTCATCGACTCCGACGGGAACATTTTGCCCCAGGGAGAGGCGGGGGAACTTGTCGTCCGGAGCGAGTGCAACGCCCTCGGCTATTACAACCGGCCGGACGCCCAGGCGGAGCGCTTCCGGGACGGCTGGGTGTATACCGGGGATATGGTGTCGTGCGACCCCGACGGCTGGTTCACCTTCAGGGGGCGCGTCGATGACCAGATGCAAGTGGGAGGCGAGAACGTCTTCCCGGCCGAAGTCGAGAACATCCTCGCCACTCATCCGGAAGTGCGGGACGTCTGTGTCGTTCCTGTCCCCCACGAGGTGAAGGGCCAGGTTCCGGTGGCCTTCGTCGTGCGCAACGTCGGGTCGAAGCTCTGCGAGAAGGAACTCATTGACTACTACATGACGCGCGGACCCGCGTATTCCCATCCGCGCCATATCTACTTCATCGACAAGATGCCGCTCTTGGGGACCGGGAAAACCGACCTGCAGGCTCTTGAAAGGCTGGCTCGCGAGCCAGGCTCAGGAACGGGGCCCTCTTCCCCCGCCCGCTGACTTGCCATAGCGAGTGCTTATCGGACTTGGAGCCCGGGACCGGGTGCCAGAGTCTCGATACCGGACGAAGGGAGTATCGCCGTTTCGGTTACCCGGCCGCACGCGCCGAGTCCGGCACCGGCCGTTTTTTTCCGGCTTCATCCACCGCCACGTAGGTGAAGATGGCCTCGGTCACCTGAAACCTCGGCTTCTGGGGCTCGCCCGTTGGTATGCGCGGCTTGACCCAAACCTCCAGCTTCAGGGTCACGGACGTGGTTCCAATCCGAATCACCCGCCCATGGCAACACACCACATCCCCCACCTTGACCGGTTGTTGAAACTTGAATGAGTCCACCGCCACGGTGACACAGCGTCCGCGGGTGAGCTCCTGCACCAGGATGTCCCCGGCCATGTCCATCTGCGACATCAGCCAGCCCCCAAAAATATCACCGCTCGGATTGGTATCCGCCGGCATGGCCAACGTGCGCAACAGCAATTCGCCGTGTGGTCCGGCAGTTCCGGAAGCATTCTCCTCGTGATTATTCATTGATTGGTTCATTGCAAACCCAAGGCAAGAAGGCCGAGGTCCTCGGCTTTCTTGCGCAATTAGTTCGCCAACTCAGGCCTCACCACCTGAGTCTCTTCGAACCTCGCTTCGTACGGGGCAAGTTTATTTTGGAAACATGCAGCCAACAAATTTTGAGGTGTCCAGTGGGTCTTGAAAATTCGCTGGGCGCTTATTAATGAAGGCGTCGGCTCCCTCGCGGAGGTCCTGCGTACGCTGTAGCACATCGAGCACGTCAAGCAGCTTCGCGATTGCCTGCTCCTCGGGCAAGTACATGCCATACCGCAACGCCTGCTTGGCGGCACAAATGGCCTGCTTCGGAGCGCTTGCAAGCCTTGTAGCAAGTTTTTGTGCGTGTGCGAGCACCTCGCCCTTAGGCTTAATGTGATTGGCGTAGCCCCACGCGAGCGCTTGCTGCGCATCGATCATATCGCCTAGCAAAAACAACTCACTGGCGCGGCCAATACCGATACGCCGTGTTATACGCACGGTGCCTCCACTGCCGGGTATGGCGCCAAGGTTTATTTCGGGTACGCCGAATTTTGAATTTTCGGCGACCACGATGATGTCGGCGCCGGCTGCGAGTTCCATGCCGCCGCCTAGCGCATAGCCTTCAATGGCCACGACTGTGGGTTTCGGGAAATTGGCGAATTTGGTGAATGTTTCGTTCTCAGGAGCGAGCTTGCGAGACACGACGGCACCGTCCGCCAACAGTCCGGGAAATTCCTTGATGTCGGAGCCGGTGCCGAAAGCGCGGTCACCGTCGCCTGTGAGTACAATCGCTCCTATCGCTGGGTCAGCCTCCAGGCGGGTCAGGGCCGCGTCCAACTCGCGCCTCATATCCAGTGTCATGACGTTCATCGGCGGGTTAACCAGGAACACGGTTGCCACGCCGCCATCGATCTCCACGCGTACTTTTTGGTCACTCACTTCTTTTTCTTGGTCACTCATATTTTTCCTTTAGTTGCTATGATTGCTACGAAGAAAGTTTAGCGGCCGCCAGTGCGACGGTTGCGAAGGGTCCCCGCTCCCTGCTTCTGCCAGGGCCGATTGAAGATGGGGGAGACCGCGATGCGAACCTGCCATTCTGGGCCGCTTCCGTCGGGTGGCGGCGTGTAGCCCCAAAGTTGAGCGGCGAGCTTGAGTGGGAAATTCTTCTTGCCGATGGCGCCCGTTTTCGCGATGCCCACACCAAGTGGCAAACGCAGCAGATTGATGTCTCGAACGTAGGACCAGGTTGGGGAAGCAGCGACCTGCCAGCCGCCACCTAGGTTGATCGCGTAGAAGTATTCACCGCCCACCGTCTGCACGTCGGTCGGGAAGCTCCAGGAGTAGCCGAGGATTGCGCCCCACACGTTACCGGTCTTCTTCGAGGCATAGCCGACGACGATCTCGGGTCCGAAGGTCCAGTCGGCCCGGAGCTCCGGCTTGGAGCCGGTCGGAAACACCGTGTTGACCCCGCCCATGAGGAGCAAACCGTTCTTGAAGGTCTTTCCGAACACGCTGTCGAGCGCGATGTTTCCAAACTGCACTGCGGTTTCTACGTTTCCGCTCGAAGTTACGTAGGGCTGACCGAACTCGAACGAGATCAAGGGCCGCAGGATGAGATTCCCGCGCTGGGTCTGGAACGGCAGGGCGGGTTGGACGCTCAATGTGTAGGATGCACGGTGCGCGCCCGGCAGGGAACCCCCGTGCTGGGTGACATCCATGAAGGTGGCCAGCTGCAGGATCGGCGCGCTCGGATTCGCGAGCTTGGAAGCGAGATCCGAGTTCCCGCTTGCGCTCCGGCTCTCGGGCGAGCGGAGGTCGCCCAACTGCTTGCCTTGGGGTACGTGCTCGCAGTCGTGCGGGTGATGATCTTCCGGGTTGCCGCAGGTGTGAGATGCGGCCTCTTCCGATGTCTGAGCGCGGGGCGACGCTTTCGGTGGATCGTCGTCTGCAAGAACGGGGCTGGCGGACAGGGCCAGTGCAACCAGTACGCCGGTTGCGCGGACGGTTCGCAGGGTAGCGCAATGGTGGTCGCGCAGGCGCGCGGCAATTGCTCTTCGCATCGTTCGATCCTCCTGGCGCTACCCTAGGTTCCGCCCGCAAAGAGCCCCACGTCTTTCGATATGCAGATCTTACCAAACGGCGACGCATTTCGAATAGCGCCCCTGCGCAGCTCGCTGTCGTTCCTCAGAACATCATCCGTCGGGGGATCATAGGCGCCGTGTCCGCGAAGGCAACCAAGCGGACGGAGCCTGAGCCCTCACCTGCGTTGCCAACGGCTCAACATCCGCGCGCCAGGCACGGCATCTGCCTGTGCGCCGCGCAGTGCGCGCAGCTCAAGCTCATGCCCGAGGTTCGTTGTGGGACCGAGGCTTTGGCTCAAGCTGCGCGTCGTGTGTAGCGATGATGCAGGCCGCCGACCATCGGGAAGGCGATGATCTTCCCCTCATCGGCGGACTCTCGCCGGCGGGGTTCGGGGGCGTCCTTGTCGAGCGCGAGGTGGGTCCGGGATCCGTGATAGTACTCGAGGTAGTTCCGAAGGATACGCCGCAGGTGTTGCTCGCCAAGAACGATGACGTGGTCGAGGCAGTCCCGCCGAATGGTACCGATCACGCGCTCGCAGTACGGGTTCTGCCACGGCGACCGCGGCGCGGTGAGGACCTGCTCGATTCCCATCGCATGCACTCGACGAACGAAGTTCGCGCCATAGATCTTGTCTCGGTCTCGGATGACATACTTCGGCGCTCATGCTCGAGCACGAGGAACACGTATAGGATGCGAAACGTGGCCGTCGGCACGACAAAGAAGTCGATGGAAACGAGGCCATTGGCGTGGTTCCGGAGAAACGTGCGCCAGCTCTGGGACGGCGGCTTTCGCCGACGGGGCATGTAGCGCGACACGGTGGTTTCTGAGACGTTGAAGCCGAGCATGAGCAACTCGCCGTGTATGCGAGGCGCTCCCCAAGTCGGGTTCTCGAGGATCAGGGCGTGTGGCCAGCTTGTCCACAGACGCGAAAGCGCAACCCAGAATGCGCGGTCCGCGTTGGTCAGCCTGGGGCGTTTGGTTGTGCGCTTCAGAATGGCCAGCTGTTGTCGCAAGGCGAGGTTTTCGATAGCGAGCTCGCGCTGCGGCCGGAGGCTCGATCTGGCGCTTGCGAGTAGGGCGCACAAGAGATGACGCATCAGGGTGGCGAGCCTGACCCGGAGGATGGAAACGTCAATGATTGCGCAATCCACGAGGTTTTGAGGAGAGACACGCCTCGATCTTCTACAAGATCACGACGAACTGAGCACCGGGCTTGAGGCCAACACTCCTTGCGGACCTCCTCCGGAATGACGTCTCCGGCCGGGCAACGCAGCCAATCACTGTTGATGGCAAGGCACGACCACGGCGCGGGGGTACGCTACTGGTCGCCGTCTCGGGGTGTGGCGTGAAGCTGTTCCTGAAGATGAATGAGCGGCTGTTGATTGACGCGGACCGTTCCCTCACCCGCTCGGTCCAAATCGGCGATCAGGACCAACACCGAAGAAAACGAAAACGCAAGCAGGATGCTCGCGAGAATTTGCCGATGGCCGGACTGAGCAAACTGGTATCCGACGGCGGTCATCGCGAAAGCCGCCACCAGATACAGACCCAGCCAAATGGTAGCGGGAATCCGGTATTGCAACCCTACTGCGACACGCGCGGTCTGCAGATCGATGGTCTCATTGAGCGCCTGGACGAATAGAACTTGGACAACCGACAGCGGCGTTTGCGCATTCATTTGTTCGACTTCGGACCAGAGACGGCCGTGGATCTGCTCCGATTTCGCGAGCACTTCAGCGATCATGTGAGGCTCCGCAGCCAAGCGGACCCTCAAATCGACATATTCGCGCAGCAGCTCGCGGACTTCGCGTTGATGTGGCTCGGGAAGCAAGCCAGCTCGCAAATAAGTCGTGGCGAGCGCATTGACTTCCTCCAGAAGCAGCTGCTTGCGGGCATCATAGCGGTTGGCGGTCATGCCGAAAGTGAAAGCCAGAATGAACGCCAACAAGCCGAGCGTGGCTCCAACAACGGAGCCGATGGCTTCTTTGCCTTCGCCGGACGACCGTCTGCTGAACGCACCAACCCTAGCTCCCATCGTAATGGCCAAAAAGACGAACAAGATCGTCAGCCCGAACACGGCCGGAAGGGAAAGTCGGTCGAACCAGATCGTATAGTCGGTGTCTCTCATCCGTTTTGCCGCCTCGGGGGTCGCCCGGTCTGCAGAACCGCAGATGTTTGGGACCGATGAACCGCGGTAGTCTGGTATTGGGGCCTCGCCCTCCGCAAGCCGACCGGAGCACGAAGATGCCCTTCGACGGTCGCGACGCTACACTCGGTGCGTCCGCGGGGGCCAGAGTCATGACCAGCGCAAAGTGGGTCGTCTTCGTTTGCGTTTCGCTTTTTCTGACGGCTGTGGGTTGCAACAAGAACAAGACATAGAAGGGGCCCGTTCTTCGAAGGCATCTCGTTGCCGGAAGCGATCCTCGCACTGGTCTTGGTGCGGGTGGGGTTTGCGCTGGTGCCGAAACGAGCCGACGACGGCCACTATGCGGTCACTCGCGCGATCGTCGAATTCGCTAACCCCAAGTAATCACTTGTCTTAAGCAGTGGAGGCGGTGGGAATCGAACCCACGTCCGAAAACGATCCAGAACGACATCTACGTGCGTAGTTTGTGTTTTAGATTTTATCGCCTCGAGTTGCGCCCACAAACAGGCCCGCCTCTCGGCTATCAGTTCTAAAATCTCGCCCTCTCACCGAACTGCGGAATGAGAGGGCCAGTCTGTTCAAATGACGCCTCCGCTAGAAGTACAGACGAGCTTCTAACTTCGACGGCTCTCTTGGCGGTTTAGGCCGCGAGAGCAACTGCGTTATCGTTGGCAGTTGTACGTCCCAAGCGTTTTTACGTCGTGCCTAGGTCGACGGACACGCAACCGAACCTTCATACATCCTCGTCGAAACCGGTCGCCCCCAAATTTTCAAAGACTCGCTGAAGCAATATGGGGCTGCTCAGGTCGCAACGCAATGGTCCTCCTCAGCCGACTGCTTGGGCCTTCGCCGCGCGCCTGTTAACGTCGCCGCAAAATGACCTTCGCCGGCCTTTCCACCTGCTTCCGCCAACGATATCTATCGATCGACGTTCGCACGCTCGGGTTCACCCGCATCTTGATCGCCGGGCTGCTGTTCGTCGATCTGGCCAAGCGTGCTCTCGGGCGCGACTACTGGTACACGGACTCGGGGCTCCTGCCCGCCAGTCCTTTCAGGCTCGAGTCGTACCTGGTCGGTCGCGGCTCACTCCTCGACCTGGTGAGCTCGCAGACGGAGGTCACACTCGCCTTCGCGACGATAGGCCTCATCTATCTCTTTTTCCTGATCGGCCTGTGGACGCGCCTGTTCCACGTGCTGAGCCTCGTCGCGCTTCTTTCGCTGCAGATCCGGGTCGCGCTTCTGGCCAACGGCGGCGATTACGTCCTGTGCATTCTGCTGCTCTGGACCGCGTTTCTCCCGATGGGTGCGGCCTTTTCCGTAGACGCGCGCCGCCGTGCAGGCCGCGGCCGGCCCTTCCGCTCGCCGGCCGTCTCGCTCGCTGTGTTCGCGGCGCTCCTTCAGCTCGCGGTCATCTATTTCTTCAACGCCCTTCACAAGCATGGCGCCAATTGGCTCGACGGGACGGCCGTCTACTGGCTCGCTCAGCAGGAGCGGATCGTTACCCATCTCGGGTACTGGCTGCGGCAGCACCTGCCGCTGCTCTTTTTTCAGCTGTTTTCCTGGACCGCGCTGATCATGGAGTGGGCCCTTCCGTTTCTGATCCTGTCCCCCTGGGGCCGACCCTGGACCCGTCGCGTCTCCATCGCGTTCATCTACTTGCTGCACCTAGGGATTGCCGCGATCGCGAATGTCGGGCTGTTCTCCCCGGTGATGATGGCCTTCTCCGGCTTGCTGCTGAGCGCGCAGGACTGGGAATGGCTGCGAGCCAGGCTTGCGGCTCACCTCGGTGAGGACAGCGCGGTCGTTCGGGCCCTGACCCTGCCCGCCACGGCCCTTCCTGCAGAGGTGACGGGGGAGGCGGCCTGGGCTCCCGCTGCGCGCCGCGCCGCGGCGGTTTTTCGGGACGTGACGGTCGGCGCCCTGATGCTGTTGGCAGTTTCGCAAGGCGGCGTCGAGAACTGGGGCCTCCCCAAGGCGCTTCGGGTGAAGCACCGGCCAGCCTGGGTCGTCGACACAATTCGGTTTCTGCGCCTCAATCAGGGCTGGTCCATGTTCGCCCCGGAGGCGCCCCGTGACGACATGTGGGTAGTCGTGGACGCGGTCACCGAGGACGGAAGGCACATCGATCCGTACAACATGGTCGCCTCGCGTGTGGCGGATCCGTCTCTGCGCGAGATCCCCCCACGCCTGGGTCAGAACTACCACTGGTGTGACTACACGGTGCGGATCGAGCGCATCGGCGGCCAACGCCGCGCGCTGGCCAACTGGATTTTCGCGCATCACGAACGCAGCGGAAACGACGCGGACCGCATCGCGTCCTTCACGGTGTACATCGTGCGCCACGACAGCCCCGCGCCCGGTGACGCCGGGCCGAGCAACCTCCGAGCCGAGAAGTTCATGAGCACGGCGCGTAGGCCGGTCAGCCAGCAGCTCAGCCGATGACCGGCCTAGCGCTGGGAGTCGCTGCGGCGCTTTGCTGGGCGGGTCTCGACGTCGTCCGCAAGTCGATCGTTCGCTACGCCTCGCCATTCGCCGTGGCCGTCGCCTTATCGGTCGGTCAACTGCCGTTCTTTCTCAGCTGGGCCCTCGTGGACGGGACTTGGGTCACGACAGAGCGCTATTGGTTTCCCGCCCTGATCTCCATTGCAGCCAACGCCATGGCAAGCGTGCTGTTCATGGTGGCGGTCAAGCTCTCGCCTCTCAGTCGGACGGTGCCGTTTCTGTCGCTCAGTCCCGTGTTCAGCGCCATCATCGCCATTCCGACCTTGGGCGAGTATCCGGCGCTCAATCATTGGCTCGGCATTGGGCTCGTCGTGACCGGGGCCTTCGTGTTGAACAGTGACCTTTCGCGCTCGGTCCGGCGCGGGCTCATCGAGGAGCCTGGGGCGGCGCTGATGGTGGCGGTGGCTCTGCTCTGGGCGTCGTCGACGGCTTTCGACAAACTGGCCCTCCCTCATTCCTCTGCCGCGGCGCACACCTTCATTTTGTCGGCGGGGATTTCGTTCCTTCTCCTGCTCTGGATCGCGGCCCTCGGCCGGCTCCGGGAGCTGTGTGCACTACGCGCCGCTCCGCCGGGGTTACAGCTCGGGCTGATCGGATTCGGCGTGGCGGCTCTGGCCTTGCAGATGCTTACCATACAGTGGCTCTGGGTGGCCGCTGTCGAAACACTGAAGCGGGGCCTCGGCGTGGCTGCGAGCATACTGTTCGGGCGCATACTCTTCCATGAGCCCCTGACGCCCGCGAAATTGACCGCTGCTGTGCTAATGATCAGCGGGACGGCGCTGCTGGTCCTGAGCTAGACTGGGCCGTGTGCCCTCCGGTCTCGGCCAAGCGAGCTATGGCGGGGTCGCGATCAGTAAGCTAGATCAGTTCCTGTGTCTGAAGGCGAATCTCCAGCCAAACTCGATGTCGCGCGTCTATTGATGACGCAGGGGAACGTGTTCGTGCACCTCGATCCTCGCACCGAAGGCGTGGTCGTCCCGCAGTGGTATCGCGCCGAGCCGCAGCTGGTCCTGCAGGTCGGTTTCGACATGCCCGTTCCCATCCCGGACTTGCGCATCGACGAGGACGGGCTTTTCGGAACGCTGTCGTTCAATCGTTCGCCGTTCACCTGCATGGTCACCTGGGACGCGGTGTTCGCACTCGCCGGCGACGACGGCCGCGGCATGGTCTGGCCCGAATCGATGCCGCTGGAGATCAGCCAGGAAATTGAGCGTGAAGCGGGGCGAAAGCCGCCTCCGGAGCTCGTTCCGATAGAGGGCGGAGTCGAAGAGTACGACGACGAGGAGGCTTCAGGCATCTGGGGCGAAAATGTCGTCAAGCTCACCGACGAGGCGCTTAAGCGGCGTCGAGGTCAGACGCCTCCCCAGTTGCGTCTAACGACAGGTCCAAGAAGGCCCCAGTTGCGTCTAACGACAGGTCCAAGAAGGCCCCAGTTGCGTCTAACGACAGGTCCAAGAAGGCCGACGAGGGCCGACGGCGTGAGCCACGCGACCTGCCGCCGTACCTCAAGGTCATCAAGTAGCCGCAGCAGGTGACCCTGGCTAGCTCCTAGGGGCACAGCGAAGCCGTGCTCGTCCGCCATCCCTTGCGGCCAGCGTTCCCCGAAACGATCGCAATTAAAAAGGAACGGCTCGGAAGAGGGGGGTCTTCCGAGCCGCAAGAGAGTCTGTGGTCTGGCTGAAGTGGGGGGGGAACAATCCAGACCACGACTGCAGGTATCACTGGGGACGTGGGGGGACGTCATCTCAGCGACGCCTACACGGGGATCTATGCTACATGCGTGCCAAAGTCAGCGATTAGAGAATCGGCAATGATCTCAAGGGCCTGCAAAATTGTGGTCTAGCGCTGGTCGTTCATTTCTGCAAAAACCCTTTGCTTTCAGGCCCTTGCGTGGAATTGCCGTGCCAGCCCGAGTCCGCTTGGTGAATCTGAATCCAAAGATCAAGAAAATGACAAGCCTGCGGACGCCCCTAAGTGTGGGTTACAGCACGAGCGACGCTGGACAGGCGTGAAGCAGCGCGACTTGCAAAGTTGAAAGCCGTTTTTCAGATCTGAAAGCCGCCAATTCCGTGATCGAGGATCATGCGATGCCGGGCCGAAACCAGCACCGAGGTCGTCCGGCGTCGGCCCGGAACGCCAAAGCGGAAGCTGGGCTGGCTGGGGCGAGTGAGCTCCGAGGCGAGCTCTGCGATCTGTGAGCCCGGCAGTGCGACGGGCACCACGGTGCCCGCATATTGCTCCACTGCAGCGCCCATGGCGCTCCGCAGCGCCGCGATGTCGCTCTCCTTTGCCTCCCGCTCTTCGGCCGTCAGGCGGATGACGTGTTGGTCAGGCCGCGGCTCCTGCCGGCTCTGCAGCTCGGGACCGAGGTGCGTGTCGTCGTTGTGGACCATGAGCTGCACGCCCGTGTCGTCAAAGCGCAACCGCGTGCACGCGGTATTTCGAATCGGTCCCAAGGGCCAAGGGAAGCGATCCCGGGCCCCCATCAGTCCAGCGACAAAGCCCGCGATGAGACCGCCATGGGCGAACACGATTGCCCGTCCGCCATTCGGCAGGGACGCACGCAGGTCCGCCATGGCCGCGTCTACGCGCGCGAACGCCTGTGGCCAGCTCTCGCCACCGCCGATGGCCACCGGCCGCCGCTCGCGCATCGCGACGATCTGCTCGGGGAAGCGCTCGGCGACTTGCTCCATGGTCAAGCCCTCCCAGGCCCCCACGTCGAGCTCCCGCCATCTCGCGTCCGCCTGGACGGGCCGACCTAGCGTCCGGGCCGTGTCAGAGGCTCGCCGTAGGTCCGAGCTGAGCATCCGATCGAAATGCTCCCCATCGAGCGCTCGGGCCAGAGCCTCGGCCTGCGCGCGCCCGCGGTCACTCAGCGCGGAGTCCCCTTGGCCTTGCCAGATCCCGCTGGCGTTCGAAACCGACTCTCCGTGACGGACCAAGCAGATTTCGACGACGGCCATCTCAGCTGCTGCTTGCGGACTTGTGCCGAGGCTCGATGACCTGGTCGACAATCCCGTACTCGAGCGCCTCGATCGCCGAAAGGAACTTGTCGCGCTCCGTATCGTGGCCGACGCGTTCCGGCGTCTGCCCGGTGTGTTTGGCGAGGATCTCGTTGAGACGCTTCTTCGTTTGCAGGATCTCGCGTGCGTGGATCTCGATGTCCGAGGCCTGGCCGCTGTACCCGCCGAGCGGCTGGTGAATCATGATGCGGCTGTGGGGCAGGGCGCGTCGCATCCCTTTAGAGCCCGCCGCGAGCAAGAAGGCTCCCATCGACGCGGCCTGTCCAATGCAGACGGTCGAGACGGGGCAGCGCACGTACTGCATGGTGTCGTAGATCGCCAGCCCGGCCGTGACGAGACCTCCGGGACTGTTGATGTAAATGGTGATTTCCTTGTCGGCGTCCTCGCTTTCGAGGAACAGGAGCTGGGCGATGACCACGTTTGCGATGTAGTCGTCGATGGGCGTCCCGAGGAAGATGATCCGGTCTTTCAGAAGACGGCTGTAGATGTCCCAGGCGCGTTCGCCGCGATGGGTCTCTTCGATGATGGTGATCGCTCGGGTCGGTGAATCTCCGCTCATGGCGCCACCCTAGCATTTGTAGGGGGCCGCGCTATCTTCAGACAATGCTTCCGCCGGCCCGTGAAATGATTGCGCAGTTGGTCGCGGTACCCTCGGTAAGCTCCGGCGATCCCGCGCTCGACACATCCAACCGCGGTGTCGTCGAGCTTCTGGCTGACTGGGCGACCAGCCTCGGCTTTGCCGTGCGGATCGACGAGGTGCCCGGAGCGGTAGACAAATACAACCTCGTCGCGAGACTCGGTCAGGGGGAGGACGGTCTGGTGCTCTCCGGACACACCGACACCGTGCCCTACGACGCCGAGCGCTGGAGCTCGGACCCCTTCGTCCTGAGTCAGAGGGACGACAAGCTCTTCGGGCTCGGCACCGCCGACATGAAAGGCTTTTTTGCAGCGGCGTTGACCGCCGTCGCCCGCTTCGAGCCCGCCGCGCTGCGGGCGCCTGTCACCCTGCTCGCGACGGCGGACGAAGAAAGCACGATGGCGGGTGCTAGGGCGCTCGCGGACAGCTCCGAGAGGCTCGGGGCCTACGCCATCATCGGGGAGCCGACCGGGCTTCAGCCCGTGCACAAGCACAAAGGCGTCTTCATGGTCAGGCTGTCGATTACGGGCAAGTCCGGCCACGCGAGCGACCCCGCGCTCGGTGTGAACGCCATCGAGGGCTTGCAGCAGGTGCTGTCGCTTCTAGGGCCTTGGCAGGCGGGGCTGGTCGAGCGCTATCGGGACGACGACTTCAGGGTGGCGGGGCCGACGATGAACCTGGGCCGCGTGCAGGGCGGCGACAGCTTCAATCGCATCGCCTCGAACTGTCAGCTCGATCTGGAGTTCAGGCTCCTGCCCGGGATGGAGCCCGAGGCGTTCTTGGAAGAGCTGCGGGCCGTGGTCGAGGGGGCGCTCCGCTCCGGGCGCTGGTCTTACGAGCTGTCGACCGTGGGAGCCTACGATGGATTTGCAACGCCCACCGACACCGCGTTCAGTCACGAGGTCGCGACCTTGTGCGGGTGTTCAGCCAAGGCCGTCATGTTCGGGACCGAGGCGCCATTCCTGGCGCGCCTGGGCCTCGAGACGCTCATCGTCGGGGCCGGAGACATCCGGGTCGCGCATCAGCCCGACGAATATGTCACCATGACTTCGATTGGAAGAGCCTCCGATCTGTATTCACAACTCATCCAACGATTCTGCATCGAGCCATGAGCCCCAAGGCCGACTCCTTCGTCCAGCACTTTCGCGCGAGCGCGCCGTACATCCACGCGCATCGTGGCCGGACGTTCGTCATCATGTTCGGCGGGGAAGCCGTCGCTTCACAGGACTTCGCCGCACTGCTCTCGGACGTGGCCTTGCTGCATTCGCTCGGCGTGCGGGTCGTACTCGTCGTCGGTGCACGCCCGCAGATTGACGCGGCGCTCGCGCGGCGGGGAGAAAAGCCACGCTACGAAGGCGAGCTCCGTCTGACCGACGAGGTGGCCCTGGAGTGTGTCAAAGAGGCCGCCGGGGCGACCCGCGTCGAGCTCGAGGCTTTGTTGTCCATGGGGCTGCCCGACTCGCCCATGGAAGGTGCGCGCTTGCGCGTCGCCGCGGGCAATTTCGTGATGGCGCAGCCGCTCGGCGTGATTGACGGCGTCGACTACCAGTACACTGGCCGGCCGCGTCGCATCGACGCCGAGGCGATTCGGCAACGCTTGGACGACCGGGCGATCGTCGTGCTGACCCCCATCGGCTACTCACTGACGGGCGAGGCTTTCAACATCAGCAGTCACGAGGTGGCCGCTGCTGCCGCAGTGGCCCTGCAGGCCGACAAGCTGATTGGCTTGGTCGAAGACGATGGCATCGTCGACGCCGAGGGGCTCGTGTCCACTCAGCTCACGCCCGTCGAGGCCCAGCAGCTCTTAGATTCCGACGTCCAGCTCGGTCGCGACACCAGGCGCCATCTGGCCGCTGCGGTGCAGGCTTGCCTGGGAGGTACCCCCCGCGCGCACCTGGTGATCCGGCAGGACGAAGACGCTCTGTTGCGCGAGCTTTTCACGCGCGACGGCGTGGGAACGCTCGTGACCTCCGAGACCTTCGAGGGCGTGCGGGCCGCGCGCGCAGGGGACGTCGGTGGAATCTTGGCCCTTCTCGAGCCTCTCGAAGCGCAGGGGGTTCTGGTTCGCCGCTCACGCGAGATGCTCGAAAACGACATCGATCGTTTCACCGTAATCGAGCGCGATGGCCTGGTCGTGGGTTGTGCGGCGCTGTACGCGTATCCAGAAGAACGGATCGCCGAGCTGGCCTGTCTGGTCCTTCACCCCGAGTATCGGGCTTCGGGCCGAGGCGACCGTTTGCTGCAATACCTCGAGCGACAGTGTGTCTCCTTGGAGCTCGACCGGCTCTTCGTGCTGACGACGCAGACCGAACATTGGTTTCGCGAACGCGGTTTCACCAGCTGCGCTCTCGACGACTTGCCCGAGGAGCGCCGGCATCTCTACGACGCGAAGCGGCGCTCCAAAACTCTGCTGAAGTACGTCGGCTGAGGCGGCTACTGTCCCCAAGCGCGGGGCTTGGAGGGCCTCGGGAATCGTGCTACTCGTCTCCGATTGGCAACCCGGGGGTCATCGGGCCTTCAAACACTCAAATCATGAAGCAGGTTCAAGTCAATCGACGCCGTGAAGGGGCGCCGGCTCGAGGCGACACCGAGATGGACACGATCGTCGAGCAAGAGGACAAGGTCCTACGGCGTGTCCATCGGACGATCGATACCCGTCGTCCCACGCAGCGGGGCCATCTGATTGATTACGACGCCGAGCTCATCGCCCTCCGCGACCAGATTCGCGAGGCCCGTCTGGAAGACGTGCCCCCTCTCATCGAGGAAATGGAGCGCCTCGCTCAGGTGGCACAGCGTCGCGCCAAGGTCTCCGAAGGCGCCGTCGACCGACAGTCTCCCTACTTTGGGCGGATGCTTCTGGTCGAGGACGACCGCAAGCGCGAGATTCTGATCGGCCGCAGCACATTTCTCGACGCCAAGACGGGAATCCGCATCGTGGACTGGCGGGACGCCCCGGTTAGCCGTGTTTACTACAGATACGAAGAAGGCGACGACTACGACGAGGTGTTTGGCGACCGCGAGGTCGAAGGCGAGGTCCTGCTTCGGCGCAACCTGTCGATTTCCGGGGGCAAGCTTCGGCGCATCGGGACGCCCCAGGGTACCTTCAAGTGTGCCCGCGACGGGTCCTGGCGACGCGTGGCCGACGCCGCGACTCAGCTCTCCGGTGGTCAAGGCTCCGCCATGCGCCCCGAGTCCCATCACCGCCCGGGCCAGCTCGGGATTGGCGACGACGAGCTGCGCGAGGACAAGCACCTCTCCGAGATCACGGCCCTCATCGACCCGTTGCAGTTCGAGTTCATAAGCAAGCCCACCTCGGGTTTGGTGGTCATTCAAGGCGGAGCAGGCAGCGGCAAGACGACCATCGGTCTACACCGCTTGGCTTACCTGGCGTACCAAGACCCGTCGCGATTCCGCGCCGATCAGATGCTAGTGATCGTCTTCAACGACGCCCTCGTCCGATACATCTCCCGCGTGCTTCCAGCATTGGGGGTGAACGAGGTGCCCGTGATGACCTTTGCCCGCTGGGCGGAGCAGCAGCGGCGCCGTCACCTGCCTGAGCTGCCGACCGAATACGTCGAGGACACGCCCACGCACGTGGTTCGCTTGAAGAAGCATCCGGCCCTGCTTCGAGCGATCGACGAGTACGCACAGGAGCTCGGCGAGCGAGCCGAAGCCGAGCTGATCGCCGAAGCGAAGAAGCACGAGGACGGCCCCCGGGCGATGCGATTCTGGCGCGCAAGTGAGGGAGAGCCCCTCGGTGCTCGCCTCGAAGAGTTGCTCGCCTGGCTGGAAAAACCGACTGAGTCGGCAGAGCCAGTCTCGGCTCGGCTCCGCCACCCCCTTCAGCGTGTCGCCCAGCGCTGGCTGGAGCGGGCCAGGGATGTCGTCACGGCCTGGGCCGATCTGCTCACCGACAAGCAGCGTCTGCTCGGGGCCTTCGAGAAGTGGGCGCCCGGCGCACTTTCAGCCAAAGAGATCGAATGGGTGCACAGCTGGTGCAGCCGAAATTGCAACAAGGTTCTCAGCGCTTACGAAGAAGCCATAGAGTCTGATGGGACCTCGGAAAAAGACCTGGCGACGGGTGTCGACGGCGCGGACGAGCAAGAGCTGGCCGCGCTCGACCGCGAGGATGACGCGCTGTTCCTCCGGTTCCATCAGCGGCTCTATGGCCCGCTTTCGAACCGGCGCGTCCCCCTTCGTTACGAGCACATCTTCGTCGACGAAGCGCAGGACATGAGCCCGGTCGAGCTGTCCGTCGTGCTGGACACCTCCACGGCGCGGCAGAGCGTCACGCTCGCAGGCGACATCGCGCAAAAGCTCCACCTCGACAATGGTTTCTCCGATTGGCGCACAGTGCTTCAGCAGCTCGGCCTGGACCACATCAAGATCGAGCCACTCAAGCTCAGCTATCGGTCCACTTACGAAATTTTGGAGTTCGCCACGGACGTGCTCGGCCCTCTTCGGAACGAGGTTTCCGGCCAGGCCACGCGATACGGAGCGCCCGTGGAGGTGTTTCCGTTTGGCGACAGCGGCGAGGCGGTCGGCTTTCTCTCGGAGGCGCTGCGTAAGCTCGTCAGCTCTGAGCCGCTTTCGTCGATCGCCGTCATCACTCGGTATCCTGAGCAGGCGGACCTGTACTTCAAGGGCCTGCGGCACGGAGAAGTGCCCAATCTGCGCCGCGTTGCCGAGCAGGACTTCTCGTTCCGCCCCGGGGTGGACGTCACGGACGTCCGACAGGTCAAGGGTTTGGAGTTCGACTACGTAGTGATCGTCGAATGTAATCTCACGAGTTTTCCGGTCGACGATGAAGCCAGGCATTTGCTGCACATCGCAGCCACGCGGGCGGCACATCAGCTGTGGGTGTTCTCCACGGGGGACCCCTCCTTGCTTCTTCCTGACGCACTGCGTAACGGGGCTTAAAGCCTAGTTTTTGCCTCGACACGCGAGATGGTTGCAGTCTTGTCCGGCCTGTGTAACATGAACAAGCAAGCGGCTGCTGCGTCCCGCGCGCAGACACTTCCACGCGAGATACGGGTAATCGCGCTGTACTAGAGGAAGAACGCAAGGCGAGACACTGCGCGTGAACGACGCGAGTAGTCAATCCATCCAACCCGGTTTAGTCCGAGCCTCTTCGATGGCCGAAACTGCGCTTCAAGAAAACCTATCCGAGGCGGCCTCTGAGCCGACCCAAGAAGAAACCAGTTGGCGTGAGCCGACCACGGCGGTCGCGCGGCAGCTCGCCGGAATGAGCGATCGTGCCATTCAGCGAGTCACCGGCGGCAACGCCTTCTTACGGGGACGGCTGTACGCACGCCGAAGAGCCGTCGAAGGCATCAAGGAAGACGGGAACACCGTCACCGGGACGATCGCCGTCCGGACTGCAGACGAGCCCTACCGGACGACGGTGAGCTTCGACGAGGAGCAGGGCGCTTGGGAGTCTAGCTGCACTTGCCCCGGTTGGCGTGGGCCCACAGGGCACTGCAAGCACGTGGCCGCCATCATGGTGGCGCTGCGCGAGCAGGTACGTCCGCCCCGCACGAAGGGTGCAGAGCATCCGGCTCAATCGAGTAGGAAAAAGAAGAAGCAGCCGCAGAGTGAACCCATCCACGTGCCGGGCACCGTCTCGGTCGGCGGGAAGCGTCGCCGCTCGCGCCGCAGGCGGCGTAGCGGGAGCACGGCGGGCGATCCGCAGAGCCTCGACGTCCTGTCCGCACGCGAGCTGGACACATCCAAGGGCATCCGTGGGCCAATGGAGGCATGGCTGCCCTCCGAGGCTCTCGCCCGACCGCTCGATTTCGAATACCGCATGACGGTCCGACCGGCTTCCATCACGGTGACGCCGGTTCTGGCCGGGTCGAAGAGCGCCGTGCCCATCGCGGAGGCCGTGTCCTCGTTCAACATGGTTTCCTCCGAAGAGCGGCCACTTTTCCGAGCGCTTGCCCGTCACGCGGGTCGAGGGCAGGCCACGACGGCCGAGCTTCGAGGCGAAGACGCCGCCGAAGTGCTCGACATGCTCAGCGATCGACGCGTGCTGCTCGAGCCTGCGTCTATGGAGCTGAGGTTCGCAGACGATCCTCTCAAGCCCCGCATCGAGCTCGACCCTGCAAACGGTGACAGCCTGCGGGTGAGGGTCGTCTTCCAGCTCGATACCAACGGACGACGGTTCCCATTATCGAGCGGAGCTTGGTTCGAAGGCACGCCGGGCTGGCAAATCGACACGACCGAAGGAGTGGCGCGTCCGCTGACCGAGCTCGTGACCCCGGCCTGGCTGCAGCGTCTGTATCGCTCGCCCGCCATGGTGTATCCGAACGCCGAGCTGCCCGCGCTCTTGACCGAGTACGTGCCTCGTGTGGCAGCCTCACTCGGAGCCGAGCTTCCTGACCTCAGCTCGATCGCCGACTTGGTCGACGCTCAGCCTCACTTTCAGCTCAAGGCCGACGGTGACATCGTCACGGCGACCGTACGGCTGCGTGTCCGGTATCAGGACCAGGAATTCGACGTTCCACCAGCGGACTTCCCTTCGCCGCTCGCGTTCCTTCCGCCCACGCGTAAGGGCGGTCGCCCGCGGGTGGTCCGCCGGGACGTTGGCGCGGAGATGGCGGGCATCCAGCGGCTGCTGAGCCTGGGCTTCGAGGTGTCCGACTCCGGAGAGGACCTCGTCGCCACTGGAGAGACCGCGATCTCGTTTTGGACCGAGGGCATGGGCGAGCTACCCGAAGACTGGGATCGGTTCATTCCGGACGATCTGGTCGACGTGACCATTCGCAACGAGACCGTTTCGCCTCAGATGCGGGTCTCGAGCGGTGTGGACTGGCTCGACCTCGACATGCGGTTCGAGTCCGGTGGCGCAGTCGTGCGCGAAGAGGAGCTCAGGAGCTGCCTGGAACACGGCCGCAGGCTCGTACGGCTCGAGGACGGGACCTATGCGCCGGTCGATCCTGCGCAGGTCGGCGAGGTGCTCGCTACGATGGCCGAAATCTATGCCACGGCCGGCCAAGACAAGCTGCCGCTGTCGCAGGCCGGTCGCGTCGAGGAGCTGCTGCGACTCGTCCCCGAGGCCAAAGTCAGTGGCACAGCCAAGTCTTTGTTCCAACGTCTTCGAGACGTGGGCGAGATCCCCAGCGTCCCCAAACCCAGAGGCGTGAAAGCCACGCTGCGTCCGTACCAGAAGGAGGGTTACTCCTGGCTGGCCTTCCTCCACGAGCTCAACAGCGGCGGAATTCTCGCCGACGACATGGGCCTCGGGAAGACGCTTCAAACGATTGCGCTGCTCGCCTGGGCCAAGGGCAAGTTCAAGCGCAAGCTCAATCTGGTCATCGCACCGACCTCGGTCGTGCCCAACTGGGAGCGTGAGATCCAGAAGTTCGCGCCCGGGCTGACCACCGTCGTCTGGCAGGGCCCGAACCGGCAGCAACGTGAGGCCGAGCTCGAAAAAGCGGACGTGATGATCACGAGCTACGCGCTTTTGCGACGCGACGAGGAACTCCTCCAGGGCTTGGACTTTCGGTATGTGATCCTCGACGAGGCGCAGCACATCAAGAACCCACTGAGTCATACGGCACGCACCGCAAAGAAGCTCAAGAGCGAGCGCCGTCTGGCTCTGACGGGTACGCCCGTCGAGAATCGCCTGAGCGAGCTTTGGAGCATCTTCGACTTTGTATCGCCGGGACTCCTCGGGCAGCTCAAGACGTTCGAAGAGAAGATCGCGCGACCGATCGACCGAGGCGATCAGGAAAGCGCGGACCGCTTGAGGGCCACGATTCGACCGTTCGTGCTCAGGCGCTTGAAGCAGGACGTGGCCAAGGATCTGCCGGAAAAGATCGAGCAGGAGATGCTCGTTCCGCCCGCCGAAGAGCAGGCCAAGCTCTACAAGCAGGTTCTGCGACAGGTCCGGCAGAGCGTCCTCAGCGAGGTCGAGAAGCAAGGCGTCGCGCGTTCGCAGATTCAAATTCTCGCGGCTCTCACACGACTGCGGCAGGTGGCCTGCGATCCCCGCTTGATGAAACTGCCGGAGACCGATTTCGACGCGTTCGACAGTGGAAAGCTCGCGGCGCTTCGAGAGATCATCAGCGAAGCGGTGTCAGGTGGACACCGAGTGCTCGTGTTTTCCCAGTTCGTCGAGATGCTGACCTACATTCGCCAGGCCCTCGACTCGGATGGCGTGCCCTACGAGTACCTCGACGGCTCGACGAAGAACCGACTCGAGAAGGTCGACTCCTTCAACCAGGATGAGAGCATTCCGGTGTTCCTGATCTCCCTGAAGGCCGGTGGCACCGGTCTCAACCTGACCGGTGCGGACATGGTCGTGCACTTCGATCCATGGTGGAATCCCGCCGTCGAGGACCAGGCCACGGACCGGGCCCACCGCATCGGGCAGACCAAGGTCGTCAATGTCTACCGACTGATCACCAAGGGTACGGTCGAGGAGAAAATCCTCGAGCTTTCCACGCGCAAGCGCGAGCTGATGACCAACGTCCTCTCCACGGAGGGTAGCCCGCTCAAGGGCCTCACCAAGGCCGACGTCGAAAACCTTTTCAGCGACTGAGCAAGGGGGACAACCTCTCCCCCGTAGCCACTCACTTCACCACAGAAGCGATGTGACTTCAGGGGCTCGCATGGGGGGAGCGCATGCCCGAGTCCCGGCGGAACTCGAGGCACTGCGGGCTTCCCTTTTCGAAGTCGCGACAGGTGGTTCCGCGGATCTCGTAGATTTGGCAAGCGTTTGGGCTTTGTGCCGTGCCTAGGTGCACGCAGGCGCCCTCGGCGTCCGTGGCGAAGGCGACCATGCTGAAGTGGCCCGGCTGAATGGCTCGGGCGATGTCTTCGCGACCGATGCTTTTCCAGCGGATCAGGTCCTCGGGAGGGATGAGAATGCGGCCGTCGGTTCCGGTCCTGCAGCATGCTCCGCAGCTCAGGCAGTCGAGCTCCGAGTCCGAGTCTGGTGTCATTGCGGGATTATGCGCCCTAGCGGGCCGGCTGCACGGGCTCTGCGCTCGCGAGCCTCTGAGAGCCCGCGGCTCAGGGCTCGACGCGTGATGCGGGGCACAGGGGCAGGGTTTTGGGGAGCGGCGTCGGGCGGAAGCGAAAAGGCGCGACGAAGACGACCTCCCCAGCTGGATTCGGCGTCGGGAACTGGAGGCGTTTGGCCTGGTCGACCAGACAGTGGTCGAGGGCGACGGACGTCCGCGAGTGCCGATCCTCGAGGCAGGCTTGCTGCACGCGGCCTTGAGAGTCGACGACGACGCGAAGCTGCGCCGTGCGATCCTGCTGCTCTTCGTAGGGAAGCATGTCGAAGCAGCTCTGGGCCGCCTCGGACAGCGGTGCGAGCGATGCGCGAATGAGCTCGGGTTCGAGGGCGCCTTCCTGGTCGACTTCGGGATCGGACCGGCACGCGAATGGACTTGGCGGCGCTGGCGGCGCTTCGGGCAGTCGTGTGCCTTCGGGAAGGGCCAAGGCGAAGCCGACTCGGTGCCGTTGCTGCCGCGAGGCGAGCTCTAGGATGTGCGCGACGACTTGAATGGGAGTTTCGGCGTCGGCCGTCAGGTAGAGCGGAGTGTCGCGGAGCTCGTCTCCGTGGATCAGCGTTTGCGCTTGATCGAGGGGCACGGGCGACTGGTTGGAGCGCCTGTCCGTGCTTCGTACGAAGATGCCACTCGGGGTGATAATCAGGATCTGGGCTGGCTCTGCGGTCGCCCTCGGGACCTCGTTCAGGGCGACGAACGCCATGCCTTCGCTGCCGAGGACACCGTGTTGTGTCAGCAGCAGCACAGCGTCACCTTCCCGCATGACCTGAGTGAAGAGGTCGCTCGAGGGCCGAGGCAGTGGTTTCAGCGGACTGGCGAATGCTGCGCCAGCATACCAGGCGCCGTCCGCGCCGGGCCCAGCCAGTAGGCAGCCCGGGGCTTTGGACGGCGTGCCGGTTTGCGCTGTCGCCACGATGTCTGAGAAGTTGGCGGCTTGCGACAAGGTCCTGGGGCTCGCGCTCGACCTGGGGCGAGGCGTCGCTTGAGGGACCGACTTTGGGGCCGCCGGCTGGGCGACGGTGCAGGCGCAGAGGAGCAGGGCTCCTAGCAGTGTGAAAGGCAGAGGTGTGTTCATCGTGCGTCCGGTGCTTCTTCGATGCTGGCTGCGCGCAGGATGCACGTCCACAAGCGGTCACGGCCATCGCCCGAGACGGAGCTGTAGGGGAGGACGGGGCGGTCGATTTCTCCTTGGAGGGCCTGAAGTGCCAGCTTCCGCTTACTCGCCGGTAGCTTGTCCGTCTTGGTCCCAACCACGAGCGCAGGAATCTCGAGACTGTCGAGGAATTCGAGCAGCTGCAGGTCGTCCGGCTCCGCTCCGCGGCGAACGTCGAGGATGACGATGACGGCTCGCAGGCCGGGCCGTTCGGTGAGGAAGCGCTCGATCAACGGTCCCCAGGATTTGCGCTCGCTCTTGCTGCGCCGGGCGTAGCCGTAGCCGGGGAGATCCACCAGATCGAGATGAGCCTCGTCGGTCTTGTTGCGCACACGCACGCGGAAGACGTTGATGGCACGGGTGCAGCCCGGCGCGCTGCTCGTCCGCACGAGCTTCTTACGGGCGACGAGGTTGTTGATGAGGCTCGACTTACCGACGTTGGAACGGCCGGCGAACGCGAGCTCCGCGAAGGTGGGGGCCGGGAGCTGTTCGAGCGAGGTGGCACCGGCCACGAAGCTGGCCTCAAGGACTTCCATGCTCCCCTGTCTAGCGCTCATATCGAATCAAGCACGTTTACGGCGTCGGAGCGCCTGCCCCATGTCATGCAGCTCTGGAGCGCGCAGGAGCCGGGCCACGAACAGAAAGCTCAGCGCACCGAGGAGCATCGCGGCCGAAAAGACGAGCAGATTGTGAGGGTCGTTGCCTCCGCGCTCCCACTCGCCCAAGCGCGCGGTGGCCCAAACGACGGCACCCATGACGCCGCTCGCGACGGCCACGCGCCCGGCGCTGACCGCCACTTCACGCAGGCCGAGCTGTCCCGCCCTGCGTCGCAGGAGCAGCAGCAGGGCCAAGAGCTGAGCGATGGCCGCGGCGGTCGTGGCGGCCGCGAGACCGGCGTGCTGCATGGGCTCCATGAGGAGGAGGCTGAGGCCGACGAAGACGAGCAGGTTGACGGCGCTGGCGATTACGGGCGTTCGAGTGTCGTTGTGCGCGTAGAACATCGGGATGACCGTGCGTACGGAGGCGACGGCCCAGATGCCCACCGCCTGCCACAGGAACGAGCGCGAGGTCTCGGCCATTTGCTCGGCGCCGAAGCGTCCGCGGCCGAAGAAAACGGCGGTGGCCGGCTCGGCGAGGATGGCCAGGGCCACGGCCGAAGGGATGGCCACGAACAGAGAGAGTCGCAGCGCATAGCGGAACAGGCGCTTGGCTTCGTCGTCGTCGCCCTGAGCGACGGCATCGCTCAGCGACGGAAGCGCTGCCGAGGCGATGGCGAGGGCGAACATGCCTTGCGGGATCTCGGCGAGCCTCTGACCGTAGTATAGATAACTGATGCTCCCTAGCGGCAAGAACGACGCAAACAGCCGGGATAGCAGCACGTTCAGCTGGTAGATGCCCAGGCCGGCGACGAGCGGAACCAGCAG
Source organism: uncultured delta proteobacterium (assembly GCA_963746475.1). Lineage (GTDB taxonomy): Bacteria > Myxococcota_A > Polyangia > Polyangiales > Houyiibacteriaceae > SG8-38. The sequence continues at coordinate 54,886 of CAVVBB010000002.1, forward strand.
GCGCATGGCTTTGCGGACGTAGGGATCGCCACGCTGGACTTGCGGCCGTGTGAGCAAGCCTTCCTTCGCGAGCGCCGGCAGCTGAACGAGGATTTGTAGAGCGCCGCCGAGCAGGGCGCCGATGGCCAGTGCGTACACGGCCGGCCAGCCGAGATGCTCGACCTGTGGAGCCAGCCAAAGCGCTGTGCCGATCAGCGCGATGTTGAGCATTGCCGGGGCGAAGGCTGGGGCGGCGAAGCGCTTGCTGGCGTTGAGCGCCCCCATGATGAGCGCGGAAATCCCCATCAGATAGATGTAAGGAAACAAGCATCTCGTGAGTCCTATGGTTGTCTCGAAGAGCTCCGCTTCTCGCTGAAACCCCCACGCGTAGAGGCGGACGAGCCAGGGTGCGAGCAGGACGCCAGCGATGCTGACCAGCAGCAGGAGGACCGACATGCTGCCGGCCAGTTGTCGAAAGAAGAGCTTGGCCCGCGCTTTGCCTTCGCGCTCGCGAACCTCGGAGAAGACGGGGATGAATGCCGCCGAGACGGCGCCTTCCCCCAGAAGCACGCGCAGGGCGTTCGGGATGGTGAACGCCAGCCAGAAAGCGTCCGTCGCGCCTAGCGTGAAGATGGCCGCGATGACGGCGTCACGGATGGCACCGAGGATGCGGGAGCTCAGCGTGCCGGCAGCGACGATTCCGGCGCGCCTCGTGATTTCGCCGCCCGAGCTCAGGTGTTTGGTGGACTTCGCGCGCATCGGGATGAGGATGCCCAGGGGGCGACAGTCCCGGCAAAAAAGCCGGACCGTTAGCTCGTGGCCAAGAGTCCTTGCAGCTGCGCGACCTCGATGACGTACGACGTGCCGCAATACTCGCAGCTCAGGTCGAGCGGGTTGCGGTCTTCGATGAGCTCTTGGATGTCCTCCCGTGCGAGCGTGCTCAGGCTGGCCATCACACGGACACGGCTACACTGACAGCCGAAGCGAATCTTGCTGTCGTGCAGCCAAGTGAATGGCATTCCATCGAAAATGGCCTCGACGAGCTCGGTTGGGCTGGCGTCGCTGCGCGCCAGCCGCTCGGTGACGTCGACGAAGTCTTCCAGACGCTCCGTCATGATGGCCATAGCCGCCTCGGCTTCCTTGGCCTCGGGTAAGAGCTGTACGACGAAACCTCCACAGGCGGCTGGCTCGGACGCGAGCCTCGCGCCGAGCGAGATCATCGAGACCACCTGCTCGGACTGCTGCATGTAAGACATGAAGGCTTCGGACAGGTTCCCGTTTTCGGGCATGCGGACGATGCTGCGGTGCAGGTCGCCGTTGGGCAGGGTCCGCATCATTTCGAGCAGACCGGAGCTCTTCCGAAGGTCGGGCGGGGTCCGCTCGGGGCCCGTTTGGACCAGCCCGCGCGTCCAGCCGTCCGGATGAGAGTCGGCGATGATTTGTCCGCCCCGGTCCTCGAAGCGAACGATGCACTGGACCCGGTGCGACGGCGCCATCGTTTCGCGATACAGCACGGCGCAGGTCGCTAACTGCGCGAGGTCCGAAGACAGTGGCTCCTCAGTCTTTTGTTTCCGAAGGATTTCCCGAACGGTGTCGGTCGTCCTCGCGGCAACGATTCGGAACGCTCCGTCATCGGTCATGGCCCGAACCACGCTATCTGTTAGAGACATCTTTTATCTTGAAGCGCATTGGCAGGGACTTGGCAAGCGCTAGCCTGTCGGCAGGAGGCGAAAGTGACGACGCATCAGATTGTACTCATTCCAGGAGACGGAATTGGTCCCGAGGTGGCCGAAGCCGTGATTCGCGTGATCGATGCTGCGGGCGCGCCCATTGGCTGGGAAGAGCATCTGGCTGGACTCGCTGCGCTAGAGAAGCACGGAGAGGTGCTGCCGGAGGCGACGGTGGAGGCCATTGCGCAGGCCGGCGCGGCGCTGAAAGGGCCCTGCACGACGCCCGTGGGTAAAGGCTTCAGCTCGGTGAACGTGCAGCTCCGCAAGAAGCTGGATCTATACGTCGCAGTTCGTCCGATCCGAAACTTGCCGGGTGTCGAGACACGCTATGAGGGTGTCGATCTCGTCGTGTTGCGCGAAAATACGGAGGGCTTGTACAGCGGCATCGAGAACGAGGTGACGCCGGGAGTGGTCACGAGCCTGAAGGTCGCCACCGAGCGCGCGTGTTTGCGCATTTCCGACTGGGCCTTTCAGTACGCCCGCGATCGAGGTCGCAAGAAAATCACCGTCATGCACAAGGCCAACATCATGAAGATGAGTGATGGCCTTTTCCTCGCCTGTGCGAGGCAAGCACGAGAGGCGGGTGGCTACACAGACATCGAGTACCAGGAGGTCATCATCGATGCTGGTTGCATGAAGCTCGTGCAGGACCCGACTCAGTTCGACGTGCTGCTGCTCGAGAACCTCTACGGGGATGTCATCAGCGACCTCTGCGCGGGCTTCGTTGGGGGACTCGGCGTGGTCCCGGGGGCAAACATCGGCAACGACTGCGCGGTGTTCGAAGCCGTGCACGGTTCTGCGCCGGACATCGCCGGCAAAGCTGTGGCCAACCCCCTGGCCTTGCTCATGTCGGCCGTAATGATGCTGAATCACCTGTCCGATTCACGGAACGATCTGCGCTGCCACAAAGCCGCGGAGCGAATCAAAGCCGCCTACAACCAAGCGCTTTCGGACGGGCAAAAGACCGCGGACCTCGGTGGCTCTTTGGGCACCTCCGAGTTCGCGGACGCCGTGATTCAGCGCCTCTAGGCCTCCTTCGGCTCGCGCGCCGCTCAGGCGTCTTCAGGTTCGCTGTGCTCTCCGCCAGCGACTCCCAGAAGCGGCGGAAGAACCACCAGCGTCGCTACCAGGCAGGCGGTGATCGTCACGGCGATCAGCTCGCCGAAGTTACGCACCGGCACGAACGAGCTGACGAGTAAAACGGCGAAGCCTGCCATGAGAGTCAGGCAGGACACGACGATGGCTCGCCCCGTGCCCCGCGCGGCGGCGATGAGCGCCGTCGAACGGTCGAGACCCTTGCGGCTCTCTTCCCGAAAGCGCGCGAGCACGTGAATCGTTCCGTTGACGGCGAGGCCGAGGCTGATCGAGAAGATGATGACGGTCGAGACGTTGAGCGGGATCTCTCGCCAGACCATGTACGCCATAGTGACGACCAGTGGGATGAGATTCGGCGGGATGCTCAGCAGGCCAAGACGGATGCTGCGGAAGAAAAAGGCCAGTAAGACGAAGATCACGAAGACGGCCACCAGCAGGCTTCCGAGCAAGTCGCTCACGACGGCGGCCTGACCGCGTGACCCCGTATAGGCCTCGCCGGCGAACGCGACATGGATGCTGCCGTCCTTCGGTAGGGTCGTAGCGATCTGCGCTTCCAGCTCGTCGATGAAATCCATCGTGGCCTCGGCGCCGATGTCGCGCAGCTTGAACTGCACCCGGGTCTTTTCCCCGTCGTCGGTGAGCCAGCGGCTGATGGGGCTCGGGTCGCGCTGACTGAGCATCGTGATCAGGGCCTTCACCTGCTTCTCGCTCTTGAAGGGTTCGCGCCAGGTAGTCTTGTCGTCGGCGATGAGCGCAAGCGAGCCCTTGAGCACGTCGCCGGCACTCATGCTCCGGATGACTTCGGGGCGGAGCGCGGCCCAGCGCTTGAGCTTTTCGATCGACTCGAGCAGGGCCGGGTCCACGAAGCGGTCGGGTTGCTCGCTTGTCAGGACCAACTCGAGTGGGCGGACGCCGTCGAGCTTTTCTTCGATGAGCAGGGTCGTTTCGTAGACGGGATCGGTCTCATCGAACTGGTCGAGAAGCGCGTGGTCGACCGTGATCTTGCTCGCGCCCCAGGCGCAGAGGCCAGTCAAGACGCCCGCCAGACCGAGCACGAGCCACGGGCGCCGGAGCAAACGCTTAGTCCAATTGGTCGTCACCCCCTCGAACCAGCCGTCATTGTGACGATACGTGGTCTGATTCGGGGCTTTGGCCCAGGTGAGAATGGCGGGCAGGAACGTGATGATCACCGCGTAGGAAATCATCACGCCGATGCCGGAGGTGATCCCGAAGTGCCGGAGCATCACCGTCTTCGACACGACCAGCGAAGCCAGGCCGACCGCTGTGGTCGCCGAAGTGAGCATGCAGGCGACCGCCATCGCTCGGACGGTGTGCTGGCCGGACTCCATGCGGTTCGGGTTCTGCGACACTTCGTCTCGATATCGCTGGATCAGATGGATCGCGTCACTGATGCCGATGATGATCAGCAGGGGCACGATGATGTTGTTCAGGATGTTCATGTCTTCCCCGAACATGCCCATGCCTCCCACCACCATGATGGCGGTGATGGCGACGGCCGCGATGGGGAGCAGGATGCCTGGAAGCCAGCGGAAGGAAATCGTGAGCAAGATGATGCAAACGAGCAAAGTGAGCGGAATGAGGCGCAGGTTGTCCTCCCGCATCTTGTCGACGATCACGCTGCGCAGGTAGGGGAGGCCGCCGAGGTGGATCTTCACACCCTGAAACTGTGGCTGCGCGATGTCTTCCCGCAGCTCGTCCATGGCGGCGCGCATATCGCGGGGGCCGAGATCCGCGAGGGAAAGCGCAATCGCCGTGACGGTGCGATCTTCGTCGATGAGGCGCCCCTTGAGCAGTGAAGCGCCTTGGATGGCCTCGCTGAGCACGGCCGCCTCTTCCTCGGTCACCGTGTCGCCCTTGATGATGACGTCTGCCTTCACCTCCTCGGACAGCTTGGGACCGACGACGGCGATGCCACCCTCGAAGCGGGCTGGATCACTTTCGATGATGTCCAGCAGGGCATTGAACATGGCGTCTTCCATGTCGCCCTTGTTCATCGTGTCCGACTCTTCGAGCGCGTCTAGATCCGGCTCGTCCTGCCCGTCGCCTTCGGTGTCGAGTGCATCCAGCTCATCGAGCGTCGGGCCGTCTTCGTCCTCGACGTCGGCATCGAGCTCGTCCAGATCATCGAGTGTCGCGCCGTCCCCGTCTTCCTCGCTCGCCGCCGCCTTGACGCGGCGCGGAATATTCAGCGTTGTGATGCTGTCGACGTGCTCGACCCAGGGCTTCGCCGCGAAGTGCCGGGAGAGGTCATGAATGCTCTGAAGCGCCGAGGGGGCGAGCACGTCCGGCGCCTCGACCAGCAGCAGGACGGCGCGACGTCGGGCCCCGAACCACTGCTCGAAGCTCTCCTGGATGGATTCGTATTTGCCGCCCTTGTAGGACGACAGAAGGCTCTCCGGGGCGGGATCGGCCCGAAGCTTGGGAATCTGGCTGGCCAGGGCTGCCGTGAGCAGGAGCACCACCGAGAGGACCAACCGCCTGCGTTCGGTGACTAGCCGTGCCAGCCAATCCAATACTTGTCGTCTCACTGACAAAGGGCTCTATTGCTGCGACTGCGGTCTAAAGCCGAGACCAGCTGCCGGCCAGCCTCTTCGCCGACCTGTATGCCTGGGTACGCCCGGAGGCGCAAGTTGCGGGCATGGGCCGCGCAAGCGGGTAGAATCCCGACGGATTCGGGCACCTGCTGGGGGCTGCCCGCAGAGCTTGAGTGGAGGTCTCCTCACTTGACAGTGCGCCGTCCGGAGGCTACCACCCGGCACCCAGAAACAAGGAATAGCCAGTGGCCAACCACGCTTCAGCCAAGAAACGAGCTCGTCAGACCATCAAGCGAACCGCGCGCAACCGTCACGTCCGAACGACGGTGCGAAGCCAGGTCAAGCGCGTACGTAGCGCCATCGAAGCCGGTGACCAGGCCGGGGCCAAGAAGGCCTTGGTGGCTGCGATCAGTGAGATCGACGGCGCCGTTTCGAAGGGTATCTACCACCGCAAGACTGGCTCCCGCTACATTTCGCGACTGACTCATCAAGTCAACGCCCTGGAGGCCTGAGCCGCGACGCGGGATAGGCCCTCCACCGCTCGAACTGAGTAACGCCCCGGCTAACCCCGGGGCGTTTTGCGTTGTGACGGCGAGCTGAGGCGCATCGTCGCCAGACGCAGCGAAGCCCCCGCGCCCATCACGGAGCGGGGGCTTTTTTCTTGCTGGCCGCGGAGACCCGGGCTGGCGGCTTCGTGTCCGCGCTCCGAAAGCGTCATGTTCTTTTCGCAGCCCGGCGTTTCGGGACCAGATCGCGAAACAAGAACGAGCGACCCGAGTCGACCAGGTACCGGTTGCGAATCGCCTCCCGTCCGAGGAGCATGCGAAAGCCCATGGCGTCGCGGGTGGTTAGGGTCAGGTCGATCGGCCAGCGCTCTCCGCCGAGCTCGATGAGGGTTCGGATGATGGGGCGATACTCCGTGTGGCCGCTCGAGCTTCGCACGTGCCGGTGCTCGTGGAGCTCGGCGACGCAATGGATCGTCGTCTTCGTTTGCCGCTGTATCGGGTGAACGATGAAGCGGACGAAATCGCGCTTGGCCCGCGTGAAGACCTCGATGTCGTACGCATGAAGCGATGAGCTGCGAGCGCCGGTGTCGACCTTGGCTTTGACTCGAGAGATATCTAGCTCGGGCAAGCCGACCCACTCGCGCCAACCGATCATGGAGAGCTCACGCATGGTCGCTGCCTCCGTCGTTGCTGGCTATCGGTCGGGGGAGCTTGCCGTGCTCAGCGGTGACCACGAGCGGCTGCCGTCTGCGCGTCTGCGAGGCGATGGGGCAGTGGGAAAGCGACATGTGACGGAATCATCTTATGGGCAAAAGCTCAAAGTTCGAGCCGCTTTTTCGAGAAGGCCTGTCGTAGCACGTCCTTGGCTTCGACCCTCGGAAACTGGATCGCGACGAACAGGTGTCCTGCGGGTTGGAGCGGTAACGCTTTTTGGTCGGCCACCGAGCTAGCGTAGACTTGCCGCCGATGAGAACGAGGCAGATCTCGATGATGCTCTTGCTCATGTTGACGGGCTGCGCTGGGTCGAAGAAGACGCCGCCCGGCTACCAGGGAATCATCGAGCACGATGAACGCCGCATGGGCTTTCAGATAGACGGTCGGCTCAAGGAGATTCACTTCGACCGGGGGGATGAGAACGACGCGGGGGATCTGGTCGCCGTGCTCGATGACACCACGCAGTTGCCGCTGGTGCGTGCGCGCGAAGCCGACGTGGCGCGAGCCAAGGCCGAAGCGGCGCTCGTGTACGCGGGCCCCCGTGTCGAGGAAGTAAGGGCGACGGTCACGCAGCTCCAAGGTGCCCAGGCCACGGTCAAAGACACCAAAAGCAATCTCGATCGCCACAGGGCTCTGCTGCAGCAGGGCGCAACGCCGGAGGCTCTGGTGGCGGATCTGGAAGCCGCCTATGGCCGGGCTCGAGCGGAGGAGCGCGCGCTCGAGCAGCAACTGAAGCAAATGCGAAGGGGGGCGCGCCCTGAAGAGCTCGTGGCCGCGGACGCGACAGTCAGAGCGGCCGAGGCGGCCCTGGCGGCGGAACAGGAGCGCCTCGAGCTCTACACACTGGAGGCGACGGAGCGAGTGACCGTGCTCGACGTTCCGGTGCGGGTGGGGGAGGTGCTGGCTGCGGCGCGGTCTCTCACGCAGCGACGGCAAGACGCGCGTCGAGGAGGAGCTGGCGCGCTCGGGCTTGGCCAGTCGCCGCAAGCAGATCAGCGGCACACTGTCCGGGGGCTGGAAACAGAGACTGGCCTTGGTCTGCGCCACCGTGCATCGGCCACCGCTGCTCTTCTTGGATGAGCCCACCGCGGGCGTCGACCCGGTGAGCCGTCGGGAATTCTGGGGGCACATTCACCGAATTGCGAGCGAGGGAACGACGGTGATCGTGACCACCCATTACATGGACGAGGCAGAGCGCTGTCATCGGCTTGCCTTCATGTTCCGAGGCTCGCTCCTCGACCTCGGAACACCGGCGGTGGCCCTCGCGCGGGAGGTGCTCGGCGATGCCATGGTGCCGAGCGCCCGCCGCCAGGGAGATCCCCGCGGATGTGGAAGATGCCTTCGTCGCGATGGTTCATGACGATCGGAAAGAGGGACCTTCGCCGTGAGACGCTTCCTCGCGATTGCCTGGAAAGAGCTGATTCAGCTGCGACGCGATCGTCTGTCCATGGGGATGATGGTCGGGATTCCCGTCATGCAGCTGCTGCTGTTCGGGTATGCGATCAACACCGATGTCCGGGACATTCATACCGTCGTGTATGACCAGGACCAGTCTGACGAGTCGCGCGGTTTTGCGCGGCGCATGGAGGCTACGGGCTTTTATGAGATCGTGGGACAGGTCAGCAGCTATGACGAGATTGGCGTCGCGCTTCGCTCCAAAGAAGTCAGGGTGGCGCTGGTCGTTCCTCCGGGCTTTGCCGAGGACATCGAAGCGGGTCGCAGCGCTCAGCTGCAGCTCGTGGTCGACGGCTCGGAACCCCAGATCGTGGCAAGCGCTACGAACACCGCGGTATCGCTTGCCGCCGCGCGATCCGCGACCCTGTCGGTCGAGTGGTTCGCGCGGCGGGGCCTGAGGAAGGTCCCCGCGGCGCAGGCGATCCACATCGAGCCCGCCACCTGGTACAACCCCGATCTGCGAACCGCGGTTTACATCGTGCCCGGACTGGTCGGGGTGATCCTCACTATGACGATGGTGATGTTTACCGCGATGGCGATCGCCAGGGAGCGCGAGCGCGGCACGCTCGAACAGCTCATCGTCTCGCCTGTGCGCCGGATCGAGCGTGCTCAAGGGGTCTGCCTTGTCGGAGCTGAGCTTCGAGCTCACCTGGCTGGTCGGGCTCCTGGTCGCTCTCACGCTCTTTTCGGCCGGGCGCTTCCGCAAGAAGCTCGACTGAGAAGCCTCGGCGTTGTCTTCCAGCATTCCGTTTTGTACGGTCACGACATGCGTACGGTGCTTTGCGGAGCCAGAGCCTGGGCGATGCCCCCATGAAACACGTCGAACGACACAGAACGCAACACATCGGATGGCTCCGCGCCGCTGTGCTCGGCGCAAACGACGGTATCGTTTCGACGGCCAGCCTGCTGGTGGGCGTTGCCGCAGCAGGGGCGAGCTCAGACAATGTGATGATCGCCGGTGTGGCTGGCCTCGTGGCGGGGGCGATGTCGATGGCCGCGGGCGAATATGTCTCGGTGAGCTCGCAGGCCGACACCGAGCGGGCCGACCTGAGTCGCGAGCGCGAGGAGTTGGCTTCCAACCCCGAGCACGAGCACGCGGAAATGACAGCCATCTATGTGGAGCGTGGTCTCGATGCCGAGCTCGCCTCCGAAGTTGCCACCCAGTTGATGGCGCATGATGCACTCGCCGCACACGCGCGCGACGAGCTGGGGATTTCGGAAATATTGACCGCGCGACCGGGTCAAGCGGCGCTGGCTTCCGCTGCGACGTTCGCCATGGGGGCGGCTCTGCCTCTGTTGGTCGCTCTGTTGACGCCCGCCTCTGCCATGATGTGGACGGTGTCAGGCAGCGCGCTCGTGTTTCTGGCACTACTTGGGGCCCTGGGCGCGGCCGTCGGCAGAGCACCGCTGGTATCGGCCGCCGCGCGCGTGACCTTCTGGGGGGCCTTGGCGATGGCCTTGACCGCCGCAGTGGGTGCGTTGTTCGGGGTTGGCCCCTGAAGATGATCGATGCGAGCGCGACGCGAGGCTATGGGAGAAGAGTGGAGCCGTTCACCTGGGGCTCGCCATTCGCGAGCACGAAGATGCCTGGGTAGCCCGCTGTTTCGAAGCCGTCGCTCGGGTTCCCTTCCAAGACGGAGTCCTCGATGAACAAACGGCCGCTGAGGTCGTTGCTCACGAAGAAGATCGCGCCGCCTCCTTCGTTTGCAGTGTTGTTCGCGATGTAGCTTCCGCAGACGCTGAGCGTGAAGGTATTGCCGTCGTTGTAGATGGCCCCACCGCTGCCGCCACCCGGTGTACCCGAGCGCTGTGGGTTCGCTCCGAAGCCGATCGCCTGATTGTCGGTGAAAGTGCTGTTCAGGACGGTGTAGGAAACGCCGATGGAGCTCAGCGCCCCGCCATTGGAGCACACGTTGCCGCGCCCCTGGGCGCCGAAGCGACTGTTGACGATGTAGACAGGGCGGTCTTGATACTGATCGAACACCCGAATTGCTCCGCCTCCGACGTCGGGCCCCTCGTTCTGGCAGACATTGCCGAAGAACTGGGTGTTGACGGCCTTGAACCGTCCCCCGCGGACGAAGATCGCGCCACCCCCCTCGTCTTCGGACTGAGCGTTGCCATCGATGAAGGTGAGGTTCTGGACCGTCAATCGCGGATGATCCTGATCATCGCAGTGAGACGTGGTCCAGACTTGATCTGGATCGCAGGTGTTTTGATAGAGAATGCGCACGCGACCAGCACCGCTCAGCGTCACCTTTCCGCCGCCGTCGAGGACGATGTCTGGGTTCTGGTCGTTGAAGACCTTCGCGGTCCGATCGAGCCTGATGACGACCGGGGACGGGCCGCAGTCGAAGGTGATCACGCCACCCCGAGCCACAGCCTCGACGAAGGCGTCCGAGGTACAGCTCTGCGGCGTGCCGTTGCCGATGACGATGTCTGGCCTGGAGACGTCTTCCTCTCGTGCCTCGGCGGGCACACTGCAGTCGGGCGCTCCACCGACCACAGGCTGCGGCTCGACGGGCTCGGCGGCTGGCCCAGCGGGCTCGACGGGCTCGACCGCCGGGCCGCCGGACTCGCCGGACTCGCCGGACTCGACGGACTCGACGGACTCGACGGGCTCAGCGACCGGGCCAGCGGGCTCGACGGGCTCGACCAGCGGGCCGCCGGGCTCGACGGCCTCGACGGGCTGGGCCGCCGGCCCGTCCGGCTCGACCGGTGGCTCGACTGGGTTGGTGGCGGGCTCGTTCGGCTGCGCGACCGGTGCATCGTTTGGCCGGGCACGGGGGACGCGTGCAGAAGCTGTGGGCGCGGCGTCTGGCAGACCCGACGAGGCCTCGCCAGATGAACCGGCTGCTGGGGGATTCGTGCGCGGGCTTTGCATGTCTGAAGCCGCGTCACCCGAGGAGGCGTCGCTCGCTGCATCGCTTGCTGCATCCGCAGGCCTCCGCGTGGACACGTTGGGCAGCGAATCATTGCTGAGCTCCTCTGTTGCGGAGTCGCCACAGCCGAGGGCAGCGATCATCAGCAGGGCAGCACTCCAAGACCGGACGATGCGTGACATTGTGAATTCCCCCAAAGAGGAGGCAGCATGGCTAGCGAGCCGCCGAGTCTCAAGCAGGCCGCGTGTTCAAAATTGATACAGAGACTTGCGGCCGCAAACCCTGGCTCCTGCGTCGCGCTCGTGCGTCGCGCTCGTGCGTCGCGAAAGACGGCTGCCACTGATCCGACCGCTCAAGTGCAAAGGGCGAGGACGGCTTCTTGGAGGACGATGTCGCCGGGGCGCTTGCTGCCTTTGAGGGCTCGATCGGTTTGGGCGATCACCGAGAATGCGTGGCGGAGGCTGTCGGCGTTGAACTGTCGGGCTGACTCGGTGAGCTCGCGGGCCTTGAAGGGCGGAGCGCCAGCACGCTTGGCGGCCTCTTGGGCTCGAAGACCCTCGGAGAGGGCCTGACGCATGCGCGCGACGATGCGCAGCTGGCGCGCGACCATGGCGAGCAGGCGCAGCGGCGGCTCGCGGTCGTCCAGCAGAGACTGGGCCGCGGCGACGCCTTTTTTGCGGTCCTTGAGGCCGATGGCGTCGACCAGAGTCCAGATGGTTTCGACGCGGACGCGGCTGACGCACTTCGACACGGCGTCTAGGTCGATGCGCTGACCGGCTCCGACGAAGAGCGAGAGTCGTTCGATGGCGTCGTCGATGGCGCCGAGGTCCTCGCCGACGGCGTCTAGCAGGCCCTCAATCGCGTCGTTCGCGATGCTGTGCTCACGGTCGCGCACCTCGTTCCGAACGAACTCGCGCAGCTCCCGGCCGCGCAGGCCCTTGGCCTCGATCAGGTAGCCCTTCTTCTTGGCGATTTTGGCCAGCTTCCCACGCCCGTCCAGCTTGTCCGCCGTGAGCACGACGGAGCTGCTGTCGCTCGGCGCCTCGAGATAAGCGGCGAGCTCGTTTTGCTCGCTCGCCGCCATTGCGTCTACGTGGCGGACGATGACGAGTCTGCGGTCCGCCATCATCGGCAGGGTCTGCGCCGCCGAAATGACCTTGGATGCGTCCAAGCTACGGCCGTCGAACAGCTCCAGGTTGAAGCCGGGAACGCCGTCTTCGTCGATCGCACGGCGAAGGGCTACGAGCACGCGCTCGATGAGGAGTGTTTCGGTCCCTACGAGTACGTATACGGGCTCGAAAGAGCCTTGAGCGGCTCGCTCGGCGACTTCCTTGGTTGTGGGCACGAACTAGACTTCGTCTTCTGAGAAACTGACTTCGCCGCTTCGTTTTACCTCTTCGCCGAGAATTTGAAAGCGGTACCGCCCCACTTCCTGGCGTCGAACGGTGAGCACCATCTCCATGCGCCGGTTGGGCTCGAATTGCGGGCGCTTCATGCGAAGCTTGTGCACGATGGTCCTCTGGTTCCGGTCATTCACGAACACCGTCATGGCCGGCGCGATGAACTTTCGCTCGCTCGTCTGCGTATCGTAAAAGAGCACCTCGAACTCGCTGTCCCCAATCGGGGCGTTGAACTGGACCACCATGTTGGCGAACCAGTAGCGCTCCTTGATGGGCGGCTCGCGGTCCTCCGTGAGACGGGTCGTCTTGTGCTGCTTGGCGAATCGCAGCACACCGGTCTCCGACAGCGAGCGCGGGATTCCACGCTGGGTGAGAAAGACCTGTGCGCGCAGTCCCGTGGCGGCTTCGGCGCTGGGTGAGGGCGTGGCGCTGGTGACGACGAGCGCCGCCAGTAGCGCGAGAATAGCGATTCGTGGATTCAAAGCGTGCTCCCGGACAAAGGTCTTCGAATAGCATACCAGCTGTAAATGTGAAGCGTCACAGCAACTTTACAGCGTTTGTAGGGAGATGTCGGGGGCCATGGCGGAGGTTCCTCGGCCAAAAAGTTGTCCGAGATCGTTGGCACCGGTAACTCCGACTCGAGGGAAAAGACAGTACTTTCATGACGACGGTAGGCGTGGGTGTCAAAGGGTTGGTCGCGCGCGCGCAGCGTGAGGCTCAAAGGCGCGGCCAAGGGCCGACGACGGCGCATCTGCTGCTCGTGATGCTACAGTCGGGCGGGCCCGAAGGCGGCGTGCTGTCGAAGCTCGGCGTGAAGGAAAGCGCTCTGCTGGGCGCGATCCGGGCGATCGACAACGAGTCGGCGAGCGCGCTCGAGCGCGGTATCGAGCGCGCCTACCGGCTCGCACAGTCGATGCAGGTTGCCGAGGTGCAGCCAGCCCATCTGTTGCTTGCGGTGGTGCGCGACGGTCGCAGCGCGGCGCACCGAAGCCTCGAACACATGGGGACGGGCAGCAGGCCCGTGCAGGAGGCCGCCAAGGCTCTACTCGGCTTGGACACACAAGACTCCTCGACGAGACCCACGCGCTCGGAGCGGCCGAAGCGGCCCTTGCCCAATGTTCGGAGCAGCCGAGCCAGCACCGGCATTCCAAAGCGCAGCACCACGGGCACGCCGCCGCGCATGCCGCTCATTCGTATCGAGGTCGAAGAGGAGACCGGCGAGCGCGTCCCAGCGACCGAGTCCCGCAAAGCGGCCGAGCCCGGCCCCTCCGTCGAGCCGTTCGATGCAAGCCAGGAGATGGCGGAGGTCGGTCCGGACGCCATCCCTCCCGTTTCGCCTTTTTCCTTGGACGAGCGTGCCTACCCGACCCTCACGGCGCTTGGGCGCAACCTGACCGAGCTCGCACACCTTGGCGGTATCGACGAGGTCATCGGCCGCAAGTACGAGATCGAGCAGTTGCTCGACGTCCTGGCGCGCCGCCGATCGAACAATCCCATCTTGGTCGGACCGCCCGGGGTGGGGAAGACGGCGATCGCCGAAGGCCTGGCGCTCAAGCTGGCCGCCGGTACGGGCGTGCAGGGGCTCGAGGGAAAGGTGCTCATCGAGCTTTCGGCGGGGGGCTTGGTTTCGGGGACCGGGGTCCGCGGGGCGCTTTCGGAGCGGCTCAGACGGCTTCGCGCCGAGGTGAAGCGGGGCAAGGGGCGAATCATCCTGTTCATCGACGAGGTGCATGCCTTGTTCACCGGTGGTGAGTCGCCAGATGACTTGGCGCACGAGCTCAAAGCGGCGCTGGCGCGCGGGGAGCTCCCCTGCGTCGGCGCTACGACCGATGCGGAGTATCGGAAGTACGTCGAGCGAGACGCGGCGCTGGCGCGGCGATTTTCACCGATTCACGTGTCGGAGCCCTCGGCGGACGACGCGATCGAGATCATCCGGGGCATCGCTCCGAGCTACGAAGTGCATCACGACGTCGAGTACGATGCTGACGCCATCCGTGCCGCGGTGGAGCTGTCGGTTCGCTACCTCCCCGAGCAGAGCCTGCCGGACAAAGCGATCGGGCTAATCGACCTCGCTGGAGCGCGGATGCGTCGCCGTGACGAGCGTCAGGTCACGAGGGAAGCGATCGCGCAGGTCGTCGCGGAGAAGGTCCGAGTGCCGCTCGACCGCTTGCTCGTCAGTGACTCGGAGAAGCTGCTGCAGCTCGAGGGGCGGCTGTCCGAACAGGTCGTGGGTCATGCCGGAGTGAAGACCCGGGTCGCCGACGCGCTTCGAAAGGGCGCGGCCGGCTTTCACGGCAACCGGCCGCTGGCGACATTCCTGTTCCTCGGCCCGACCGGCGTCGGCAAGACCGAGACGGCACGCGCCCTGAACGAGCTTTTCTTTCCCGGCTGTGCCATGACGCGCATCGACATGAGCGAGCTCAGCGAGTCGCATGCGATCAGCAAGCTCGTCGGAGCCCCTCCCGGCTACGTCGGCCATGATGCCGGAGGCCAGCTGACCGAGTCGATCCGCCGCCGTCCCTACCAGCTCGTGCTTCTCGATGAAATCGAAAAGGCGCACATGGACGTGCTTCAAGCACTTCTGCCTCTGCTCGAGGACGGCCGGATGACCGACGGCAAAGGTCGCACCGTCGACTGCCGACACACGATCATCGTCATGACTTCTAATCTGGGGGCCGAGGCATCGGGCAAGGGCGGCTCGATTGGCTTTCGGGAGCCGCAGGACGGCTCCCGGCAGGAGCAGAGCGCGGCGGTCTCGGCGGCGCGCAAGGCGCTGCCGCCCGAGCTTTGGAATCGCATCGACGAGCCGCTGTTCTTCGCGCCTCTGGGCCCGTCCGAGGTCCGCGAAATCGCGAGGCGAATGCTGCGTTCGGTGGCCGCGCAGCTCATTGAGCGCCAGGGGATCGAGCTGTGCTTCGACGACAGCACCATCGAGGCGCTCGTGCTGGCGGGCGGCTACGACGTGGCGCTCGGAGCCCGACCGATGCGCCGCGTCATCGGGCGCATCGTAGAGGCGCCGCTGGCCTCGGCCATGCTGTCTGAGGAGTTCGCGCGAGGGGATCGCATCCTGGTCTCGGGAGATGGAGATCAGATCCGCTTCGAGCTGGCTTCGGGCTCGGCCGAAGCGGCCGAGTAGCGCTCACTTCTTGGACTGAAAGGACCGCTCGATGGCGGAGGCCTGTGCGTCGCCGAGCCCAGCGGCCCGGGCACATTGCAGGATGACCGGCCCGAGCGCATCGTAGGCGTTCAGCAGGGGGCGGCTGAGGCCGCGCAGGGCTTTTCGATGGCCTGCGATCGTCGCCGCGTCGCCGCGGGCGATGGGGCCGGTCAGGGCTTGAGGCACCCCGAGCTCAGCCACGTTGTCGGCCACGCTTCGCAACAGACCCGCCATCGCGCGCTCAGCGTTTCTGCGTTCGAAGCCGATCGCCGAAAGAATCGAGACACCGACGAAGGCCAGCGCGGCGGCGCCGTTGGCCACGAGCGCCGCGGCCGCGTGGTAGGCCGGATCGGTACTGGCCCCGAGGATCACCCGTGCGCCGCAGGCACGGGCGATGCTGCGGGCCGCTCGCATGGCGCGGGCGGAGCCCCTGATCGTGAATATGGCGTCCTTCAGGCTGGGGCTCTTCTTGATGCTGGGGAACGAGATCAGGGGATGCATGACCGCGGTCGCGGCTCCCCGCCTGGCGCAGGGTTCGAGCTCTTCGGGACCCCTGGCTCCGGCGCAGTGAAGAACGACGGCGCGCTCGGACAGTCGCGGTGCGATGGCTTCGGCCATGGCGCGGATGGCTTCGTCGAGGACCGCGAGCACCACGACGTCGGCTTTGTGCAACGCCGCCGCGGAGGGGCGTCGGCCGGCGGTCGCGACCGAGAAGCCTTCGGCGCTTCGCAGCGCGCGCTCGAGACCGCGGCCGACCTTTCCGCGTCCGATGATCAAGAGGTTCATCCCGGGTCTCGATAGAGGCGCTCTGCGCGAATGAAATCGAGGACCCGGCCTGGCACGAGGCCGGCCACATCCTCTCCCCGAGCGAGCGCGGCGCGGATCTCGGTGGAGTTGAAGTTGGGAATCGAGATGGGACAGCCCGCGGGTTGGGGATAGCCCTCGCGCCCGATGACCAGAGGTGGCGCCTGCTGCGCGATCTCGTCCCAGCGGTGCCAGCGGTCCGTCGTGCCTAAGATGTCTGCGCCGACCATCACGCGGAACTGGACGCCCGGGTGCCTTCGACGCAAGGCCTCGAGGGTGTCCAGGGTGCGGCTGGGGCCGCCGAGCTCTCGCTCGATTTGCAGCACGCTGACGCCCCGGGTACGCGCGAACGCGAGCTCACACATCTGCACGCGCTGCTCGAACGAGGCCTGGATGGCTTTGTCGAAGACGTGCTTCCAGGTGGGCACGACCCAGACTTCGTCGAGGCCGGCGGCGGACAGGGCCCAGCTCGCCGAGAGCACATGCCCCATGTGCGGTGGGTCGAAGCTCCCCCCGTAAATGCCTACGGCTCGCGGGCTCATGGGGAGACCATGACTTTTGCGCCGCGTCCGTGCACGGGCTCGCTCCAGAGCATCGTGCCGTCGAGCTCGAAGGCCTGAAGGACGACGCCGCCATCGTCACTGCTCTCTTCGAGCAAGCCGATCTTTCCTTGCTCGAGTGGACCGGGGCTGAAGAAGCAGCGCGGGCCAAAACGCTTGAACTGTAGCTCCGGGCCATTGCCGTACACGACGACGCTGGCGTTGATCAAATCCTCTTCGTTGATGTCGCTCTTGCGGTGCACTACGAGCACGACGCGATCGGCGACCATCTCGACGGAGCGTGCCGGAGGCCTCGGAACGACCCGCAGCTTCGCGAGAATTTCGGGCGCCTCGCAGGACTCGCAGGACCCGGCCGATGTCTTCCGGAGAGCCGGACTCGGCGACGTCTGCGATCCGATGACTGACCACCCCTTGGCCGCCGCGGGCGGGTTGCCCTGCGATGAAGGCCTTGAGTGCCGCGTCCGCCCCCAGGTAAAGGATGGCGTCTGCATCGAGGTCGGACACCAGGAGTCGGGCAGCCGCTTGAAGGGCCGCGGGGTCGGCATCCGCCGGGCCGATGAAACCGAGACGCATCAGCGAATTACACCAGCTTCCCGACGAGCTTCAAAATGACTGTCCTCGATTGCGAAACGCAGGAGGCTCCAGGCCTCGGTGCACTGACGAATGACGTCCAGCCGATTTGGGTGCGTAGAGGGTACATGGGTGCCTGCGATCTTGAGCAGTGCATCGATGGCATTCGCCGGATGACCGGTGAGTGTCAGGGCGGCGCGATTGCCCAGCTCGGCCAGCGAAAAACCGACGTCGCTCAGCTCGAAGTCCGTGTCGGCCCGCACGTCGATGATCAGGTCCTCCAACTCTTCGCGCTGTCGGCGCGGAACCGCTCGGACGATTTTCTTCCGCAGCTCCTGCACAGGCCTTGGTAGGGGAGGACCGGCGCGGCTCGCCACGTGTCCTTGGAGCAGGGCGATGAGCGTGGCTTCGCGCTCTTTGGGGCGTGCACGCACCCATGGCGCCAAGCCTGGCGCTGCGACCGCGAGCGCTCTGGTGAACAGAAACTCGCGTTCACCCGGTTCGGTCGCATCGCTGAGCGAGCGGCTGATCAGAATGGTAGGCGGATCGCTCGAAATTGGGATGCAGGTCATCGCTCCGACGTCGGTGCCCAGTAGACGAAAATCGGAGAGCCCGAGCCGAAGCGCGCAGCGCTCGGCCTCGTGCAGGAGGGGTTTCAGCGGCGCATCGAGCCGCCGCGGGCGCCAGGCGCCGCTGTCGAAGGGCATCGCTTTGTCGAAGCCAGTTCCAGCGACCGCGAGGAATCGCCGCGCGCTTTTCGGCAAAGCGCGCGGAGCGAGTGTCTCGAGCAGCGCGTCCGTCAGAGCCGCCTCCGGTGTTCGGGGCGAGCCGCCGTCTTCCCCTGCATGGCTGAAGAGCAGGGGGCTCCGGTGCCCGGCGGCCAGAGCGGCGCTGGCTGCGCAGGAAGCGGCAGCGCTTCCCAAGCGGCGCTCGAGCACGCCGACCAGGGTCTCCCAATGCTCAGCCTGCTGCGGTGCCTCTGCGATGGCAGCGCGCAGGTCGGCGGCGGCGCGGTTGAGGTGCATGGCCGCTGCGGGGCCGGCGGTCTGCCGCGCGTAGTAGTCGGCGAGCGAGGCGATGACCACCGGGTCGGTGGGCCGGCTCTCGCGCAAGGCCTCGAGCGCGGCCTCTCCGACCCTGGCTTGGCCCATCGTCTCGTAGGCGAGAGCCAGGCGAATTCGGTAGTCGCGGTCCTGAGGTTCCTCGATGCCGCGAGAGAGCAGGTCTTCGAGCAGGTTCGCGGCCTCCGCGGCCTTGCCCACCCGCACGAGCACGGCGGCCAGCCGGTCGAGCGTCTCGATACGCTCGGGTTCGATCTTCAGCATTTGCCGGAGCGAAGCCTCCGCCCTGGGCAGGTCGTTCAAGTGCTGCTCGTAGATCTGCGCTAGACGAGAGAAGGCTTGCAGCCGCTCTTGCGGGCTGCGCTTGAGACGGAGCATCCGGATCAAGGTCTCGGCGCTTCGCTGCCATTCCCCGAGGTCGCGGTAGGCCTCTGCGAGCTCCGTGAGGGCGTTGGCATGCCCCGGGTCCTGTTGAAGACAGGCTTGCAGAGACTGAATCGAGCCATGCAGGTCGCCACGCTGACGGCGCACTCTGGCGCGCTCGAGCCACAGAACGACCTGCGTCGGGAGGTCCGGGGCGGCCTCGAGTCTCGCCGCGGTCAACGCCTCCCATTCGTCCAGTCGGCCGTCGGCGCGGTACAGGCTGGCCAGGCGCCGGTAGACGTCGAAGTACGCGATGTCGCGCTCGGCGGCGCGTGCATATGCCTCGATTGCGCGCGCACCGTCCTGGAGTCTCTCCTCGAAGATGCAAGCTGCAGCGCGCCACAGGGACGCGGCCCGGCTTCCGTCCTGCGCCCGCCTGGCCGCTTCCTGGTAGCGCCGCGCGGCCTCTTCCCAGCGCTCCGCCGCGACGAAGATGTGCGCTTCTTCCTCGATGGCGAGCGGGTGCTCGTGTGCAGATTCGAGAGCCTTCAAGGCTTGCTCGGCTTTGCCGGACGAGTCGAGAATTCGAGCGAGCTCGATGGCCAGCGCGCCTCGCTGCAGTGAGCTCGGAAGGCTGTCTTGAAGCGCCAGCAGTGCCTGAACCGCGGCTTCGTGATCGGCGTGGGCGAGGGCAGCGCCGAGCGTCTTTCGTGCGAGCCCGGGATCGGCCTGCAAGGGACCGGCGCTTCCTTGCAGAAGGCGCCGATCGAGTTCGCTCGGGGATCGATCCGGATCGGCGGCGACGAGCTCGAGCATGAGGCGCCGGCGCGCGACGCTCTCGACCGAGTCGTGCGGCAGGGCCTGCATCAAGCGCTTCGCGTCATAGAGGATCCGCTCCGGATCGTCCTCCTGAAGCGCGTCCCACTCGAGCGCGCGCGCGGTGGGGATGTGCCCGGGGCGGGTCTCGGCCAGCGACTGCAGTGACAAGCGCGCGCTCTGCATGTCTCGGCGCATGCAGCGGTCGACCTCGGCCATCCAGCTCAGTCCGCCCAGCCGTTGCATTTCGTCCGTGCTGTTGCGCACGCGTTGCATGGCTTCGTCCGCGACACGCGCGAACTCTGCGGCCTGTAGCTCAGCCTGTTGTCGCCGAACGCGAAGGGACGGGTCGTTCGGCGCGAGCTCGCAGGCTTCGCGCAGGACCCGAGCTGCGAGCTCCGGGGCCCCCGCAGCCTGGTACGCTGCGGCGGCTCGCGTGAGGCCGAGCCTCGGATCGAGTGCCGGGGCGTGTTCCTGGAGCATGTCGCCGGCGGCGCGGCTCCGCTCGCCGAGACTGTGGATCACGTCCTCGATGAGAATCGGATCGGGCGACCCAACGCTCAGCGCCTCGCGGGCATACATCGCGGCGTCGGTCTCGTTTTCGGACCAGAGCGCCGCCCTCAGCTGCGCGCTGGCCGTTATGCGTGGATGGTCGTCGGGCTGGGCCTGGGCCGCCGCTGCGTGGGCCCGCTGCGCTGGGGGTAGCGCCGCATCTTCCTGTGCCCACAGAGCCGGGAGATAGTCCGGGCTCATCTCCTCGGCAGCGGCGTAGGCGGCGGCGCGCGCCGCCTCGTCGCCCGGGCTCAGCCGCGCAACCATCATGGCGGCGAATGCGCCTCGATCTCCACCGGCGGCCTGGGCCTCTTCGAGCCAGGCCGCAGCGCGACTACGCGCGTCGATCGTTTCGTTCATGAGCAGCGCCCGCGACACGATGGGCGCACCGGGATCGGCCTCCGTCGCCTCGGCGAGGAAGTCGGTCGCCGAAGCGGACTCCGACAGCTCTGCGAGCTCAGCGAGCGACAAGGCCAAGCCGACCCGGTCCTGGGCGCTGAGGTCGAGGTAGGTCGCGCGCAGGCACTCTAGCCGCGCCTCTGGTTCGTCGAGGCCCAGCTCGTCGGCCTCGATGAGCTGGGCAAGCAAGCTCCCTGGCTCGGGCTCGACTTCGCTCAAGGGATTTTCACCTGGCGCTGCGTCCACCGGCGCGGCGGGACGTTGAAGTTCCTCCTCCGTCCAGCGCGAAGCGGGCGTGTCGCTCGCCTGGAGCAGGGCCATGGCTTGCCCGCGACCGTTGGGATCCTGTGCCCAGAACAAGGCGGACGCCCGCCGGAGCGCGCTGGCGAGAGGGGCGTCCGCAGTCTGTTGCGCGGCGGCTTCCAGATGGACCGCAGCTCCTTCGGCATCGGCTCGCCCGCGGGAGATTCGCGCTCGCGCCAGACGGGCCAGAAGAGCTCCCGGCTCGAGCTCGAGGGCTCTTGCATAGAGTCTGTCTGCGTCTTTGGGTCGGTCACTTCGCTCCATCTGCTGCGCCGCATGCAAGAGCAGGACGACCTGGTCCTTGGGCTCGGTCCAACAGGCCGCAGCGCTGACGATGGCGTCGGCGGCTTCGCTGTCATTCCGTCTTCGGAAGCGTGCGGCGGCCAACTGGACCCAGGCGACGAAGTCCTGCGGTTGCAGGTTCGCCGCCTGTGCTGCGGCTTGCTCGGCGGCGGCTGGATTCTCGAGCTTTACCGCACAGAGATGGGAGAGCAGCTTGGCGGCGGCCCCTCGCTCGGCGGGCCCGAGCTCGAGACTCGCCTCCCGCTCGAGAAGCTGGGCGGCGCCCTGCCAGTCCTCTTCTTGAATGGCGATGCGCCGCAGGGCTCGGAGCACGACGACATCCCGGGCGTCGGCCTGCAGCGCCTCGCGATAGGCCTCTGCCGCCTTGCTCGAGTCTCCGAGCTCCTCGTGGAGCTCTCCCTTGGCCGCCAGAAGCCGGGCACGTGCTGAGCCCGTCGCACGGTCGGCGAGCGCCTGCAGAAGGTCGAGTCTGCGCTGTTTGGTCTTCAGGCCCTCTCCCACCAAGGGCAGGTCGGCATCGCGAGACTTGTGCTCGAGCACGGTGCGTTGCGCTGCCTGGGCGCCGGCGTCCGAGGGGTCCGGCGGATGGGACACGAACCTGTCCTGTCGTCCGGTTTGCTGCTCGATGAAGCCGTCCAGCATCGTGCCGATGCTGTCTTCGTCGAAGTCGAACGCGTCTGCCGCCGGCGGACGGCTGGGCGGTGGCGGCGGGTCGGACCGGTCTGCGCGTCTCCCTTGGTCAGTCATGAGAAGCCTTCCAGAGCGGCGAGTCCGCGGCCAGCCAGAAGTGCATGAGCTGCCTGGCCCGAGGGGAAGCACCCAAGTCCTCGATGCTGCGGCCCGTCGGTTCGATCACGCGCAGCGCGGCGGCGAGGTCGCCGGCGAGGAGCAGACCCACCCGATCGGCGTCTCGCTGCAGAGTCCTTGCGAAGACCTCGAGCGACTCGATGGAGTAGATTCGGTCACCCAGCAGATCCCCGACGCGCCGCCGCAGAGATCGAGGTAGCTTCAACTCCACCGCATGCACGGGAGCCGGCTGGCCCTCGACGCGGCAGCCCGAGCTCCGGAGCACGGCCGCCAGATGAGCGCCCACCGACTGGGCGGGCGCATCGAGCAGCGTCGCGGCGCCGCGCGGTGTGGCCCAGGCGATCCGCCCCGCCCGAAAGCGAAGCATGGCGTCGAAAGCGTGGCCTGCAGTTTCCGGAACGAGCCAGTCGATCTGGGTGGCGTCACTCAGGGAGGCTTCGACGTGCTCTTGCGCGTGCACGGACGAGCTACCGAGGCGAAGCTGCAAGCGCTCACAGATCGGACGGAGCTCCGCTTCGAGCGCATCGAGCTCGTTCTTGGCCAGGTTGGATCGAGGCCCGCGCATCCAGCGTGCGGCGCGGACCAGAGCTGGGCCGACGCTCGCGAGAAGCTCCTCGAGGACGGGGTCGCTGTCTGCCTCCAGGCAGACGTCCGCGGACAGCGTGGAAAGTCGCTGCATCAGCGCCGGAGCATCGCCGTCCGCGCTGGGCTTCAGGGAGACGGCAGCCAGGCACTGATCCACGGCGGCGAGGCGCTCGGGTTCCTCACGCCATTGTGCGCAGCGCCGCAGCTCCAGGAGCGTGTCGCCGTCGAGGGCGCCTGTCTCGATGCGCTCCCACTGGGCGCGTTCGTATGCGTCGATGGCGACTCGTCGCTTGGTACCCTCGAGGAGTTCGAGCTGACCCTCGACGGCTTCCCGGCAGGTCGGTTCGGCCCGGGCCGCGCGATTGAACCACTCGGTGCTCCGATCGAGGTCCCCGAGCTCTTGATAGAGCCGCGCTGCGGCCACGGCGTTGCCGGCGGCGGTTTCGCCTTCAGTCTGCTGAAAGGCTTGCATGAATGCTGCCGCGGCGGCTTCTGCGTGCCCGAGGCTTCGTTCCAGTTTGGCAATGCGTCGGTAGTCGGCCGCGTCCGCCAGATCCATCGCCTCGACGGCACGGAGCTCGGCCAGGGCCCGTTCGGGAGCGGCGACGTGGCGTTCGAGGAAGTCTGCGGCCCCGAGGCGAGCCAGCCGCTTCTGCGAGCTCGTGATGTCCGTGTGTGCGAGCCGCTGAAGACAGCGGACCGCCTCTTCCCAGTTCTCCTCGGAGGCGTGTACTTCGGCGGCCAGGGCGAGTGCACCTTCGTGTTC
Source organism: uncultured delta proteobacterium (assembly GCA_963746475.1). GTDB lineage: Bacteria > Myxococcota_A > Polyangia > Polyangiales > Houyiibacteriaceae > SG8-38. Next base: position 78,245 of record CAVVBB010000002.1, read on the forward strand.
GGGGTCCATGGCGAAGAGATCCGCGAGCACTTCCAGGACCGCCTTGCGGTCGCTGAACCCGCGAAGCAGCCGGGCACGCTCATACAAGAGCCGGAGCCGGTCGCCGTGGTCCCCCAGATGCTGCAGGCGCCCGGCGACCAGCGCATCGAGGCCCTCCGTGTCTTGTTTGCGTGCGAGGAGATCATGGAGGCGGCGGAAGGCCACCTCCCGCTCTGGATGCTCCCTCAGGGCGCGCCGGAACAGGTCCTCGGCTTGCGTTTCCTGCGCCAAGTAATCGAGACGAACGCTCCCCGCTTCTTCGAGCAGATCGGCCCGTAGCGTGCCGGTGACGACGTTGGCCAGATGCTCGCAAGCGCGAGCCACCAGGGCCCACTGCCCAGCTTGGCGGGCTGCGCTGCGCAGACTCTCCCACAGCGACAGGTCTTCGGGCCGCTCGTCTGCGGCGGCCAGCAAGGTCGGCAGGGCCTGCGCACCCCGGTCTGCGTCGATCAGGGCGCGGCAGTGTGCGGCGTCGAGCGCTGCTCGCGTGAGTGCCCCGGCGTGCTGCAGGCGGTGCTGTAACGCATCGGCGCGAAGCTCGGCATCGTCCCCAGGTCCGAGCGCCTCGTCCACCACGGTGGCGGCCTCTAGCGTCTCGTCGGCCAGGTGGCCGGTCTGCTGCGCTAGCATGAACAGCTCGTCCGCGGCCTCGGCGCCGCAGAGCAGACTTTTTACGCGCAGGCCCTGGAGCCGCACACTCGCGGTGAGGGCGTCGCTCGGGGCCAAGTCGGCGAGCGAAAGCCAGGCTTCGCCCGCTTCCTCCTCCGCCTCGAGGGTGCGATAGGTCTGCAGGTATCGGGTCGCAAAGCTGTGTTCGGCCTCCCCGACTTCAGCCATCGCCATTCGCATTGCATCTTCGTCGAAGACCATCCGATGCTCGAGCGGGATGTGCTCGGACAGTAGCGCGTAAGCCTCGGCCCGCTGGATCTCGAGGCTTCCCTGCTGTGGCATCGTCAGAAGCGCCAAGGCTGCGCTGAGCGCGGTCTCCTCGTGCGCGAGCGCGCTCTCGTAAAGGGTCGCGGCTTCCTGACTCTGGCCGAGTCCGAGGTCTAAGGCGTCTGCCCGAAGCATCGCGTAGCGGCGCGCCGTTTGCGCGTCGGTGGCCGTGGCGGAGAGGGTCGCGTAGGCCGTAGCGCGCGCGTCGGGCAGATCGTGTCTTCGTCCTAGCTCGAGCAGGGCCTGTGCGCCGCGTGTGGAGCCGGGCGCGATGCGAATGGCCTCTTCGTACGCGCGCTGTGCGGTGTGCACCTGCGAGGCGCGCTCGGCGACCTCCCCCGCACGGAGCAGCGAGCGCAACATTTGTTCTGGCTCGCTCAGACTGTCCGGACTCGCCTCCGCGAGCGACATCATTTGCTCGAGCTCTCCCGAATCGCGCAGCACGCCGAGTAACATGGCGCTCGCGTAAGCATCCTCGGGTCGAAGCTCGAGGGCCTGGCGCAGAACGCGTTCCGCACCCTCCCAGCTCCGGGCCTGCGCATAGGCGCGGCCCGCGGCGCAAAGATGCGCGAGCGCTCTCGACTCGCTCGCCTTCTCGCAGAGCGCCTCGTGGGCGCGCGCGAGCAGCAGCGGGTCGCTGGAGCTCACCGCCTGTGCGCGCGCCACGAAGGGTGCCCAGTGTTCGGCGGCGCCATCGTTCAGTGCCTCGCTCAGCTGCGCGCGCGCTTCTGCCGCCAGGCCGAGCTCAGCGGTGAGCGTGTATCTGGAATGAAGGAGTGCGGATTGCTCCGCCTCGTCGAGGTCGAAATCGAGAAGCGCCTCGCAGAACTCCGCGGCCAGCTCGAAGCGTTTCGTTCGAAGGGCCAGTCCGTAGGCTTCTCGGAGGACCCTCGCCCTCGAAACGTCAGCCGCCTCGGCCGCGGCTCGGTAGAGCTCGAGGGCTTCGTCCTCAGCCTCTGCGATTTCGCTCAGTGTCTGCGCGGCGCGCCAAAGCAGCCGGGCACGACGCTCCCCGCGCTGGTTTTGCGCGCGGCCGACCCAGCCGTTCGCTCGCTCGGCGTGGGCGCCAGCCTTGCACAGCGCCACGTCCCAGGCCGCGGCGGCCAGAGCGGAATCCGGGTGGCGTGCGGCGAGGGTTCGAAGTGTGGCGGCGGCTCGTTCGGAGCTCTCTGCCGTCAAAGCGCGACGGATTTCCTGGGCAACGAAAAACGGGTCGTCCGCCGCGAGCTCCCGGAACCAATGCGAGGCTTCCCCTTCGTCGGGGCTCAGACCGGCGCGCTCCTCCCATCGGAGCTGGTCCTGCCTCAGCAGCTGGTCGTCTGGGAAATACCGGGTCGCGATGCCGAGTGCGTGCACCGCTTCGAGCGGCTTCGCCTCGTGGGCGCCCAGAGCCTGTGCGGCCTCCTGCCAGAGTAGCGCGGCCAGGCAAAGGCGGTCTTCCGCTGGTGTCGGAACGGCGAGCGGGTCGGGCGGACCATGGGGCTCGTGATCCGCGGCCTCGAGCAGCTTGGCCAGCTCCGTGGCGGCCCGGATGAAGACTGGCCAGCGCTGCGTCGAGCGAGCCACGCGGACCTGAAGGTTCCGCGCTTGCCAAGTGAGCGCAGGCGATGCGCTGGCGCTCTCCAGAGACTGGAGCGCCTCGTCCGTGCGCCCGAGGTCCAGCTGGCAAAGCGCCAGGTCCAAGAAGAGTGCGGCCTGCAGCGTCGGCTCGGAGGCGTCCTTCGCCTGTGCGGTCAGTGCCTCGAGCTGGGCCTCTCGGTCGTCCTGGGCGTCCGCGAGCCACTCGAGAATCAGTGCGGCTGTCGTCGGCCTGGGGGCCAACGCGATGGACTCGCGAAGCGCGTTTCGGGCGGCTGGCCAGTCGGCCGAGCACAGGGCGACGTCGAGCAGCGCAGCGGCCTCGAGCGCTGCAGACTCGGCGCTTTCGGCCTGTTCCGTGCAGAGGATCTCGAGCCCCGGCTTCCCCTTGATTCTCTCGATCAGGCGCGCTTCAGCCAGCCATGCGGGCTGAAAATCCGCGCAGCGATCACGGGCGGCCTTGTATTGCGCGACCGCATCTTGCGGACGACCGAGCTGGTGCTCGTAGAGGGAGCCTAGCTCGTAGAGGAGGGCGGCCTGTTCCTCCGACCCGGTCGTGGCCTCGATCTCAAGCCTTAGAGTCTCGATCCGGAGTTCGATCCGGTCGAGCTTGCGGGCAGCCTCCGACGGGCCTGGCGGCAGCGTCCCCCTCATTCACCATTGAGATTATCCGACTGTCCATCCGCCGTCGATAACCAAGACTTCTCCGGTGACATACGAAGCCTCGTCCGAGGCGAGAAATGCGGCCGCGCCGGCGATGTCCTCGGGCTCGCCCACTCGTTTGATTGCCATGCGGTCCAGCACCGCTTTTCGAATTTCGTCCGAATCGACGAGCAGCTGGGCAAAGCGGGTCCGCACGAGGCCCGGCGCGATGGCGTTGACTCGGATCCCATCGCGCCCGAGCTCCATCGCCAGGGTCTTGGTCATCGAGATGACCGCAGCTTTGGTCATGGCGTAGACCCCCTGCAGCGGTGCACCGATACGGCCGAGCACGCTGGCGATGTTGACGATGGAACCCGGTGCGCCCCGGTCCCGCAGGTGGCTGACCAGCAACTTGGTCATCCCGAAATATCCCTTGAGGTTGACCTCGAAGGTCTTGTCCCAGGCCGCCCAGTCGACACTCATCATCGGGCCGAAGTGCGGGTTCGTTGCCGCGTTGTTGACCAGGATATCGACCTTGCCGAGCTCCGCCAGCGCCCGGTCCATCATGGCCTGCCGCTGCTCCTCGTGTCCAACGTGACAGGCGATGGGCAGGGCCTGTTCCCCAATCTGTGCAGCGACGCTTTGCAGGCCTTCCATCTTTCGCGAGACGAGGACGACCTTGGCGCCTTCCTGGGCCATTTGCCTGGCGATGGCGGCTCCTATCCCCCGGCTTGCCCCGGTCACAATGGCCACCTTGTCCTGCAGGCGATTCGTCACGGCCCGGCTCCTTGCCTCATGCCAGCGAGCTTACTACGTTCAGCCTCTGTTTGTCCTTGGGATGAGTTTCCTGCGCCACGGCTGTGGGCTCGGCGACGCGGACGTCATCCTTGGTTTGTCGCACTCATCCGTGGGGCGTCCCCTTCATGCTCGTCTACGCAAGCCTGGCTGCAATCTTCGGTTTCATCGGCGTCGCCTGGGGGGCAGACCGCTTCGTCTACGGGGCGGCTGCGCTGGCGCGCAACCTTGGCGTGAGCACCTTGGTCATTGGCTTGACCATTGTCGCTATCGGGACTTCCGCTCCGGAGATGCTGGTTTCCGGTGTCGCGGCTTGGGAGGGGTTCCCGGCGATGGGCATCGGCAACGCGATCGGGTCCAACATCACCAACGTCACGCTGGTGCTCGGTGCCGCGGCCATCGCTCGACCCCTCAGGGTGGCGTCCCGTTTGCTGAGACGGGAGCTGCCCATCTTGATGGGCATCATGCTCGGAACCTACTTGTTCCTGGCCAACGGCGTCTTGGGGCGTGTCGAGGGCATGGTTCTGCTCCTTGGCATGGCTGCCTTGGTTGGCTGGATCGCCTACTTGGGGCTTCATGAACGACCGGACGACCCGGATCCGCTCACCCTCGGACTGGAAGAGCTCCCGGACGCGGTCCCGAGCGGACGGGCGACTCTGTGGTCCGTGATCGGCCTGCTGACCTTGCTCGTCGGCTCGCGGATCCTGGTCTGGGGCGCGGAGGAGCTGGCCCTGTCGATCGGCGTGAGTGACCTCGTCATCGGTCTGACCGTCGTCGCGCTCGGCACCAGTCTGCCCGAGCTGGCCGCGTCGGTGGCCGCGGCCCGCCGCAACGAAGACGACATCGCGATCGGCAACGTCGTGGGCTCGAACATGTTCAACCTGCTCGGTGTGCTGGGCCTGCCAGGCGTCATTGCTCCGGGGCCGATCGACTCGGGGGTTCTCAGCCGGGATTTCCCAGTGATGTTCGGGGTCACGCTGCTGCTGGTTCTGATGTCGCGCGGCGACAAGCAGCATCACATCGGCTTGGGCCAGGGGATCGTGCTGCTGGCACTTTACTTCGGCTACACCGCCTTGGTCTTCATCGAGGGCTAGAGTCGCTGCATTCGGCAATCTTCGTCGCGATATACTCCGCGTCGACGTCGGAAACCGAACCCATTCAGTTCAGCGCGGCGGCTGCCTGAGCCCTCCGTTGCGATCAGGTTCCCCAGGTAGCGAAGGCAGCGTGGTCGGTGGGGAGCTGTGAATCGCTCGCAGGAGCTATCGTCGCCCCGTGCTTTGCAGGTTCCTCGGTGAGCTCGTTCCCGGCCCTGGCGCGAAGGAAGCGGCCGGGCCCCTGGCTCTTCCCTATTTCGGGAAGGACTTCGCCGTTTTCTACGACGAGGATGCCGTTGACCATCACCGCCGGCACGGCTTTGGGGTTGCGGCGCACCAGGCGCACGTAGTCGCCGAGCTCGGGAATGGCTTCCTCGTGGATTTCCTCGACATGATAGTCGAGATGCACCGGGTCGACGACGACCAGGTCCGCGCGCTTTCCCTCTTCGAGCTTTCCGGCGTCGATCTGGAACCAGTCGCCGATCTCGCCCGTCAGTTTCCAGACCGCCGTCTCGAGCGGCATCACCGGCTCCGCCCGATCTTGGGCGTCCTTGACGAACTTCAGCATGCGCAGCGGGAAGTTGTAGAACGCCATGTTGCGCAGGTGCGCGCCGGCATCGGAGAAGCCGATCAGGTTCGAGTCGCTGCGCATCAACGCTGCAAGCGGCTTGGGTCGATCGTTGCCCGTCACGGTGTACCAGCGCAGATCGTTGCCATACTCGATCAGCAGGTCGAGAAAGGCATCCACCTCGGACTTGCCCTGTGAGACTCCGATTTCGCGAAATGTCTTACCCACCAGAGAGCTATCGGGGCAGGCCATCACGGTGGCTTTGGCAAAGTTGCGGTGGAAGACCTTCGGGATGAAGGGGTTGTTCCACTGCCTGTTGAACTTGCGGCGGTAGCTCTCGTCTCGAAAGAGCTCGCGGCGCTCAGCGAGGGTCTCGAGGTGAAGCGCCGCAGCACCTGCGCCGAACTCTTCGAAGACCACGTTTTCAAAGCCATCGGCCCACAAGTCGAAGGCGACAGGCAGGAACTGATAACGGAACTTACCCCGAAAAAACTTGTTGATCGCCCATCCAATCCCGCGAAGAGCGCGCCAGATCAGGCGGTTCGAGCGGAGGTCCATGATCGACACGATGCTGGTCTTGAGTGCATCGCGCACGAACATCCCGGCGCTGAAGGCCGCGTAAATGAAAATCTCGTACTTGGTCGAGACGTTGGGGATGGCCTGCAGATTGAGCCCGCGCTTGCGCACGCCGCGAACCATCCGCCGAAGCTCTTTCCAGGAGGCATAGGTCGACGGAAGGCACTTACTGCGGAAGCGGTCGCCTCCCATCTTGTCCCAGTAAAGGCCGTTGACCGAAAGTCCGAGAAAGCCCGCGTCGTAGCCTTCCTCGATGATCTGCTCCATCTCCTGAAGCTCGGCCTCCGAAGGCTTGAGCTTCGCGTCGAGCGAACGCTCGAGCCCCATCACCTTGGCGCGCACCGCCGAATACCCGACGAACGACGAAACATTCGGACCGAGCGGGAGCGCATCGAGGTGCGCCGCGTACTCGGCGTGGGTCTCCCAGGTCTTTCGTTCTTTCATCAGCGGGAGCAGATGCTGGTAAGGAATCGCTTCCACGCGGGTGAACATGTCGGCGATGTCGGTGGCGTCTCCCACCGCCGCGCTCAGCGAGCAGCTACCCATGAAGATGGTGGTCACGCCGTGTCGCAGCGACTCGTGCAGCGAAGGAATCGCTTCCAGCTCGGCGTCATAATGCGTGTGGATGTCGATGAAGCCGGGCATCACCCATTTGCCCGCCGCGTCTATCAGCTTCGCGCCGTCGGGGGCGGCGATTTCAGATTCTGAAATCCGCGCGACGCGCCCCTCATGCACCAGGACGTGCTTCTTCACAGCCGGCGTTCCTCTGCCATCGAACAAAAGGCCGTTCGTGATCAGCGTGCTCTGACCCATTCGCGAATGATGACAGGATGGGCCAAGAGACTCTTGACATTAGGCGACATTCATTTATCTTTGCGCGACAGAGGAGTGTACCATGACCATGGTCCGAGCCTCAGGTCTGAGCGGCTATCCGGAGCTGGTTGCGGAGCTGGGCGGTGACCCTGGCGAGCTTCTCAAGAGGTTTCGGGTCCCGGGAGCGATCATCGGTGATCCGCAAGCCTTCCTGCCGTACGCGTCCTTGATTCGGCTCCTCGAATGGACGGCCAAGGAGCTTCAATGCCCCGATTTCGGGCTGCGCCTCTCGACCCGGCAAGACCTCGGCATTCTAGGTCCCCTGGGTGTCGCAGTCCGCAACTGCGAGAATCTCGGGGAGGCGATGCAGACGGCGTCGCGATACATGTTCGTACACAGTCCCGCCATCGCTTTCACGCCGCAGGCCTCCGAGCGCGACCAGCGCGTGAGGCTCGTGTTTCGCATCCTGTTGGACCGCGTCGGCAACGCCGCGCAGGTCACCGAGCTCAGTCTCGGCCTCGCGGCGCGCACGGTAGCTCTGCTCGCCAACAAAGCCGAAACTCTCGTCGGCATTCGCTTCAGTCACGAGCGCCTCGCAGAGATGGCCGTCTATCGGTCTCATTTCCGGGCGCCCGTCGCGTTCTGCTGCGAGGAGTCCGCGATCGAGCTCGACCCCAGCGTGCTCTCGCTTCCGATTCACGATGCCAGTCCGCAGCTCCGAGAGCTCGCCGAGGACTACCTTCAGCTCCATCATGAAGACCCCGGCACACCGCTCTCGATCCGAGCCCGCCTCGTGATTCAGCGCTCCCTCGGAACCGGCTCCAGCTCCTGCGTCGACGTCGCTTCGGCGTTCGCCATGCACCCCCGGACCTTGCAGCGTCAGCTCCGCGAGGAGGGCACGACGTTCGAGAAGCTGAAGGACGAAGCCCGTGCCGAGCTGGCGCGTCAATATCTAGCCAACCGCCGCCTTCCGATGAGCCAAATCACCGCGCTGCTCGACTACAGTGAGCAGTCCGCACTGAGCCGGAGCTGCCGACGCTGGTTCGATAGAAGCCCTCGGCAGCTTCGGAACGAGATGTTTCGCCGCTGAGCCGTCCGCTCGGCTCCCTGGGACCCAAAAGAAAGAAGCCCGACCCTCTTCGGGCCGGGCTTCTTCTCGGTGTCTCTGGACTTCGTGCGGAGCTCAGAGCACGTTCGGGAAGACGGCCGCGCCGCTGACCAGATCGCAGGGATCCGAGGTCGCCGGAGGCGCGGTGTCGCTCAAGGTCAAGGTGCCGACCAGGGGCACGTTGCTGACGGTCACGACGAAATGAGCCACGCTGAAGGCAAGCTCGGGCGAATTGTTGCTGGTAATCGTCGTCGTCGGGACGGGGATCGTGATCTGCAGGTCGTTGGCATTGCCATCGCCGTCCGGATCAAGCTCGTAGGTCTCGTTCTCGATCACGACCGTGATCGGACTCGGTGAGCCGCCGTCGACACCGAGCTCGGCCACGAGCTCAGCAATGGTGAGCGTGTTGGTGCCCAGGCCAAGCAACAGCTGACCGAGGCTCGCAGGAATGACGGTCTGCGCCTGGACGTCGACCTCGGAGGAAGTACCGACGCTCCACTCGCTCTGCGGATCGACGTTGACCTGGAGGTCGACGACCGCAGCGCCCAGTCCCAGTGGGAGCTGGCAGTTCACCGTGGCAGCAAAGGTTTCGGCAGCCGGATCGACCGGAGGCTCGACGACGCCGCCGCCGACACCACCCGTGCCGCCCGGAGGCTCGACGATGCCGCCGCCGACACCACCCGTGCCGCCCGGAGGCTCGACGATGCCGCCGCCGACACCACCCGTGCCGCCAGTGCCAGTGCCACCCGCGCCACCGGTGCCGTCTTCACAGATACCGGCCGAACACAGGCCGCTCGCACAGTCGGTGTCGACATCGCAAAGCGCACCATCCGGAAGTCCTTCGATCACCTCGAGGCCTACGTCTAGGGTGCCCGTCTCAAAGGTGACCTCTCCGCCAGGAACGGCGAAAGTCAAGACGAGCGAGCCAACCCCGTTCGCTGGAACGTCCACCGAGTTCGGGTTGGGCGAGAGCAATACGGCGAGCGCCTCCGGCTCTCCTGTGTCGAGGTTGACGAGCGTGAACCCGTCGGCGAGCAGGACGTCATAGAGTCCCGCGTTGACCAAGCGAGCGAAGCCGTCGTCGGCTGGGTCGAGACTCGCAACGAACGACTCGGGACCACTGACGATGAGCTCGCCCACCAGTCCGTAAGTCACTCCGCTCGGCCCGGTCGCGCTGAGCGCGAGGCTCAGCTGGCCGGTCTGCGACGAGCCTTCGGTCTGGCTGCTGCAGCCGAACAATGCGGCAGTGCTCGCAAGCAAGACCGCGACAAACCATGGGGTCTGTTTGTATTTCATTCCAAGAATCCTCACTCGTTGTAAGTCAGTGACCCGACGCAGAGGTCGAGTCAGAAGAAGGAAGCAGTAGCCAGCTTTTTTAGTTCATCCACTGGACAAGTCCACTCATCTGGCCGTTTTCGGTGTGGATCTCTGGCTGCATGAGTGAGCGTGTGGGTGCGGGAAGTCTTCCGAGGTGAATGTGCTTCGCGCCGTCCCACAGCGTGCGCCAACGACTTAGAACGCACCACTGATCTGCAGCCGCCAGGCGAACTGGCTTCCGGCGTCGTTCACTTGGATGCTGTTCAGAGGCGAGACGGGGACCAAGCTTCCGCGCTCGCTTCCGACAAAATACTGGAAGTCGGTGCTGACTTTCACGTTGTCGAAGCCGGGGATCACATAATAGGAGGCACCGATTCCGAAGGCCTGGAAGTTGCTTGGCTGACGCTCGATGTCTTCTAGATCCGGTGGCACCACGCCCCTGAACTTGGGCTTACTTACGATGGAGTATTGGCCGAAAAGCTGCAGGTCCTGCAGGACGAAATAGCCGCCCATGAGCGTTACTCCGCCGCCGAAAACCTCCCCGGCCTCCTGGGTCGTCGCGGCTTTGGCAGCATCCTGTGCGACGACGCCGGCGAAGAAAGCACTCCATCCGTCGCCCCGCGTCGAAACGTCCACGGTTCCGACCATGATTCGGGCTGGCAGGCTGCCCTGCGTGTGACCTCCGTCTTGGTAGTGAAAGGCGCCCCCGAGACGAATCCCGAAGGGAGTTCCGCGCCGCGCGCTGAGACGGTTGAAGCCGAGGAGCTGCTTCTCGCCCCAGGCGTATTGTGTGCGCAGGGTGATTGCGTAGTCCGCGTTGCTGGGGGAGCGGATTTCTGAGAACCCAGTACGGAGACCGTCCGAGTAGCCCACGTTCACCGAGAAGCGATTGAGCAAGTAGGTCATCATGATGCCCTTGGAGCTGCCCGGCGTGTAAACGTTTTCGACGATCGAGTAGTCCAAGAACAAGAGGTCGGTGGGGTTGATCAGCGATTCGCCCAAGAGCTCGTTCATGAACAGTCCGGTGCGAAGCCGAAACTGCTTCCACTTCAGGTCGATGAAGGCGCGTTGAAACTCGAAGTCTCCGCCCGCGACCACCCCGAGCCGCATCACCAGTGCGACGAACTCCGTAAGGCCGACGCCCAGCGTGAAACGGGCCCGTGCGACGTCGAAGCCTTGGGTTATGTGGTCATCCAGTTCTTCGCTGGCGGGGTCTTGATACCGGTCGGTTCGGTAGTTGAGCGTGTAACGCCCTTGCACCAGGCCGTTCAAAGACAAAAAGAACCAGTCGTTGACACCGACGACAAGGGCATCGCGGTAATCTACTTCGACCTGTTCCGCCGCCGGCTCCGAGTCCGTCGTCTGCTCCGCCGGCGTTCCCGTCGTCTCGGCGGCGTCCTCGACGCTCGGCGTCTTTTCGTCGGGCAGGATTTCGAGATCGTGACTCGGGACCTGATCCTGGTCTTCGGGTCGAGCCGTGCTCAGGCTGGGATCCTCGACCGGGAGGGAGCTCGTGCTCGGCGAAGACGCCTGTCTGCGGGGTCGCGTCTCGGGGGCATCATCTGCTGCCACGGCTCCTGGTTGGAGCCAGGCCGCCAGCCAAAAGGCCGCGAGCAGAGGGGACAACCTGCGGGTAGTCATCGGAACCGCTGAGCCGGATATCACATGTCTTGCAGGGGCGGGAGCTCATTCGTCCCGGATCTCGACCGAGCCGCGGAGATTCCAGGCCCTGTGGCGTTCCGGTATCGGTAGCTGCCCGGATAGCGTAAAATCCGCGAGACTCGTGACCCGGGATTGCCGCGACGTCTGGAGGACCCCATGTCAAATGAGATTTGGCTCAGGCTCGAGAGCAACCGGGAGAGGGCCGCCCGCGCATGAAAGCACGTTCGAGGCAAGTCATTCTCGCCATTGCGGCGCTGCTGGTCGTCTTGGCCGTTCTGGCCGGCACGAAGGGCGCTCAGTTCCGAGCGATGCTCCAGGCGGGCGAGTCGTTTCAGCCTCCGCCCGAAGCGGTCACGACGGCGGTCGTCGCCCCGGACCGATGGGGATCCTCGATCACGGCCATCGGCTCGGTCCAACCCGTCATGGGGGTGATGCTGACCGCCGAGATTCCCGGGACCGTCCGCGAGATCCGATTTGAGTCGGGGCAAGAAGTGAAGAAGCGTGCGTTGCTCCTTCGGATGGACACGTCGACCGAGCAGGCCGAGCTCGCCGCAGCCCGAGCCGACGCTCAGCTTGCCGAAACGGAGCTCGCTCGCACGAAGACTCTGCTGCTGGCCTCGGCGAGCAGCGAGGCTGATCTGGACGCCGCGACCGCGCGGGCGGCGCGGGCCAAAGCGGCGGTACGAAACGTCGAATCGATCCTCTCGAAAAAGGTCATCCGCGCTCCTTTTTCCGGCCGCCTCGGGATCCGCATGGTGGACTTGGGCGAGTTTCTGACTCCCGGGACGCCGATCGTCGCGCTCGACGCTTCGCACCCGGCCTACGTAGACTTCCGCGTCCCGCAGCAGGCTTTGGGGAAACTTCGAGCCGGGCTCGAGATCGAAGTGACCGCCGACACGTTTGGGGACCGGGTCTGGACGGGCAAAGTCGACAGTCTCGACGTACGGGTCGATCCGAGCACTCGTAACGTCTTGGTCCGGGGGCTGGTGGACAACCAAGACGGAAGTCTTCGGCCGGGGATGTTCGTCACCGTCAGGGTCTCGCTCTCAGACGCGCGCGACGTTCTCCTGATCCCTGAGACGGCGGTGCTCTATGCTCCGTATGGGGATTCCGTATTCCTCGTGCGGGGCGCGGAGCAGACCGGAGCGGAGAGCAAGCCGACCGTGGAGCAGGTCTTCGTGCGCCTCGGGGAGCGTCGTGGGGACTTGAGAGTCGTCACATCGGGACTCGAGGCGGGGCAGACCATCGTCTCGACCGGCGCCTTCAAGCTGCAAAACGGCAGCTCGATCATCGTGAACAACACGCTCGCGCCCGAGGTCAGCGCGAACCCCACACCCGACAATCAATGACGCGGGTGGAGCCCTCATGAAGCTGACAGACCTCTTCATTCGTCGTCCCGTCATCGCGATCGTCCTCAACGTCTTGATCGTCATCGGGGGCCTGCAGGCCATCCGCTCACTCAATGTGCGCCAGTACCCTCGAAACGAGAACGCCGCGATCACGGTCACCACGGTCTACGTCGGCGCGAATGCAGAGCTGGTGCGCGGCTTCATCACCACGCCGCTCGAACGCGCGATCGCGTCGGCCGATGGCATCGACTACATCGAGTCGCAAAGCACGCAGGGCATGTCGGTCATTCGCGCTAATTTGCGACTCAACCACGACTCCATTCGGGCGCTTTCCGAAATCAGCGCGAAAGTGGACCAGGTCCGCGGCGACCTTCCTCCCGAGGCCGAGGTTCCGACGATCAACATCGAGTCCGTCGAAAGTCAGTTTGCCTCGGCCTACTTGAGCTTCTCATCCGACTTCCTCGAGCAGAACGAAATCACCGATTATCTAGTTCGAATCGTACAGCCCCGGCTCTCCGCCATCAAAGGCGTTCAAAAGGCTGAGATCCTCGGGGCGAGGACCTTCGCCATGCGGATCTGGCTCGATCCCGACAAGCTCGCAGCGCACGGCGTCACACCCGTCGATGTGCAGCGTGCGCTCGCGGCCAACAACTACCTCGCCGCGGTCGGTCAGACCAAAGGCTCTCTGATTCGGGTCAACTTGACGGCGAATACGGATCTCAGCTTCGTCGAAGAGTTCGCGAGGCTCGTCATCCGTGAGAGCGACGGGGCTAGCATTCGGATCCAGGACGTCGGCACGGTGGTGCTCGGAGCCGAGACCTACGACGAACGCGTCAACTTCACAGGTCAGACGGCGGTGTTCATCGGCGCCTTCGTCCTTCCCAATGCCAATGCGCTGGATGTGATTCGCGACGTCCGAAAGGAGCTCGAAGAGATCAAAAAGGGCCTCCCAAATCAGCTCCAGGCGACGGTCGCGTACGATTCGACGGAGTACATCGAAGATGCGCTGAAGGAGGTGGTCACGACGCTTCTCGAGACGCTCCTGATCGTGATCGTCGTGATTCTCTTGTTCTTGGGATCGCTGAGATCCGTTCTGGTCCCCGTCGTCGCGATTCCCGTGTCTCTGATCGGGGCCGTATTCTTGATGCAGCTGTTTGGGTTCACCCTGAACCTGCTCACCCTGCTGGCGATCGTGCTGTCCGTCGGCATCGTGGTGGACGACGCCATCGTGATGGTCGAGAACGTGGAGAGGCACCTGCGCGAGGGTATGAGCAGGACCGAAGCGGCCATCGAGGGTGCTCGTGAGCTCGTTTCGCCGATCATTGCGATGACGATCACGCTGGCGGCCGTGTATGCGCCGATCGCGTTTCAGGGCGGGCTCACCGGTTCGCTGTTTCGGGAGTTCGCGCTGACATTGGCCGGGGCAGTGCTGATTTCCGGAATCGTGGCCTTGACCCTGTCACCGGTCATGTCCGCCAGTCTTCTGAAGGAGCACCGGAGCGAGCGCGGCCTGAGCGCACGGATCGATGCCGGGTTTCAACGATTGCGGGACGCCTACGCACGCCGGCTCGACGTGGCCTTGGCGAACCGGACCGCCGTGTACATCGTGTGGATAGGGCTGAGTGCGCTCGGCTTGCTGATGTTCGCGATGTCGGCCCGCGAGCTGGCACCCACCGAAGACCAGGGCGTCATCTTCGGAATCCTCGAGACCCCGTCCAACGCCACGCTCGACCAGCTCGGCCCGTTCATCGACGCGATCCACGGCGAAGCGATGTCCGTACCCGAAGCTCAGTTTACCTTCCAGATCACGAGTCCGGCGGGAGGTTTCTGGGGGGTAGGGCTCATCCCTTGGGCGAAGCGCGACCGCACCGTCTTTCAGGTGCTTCCCGAGATCACCGCCAAAATGATGGCGATGCCCGGGATCCGCACGTTTCCGGTGCTGCCTCCTGCCCTTCCGGGGGGAGGCCAGTTTCCCGTCGAGTTCGTCGTCGCCTCGACCGCCGAGACGGCGCAGATTCTCGAGCGGGTGCAAGAGCTTCAACGCCGCGCGACCCAAAGCGGGATGTTTGCCTTTCCGCCCATCATCGATGTGAAGATCGACCAGCCTGAGTCCGAGATCGTGCTCGATCGGGAGTCGATCGCGAATATGGGACTGGACCTACAGGCGGTCGGCAAACAGCTTGCGGCCGCAGTGGGCGGCAACTACGTCAATCGATTCAGTGTCGCGGGTCGGAGCTACAAGGTCATCCCGCAGCTGGCGCGCCGCGATCGACTCAACCCCGAACAGCTCGAGGACATCTACATTGCGGCGCCTTCCGGCGATCTTCTTCCGCTGGCCACCTTTGCCAGCGTCGAGGACACGGTGACTCCGCGTTCGCTCAACCGGTTTCAGCAGCTCAATTCGGTCAAACTCTCGGGTGTCGCAATTCGACCTCTGGACGAAGCACTGGGTTTTCTCGAAACTCAGGCCGAAGAACTCCTGCCTCAGGGATACAGGATCGACTACACCGGCGAATCGCGCCAACTGCGCAAGGAAGCCAACACCTTCCTGCCCGCCTTCGGCCTGGCGATAGTGCTGATCTTCTTGGTCCTGGCGGCGCAGTTCAATAGCTTTCGCGATCCCTTCGTGATTCTGGCGGGTTCGGTTCCACTCGCGATGTTTGGCGCTTCGATCTTCACCTTCTTGAAGATGCCGGACCCCAACACGAGCTTTTTCACCGACGGCTGGACCACCACCCTCAACGTGTATTCGCAGGTCGGGCTGGTGACCCTGATCGGACTGATCTCGAAAAACGGGATCCTGATCGTCGAGTTCGCCAACGCGCTGCAGCGAGCGGGGCACAGCAAGCTCGAGGCGGTCCAGCTAGCGTCTGCGACCCGCCTGAGGCCCATCTTGATGACCACGCTCGCAACCGTGTTCGGTCATTTTCCGTTGACGCTCGTCTCGGGACCGGGCGCGGAGGCGAGAAATAGCATTGGTCTCGTGCTCGTCGGGGGCATGACCATCGGAACCTTCTTTACCCTGTTCTTCGTTCCGACGATTTATCTTCTGGTCGCGCGGGATCACAAGGGTACAGGAGCTTCCTGACGCGCAACGAGTGTCGGCGCAGGGCAGCCGCCGTTCAGGGACTACACGACGCTGGCGCGTCGTATCGGCATACTTCCGGGGTTGAGAACCGTGGTAGCTTTCGTCCTGCATGTGGAGGACTGCCTGGGCGTCCCCAACAGACCGAAAGTCACTACGTCATGAATGCCGTCATCAATGAGATCAGCAGCGCGCAGAAGGCGTCCTGGAACAGGTTCTCACCGGGATGGAAGAAATGGGACTCACTCACCATGGCGTTTCTCGCGCCACATGGACGGGCGATCATCGACCACTTGAAGCCTGCGGGCGATTCGGTGGTGTTGGACGTCGCTGCCGGGACCGGAGAGCCCGGGCTCTCCATGGCTCGCGCGCTTTCGAGCGGTCGAGTTGTGTTGACTGATCTTTCGGAGGGCATGCTGGAGGTGGCCAGAGGCAAAGCCTCCGCGGCGGGTGTCGACAACGTGGAGTTCCAAGTGGCCGATGCCTGTCAGCTACCCTTCGAGGACGACACTTTTGACGCAGTGAGCTGCCGCCTGGGCTTCATGTTCTTCGCGGACATGCAGCTAGCCGCCCAGGAAATGACGCGTGTGCTCAAGCCGGGCGGCCGCATCGCGGTCACGGTATGGGGTGCTCCAGAGAGCAATTTCTGGATCACTTGCATGATGCAAAACATCAGCAAGCACATCGCCGTGCCGCCACCCGCAGCGGGTGCACCGGCGATGTTCCGTTGCGCCCAGCCAGGCTTGCTCAGTGGCCTCTTCACGGGAACTGGGCTCGAGGCGGTCGCCGAGTCCGATATCCCATGCAAATTGGACTGCGGCAGTGCCCAGGGCTACTGGGACATGATGACGGAAGTGGCCGCGCCTTTCGTCGCCGCGTTGAGCACGGCGGACGAGGCCACGGTGAGCGCGGTCAAAGCAGGCGTGGTCGCGTCAATGAACGAACGCCATCCCGACGGGGCCATCGACGCTTTGGGAAGGCTCGTCGTCGCCGCGAAGTGATCCTTGCGCCGACGGGTCGTCCCAAAGCCGCGATCAAGCTCGATTCCGGTTCCAGACGAGCGTCATGTTGTTCGCCGGCATCTGGACTTGCTCGGCGAGCGTCAAGCCATGCTCCGAGGCGAGGGCGCGGAGCTCGCCCAGGTCGCGGACGCCCCAGCTGGGGTTACGCGCGCGCAGTTGCTGATCGAACGTCGCGTTGCTCGGCGCGGTATGGGCACCCGCGACCCGGTAGGGGCCGTAGGTAATGAGCATGCCCTCGTCTCGCAGGCTGTCTTCCGCTCCTCGGAAGAGTGCCTGCGTGCTCGTCCAGGGGCTGATGTGAATCATGTTGATGCACAGCACCGCGTCGAGCTCGCGCAGGGGCCAGGGCTGCTCGCAGACATCGAGGCGCAGCGGCGGGGCAAGGTTCGGTAGAGGCTCGTCATGGACCCAGGCCCGAATGCTGCCGAGCGCATCCTCCGAGGCATCCGAAGGCAGCCAACGCAGGCTCGGCAGATTTTCCGCAAAGAAACGCGCGTGCTGGCCCGTCCCACTGGCGATCTCCAGCACCTGCCCCTCCGTTGGGAGGATCCTACGGAGAACGTCCAAGATGGGGCCTCGATTGCGATCGGCGGCCGGGGCGAAGCCCTTGTTTTGCATGAGACTAGCAAACCCCTAGGAGCGGGGCGCGGCAAGCTGAAATGCGAGTCGCAAAAGGACAAGTGATGGTCTACTAGGTAAACGAGCCGTGTTTGTCGACACGGTCGCTGCGCTTCATGACAAGGGTTCTCGCCGGAGGTTCACGGATGCTCGCGTTCAGGGTCTCGAGTTGGCTCGCATGGCTGGCTCTCATCGGGTTGGCCGTTGCAGCTTGCAGGCAGGTCGACGCGACGCCGATGCTCGCGGGACCTCCGCAGCTGAGCGCCGGCGCCGAAGACCTGACCGAAGCCAGCTCGTACGCGCAGAGCCTGGAACAGGACATCGCGCTACTCTATGCTGCCTGTGAGCGGAGCTATACGTATCACCAGGCTTCGGCAGAGAAGCACGAGCGTCAGAGCAAGCGAAAGACCCGCTGGCTCAAGTCCATCGCGGTGCTCGCGAGCGTCGTCGGCGATGCGGCGATGAAGCAAGACCCGTATCCGGCCGAAGGCGACCCATACTCTGGAGCGCGCAGCCGCCGCCGCCCCCCGCAGCTCGCGCCGCGTCCGGAGTACGCCTACCAACAGAAAGCTCGGTCCCAAACTGCGGAGTCCCGCCTCAGAGCCCAAAGCCTCAACGCATCGATCATGACGCTGCACGACTTCGTCGAGGAGCACGGGAACCCGGATGACTGGGAAGCGACCGAGAGGGCCCAGTATCGCGTCCTCTTCGAGGACAGCGAGCAAGCCTGCCTCCATCGTTGAGGAGGTCTCGTCGTGGCGTCAGCTTTCGAGCAGCCGTCGCGCGACGACATGCGCCTGGATCTCGTTGGCGCCCTCGAAGATGCTGAGCACGCGGGAGTCGACCAGGAGCCGGGAGGCCAGGTACTCCTCCGCGTAGCCGTTGCCCCCGTGAATCTGCACGTTCGCATCGGCGGCTTCCCAGGCGGCTCGGGTCGCGAGCAGCTTGGCCATGCCAGCTTCGAGGTCGCAGCGCTTGTCCAGGTCCTTCTGCCGCGCGCTGAAGTACGTGAGCTGCCGTGCGGCCTGCACACGTACCACCATGCGTCCGATCTTGCGAGCGACACGCGGGAACTGAAAGATCGGTCCGCCGAACTGCTCACGCTCGTTGGCGTAGAGCAGGGCGTCTTCGAGCGCTGCCTGGGCGACTCCGACGCCGCGCGCGGCGGTCTGGATGCGTGCGCTCTCGAAGGTGCGCATGAGCTGCTTGAAGCCGGCGCCTTCTTTGCCACCGAGCAAGGCTTCTTCGGGAAGCTGGAAGTTGTCGAAGCTGAGCTCGTACTCCTTCATGCCCCGGTAGCCGAGCACCTTGATCTCGGTGCCCGTGAGACCCTCGTCGACGAACTCCGGCTCGCCGTTCTCTCCGGTGAGGCGTGTCTTTTCCGCGAGAAACATCGACAGCCCGCGGTAGCCGGGCTCCGAGGGGTTGGTGCGCGCCAGCAGGGTCATCAGGTCGGCGCGTACGGCATGGGTGATCCATGTCTTGGCGCCGCTGACCGTGTAGTTGCCGTCGGCTTGCTTCACGGCACGCGTAGCCAGGTGGGCCAAGTCCGAGCCCGTGTTCGGCTCGGTGAACACCGCGGTCGACAGAACTTCGCCCGCGGCGATGGCGGGCAGCCAGCGTTGTTTCTGCTCCTCGGTGCCGCCGCCCAGGATGAGCTCGGCTGCGATTTCGGCGCGCGTGCCCAGAGAGCCGACGCCGATGTAGCCGCGCGAGAGCTCTTCGGTGACGACGCACATCGCGACCTTGCTCATGCCGAGCCCGCCGTAGCCCTCGGGAATCGTCAGACCGAACACACCGAGCTCGCTCATCTGGTCCACGATGTCCATCGGGATGAGGATGTCTTGGCGGTGGATCTCCTGTGCGCGTGGGACGATCTCGGCATCGACGAACTTGGCGAACTGCGAGCGCACTTCGTCGAGCATCTCGTCGCCGAGGCCGGGGTTCGGGAAGCCCTCGTCCTTGGCTCGCGCGGCAAGCTCGAGATACACGTCGCCGCTGGCCTGCTCGGCCGCGAACTTCACGACCTGCGGATCGAGAAGCGTGGCCTGCAAGTCCTCGCGCGTGATCCCGAGGTCATCGAGGCTGACGTTTTCACAGGCGCCGAGGTCTACGCCGCCCCGGAGTGAGCGAGCCACCTCGCCGATGTAGGCGCTTGCGACGAGAGTCTCGTATTCGTCACCGGCGCGCTTCGCCCAGTCGGCCAGCTGCCGGCAGGCCTCGAGCTCGGTGGCCATGTAGGCGACGGCGTGCGCCACGAGCTGATGCTGGTTGAGCCGCTTGGCGCTCAACTTGCCGTCTTCGAAGACCCGTTCCTTGATGTTGTCGTGGGCGCGCTGATAGAGGGCGCCGATCGCGTCGATCACGTGATCCATGGGTTCTCCTAACCCTGGGCGATGGCCGCCCGTGTTTCTTCCAAGTTTTTGAGTCCGGGCTTGGGTGCGCCCACCAGACATGAGACGGTGCCGTAGATCTTGTTCTCGTACATACGCTGATGAGCCTGCGGGATCTCATCCCAAGTGAACAGCTCGGTCATGACGGGCGTGACTTTGCCCTGCAGAACCAGGCGGTTGGCCCGCCTCGAGCTGTCCGCGTTCGCGAAGTGAGAGCCGATGATGCGTTTTTGGCGCATCCAGAGGTGTCTTACGTCGAAGTTCAGGTCGTAGCCAGTGGTCGCGCCGCAGATCACGATTCGCCCGAACTGCTCCGCTAGAAACACGCTCGCGGGGAACGTGGCCTTGCCCACGTGCTCGAACACGACGTTGGGCCCCTTACGTTCCCCGAGAATCTCCCAGATTCGCTTTCCGAAGGCCTTGATGTCGCTCATGTGCGCCTTCTTCTCCTCGGGGCTCATGCCGTCGCGGTACTGGAGCTTCGGGAAGTCCTTCCGGTTGATCACGCCGTGGGCGCCGAGGTCCATGACGAGCTTGGCTTTCTCCTCGCTCGACACCACCGCAATGGCCCTCGCGCCGAGCACCTTGCAGAGCTGCACCGCGAACACGCCGAGGCCGCCGCCGGCGCCCCAGACGAGAACGTCCTCGCCGGCTTCCAGCTCAGCGCGGTCGACGAGCATGCGGTGCGCCGTGTAGTAGACGAGCCCGTAGCTCGCGGCTTCTTCCCAGCTCAGCGCGGGTGGCTTGGGCAGGACCTGCTGTGCCTGCACACGGGTGAACTGTGCGAACGAACCATCCGGCGTTTCATAGCCCCAGATGGTTTGGTCTTCCGAGCCGCCGGGATTGAGCAGGTGGTTGCAGTGAAGAACGACCTCGTCGCCGACCTTGCAGTCGGTCACCCCGGGGCCGACGGCCCAGATTACGCCGGACGCGTCAGAGCCCGCGATGTGATAGTCGAGTCCGTGGGCTTTCAAGATGTTGACGGGTTGTCCGAGGCCCGCCCAGACGCCGTTGTAGTTCACGCCCGCGGCCATCACCTGCACGAGCACCTCACCAGGGCCGATGTCCCAGACGGGAACCTCTTCGGGCTGGAAAGACTTCAGGGGTTCTCCGAAGCGCTCCGGACGAATCACGTAGGCGTTCATCTTCTCGGGCACCACACCGAGATCCGGAATCTGGCCAATGGGGACGATCTGCGGACGTTCACTCATGTTTGACCTCGCTGGTTTTTGCCGAGTCCATTTAAATACTCTTGGCTCAGCCGTTCGGAAAGACTCAAGGGAGTCTCCTCGTGGGAAAGTGACTCGCGCGCGCGCTTTGTGAGCTCTCTTCGTCCGCCGAGGCTCTTCAGGCCGTGTTCACCGTGCCGACGTGCGAAGATCTGCACGGCCCACTGGGCTTCGGCTTCTCGACGGCGTGTGTCTAGAGTGCTTTTCAGCTGGTCCCGGTGCGCCTGCAGGGCATCGGCGAGCTCCGCGATGCCGGTGTCGTCCTGAGCGCTCGTGGCGATGATCGGCGTATGCCAGCCCGCCTCGCTGTGAGCCGTCGCACCAACGGCCGTCGCGGTCCGGAGCGCTCCATGGAGGTCGGCCACGGCCCGGGCCGCCAGGTCCCTCTGGTCCGCCTTGTTGACCACGAGGATGTCCGGGATCTCCATGATTCCGGCTTTGAGAAACTGCAGCACGTCCCCGCTGCCCGGCTGGATGACCAGGACGACCGTGTCGACCACGTGCACGACGTCGATTTCAGACTGGCCTACGCCGGTAGTCTCGACGATCACGGCGTCGTAAGCGGCCGCAAGCACACGCACCGCGGCATTGGCCGCGTAGGCGAGGCCGCCAACTTCGCCTGCCGTCGCCAGCGAGCGCACGAACACTCCCTCGTCGTTCGGATCGAAGCCCATCCGCGCCCGGTCTCCGAGCAGGCTGCCGTGTGACCTCAGGCTCGACGGGTCCACCGCGACCACGCCCACGCTGCGTCCGCGCTGACGGATTTCCCGGGTCAGGGCCGCGGCGAGGCTGCTCTTGCCGACGCCTGGAGGTCCGGTGAGGCCGATGCGGTGGCCTGTCGCTGCCTTGGGGGCCGGCCGTAGCCCTTCGAGCAATCGGGCGACTCGCGCTTGCGATGACTCACGGCGGTCCTCCACCAGATTCAGGGCGCGGGAGACCGCCGCTTTGTCGGCCGCGATCACCGCTGCCGCATCGTCAGCGGATTCACTCGGCGGCATGTCGCCGGTTCACCAGCTCGATCAGGTCGCCCATGATGTGGTCGAGCTCGAAGTCCTTGGGCGTGTAGACCGCCGCGACGCCTTCGGCGCGCAGGCGCTCGGCATCGGCCTCCGGAATGATTCCGCCCACGACCACTGGGACTTCCAGGCCGGCCTCGCGCAAGCGCTGAGTCACCTCCGGCACCAGCGCCAAATGCGATCCGCTCAGAATGCTCAGCCCGATCAGGTGCACGCCTTCTTCGAGGGCCGCATTGACGATCTGCTCTGGCGTGACTCGGATGCCCTCGTAGACGACGTCGAAGCCCACATCGCGCGCCTTGATGGCGATCTGTTCAGCGCCGTTCGAGTGCCCATCCAGTCCGGGCTTGCCCACGAGTAGCTTCGGCCTACGACCCAGTCGTTCGGTCAGCTCATCGAGCTTGGCGCGCAGCTCTGCGATGACGTTCGCGTCGCCACCCTCGGAAGCCGCCGTCACAGTCGCTCCGGAAACGCCGGTCGGCGCGCGATACTCGCCCCAGATGTCCCGGAGCGCATGGGCCCACTCTCCAGTGGTGACCCCGGCGTGCGCAGCGGCGATGCTGGCCGGGATGATGTTCTCTTTCGTTCGGGCGACTCGGCACAGCTCCCGTAGGGCACGCTCGGCGGCTTCGGAGTCCCGCTCGTCGCGCCAGCGCGCCAGCTCTTGCTTCTGTTGCGCCTCGACCTCGGGGTCGACGCTGAGGATGGCCTCGTCGAGGTTTTCGACTAGAGGGGAGTCGGCCCCTTCGGTGTAGCGATTGACCCCCACGACGACCTGCTCGCCGGTCTCGATGGCGCGGAGCCGCGCTGCGTTGGACTCCACGAGCTTCTGCTTGATGTATCCGCTTTCGACCGCATCGACGGCGCCGCCCTGAGCGAGGATGGACTCCACTTCTTCCCAGGCGGCCTCGACCAGCGCCTCGGTCTCCTCCTCGACCACTCGGCTGCCGGTGAACAGGTCGCCGTACTCGAGCAGGTCGCTCTCGAACGCTAGAATCTGCTGCGCGCGCAGCGACCACTGCTGGTCCCAGGGACGCGGCAGACCGAGCGCCTCATTCCAGGCCGGCAGCTGAATGGCACGCGCACGCGCGTCCTTGCTCAGCGCGACCGCGAGCATCTCGAGCACGATGCGGATGATGTTGTTCTCCGGCTGCTGTTCGGTGAGACCGAGCGAGTTCACCTGAACGCCGTAGCGGAAGCGCCGCAGCTTCGGGTCCGCGACGCCATACCGCTCGAGCGTGATTCGGTCCCACAGCTCGACGAAGGCGCGCATCTTGCACATCTCTTCGACGAAGCGAATGCCCGCGTTGACGAAGAAGCTGATGCGACCGACGACCTTGCCGAAGTCGGCCTCGGGAATGCGGCCGGTGTCCCTCACGGCGTCCAGCACGCCGATGGCCGTGACGAGCGCGTAGGCGAGCTCCTGGGTGGGCGTTGCCCCCGCTTCCTGCAGGTGGTAGCTGCAGATGTTGATCGGGTTCCACTTGGGAACTTGGTCCACGGTGTACGTGACGAGGTCCGTGGTCAGCCGCATCGAGGCCGCCGGTGGAAAGATGTAGGTGCCCCGAGACAGGTACTCTTTGATGATGTCGTTCTGCGTGGTTCCTCGCAGCACCTTCGGATCCACGCCTCGTTCCTCGGCCAGCGCGACGTAGAGCGCGAACAGCCAGGCCGCGGTCGCGTTGATGGTCATCGAGGTGTTCATCTGCTCGATGGGGAGCTCATCAAACAGGGCGCGCATGTGGCCCAGATGGGAGACGGGGACTCCCACCTTGCCGACCTCGCCTCTGGCCAGCGGGTCGTCTGCGTCATAACCGGTCTGCGTGGGCAGATCGAAGGCCACGCTGAGGCCGGTCTGGCCCTTGGCGAGGTTCGTGCGATAGAGCGCGTTCGAGGCGGCGGCCGTGCTGTGCCCCGAATACGTGCGCATGATCCACGGTTTGTCGCGGTGACGCTGGCCGGGTGCATTCATGCGTCGGTCCTTTCTCTCGCGATTCCGCGAGGCGGAATCGTAACTCGTTTTCGCATTCCAAGTCGGGCGCCGAGGGCCGTTGCGGTGCTTTTTACAGCTTCACACAGCCAGCTCGACTCATTGCTGGGTATCATACCCTCGTTCTGGGTCAAGGATCGCAATTCACTAGCAATCAGAATATGTTTCAGCCCGTTCGGACACTAGCGCAATCTGTAAAAACAGTGTAAACGCCTCTCCGTGCCCGAGACCAACGCTGCAATGGGTCGAAGACTGCGTGAATTGCGGCTGCGACGCGGACTGCAACAAGGGGAGGTCGCCCGGCGTCTGAACGTGTCGCCCGCCTATTTGAGTCTCATCGAAAAAGGGAAGCGGGTCGTGCAGCTTCCTCTTCTATTCGAGGCCCTCGAGGTCTACGGGGTCGAGGTCGAGGCGTTCATGCAGAGCCTGGGCGAGCAGCGCGTCGACGACGGCTTGAAGCGTTTGCTCGACGAGCCCCTGTTGCGCTCGCTGAACCTGAGCGAGGATGACTTGACGAGCATCGGCGCCGAGCCGCGGACGGTCGCCACCATCACGGCACTGTTCAATCTGTACAAGAACACGCGGACCCAACTCGACAATGTCATGGCGAGCATCTCCCAGCGCGAGCGCGGCGAAAGGGAAGAGGGATCGCTGCGTTTCGACTACAGCCCCTTCGACGAGGTCACCGATTTTTTGGAGCAGCACGAAAACTGGTTTCCCTCGCTCGAGGCCAGAGCACAGAAATTCAGCAAAGACGCCGACTTTGGGCGGCGTGTCAGCAGCGACGACTTGATCCGCGCCCTGCGTACCCAGGTCGACGTCGAGGTGAAGCAAGCTAGCGGAGAGGGTTCCAGCTCGGTCATCCGGCAGTGGGACCAAGAAGGGCGGGTCCTCACGATTTCGGCGGAGCTGTTCGAGCAACGTCTCAAGTTCCAGCTCGCTCACACCGTTGCGCTGGTTTTGTTCGACAAGGAAAAGCTTCACAAGCCTATCCTGTCTGGCTACTCCGGCCAGCACGCCGAGACCCGCAAGCTGCTCAAGATCCATCTGGCCAACTACTTCGCGGGTGCCCTGCTACTGCCCTACGACGAGTTCTATCGCGAGGTGAAGCGGACGCGGTACGATGTCGAGCTGCTGGCGCAGCTCTTCGAATCTTCGTACGAGACCGTCGCGCACCGCATGTGCAACCTGAGCAATCCGGACAAGCGCGGCATTCCGATGCACTTTCATCGGGTCGACGTGGCCGGGAACATCAGCAAGCGGTACTCGGGCGACGGAATCCGCTTTTCCCACCACGATGGCAGCTGTCCGAAGATGGCCATTCACCTGGCGTTCCTGACGCCAAACGTGATCACGAAGCAATACTCGACGTTCCCAGACGGCTCGACGTACTTCTGCTTCGCCAAGGTCGTGACCGAGCCGGAGCAGGGCAGCATCGGCCGCGGCACCACGTACAGCATCGGCCTGGGCACACACGCCGACAAGGCCAAGCATTTGGCCTACGCCGACGATTTGCCGTTCGCCGATCCCAAGAAGATGGCGGTTCCGGTGGGCACGACCTGTCGGTTCTGCGAGCGCACGGACTGCAACATGCGTTCGGCGCCGAGCTACAAGTTCGCGTTTCGGGTCGATGAGTACACCAAGAAGGACAACTTCTTTTCGCCGCTGGTCAGGGGTGACCGGAGCTCCGAGCCCCCACGACCGGGTCGCCGCAAGCCGCCGGCGTGATATGTTCGCGCGCGGAGGTGAAGGATGCCCTCGTTCGACGTGGTTTCTGAGCTCGACCGTCACGAGCTAGACAATGCCCTGAACCAAGCGAAAAAAGAGATCGCGCAGCGTTTCGACTTCAAAGGCACCGAAAGCAGTATCGAGCAGACCGAGGAGGGGATCGTCCTTCGCTCGAACAGCGAAGGACGGATCGATGCGGTTCGGGACGTGCTCGAAGGCAAGGTGGTACGCCGAAAGGTCTCACTGAAGTCGCTGGACGCGCAGACGCCCGAACCCGCAGGCGGGAAGACCTGGCGGCAGCTGATCAAACTCAAGGAGGGGATCGACCGGGACAAGGCCAAGCTCATCGTCAAGGCCATCAAGGACAGCAAAATCAAGGTTCAGGCCTCGGTTCAAGGGGACGTCGTGCGCGTTTCCGGCAAGAAGCGTGACGACCTGCAGCAAACCATCGCGCTCTTGAAGGAGGGCGACTTCGAAGTGCCTCTGCAGTTCACGAACTTTCGGGACTGAGCGCGGTCGAACATGTTGGAAAACTCAGACGTGCGAATTCGGGTCGGGTATCAGGGTAGCGAGGGCGCATATAGCCACCTCGCGGCGACGCGACACTTCGTCGGAAAGCCGGTGCTCCCCGTGGGCTTGGAGAGCTTTGCCGCCATGCTGCAGGCCCTGCAGGATGGCGAGATCGACTACGCCGTGCTTCCCATCGAGAATTCGATCGCAGGATCGATCAACGAGAGTTACGACCTGCTGGCGCACATGAACCTGGCTCTGGTCGGTGAGCTGTTCCAGCCCATCGCACATTGTCTGATCGGCGCCGCTTCCGTTCCCGTCACCTCCTTGCGCCGCGTGTACTCTCACCCGGTGGCGCTCGCGCAGTGTGGAAAGTTCTTGGCGACGCTTCAGAACTGTCATGTCGAGGCCTTCAAGGACACGGCGATGGCGGTCCAGAAGGTCAAGAAGGACGGAGACCCCAGTCAGGCTGCCATCGCGAGTGAAGAGGCGGCGCGCCTGCACGGGCTACCCATCCTTCGCCGTGAAATCGCCGATCACCCCGAGAACTACACGCGCATGGTCATCGTGGCCCGGGAGCCGGTCCGCAACGAGCTGGATGTCCCGTGCAAGACCTCGCTCATGTTTTCGACGGTGCACGAGCAGGGCGCGCTCGCGCGCTGTATCGCTCTTCTGTCCGAGCGAGGTCTCAACTTGACGAAGATCGAGTCGCGCCCCAGGCCGGACAGCCCTTTCGAGTACGTTTTCTATCTAGACTTCGAAGGTAATGTCGAGGACCCGAGCGTTCGTGAAGCGCTCGATGAGCTGGGCGAGGTCACGACCCAGCTGAAGGTCCTGGGCTGTTACCCGACGCGTCGAGCCGGGCAGGGCTGACAGCAAGCTCGAGCGCTAGCAGGGGGACCATGGAGAGAGGGGCTTCGTTCGTTCAGCTCGCAGCGGCCGCCCGGTCGAAGCCCCGGCCTGCAGCTTCCTCGAGCCGCTGGGCGTCCGCCGGCATGCCCGAAGCGAGGCAGACCGTGGCCAGCATTTTGAGGGCGGCTGCTTCAGCCTGCTGGTCCTCGTCCAGCCTCGCTGACTCCACTGCTTCGAGCGCGGCGATCATCGCCTCTCTGGGCCGTCGCCGGGCCAGGTCCAAGCAAGCCGCGGCGATCGCGATTCGGGTTCGTGCACCCGCGGCGCCCGCAGGGGACTTGCGCGCGGCCCGGAGCGCCGCAAGAGCCGACGCGGTGTCGGCGCGGCTCACGTAAGACAAAACCCGTAGGCAGTGTGCGCTGGCGAGGTCGGCTCCCGAGGCGATGGCCGTCTCCATGAGCTGGTCGAAGCGACCGTGATCGCGGGTCTGCAAGGCCTTGATCACCTGCGCTTCGGTCGTGTCCTGCCGGACGTCCACGAACGGAATCGTTGGACGTTCCTCGGCTTCTTCGTCGGGTGAGCTCGACTTCTGCCGGGCGGACTGACTGATCTGCGCCGCCCTGAGTCGCGTTGCTTCATCCGGCTTGTATTGAACCGCGACCGCTGCGAGCCGCACGGCCGCGTTTGCGTAACCGAGCTTGGTGGCCAGGGTGCCGACGTTCAACAAAGCCTTGACGCCGGCGTCGAGGTCGCCGCCCTCGCAATCGTACGCTCCTGTGGTGGCGGCCATTGCAGGACCGAAGTGTGGCTCCTCCTCGTGCAGGGCCCTCGCCACGAAGCGATAGATCTCCGAGCGCCGGGCTGGAGGCATACGCTGGATGACGATCCTTCGGAGGACCTCCGAGCTCGGCTTCGCGGTCACCCCGAGCAGCCGGTCGGCGATGAGGGCTTTGCGCGCGACCGCTCTGGCCTTCGCATCGAAGCCGTCCATTTCAGCGGCGGCGTCGATCACGCGAGCAGAGGAGACAGGCAGGGCGGCGCAGGCCACCTCCAAGTACTTGAGCGAGCTACCGTCCAGGGCGCTCATGCGTTCCTCGAGCAACTCACGAGGGCCGGTGAACTGTCGCCGCTCGCGCGTGGCGGTCCGCCAAACGAAGCGCTCGCCGTCTCGCACGATGTCTCCTGCCGCCACCATCGTCCGCGCGGCCTCGGTGAGCCCCAGCAGCGAGCCACCGCCTGCGATGACGACCTGCTTGGCGATGTCGGCGGGCGTTTGCTCCCCGACGATGGCACGGGCGATGAGCAGCGCCTCGTTGGCCTCGAGGTTGGGCAGGCTGAGCCTCGTCGGGGTCGTGATCTCCTGAAGGTCTGCCGGAATCTGTTTGTCCAGTAGACGGACGCAGGCCAATGCGGCAACGCCCTCGTCGTTGAGGATGTCTGCCAGGATGGAGAGCGTGGCCGGATCTACCGCGGACACCCGCTCCAAGTAGAACCAGGGAAGGCCCCTGTGCCCGCGCAGCTCGCGTAGCAGCGTCTTCATGGCCGACAGCGCGGCAGCCCGCGGAGGCGGGTTCCCGCGGGCAATGTTGGCCAGAGCGGCCACCGCCTCCGGATGCTGGGCTTGCAAGACTTCGCTCAGCTGTTCGGGGCTGTGCCAGGCGGAGAGCAGCGCAAGGCGCAGGCTCCCGAGCGGCTCGAGTCCCCCAGGCACCGCGCCGAGCTCCAAGAATGCCGGAGGCCTGAGCTCGTCACGGAGCTTGAGCACGCCCGCCCGCGCACCGCTACCGAGCGGCGCGTCGAGGAAGAAAGTTCGTGACACCTTCTTTGCAGCCGCCTCTTTGATAGGCTCGAGCGCGTGGCGGAGGCTCGCTGGGATCGGCGCTGGCGCCAGCGCGGCGATGGCCTGCCTGCACTGCTGCAAAAAAGGCCTCGTTCGGTCGATGGTCTCGCCGCGCAAAGCGACCGAGGCGGTGCTCACTGTGCGACCGAAGAGGTAAGTTCGAGCCGCGGCTTCCCGCGCTTCCACGTCGAGCACGACCTCGCCCGCCTGCGCCTGGTTGGCGAGCAGCTGCGCGCGGTCGATGGCACTACCGATACTGTCCTCGCGCCCACCGCCGTCCCGCGTCCTTTGGATGTCTCCGGTCGCGATGCCGAAAGCGATTGGGATGCCTTGGGCAGGGACGGGCTGTGCTTCCGCTTCGGATAGGAGTCTCAAGGCGAGGTTGACCGCATTGCGAAGCTCGTCGAGACCAAAGCTGGCCACCACGGTACCCGCCAGCGATGAGATGACCTCGCCACCGGCCGCGGGTACCGCTCGGGTGACGTATCGCGCCCACTGGGCGGCCGCAGCGGTGGCTTCTTCCTCCTCGAAGGCCGTCGGCAGGACCCGGTGCCATAGGACAAAGCGCTCCATCGCGACTAATTACGGACCGTCCTGTCGGACGTCCCCTCTACGGCCGAAGCTTCCCATACTTGCTTGCACAAGATCTCATGCGCCCAGAGCGATGTAAAGAGACGAGCTTTCTCGACGCGGCCTGGGCGTCTATGTTAACTGGAAGCATGTTGAAGGGGGCTCAGGTCTTGATCACGGGAGGCGCAGGCTTCATCGGCACTGCGCTCACGGCCCGTCTAGCCGAGGAAAACCAGGTTCGGGTGCTCGACGTGCTACGCCGCAATGCGCTGTCCGAGGCCGGCCTGGACCGCCATCCCAACGTTCAGCTGGTGGTGGGTGACGTCCGCGACATGGACGCCGTCAAGCGCGCGGTTTCGGGCTGCGACTACATCGTTCACATGGCCTCGATTGCCGGGGTCGATACCGTCTTGAAGAACCCGGTTCTCACGATGGAAGTCTCGCTCGAAGGCACCATGAACGTGCTCCGCGCGGCTCAGGAGGCCGGCGCGATGAAGCGCGTAATCGATTTTTCGACGAGCGAGGTCTTCGGCAGCTACGCCTTTCGCGTGCGCGAGGCCGACGTCACCAGTCTCGGTGCGGTCGGCGAGGCGCGATGGACCTATGCCGTGAGCAAGCTCGCGACCGAGCACCTGGCGCACAACTACTACAAGCAGTTTCAACTTCCCACGGTCTCGATCCGGCCCTTCAACATCTTCGGTCCTCGGCAGGTCGGGGAGGGGGCCATCCATGCATTCGTCGTGCGGGCGCTCCGCGGAGAGCCGATTCACGTTCACAATGAGGGCGATCAGATCCGGTCCTGGTGTTACATCGACGACATCGTGGATGCGATCTTGCTTTCGCTCGAAAATGACGCGGCCGTCGGGGAGAGCTTCAACATCGGCAACCCCCGAAGCACGGTGACCATTTACCAGCTCGCCAAGCTGATCGTCCGACTCGTGGGCAGCCGTTCAGAGGTCAAGTTCGTGCCCTGGGATTTTCCCGACGTCGAGCTCCGCATCCCGGACATCAAGAAGGCCGAGTCGCTGCTCGGGTTTCGTCCAAAGATCGAGCTGGAAGAGGGCCTGCTCGCGACCATCGCATGGTATCGGCGAAAGCTGAGCGGCGAGGCCTGAAATGGCGGGGGACGAGGCCGTCGTCTACGATCTGGTCGAGGCTCGGCCCGATGACTGGTTCGAGGACGTGCTCGGCAAGTCGAGCGACTACGAGCGGGTGGCTCAGCTCATCGGGCGCAGCACCCTGGGCTTGGCGCTGGTGGCGGGGATCCGCATCTCGAGCCTCGCCGTCGATCCGCGCGTACCGGAGCTCACGACGATAGAGTACCGGCTGAGCGCCGAGTCGGACGCCCGGCAGGCGACCTTGACGGAGTTCCGACGACGGATCGCGAGCGATCTGCTCGTCCCTCTTCAGGACAAACCGCTTCCGAGGGAGCCAAGCACCGCACAGCTCCAGGCCCACATCGGTGGAAGGTATCTATTGGCGGCCAGCCTCTTCGAGGTGCAGCCGCTGACGCTCGAGCGCAAGGACGAGCGAAGCGAAATCACCGTCGAATTCGGCGGAATTCGTCACGTGCTCCCGCTCGATGACTTTCGAGAGATCATCGAAGAGCGTATCCGCGCCGAGCTCCGGCTCTCCGGGTCCCCCGAGGAAAACGGGTTCGATCTCGGCGTGGTGGAGCGCGCCCAGCAAGCGCACGCTCAGCAGGACTGGGGCGGCGCCATCGAGTTGCTCAGTCCACTGCTGGCGCCTGCTTCGATGCTGCTGAGAACTGGCCAGGCTGCCGTGCTGAGCCAGCAAGTTCACGAGACCATTTCGACCGGGCTCGAGCTGCTCGGCACAGCACACGCCAATGACGGTCACCTCGCCATGGCAACCGATGTGCTGCGACTCGGCGTGCAGTGGGTGGGCGACTCGGAAAAGGCCGCGGACTTGTTCCTGAGTCTGGGGGACGCCTGCATGCGCGCTGGCAAAGCCGGAGAAGCGATCGGCTTGCTTCGCCGGGCGCTGAAGCTTGGCGCCGATTCGGGTCTCGCTCTGAGCTCACTCGCCGAGTGTCTTCACGAACGCGAGCAGTATTTGGCCGCGCTGGTCTGCTTGAACCGCGCGGCGGCCGCCGGCGCCGGCGGTGAAGCGCTGCAGGCGCTCAGAGACACCGTCCTCGCTCATCTCGGCGAAGACTGGCATGCCTTCGAGCGTTGGCTGACGGCCGACGAAGCACAGTGCCCAGGCTAGCCCCCACGGGCGACTTGGGTCCGCGCGAGATCGGCTTCGTCGACGGACCCACTCCGCTACCGCGGACTTTTTCGTGCGCGACGCGGACAGAAAGGGCAGGACGCTTTACATCCAGTCGCGCGCTACGTACCGTCCGAGGCCTATGCCGGGCTTTATCTTAGCAATAGATCAGGGGACCACTGGCTCGACGGCGATTATCTTATCAGAAACGGGTGAGGTTCTTGCCCGGGCCAATCACGAGTTTGCTCAGCACTTCCCCAAGCCGGGCTGGGTCGAGCACGAGCCCGAAGAGATATGGCAGAGCATCGTGGCTGCGATTCGCGACGCGATCGCTGCCGCCAAGGTGCGCCCGACCGACTGCCTCACCATCGGCATCACCAACCAACGCGAAACCACGGTGCTTTGGGATCGCAAGTCCGGCCGAGCGGTACACAGGGCGATCGTCTGGCAGGACCGGCGCACCGCCGAACGCTGTCGCGAGCTCAAGGACGCCGGACACGAAGAGCTGTTCAGAACCCGTACCGGGCTCGTGCTGGATCCCTACTTCAGCGGTACCAAGATCGAGTGGCTGCTCGAGCACGTCGATGGCGCTCACGGACGCGCCGAGGCCGGTGAGTTGGCGTTCGGCACAATCGACTCCTGGCTCGTATCCCGCCTGAGCGGCGGCGCCGTCCACATCACGGACGCGACGAACGCGTCGCGCACGCTGCTCTACGACATCGAGCGCGAGCGCTGGGACGAGGACCTCGCAGCCGAGCTCCACGTGCCGATGCGGATCCTTCCAGAAGTTCGAAGCTGCTCGGAGATCTACGCCAAGACTTCGGGGGTTCCAGGACTGCCCGACGGGATTCCCATCGCCGGGATTGCGGGCGATCAGCAGGCCGCGCTCTTTGGTCAAACCTGCTTCGAGCTCGGGGACGCCAAATGCACGTATGGCACTGGCGCGTTCTTGCTCATGAACACCGGAGACAGCGTCGTGCGTTCGAGCAAAGGGCTCATCTCGACGATTGCTTGGCGCATCGGAGACGAGACGACCTATGCGCTCGAGGGCAGCGCGTTCATTGCCGGGGCGGCCGTGCAGTGGCTTCGTGACGGGCTGGGGCTGATCAGCTCGGCGTCCGAGATCGAAGATAAGGCCAAGGAGGTCGAGTCCACTGGAGATGTCGTGTTCGTGCCCGCGCTGGCCGGTTTGGGTGCTCCCTATTGGGATCCGCAGGCCCGCGGCCTAATTTATGGATTGACCCGCGACACGAGCGCCGCTCACCTGGCTCGCGCGACCTTGGAGGGCATCGCGTTTCAAATCGCAGACCTGGTCGAAGCGATGCAGGCCGATGCCCACCGACCCATCCAAAGGATGAGGGTCGACGGAGGTGCGTCGCTCAATGACCTACTCATGCAGTATCAGGCCGACATCCTGGGGGTCACCGTCGATCGTCCCCAGGTCGTCGAAACGACAGCGCTAGGCGCTGCTTATCTTGCGGGTATGGCAGTCGGAATATTTGACGATCTTAAATCGGTTGTAGCCGCTTACCGTATCGAACGTAGCTTTGAGCCAAGCATGTCTTCCGAAGAGCGGGCAGGACATTTGAGGCGATGGCGCGGCGCGGTACGGCGGGCGCGTAGCGAAATGGGAATACAATGAGTGGAGAGACTCAAACGGATGCCGGGCAAGGCAACGAAGAGGTAGAGGTTCCGGTAGCTTGGGAAGCGCTTGAGGATGCGTTCGAAAACAACGCACCTGAGGTCCACAGCTATCTTCACTTCGACACGGGTGAAGTGATTCGCATCGTCGACGGGGTCGCCGACCCTGCGATGCACAGCCGAATCATGAGCGACGGGAAGTACCTTCGGATCGATCCCGTGTCTTCGCGTGAGCAGTACCGATGGATGGAGCGCTTCATTGCGACCGTCGAAGACAGCGAGATCAGAGGGCGCCTCACGGCCGCGATCGACGGCAAGGGGGCTTTTCGCCGCTTCAAGGACGCGCTGATGCATCAACCGCTCGACCGGGAGCGCTGGTTCGTGTTTCGCTCGGAGCGATTGCGGGCTTGCATGGAAGCCTGGCTGGCGGCGCATGGAATTCGGCCTGTCACGCGTGCGACTTGGGACGTTCCCACGGCAGACGAAGTGCAAGTCGAGAACCTCGGAACGCCGGTCCCGGTAGAGTCCACCGTCGTGCCGTCCGCGCCTAGCTCGCAGCATCAGTATCTGCTCCAACTCGCTGATTCACTGAGTGCTCGTGATCTCGAGATGGCCATCGCCTTTTTGGAGTTTCTGTCGACGCGGAGGTCGGCGAGCCCGAAACGCAGGGCGATCATCGAGCCGTCAAAGGCAGAGGGCGCTACAGACGTGAGCGAAGCCTGACTACACTTAGAGCGATCTAGGGCTTGTCGAATTCACGCGCCCAAGGCACAACATATAGTGTATGTCACTCAATGACAAGCACTTTGGGTCGCGCAAGTCGTTGCAATCTCGATGCGTCGATGATAGCCAAGCCCAAATTGCCACCCTGGGGGATGCGTGAAGATCAGGAAGCTCGAAATCGTTGGCTTCAAATCGTTTGTCGATCCGGCGACCGTCCACTTCGACCATGACATCACCTGCGTCGTCGGCCCGAACGGCTGCGGCAAGTCCAACATCGTGGATGCCATCAAGTGGGTGATGGGAGAGCAGTCCCCGTCACGGCTCCGAGGCAAGCAGATGGAGGACGTGATTTTCAGCGGTGCCGAAGGCCGCGGTCCTCACGGCTTCGCCGAGGTGACCATCACGTTTGACAACTCCGACGGAATCGCCCCGGTGGAGTACCGGGACTACGCCGAGATACAGGTCACACGCCGTCTCGATCGCCAGGGTCGCAGTGACTATCTGATCAACAAGACTCCCGTCCGCCTTTTGGACATCACGAACCTGTTCCTCGGGACCGGCGTCGGAAAGCGCGCGTACTCGATCATCGAGCAGGGTCGCATCGGTTTCATCGTGACCTCCAAGCCGGAGGACCGGCGCGGCATCATCGAAGAGGCTGCCGGGGTCTCGCGTTTCAAACTCCGCAAGCGTGCTGCGGAACGCAAGATGGACCAGACGCGCCAGAACCTTCTGCGCGTCACCGACATCATCGGCGAGCTGGAGCGCAGTCTCGCTTCTCTCAAGCGGCAGGCGCAAAAGGCCGAGCGATACAAACGCTACAAGAAAGAGCTGTTCGACCTCGACTTGTACGTGGCTTCGCACCGCCACCTCGAGCTCCGCAGCCAGCTCAACGTCGTCGCCGCGTCGCTGACCCAGGCTGACGAGGAGGTTCACGCGACCCGGAGCAAGCTCGTGGCCCAGGAGGCGAGCGTCGAGGCCGAGCGGCTGCAGTTGCAGCAGCTGAGCTCGCAGCTCGAGCGTGGCCAGACGCGCGCTTACGAGCTCGACAATGCCGTGCGGCACCTGGAAGGCTTGATCCGCCAGCAGCAGGACAGGCTCTCCAGCTTGGCGGAGCGCGAGCAAATCGCGGGCCGTGAGCTGCGCGAGCTCGACGCGCAGCGCGATGCGCGCCTCGCAGAGGCCAAGACACTGCGCGCTGCCCTAGCCGAGCTCGAAGCCGAAGAGCAGGAGGCTCAGAGCTCACTCACTCAGGTGAGCGGCGAGCTCGACGCGCGCAGGCAGACGGCCGACGAAGCCTCCATCACGCTCAGCTCGGCCAATACGCAGCTCTCGGAAACCCGCGCCCGCGTCGCGCGCGGCGAGGCGGTTCTGGGCGGCTTCGGTGCGCGCCGGGACGGTCTGCGCGGCCAGATTGAGCGGCTCGAGCAAGAGGTGGAGGCGCTTGCGACGCGTAGGGTCGAGTTCGAGCAGCAGCGCCGCGAGCTCGACGCGCGGATGACGGGGCTGCGAAGTGGCAAAGTCGAGTCGGCGGAGCGTCAGAGCGAAGTCGAGGAGGCCCTAGTCGCCCGAAAAGAGACCCTTCAGGCGGTGGATGCCCGCGTCGAGGAGCTTCGCGAGAGCTTGGCCGTGTCTCGGTCACGCTTGCGTTCGCTGACCGAGATTCAGGATCGCTTTGAAGGACTGGGAGCCGGCGCCCGGGCGCTGATGACTTCCTACGTGGCGGACGGCGCCGGCAGGTCTGGGGTCGCCGGCCTCGTCGCCGACCGCCTGCAGTGCGAGCCGGAGCTCACGAGCGCCCTCGGTGCAGCCTTGGGCGCAGCTCTCGAGTGGCTCGTCGTCGAGGACACCGATTCGGCCCTCGGCGCCATCGACTTCCTCAAGCAGAACGAGGAAGGTCGCGCGACGTTCGTGCCTCGGCACCCGGTGGTTCCGCCTCGCGTCGTGCCGAGCTTCCCCGTCGGGCAAGGAGTCGTCGGTCCGCTGCTGCAGACGATGCGCTTCGCTCGCGAGGACGAGGACTGGGCCAAGCACTTGCTCTACGACGTGATGGTGGTGGATGCCTTGAGCACTGCTGCCCGGCTTCACCGGGAGGGCTTCACGGGGAGGCTCGTGACACTCGATGGGCAGGCGCTCCTTCCGGATGGCCGGGTCGTGGGTGGCGCGAAGGACGAGTCGACCACACACCACCTGCGGATGAAGGCCGAGATTCGCGAGCTGACGCAAGAAGTCGCGTCGCTCGAGACGCAGGTCCAGAGCGGGGTCGCGCAGCAAGGCGAGCTCCGCGAACACATCGCGGAGCGTCAGGCCGAAATCGACGCGGCGCGCAACCGTGCCCACGATGCCGAAATCGAAATCCTGGGGGCCGAGCGGGACTTGCGCGAAGCAGAGGGCGAGCTTCGTCGCATTGCCGAGCGGACCCAAGAGATTGCACGCTTGACGAGCGACGCGCGGGAGGCTTTGGCGACCCTCGATGCTGATGAGCTCGAGTCGCGCAGGGAGCTCCAGAACGCCCGTCGACTCATGGAGGAGGCGGCGCAGAGCGTGCAAGCCGCTGAAACCGTCCTGACCGAGCGTCGTCGCGTGGTCGACGAGCAGAACGCACGGGTGACGGAGGTCAAGGTTCGCGCCACGCAGGCCCGTGAGCGCGCCGATCGTGAACGTTCGGTCTTGCTCCAGCTAGAGCGCGCCGCGGCGGAGATCGAAGCGCGCGAGGAACGCTTGCGCGGCGACGCGGCCAGCGCGCACCGCGATCAGGGCCAGGCCGCGGGACGTATCTTGCTCCACCAGGGCCGCCTCGAGGAGACGGCCCATGAAGCGGCGCAGGCGCGCGACGAGCTCGCCGGGCTGCGGGGGACGCTGGACGACGCGCAGTCCGTCCTCGGGGAGTTGGAGGCGGCGCTCAAAGCGTTGCGTGGCTCCATCGACGAGCAGTCCAGCGAGCTGAGCGAGCTGACGCTTCGAGAGCGCGAGCTGACTTTGGCCATGGAGCATCTCGACGAGCAGATCGAGAATCGTTACCGGGTGGAGCTGAGGACCGTCATCGGCGACTACCACGCGCGGCCCATTCCGGACGCAAGCATCCGTGACCGGGCTGCCGAGCTCCAGGGGCTCATCGATCGCATGGGGGAGATCAACCTCACGGCGATCGAGGAGTACGAGGAGAATGCGCAGCGGTACGAATACCTTCAGAGTCAGCGCGGCGACTTGCAGGACGCGCTGTCGAAGCTCGAGCGCGCCATCAAGCAGATGAACAAGGAGAGTCGGACTCTGTTCCGGGAGGCTTTTGCGGGCATCAACGAGCGCTTCAAACGCATCTTTCCGATTCTCTTCCGTGGCGGTAAGGCGGAGCTGCGTTTGACGGACCCGCAGGACATGCTCGAAACGGGCGTCGAGATCATCGCGCAACCACCGGGCAAGCGACTCGGCTCGCTAGAGCTCATGAGCGGTGGTGAGAAGGCGCTTACGGCGGTCGCGCTCATCTTCGCCGTCTTCCAGTACAAACCGAGCCCCTTCTGTCTTCTCGATGAGGTCGATGCCCCGCTCGACGAGGCCAACATCGGCCGCTTCGCCGAGGCGATCCAGCAGATGACGGATCGCAGTCAGTTCATCGTCATCACCCACAGCAAGCGGACCATGGAGTACGCAGACGTTCTTTACGGCGTGACCATGGAGCAGCCCGGCGTCTCGAAGCTCGTGTCAGTCGAGCTACGCGGTGGAAAGCGTCCGGTCGAACAGACGGCCCCGTCCGTCGAAGCCGCAGAGTAGCGGACGGCGAGTCCGGCGGATGTCGCTAGATGCCTGACGGGTCCGGTGTTAGGACGTGTGCATGATGCGTCTGGTGGTCGGTCCTCTGAACTACTCTTCTTGGTCGGCCCGCGCCTGGCTCGCGCTCGATCATGCGGGAGCCGACTTCAAGACTCATGAAATTGCGCTCTTCGTGGATCCCAACTGGCGCGACAAGGTTCTGCAGTTCTCCGGGGCGGGGAAGCTGCCCGTGCTCATCGATGGGAGCCTGAGCGTTCATGAGGCCTTGGCGATTTGTGAGTACGTCGCCGAGCGCTTTGCGGACGCGAAGCTCTGGCCCGAAGATCAGAGTCTGCGCGCACGGGCGAGGGCGGTCAGCTCCGAGATGAGCACGAGCTTCGTGAACGTCCGAAACGAGATGCCGATGAACTATCGCGGGCGTGCCGAGGGGTTCAGTCCGAGCGATGCGGCCTCCGCCGAGATCGAGCGCTTGTTCGACATCTGGAACGCCTCGCTTTCGACGTCTCCCGGTGCCTTTCTCTTTGGCGACTTTTCCATCGCGGACTGCATGTACCTACCGGTACTGAGCCGCTTCCAAACCTACGGAATTCCCCTCGACGGCCAAATCGCGAACTGGGCGGAGCGAATGTGGGCGCAAGCGTCGGTCGCCAAATGGTGCAAGCTTGCCGAGCACAGCATACCCGTCCCCAAATACGACAACGTCCTTTGATCCTCGAGGATGCCTGAGCCGCTTGAGGCCCTGTCGTTTGGGACGCGCGATGAACGTACTTAGCGCCCGCTATTTGACGATGTCGTCCAGCGCGCTGGCGTGTGCCTTGGCGAGCTCAGCGACGTCGACCTGGACTGCGTTGCCGATCTGCAGGCTGCGGCCTTCCACCTTGCCAATCGCCTCGAAGGGCACGCAGAGCTCGGCGCAGACTGTGCGTACCGCTTCGAGCTGATCGGGCGACAGGCTCAAGAGGATGCGGGTCGGTTCCTCGCTGAAGAGTAGGGCGTGCGCGGGTGCGTCGGCGCTGGCGGGCAAGCGGACCTTCGCGCCCAGGCCGTTGGCGATGCAAGCCTCGGCCATGGCCGTGGCGAAGCCCCCGTCGCTGACGTCGTGGGCGCTATTGACGAGCTTTCGCTGGGCAAGTGTCAGCATGGCTTTCTGAAGCGCGACCTCGGCGTCGAGGTCGATGCCGACGGCTTGTCCGGTCAGGCCTCCGGCCTTTTGGAACAGCCACTCGGAGCCGCCGAGTGCGCCTCGGGACGGGACACCGAGATGGGCGATGACGTCGCCTTCTTGCACGAAGCCCAGGCCGAGGCGCTGCTCGGCGTCTTGGAGCTGGCCCACGATGGCGACCGTCGGGGTGGGCAGAATCGGCCGACCGTCGGTCTCGTTGTAGAGACTGACGTTGCCGGAGACGACCGGTGTGTCGAGAGCGGCGCAGGCCGCAGCCAGGCCGTCGATGGCGCGTGCGAAGCGCCACATGGTCTCGGGGACTTCAGGGTTGCCGAAGTTGAGGCAGTCGGTGAGGCCGAGCGGCTTGGCGCCGACGCAGACGATGTTGCGTGCGCACTCGGCGACGGCCATGACGGCGCCCTGGTAGGGATCGAGCTGTACGTGGCGTCCGTTGCAGTCCGCAGAAACGGCGAGGTACTTTTCGAAGGTCTGCGCGCCGTCCTCGCAGAAGACGCGAATGACGGCAGCGTCGCCGTCACCCGGACGAATGACGGTCCCGTCTCGAACGATGTGGTCGTATTGACGCCAGACCCAGCTGCGGCTGCCGATGTTCGGCGAAGCGAGTAGAGCGCGAAGCTCTTGGCTGAGGTTGCTCGGCGCTTCGAGCTGAGTGGTCGGCTGCGGGCTGCGTGCCGCCGCCGTGGTCTGAGGCCGGTCGTACTTGGGTGCGTCGTCAGTGAGTAGGCCGACTGGCAGGTCGACAACGACGACAGGCTTGCGCTCGATGGGCTCGTCCTCGAGCGGGTCGTAACCAGGCGTGGCCTTGCAGACGAAGCGACCGCTGTCGGTCACACGGCCCACGATGGACGCGTCCAGGTCCCACTTGTTGCAGATGTCGAAGACCTCTTGCTCGCGACCCTGCTTGGCGACCATGAGCATGCGCTCTTGCGATTCGCTCAACAGCATCTCGTACGGAGACAATGCTTTGGCGCGTCGTGGGATGGCGTCCAAGTCGAGCTCGAGCCCATTGCCTGCGCGCGCCGCCATCTCGACCGACGAGGAAGTCAGACCCGCGGCGCCCATGTCTTGCACACCCGCCAGGCAGTCCGTGGCGAAGATTTCGAGGCAGGCCTCGAGCAGCAGCTTCTCCATGAACGGGTCGCCGACCTGCACGGTGGGCAGCTTGCTGTCGGTTTCCTCACCGAACTCGGCGCTGGCCATGGTCGCGCCGTGGATGCCGTCGCGGCCTGTCTTCGCCCCCACGTAAATGACGGGGTTGCCGAGGCCTTCGGCGCGTCCGAAGAAGAGCTGATCGGTCTTGGCGACGCCGACGGTGAAGGCGTTGACCAGGATGTTGCCGTCGTAGCTGGGGTCGAACTGGATTTCGCCGCCCACGGTCGGCACGCCGATGCAGTTGCCGTAGCCTCCGATGCCGGCGACGACACCCTTGAGTAGGTGAGGCGTCTTCGGGTGGTCCGGTCGGCCGAAGCGCAGCGAGTTCAGCGAGGCCACCGGACGCGCGCCCATGGTGAAGACATCGCGCAGGATGCCCCCGACGCCCGTGGCGGCGCCCTGGTAGGGCTCGATGTACGAGGGATGATTGTGCGACTCCATCTTGAAGACGGCGCAGAAGCCGTCGCCGATGTCCACCGCTCCCGCGTTTTCGCCCGGGCCCTGAACGACCTGCGGTCCCTCCGTCGGAAGCCGGCCCAGGTGTACACGCGAGGACTTGTACGAGCAGTGCTCGGACCACATGACGCTGATGACTCCGAGCTCGGCATAGCTGGGCTGGCGTTGCAGGACGTCGAGCGTGTGCCGCCACTCGTCCGTCGACAGGCCGAACTCGCGCGCCAATGCTTCGTTGGCCTCTGGCTCACCGGGAAAGTTGGCTGAGTTGCTCATTGGAACCCCAGGTGCCGCCGCAGCGACTGGAAGAGCGCCAGGCCTTGGTCGTTGCCGAGAATGGCCTCACTGGCGCGCTCGGGATGCGGCATCATGCCGAGCACGTTGTGCGCTTCGTTGTAGACGCCCGCGATGTCGGCGACCGAGCCGTTCGGGTTGGCGTCGGAGCCGCTCGGAGCGTCGCCGCTCTGCGTACAGTAACGGAATGCGATCTGATTGTTCGACTCGAGCGCTCTCAGCGCGGCCTCGGTGCAGTGGTAGCGACCGTCGGCATGGGCGATCGGCAAACGCAGGACCCTGCCCCTGCCCATGTCCGTGAACGGTCCCTCGTTCTCGACACGCAAGTAGATGTCCCGGCACTCGAAGCGCAGGTGCGCGTTTCGTGTCAGGGCTCCGGGAAGCAAGCCCATCTCGGTCAGGATCTGAAAGCCGTTGCAGATGCCCAGAATCGGTCCGCCATTGTCCGCGAACTCCCGAACGGACTGCACGATGGGGCTGAAGCCGGCGATGGCGCCTGGCCGCAGGTAGTCTCCGTAGGAGAAGCCGCCAGGAACGATCAGGGCGTCCGCGTCACCGAGCGAGGGGTCTTTGTGGAAGGCGTACCATGCATCGGCGCCGAGCACGTCGCGTACCGCGTGCAGGGCATCCCAGTCGGCATTGGAGCCTGGAAATTGTACGACAGCGATTTTCATCGGGATGAGGGGCGGAAAATGGCTCCGCGGCGCGCGGAGCATACGACGCCCCGTCGTCGAGGCAACGCGGAGCTCGGCCCTGTTTACGGCTTCAGAGAAACTCTGGCAGGGTCCCGTGTCGCAAGTCCCCTTGCAGCCCGTCTACTGCCGTCAGGCGCATCATGATGGTCCCGATGCAGCTCGCCTCGTCGACTGGGCCGAACGCCCTGCTGTCCTGCCCGTGCTGTGGCCGGTTGTCTCCGAGTAGGTAGACCTGACCCGGCTCGAGCTCGACAGGGCGCACCCGGAAGGTCCCCTCTGGATCGAAGAAGACTTTGTGGGGCTTTCCGCCAAAGTCTTCGGAGCCCCACCTCACCCGCTGAACGTTGTCAGTGTCCGGATTGTAGAACTCGAGGGCCCCGGCAGGGTCCACCGAGACGGGCTGCTTGTCCATCTTGAGCTCGTTGCCGAAGGACTCGATGCGCATGGCTCCGCGGCCGACTACGCGGCCGACGATGAAGCCTTCTTGCGCGGGGTTCGGACACACTGCGATCTGCCCGAGTTCGGGCGTGCCACGCTTGTTGATGAGCACGCGCTCTTTTCGGAGCAAGGTC
The DNA here is from genome assembly GCA_963746475.1 of uncultured delta proteobacterium. Taxonomy (GTDB): domain Bacteria; phylum Myxococcota_A; class Polyangia; order Polyangiales; family Houyiibacteriaceae; genus SG8-38. The sequence continues at coordinate 120,285 of CAVVBB010000002.1, forward strand.
GGCGCCATTGCGCTGTTCCCGATTTCGGCGATCTCGAAGAACAGGAGCTTGAGCGCCAGCAGGACGATGATCGCGAAGGCGATCACCCAGGACAGGCTGCTCAAGCTCTGCTTCATCTACACCCCACTTCGCCGCTCATTCAAAGTCTCAGGGCGCTGGCTTGTCAAGAAGCGCGAGCAGCTTGCGAATGACCTCGGACGGGTGTGAGGCTCGATAGACGGCGCGTTTCACTGCGATTCCGTGGGCGCCGGCGTCTCGAAGCTCTTGGACGGAGTCGGACGTGATGCCTCCCAGGGCGTACACCGGGGTCGAGATGCCCGCGATGGCCTCCCGGAAGCCGGCGAGCCCGAGAGCGCGCCCCTTGCCAGGAACCTCAAAGACCGGGCTCAGAAATGCGTAGCTGACCTCGTCCCGGTCAGAGGCCAGCAAGCCCTCACGGTCGTGGCGCGACTGTCCGAGCCAACGAAGCTGCGGCCAGGTTTCGCGCACGCGAGCGACCGGCATGCTGTTTTCGGGCAGGTGGACGCCGTCGGCCTCGACGAGCGCTGCAACGTCCGGTCGCTGGTTGACCACGAGCGGAGCGCCGGCTGCCCTCGTCAGCTCACGGAGCTTGCGAGCCCAGTCTACGAAGGTCGGGTCGTCCACGCTCTTGGCGCGAAGCTGAACGCCGACCTTGCCCGCAGGGCAGCCTACCAGCGCCTGCTGCACAGTATCGATTGGACCGAGAGCGTGTTCCGGGTCCGTGATGATCCAGAGCAGTGGAAGTGCAGTCATCTATAGGTTCTGTGAACCAATTACACCTTTTAGCGGACTCGAAGCGGTTGCGTAAAGTTTTCGCTCGATGCGACCGGCCAAGAACGCGCTGCGGCCGGCTTGGGTCGCCAGCTTCATGGCTTCGGCCATCAGAACGGGGTCCTTGGCTCCCGCGATGGCGGTGTTCATCAGTAGGCCGTCCACCCCGAGCTCCATCGCCAGAGCCGCGTCCGAGGCCGTGCCGACTCCCGCGTCCACGATGACCGGCACGCTCGCGTGCTGGACGATGATCTCGATGTTGAACGGATTGCGCACGCCGAGCCCGCTTCCGATGGGCGCGGCGAGGGGCATCACCGCCGCGCAGCCGAGGTCTTCCAGCCGCTTGGCGGCGACCGGGTCGTCGTTGAAGTACGGCAAGACGGTGAAGCCGTCGTCCACGAGCGTCTTGGCGGCTTCCAGGGTCGCCGGCACGTCGGGGAACAGGGTCTTCGGGTCGCCGATGACTTCGAGCTTCACCAGCGCTGTGTCGAGCATCTCGCGCGCGAGACGGGCCGTGCGCACGGCGTCTTCGGCCGTGTAGCAGCCAGCCGTGTTCGGGAGCAGGGTGTAGCCGCCTTCGCGAAGCACCGACATGATGGAGCGCTCGCCGCTTCCGCCCAGATCGACCCGGCGGACCGCCACGGTGACGACCTCGCAGCCCGATGCCTCGAGCGCGCGTTCGGCCGTGTCGAGGTCCGGGTATTTCCCGGTCCCCGTGAACAAGCGTGAACGAAACTCGAACTCGCCGATCTTCAGCGCCTTATCGGACACTTCAGCCTCCTCCTACGAACTGGACTACTTCCACTCGGTCTCCCTCTGCGAGCTCGGTCGTCGCGTGCCGTGCGCGCGGGACGACGTTCTCGTTGCGCTCCACGGCCACCAGCGTATCGGCGAGCCCGAGCGTAGCGAGCAGCGCGGAAATGGTGGTGCGCTCGTCGACCTGACGTTCCTCACCATTGACCCAGAGGAGCATCGAGGGAGGTTAGGGCGGGGCGGCACCTGCTGCAAGGCCAGCCCTAGGTCGGCCGCGCAGCCCGGTCCCATCGACCTCGCGACGACCTCGGTGGTACGCTCCGGCCCGTGAAGAGAATCGTTCAGGGGGACAATCTCGAGGTGCTGCCCAGTCTTCCCCAGGGGTTTGCACGGCTCGCGTACATCGATCCGCCGTTCAACACCGGACGGACCCAGAAGCGGGAGCGGATGCGGGTCACGGCCTCCGAGGAGGGCTCGCGTCAGGGCTTCGCCGGCCGTCGATACGCCGTCGAGAAGTGCGAGAGCCCGGCGTACGAGGATGCCTTCGACGACTACCTGGGCTTTCTGATGGAGCGCATCGAGAGTGCCCTGCCGTGCCTTACGCCGGACGCGTCCTTATTCGTGCACCTGGACTTTCGGGAGGCGCACTACGTCAAAGTCGCGCTCGACGGATTGCTGGGTCGTGAGCGGTTCATGAACGAGATCATCTGGGCCTACGATTTCGGGGGTCGTCCCAAGCGCCGCTGGCCCGCCAAGCACGACACGCTGCTCTGGTATGTGCTCGACCCCGAACGGTACGTCTTCGACTTCGAGGCCATGGACCGGATTCCGTACATGGCCCCAGGGCTGGTCGGAAAAGAAAAGGCCGCACGCGGAAAGACGCCCACGGATGTATGGTGGCACACCATCGTGCCTACGAACGGCAAAGAGAAGACGGGGTATCCGACGCAGAAACCGCTCGGGGTGCTCGAACGCATCATCAAGGTGCATTCGGAGCCCGGCGACGTGGTGCTCGACTTCTTCGCGGGCAGCGGAACCACCGGTGAGGCTGCCGCGCGTCACGGGCGCGGCTTCGTGTTGATCGACCAGCACCCCGAAGCGGTGGTCACGATGACGCGGCGGTTGCAGCGCTGGGATCCGGAGATCGTGATGTAGGGCACGGTATCATGGTTTCTCACTTGAACCTTCCGGCTTGAATCCAGTACAGCAATCGGTGTTCGGCCCTAAGCGCGAGGTTGGCGCGTGCCCCCGCGGGTGGAGAGGTTCCAGATGAAGCAGCGTTTTTTCTACTGTGTCCTGTTGGCGATGGGCTTGGCCGTGACTGGCTGCTCCGATGACCAAGCCGGGTTCGACGGCAAAGGCGGCACAGGTGGGGATGGGTTTGCGGGCGCGGGTGGCGACGATGGCTTCGGCGGCGACGACGGCTTCGGTGGTAACGACGGCTTCGGTGGTAACGACGGCATCGGTGGCAACGACGGCATCGGTGGCAACGACGGCATCGGTGGTAACGACGGCATCGGTGGCAACGACGGCATCGGTGGTAACGACGGCATCGGTGGCAACGACGGCATCGGTGGCAACGACGGCATCGGTGGCAACGACGGCATCGGTGGCAACGACGGCTTCGGCGGTAGCGACGGCGCAGGTGGCGAAACTGGCACGGGCGGCACGGGCGGCACGCCAGGCACGGGCGGCACGCCAGGCACGGGCGGCACGCCAGGCATGGGCGGCACGCCAGGCATGGGCGGCACGCCAGGCACGGGCGGCACGCCAGGCACGGGCGGCACGCCAGGCACGGGCGGCACGCCAGGCACGGGCGGCACGCCAGGCACGGGCGGCACGCCAGGCATGGGCGGCACGCCAGGCATGGGCGGCACGCCAGGCACGGGCGGCACGCCAGGCATGGGCGGCACGCCAGGCACGGGCGGCACGCCAGGAACCGGGGGCACGGCTGGTGCCGGCGGTGTAGCGGGTGCCGGAGGCGCAAACGGCAACGGCTCCAGCAGCACTTGCGAGGCGTTCTGCCAGATCGACTGCATTGGTTTCCTCGGAATCTTTTCCGGCCACGACTTGCAGGACTGCGTTGCGCTCTGTGAGGAGATCTTTCCGCATCTCGATGACGAATGCGGCCCTGAGGCAGATGCGCTCATCGATTGCGTTGCTGGCGTAGACTGCGAGGCCATCGAAGCCGAGGAGTACTGCCAGGCTGAGGCGATGGATTGGCTTGAGTGCAACGGGCTGGATGACGGCTGGTCCGCGATCGAGCTGCCGTCGAGCGAGCATCAGGAGCACGCGCGCAAGCTTCTACAGCGAGCGGCAGAGCTCATCTGCGCCGAGCGCGAGCCTCGGTAAGCCGCAGTGGAACGCGGCGTCGCCTTTCACGGCGCCTTGCTCTTTTCTTGAGTACAGCTCCCCATTTTGGGTATTACTTACGCTGTCGGCGTTTGCCGATCAGTGGGGAGGTTTGTGATGAGAGAGCGATCTGTGTTCCTTTGCCTCGTGTTGGCGGCGATGCTCACCGCGTTCGGCTGCGGGGACAGTAGCGATGGAGACGGCGGCAGCGGCGGCAATGGAGATGGCGGCGGCGGGGGCTCATCGAGCGCTTGCGAGTCGCTCTGCGGGAGCAGCTGCATCTTCGAGGAAGTCAACCCTGGCGATGACTTCGATTCATGCGTCGAGGCCTGCGAAGCGGTCTACAGCGACTGCTATTCGGAACTGGGCGAATTCGTGGATTGCTTCGAAAGCGTGGATTGCGATGAGAACGCCGCCGCGAACGCCTGTCGGAACGAAACCCTCGACTGGGTTGACTGCATCACGGGCGGTATCTTTTAGGACAGTACCTTTCCTCTAGTCGGCTTCTTCGATTGGAACGAAGTCGACTTCGAACAAGTACGGCCAGAGCTTGCCTGTGAGCAGGAAGTGGCCGGTTTCCGGAACGAAAGCGATGCCGTTGAGCACATCTGTGCCAGCGGCATCGCTGCGTGAGAGCAAGCCGCTGGCGTCGATGGAGGCGGTGACCTGGCCCGTCTTCGGATCGATGCGAACGATTTCGTTCCGCTGCCAGATGTTCGCGTAGACCTCCGAGCCGACACACTCGAGCTCATTGAGCCGGTAGATGGCCCGGCCGTTCTTTCGGACGTCGACCTTACGCCGTACCTCGAGGGTTTGCGGATCTCGAAATTTGAGCTGGGCGCTGCCGTCGCTGGTCACCAGCGACTCACCGTCGAAGCAAGCGCCCCAGCCTTCGCCGCCGTAGCTCAGGGTGTCTTCGTGCTCGAGCGTCTCGAGGTCCCAGCGCAGGGCTTTGCCGGAACGCCAGCTCAGCTGAATGAGCGAGTCGCCGACCAGGGCTAGGCCTTCGCCAAAGATCCGCGGGTCGAGCGACTGGAGCGCCAGGACCTCGCCGTCCTTCAAGCGCACCTTGCGTAGCGAGGACTCTCCGTACTGACCGGTGCTTTCGTAGAGGAAGCCATCGTGCCAGAGCAGGCCTTGGGTGAACGCGTCGCGCCGGTGTGGGTACTTGGCGATGATGTGCGGGCGCAGACTGGGAAGCTCGCGAGCCGCTTGTGCGGCCGGGGCCGACGGCTCGAAAGTGTCGAGCTCGACGGGTGAGACGGTTTCCTCGAGCTCCGCTCTTCGGCACGATGCGCAAAGGCTGAGCCAGCCGCTCAGCAACAGCACGAACCACAGCATGTTCGCGGACTTGCGTGGTTGTCGTCCGCTGGCTCCAGCACGCTGTCTTCGATTGCCGCCCATCGCCCGGGGCAGCCTAGTCCCCGATCGGTCAGGCGCCAATACTTGACGGGGCCCAATGGACCCATTAGCCAAATTGAACAGTGGGGACCCTTCCAGCGAGAACTTGGCGGCCACGAGCTCAGCTCGTCGATGGCAGCGTCCGGCCGACCCGGGCCGAGATTTCGCTCGGCGCGGTCGCACACAATCTCGCGACGGTGCGCGCCGCGCTGCCTCGGGCGACCCGCGTGCTGGCCGTCGTCAAAGCGGATGCTTACGGCCACGGCGTCGTTCCGGTCGCGCACCGCCTTCAAGCCGAAGGCGTGGATGGCTTTGGGGTGGCCCTCGCCGAGGAGGGGATCGAGCTGCGCGAAGCTGGCATCAACCGGGCCATCCTCGTGCTGAACGGGATCTACGGGCACGCGCACGAGGACATCTTGGCGGCGGGCCTGACGCCGGCGCTCTACGAAATCGGAGAGGCGGAAGCGTTTCAGCAGGTCAGCAAGGGTCGCCCCGTCGACGTACATCTGAAGGTCGACACGGGGATGGGCCGTCTGGGCGTGCCGATGGGAAAGCTGGAGGCATTCCTGGCTGCGCTGCGTCGCTATCCGGCCATCCGGATCGCAGGCCTCATGAGCCACCTCTCGACCGCGGATGAAGACCCGGAGTACGTTCGCGTGCAGCTCGCGCAGTTCAAGCGCGCCGAGGGGCTCCTACGACGCTACGGCCAGCGGCCGGCAGTGCGGCACGTGGGCAACAGCGCCGCGGTGTTTCGTCACCCGGAGGCTCACTTCGACTGGGTTCGCACCGGGATTGCTCTTTACGGCTACGCGGGCGCGGACGGTCTCTCGGCGCCCTTGAAGCCGACCATGCGCTGGCGCACGCAGATCATTCGCTTGCGTACTCTGCAGATCGGCGAGTCCGTCGGGTACGGAAGATCGTTCGTCGCGCGCACGGAGACTCACCTGGCCACGATCCCACTGGGTTACGGAGACGGCCTGCTGCGAGCCGCGTCGAATCGTGCCGAAGTGCTGGTCCGCGGCCGGCGCTGCCGAGTGCTGGGCAATGTGTCGATGGACCTCACCACGATCGACGTGTCGTCCGTTCCGGACGTGGCGATTGGCGATGAGGTGCTGCTGCTCGGAGAGCAGGGCGAAGCGCGGCTGGGCATCGAGGACCTCGCTCGCGCCGCACAGACCATTCCCTATGAGGTGCTGACCAACGTGTCGCGCCGCGTGCCTCGGACGTATTCGAACGACTGAGCACTGAGTCGCGCTGAGCCTTGCTCCGTCCGCGTCGTCCAGTACTGCGCGTCCTGCAGGTCGAGGCGCCGAGCTCAGCAAGCGATCGCGTCGGGGGGCAGATCGCGGAGCGCAGCACAGCTGGGCTTTTTGGAGATGGGGCGGGGTACCCGTGCTAGAACCCGCCTGTGGCGAACGCCGCTCCGACCGCTCCCTCGACGCTCCCCGCCTCGCAACGGGCCCGCGCGGCCGCACGCGCGCTCGGGGAGTGGCTGGCCACGGCGCTCCTGTCGCCCTTCGTCGAGATCGGCGTGTTGATGAAGCTCCTTTGGGAAACGCTGTTCTGGGCGGTGCGGCCTCCATACCGGGGGCGTCTCTTCATCGATGCGATGGAGTTCATCGGCATCGGCTCGATCTTCCTCGTCAGCCTGACGGCGCTCTTCGTCGGAGGCGTGCTCGCGCTTCAGCTGGTCGACGGGTTTCGAGACTTTGGGGCCGAGAACCAGACGGGTGCGGTCATCGGGCTGGGCTTGGCGCGTGAGATCGGCCCGGTGTTTGCGGCGCTGATGGTGACCAGCCGCGCCGGAAGCGCGATGACCACCGAGCTCGGCTCGATGCGGGTCACCAATCAAATCGATGCACTGGTCACGATGGCCGTGAACCCGGTTCAGTATCTGGTGGTGCCGCGCGTGGTCGGGGGCTTGGTGATGGTTCCCATCTTGACCATGCTCTTCAACCTCGTCGGGATGTTCGGAGCCTGGTTCGTGGCCGTGAAGCTCCTTGGGATCGACCCGGGCATCTTCCTCGACCGGATGCGCTGGCTCGTAGATTGGGCGGACCTGCGACAAGGGCTGATCAAGGCGATGGTCTTTGGCGTGGCGGTGACGCTGATCGCCTGCCGGCACGGCTTCTTCGCCGGGGGTGGCGCTGCGGGGGTCGGTCGCGCGACCAATCGCGCGGTCGTCCACAGCGCCATCGCGATCTTGATGCTCGACTACCTCGTCACGAGCATCGTCCTGGACCAGGGGTTCTTCTAGTGAAGCTCTTTCGTCGCAACGTGGTGCGCCCGGTACGTCCGGTCCTTCCCGAAGAGCTCAGGACGGATCCGGTCATCGTGCGCGTCAGAAAGCTCAACAAGAGCTATGGCGACCATCACGTGCTCAAGGACCTGTGCCTGGATCTTCACCGCGGCCAGACCAACGTGATCATCGGACCCTCCGGTTCCGGCAAGACGGTGCTCATGCGGCAGCTCATTCGCCTCGAAGAGCCAGACTCGGGCGAGATTCTCGTCAACGGGATCGACTTTGCCAAGCTCGAAGGCATGCAGCTCGAAGCCAAGCGGCGCACCTTCGGCATGGTCTTCCAAATGTCGGCCCTGTTCGATTCGATGACGGTCTTCGACAACGTCGCTTTTCCGCTGCGCGAGCACACGGACATGTCGCGAGCGCAGATTCGGGAGCGGGTCATGGAACGTCTGGGCTCGCTGGGCATTGGGGCAGCGGCACACAAGATGCCCGCGCAGTTGTCGGGTGGCATGCAGAAGCGCGTCGCAGTCGCCCGGGCGATGATCCTCGAGAGTGAGATTCTCATCTACGACGAGCCGACGACGGGACTGGATCCGATGACCACACAGACCGTCGACGAGCTCATCATCGAAGCCGAAGAGAAGTTCGGCGTGACTTCCGTCGTGATCAGCCACGACATGGCCTCGGTCGTGCGCATCGCCGACCGGCTCTCGTTCCTGCACATGGGCGAGCTGGTGGCTAGCGGAACGCTCGACGACCTTCTGCAGAGCGAGCACCCGGCGACCATGGAGTTCATCCACGCGTCGGGCGTGTCCTTGCCCTAGCCGAGTGGCTCCTCTTTCAAAGGCCTCGAGAGGACTCGGGTCTAAGAGGGATGCGGCCGCACAGGGCGTCGTCCACGAGGTCGAGTATTCTTTGGCGGTCCTGGGGCAAGATGCCACCGATGGGCAGGTAGTTGCTGGCGTGGTTGGTTCGGAAGACGGCGTGGCTCGGCTCGGCTCGGGCGACGATGCAGCGGAGCTCCTCGAGCATTCGGCTGACGCTCGGAAGCTCGAACTTGCCTTGCTGCTGCATCTTCGCGATCGGCGTTCCGGGGACGATGGTCAAGGTGAGCAGGGACAGGAAGTCCGGGTCCATTTCGCTGATCAACTTGGCCGAGCCTTCGGCGTGTTCCTGGCTTCGCTCGGTGCCGCCCGCGCCGAGGAGGAAGATGGCCGACAGTTGGATGTCCGCGGCTTTGGCGCGCCTGGCGGCCTCCACGTGCTCCTCGAAACCAGCCCCCTTCGCGATGCGCTTGAACGTCAGCTCGTCGCCGGTCTCGGGACCGGTGTACAGAAGAGACAAACCTAGCTCGCGCAGGCGCTGAAGCTCTTGCACGGACTTGGAGACCAGGTTCATCGCCGTGGCGTACGCGCTGACCCGGCGCAGCGCGGGAAAGGCCTCTCGGCAGGCCGAGAGGATGGCTTCCCAGTGCGCGAGGTCCATGACGAGCGCGTCGCCGTCGGCCACGAACAGCTTGTCCACGCGAGCGCCGAAGGCTTGCCCGGCGGCGCGGATGTCGGCAAGCGTCTCTTGCAGCTCCCGCACCCGAAACGGCTTGCTGCGATACATGTCGCAGTAGGTGCAGTGGTTCCAGGAGCAGCCGACGCTGGCCTGCAGGATGTAGGCGTTCGCCTCGCTGGGCGGGCGGTAGATTTGACCTTCGTAACGCATGCTTGGGCTGGGGCGGTGCCGATCGGCTATGAGGAGGGAGCGTCTCCTTCGAGGAGGCCGTGGTGCGCGAAGACCTCATGGAGGAAGCTGACCGGGAGGCTACCCTCCTTCAGATAGATCTCGTGGAACTTCCGGTCCAGTGCCAGGCCTTCGAGCTTCCCCTGATTGGCGTCCCGCAGGCGGTCCTTGAGCTCCCAGACCGCTCGGTTTCCGGTGAGATAAGACAGCGGGTAGGCTCTCTCGATCGAGTACCAGTTGAGCTCGGCCTCGGCACGCCCAGGGACGAAGCCGGTGACCGCGATGAGCAGATTGGCGGCGGCGACAAATGGGTCTTTGCAGTGAACGTCACAGTCGACGCCGACGTCGAGGTACTTGCGGTCTCCGGACATGAAGAACAAGTCGATCGCGACGCGAGCGCCCAGTCTGCAAATGTCGCGCTTCGCGCAGAAGCGAACCTCGTCGGCCAGCTCGGCAGCGTAGCCGAGGTCGAGCATGTAGTCCTCGAGCATGGTGGTCCAGCCTTCGGCGTGGTCCATGCAATCGCCATGGCGGCGGATGAGCGAAGGGTGCCGCGAGACCCAGGCGTACTGCAGGTGATGTCCAGGCGTGCCTTCGTGGATCATCATGTTCGGGATCGTGAGGCGGGTGTGCTCGTCCAAGAGGTCCTCGGACAGCGTGAGGTAGACCAGGCTCGTGGCGGTGCCTCGTCGAAAGGCCGGAGGGGGCATCATCGCCCCCGCAGGAATGCTCGGCGCCATGAAACCTGGCGTCTTGAGGATCTGGATCGACTGCTCCGGGAAGATGGGGAAGAGTTCGCGGTCCTCGCAGAAGCGGAGGATGGCCTGGCGTTCGCGGTCGTAGGCCTGAAGCACGAGATCGAAGTCGCGGTCGACTTCGAGGCGATAGCGTTCGTTGAGCCATCGGTGAAGCTCTGCGGCGGATGTGGGCTCGGGCAGAGCGTACTTGCGGACCAGCTTGTCGCGAAGCGTCTCCAGCGTCTGCGCGGTCTGCGCCAGGAATTCGCGGGCGAGACGGTGCAGCTCCGAGGGCGACTTCACGATCCCTCGCCGATGGAGGATCTGCTGCATCGTGTCTTCGCCCAGGTGAATGTTGTCGACGGTGGGCAGCTGGCTGAGCTCGCGCCCGTACTCTGCGAGGGCCGCGTTGGCTGTGTCCACGTCGGCTTCGAGCCCCGCCAAGTACTCGTAACCGAGCTCCCGGCCCCATCGGACAATGGTCTCGAAGAGCTCGGGTAAGGCGCTGCACTTGTCGATGTCGACCCGGGTCCAGCGGGTGACGGGCTGGCTCAGCCGGCCGAGCATGGCCCGGAGGAAGTCGGGGACCTGCGCGATCCGGGCGTGAATGTCCGCAAGGCGTTCGAGCCCCGGCCGCGGGTCGTTGACGAAGATCAGAAAGATTCCGTCGCCGATGCCGTCCCCGGCATTTGGGAGCTGTGCGAGTCGCGTCTGCCCGTTGAACAGGTAGCTGTCGTCGTGAACCTCACGCTCCAGCTTGAGTCGGGCCAGCCTTGCATCGAGGCGCTCGTCGAAGTCCAGCTCCAGCGACTCCAGAGTCTGCAGCTGCCCCAAGAGCGTTCGGGCGCGTTCGAGGCGTCGGCCGACCGCTTGCAGCGTGGGATCGGGCAGTCTGCCGAGGTCTTCGGACAAGCCTAGAAAGACCCGCGCGTTGGGGTCGGCGCTGTAGTGGGCGTGGAAAGCTTGTGCGAACGCATCGAGATGTCCCATCGGGCGGAGCTTGCTGGACGAAGGCCGACAGGACCAGCGCAGTCATGGACCCGTCGCAGGGGCCCTCAGTCGCTGTCGTCCGAGGGGCCGCCCTTGTACTGGGCTCGCAGCTCTTGCACCACCCGTGCAGGCGCCGGCTCGTAGTGACTGAGGTCCATCGTGAAGCTCGCCCGACCACTGGTCATTCCCTTGAGCGAGGTTTCGTATCCGTTGAGCTCTGCCAGCGGGACCGTGCCGCGAACCAGGGTCGAGCCCGAGCTCATGACGTCCGTGCCGACGACCTTGCCGCGCCGGCTCGACAGGTCCCCAGTGACCGAGCCCACATGCTCGGCCGGCGTCGAGACTTCGAGGTCGACCATCGGCTCTAGGATGGTGGGTTTGGCCTTCAAGAAGGCATCCTTGAAGGCGAGCTTTCCCGCCATCTTGAAGGCGACTTCCTTGCTGTCCACCGAGTGGTATTTGCCATCGTACACGGTGACCCGTACGTCTTCGATGGGATATCCGGCCGCGATGCCTCGTTTCATAATCTCGCGGATCCCTTTTTCGATGGCAGGCAAGAACTGTTTCGGAATCGCGCCACCGACGACCTTGTCGACGAACTCGAAGCCTCCGCCACGCTCGATCGGCTCGACTCGCAGGTACACTTCGCCGAACTGACCGGCGCCGCCGCTTTGTTTCTTGTGCCGGTGGTGCCCCTCAGCCGGTGCCAGGATGGTTTCGTGGTACGCGATTTTGGGTGGCTTGACCTCGACTTGCACGCCGAGGTTCTCCAAACGCTCCAACACGAGTCGCAGATGCAGCTCGCCGAGCCCATGGATGACGAGCTCCTGGGTTTCCGCCTCGAAGTTCACGCTGAAGGTCGGGTCCTCTTCGCGGATTCGGTGCAAGGCGTCAGCGATCTTGGTTTCGTCGCCCCGCGTCTTCGGAATCACGGCGAGCCCATGCAGTGGGACCGGATAGGCGAGGGGCTTGTGGTGCACGAGATCGAGCGAGTGATCGTCGTGCAGCACTTCTCCGAGGTGAAGCTCGTCGATTTTGGCGACCGCGCCCATGTCGCCCGCGATGATGGCCTCCGCCTCAGCGCGCTCCTTGCCCTGAAGGTGGTAGATGTGACTCAGTCGAACCGGTTTGCGTCCCGCCCCGATCAGAAGCGAGTCACCACTCTTCACCGTGCCCTGGTACACGCGAAAGAAGCAGAGCTTTCCGAGATACGGGTCGGTCGAGACGTGAAAGACGTGCGCGAGCACGGGCCCGGCCGGGTCGTCGTCGTATTCGAAGGGCTTTTCCTCGTCCCCTTCGCCGACCAAGAAGGGCCGCGGGTTGCCTTCAGCGGGGCTTGGAAAATGGCGCACCATGATGTCGAGTAGCGCCTCGACACCTGCACCACTGACCGCGTCGGTGAAACAGACCGGAATGACGTGGGCCTGGTCCATCGCCCTTTCGAAGGGCTCGTGCAGGGCCTCGTAGTTCGGCTCTTCGCCTTCCAGGTAACGCTCCATGAGCGCGTCGTCGATCTCGACGACCTGGTCGAGAATGCGCGTGTGAAAGTCCTGCACGGGTCCCAGGTCGCTTTGGCCTTGACCGTTCAAGAGACAATCGATGACGTCGGTTCCCTGCTTGCACGGCAGGTTGATCGGGAGACAGCCGCGTCCGAAGCGCTCCTGCAGCTCCGAAAGAAACGGCCCGAGTTGCGGGCCGTGTTCCGTGATCTGATTGACGACGATGGCCACGGGCAGGTCGAGCTCCTGCGCCTTCTTCATCAGACGGCTGCTCATCCGATCGACCCCACTTTCGGGGCTCATCACGAGGACCAGCGTCTCGACCGCTGGAAGGCAGGCGTAGGCCTGTCCGATCAGGTCGGAGGCTCCAGGCACGTCGACGATGTTGATCCGTCTGCCGGCGTGGTCGGCGTGCAAGAGCGCGGCGTAGACCGAGTGATGGTGCGCCTGCTCCTCGGCGTGAAAGTCGCTGGCCGAGGTCCCCTGCTCGACTGAGCCCTGCCTGTCGATTGCACCTGCGGCAAACAGCAGTGCCTCGGCCAGGGTCGTCTTACCCACGGAGCGTAGGCCCGCGAGCATCACATTGTGGATATCAGCAGTTCGATACTCGGCCATCAGCGAACATCGATAGTAGACTAACTCCGCCAGCCCATGAAGAGCCTCCGCGTGAACGAGCAGCTGTGCATTCCGGCCAAAGACTTGTCCTGGAGCGCCGCGCGCTCTTCGGGACCGGGCGGCCAGAACGTGAACAAAGTCTCGAGCAAAGTGACACTTCGGTTCGACCTGCGCGGATGCGAGGCACTCAGTCGCACCCAAAAGGCGCGGCTGCGCGAGCTGGCAGGCAAGCGCATGGACGCCTCCGGTGGATTGCTGATCAGTGCGCAGGCGCACAGATCTCAGCAGCAGAACCTCGAACGCGCACGGGAGGGCCTGCGCCGACTGATCGCCGCGGCCCTGCGGGTGCCTAAGCCCCGGCGCGCGACCAAGCCGACTGCGGGCAGCAAGCGCAGGCGTCTCGAGGCCAAACGAAGGCAAAGCGAGAAAAAAAGGGGCCGGACTTCCGTGGATCGAGCGGACCGTGGATAGGCGCCTTGAACACCGCTTCAATCCGCTCTAATCCATTCGGACGTAGAACAGGGGAAGATGAGACTAGCGATCACAGGTACAGGGCTATGGTTTCCGCCAAATTCCATTAGCAACGAGGAACTGGTCGAGACCTACAACCAATACGTCGACGGGTGCCGTGCGGCGGCCGGCGATGATGTGGACGAGGCATCCCTTCCGCAGCCTTCCGACGCTGAGTTCATCCAGAAGGCCTCGGGCGTCGAGCGCCGCTACGTGCTCGACCGGGAGGGCGTCTTGGACCCCGGCCGACTTCGCCCGAAGCTGCGGATCCGCAGCTGGGACGAGCCCTCGGTTCAGTGCGAGATGGCGGTGGCGGCCGCGACCGAGGCTTTGGCGGCTGCGGGCCGACAGGGCGCCGACATCGACATGGTGATCGTCGGCTGCTCGAACCTTCAGAGGGCGTATCCCGCCATCTCCGTGGAGGTGCAGGCCGCGGTCGGCGCCAAGGGCTTTGCTTACGACATGAACGTGGCCTGCTCCACGGCCACCTTTGCTTTGCAGGCCGCGCGCGACTCAATCATCGGGGGAAGCGCGTCTCGGGTGCTCGTGGTCAACCCGGAGATCTGCTCGGCGCATCTGAACTTCAAGGATCGCGATTGCCACTTCATTTTTGGCGATGCCTGCACGGCGTTCGTCGTCGAGCCATTGACCGAGGGACCCTTGCCCGAGGGGACCTTCGAGCTTTTGAGCACGAGCGCTCGCACGCAGTTCTCCAACAACATACGCAACGATGCAGGCTTTCTGTCTCGCTGTGAAGACCGCGACCCGGAGGACCCACGAATCGTCTTCAAGCAGGAAGGGCGTCAGGTGTTTCGCGAGGTGGCCCCCATGACGGTCAAGCATCTGCGCGAGCATTTGGAGGCGGCTGACGTATCGCCCGAGCAGCTGAAGCGGCTTTGGCTGCACCAGGCCAACGCGACCATGAACCGGCACATCGCAAAGAAGCTCCTGGGTCACGAGCCTAGCGAACGAGAGGCGCCGATCATCCTCGACGAGTTCGCCAACACTAGCTCGGCCGGCTCGATCATCGCCTTCCATCGACACAAAGACGACCTGGCCGTGGGAGATCTCGGCATCCTTTGCTCGTTTGGGGCGGGCTACTCCATCGGCAGCGCGCTTCTCAAGCGCGTAGCCTGACCCGCGCCTGCCCGCTCAGGGGCTGAGCACTTTGGCCACTTCCGGGCGCTCGCACGGAGCTTCAGCAATCACCCCGGACGTATAGTGGAGACAGCGCAGAGCCGGGAGCGGCGTGTGCCGATTGCCCACAGTCGGCGATCGACATCTGCGGGACGATGAAATTCGAAGTCGGCCGGCGAATCACGCCAGTCGCCGACGCCCAGCTGCTGCTGCACGGAGTTTTCTGCGCGGGAGCGGACGACCTGGGCTAGTCCCTCGTTTTGGCGTCGAGCCCGGCAGCGCCTTCTAGATGTCTGCCCACGCAGGCTCGTCGCGATGAGCACTGCCCAGCGGCGAAAGCAGCGGGCAGTGCTCAGCCTTCGGTTCCGGCGCGTCGAGCCTTCCGGCTAGCCCCGAGGCGGGACGCGCAGTGTCTGGGCCTCGCGCTTCATTTGCTCGCGGAGCGTTTCTGCATCGCCGCTCTCGCTTCGGTGGTGGTCCAAACAGCTCGCGAGGAAGCGGAAGTTCGTCAGCACCGCGGCGTAGCCATCGCCTTCGGGCACCTGCGCTGCGGCTGAGGCGTGCTGCCTTTCACTCGAGCACGAACCGCAGCGCGTCGCCTGGGCTCCACAGCTTGCAGTAGTGAACCCCGACGAACTCCTCGCCAGCTTCCGCGTCTAGGGGCACGGGAAGGCTTGGAGATTGGACTTGGAGCACAGCGTCGTCTTGGTTCAGAGAGAGCTCGGATTGGGTCAGCCAAGCGATCCCCGTGGCCTGGGCGTCATCTGGCACGAAGGTCACGCCGCGACCGCTGGCCTCGTAAGCGGATCGTTCGGGCTCGCTCAGCTGCTCGAGTGCCCACTCGAGGGCCGCCTGGTTGACTTCCGCGCAGCTCTGCGGATCGCCCAAGCTCGTGAGCTCGAGCTCAGCCCCCCCGTCGTAGAGGTCGCGTTGGCTGCAGACGGAAACCCCCCCAAAGGATCATCTATCCCGGGGCGGGGTGGCGGAATCCACTGTGTCCAGGACAGGCCTAGGGGCGGAATTTCGACCTTGGCTTCTGTTACGGTACTCCCTATAGAAACAGTCGCATCCTCTATTCATCGACATTTGCCGGGCCCGTCAGGAGTTCAACATGAAGAAGTTCGTCCGTACGCTTCTGTGCATTCCCGCTCTCGCAACGCTTACTGCGACGTCCGTCAGGGCTCACATACCCTTCATCGAACCTGAAGCCCGCGAAGCGGATCCGGCTTCCGTTCCGGACGAGGATCGGGCTGACACCGACTACTCCTTTGAGAACCCGTTTCCCCTGCCCGAAGACATCGCGTTTCAGAACGAGCCGGGCAACACCTTCGAGTACGACGGAATCGACTCGATGGCGGTCAACGGCTACTTGGTTCCAGACGACGTCGACGTATTCAAGTTGGTGCCAGCTCAGAACGAAGCTGTTCCATTCCTGGGCGTGGCCGTTCTTGCCGCAGCTCTACCACCGGCCTGCAACGAGCTCATCGACGCATATCCTCTGATGGCTTTGGTCGGTCCTGAGCTGCCTAGAGACCCCGAGGTGCTGGCCCTTCTTCCGTTCGACATCGATGACCCAGCGGAGGTTCCGCAACCAAGTGCGGGACTCAACGGCGTCGTCTTCGCGCCCAATCCGGAGATCGAACCGCGAGAGATCTTCGTGGAAGACGTGGTGACCGGTTTGAGCTGGTTCTTACCCGCAGGTCAGACACAGCAGTGCCTGGAGCCGCCGAGCATTCCCATTCAGGACTGCGAGACCTTAGAAAACTCGATTTTGATTTCCACGAATTTGGGCGATGAGCTCGCGGCGGGAGAGCCCTACTACGTGGCCATCTGGGATCCACAGGGTCGAGAACAGGACTACACCGTGACCTTGGGCGTCACCGACGCCCACTACGTCGACCGCCCCGACATCAATGCCGAGATCGAGTGCTTCAACTTGATTCACGGGCAATGCAGCCCACCCCCCAACCCGCCGGAGGGTTATTTCAGCCCGGTCTGCGAAGACGGTGCAGGCGGAAGTGGCGGTGACGGCGGAAGCGGCGGCGACGGCGGCGACGGCGGCGACGGCGGCGACGGCGGAAGTGGCGCTGACGGCGGAAGTGGCGGCGACGGCGGAAGCGGCGGTGACGGCGACGACGGTGGAGGGGGCTGCAGCGTGAGCTCGACCCAAGATTCGGGGTCGATGTTGGCGATGCTGGCTTTGCTGGGCCTCCTGGTCCGCTGGCGTGGCGCCCGGACACGGGGAAGCAGGTCGTAGTAGCGCAAGCCCCGTCCGCCCTCGTCCAAGAACACGTCCAGGTGGCGTCTATGAGCAGCTCAGCTGCTCGGCGGCCCGCGGCTTCACGGGGCCCCAGACACGTGTTTTAATCGCAGCCATGACTTACGAGATCGTCGGGATGGGTTGGAGTCGCTCCGCCCTCATCAAGCTGCTGGCGAGCGGCCTCCTGGCCCTGTCTCTCGGGGCTTGCGGAGACAGCAGCGGTAACGGAGCCTCGGGCGGCAGCGGTGGATCGGGCGGCAGCCCAAACCCGGAAGACACGTGTCTCCCCGGCGAAATCTGCGTCACCGTCATGGCGGATCAGACGACCGGCGATGAGCTGCGGCTCATTCTGTATGCGACGGAGGAGGAGGACTGGCCGCAGGCGTTCAAGAGCTTGCCGACTCCGACGGCCGTGATGAGTGAATCTCCGCCGGTACCCGATACCTTTCCAATTCGGATTCGGATGCCCATGGCGAACAACATCTTCGCGTTCTCGGGCGAGTTGCCCGAGGGAACGCGGCTCGGTCTCGCCGTCGCGACTGGAGTCGCGTCGACCTTTATCGTCGCACCCACCGACGCCCGCGGCTTCTCCGAGTCGACGATGGTCTACTCAGCCAATGCGACCATGGACTTCGGGACCATCGACCTGGCGCTACCGGCCGGCAGTGTTTGCGATCTGAACCCCTTCAACCCCGAATGCCTGACCAATGGATTCTTCTGGGAGGAGCGCATGCTGGGCGAAGAGGACTTCGTGCAGGGTGCGATCTACATGGACCTGGCGGACGTCGACGGGGACGGCATCGACGACATCCTGACGGTCGGTGAGCCTCACTTCGAGGAGCCGGAGCTGCCACTCGACGTGCTCCGCTTGGGCATTTACTACCTCAACGAGGACCTCACGGTTCGTGAGCAGGAAGTCGTCGACCAGTGGTCTGAAGAAGACCCGACGCTTTATAGTCCTTGGGGCGTCAAGGTGATCGAGCACAGCGGTGCCCCGATGATCATCGTAGGCACGAACATCCCCGGCTTGGCGCCGCTCGAAGACGGCTCCGGAACGGTCCTGTCGTACCGCAAAGAGGGGGACGAGTGGCTGCGTGAGATCGTGAGAGCCAATCCAAATGCCAAGGAGATCAACTACAACGCCATGATCGTCGTCACCTGCGACATCGATAATGACGGCGACGAGGACTTGGCGCTCAGTGGCGCCTTTGGCTCATCTGCCGTCGGAAGCTGGATGGAGAACACGGGCGATCTAGACTCGCCTTGGATCGAGCATCTCACGGAGCAGGCCCCGGACACGGATTCCTTCATTCGGGGCACCCTGGGCTACAAGTGTACCGATCTCGACGGAGACGACTATCCCGAGGTCGTCTACAACGCGATGTTCGACGTCGCGAACTCCGATCCGCCACAGTTCCGCGGCGAGATCTGGCTCGCGCGCAACCCCGGACCTGCGGGTTGGGACGAACGCTGGCCCAAGGTCGTCATCGACGACGACAACTGGGCGTCCGCGGACATGTGGTTCCACGACTTCGACGAGGATGGCTACCCAGACCTCATCGCCAACCAAATCTTCAACTCCACGGTGACTCGGTACTGGAGTCCTGGCGCCGACCTCACGGAGGATTGGGAGCCGGAAGTGATCATCTCTGGGCTCACCTCACCGAGCGACTTCTGGCTCGATGACATGGACGGCGATGGTCTCATCGACGTGGTGAGCGCCGACCACACTGCGCACCGCGGCGTCTGGCACAAGAACCCAGGAGTCGAAAGTAGCGAGCTGTGGGAGCTGCACTCGATCTACCGCGACATCCGCTTGCCTGGCGACTTCGCCATGAGCGACCACGATGACGATGGAGATCTGGATTGGCTGGGGGTCTCCCTCACTCTAGGGCAGGCCTTCGTCGTCGAGCAGGTACAGCCGCCCTCGAGCCTCGTGACGCGGATCTCGCTACCGAGCGACTTCGACGCGAAGATCACGAAGCTGGTGGTCACGCTTGCCGAGGAGATTCCTGTCACAACCGTGCCGGCCGCCATTCTCGCGACCATCGACAACGTGGACAAGGACGAGGACGGAAAGCTCGATGTCGACCAGATCTTGAACGAGTCCCGCCATGCCGTGCTCTCGTTCGAAGACGTCGGAGTGACCGGCGACTACCACGTGGTGATAGGGCTTTACGTCGAAGGCGGCGGGGAGTTCATTCCGGTGTCGGGCGTCGACTACGAAGCGGACAGCGAGAAGCTGACGTTCGGCCAAGGCAAGGTCGAGGTCGAGCTCGAGCCCGCGGTGGTCCCCTGAGCTGCGCGCGCGCTTTCAGAGGCTGAGCACTTTGGCCACTTCTGGGCGCTCGCGAAAGCGGCGCTCCCATGCGCAGAGTCGCTGAAGAGACGGGTCCAGCGAGAGCTTCGCCAGGCGGCCAAAATTGAGGCCGGCCAGCATCGCGCAGTCGGCCACCGTGGGGCGTGCGCCTGCCAGGAATTGGCGGCCGTCCGACATCCAGGCTTCGAGGACGTCGAGCGTCTTGGCCAACCGTGGCGCGTAGAACTCGACGATCGCCGGGTTCGAGGGAAGCCCTAGTGGCGATGTCGTTGCGTGCACGATGCGGGCTGCCGCGTAGAGCACGCCCTGCTCGGCGACGCGCTCCACTTCCATGACCTGCGCTCGCTCCTTCGGGCTCGCGCCCACGAGGTTCGGCTCCGGGTAGAGCTCCTCTAGGTAGTCCATGATGGCGCGCGATTCGGTCAAACAGGTCCCGTCGTCGAGCTCCAGCACCGGGAGCCGGCCGAAGGGGTTGCGCGCGAGGTGCTCGGGGCTCTTCTGTTCTCCTTTGCGCAGGTCGACGGGAACGCGCTCGACCGGGATGGCAGCGCCTGCGGCCTCCTTGAGGCTCAGGTACAGCAGAACGCGAGTCGGGTTCGGCGCGACTGGGAAGAAGTAGAGCTTCATTGGACAGATATAGCGCCCGCGCACGATGGCCGGCTAGTGCAGATAGTTGCGCACGACGACTTCGCTCACCTTGCCCCGCTTCTTCGCGTTGCAGTTGATGGCTCGCGGGGCGGCCACGGTGTCTACCTGGAAGTCCGCATACAGCTCGCGAATGAAGGGCACGTCGCTGTTGGACAGCATCAGCTTGCAGCCGCGACGGTCCAGTGCCCGGTACACGTCACGGAGCCGGGTCTGGTCTCGTCGGTCGAAGCCTCCGCTCGAGTAGGCCGTGAAGCTGGCGGTCTCCGAGACGGGCTCGTAGGGCGGGTCGAAGTAGACGAAGTCACCGGGCTTGGCGGACTCGAGCAGGTGCTCGAAGCCGGCGCGCTCGATGCTTGCCGTGCGCAGAAGCTCACTGGCTGTGCGCAATCCGCTCTCGTCCACGATGCGCGGGTTCTTATAGGAACCGACCGGAACGTTGAACTCGCCTTTGCGGTTGACTCGGTGCAGGCCGTTGAAACAGGTCTTGTTCAAGTAGATGAACATGGCCGCGCGGCGGGCTTTGGACAGCCTGCGTCCCTGGTTGTAGCGCTCGCGGACTTCGTAGTAGGCGTCCTTGCTGTGGCCGCGGGCTAGACCTCGCAGGGCGCGGATCACGGTGTCCACGTCGTCTCGGACGGCTTGGTAGGTCGAGACCAGCGAGGGGTTGATGTCGGTCAGCATGGCGCGCCCCGGCTGCCGAGAGAAGAAGAGCGCTCCACCGCCGACGAAGGGCTCCACGTGTCGCATGTGTTCGACCCCTTGCGGCAGAAGAGGGCGCAGCTGGCTGAGAAGCCGACCCTTGCCCCCGGCCCACTTTACGAAGGGCACGGGGCTGCTGCTCGGGGCGTTTGCTGGGCTGAAGGTTCGGGGCTGCTCGATAGCCAGCGCAGAGGTCATCATCTGTGGGATGATCGCCTACATACGCGGACATCTGGAAAAAACTGACCAGCTTTTTTCGGACGCCGGCCCGATTCGTCATGGGGCGCGTCTACTTGGCGGCTTCAACCATTTTGCTCAGGCGGTCCAGGGCTTCTTCGAGGACGGGGCCCGGAGGGCCAAACGAGAAGCGAACGTGGTTCACGAAGCGGGAGGCGCGGCCGGTGCGCCGCTTTCCGGGATTCACGTCGAAGAAGTGACCGGGGACGCAGATGACCTTGTGCTCCAGGGCGGCCCTGAAGAAAGCATCACTGCTCCGAAGCGACTCGGGTAGCTGGCTGAGGTCGCCCCAGGCGTAGAAGGTGCCCTCAGGCTCGAGGTCGAAGCGAACGCCGATCTTTCGCAAGCCGTCCAGCAGAAGGTGGCGCTTCGTTCGGAATTCCTTCTGAATGGCGTCGGTTTCGGCAAGCGTCGCACGCTCCTGAACCAGGTCGATCGCCGCACGCTGCATGGGCGCGACGCCACCGCCGTCCAGGAAGGAGCCCGCGCTAGCGGCCCCCTCGATGATGCGCTTGGGGCCTAGGATCCAGCTCACGCGAAAGCCCGGATAGCGCCAGTTCTTGGTCAAGCCGTCGAAGATGACGATGGGGTCGCGATCCACGTCCTCCACGTACTCGGCCGCGCTGACGATGGGTTTGTCTCCGACCCAGGTGTAGTGCGAGTAGAACTCGTCCAGCATCAACGAGCACTTGAGGTGCCTCGCGGTTTGCACCCAGCCTGCCAGCGTGTCCCCGTGAACCATCTTGCCGGTGGGGTTACACGGGTTACTGACGAGGATCGCGCTCAGGCCGCGTCCCAGAATTTCTTCGTGCAGGTCTTCGGCGCTGAAGTGGTACCCGGACTTGGGGTCGAGCAGGATCGGGATCGGCAAAAAACGCCGAAAGACGTCGAGCAGTTCCTCGTAGGCCGTGTAGTCCGGTAGGAAGTGACCCAGGTGAATGGGCGCGATAGCGGCGCAGGCCCGGGTGATGCCGACGCGGCCACCGCCGGCGATGGCGACGTTCTCTGCGCTGTACTGAGACTTCATCCCCCGACGGAAGAGTCGGTTGTAGAGATCGGCGACCGCTTCCCGCAGTTCCCAGATTCCCGGAACCGGGGCGTAGTCGAGGTCTTCGGACTGCACGTCGATCTGCCGTACCCGGGGCGGGGCGCCCGGAAGCTCGCCCGTGTCAGGCTGGCCTTGGCCGAGGTTGCACCAGTCTTCGGCGTCTGGGCCGAAGCCTCGCTTCTGCGCCTCGACCGTGACGTAGATCACGCCGGTTCTCGGCACCCGGCGAAATGCGGCATGTTCGGTGACTTCCATGATGGGGTCGGGTCTCTCGTCCATGGAACCGGGTACTCTAGCAGAAGTCCCGAAATGCGATAGCCTTCCCCGTGATGGACGTCCTGCGAATCGAGGGCCTGCTCGTCGACTGTGTCGTAGGCGTCTACCCGCAGGAGCGCGACAGTGTTCAGCCGCTTCTCGTTGACGTGGAGCTGAGGCTGCCGACCGAGCTCGCGGCGACCCGGGAGAGCTTGCGCTCCACCGTCGATTACGCGGCGACCGCCGCCCAGCTCGCGTTCCTTCTGCGAAGCTGCCGATTCCGAATGCTGGAGACCGCTGCCCACGCTCTGGCGCGTTACCTTCTCCTCCCATCGGTCTCGGGCGAGACCCAGCTGGAGTCGGTGCTCGTGCGTCTGACCAAGCCCGAGGCCCTTGCGGGACTGGCCATTCCCTCGGTGCAGATCGAGCGGGGGGCGGCCTGGGCTCAGTTCGAAATCGAGGACAAGCCCTTCGGCACGGTCGACGTCATCCATGAAACCAAGGACGCCGGAATCTACCGCTTGAACATCGCGCCCGGACGACACATCCCGCTGCACATGCACCAGCAGATGCAGGAGTCGGAGATGGTGCTGGGGGATGGTCTACTCTGTCAGGGCCAGCCTTGCGCGTCCGGGACCGTGCACTGCTGGCCGAAGGGAGCGGCCCACTTGTACCACAACCCGACGGAGCGGGTTCAGAGCATCCTATGCGTCGACGCGCCGAGCTTCATCGAGCAAGATGAAATCGAGGTGCGAGGGGAGCCGGCCGACGTCCCGCCCGAGCCGGGCTGGGGCCCTTTCGCAAAAAGGGAGTCGCCGTGAAAGTCTCTGAGGGAACCGTCATCGTGACCGGTGCCAGTCGCGGCATCGGCCTCGCGACAGCGGAGGCGATCCTCGGCCGCGGTGGCCGGGTCATCGCCGTCGCCCGTGACCAGGCGCGGCTACAGGCCTTGGGCAAGAAGTATCCCGAACGCGTACACGCGCTCGTGGCGGACCTGCGTGAGATCGAACAGGTCGAAGAGCTGCTGGCGCAGGCCGTGGACGCCTTCGCGGGCGTCGACGGTCTCGTGAACAACGCTGGCGTGCTTCACTATCAGGAGGTGGGCGGCATCACCCAAGAGGCGCTGCGCTCCATGCTGGACGTCAACCTCGCCGCGCCACTGTTCTGGATGCAAGCGATTCAGCCGCATCTGAAGGGCAGGGGGGGCGCCATCGTCAACGTCTCGAGCACGGCCTCGATCCGGGCGGTGCAGGGGCTGAGCGGATACTCCGCGAGCAAGGCCGCCCTCAACGCTCTTACGCGCAGCTTTGCGCGTGCGTTGGCCCCGGACGGCATTCGCGTCAACGCCGTGCTTCCGGCCGTGATCGAGACCGACATGGTGAAGGCGCCCCGGACCACGCTGGGCGAAGGGGCTCTGAGCGAAGACGAGGCGCGGCTCCGGGCCGAGGAACACTTCGCGACTTTGCGGGAGCAGCACCTGCTCGGCCGACTCGGCACGCCGCAGGACGTGGCCGAAGCGGTCCTGAGCCTCCTCGATCACCCTTGGCAGACGGGCAGCTTGCTGCTGCTGGATGGCGGACTGACGTTGAGCACCTAGCTCGAAGGTCCTCGGTTCAAACCGGACCGAGTTGCCAAGTGCGTCGGCCCGGCGCCGGTTTTCAGGTAGCCGCTCTCGTCCCCGCCGGCCTTGCACAATCCATGGCGCGGCGGCTCGAGGCCATGCCGAGCCATTGCCGTGTGGTACAAGATCATGGAAAGGAAGAGACATGGGACTGCGTGTGATTCAGTGGAGTACCGGAAACGTCGGCCGTTTCGCCCTCCGAGCCATCATCGGCCATCCGGCGCTCGAACTCGTTGGGCTCTGCGTATCGAGTCCGCAGAAGGAGGGAAAGGATGCGGGGGAGCTGTGTGGCTTGCCCCCGGTGGGCATTCAAGCGACGCGCGATGTCGATGCGCTCCTTGCCATGGATGCCGACTGCGTGTCGTACACGGCAGACGCCGGCATGCGCCCTGCCGATGCCGTGACGGACATGGCGCGCATTCTGGCCTCGGGGAAGAATGTCGTCTCCTGCTCAATGGTCGGGCTCGTTCACCCGACGAGCTTGAACGAGGCGTTTCGCAAGCAGCTGGCGGAGGCTTGTGAGGCCGGCGGCAGCTCGTTTCTCACTTCCGGCATCGACCCCGGCTTTGCAAACGACACGCTTCCGCTCGTCATGTCTGGTCTGTCGGAACGCTGGAGCCAAATTCGCTGTCTCGAGATCATCAACTACGCCACCTACAATCAACCGGAGACTCTCTTCCAGATCATGGGGTTCGGGAAGCCGCTCGATCACACGCCGGTGCTTCTGATGCCGGGAATGCTCGGCTTCGCCTGGGGCGGCACGCTTCGCTTGCTCGCCGAGGGGCTGGGGCTCGAGTTGCAGGAGATTCGTGAAGTCCACGAACGCGTTCCGGCCGTTGAAGCGATTCAGATCGGTGAGCACCGAATCGAGCCTGGCACGACCGCTGCACTGCGCTTCGAAGTGCAGGGCATCGTCGACGGACATCCGGCGCTCGTGGTCGAGCACGTCACGCGCATGTCGGACGAGCTCGCGCCCGACTGGCCGGTTGGAAACGGCTCCTACCGAGTCATCATCGAAGGCGTGCCCAAGATGATGGTCGAGTACGAGTTCGAAGACGAGCACGGCGACCATGCCGTGGGCGGCGTCCTTCTGACGGCGACGCGAATCGTCAATGCCATCCCCGCGGTCTGCGCGGCCGAGCCCGGGCTGATGTCCGCCCTGGACCTGCCATTGATCACGGGAAAACATCTGTACGACCCCGCAGCGGGCCAGTGATCATCTTCGCTCGCGCGGGTTTCTGGCGAGCCCTTTCGGGTAACGGAACAAGTCGGACAAGGGCGCGAGGCTGACGGGTCGAGACCGTAACGTGTCGTCCCGACCCGTCAGCTCTGGGCCATGTCCTTAGGCGCGCACATTGACGAGTGCGCGAGGGCCGCTCCTGTTTACTGGCAGAAGCCTTCGGTCAGGTAGTGCGAGCGGACTGCATTGTTTTGAATGCTGTCGGCGTCGGTAACGGCGACCTCCAAGCCCCAGCGCTCGAGAGTGTCGAAGGAGAATGTTCGAGTCATGTCGAACTCCCAGCAATCCGTGTTCCACCAGGTGTCGGACGAGTCGTCTCCCCAGGACCAGGCGAGCCAACCGATGTCGCGATTGTTGGCCTCAGAGATGAGCGCGATGTAGTCGAGCTGGCCTCCGCAGGACCCCGCCGGTGACCTGTTGGCAAGCTCGCCGATGATGAAGGGCAGGCCCCGGTCGACCGCGCCCTGCAGCACATTCGCGATCTGCGATCGGCTCATGCCGTCGTAAAGGTGGGCCGAGAAGATCAGATTGCGATCGGGGTCTGCGTCGACGAGGGCTGCTCCCTTGTCCAAGAGGACCTGGTAGTCCCGTCCCCAGCCGCTTGCGTCGATCATGATCGGCACGCGAATACCAGCGCTTCTGAGGCGCTTGACTGCGTCGGCGTAGACACGCTCGAACTCGTCGTATTGCTGTCCGCGTTCCGGTCCGGCTTCGTTCGCAATGTTGACGATCAGATGGTCCTGGTACTTCTTGATGAGCGACACGGCAGCCGGGCTCGTCCAGTAATCCAAGATGGCACCCATCCTGCCCCAGTTGCCGGGTCCGGTGGCGTCGTGCATCTCGAGGATGGGAATCATCCCGTTGGCGATGCTCACTTCGATGGCGGTCGCCGCCTCGGTGATCGGAACCCCGTGTGTGGCGGCCCAGAAGAGGCGGACCGCGTTCGCTCCGGTGCGGGCGATCTCGGGCATCGCCTCAGCGGCGCGGTCCACATAGAGCGTCGGGTGATTGACGCCCATCAAGACGACGCGTTCTCCACAGCTGTCATACAGGTGACGCCCGGAGGTGTACATGGTCGAACGTGAGGGCAGCTCCACGACGGGGGGGATGGGATCCACCGGAGTAGGCGGCGCTGGCTGCACGGGGGGTGCGGGTTGCACGGGCGGTGCGGGTTGCACGGGCGTGGGCTGCAGCGGCGCGGAGGGTTGCACGGGCGTGGGCTGCAGCGGCGCGGAGGGTTGCACGGGCGACGTGGGGGTCATGGCGGTGGGTAGAGTGGGCGCGACCGGTGTCACGGGCGACGGCTCGTCCACCGAGGGACTTGCGACTGGCGCGTTTGGGCTTGGATCCACCGGACTCTGCGGGGCCGGGGAGGCGCCCGCGGGCTGCTCGTCGATGGGCTCTTGCCAGGGCCGGCCCGAATTCGGATCGAGCGGCTTTACGCCCGACTCGCAATCGCCGAGCGCGACGCACAACCCATCGTTGGCGCCGCTGGTGCAAGCGCCGACGAGAACGGCGGCGCTGACTGAAGCGAGCATCAAGATACGTTTGGACATGGACATTCCTGAGACCTCCTAGGACCGTCTTTTTGAGCCCTAAGGGTGTATATGGCGAGCCGAATAGACACTTGTTTACAACATAGCAACCCTTTAGGGTCGGTTGTAGAGTGAGCAGGTGCGCAGGCGTGCCGTCCGCAACGACAGCAGAGCTGAGCCCTCTACTGCACGATGACCACCTGGTGGGATTGCGGGGCGTCCAGCCGCTTTTGCGCCCGCGCCGAACCCCCGGATTTCGGGTTGTGGACGGGAGTTGCGGGAGCGCCCGCTCGATTTATCGAGGAAGTGTCTGCTGACATGTCGTCAATCGCATTATGAGATGCTCCAAGGAGCGGCCTCCCGCGTGCAACAACTCACGCAGAGTCTGCGGTCTGCCGACATCCCGACGGAGTTGCGAGCCTGCGGGTTAAGGCTTGAAGCCTCGCAGTTTTCCATCCATAACTCGCCGAGCGTGGCACGAACCCAGAAGGTCCTCCTCGACGCCGATGCCATTAGGCTGAGCATTCGCCGCATCGCAGTAGAAATCCTGGAGGCCACCTCGGGCATCGAAGATCTGGCCCTGATAGGCATCCGCCGGGGCGGTGTGTCGCTGTCGACGCGCCTGGCCGACGAGATAGAGCGTGCCGAAGGTGCCAGGCCAGCCGTGGGGACGGTGGACATCTCGCTCTACCGGGACGACGCCGCCACGGCGCTTCCCAATCCGAAGATCGGCCCCACGGACATCCCATTCGATGTCCGCGGGCGCCACGTGGTTCTCGTCGACGACGTGCTGCACACGGGGCGCACGGTGCGCGCCGCCATCGAGTGTCTACAAGACCATGGCCGGCCCGCTCGGGTTTGGCTCGCCGTGCTCTGTGACCGGGGAGGGCGAGAGCTGCCGATCGCGCCGGACTTCGTCGGAAGGGCTGTCGACGTTGAGCCATCCGCTCGGATCGACGCCTGGCTGGACGCCGCGGGGCCGGATCGAGTCGTCTTGTCGGAGGACTCGGAATGAGACCCTTCGCGCATCGCCACCTGCTCGATATAGACGCGCTCAGCCGTGAGGACGTGGAGCAGGTCCTCGACACCGCCGAAGCCTTCTTCGAGGTTTCGCGCCGTCCGGTTCGCAAAGTGCCCACCCTGCGCGGTAAGACCATCATCAACTTGTTTTACGAGTCCTCCACGCGAACGCGCACCTCGTTCGAGTTGGCAGGCAAGCGCCTTTCCGCGGACGTCATCAACATGAACGTCTCGGCTTCCAGTGTGAAGAAGGGCGAGACCCTCAGCGACACCTGCCGCACGCTCGAGGCCATGCGTCCAGACGTGGTCGTAGTGCGACATGGTGCATCCGGTGCGCCGGCGTACGTGGCCTCGAAGGTCGACTGCAGCATCATCAATGCGGGCGACGGCATGCACGCGCACCCGACACAGGCTCTGTTGGACGCCTTCACCATTCGGCGCGCGAAAAAGACTCTCGGCAACCTGGTGGTCACCATCTGCGGCGACATCGCCCACTCTCGGGTCGCACGTTCCAACGCGCAGCTGCTCCGGCTGTTTGGTTCGGAAGTGCGGCTGGTCGGTCCGCGCACTTTGCTGCCGCTCGAGGCCGAGGTGCTCGGCGCCCGCGTGTTCGACCGGACCGAAGAGGCGCTCGAGGGCGCCGATGTCGTCATGATCCTCCGAATTCAAAGTGAGCGTCTCGAGGGAGCGCTGCTTCCGAGCTTGCGAGAGTACGCGCGGACCTTCGGCATCGGGCCGGCCGCGCTCGAACGCGCCAAGCCAGACGCCATCGTGATGCATCCGGGACCGATGAATCGGGGGGTCGAGATTGAGTCCGAAGTGGCAGACAGTCCGCGGAGCGTCGTCCTCGATCAGGTCGAAGCCGGGGTAGCCGTGCGCATGTCGCTCCTCTATCTCTTGGCCGCCGAGTCCGGCGAGCCGCCTCCAGCGCCCGCTCCGGAGAAGCTCGCTTGAGCGCTGTCTGGACCGGGCTCGATCGTCTCGCCGCCCAAGAGCCAGAGCTCAGCCCCCTCGTACGCGGCCGTCGAATCGGACTATTGGCGCACGCCGCCAGCGTGGACGCACGGCTTACCCCGGCCAAGGTCGTCCTGCAGGAAGCGGGTGCGAGCATCGTCGCGCTTTTCGGCCCCGAGCACGGCTTTGCGGGGGCCGCGCAGGACATGGTCGGGGTTGGCAGCGATGCCGTCGCTGCGATTCCGGTCTATTCGCTCTATGGGGACTGCTTCGAAGAGCTGTCTCCAAACCCGGCTTGGCTCGCTGAGCTCGATGCGGTCGTCATCGACCTACAGGACGTCGGCACGCGTTTCTACACCTACGTGTGGACCGCGGCCTTGATGCTGAAGGCCTGCTTGGCCGCTGGGGTCGAGGTGATTGCGCTCGACCGACCGAACCCGCTCGGGGGCGTCGAGGTCGAAGGAGCGCCTCAGGAAGAGGGCTATCTTTCGTTCGTCGGTCTGTACCCGGTTTCGGTCCGGCACGGGCTCACGCTCGGCGAGATTCTGCGTTGGGTGTGTCGTGTGGACGCGCTTGACGCTGCTGGGCTGCGCATCGTGCCGATGAAGGGCTGGCAGCGCGCGATGAGCTGGGCGCAGACGGGGCTTCCCTGGGTGATGCCCTCGCCCAACATGCCCAGCCTCGACACCGCGACGGTGTATCCCGGCGGCTGCCTCATCGAAGGCACGCAGCTGTCCGAGGGTCGTGGAACGACCCGGCCTTTCGAGATCTGGGGTGGACCCGGGCTCGACATCGCGCCGCTGCTCCGGCTGGAGCTTGCGGGGGCCAGGCTTCGACCGCTCGGCTTCTCCCCTACCTTTCAAAAGCATGCGGGCAAGTCTTGCCACGGAGTGCAGGTGCATGTGACGGACCGCGATGCTTTTCGGCCTTACGAGAGCTATCTGCGCATGATGGCTACGGTCCTCGAACAGTTGCCGGCGCAAGCGCGCTGGCGCAGCGAGCCGTACGAGTTCGTCTCCAATCCTCTGGCCATCGACCTGCTCACGGGTCGGCCCGATTTCCGCGCGGCCGTGGACTCCGGGCGCCCGATTGAGCCGCTCATCGAGCTGGAGCGCGCCGGAGCCGCGCGTTTCGACCGCGAACGCAGAGAGATCCTTCTGTATTAGTCGAGCTGAAACGCCGGCCTATTCGGGGACAGCAAGGCTGAGGCTTTCGCGTTTGATA
Organism: uncultured delta proteobacterium; assembly: GCA_963746475.1. Lineage (GTDB taxonomy): Bacteria > Myxococcota_A > Polyangia > Polyangiales > Houyiibacteriaceae > SG8-38. The sequence continues at coordinate 150,108 of CAVVBB010000002.1, forward strand.
ATGCGGTTGAATTCCAGGTGTTTACCTCGAGTTTGTCGTCATGCTGAAACTCTGATTATGAGCATTTGCCTAACGGCATTAGATAATACTTGACGGCTCTCTAACGACGTTAGATAGTCCCGATAGTTGCTGGGTTAGCGACTGAACTTTTCTTGTTGCTAGGGCGGCCTGAAAAGAGTCCCTAACCCCGAAAAGACCCGCGGGTGATGGCCAGCGGGTCTTCTTATTTGTGGGCCAAGCCCAGCCGTGAAGTTGGCTTCCTCAGCGACCGCTTCTAGCGAGATGCGCCGATGGTCTGGCCACGGGCCAGGACCTCCCCGGTTGCTTGGAGTGTGAGCTCGTAAGCCCGGCTCTGATCGCCGGTCACCCAGGTTTGCATCTGCACCGCTTCCCCTGCATGCGCCTCGCGGATGTACTCGATCGACAGCGCCTTCAGCCGACCCTCGAGTCCGGAAGCCTCCGCGGCTTTCGATGCGAACCATCGGGTGTCGTCGATGTAATCCACGTAGCGCGCCTGATTGACGTGACCGAAGCTATCCTGATCGCTCGGCCGCACGGTCCACTGACGGGTCCAGGCTTGCGGGCGCTCGTCGCCCGGCCAGGGGCGCGCAGCCGCTGTGGGCTCATCGATGACGAATGAGGCGAGGGCGCGGTCGAGCGGCGCGGGGCGGCCATCGGGACCCAAGTTGACGACGGTCATACGCGCCCGGGCGGCAACCGCCCCATTGGTCGCCCTCACGATGCGATGGCCGAAGTCGAAGCTCGTTCGGCCGACGCGCGCGACCCAGGTCGCGATTGTCAGCTCGTCTCCATAAGCGAGCGGCGCCTCGTACTCGAACGTGCCAGCCCGCGCGACGCCACCTTCCATCAGGCCGCGCAATGGATAGTCGTCCATGATGAAGATGCGCCATCGCGTGTCCTCGAAGATGCGTGAGAGCCAGCCTGGCGAAACGAAGCCCGTAGCGTCGAGCTCGATGCCACGAATGGAATAGGGAATCGTCGTGATCCTGTCGGACATGGCAGCAGAGCAAACTAGCATTCGCCTGGAGCTGGCGCCCCCCTCCGGTCCTTCCGTGGCTGAAGGTTTCGGCGTGGCCTGTAAACTGCCTCACGTACCGGTGAGGGCACCGCGTGCTACAAACCATCGGTGCGGAGGAGGATTCGCCGCATCGAGCAAAGGCGAGTGTCGTCGTCGGCACGAAGAGTCAACTGGAGACGGGTAAAGTGTGGATTCCACTGTCGGTCATGGTCCCAGTCATCTTCGCGTTCAACGCTCCAGGAAGAGCCTGCGAGGACAGCTGTGCCCCAGCCCTGACGGCGTACTACGCCTGCTTCGAGATCGAGGACTCCGTGGACCGCGGGCTCTGTGCCTTCGACCGTGCGGTCGACTTCCGGATTTGTGAGCTGAACCGAGACTAGTGTGCGAATCCTTCCGCTCCAGGTGGGCCCTACTTGTTCGGGGGCAGCAAGATTTGGCCCGCCGGCGTGTCGATGAAAGTCTGCCACCATCGTTTGATGTGGGGAAACTCGTCGAGCGGTAGCTGGCAGGTCTCTGTGTAGCCGAGGCCTACGCCCACCGCGAAGTCTGCGAGGGTCAGCTCCTGCCCGAGGATATGAGGGGCTCCGTGCAGGGCTCCGTCGAGGACGGCGGCGTATTTGCGAAAGTCCTTCAAGCCTCGATCGATGACCGCTTGGTCGGGGGCGTCGCTGTGGAAGAGCTTCTGGACGACAATCTGATTGATTGCCTGCCCGAAATGGTTCGACTCCCAGAACATCCAGCGAAGAATGTCGTAACGCTTCGAGGATCTCGGCCACAGCGCGGTATCGGTCTTGTCGGCCAGGTAGCAGAGGATGGCATTGGATTCCCACAGGGTCGTACTCCCGTCGATCAGGGTGGGGACTTTGCCGTTGGGGTTCAGAGCGAGAAAGTCCGGCGTCCGTTGCTCTCCCGCACGAAGGTCGACGGTCTGCGTCTCGAGCTCCATGCCGAGGGCGTGGGCGACGGCGTGAACCTTTCTGGCGTTGGGGGAGAACGAGTTCGTGTAGAGCTTCATGACCACCTCCTCGACCGTGCTCCTGCCGTGCGGCCGGTCGGTGCCGAGGTTACCTCATAACGGGCCGTCGCGAATAGCGGGGCCGCATAGGCCAGCCGAGCTAAGGCGTGCGCGCCCCGCAGGGGGTCTTATCGGGCGCTCATGAAGATGGGGCGGCCTTCTTTGTAGGTCGTGAGTATGTCGATTTGCGGGATCTCGTCGGCTTCGACGGCGAGTGGGTCCTCGGACAGAAACACCAGGTCTGCGAGCTTTCCGGCCTCGATCGACCCCTTGCGCTCTTCCTCGCCATAGAGGTAGGCCGCGTCGATTGTCATCGCCTGGAGCGCCTCATGCGCGGAGACGCGTTCGTCGGGGCCGATGATCTCACCGGAGCGAGAGCGCCGCATCATCGCGGTGGACATGAGAAACATGGGGTCCAGCGGGGTGACGCCGAAGTCGCTGTGATTGGCGGCGACCAAGCCCTTGCGGGCCGCCGTCGCAAGCGGGCTCGAAAAATACGCGCGCTCCTTGCCCAGGTTTTGCACGTGCGTATCGCCCCAGAAAAAAGTGTGGCTGGTGAAGAACGAAGGGATCAGTCCCAGCTCGATGTACCGATCCAGCTGGTCCGGTCGAACGAACTGCGAGTGCACGACCACGTTTCGAAGACCGTCTTTGCTTCGTGTCCCGAGCTCTTCCTGTGCCCGAATCACCATGTCGATGGCCGCATCCCCGTTGGCGTGCGTGAAGACCCGAATGCCCCGCTCTTTGGCGGCCGCGCAGATGGCCAAGTAGGTCTCGTAGGGCATGCTCGGGGCCCCGGTCCAAGGGCTCTGCCCCGCCGGTCCTCCCGACACGAACGGCTTGCTGAAATAGGCGGTTTTGGCTTGGGGTGAACCGTCGAGCACGACTTTGATGCCGCCCAGCCTCAGGCGGCTTTCGTAGTCACCGAACTCGAAGACCGACTTGCGATCGAGGTCGGCCGGCTCCGCGATCAGGGGCAAAGCCATCACATCGAGGAACAGAAGGCTTCGTGCCGCGGCCGCGCGAAGCAGCTCGACGTCGTCGCGGCTCGAGGCGCCCTCCTGCACCGTGGTGTAGCCGTTGGCGGCGTAGAGCATCTGGGCAGCCTTGAAGCGCGCCAAGCTCTGTTTCTGGCTCAGCCTGGGAAGGGCGCTGATGACGGGCGCAAAGGCCGTCTCCATCAGCAGACCGCTCGGCTCGCTGGTCCCCTTCTTTCGCGCGATCACCCCGCCGGCAGGCGTCTTGGTGCGCGCGTTGATGCCCACGGCCTTCAGCGCTGCTGAGTTGAGCACGGCAGCGTGACCCGACACGTGAAGAAGCATCACGGGGTTATCTGCAAAGCGGGGGTCGAGATCCGCACGGCTCACGTGCCGGCGTTCGGCGAGCTGGCTCTCGTCGTAGCCCCAGGCGATCAGCCAGCTGCCCCGTCCGATCTCTCGTTGACGCGCGAAGTCCTGCAGCTCGTCGAGGAGCACGGGAATGTTCGAGACCTTGCCGACCGGTGGCGGAGACACATTGACCCAATCGACCATCTTCAAGGCAAAGGCGAAGTGACTGTGTCCGTCGATCAAGCCCGGGATGACGGTGATGTGCTTGGCGTCGATGACCCCGGTGCCGGGTCCAGTGTGCTCCATGGCGGCTTCGTTGGATCCCACGAACGCGATGCGCCCGTTCCGAATGGCGATGGCCTCCGCCTTCGGCTGCTCGTCGTCCATGGTGATGACGTTGGCGTTCTTGATCAGCAGATCGGCGGCTTCAGGAGCAGCAGGTTCGGATCCGCTTTGGCCCGGTTCCTCGCGCTTCGTGCAAGCCCCAAGCGCGAGGATGGCGCTCAGAAAGAGCGCCGAGGTTCGCTTGCTTTGCATGCTTTTCCCATGGCGAGCATCCCAGCACGCCCGAGCCCTCCTCGTCAACGGCGAGATCTCTCCGTGAAAACGGGACTTTCCCAGGAGAGCGAGGCGCTTGCGCCGCGCCTAGCCGAAGTGGCGAAACCCCTCGGAGCGGACGCGGACTTGATTCCCGTTCGCATCGAGGACCACGATTCCGGGGATTTGGGTCAGCTCTCCGATCGGTCTGGCTCGGGTGAGCTGAGCCTGCGGCGGGGCGGCGAACAGAAGCTCGTAGTCTTCGCCGCCGCTGAGCGCGAGCTCCCTCGCGTCCAAGCCGAGCGCATCACAGAGGTCTCGATGCCCTGGCGCCGTCGGAATCTGATCGGCCCAAACGACCGCGCCAACGTTCGACGCAGCGCAGAGGTGCCCGAGATCCTGAAGTAGGCCGTCCGAGATGTCGACTGCGGCGGTAGCGGCACGCAGGCTGCTCGCCCGGTGGATCGGCGGCCTGCGCCAGCGCTCGGCGAAGCGGCTTGCCATGTCTCCTTCGGTCTTGCCCGCCATCAGCAAGGCCAGACCCAGCGCGGCCGCGCCGAGCGCGCCCGTCACGTATAGCCGATCGCCGGGCGTGCCGCCGTCGCGGCCGACCGGCGCACCGAGCGGCGAGCCGAGGACCGTGGTGGTGAGCGAGAACTGGCGACCGGCGCTGAGGTTGCCGCCCACAATGCGCGCCCCGGTGTCTTGGGCGGCAGCGGCCGCTCCTTCGATCACCCTGCGAAAGTCGGCATCCTCGAAGTCGACGGGGAGGATCATGGCGAGCAGGGCAGCGTTCGGGCTGGCGGCCATCGCGACCACGTCACTGGCCGCCGTGATGATGGCCCGCGCGCCGAGCTGCTCCCAGGTCAGGAACTCCGGCCGAAAGTGCACGCCTTCGACCTGCGTGTCGACGGTCAGGACGCTGAGCTCGGAGCGGTTTTGAACGACCGCGGCGTCGTCCCCGAGGTCGATGGGGACCTGCGCGTCGGTGGCGCGGAGCCGCTTCGTGAGCCACTCAATCTTCGCAAACTCATCGTCCATGGTCGTCGGCGGCGGCGGGGAGCCGCACGACGAATACTGTGCCCTGACCGATTTGGCTCGTCACTTCGATTTTTCCCCCGTGCCCCTCGACCAGCTGTTTGGCGATGGAAAGACCGAGGCCCGCGCCGCCGTGCTGGCGCGTCGCGCTGCCGTCGACTTGGTAGAACGCGTCGAAGATTCGGCGGAGGTTTTGCGCGGGGATGCCGATACCGCTGTCTTCGACCGTGAACCTGACGGCGGGCTGGGCCGAGGCGAACAGAGAAGCAGCGAGACCTCCGGGGGCGTTCGTGCGGATCTCGTCTCGCCGGACCTCGAGCGCGACCCTGCCGCCCTCAGGGGTGAACTTCACGGCGTTGTCAGCGAGGTTGAGCAGCACTTGTCGCATTCGCACGGGGTCGGCGACGAACTTCGGAACCTCGTCGTCGACGTGGATGTCCACGGCGATGTTCTTGCGGTTTGCGGCCGGAACGATCGTGGTGCCCACATCGGACAGCAGCACCCCCGGATCGACGGTTTCCTTGCGTAGCACGAGTCGCGCGGACTCCAGGCGCCCCAGATCGAGCAGGCTGCTGATGAGGTGTAGGAGCTGGTCGGCCTTCGTTCGGACGGTTCTCAGCACGGAAAGTTGTTCGGCCTCCAGCTCGCCCACGCCTCCTGATTCGAGCATCTCCGTGTAGCCGATGATCGAGGTCAGAGGCGTTCGCAGTTCGTGACTGACGGTGGCCAGAAAGGTCGACTTGAGCTGGTCCAGCTGTTTGAGCTCGTCGTAAGCCACCTGAAGCTTTTCGTTCTTCTCGGCGAGCTCCCGGTAGTTCTCCCGCACGTTGGCCACCTGCATGCTCGAAGCGAGCTGGGCACGGTGCCCGGAGAACACGAGCAGCTCGATGGTCCGCTTCAGATGCTGGCACAGCTGCTCCGCGATCTCGGCGCGAATACGGGGCATCTTGGCGAAGTGGTCTCGGGTCTCGGCGGCGTCGAGCGCCGGGTCGGCCCGGAACAAGGATGCTGGAGCTTCGCCGGTCTCAGCGGGCAGGTACGGACCGAGCACGAGCCGGCCGAGCGTACGTCCCTGGTACTCCACCGAGGTCAGCCGATAGACCGCTCCAGTGAAGCAGGCGTGTACGACCGAGTCACGGCCAGGCTTCAACTCACGAACCGTGCCCACGGTGTAGTGACATGAGCGCGTCGCTTCGGGCAGGCTGTTCATATAGCGGCACAGGCCCCGCTCACAGTGCACGTCGGCGAGCAAGTCGCCCCCATCTGCGATGAGTCGAACCGGGATGGCGAACAGATCGAAGAAAGACTTGCACACAGCGCTCGCCGAGGCGCGGTCGATCACGTCCTGCAGGCGAACCACGTCACCCATCAGAATGTCGGTCGTGGCGAGGTCGTCAGGCGTCATGGCTAGCGCATCGTGGGGTCATGGCGAAGCTTGGATTCGATTTCACTCAGGAACTGTAAGGGGGCAATGGCGAACTTTTCTTCGAGTCCGTGCTCCTGTTCGAGTTTGTACCAGGTGCGCCGAACGAGTCCGCGAAAGGTGTGCATCACACCGAAGCCACGCGTCGCGATGGCTTTGTAGATGGGCTCCTTGCTGCGTAGCGACAGAGCCTGCAGCTCTTCGTCCGTGCGGATGTTGTCGAGGTCCCTCTTGTTGAACTGAATCACGATCGGCAGCTTGCTGGGGTCGAGCCCCGCATCGTGCAAGTTCTCTTGCAGGCTCGCGAAAGAGGCCCGGTTGGCTTCGGCCTCGCTGATCCGTGAATCAGCCACGAAGGCCACGCCATCCACTCCTTGAAGAACCAGGCGGCGGGTGGCGTTGTGCATGACCTGTCCCGGCACCGTGAACAGTTTGACCCGAACCTTGAGCCCCGTGTCCGAGTTGACTGTCACCGGGAGCATGTCGAAGAACAGTGTCCGGTCGTTCTGGGTTTCCAAGGTCATGAGCTCGCCACAGGTCTCCGAGGTGGCCAGCCAGTGAATCGCGCGTAGGTTCGTCGTCTTCCCGCTGAGGGCGGGGCCGTAGTAGACGAGCTTGATGGTGAGCTCCCTGGCTGCGAAGTCGACTTTCATCGGGTTGCTACGGGACCGGCAAGCCCCTGGAGAGAATCCAGATCACCGATCCCATCAGTAACAACATGATAAGAAATGCAGCCCAGGTAAGCGCTCTTTTTGGCTCCCTCGTGGCGACGCGGCTGCGCGTGTCGGCCAGCTGCTGGGTCGCCAGCACCAGCAGGGACTCGATCCGCCGCGCCGCTTCCTCGGCCCTGGCCGAGTCGGATTCCCGTACTTGGCGATAGTGCCGGCCCGCTTCGGGAAGTTGGTCCATCGCCACACATAGCCCGATGAAGCGACGATGAGCCTCGTCGTCTTCCCATTGCGCTTCCACCCGCGCCCAGGCTGCTTCGATCGGCCCCACCGTTTTTCATCGTAGCATGCAGATGAAAGCCATTGCTGGCCTCTTCGCGCCCGAAACGAGCCAACTTGGGCGTGTTCAGCGCCAGCCTTCGTGGAAGTGGGAAAGGGGCCTAGAGCGAGGCAGCGAGCTTGTCTTCCCACCCACAATTCGATCCCCATATCCACCTACATCAAATCCGCAAAAAGTGAGTATAATCAGCCCGTTAACCCGCAAAAGAAAGATTTGACACCCTCCGGAGCAGGCCGTAGCTTCAAGCTCTAGTGGGAATCAGTGGGATCTTGTGCCAAAGAGGTAGGTCTCTGACCTAGAAGACGGGGCTAGGGTTGTTTCGCGGGCGCTACGAGCACAGCATCGACACCAAGGGCCGGACCTCGGTTCCCGCGCGCTTTCGCGAGGTGCTGGGGGCGCAGGGCGAGGCCCGGCTGGTGGTCACGACTGGGCTCGATGCCTGTCTCGTGGCCTATCCGATGTCCGAGTGGCTGGCCTTCGAAGATCGCCTCTCTGCATTGCCGCAGTTCGATCCGGACGTGGTCATGCTCAAGCGGATTTACGTCTCCGGTGCGGTCGAGTGCGACGTGGACAAGGTGGGACGCCTGCTGATCCCGAGCGCGCTCCGCAACCATGCCGGGCTCAAACGTGATGCGCTCTGGGCGGGCATGGGGCCCTACATGGAGCTGTGGGCCAAGGAGAGCTTCGAGGCCCTCCGCAGCGACGCGCTGGAGGATGAAGACAGACGAGCGTCCATCGCCCGTCGCATCGCGGAGCTCGGGCTATGAGTGATTTCGAGCACAGCTCCGTCATGCTGGACGAGGTCATCGAAGCGCTCGCCCCATCGCCCGGCGGCATCTACGCGGACGTGACCCTCGGCGGGGCAGGGCACGGCGGCGCGATCCTAGAGCGGAGCGCTCCCTCGGGGCGTCTCATCGGCTTGGATCGGGACATGCGCGCCGTGCAGGCTGCGAGCGCGAGGCTCGCTCGCTTCGGTGAGCGGGTGCAGATTCGACATGCGGCTTTTAGTGAGCTCGGCGAGGTCCTGTCAGAGCTGGGCGTCGACGGGCTCGACGGGCTCGTTGCGGACCTGGGCGTCAGCTCCGTTCAGCTCGACGAGGCCGAGCGGGGCTTCTCTCTATTGCGTGAGGGGCCGATCGACATGCGCATGGACACGAGCGCGGGAGAGACGGCGTTGGAGCTGATCGGGCGCTGCGCCCCGGAGGAGCTTGCCGACCTCATCTACCTTTACGGCGAGGAGCGAAAGTCACGCCGCATCGCGCGGTCGATCCTACAGGCCTACGAGGACGGGGAGCTGCAGAGCACCACGGACCTTCGCCGTGCCGTGATTCGGGCAACGGGGCCCAAGCGCGGGCGCATCGACCCTGCGACCCGGACCTTTCAAGCGCTTCGCATCGCCGTCAACGACGAGCTCGGCGAGCTGGAGTCCCTGCTCGGTGCGCTGCCCGAGCTGCTCCGAAGCGGTGGCGTGGCCGTGATCATCAGCTTTCACTCGCTCGAGGATCGTCTGGTCAAGCACGCCTTTCGCCAGAACGCGCTGCTCGAGCCCCTCACCAAGCGCCCCCTGGTCGCCTCCGAAGAGGAGCGCGACCGCAATCCTCGCTCCCGGAGCGCCAAGCTGCGGGCCGCGCGGCGTCTGGAGGTGGCCGCGTGAAGAGCCGCTTCCTTCCACTGTGGTGCGTGGCAGTGCTCGCGACGGCGGCGGCCTTCGTGGTTCACCTCGCGATTCGTTTCGAAACGGTCCGCCTCGGCTATGAGGTCAGCGAGGAGCGAGATCGCCAAAAGCAGCTCCTTCAAGACCGACGACTGCTCACCATCGAGGCGGCCACGCTACGCCAGAGCGGGCGCATCGAAACCATCGCGCGCGGCAAGCTCGGCATGGAAGTGCCCAAGCCCATGCGCATCGTGCAAATGGGTGCTCAGCAAGAGCCGCTGGCCACCGGGAGAATCCGGTGAAGCGCAAGAACCGAAAGCCGATGGCTTCGAGGAAGCGCTCCAGGCCGCAGACCCCGAGCACGCCTCCGCCCAACCCCAAGAATCGACGCAAGTGGTTTCGGGCGCGTCTACTGATGCTAGGCGGGACGGTGCTCTGCGTGGCGTCGCTGGTGCTGTTCCGGGCGTTTCACCTCCAGGTGGCGCAAGGAGACGAGCTCAGGGAAATGGCCGAAGATCAGCACCTTCGGCATCTGCGTGTGTCCCCGCGGCGAGGCGCGATCGTCGACCGGAACGGTGCGGAGCTCGCGGTCAGCGTCGACGTGGACAGCGTGTACGCCAACCCGCGTCGTCTGCGGGCCAATGAGCAGGACTCGAATGAGATTGCGCGCAAGCTCGCTGCCGTGCTCGACTTGGACGTCGCCAAGCTGCGCGAACGACTGAAGGCCGACCGCTATTTCGTTTGGTTGAAGCGGCGGGTGACGCCTTATGAGGCCACACAGGTTCGCGAGCTGAAGATCCCTGGCATCGCCCTCACGAACGAGTCCCGCCGTTACTATCCGAACCGTCACCTGGCCGCGCACCTGCTCGGCTTTGCAAACATCGACGGAAACGGCATCGAAGGCGTGGAGCTCGCCTATGAAGACCAGCTTCGCGGGGCGGATCGACGGGTCGAGGCCGTGCGTGATCGGCGCGGCCAAGTGGTGTTCGCGGACGAGTTCGTCGACGACCGGGAGATGCAGGGGCACAGCGTCGTGCTCACCATCGACAAGGCCATTCAGCACGTGGCCGAGCGAGAGCTGGCCCTGGGCGTGCGCACGTTCGAGGCGCGGGGCGGAAGCGTCGTGGTGATGAACCCGAAGACCGGCGAGCTCCTCGCCATCGCGAACTATCCTCCCTACAACCCGAACGAGCCCTCGAAGCATCCGACCTCCCATCGACGCAACCGGGCCGTGGTGGACCGCTTCGAGCCGGGCTCGACCATCAAGCCTTTCACGATCGCCGCTGCGCTCGCGGCCGGCACGCTCCAACCGAACCAGGCCATCGATTGCGAGAACGGCCGCATGCGGCTGGCCAACCGCTGGTTGCACGACGCGCATCCTTACGAGGTGCTCACACCGACGCAGATTCTCTCGCACTCGAGCAACATCGGCACGGCGAAGATCGCGCTCAAGCTGGGTCGTGGCGAGCTCTACAGGTCTCTTCGCCGATTCGGCTTCGGTGAGCCCACCGGGATTCGGATCCCCGGCGAGACGAGCGGCATCCTGCGGCATTTCAAGAGCTGGTACGAGGTCGACACAGCCACCACCTCCTTCGGCCAGGGGATGAGCGTGACGAACTTGCAGCTTACGGCTGCGCTCGCAGCACTCGCCAACGGTGGCCGGCTGATGCAGCCGCACCTGGTGAAGCGCATGGTCGATGGACACGGAAGCGTGGTCGAGGAGAACAAGCCGGAGGTCCGCCGCCAGGTCGTCCCAGCGCGGGTCGCCAGACTGGTCGGCGACATGCTGACGGGCGTGACCGAGCCTGGGGGCACCGCACTCGAGGCGGCCGTGGAGGGGTATCTGGTCGCCGGTAAGACGGGAACCGCGCAAAAAGCCGATCCCCGCAATGGCGGCTACGCCAAAGACAAGTGGCTTGCCTCTTTTGCGGGGTTTCTACCTGCGGACAGTCCAGAGATCGTGATTTCGGTGGTTATCGACGAGCCCACGATTGCCCACTACGGCGGGACGGTTGCAGGACCGGTTTTCAGGCGTATTGCCGAAGCAACAGTCCGACATCTGGGCATCCCCCCCAGGGCCGGAGGCAAAGCGCGGGCCAAGAAGCAGGAAAAGAGCCAAGGCAAAGTGGCGGCAGTATCGACCCAGCCTGAACCCGAGGAGAAGCCTGGTCGCGTTCCTAGCGGAAAGAGCCAGGTTCCGAATTTGCGCGGCGAACCCCTTCGTGCGGCCGTCGTGAAACTCCACGAGCGATCCCTTCTCGTCGATGTCGAGGGATCGGGCATTGTCCTGCGTCAGAGCCCGGCGCCCGGTTCGCTCGTCGATCACGGCGCGGTTGTCAAACTTCAGCTCGACCGGCGCCGACTGCGGGGCGACGCGCTCGACGAGCTTCCTGACTCGGGCTCGCTGGCGGCGGCGATCGCGGGAGGGTCCCGTGCGAACTGAGGGCTCGACTGCGGTGACGCTCGGCGCTCTACAGCGCGCTGTGCCGGGCAGCCGGCTCATCGGCTCTGCCGAGCGCTGTGTACATGGGGTGCAACACGACTCGCGCCGTGTCGTGGGCGGTGATCTGTTCGTCGCGGTCCCGGGTGCCGCACACGATGGGTTCGACTTCGTGGACGGTGCTTTGCAGCGCGGCGCCGTCGCGCTGATGGCCGAGCGTGAAGGGCCATTTCAGGTTCCACAGCTCATCGTCGCGGACGCACGCCGGGCGCTCGGCCGGGCCGCGGAGCGGGTCTACGGCTCGCCGACGGCCGCGCTGTCGACGGTCGGAATCACCGGCACCAATGGCAAGACGACGACCGGGTATCTGCTGTGCGAGGCCATCGAAGCCGCGTCCGGCAAGCCTGCGTTCGTAGGAACCACGGGTCTGTCTTTCGGCGGTGAGCACAGCGGCTCCTCGCACACGACTCCCGAGGGAGACGACGTGTCCCGGTTTGCGCGCCAGGTTCTGGACGCCGGCGCCACGCACTTGGTCATGGAAGTCTCGAGCCACGGCCTCGCCCTCGGCCGTGTCGACGCCCTGAGCTTCGAGGTCGCAGCCTTCACCAACCTGTCGCAAGACCACCTCGATTATCACGGCACCTTGGAAGACTACGGAAACAGCAAGGCGCGTCTGTTTACCGAGCTCGAGCCAAAGCACGTCGTCATCCACATCGACGACCCTTTTGGTGCCGAGCTGGCGGCACGCCTGAAGCGTCCGGTCGTGCGTTGCTCACGCCGGGACGGCGTGGACGCCGAGATTGTCGCCACCGGGGTGTCGACGACGCGTGAGGGAATTTCGGCTTCAATCTCCACTCCGGCCGGGCGCTTGCAGTTACGGAGCCCGATGCTGGGAGAGCACAACCTCGAGAATATGCTGGTGGCTCTGGGCTGTGCCTATGCGCTTGGCCTCGATTTGGAAGCCGTCGTGCAGCGCTGGTCGAGCACCCGCGGCACGCCCGGGCGGCTCGAACGGGTGGCCCACCCCGGTGATGTGGCCGTGCTCGTCGACTACGCGCACACGCCTGACGCGCTGGCGCGGGTTCTAGACACGGTTCGGGCGTTCACGCCCGGGCGGCTCATCGTCGTGTTCGGCGCCGGTGGCGACAGAGACCGGGGCAAACGGCCCCTGATGACGAAGAGCGCGGCGGAGCGGGCCGAGCTGATCGTGCTGACCAGCGACAACCCACGCACCGAGGATCCGGCGGCCATTTTGGAAGACTTGGCGCGTGCTGCGCGTGATGCCGGCTTGCCGAAGCTCGAGCGCGACGCGCTCGGTGATGCGAGCTTGGGCTACTGCGTGTTGCACGATCGGCGAGACGCGATCGCGGCGGCCATCTCGGCGGCTCGGCCGGGCGACAGCGTCTTGCTGGCAGGAAAAGGGCACGAGGAGTACCAGCTCATTGGATCGCAGCAGCTTCCGTTCGATGATCGGAAAGAGGCGCGTGCCGTCATCGAGACGCTCGGAGGGGAGGGCTGATGGCCACGCCGATTCCTCCCAACCGCGTCAGTTTTGGCCGCGAGCAGCTCGTCGAGATTACCGGCGGCTCGCTCAGTGGCCCGCCGCTCGATCGGATCAGCGGCGTCGTGACCGACTCGCGTTCAGTGACGCCGGGGAGCCTCTTCGTCGCGCTCGTGGGCGAGCGTTTCGATGCTCACGCGTTCGTCGAGCAGGCGACGCGGTCCGGCGCCTCGGCCGTCATGGTCCGCCGAGGCACTCAGCTGCCCGAGTCGGTCACGGCGATTCACGTCGACGATACCTTGCGGGCTCTTGGGCAGCTGGCACACGCACACCGGCGGGCATGGCGAGGGCAGCTCATCGGAATCACTGGATCGGCTGGCAAGACGGGCACCAAGGAGCTCACGGCAGCCGCTTTGCAGGCGACAGGGCGGCGCGTGTTGAAGACGCTGGGCAACCTCAACAACCGCATTGGCGTGCCCCACACCTTGTTTCAGTTGGATCCGTCCGTGGACACCGCGGTCATCGAGATGGGCACCAGCGAGCCCGGAGAGATCGCCGCGCTCGCGCAGATGGCGTCTCCCGATGTCGGCGTCGTGACGCGGGTGAGTCTGGCCCACATCGAGGGTCTGGGCTCCATCGAGGCGGTTGCGCACGAAAAGGCCGCGCTGCTTCGCGCGCTCGATGCCCGCGGCGTGGCCGTGGCGTACGGGGACGACCCGCTGCTTCGCGCGCGTGCTTCGGTCATCCGGGCCGAGCGCCGGCTCTTCTTCGGCACCGAAGCTTCGAATGAGGTGCGTCGGGTCGAGTGGAGCGTGGGGCCCGAAGGTACGCGAGCGCGCGTACTGGTCGAGGGGCAGCCGGTCGAGCTGACCCTGCGTCTCTTCGGAGAGGGCGCTGTGATGAACGCCGCGGCGTCCTTGGCAGTGGCCGCGGCGATGGGTCTTTCGCTGGAGGCTGCGGCCCAGGGCATGGCCCAGGTCCCGGCGAGCCCAGGACGACTGCAGCCACGGGTCGGCGAGCGGGGCATCTTGATCATCGACGACAGCTACAACGCCAATCCACTGTCGACCGAGCTCGCGCTCAGAACCGCCGAGGGCGTGGCGAGGCATCGCGGGGCGCCCTGGATCGTCGCTCTGGGCGACATGAAAGAGCTGGGGCCGCGGGCCCGCGAAGCGCACCGTCAGCTCGGACAGCAGGTGGCCGAGCTCGCCCCGCAGCTGTTCGTCGGCATCGGCGAGCACATGCGCGATGCCGTCGCGGCCGCGCAAACAGGCGGCATCGAGACCCTCTGGTACGAGGATTCGACGGCTGGCGCCGAGGCGCTGCGCGGGCGGCTTCCCGACGGCGCGGTGCTTCTGGTGAAGGGCTCCCGCTCGGTACAGATGGAGCGAATGCTCGAACCTCTCCTCGAGGAGACGGTACGGTGATCTACTACTTCCTCTACCCGCTGCACACGCACCCGTCGCTGTCGTTTCTCAACGTGCTGCGATACATCCCGTTCCGGTTCTTGGCAGCGACGATGACCGCGCTTCTGCTCACCTTCGGACTGTATCCCTGGTTCATCCGGCGCCTGCAGCAGCGGCAGATCGGGCAGGTGGTTCGCGCCGACGGGCCTCAGTCGCATTTGTCCAAGGCCGGTACGCCGACGATGGGCGGCGCGCTGATGCTGGTCGCGCTGGCCCTGTCCACCTTGCTGTGGGCCGATCCGACCAATGCGCTCGTCTGGGTGGTATTGCTCGTCACCATCGCCTACGGCGTCGTCGGCTATATCGACGACACCAGCAAGATACGGGCGAAATCCTCACGCGGCCTGGCCGGCCGCTACAAGCTTCTGCTTCAGTTCGCGACTGCCGTGTCCGTGTGCATCTGGCTCTTCTATGGGGAAGCCGGCCTGCCGGAGGACTGGCTCTCCGTGCGTCACCGGCTGGCGGTTCCATTCTTCGCGTTCTCGAAGTACCCGGTCTCCCTGCCTCCCTGGCTCTACGTGATCTTCGGCTCTTTCGTCATGGTCGGAACCTCGAACGCCGTGAACCTCACGGACGGGCTCGACGGCTTGGCCATCGGTCCGGTCATGGTCGCCGCTGCCACCTACGCGATCCTGGCCTACGTCGCCGGCCTCACCTTGTTCGGCAACGTCGTCGCGAACTATCTGAACATCCCGTACATCGAAAGCGCCGGCGAGCTGAGCATCTTCTGTGCCGCGATGGTGGGCGTCGGTTTCGGGTTCCTCTGGTACAACACCTATCCTGCGCAGGTATTCATGGGCGACGTCGGCTCGCTGGCGCTCGGTGGCGCGCTCGGCGCGCTTGCCGTGCTCACCAAGAACGAGCTCCTGTCCTTGCTTCTGTGCGGCATCTTCGTCGTCGAGGCGGTCAGCGTCATCATGCAGGTCGGCTTCTTCAAGCTGACCGGGCGCCGCATCTTCCTGATGGCGCCCATTCACCACCATTTCGAGAAGAAGGGTTGGCCCGAGCCCCGGGTCATCGTTCGCTTCTGGATCATCTCCATCATGCTGGCCGTCGCCAGTGTCGCAACGCTGAAGCTGAGGTAACCGTGGACGTGTCGGGCAAACGCATGATGGTCGTCGGGCTCGGACGGAGCGGACTGTCCGCGGCACGTCTTCTGAGCGAGCGAGGCGCCCGGGTCCTCGTGAACGACAGCCGCGATGCGCTCGCCCTCGGCCCCGCTGCGGCCGAGGCCAAGCAGCTCGGCGCCGAGCTGCTGCTCGGCGGGCACCCGCCTGCCGCCTTCGAGTCCGTCGACGGGATCGTCGTGTCCCCGGGTGTGCCGGACATGGAGCCACTGCGGTCGGCCGTGGCCAGGGGCGTGCCGGTCGTGAGTGAGATCGAGCTGGCCTCCTGGTACGTCGAGGCGCCGATCATCGCCATCACGGGCACGAACGGCAAGAGCACCGTCACCAGCCTGATCGGCGAGATGTGCGCGCGTCTGAACCGTCCGGTCTTCGTGGGCGGCAATCTCGGTCGTCCGATGATCGAAGCGGTGGGTACCGAAGCGGCCGGACCGGACGGCCTGCTCATCGTCGAGCTGTCGAGCTTTCAGCTTGAGCGGGTGCAGAGCTTCCGAGCCAAGCTCGCGATCCTGCTCAATGTGACCGCCGACCACCTGGACCGGTACGACTCGCTCGAAGACTATGCGCAGGCTAAAGCCCGCATTTTCGAACGTCAAACCGCCGAAGACTTCGCGCTGCTCCCTGCCGAGGAACCCTCTTTGCGTAGGCTGCTGCGTGGGCATGGCCAGCTGAGCCTCTTTGGCGGTGAGACCGGGCAGGTGCGGGTCGAGGGCGAGGCTCTCGTCGATACCGAGAGCTCGCTGCGCGTACCGCTCGCCGAGCTCAAGCTTCGCGGGACCCACAACCTCAGCAACGCTTGCGCGGCCGCGCTCGCGGCCCGGCTCGTCGGGGTTCCGGCGCAGGCCATCGCAGACGTTCTCGAAAGCTTCGAGGGTCTAGCGCATCGGATGCAATACGTCCGCGTCCATGAGGGCGTCGAATACATCGACGACAGCAAGGCCACCAACGTTGGAGCAGCCGTAGCGTCAATCGAAGGCCTCGGGGATTCGACGGGCCGGGTCGTCTTGATCGCGGGTGGGGTCGACAAGGGCGGCAGTTACCAGGCCCTGCGCGAGCGCATGGACGCGCGCGGCAGAGCGCTCGTTCTCCTGGGCGAGGCGTCCTCCATCATCGAGCAGGCCTTCGAAGGCTCGACTCTGCACGTTCGACGAGCCCAGTCGATGCAAGAGGCTGTGGGGCAGGCGGCCTCGCTCGCTCAGCCCGGCGATACGGTGCTTCTCGCGCCCGCCTGTTCCAGCTTCGACATGTTCGGCTCCTATGCCGAGCGGGGAGACTGCTTTCAAGGCGCCGTGTGCGCGCTCGGGGGTGAGCGATGAAGCGCTTCCGCTGGATTCCAAAGGCTCCGCCGGCGCCGCAGCTCGGCCCGGTCGACGTTTCACTGGCTGCGACGCTGGTCGCGCTGATCGCCTTCGGCCTGGTGATGGTGTACAGCGCGAGCGCCGTCTACGCGAACCGCATGTTCGGGGACGGCTATCACTATCTGGTCCGACAGGGGTTCTTCACGGTCGTCGCGCTCGTCGCGCTCGCCGGCGCCAGCCGTCTGAATCTCTCCGTGGTGCGTAAGGCCACGTATCCCGCCCTGTTCCTGGCCGTGCTCATGATGCTTGCGGTGACGCTGGGCCTCGGGCGTAGCGCGGGCGGCGCGACTCGGTGGATTTCTCTCGGTCCGGTCAACATCCAGCCAGCCGAGCTCGCCAAGCTCGGGATGATCCTCTGGCTGGCTCACTCACTTGCCAAAAAGGGCGGGCGCGTCCGGACCTTCTCCGTCGGGTTCCTGCCCCACGTGCTCGTGGCCGGCCTGCTGATGCTCCTCTGCCTGGCTCAGCCCGACTTCGGTAGCGCGGTCATGATCGGGCTGCTGACCTTCGTCGTTCTCTTCGCGGCTGGCGCCAAGGCGGGTTACCTGCTCGGCGGCGTCATGTTGGCGGTTCCAGTCGCCTACTTCGCGATCGCTTCTTCTCCTTATCGCATGCGCCGCATCAAGGCCTTCCTCGAGCCCTTCGAGCACCGTCAGGGCGCTGGCTACCAGATCACCGAGTCGCTCATGAGCTTCGGCTCGGGAGGGCTCTCCGGGGTCGGGCTCGGGGACAGCCGTCAAAAGTTGCTGTTCCTGCCCGAGGCGCATACCGATTTCATCAGCGCCATCGTCGGGGAGGAACTCGGCTTTTTGGGGATTCTGATTCTTTGCCTCGCCTTCGCTTGGATTGTCGTCCGGGGTCTGCGCGCCGCCTGGTACGTTGAAGACGAGTACGCGGCGTACTTGGCCGCCGGCATGACCTTGTTCATCGGCCTGCAGGCGTTTACCAACCTCGCCGTGGCGATGGGCCTCCTTCCGACCAAGGGTCTTGCGCTTCCTTTTGTTAGCTATGGTGGGTCTTCGTTGGTGGTGAACGCCACGGCGGCGGGGCTCATCCTCAACGTCACGAGGTCTGTTCGGGTCGCGGCGGCGATGCCTGCGGAGCCCGAGGCCGCACCGAAACGAGCGAGAGCGGCGCAGAAACTGCGTCACTCGAGAGGGGGTGCCTCATGATTCGACGTGTTCTGGTCGCCGGCGGCGGGACCGGCGGGCATTTGTTTCCGGGGCTCGCGGTCGTAGAGGAGCTCAGGCGGCGCTTCCCCGACGTGAAGGTGCACTTCGCCGGGACCGAGCGTGGCATCGAGGCTCGGGTTCTGCCCGAGCGAGGGGAGGCACTGACCTGCCTCGAAGTGACGCCGCTCAAAGGACAGGGCCTGTCGACGCGCTTGGCGAGCTTCGCGCGGATTCCGGGCGCCATGGGCGAGGCCGCTTCCCTGATTCGACGCTTCTCACCGGACCTGGTGCTGGGCGTCGGCGGCTACGCCGCGGGCCCGGTGCTGCTGTGCGCCGCACTGTCCGGACGTCCGACCGCGCTGCTCGAACAGAACGCTTATGTGGGTCTCACCAATCGCATCCTGTCCCGCTTCGTCGACCGAGCTTATGTCAGCTTCGAGCAAACGGTGGCGCTCTTCGGAGAGTCCAAGGCCCTGCTGACCGGCAATCCTGTTCGTCGCGAATTCGTGGAGCTTGCCCAGCGTGCCTTGGCTGACCCCGAGGGTTTCGAATCTCGGGCCCGCACGATTCTAGTGCTCGGAGGCAGTCAGGGAGCCCGTAAGCTCAACGAGGTCGTCCCGGCCGGCCTGGCCCGGGCCCGGCTCGCCGAGCGCGGCCTGCGCGTCGTTCACCAAACGGGAAAGTCGATGCGCGCCGAGGTCGAGGCGCGTTATCGCGAGCTCGGCATCGAGGCCGAAGTCGTGACCTTCATCGACGACATCGCTCGGGCCTACGCGAACGCTACGCTCGTCATCGCTCGGGCCGGGGCCACCACGCTCGCCGAGCTCTGTGCCATCGGCCGGGCCGCGATCCTGGTGCCATACCGCTTCGCGGCGGACGATCACCAGCGCAAGAACGCGGAGGCGCTTCAGAATCAGGGCGCAGCAATCTGCATGGAGGAGTCCTCCTTGAGCGTCGACGGGCTCGCCGAGAAGGTAAACCGGTCGCTGGACGAGCCCGCCGAGCGGCAGGCGATGGCCTTGGCGGCGCGCGCGCATGGAAAACCGGACGCGGCGGCCGCCATCGTCGACGATCTGCTCGAATGGCTCGACGGAACGAGCTCAACGGACGAGGGGCCCTTGCCCCACACTGGCAGCGCGTCTCCCGGTGACGCGGGGCGTCTGTCCGGCGCGCCGCTGTTTGCCCTTGTGGGCGGGGAAGCGCTTGCGCTCCAGATGCCGGCGCCGCGTGTGCGACGGCCGCTTGTCGTCGATGGGGCCGTGTGGGAGTAGGGCGGGATGTTTCGAGGTAGAATCCGGTCTATTCATTTCGTGGGCGTCGGCGGCGTCGGTATGAGCGGCATCGCGGAGGTGCTGCTCGACTCTGGCTTCGAGATCACCGGCTCGGATCTGCGTGAAAACGAGTACACCCGCCGCTTGAGCCAAAAGGGAGGGCGGATCTACATCGGTCACACGGCTGCGCAGGCCTCCGACGCCGATGTGGTCGTGTTTTCCTCCGCCGTGCCGCCGAGCAACCCGGAGCTGATCGAGGCCCGCCGGCGCGGGGTCCCGGTGATTCCCCGGGCAGAGATGCTCGGCGAGCTCATGCGGCTCAAGGACGGGATCGCCATCGCGGGATCACATGGTAAGACCACGACCACCTCGCTGGTCGCGACGGTCCTGCGCGGGGCCGGACTGGATCCGACGGTGGTCATCGGTGGGCGTCTCAATGCCCTCGGCTCGGGCGCGGCCATGGGCGCCGGGGATCTTCTCGTGGCCGAGGCGGACGAATCGGACGGTTCTTTTCTACATCTCATCCCCACGATCGCGGTGGTGACCAACATCGATCCAGAGCATCTCGACCACTACGGAAGCCTGCAGGGTGTAAAGGACGCCTTCGTCGGATTCGCGAACCGCGTGCCCTTTTATGGAGTGGTCGTCGCCTGCCTCGATTCGGCAAACGTCCAGGACGTGCTTCCGCAGCTGGACAAGCGAATCGTCACCTACGGCTTTTCCGCTCAGGCTGACTACCGGGCCAAGGACGTGACCCTGTCAGGGCTCTCCGTGGGTTTCGAAGTCGATCACCGTGGGCAGAGCCTCGGCTACTTCGAGGTCCGGATGCCGGGCATGCACAACGTCCTCAATGCCTTGGCGACCATCGCTGTCGCCGACGAGCTGCGCGTCGACCGCGACCAGGTGCGCTCCGCCCTGCGCACCTTCGAGGGGGTGCAACGCCGCTTTTCGGTCATCGGTGAAGTGGCCGGCGTCACCGTGGTCGACGACTACGGACATCATCCGGCCGAAGTGGAGGCCACCTTGGATGCCGCCCAACATGCTTTCGGTCGTCGTCTGGTCGTGGCCTTCCAACCGCATCGCTACACCCGGACCCACGACTTGTTCGACGAGCTGACACGCGCATTCAACAAAGCCGACGTCTTGATCCTGACCGAGGTGTACGCAGCCGGTGAACGCCCGATCGAGGGGGCGACGGGCGAGCGGCTTGCCGAATCGGTGCGGGCCCACGGACACCGCGACGTGACCTTCATCGCGGATCGAGCGGACCTTGCCGCGGCACTCGCTGGACGCGTGCAGCCTGGGGACGTGGTTCTGACGCTCGGCGCAGGCGACATCACTCGCACGGGGCCAGAGCTCCTAGAGGTGCTGCAACCATGAACCTTCGCGTATCCAAGCCCAAGCCCGCGTCGAACACGGCGGCTTCAAAGGGAAGAAACCGTAAGCGTCCAAAGAAGAAGTCACCCAAACCTCGACAGAGCTTTAAGGGTCGCTTCGGCGGGCTTCGAGCCCACTTCGTCGAATTCGCCGAACGCTACCGGCTTTGGGGGCGTCGGCTTGGCAAGCTTGGCTTGGCCCTTGCCTTCCTCGCCCTCGTCGTTTGGGTGGGCCGTAGTCTGTACCACTACGTGCGTTCGGCCGAAGCCTTTGCGATCGTACAGATCCATGTGGAAGGCCAGCAGCGACTCGACCAGATGGAAGTGCGACGCGCAGCGCATCTCGTCGAAGGCCAGAACGTTTTCGAGGTTCCGCCCGTAGAAGCCCGGAAACACTTACTAAGTCACCCTTGGATCAAGAACGCAGAGGTGAGCCGTCGCCTTCCCGGAGAGTATCGCATCGTCATCGAAGAGCGGCGGCCGGTCGCTCTCGCCGTCTTGGATCAGCTCTACCTGGTCAGCGACGACGGCGTCGTGTTCAAGCGTCTGAGCGTTGACGATTCGGCGAACCTGCCGGTGATCACGGGCATTGCCTCGGAGCGCTTTTACGACGACTTCGACTACCGCACTGCTGTCCTGCTCCGCTCCCTCGCGGTGCTTCAAGACTACGAAGGTGCCGGTCTGAGCGAGAGCGAACCGGTCTCCGAAATTCACTTCGAGGGCGAACGCAACGTCGAGCTGTTCATCGGTGACGATGGTGTCGAGGTCCGCCTGGGCGCCGATCACCACCGCCAGAAGCTTCGGCGCTTCCGTCGCATCCTCGAAGGACTCGAGCGTGAAAAGTCGCGTCCCGCCTACGTGTACCTTGACAACGTGCGTCGTCCGAACCGCGTCACGGTCCGCCTTCAGGACTCAGAAAGTGCAGTGAATTAGCGCATGAACACAGTCGGACCGCAGTCTCCCGAACCGGTCTCCCGAGCCGCCCTCCGCTTGGTGCGATCCATCCCGTGCGCCCGTGAAGGGTCTGGTGCTCGCGTCTCGCGTCGGGCGCAGCTGCGTCGCGCGCGACAGCAGTGCGACCACATGCGTCGCGCGCGCGAAACACGCCTCATGCTCCATCTCAAAAAAAGCGAAGCAAATACTTAACAAAAACTTTCCGCGGGGATCGCGGTTGTGTATGGCTTCAAGAGAGGCTCAGATGGCGGAAAACGAGATCATTGCCGGACTTGATTTGGGAACGACCAAGGTGTGTGCCATCGTCGCGGAACAAACCGAAGAAGGCTTAGACATCATCGGGATAGGTTCCGTTCCTTCGAGGGGCTTGAAGAAGGGCGTGGTGGTCAACATCGAGTCCACGGTCCAAGCCATCCGAGCTGCCGTCGAGCAGGCCGAGACGATGGCCGGCGTCGAGATCAACACGGTCTACGCCGGCATTGCTGGCAGCCATGTGCGGGGTATGAACCAGGACGGGGTCGCCGCCATCGCCAACCGTGAGGTCGCTCCCGAGGACGTGACGCGTGTGCTCGAGCAAGCCAAGGCCATCCCGCTGCCCGGTGATCGCCAGGTGCTTCACGTGCTTCCGCAGGAGTACATCGTCGACGAGCAAGGCGGCATCAAAGAGCCCGTCGGCATGGCCGGCGTTCGGCTCGAGGCCCGGGTCCATATGGTCACGGCCGCCACCACCAGCGTCGCGAACGTCACCAAGTGCGCCGAGCGCTGTGGTCTGTTCGTCGAGGAGGTCGTCCTCCAGCCCCTCGCGAGCGCCCACGCGGTGCTGAGCCCAGACGAGAAGGAAATCGGCGTCGCCCTGATCGACATCGGTGGCGGCACCTCGGACATCATCATCTACGTCGACGGCGCCGTGGTCCACACGAGCTCCATTCCGATCGGCGGCATCAACCTGACCAGCGACATCGCCACCGGCCTCCGTACGCCGATGGCCGAGGCGGAGCGCATCAAGATCAAGTACGGCTGCGCCGCCTCCCACATGGTCGACGACGACGAGACCATCGAAGTTCCCTCGGTCGGGGGGCGAGCACCGCGCTCGCTGCCGCGCCGAGTTCTTTGCGACATCATCGAGCCGAGAGTCGAAGAAGTGTTTGCCGCTTGCAAGCACGTCATTTCGGAGACGGGCTACACGGACATGCTGGCCTCGGGCGCCGTCGTGACGGGGGGTACGACGCTGCTGGACGGTCTGCCGGAGCTTGCCGAGGAAGTCCTCGGCCTGCCGGTTCGACGCGGTGCGCCGACGGGGATTGGCGGTTTGATCGATGTGGTTAAGAGCCCGTCCTATGCGACGGGGGTTGGCTTAGTAAAGTACGGG
This sequence comes from uncultured delta proteobacterium, assembly GCA_963746475.1. Taxonomy (GTDB): domain Bacteria; phylum Myxococcota_A; class Polyangia; order Polyangiales; family Houyiibacteriaceae; genus SG8-38. The sequence goes on from CAVVBB010000002.1 coordinate 173,181, forward strand.
GCAGAGCAGCTCGGTGGACCGACCGTTTCGGAGCGGAACGCTCAGGTTCCAGCGAACCGTGGCTTTGGGCGCAAGCTCGGTGCCTGGTTTCGGGAAGTCTTCTGAGCCGCGCTTAGCTTCTTACTTAGATGGAGGGGGCGACCTCCATAAGGAATCAATCTGGTCCGACAGACCAATCTCGGGAGGAATCGATGGCAATCTCGATAGAGTTCGCAGAAAATGCGGAACTTCACGCAAGGATAAAGGTGGTAGGCATCGGGGGCAGTGGCGGAAATGCGCTGAACACGATGATCCGCAGCGGACTGGAGGGCGTCGAGTTCATTGCCGCCAACACCGACGCGCAGGCGCTCGACCGGAGCCTGGCACCGACGAAAATTCAGCTGGGCCCAGCGCTCACACGCGGTCTCGGCGCCGGAGGAAATCCGGACGTTGGGCGGAAAGCGGCGCTTGAGGACGTGCAGCGCCTTTCGGAGGCGCTCGAAGGCGCGGACATGGTCTTCGTGACGGCGGGAATGGGCGGCGGCACCGGCACTGGAGCCGCCCCGATCATTTCACAGGTCGCCCAAGACCATGGCGCCCTGACGGTGGGAGTCGTCACCAAGCCCTTCCTCTTCGAGGGACGCAAGCGCTCCAAGAACGCGGAGCGTGGTGTGCAGGACCTCAGCGAGTCCGTCGACAGCATCATCACCATTCCAAATCAGAAGCTCATGACCCTGGGTGACGACGACATCACCATGCTCGACGCGTTCGCCCGGGCCGATGACGTTCTCGTGCAGGCGGTCCGTGGCATCAGCGACCTCATCGTCAACGCTGGCATGATCAACGTCGACTTCGCCGACGTGAAGACCATCATGAGCAGCAATGGTCGGGCTCTGATGGGCACCGGCGTCGCCAAGGGCGATCGTCGCGCGCTCGAAGCCGCGGAGATGGCCATCAACTCTCCGCTACTCGACGAGGTTTCGGTACAGGGCGCCACCGGCATTCTGATCAACTTCACGGCCGGCCCGGACATCCGTCTTCGCGAGATCAACGAGGCGGCGGGTCTCGTTCAGCAAGCGGCCCATGAAGATGCGGAGATCATCTTCGGCGTCGTCACGGACAGCGAGATGACCGACACCGTCAAGGTGACGGTCATCGCCACCGGTTTTGAGCGCGCGACTCAGAGCCATTCCGTTCCTGCCGGCATGCACTATGCTGTCGGGGGAATCAGTGCGGCTTCCGTCCCGGCTCAGCGCCATTCACAACAGAACGCGTTCCGGCCTACGCCGACGCAGCGGATCGAAGATGCCGTAGCGACGGCAGAGGGCGTTCCGGCGGCTGTCACGCAGCCCGTGGGAACCCGCGCCTTCGGTGCGAGCGCGCTCCACGACGAGGCCGTCCTAGATATTCCGGCATACCTCCGGCGAGGCACGCAGGTGGGCGAATAACCGAGATACTTTCGGAGAACCACTCAGCTTCTGCTCTGGCGCTCCATCGCCGCGCTTTTCATTCTCGGTAATTCCCGTTACTCTCCGAGGACTTCGAGCTGCCTATGCAGGGGCGGTTCTGAGTTAGGCCTGGCGCAGAGACTGAACGCTTGGCATGATGACCCTTTGGGATAGGCCGCAGTGAGATGGTTGATGGTTGATGCGATCTTGAGGGTTCCGCAGTTGAGGGTATGTCTGCTCGCAATGGCGGGCACCCTCGCGTTGCTGTGCTGCCCGGATCCCGCATCTGCGGATCCCGCCGCTGCCGTCCAGGGTACCGGCATGGTCGTCCCTGCCCTAGCCCTAGGGCTGAGCCACCCGAGCGTCATTGCAGCCGCCGCGCCGCAAACCCTCGCCGCGGCCGCGAGCCCGGTTGCCGATCCTTTTGCCAACATGACCGGTCGGGTCAACGACCTTTACCGCAACGGCCTCGATATCAGCAGCGACACTGCACCCGAGCGACTCCACGTCTTCGTTCGCAGTAGCCGCGGCGGCGGCGCTCTTTGCCTTCGCTACTTGTATTGAGGGCACGAGGGAGGGCTCTCCTCCCGACGATCTGCTGGTCTTCGAAACGCTGAGCCGTCCGTCCCTAGTCGACGATGCGCTGCATCGCAGCTTCGTGCCGGGCTCCTCAGCGCCTCCGAATCCTGCGGGACTCTGGCGTTCGCAAATTTCTTCCTCCACGCCGAGTCGGCTTCGCGGCCTCGCCTAGGACGTCAGCCGTCGAGGTCGTAGTCGGCGCGGTGGTCACGTAGCCAGTCGATGTAGTACTCGGGAGGCTGGCCGGCTTCGATGAGGCCATCTTCGGCGTCGTCCTCGAGTTGCTTGCGGATGTCTCCCAGCCGCTTGCTCGGTGGGACGCCAAAAGCATCCATGATGAGCGTGCCCAGACCCTTGGGCAGCGGGGCGACTTTCGCATCTTCCGCTTTGAGCTCTTCGATCCGGTCGCCGAGGAGCTTGATCTGCCGAACTCCGCGGCGGCGCTTTTCTGGCCGCTTGGTGGTGATGTCGGCGCGGCTCAGATCGAGCAGGTCCCGGAGCCCGTCCCCCATCTGCTTGTAGAAGCGACGCACGGCGCCGTCTGTCCAGGACTCTTCGTACTGACCCGCTCGAAGGTGGTGCAGGATGAGGAAGTGAACCTGCTCGCGCAGGGCCCCTTCGAAGCCAAGTCGGTCGGCAAGGCGCTTCCGAAACATGGCCGCGCCGACTTCGGCGTGACCGTAGAACGTGACCGTGCCTCGTTCGTCGATACGGCGGGTCTTGGGCTTGCCGATGTCGTGGAGTAGGGCGCCCCAGCGGACCTGCAGCTTCGGTACGGACTGTTTGACGACCTGTTTCGTGTGCTTCCACACATCCTTGTGGCGCCATTCGTTATCGCCGAAGCCCACCATGGCCGCGACCTCCGGAAGCCAGACGTCCAGGCAGCCCAGCGCGTACAAGGCGTCGAGGCCGGGCTCCGCGTGCCGCGACATCAGCACCTCGTCCAAGCAGTGGCGGAGCTCCGAAACGGGCACGCTGCGCCATTCTGCGGCGGTCGGCCGTGCCGGCATGTCCTCGGTGGCCTCGAGCTCTGGGTTTGCGGACAGCTCCGCGGCCCAGCGAGCGGCTCGGAGCGCCCTGCTGGGACTCGTTTGTGGGCAGGGTTCGATAGCCATTTCGAGTTCCCAGAAAAAGAAGTGCGGACCATAGGTCGAGGCCGCTGTAGACGCAACCGTTGCGCCGGGCTCAGGGCCTCGGCGGAGGGGCGCCGCTCCGGCACCCCTCAATGCAGGACTAGGGCGGCCTGCTTCTGGGCTTCGTAAAGGGTTTCGCTTATGAGTTGGGCGTCTTTCGCGTTCGGGCGGGCGCGCAGATAGGCCGACAAATCCTCCGAGGCCGCGCCGTAGGTCCGGAGCGCATGCGCCAGCAAACCCCGGTCTCGGCGGTGCTCGGGCGCCTGGGTGAGCTCGACCAGATGGTCGCAGGCGAGCATGGCCCTGGCGTAGTCCCCCCGCCTCCGGTGGGCGGTCTTGAGATTTGCGAGCATCCGTACGGTGATCGTCTGCGTATCGACGGGTTCGAGATAGCTGGGGTGCAAAGCCATCTCAGCGCCGAGAAACTGAGTTGCCAGGCGGCGGAGCGCCCGCCCATCGAGCAGGTCGCCCTCGTGGAAGGGGTCTTGATAGACTCCCTTGGCGCCACCCACCCGAACGAGAAAGTGACCCGGGAACCCCACGCCCTCGACGTTCATGCCCGCGCGGGACCCAACCGCCATGACTAGTACAGAAAGCGAAATTGGAATGCCGACTCGGCTCTCGAGGACGCGATCGAGGTAGCTGTTGCCCGGGTCGAAGTAGTCGTCGTGGTTTCCACCGAAGCCGCACTCGTCAAACAGTAAATCCGCCAGAATCAAACCATCTCGCTCGGGCGTCGATCGCAGCCCTCGGCGAATCAGGGCTTCGGCCCCTAGGTTATCGAGCACTTTTCTGAGGGCCCCCTCGTTGAAGGCCGGGTTCGCCTCTTTCGCGATGATGATGGCAGCATCCTCGACCCGAGGGTCCGGTCTTTGGAGCAGAGCGACCAAGGAATCCTGAGCAGCCACCATTTACACCTGCTGTGATCTACGTTGACGCATCATTCGCTAATGTCGAGCCGAACGATATGCTAAACAGAGACTTCAACACAAGCGCGGGATTCGTTCCTCATGCTTGACGATTTTCTGCATACGCTGCAGTACGGGCCCCCCGTCGTTGCTTACCTGCTCGTTGCGGTCGCTGCAGGCATCGAGTATCTGGTTCCACCGTTACCCGGCGACACAGTCGCCCTCTTCGCGGTGGCCATGGCCGTGCGCGCCGAGCTGAACTGGGTGATCCTTTACGTATGCTTGACGCTCGGGGCTGTTGCTGGCGGTCTCGTCGCCTGGGCATTCGGGGTTTGGCTGGACGAGCACCAAGACGATTGGCCTGCCATCTTTCGTCGACCCTCGACTGAACGGACCCTAGCGGCCGTTCGTCGCGGATATGACAAGCATGGCGCCGCGTACCTCGTGATGAACCGGTTCCTGCCCGCGTTGCGTGCGTTCTTCTTCGTCGGCGCGGGCTTGTCACGCATGAGCGCAGGCGCCGTGGTCCTCTATGGTGGCCTTTCGGCTGCGCTGTGGAACGCTGGCCTGCTAGCCATTGGCTACGGGCTCGGAAAAAACTGGGAGGCCCTACAAGGCTTCTTCGCAACGTACACGACCGCGACGATGGGTATCGTCGCGGCCGCGGCTCTGGTTTGGCTGCTTCGCGCTACTCTGCGCAAAGCGTAGCTGCGCGGTCAGTCTCGCTTGAGCGCCGCGCGAACGAGCTCGCGGTTCATCCGAGCGATGAAGTCGACGCTGATCCCCTTGGGACAAGCGGACTCGCACTCCCCGTGGTTCGTGCAGCCTCCGAAGCCCTCGGCGTCCATTTGCGCAACCATGCTCCGGGCTCGTTGCTCGCGCTCCACTTGGCCTTGCGGGAGCAAGGCCAAGTGAGAGATCTTCGCGGCGACGAAGAGGCTTGCCGAGGCGTTTGGGCACGCGGCGACGCAGGCGCCGCAGCCGATGCAGACGGCTGCGTCCATCGCCTGATCGGCCTGTTCCTTAGTGACCGGCTTCTCATTCGCCTCTGGGGCGCTACCGGTCCGGATCGACACGTAGCCACCCGATTGGATAATCCGATCGAACGCCGTTCGGTCGACGACCAAGTCCTTGACCACCGGGAAGGCGTTGGCCCGCCAGGGCTCGATCCAGACCTCCTCGCCGTCGTTGAACTGCCGCATGTGGAGCTGGCAGGTCGTGGTCAGCTTCTGCGGCCCGTGGGCGACGCCATTGATGACCATGCTGCAGGTCCCACAGATGCCCTCGCGGCAGTCGTGGTCGAATGCGATGGGGTCGTTCCCCTGCTCGATGAGCTCTTCGTTGACGACGTCGAGCATCTCCAAAAAGGAGGCGTGCGTCGAGATGTTCTTGGCCAGGTGCTTTTCGAAGTGGCCGGCATCGCTCGGGCCACTCTGGCGCCACACGTTTAGGGTCAGATTAATCGTTTCGTCGCTCACAGCCGCCTCCTACTTGTAGCTGCGGGTGGTGGGTTTGACGTACTCGAACGACAGGGGTTCGATGTGAAGGTTCGGTTTGGACGGCTGGCCGCTCCACTCCCATGCAGAGACGTTCATGAACTTCTCATCGTCACGTGCAGCTTCACCGTTCGTCTGGTGCTCTTCACGGAAGTGGCCGCCGCAGCTTTCGTTCCGGTTGAGTGCGTCGATGCACATCAGTTCGCCGAGCTCCAGGAAGTCGGCGACGCGGCCGGCGCGCTCGAGGGTCTGGTTGAGCGCTTCGCCGGTGCCGGTGATCTTTACCTCGCGCCAGAACTGCTCGCGGAGCTCGGGGATTTCCCGGAGCGCCTTGTCCAATCCGGCCTTGTTGCGGGACATGCCACACTCGCCCCAGATGATCGCGCCGAGCTTGCGGTGGAAGTACTCAGGGGCATGCTTTGGTTCAGGAGCGTTCATCAGCTTGTGAATCCGATCTTGCACGGCCTTCACCGCGTTCTGGACGTCGGCGTGGTCTTCGGAGAGTTGCGGGAGCGTGCGAACGGTGCCGAGATAGTTTCCGACAGAGAAAGGCAGCACGAAGTAGCCATCGGCCAGGCCCTGCATGAGGGCCGAGGCCCCCAGACGGTTCGCCCCGTGGTCCGAGAAGTTGCATTCGCCGCCAGCGAGCAGGCCTGGGATGGTGGTCTCGAGGTTGTAGTCGACCCAAAGCCCGCCCATCGTGTAGTGCGTGGCCGGATAGATGCGCATCGGCGTCTTGTAGGGGTCTTCGCCCGTGATGCGCTCGTACATCTCGAACAGGTTTCCGTAGCGTTCCCGGATGGTTTGCTCCCCGAGCCGATTGATGGCGTCCGAGAAGTCGAGGTACACGCCACGGCGCTCGCCATCGACCTCGGGGCCGACGCCCAGACCTTCGTTGCAGACGTAGAGCGCATTGCGCGAGGCTACGTCGCGAGGGACGAGGTTACCGAAGGCGGGGTAGCGCTCTTCGAGGTAGTAGTAGCGATCCGCCTCCGCGATGGTCTCTGGGGCCTTGGTCACGTCTTCCTTGTTGCGTGGAACCCAGACGCGACCATCGTTTCGGAGTGATTCGCTCATGAGCGTGAGCTTCGACTGATATGCGCCAGCTTGCGGAATGCAGGTCGGATGAATCTGCGTGTAGCAAGGGTTGGCGAACAAGGCGCCATGCCGGTGGCTGCGCCAGGTCGCGGTGGTGTTGCAGCCCTTTGCGTTCGTCGAAAGGTAGAAAACGTTGCCGTAGCCGCCCGTGCACAGGACGACGATGTCGGCGATGTGCGGCGAGACCTCGCCGCTGAGCAGTGAGCGGGTGACGATGCCCCGCGCGCGCCCATCGTGGACGATGAGATCCAGCATCTCGTGCCGCGGGAACATCTGAACGCTGCCCGCCTCGATCTGCCGCGCAAGTGCCTGATAGGCGCCGAGGAGCAGCTGCTGGCCGGTCTGACCGCGTGCATAGAAGGTTCGCGAAACCTGGACGCCGCCGAACGAGCGGTTGGCGAGGGTGCCGCCGTACTCACGCGCGAACGGGACGCCTTGGGCCACGGCCTGGTCAATGATGTTGCGGCTCAGCTGCGCCAGACGATAGACGTTCGATTCGCGTGCGCGAAAGTCGCCGCCCTTGATGGTGTCGTAGAACAGGCGGAAGACGCTGTCGCCGTCGTTCTGGTAGTTTTTCGCCGCGTTGATCCCGCCCTGGGCAGCGATGCTGTGCGCGCGTCGAGGGCTGTCCTGGTAGCAGAAGCACTTGACGTTGTAGCCCATTTCGCCGAGCGAGGCGGCCGCGGCGGCGCCCGCAAGGCCGCTTCCAACGACGATGACGTTGTACTTTCTGCGGTTGGCGGGCGCGACGAGCTTGCCGTGCTCTTTGTGGTTTTCCCATCTATTTTCGATGGGTCCGGTGGGTTCGTTCGATCGAAGTTCCATGACGCCTATTAGACTTTCACGAGGCCAGCGAGGACGGAGAGCGGGAAGGAGATGTTCCCGAGCGTGATGAGGGCCGCGATGGCGACGGCCAGGCTACGGCGACGGTCGTTGAAGCGTGGGTGGTTGATACCCAGGCTCTGAAACGCGCTGTGTACGCCGTGAAAGAGATGAAAGCCGAGCGCGAGGTTGCCGGCGATGTACAGGGCCGCGATCGCGGGCTGCTGAAAGCCGCCCACGACGGTTGCATACACGTCGCCCGGGATGCTCGGTGCAAAAGTGAAGTGGTACAGGTGGTAAGCGATGAACAGCAGAAGAATCGGCCCGGACAGGTACATGGTGCGGGCGGCATAGTCCGTCGCCAGGTCACGGTGCTTCGCGTAGCGCGAGGTGCGGGCTGCGCGTTTGCGGCTCCAGAGCTGGAAGGCCGAAGAGATGTGCGCGCCTACGGCGAAGAGCAGCAGGAGGCGGGTGCCCCAGAGCAGGGCCGGCATGCTCTTCAATTTTTCGGCGTAGCCGTTCATGTGCTCGGGTCCCAGATAGAGATTCAGATTCCCGAGGAAATGGCCGATGACGAATCCGACGAGGACGCCACCGGAGACCGCCATGACGACCTTCTTTCCGATTGTACTTCGGTAAAGCGGGACAGCTTGTTCCATGAGTGAGGGTTTCGCTTCTGTTAGGTCGGGGGATCGACGTAGTCGACCTGTTCCCCCCGGAAGGTTTGCAGGGTAGTCACTCCCCCGTCCTCGCTGACGAGGTAGCTCGGGCCGAGCGGGACTTTCCCGCGGCCGCCCGGTGTATCCACGATAAACTTGGGAAGTGCAATCCCACTGAGTCGGCCTTGTAATGCGGCCATCAGCGTGACGCCCGTTTTTAGCTTGGTTCGCAGGTGGCCAGTACCTTGAACTGGGTCCATCTGTAATAGGTAGTAGGGCCGGACCCGGCTTTTCACCAGCCCGCGAAAGAGCGTTTCGAGCGTTTGGGCCTCGTCATTGACCCCACGCATGAGGACTGTTTGGTTCATCACCGGAAGCCCCGCATCGACGAGCCGGGCACAAGCCGTGCGCGCCTGCGCGGTCAGCTCCTTCGGGTGATTGAAGTGGGTCATGATCCAGGCGCTCGGATGGCTTGTCCGGATGGCGGTGCAGAGCTCTTCGGTGACGCGCTGGGGCAGAGTGACCGGCGCCCGCGTGGCAAGCCGGACGTAGTCCACGTGCTCGATGCGGGCCAGCCGCTCGAGAAGGCCTGCAATGCGATCCGTCGACATGAGCATGGGGTCGCCGCCGGAAAGGATGACGTCGTGAACCTCGGGATGAGACTCGATCCAGCGAAAGGCGGGCTCGAGGACCCGCATGGAGCGGGCGCCGCCTCCGTCGCCCACGAGCCTGGAGCGGGTGCAAAACCGGCAGTACACCCCGCAGCGATCTGTACTAATGAGCAAGACCCGGTCCGGGTAGCGGCGAACCAGATGTGGCGCGACCTCGTGAGCCTCTTCACCCAGAGGGTCGCGCAAGTCGCCGGGGACCAAGCGAGCCTCCTCGCTCCTGGGGACGCACTGGAGTCGAATCGGGCACTTCGGGTCGACCGGGTCGCAGAGTGACAGGTAGTAGGGGGTAATCGAAAGGGGGAGGCCGGACTGGACCGCCCGGCTCGTGCCGAGGCGTTCGGATTCGGTCAGGGAGAGGGACCGTTCGAGCGCGGCGAGATCGGTGACGGCATGCTTCGCCTGCCAGCGCCAATCGTCCCACTGGGCAGCCGCCGAGTGTGCCGTATGTCCCCATTTTTCCCGCTCGGCGGCCATCCGCTGAGCTTAGTGGTTGCCGCCTGCTCGGCAAGCCCCGCCGGGCCTGGACACGCAAAGCAAAAGTGTCATATCCCCCCTCTAGCCGGCCCCCGGAAAGCATCTGGGTGGGGCCAGGGCTAGGGAGCACAGAGAGCAAGAGGTTATGCCCACCTATCAAGAACCCCGCCCGTTCGATGTGGATTACATCGACAACCCCTCGCAGGCACAGCTTCGCGAGCTCGCGCTAGCGAACACGCCGTCGGTGCAGAAGACCAAGGTCGGGAGCATCAACAAGGTGTCGCGCAACAAGTCGCGAATGGCTCAGTTCACGTACATCATCGACACCGAGCCCCGCTGGAGCGCTCAGACCATCGCGCCGGAGAAGGCTGCGGAGCTGATCGAGCGACAGAAGCAGTACATCAAGGACGCCGGGAAGCTCATCGCGATCGACGGTTACGTGGGCCTCGGTCAGCACGCGCTCGGCGCGACCTGGCTGTACACGCCCGAAGGAGCGAACATCGCCGGCATGCAGCAGATCCTGGCGTTCCCCCGCTCCGATGTCGAGAACGAGGCCCAGCTCGTCAAGCCCTTCAAGCCGACGTTCCGTCTGATCTACACGCCCGATCTGATGCTCGAAGACATGCCCGGGCGCCAAGCGATCATCGTCGACATGGAGAACTGGACGACGTACGTGATGGGGCCCGACTACTTTGGGGAGTCGAAGAAGGGCGTGCTTCGCATGCTCAACTACTACGTGTACGAGAAGGGTGGGCTGGTGTTGCACGCCGGGGCCAAGGCAGTGTCGCGTCAAGACGGCGAATCGATCACCATGACCGTCATGGGTCTGTCCGGCACCGGCAAGACCACGACGACCTTCTCCAAGCAGGGTGAGGTCACCGAGCCGATTCAGGACGACATGGTGTCGCTATGGCCGCACGGCAATCTGTCCGTCACTGAAAACGGTTGTTTCGCGAAGATCGACGGGCTCTCGCTCGAGACGGAGCCTGTCATTTACGAGGCCACGATCAGCGCGGACGCTTGGCTTGAGAACGCCTTCGTCGAAGAGGATGGCTCCTTCGACTTCAGCAAGGGGATCCTCAGCGTTGCAGACGTCAAGCGACTTCGCGACATCTTGATTCAGACCGGCGCCGACCAGGGCAACGTCGACAAGTACATCTCTGGTGCAGTGAAGGCCGAGGACGTCGTGGACCAGCTCGGGGTTCCGGCGGACGGCTGGGACTTCGTCAAGTGGACCCAGAACGGACGCTCGATCGTCCCTATGAGCTCCATCCCGGGCGCTGCGGACTTGCACAACATCCCGTCGGTGAAGTCGATGGGTATCCTTAACCGCGACGAGGGTCGCGACGCGGCGATGCCTGGGATTCTGCGCTTCACCTCGCCCGAGCAGGCCGCGGGCTACTTCATGCTCGGCGAGACCTCGAAGACCAGCGCGGCGGGCAAGGAGCGTGGCAAGACACGTTCGCCATTCACCCAGCCTTTCTTTCCCGGAAAGCACGGCCTCCAAGCCAAACGCTTCGCCGAGCTTGCTGCGACCATGCCCGAAGTCAGCATGTGGTTGATGAACACCGGCTATGTCGGTGGCGACGCCAACGACGTCAAGTCCGACCGGGCGCTCAAGATCAAGATCCGTCATTCGAGCGCGATGCTCGAGGCCTTGCTCACCGACGGCGTCAAGTGGAAGCGTGATCCAGACTTCGGCTACGAGATTGTCGATGTGGACGCTCCGGAGAACGCGCAGCTCCTCGAAAAGGTGCCGGCCGAAATTCTGGAGCCTCGCCGATACTTCGACAGCACGGGCCGGTCAGACGAGTATCGTGCCTGGGTCGAGCAGATGAAGAGCGGGCGGCGGGAGTTCCTGAAGAACTACCAAGTTGGCGCCGGTATCATCGACGCGACCTGCAACTGAGGGTCTGACAGAGCAGGCGTTCGCAGCTTTTACGATCCGCGAACGTGCCTATGATAAGAGTGCCTTGGTGAAACGGGGCGCTCTTTTCTTGCTTTTGGGTTTTGCTCTGGGGGGGGCGGCCAGCTCGGCTTCCGCAGACATGGCTTCTATCTCCGGGCTCTACGGTGGCAGCGTCTCCAAGGTGAGCGGCGACCGCAAGTGGCAGCCTTCGATTTGGGTCGACGCTACCTTTCGGGCGATTGGGATTCTCCATCTCGGCGGGTACATGCAGTTCCTCGGAGAGGGTTTCCCTTTGGACGATCCCAGCGTGGGCGGCGGCTTGGCCATCGCGCTTCGAGGGGACATCAGGAGCGTGCGGCTCGGCGGCGGGTTCAACACGGGCTATCTGAAAGTGCCGGTCGGCTCGAACCTTCAGGGACGCGAAGGCGCCTGGAACATTTCGGCTTATGGCATGGTCGGATATGCATTTCTCAAGTGGATGTCGTTCGATGTTCGGGCCCGTTGGATCCGTTACTTCGGGATGACGGGCAGCGCGCCGGACCACGCCTGGGTTCCCGAAGGGGGCCTCTCCTTCTTCATTCCCTAGGATGATGACTAGGCGTGCAGACGTCGTCGTGGTCGGGGCTGGCCACAATGGGCTCGTGGCCGCGACCCTGCTCGCTCGGGAGGGACTCGAGGTGCTCGTTCTGGAGGCGGCCGACGTCGTCGGAGGAGCGTGTCGCACTGAGTATCCTTTTTCGAAGGCGCCGGACGTGGGGCAGTCCACCGGCGCGTATCTTCTCGGATTGATGCCACCCGAGCTGCTCGAGCATCTCGGGCTGGACTTGCCCCTAATTCGTCGGGACCCGCATTACTTTCTTCCCACGACGGGCGAGCGCTACCTGCTGCTCGGCTCCGACCCGAGGGACACGGAGCGCCAGCTCTCTGAGTTCTTTTCGGAGCGCGACTGGCTGGCCTATCGCGCCCTACAGATCGAGCTCGAAGCGCTGCGCGAGGATGTTGCGCCTAGCTGGCTGCGCGAGCCACTGTCGATCGAGGAGACGGCAGCGCGCTACGTCCGGCCTGGACTTCGAGAGATCTTCGTCAAGCTCTGTCGAGGCTCGGTCGGCGCCTATTTGGAGCGATTCGGATTCGAGAGCGAGCTCCTCATGGCGATGTTTGCCGTGACGGACGGCTTCACGGGCCTGTGCGGAGACTGGGGCAGCCCTGGAAGCGGCATGAACTTCCTGGTTCACAACATGTGCCGTCTGCCTGGCAGCGCGGGTACCTGGATGCTGGTCCGCGGCGGAATGGGAACGGTGAGCTCCGCGCTCGCTGCGGCTGCCCGGGAAGCGGGGGCATCGATTGAGCTTGAGACGCCAGTGACCCAGCTGGAGCTCGAGGCAGGCGCGGTTGCGGGGGTCGTGACCGGGTGCGGCGAGCTCATTCGCGCCTCCCGCGTCGTCGTGAACGCGGACCCATTCAGGATGCTGTCGTTGCTCGGCGACGGCTGTCCCGGTCCCTTGAAGCAACGGGTCGAGGGCTATCGAAAACCGGGCACGAGCCTGAAGCTCAACCTCTGCCTCGACGCGCTGCCGCACTTTCCCTGTCTGCCGTCCATGCGCGGCCAGCATGGCGCGACGATTCATCTTCTGCCGCAGGACGATACCTTGACGGAGCTAGGCCGTGCCTTTGCGCAGAGCCAATCAGGAGTGCTTCCCGACTTCCCCGCGATCGAATGGTACATCCACAGTGAGCCCGATCCATCACTGCAAGACGCGAAGGGTCGACACAGCTCGGCCCTGTTCGTGCAGTGGGTGCCCGCTGAGCTCGCCGAGGGCGATTGGGAGCAGCATGAGGCCGCGTATGTCAGGCACTTGCTGCAAATCTGCGACCGCTTCGCACCGGGAACGAGTGATCGGGTCGTCGATACGTTCGCGCTGACCCCGCCGAAGATCGAGTCGCATTTCGGGATCAGCGAAGGTCATATTCATCACGTCGACAACAGCTTCGGCTTTGCCGATCGGCTGCCGTACCGCTTACCGGTGCCGGGGCTCTACGCCTGCAGTGCGGCCTGCCATCCGGCCGGTTCCATCATCGGCGCTGCAGGGCACAACGCCGCGCGCGCCGTCCTTTGCGACTAGCGCTGGACGCCGACGGTGCTTTGTGGGGCCGTCCCCTGAGATGGGCCGCGGGTTTCGAGCTCAGCCAGGGCGGCCAAGCCGCTCTCATTTGCTGAGGCGGGCGAGCGTCTGTCGAGCTCGCTCGGCGGCGGCCGGGTCCCGAGTCTGCATCGCAGTGATGTATCGCTCGTAAGTGCTCACGGCCATGGGCTTGTTGCCGAGCTGCTCGTAGCAAAGTGCCAGGTCGAAGAGCAGCTCGGCCTGCGTCGGCTGTAGCTCGTATGCCTTGACGTAGGCCGGAACGGCTTGCTCGTAGCGCTTGGCGCCGCGATAGGCGACCGCCAGGTTACGGGCCGTTTCGACGTTGCGCGGGTTGGCCTTGTGGGCTTCCTCTAGGATCTGGATGGCCTCGTCGTATTTGCGCTCTTTCCGAAGAGCAACGGCCAGATTGCTCAGCAGTTGCACGTTTTCTGGGGCCCGCTGCAGGCCGCTTCGATAGGTTTCGATGGCCTTCGAGTCGTGTCCGGCTTTGCGGTAGGCCACGCCGAGGTTGAGCCAGTTGGCAGTGTCTGTGGGGTCGAGCTCCGTGGCTTTGATGAGGTAGCGGATGGCCTCCTTGGGGCGCTTTGCCCGGACCAGGGTCGCTCCGGCGGAGGCGTACGCCCGTGGGTCACTCGGCTGGAGCTCGATGGCCTTTTTGAATGATTCGACGGCCTCGTCCGGCCTTCGTAGACGGCGCAGGATGGTGCCGCGGGTGAAGTAGCCCGCGGCGTAATCGGGGCGCGCTTTCACGGCGAGGTTGATCTCGGCGAGTGCCTCTTCGTACTTTCCCTGTGCACGCAGGGACTTGGCGAGGCGGTAGTGCGCGGAAGCCTCATCAGCGAAAGATGCGGCCGGTGCGAGCAGCAGCGATAGGGCCAGCAGAGCAGACTGCAATCGACGGATCATCATGTCCCCTCAGCTTACTGCTCCGCGGGCCTCACCCCCAAAACGAGAGCGCTGTCGGTCGCTTTTTAGACCCCAAAACGTTCGCAGTAGTCCGAAAAAGTGGCGCGAATACGCTCCCTGCTGAGGCCGAACTCGCTGAGCTCGTAGTCGTGTTCGCCCTGATGCCCCGTGGGTTGCTCGGCGATTCGTTGCAAAAAGAGATCGGCCAGGGAGTCCTCGAAGGGCAGCTCGAAGTGCGCGTACATGTTCCGTAGAATGTCGATGGGGTGCGCCATGAGGTCCTTGAGACGCACATCGTACACCTGCGAGGCCGGGAGCCCGTCGCGTACCGCCAGGCCACGTTCGAGCCCGGTCCGCGAGTATTCGAGCCAATAGTCGCCAATATCGTGCAGATCGACGCTGCGCTGCAGCTTCGAGTTCATTCGAGCGCACAGACTGCACTGGGAGCCCAGGGCGCGGCTGACGTCTCGGTGCGTGTGGATGATCCGTGCGTCGGGGTAGACCGCCAGCACGGCCTCCAAGTTCCAAAGGTGCCAAGGGCACTTCAGCGCCCAGCGTTCACCGGCCCGTTGCGCACTCAGGATCTGCAACTGACTCTTGTGGAACGCGTATGGGTCCCGCATGTCCCACTCGAGCATTTCGGTACCGTAGGACCAGGCGCCCAATGCCGCCTGAAACGTGATCGACGCCATGTCGTTCTGTAACAGGAAGTGACATTCCTCGTAGGAGTCGGGAGTGATGTGATGGGCCACCGACTGGTCCGGAATGACGGCCTGGTCGAGTCCGAACACCAAGCCGGCCCGGCGCTTTCGCCAGCCGACGTCGCCGAGCGGGTCGTGCTCGCGGCCGACAGGAAAGGCCAGCTCCCAGGCACGTCCCACGCGATTGGCCGGGTCTGCAGCGAGAACGCTGTGCAGGAAGGTGGTGCCCGTTCGGTAGAAGCCCGTGATGATGAGCGGCTTTTCGATGGCAATTTCGGAGATCTCGGGCCGTCGCTTCAATACGTCCACGATGCGTAGGCGATTGCTCGCGCACCAGTGCAGCGCATAACGACAGCCGAAGCGCCCCACCGAGTTCAAGTCCGCTTCGGCGAGGCCCCGCAGGGCCGACTCGAGCCGCTCGACGAAGCCAGGCGCGCCCCAGTCCTCGAGGCCAGTCGTCCGTTCCGCCCACTTCATGACACCTTCGGCCGAGAAGGGGACGAGCTGGTTCGAGACCGGATTCAGTAGAGCGTTGACGGCGGAAAAAGGAAATCTGGGACGCAGGGATTTGGGCGTTCTCGACATCTAAGCTCCAAGTCCGGAGTAAAGCAGACCAATGGCGGCTCGGAAGACGGGTGGCATCAAGCGATCGAAGACGATCCATGCGATGAACAAGCCCATCAGGGCTCCGCCACCCGCGAAGAAACCGAACCACTTGTGGCGCAAACGATCGCTGAGGAAGAGGGGGACGATGGCGTAGCCGTCGAGCGGCGGAAGCGGGATGAGGTTGAAGCAACCGAGAATCAAGTTCACCGAAAAGAGCACACTGAGAAACAGCGACAAACCCTTGGCCACCCCTGCCGGGGCGACCGCCAGGGTCTCTAAGCTCAGGCTGCCGAGCGGGGCTTGGAAGTAGCCCATGGACATGCCGACGCGAATCCCCACGGCCGCGAGGATGACCAGCAGGAAGTTGGCCAGGGGCCCAGCGGCAGCCATGAGCGCCGCGCGCTTTGGGAAGCGATCCGCCCAGGCGGGGTCGTAAGGCGCGCTCGCCCATCCGATCATCCACCCGCCGCCCTGAAGCAAGAAGGAGGCGATGGGAACGAGGATGGTTCCGAAGGGCTCACGCCGCATGTGCGGGAGCGGGTCGAGCGTGACTTGGGAGGCGGCGGTATCGTCCCCACCGAGCTTTCCGATCAGCGCGTGCGCGGCCTCATGGCAGGTCAGCGACAACAGAAATGCGGCGAACCAAAGGGGCAGTTTGGCGAGAAGGCTTGGATCCATCGGTCAACGTGTTTCCGGCGTGCGTTGTGATTCGAAGAGATAGTAGAAGGCGGCCACGACGAGCGCGTGGTCGATTTCACCACTCGCGATGAGCGGTCTGACCCGCTCGAGGGGCACCGTTTTGACTTCGATGGCCTCGCCCTCATCGAGCCTTGGCTCGGCGACCTGCCATGCGCCCTCCGCCAGCCAGGTCGAGCAAAGGTTGACCTGGAGCGCCGGGTTTGGGCGTACGGCTCCGAGCCTCGACCAACGGCTGGCCTGGTAGCCCGTTTCTTCGAGCAGCTCTCGCTCAGCTGCTGTGCGATGGCTCTCCCCCGGGTCCACGGCGCCGCCGGGGATCTCGAGGGTGACCGCGTCTGTGCCATGACGATACTGGCGGATCAGTACGACGTCTTCGTTGTCGGTCAGGGCAATCACGTTGGCCCAGTCCGCCCCGTCCAGCACTGTGAACCGATGCTCTTTGCGGGAGGTCGGGTGCGTGGCGATCTTGGTGCGCGCGACGAAGATGCGGAAGTCCGTCTCTTCCTCGTGCCGCACGAAAGGCCAGATCAAATGCCGATCGTCCGAGGACATCGCGCAAGCCTAGTACGAAACGCTCAGACTGCTAGAGTCGCGGCTATGCGACCCACGATCGCGCTATTCGACATCGATGGGACCTTGCTGCACGCCGACGGAGCGGGGCGCCGTGCCGTCGAGGCCGCCCTGCGGGAGCTGCTCGGCGCCCCTTCGGTGGACCTGAGCGGTGTCGAGTTCGCCGGCCGCACTGACCCCTGGATCGTCAGTGCGGCCTTGCGCAAGCACGGCGCACCGCACGCCAGAGAGCTCGTCGACCGTGTTCTCGAGCGCTACGTCCAACATCTGCCCGGCGAGCTTCGACGCGCAGAGGCGTTCCGCGTGTTGCCCGGCGTCCGCGAGCTGCTGTCCATGCTCACTGCGCGATCCGAGATTGCGCTAGGACTCGGGACTGGGAACACGGAAGCGGCTGCACGGGCCAAGCTCGAGCGCGGTGACCTGCACCACTTCTTTTCTTTTGGGGGCTTCGGGTCTGACCACCAGGAGCGGCCCGAGTTGATCCGTGCCGGCCTTCGGCGAGGGCTGCGCAAAGTCGGTCTTTCGTTCGAGCAGTGTCGGGTGATCGTCATCGGAGACACACCGCACGATGTGAATGCTGCGCGAGCGATCGGCGCCGAGTGCTTGGCCGTCTGTACGAGCAGGTACGACGCGACCTCACTGAAGGGAGCGGGAGCCGACTGGGTCGTGCCGACGCTCGAGTCTCCAGACGTTGCGGAGGTCTTCGAATTGCATGCGCATCGGAACTGATACAACGGTTTACACAAAAGCAAGTTGAACAACTCGACGAAATCGGACTTCGCTGACTAGACTTTCGCGATGAAACTACAGTGGGGTCATGCAACGGGCGTTCGTCTCGCACGGACGCTCGCCGGCGTTGGACTGAGCTCGATGCTGCTGGGCTGTCCGGGCACGCTGTCGAATCCCGAGGATTTCAACGAACAGGCGCAGTGCACCGGGGCGACCGTCGAAGAGATCTTCCAGAATAGCTGCGGCGGAGGCAACTGCCATGACGCCGACCAGCCCGCACAGAATCTCGACCTAGTCTCTCCGAACGTGGCCGATCGCTTGTTTGGGGTAAGCGCCACGGGCGCGGGCTGTACGGACCGAGTGCTGGCGGTCGCTGGGGATCCCGATCTCAGTTATCTGGTCGACAAGGTAGACGGCAGTCCTGGGATCTGCGGTGCACGCATGCCCTTCAGCGCGGCTCTGGATCCGCGTGAGGTCGCCTGTATCGAGGACTGGATCGCTGCCGAGGGGAGCCTTCAGTGAAGCAAACTAGTCTCGCCGCACTCATTGCGCTGACTTCGCTGTGCTGTCTCTCCGCTCGCGCGTCCGCTGAGGACGGGGGTCGGGTCGGTCTGCTTCCCTTTCAGGGCACTCAGGCGGGGCAAGTCCGGCAGCGCGTACAGAACCGCTTGCGCGCCAATGATGTCGATCTCATTCCGCTCAAGGAGGTGAGCGCCGTCGCCAAGAAGACCAACGGCTGGGCGCCTCGTGCCCGCAAGCTCGACGCGAGCCTGCTGGTGTCCGCCCGCATTCGCAAGAGCGGGGAGAAGTGGATCGCCGACGTCGAGGTCCGCAACGCGGAGGCGAAGCGCGTCAAGAAGTTCCGGACGAGCTCGTCGAGCTCGAACAAAGTCGCGAACCGAATCGCCGATCAGCTTCTGAAGAGCGGCCTCCTTCCGCTCGTTTCCGCTCCCGCCGCGGAGGAGGACACTGTGCCGGCGCCCGATGCGACGGCGGCGGCGACCACATCGACCCCGACCACAGCGGTCGAGGTCCGCGCGGAGCCGAGCGAGCCGCTGCCCGCCACGCTGGTCGTTCGGCCTTTCACCGGAAAGAACGCCAGCCGGGTGCGAACGTCCGTCGTGCGGGCGCTTCAGGCAGATGGAGTCAAGCTCACGCCGACGAAGGAATTCTCCGACAAGGCCAAGAGCATGGGCGCGGACCTGTCGAGCGATGAGGGTCACGTGGCTCCAGCCACCGAGCTAGGCGTCGTCGGCATCGTCGAGGGCGAGGTGTCTTACGAGGACGGCTTGTGGTCCGCTTACATTCGACTGATCGACGGTCAGAGCGCGAAAGTCATCGACCAGCACTTCTACGACGCGGACACGTCGGGCGGGCTCAGCCGCGTCGTTCGAGAGGAAGTCTATCCGGACTTCAAGCGAGACGTCCGAAAGCTAAAGCCTGTCGGTGCGACCGTCGAGGTCTCTCCCCGAGCGACGGCGCCAGATGCGCTGGCGACAACAGCCGTCCAGCGTGCAGAGAGTCTCTGCGGCAGACGAGCGAAAGGCGCGCCGCACGCGGCCCGCGGCGATCGACGTCGAGCTCGACTTTCGCTTGGAGCATCGAAGCTTCGAATACCAGGACGATCTACGCGATGACCTCCGCGGATACCAGCTCAAGATCGGACCCGGAATCGGGACCAAGCTGCAATGGTATCCCGGGGCGCACTTCACCAGCGGCGTAGGCGCGCAGTTCGGCATCGATTTCGAGTACAAGCGACTCTTCGACTTCGACTCGGTGCGGGATGACCTAAAGTTTCCGACCTCGTCCCAGGAGTTCGACATCGCTGCGCGCTGGCGGTACCCGGTGAAGCGCTGGAAGCCCTTCCTGAGCGCTGGCTATGGGGTCCATTCATTCGAGATTGGCCTGGCCGGTCCGCCCCAGCCTGATCTCGAAAACACGCCGCAGTTCCCGAGCGTGAAGTATCGCTATGCGCGCTTCGCGGGGGGCTTCCGCGTCAAGGCGGCTTCCATGCTGGCCATCATGGCCAGTATCGCCTACCGCTGGGTATTCGATGCGGGCGGTATCGAAACCGCAGTCTGGTTTCCGGAGGCTAACGCTGCCGGCATGGATGCCAACCTCGTCTTCGGCTTTCTCCTGCCCAAGGGCTTCGAGATCCGTCTAGGCGGCGAATACCGCCGCTACTGGTTCGACTTGAATCCCGTGCCTCCCAATCCGCCATACGTCGCCGGTGGTGCCCTCGACCAGTATTGGACGGGCACCCTCGGCGTAGCCTGGCGCTACTGATTCGCTAGCGATGCAGGACCCACGGCCGCTGCGGGCGTGGCGCGGGGGACCCACTGCGGAGGGGTCGCCAGTCGATGGATTCGATTGGACGCTCGACGCAATCTTGAGATGGGCCCCGGAGGGGTTAGACTCCTCGTATGCGCCTCGCCTGTTTCTTGTTGCTGCTCGCGATGTTCGTTGTGGGCTGCCGTAGTAAATCCGAGTCTGTCCGTGGCGTTCCGCTCGAACAGCAGCTGGTACCGCCGCCCTCGCAGCCGCCCGGACAGGGCGGGGGAGAGGGTGCAGAGAACCTCGGCGAGGTGCCGCTTCCTCAGGAACAGGCTGCCACGCGGACGGTCGAGCCCGAAGAGGAGAAGCCGGAGCGTGATCTCAGCGAGGAGCTCAAGCTCGCTGTTGGCAGCCCCACGAGCTGCTTGAGTGACTTCAGGGCCTCGCAGCCGGCGACCCTCTCGCTTTACCTGACGGCGACCGTCCGGCCGACGGGGATGATCATCCAACCGACCGCGAGTGGAGCGGGCATTTCTGCTGCCGCGGCGAAGTGCATTGAAGGGCTCGCAGGCGCGGTGCGGCTGCGGCCATTGGACACGCAGCAGTCGGAACGCGTCTCGACGACTCTGCTGGTGAACGTCGAGCCCGTGGACCTCGTCGTCGAGGAAAAGCCCGCCGAGCCGGTGGCAGCGCGCGACGTGGTGCAGCCGGAGCCCAAGAAGCCGACGATCCCGCCGTCCGGAAGGCCGATCGGGGGCCCGAGGGGCCAGCCGATCGATGGGCCCCAGGGGACGCCAATCGCGGGCCCCACCGGCATTCCCATCGACGGGCCGCAAGGAGTCCCCATCGACTGAGACGGTGTTTGCGCAAACGGCGCCGAGCCGCGGTGCGGCGGCCCTTTGCCGATCAGCGTGGCGGGCGGGTCCGCGCGGCGAACCAGGACCGGTAGTCCTCCATGCGCCGGCGCTGCTCGGCGGGTGGGCGGCGCGCACAGGGCCTGAGCTCCTCTGAGCCCTCGGCTGCCCCCCAGCGCCGCTCGGCGCAGTCATTGGGGTTGTACGCCGTTTCCAGGGCTTGCTGACGGTCGACCAAGTCGGCCAGGCTGAGTGTCCAGCTGCTGCCGTCCGAGCGCGTGTAGGTGAATTGCCGGCGCGCTAGCTCTTCGCGCAGGGCGCGCTGCAGGCCGGCTACGGCCACCGCCTTGTCGTCCACGCGGATGCCGAAGCGCTCGGGCTGCGAAGCCACCTGGTTCGGAAAGGAGAGCACGGCGTCGATGCTGATCAGCAGTCGCATGTCCCGCGAAGGGGTCGAGAAGTCTTCCCAGGGACCCGTCGTTTCGAAGATACGATGCCCTTTGGGCATGGGAATGGGTTCGCGGCCATGCACCGCCATGTAGTCTTCCCCGTTCTGCACCGAGCTCAGCCGTCTCGAGACGGACTCCTCCAAGGCGTCGACCCGGGCGCGTTGCATGCGCGCCGCGTCGAGCGGGCGCGGATTGATCAGAGCCTCCATCGAGGAGTAGAAGTCGTCCGCGGTTCCGCGATATTGCTCGTCCGACCAGGCAACGTCCTCGGAAGCATTCTCGAGCTCCTGGTTGTTGGCCAGGCGCAGGCGTTCTTCGGCCGGCCGAAACTGCACGGGGCGCCATCCCTTGAAGCCCGCTCCGGCTTGCTCGGTCTGGGGTACGAAAAGGAATGAGCCTCGCCAGAACCGCCGACGTCCCACCGTGCCGTCGGGCTGCGCATCGGCTCCGACGAGCACGCCATAGTCCCTGATCCCCTGTGGTTTCCAACGCGCCACGACCAGCAGGTGGCCGTATGGATCGGCGAACACGGTTCCAGGGCGAATGGCGTCCGGGTCCATACGTAGCGGGTAGAAGTCCGTATGGCTGTCACGGGGACGCGTGCGTGCGCTTGCGGAATGAACGGTGCCGGCGACGTGACGCAGGAACTTTTGAAACGCTTCCACGTCGTCATCGGCTTCGATCGCGATCAAGTTGCCTTGTGGCTCCACGGCGCAGCGCGGTGCCGAGTCCTTGCTGCCCCGCGTACACGACCGATAAGTGAAAGGAAGGCGCAGCTTCCAGGCGAAGTACGCGCGCAGAAAGTAGGGCAGGTCGGCGCAGTCGGGCTCGAGCTCGAGCCGAGCATCTTCGCCCGGTATGCGGTAGTCGTACAGCAGGTTGCGGCCCGGCTCGGCGATGAGCTCTTGCAGGCTACGCCAGGTGACGTCCTCCCCGTCGGGCTCCCGAAACAGCTGCTCGATGAACGCGGCGTAGAGGTTTTCGGTGTCGCGCTCCCAGCGCAAGGTCGGCTCCCAGGCGGGCGCAGGCGACTTCCGTGCGATCGATGTGCCTGGCTGCGCGCGAACCCGGAAGCGTTCACAGGCGAGCACCTCGGAGCCTTCGCCGAGGACTGCCGTCCAGAGGCCGGGCCGCGGTTGCGTGAGCTCGACCCATTGCCCGAAGGGTGGGCCGTCCAGACGGTGTACTTCCGGCTCGTGCGGCTGTCCCTCTTCGTCGTAGAGGATCAAGGTCCCGCTTTCCGGGTCCAGCTCGCTCGTCGCGACGACCCGCAGACGCTGCGAAGCGCTGGGGCGACGCGGGGACGTGAAAATCGCGACTTCTTCGGAGTCCGCGCATTGCTCGGGAGGACCTTGCGCCGGTGCCGGGAGCCGCAGCTCGGCGTTCGCGACGAGCTCCCGGCCTGGACTGTGGCCGAGGACGGTGATTCGGCTGAGCCGCTCGAGAAAGCTGCCCCTCGAGCTTCCGCGCCCGAGTGTCAGATCGCTCACGGCGACTAGGTCCACCCGGTTCACCGTTTCATGCTGTCCATTTGGACACGCAGAGAGATATTCCGAGAAGGCATGTAGGCTCATGGGGACGCCCTGCTCGGTCGTCCCCAGATAGAGCATGATGTGCCCGGGAAAGTGGAGCAGGGTGACACCCCGTCTCGCGGCTGCTTCGATGAGCAAGCGCTTTTCGTCCAGATCCTGCACGTCGGAGACGTCGATAGAGAAGGTGCCCGCCAGCGCCTGGGTAGCGCTGTGGCGCGGCAGCTCGAGGTCAAACTCGCCGAACAAGTCGAGAAGGAATCGCGAGCAATCGTAGCCCCCGTCCTTGCCTCCCCAGCCGTAGGGCTTTCCGAGGTATTCGAATGCGGCTTGCAGGACCGCGCGCCGCGTCAGCGGCTTGGCCTCGTCGGCTTGCAGGACTGCCTGCGCTTCGGCGTCACTGAGCGCGGCCGATAGCCCGCGCTCGGTGACCCAGCCGAGCGCGTAAGGTGTGCGGGCCAGGAACATGCCGTCCGGCCACGGCTGAAGTAGCTGCAGGAGCTCGCCGGGCCTCACGCTGCTGCACAGGTTGCGGTCGAAATCGGGGTCGACCGGGGGCTTGTAGAGCCCGGCGTCCCGGGGTCCGCAGCGCAGTGCGACGAGGCCTTCCGCTCTGCGCCACTGCGGCACGAGTGCCAGCGCCTCGGGCACCGAAAACGCTCGAAGGTCCACGTCGCCGAGCTTGCTCGAGCGCTCATCCACGAGCTCGCCATCGAGCACTTTGGCCCGCATGTATTCGATCCGCTCCTGAACCTGCCCGAGCAGCTCCTCTTCGTCGACGGGCTCAAGCAGGTCGGTTTGACCCACGCGCGTTGCACCAGGGCGCTGGCCCGTCGCGGCGTTGTGTCGGCGAATTTGCCGGACATCGAGCAGGACCTCGTCCAGCGGACCCTGCGTCTCGGCTCTGTTCAGCCAGTAGGCGAGGGTCTCATGCTCGGGGAGCACGTTTGCGAGGGGCGGTGACACCCTCTGGACGGCCGGACAGACCGGCTCGTCCACGGCGTGTTCCGTGCTCCGGGCGCAGGAAAGCAGACCGCAGCAAGCGGCCATGAGACACAGGGCAAATCTCATCGCGGTGCGAGCATCCATTGGATGAGCTGGTCTTCGACCAAACCCGATGTTCCCATGCCCAGGTCCATCTTGTCCGGAAAACCCACATGCCCGCCTCCTTCGATGATGAGCGAGCGCACCGCGCCGTCGCTCTTCGGGAGCCACGGTCGGACGTTTTCGATGAGAACCATCGGGTCACGCGTGCTCGCGAGGAAGAGGGTGGGCACCGAGATTTGCGGCAGAATCTTGCAGGCGCTCGCTTCGGCCCAGTAGTCGGCTGCGTCGGCGAAACCATGGCGCGGGGCTATGATCTCGTCGTCCCACTCCTCCATGGTGTCGATGCGCTCCGCGTCCTCGACGGGCAGCGGAACCTCGCGCGTCGCGGCGACCTCGCGGTAGATGTCTTTGAGCGCTCGCAGGACGTGACGCCGATAGATCGCTCGACGGCTCTCGTCGATGGCGTGAGCGCTGCCCGCTAGGTCGATCGGTGAGCAGATCGTGGTCGCGGCCCGCACGCGGGGGTCCGGCCGATCAGCCAAATACCGCAGCGTCATGTTCCCGCCGAGGGAGAAGGACATCAGCACGACGTTGTCGTATCGGCGCAGTGCCTCGCTCGCCAGTGCCGCTTTCAAGTCCGCGGTGAGTCCGGCGTGGTAGTAATCCGTGCCGCGCCTGTCTGCGCCACGCAGATTCAAGCGCAGGCTGTCCAGGCCGGCTCGTTCGGCTGCCCGGGCCGCTCGCATCCCGTAGTAGCTGCTCGCACTGCCCCCGAGCCCATGCACGATCACCACTATGGTCGACCGGGCCGGCACCGCTTGCTGCGTTAGCCGGCCGCTGAGGCGAAGGCTCCCCACCGAGGGGTCTTCGATGACCGTCTCGAAGTGCCTGGAAGCGGGTGCCTTCGGGGGTATCAGGCTGTAGCGGACGAAGGGGCCAAGGGTCCAGAAATGGCCCGTCCAGCTCATGATTCGTCGGGTTTGATCACACTTGCCACATGGGCCTGACCCGGCTCTTCGTGCCAGGCGTAAAACGGCGGTCGATCTTTGCACACGGGCTGATCGTCGTCGGCGCAGAACACTCGCACGTGGAAGTGCGTTCGATGTGGCGCACCACGGCGGGGCTGCGAAATCACTCGTTCCGCCTTGAGAATGGTCTCGGGTGGAGCACTTTGGCGAACCGCTTCACGTAGCAGCGAACGCTTCACCGAGTTCACGACGAAGATGTGCTGCACGTCGACCGACGGATGGCTCAATAAAGCTTCGATAAGCGCCCAGTTTCGCGCCGAGTCGAAGCGGTACATCTCGCCTTGCCCAAAAGCGACGTTCTTGGAGTTCATGCTCAGGAAGCGGTGAACGTCGACCGGCTCCTTGCTCCGGCTGAGCATGTAGAACCCGAGATCGACGTCGCGGCCGCTCTGGTGGGACTTGTGCGGGTAGAAGCGGCCTCCGCTTTTGCGGGACAGGTCCCCGACCGTGAGCCGCGCCCCCGGGAAGCGGACCGCGACCTCCCCGGCCCCATGTTCGATGATGCGCACGAGCTCGGCCGTTCCATGCCGGGTCCGTTTGGAACCCTCTTTGACGACCATACGCTTGTCGTCGTTGACGCGTACGCCGTAGCGTAGAAGTCCGCGGTTCGGGTAGCCCACCGACACGCTTTGCGCGGGCTCCGCGTCGATTCCGATCGAGTGGCGGGGCATCCGGGCGATTTGCTCGAGGTCTTCGTCGCTGGGCTCGACGTGGCTCTCGGCGTGCAGGGCCTCGAGGAGTATGGGGTCGGTCACCGCGGGACGCTCCGCGAGGGCAAATGTCCCCGATAGCCAGACCAGCGACATCGCCGCGATCGCGCAGAGCCCGGGCACAACTCTGCCGCGGGTTTTGTTCCCCTCGTTACGAATCCGTACCATCTCGTCGAAGCCCATAGTGTGCCTCGTTCTCCCCTAATCGCCAGTCTGCCTAGAAAAAAACTCGGTTGCCAGAACTGACTTCCCGTTCAGGCAGTAATTTCGGTACTTTAGGGTTGGTTTGGGGCCGAAACAGCCGCTCATCCCAGGGCGGGCTGCTGGTGACCGACCCCATTTGGGGGTAAATCCTGCGGCGGCTGGAGATCTTCACCCCGCAAATATCGAAAAAACAGAGCCCAGATGACGGCGATTCCCCACAGAAGGCCGATGACCACACCGCCGTCGATGATGCCGCGCCAGGGCTGCGGCAGACTGCGCACCGCCGTGACCAGCAAGACCAGGACGATGATGAAGACCCAGCTCACGGTCATTTGTCTCCGCGTGGAATGAAAGAGACTCATGCAAAAAGGCAGGGCCAAAATCACCCAAAGCGGCCGCGGGTGCTTGGCCGCATAGATGGCTCGGGACACAACGCGCGGCGAAAATCGTAGCTGAAACCCACGGTATCCTTCGAGGTAGGCATTGGCTATCAACCAAAATACATACAGGCCCTGCTGGGCGGGGCCCATCATGTCCTGCGTCCAAGGTTCAAGGGCGAGCGGCGTGAGTCGCCAGACCGCTTGTGATAACAAGAGGGTCACCCAGGCAACGCCCCAAAGTGCGAGGAGACGCTCGCCAAGAGAATTCATGGTCGGCGCGACGTTAGCAGTCCCAGCAGCGATGTCGACTTCGACCCGAGTCGGTATGGTGCCGATTGCAGGTCTTCTGCCCCTGGAGCGTGTATCCTTTGAGAGTTGAGTTTGGACGACTCCGATTACATCCCAGGATTGGACACCGAAGCTGAAACCCCGAAGCGCCCGGGGTTACCCGTGGAGCCGCGGCGTCTGCTTCGCTGCGTCCTAGACCAGGGGAAATGGCTCCTTCTAGTGGCGTTCGCCGGCGCCATACTCGGCGCCATCGGCATCTGGCTCTTACCGAAGGACTACGAGTCCTCGGCACGCCTGCTCTTCGAAGGGGTTGCGGTGCTGGATGCGAACGACAAGGAAGTCGATCCCCGTGCGTTCATCGAGTCGGCCGCGACCTCCGACCAGCTTCGCAAGCTGCGGGACCGACTGGGCTGGGACGTTTCGCTGCGGGAGCTCCGCGAGCGGCTCCTCGTGAACGCGCACGTCGAAGATCGCTCCATGACTATCGAAGGCCGGGCGCACGACCCGCAGGATGCGAGGAAGCTGGTTCAAGGTCTCGTCGATCTGTTTCTCCAGCAACAGACCAACTTCAACGCTCAGCGCGTTGCGAAGGCCTTCGAGGAAACCACTTCCTCGTTGCAGCGCGCCCAGGAACAGCGGTCGCGGGCACAGGACGCGAACGCAGCCTTTCAAAAGAAGAGCGGCAAACCCAATCTGGTCAAGGAGCAGGAGCAGCTCTTGGCCCGCGTCAGCAAGCTTCGTGAAAAAGCCGACGAGCAGGCCGTCGAGGTGGAAGCGCGCAAAGCAGAAATTGCCGAGCTCGAAAAGGCCCGCGCCCGGCTCCCGGCACAGATCGTGGCTTCGGCGGTTGCCGGTTCGGCATTCGATCGGGCGTTGTTGCAAGCGAGGTCCGAGCTCGCGGCTGCGACCGCGAGCCTGAGCGCGCAGCACCCCAAAGTTTTGGCACTTCAGGAGCGGGTGAAGGGCCTCGAAGCGCAGCGCAAGAGCTCGGGCGCAGGGACCGGTGAACGGACCTTGGCGGCCAACCCTGCGTTGGCCGAGGTCGAAAAGCAGCTCGCGACCGCGCGTGCGGCCCTAGCGGGGGCCGAGGAGAAAGAAGCGGCGCTGCGAGACCTGTCCGCGGAGATCAAGGCCGAGGCATACGCCTTGACTCCAGCCGAGGGCGAGGCGCGCGAGCTTCTCGGCAAACTGGAGCTGGCGCAGACCCGCGTTGACAAGCTCAGCCAGCGAGCCGCGCGCTTGAATGATGCGGCGCGTTCGCCCTCAAGTGGCTTCCGTGTGGTGGCGGCGGCTTCGCTCCCCGAAAGTGCCGACCGCTCCGGCGTCGCGATCGCGCTTCTGTGCCTGCTGCCCCTGTTCTTTAGCTTGCTCGCCGCTCTCGTCATCATCGGGTACGAGCTGCGGCACTTGGACATCCAGACGCCGCGTGAGCTGGCCTGGTGGGGAGAGGGGCCGGTCCTGGGCACGAGCGTTTGGCCACGGCGAGATCGTGCGCTCGACGAGTTCATCGACGAGATGGAGGACCACGGGATTTACGGTTTCGGACGAACTCTCGTGGTACCGGCGACGGAGACGGAGCGGGAAATCGCTTGCACCTTGGCGATGCGCCTGGCCCAGGCGCCTTGGCTGGCAGCTGCCATTCTCGATGTGGAGGAAGGCGTCTCGAGCCTGGGGCGGCATCGGCGGCTCGCCGCTCCCGCAGACTCGGGTCTCACGACGCCAGTGCCGGTGCGGATGCGACATCTCACTTCGAAGGCGAGCCCATCGCGGTCCGATGTCCTGGAGGCCGCGGAGCAAGCCGGCGCAACGCCGCAGCCGAGTTCTTGGTCGCGACCTCGCTCGCCGACTTCCTCCACCGTGTTCGGCATGCCCGCCTTGAATCCACAGAAACCGGATGCGCCCGCGCCCGAATCCGGGCAGCAGGCCGAGAGGGCGGCGGATTCGACCGATGGGCAGGATGCGACCCCAGAAGCGAACGGGCGGGCGCGGGGCAAGCGCGCGAAGCGCGCACGGCGCGGCAAGAAGGCTCCCTCTACACACAAGAAGACCATCGTCGGCTTGCCCGCGGTGGCGAGATCGAGCGACGAGTCCCCGGCGCAGCGCTTGGATGAAGAGGGCGAGGTGCCGATACCTTTGGGCCGGCCAAGCCCCGTCTCGGCGCGCGTGTCGCGCGCGACGATCCGCATGCTGATTCATTCGAAGGCGTCCGGTGCTGAGCAAGCGGAACAGAGCGACACCGAGGCGGAGGCCGAAGAGGCCTTCCTGCTGACTCGGCCGGCCGTCGTGGGCGACAAGACAGCCGAGGCCCACGCCGAGGTCCCCGTTTCCAAGGCGGTGATGCGCGCTGCCGTGCGCTTGCTTTCGGACGATGACGAGCCGAGCCGGCCGATTCGGACGTCCATTCCGCCTAGCCATGCCGAGTACGGTGAAGAAGTTACCGGGATCGCGCTCGCCTGGAACGGACCGCTCAGTGGTCCGGTTCTGCGTCGGGCGGCAAGGCTCGCGCACAGGGTCATGGTGGTGGTCTCGGCGGGCGTGAAGGCTCCCACTTTGGCCGGCATCAAGACCAGGCTCGGTCGCAGCGACGGCGTGGGCTACGTCCTGGTGAACCTGGCCGACGAGTTCGTCGACTTGGAAGACCGGGTCGGCCCGGTCGAGACGTTCTGGGAAGGGTCCACGTAGTCGGAACGCCGCGCGGATTGCGGCCCCCAGGGGTCTAGTCTATCTAAGCCGCGCTGTGCCTGAACCCGATGAAAAACTGAACGTTTTTTCCCCCGTGTCGAAGACGCAGTGGGTCGAAAAAGTCGAAGCCGAGCTCAAGGGTAAGCCACTGGACGCCCTCCAGTCGCGAACCTCGGGCGGCCTCACGTTGCGGCCGCTCTATACCGGCGAGGATACGTCCAAGCTGCGGCCGACCGGCGTGCCGGGCGGTCTTCCGTACTGCCGGGGCACCTCGCCGACGGGCGGTTGGCTCGTGCGCCAGGAATACGACGACCCGCGGCTGGAGGTTTGCGCCAAGCTCATCGCGGGGGATCTCGGGCGCGGAGTCGATGCGCTTTGGGTGAAGCTCGGCCCCTCGACCGGTTGCCGGGTGCTGACCGTCGCCGACCTCGATACTTTGTTCGAGTCCGTCGACCTGTCGAAGATCTCCGTCCAGCTCGAGGCGGGCTCCGACACACTAGCGGTCGCGGCTGGCTGGGTTGCGCTCGCCGAGAAGCGAAATCACGGTGCCCAGGCGCTGCGCGGCGCCCTGTGTTTCGACCCCATCGGCGAGCTTGCATCTGAGGGAGGGCTTCGAGGGGGGCTCGACGCTCGACTGGCCGAGCTGCGGGACCTCGCCGCGTGGAGCCATGAGCACGCGGCGGGCCTGCGCACCGTTTGCGTCGATGCCAACGTCTACCACGAGAGCGGTGCCAGCGAGGTTCAAGAGCTCGCCTGGTCGATCGCCACGGGTGTCGAGTATCTGCGTCAGCTGGTCTCCGCCGGCCTCGGCGTCGACGATGCCGCGCACAAGATTCTGTTCCGCTTCGCGAGCTCGGGTGAGTTCTTCACCGAGATCGCCAAGTTGCGCGCCGCTCGATGGCTCTGGGCCAAGGTGGTGAGCGCGGCGGGCGGCGAGCCGGCTTCCGCGGCCATGGAGATGCACTGTCGCACCTCGGAACGCAGCAAGACCCGGCGTGATCCCTGGGTGAACATGTTGCGGGTTACCGCCGAGTGCGCTGCCGCGGTGCTCGGCGGTGCCCAGAGCGTCACCACCCTTCCTTTCGATGCCGTGATTGGGCCTGCCGACGCGCTTGCGCGGCGTGTCGCGCGCAACACTCAGATCGTGCTTCGCGACGAGTCCCATCTCGACAAAGTGGCCGACCCGGCCGGTGGTAGCTGGTTCATCGAGTCGCTGACCGAGGAGCTCGCGCGCGCTGCCTGGGAGCAGTTCCGGGCCATCGAGGCCGGCGGGGGCTTCCTCTCCGCCCTCAAGTCGGGTCGCTTGGCGGACGAGGTCGAGCTCGTCGCAGGCTCGGAGCGCCGGCGCGTCGCGACGCGAAACGCGCCGATTCTGGGTGTGAGCGAGTTTCCCAAGCTTGACGAGACGCGGGTCGAGCGAGAGCCAGTGTCGTTGAGCCAGGTCGAGGCAGGACTGAAGCGCTCGATCGGCTCGGTCGACCCCTTGGCGCACCGCGAAGCGCTCGCCGGGGTCGCGGCGGCGGCGCGCAACGAGGCCAGGCAGCCTGGCGAGCTCATGTCGGCCTGCGTGGAAGCGATGCGCCAAGACAGCGACCTTTACAGTCTTGTCTCCGTGCTGCGTCACGGTCAGCCGGACTTCCACGTGCCGCCGATGTCGAAGTGGAGGCCTGCCTTGGCTTGGGAGCAGTTGCGGGATCGCAGCGACCGGCACGCCCTAAAAGAAGGTGTCCGACCGAGTGCCTTCATGGCGAACCTCGGTCCGGTAGCGTCGCACAAGGCTCGCTCCGTCTGGGCGACGAACCTGCTTGCTGCTGCGGGGATCGCGAGCGTCACGAACGATGGCTTCGAAACGGCCGAGGCCCTCGCCGAGGCCTTCGGAGCCTCGGGCGGAAGCTTGGCGGTGCTGTGTGGCAGCGACGAGGAATACGCGGCGCTGTCGAAGTCGAGCGTCGAGGCTCTTAAGAACGCGGGCTGCTCCGTGATTCTGATCGCCGGACGACCGAAGAAGGAAGAAGCCGCGCTCCGTGAAGCCGGCGTCACCGACTTTTTGTTTCAAGGTGCCGACGTGCTCGAGACGATGCGCCACACGCTCGACGGATTGGGGGTGAATCCATGACTCAGTTACCCGACTACAGCCGGCTCGACTTCGACGACGACGGCGCGCAACGCACGTCCACGCTGCAGGACTGGAAGGCCCTCGCCGGCAAGGCAGGGGAGCGGCGTTGGTCGACTCCAGAAGGTATCGACGTCAAGGCGACCTACACGGAAGATGACCTGCAGGGGCTGAGCCATCTGCAGACGGCCCCCGGTCTTCCGCCTTTCCTGAGGGGACCTTACACGACGATGTACGTGCGCCGTCCCTGGACCGTCCGACAGTATTCCGGCTTCTCGACAGCCGAGCAGAGCAATGCGTTCTATCGGCGCAACCTGGCCGCCGGTCAGAAGGGGCTGTCGATCGCGTTCGACCTGGCCACACACCGTGGCTACGACTCCGACCATCCGCGCGTGCAGGGCGACGTCGGCATGGCGGGCGTCGCGATCGACTCCATCAAGGATATGCGCATTCTGTTCGATGGGATTCCCCTCGATAAGATGAGCGTCTCCATGACGATGAACGGCGCGGTGCTGCCGGTTCTGGCGCTGTACGTCGTCGCGGCCGAAGAGCAGGGCGTCAAGCCTGAGCAACTCGCCGGGACCATCCAGAACGACATCCTCAAGGAGTTCATGGTCCGCAACACGTATATCTATCCGCCCAGCCCCTCGATGCGGATCATCGCGGACATCTTCAAGTACACCGCCAGCCACATGCCGCGCTTCAACAGCATCAGCGTGAGCGGCTACCACATGCAGGAAGCCGGTGCGACGCAGGATCTCGAGCTCGGATACACGCTGGCCGATGGCCTGGAGTACATCCGCACGGGCCTCGACGCGGGCCTCGGCATCGACGAGTTCGCACCGCGCATCAGCTTCTTCTGGGCGGTCGGCATGAACTACTTCATGGAGATCGCCAAGCTCCGCGCCGGACGCCTGCTCTGGTCAAAGCTCATCAAGCAGTTTGATCCCAAAAACCCAAAGAGCCTGGCCCTTCGGACCCACTGCCAGACGTCAGGTTGGAGCCTGACCGCGCAGGACGTCTACAACAACGTCGTGCGTACCGGCATCGAGGCCATGGCCGCGACCCAGGGGCACACCCAGAGTCTTCACACGAACTCTTTGGACGAGGCGATTGCGCTGCCGACCGACTTCAGCGCTCGCATCGCCCGCAATACGCAGCTCTATCTGCAGCTCGAGAGTGGCACGACCAAGGTCATCGACCCCTGGGGCGGCAGCTACTACGTGGAGCGCCTCACTCACGAGCTTGCGGAGCGCGCCTGGGCGCACATTCGAGAGGTCGAGGAGCTTGGCGGCATGACGAAGGCGATCGAGGCGGGGCTTCCCAAGCTCCGCATCGAGGAAGCCGCGGCACGAACCCAGGCCAGGATCGACTCGAACCAGCAGACGATCGTCGGCATCAACAAGTATCGGCTGGACGAGGAGGAAGCGATCGAGGTTCTCAAGGTCGACAATACGGCCGTCCGTGAGGCTCAGATCGCAAGGCTTCGAGAGCTGCGCGCCGAGCGAGACGAGGCGGCGCTGCGCCCGAGGCTCGAGGCCCTGAGCAAGTCCGCCAAGTCGGGAGAGGGCAATCTCCTGGAGCTCGCCATCGACGCGGCCCGGCACCGGGCCACCGTGGGTGAGATCAGCGACGCCCTCGAGAAAGTTTGGGGTCGCTATCAGGCGACAATTCGGAGTATTGAAGGCGTGTATCGGAGCGAGGTGGGGAGTCACGCGGAAAATGTCGACCAGGCGAGGGAGCGTAGCGACGCTTTCTTGGAAGCGCATGGTCGGCGCCCTCGCGTGCTGGTGGCGAAAATGGGACAGGACGGCCACGACCGCGGCCAGAAGGTGATCGCGACCGCGTTTGCCGATCTGGGCTTCGACGTGGACATCGGGCCTCTGTTCCAAACCCCGGAGGAGACCGCCAAGCAGGCCGTCGAAAACGATGTGCACGTGGTCGGGGCCAGCTCGCTGGCGGCCGGGCACTTGACGTTGGTGCCGGAGCTGAAGAAGGCCCTTCACGAGCTTGGGCGGGACGACATCCTCGTCGTAGTCGGCGGGGTGATTCCGCCGGAGGACTACGATGCGCTTCGCGCAGCGGGTGCCTCGGCGATTTTCGGTCCGGGCACCGTCATCGCCGACGCAGCGATCGAGCTCATGGACCGCCTCGAAGCGCAGCTGAGCTGAGGGGGTCAGGGGCTTCGTGAAGCAGCTCGACCTACAGCAGTACGTGGATGGCGTTCGTGGCGGTGATCGTGCCACGCTCGCTCGCGCGATCACGCTCATCGAGAGTGAGCGTTCGCGCGACGCCGCACTTGCGCAGCAGCTCATTCAAGCACTGCTTCCCGACACGGGCCGGGCCTGGCGAGTCGGCATCAGCGGTGTCCCCGGCGCTGGCAAGAGCACATTCATCGACGCGCTCGGGACCATGCTGACTGGCGAAAGCCACCGGGTGGCGGTGCTAGCGGTCGATCCGACCAGCTCCGTGAGCGGTGGGAGCATCCTCGGCGACAAGACCCGCATGACCGAGCTCGCTCGGGATCCTGCGGCGTTCATTCGGCCCTCGCCCACGAGCGGCACTCTGGGCGGCGTCGCGCGCAAGACGCGCGAGTCGATCCTGCTCTGCGAGGCCGCCGGCTTCGATGTCGTGCTCGTGGAGACCGTGGGCGTGGGCCAATCGGAAACCATCGTCGCAGGCATGGTCGACTTCTTTCTTGTACTGCTGATCGCAGGCGCAGGCGACGAGCTGCAGGGCATCAAGCGCGGCATTCTCGAAGTCGCCGACATGCTGGCCATCAACAAGGCCGACGGGGACAACCGGGCGAGGGCCATGCGTGCGCAGAGCTCCTATCAGAGCGCGCTGCGTTTGATGCGTGGAACGGGGCACGATTGGGATCCTCCGGTCGTGACGTGCAGCGCGCTCGAAAAGACGGGCCTGAGCGAGCTCTGGGCCAAGATTGTCGAGCATCACGACAAGCTCGACGCCAGTGGTGCGCTTCAGGCCAAGCGAAGCGCACAGCAGGTGCGTTGGATGTGGGACCTGGTGCAGGATCGTATCCGCCGGGCCTTGCGCTCGGACGCCGAGCTGCGGTCGCTCATCGCCTCCTGCGAGGCGGCGGTTGGGCAGGGTAAGGAAGCCCCCGGTCGTGCCGCTCAGGACATCCTGGATTCGTTTTCGGCTCGCGCCGCCGAGGCGCTCAAGCTCGACTGAGCCGGGTCGTCGGAGAGCTCAGCCGGCTTCGCGATGCTTTGACGGCCTGAAGGCCGAGGCGTGGGGCCGAGCAGCTCCGCCATCCATCGCAGATCTTCGTTATGGTAAAGCGTGTGCTTGATCACCATCGTCAAGGGCGCCGAGAGCAGGGCGCCGACGGGTCCGAGTAGCCAGCCCCAGGCGACCATGGACACCAGCACTACCAAGGCCGAGAGCCGGAGGGCCCCGCCCATCACGCGAGGCTCGACTGCGCCGAGGAGCAGGTTGATGCCGCCGTAGCCGGCGGCCAGCACCAGAGCTTGGCCAGGCCCTAGCTGAATGAGGCCGAGCAACAGCGCAGGCACGGCAGCGATGATCTGTCCGATGTTGGGGATGTAGTTCAGCAGATAGGCGAGAAGCCCCCAGAGCAATGGGACATCGAGTCCTTGCCACCAGCACCAGAGGAAGACCAGCATGCCCGTGAGCAGGCTCATCAAGGTCTTGGCCACGAGGTATGCGTTGATTTCGTGGGTGGCGGCAGAGATGCGTGCGATTTGTTCCTGGGTGGCCAGCCGTGACAGCTTCTCGCGAATGCCTGTGGCCTCGAACAGCATGAACGCGACGATCAGCAAGACGAGGACCATCTGAGAGATCAGCGAGGCCGCCCATTGGGCCATGGTCGTCGCCTTGTTCACCAGCCAGCTCGGCTCGGACAGGTCGAAGAGGCTGCCCAGCCGGATGTCGTGCGCGACGAGCCAGAGACTGACCTCCTGCATCCGATCGGCGAGCTGATCGGCGTACAGCGGAAGGCGGGCGGTGAACGTCGCTATGGCGACGCTGAGCGGGACGGCGAGAACGGCGGCCGCAGCGATGTCGAGAAGCAGGCCCGCCAGTACCGCGAGCAGGCGCGGAAGGCCGCGGTCACAGAACCACAACACGATCGGGGCCGTCACGACCGCGATGAACGCCGCCACGAGGACAGGGAGCAGGAACGGCGCGGCTAGCTTGATTCCCGCCCCGATCACCACGATCGAAGCCAGGACGATCAACAGGCGCGCGCCGTTTCGCTTGCTCACCGAGGCACTCTACCGCGCTTCCTCAACTGCGATCAACGAGGCGAAGCTCCCTGCCCTCGACCATGAGGGCTGCCCGGCCTTGTTGGAGGGCTTGCAGCTCGCGGCCGACCAGCTCCCAGCGCCAGCCCTGCGACAGACGCGAGGGCTCCCCGAGGACGAGCGCGGTCAGGTCATCCCGGGTTCCGAGCACGCTGGTGTCTATGCCCTCATCCTGAGCCCGCTGTGACAGCCAGGCGGAGCACAGCGAGATGACGCCATCTGCGCTATGGTTGAGCCTGGGTGCCTTCGGCGGCGAGCAAATCTCGTCGGGTGCGAGCGCACTTCCCCGGGCAATTGCCTCCAAGAGCTCGTCCGTGAGCTTGAAACGCTGCGCGTCGAAGCCGCGAACGCCTCGGAGCTGCGCCCTGTCCTTCGGTGGGCGCTGGGCCAAGGACAGAAGCGCCATGTCCGATAGGATCGCCCGTGTAGGGCGATTCCGTTCTGCCGCCGTCTGTTCTCGCCATGCGGCGAGCTCCTGCGCCACTCCCCGCGCACGGCCGCTCAGCTTGGCCTTGCCGCGCAGCTTCCACCAGATCTGTCCTGGCTCTACCGTGCCGCGGTCGCGCGAGCGCTGTCTTTCGATTTCCTCTTCGGCCCAGATGAGGCGGCCGCGGCCCTCGAGCGTTCGCGTGCAGGCCTCCCGAAGCGGTAGCAAATGGGCCACGTCCTCGGCTGCGTAGCACAGGTCACGCTCTGGTAGAGGGCGCCGGTTCCAGTTCGTGAGCTGACTGCTCTTGTCCAGGTTCACCCCGAGAAAATGCTGGACGAGCTTTCCGAGTGAGCTGGTCCCCAGACCACAGAACAAAGCCGCGACTTGCGGGTCGAATAGCCGGGTCGGGACGAGGCCACATTCGAGCTGCAGAATTTCCAGGTCCTGTGAAGCGGCGTGGATGACGCACACAGCATCGCTCTCAAGTGCTCGAGACAGCGGGCGCACGTCGACGGCAAGCGGGTCGATCAGGGCGATCCGGTCCTCGGTGGCGATCTGCACCAGCGCGAGCTCAGGACGATAGGTGCGCTCTCTGTGGAACTCCGTGTCGAGTCCGTAGGCCTCGGTGTTTACGAGCGTATCGACGAGCGCTTCCAGCTCGCTCTGCTGAGCGATCCAATCAAACGAGGGCATGCCGTACCTTAGCCGATCCCTGGGCTCTGCGGTCAGCGGCAATACGCCCGGGCCGTCCGCGGCGGCTCGAGCCATCGTCTGCGCGCGTTCAGCCAGCGTTCTACTTCTTCGTCGAGCGGGCCGGCCGCGCGCCGCGCCTCCTGATGGGTGATGACCTTGGCCACGGCGGTCGGCCGGCGGGGCAGCAAGGGCTTCGGTTGCACGCCGGTTCGTGCGAGACGCTCGCGCCACCAGGGATAGATGGGATCTGAATCCCGACAGCCCAGGAGGATGTCGTCGGGCGCGCAGAAGAAGCGAAAGTGAAAGTGGTCATCGTGAGGATAGCTCGGCTGGCAGCTCATCTGTGAGAAGCGATCGATGACTGCGGCGGGTTCCCCTGAGGATTCGGCGTGTTTGAGCAGCAGGGCGCGAATGTGCTCGGCGACGAAGATGCGCTGTAGAGACGAGTCGGGCTGCTCGATCAGGGATCGAACGAAGAGCCAGTTGCGGGCAATGTCGATCTTGAGCGGCACGTCGTCGGCGGGGTCGGCCAGGTCACGGAAGTCGATGCCTTCTCCCGCGGGGTTGAAGAACGCCCCCACGCTGCGGATCGGTTCTGCGTCAGGTCCCAGCTGGTAGAACAGGACGTCCACATCGCGCCCGCTCTGGTGGGAGCCATGGTGCGGGATCGGGCCGCCGTGTTCGTAGCTGAGGTCGTGGATCGTCACTCCCAGTCCTCCGGCCTCTTGCTCGACGCGCGCGGCGGCCAGCAGCAGGGCCCGCACGACTTCCACCGTGCCGTACCGGGCGCGGCTGTCCCGCGCCGGATTGAGCAGCAGCCCGGGAGCTTCGCCGGGCAGGGCGACGCCTCCTTCGAGCGAGCCGTCGTTGGGGTTTCGGAGCGAGACCGAGCTCTGATGCTGCCAATCGAGCGCGCCGTTCGCCAGATTCGCTTCTGGGCCTGCGATGTTCGCCGCGTCCTGCGGTCGGCTCGGCTCGCCGCCCTCGCTGCTCTCGGCCTCGACGGCGTTCGGGGTCCCGGGCTGGCTCTCCTCACAGGCCATGCTCAGCGCGCCGATGAGCGTCGCGGCAAGAAGCGCGATGCGGGGCATCGCCGTCAGGGTCCAGCGACGAGCGAGGCCACAATCATCATGGTCATCTCGACCAGCAGATCCGCAAACGCCTCGATGTCGAGCTCTTGGGATTCGACCCAGTCCAGAGTCGCCGATTCGATGAGACCGATCCATCCTCGCAGTTTGAGCCTAGTCACCGGATCGTCACGCCGAACGCCGAACTTGGCAAGACGGGAGAACATTCGGTTGATCAGCGCTTGCCGTGTGCCCTCGATGATTGCGCCGACCTCGGGGTCCGTGCCCACGCCACCGCGCAGAAGAAAGGTGTACGCGACCCGCCGCTCGAGCACGTACGCCAGAAATGCTCTGAGGCCCGCGCGGATGGCGTTCCTGTCCGGTTGGTCGAGCGCCTCGCTCGACGGGCCGGTGTCAGTCTCCTCTAGCAGTTGTCGTGAAGCCTCCTGCACGGCAGCGACGTAGAAGGCTCGCTTGCTGGGGAAGTAGTGGTAGAGCAAGCCCTTGGAGACGTCGGCTTCCTTGGCGATATCGTCGATGGACAGCTCATCGTAGGTTTGACGCGCGAAGAGCTCGAGCCCCAGCGCGAGCAGCTGGTGTCGGCGTTCATCTACCTGGAGCCGCGTTCGAGCGGTCGTAGCCATCATCTGGCAGTATAACGACCTCGGTCCCGTTTTGCATTCCGCAGACTCGACCCTCCGATCGGTGAGCTGTGCATCGGTTGCGCATTTCGAGCCTGGATTTCATCCTTCGCTGAGGAGCTCTTCCTTGATTCGAGACATCCATGACTGCAGCGGCCGACACTTGATTGCGGGCCGAGATGCCTGTGCGCAGAGAGTGCTGGCCGTGTCGACGGAGCAGGGCATCGAGGTCGATCGGCTCGATCCCGCCGCCCTGCGCAGCGTGGACCCCGCACCGAACGGGCAGTGGTGGGTCTCCCTCCGCGACGGCGAGCGCCGGCTCTACGCAGGGGTGATCGTTGCCACGGCGGACTGTAGCTTCGTCGCGCCGGAGGTGACGGGGAGCAAGGAGAGCTCGTCGCACATGGCGGCCGGCCTGGTCCCGATCGGCTATGCGAACATCTATTTCTTGCGGCCGCCCGAGGCGCAGCCGGCTTCGGAGCTCATCGAGCGAGGAGCCAGGCTGGTCGTCGAGCTCGTCCGGACGCAGGCCGGGCTGGACTATCCTGCAGGGGCCCTGCTCCAGCGCTTGGGGCTGAGAGCCCCCTTGCCCTGGTGGGAGCATTCCTTCGTCGCCCGGAGCGAGAAGCTTGTCTCCTGCTGGGTCGTTCAGCGGCTGCCCTCGCTGCAGAAGCTCATCATGCGTGGAGACCCGAGAACGGCCCGAATTCGAGCCGTGGCTGCTCTTTTGCGCGAGGCGGGCCCGGGTCGCTCTCGGGGCTCCGCGTCTTGGGACAGCCCGGTTGACGGGGAGCCTGAGGGGTCCGAGCGCTTGCCGGCAGAGGTTCCGCTGCCTAAAGCCCGGGCGTGAAGTCGGACCAGAGCGTTCGCGGCGGCAAGATTCTCATCATCGGTGCGGGTTTTTCGGGGCTCGCCGTGGCGGGGGCCTTCGCGCGCTACGGGATCGCCTATGAGCAGGTA
Source organism: uncultured delta proteobacterium (assembly GCA_963746475.1). GTDB lineage: Bacteria > Myxococcota_A > Polyangia > Polyangiales > Houyiibacteriaceae > SG8-38. The sequence continues at coordinate 212,350 of CAVVBB010000002.1, forward strand.
GAAGCCGACTCGGACCTCGGAGGCAACTGGCGTCACGGCGTCTACGACAGCGTTCACCTCATCACGTCTCGTCGGGCGACGCAGTTGGACGAGTGGCCGATGCCCGCAGACTGGCCCGACTTTCCGAGCCAGGCGCAGATGCTCGAGTACCTGAGAAGTTATGCTGCACACTTCGATCTCCGTCGGTCCATCGAGTTCAACCGGCAGGTGCGACGGGTCTCGCCGCGTGCCGGCGGGCGCTGGTGGGTCGAGTTCGATGGCGGGGAGGGCCGTGACTATGCCGGGCTGGTCGTGGCGAGCGGGCATCACTGGGACCGGCGCATGCCGAGTTATCCCGGCGTCTTTGACGGCGAGCTGATTCACTCCAGGGATTACCGATGCCCCGAAACGCTGCGCGACAAGCGTGTCCTGGTCATCGGCGGAGGTAATTCGGCGTGCGACATCGCGGTGGAGGCATCCCGCGTCGCCCGGTCCGCGCACATCAGCATGAGGCGCGGCTACTGGTTCATGCCCAAGACGTTCTTCGGCGTGCCGCTGGTGGAGCTCATCCCGCCCTGGATGCCAATGGGCGTCCAGCGCTCGTTTCTGCGGGCGGCGCTCGCGGTGACCGTGGGTGATTACCGGAAGTACGGGCTGCAACGCCCCGACCATCGAATCTTCGAAAAGCATCCGACGCTCAACATCGAGTTGCTACAGCAGCTTCGTCATGGGCGCATTCGAGCTCACCCCGACGTGGCACGCTTCGACCAGAAAGAGGTCGAGTTCGTCGACGGCACGCGGGAGCGGATCGACATCGTCGTGGCAGCCACCGGCTTTCACGTTCGCTTCCCGTTTCTGTCGGAGGAAGTGCTTCGCTGGAAAGGGGAGGTGCCGGAGCTCGTGGGCGGTCTCGTCTCTCCCCAGCTTCCCAACCTGTATTTTTTAGGAAACGGGCAGCCTCGCTACGGTGCTGGGCCGCTGCTCAGCAAGGGGGCGACCGTGATCGCGGAGATGGTCCGGGTACAGCCTCGGCTAGAGCACCCGGTCGGGGCCGTTCTGCAGCGCCTGGGGGCCAGGGTGCCGTCGAGCTGGCTCGTGGACCCGCATGCCGCGATGAGAGCCGCGGGGCGGGCGCGCTGGCTGATTCCGCACCTTCCTGCGATCGAGAAGCGCATCATGTCGCGGGAACGTCTCCGGCCAAGACAAGCGCCCTTGCGGCTTGCTCGGGCACAGCCTGCTCGAGACGACAAGCCGATAGCTTGCGAGAACGAGCACAATTCCGCATGTTCCGGTCGATGAAGGAGGCCGTCCTGGAAGTCATCGAGCGCGTGCTGGGGCCCGTCCTGCGCAAGGACGCCAGCGCGATCGAGCTGCTCGAGTGCAGCAACGAGGAGATCGTGGTGTCAGTGAAGGGGCGGGCGGCTTTCGGAGCAGGCGCCGAGTATGTGTGCGAAGGTGTCATCGAGCCGGCGCTTCGCAAAGTGGTTGGGCAGCACTGCTCCATTCGCATTGAAAAGACCGTGGCGACGGGAAAGAAGAGCTCATGAGTGAGGATGACGACATGAATCTCTCCGAGGAAGAGTGGCGTCGTAGACTGACGCCGGAGCAGTATCGCATTCTTCGAGAAGGTGGAACGGAGACCGCGTTCACGGGCATTCTCTACGAGGAGTCACGGTCGGGGTGCTATCAGTGCGCGGGCTGCCGTGCGGAGCTCTTCAGTTCGGAAACCAAGTACCACTCGGGCAGCGGCTGGCCGAGTTTCTGGGCGCCGCTGGCGCGGGGGCGACTGAAGCTCAGGGATGATCGCTCCCATGGCATGCGGCGAGTCGAGATTCTCTGCGATCGGTGTGACGGGCACCTCGGCCACGTCTTTCCGGACGGTCCGGAACCGAGCGGCGAGCGTTTCTGCGTGAATTCGGCGGCGCTATATTTTGAGCCGAAGGACGACACGTCCGAGTGAGACTGACCAGGCCCGGGGCTCGCGCGACGAGGTAGTTACGATGTTCGATCTGGATGAGACCATCCGCCAGAGACGGTCTGTGCGCGGTTTTCTCGCCCGCCCCGTCCCGAGGACGCTTCTCTTGGAGGCCCTCGAGCTGGCGCAGCACGCACCGAGCAACTGCAATGTGCAGCCTTGGAGAGTGTATTTGGCCTCGGGCGAGGTCGCCCGGGGGTTGCGGGAGAGGCTCGTCGAGGCGGCGAAGGCCGGCTTGCCGCAGGGGGCCGACCCGCCAATTGATGCGTTTTTTGCAGGTTACCGGGACCGTCAGATCGCGTGCGCAAAAGAGTTGTACGGTCATATGGGCGTCGCGCGTGGCGACAAGCCCGCGCGCTTCGCCGCGGAGCTGCGCAACTTCGAGTTCTTCGATGCGCCTCACGTAGCCTACGTCTGCATGGACGAAAGCTTCGGCCTCGGGGTGGCGCTCGACGTCGGAATGTACGTGCAGACGCTCATGCTGGCCCTGTGGGCCCGAGGGGTCGCCAGCTGCCCGCAGGCGGCGCTGCGGTCCTATCCCGGCATTGCGCACGAGCACCTGGGCATCCCGGCCGAGGAGCGGATCCTTTGCGGTCTCTCGATCGGCTACGAGGACCTGGAGGTGCCGGCAAATCGAACCCGACAGCCCAGAGACCCGGTCGACATCAACGTGCGGCTGCTCGGCTGAGAGCGGGGCTCAGCGGCCTTTGAACTGGCCTTCGCGGCGTTCGATGAAGGAGCGCAGCCCCTCCTCGGCGTCTTCCGTTTTCATGATCTCTCGCGCGATGGGCATGAGCTCCGCGGCCCCTGCGGCTTCGCCCTCGGTCACCGCGGTCCGGCTGCTGCGCAGCGTCGCCTGCACGCCGAGCGGCGCCTGCTTAGCAACGGTGCGCGCGACCTCGAGCGCGCGTTCGCGTAGCCTTTCAGCGGGGACGATTTCCTGAACGAGCCCGATCCGAAGCGCCTCCTCGGCGTCGAACTTGTCGCCGGTGAGCAGCCAGCGCATGGCGTTTCCCCAGCCGGCCACTTGTGGAAGCCGCAAGGTCGCTCCCCCGAAGGGAAAGATTCCGCGATTGATTTCGATTTGTCCGAACCGCGTTCCCTCGGCGGCGAAGCGGATGTCGGAGGCCAGGAGCAGCTCGATGCCGATGGTGAGACACCAGCCCCGCACGGCCATGAGCAACGGCTTTTTGCGCTTCGGCCCGTGCAAGCCGAGTGGGTCGAGTAGACCCTCCGGAAAGAGGAGCTCTCCCTTGCGGATCGCAGGGCCGACCTCGGCGAGGTCTAGACCCGCGGTGAAGTGCTCGCCTTCGGCGTACAGGAGAGCGCAGCGCAGCGTTTCGTCCTGCTCGTAGTGCGTGACCGCTTCCGCAAGCTCCCGCAGCATCTGCAGATCAAAGGCGTTCATCTTGTCCGGTCGATTCAGGACGATGTGAAAGACGTGTTCGTCGTGCTCGGTGAGGACTCGGGCCGATGCGGTTTTCATCTGATTTAGACTCCGCCAAATCAGGCGATTCGGCAAGTCGGTCGTGCCGCCGACGCCGAGCCTTCCGAGATTGCGAGCCGGCTCAGGCGCGCCCGAGGAACAGGGCCTGAGACAAGGACGGGTGGGCCCCACTGGTGTGGTAGGCGAAGCGCTCCGGGGTCGGGTCCTGAGGGGCCTCGAGCCGCGTCAGGCGTAGCGGGTCGCTGTCGCTTTGGACCAGCGTCATCGGCTCGGTGAGAGACGCGGTTCGGTAGCCGTTGGACTTCAGCCAGGCGCGTGCCCGGGCGTTGTCGCGCCCGTATGGAAACGCGAAGTGCACTGGCGTGATGCCAAGCTCGCGTTCGATGTCGCGGTGCGCGGCACTGAGCTCCTCGACCACTTCTTCGTCGCTCAGGCGCGACATGTCGAGGTGCTCGCGCGTGTGAGAGCCGATGCCGATGTTCGGGTAACGCCGGCGCATCTCTCGAACCTCGCCCCAGTGCATCGTCAACCGCGGAGCTTGCTCCTGTGGCTCGAGTTGTTCTTGGAACGAGGCCATCAACGCTGCGCGCTCGGTCTTGCCCGCTCGAATCAAGCTCCCTGCCGCCACGGCGTAGGCTTGGTCGAGCTGCTCCGGCTTCGATAGATCAAAGGTCGCGATGGGCAGCTCGAGACGCTGCCGAGCCCGAGTTCGGAATGCGTTGTAGAGCACGTCGATCCACGCACTCTCGCCGCGCTCGGCGTATCCAGTGGCGATGAAGAGGGTCGCTGGCAGATCGTAGCGAGAGAGGATCGGTGCGGCGACCTCGTAGGTATCCAGATAGCCGTCATCGAAAGTGATCACGACGCTGCCGGTCGGCGGGGACTCTCCGGCCGCCAATGTCTCTGCCAGCGCGTCCAGACTGATCACCTGCCGCTGTCGCGCCAGCAACGACATCTGTGACGCGAACACTGCCTCCGGCATCGCGTTCAGCGGGTCTTGCAAGGGCCTTCGTTCGGCTCGGGCGACGCTGTGATACATCAGAACGACCGCGCCACTGATATCGAACGCGCGAACGTAGAAATCGCAGGCGGCCGTCACGCTGAGCGCCTGCTGGGCTTTGGCAAGGAACCGTCGTTTGAGCGATAGCTGAAGTGGCTGCGGCGGCTTCGGCATCCAAACTCAGTCTGGCATATCGGTCGTTCGGCTCGCAAAGATCGACTCCGCTCAAACGTCGAGCTGTGAGAAGAAACACAAACGATGAATCGCCGATTGTCGACTGCTATGATCGCCGCATGGCCATGACTCCCGCGTCGACTGCGGAGACCACGCAGCCGGGCTTGCCCACGGTGACGGCCGTCATCGTGAGCTATCGATCACGGCGCACGATCGGAGCGGCTTTGGAGTCGATCAGGTCGAGTCACGAATCAGGCTTGCTTCGGGCCCTGCTCGTCGACAACGACGGCCAAGACGGGACCGCAGAGCACGTACGCGAACAGTTTCCATGGGTGAAATGCATCGATGCGGGAGGCAATCTGGGTTTTGGGCGTGGCTGCAACCTGGGTTTCGAGCATGTTGAAACCCCTTATGTCTTGTTTCTGAACCCGGATGCGACGTTACCCGAGGAGGCCCTACAGAGCCTCGTCGACTTCATCGAAGCGCGGCCAAAAGTGGGCATGTGCGCGCCGTCGATTCAGGAATCGGATGGGGCCATGCAGGTCGCCGGAGTGCTTCCGACCCCCGGCGGACTGATTCGGGAGGCGCTTGGGCTCCGCGCGTATCCGGCCATGCGTGAGATCGAAGCCGGTGCCGAGCCATTTCAAACCAACTGGCTGTGTGGCGCGATATTGCTGGCTCGCTCCGAAGTCTTTCGGGCGGTGGGAGGCTTTGATCCGCGTTTTTTTCTCTACTTCGAAGAGACCGACCTATGTCGAAACATCATGAACGAGGGCTTCGAGCTCTGGGCGGTCGGTGCGGCCCGCGCCGAGCACGAGTGTGGGGCTAGCACTCAGCAACTGGGTGCGGCGATGGCGGAGAGATGCGTCAGCGAGCATTTCTACAAGAGCCGGTTCTACTACCTGAGCAAGCATCACGGCCGTCTCCCCGCTACCCTTGCCGAGCTCGGGGTGATTCCCCTGCTCGGGCTGCGGACTCTGCTCAAGCGTGCCCTGGGACGAGGGGACGACGGAGCCCTCTGGCAGCGGCTTGGCGGGCCGCTTCTGCAGTATCCGGAACGGGTCGAGCTCTCATGAAACTCGAGTTGATTCGTGCAACGGAGCTGAGCGAATCACTTCGCGAAACTTGGCGTGATCTCCAGTCGCGTAACCCGATCCTCGCCAGTCCGTATTTCTGCCACGAGTACACATCGCTCGTTGCGGAGGTTCGAGATGACGTTTTCGTAGCAGTCATCGAGGACGCCGGGCAGGTCGTGGGCTTCTTCCCGTTTCAGCGTGGCTGGGGGAAGTCGGGACGCCCGGTCGGCGGCGTCGTCTCGGACTATCAGGCCGTGATTGCGGCCGGGGACCTGCCTCTCGACCCCGAGTGGCTGCTTCGAAGCGTGGGGCTCGTGCGCTGGGAGTTCGACCATCTGCTGGCGGAGCAGAGCGCCTTCGCAGCTTATCACCGGCGCCGTGAGAGCTCACCGAGGCTCGACCTGACGCAGGGTTTCGAAGCTTACGAAGCTGCCCGCCGGGAGCAAGGCACGAAGCTCTTCGAACAACTGGCTCGCAAGCAGCGCAAGCTCGAACGCGAACTCGGACCGATCCGGTTTGACGTTCAGGTGACCGACGTCGAGGCCCTGCGGACTTGCATGCGGTGGAAGTCGCAGCAGTACCGGCAGAGCGGGATCTTGGATCTGTTCTCTTTCGACTGGCCGGTCCAACTGCTGCAGCGGTTACAGCAAACCCAGGGACACGAGTTCGCCGGGCTGTTGTCCACGCTCTCAGTCGGGGACCGGCTGATTGCGGCGCACATGGGCATGCGCTCCAGCAAAGTCTGGCACTATTGGTTTCCTTCGTATGAGGTCGAGCTCGGGAAGTATTCGCCGGGGCAGATCTTGCTGCTGCGGATGGCCGAGCTGGCGCCTTCGATGGGAATCGGGATCATCGACTTGGGCAAGGGTGACAGCCGGTACAAGACCCAGCTCGGGAGCCAAGCGGCGATCGTGTGCGAAGGCCGAGTCGAGGTTCCCTGTACCGCCAACCGCCTCGCGAACCTGGCTCAAGAGGCGAGAGACTGGGTCGAGCGTCATCCCGATGCTCCCTGGCTGACCCGGCTTCCGGGACGGGCGCTACGCAAGTACGAGCGATGGGCGCGGTACCAGTGAGCCCCGCTCGAGCTCGCCATCCCGTCTGTCTCCGCCTGCTGTGTCCGAGGCGCCACAGCATGTGAAAAAAACGCCGTGAGCGGGTCCTCGCACTGGCGAAAACGGCGAAAATCAGGGCTCGCGAGCTTGGCACGTGGATTGCTCCGTCTCTGCGGCACGAAGCTCGGGCCTGCCCCTGTGGGCGTGGCCCCGGCGAAGGATGTGCTATGGGCTTGGCCAATCATGTCGTCCGGCGGCTCGGTATTTGCTGTGCGAATTTTTATGGAGGAGCCCGCGACAGTCGTCGGCGGTTTTCATTGAGGGGTTGAGGTAGAGATGAAGCTGTGTGTGGTGGGTACAGGATACGTCGGGCTCGTGTCGGGCACGTGTTTCGCGGCAACCGGTCAACGTGTCGTTTGCGTCGACAATGACGCGAACAAAGTGGCGAAGCTCGAGCGAAACGAGATTCCCATTTATGAGCCCGGCCTCGAAGCCCTGGTCAAGGAGAACGTGGCTGCCGGGCGTCTGTCCTTTACCACTGATCTCGCTGCGGCAGTGAAGGACGTCGACCTGGCGTTCATCGCAGTGGGCACGCCGCCGACCCTCGACGGGGAGGCCGACCTGAGCGCAGTTCTAGGCGTTGCGCGTGCGCTCGCCGCCGCGGCGACCGGTGATCTGGTCATCGTGTTGAAGAGCACGGTTCCGGTGGGGACGAATGCCCAGGTCCAGCGGCTCGTCGCGGACTCGAAGCACGACGTTCAGGTGGTTTCGAACCCGGAGTTCCTCAAGGAGGGCGCCGCCATCAACGATTTCATGCATCCGGATCGCATCGTCGTCGGCGTGCGTCCCGAACACGGACTCGCGCGGGAGGTCATGGACCGCGCCTATCACCCGCTGAACCTGTCGAACAACAAGATCGTGTGGATGAACCCGGAAAGTGCAGAGCTGACCAAGTACGCGGCCAACACGATGCTCGCCATGCGCATCTCCTTCATGAACGAGCTCGCCGTCCTCTGCGAGGAAGTGGGCGCGGACGTGCAGAGCGTTCGACGCGGGGTGGGGAGCGATCCGCGGATCGGCTCGCAGTTCTTACATGCGGGTCCGGGTTACGGAGGCAGCTGTTTTCCGAAAGACGTGAAGGCCCTGGTGGCCACGGGCCGCAGGCACGGCATCGAGCTTCAGCTCGCAGATGCCACCAATCGCGTGAACGTGCGCCATCGCAGTCACATGGTCCGGAAACTGAAGAAGTTCTTTGGTGGCGAGCTCGCGGGCAAGCGCATCGGCATTTGGGGACTGGCGTTTAAGCCTGGCACCGACGATGTGCGCGAAGCACCGTCGCTCACCACGATTGAGGCCTTGCTGAAGGAGGGCTGTGAGGTCGTGGCCCACGATCCCGAGGCCATGGGCAACATCCGTGCGCTCTTCCCGGAGGGGGTGGCGCTCGTCGACGACGCCTACAAGGCTGCTGAGGGCGTGGACGCCCTCCTGCTGCTGACCGAGTGGCGCGAGTACCAAAGCCCGGAGTTCGATCGGCTCGGGCAGCTCATGCGCAACAAGGCGATCTTCGACGGGCGAAACGTCTGGTCGAGCTACAAGCTGGGCGATCTCGGCTTTGCTTACGCTGGGGTGGGTACTGGGTCTCGCTGAGTGTCATGTGTGGCCGTTACACGCTACGCTGTGCCGACGAAAGCCAGTTGCTAGGCGCGCTCCCGTTCGAGGAGCTCAGCGAGACCCGCATACGGTTTCGACCCCGCTACAACGTCGCTCCGGGGCAATCGAGCCCCGTCGTCCATCTTCGCGGCGCTAGGCTGGTCCTAGAGGATGGCCTTTGGGGCTTTTCGCGGCGCGGCGGGGGCTTCGTCGTCAACGCGCGCTCGGAAACCGCGGCCAAGACGGCGATGTTTCGACAGGCTTTTCGCGAGGGTCGCTGTCTCGTGCCTGCGGACGGGTTTTTCGAGTGGCGGCGCGAGGGTCGGGTCAATCAGCCCTATCTCTTCGAGAACGCGGGTGGCGCGCTCTTCCTCATGGCTGGCTTGTGGGAGCGCGGGAACTATGTCGTCCTGACGCGGCCAGCGTCGGACGAAGTGCGGCCGATCCACGACAGGATGCCCGTGCTCTTGGCCGCGGAAGCGGCACGGCGCTGGCTCGACGCTGCCGAGATGGGAGAGGGACTCTCATTGACGCGGCGAGCTGTCTCGACGCGCGTCAATCGCGTCGAACACGACGACCCCGGCTGCATCGAGGATATCGAGCAGGAAGGCCTGGACTTCGAGTAGGGATAGAAACAAGGCCTCTGCTGCGCTATCCTCGCGCACCCATTCAACCTGAGGTGGTCATGACAGAAGCAGAAGGACGAGGACTCGGAACACTAGCCCTGCACGCCGGCCAAGAGCCGGACCCGGCGACGAACGCCCGGGCGGTGCCGATCTATGCGACGACGTCCTATGTCTTCAATGATACCGACCATGCGGCAGCCCTGTTTGGTCTGGCCCAGTTCGGCAACATTTACTCGCGGATCATGAATCCGACGGTCGACGTTCTCGAGAAGCGACTGGCCGCGATGGACGGGGGCGTCATGGGCCTTTGCTTCGCGTCCGGGCAGTCGGCAATCAATGCGGCGATCCTGAGCATTTGCCATTCCGGGCAGAACCTGATCGCGGCCACGAGCCTCTACGGCGGCACCTGGACCCTCTTCACACAGACGTTCAAGAACCTGGGGATCGAGGTCCGCTTCTTCGATCCGCGCCATCCCGAGCAGATTCACGGCCTCGTCGATGAGAATACGCGGCTCGTGTACATGGAGTCGATTGGCAACCCCAAGAACGACGTTGCGGATTTTCGGGCCATCGCGGACGCGGCCCATAGCGCCCCGCACGGAGCCATTCCGCTGATCTGCGACAACACGGTCACCACGCCGTGCCTGTTTCGTCCCTTCGAGCACGGCGTCGACATCAACGTGTACTCGACGACCAAGTTCATCGGTGGGCACGGCGCACATGTCGGCGGCGCGATCGTCGACTCGGGCAACTTCAAGTGGACCGACCAGCGAGACAAGTGGCCGGAGCTCTGTAGTCCCTCTCCGAGCTATCATGGGCTCGTGTTCGCGGATGCGCTGGCACCGATGGGCAACGTGTCTTACTTGTTGCATGCTAGGACCCACTGGCTGCGCGACACGGGGGCCGCGATGAGCCCGTTTGCCGCCTTCCTGTTCCTGCAAGGGATCGAGACCTTGCATCTGCGGATGCCCCGGCACTGCGAGAATGCTCTCGAAGTCGCGCGCTTCCTCGAGGGACATGAAGGTGTCGAATGGGTGAACTACCCGGGGCTCCCGTCGCACCCCGACTACGACAGAGCGAGGCAGTACTTGCCCGATGGTCAGGGCGCGATTCTCGGCTTTGGCATCAAGGGCGGAATGGAAGCCGGCAAGAAGTTCATCAACGCTTGCAAGCTCTGCTCACATCTGGCGAACATCGGCGATGCCAAGACGCTGGTGATTCATCCGGCCTCTACGACGCACCAGCAGCTCACGGTCGAAGAGCAGAAGGCCGCGGGCGTGGTTCCGGAGTACGTGCGCGTGTCAGTCGGAATCGAGGACCTGGCTGACATCATCGCCGACCTCGAGCAGGCCCTCGCGGTGGCAGGTACGTGAGCTAGGCCGCAGCGGAGCCGAGTGATGGGCGACGATTTCGAGAGCACGGACTCGGTGCGAAGCGCAAAGCCGCTTCGGCACTTGCAGTCCGCGCTCTTCGTCCGCCCCTTGAACCTAAGGCTGGGCGGGTCGCTTCCGAGTGTGGAGCTGGCATACGAGACCTACGGTGAGCTCAACGAGGACCGGAGCAACGCGGTGCTCATCTGTCATGCGATCTCGGGCGACTCACACGTTGCGCGGCACGATGACGAGGACGAGCCAGGCTGGTGGGAAACTCTGGTCGGGCCCGGCAGACCGGTCGATACGGATCGATTCTTCGTCATCTGCTCGAATCTTCTGGGCGGCTGCCGTGGCTCGACCGGCCCCAGCAGCATCGATCCCAGTGCCGGAGCACCCTACGGTAGCGACTTCCCACTCGTCACCGTGGAGGACATGGTCGACGTCCAGAAGCGCTTGATCGACCGGCTTGGCATTCGCCGGCTGCGGGCCGTCCTTGGAGGTTCCCTCGGCGGACATCAAGCGCTTTGCTGGGCGACGCGTCATCCCGCGCAGGTTCAGACCGCCGTCGTTCTGGCTTCCTCGTCCCGGCTGAGCGCGCAGGCGCTCGCTTTCGACGTCGTCGGACGCAATGCCATCCAAAGCGATCCGCGCTTTCACGATGGGCAGTACTACGACACCGGTGACTTTCCGCAGACCGGCCTAGCGATTGCTCGAATGCTAGGGCACATCACCTATCTGTCGTCAGAGTCGATGACCAAGCGCTTCGACGTGAACCGGCACCAGCCCCGCGACATCGCGACAGAGTTCGAAAAGCGATTCTCCGTCGGCTCCTACCTGGCCTATCAGGGAGACAAGTTCGTCGGTCGCTTCGACGCCAATTCCTATGTGGCGATCACCCTCGCGATGGACCACGTGGACTTTGGCCGTACCCATGAAGAGCGGATTCAGGCCCTTCGGTCTGCCCAATGTGATTGGCTGGTGATTTCCTTTTCGAGCGACTGGCTGTTTCCTCCGTCGCAGTCGCGTGACCTCGTGGCCGCGATGACCTCGCTGAATCAGGATGTCTCCTATTGCGAGATCGAGACCGACGGCGGACACGATGGCTTTCTTCTTCCAAAGGACATCGAGGCGTACGGGCCGCTCATCCGGGCGAAGCTCGGCAACCCGACACCCCGTGCGCCCGTCCGGCGCACGCCGGACGACAGAATCATCGAGCTCATTGCGCCGGGAAGCTCCGTGCTCGACCTCGGCTGCGGTGAGGGCGACCTGCTGGCGCGCTTGCGCGCGCGGGGCCCCGGGCGACTCGTGGGCGTCGACGTCAGCACGGATTTCATCGCAGCCACGATGCAGCATGGGGTCAACGCCATCGACTGCGACCTCAACCTGGGATTGCCCGAGTTTCATGACGGAAGCTTCGACTACGTGGTGATTTCCTCGACCCTTCAGGTCGTGCCAAACGTCGAGCAGCTGCTCGACGACTCGCTTCGTGTCGGCAAGCGGGCGATCGTGAGTTTCGCCAACTTCGGCTACGAGGCGCTTCGGACCATGTTCGTCCAATATGGGCGCGTCCCGAAGACCCCCGGCGCCTACGGTTTCGAGTGGTACGACACCCCCAATCGGCGGTTCCCGTCTATCCAGGACATGCTGGACCTGTGCGCGCGCATGAACGTTACAGTCGAGGACGCGCGTTTCTACGACGATAGCAGGGGAATCTGCATCGACCCGTCGGATGATCCAAACCTGAAGGCGGACACGGCCGTCCTCATCTTGCGCCGGCAGTGACGCGAAAACGGGGGTGCTAGCTTCCCGCTGTCCCAGTCGCTCGCGCCTGCCTCGCCGAGTATGATCGGCGCATGCCAGAACGGGACTTGAAGGGACGCGTGGCGCTGGTGACCGGAGCGTCGAGTGGAATCGGGAGGGAGATCGCATCCGCCTTGCTCGAGCAAGGCGTCAAAGTTGCCCTCTGTGCACGTCGGGAAGAGCGCCTCAGTGAGCTGGCTGCTCGGTATCCAGCAGAGCAGACCCTGGCATGCCGAGTGGATTTGCGGCGCGAGACCGAAATCTTGGCCGCGTTTGCGGCGGTCCGAGAGCGCTGGGGCGGGGTCGATCTACTCGTGAACGCCGCTGGGCTCGGGCGGAAGGCGCCACTCACGGAAGGTTCGAGCGAGGCATGGCGGCAGATGTTGGAGGTCAACGTTCTCGGCCTGTGCATTTGTACGCGCGAGGCCTTGCAGGACATGCGCGCCCGTGGCGACGACGGGCACGTGGTGCACATTTCGTCGATGAGCGCGCATCGGGTGCCGGAGGGTAGCGGAGTGTATTCTGCGACGAAGTTCGCGGTGCGCTCGTTGACCGAAGGGCTTCGGCAGGAGCTTCGCGCGCTCGGAAGTCGTATTCGAGTCAGCTCCGTGAGCCCGGGCTTCGTGCAGACCGAGTTCGCGGAGGTGTTTCATGGCAGCGTTGCCGCGGCGGAGGAGATTTACGGGCGGATGGATGTGCTTCAGCCACAGGACGTGGCCGCGACCGTCATGCACCTGCTCAAGGCGCCGGCGCACGTGGCCGTTCACGACGTGCTCATGCGCCCGACCGAGCAGCGCAGCTAGTGTGCGAATCTTTTCGCTTGTGGTCGGCTTTCCTCCTCACTCGCTCCCTGCGGCGTACGGGGGTACGCCTCAGTCGCTCCCTGCGGGGGCGCTCGACCACAAACGAAAATCTTTCGCACACTAGTTTTCTGAATGAGACACTCGCGTGCGGATCCTGAGCTAGATGGTGTCCCAGTCGAAGCTCTCGAGCTGGAAGGCCTGATCGGCCAGGCCCTTGAGCACTTCGTCGTCGTTGGTGTCGATGCGCCGAAAGTTTCGCTTGATGCGCACCTTTGCTTCGCGCGCGAAGAGCCGCAGGATGTCAATCTCCTTGGCCGCAGCACCGACGCCCTTGGTGTCGATGGAGGACTGCACCCGGCTGATCGTCGCCGCCAAGACGAAGAGGTCGATCATGATCTCGGCCAAGCGCTTGCTCGCGAACTGCTTCCCGATGATTCCTTTGCCATGCTTGCGGAGAATCTTGTCGGCAGCGCTCGCGAGGTAGCGCGTTTCTTCTTCGAAGATGTCCGCCGCGAACTGGATCTCAGAGTGCAGGTTTTCGAGCTTTGCCGCGTTTCCGACGCCGGTGCGAAGTGCCGCATGCTTGCGGGCATAGTCCGAGAGCACGCCGAAGCCCTTGATGGGGTCGTTGAAGATGCCCTTCATCGTCGACTGAAGCTCTTGGAGCTGGCTCGCCACGTCGTTCATCGCGGTGAGCGCGATGAACAGCCGTAGAATCTCGCTGGTCCCTTCGAAGATTCGATTGATCCGGCAGTCTCGGACGATTCGCTCGTACGGATACTCCTTCATGAAGCCGTTGCCTCCGGCGATCTGCAGGGCTTCGTCAGCGGTTCGCCAGAGGCATTCTGTGGCGTACACCTTGGAAATCGCCGCTTCGACGGCGTACTCCTGGTAGCCCTGATCGATGAGGCCGCCGACCATGGTGACGACGGCCTCGCTGGTGTAGCAGTCGACGACCATTTGCCCGACTTTTTCCTTGATGAGCCCGTAGCTCGAAATGGGCTGACCGAAGGTCTTGCGCGCGTTGGCCTGCTTGGTCGCAAGGGAAATCAGCCGTTTCATGCCGCCGACCGAGCCTCCGCCGAGGCCGGTTCGGCCGCTGTTCAGGATCATCATCGCGACCTTGAAGCCGTCGCCCGGCTGGCCGAGAACGTTGGCATTGGGGACCCGCACATCGTCCAAGTGCACCGTCGTGGTGGGGTTTGCCCGAAGACCCATCTTGTCTTCGTGCGGTCCGACCGAGACCCCGGCCATGTCGCTCGTCACGATGAACCCGGTCATCTTGCCGCGGCCACCCTCTGATTCCGTCTTGGCGAAAACCGTGAAGAAGTCCGCGATGGCTCCGTTGGTGATCCAGAGCTTGTTGCCGCTGAGAATCCAGTCGTCACCGTCGCGCCTAGCGGTGGTCTTGACGGCAGCCGCGTCCGAGCCCGCTCCGGGCTCGGTCAGGCAGTACGCTGCGATCATTTCTCCGGTCGCTAGCTTGGGCATGTAACGGGCCTTCTGCTCCTCCGTCCCGAACAGCAGAAGCCCACGCATTCCGATGGAGCTGTGCGCACCGACAGTCACGGCGACCGAGGCGTCGTGCTTGCCAATCTCCTGCAGCGTGCGCGAGTACGCCATGTTGCCGAGACCCATGCCACCGTGCTCCTCGGGGATGACCAGGCCGAACATTCCGAACTCTCTGAGCTCTTCGATGAACTCCTCCGGCATCTCACCCGCGACGTCCCAGCGCGCGAAGTCGGCGGCGCGCGGGCCGAGGAGCCCGTCCACGGCGCCGACGATGTCGCCAAGGGTCTCCTTCTGAGCGTCCGTCAGACGCGGAAAGGGGCAGATGATGTCCTGCTCGACACGCCCCATACACAAAGACCTCATGAAGCTACTGGTTGCCTTATCCGCCACGGCCCGCTCCTTTCGACGGAGATGATGCCCTCATTGTCTTGCGCACGTCTACCGTTCAGATTCATGATAACGTCGGGCCCGGACGGAGGCTCCATGAGAACGCTTGGCTTTTGGCTTTTCGCGAGTTTTTGTTGGCTCGGATGCGGGGATGATGCCGGACCGCTGGGCGGTTCTGGAGGCTCCCAACCGAGCGAGCGCATCGAGTTGGCCTGTGAGGTCGTCGACTGGACGCCGAGCGGCTGTCGACAGGTGCACGCCGAGCATCCCGCCCTGCCGACGCGCGCTGCCTTTCGAAATCTCCACGCAGATCTGACGAACAGCGACGAGGTGTCCATCGCGATTGCACCGCGCTTCGAGCCCTCGTGGACGGTCGAGCAAGACAGCCTGAATGTGACCGGGCCCACGTTCGACAGTCAGGGGAATCTGTATCTGACGCCGCTCCTTGCGAAAGACGGTGCCGTCTTGGTGGCGGTCGACGCAAAACAGGGCCTCGACCGCTGGCGCATCTTGGGCGAGGACCCGATGCGAGGCGGAGGCGCTGCGATGGTGTTGCGCGACCCCGGACGGCCGGGGGTGGAGATCATCTACGTCGGTCTCTATGAACGTGTGTTCGCAGTGACGATCAACGGCGAGGTTCTGTGGAACGTGAGGACCGGTCTCGAGTCGGCGCCGGTCCCGCCGGGCAACTTGGATCCTGCCGCGTTCGGCGTCAGCTATGTTCCGGCGTTCGACGCGATTGTGGGACTCACTCAGGACGGCTTCGTGTACGTGCACGACCGGGCATCGGGCAAAGCTCTGTTGTCGGAGCCTTTGCAGCTACCTGGGGAGCGCTCTGCGGCGGCGAGCTCGAGCTTTCCCAGCGACGTGCTCGATCAACTCCGCGAACGGCTTCGCGAGTACGTCGACGTGCCCGAGGAGGCCGATCCTGCCGTGCTGCTCTCGGTTTTGCTCGGCAACGACGTCGAAGTGGCCAACTTCTTTGCCGTGGATCCGAACAGGAGCCGGCTTTGGGTCGCCGCCACCGCGCCGGATGCGGACGACGGCACACAGGACGGCGTGTCCGAGCTCGGAGCCTTGTACCGCCTGGACCTGTCTTCGGCGGGTTCGGGTCTCGCACTGACCGTGGGCTGCTACACCTCGTTCGAAGGTGGCTCGGCATCGACTCCGGCCGTCCGCGCCGATGGGGAGCGCATCTACGTCGGCGACAATTCCGGCCGGCTGATTGCGGTCGGGCCGGACTGCGAGCGGGTCTGGGAGCAGGACGTACAGAGTCAGGTCTTGGGCTCGGTCGCCGTGTCGTCAGACAATCAGGAGCTGTACGTTTCGACGGCTTCCAGGATCATCAAGCTCTTCGATCGCGGAGCAGAAGCCGAGGTCGCTTGGGACGAGGAGATAGACGTCTTCATCCCCGAGCGCGCCGAGACGAACTTGAACCTCAACCTGGTTGCGCTGGGCGCCAATGCGCTGGCCTTCCAGGCCGGAGTCGGCCTGCTGTTCAATGGCATCGCGCTACCAAGGGAGGTGGCGGTGGGCCTGCTGGATCGCGAGACGGGCGAGCTCCGACAGCTGGCCCGCGGTTTGGACGAGACGGTTTCCGTGGTTTCGGTCGGTCCCCTCGGAGAGATCTATATCGGCAACTCCCCCGTCCGCCGAATGCTACAGCAGCTCGTATCCCCGAATCTGGGTTCGATGCCCGGTCCGGCGGTGCTCGGTGGCGTGAGCAAATTTGGCCGAACGGATCTCGACGAGTTGCTGATCGACGTCGCTTGCGTCGCGCGGGATCGGGCGCTCAATGCGGAGAGCAACCAGGCGGCAGGGACTTGTCCCGAATCGGTCGATGCGGACATCGTACAGCTCGAGCAGCTCATTGCTCAGGCAGTAGGCGCTGGCCCTGAGGCGGTCGCCGCCGGCGACATCACAGTCACGCAGTGGAGCGGGCTCGAATCGCTGCTCAATAGGGCAGAATCCGCGATACGGGCTGGTGATCTGCAGTCCGCCGCGGACTCCCTTGGCACGGCCGTGCTCGTGCTGACGCCAGAGCCCTGAGGGCTCGGGCGCGGGTTCCTATTTGGCGAGAAGTGACCAAAACGAGGTGCCGACCCAAACGCGAAACCCGAAGTCCGTGTCCGAGTTCGCGCCGGAGCCCGAGTTGTTGCCGAATACCCGAATGTTCGGCCCGAGCTCGAACATGAACCAGGGCGAGACCCGCTTGGCAGCGTCGACCTCGACACCGATGCGCGCGTAGATCGGGATCGCTACACCATCGTTACTGTCCTCGACGATGAAGATCGAGATGGGGATTGTGGCGCCGGTCACCACGTTGACGCGCTCGTGCACCCGGATGGACACGGGAACTGCGATCTCGCCGCGGATCCCAAACGTGAAGCGATCAGCTGGCGCACCCGCCAGGAGAATGCCTGGGGTGAAGCGCAGCGCGGTGTCGATGGTGGTTTTCGGGTGGTTTCCGGTCTTCAGGTGCCAGCGCAGCGGAGCGTAAAACTCGCCGCCGACCTCGATGTACTCACCGGGGCCGTCCGTGTTCCCGCCTTCCCACTGGTCGCCGTAGACGAGCCCAGTTCCCAGCGCCCAGTCCATCTTTTTGCCCTTGTTCCACCACTCGTAGAAGATGCCCGGCCAGCCCACGCCGGTGTTGTGGACCATGTCTTCGGTCAGCTCTTTACCACCCATGACAGACTGAAGATCCGCGGACGCGGTGCTCGAAAACGCAAGCACCAGCACGAGTACAGCAACTCTCTTCATGACCATTATCCCCCGTTCGGCCGCCTATCCTAGGAAAGAAGGGCTGGAGGTCAACAAGGAGTTGAGCTCCGGCGGCAACTTCTCCGACGGTTTTCTGCCGTGTCTCGGGAAGCCCGGTTGACCTGGCCGTTCAGTCGACCGTGAACACCCGTTCCCAGTCACTCTTCATGTCGACGACGATCCAACCCTCCTCGGCCGCGAGATCCAAGGCCTCATCGAGCCTGCCCACGGAGCTTTCGCGGTCGTAGCGATATTCGCGCTCAGCGTCCGTGTGATGCACGAGCACGCCCAGACGCTTGCCGGCGCCCGCCGTGCTCCACTGCAGCATTTGCAGGTCACCGTCGGAGTTACCCACCGCAAGGATCGGCCGCCGGCCGATGATGCGCTGAATCAGCACTGGCTTGAGCTCCTTGTCGTCGATGTACAGGATGTCCGGCTGTCGTTCGATGACTGGGGTACCGTCTTTGATCTTGTGCTCGGTCACCATCGCGCTGCCGATGACCTGTTCGGGTGGAATGCCGTAGGCCTCCTCGGCGAAGACGCGCATGAAATCAACGCCGCCCCCCGAAACGATGAACGTCTTGAAGCCGTGCGCGCGCAGGTAACGCAGGAGCTCGACCATCGGGGCATAGGTGAGCTCGTCATAAGACCGATCAAACCTCGGGTGTTTGGCGCTCGATAGCCACTGTTGCACGGCGAACTGGAACTGCTCGGTCGTCATGCCGGCGTGCGTGCTGTTGATCAGTTCGAAAAGCCCTTCGTGGCCGGAGGCCGCCAGGGCCTGCTGGTCATCTTCGAGGACGGCCTTGAAGGGCTGGGTCCGCTTCCACTCCGGATGACTCGAGGAGAGGGCTTTGACCCGATCGATGGCGAACTGGAGCTGCGTGTACGTGGGCTGCTCGACCCAGAGCGTACCGTCGTTGTCGAAGACGGCGATTCGCTCCTCGGCGGGGACGAAGTGGCGACCATCGACCGTGCTTACGTCCGCGACGAACTGCATGATCGCCCGCTTGTGCGCCGTGTCCTTCCAGGAGGGTAGGGGATCGTCCGCGGCGACGGTCGACGGCGCCTGCGACTCCGACCCGGCCACGCTGATGGGGGTCGTGGTCGCGGCGCCCTGCGGTCCGGACGAGCAGGCGCTCGTCGACATTAGAAGCATGATGCAGAGGAGAGACGGGTTCGTGATTCTCATGTCGGCACTGTCCTTTCGGCCGCAACTTACGATGCGATTCATGGGCGCGTCCACGGCAAGGGCCGAACTGCACGAGATCTCCCGTCTAGCCGGTCGAGCGCCTGGATGAAGACCGCGCCTTGGCGGGCTGCCTGGGGCCGGACACGTTTCGCGGTGTGGCCACGACCTTGCGCATGCGCCCGGTCGCGCGGTCGACATCGGGCTCGCCGTGAATCCAGTAGCGTTGTTGACGCCGTTTGGCCGTGTACATGGCCGTGTCCGCCCGCCGAAACAGCCGTTCGATCGTGGTGCGGTCGACGGTCGTCGGCTCCGCGAGCTGCGCTCTTCTCACGCCCGCAATCAAAGGTTCGGAGGAGTCCAGCCGCAGGTCCGGGTAGAGGGCGATGCCGATGCTTGCGCCGACCTGCACCGGACCCCCTTGGATCTCGATGGGAGTCTCGATGACCCGGGCGATCTTGTCTGCGAGCGCGGCCGCCTTGGGTCGCGTGTCCAGTCCCTCGATCAGCAATGCGAACTCGTCTCCTCCAATGCGGCCGGCCACGTCCGAGCGGCGCAGCAGGCTCGTCAGGCGATGGGCCACTTCGCGCAGTACCTGGTCGCCTGCGGCGTGCCCACGTGTATCGTTGATGGCCTTGAATCCATTCAGGTCGACGAAGAACAGCGCGCCTCCCGTGTTTGCGCGCCGACATCGTTCCCAGCTCTGAGTCAGGGATTCGTCGATGAGAGAGCGGTTCGCGAGCCCGGTCAAAAAGTCGTGCAGGGACATCGCGCGAAACATCTGGCTCTCGCGTTCGAGCTCGCGGACGACGCGGTTCGAGCGCGCCTCAGCCAGCCAGGCGATGCCGGCCAGCGCCAAGCTGAAGGAGCCCATTGTGAACATCTCTTGTACGATTTGTTTATCGGCGAGCTGCGGAACGTGACGGATCCAACCGACGAGCTCGAATACAGCCACGCTGACGATGCCCAGTGTGGAGAGCGCGACCCACAGAAGTCCTCCGCGCCTGCCCGCGAAAAACATGCCCGCGACGGCGAGACTGGCCAGCCACGGGAAGGCGGGGCTGGTCACGCCACCGAACCAGCAGCTTTCGATCATCAGGATCACGAACGCGCAGCCGAGCGCCCAGTGCGCGGCCACTTTCACCGAGCGGCTACGGCGCAAAACGAGTGGGGTGAGGGCGAGTCCCGCGAAAAAAGAGAGATTCAAGAAGGCGGCTTCCGCTTGCTGCAAGTGAAGGAGGTACAGCACGAGCAGCAGCGTCGCCAAGCTTCCGGCGAGGCTCGAACTAAGCAGCATCGTCGCGCGCAGTCGCGCTCTGGGATCCAGGCTGCGTAGCTGGCTTGGAACGAGTCGAGCGATGAACCCCTGCTTGTCCTGTGGCTCAGGCTTGCGGAAGCCGTTACCGTTTTCTCTATCGCCCAGCCTACCCATCGAATCTGCGAGTATACGCAGAGACTTCGCCGGTAAGGAAGGCCTCAGTGACGTGGCCGAAAGGTGCAACGCTTGTTGGCTCTCGGGCTCGAACTCTGCGCAGCGGCTGGTCCGCCGACGAGGTTAAGCTTGGGCGCGACTCGAATCAGTTCCTGCTGGTTACAGGCGAATTCGACGATGGCGACCTGCGTGCAGGGCGGGATCTCAGATGTATGCAAATGTAGTTTTTAGGGCGACGTTGATTGTATGCACGTTCACGCTGCGCTCTTGGCTACCCTGGCTCGCGACGAACAATTTGGCCCGCGTCGAGCTCCGCGACGAGCCGATCAGCCGCCGCGTGGACCGAGTCCTGGCTGTGTCCGTCGAAGGTGACTTTCGTCTTGTAGTCGGCTGCCTTCCACTTCACGTAGCTTCCAATCATCACGTCGGGAAATTGCACTGCGATGCGTTCGAGTAGCTCGGCGATTTCACCTTCTCCGCAGCTCGTGTAGACCGCCTCGGAGCAGAAGCCTGTGCCTTGATCGAGTCGCTTTCGAAGGTCGTCGAACTTCACGCAAAAAATTTCAGGCACTCCGGGCAAAACGTAGACGTTTTCGATCACGATGGTCGGCCAGGGCGCTTCGGCGCTTCGAATCATCTCCGCGCCTTCGGGCATGTCGGCCATCCGGTAGTGGGCTTCCCTGGCTTGCGCTCCATAGTATTTGGAGATCACTTGCTCGACCGAAGCCGAGCGGACGACGCGCCGTCCAAACGCCAGCGCGACGGCTTCAATCGTGACGTCATCATGAGTCGGGCCGACGCCGCCGCTGGTGAAGACGAAGTCGTGGGATGCGCGCAGTGCGTTGAGCGCTTCGGCGATCACATCAATTTCGTCTGGCACGACCAGCACGCGACGCAGCTTGATTCCGAGCTCGAAGAGCCCGCGTGCCAAGACCGTCGTGTTCGTATCGGCAATCTTGCCGGAGAGGATCTCGTTACCGATGACGAGCGCGGCCGCCGACTTGGACACAGCCTACTCCTGCCCCGTTTCGATACCGAGAGCCCGGGCGACCATGACGAGCTCGCCCTCGGGCGGAACGCGCTTCGAGTTCGCCACCGCGGCCTCCAGCGGTACCGCCACGATTTCCTGTCCTTTGAGCGCCACCAGCACGCCTGTCGTGCCCCGGTCGCACAGCTGCGCTGCGTGGACGCCGAAACGCGTTCCGAGGAGCCGGTCGAACGCGGAAGGCGAGCCACCGCGTTGCAGATGTCCGAGCACCGTCACGCGGATGTCATGGTCGATTCTTCCTTCGAGCAGCTCGCGGAGCCGGTCTCCGGCGCCCTGCTTGGACGCGTTACTCGACTTGCTGACGCCGATCGGCGAGACCGTTCCACCGGCGGGCTTACAGCCCTCGCCGATCACGATGATGCTGAAGTCGCGACCCGTGGACGAGCGCATATTGATCTTGTCCACGACTCGATCGATTTCGTATGGAATCTCGGGAATCAGGATGACGTCCGCGCCACCAGCGATACCCGACTGCATCGCGATCCAGCCCGCGTCGCGCCCCATCACTTCGAGAATCATGACCCGGTCGTGGGCCTCGGCCGTGGAGTGCAGGGCGTCGATGGCCCAGGTCGCGGTTCCGACGGCCGTATCGAGGCCGAAGGTGGTGTCGGTCGCGGCCAAGTCGTTGTCGATGGTCTTCGGGATCCCGACGACCGGCATTCCCAGCTTTGCGAAACGCAGCCCAAGAGCTTGAGTTCCATCTCCCCCGACCAGGACGAGAGTGTCGATTCCAAGGCTCTGCAGCCTATCGAGGACCCGCTGCGAAAGGTCTGTCTTGTGCTTCGTTCCGTCCGTCGCCTTGACGACGTACGCGAACGGGTCGGCACGGTTCGAACAGCCAAGAATGCTCCCGCCCTTGGGAAGAATGCCGCGGACATCGTTCGGCCTGAGCTGCCGGACGCGCGGAGGATCTTCGATGAGCCCCTCGAAGGCGTCCTCCGAACCGAACACCTCGATGCCCAGGTCCGTTGCGGTCTTGACGAAAGCGCGAAGAACCGCGTTGAGACCGGGCGCATCCCCTCCACCGGTGAGAATCAGGACTCGACGAGCGGAATCCTCGTCGGATGCTGGGGCGGGGTTGCTCTTACTCATCGATCCCTCTGCGTAGGCGGGCGACTTGGTACATGGCGATCGCAGCCGCCACCGACGCATTCAGCGAGTCCATGGGACCCTCCTGATGGATCTGAACCACGAGATCGCAGCGTTGTCGAACCAGTCGCCTCAGCCCTTCGCCTTCTGATCCAACGACGAGAACCCGGCCGACGGACGAGCCCTTCAGATCCTCGACGTCGGCGTCGCCTCCGGCGTCGAGACCGATGATCTCGAAGCCACGGTCGTGTAGTGAGACCAGCGCCTTCTGCAGATTGGTCACGCGGGCGACCTGCGCATGTTCCGTCGCCCCTGCAGAAGCGCGCACCACACTCGGCGTGATCGCCGCAGCCCGATGCTTCTGAATGAGAATGCCATCGAGCCCGAAGGTGACAGCGCTGCGGATGATCGCTCCGAGGTTTTGAGGATCGGTGATTTGGTCCAGGGCCACGAGCAGGGGGGGCGACTTCGCCGCCTCGAGAATCTCGTCCAGCTCCTGGTAGACGTACTCGCCGGCCGTTGCGACCACGCCCTGGTGACGAACCCCTCCACTCATCTCGTCCAGCCGTGCCCGCGTCACTTCTTCGATGTCGATTCCGTGCTTTCGCGTCGCCTCGTACAGCTCAGGGGCGTGGCGCCGCGCCTCGAGATAGACCTTGTGCACAGGGGTCCCCCCGCGGATGGCCTCCAGTACGGGTCGCTTACCAGCCAAGATGCGAGTCATTTCGACAGCGCCGCCTGAACTTCGAGCGCGATCTGCCGTGCGGCCTCGCCCGGATTGGCCGCATCGCGGATGGGCCTACCGACGACCAGCATGTCGGAGCCGTTCGCGATGGCCTGCGCTGGGCTCGCGACCCGCTTCTGGTCGCCCTGTGCGACTCCCCCAGGACGAATGCCAGGGGTGACCACGAACGCTTTGGGGCCGAGCGCGTCCTTTAGCTGTGCGCACTCTCGCGGTGAAGAGACGAAGCCGTGCACGCCCGCCTCCCAGGCGAGTCGCGCAAGCCGTTGAGCGGCCTCGACCGTGGTTCCCTGCAAGCCGAGCTCAGCCAGAGCCTCGTCATCGAGGCTCGTCAGAACGGTGACGGCCAGCAAACGTACCGGGCCTGCCGCCTCCTGAGCGGCGGCCAGGGCCTCCTTTCCGGCCGCAGCATGCACCGTGAGGTAGTCCACCCCCAGAGCGCGAGCCCGTGCCACGGCTCTTCCCATGGTCGCTGGGATGTCGTGGAGCTTCAGATCCAGAAAGCACCGCCCGCCTGCGGCTCGCACCATCTGCACCGCGGAAGGGCCGTGGGCCGTGTAAAGCTCGAGGCCGACCTTGAAGGTGCCGACCCAGGATTTCGTTTGTTCGATCAGGCCCTGTGCCGCCGTCAGATCGGGGACATCGAGAGGTAGGGCAATGCGCTTGGTCGCGTCGTCGAGGTTAGGCATCGGCAAGCGATGCTAACGCTACGGTGCGGCTTACAGGCTGTCCAGCCCAGCCAAAGGGTCGTCGCCGTTCTGCTGACGAGGCTTGCTGTCGCCGCCGCGTCGTCGTCGACTTCTGACGTTGTCCTTGCTCACGTTTCGCTGTCGTGCTTCGGCCGCGGCACGTCGCTCTCGCTCGGCGGCCTCGGCCAGACGCGCCTTCTCGGCCTCGGCTTCCGCGCGCTTCTGCGCTTCCAGTGCGGCCGCCTCACGGGCCTCTTCGGCCTCTTGCTTGGCGCGGTCGGCTTTGGCCTTTTCCGCCGCAGCCATGGCTTCCTGGCGCGCCATGGCGGGTTGATAGAGTCCGAAGTAGGCGCCGGTCAGACCGCCGATGACTAAGAGCACGGCCCCTGCGATGACCGCCGGATGCAGCTTCTTCTTCTGGGCATTGATCGCTGCAATCTCGCGCTCGTGCTCGAGCATGCGTGCCTGCTCGGCGGCGCGTGTCTTGGCTTCTTCTTCCAGACGGACCCGGAGCTCCGCCTGCTGTCGCTCCCGCAGGAGGCGTTCCTCTTCCTCGCGATGTGCGCGTTCTTCCGCCTCGCGCGCCTCGGCCTCCGCCTGGCGTCGGGCGTCTTCTTGCTCGGCGCGCCGTTGAGCTTCGGCGGCAATGCGTGCTCGCTCTTCCTCTTCCCGCCGAAGACGTTCAGCCTCTTCGTCGCGGACGCGGTCTTCCTCGAGGCTCATGAGCTCGCGGAGGTTAAACAGAACGGAGGACTCTTTTTCCTCGGGCATAGTCGTACTTATAACAAAATTTTCCGCTGAAAAAAGAAATGCATCTCAGCGAGGCTTCTTCCCGAAAACGCTAGCAACGCAGAGACATTGATGTCAAACGAACGGGTTTGCAGGATTTCCAGGCTTCCGCTGTTCGGGTCAGACTATTTTTGTGATATGGTAATATAATACTATAGTTTCAAAAAAATGACGTCGTTTGAGCACTTTCTCCAGCATTTAAACCGGCCTGAGGTCAGTGAGCTCATTCTTCAGAGTGATGCAGTCGCCGCAGTCAGCGTGTCCGGAAAACTGCAGCCCCTGACTCGAGAACGACTCAATGTTCAGCACATCATTCAGCTCATCCAACCGACGTCGCTGATCTCGATCTTGCCCAGAAAAGACGGCGTTAGTGCCCCGATGGCCACCCAGTCCAACGGTGTCTGGTACGTGGCCACCGTCGCGCGTTCGGGGACCAAGCTGGAGGTCCGCGTGCGAAAGGACCGCCCCTCGAGGCCGCTCGGGGCGCCCAGGGCTCGGCAGAGCAGACTCGCCTCCGAGGAGCCGATCTCGGATGCTCGGGAAAGCCCGCGAGCGGCGCAGCGAGAAACCGGGGTGGCCGACCCGGGTACCTACGGGGAGCTGCCGGACGAGGGGCCCGCCGACAACCCTAGGGCGGCGAAGATCGCTCCATCCCCAGCGGTTCCGCCCGAAGCGAAGGCTCCGGTAGACAAAGGGGATGCATCGGCCTCAGGCGCCAGGTCGGCACGGCAAGCGGCAGTCTCGACGCCCCGACGCCCTGCAGAGCCTCAGCACGCCCCCGTACCTCCCGTGCGAACCTCCGTCCGGCCGTCCGTCCGGCCCTCCGTCCGGCCCTCGGCCGACCAATCCTCACTTCCGGAGTTCGTTCCCGTCGACCGCCCCGTCGCCGCGCCAGCGTCCCTGGCGAAGATCTTGCGGCACGCTTATCAGAGGGCCGCGAGCGATGTGCACATCATGTCCGATGAGCCACCGCGCCTGCGTTGCTTCGGTCGGCTCTGCGCCGAGGGAGCAGCGATCTGCGACTCGGAAGTCCGGGCGATGCTCCTGCCGCTCTTGAACGAGAGGAGCGCGGCTCAATTGTCGACGCTCGGCTATGCGGACTTCGCCTGCCAGGTGGAAGGCGTGGGTCGCCTGCGAGTGAACGTCGGAATGCAACGCACCGGTCTGAAGGGTTCCTTTCGACTCATCATGTCCGAGCCGCCCACCCTGGAGAGTCTCGGATTGCCCAAGGAGCTGCGGCAGATCCTCAACTACCATCAAGGGCTGGTCGTCATCTCCGGTCCGAATGGCGCCGGGAAGACCACGACCCTGGCGGCCCTGGTGGACCTCTTCAACTCGGAAAAGAGCGTTCACATCATCACGGTCGAAGACCCGGTCGAAGTGCTTCACCCGATTAAGAAGGCCATCATCAGTCAGCGTGAGGTCGGCTCGCAGACCAGGAGCTTTCACGCGGCGCTCAAGGGCAGCTTGCGCGAAGACCCCGACGTCATCGCCATCGGCGAGCTGCGCGATCGGGAGACCGTCGAAAAGGCGCTCGAGGCCGCCGAGACTGGGCATCTGGTCTTCGCGACCATGAGCACGCCCTCCGGCGCGAGCACCATCGATCGCCTCATCGACATGTTTCCGCCGGACGATCAGTCACAAGTTCGCGCGACGCTCGCCGGAGCGCTCAAGTTCGTGATCAGTCAGCGCTTGGCCGAGCGAGCGGACGGGCAAGGGCGGGTCGCCGCCGTCGAGCTGTTGACCGGAAACATCGCCCTATGGAACCTGATCAAAGACGACAAGCTCTTTCAGCTACCGAGCCTGCTACAACGAGGGCGCAGTTTCGGCATGATCCGCATCGAAGACTCCCTCAAGGAGCTCGTCTCGAGCGGCGCCATCACCATGGATACCGCCAGGGCGCTGGCCGACGATCCGCGCGCGCTGGTCCAGCGAGCCCAGCCGCAGCCCGCGGTTGAATCCTCCGGTTCGCAGGACAACGCTCGGGGCCTGGGCCGTTTCAAGAGGAAAGGGAGCTGAACCGTGCCTGCGCTCGACCGCTACTTCGACCATCTGCTCGCCAAGAACGGATCCGATCTTCACCTTTCCGTTGGATATCCGGCCATGATCCGGGTCAAAGGAGAGCTCGTACCGATCTCGCGTGAGCCGCTCGACCGCGAAGCCTTGACCAAGCTGATGGACGAGCTGCTCGACGAAGACCGCCGGGCCTACTTCCACGCGAATCGCGACCTGGACTTTGCCTATGGTTACGAAGACAGGGCTCGTTTTCGAGCCAACTATCTCTACAAGACGACCGGGCCCGGAGCGGTCTTTCGAACGATTCCGAGCGAGATTCTGACCGCCGAGCAACTGGGGCTGCCCAAAGCCGTCATCGATCTCGCTCAGCGGCGCTCGGGCCTCGTTTTGGTCACCGGCCCGACCGGAAGTGGCAAGAGCACGACCCTCGCAGCCATGCTGGACCACATCAATCGTACCCGCGACGCACACATTTTGACGATCGAGGATCCGATCGAGTTCGTTCACCGGCCGCAGAAGTGTCAGATCACCCATCGCGAGGTGGGGGAGCACACGCCGAGCTTTGCGGACGCCATTCGAAGCGCGGGTCGTGAGAATGCCGACGTGATCTTGGTCGGCGAGCTCCGGGGCAGGGAGACCATGAAAATGGCCCTGCAGCTCGCCAGCTTCGGCATCCTGATCTTTGCCACGGTGCACACGAATTCCGCGCCCGCAACGATCAATCGCTTCGTGAACGCGTTTCCGGCAGGTCAGCAGCCGCAGATTCGCGGCATGCTTGCCGACTCCCTGGCGGGCATCGTCGCCCAGCAGCTGTTGCGGAGAGCTGACGGAAGCGGGCGAATCGCTGCGCAGGAGATCCTCGTCGGCACCTCCGGTGTGGCGGCAGCAATTCGAGAGGCTAAGACCGCGATGTTGCAGAACCTGATTCAGACGGGTGGGGGCCAGGGGATGCAGAGCATCGACGCCGTGCTCCAGCGCCTGGTGGGCGAGGGCAAGATCACCGCGCAAGACGCTATCGAAAAAGCGGCCGACAAGGAAGCGCTCGCCCGACAGCCGGCGGTCGCTGCGGCGCTGAAAAAGGAAGCTCCCGGAGCCGTGCTCTAGCCGCCACGCGCAAAAATGTAATTATTTATCTAATGCCGTTAGACAAACGGCTTGACAGTTATCTAATGATGTTAGATAACGACCCTGCTGCTTGGCTTATGAACTTAGCTTCCTTTGGGGTGACAGATGAGGTGGTGCTCATGCTGAACCGACTGCCGCAGTTGGCGAGCCGGCGATCAGCCGAGTTCGCCGGGCAAGTCATAATCTGTGTGCCCGCTCTCTTGCTTAGGTCAAGGCCTCGCAACCCCCCGGTCTGCGAGGCCTCATTATTTAACACGATTTCAGGCTCTCAGCTGTAACCTGTTGTTTTGAAACGGGTTTTGGTCCTGAGCCTGAATGGACTCAGTCGACTTCGAAGCGGTAGCGCGCACCCATCCGCGGCGCGCCAAAGCTCGGAAACCGCACCGAGCGGATCTCCTGGCTCATGCAGGACTGAAACGCTGGGCTTCCGGGACTTACGCTCGTGCCTAGCACTCCGCCGTCGCCGGCGATGGCCAGATCCACACTGACCGACTTCATGGACGGATTGAGCTTTGCTTCGGCGGGTACGCAGCGGCGGTAGATCCGGTTCAGTTGCTTGTTCATTACGCTGGCGACCTGCTTGCCAGTCAGGGTGCTTTCGCTGCCTGCCTGGGTGGCGTCGCCGAGCTCGACGGCCTCGTTCATGGCGTCTTCGTAGCTCGAAAAACCGTTTTGCCCCTGAGTGGCTCCGCTGCTGGACGCTCTGCGCTTCCTCTTCTTGCCGGGCCGGTCGCGCAGGATTCCCGCCTCGCCGAGCGGCACCTCGCCGTGCTCGTAGAGGTCGTCGAGCTCGGTGGAGGCCGCTTCACGGGCCCCGCTACCTCGCGACAGCAGGAAGCTTCCCACGCCGAGCAACAGGGCGAGGACGACCGCGGCCCCCAGCGTCCAGACGGCAAAGGAAGAGCGCCGTTCGCTGCTCCGCGCGCGTTGGCGCGCCGCCTGCTCCTCGCGGAGCCGATTCTGGTGCTCACGGGCGAGCACGAATTCGCGAAACTCCGACCACTCCTTGAGCGGCCTCCGATCCCCGGTCTCGGTGTTGAAGGTCGGGTCCGTCCCTTCAAAGCCACCGATGTTGACGCGCTCGATCAGCTCACGTGCGTTGAACGGCCCGTGGTCCATTTTGTCTTTGGTCACCATCCAACGCTGCTTCGGGTCGCTGGAGAGCTTTTTCAGCTGCTCGTCCAGCTGCGGGCTGGGTGGCGGAGGAGGACTGTGCGCCGATGGAATCTTCATTTCAGCAGGGGGCAGCACGGAGGCCAAGTTGACGTCGAAGCTGATGGCCGGAGCGTTTTTAGGCGGTGGCATCGAGTTCGCCTCGGTCAGATGAGGGAGCAGGGCCGCTCGAACGTCCTCGGGGGATTCGTATCGCTGGCTCGGCTCCGGGGCGAGACACTTTCGCAAGATTTCATCGACCTCGGGAGGGACGTCTTCGCGCACCTGAGACGGGGGTACGAACTCGTCCGAGGGCAAACGCGTCGTGAGGAGGAGGTACAGGATGGCGCCGAGCCCGAACACGTCGCTCTGTGCGGTCGCCAGCTCGCCTCGCTTCACTTCAGGTGCGAGTGAGGCATGGTCGGCGTCCTTGAAGACCTCGGGGCCCACCGACTGGAGCAATACGACACCGATGCCCATGTCGCGCAGCTTCACGCGACCCCCGCGAGTCACGATGACGGCGCCCGGCCGCAGGGTCCCGTGGACGGTCCCCCGGTCATGCGCGTAGAGCAGGGCGCTGCACACGTGGGCCACGACGTTGTACGCGCCTCGCAAGGACAGAGGCTCGCCGTCTTCCGTTCGGTCCGCGATGAAAGTGGTCAGGGAGCGGCCTTCGGTCCACTCGCCGGCGAGGAACTGCTCGCCGGCGGGCGTCTGTCCCACGCCGAAGAGCCGCGCGATGCTTCGGTGAGACAGCGAAGCCGCGATGCGGCACGCCTCACGAAACTCGGCCGTCGCCGCCTTCGGGACAAGCCCGGGCCGCATCAGCCGCAGCTCGATCTTGCGCTCGCTCTGCTGATCCCGGGCGGACCAGGTCACTGCGATCGCGCCCTCACGGACGCGCTCCATCACCTCGAACCTTCCCCCCACGACGAGACCTGGCTGGAGCCCGGCCGGCTTATGCGCGGCGGATGCGTTTCCCTCTAGCATCGGCGGTTCAAAGATACTCGACCCGCATGTAGGTCTTCAAATTCCGTCCGTCGGACTATCGCGTTTTGCGAGTTCGATGCTGATCTCGCGATCATGTAGCATGCTGCCCGATACCTCGGAGATGACCTCCTGGGCGCGGTCTTCGGGGACCTCCACGAGCGAATGCTGGTCGCGCACGCGGATGCGGCCGATTTCTTTTCGCTTGAGGCCCGTCTTCTCGCGCAGGAAACGTCCGAGCTCGGAGGCTTTGAGCTCGTCCTTGCGGCCGACGTTGATGTACAGGGTGGCCGTGTCCTCTTCCGGCGGCTCATCGCCCTCCGGCAGCGAGGGAATGTCCGGCAAAGACCGGCGCTCAGCCGCCGCGACTTCGTCGGCGTTTTCGTCCATGGACCCAAAGAAGGTCGATAGCAGGCCGGCAAGCATGCGTTCCGCGCCCGGGTGAGTAAGCAATCGGCGAGCGAGCGCCAAGTCGTGTTCGCTCGGCGCCTGCGGGTAAGCCAAGTCGATCATCGCGATGCGATCTGCCTCTCGGCGAGTCTTCGCTTCGCCCTCGCTCGGGAGCGATCGTTCGACTGGAAAAATGCGGTACTGCAGACGGAGGTAGTACAGGATTCCAAGCTCGGTCGGCCCGACCAGGGACAGCGCCGTGCCGGTACGGCCTGCTCGGCCGGTTCGGCCCGTTCGGTGAACGTACTGCTCTACGTTCTCTGGGAGCTGGAAGTTGATCACGTGCGTGAGGTGCGAGACGTCGATCCCGCGAGCGGCCACGTCTGTGGCAACGAGAAAACGGACCTCCCCCTTACGGACGCGCGCCAGCACTTTTTCGCGATCCCGCTGCGGCAGGTCTCCATTGAGCCATTCGGCATCGAAGCCGGCGCGTTGCAGGGTATCGGCGACTTCTTCGGTGTCCGATTTCATGTTGCAGAAGATCAAGGCGCTCTCGGGGTTCTCAGATTCGATGACCGAGATCAAATCGCGGACTCGCCCCATTCCGCCGATCATGTAGACGAAGTGCTTGATACCCAGGGCACCGACGTGATCGCCCGAGAGTCCGAGAAACTCTGGCTCGGTCATGTGTCGCTTGGCCATGCGCTGGATAGCGCGGTCGACGGTCGCGGAGAATAGAAGGGTCTGCCGCTCCTTGGGGAGCTGGGAGATAATGGCGTTGAGCTCTTTGGCGAAGCCCATCGAGAGCATCTCGTCGGCCTCGTCCAGGACGAGAATCTTCAGCTTCTTCGGGTCCAAGGTGCCGCGGTGCATGTGATCGAGGACGCGCCCGGGCGTTCCGCTGACGACTTGAGCACCTTCCTCCAGCTCGCGGATCTGGCGGTCCATCGAGGCGCCGCCGTAGATGGCGACGCTGCGGATGCCACAGTGGGTCCCTAACTTGTTGATTTCGCGCGCGCTCTGAAGGGCCAGCTCTCGGGTGGGCGCCAGTACGAGCGCTTGGACCCCAGCTTCGGGGTCGACCAGTCGGTCGACCAGCGGGATGGCGAAGGCGCCCGTCTTTCCAGTTCCGGTTCGGGACTGAACGATGATGTCCTTGCCCTCGATGGCCATGGGGTAGGAGTCCCGCTGCACGACCGTAGGCGTCGCCCAGTCCATCTCGGAAAGGGCCTTCAAGACATCTTCATGGATGCCGAGATCCTCGAACGTCTCGGCGTTGGATTCTTTTTCGGAACTGCTCATTGGGACCTTCCGGGCAGCGGGGTCACGGCTTGCTCGACTTCGTTCGCGAGTCCGCGTTCCTCATGAAGATATCTTCGCAAATGGAGCTCGACACGATGGCGGTATCGTTCGAGTAGCTGGACGGTTTCGATGTCGCATCGCTTGCGGAGGGAAGCCATTTTCTCATCCCAGGGCTTCAGCCCTTCTTGTAGTTCTTTGAGGTCCGATTTGCGTCCAGACAGGTACGCGGCCCGGAGCTCCTCGATTTTCTGGTGCGCCGAGCGCAGGCCTTCGTCACAAGGCGTCGTGGTGTCGCCGTCGTTCTTCGGCCAGAACACTTGCGGAATGACCGAGGCGAAGCCGACGACGACCAGGTACACGAGGCCTACCGTGTAAATCCCGATAGCCAGTCTTCGGCCCAGTCGCCCTCGTTTTTCTGTTGCTGGCAAAAGAAAACCCGGTTCCTTGTACTGATGGGGGCAAACCTGGTCAAGACGGCGCTGGCTGGCGCGTGTCGGACGCGACAATCACCCGTAAACGAGCCGTCACACCGTTTCTGAGTGTTCTCGTGGCACCACGGTCTCGGCAAACGGACTGCGAGGAGCGAGGGCAGGTCGGCCCACCCGGACTCAGTCCCGGGGGCGATTGCCGTCTCGGCGCTTCCTGTCTCGGCGCTCACCGTAGAAAAACAAGACCACCGCGACCGCGACGATGCCGAGCAGCACGCCGCCGCACAGGAAATACCAAAGTAAGATGCTGCTACCGCCGCCCATGGGACTAGCAGACCAGCTTGTAGCCGACTCCGTACACCGTAAGGATGTGGACCGGGCGGTCGGGTTTGGGTTCGATCTTGCGGCGAAGCTTGACGATGAAGTTGTCTACCGTGCGGTTGTTCGGACCGGCCTCGAGACCCCAGATCTTCTCCAGAATCTCGTCACGGGAAACCGGCTCTCCTTCACGTTCCCACAGGTACTTCAGCAGCTCCACCTCGTAGAAAGACAGGTGTAGCGTCTCCGTTCCGCTCTGCAGAGTCTGCGAGCCAGTCTCGACGACCACCGAGCCGACGCGAATTTCGGTCGAAGCGGCTGAGCGCGAGGCCTGTCCAGCCCGCCGAAAGAGCGCGCGGATGCGAGCCACGAGCTCGCCCACGGAGAAGGGCTTCGTGACGTAGTCGTCGGCGCCGGCCTCGAGCCCCCGGATCTTGTCCGCCTCCTGTCCGCGCGCGGTGAGCATCAGGATGGGCATGAGCGGGTCGGCATGTCGAATCGTCTCGCACACCAGATAGCCGTTCATGTCTGGGAGCATGAGGTCCAAAATGACGCAGTCGATGCTCTCGGAGCTGGCGAGCTCGACCGCTTCCTCGCCCTTTGCCGTGTGAACGACGCGATAGCCCTCGAAGCGCAAGCTGTCGGATAGACCGAGGGCGAGCGCCGGATCGTCTTCCACGAGCAGGATGCCGCGACCATCGCTAGACATGGGCGCCACCATAGCTTCCGGGGGGTGCTACGGGCAACGAGAAGCCCACGACGGCGCCGCCATCCTTGGCGTTGCGAGCCCATGCGTGTCCGCCGTGCGCCTGGGCGATCTGCTTGACCAGCGAAAGTCCGATACCCGAACCGCGGGTATCGGTCTCGTGCGCTCCCCGGTAGAAACGCTCGAAAACCCGCCGCATGGCGTCCTTTGGAATTCCTGGGCCATGGTCGCGCACCGCCACGTCGATGGAGGCGCCGGTACTGGCCAAAGACAGCTCGACGGGTGTGCGTCCACCATACTTCAGTGCATTGTCCAGAAGGTTGATGACGGCGAGCGCAATGGCCTCCTGGTCGATCAGTACCGCAGGCAGATCTTCGTTGACGGCTACTCTAATCTCCACGCCGTCCTCCTCACTTCGGTAACGGAACGCTTCGAGAGCGCGCTCGACCGCGGGGCGCAAGTCCTCGCGACGAAGGTGGTAAGGACCTTTTCCGCGCTCGAGCGCGGAGAAGTCCAGGATGTTGTCGATCAACGAAGTGAGCCGCTCGGACTCGCGGCAGATGATGTTCAGGTACTCGTGGCGCCGGTCGTCATCGAAGATTCGGTCGTCACGCAGCATCTCGCCAAACATGCGTACGACGGACAGCGGGGTTTTGAGCTCGTGCGACACGTTGGCCATGAGCTCGCTCTTGAGCTGGTTCAGGTGGCGTTCCTTCGCCGCCGCGTAGATGAAGAAGATGGCGCTGAGCAGGATGATCGCGAACGAGGTGATCGGAAGCGAGACTTCGGCAGCAAGCCGGCTTCGACCCTGCGCTTCGAGCTGCGCGGCCTGGTGCGGAGCCACCTGCAACCGCCACAAGTAGAGCGTCGCCGGGAACTTGTAACCCACCATGTACACGCCCGCTTCGGAGAGGTCGGGTCCGAAGACTTGCTCGTTGCGCTCGTTGATCACGTTGTAAAGCAGGCCGGACTCATCTTCGGGGAACATCGAGGGCAATACCTGCTCGGCGAGAAAGTCCACGTCGTGATGCGCGATGACATACATGGGTTCGCCCCCGAGCGTGGGCTGCGCACGATACGAAAGCAGATAGCTCATCTGACCCACGGACCGATGCAAGTGTTTCAAGTCGTGAGGTTGCAGCTCCACTAGCCCCAGCGCTGGGAAGAGCTCTTCCTGGAATGCTTTGAGGAAGCGCCTGCGTTGTCGTCGATCCCCTCGGCTGGCCCAGGCTTTGATTTCACCATCGCCGTCGATCAGCAGCACGGAGATTACGCTTGGACTGACATCTTCGGCCTGCGGAAGCCAAGCGGCTTCGATCGAGTCAGGGTCGTTCGAGTCGATCAGTCGAGCCACGGCGTTGTCCTCTTCGACGATGTACCGTTCCATGCGGCCGACGCGTTCTTGTGCGACGGACAGCAGGGACTGAGCGATCGTGCG
The DNA here is from genome assembly GCA_963746475.1 of uncultured delta proteobacterium. Taxonomy (GTDB): domain Bacteria; phylum Myxococcota_A; class Polyangia; order Polyangiales; family Houyiibacteriaceae; genus SG8-38. The sequence goes on from CAVVBB010000002.1 coordinate 246,807, forward strand.
TTCACCGAGCTGCGCGTGCTCGCGCGCGGAGCGGAAAGTGTAGTAACCCAAAATCCCGGCCGCGATGAGTATGGCCGGGACGAGAATGAAGTAGAGCGTACGGAGCCGGTTTTCCTCCATCATTCACGTTCGGCCCGCAGAGGGCGCGTCATCAGGTCGTAGACGGCCTGGCGGGGCGGCTTTTGTTCGTACAACATGGCGTACACCTCTTGGACGATGGGCATTTCCACGCCTTCGCGCTGCGCGAGCTGGTAGGCGCTCTTGGTCGTGCGCACGCCTTCGGCCACCATTTGCATGTTGCCTACGATTTCCTGCAGGGGCTTTCCGCGGCCGAGCTGCAAACCGACGTTTCGATTACGCGACAAGTCGCCCGTGCACGTGAGGACGAGGTCGCCCATGCCGCTGAGACCCGCGAGCGTCAGCGGGTTGGCTCCGCGGGCAATGGCGAGCCGCGATATCTCGGCCAGGCCGCGGGTGATCAAGCCGGCGCGGGCGTTGTGCCCGAAATTGAGGCCGTCAGCGATGCCGGCGCCGATGGCGATGACGTTCTTGAGTGACCCACCGAGCTCGACTCCCACGACGTCGTCGGTTCTGTAGACCCGAAACCGCTCGGTGTTGAAAGATTTCTGAACTTCTTCGGCGGTCTGAGCGTCGAAGGCGGCGACGCTGACGGCCGTCGGAGCGCCTGCGGCGACTTCCTTCGCGAAGCTCGGGCCTCCCAGATACGCGAGGAGCCGGTGCTGCCCCTTCGGAAGCAGGTCTTCGAAAACCTCCGAGACCAGCATCAGTGTCTCGTTCTCGATGCCCTTGGTGGCGCTCACGATCGGCGCCCGGTCGTTGAAATGGGGCATGGCTTCGGTGATGACGTCCCGCAGGCCATGCGTTGGCACGACGCACACCACCAAGTCGCTGTCCTGCAGGGCGAACTCCAGGTCGGCTGTCGCCTCGAGGCTCTGCGGGAGCTCAAAGCCAGGCAGATAGGCCCGATTTTCTCGGTCGGACTGGATGGCCTCCGCCATGGGGGCGCGACGCGCCCAGAGGCGTGTCCGAATTCCTTGGTCCGCGAGGAGCTTGGCCAAAGCCGTGCCCCAGGAACCAGCCCCCAGGACGGCAGCATTCATGTCGGTCATCGCCTGTAGTTTACCACGGGCCGATCAGATGCACTGGTCAGGGGCTAGGGTGCAGGCTGTACCCCTTTGGCTTTGCTTTTGGGCTCGTGCGGATGGAGACTCAGGTCGAGATTGAGCTTGTCCGGGTCTTCGAGGGCATTGGCCAGAACGGCGTCCACCTTGGCGACCGGTACGAACTCCAAAGTCTCGCGGATCTCTTCGGGCACCTCGTCGAGGTCCGCCATGTTCCTCTCGGGCAGGATGACCCGCTTCACGCCTGCCCGGTGGGCCGCCAGCACCTTCTCTTTGATGCCTCCAACGGCGAGCACCCGGCCCCGGAGGGTGATCTCACCCGTCATCGCGACGTCGTGACGCACGCGCGTTCCAGTCAACAGAGAGACGAGCGCGGTCATCATGGTGACGCCTGCGCTCGGCCCGTCCTTAGGCATCGCACCCGCCGGAATGTGAATGTGAATGTCGCTCTTATCGAGGAAGTCTTCGGGGATGCCGTAGGCTTTGGCCCGGGTTCGCACATAGCTCATGGCCGTTTGCGCCGACTCCTTCATCACGTCGCCGAGCTGACCGGTGAGTTGCAACTTGCCGGTGCCGTGCATCTTGGTGCATTCGATGAAGAGGATCTCGCCGCCGACGGCCGTCCAGGCGAGCCCGGTGGCCACGCCGGTTTCCTCGGTGCGTTCCGCCACCTCCGAGGTGAACTTCGGAGCCCCGAGGTAGGGGCGCAATGACTCTTCGTCATCCAGGGTCCAGGGCCCCGTTTCGCCTTCAGCCACTTTGACGGCGATGCCGCGAATGACGCTTGCGATCTGGCGCTCCAGATTTCGCACCCCGGCTTCGCGCGTGTAGTGGTCGATGATGCCCTCGACGGCTCGATCTTTGAGGATCGCGACGTCCGACCGGATTCCGTGCTCCTCCAGCTGCTTGGGCACGAGGTGTACCCGGGCGATGTCGAGCTTTTCGCGCCGCGTGTAGCCGGGAATTTCGATGATTTCCATGCGGTCGCGGAGCGGGGCCGGAATGGTGTCCCCGACGTTCGCGGTGGCAATGAACATGACCTTCGACAGGTCGTACGGAATCTCGAGATAGTGGTCGCTGAACGTGTCGTTCTGCTCCGGGTCCAGAACTTCCAGCAAGGCGGCCGCCGGATCGCCACGAAAGTCGTGACCAATCTTGTCGATCTCGTCGAGCATGAAGACCGGGTTGATGGTTGAGGCCTTCTTCATGCCCTGGATGATCTGGCCGGGTAGGGCGCCGACATAGGTTCGTCGGTGCCCGCGGATGGCGGCCTCGTCGTGCACGCCTCCCAAGCTGACGCGGTGGAACTTACGTCCCAGGGCTCTGGCCACGGAGCGACCGAGTGAGGTCTTGCCGACACCGGGCGGACCGATGAGACACAGAATGGGTCCCTTCTTGTCGGTCTTCAGCTTCCGGACGGCCAGATACTCGACGATGCGCTTCTTGACCTTTTCGAGACCCGAGTGGTCCTCGTCCAGCACCTTACGCACGGCGGCAATGTCCATGTTGTCCGTGGTTTGCTGCTTCCACGGGATATCGAGGATCCAGTCGATGTACGTGCGAACGACGGTGTACTCCGCCGAACCGACCTGCATCTGCCGGAGCCTTTTCAGCTGCTTGCGCGCTACCTTGTCGGTTTCATTGGGCAAGTCAGCCTTGGTCAGTCGCTCCTCGAGGATGTCCAGGTCGCCCTGATCGCCCTCTTCCTCACCGAGCTCCTCCTTAATCGCCTTGAGCTGCTGGCGAAGAACGTACTCCCTCTGGTTCTTGCCCATCTCCTCTTTGATCTGAGAGTTAATTCGCTCGCGCATCTTGAGGATTTCGAGCTGGCGTGTGAGGAGTCGGAGCACTTTGCGCACGCGATCCTTGGGGTCGAGCGTCTCGAGCAGCTGCGACTTCTCATCCACGGGCGCATCGAGGTTGGCGGCAACCAGGTCCGCTAGCTGACCGGGCTCCTGAATCGAGTCGATCAAGGAGGCCGCTTCCCGCGGCAGCTCGGGCATGAGCTGGATGACCTGCTTGGCGATGTCGCGAAGGCTCATCGCGAGTGCCTCGCCCTCGACGTCCTCGGTTTCTTCCTCCTCCAGGCGCGTGACTCGGGCCTTGATGTACGGCTCGGTTGCCGTGAACTGCTCCATCCGAATGCGGACGAGGCCCTGTAGGATGAGGCTGTAGTTGCCTGAGCTGTGCTTGAGCGCCTTGAGGACCCTCGCCGCCACACCAACCGGATAGAGGTCGCTTTGCCCGGGGTCGTCGGTGCTGGGATCGCGCTGTGCGAGGATCGCAATGATGGGCTGGTCGAGATTCTCGATGTCCTCAACTAGAGCGACCGACCTCTCCCTTCCGACATCGAAAGGGGCAACGGCGGCCGGAAACAAGACCGCGTTACGGATCGGCAGCACCGGGAGCTCGTCACCGAACTCGATCTCGCTGCTTTCCGGAGGCGGTACCGATGTGATGGTTTCGTCGTCGCTCATGCTGCTTTTCTACCCCAACTGACCTAAAACCCAAGCTTTTTCGACCTGGCTGGAACATAAGCACGCACCTTTTTCGTGGCAAGGTTCCCCAGGCGGTGCTGCCCGAGTTTAGCAAGGTTTTCTTTGCTTTACGCCGTTGCTGCGGGCTTCGACCCGATTTAGGCTGCGCCCGCCATGCGACTCTCGGTCGTCGTTCCCTGCTTCAACGAAGCGGACAACATCCCTTACGTCGTGAGCCAAGCCACAGAAGTCGGCCGAGCGATCTGCTCTGCGTTCGAAGTCATCGTGGTGAATGATGGCAGCACGGATGGTACGCGTGAGGTCCTGGAAGCGTTACAGGGACACATCCCGGAGCTGGTGACCATCCATCATGACTGTAATCGCGGATACGGTGCCGCCATCCGAACCGGACTCGGCCGCGCTCATTACGACTACGTGTTCCTGACGGACGGGGACGGGCAATTCGACCTGCGCGAGCTACGCCAGGCGGTCGACTTGCTCGAGGAGCACGACATGGTCGTCGGCTACCGGTCCGTGCGCCGCGATGGCTGGCTGCGGTCGCTTTGGGGACGGGTCTGGACAGCGTTGGTCAACTTGCTGCTCGGCTTGCGCGTCCGAGACGCCAACTGCGCGTTCAAGCTGCTGCCTCGGCGTCTGCTTCAGCCGGGCTCGCTCCGCAGTGACGGCGCGCTCATCAGCGCGGAGCTCCTGTTTCATGCCAGGGAGTCGCGCCTGCGAATCGCCCAGTGGCCGGTCAATCACTACCCGAGGCGTGCAGGCCGGCAGAGCGGCGCTTCGCTTCGTGTCGTCTTCCTCGCTTTCGTCGAGCTTCTCGCCTTTCAGACGCGCCGTCGAAGCGCTCGACTGCAGGCCGACGAGCCCGGTGCCCCGCTCGGCTAGCTACACACGCGGTTGCGGCCCAGTCGCTTTGCTTCGTAGAGTTTCTCGTCGGCGGCTTTGAGGAGCTCTACCGCGTCTTCGTATTGGGGCTGCCACTCGGCGACGCCGATGCTGATGGTTACGGCCACCTGTGTGCCCTCGAACTCGAACCGGGTTTCTGCGATGAGGCGGCGAAGCTTGTTCGCGAGCTCTTGGGCCCCGGCCAGGGTAATCTCCGGAGCGATCAGCGCGAATTCCTCGCCACCGATACGCGCAACGACGTCGTTGCACCGTAGGCGGCCGAGCAGCACGGCGCCTAGCTGCCGAAGAATGGCGTCTCCCGCCAGATGCCCGAACGTGTCGTTGACTTTCTTGAAGTAGTCGACGTCGAACATCAGCAGCGAGAAGCTTCGCCGATACCGTCTTGCGCGCGAAGCTTCCTTGTCGAGGATCTCATCGAAGTAGCGCTTGTTGTGCAGCTGAGTGAGACCGTCGGTCGTCATCAACCGGTAGATCTCCTCGTGGTACTGAGTCTCGACGTTGTCCGCGAGAATGAACTTGAGGATCGTTCGGCCGACCTTGAGTTGATCTCCATCGCGCAGCGCCATCTCTTCGACGAGGTCGTCGTTGACGTAGGTGCCGTTGGTCGAGCCCAAATCGCGGACCAGGAATTGCCTGCCGTCATAGCGAAGCTCGCAGTGGTTGCGCGAGACGCTCTCCTGGTCGATGGGGATCTCGCAGCTGGCTGCCCGGCCAATGAGCATCGGTTCGGTGGCCACCGGGATGCGCCGTCCGATGTCCTCTCCGTAGATGACCACCAGGCAGCCCGCTCGCCGGTCCGAGGATGCGGACCGAAGGGGCGACTGCACGTCGGTCAGTGCCGTCTGATGCGGATTGGTGCTGTTGTCGCTGAACGCCACTTGCGTGTTAATCATAGCGCGAGCACGTCGGCCGGCCTTAAATCCGTCATCGCCGAACCTCCTGATACTGGACCCGCCTCGTTCTTGGGTTTATTGACCCGCGAAAGGGCCTTTTTTAGCGTTGCACTGTGCGTGGACGGAACACCTACTTCATAATTGCGCTTTTGACGGTTTTTCCCGCTTTTTTCTTCTGGGGAGCCGACAGCGAAGCGAGCCCGGCTGCCGCGACGAAAGCCGCGCCCGCGCTCAAACCGAGCTTGTCCCCGCCCTTCGGCGACGTCGAGCTCGAGCAGGCGCAGCAGAAGGACGGGCGCTGGGTCGTCCCGCGTAGGGACGGGACCGAAGCGGTCTTGAGCCTCGACGCTGACCTGCAGTCGCATGTGGCGGGCATCCTCAAGAAGTACGACGTGCCCACGGGAGGCGTCGTTGCCCTGGACCCGAAGACCGGCCGGGTCTTGGCCTACGTAGGCTACGAGGCCGGACAGGGGCAGAGCTTCGAGGTGCTCACGGACCCCGGGCCGCCAGCGGCGTCCGTGTTCAAGATCATCACCGCTTCGGCGTTGCTCGACCAGGGCGTGGAGACATCCACGTCTGTCTGTTATGGCGGCGGGCTGCGCGGCCTTTCGGAGGTCGACCTCACGGACAATCCCAAGCGAGACCGCTGGTGCGCGACGCTGAGTGACGCGATGGGTTCTTCGATCAACGCGATCTTCGCCAAGCTCGCCGATCGACATCTGAACGCGAATCGCTTGCAGCAGTACGCTTCGGCCTTCGGCTTCGGCCAGCGTTTGCCCTTCGATCTTCCCGCCGAGCCGAGTCCCATCGACGTGCCGGAGTCCCGCATCGAGCGGGCTCGCATGGCGGCAGGCTTCTGGCACAGCCAGCTTTCACCGCTGCACGGGGCGCTGCTGGCGGCAACCATCGCCAACGACGGCAACATGCCGCGTGCGGGATTGGTCGAAGAGATCCGCGACCCGGCCGGAAAGGCTCTCTACTCGTTCAGCCCGCAAACCTTCCGTGCCGTGCTGCCGCGACAAACCGCTCGGCTCGCCGGTCAGATGATGACGCGCACCGTGACGCAAGGCACGGCTCGAAAAGCGTTCCGCGATCCAAGTGGCCGCCCGTTCCTTCCGGGGGTCGAGGTCGCCGGCAAGACGGGAACCCTCAGCCGCAGCAACCCCTACCGTAGCTACACCTGGTGGGTCGGGTATGCGCCGGTCGATGATCCGAAGATCGCGGTGGCGAGCTTGGTCGTGAACGATCCGCAGTGGCGCATCAAGGCCAGCTACGTCGCACGGGAGACGCTCCGTCACTACTTGATGCGCGCCCCGTGAACACCAGAGCGGTCTCTGAAGCAGGTCCTCAGCACTGGCTGACTGGCGCGGTGCGCGGCACTGACGCTGACCCGGACGCCGCCGCCCTGACGCTGGCCCTGGATGCTGGGCTTGACGCTGGGCTTGACGCTGCGACTGGCCCCGACACAGCTTTCGGGATTCTGGCTGTCGCTCCGACTGCCCCGTCGCTGCGGGGAGTGGGACCGGCCCGGCCAGTGCCAGTCCCGTCAGACGCCGGTCACCTCGCGCAGTCCACCACCAGCTCCCCGGTCGTTGCGCACGCCGGATCTCCGTTGCCCACCACGACCGAGATCGTCTGGGGGCCGGTGGCTGCGTCGCAGCCGTAGACCGTGCTGCTGACGCTCGCATCATCGAAGGATCCGGCGCTTGCAGCCCAGGCGTAGCTGAGCGGTTTTCCGTTGGGGTCGCTCGCAACGACTTCGATCTGCGCCCCAGCCTCGGGCTCGATGCGGGCGGGAACGATGTTGACCGAGTGCAGCATGGGGCAGGGCCGCGTCGCGACGAGGTCGAGCTTCACTCGAACCTCGGCTCTACCCCGAGGGTCCGAGGGCGCCAAGCCGCAGATCAGCAATATGTTGAGGAAAGTCGAGTCGCTTGCGAGCACGTCGAACTGGGTCGTGCCAGTGCAGACCTCGTTGTCCGTCTCGTCGTAGCCGCCGATGTCTAGCGTATACCCGTTCGCGGCGGGCAGGTTGCTGATCGCCCAGTGAAAAGGGGGGCCGCCGGCCGGTTCGAATGAGCCTTGCAGCGGGGAGCCAAGCGGGCCTCCGGACAGCGTATAGACAATGTTCCGGACTCCGACGTTCTGGTCGAGCGTCAGTTGCGCGCTCACGCTTCCTTGCGCGCCGTTGCCGTCCGTGTCCGCTATGCAAGCGGCTAGCAAACTAGTCGTAAGCCACAGCATCGTCCTTGCCAGCCGTGCTCCCACCGAAGACCTCCTCGTCCACACCTCGTGACGACGATACACGTCGCGGGCTTGATACCGAAAACTCTTGCGGCGCGGTGCTCTGGGCCTAGTGCAGGCTTTGCAGAAAGGACAGCAGGGCGCGGTTCGTTTCCTCCGGGCGTTCGAGCTGGACGAAATGTCCGGCCTGGGGCACCAGGGTGCTGCTGTGCAGATTGGGGACTCTTTTCGGCATGCTCTGCAGGGTTCGCGGGGTGATGATGCGCAGCACGGGATCAGCCTCGCCGCAGATGAAAGCGGCCGGGACGGTGATGGGCTGCCGTCCATAGTCGGGGTCGCGCTCCCAGTTGACGTCCATGGCGCGGTAGGAGTTCAGCCCGCCGATGAACGCCGTCTGTGGACCCTTCGCCATGTACTCTTGGACCAGGTAGTCGAGCTCTTCCTCGGACAACCAGGGCCAGGGAAGCGGTTCCTCAGGCTCGGCGAGCACGTCTAAATAGCCGGTTCCCTCTGAGGGGAAGTTCCGAAAGTCGAGCAAGCTTCCGCGCGCGCTCAGGGCCCAATAGATGCGTTTCAGAAACTCTCGCGGTCGAGCCCCGAGCTCCGCCTCGGCCGGGCCGACTTTTTGAAAGTAATGAAGGTGGATGAAGTGTTTCTTCGCGATGGCCGCGTAGATTTCGCTCGGCCGAGGGCCAGCTTGGGTGCTCGAAGCGGTCGAACCGGCGTCCGTTGACTCCGGCTTTTTGCTGCGGTCGCCGTCGCCGCTCGAAAAGCCGACACCGTAGGGGACGGCCACAGACACGACGCCCCGGACTCTGTCGGGGGCGTGTAGGGCGCTCGCCCAGGTGGCCTGGGCACCGAAGTCGTGCCCGACGAGCACGGCCTTCGACTCTCCGAGGGCGTCCAGCACCCCGATGAGGTCCGCCACGATCGTGTGGTTGTCGTAGGCCGTCGCCGGCAGGGGGCGGTCACTTCGGCCATAGCCACGCATGTCGACGGCTACGGCGCGGTATCCGGTCGCCGCCAAAACCGGGAGCTGCTTGCGCCAGGAGCACCAGAGTCCGGGGAAACCATGACAAAGTAGTACGAGCGGTCCTCGGCCCTGGCTGACCAGGCGCATTCGAATACCGTTGCTCTCGATGAACTGTTCTTCGCCCTGCACGCTTCAGGACAGATGAGCCATCTCGGTCCCTGCCGCAATCGCAGGCTAGTGCTGCGAGGTCCGGCGAACTACGAAGGTGTTCATGCCTTCTTCGCGTTCGAAGGTCTGCCGGTAGGTCTCGGCCTCTTGCCGATTGTCGAACGGGCCGATGCGCACGCGCCAATGCACGCCGCGATCTTCGACGAGCGCTCTGGTGACGTAAGCGGCATGCCCGCGCTTCCTCAGGGCATCGGCAAAGAGGCGCGCTTCGTCGGGGGCGTCGTAACTGATCACCTGCAGAGTGTAGAGCCCTTCATGGCCGTGGGGCGCGGTGTCGGTCTGTTCCGCCGCCTCGGGCAGCGTGGACGCAACGAGTGGGTCCGTCGCGACGGCATGCTCGAGCGCTTCCCGGTCGGGTCCCGCGGTCACGGCCGCTGGTAGTCCCGCCGCGATCTTCGCACGGGGCGGCTTGTCCACCAGCGGGTCCATGTGTGCCAGCTCGGCGGACGCCGCGGCTACCGCGGCGGCAACCTCGGGGTTTGCCCCGCTGATGAGCGTCGTCGGAAAGCTGAGGCTCTTCGGGTCGAGCGCGTCGTCCTCGTCCGCTTCAGCGGCTCCTTGGGACGGCTGGGGCAGGGTGAGGGCCTGGAGCAGGTCCTCTGGGGGAGCGGGCTCGTCGTTCGGGAAGGCGGCGACTGCCGCGATCACGATGCCAATCGCCGCCAATAGACCCACTGCCGAAAGCACGAGGACGGCCCGTCCTTCGTCGGGCGGCCGTTCTTCGATCCGTTCCAGATCGCGCATTGCTGAATCCATGTAAGGAAGCCTCTCCTGATGTGCTGATGAGCTTTACGGAAGTTCCGTGTTTCTCGCCAAAAAAGTGACGCTGGCGGCTCGGTCGGCAAAGAGACGGCCAAGCGCATCGAAGCTAGGAAAACAGTCCGCCTCGGGTTGGGCTTATCTAGCTCTCGTGGTAGTTTCGCGCGGCGCAGTCAGCAGGGGAAGCGGCGCGCTGGAGTAAACATGGCGGAGTCTCCTCAGAAGCATCCGGTGACGCTCGAAGACGAGATGCGACGCTCGTATCTCGACTATGCGATGAGCGTCATCATCGGACGTGCCATTCCGGACGTTCGCGACGGCCTCAAGCCGGTTCATCGACGCATTCTGTACTCGATGCACGAGCAGAAAGTGCACTGGAACCAGTCGTACAAGAAGAGCGCCCGCATTGTCGGTGACGTTCTCGGCAAGTACCACCCGCACGGCGATTCGGCGGTCTACGACGCGTTGGTCCGCATGGCCCAAGACTTTTCGATGAGGTATCCGCTCGTCGACGGTCAGGGCAACTTCGGCTCGATCGACGGCGATCCCGCCGCCGCGATGCGTTACACCGAGGTTCGGATGGCGCGGCTCGCCTCCGAGCTTCTGGCCGATATCGAGAAGCAGACGGTCGATTTTGGGCCGAATTTCGACGATTCGGAACGGGAGCCTCTCGTTCTGCCCAGCCGCGTGCCGAACCTGCTCGTCAATGGCTCGGGCGGCATCGCCGTGGGCATGGCCACCAACATCCCGCCACACAACCTGGCCGAGGTGGTCGACGCCACGATTCGCCTCATCGAAGACCCCGGTCTCACGGTTGACCAGCTCATGCGCGACGATCCGGAGAGCGGCCGACTGGGCGTCAAGGGCCCTGATTTTCCGACCGCCGGCTATATCTACGGGACCTCGGGCATTCACCTCGGTTACCGCACGGGCCGCGGCCGCATCGTGATGCGTGCCCGGGCGACGATCGAGCCGATGCCCGGCAAGACCGACCGCGAGATGATCGTGGTCACGGAGATTCCCTACCAGGTCAACAAGGCCGAGCTCCTCAAGAAGATTGCCGACCTCGTCCGTGACAAACGCGTCGAGGGCATCAGCGACATCCGCGACGAGTCCGATCGCCGCGGCATGCGCGTCGTCGTCGAGCTGAAGCGCGACGCGCACGGCGAGATCGTGCTCAACAAGCTCTACCAGCTGACAGCGCTCCAAAGCACCTTCGGTTACAACTGTCTGGCAATCGTGGGCCAGCGACCGCAGGTCCTGGACCTCAAGTCGATGCTCGAGGCGTTCGTCAAGCATCGACGCGAAGTGGTGACGCGCCGTACCCGTTTCGAGCTCAAGCAGGCCGAGGCGCAGCTCGAGCTCATCGAGGGCCTCGGGATGGCGGTCACCGACGTCGACCTCGTGGTGCAGACGATCCGGTCCTCGCGAGATCCGAACGAAGCACGCGAGCGCCTCATGAAGCTGCCACTCAAGGGGCTCGAGGAGTTCGTCCGTCGCGCCGGACGCCCTGAGGAGGAAATTGCCCTGGCCCGCGAGCGAGGGGATTACCTTCTGTCGGAGCGTCAGGCCAAGGCCATCCTGGAAATGCGTCTTTCGAGGCTCACCGGGCTCGAGCGCGAGAAGCTGGCGACGGAGTACGGAAGCCTGTGTGACCTCATCGCGGAGCTTCGCGCGATCTTGGGCAGCGAGAACCTGCTGAAAGAGGTCATCGTCAAAGAGCTCGAGGAGATTCGGGAGCGCTACGGCGACGAGCGTCGCACCGAGATCATCGAGGCGGAGGGCGAGATCTCCATCGAAGACCTGGTTCCCGACGAGGAAGTCGTCGTGACCGTGTCCCACGCCGGGTACATCAAGCGGGTTCCGCTGAGTGAGTACCGGGCGCAGGGTCGGGGCGGCAAAGGCCTTCGCGCCATGGATACGCGCGACAAGGATTTCGTGAGCTGGGTGTTCGTGGTGAACGCGCATGCGGACCTGCTGTTCTTGAGCGACACGGGCAAGGCGTACCTGAAGAAGGTCTATCAGATTCCAGAGGCCGGCCGGGCTGCTAGGGGGCGCGCCGCCGTCAATCTCGTGGGCATGGGAGAGGGCGAGCGCGTCGCCGCGATCTTGCCGATTCGTGAGTTCGTCGAGGACGGCTATCTGCTCACCTGCACCCGGCGTGGCCGGGTCAAACGCACGAACCTCAGCGCCTACGAGAACATTCGGCAGTCCGGAATCATTGGCGTCGCCATCGACGAAGGGGACGAGCTGCTCGCCGCGCGGATCGTGACTCCTGACCAGCAGGTGCTCCTCGGCACCTCGCACGGGATGAGCATTCGTTTCGCCATCGACGACGTCCGCGCGATGGGTCGTGACTCGATGGGCGTCAAGGGCATCGACCTCAAGGACGGGGACGTCGTCATCGGCATGGACATCATCGAGGACGAATCCGTGCAGCAGGTCCTGACGGTGAGCCAACACGGCTTCGGAAAGCGAACCCCGGTCTCCGAGTGGCGGACGCAAAACCGCGGAGGCAAGGGCATTATCGGGATGGATACATCTGAGCGAAACGGCACACTCGTGAAGCTCAGGCTCGTGTCGCCCGAAGATCAGCTCATGGTAGTCACCGACGGTGGCCAGGTGATTCGTACCCGGGTCTCGGAGATCCGCGAAACGGGACGAAACACCCAGGGCGTGCGGGTGATCCGACTCCGCGACGGCGAGAAAGTCGTGGATGTCGAGCCCGTCGCCGAGAGCGAAGAAGACGAAGAAACGGGGACGGAGAGCGAGACCGAGGCCAACTGATCGCTCGAGCTTTGCGTCAAAATGTGTCTTTGCGGAAACGAGCCGTTATCCTTTCCCTGTGGGGCTGAGCATCTGGCACATGGGGTAAGGGGCAGTGAGCAGCGAACCCGTCATCGGGATAGACTTAGGAACCACCAATTCTGTCGTCTCCATCGCGGACGCCTCGGGCGTGCGCGTTTTGGCCGGTCCGGATGGCGGCAAACTGATCCCTTCGGTCGTTTCCTTCCATCCCAGCGGTCGCGTCCTGGTCGGACAAAAAGCCAAGGAGCGACGACTGCTCGACGCCCAAAACACTGTTTACTCGGTGAAACGGCTCCTCGGGCGGCCCTATACCAGTTACGAGGTGCAGCACGCACAGCAGCGCTTCGCGTTCGAGCTGAGTGAGGGCCCTAGCCAACGGGTGATGGTCACGGCGCGAGGCGAGACGTACACGCTGAGCGAAATCAGCGCGTTCGTACTCCGTCATGTCCGCAAGGTTGCTGAGGACGCGCTCGGCCGGCCTTGCGAGAGAGCCGTGATCACCGTTCCTGCCAACTTCAACGAGCTGCAGCGTAGCGCGACCAAAGCGGCAGGCAGAGTGGCTGGCCTGGAGGTCTTGCGCATTCTCAACGAGCCCACGGCGGCGGCTCTGGCCTACGGGTACGGCAAAGCAAGCGACGAACGAATCGCCATCTACGATCTGGGTGGCGGTACCTTCGACCTCACCATTTTGCAGTTGGCGGGCGACGTCTTCGAAGTCCAAGCGACGGCCGGTGACACGTTTCTCGGCGGAGACGACATCGACACGCTGATCGCGGACGACATGGCTTCGAAGTTCCTCGAGCAGCACCGCTACGACGTGCACCAGGATTTACAGGCGTATGAGCGGCTCCGCGCGGCCTCCGAATGGGCCAAATGCGAGCTCTCCGACAAGCCTGACGTGAAGCTCTGTATCGAGGAGCTGGCGTACGGGGAGGGCGGCGCGTCGCTCGACCTGGAGTACGTCTTGACCCGGCAGCGGCTCGAGCAGATGACTCATCCGCTGATCGCCCGGAGCTTTGACGTCTGCGAAGACGCGATGAAGGCAGCGGGGCTACGGCCGACGCAGGTCGACAAAGTGATCTTGGTCGGTGGCTCGACCCGGATGCCCTCGATTCAGCGGATGGTGGCCGACTACTTCGGGCGCGAGCCACTCGTGACCCACGATCCCGACTTGGTCGTCGCGCGCGGCGCCGCGCTTCAGGCTGCTGCGCTGACAGCGGACGCTCGGCGAGCGGCCCTCGCAAAGGTATCACTCAAGAAGATCGCGCAGCCCGCGACCGGGCTCGACAGACCCGGCTTCGACGGAGAGTTCGACGAGGAGGTCACCAGCATCGCGGGTCGCCCGTTCGTCCCGCCCCCAGTGGCCGCTGGCGTGAAGCAAAAACGCACCCTGCAAGGGCGAGCACCCATTCCGCCGCCGCCGCCCGTGGTGGCAGGTGGCGGGGCCAAGGGGCGAGCGCGTCTAAGTGAAGATCCATTCGACCGCATGCCGACGGGAAGCTCTGCGAAGTTCGATCTGGACGACCTGGATCAGATGGCCACGGGGGCTGCCCCGACGGTCGAATCGGACGCTTTCGAGGACATGCAGACGAGCACTTCGGCGCAGTTCGAAGCCGGCGCACGCGACCAGGTGCCGACCGATGCGCCGTCGCACAGAGCTCGGGAGCCGCTCGAGGAGCTCGATACGCTCACGCTCAGTGATTTCAATTTCTTCGAGGATCAGCCCACGGGTGTCGCCGATGCCGCCGATGTGATCCCGGACATTCGCATGGAGCCGGCCAAGCCCGTAGAGGCCTATGACGACGGCGATGCGTTGGAGAACCTCTCTACGCTTGCCGGCGATCTTCCGATGCCTCAGCAACCGGCCGCTCCGCTGCTGCTGGATGTCACGCCCCTTTCGCTCGGTGTCGAAACGGTGAATGGCTATTGCGAGCACGTCATTGGCCGCAACTCGGCCATTCCCGCTGAGGAGCGCAAGATGTTCACCACGGCGCGGGACAATCAAGAGGCGGTAAGGCTTCGGATTTGCCAAGGCGAGGCCCGGCGCCTGGAAGAAAACCAGGTTCTGGGGGAGGTCGTTCTCGAGGGTTTGCGTCCCGCCGCACGTGGCAAGATTCAGCTCGAGGTGACCTTCATCATCGACGCGGATGGCATGCTGAGGGTCAAGGCTAAGGATCTCGAGACCAGTCGGGAGCAGGCCATCTCGATCAAGCTCATCGGCGAAGTCGCCGAGACAGAGATCGCACGGATGCAGGAGCGCCACGAAGCACTGCTTGGGTGACGGTAGGATGGAGCCAAACCCACGAGAGTCGGACTATTACTCCCTGTTGGACGTTCCCAAGAGGGCGAACGCCGACGAGATTCGGGCGGCGTTTCATCGCTTCGCGAGGGAGCATCACCCAGACAACTTCGTGATGGGGACCGCCAACGAGCAAGAGCGACACGCCGAGCTTTACCGGATCGGCACCGAGGCGTATCGGATCCTGCTCGACCCGGTGCGCCGTCAACTCTATGACGAGGGGCTCAACCGGGGGGAGCTTCGCTACGTCGAGAACCGGGCTCGGGAGCGGCAGACGACGCGCCCGGGGGGCGGGGTGATTGTCCGCAGCGCCAAAGCTCGAACCTTCTTCGCAAAGGCCCGGCACTCCATTGCGGCCGAAGACTGGGCGCAGGCCAAATTGAACCTTCAGCTCGCTCTGCACGCCGAGCCCAGCAACACCGAGCTTCAAGTCCTGCTCGACGGGATCATCGAGAAGATGAACAAGGGCTAGACGGTGCTATGGTGGCCGCGTCATGGCACGACAGGCCGCCAGCTCCAGGCGCACCAAAGAGACCGACATCCAGGTGGAAATCGACTTGGATGGAACGGGCCAATCCGACGTCACGACGCCAATCGGCTTTCTGACGCACATGGTCGAACAGCTCGCCCGACACGGGCTTTTCGACATCAAGGTGCGTGCGGAGGGCGACACGCACATCGACGGACATCATACGACGGAGGACCTGGCCATCGTACTCGGGACCGCCTTCGCTGAGGCGCTAGGCGACAAAACCGGGATTCGCCGGTATGGCGAGGCCACCCTGCCTATGGACGAGGCTTGCGTGACCTGTGCGCTCGACCTGTCGGGAAGGCCCTTTTTCGTTTGGGCGATGGACCTGCCCAAAGCGAGGATTGGGGACTTCGACTCCGAGCTAGCCGAAGTGTTCTTCGAGGGCTTCGCCCGGTCCGCGCAGTGCAATCTGCACATGCGCAAACACGCCGGTGACAACCTGCATCACATCGTCGAAATCAGCTTCAAGGCTTTTGCCCGGGCCCTACGGCAGGCCGTCGAAGTGGATCCGCGCGTCGTCGGAATCCCGTCGACCAAAGGCACCTTGTCCGAATGAGCAAGGACCGCGTCGCAATCGTCGACCTCGGCCTGGGGAATTTGCACAGCGTGGCGAAGGCCTTCGAACGCGCCGGTGCGGCGCCGACCATCACTTCGGACCCCGACGCGTTCGTGCGTGCCGACCGCCTGGTCTTTCCGGGGCAGGGCGCTTTCAAGGAGTGCGCGGAGAAGCTGCGCGGCGAGCCGGGAGAAGCGATCGAGTCATGGATCGCCAGCGGCCGTCCCTATCTCGGCATTTGTCTCGGGATGCAGGCTCTGTTCGAGTCGAGCGAGGAAGCCCCCGGCAGACCTGGGCTCGGCTTGTTCGAAGGCAGCGTCGTTCGTTTCTCGAAAACCTTGCACGACGCCCAAGGGCATCGGCTCAAGGTGCCCCACATCGGCTGGAACCAGATCCGGAGCTCGCATCCGGTGTTCGAGGACGGCCAATGGTATTACTTCGTGCACAGCTACCACTGTGTTCCTTCGGACCCAGGCTTGGTCGTCGCCTCCTGCGACTACGGGGAGCCCTTTTGCGCCGCGATCGCCCGGGACAACATCCTGGCCTGTCAGTTCCACCCCGAAAAGAGCCAGCATGCGGGCGCCCGTCTCATCCAACGATTTCTAGGGGATGCTACATGGAGTTAATTCCAGCCATCGACCTCCTGGACGGCAAAGTCGTGCGCCTGCACCAGGGCCGCTACGACGAGGTCACGGTCTATGATGAAAACCCGGTTCGCGTCGCGCGGGAGTTCGAGCAACAAGGCGCTCAGCGACTGCACGTCGTAGACCTCGAGGGGGCCCGTCGCGGTCAGCCCGCGCACATCGATGTGATGGAGCGGATCCTCAAGACCACGAAGCTCCAAGTGCAGGTGGGCGGAGGCATTCGTGACCTGGCCGTCGCCCAGCGATGGGTCGAGGCCGGTGCGGCGCGTTTCGTGCTTGGCACGGTGGTCGTGAAGGCAGCTGAAGAAGCGAAGCGCGTGTGCGAGACGCTACCGAATGCCGCGATCATCGCCGTGGACGCCCGCGACGGCAAGGTCGCCGTCGAAGGCTGGCAGGAGCAGAGCAGCCAAGACGCCGCGGAGCTCGCCGAGCGGGTCGACCACTGGGGCATCGCTGGAATTTTGTACACCAACATCCACCGCGACGGCACGCACGCAGGCCCCGACGTCGCCGGCACGGCAGCGCTCCAGGAACAGGTGAAGGCCACCGTCATCGCCTCCGGAGGCATCGGCTCGCTGGAGCACCTCCGCGCCCTGCGTGACGCTGGCGTTCGTTCGGCCGTCTGCGGGCGCGCGCTCTACTCTGGAGCGTTCAGCTTGGCGGAGGCTTTTGCCGCGCTGGGGGCAGGCTGATGCTCGCCAAACGCATCATTCCCTGCCTCGACGTCAAGGACGGTCGCGTGGTCAAGGGAATCAACTTCGTAGGCCTCCGCGACGCAGGCGACCCGGTCGAGTCTGCGCAGCGCTATTCGGACGGCGGAGCGGATGAGATCACGTTTCTGGACATCACGGCGTCTCACGAGGAGCGCCGGACCCTCTTCGAGTTGGTGGACCGCTGCGCTTCGACGGTCGCAGTCCCGCTGACCGTGGGTGGCGGTGTCCGAGAACGCAAAGACGTCAGCGACTTGCTGCACGCAGGTGCCGACAAGGTGTCCATCAACAGCGCGGCCGTCGCCAATCCCGCGTTCGTCGGCGAAATGGCCGAGGCGTACGGTTCGCAGGCGATCGTCGTGGCCATCGATGCCAAGCGAGTCCCGGGTGAAGAGGCTCGCTGGACCGTCTACACGCACGGCGGCAGGCGCGACACAGGGATCGATGCGATCGCCTGGGCTCGACAGGTGGACGAGCTTGGCGCCGGTGAGATCTTGCTGACGAGCATGGACCGTGACGGAACTCACGACGGCTACGATCTGGAGTTAACTCGGGCAGTTGTAGAGGCTGTCTCCGTTCCGGTGATCGCTTCGGGGGGGGTCGGCACGCTCGAGCACATTCATCAAGGCTTCGTGCAAACGGGGGCGGACGCTGCACTTGCTGCTTCAATCTTTCACGATGGTCACTACACTGTGGCCCAGGTCAAAGAGTACCTGCTCGAACGGGGGATATGCGTTCGACCGCCTGAGTAGGGCTGAAGAGGGGGGACATGAGCAGACACGTCGGCGTGGGCCAGTTGGTGGACGAGCTACGGGACCGAGGTGACCGTCTTCCCTTCGAGATAGGCGCGTTCGTTGCTTTGGAGACCTGTGAGGGGCTTCTGCGGGACTCGGTCAGGGTCGCGGCTGACGACGTCTGGGTGACCGCCGAAGGAGCCGTGGTCGTTTCGGAGCAGGCCGAGCGCACCGATCAGGTCCAAGCGGCGCGTTCGCTCGTCTCCTTATTGTCGCGCTTGCTCGTGGCCGCCGGCCCTGGTGTGCCGCCGCATCTGTTGCAGCTCGTCGAAGAGGCGGCGCTGCCGAGCCGGCCTGAAGATTTGCAGCGCTTGCACGATGCGATCGAGGCCTCGTTAGTTCCTATCAATCGCGGTGCATCGCGTCGGGTTCTCGCACGTCTGGTGCGGGAGAGTGAGCGCCCAGCCATGCTCGAGGCGCCAGCTCCCGCCGTGGGTGAGCTCGATGCTGCGCTCGATGCCTTGTTGGGCGAATCGGGACCGCTCGGGAGCGAGACCACCGAGTCCATGGAAGAGGCCTTGACCAGCTCAGGGGGGCTTCGAGCGCCGACCGCGCTCCAGGCAGACATGCTCGGGATGGGCGAGGAGACCAGCATCTACCGGATGCCAAAGCCCAGGGAGAGTCTCGTGGTCGAGCCGGCGCTGGAGCCGGTGACCGCGACGATCACGATCGCTCCGGCGTCCGGTGCAGCGGAGGCTCAGGCCGCGGAGCCGCTCTCGGGGGCCGAGGACGCAAGCGCGTCAGCGGCGGAGGCCGTGAGCGAGGTTGAGCCGGTGGTAGAGCCGGAACCAGCGGGAGTGTCAGCGCGAGGAGCAGCGTCCGCTTCGGAGTCGGTGTCTGAGATCGCGCCCGTGTCCGAGTCCATGTCAGAGACGGCGTCAGCGCCAGTGCGCGACTCGGAGCCACTGACTGAGGAGGGCCTGGCTGAATCTGTATCGACTGCTAGGTCCGGGCCTGTGTCGGCCACGGATCTCACCGGCAGCCTGGGGCGGGTATCGCAGCCTGAGCTGCGGCTGTCCGGGCCGCCCGTCGAGCCGGCCGAAACATCGCTTTCGTCGCGTCCGCGCCGAGCGGCTCCGTGGCGTGCGCTCCTCTTCGTGGCGCTGATTGCGACGCTCGTGCTGTCGATTCAAAGCGGCATGTTCGAGTCCATCGTCGGCTCGGGGGGGTCCTCTTCGGCGCCGACGCCGGCTTTGGAAACTGGCACCATCGAAGTCACGGTCCTTCCTGAGGGCGCTCAGGTTTTCTTGTTCGAGGGGCGCGGGCCGGTGCCAGTGTCGAACTTGTCCGTGAGGGGCCCGCATGAGTTCCTCGTGTTTGACAACGGTGTGCAGGCCGCTAGGGCCGTGGTCCCAGCTGGCGCGAGCTGGGAGTCGGCGCCCGATGGGACACCGCTCTACGAGCTCGCCGTCCAGGCGAAGGCACGCGATCTCGGTGCGGATACCCCCGAGCTGGTCGACCTGGGCGCTGCCTTGACCACCGCAGTCCCCGCCCAGGGCGAGCCTTCGGGGACGGTCCGCGTCATCACCAACCCGCCCGGCGCCAAAGTGTTCAGGCTTCTGGGCTCAGGCCCCGCGCTCCAGGTGCAGGCTCGGTCGATTCACGAGGGTCAGGAGCTCCTGGTGTTTCATCCGGGTCACGAGCCGCAGCGTGCCCTGGTGGGCCCGAGCGACTGGAAGAGCGTTCCAGGTCGAGGGCCAGTGGCGAGCGTCGAGCTCCGGCTCCCTGAGATCCCTGCCCAGATACAGCCTCCGCCCCAGTGATCGGGGACGGCTCGTGCGCCGAGCCTCGAGGCTCTGGCTCCGTCGCGTCGAGAGCGATCGGCGCGACGTCGACGCGAGGGTGCAGCGATGCTTGGAGTGTTCGACGCTCCTAGACGGCTGCCTTGCAGCGTTCCAGGGCGGCTTCCATCTCTGCACGAATCGCTTTGAGGCGCTCTGGCGTATCCGCCTCGAAGCGTAAGACGAGCACGGGCTGGGTGTTGGATGCGCGCACCAAGCCCCAGCCACCGTCGAAACTCACTCGGGCCCCGTCGATGTCGACGAGCTCATGACTCGATCGAAAGTGCTCGAGCAGGCGCTCCACGATGGCGAATTTCTTTTCGTCGTCGCAGGGGACTCGAATTTCGGGCGTCGTGAAGCTTTCGGGAACGTCTGCGAGAAGCTCGTGTAGCGCAACGTCCCCTTTCGAAAGAATTTCCAGCACGCGGAGGGCTGCGTAGACAGCGTCGTCGAAGCCGAAGTGACGGTCCCCGAAAAACAAATGACCGCTCATCTCACCGGCCAGCAAAGCGCCTTCCTCTTTCATCTTTGTCTTGATGAGCGAGTGGCCGGTCTTCCAGAGAATGCCTCGTCCGCCGTGTGCCGCGATGTCGTCGTACATCAGTTGCGAGCACTTCACTTCCCCGATGATGGTCGCGCCCGGGTGCTGGGCGAGAAGTGCGCGAGACAAGATGATCATCAAACGGTCGCCCCATATGATCTCGCCCCGCGCGTCGATCACGCCGATTCGGTCGGCGTCTCCATCGAACGCGAAGCCGAGATCCAGGCCGTCCGCCAGGACCCGTTCCCGGAGCTGGACCAAGCTGTCCGGATCGGTTGGGTCCGGATGGTGGACCGGAAAGCTGCCATCCATCTCACAAAGCATGGCGACCGGATCCAGCCCGAGCGCCCTCATCGATTCAATCGCGAGCGGCCCTCCCGCACCATTGCCCGCATCGACCGCAAATCGAAGGTCGGTTCGCTCGAGGCGAATGTCGTCCCGAATGTGCCGGATGTAAGCGGGCGTCGGGTCGAAGCGTCGAATCGATCCCTTCGGGGCTTCGTGGAAGTCGCCAGACTGCATCAGCTCGCGCAGGGCGACGATGTCTTCCCCGAACAGGGGAGCCTTGCCGACCATCATCTTGAAGCCGTTTTCGTCGGGTGGGTTGTGGCTCCCCGTGACCTCGATGCCTCCGTCCAGGTTCTGCCTGTGCACGGTGAAGTACAGCAGTGGGGACGGCGTGACTCCGATGTCGAGCACGTTCATGCCGACCTGCAGCAAACCCTCACAAAGAGCCTTGTGGATGCGCGGCGAGCTCAGGCGGCAATCTCGACCGACCGCGATGTGGTCTAGGCCGCGCCTTTGGTAGAAGGTGCCGAGCGCCTTGCCTAGGTCGCGGACGAAGTCGTCGTCGAAATCACGGTCTGCGACTCCACGGATGTCGTACTCACGAAAGACGTTTGGATTCACGGCTCACCTTCGCTGGTCATCGCGCTCGCGCAGCGCAGCAACGACTTCCCGTACGTCCTGCGCACGTTCCCGCGGGCAGATCAGAAGCGCATCGCCCGAGTCGACGACAACCAGGTCGCGAACGCCGATGAGCGCGACCAGCTTGCCTTCCGGCACATGCGCGAAGTTTCTCTTGGCGTCGATGGCGATCGCGTCTTTGGGGAGCACGTTGCCTTGCTCGTCCTTGGGGGAAAGCTCCCAGGAAGACGTCCAGCTTCCGAGGTCGGACCACTGGAATGAGCCGGGAATCACGCTTACGGCCTCGACCTTCTCCATGACGCCGTGATCGATGCTCACTGCCGGTAGGTCGCCGTAGGTCTCGCGCACCACTTCCTGCTCGTTTCCGGCCACGGCGGCCTCGTCGTAACGCCGAAGGGCCTTGGCGAGTCCGGGAAGGTGCAGATCGATGGCTTCGAGGATGCGCGCGCTCTGGAAGAAGAACATCCCGCTGTTCCAAAGGAACCGCCCGGACGCCACGAACTGCTCAGCCCGCTGGCGGTCTGGCTTTTCGACGAATCGCCGCGCGTGAAACACACCGGGGTCGAGTTCTTTGCCGACCTCGATGTAGCCGTAGCCCGTTTCGGCGCGCGTGGGCCGAATGCCGATGGTGACGTAGTCCCCGTGAGTGGCCGCTTCTAGGCCTTGCCGGAGCGATGCCAGATAGCCCTCGGTGTCTCCGATGTAGTGGTCCGCAGGGAGGACCGCGACGCGGGCCTGGGGATTGCGCCTCCGGATGTGCGACGCTGCCCAGCCGATGCACGGGGCCGTATTGCGTCCGACCGGCTCCGCAAGGACTTGTTCCGCGGGGAGCTCCGGGAGCAGCTCGCAGACTTGCGCGGCCAGCGCCTCGCTCGTGACGACCCAAGTGCGCTCCGGTGGAATGAGGGCCCCGATGCGATCGGCCGTGGCCTGAAGGAGCGAGCGTTCGTCGGGGCCGAGGGCCAGAAACTGCTTCGGCCGCGATTCGCGCGACAGAGGCCAGAACCGGGTACCCGAGCCGCCGGCCATGATTACTGCGTGTGCGTCGTCGTTCACAATCCTCGTCCAGTCCAGGTCAACGGGCCATCAATACCAGAGCAAGCGGGACCAGATATAGCGCGAACGTCCACATGCGTCCTACGAGAACGATGTGACGGAGCAGCACGAGCGCGAGATAGCCCGTCAGCAAGGCCGTGATGCCGCCGATCCAGACGTTGAGCCCTAACGCTCCAAAGCCGCTCGAGGACACTGCCTCGTAGAGGGCGGCGCCCGCGATCGCCGGCAGCGATGCCAGAAAAGAGAAGCGAAACGCTTCGGGTCCCCGGATTCCGAGCATAAGGGCCACGGCTATCGTCATGCCGCTGCGGCTAATGCCCGGGAGGACTGCCACCCCTTGCGCCAGACCGATCAGCGCGGCCCGCCTCGCGGAAACGGCGTCCGAGTTTCCCTTGGCGCCGCGAGTCAGCAGTAGGGCCACCGCGGAGACGAGGAATCCCCAAGCCACTAGATGAAGCTTGCTTGAAACGGCCTCAGCCAGGTCGCGAAGGCCGAATCCGATGGCGCCCGTGATGAGCGTCGCGATGGCAATCGCCAGCAGGGTTTGTCCGTCGGAACTGTCCCGCAGCGTCCGCGGCTCGCGAATCGACCGCGCAGCGGTCGCCAGGAGATCGGCCACATCGCGCCGAAAGAGGATGAGCGTGGCGATTAATGTGCCCAGGTGCAGGACGATCGTCAGCGCGAGAGAGCCCTCTTGCAGCCCGAAATACGCAGCGCCGATCGCTACGTGGCCACTGCTCGAAACCGGGAGAAACTCGGTTAAGCCCTGGACAACGCCGAGTATGGCGGCCGATGGCGCGTCGATTGGATCGGACAACGTGGCTGGCGCTCTAGCGTTGCTTCGGCTCAGTCGCAAGGCGTGCGCGGAGGATCGGCGCACCGGGTCATCGATGGCTGTTTCCGCTTCATTGAATTAACATCCGCTCGCCGTATGCGAGAAACCTGGAACGCGGCCCGAGTAGGTTTGATGGTGGTGCTCGGGCTCGTTACGATCTTCGCTGTCTATCGCTACGTCGACGAACGTTCAGGGTCCGAGGCGGACTACCTCGTGCACGCATACTTCACGGATGTGCAGGGTCTGATTCCCAAGTCGCGGGTTCTAATCGCGGGGATTCCGGTCGGCCACATCGACAAGATTCGGCTCGCCGGCGATCGGGCCCGTGTGGACCTCAAGATCGACGATGGCATCAAGCTATACGAGGACGCACGGGTCGGGCTGCGGAGTGTCTCATTTCTGGGGGAACGCGTGCTGCTCGTTCACCCAGGGACGGAAGCCTTGCCGGAGATTCCGAATGGCGGGGAGATTCAGACGACCTCCGACGGAGTTCAGACGGACGACATCCTAGTGACCGTCGACGACATCGCGCAGAGCGTGCGCCGGATCACACAGCAGTTTGAGCGCGCTTTCGGCACGGAAGAGGCTGGCGACCGCATGGAGAGCGCCCTGCGAAACCTGAGCGACGCACTCGAGAACATCGAGGCGGTTACCGAGGACGCTGCGCCGAAGCTAGCCAATATCCTGACGAACGTGGACTCGGCGACTGGCAACCTGGCGATGATTATCGAGGCCCGTCGGGGCGACATCGATCGAGGGGTAGCGGAAGTCGACGACACTATCGCATCGATCCACCGTGCCGCCGACCAGCTCAACGAAGTCCTCGAGGATGTTCGAGAGGTCACGGCGAGAACCGCGGCTGGAGAGGGGACGATCGGTAGACTGACGCAGGACGAAACACTCATCGATGAAGTCGAGGGCGCTGCCCAGGGCATCAACAGCTTCGTCGGGGGCCTCACGCGGCTTCGCACCATCGTGGAGCTGCGCAGCGAGTACAACGTCCTGGCGAGCTCATTCAAGACGTACTTCTCACTGTATTTGAAGCCCCGGGAGAGCCGGTACTTTCTGTTTCAAGTCATCGACGACCCACGCGGAAAGGTCAGCGTGAGCGAGACCCTCATCCGGCAGAGTCCGCCACCGCTGGGCGAGCCGAACGAGTATCTCGTCACGGAAATCAGGCGGTCCACCGCGCTGAAGTTTTCGGCCGAGTTCGGGAAGACAATCCGGTTCGCGACGTTCCGCTTCGGCATCATCGAATCGACCGGCGGCCTGGGTCTCGACCTCGACCTCCTCGACGAGCGCCTCGAGATCAATACCGATATCTTTGCCTTTGGCGCTCAAGTGCTGCCCCGCGTGCGCATTCGGGCAGGCTACGAGGTCCTTCGACGCTTCTGGCTTCTGGCCGGTGTGGATGAGCTGCTCAACAGCGGCACCCGTGACTACTTCTTCGGTCTTCAGCTGCGTTTCGACGACGAGGACCTGAAACCATTAATTCCGCTTGGTGCGGTGGCTTTATGAGCAAGCTGACGGCCGGCCTGGGTCGAGTGACGCGCTCGCCGATGGGATTCCTGCGGGGGCTCGGATACCCCCTTCGCGGGGCCCGGTTCGTGTATCTGCAGCATCCGGCCCTGGCTCGATACTGGGTCTTTCCGATCTTGATTACGGCCGCCGCACTTGGGGCGGTTTCCTACGGCGCCTTTCACTATTACGACGACCTGAGCTCCGCGCTCTGGTCGCTCCTCCCCGAGAGCTGGGGCGAGGCCACAGGCTGGCTTGCGAAGCTCCTCGCTGCGGTCCGGGGCTTCGTGAGCGTGCTCGTGGCGATTGCGTTGCTGCTCATGGGCCTGGTGAGCGTGCTCATCTTGTCGACCATCGTGGCTGCCCCGTTCAACGATGCCTTGAGTGAGGCGGTGGAGGGGCTCGTGACCGGCCAGCAAGCCCCGGCCTTTTCTCTTCGCCGTCTGCTCGCTGATGTAAGGAGGACCATCCGCATCGAACTCTTCAAGGTGGTGCTGTACCTGGCAGTCGTGGGCCCCTTGTTCGTCGGGTCGTTCTTCTTGCCGATCCTAGGTCAGCTGATGTCCGTCGTCGGCGTCCTCTTCACCGTGCTCTACTTCGGCATCGACTACGTCGATTGGCCCGCCGCACGCCGTTCTTGGTCCGTCTCGGACCGGGTCGGGCTCGTACAGCGCCACTTTGCCGCGATTTCGGGGTTCGGCTCGGGCGTGTGGATCCTTCTTTTCGTACCCCTACTCAACCTGTTCTTCATGCCGGCCGCGGTCGCCGGGGGGACGCTCCTGTTTCTGGACCTCGCAGGGCCGGCGCCGACTGAGATTTGACCCGGCTAGCGGGTAAATTTGGGGCCCAATTCCGGTCGATGCTACCCTTATTGCTGTAGGGGTGTGATCTTGAACCATCGATATTCACTGTCTCGGATTCGTGCCGCATTTCTTCTGCTGGGGTTTGTCGCGGCTATCCAAGGGCTTATGGGCCAGGCTCGCGCGGAATCCAGCGCGCTCCAGGACTCCATGGGCGACATCCAATGGGGATGGACTCCCAAGCAGGTCTATCAGCATCTCGCCAAAGACATCGAGAAGTCCTATCAGAAGGCGATTGCGAAGGCACCGGACGCGATCGAAGAAGACCGCCTCCGGCACAAGATGCAGGAGGAGAAGCGACGGATTCGCCAGTCCTATTTCGAGTTCGATGGCACGGCGAGCGCCTATGACGCCGGTTTCCTCAAGAACGAGTTCACCCAGAACAACGGGGAAGCCTTGCTCCGCGTCACGACCCCGCAGACGCAGGATTACTTCTTTTTCATCAAGAACCGCCTTTGGAAGCGATACCGCGCGTTCAACGCGTCCGTGTTCCAGGGTGCGAGTTTCGAAGAGTTCGGTGCGGCGCTCCAGAAGCGGTACGGCCCAGCCAAGCTCCGGCGCGGGAAACTGGTCCCAGGGCAGGGCGAGACCGAATGGTATGCCTGGACACAGCCGCGGGTTCTGGGCAAGGCTCTCGACAACAACGAGTTCTACGGCTTCTACTGCCTCGTTCTCGAGGACCCAAAGACCGTCGCGACCCTGGACAAGCTTCGCGACAGTCCGCAGACGGCCTCGAGGCAGGGGTCTGAATCGCTGGTGGATTTGGTCGCCGACCGCGACGTCGGCGACGACAATGCGGACATCGCGGATAGGATAAGTGGCAAGATTCGCCGACAGGACCGACCGGACCTGAAAGATATCAAATAACGATATCGGCGACACTTGGGGGTTTACAGCGGGCGGTTCGCTTGGTTACCTTAGGGTTTCCTGGGGGCGAGCGTGCGCTATCGCTTGAGATTCACTCTGCAAGAGATCGATCTTGTCGCTGATGAAGTGGTCATCGGTAGAGGGTCGCGCTGTGCAGTGACGATCGACGACCCGATGATCTCCCGGGAACACCTGCGGCTCGACTTGTCCGGGGAACAGCCGAGCGCTCAAGACCTCGGAAGCCGAAACGGCACGCTCCTGAACGGCCGCCCGCTCCGGTCCAGCGCCATTCTCAAGGACGGAGACCGCATTCGCGTGGGCGGCCAGGAGCTCGTATTTTTGGCTTCGCGCCCGCGCGACCGGTCGCGTCGGACCACAGGATCGCTGTCGTTCTGTCTCGAGTGCGGGATTCCATACCCGAGCGATGCTCACCAGTGTCCGCATTGCGGCTGGCTCCCGACCGAGCCGGGTGTGGTGCCAGGCACGTCCGACGTGCTCGCCTCGAGCTGGACCTTTCATCTGCTTTCGGACGTCGTTGAGCGGGCGATCAGCCAGGGTCGTCTGGCGGATGCCGAGCGGATGATGACCCGGGGCATGGCAGAGCTCGAGCGGCAGCTCGACCGTGGCGCCGACATCGCCGTCGAGCGCGTGTACCGGATCGCTGAGTGTGCGGCGCGTCTGGGCTGTGCGCTGCGAAGCGGCCGCTGGGTCCGAGCTGCGGGCCGTCTCTATACGCGAATCGATGCGATGCCCTCGCGCGACGTGCTCGTGCTGATGGACTCCCTGTCCTCTGAGGCCAGCCTCTCTGGGGCGCTCGGTTCCGTGCGGCGGAGCAGCATCCCTCCCATGGGTGCCGCGAGCTGAGCCCACGCTTTTCAGGTCCTTGGCCGGGTGCTAAGCCCCCCGCTATGGTGCTCCGGAAGACAGTCCGCTGGGTGCGGGACGAGTGGGCCATCTTCAGCAAAGGGTCCGACATGGGCCTGAACGAACGGGTCCGTTGGATCCGGCAGTGGGGGCCGTTCGGCCTGCGCACGGTCGGCTACTCGAGCATTTCCGTCGTGCTCGGCCCGCTGACCCGGGGGGCCGCTTCGACCTGGGCTGCCCGTCATTGGAGCCGGTCTGCGGCACGGGGCCTGCGGATTTCCATCGAGGCTTCAGGGCTCGAGAATCTCCCCGAGGGTGGCTTTGTGCTCGCTTGCAATCACCAGAGTCTGATCGACATCCTGGTGCTCGGGGCGGTCTTGCCGGGTGACTTCAAGTGGGCGGCGAAGCGATCCCTGATGAACGTGCCCTTCTTGGGCTGGCACCTGCGTTTGGCAGGACACGTGCCCGTAGACCGGCAAAGAGGCCGACGCGCGGCCCAGGGCGTGCTCGAAGCCTTCGTGCGGGTCCTGCAGGAGGATCATGCCCTACTGATCTTCCCCGAGGGTACGCGCTCCGCGGACGGTCAAATCAAGGGGTTCAAGGATGGCGCGTTTCGCTCCGCCGCCGTGGCCGCTTGCCCGGTGGTGCCCGTCGCACTCGAGGGAACCCACGCTCTCATGTCTCGCGACGCGGCGGACACGGGGGAGATGACAGCCGTTGACCGCGCGCGGCTCGTCCGTGTTCGGGTCGGTGCGCCCATCGAGCCGCGATTTGAGCTGGGCCAGGCGGAGCGCACCGCGGACCTACGCGAGCGAACCCGTGCCGCCATCGTCAGCATGCACGACGAGCTCGTCTCAGCCAGCTCGGGGTAGGGAGGGCGCGAGGCCCCTAGTGACAGCGTCCGCGGTCCCGTTTGTTCGGGCGCCTCGCCTAGTGCGCGGAAACGACTTGCTCGAGGCCTTCGAGCCGGCGTACCAGGAAACGTTGTGCGGGCGTGTAGTCGCCGGACTGTCCATGAATCGTGCGCAGATAGCTCCGCAAATGGGTCGACTTCGAGTAGCGCGTCGTCCGGACGAGGTTGTGGAGCATCTCAATCGTAGGCGCTTCCATGAGGCGATGCGTTGCCGAGTGCACACGGAAGACCCAGTCCACCCAACGAGGCTCGCGCAGCCCTTGTGCGAGCTTCAGCGCGAAGTCTGTCGCGCCCTTGAAGAGGGCGTCCGGGTCGTCCTGCTCCGGGTCGCTCAGGGTCCCGGTCCGCTGCGCGCGCTGGAGGATGTCTTCCATGTGAGGCGTGAGCATTCGCTCTGCCTCTTCGAACCGACCCATGGCGATGGCCTTGCTCGCGATACCCCCGATGACGTCGAGCGCCTTGGCTTGCCGCGTTTCCTCGGACCCCCAGGCGTGGGACGAGCTTCGCTCCGAGTCGCCATTTGTTCTTTGGCCGGACAAGGTGTCGGACGCATCGGACTCGAGCAGCTTTCCGCACTCCCCGCAACGACGCTTGGCGACGCCGTTGATCGCTCCACAGGCATCGCACACGACGTATCCGGCGGTTTCCTTCGGGCCCTCCCTGAGCATGTCCGCGTCGATGAGGACGAGCTCCTGGGAGCCGATGTAGACACGATCCATGTGGGCCAGCTTTCGCGGCCCGTTGATGCGCACACCGTTGACCCCGACACCGTTTCGGCTGCCCAGGTCCTCCACCACGACCGTCTCTGGACTGACGTGGAGCACGGCGTGTCGGCGTGACACCAGGCCATCGGCCAAGGCGAGGCTACAGCTGCTGCTCCGTCCAATGGCGAACTCCCCGAGTGGCATCTCGAGGTTCGTGGACTGATATCGCAGGCGAAATCGCGGCACGCGGACCTACCAGGCGAGCAGCTCAGAGTCTTGGTGATGGATAGATGTGAGTTCCACGATGCCCCCCAGCGACCGCCTCAGAAAGTAGATAGCTCTTGCAGACCCGCGACCTGGCCCAGGCCTTTTTCGAGCTGTCCTTGGGTCTCTAGAACCTCGCCCATGAGATTCGATAGCGCAGACAGCTCCTTTCGGTATTCGGTGAACGCGTTGCGACGCTGGCCGAGTACACCCTCAGACTGCTCGGGGTTGGTCAAAATCACGTAGTTGCTCGAGCCGGTGCGAAGGTCCTGACCTCGGAAGAGCTCCTTTTCGAAAGGCCGGCCTCCCCGCGTGGCGCGCACCTTGACCTTGGTCGACGCCGCGTCCTCCCCCTCGGGAATGTCGACGTAAACGAGACCGCAGCGGAATCCACCTTCTCCAAGCGTGGGCACACAGCCCGTAGGCGAGGCGCTGACCGCCGTCTCGTCTTGGGCCGCCTCGTCGAGTTCCTTGCGGCGCACTTCGGGCAGCGAGCGTGATGCGACACGGTCGAAACGGTCCCACAGCTCATCCACCTTTCGCGTGTACGCAAACAGTGAATTGACCGTCTCAGGGCTGAACTTGTCATAGCGCCTGCCCACGAACTCGGCCGATGAGAACGGCACGGGTAGAGCGCGAAGCTGCTCGATGGTCGCGTAGTCCACAGTTGGACTGGCGCCCGCTCGTGACTTCGCTGCGTCTTCAGCCCGGTCTAGAAGTGATTTGGCTTTGGCGACCTGGTCTGATGCCTCGCGGACCTTGGCGTAGATGTCCTTGCCGTCGGTCACGGCCATGTTGTACGCGCGCCGCCTCGCGGTGATGCTCCCGGCAAGCATGCCGAGCAGAATCCCCAGGACGCCCGCCGCCGCACCAGCAATGAACATCATCTTTCGCGTGCGCTTGGCGGAATCCTCTTTCGCCGAGTCCACCGCCTGCTCGTCGATGACGATGCGCACCTCCTGCTTGGCGGCCGCGGCTTTCCCCTGGGTCGCCGGAGCCGCAGCGAAGGGCCCGGCCGGTCGGCCCACGCGTCCGCCCAGGAATCCGGGCGGCGGGGCAACGCCGCCGATGGAAGGCGGCGGAGGAAGTGTGCCGTTGGCCTCGCCTTCCGCGGCCTCGACTGGCAGGCTCACTCGCCCGAGTCGTTGTCGGATGTCGCGAACTTTTCTGGGTTTTTCGATTTCGTCCGGCATTTTCAGTTACCCCGAAATTTATCCGCAAACAACGGAACCTGTCAAGGAAAGGCGCAGCTCCCGGCGCTCTGCCTGTACGCTTGCTTCCTCATGATGCCACCTGATGTTGAGGATCGCCGCTTTGTGTCATCCGACGGGACGGAGATCGCGTACCAGATTCGAGGAGAAGGGCCGCCGATCCTGCTCTGTAACGGCCTCGGTGGTCGATGGATTGCCTGGAGCCACCAGATTCGGCATTTCGAGGGGCGCTACCGCCTCATCTCCTGGGATTACCGCGGCCTCTACGACTCGGGCCGGCCTCCTGACCCTCAGGCGATCACGGTGCAAGATCACGCCCGCGATGCGCTCGAACTGCTGGCCGAAGAGGGCATCGAACGGACGGCCCTGGTTGGCTGGTCCATGGGCGTTCAAGTGGCCCTCGAGGTGTTTCGTCAGGCCCCAGAGAAGGTCGCGTCGCTCACGCTCGTGAACGGTGTCCCAGGGCGTCCCTGGGACTTCGTGCTGAACATCGGTGCACTCGGACGCATTCTGCCTTCGGTTCTGCGGGGCTTGGGCTCCGTGCCTGGAATCATCGAGACCATCGTGGAGCAGCTGGCACGCATGCCCGAAACGACTCAGTGGGCCAAGCGTATCGGCGTCACGGCCCGCGTGGTCGACGAGGAGCTTCTGACCGAGATTGCAGAGGACTTCGGACGACTGGAGATGAAAACCTACATCGAACTTCTGCAAGCCATGGGTAAGCACGATGGCTGGGACGTACTGGCCCAGATCGACGTCCCGACGCTCATCGTGACCGGGTCCAGAGATCCGCTGACCCCGCGTGCGGCCGCCGAGCGCATGGCGCGCCGGATTGCCGGCTCCGAGCTGCTCATCGTTCCCGGAGCCACCCACTACGCTCCCCTAGAGTATCCGGACATGCTCAACCTCAGACTCGACAAGTTCTTTCGGGAGCGTGGCTACGAGGCCACTCAAAGGCTCGACGGTTGACGGCGCCGCATCCAGCCGCTAGCGCTTTTTTGCCAATGATCCTGGTGATCGACAACTACGACTCTTTTACCTACAACCTCGTCCAATATCTGGGCGAGCTCGGCGCCGACGTACAAGTGCGACGCAACGACGCCCTGAGCGTTCCGGAAGTGGAGCAGCTCGCTCCTGCGGGAATTCTCATCAGCCCGGGGCCGGGTAGGCCGGAGTCGGCGGGGATCAGCCTCTCCATCATCGACGTCCTCGGAGCGACTGTGCCGATCTTCGGCGTCTGCCTGGGGCATCAGTGCATCGCGCAGCAGTTCGGCGCGGACGTCGTCCGTGCGGATCGGCTCATGCACGGTCGAACCTCGCCGATCCTGCATGCGCAAGGCGGCGTGTTCCGGGGTTTGCCGAGCCCGATGACCGCTACCCGGTATCACTCGCTCATCGCAGACCGCAGCACCATTCCGGCCGAGCTGGAGATTACGGCTTGGACCGAAGAGGGCGAGGTGATGGGCTTGCGACACCGAAGTCTTCCGATCGAGGGGGTTCAGTTTCATCCGGAGTCGTTCCTGACCGAACACGG
Source organism: uncultured delta proteobacterium (assembly GCA_963746475.1). Classification (GTDB taxonomy): domain Bacteria; phylum Myxococcota_A; class Polyangia; order Polyangiales; family Houyiibacteriaceae; genus SG8-38. The sequence goes on from CAVVBB010000002.1 coordinate 278,662, forward strand.
ACATAAACTGTTGGGCAACTGGCTTTTCTCTCTGCGCGAGGAAGAGGCAACGTGATCAAGGAAGCCATCGCGCGGGTCGTGTCGGGAAGAGACCTCGATGCCGAGCTGACTGAAGCCGCGATAGACGCGATCCTCTCTGGCGAAGCCACCGAAGCGCAAATTGCGGCCCTGCTGACGGGGCTCAGGATGAAGGGCGAGACGTCGGAGGAAATCGCCGCGGCGGCGCGGGCCATGCGCCGGCGCTGCGTTCGCATTTCACCGAAGGTTCAGGGGCCACTCATCGACACCTGCGGCACGGGTGGAGACGGCCTGGACACCTTCAATATCTCGACCGCTGCCGCCATCGTGGTCGCGGCCAGCGGCATCTCGGTCGCCAAACATGGCAACCGCGCGGCCAGCTCCAAGGCTGGAAGCGCCGACGTGCTGGAAGCGCTCGGCGTACGCATCGACTGCAGCGCGCAGCAGGTCGAACGATGCATCGAGCAAATCGGTATCGGTTTTTTGTTTGCTCCGAGCTACCACGCGGCGATGCGACACGCGGCTCCGGTACGCAAGCAGCTCGGCATTCGGACCCTCTTCAACATCCTGGGTCCGCTCTCCAACCCGGCTGGGGCGACTCACCAGGTGATTGGAGTTTATCCTGGCGCCCCGATGGAACGTCTTGCAGAGGCTCTGGGTGAGCTGGGCGTGGAGCAGGCCTGGGTCGTACGCGGCCATGACGGACTGGACGAGCTGTCTCCTCAGGGACCGACGACGGTTGCACGGCTCGAGGCCGGCCTGGTCACTTGCACCGAGCTCAGCCCGAGCGACTTTGGTTTGACGCCAGTGCCGACAAGCGCGCTATGCGGTGGTGATGCGCAGCACAACGCAGAGATCATTCGTCGCGTGCTCGGCGGTGAACCGGGCGCGCCGCGCACTGCGGTGCTCATCAATGCGGCGGCGGCGCTCTGCGTGGCGCGCGCCGCAGAGAGCCCCAAGCTCGGGGCCGAGCGCGCCGCTGCGGCAATCGACAGCGGCGACGCGACCGAGCTTCTAGAACGCTGGATCAAGCTCAGCCAAGCCGCCGCTGGCACGACAGCAGGATGAAAGACTTTCTCACTCCGATTCTGGAGCGCACGCGCGCAGAAAATGCCCGTCGTCGGCGGCACGCTGCCCTGTTCGCGGCCCGTGAGCGCGCGCCTCAGTCCGACCGCGGCAAAGCAGCGCTTCGGGCGCTGCGTCGAACGCCTGGCACTGCTGCGCGCGTCATGGCCGAAGTGAAGTTCCGAAGTCCGAGCGCCGGTGAGATTGCCAGCTGGGCTCCGGGGGAGGGTGTCCGCATCGCGCGGGCGTACGAACGCGGGGGCGCCTCGGTGGTCAGCGTGCTTGCCGACGGTCCCGGCTTTGGCGGCTCGCCCCTGCAGGTTCGCAGGGTTGCATCCGCGGTTTCACTTCCCGTGCTGTTCAAGGGCTTCGTGCTCGATCCGGTGCAGGTCGAGCTTGCGTTCGATGTTGGAGCGTCGTTGGTATTGCTGCTCGTGCGGGCGCTCGAGCCGTCCGAGTTGAAGGCGATGGTCTCTGCGATTCAGAAGCTCGGGATGGAGCCCGTGGTCGAAGCGGCGGACCGGGATGAAGTGAAACGAGCGGTGGATACGGGAGCCGCCATCGTCGGTGTGAACGCTCGCAATCTGCAAACGTTCCAAGTCGACATGGACGCGGCCGGTCGTTGCATGGACGAGATCCCATCGGATCGCGTGGCGGTGTTCATGAGCGGGGTGCGGAGCACCGCCGATTTTCAGAACGTCGCCTGCGGACGTGCCGATGCGGTGCTCATCGGCGAGGGGCTCATGCGCTGCCCAGATCCGGCCAAGCGGCTCGCGGAGTTGCTTCGGCTGCCCTGAGCATCTGTGGCCTGGCGGGTAACACGACACGAAAACAGGTCCCGCCCCCCGATCGGTCGATCACCTCGATCGTGGCTTGGTGCTGCTCGACGATCTGCTTGACCACCGCCAGACCGAGCCCGACGCCGTAGCTCCGACCGGAGTAGAAGACCTCGAACAGTCTTTCCCGACTTTCGGCGCGGATGCCGGGGCCCTGGTCCGTCACTTCGAGAAAAGCTTCGCCGCCGAGATTGTATCCCGTCGTGACGCCGACCGAGCCCCCGTGTGGCGAGGCCTGCAGGGCGTTCTTGACGAGGTTCCAGATGAGCTGACGCATCTGGTCGGGGTCCACGTGCACGAGCACCGCCTGACCGGGGTCCTGCTCCTCGATCTTGAGCGCGTTGCTGGCAGTGGCCTCCGCGTGGGCGACGGCGACCACCTCTCGCGCTAGCGCGCGCAAATCAACTTCCACGGGATGAATCTCGCGTGGCTTGCCGGCCTGCAGCATGGTGGTCACCAGCTGGTTCAAGCGCTCGACCTCGGACACCACGATGCCGAGCAGCTGACGGTCTTCGGGTCCGAGCGAGTTGCCCTCACGGACCATCTCGACCGAGCCCGAAATACTGCTCAGTGGATTTCGAATTTCGTGGGCGAGGCCCGTTGCGAGCCGCCCGAGCACGGCCAGACGCTGAGTCTGCTCGGCCCTGTGGCGGAGCTCCTTGATCTCGGTGAGGTCCTGGAAGACGAGCAGCAGCCCCGACGAGTGATCTTCGGCGTCCAACAAGGCGCTCAGCGTATAGCCCATGGTGAACGTAGTGCCGTCGGCTCGTAGGCCGAGGGCCTCGGCCCGATTGACGCGGCCGCCTGCGACGAGCTGGGTCTGGTAGCTGGGCAGCACACGCGAGAGTGGGCGGTTGAGCAAGGAGTTGCCCTCGTCGCGCAGAATCTCGGCGGCCGCCCGGTTGATGGCCAGAATCCTTCCTTCCTCGTCCGTCGTGATGAGTCCCGACGCGATGGACCGGACGATGTCGTCGTTCAGGCGGGCCCAGCGCGCCGCGTTCTGCTGCGCTGCCCGGAGCCGTCCGCCCGTGAGCTGTACGCGCCGGGCGAGGTTGGTGGCCAAGAGCGCGACGAGCGTGATGCCGACCGTGTTGAAGAACAGCCAAAATGAAAACTCTCTCGGAGCCAGGACGTACTCTCGCAGGGGCTGGTCCGGAGGTGCGGGGAGCCATCCGATGTTGAGCGTCAGGCCAAGGAAGAAGTACGAGAGCAGGCTTCCAGCAGCCGTGAGGTAGGTCGCTCCGGTTCCCAGAGTGAGGGCCGCCGTGAGAATCTCCGCGCCGTACAGAAAGGAGAACACGCTGCCGAGGCCACCCGTCAGGTATACCAGGCCGGTGATGAGGACGACGTCGACGGCGACGATGGTGGCAGCCACCGGCTCTTCTCGTCGTTGCCGCAGGAGCCAGACCCCGAACAGGATGGACGAGGCGTAAATCGCGGACGTCAGCACCAGCAAGAAGCTCGGTGTGAACGCCCCATAGCGGATCGCCTCTGGGGAGAAATAGAGTGTGGCGCCCATCAGAAGCGTCGCCACGATCAGGCGACTGGCCATCACCCATTGCAGGCGGCGAAGGGGGCTACTCTCTTCGATTGGATGATCTGGCGGCGTCGCCGGGATGGTCACTCGGCTTGCACTTTGCCGGCGATCGAGAAGATGGGCAGGTACATCGCGATCAGGATCACGCCGACGATTCCGCCGATGAATACCATCATCAGGGGCTCCAGCAGCGAGGTGAGGGCGGCGACCGCCACGTCGACTTCGTCTTCGTAGAAGTCGGCGATCTTGTTGAGCATGGTGTCGAGGGCACCCGTCTGTTCACCGACACCGATCATTTGCACGACCATGGGTGGAAAGACGTTCGTCTCCATGAGCGGCTCAGCCATGGTGCGGCCCTCGCTGATCTTGTCTGAGGTCACCTGAATCGCGTTTTCGACAACGACGTTGCCGGCGGACTTCTTGACCACGTCCAGCGCGTCCAGAATGGGCACGCCGGCTGACAGGAGGGTACCGAGGGTTCGCGTGAAGCGAGCTACGGAGATCTTGCGCATCACCGGACCAAGCACAGGCATTATCAGCAGCATGCGGTGATAGAAGTGCTTTCCGACCGGGTGGCGATAGGTATAGGTCAGTCCCGCGGTGAACGCGAAGCCCCCGAGGATGAGCCAGTGAAGGTTCGACGCGAAGCCGTCGGACAAGGCGATGACCATCTGGGTGAGCGCGGGCAGTGAGTCTTCTCCGCCGAACTCTTCGAACATCTTCTTGAAGCTCGGGATGACCCACTTCAGCATCACGACGATGACGACGACTGCGACCAGGAGGATGGCAGTCGGGTACACCAAAGCCCCGCGCACCTGCCGGGCCAGCTTGACGCGCTTCTCGATGTATATGGCGAGCCGGTTCAGGATGAGATCGAGAATGCCGCCCATCTCGCCCGCCCGAATCAGGTTGACGAAGAGCTCGTCAAATAGCTTCGGGTGGCGGCCCAGGGACTCGGAGAAGGTGGCGCCGCCTTCGACGTGTTCCTTCACGTCCTTGAGAATCTTGGCGAGGCTTTTGTTTTCCCCGCGCGTCGATAGAATCTCGAGACACTGCACGAGCGGCAGACCCGCGTCGATCATGGTCGCGAACTGACGCGTGAAGACCACCAGCTCCTTGGGAGTCACTCCCGAGCCGAAGCTTAGGTTGAGCTCCCTCGACTTCTTCTTGATCTTGACGGGGTTGAGCTGTCGGGCTCTGAGGCGTGACTGCACCGCCTCTCGGCTCTCAGCCTCCATGGTGCCGTTTTGGACTTCACCTGCGCGCGTGCGCGCCTCGTATACCCACTCACCCATCGTCGTTTGCCCGATTCCCCCAGGGTCTTTCGAAAGACTAGCCGATTGGGAAACACGAGGTCAAAAGCACGCCTCGTCGCTCGGGGCGTTTTGCCCGGCGTCTAGTGGCGATATGGGTTGTCGATCTCGATGTCGACGGGCTCTGGCGCCGGGGTGGGGGCAGGTGTGGCGGTGGGTGTTTCTTGGGCCGGCGTTTGGGCCAGGGGCTTCGGCCGGGCGGTCGATTCGACGGCCTGCTCGTTGGATCGACTTCGGCGCATACGGCGCCGTTTCGCGGTATCTCGCTGGGTTTCTTCAGTCGGAGCGGTGCCTCCGAAGGCTGAGCCTTGCGCTGTGTCGGCTGCACCTGGCTGGACGGGCTCCGCGCCCGTTTCGGATCGGCTCGGAGCTGCTGCGGCCTCCGGCGGCGGTTCCGGGCTTCCGGGCGCCACCGCAATTGCTTCGGGTCGCGCCGGCGCCGGCGCGACGCCTGCCGGGCGCTCTCCGGCTGTCAGCGTCGCCGTCGGGGCGATCTCCTGGCTCGGTGCGACGGCCTGGCTGCGCTTGACGAACTGCCAGCTCAGAAAGCCGGCATAGACCGTGACGAGCGCCGCCAGGGCGACGACGGTCCACTTCAGAAGGCCCGAATCGGAGCTCGGTCGCACAAAGATGGGCGTGCCATCGGCCAGCACCCCGGAAACGCTCGCCTGTGTCCCTGAGCCGGTGCCTGAGCCGGTCCCGCCCGGCACCGAGATCTGAGTCGGTGTCGCGGCGCCGTTGCCCCGTGCAGGCATTTGCGCCTGCCCGATCTTCGCGCGCCCCAGCTGCTCGATGGCTTCGCGGACTCGGGTGCTCTCCTGGTCGATCTTGTCGGCAGCGAGCTCACGTACGATCTTGGCTACCGCGCGGGCACTGGCCACGCCCTCCTGCTCGGCGGCCTGCTCCAGGGCCTCCATGAACTCGTCCGCGGTCTGAAAGCGCGTATCGGGCTCGCGCCCGAGCGCCTTGAGCGTGACCTCATCAAAGTGAGTCAGATCTTTCCAAAGATCCGAAGGCCTGGGAATCGGCTCTTTCAGCAGCTTATTCAGCGTGGCGGCGTTCGACTCTGCCTTGAACAGTCGCCGGCCGGTGAGGGACTCCCAAAGGATGACCCCCATGCTGAACAGATCGGAGCGCTGATCGGTTGCACCCGAAGAGGCCTGTTCCGGGGCCATGTATGAGAGCTTTCCCTTGAACTGACCGGCCCGCGTGGAGGCCATGCGCACCTCGGCCTTGGCGACTCCGAAGTCGGTGAGCCGTCCGATGCCGTCCGTGCCGACCAAGATGTTGTGAGGCGAGACGTCCCGGTGGACCAGCTGAAGGGGAACGCCTTTCTCGTCAGTCAGTCGGTGGGCTGCGCCCAGGCCCTGCAAGGCGTCGGTGAGCACGCGGCAAATGAAGCCAGTGGGGAGCCGCGTGCCTCGCTTCGCGGCGCTCCCGAGCAGCGCACCGAGGTGGTGCCCTTCGACGTAGTCCATCACGAGGAAGTAGCCGTCACCGAGGCTGTCGCTGATGTCGATGGTGGGGACCACGTTCATGTGACGAATGCGGGCCGCCAAGCGAGCCTCGTCCAGGAACATGGAGATGAACTCCTCTTCGTACGCCAGGTGCGGGTGCAAGACCTTGATGGCGACCAGTCTCTCAAAGCCGGCCACGCCCTGTGCGCGTGCGATGTACACGGAAGCCATGCCACCTGAGGCCAATTCGGTCAGGATCTCGTACCGGCCGAGCTGACGCCCTGTCATCGAGCGGGGTTCGCCGTTGCCTCCGTCGCTGGCCGATGTGCTCATCTCAGAAGCGACCCCGCAGACCGGCGAATCCGCCGTTCTTGTCGAAGGCCATGCTCGGTTCGATGCTCCGCGGCTTGGCTTCCCGCCCGTGGCCTTTCCAGTCCGTGAACACCCCGAGCACGGTGGTCACCCCCACCATTGCCGCGGTCGTGCCGATGAGGGCGTTGGTGCGCGTCTCTTTACGCTGCCCTTGCTCGAGGAGGTCCTGAGCGAGCGCTGCATTGCCTCTGGTCGCTGCGTCCTCGTAGGCGTCGACCCCATGGTTCGCGTCCACGCCAGACCAGATCGTCAGGGTGCCGACGGCGACCGTGGCTCCGAGTGAGCTGAAGAAAGCCCAACGTGGAACCGGCGGAGTGGCCGGTGGAGGCGGTGCCGGAAGCTGCACCGTTCGCGAGCTGCCGGCCGGTCCGCTCACCGTCGTTTCCGTCTCGCCTCGATCATATTGGGCCTTCACGACGTGCTCTTCGCCGGGCGTCACGAAGAAGGAATGATGTTCGGCCAGCTCTGCGTCGATCTCGAGCGCGCACTCCCCCTCGCAGGTCGCGCGAACGAGCACGTTGTCCTGCCTGGCATTGCGCAGGATGGTCTCTGCCAGGTCGCGTGCGCTCTCCTCACTCGGGTAGCGTTCTTGCATGAGCAGCGTCAAGTTGGCCGCCCGAAGCTCTTGGCCGGCGCGGTGCCGCGCGCGTACCGCTTGGATCAGCGCGGTCGAGGTGGGTGCGAGTCGGTAAGCGTGCTCGAACCAGTGGGCGGCGAGCTCGTAGTCCGCGGACAAGTAGGCGGCCGTTCCCTTGTCATAGGCGTCGGCGGCGGACCGGCGGTTCTCGACGGAAACGCCGGGTTCGGCCTGGGCCGCTGTCTGCGCTGAGACGGCGCTCAAACAGAAGGTGCCGAGCGCCAACACGACCGGGAGCGCTGCTCTTACGCCTGCGTTCCTCAACTTCATCAAAGCCCCACCCCCCAAAAAGATAATAAAAGTCTGACATTAAGCCCAAGCGACGGTTCAAAGACTTCGCCCGCTGCCGGCGGTCGGGCTCATCGATATCCTTGACGGTCGATTTTTTGCAGCATTTGTCGAAATTCCTCGGGCTCAGGCGAGCGTATCGCCGCCAAATCCCGATCGAGGATGCCATGGGCGACGAGGTGAAGCATGGCCTGGTTCATGGTCTGCATACCGGATGTTTCTTGGCCGGTTTGCATGATTCCATACATTTGATGGACCTTGTCTTCGCGGATCAGGTTCCGGATGGCTGGGTTGGGGATCATGGCCTCGCAGACCATGACGCGACCCGGTCCATCGCAGCGCGGGAGCAGCATTTGGCTGAGCACGCCCTGTAAGACGAAGGAAAGTTGAGCCCGGATCTGGCCTTGCTGCCCGGCCGGAAAGACGTCGATGATACGGTTGATCGACTGGGTGGCAGAGTTGGTGTGCAGGGTTGCAAACACCAAGTGGCCCGTCTCGGAGATGGTCAGGGCGGCTTCGATGGTCTCTAGGTCTCGCATCTCGCCGACGAGCACGACGTCGGGGTCCTGACGAAGGACGTACTTGAGCGCATCTTTGAAGCTGCCGGTGTCGGCGCCGACCTCTCTCTGATTGACGACGCACAGCTTGTTCGAATGCAGATACTCGATGGGGTCTTCGACCGTCACGATGTGTGACCTTTGCTCGCTGTTGATCTTGTCGATCATCGAGGCGAGGGTGGTCGACTTGCCCGAGCCGGTCGGGCCCGTCACTAGCACGAGCCCGCGGGGTCGTTCGCAGAGCTCAGACACCACTGGAGGCACGCCGAGCTCGCTCAGGGGACGAATCTGAAACGGAATGGAGCGAAAAGCACCGCTGACGGCACCGCGCTGAAGGAAAACGTTGGCACGAAATCGCGAGAGCGATTTGACGCCGAACGAGAAGTCGATTTCGCAACCCTTTTCGAACCGAAGGCGCTGATCGTCCGTCATCACTTCGTAGCAAAGAGCCTTGCTCTCGCTGGGTTTGAGCGGAGCCGTACGCAGCGGGACGAGCGTTCCGTCGATGCGCAGCTGCGGCGGCGACCCGGTCGTGATGTGCAAGTCCGACGCCCCGCGATCGACCATCAGCCGTAGGAGCTGGCGAAGCGTGAGCCGTGGCGCTTCCTGAGGTGCAACCATGTGGCCAGCATATCAGAGCGCTGCGATGGCGCCTAAACGTTGGCCGAAGCCCAGGAGCCCCGGCGCAGCCAGCTCTGCCTCTTGTAGCGCGACGCAAGGATGCGAGACACGGACGAGGCCGCGAGGAAGGCGCCCTCGAAGCCCAGACCGGGACAGACCTGTGGATTACAGAGGAAGACAGTCCGCAGGCTAGTGCGCGTAGGAAGGCCACAGGTGCCCAGTGCCCGCCGTGTGGGATACTCGTACACGGCCCGCATGGTCCGCGGTCCCCGGCTCCAGGGGTCGCTGCAGTCCAGCTCTCGCTCGGAGCCGACCGAGCGAGGGGGCAGCCCGTCGTGCGGACTATCCACCCAAACCAGGGACGCGTCGATGAACGGGATGACCCTTTGTAGGTCCCTGAGCGTCTCACCCCTCATGTGCTTCAACGCCGAAGGCTCGCTTTCGATGCGGTGTGCGTCGATCAGTCGATTCACGGTGATCAGGCTTTTGGTTTCGCCTACTTGGCGTTGCTCCAGCCACAGCGTCCGTTCCGGGCTGTTCGGCTCGGGTACGAGGAGCGCCTGCGACGCGAGCGCCAGGGGGACGCTGGCGCGCTCGATCAGAAAATGCACCGTGTATCGATAGGACCGCGGTCGTGGCTCTCCGGCCCGCTCGAACACGGGCTCGACCGCGCCGCGGCCGCCGAGCAGCTGGGCCAGCTCCGAGATCGGGGTACCGTGTACCAAATGCCCACCGCCAACCTCTTCCTCGGAGCGTGCGAGTCGCAGCATGTGCGAGCCCCCCTGGCTGGCCTCGATGGACTCTGCACGGTCATCGGGACGCACCTCGCCCCCCCACGAGCGAATACGGTCGAAGAGCAGTCTTTGCATCCCCGGCCAGCGATCGTCCAAGCAGTGGACCCCGCTCATAAGGTGTCCGTAGAGGCGCGCGCGCGTGGCCTGTGAATGCTGGTTGGTGGGGAGGTCGGCGACGAACTGCAAGCAGAGGCTGAAGGCCCGGCGCAGTGCGTGGTCCCGCGGGAGCTGGTCCCAGGACGTCCATCCGTGCCCGTTCCGATCGAAGCGCTGCCCGGCCGAGGCCATCGCGAACCGCTGCTTTTCCAAGAAGGTCTCTGGCGGCCAGACGAGCCCCTGTGCCGTCAGCGTGTCTAGCTCTGCGCGAACCTCGGCCAAGGTTCGACTGACGTCTTCGGCCCGGCGTCGCACCTCCGGCACCTCGCGCGCCAGCTCGGCCGACCAGCTGCGCGTGTCGGGGCTGACGTCGATGCGGTGCGACGGAAGCAGCAACTGAAGCGGGCGGTCAGGGAGCATGCTGCGTTGTCGGACGATTTGCTTGAGTGCGAGCTCCTCGAGTGTCCGCGTCACCACCGGGCTCGACAGACCGACGAGAGGGCGGCTTTCACGGTCGAGCTCGATACCTTCGATTTCGTACGAAGCGGCCGAAACCCCTTGGCCCAGGACGAGCACGCGAAGTCCCCGGCGCGCGAGCTGCGCCGCGCAGAGCAGGGGCTCCAAGTCGGTGCCGAGCACGACGACGTCGTAGTAGCTGCGTGGCACTGGCGCTAAATGTCCGGACAGGTCAAGGACACTGCCGGAATAGTGAGGTCTTTGTCGAGCTCGAGCGGGTCGAGGCGTACCCTTCCCAAGGCAATCTGGTGGATGACTTTGGGGAGAAGCCGGTGTTCCTGTACTTGAATCCGCGCGTGCAGCCTCTCCGGCGTGTCGTCCAGCGCCACGGGGACCGCGGCCTGCGCGATGACGGGCCCCGTGTCTACGCCTGCATCGACCACGTGCACCGAGCAGCCACTCAAGCGTACCCCAGCCGCGATGGCCTGCTCGGGGGCGTCGTGCCCCGCAAAGGCCGGCAGAAGCGCGGGGTGCACGTTGATGATGCGTCCGGGAAATTTGTCCAGGAGAGGGCTGCCGAGCACCCGCATGAAGCCGGCCAGCACGATGAGCTGCGGGCTCAGCCGGCCAACCTCGTCGGCGAGCCGCTCGTTCCACAGCTCCCGGTCGTCTCCCTTCCTCAAGGGCACGACTCGGCAGGGAACCCCCCGCTCTTCGGCGTATTCGAGCGCAGCCGCTTTTTGGCGGTCCGAAACCACCCCCACGATACGGGCGTCACACTGACCCGCATCGATCGCAGAACCAATCGCCCTCAGATTGCTACCGCGCCCAGACGCTAAAACAGCGATATCGAGCATCGGTTCTCAGTCTCCCAAAAAGCTCACGCCGGCGCCTTCGACCACCTGCCCGACGACAAACGCGTCTTCTCCGCTCTTTGCGAAGGCATCGAGCAGTGTCTCGGCCCGGTCGCTGCTCAGAATCATGACGAAGCCGAGACCCATGTTGAACGTGCGGCGCATTTCCGCGCGTTCCACGCTTCCGCGCTCCTGAATCAGGTCGAAGATCGGTGGGCATGGCCAGCTCGATGGATCCAGCTCGATACCGAGTCCTTTGGGCAGCACTCGTGGCAGGTTTTCGACGAGGCCTCCTCCCGTGATGTGACACATCGCGCGCACATCGTGGTGTAAAGCAAGCTTGGCGGCATCGGCATAGATCCGGGTGGGCTGCAGCAAAGCGGCGCCGAGGGTCCGCTCACCGAGCGGGTTGCCCAGAGGTAGCGGATCATCGCCATCGAGAAGGACGCGACGGGCGAGCGAGTAACCGTTGCTGTGCAGGCCGGAGGAGGACAGCCCGATCAGCTGGTCTCCGGCGCGCACGGCTTTTCCGTCCAGGATCGCCTTTCGCGCGACGACCCCGACCGCAAACCCTGCCAGATCGTACTCACCGCGTGTGTAGAAGCCGGGGAGCTCGGCGGTCTCTCCCCCGAGCAGGGCGCAGCCCGCCATGCGGCAGCCCTCGGCGATGCCGCGTACCACGGACTCCGCTTGATCGACCTCGAGCTTGGACGTCGCGAAGTAGTCCAAAAAGAACAGTGGCTGAGCACCGACCGTGATGATGTCGTTGACGCACATGGCCACGAGGTCGATTCCCACCGTGTCATGGCGATCGAGCTCGAAGGCGAGCTTCAGCTTCGTTCCGACGCCGTCCGTGCCCGACACGAGGACGGGATCCTCGATGCCCTCAGGCAAAGCGCATAGGCCTGCAAAGCCGCCGAGCGCACCGAGCACGTGCTCCGTGTGCGTGGCCTGCGCCACAGGCTTGATGCGCTGTACGAGTTGCTCGCCTGCGTCGATGTCCACGCCAGCGTCGCGGTAAGTGAGCCCCGCCATACGTCCGAAGTTAGGCGATAGGCTAACACCGGTCAACGCGCCATGAGAGGCCGATCCGTTCGTCACGATTCGTTTGAACGCGGCGGAGCAGACTCAAGAATCTGCCGCACAAGCCGTTGTTTGTCACCCACACGCCGAAGGCTAGGGACCTCGCGACGGGCGCCCTAAAGCGAGAGCCTCTCGCGAAACGGATCGCTTTCGGGATCCGGTGTTTCCTCGCCCGCAACAAGCACAGTTGCCGCGGCTCAGGGGGACGGTCATACTCGTGGACCCTTGTCCCAAGCAACCAGTCCTGTCGTCGATTTGGGCGGCCTCGCGCCCACTCTCGGTAAGACCTGCAGCGGCTACCTCGGCAACTATCGCCAGGCATTCGTCGACGCAGTCCACCGTGGTGAGAATGGGGTGTCGGCGACCGCCCGCCACTCGCGCGCGCTCGACGGCTTGTTGAGCGCGCTCTACTGCGCCTCCGATGCCGCCACGCGCAGGCTCGGTCACCAGCCCGCCGGACGGGTCGCGCTTGTGGCGGTCGGCGGCTACGGCCGTTGTACCCTCGGGCTCGAAAGCGATGTCGACGTGGTCTTCCTCTGCGACGACTCCTCGGACCCGTTCGTCGGGGCCCTGGCCGAGGGCCTGCTGTATCCGCTTTGGGACCTCGGGGTGAACATCGGGCACGCCGTTCGCAGCATCGACGAGACGCTCGAGCTGGCACGCGAGGACATACGAACGACCACGACGCTGATCGACTTCCGGCGTGTCGCCGGCAACGGAACCCTTCTCGATGACCTGGAACGAGGAGCCCGCGAGCAGGTGTTGGAGCCGCACTTGGAAGAGTTTCTCGACGCGCTCGAACAGGACACGGCAGCCCGGCACCGACGCTTCGGCGGAAGCCTCTATTTGCTCGAGCCTGAGGTCAAGCAGGGCAGGGGCGGGCTTCGCGACCTCGACGTGGCCGAGTGGGCCGCGCGGGCACGCTGGGGAGCGCGCAACGAGCAGGACTACGTCCGGACTGGGGCGCTCCTCGCGCGCGAGGTGCGTGAGCTGCAGGACGCCCGCGAGATGCTTTGGCGCGTTCGCAACCTCTTGCACTTGCGTGCGGGGCGGCAGCAGGACCGACTCACTTTTGCCGACCAGGAAGACATCGCCCAGGAGCTCGGTTTCGTCGACGGTATCACCCTCGGCGTCGAGCAGTTCATGCAGGCCTATTACCGGCACGCACGCATCGTAGCCCTTTCGGCGGAGCGCATGCTGGAGCGAGCTCGACCCCGGCACAGGGCCAGAGCCTCCGAGGTTCGCAAGCTCGCGGACGGTATCATTCTCGCCGACGACGTGATCACGCTCGAGGATCCGGACCGCATCGAGGACGTTCCGGCATTGGCCCTGCGGTTCTACCGTCAGGCTGTTCGTCATCAGCGAAGACCCCACTACTCGGTTCGCGATGTGATCTCGCGTCTGAGCCCGGCGCCCGGCTGGCGACTGCGCCTGCAGGATTCAGAGGAGGCGACGCAGATTTTCGTCGGGCTGGTGAACGGCCTCGAAGAGGGCCCTTTCCGCTCCGGATCGACCATGAGCGAGCTGCACGAGGTCGGGCTCCTTACCGCCATGATTCCCGAGTTCGAACCACTGGTCGGTCGTGTCTTTCACGACGTCTTCAACGTCTTCACGGCGGACGTGCATGCGGTGAAGTCGCTCGACCAGCTTCGCGCTCTGTCCAGGGGCGAGGCCCCGGTTCGCTCTGTCGCTGTGCGCTTGGCGGCCGAGGCTCCACGTCGCCTTCCAGTGTTTCTTGCGGCCCTCTTGCACTCTCTCGGTCGCGTCGGCGCACGAGAGCATACGGAGGAGGGAGCACGCCGCGCGGAGAGCGTCGCGCTTCGCCTCGGCTTGAAGGCGAGCGATGCCGATCACCTAGCTTGGCTCGTCAGGGAACAGAACACGCTCTACCACTGGGCGACCCAGCGCGACATTCATGACCCCGCAACCGTTTCGGAGGTCGTTCGCCTGGTCGAGTCTCCCGAGCGTCTGCGCGATCTCTTCTTGATCACGGTTGCCATCATCTCGACCGTGAACCCGAAAGCGATGACGTCTTGGAAAGCCATGTCTCTCGAGGGTCTCTACACGGCCGTCGTCAATGAGCTCGAGTCGGGGATGCGGGCCCATCCGGTCGAGCGTCGCGTCACTGAGGTCAAGCTTCAGGCGCTCGTAGGTTTCGCGGGCGACGCGCAACCAGAAGAGCTGCAATCCTTCCTTGACGAGATGCCGAACCGTTACTTCCTGGCCAACCCGGTCGACGTCGTGCGTCGGCACGCGCGCATCGCGCGCGACCGGGATGGGGAGTTTGCGATGGTCGGGGTCGGACCCGGCCCGAGCGAAGACGTCGAGGAGCTCGTAATCGTGACCGACGACCGTCCCGGCCTCCTCGCCGACCTCACCGCGGTTCTCGCGGCGCACGACCTTTCGATTCTTTCGGCTGAAATCTATACCCGCAGCCGGCCCTCCGGCGATGAGGCTTTCGACGTCTTCCTCGTGAGAATGGGCGAGGAGACGCCGGGCCCGGCGGCCCTTTCCCGGGCGGTCGCCAGAGACCTCGAAGCCCGCGTCAACGATCGCGTTTCGGCCGCCGACCTGATCGCGCGCAAGTCTCTCCCGCCGTCCTGGCTCGTTCGGCCAGGGCCGAAGGTGGCGACGCATGTCAGCGTCGACAACGAAGCCTCTGCCAAGTACACGGTCGTCGACGTGTTCACCAAAGACAAGCCTGGCTTGCTTCACGAGATCGCGCGCACTCTCTACCAGCTGGACCTGACGATCGAGTTCTCCAAGGTCAACACCGAGGGAGACCGCGTCGCCGACGTTTTTTATGTGCGTGACCCCGATGGCAATAAGCTTCGAGATGCGATGGAGCTGAAGCGTTTGCAGCAGGCGCTCGAGGAGCGTGTCCTCGCGCTGCACGAGCGAGACGAAACTCTGTGAACGGTCGCGCCGCTCTGCTTGCGCTCGCTGTGACCCTGGCGTTCGGCTGTTCCAGTCCGCCTCCGGCGAATCCGAGGCAGGTTACCGCGAGTCGGCCACCGGCCAGTGAGGCCGTCGCAGCTGGTGAGTCGCTCTTTGCTCGGGGTGAGTACGAGGCCGCACGTCGCGCGTTCGAGTCGGCCGTAGAGGAAAACCGGGATGACCCGCGCGCCTGGCTCGACTTGGGCCTGGCCCTCGAGCAGGCGAAAGAGTGGGCAGTCGCCGAGCAGGCCTACCGTCGGGCGGTCGAGCTGGACGAGAACTTCGCTCAAGCCCTGAACAATCTGGGCGTTCTGGTTCGGGACCGAGGCGCCCTGCCAGAGGCCCAGCGGTTCTTGGAGCAAGCGGTCTCGGCCGATCCGGGGCTAGGGCACGCGCACTTCAATCTGGCTCTGGCATACGAGGACCAGGGCAAGCTCGACGAGGCTGAAGCCTCCTACCTGCGGGCGATCGAACTGGTTCCCACCGACGCCATCTCGCGAATCAATCTGGGGCTGCTGTACGTCGAACGAGGGCGCACGGAGGCGGCCGCGAAGCAGCTGCGCCTCGCGGTGCCCTTGGCGCAGTCCGATCCAGCACTCAGTCTTGCCATCGGGGCAGGGCTGCGGCGCCTGGGCCAGGCCAGCGAGGCTGTGTCCGTACTCGAGCATGCCAGGACCCTCACGGGTGACCGGCCGCCGCCACAGCTGTCCGCGGAACTGGCTCTTGCGCTGTGGATGGCGGACCGCCTCGAGGAGGCCGAGCGCAGCATGCGTGACGCCGTTTCTCAGGCGCCCGAGGAGCCGGCCTTCCAGTATGCGCTTGCCTCGCTTCTGGTCGACGTTGGTAAGCCGGTCGAAGCCAGCACGCTGTTGAAGCGAACCATAGAGCTAGACCCGAACGGGTACTACGCCGATCGCGCGCGAGCACGGCTCCGGCAGCTCGAGCCCTAGCCGTCGCGTCGCTCAGCCCAAACAGCCCCGGAGGCGCGCCGGGGGCCCTCACGCTCATGAGTCCAAAACGGACCAATATCAGGGCGCTGCTAGTTTCACGCTTCATCGAATCCCAGTAGCCTGGCGGGACTTGGAAGCTGAAGACGCACCCCGAGGCTTGTGCCGATGGCTCATCGGCGGTTCGTGTCTCGCGCCCTAGCTGGACGCTTCGACGAAGCCGAGGCCGACCAGGAAAACCTCGTAGCTCTCGTCCCGCGTGGCTTCCGGACGGATGACGCGTAACTTGGCGAAGTGCTCGCGGGTCCTTGCCCTGGCTTCGTCGAACTCGGCACCCTGAAAGATCTTCCCAACGAAGGCGCCGCCGGGACGCAGGACCTTGCTGGCCAGCTCGATCGCCCGGACATAGAGCTCGAAGCTGCGAAACTGGTCTGCGTGTCTCTGTCCGCTCGTCTTGGGCGCCATGTCGCTGAGTACCACGTCGAAGGGACCGTTCAGCTCCTCGAAGCTCATCGCGAAAGCGTCGGCGACCAGGGTGCTGGCCTGTGCGGGCAAAACGAGCTCGCACTCTTTCAGGTCCAAGCCGAGAACCCTACCTCGCGGGCCTACCTTGTCAGCCGCGTAGAGCGTCCAGGAGCCCGGGCTGGCGCCGAGGTCCAGCACAGACTGGTCCCGCTTGAGGAGCCCGATGCGCCGATCGATCTCCTCGAGCTTGTAAACCGAGCGTGCCGGAAAGCCTTCGCGCCGCGCGCGGCGACCGAAGCTGTCCTGCCTGCGCCGTCCGGCCAGTTAGGCCTCGCTGGACTCTGCGACCGCTTCTTCGGCGACCGGCTCTTCTTTTTTGGGACGCTCAGGCAGCGCGACGGCGGGTTTCTTGTTGGCGCCCTTGATGGTCAGGAAGCCGCGTCGGGCGCCTGGAACACCACCCTCGAGAAGAATGATGTTTTCGTCGGCGAGCACACGGGCCACGCGCAGGTTCATGACGGTGACCTTCTTGTTTCCGTGTTGGCCGGCCATCTTCATGCCGCGAATGGTTCGTCCCGGCGTCATGTTCATGCCGATGGAGCCACCGTGGCGCTTGTACTCGTGCGTGCCGTGCCCGACGGTGCCCGCGCCTGCAAAGTTGTGTCGCTTCATGACGCCGGTGAAACCACGGCCCTTGCTGGTGCCCGAGACGTCGACGAACTGCCCTTCCTGGAAGAGGTCGGCGACGCCGAGGGTCTCACCGACCTCGAAGCGCTCCAACAGGCTCTCGTCGACCCGGAACTCGCGAATGACGCGCGGCGGTTCTATCCCCGCCTTGTCGAAAACGGCGGCCTGGGCCTTGTTGGTCAGCTTTGCGCGCTTGGTTCCGAAACCGAGCTGCAGAGCGGCGTACCCGTCGTTTTCGGGGGTGCGCTTCGAAACGACGACACAAGGACCAGCTTGGATTGCGGTGACGCGACGGACTTCCCCGTCGTCGAGGAAGATCTGTGTGTTACCAAGCTTGGTGCCGATGAGTCCGGGATTGATGTTCACGGCTATTCTCTCGTGCGAAAAGGGCCGCAAGAATAGTGAGGGGGCTGGTCGAGTCAAGGCGCGGGGTCGCACTTGGACGCGATGGCCGAATCCTCAGCAATTCCGAACAGCCGCATGGCGTTGTCATAGGTCATGGCGGCGAGCTCCTCCAGGGACACCCCGCGAAGCTCTGCGATGAAGCTCGCCGTATGGGCTACGTATGCGGGTTCATTGAGCTTTCCCCGCTTGGGGACCGGCGCGAGGTAGGGAGCGTCGGTCTCGACGAGCAGTGCGTCGGCGGGCTGCTTCCGGGCGGCCTCCCGGACGGCCGCCGCGCCCTTGAACGTCACGATGCCGCTGAAAGAAGACACAAAACCCAGATCGAGGGCGGCCGCAGCAAACTCCGCGTCCTCGCTGAAGCAGTGAATGATGCCGCCCACCGCCCTGGCGTCCTCTTCTCGCAGAATCCTGAGCGTGTCCGCGGCTGCCGCGCGCGTGTGCACCACGAGGGGCTTGCCAAGCTGGCGCGCAATCGCGATCTGGGTGCGAAAAGCCTCCTGCTGGATTTCGCGCGGTGAATGGTCGTAGTGGTAGTCGAGACCCGTTTCGCCGATGGCGACGACCGCCCCATCGCTGCCCAAGGTGCCGAGGCCGTTGCGCAACTCCTCGTCCAAGTCCTTGGCATCGTGAGGGTGCACGCCCACGGTGGCGCTGATCCAGTCGGGATGCTGCCGCGCGAGGTCCACGGCCGAGCGGAGGTTGTCCATCCCATGCGCACAGCCGATGGTCGCGATGCGCCTCACTCCGGCGTCTCGCGCCCGTCCGAGGACCTCGTCTAGCTGAGCAGACAGACGAGGGTCGTCCAGGTGGCAGTGCGTATCGAACAGCATGGCCTTAGCTTAGTCGATCGACGCCAGCAGTGCGCGGGCGGCCTCACTCGTCCTGCTGAGTTGCCTGAGGGATTCCCTATAGACCGGTAGCTCGGTTTCGCTGGCCTTTCGTAGCTGAGCCCCGAGCTGGTCGAGCAGGGAAACCAGACCAAGCTCTCCGATGAGCTCCACGGCGTAGAGCCGGCCTTCAATGCGCCAACTCCGCAAGATGGCGCCCAGGATCTGCTCGCCTTCCGGCTGACCCAGCTTGACCAGCGCCCGTGCCGCGGCAGCTCGCAGGATCGGCGATGCGAAACGCCGGCCTGCGAGCGTCTCGAGCGCGCGCTGCGCGTCCCGGTCCTCGATGTCCCCGAGCGCAATCGCCGCGTCGAAGGTCTGGGCCGGGTTCTGAAGGGCGGCCCGGAGTATCCCGGTGCCGCGGGTGTCGCCGAGCGTGGCAAGCGCTTTCGCGGCTGAGAAGCGCACGGAATCAGAAGGGTCGTCCAGGAGCTGCGCTACCGCATCGCTGAGCTCGGAGGCGCCGATTTCCGCGAGGCTCAGCGTGGTCAAGGCGCGCACTTCCGGATCCGCGTCGCGCAGGCCTGGCTCGATGTCGCGCGCCGCGGCCAGGCCGCGTCGCGAAAGGGTCCAGACTGCGGAGAAGCGCAACTCCGGTGCTTCGTCTGTCAGTAGCTCGACGATGGCGTCTCGTGTTTCTTCGGGTGCGATTTGTGCGGCGGCCATGACCGCGGCCTGCCGCGCCCCGAGATCAGGGTCCTCGAAGGCGCGAAGCACGAGCTGTAGTGAATCTCGGTCTCCGAGCTCGCCTAGTCCCTCCAGGGCCGTTTGCCGCACCGAACCGATGGGGTCGGCGGCCAGCACGGCGAGGCCGGCGATCGCGGGGGCGCGCTCCTCGTCGTCGGCGTTTGCGAGACGCGCCGCGGCGGCCATACGGAACTCAGGCCGTCCCGCTCGAACGTCACGGAGTGCAGCTTCGAAGTTCGGTGCGAGGGGCGGGAGCATAGGACTACTTTGCGCGCGCGCCGGGATGCAGTGCTCGGTCTACACCGACCACGCACAGCCCGTCGGAATCGCTTGCGGCCAGAACCATCCCGTGAGACTCGATGCCCATCAGCTTGCGCGGCTTGAGGTTCGCCACGACCACGACCCGCCGCCCGACCAGCTCCTCGGGGGCGTAGTGTTCCGAGATGCCGGCGACCACCTGCCTCGCTGCGTCTTCACCGAGATCGATGGAGAGCTTCAGGAGCTTGTGGCTGCCCTCGACTTTTTCGGCTTCGCGCACGAGGCCGACCCGCAAGTCGACTTTCATGAAGTCGTCGAAATCGAGGAAGGTTTCTTGGTCGCTCTTTTCTTCAGGCATCGGTTTGGCCTTCTTGGGTTTCTTGGGAGCGCTGCCGGCGGGCTTTACGTCGAGGCGTTCCAGAATGGCGTTCTCCTGTGCGGCGTCAAAGCGCGGAAACAGGGGCTTGTTGGCCTGGGTCATGGTACCGGCACGCACGCCTCCCCAGTGGCTCGGCCATAGGTCGAGGCCCACTGTCGGGAGCAGCGTGGGCAAGCCGAGCTGCGCGCGCAGCTCGTTACACTTGTTCGGCATGATCGGGAAGAGCATGACCGAGATCCAACGAAGCGTTTCGACGACCGTGTAACAGACCTGCTCGAGCCGAGTCGGGTCCGCCTCCTTGGCGAGCTGCCATGGCTGGGTCTGGTCCACGTACTTGTTGGTGGCGGAGACGAGCTCCCAGAGCGCGTCGAGGGCGCGGTGGAAGGCGAGACTGTCGAAGTGCTGGGCGACGTCCTCGGCGCTGGCCTGGGCGGTGGCGATGAGCGCCCGGTCGACGTCGTGCAGGGCCGAGGCCTCGACGGCTGGAACCCTGCCGTCGAGGCTCTTTTTCAGAATGCTCGATACGATGCGGTTGCTGAGATTGCCGAGCCCATTGGCGAGCTCTCCATTGTAGCGGTTCATCAGGTTCTGATGGCTGAAGTCGCCGTCCTGCCCGAACGCGACCTCCCGCATGAAGTAGTAGCGCAGCACATCAGGACCAAAGGCTTCGACGAGCGGTCCGGGCGGGAGGAAGTTCCCGAGCGACTTCGACATCTTCTCGCCGTTGACCGTGAGCCAGCCGTGCGCCCAGATCTGCGTAGGCAGCCGAACGCCGGCGCTCATCAGGAAGGCGGGCCAGTACACCGCGTGAAATCGCAGGATGTCCTTGCCGACGATGTGCGTAATGTTTCCCGCCGACTGCCAGAACTCCTCGTACAAGGGGGCCTCGCCCTCGGGGAAGGGACCGCCGAGCGCGCTGATGTAGTTCGTCAGGGCGTCGAGCCAGACGTACATGACGTGTTCGGGGGCACCGGGAACGGGCACGCCCCAACGGAAGCTAGTTCTCGAGATCGAGAGGTCGCGAAGGCCTTCCTTGACGAAGGACTTGACCTCGTTGAACCGTGCCTCCGGTTGGACGAAGTCCGGGTGGGCTTCGTAGAAGTCCAGCAGAGGCTGTGTGTACTCGCTGAGCTTGAAGAAGTAGCTCCGTTCTTTGATGCGCTCGACCGGCTTCTTGTGAATGGGGCAGAGCTTGTCTTCGAGTAGCTCTTTTTCGGTCTTGAAGGACTCGCAGCCCACGCAGTACCAGTCTTCGTAGTCGTCCAGATAAATGTCCCCGGACGCGTCCATTCGCTTCCAGAGCGCTTGAACCCTCTGACGATGCTGTGCCGAGGTGGTTCGGATGAAGCCGTCGTGGGCACAGCCTAGTTCTTCCCAAGCGGCTCGGAAGGGCGCGGCCATTCGGTCGACGAAAGTCTGCGGGTCCAGACCTTCTTCCTTGGCCTTGCGTTCGATCTTGAGCCCGTGCTCGTCGAGGCCCGTCAGGAAATAGGTGGGGCGACCGCGAAGGCGCGCGTACCGTGAGACGACGTCCGCGGCTACGGTCGAGTATGCGTGGCCGATGTGGGGCCGATCGTTGACGTAATAGATCGGCGTCGTCACGTAGTACGGGCTGGGCATCTCGCCGCGGAGACTAGCCAAATTCGGGGGAGCTGCCAGCTAATCGTCAGGGCCACTCGCTCAAACGAGCAAGCGTAGCTCGAAGAGCAGGGAGTCCAGGCAAACCTGTCGATTGGCATTTTGCCGGATGGCAACGGCACAGTCCTGAATGAGTGAGACTCGAGTGGCGGCCGCGTTCGGCCGTACGGTGCGAGCTCGCCGCGAAACTTCTTCGGCGACGTGCTGAAAAGCGAGTACCTCGTCCGAAAGACCCAGAGTCGTGGCGCTCAGGTCTCGGTAGAAATTTTGAAGCGATTGCAGGGCGAGGCTGAGCTCTTCATGGCGTGCTAGCCGCTCAGCCGCATCGACGAGTGTGCCTGGGCCACCGGCCCGGATGGCGTCATCGAGGCCGAGGACCAGGGCGGTCATCTCCTCGACGGCGCCCTCCCGTGCGAGGGCGAGGGCGACGTCGGCGCGCCCGGCGCTCAGGGCGATGGCTGGCCCGATCGCATCGGCCGGCACCCCGTGCTCGGTCAGGATGTCCTGGAGGACAGACGCGGGCAGTCGCGCGAAGCGAATCCGCTGACAGCGAGACCGAATCGTAGGCAGCAGCGCGTCGGGCCGCTCGGACGTCAGGATGAAGTGGACCCTCGGCCTGGGTTCTTCGAGTGTCTTCAATAGAGCGTTCGCCGCCTCGGACTGAAACTCGGGGAACGAGACGTCCGCTTCCGGAAAAATGAAGAAGCTCGCCTCGGCTTCGAAAGGAGCAAACTGCGCCAAGGGCAGGATCTCGCTGCGCAGGACCTCCACTTGGATGTTTCGCTTGCCTTCGTCGCGGGGGGCGAACAGCCGCACGTCCGGGTGGTTTTTCGCGTCCACGCGAGCGAGCACCTTGGGGTCCGCGCCCGCGACCATCTCTGCGGCCAAGGCGCGAGCGGCTAGCGTCTTGCCCACTCCGCTCGGCCCTTCGAAGAGGTATGCCGAGGCGACGCGACCCCGTTCCATGGCTCGCCGAAGCGCGCGAAGCGCTCCCGGCTGCGCGCGCAGCTCGTCAAGCGAGGCCACTCGAAGCCCTCCCACTCGCCGGTGCAAAGATCGACAGCGCGATAGTCTGGATGGCGTCGACTACCTCGTCCGGCGACAGCGCGTCCGGGTCCACGAAGACTTGCATGACGAGGCCGTCCAGGAGCCCGATGACGATACGCGGTAGGACATCGAGTGGAATGCGGGGCTCGAGGCCGAGGCTGACGAGCTTGTCCTCCAGGTACGCGCGAATCTGCATGGCTGCCAGCTGGTAATACTGCGCGAGCTGCGGGCGAAGGGCTTCGTTGTAGAGGCTCTGGGCAAGCAAGTCCGCGACGACCAGGGCCTCGTCGCTTCGTCTCGCACGGGTCGACCAGAGCTCGACGAGCGTGCGCCGCAGCGCCTTGAAGGGGTTGTCCGACGGGGACCAGGCCGACATCGTGCGCTCCTGGACGACGTTGCAAGCCGTCTCGAGGACTGTGTGGATGAGCGCTTCCTTCGTCGGGTAATGGTAGTGGAGGGCGCCTTTGCTCATGCCCGCCTCGCTGGCGATATCCAAGAGACTCGTCTTCGCGTAGCCCTGGCGCGCGAGAACCCGGATTGCGGCGTCGATGATCTGCTTGGAGCTGATCGCGCTCTTGGCGTAACCCATTGGGTGACGAAGATGACGTCTGGCCCTGGGCGTCGTCAACCTGGCCGTCCCGTGCTAGGTCACGCGCGTGACAACGGACGGTCAGTCGCTGACGAAGCTGGTCGAGCTCATGCGGACGCTGCTCGGGCCGCAAGGCTGCCCCTGGGACCGCGAGCAGACCTTGGAGACGCTGCGCCCCTACGTCGTCGAAGAGGCCCACGAAGTGGTCGACGCCATCGATCAGGGGAAGCCCGAGATGCTGCGCGAGGAGCTCGGGGACTTGTTGCTGCAGATCGTGTTTCAGGCTGAGCTCGCCGCCGCCAAGGGCTGGTTTGGCGTCGACGACGTGGTCGAGGCCATCTGCGAGAAGATGGAGCGGCGCCATCCCTGGGTGTTTGGCGAAGAGGACGTGGCCGACGCGAGGAGTGCGCTGAACGCCTGGGAAGCGATCAAAGCCCAGGAAAAGATGGACAAGGGCGCTTTGAGTGGCGTCCCCGTGGCGCTGCCTGGCTTGCTCCGCGCTGTACGCGTCGGCGAAAAAGCCAGCGCGGTCGGCTATGACTGGCCCGACATCGGCGGACCGCGACAGAAGATCGACGAGGAGCTCGCCGAGCTCGATGAAGCTGCGGCCAAGGGTGATCGCAGGGAGCTGGAGCACGAGCTCGGTGATCTGCTCTTTTCCTTGGCGAGCTACGCTCGCAAGCAAGGCATCGATCCGGAGGCCGCGCTGCGCGGTACGCTTCGTCGCTTTTCCGCTCGCTTCCGCCATTGCGAGCTGGCCGCGGAGCGCGATGGTAAGACCCTGCGCGACTACGACGATGCTGCCTTGGATGTCCTGTGGGAGCGAGCCAAGGCTGCCGAGCAGGGCAAGCCCTCAGTCTGAGTGGGTAGCGCCCACGGGCGGTTTCGTCGCTCAGAAGCAGACGCGGGTCGGCATGTTCGGACGCTCATTGCGGTAGCCCAGTCCGAGCTGAGCGAGGCTGTTGTCGCCCCAGCACCAGAGGGTGCCATCCCGCTGGATGGCGCAGGCGTGCCTGCCTCCCGCCGACACCGAGATCCAGTCGCTGCGACTGCCGACTTGCTCGGGCTGGTAGACCTTCGCAACATCGCTGGCGTCCACCCCGATGCCTAGCTGCTCGTAGTTGTTCTGGCCCCAGCAGAACAGCTTGCCAGAATCGGTGATGCCGCACGCGAAGCTCTCGCCTCCGGACACCTGCGCGAACGCAAGGTCTCCCGCGACCGCGGTTGGGCTCGCAATGTCGCCGTTGTCTCCGCCCCTCTCTCCAACTCCGAGCTGTCCCTGCAGGTTCTCGCCCCAGCACAGCAGCTCCCCGTCCAGAGTCCCGCAGCTTGCGTTTTGGAAAGCCGCGACGCTCGATGCGGCCGGGTCGATCAATTTCGGAGGCGTCGCGCCGTCGCCTTTCTTGCCGTTACCGACCTGTCCATTGGCGTTGTATCCCCAGCACCACAGGTCTCCATTCTCCCGGACTGCGCAGGCGTGTTGATACCCCAGGGCCACGTCGATCCAGTCCGAGGCGAGCTGAAGCTTGACCGGCTCGTATTGCGTGGTGCCCGGGGCGCTTGGATTGGCCTGTCCGTATTCGTTGTAGCCCCAGCACCACAGGGAGCGGTCGCTCGCGATGACGCAGCCGCTGCGCTCCTCGATCTCGAGATGCGTGAAGCTGCCCGCGCTCACTTGGAAGGGCACTCTGGACTCGCTGACACCCTGCGCCGCGCCCATGCGACCCGACTCGTTCGACCCCCAGCACCAGAGTGAGGAATCGCTCGCTAGCGTCGCACAGGTCGCCTCTCGACCTGCACTCAGCTCGGACCACCGCGCAATGCTGCCGTCCAGCTCGAAGCTCACCTGCGCGGGCGTCATCTTGCATCGGTTGTTGCCGCCACAGGAATCTCCTTGCTCTTCGCCGATTCCCAGCTCGCCGTTGCGGCTCGACCCCCAGCACCAGAGCTCCCCGGTATCCGCGATCGCGCAGCTGTGCGTCTCCCCTGCGCTCACTTTTGCGTAGGCCGGCGTTGGGCTGCATGCTCCTTCGACGCAGAGGTCGCTTTGGCACTCGCATAGCTGACACAGCCCTCCGCCGATGCCGCAGCGTGTCGCCTCGTCCCCGGTGGCACAGGCGGAACCGGTCCAGCAGCCCGTGCAGCACTTCCCCTGGCGACACAGGCCCGCCACATCCTCGAGGAGGCAAGAGCGCCCCTCTTTTGCGACGGAGCAATCGGTCACCGGCTCAGGGCACTGCCCTGTCTCGAGTGAACAACTGACGCCGTCGGAACAGCCTGTGCCTGACCAGGGTTCGAGCTCGATGATCACCGGATCTTGAGCCTCGCTGTTCAGCTCCAGCTCGATGCAGCGCTGCGCCACGACCGCGCAGTCACCGTCCTGCGCGACCGCGTAGAGCCCGTACTGCCCCGGCATGAAGCCGCCGTCCGAGCTGTCCAAACTGTCCAAGGTGTCGTCTCGCAGGGTGTAAACGCTTGCGAGCCACTCTGAAGGCTTCTTTCCCGGATCGACGTGCTCGGGCCCACAGGACTGCACGAGGAAGACCTCGACGCGCTCGGTCTGGAGGTTCATGGGCTCCGGTAACGTCACCTCGACTTCGATTTGGGTCGCCCCGCCGCCCGCGCATCCCAACAGCAAGCTGCTCAGACAGCCGATGATGGCCGTCCAAATGGTGGCAGTGCTGTGTGCCGGCAGCTTCACCAGTTCTTCACCGTGACCCCGCCGAGCTCGGGTCGACTGCTGGATGGTTTAGCAAGAACGAGCCCCGTGGCCAGAGCGCCCGCGGCGACAGCGGTGGCGGCGGCTACGAACCATGGCCATTTCCTTCTCTTCTCGGTCGCTCCGTCATCGACGCGACCTTCGTACTGTGGCGCTCGAAAGATTTCCGAGGTGGCCGCCACGGCCGACATGGACGGCGCGACGCTCGCGTGAAAGAGCACGCCTCCCTGGCGCGTGCGTGCGCTCGCGCTGCAGCCGCGGTGGATGCCAGGGGCGGGTAGCGCGAGCTCGGCGCGCGTGCCCTTGGCGCTGTGCGTCATCTTCTTCCCCGCCGGACCAACACTGCACTCGAGCGCCACATGGTCGACCAGATCCTCCGGAACGCGAAGCACCCGGGCCAGTACGGTGCGGCTGCCCGCGAGGTCTTCTTCTTCGATCCGAAGCTCTACTTGGCTATGCCGGCTTTGCTCCAGCAGCTCGTCGAACGTCTCTTGGACGGGCGGAGGTGCCAGGCGGCCCAATCGGTAGCTAGGTCGAACGGCAATAAGGCGCTCGAGGTCTTGGCGCATCGCTTCCTCGTTTTCGAGTGCGTGGTACACCAAGGCTCTCATCTCGAAGAGCTGAAGCAGCTCTTCGACCGTCAAGTCAGCGTTGCTGGCGGCCTCCTGGAAGGCCTGCAGCGCGCTCTCGAAATCCGCTCCTTCATAGGCCTCGATGGCCTCGTCGACGAGCGGATGCGCGCTCGCGCTGACCGGGAGTCCGAAGAAAATACAAAGGAATGTCCAATTTACGAGTCTCAGCGGCATGTGTCGC
Organism: uncultured delta proteobacterium; assembly: GCA_963746475.1. Lineage (GTDB taxonomy): Bacteria > Myxococcota_A > Polyangia > Polyangiales > Houyiibacteriaceae > SG8-38. The sequence goes on from CAVVBB010000002.1 coordinate 305,104, forward strand.
CCCATCTCAAGCTAGCCAGGAATACCGTGTCAGACAAAAAGTTTGATGTGGACGGCAAACAAAGCTTTGTTACCCTATAGTTCGCTGCGGATGACTAGCTTGGTGACCAACACAGAGTCGGGGGCGCCGGAGAGCACCGAGCGGACCCGTCTGTTGACACCGCTCGACTCGACGCCGCCGGAGCGCGCCGGCTCCGAGCGCGTTGGCCGATACCAGCTCTGCTTCGAGCTGGCCAGCGGCGGCATGGCCTCCGTGTACCTGGCACGTGCTGAGGGGGCATCCGGGTTCGAGAAGCTGGTGGCGCTCAAGCGCATCCACCGCCACTTGGCCAAGGAGCGCGAGTACGTCGACATGTTCCTCGACGAGGCTCGCATCGCGTCCCGCATCACCCATCCCAACGTCTGCAGCGTGTTCGACTTCGGCGAGACGGGCGGCGACTACTACATCGCGATGGAGTACCTGCTGGGCGAGCCTCTCTCGCGTCTGTGCGCGAGAGTCGGCAAGCTTCCCGAGCAGCGGCGATCTCCGCTACTCCCACTGAGGATGGCGCGCATCATCGCCGACGCTTGCGAGGGGCTGCACGCCGCGCACGAGCTCAAAGACGCGAACGGGGACCTGATGCACGTGGTGCATCGCGACGTGTCGACGAGAAACCTGTTCGTCACGTACGGCGGCGCCGTGCAGGTGGTTGACTTCGGCATCGCGAGCGCGAGCCAGCGTTTGCACAGCACATCGACCGGTGACCTCAAGGGAACGTTTCCCTACATGGCCCCGGAGCAGCTGGCAGCTGAGGCGATCGACCGGCGCGTCGACATCTGGGCGCTCGGGGTTTCGCTGTGGGAGTTGCTGACCGTGAGGCGTCTCTTCCGCGGGGACACTGCGGTCAATACGATTCACTCTGTGTTGTACGACGAGATCGAACCCCCGTCGGCCTTTCGATCCAGCGTACCCAAGGAGCTCGACGCGATTGTGATGAAGGCTCTGCAGCGCGACCCGGAGCGCCGTTGGCAGACCGCCAGGGAAATGGGAAAAGCACTCCGAAAATTTTGGCATCGCAGGAGCCCATCGTTGGCCCGCCCGAGCTTTCGGAATGGATGGCAGAGCTCTTTCCTCAAGGCGAGGCTCGAAAGAGCCAGCTCATGGAGATTGCGCGAATCAGTGATGTGACGGTCCCTGCGCTTCCGCATACGCGCGAAGCGGACATGGTCGATACCGGGACCCGCGTCGGGTTCATGGAAAAGCCCCTTCCCATGCGCTCCGCGCTTCCGCTCAGGGCAGGCCTGGCTGGCTTGCTCGCGATCGGGGTCGTGCTGCTCGTCATCGGGTGGCGCATGTCCAGAGTCGACCCCATCCAGGCTTCGGGCGAGGCTCCCGCGACGGTCGTAGCTCAACCAGAGGCGATTCCGTCAGGGCAGCCGACGCACGTCCCTCTCGCGGTGCTAGGCAGTCCAGCCGCGAATCCGGACCTCGTCCTGAACACGGAGAGACTCGGCAGAGGTCCCAGCCAGCGCGTACAGCCCGAGACCGAGGCCGTCGTACCGATGCCCGTTGAACCTGCGCCCGCGCCGCAGCCGCAGAGGACCGTCCGTGCCAAGCCCGTTCAGACGGGCACGATCAACCTGGTGACGCGCGGGGGCTGGGCGAAGATCTACGAGGGCAAGCGCTCCTTGGGGAGCACGCCGCGTAAACTCAGGCTGTCCGCCGGGCGCCACAAGCTTGTGCTGAGGCCTTTCGGAACGGGCGAGCCGAAGACCGTTTGGGTCGATGTGGCCTCCAAGAAGACCCGCAAAGTCTCCGTTTCCTTGGATTGAACGGCTTCGGACGCCCTCAAAGACTCTGTTCGGGGAAAGCCATCACTTCCTGAATCGAGCTCGCCCCGGTGAGGAGCATCAGCAGGCGGTCGACACCCAAGGCGTTGCCTCCGCTCGGCGGCATACCGCCCTGCAGGGCCTCGAGAAAGCGTTCGTCCATCGGGTAGACCGCCGCTCCCGCTTTGCGTCGGGCTTGCTGGTCCGCAGCGAAACGCCGGCGCTGCTCCAACGGGTCCGTCAGCTCACCGAAGCCGTTGCACAGCTCGACCCCAGCGACGAAGATCTCGAAGCGGTCGGCAGAACCTTCCGGGGTGAGCTGCGCCAGGGAGGCCATCGATGAAGGCCAGTCCGTGACGATGACCGGCCGATCGACGCCGAGTTGCGGCTCGATGTGCTCGACCCAGTCGCGATAGAAGCTTTCCTCGTCCTCGACCGCCGCGTCATACTCGATCTGCCCATAGCGCGCGAAGACCTCCCGTACGGTCCAGCGAGCCCAAGCTTGCGACAGGTCGATGGTTCCATGCGGACCGCTCGGCTGCAGCGTACCGCAAAGTGCCCATGCGCAATGTCGTACGAGCGCGATGCTGTCCCTGATGACGTCTTCCGAAGAGGCTTGGGCGCGGTACCATTCGAGCATTGTGAACTCGCGCTCGTGCCGCGCACCGCACTCGTCCACGCGATAGCTGCGCGCGAGTTGATAGATTCGCTGTGCGCCGTCGCACAAAAGCCGCTTCATTTGATATTCGGGGCTCGTCGCAAGCCAGCCCACCTGCTGGCCTTGCGCGTCCCTGACCTCAAAAGCCGACAGGTGTACGTCGAGACCCGGCGAGGGCACGATCGCCGGGGTCTCCACTTCGATGAACTCGCGCGCCTCGAAGAATTCGCGAATGGCGCGCAGCAGTGTGGCCCGCTGGCGGAGCGCGAAGAGAGTCGCTCGCCGAGCGGGTTCCATCAGGCCTCTCAGCTTTTGACGCGTTCGACGTAGTCTCCGGTGCGCGTGTCCACCTTGAGCTTGTCGCCCACGTTGACGAAGAGAGGGACGTTGACCTGAAGGCCCGTTTCCAGCGTGGCGGGCTTGGTCGTGTTGCTGCTCGTGTCGCCTTTGAAGCCTGGCTCCGTCTCCATCACCGTGAGCTGAACGAAGGTCGGTGGCGTGACGCCGATGGCGCGACCGTCGAAGAACATGATGTCGCACTCGGTCCCATCGAGCAGGTAGTAGACGTTGTCGCCGAGCTGTTCGTTGGTGAGCGTGACCTGCTCGTAATTCTGCGTGTCCATGAAGACCCGACCCTCGCCCTCCGGGTAAAGGTACTGCATCGTCCGCTCTTCGGTCTCCGCGCGATCGAGCTTCTCTCCGCTCTTGTAGGTGCGGTCGAGGACGGCGCCGGTGATCATGTTTTTCAGCTTGGTGCGAAAGAAAGCTTGTCCCTTGCCGGGCTTGACGAACTGGCTTTCCACCACCGCGTACGGCTGCCCGTCTATGAGCATCTTGAAGCCCTTCTTGAGATCACCGGTGTCTGCCATGTTCAGTCCTTGTCTTCGTCGATGCTTTGGGTGGTTATGATGTAATCGCTGGGGGCTTCGGGTTCCCGGCTCTTCTCCGCCGTGACGCGTAGCACAAAGGACTTGAGTGGGGTCGTGGCCATTCCGCGGGCCGAGTGTGTTTTGGCGTCATAGTCGAGGATGGCTTTGAGCTCGGGCGGCTTGCCGACACTCTCGAACCACAGGGCGTAGGACGACAAGTCCGCGCCCAGTTTCTGTGGCGGCCCGAGATGGTCGATGACCAGTGTGATGAGCAGCTTATCCTCATCGACTTCCTCGACCTTGACGTCCCCGTAGGCGGAGGGCACGTCGGCGGCGCCGACGAGCGCGTAGTCAGCACGCGGATTGCAGCCCGCAGAGCCGAGACCCAGAGTTGCAAAGCCCGCCACGACGAACGAAAGCGATAGGCTCAGGCATGTCGAGCGCGCAGACACCATCCCTCCTGGCCTTGGCTTCTAAGCGCCGTCCCGAGCCCCGTCAAGCGCCAGGCCTTGCCACAACCCTTCGGCGGGGGTAGGCCGGGCGCCTATGCGGGACCTGGACGACGAAGTTCGCGAGATCAAAAAAGAGATCATCGAAAGCCGCGGGCTGATCATCAAGACCAACAACCTGGTCAATGCGCTGGGCGCCGACATCAAGGCGATCGCCAAGCGGCAGGCCGGCTACGAGCGCCGTTTCAACTGGAATAGCGGCGTCGCCTACACCATCATCGCCGCCCTTTGTTTCTTCGGGCTGAAGCTCGCCTTCGATGCGAAGGTTCGCGAAGCCCATACCGAGAGGGCCGCCCTCGAGGCGGAGCTGAAGCAGCTGAAGTCCGAGCTTGGGGACGAAGTGCGTCGCAGCTCGGACCGCACGGCCGTCGCCGCGAAAGCAGCCCGCCTCTACGAGCTGATTCAGGCGGAAAAGCGGGTCGAGGCCATCCAAGAGTACGAGGCCTTGCCGAAGGACAGCCTGTCTCCGGCCGAGGCGGCCTTTTTTCGAGACGTCGAGCGCCAGTTTCGTTCTGATCTATCCATGCAGGCGTACCAGCGAGGGCTCGAGCAGGTCCGCGCGGGAAAGTACAAGGAGGCGACCGCCAGCTTTCGAGAGGCTATCGAGCTTCGAAGCGAGGGCGCGCACATCCCTGCCGTTCAACACAATCTCGCCAAAACCTTGCGCCGGCTCGGCCACTCCGACCAGGCCCTCGTTCTGGCCAAGCAGGTTGCCGAGCAGAGCACGGACCCTTCCTTGCAGCCCGACGGCTGGTGGCTGACGGCGGCCTGCGCGCGGGACGGAGATGACCTCGACACGGCGCGATCCGCTCTGAAGACATTGATCAAGAAATACCCCCGTTCCGCGCTATCGAGGGACGCGAGGCCTCTGCTCCGGGAGCTCACCAGAGAGGCGTACCTCGGGAAGAAGGCGGCGGCATCGCCTCAGGGAGCGATCGCCGGGGCACAAGCGACGGCGGCGCGGTAAGAGTACCGCATAGGCCGTTTCGTCGACTCTCACCTGGTGCTGTGGCACCTTTTTAAGATGAGTCGACCGCGCGTTGCCTTCATAGGCTCTGGTGGAGCTGCCAAGGGCATAGCCCACATTGGGGTTCTACGAGCCATGGACGAGCTTGGCATCGAGGCGGACATCTGCGTCGGGGCGTCCGCGGGAGCGATCGCGGGAGCCTTCTACTCGCAGGGGTTCACGCCGGAGCAGCTGACCGATTGGTTTCGTCCGTTCTGGCGCCGCGCCGCGGCCGGCTCGCCCCTCAGGGCGCGCTACTTCGTCAGTCCGCCCAACAGCGACCAACGCAAGAGTCTGGGCCACGTGCTGAGCGGCTTGTCGTCGATCGACCGGTTCGAGCGCTTCGTGGCGGAGACCCTGCCGACGGACGACTTCCGCGAGCTCGACAAGCACGTGATGGTCACCGCCGCCGACGTGGACGGCAGGGGGCGAGTCGTCTTTGGACGAGGCTACCGGGAGGACATTCCCATCAGCAAGGCCGTTGCGGCCTCCTGCTGCGTGCCCTTGCTTTTTCGCCCTCACAAGATCGAAGACCGCTACTACATCGATGGCGAAATCGTTCGCACGTTGAGCATCGACCTCGCGGTCGAGGCCGGCGCCGACGTCATCATCATCTCCAACGTCTATCGGCCACACGTGGCACGACTAGGCAGTCGATCGATCGTCCACAGTGGCGGGCTCGCGGTGGCACGTCAGACGCTCAACCTCATCTTGAGCGAGAAGGAAAAGCGCGGCATCGATCTCATCCATCGAATGTATCCGCACGTGCAGGTGCTGGTGATTTCGCCCGACCTGGGTCTCATCCCTTTTGCTTCGCTGGTTCATTCGCGTTTGCTGCTGCGGCGCGGCTACCGCGAGGCGATGCGGATCTTGGCCAAGGCGAAACGTCGCGGTGTCTTCGAGGTGGCGACCAACGTCCGAACGATCGGTGAGGCTTAGGGCTGGATCGTCGTCGGAGTCCGGAGCGCCGGAGGCGCGCAAGTCGCGGCGTTAGAGCTCGTGGACCGACACGTGAAGCTCGCGGTCGATCACCGCGATCGCACGGTCTGGCAAGCTCTCATAGCCCCCTGGCTGCCCATCGACGCCGCTCGTCACGATGACGTAACGAAGCGGGGTGCTTCCAGAGGGCGGGGCGACGTAGTCTTCAGGGGGATCGTGCAGGCCGCTGCGCTGCACGTAGGCCATGGGCATTCTGTGACGGAACGCGTACATCGACCGGCCGTTGGTCAAGATGAAACTCATACGGTGGTCGGTATGCCCAAGCTCCGCCCCGAGGCGCTCTATCAGGGCCACCGTCGCGCTGATGGCTGCAATGACCTGGGCCTCACCCACGTCCCGGTTGTCGAGCTGGCCAGCCTCGTGAAGGAACGTCAGAAGAACGTGGAAGAGGTATTCGCTGTCGGTGTCACCGCGGATGTTTCGCCGCAGGAAGTCAGGAATCGCGCCGGCCAGTCCCTCTCGCAGGCTCTCAAAACCAGCGATGGCCCCGCGGTGCGCGAACAGCCATCGTCGAAGTCGGAAAGGGTGCGCATTCTCAGCGCGAAAGTCGTCTGTCGGCGGCTGCTCCAGGTGCAGGATGGCGCAATCGGAGCGCACGTTGCCTGCGATTTGCTCCCAATCGAGTCGGTCGCCGGCCCGCATCGGGCGCTTCTTGTGGAGCACTTCGTCGCCGTGATAAAAACCGATGCCCCATCCGCTCGTTTCCGACGCGATGTCTTTGACTCGTAGCGCCTCCCGCTCTTGATACAGGGGATCGCGAAGGCGGTCCGCGCGGTTGGCGACGTACCCGACCAATCTACCCATGACTCAGCGCCCCCATCGCCGGGTAAACGCGAGCGACGCCGCGTTGATTCGATTCTGCGTGACTAAACAAAGTGCGGCGGTCGAACCCGGGAGAAACTGCGACCGAAAAACACTTCAGCATACCGCTGATCCGACCGTAACACGCGGCCTGATAGGCATCAATACCTGCGGAACTCGCAGACGCCGCGGATAGGCTAGGCAGACGGACGATGTGCAGGAAACAGCCGGTTTCCTCCTAACTGTGGTACGCAACACCGTGCCGGCAGCCCTCGACTGCAGACTTGACGCGTACTTGTTACACTTGCGCGTCGAGCGCGGTCTTTCCCTGCGCACCGTTGACGCGTATTCGAGCGACCTGGCTCGCTTCGTGAAACATGTGAATGATTACGAAGTCTCACTGGACGATATCGATGAGACTGTCGTGGCGGGATACCTGGTCCAGCTTTCGCGCCAAGGACTCAGTGCGCGCACGCAGGCACGCGCATTGAGCTCCATTCGAGGTTTTTTTCGCTTCCTGGTCCAAGAAGGCGCTCGCGCGAAAGACCCGACCGAGCTGCTCGACGGACCTCGACTGAGTCGTCGGCTCCCGGACGTGCTCAACCACGAGGAGGTGATGCGCCTTCTGGCTGCCCCAACCGGAGAGAAGCCAAACCGCATCCGCGACCGCACCATGCTGCACACGATGTACGCGGCCGGCCTCCGGGTCAGCGAGCTCGTGAGCCTGGAGCTCGGCGACCTCAATCTCGACGAAGGCTTCATTGCGGTTCTGGGCAAGGGTGAGAAGCGAAGGATCGTGCCCATTGGAGAGCATGCACGCCTAGCCCTGCGCGACTATTTGTCCAAGGTGCGTCCCCGCTGGGCCAGCCCCTCGGCCCGGGCGTGTTTCGTGACGGCCCGTGGTCGAGCGATGACCCGACAGGCCTTCTGGGGGCTCGTCAAGAAGTACGCACGGAGCGCTGGGATCACGAAGTCCATCTCGCCCCACAAGCTGCGTCATTCGTTTGCGACGCATCTCCTTGCCGGCGGGGCGGATCTTCGCGCTGTGCAGACGATGCTGGGCCATGCCGACATCTCGACCACTCAGATCTACACGCATGTGAGCGGTGAGCATCTGCGCACCATGCACCAGCGCTACCATCCACGCGGCTGATTCGGCCTCTTTCGCGGGCCTGTTCTGCCGAGCAGCTTCGTTCACCGACTGAGCGTCTTGTCAGTCTCCTAATCCAATTCGTCAGACTTTCGCACTCCTTGCAGCTTGTCGCTATCATGGGGTCGGATGTCGACGTTCGACGTGTGGGTCATTCGTTTTCAAAGCGGCGGCGAAGTTTCTCCCGTGGAGGGGCTTCAGCGCATCTTCGGCATCGACGCGGCCGCGGCGGCCAGGCTCGAGCAGACCGTTCCGCGCGTGGTCAAGCACCGGGTACGGGCCGAGGCGGCCCAGCAGATGCGCCGGGCGCTCGAATCGATCGGCGCCGTGGTCGAATGTCGCCCGGCGCGACCGAGCCGCCGGGTCGAGGAAGCCGTGAGCCGGCCGCCCGAGGGAATCTCCGTGCCCGTGGCCGCGGCGGCGGAGCGCGTGAAGATCGATCCGCCGGTCATGGGTGCGGCCTCGCTCTCGGCTTCGCTCGCGCCGATGGGTCAGTCTGCCCTCTCAGTGTCCGAGCCCGTAGCTCGCCCAGCGCGGCCCCGGCCAGCGCCACCGTTGATCCATCCGCAAGCTGCTTCCGTGCCCCAAGGCGTGGCATCCGAGCCCGCCCCCCATACCGACTCTGCCCGGGAGGAGCCCGAGGCGCCGCTGGTCCGGCTCGACAACTATCTCGACGAGTTGTTTGGCAATCGCCGCAGACGATGCTTCGTGCAGGCTTTTGCGATGATCGCCTCCGCTCTCGTCATCCTCGGGATGAGCCAGAGCAGGGGGGAGTCCGTCTTCGCCGGCGAGGCGGACTGGCTAGGTGTCGGCTTCGCGGGTTTGGCCTTCTATCTCCTCGGTGTCGCTGGGCACGAGCTGTACACACTAGTCCGAGGTTAGCGACCCGTGCATGCATCGACAAAGCTGATCTGGTTCGTACTCGCCGTGCTGATGGCCTGGGGAGTGAATCACTGGAGGCATGCCGCCGCCCTGCAGAGCCTGGCTTCGGCTCGCGCCGGTGACCGAGCCGAAGCCGAGAGCTGGATTCCTCGCCGCTTGCGGGAAGAAGAATGTCGCCTGCACGAGGCCAGGACGTTCCTTTCGTCAGACTCGCGTAAGTTTGTGGCGCGGCCGGATTTCGTCAGTCTCTTCGTAACCAAGCTCTACGAGGGTGGGGCGGAGCAAGTCGAGATCTGCCAGAGTGACGCCGCTGGCGCAGCTCTGGCGAATTTCCTAGTCATCACAATGCCTCAGGCGCGAGAGGCGCAAGATGGCGTCATCGCGGACGCGCAGAGCTTCGTCCGTCGTGACGCGCTCGTGTACGGCGGCGTGTCCGAGACCACGGTCGAGGAGCACGTACGGGCCTCCACACTGGTCGGGGAGCGGCGAGTCATGGTCCAATTGCCGGGCGTCTCGGCCTCGCCTAGAGACTAGGGGAACGCGCGGGCGTCTCCCGAGCCTTGTGCTATAAGCGCGCCGCTCGTGTCGGCCCCCTGCGACGTCATAGGCGCATGCACGGCATGGAGGCCCGATTCACGGGCGTCGCGAGGAAAATCAAGTGCTCGGAATTCCGGGGCAGCATCATCGAGTACATCGGCTGAGCACGGCCTAAGGAGAACACAGTGAACATTCACGAGTATCAAGCGAAAGAGCTTTACCGGAAGTACGGCATCCCGGTGCCACAGGGCGTTCCGTGCATGTCCGTCGAGGAAGCGACGGCCGCTGCGAAGGCGCTCATCGACGAGACCGGTAACGAGGTCGTCGTGGTCAAGGCCCAGATTCACGCGGGAGGCCGCGGCAAGGCTGGTGGCGTGAAGGTGGTCAAGGGGGTCGCGGCGGCGACCGCCGCCGCCAAGGAGATCCTCGGTAAGACCCTGGTGACGCATCAGACGGGCCCTGAGGGCAAGGTCGTGCAGCGTCTGCTCGTCGAGCAGGGTCTTCAGATCAAGAGCGAGCTCTATCTGGCGCTGGTCGTCGACCGCGAGAGCAAGCGTGTCGCCATCATGGCCTCGACCGAGGGTGGCATGGACATCGAGGAAGTCGCCGCGAGCACGCCCGATAAGATTCACACCGTGTACATCGACCCCGCCGTCGGGCTCCAGGGTTACCAAATCCGGCAGCTCGCCTTCGCGCTCGGTCTGAGCAAGCAAGAACAGAAGGGCTTCTCCCGGCTGCTCTCCGGTCTGGCGAAGCTGTTCCAGAACGAGGACTGCAGCATCGCCGAGATCAACCCGCTCATCCTCACCGAGGACGAGCAGGTCATCGCCCTCGACGCCAAGGTCAACTTCGACTCCAACGCCGACTTTCGGCACAAGGAGTACTGGAGCTCGGTACGCGACCTCACCGAAGAGGCGCCCACGGAGACTGAGGCGCAGGCGGCCGGTCTCTCGTTCATCCAGCTCGACGGCAACATCGGTTGTCTCGTCAACGGTGCGGGCCTGGCCATGAGCACCATGGACACCATCAAGCACTTTGGTGGAGAGCCCGCGAACTTCCTGGACGTGGGCGGCGGCGCCAGCCAAGAGGCGGTCACGAAGGCGTTCAAGATCATCTTGGAGTCCCCCGCGGTGCAGGGCATTTTCGTCAACATCTTCGGTGGGATCATGCGCTGCGATGTGATCGCCAAGGGCGTGGTCGCGGCGACCAAGGAGCTCGGACTGAAGGTTCCTCTCGTCGTTCGCCTCGAGGGCACGAACGTCGAGGAAGGCCGCGACATCCTCAACAACTCGGGTCTCGCCATCACGGCAGCCAAGACGATGGCCGAAGGCGCTCAGAAAATCGTCGAGCTCGCGAAGGGATAAGAAGTCATGTCGATCCTCATAGACAAGAACACTAAGCTCGTCGTTCAGGGCATGACCGGAAGCACCGGTGCCTTCCACACCGAGCAGATGCTCAAGTACGGCACAAGCATAGTAGCCGGGGTCACGCCTGGCCGTGGCGGTGAGTCGCTGCTGGACGTGCCAGTCTTCAACACCATGCGCGAGGCCGTGCAGCAGACTGGTGCCAACGCATCGTGCGTCTTCGTTCCTCCGCCTTTCGCGGCGGACGCAATTCTCGAGGCGGTCGACGCCGAGATCCCGCTCGTGATCACCATCACCGAGGGCATTCCGGTCATGGACATGATCAAGGTGCGCCGTGTGCTCGAGTCGCAGAACAAGACCCGACTCATCGGTCCGAACTGCCCTGGCGTGATAACGCCGGACCAGTGCAAGATCGGCATCATGCCCGGTCACGTTCACAAGGCCGGTCGGATCGGCGTCGTTTCGAAGAGCGGCACGCTCACCTACGAAGCCGTCGGCCAGCTGACCGCACTCGGCATCGGGCAGAGCACGGCCGTGGGCATCGGTGGGGACCCGATCAACGGCACGGACTTCATCGACGTCCTCAAGCTGTTCAACGAGGATCCGGACACGGACGGGGTCATCCTGATCGGTGAAATCGGCGGCAATGCCGAGGAGCAGGCCGCGGCCTGGATCAAAGAGAACTTCAAGAAGCCCGTGGCTGGCTTCATTGCGGGCCGCACCGCGCCTCCGGGAAAGCGCATGGGTCATGCCGGCGCGATCATCAGTGGTGGCAAGGGCACCGCGGACGCGAAAATCGCAGCTCTCGAGGACGCAGGCGTGAAGGTTGCGCCAACACCGTCCGACATGGGCACCACGCTGCAGAGTCTTCTCTAAGGTAAAGGGCAGGAGGAAGTATCATGTCGAAACAACCCATGCGTGTTGCGGTCACTGGGGCCGCGGGCAACATCGGCTACGCGCTGCTTTTCCGTATCGCTTCGGGCGAGATGCTGGGCAAGGACCAGCCGGTCATCCTGCAGCTCATCGACATCCCCCCGGCGATGAAAGCCGTCGAGGGCGTCATCATGGAGCTCGACGACTGCGCTTTTCCGCTCGTCCAGGGCTTCGAGGCCAGCGACGACCCGATGGTCGGCTTCAAGGATACCGATGTAGCCCTGCTGGTGGGCGCCCGCCCGCGCAGCAAGGACATGGAGCGCAAGGACCTGCTCGAGGCCAACGGCGCGATCTTCATCGGGCAGGGCAAAGCGCTCAACGCGGTAGCCAGCCGTGACGTGAAGGTGCTCGTCGTGGGCAACCCGGCCAACACCAACAGCTACATCGCGATGAACAACGCCCCGGACCTAGACGACAGCTGCTTCACGGCGATGGTCCGCTTGGACCAGAACCGCGCGATGTCGCAGGTGGCCGCCAAGACCGGCCGCCCCGTGTCGGACGTCAAAAAGATGACCATCTGGGGCAACCACTCGGCGACCCAGTACCCCGACCTCTTCAACGCTGAGATTGACGGCAAGAGTGTGGCCGGAATCATCAACGACCAGGCCTGGGTCGAGAAGGAGTTCATCCCGACGGTCCAGCAGCGCGGCAAGGCCATCATCGAAGCGCGCGGTAGCTCGAGCGCAGCCTCGGCGGCCAACGCAGCGATCGATCACGTCCACGACTGGGTCCTCGGGACGCCGGAAGGCGACTGGGTCTCCATGGGTGTGCCGTCCGACGGAAGCTACGGCATTCCGAAAGGCCTGATGTTCGGCTTTCCGTGCACGTGCAAGGACGGCAAGTACAGCATCGTTCAGGGACTCGAAATCAACGAGTTCAGCCAGACACGTCTGGACGCCACGAGGCAAGAGCTCGAAGAAGAAGCCGACGCCGTGAAGCACCTGTTCTGAGCTATGCTTCGCTCTTTGAGCTAAGGCCCACGCGAAAACCGAAGCTAGTCGAGGAACATGAAGCCGCCGGCCGGCGTCTCATGGTCCATGGCCAGAGCATCTTTGTCCGAGAGAAAGGGGAGGGCGACCTCGCCCGCACGAAGACCCCGCTCGACTCCATCGGCAGGCCTTTGCGCTCCGCGCGACTCACCTTCTTCCCGCCCAACACTTTCTGCGGGAAGATCAGGCCGAGCTTCTCGCAGCGGCACGTCGCCGAATTTGCAGCTCAGCTCCGCGATTGCCCCTAGGGCAAAACGCGCTAAGAACGCGCCCAGCTGCCGCTAAACGGCGGGAAAGAGGAAGTGGAAATGGCGACCGAACGTACGCTGAGCATCATCAAACCAGACGCCGTCGAGAAGAACAACATCGGCAACATCCTTGCCATGATCGAACGCTCGGGCCTCCGGATTCTCGGCACGCGGATGCTCACGCTCAGCCGTGCGCAGGCCGAAGGTTTTTACGCCGTCCACAAGGAGCGTCCTTTCTTCGGCGAGCTGGTCGAGTTCATGACGCGCGGCCCAGTGGTCGTCAGCGCGCTCGAGGGCGAGGACGCCGTGGCGCGGTACCGCAAGCTCATGGGTGCCACGAACCCGGCCGACGCGGAAGAGGGTACCATTCGCAAGGCCTACGGTACGGATGTCGGCGAGAACGCCTGCCACGGCTCGGACAGTGTCGAGAACGGCATCATCGAGACGAACTACTTCTTCGCTGAGTACCTCCTTAAGTAACGACTGATGCAGCAGCACCCACGAGAAGCCGAGCTCCGTCCTCTCATCGAGGCAGCCTTTGCGGACCGCAGCAAGCTTGCGGATGAACAGACGCGAAGCGCCGTCGAGGAAACGATCGAGCTGCTCGACAAGGGCAAGCTGCGGGTGGCCACGCGCGAGGCGGACGGTGAGTGGACCGTTCACGCCTGGACCAAGCAGGCCATTCTCCTCTATTTTGGAGTCCGTGGGATGGAGCGGGTCGAGGTCGGTGCCTACGAGTACCACGACAAGATCCCGCTCAAGAAAGGGCTCGACGAGCAGGGCGTGCGCGTCGTGCCGCCGGGCACCGTTCGCTATGGGGCGCACATGGAGCCCGGGTCGATTCTGATGCCCGGCTACGTGAACATCGGCGCCTATGTCGGCGCCGGCACCATGGTCGACACTTGGGCCACCGTCGGTTCCTGCGCGCAGATTGGCAAGAACGTGCACCTGTCTGGAGGTGTCGGCATCGGTGGCGTGCTCGAGCCGCCAGGAGCGACGCCCGTCATCATCGAAGACGGTGCCTTCATCGGGTCACGCGCCATCGTGGTCGAGGGCTCGCGCGTCGGTGAGGAAGCCGTGCTCGGAGCCAACGTGGTGATCACGGCTAGCACCAAGATCATCGACGTGACGGGGACGGTACCCATCGAGATGCGTGGTGTCGTTCCACCTCGCTCCGTCGTGATCCCGGGGACCCAGAGCAAGAAGTTCCCGGCGGGTGAGTACCAGGTGCCCGTTGCGCTCATCATTGGGCAGCGCAAGCCGAGCACCGACAAGAAAGTCTCGCTCAACGACGCGCTTCGCGACTTCGGCGTGGCCGTCTGATACGTCCTGCCCGCTCGAGCACTGCGTCGGACCCGTGGCGCTGCGTAGCCGACGCGGGCTGGCATCGGCGCGATCGGTGTCACCGTGCTCGGGAGCCTCGCGTTCGACGCGACGAGGAGCCTCTCGCCGCTGATCGGCCTCGTGCTCTTCCTCATGGGGATTTTTGGCTTGGAGCTTTTCTCTCCTAGTGAGTAGAAGGGTGATCGCATGCTTGGCCGTTACCTCGATGACCTAGAGCGAACGGTGGACGCCGACACGCTGCTGACCCGGTTTCTCGAGTACACGACGGACCGTGGCCTCGAGCTCTACCCGGCGCAGGAAGAAGCCATCATGGAGCTCCTGGTCGGGAACAACGTCATCTTGAACACCCCGACGGGATCGGGAAAGTCCCTGGTTGCGCTTGCCGCGCACTTCCGCGCCGTCGCGCTCGGACAGCGGTCGTTCTACACCGCGCCGATCAAAGCTCTCGTCAGCGAGAAGTTCTTCGACTTGTGCAAAGTCCTCGGGCCCGAGCGGGTGGGGATGATGACCGGCGACGCGGCGGTGAACCAGAGCGCGCCCGTCATTTGCTGCACGGCCGAGATTCTGTCGAACCTCGCGCTTCGCGAGGGGAGCGACGCGGAGGTCGACAGCGTCGTCATGGACGAGTTTCACTACTACTCGGATCGTGACCGCGGCGTCGCATGGCAGATTCCCCTGCTCACTCTGCCGCAGGCCCAGTTCCTGCTGATGAGCGCGACGCTCGGCGAGACCCGTCTCTTCGAGGAGGGGCTCACGGAGCTGACCGGCAAGCAGACCACGCTCGTCAAGAGCGTTGAGCGGCCGGTTCCGCTCGACTTCGAGTACGCTGAGCAGACCCTGCAGCACACGGTCAGCGACCTGCTCGAGGACGACAAGGCACCGATCTACATGGTGCACTTCGCCCAACGCGCCGCGACCGAGCAGGCGCAAAACCTCATGAGCCTCGACTTCCTCTCCAAGGAGGAAAAGACCGAGATCAAGGCGGAGCTGTCGACGACGCGCTTCGATACGCCTTTCGGCAAGGAGCTCAAGAAGTTTCTCCACCACGGCGTCGGTGTGCACCACGCGGGCATGCTCCCCCGCTATCGCCGCCTGGTGGAGAGACTCGCCCAGCAGGGCAGGCTCAAGGTCATCTGCGGGACCGACACCCTCGGTGTCGGGGTGAACGTGCCGATCCGAACCGTGCTGTTTACCAAGCTCTGCAAGTACGACGGAGAGAAGACCAAAGTCCTCAGTGTGCGGGACTTCAAGCAGATCGCCGGGCGGGCGGGGCGGCGTGGCTTCGACACCCGCGGCACCGTAGTGGCGCAGGCTCCCGAGCACGTGGTCGAAAACAAGAAGCTTCGGGACAAGGCCGGGGGGGACGCGAAGAAGCTCCGTAAGCTCAAGATGAGGCAGGCGCCGGAGCGAGGCTATGCGCACTGGGACGAGGACACCTACAGGCGCTTGCAGCAGTCTCCGCCAGAGCCGCTCCGCTCACGGTTTCAGGTCAGCAACGGCATGATCCTCAACCTTTTCGAGCGTTACGACAACGGCTGCCAAGCACTGAAGTCGCTCATTCGCGATTGCCACGAAGGGCCGACGTCCAAGCGGCGGCACGGTCGGCAGGCCATTGGCATGATTCGCTCGCTTCGCGACGCCGGCGTCGTCGAGTTCACCGACGAGCGGCCGCGCGTCCACGAATCCTTTCAGTCCGACTTTTCGCTGAACCAGGCGCTCTCGCTCTACGTCATCGAAGCCGTGGACGTACTCGATCCGCAGGACCCGGCTTACGCCGTCGACGTGCTCACGCTGGTCGAGGCCATCCTGGAGGATCCCATGGCTTTGCTCTACCGCCAGACCGACGCGCTCAAATCCCGCGCCATGGCCGCGATGAAGGCCGATGGCGTCGAGTACGAGGAGCGTATCGAGGCGCTCGAAAAAATCGACTACCCCAAGCCCAACGAGGAGTTCCTCTATGCGACCTTCGAGATCTTCTCGAAGCGCCACCCCTGGGTCGGCGGCGACATTTTGCGACCCAAGTCCATCGCCCGCGACATGTACGAGCTCGGCATGACGTTCTTGGGATATGTGAAGGAGTATGGGCTTCAGCGCTCTGAGGGCGTGCTTCTCCGCTACCTGACCGACAGCTACAAGGTGCTCGTTCAGACCGTGCCTGAGTCGGCCAAAACCGAGGAGCTCTACGACCTGACGGACTGGCTTGGACTTTCCGTGCGTTCTGTCGATGCGAGCCTGCTGGACGAGTGGGAGCAGCTTCAGAGCGCCGACGGCGTGGTCGAGATTGCGGAAGAGGATACGGACGAAGCGCCGGACATCACCAAGGACGTGCGCGGTTTCACCACGATGGTCCGCAACGCCGCATGGCAGCTCGTCCGCTTCCTGGCGTTCAAGCAGTACGACCGGGCCGCAGAGGCCCTGTCCGACGCTTCCGAGACTTCAAGCTGGGACGCCGAGCGACTCGGCGAGGCCTTGGCGCCTTACTGGTCCGAGTACGACGCCATCGACATCGGCCCGAGTGCGCGCGCGAGTGCGCAGATCCAGCTTGAGCGAGGGCCGCAGGCCTGGGAGCTCCAGCAAACCCTGCTCGATCCGAACGAGGACCGAGGTTGGCGAATGCGGATTCGTGTCGACTTGAATGAAAGCCGCGAGGCCGGGCGACCCGTGTTCGAGCTCCTGAGCATTAGCGATTGAGGAGGGCGACATGCTCCGCTCCGCCCCGCGACGACCGGCATACGCTTCGAGCTGCGCGCGGCGTTTCCGAGTCCGTAGATACGGATGCTTTAGCTTGGCCACCACGCTCGCCACGCGGCCGCGGGGCGGGCGGTAGCGTGCTCGAAGTCCGAGCGGACGAGGCTACAGCGTTTCTCAAACCCTGCTAGAGTTATCGTCGAATGTTCGGCGGGCTCCGACAAATCTATACCGAGCCGATGTTCTGGCTGTTTCCGGTGGCTGGGACGGTCGTTGGGATGCTTTCGTTTCTGCTGTTTGCCGGAGCGTTCACGTCGCTTGCTTGGAAGCAGCCTGCTTGGGCGGAACCGTACCGGATTCAGGCGCGCGCCACGGGGCGACGATCGGTGGTTTTACCCTCGCTGCAGCGGCACTTCGTCAACAACGGGGTGATGGCCGTGGCGACGTTCGCGTCCTGGCCGCTCCTGCGAATGTCTCATGTGCATGCGGGGCCCCTGCCGGTCTGGTGGGTCATCCTGCTGCAGCTGCTGTTCTTCATTCTGCTGGACGACTTCCTGTTCTACTGGGTGCACCGGGGGCTGCACGAAAGTCGCTGGCTGTTCAAGAAGGTGCACAGCATTCATCACCGGATCATGACGCCCTGGGCGATCAGCGGGCACTACATGCATCCAGTAGAGTACCTGTTGACGGGCACGCTGATGCTCGCCGGGCCGCTTCTCGTCGGCTGTCACGTGGTGACGCTCTACTTGTGGATTGTGATCCGACAGTGGGAGGCCGCCGAGGGGCACGCTGGCTACGACTTCCCTTGGAGCCCGAGCCACCTGATGCCATTCAGTGACGGCGCCACGCATCACGACTTCCATCACGCGAAAGTGAACGGCAATTACGCAGGCTTCTTCCCCTGGACCGACGCCGCTTTCGGCACGCTCTGCGAAGGCTATGCAGAGCACCTCGCCGCACGCAAGAAGGCTCGCAAGGGGCACGATGTAAGCGTCCCCTGATGTCGGGCGGAAGAAGACGGGAAAGGAAAGCGGCTCGTCGACATGGCGCTCGACGCGCAGCTCCCGCGCCTCCGCGAACCGAGAAGACTCGGCGGCGCCGGGGCATCCGTCGTGCGCCGCCCCTGCGTCGCGCCTTATGGCACTGACACGCGCCCCGGCTGCACGTGGGTTTCGAGGAAGTTCATGACGGCGGCGGGAACGGGGTTCTTGGGGCTGTTCTCGTCTGCCAGGATGACGTCGAGGTGGGCCATGTCGGTGGCGTCGACCGTTCGAAAGGCCAGCTCGCCGTCTCGGCGGCTTTCGCCTTCTTGTCGGCGCCCAGGGCCGATGCTGGGTGCAAGGCGGTCCCTCAGTGCGTCGCATCGGCCCACGTCACCGACCAGCGCGCCCGGCACGCAGAGCGCGGGCGCGTCGTTCAGCGGTCCGTCCAGGGCGCGCATGCCGTAGGCGAGCTGCCAGGCGTCTTCTGGCAGGGCGCCGCCGGCGGCCGCTCGGGCGTCGAGGCTCAGGCGGGCCGGGAAGTACCACTCGGCGAAGTTGCTTGGACCCATCGTGAAGGCACGGGCGAGGTTCCGAAGCGGGGTGTACTCCTGGGGGTCGGCGTCCAGGGCGTCGATCCAGTCATAGCTCGCCACGGGGTCACTCGGCCGAATGAGCGTTTCGCCAGGGGCAAGCAGTGATTCGTAGGGTTCGACAGCGCCGCCGGTGAGCTGACCGGCCTTCGCGCGGACGAAGCCGAGGGGCTCCGACTCGGCGTCGAAGCCCAGGCCGAGGGCTGCGCGGTTGCTTGCCGGCGGGACCAGCTCTGGGTCGAACAGGCCGGTGAGCAAGGCAAAGGCCTGGTCGCGCACGGGGTCTTCGACGATGGCGGTCGGGTCGAACCAGGCGCGCAGGGCTGTCAACTCGGCGATAGCCAGGACGTCCACGCCCAAGATTGGGATGCCGGAGTATCGGGCGGCGCTGCCGTCCCGGATGGCGGTCAGTCCACTGAGCTCGCCGGACACGCCGTCGAAAAACACCTCTTCGCTGATGGGGCTGCTTCCGCCGAGCCCGTCCATGAAGAGCATGCCGGCCAGCTCGTCGGCGCCGCGCGTGCCGTCTTCGAAGCGCCAGGCGCCGTAGAGCTCGACGAGGCTAGCGCCGAAGGAGTGGCCCATCAGGAAGACGTGGCCTTTGCGCTCGGCTTCCGGAACGCGATGGAGCACCGCGCGAACGTCTTCGATGTGGGCCTCTAGCCCCCATTCGCTCATGAACCCGACGTCTTGCTGTGCGCGAAACCCCGCAAAGCGCGCACCGTCGATTTCTCCGTCTCCGAAGTAATAGTCGAATGCGATTTCGGGCTCGCCGGCCTCTTCAGCAGCGTTCATCCCGAGGAGGTCTTCCATTGCGTTGCTGCGTCGGTCGATGGCCCAGAACTCGAGCTCGAAGCCTCGCGCAGCGCCTTGGCGGACGAGGGAACGGGCGAGCCCGTCGAAGCTCGGGCCGCCCCCGAGAAAGCCGGGCACGCCGATGATGATCGCGCGCGGAGTTGCCGCTTCATCGGAATCGTGCCGATAACGGACGACGCGCGCTTGGTTGAGCTCGTCCGGGGTCTGCTCGCCGGTGCTCGGGTTGGCGGGGGCCTCGAACCCGGGCACGGCAAATGGCTCCACGAGGATCGAGCTGTCCAAGCCGCCCCAGCCCGGCTCTCCGCCAGTCGTGCCGCCCGCTGCCGGGCCAGCCCCGCCTTCGCCGCAGCCGAGTATCGTGAAGCCGCCCAATAAGCACGCAGCGATCCATCGCATGTCTCACATTTTAGCTGAAATGGGTCCGGATGGCAGCGGGAGCGATTGCGTCATAGCCGAAAACCTGCCAGGTACGCCGGCTGTGTCCCTTCCGATCCCAGATTTGAGTCCGCCGACGCATCCAATTGCGCGTTTGCCGCAGGAGTGGGAGGCGTGTCTTCAGGCCTGGGGCGAACCGAAGTACCGGGCGCGTCAGGTCTTCGAGTGGATTCACAAGCGCGGCGTCCTCGACCCCGATGAGATGACCAACCTCCCGAAGTCCTTACGAGCGCGCATGCTCGAGGAGGGCGCGGGCTGGCCGCTGCGTCTGGTCTCCGCGCATCCCTCGAGCGACGGGACGCAGAAGCTACTCCTCGCGATGAACGACGACGAGCGTGTCGAGTCCGTGCTCATCCCACAGCCGGATGACCGCATCGTGACGCAGTGCGTGTCGAGCCAGGTCGGCTGCGCGATGGGCTGCGTGTTCTGCGCCTCGGGCGTTGCCGGCTTGAAGCGGCAGATGAACGCCGCCGAAATCGTCGCCCAGGTCCTGCTCGGGCGCAGGCAGCTCGGGCCGGACCAGCGGGTACGCAACGTGGTCTTCATGGGCATGGGCGAGCCGCTGCACAACTATCCGGAAGTGGCCCGGGCTCTGGTCTTGCTGACACATCCGGAGGGCATCGACTTGTCGAAGCGCCGGGTCACGGTCTCGACCAGCGGTCTGGTGACGCAAATCGATCGGCTCGGTGCGGACTTCGGGGGGCAGGTGCAGCTGGCGGTGTCTCTGCATGCGGTTCGCGACGAGGACCGCAGCGCCATCATGCCCATCAACCGCAAGCACAATCTGGCTGAGCTGACGGCCGCACTCCGCCGCTACCCAGGGCCGCAGCGCCAGCGGATCACCATCGAATACACGCTCATTGACCACCGCAACGACTCGCTACGAGATGCAGACGAGCTCGCCGAGCTGCTCCGCGGGATTCCCGTGAAGGTCAATCTCATCCCGATGAACCCGATTCCGTCGTCCGAGCTGAAGGCGCCGAGCGGGAATCGGGTCCACCGCTTTCGTGAGCGACTCGCCGAACGCGGGTTGTCGGTGTTCGTTCGCAAGACGCGCGGCGACGACGTGGCGGCGGCCTGCGGTCAGCTCGCCTTTCACGGCGAAGGCCCGCGCGCAGCCGCGAAGGCGCCGCGCTCCCTATAAGATCCCGCGCGACTCGAAGGCTTTCAGGATGTCCGGAAGCTGGGCTTGCAGGTCTTCGGGAGTCTTGATCGGCTGGAAACGAGCGTCCGGCCCATGCCGCTCGACCCGCAGGAACGACGAGTCGAGAAACGCGGTGAGCTCCCCGACCAGGCGCTCGAACTGAATCACGGGTTTGCCGTCGACGGTCTTGTGCACGGCAAACCACGTCAGCGGAAAGTCGCGGTCTATGGCCTCTGCGTTGAGGACGAAAGTGTTGGTGTTGAAGACCGGAATTCGGTCCTGGTCGAAGGACTCCGGAAAACGAAAGGCCTCCACAATCTGTGGCCGCCCATTGACGCGTGCCGGTGCTCCGCCCTTGTCGCCCGGCTCTTTGGGGGCCATCTCGGCGGTCAGGTCTGCCTTGGATTGCAGGTGCGCACCGATGACGGCGGGGTCCAGGGTCGCGGTGAGGTTGTCCACGTTGGACATCATGAGGATCTTGCCGCCGTGGTCCCGGAAGTGCTTGAGCATTCGGGAGCGTCGCAGCGCGAAGGTCAGGTCGCCATGACCGGTCGCGTGCGGCGACACTTCCCCGGAGGCGTCCCGGAAGATCTCGCCCTCGGGCGTGAGCCGCAGCGAGATGAACTGCGAGAAGGCCTGGATCGGGGTGTGTTCAGTGCTGAACGCGTTGGCGAGCGCTGCGATCTCGTCGCGCGTGGCGAAGCTCGTCATCAAGTACACGGGGATGCGTGCTTCGCAGCGTTTGGCCACGGCTGCGATGTCCAGCAGCTTCATTTCCAGGAAGGAGCGTCCACCGAGCACCGCGACGGTGGCTTTGACGACCCCGCCAAAGCGCGTCGCCATTCCGCCCGCGAGAACCACCGCGCCGACCTCGCCACGCCGGATCGCCTCCTCGCCAATCTCCCTCAAGGCTTCGCGGGCATCGCTGCCGAGCGGTGGAAGCGCGCGAAGGTCACCCTCGTCCGGGGGTACGACCTCTGACTGGAGACGGTTCTGCTCGGCTCCGGCAGTGCCTTGGATCACCCGTTTCTGCAGTGATTCGAAGGGAATGTCCTCAAAACCGTGACTGTCTAGGTATTCTTTGTTGCGAGCGTCTAGATCGATTCGACTCATCTTGCCGCTCGAACGGAAGCATCTTATCCGCGTGCTGTCGAGTGCGTTTTCCTGTTCGCAATGTATCGGGGTGACGGTGCATGCGGGATGGCCTAATCTGCACTCGAGGCGCCCATGAGAACGATCACCCTGGTTTCCCTCTGCTGGGGGCTCACTTTGGCCAGCGCTGCGGGTTCAGTGCGAGCCCAGATCTACGTGGACGCCGGGGGCGAGATCCCCGCCTATGACGTCTTCGACGCGGACATGGGCGCGGCCGGGCTCATCGGGGGCGAGCTGGTCCTCGTGATGCCCGAGCCAGCCCCGGCGACAGTGATCGAACAGGCCCCTCCGCAGCAGGCGCCACAGACTGTCATCGAGCAGTCGCTGCCGCCATACGAGGGCGCGATATGGGTCGACGGACACTGGAGCTATGCCGGCACCGAGTTCGTGTGGCTCGGGGGCCACTACGTGCCTTCCCTGGCCGGGTTCGTCTTCGTCGCACCACGCTGGGTGTCTAGCGCCGGGTACTACTACTACTTCCAGGGCTACTACCGTCCCTGTACGGCTTACGTGCAGACGTACTTCAATCCGTTCTACTTCTACCGGCCGTACCCCTACGCTCAGTACCGCAGCCCGCCTCGGTACGCGCCCTATGCGTCCTACCGTCCGGTCTTCGGAGTGGAGCCGCCTCGGAACGCACACGACCCGTACTGGCCAGTGGGCGCGCCAGGGCACGCGCGGACCGTCTCGGGGCCCCCCATCGTCGTCCGGTCCGGGAGCTCGCGACCGGTCGGGACTCCGACGTCCTCTTCTCGGGGTGGCGCCTGGCCCAGCGCTTTTCCGTCCAACTCTCGAGCCCCTTCGTTCACCGCTGTGCCAGGCGCTCCGCGGGGCTTGCCGTCCAGCCGAAGTTTCGGGGCTGGACGCGGGCGCCGCTGAACCCACAATTGACCCTTTGCTAGGCCGCCAGGCGAATGTAACGCTGATTCGAGGTAGTCTTACCCCCCAGAAACGCAAGTGCGTCGCTATCGAGAACCTGTCTTCGTCGCCTTCCTGATCGCGGTGCTCGCATCGTTGATGGTGCATCTGCCCGTCTACGGGGTCCTCGGCAAAATGGCCGATCACTTCCGCGAGCTGGAGGAGCTCGCGCGCAAGAAGGCGGAGCTGACGCCGGTCGAGGTGGATTTCGACGTCCCTGAAGACATGCAGGTCCCGCAAAGCACCTCAGCTCCGAAGCCCGACAAGCCCAAGCCCAAGGCCCGCGAGAAGAAGGCGGAGGAGGCGGCCAAGGCCGAGGCGGTCGCGGCCGAAGCTCAGAAGGCGACACAGCCACCGCCCACGCCGCAAAAGCCCCCCGAGCGCCAAGCCATCCAGCAACGCAGCCAGCAGCCGGACGTCGAGCCGCCTCCGGACACGCAGTATGTCGCCCAGGAGAACAATCGCGTCGAAGAGGAGTCCATGGCGCGCGTCCGGAACTACGTGCGCGACGACGAAGAGCTCTCGCTCGGCCCTCAGCATGAGCCTGCTTCAGAGACCGAACAGGAAGGCAACGCCCAGACCGAAGAGTTGGCAGACGCGCGTGACAAGGAAGGCAGCGACGCTCGCTCGCCCACCGAAGAAGAGGCCCGGCGCGAACGGCCGGACAAGGCTATCGACGCCGACCCGATCAAGGCTGAGCGCGTTGCAGCGGAGGCACCGACCGGCAAGCCCGACAAGAGCCGCGGCGAGCAGGTCCGGACACCGGAAGCGGAAGAGACGATCACTATTACGGACGAAAGCGGGACCTTCGTCGTGCGCAAGCCGAGTCAGCCGGTTCCAGGCGGCGGGACGGGCGTCAAGGGTAGGGGTCCAGGAGGACAGCTCAGCTGGTCACAGTACGAGGCCGCGGTGGGCAGTGATGAGCTTCGCGAGCACCGGGATGCCCGGATCGAGGAGCGAAAGTCGACGCAGCGTGGGGCCAGCCGAGAGAAGAGCTGGAAAGAATTCCGGGCCGCCATCGAGAACTTCACGCCGAACGTGAAGCCCGGCTCCCAGACGGCGCTCAACGCAGCCGCCTCGCCTTTCGCAAACTACATCACGGCGATTCACCGGAGGATTCATCGCGAGTTTGCCGACCGGTTCTTGAAGAGCATCCCGGTCTTCAGCGGAAGCCCTTACTCGGACCCGACGCTGATGACGGAACTCGAGATCGTGCTCAACCAGAACGGCTCGGTGCATCGGGTTGGCGTCGCCCGGTCGAGCGGTCTGCTGCCCTTCGACTTCGGCGCATTCAACTCCGTGTTGCGCGCCCAGCCGTTTCCAGCGGCGCCTTCGGCGATTCTCAGCGGCGACGGTCGGGTGTATCTGCATTGGGGTTTTTACCGGAACGAGAGGCAGTGCGGCACCTTCAACGCCGAGCCGTACATTCTTCCGCATCCGCCCGGTGCGCCAGCACGATCCAAGGGCCTCACCGACAGCCCGGACTGGGACACTGTGGTTCCGAGTGACGCGAGGCCCAGCTGGCGAACCGATGATGATCCCAGCGATTCGGGCGACGAGGACGGCGAGAAGAAGCAGCCGGCGCCCAAGAAGTCTCCGCCCGCTCAGCCGAAGCGAAAAGAAGAAGCCCCGAGGGTGCCGCCTCCCCCGCCAGGCGCGGTGCTCGGCTAGGCGCATCGGCGGAGCGCGACATGGCAGAGCCCGACCCCGAGCTGACCCAACGTCTCAAGTCGCTTGCCGAGGAGCGCGGCTTCGTGCGCGCGGGCGTGGCCCGGGCTGAGCCCCTGACCATCGAGGGCGAGCACTTGGACGCCTGGCTTTCGCAGGGCTTTCACGCAGAGATGGACTGGATGGCCCGCACGGCCGAGGTTCGGAAGAACCCTTGCCACGAGGGCATGCTCGCACAAGCCCGCAGTGTGCTCGTCCTGGCCGCGCCCTACATGCGTCGCAGCGCGTTCGACGGCCCAGCGCCCGCTCGCGTCGCCAAGTATGCGATGGGGCGTGACTATCATAATGTGCTCAAGCGCCGCGCTGGCACGCTGTTGAAGACCCTTCAAGACGAGGGCTATGTGGGGCGGCTGGCCATCGACTCCAAGCCGGTGTTCGAGCGTGCCTGGGCGGAGCGTGCGGGTCTCGGCTTCGTCGGAAAGAACTGCTGTTTGATCGTTCCAGGGATCGGGTCCCATGTGTTTCTGGCCTGCATCGTGACCAGCGCCCCTTTGCTGCCCGACGAGCCGATGGAGCGACGCTGTGGCAGCTGCACGCTCTGTTTGCAGGCCTGCCCGACCGAGGCCTTCGAGGCCGAGCGGCGTCTCGATGCGCGTCGCTGCATCTCGTATCTGACGATCGAGCATCGCGGCGCCATCCCGGCGAGCCTTCGTCCAGGGGTGGGCCCATGGCTGTTCGGCTGCGATGTCTGTCAGGACGTGTGTCCGTACAACCAAACCTCTGCGCCTGGCGGGGAGGCGATGCAGCCGTTCGAGCCGGCCGGACGCTGGGACGACGTCGACGCCAGCCGCTTGCTCCAGATGAACGAGGACAGCTTCCAACGATGGGCTGCGGGGTCGCCCCTGAAACGCGCTGGTTATGAAGGTTTGCAGCGTAACGCATCGATTGTGCTTGGTAATGTGGGCGGAAAGATGCATCTCCCCGTCTTGCGAGAGACGGTGGAGCGAGGCCCGTCGGCGCTCGTCCGTGAAGCCGCTAGCTGGGCCTGCGCCCAGATCAGTCGTCGGATGGCTGGTTCAGTCGAGCCTCGAGAGCCTGCAGCAGAGGCTCCAGACCCTGGCGAGCCGCCGAGCTGATCAGGAACACCGGGTAGCCACGGGCTTGCAGCGCTTGCCGGACCTCGTCGGCCAGCGCCTGGACTTCGGGCATGTCGGCCTTGCTTAGCGCCACGACCATCGGCCGTTCCAGCAAGCTTGGATCGAAGCGCTCGAGTTCCGCCATCAGGGCGTCGAAGTCTCGAAGCGGCTCGCGCTCCGGGTCAGGGTCTACAGTGATCATGTGAAGGAGAATGCGTGTGCGTTCGATGTGTTTCAGGAAGCGAAGCCCGAGACCGACGCCCTCGGAGGCCCCTTCGATGATGCCCGGGATGTCCGCGATCACGAAGCTACGATCGAGCCCGAGAGAGACCACGCCGAGGTTCGGGACGAGTGTCGTGAAGGGGTAGTCGGCGACCTTGGGACGCGCGCGGGAGACCGTCGCTATGAAGGTGCTCTTGCCGACGTTCGGGAAGCCCACGATGCCGACGTCGGCCAGCAACTTGAGCTCGAGCCGGACCGTCCGGTGCTGCCCCGCCCGTCCGGGCTCGGCCCTTCTCGGCGCACGTTGCTGCGGCGTCGCAAACTTGATGTTGCCGCGGCCGCCCGAGCCGCCACGCGCGACGACGAACTCCGTACCGTGCTCGGTCAAGTCGGCGAGAAGCTCATTGCTCTGTGCGTCGTAGACCTGTGTCCCCACGGGGACGGCGATTCGAGCGTCGATCCCGGCTTTTCCGAACTGGTCCTTGCCCCGGCCGTCCTCACCTCTTTCAGCCCGGACGATCTTGCGGTAGCGAAGGTCCAGCAGGGTGGACAGCCGGCTCTGCGCTTCCAGGATGACGTCGCCGCCACGACCGCCGTCTCCGCCCGAGGGACCTCCGAGCGGCACGAACTTTTCACGGCGAAACGCAACACAGCCATTGCCGCCATCTCCAGCGATCGTTTCGACCGTGACCTCGTCGATGAAATCCACGGCTGCTTGGTAGAGCGCTGCGTGTCTGGGGGCAAGTCTCCTCATTATTCGAGGCTCTAAGCCTCGAATAAATCGTCACAGCGCGTATGCTCCAGCCGTGTTGTGGCCGGCCTCCAGGGGGGACTCGCTTGGCTCGAACGAGGGAATCGTTCGAATTTTGGGCGATAAGGCATTGGAAACAATGGCTTTGGCAGCGGCGCTCGAAGAGATGCCCGACGCGCCGGGCGCACGTGCCTCGCTGTTCGAGCAGCTCAGAGGCTTGCAGCTGGCCGCCCGTGAGCAGGGGCTCAGACGCTTGGATTTCGCCATCGGAGGGGTGCTCGCTCGCTTGGAGCGGGACGGCTTCGATCGGGCTTCGCTCGTCGCCGTGAGGGAGCTTGCGAGGCGGTTCGAGTCTCTGGGAGCCCTCGGCGAGACGGGGACCCGGCCGGTGGTCCCAGAGCGGCGCCCGTCGCCCCGGGAGCCCGGGCTGGCCGTCGAGCAAGAACGGTCCGGCTTCGAGGACAGCCCCGAAGCGCCCATGCGAGCCCCATCGAATACCGCGGCGCGGCAGCTCGAACCGAGCTTGCAGCTACGGGGTCGGCGTGTGCTCGTCGCCGACGATGACCCCGAAGTGCGCTGGTTTTACGTGGAACTGCTCAGGCGCGCGGGGGGCATCGTCTACGAGGCGAGCGATGGTCTGGGGGCGATGGACATGGCCCGGGTCGATCCACCGGACGTGATCCTGGCGGATATCCTAATGCCGGGACTCGACGGCCTCGGTCTTTGTGAGGCCGTTCGCCGAGAGCCGAGGCTCGACGGTGTTCCCGTCGTCCTCCTGTCTTGGAGGCAGGACTTCGTCCACCGCATGCGTGAGCTCCGCGCCGAGGCGCAGGGCTATCTGCGCAAAGAGGCGCCAGCCCCGGAGGTCCTTCAACGGGTCGCCGAGGTGCTGGAGCCGCAGACCCGACTCGAGACCAGCCTGCGCGAAGCCAGCGAGGTCCGCGGCGATTTGGAAAACCTGGGCGTCGCGATGCTGTTTCGAGCCGTTCGCGCCTATCGACCGACGGCGCAGGTCGTTCTTCAGGATCCTTGGAGCCTCTTCGAAGCCCACTTCCGTAAGGGCACGCTCGTTTACCTGAGGCGCACGGCCATCGATGGCAGCATCTCGAGTGGCGTCGGGGCGCTGCCTAGTCTCGTCGGCATGGCCTCAGGTCGCTTCGTGGTCGCGACGGGGCCTTCCTCCGCGGGCGAGGGTCCTCGGGAGCGGGACCTCGAAGAAGCGTTCATCTCGGCCACCGAACAGCTCAGCCGCACCATCCAGCAATTGGCCAGCTCGCTCGACCGACGCGTCACATTGGACGAGTCCGCCCTGGGGCTCTTCGTGCGCCATAGCCCCGAGAGCGTTCGCGCCTTGGTCGCTCGCCTCGCAACAGGGGAGACGCCGAAGTCTCTTTGGGAGTCCGGACGCACCTCGAGGGGCCTGGTCGACGCACTGCTCAACACCCTTGCTCGACAAGCCGTCATCCAGGGCGTCGAGGGAAGCGCGACGCCGCTCGGCAACGTCGGCCGCGGGGTGCTTGCCATGCAGGAGGTGGCGACCCAGCAGGCGGCGGCGTTCGACGAGGAGGAGCCGACCGAAATTTACGCGGCTCGTTCGCTCGTCGAACCACCCGATGCATCGCAGGCGCATCGAGAGCACGAGCGTGTGCAATCTGGGGTCGCCATGCACCGTGGCCGGGTCAACGTGGCACCGAAGTTGACCGATGCGGTCGACCGGCCAATGGTGGCCGGAGCGAAGGCCTCCGCTGGGGTGGTCGCTGACCTGTATGGACTTCCGGAGATGAAATCAGGACCAGGCGTACTGGGCTGGGCGTTCGTGGTGCTGCTTTCGGCGACGGCAGGGTTTTTGGCTTGGCGCATTGTAATGCCCGCATCGGACGGGTCCGCGACTGCGGCCGTGGAGCCCGCTGCGATCCCGACCGGGCAGGGCCATGGCGAGCCGGAGCCGCCATCGAACGGGCCGGAGGCGAGCATTCGCGACCGGCTCGGGGTGCCGGCCTTGTCGGGGCGACTGCTCCCCGGCGTTAGCGATGCGTTGGGCGTGCAGGAGGATCAAGGGGTCTTGCGACTCGCCGGCGGAGCCGAGGTTCAAGTCACGGTCGATGGCGTCGACCGGGGAACGCTTCCGCTCGAACTCGTCCTCGATGAGGGACGACACGAGGTTCGCTATCGCGTCGGTCACGATTGGAGCGATCGATTTTATTTCGTGAAGGCCGGACACACCCGAGAATTGCAGGTGCGTTTGAGCCCGGGTGGTTTTGTTGACGCCCGCTGAGAGCGCGTGCTACCGCGGGCGAGGTTCGTGGCCGAGGTCTGAGGGGGCGATCGGCGGCGACCGGTTTCAGAGGAGGAGAGGCGACATGCGACTCGTTTCGTTCGTGCTTGGCGCGGTCGTGCTGCTGGCAGCGTGCGGCAAAGGGGAGGCAGCGGACTCGTCGCGAGTTGACCCGTTTGCCGGACTACGCGCGCACACGGATTTGAGCGAGCTTCGGCACCTGGTCGAGGTGGACGACGGCGGCTGGTATCTCGATTTCGGGACACCGGCGCAGGCGAAGTTCACCGTCGGCGACTGGCGAAGTGGCTGGCTCGGCGATGGGGTCGATGGCGACGCGACCTTTTCCTACGTCGGCATGCGCGGTCGCGTTTATTTTCAGGCGGACCAGTCCGAGCCGTTGGTCGCACGGATTCGGCTCCGGCCGCACGGCACCCAGGCGCTGACGCCCTACCTGAACAACCAGCAGCTGAAGTCGGTTCACCTGCGTGAGGGACCGAGCTTTCAGGAGTACGACGTCGAGCTTCCAAAGGAGAACGTCAAGGCCGGCGAGAACTATCTACTGCTGACTTTTGGTGGCACGGCCCCTGTCGAGGGAAAGCAGGTTTCGGTCGCCGTCGACTCCATTTGGATTCGCCAGCAGGCTGAGACGGCGCGCTCGGCCAACTCTGCGCCGAGCTACGACACTCTCCTCGCCAACGTGCGACTCGGGGACGAGGAGCGCTCCGCCATCGTCCTCGGCAAGGACTCGACCTTGCGCTTTCACGGCCTGCTTCCGAAAGACGCCTTGCTCGGATTCGGGGTCGGCGTCGAAGGCGAAGGGACGACTCCAGTGCGCGTCGAGGTGACGAGCGCGGCTCAGTCGACGCCGGTCACGTACACAGCCGAGGCATCGGGTTCCTGGGCGGACCACAAGATCGACCTGAGCGCGCTGGCGGGTCAGGTCGTTCGGATCGACCTTCAGTCACAGGGCACGGGGCAAGGGCGAATCGCTTGGAACGCCCCACGTCTGCTCATTCCGGACCGTCCCGCGCCCGAGCTCCAGGCGGCCAAGAATGTCGTCGTTCTGGTCGTCGATACTTTGCGCGCCGACAAGCTGAAGCCCTTCAATCCGAAGAGCCGGGTCGAGACGCCAGTCATCGATCAGCTGGCTGCGGAGGGCGTGGTGTTCGAGCTCGCCCAGGCTCCGGAAAACTGGACCAAGCCGTCGGTGGCTTCGATTTTGACAGGGCTCCACCCGCAGACTCATCAGCAAAAGACGGGCGATGCGGCCTTGCCCGAGTCGGCCCTGCTTCTGAGCGAGCATCTGAAGTCTCAGGGGTTCGACACCGGAAGCTTCATCGCCAATGGCTACGTGTCGGACCGCTTCGGCTTCGACCAGGGCTGGGACCACTACACGAACTACATTCGCGAAGCGAAGAGCACCGAAGCAAAGGACGTGTTCAAGGAAGCGGCGGACTGGATCGCCGCGCACAAGGACGAACGGTTCTTCGCGTACATCCAGACCATCGATCCGCACGTGCCCTACGATCCGCCGGGCGAGTACCTGCGGATGTACGACCCGGCTGAGTACAGCGGTCAGGTAAGACCGCGAATGACTGGCGACCTGCTCGAGAAGGCGAAGCGCAATCCCCCGGCCGTCGTGTTCACGGAGAGAGACAAGCGTTACATCGCGGGCTTGCACGACGGCGAAATCAGCCAGCACGACCATCAGCTCGGCGCGTTCGTGCAGCGGATGACCGAGCTCGGGCTCTGGGAAGACACTCTGCTCGTGATTACCGCGGACCATGGTGAGGAGTTCGAGGACCATGGCAGCTGGGGACACGGGCATTCCGTGTATCAGGAGCTGCTGCACGTTCCTCTCATGTTTCGTTTGCCTGAACGGCTTCCGGCTGGCGGTCGCGTCGCCGATGCGGTCGGGACGCTCGACGTTGCTGCCACGGTCACGGACCTGCTCGACGTACCAGCCATGCCCGCGAATGAGGGGCACAGCCTCCTCGGCTTCATGATCGGAGCGCCACCCTCGCGCCCGAGCGTGGTGTTTAGCGACTTTCAAGATGACCGGCGCGTCGTGACGGCCGCGGGCTGGAAGTTCATCCTTCGGGGGAATCTGACCTCGACCCTGTTCGACTTGAATGCTGACCCTTCGGAGAACGAACCGCTCGGGCCAGACCAGTCGCCGATTGCTCGGAACTTCACCCGGGCGCTCCTCGGGCAGTTCCTCGCGGCCAGCGATCGCGCCAACTGGTTGAGTGCAGAGCAGAAGGGCGGTACGCAATTGGTGCGCGAGAACGCCAAGATGGATGACACCATCAAAGACCAGCTACGCGCTCTCGGCTATGCGCACTGACCGGCCATGACGCTCATCGAACACACCCTCCACCGGTATCTGAGATGCCCGCGGTTGGAGGCCGTGGCGGGGGGCGGCGCTTGGATGCATGTGCTGGCGTCGACGCACAACGAGGAGTTCGCCCTTCGGATTCCCGTGGCCGCCGATGGCAGCCTGACCGGCGAGCCGGTCGCCACCGAGCACAGCCCGGCCATCATGGGCTGGGCGGTCGGGAGCACACCGACGCCAAGCCAGGACCCGGCCTCGGAGCTGGCGGCGGAGTCGGGCGGCTGGCGCGTCGAGGTGCGACACGAGACTGGGCGTTCGTCCGTGGTTGTTCGTCCACCTACGGGCGTCGAGCACCTCATCTGGAGCGCGCAAGGGATCGCGGTCGCCCCCGCGATCGCGCCTGCGCCGAGGGGCGCCTGGGTCGCGTTTCATCACGACGTCCGCGAAGACACGGGTGTCCCGGACGTTGCCAAATGGATCGCACTTCGCTTCGTCGATCTGCAGGGGCAGGTGTTCGAGCCGGCTGCCGAGATGACCGACCGTGACCGTGACCGGGACGGTGAGGAACAGGGCTTCGAATTTCCGACGCTCGTCGTCGGGGCCGATGGGGCGGTGGACCTCTTCGGTCGCGGCTCGCACCAGTTCTACCGACAACGGCTCAACGCCGAGGGCTTCGAGCCGCGGCAGCCCCTGGACGACGGGCAGTGGGGGTGTCGTGGTCTTCGCGTGAGCGCGGTGAAGCTGACTGGCGGCTCCACGTTGACGGCCAGGCGCGGTCGCAAGGGCATCGTGTTGGAGTCGTTCGAATCTCCCACGGGCCGAGCGCCTGAGCTCGTGCCAGCCGCCGTCGACGTACGTCCGCTGGAGCCTTTGTCCGTGCCTGCAGTGGTCACCTGGTCGGGTCCGCGCGTGCTGTTCGGAGACATACAGCAACACAGCGCTCATTCGGACGGTGTGGGAAGCGCGGACGAGCCCTACCTGCGTGCGCGCTACCGCTACGGGGACGACTTTGCCGCATTGACGGACCACGAGTCCTTTCTCGGCAAGCGCATTGGGCCCGGCGAGTGGGCCTATCTGCAAAGCGTGACCGACAAGCACGATGAGCCGGGCGCGTTCGCGACGATTATCGCGTATGAGTGGACCGGGAAGATGCACCCCGGACCTGGTCACAAGTGCGTCTATCTACCAGGACCCGGCTTTCCCATCGTCTCGAGGGACCGCGTGCCCCGGGGCGCAGATTTGGTCCAGGAGATCATGGCCCAGGGGGCGATCACGGGGCCGCACCACATCGGCTGGACCGGCGCCGATGCACCCGGCCACGACCCGGTCGGGCAGCCCGTTTGGGAAATCTGCTCCTGCCACGGCTGCTACGAGCACCCTGAGCATCCCCTGGGTCACCGCGGTGAGCTGCACGACCAGTTTGCCAAGCCCATGCTCGACAGTGGCTTGCGATTTGGCTTCATCGCCAACTCGGACAGCCATGGTCTTCTCTGGCATCACGGAGAGTGCCGCAAGCGTGACCCTTTTCGAACGGGGCTCACGGCCGTCCTGGCCGAGGAGTGCACGCGCGAGGCCATCCTCGAAGCCATCGCCGCGCGCCGCTGCTACGCGACGAGTGGTGCGAAGATTCTACTCGACGTGCGCATTGGTGACGCGCCCATGGGCAGTGAGCTGAAGATTGGGGGTCCGGTCGAGGTTCACGTGCAGGCCTTGGGCACGGCGCCTCTGCAGAGCATCGAGCTAGTCAGCCCATCGGGCGTCGTCGCGCAGGAGCAGCCGGATTCCCTGTCGGCCTCGCTGGTCGCAAGGGTCGACGAAGACTACGTCTACTGCCGGGTCACCCAGAGCGATGGGGAGATGGCCTGGTCGAGCCCCATCTTCTTCGACCGCGCTCAGAGGCCCTGACTCGCAGGAGTTCCTGGTCAGTGCATCAAAAAGGCCAGATCAGTGGTGCGAGTCCCGTCGTGATCGCCCCCAAGAGCAGATTCATGGGTATGCCCATTTTGAGGAAGTCCGTGAGCTTGTAACCGCCGGGCCCGTACACCATGAGGTTGGTCTGGTATCCGATGGGCGATGCGAAGCTCGCCGAGGCTGCAATCGCGACGGCCATCGCGAACGGCATGTAGTTAACCTGCAGGGAGCTGGCGGTCGCCATCGCGATGGGAAACACGATTACCGCGGCCGCATTGTTCGTCACGAACTCCGTCATCACGGTGGTCGTCGCGTAGAGCGCGGCCAGCGCGAGCCATGGATGATTGCCCGCTTGAGACAGAAGTGCCCCGGCCAAGGTCGCTGCCGCTCCGGTCGTCTCGAGCGCCCGTCCGAGGCCGAAGGAGGAGGCGATGGCGACGATCAAGGGCCAATCGATGCTTCTGCGGGCTGTTTCCTCGGAACAGCAGCGGGCCAGGAGCATGGCCATGGCCGCGAGAAGCGCAGCCTGGAGCATGCTCAAGAAGCCCGTCGCCACGGCGGTCACCATGCCGGCGAGGATCAGCAGCGCGATCGGGGCCTGCGCCGTCGTGGGCGGTCCAGCGTCTCCCATTCGGCTGACGAGGTAGAAGTCGCTGGAGTTGCGGTGTTGCTCGACGAAAGAGGGGAGGGTTTCCAAGAGCAAGGAATCACCGACGCGGAGCTTGATGTCGCCAATCCGTCCGTGCACTCGCTCTCCGTTTCGTGAGACGGCGATGACCACCGCGTTGTACCGGCGTCGAAATTGTCCCTCGCGAATACTCTGCCCGACCAGCGGATGTGTCCGCGAAACCACCGCCTCGGCAAAGCATCGCAAGGATCGGTGCGAATCCAGCTTGAAGACCTGCTGGCTGATGGGTTCGAGGCCCGGAATCTGCTGAAGATCCACGATCGAATCCACGACGCCCACGAACACGAGCTGGTCACCCGGCTCTAGCGGCTCGGCCGGATCGACCACGGGCAGAATGTGGCCGTCGCGATGGATCTCCATCAGGTAGAGTCCCGGAAGATGGCGGAGCCCGGCATCTTCGATGCTCTTCCCACCGACGGGACCGCGCTGGGCGACCCGCATCTCGACCGTGTACTCCCGCGGGTCTGGCGGAACCAAAGACACGCCCTCATATGCAGGAAGCCATCTTCGGGCGGTCCACATGAGCAGGGCGGAACCCAAAGCCGCACACGGGAGCCCAATCCACGTGATGTCAAACATCCCCATAGAGGGCTTGCCCGCCTGTATGAGCAGGCCGTTGACGACCAAGGTGGTGCTGGTTCCGACCAGAGTGCAGAGGCCGCCGAGAATCGCCGCATAGCTGAGCGGCAAGAGCATCTTCGATGCCGGGATCCGCATCGAGCGGCACCAGTCCATCACGACGGGCAGCAGCATTGCGACCAGAGGTGTGTTGTTGAGGAAGGCGCTTCCGATCGTTGTCGGAAGAAGCATTCGTATCTGCGCGGCCCGAACGGTCCGTGGCCGGCCAAGGGCACGCGAAACCAGGAACGTCAGTGCGCCACTCTGCTTCAGCCCCGCGGCCACCACGAAGAGAACCCCCACGGTGACCACGCCGCTGTTCGAGAAACCCTCGAGCGCCTGTGAGGGGTCGATGATGCCGGCGACGAGCAGCACAGTCATGCCGGAAAGCAGCGTGAGATAGGGAGGGAACCGCCCCCATGCCAGCACAACGAACACGGCTGCCACGACCGCTACCGAAATCCAAGCTTCAATGCTCATGCCCAAGGACGCATCTGTACTCGATTTGCAAGAGCTCTCCTAGCCCCCGAAGCCCCCGACAAGCCCCCGACCGCGGTTGAGTGCTTGGGAGGAGGCCGACCCGACCGCGGTTGAGCCCAGAAGAACCGAAAGTGCGAGGCGGAGTCACGAAGAGATGCTCCAGCGTGGGCCCACGCGTAGAACAAGTCCCCGATCCAAAGCCGAACCACCATAGTGTCCTTGCCACAGGAGCTCGGCGAGCTACTGCGCCTTTGCCGGGCAACTTACGGAGTCGCTGCGACTAAGTTGCTCACCCTAGAGCGAGGAAGAGCTCAGATTGGTTCGAAAGTCATGACGCGCGCGCAGTGGATGTGCACCATCGCCCAAGTACCCGCAGGAAACCAAACGTCGCGCACACCCTTCTTCCAGTGCTGCAGGGCTTCCCGATACGCTCGCCGAAAGGCGCGGAGCTCTTGCACGGCCCGGAAGAACACCCTCCGCTGGCCCCGTCCGCTTGCAAACGTCGGGTTGCGGTCCCGCAGTGGCTCGAAGCTCTTGGCGCGTTGGTAGGGCGACGTGCGCCGTATCCGGTCGGGCCCATAGACCCGCCAGTTGCGAGCTCGGACCTCTCGAGCGGCTTGTTGCTCCAGCCGCTCGACCTCATCGCCGACGGCCTGCCGAACCCTCGAAGCGCCGAAGTGCTCCTCTAGGACCGGGGGCAAAGTCAGCTGCAGCTCGATGGTTTCGGGCCATTGGGGATTGCTGGGGTCGAAGAAGACGTCCGGACGCCTCACCTTGAGGGTACGCCGCCCGAGGTCCTCCGGTCGGACGGTGAGCCCGGGCCAGTCCTGGGCATGTCGGACGAGGCCCGCCGTCACGGGGTTGGCGATGACGTACGCAAGCTTTTCAATCATGGCTTGCTCCGTCAGCAGCTCGACGACCGAGGGGCGCTCATGGTCCCAGACCGGACCTTCCCACTTCCGGAGCACCTTGGTCCCGAGAGAGACCAAGCGGTTTAGCTGACGGTTGAACAGGGACATGCGCCCCCGGGGGTCGGTCAGCACGAGGTGTG
The DNA here is from genome assembly GCA_963746475.1 of uncultured delta proteobacterium. Taxonomy (GTDB): domain Bacteria; phylum Myxococcota_A; class Polyangia; order Polyangiales; family Houyiibacteriaceae; genus SG8-38. Next base: position 341,062 of record CAVVBB010000002.1, read on the forward strand.
AGTGGGTCGACATCAGATTGACGGCGTGCACCTGCATGCCGAAGTCGCGGGCGCAGACGGCCAGCGCATAAAGATAGAGCTGCTTGATGGCAGGGTCGGGCCGAAACAGGTGGTAACGGCGTAGGGTGCGGCGGGTGACCATGCTGGTAGCGCCTGGAACGATGCGGCGAGGTTGAGTCATGGCGGGGACACCTCGCAAAGGGCGTGCCGAGCGCTAAACGCGTGTTTTCAGAGCGTTCGCCTCCCCGAGTGTTGGCGGGCCGCCGGCGGTGACCCGGCGGCCGCCAACCGCGGTCGGGCTAGGGGCGGCGTGCCAATGGGGAGTCTCGAGGGCGCAGGAGCCAGGCTCTGCTCGTTTGCCCGGCCGCGGAGTCAAGCATGCCCTGGGGGCTACTTCTGAATGAGCGCTTGCACCGCGTCGACGACGGCGTCCCGGGCGACGCTGTGCTGTGTTTGAGCCTTCAGGTTCTTGAGCTGAACCGTTCCGCTCTCCACCTCGGACTCACCCAGGAGCAGGGCGACGTGCGCACCCATCTTGTCGGCGCGTCGGAGCTGGCTCTTGAACGAGCCACCCCGCAGGTCGGTCTCCACGCGCAGGCCTGCGTCCCGCAGCTCACGGCCGAGCACAGTGGCCTCGTCGCGGACCGGCGGCTGCGGCACGATGAATACGTCGATGTGTGAGCTCTCCTCTTGTTCGGGCATGGCCATCAGCAGGCGCTCGAGGCCCATGGCGAAACCGATGGCGGGCACATCCGCGCCCCCGAGGCTCTCCACCATTCCGTCGTATCGTCCGCCCCCGAGCAGGGCGTTCTGGGCGCCGAGCCCTTCGCCTTTGCCGAGCACCTCGAAGAGGGTTCGCGTGTAGTAGTCCAGCCCCCGGACGAGCGATTCGTCGACGCGATAGGGCGTGCCCAGCGCCGTGAGGGTCTGTTGAAGCCCTTCGAAGTGCGCCCTGTCTTCGTCGGTCAGGTGACGCAAAATCGATGGGGCGTCGGCGGTGATCTCCGAGCAGCGTGGCACCTTGCAATCGAGCACGCGCAGCGGGTTCGCATCCATGCGCCGCTGGCAATCTGGGCAGAGTTCGGTCCGGTGAGGATCGAGGTACGCGAGCAGGGCCTCCCGGTACTTCTCGCGCGTCTCAGGACCGCCGATCGAGTTGATGAGCACCTCGACTTCCTCGATGCCGAGGCTGCTGATGAAGCCGACGACCATGTCGATGATTTCTGCGTCGAGCTGAGGACCGGGGTCGCCGAAGGCCTCGATGCCCGCCTGGTAAAACTGCCGATAGCGCCCCTTGGCCGGACGTTCCCGACGGTACATGGGGCCGAGGTAGTACCACTTCGATACGGGCTCCTTGCCCTGCATGCTGTGCTGGATGTACGCACGCACGGCCGACGCGGTTCCCTCTGGCCGAAGCGTGAGCGACTTTTCGCCACGGTCGGTGAAGGTGTACATCTCCTTTTCGACGATGTCGGTCGTCTCGCCGATCGATCGAACGAACAGCGCCGTCGGCTCCACGATGGGAAGCCGAACCTCTCGGAAGCCGTAGCGCTCGACTCGTTCCCGAAACGCCGCTTCCAGTCGCTGCCATTGGGCCATTTCCTCGGGGAGGAGGTCCTTCATGCCCTTGACCGCGCGTAAGCTCATGGCGTCCGGTTAGTCGATGTGCCTATCGCCCGCAAGTTGCAGCGGGGAGGGGCGAGGCCCGGCGCTACTCGAAGTCCACGAAAACGTAGAAATAGCCGTCCTCGTCCCGCTCCTCGGTGACGGTTGGCTTGGCGTCCTCGCGGAGCTCGAATACCATTTGCAGGTCGCGCTTGCCGCTCCGCTTCACCTCGGCGCGCTTCACGGGTGTGTCGAAGAACTCCGTCTCGAGCGGCCGCCAGTTGTTCTTGAGGTGGACCCTGGTGTTGCGCAGGGTGAGCACGAACTGGGTCGGCGTCTTCTTCGTGCCGACTTTGACCGGTTCGGTGATCTGGACGAAGAAACGGGACCCCCCGCTCGTCAACATCTGAAAACCCGGCCAGGTGACCATGGCGGCGCCCTTGCCGATCGACTCCGCCTCGGGCGGCGGGTTCTTCGCGCCCGGGGTCACGCCGTCATACGGGTCCTTCCCATGGTGTGCCTCAGCCCCGGAGGCACACAGGGCCGTCGCCAGAAACGTCACGAAGAGTGTGGTTCGCACCTCCGTAGGGTAAGCGAACGCACAGCCCCCACCCAAATTTCTCTCTCTTGGACGACGCGGAAAGGCGGCCTAGCCCCTAATGCGCCTTGCCGCCCTTGAGGAGCTGATTCACGCCCTCGCCCAGGCCTTCCAGGGTCAGCGGGAACATGTTGAACACCTCGCGGACGTACTCGATCGTGTTTCCTGACCAATAGCGCTGCGGCTCCGGGTTGAGCCAGATGCTGCGATGGAAGTGCTGGCTCAGTTGCATGAGCCACTGGATGCCTTCGATTCCGCGCTCGTCCCCGAGGTCGAGCGATCCGCCCGTCGCCATCAGCTCGTACGGCGCCATCAGCGCGTCGCCCACCATGATCAGTTTGTAATGAGGCCCACATTCGTGGAGCAGGTCCCGCACGCGGACGGGTTTGTCGAATCGCTCCGTCTCATAGACATGGCCGTAGACACAGTTGTGGAAGTAGTACGTCCGCAGCTCCTTGAAGTGCGAGGACTTTTTGGTCGCGGAAAATAGACGCGAGCAGAGGTGCGCAAACGGGTCCATCGAGCCGCCCACGTCCATCATCAAAATGATGCGCGTGTTGTGGCGTCGCGGAGGGCGCGTGACCACTTCGAGCTCGCCGGCATTCTGTGCGGTGGCGTCGATGGTGCCTTCGAGATCGAGTTCCTCGTCTCCTCCCTCTCGGGCGAAGATGCGCAGCTTGCGAAGCGCGACCTGCATCTGGCGCACATCCAAGGTCAGGTCCTGTCGGTAGGGCCGGTAGAGTCGCGCGTCGGCCACTTTGACGGCGCTCCGCCCTCCGCCCGGGCCGCCGATGCGAAAGCCCTGCGGCGAACGCCCGCCGTGGCCGAAAGGCGAAGTCCCGCCGGTTCCAATCCATTTGTTGCCACCGTCGTGCCGCTCGTCCTGTTCGGCGAGCCGCTCCTCGAACAGTCGCCGGAGCTCCTCGAGATCGAGGCTCTCGACGAACGCACGCTGCTCCTCCGTGAGCTCGCCGAGCTTGTCCTTGGCCTGCTGCAACCAGTCCCACAGGTCGTCCTTGAGCTTCTTGGACTCAACTTCGACGCCCTTGAAGAACGACAGAAACGCCTCGTCGAAGGAGTCGAGATGCGCCTCGTTGTGCACCATGACGGCGCGGGCCACGTGGTAGAAACCGTCCAGGGAACTGTCATGAACCCCGGCCTTGAGGGCCTGTGCGAGCGCAATGACCTCTTGTGTCCCGACCGGGACACCGCGAGAGCGGAGCTCGTACATGAAGGGGACTAGGATTTCAGCTTCTCCATTGGCTGCCGCCCGAGAGCTGGTCCGCAAAGGCGACGAGGTCTTGTTCCTTCTTGAGCAGCGCGCCCAGGAAGGGCAGGTTCTCCGCGAGTTTGACATCCTTCATGCCCGCGCGCCGTAGCACCGCTATCCAGTCGACCAGCTCGCTGGTGCTCGGTCGCTTTCGAAGGCGACGCATGCTGCGGATTTCATAGAAGGTCTGAATGGCTTGCTCCGAAAGGCTTTCTTCGATGTCCGGGTGGTGGACCTTCACGATGCGCTCCATGAGCTCGGGTGTCGGGAAATCGATGAAGTGGAACACGCAGCGTCGAAGGAAGGCGTCGGGCAGCTCTTTTTCGGCGTTGCTCGTGATGATCACGACCGGACGCTGAGTCGCGACGATGTCGTCCTGGGTTTCGTCCACGTGAAAGCGCATCCGGTCGAGCTCGTTCAATAGGTCGTTCGGGAACTCCACGTCGGCCTTGTCGATTTCATCGATGAGGAGCACCACGCGTTCCTTCGCAGCAAAGGCGTTTCCCATCGGGCCGAGCTTGATGTATTGCCGGATGTCGTTGACGTCCTTGTCCCCAAACCGGGAGTCGTAGAGACGTTGCACCGTGTCGTAGACGTAGAGGCCGTCCTGGGCCCGGGTTGTGCTTCGGATGCCCCAGCGAAGCAGCGGCATCTGCAGCGCCTCGGCGACCGCCTCCGCAAGGAGAGTCTTTCCGGTTCCAGGCTCTCCGCGGACCAATAGGGGCCGTTCGAGCACGATCGCGCAATTGACTGCCGATTCGAGGGCTTCGTTCGTCAGATAGGTGCCGGTGCCCGAGAAACGCTTGAAGTCGTTCGACATTGGATATCCTTTTTGCCCCGCTCCTGGGGGAGGCTGGCCACCGATAGCAGCCTGTGACAACAGTGCCGCTTCGAGCCGCCAAAGCTATCACGCCCTGCCAGATTGGCGACTCGAGCGAGTCCCCGCCTTCCGATCGCTGCGACGCCCTCGGCCGCAGGCCGAGAAACCTCCCTAGGTACAGTCATTTGCGTGACACTGGGCACCCCGTTCGGTCCGTCGCGCTGCAGCTTGACAGCCCCGGGTGCCCAACTCATGGTTCGACGTCTTGCCAGCTGATCGCCGGGCAAAATGACCGATGTCCAACTTCGTCATACAGATCCAGGACCTCGACGAGCTCGGGAAGGACTGGAGCTTTTCGCTCAGTACCGGCTGGTTGTCGGTCACGCTAGCCGACACCGGACTGCGCGCAGCGTCTGACGACGGACAGCTCGAGCTTCACGCCCAGCTCAGCGGCCAAGACGTGCTGCTGCAGGGCCATCTCGACGTCGGCCTGTTGGCCGAGTGCGCCCGCTGCCTGGGTGACGTGGCCGTCGACGTGCATTTGGACATCGTCAGCCTGCTGAGTCCGGAGCACATGCGTCCAGCCGAGGCGGAGGGCGAAGAAGTCGAAGTTTCGCTCGACGCACCCAACCGGGACTACTACTCAGGCAGCCAAATCGTTCTCGATCCGATGGTTCGCGAGTACCTGCTTCTCGAACTGCCGATGAAGCCTCTGTGCAAGGAGGAGTGTAAAGGGATTGCGGTCCCGGAACACCTGCAGCCGCCCGCAGAGGTCTTCGGGTCCGCAACGGTCGACGCTCGCCTTGCACCGCTACTGAAATTGAAAAAAGAACTATCCGAGGAGTGATCCCGTGGCAGTACCGAAACGTAGAACCAGCCCAATGAAGCGTGACCAGCGTCGCGCTCAGCACGACAAAGTCGCAGCCCCCAACGTGTCCACCTGCCCCAATTGTGGCGACGCCATGATGCCGCACCGCGCCTGTCCGGCGTGCGGCTATTACAAAGGCCGCCAGGTCATCCAGGGGGACGCCGAGGAGCTCGAGTAACGAACCGTGTTCAGCTTGGTGGGGAAAGTCGCGCTCGTGACTGGGGGGTCGCGAGGTATTGGTCGCGCTACGAGCCTTGCGCTCGCAGCCGCGGGTGCCCGTGTTCTGGTGAACTACCGGGGCAACGAGGCCGCCGCGAAGGAAACGCTGCTGCAGATCGAGCAGGCCGGCGGCCAAGCTGAGCTCCTTCAGTTCGACGTCGCCGACGCCGAGGCTGTCGCGGATGCGATCAAGGGTGCCTACGAACGCCTCGGCCGCATCGACATCCTCGTGAACAACGCGGGCATCTCGATTGACCAGCTCTTGCTGAGAGTGTCCGAAGCGGACTTGGTCGCGACTTGGGCCACAAACGTCAACGGAGCCATGTACTGCGCCAAGGCTTGCGTGCGGGCCATGATGAAACAGCGCTTCGGTCGGATCATCAATCTTTCGAGCGTCGTCGGCGAGGCCGGCAACCCTGGACAAGCCGTCTACTCCGCGTCAAAGGCGGCAGTCCTCGGTATGACGAAGACGCTCGCCAAAGAGTACGCCTCTCGCGGCATCACGGTGAACGCGGTGGCCCCCGGCTACATCGCGACCGACATGACCGCGGACATGCCGGAGGCCGGCATCGAGAAGATCATCGCACAAACGCCCGTCGGTCGCGTTGGCACGCCGGAGGAAGTGGCCGCGGCAGTGGTCTTCTTGGCCAGCGATGAAGCAAGCTACGTCACCGGACAGACGCTCCGGGTCAATGGGGGAATGCACGTTTAGCGCATCACACGAATCGATTCGCAGATTCGGGGGATGACGGAGGAAGCAGATGGATATCGCTGAGAAGGTTAAAGAAATCGTATCGCAGCAGCTTGATGTAGATAAGGCTGAAATCGAAGAGGGGGCGAACTTCATCGACGACCTCGGAGCGGATTCGCTCGCGATCGTCGAGCTCGTGCTCGCGTTCGAGGAGCAGTTCGAGATCGACATCGACGACGAGGACACCGAGAAGATTCGGACCGTCGGTGATGCCGTTTCTTACATCAAAGAACGCATGACTGCCTGAACGCGGTCGGTTTCGAGCCGTACTCATGGCAAGGCGAAGGGCAGAACGATGCGGCGCGTAGTCATTACCGGTGTTGGAGCGGTGAGCCCCTGCGGGGCGGACACCGGTGCAACTTGGCGAAATATCGCAGAGGGGAAGAGCGGGATTGCGCGCATCGAGGGCTTCGACGCCACCGAGTTCGCAGCCCAGATCGCCGGCGAGTGCTCCGACTTCGACGCCTTGAAGTACATCGAGAAGAAAAAGCTCCGCGAGTCGGGACGCTTCATCCATCTCGCGATTGCTGCCTCGGCCCAAGCGATCGAGAACGCAGGCTTCGAGCCGAACGAGGAAGAAAAGAATCGCGTCGGCACCTTCATCGGGGTCGGGTTTTGCGGCCTCGACGTTCTGGAGGACACCTGTCGGACGCTCTTCGAAAAGGGGCCTCGGCGAGTGTCCCCGTACTTCATTCCCTCCGTCATCTCCAACCTGGCTCCGGGTCAGGTCTCGATGCGCTGGGGCTTTCGCGGTCCGAGCTATACACATACCAGCGCGTGCGCCTCGAGCGCCCACTCCATCGGAGATGCCTTTCGGCTGATTCAGCTCGGCAAGATCGACGCGGCGGTGGCCGGAGGAGCCGAAGCCGCCGTCACGCCGGTCGGTGTTGCTGGTTTCACCTCGATGCGCGCGCTTTCGAGGCGCAACGACGATCCCACGGCTGCCAGTCGTCCCTTCGACCAGGGCCGAGACGGCTTCGTGATGTCCGAGGGGTCTGGCATCGTCATTCTCGAGGAGCGGGAAGCCGCGATGAAGCGCGGAGCGCCGATTCTTGCGGAGATCGTCGGCTACGGCGCAAGCTCGGATGCGTACCACATGGTGCAACCGGCCCCTGACGCAGAGGGTGCGCAGCGCGCCATGCGGGAGGCCTTGGCCGACGCACAGATGAACCCCGAGGACGTCGACTACATCAATGCGCATGGCACCTCGACGCCCGTGGGTGATGTGCAGGAGCTCATCGGGGTTGCGAAGGTTTTTGGGGACCATGCGAAGCGTGGTCTGGCGGTTTCGAGCACGAAGAGCATGACCGGCCACTTGCTGGGTGCGGCCGGTGGGCTCGAGACAGTGATTTCCGCCTTAGCCCTCAAGGAGGGGCTCATGCCGCCGACGATCAACCTCGAAAACCCGGACGAGGCCGCGGCGGGAATGAACTTGGTCCCGAACGAGGCCCAGGAGAAGCCCATCAAGGTTGCCCTCAGCAACTCCTTTGGCTTCGGCGGCACCAACTGTACTCTGATCCTGCGAAGTGCCTGAGCCGATGCCCAAGAAACTCGTCGTCGCGTCCGATCATGCGGGGGTCGAGCTGAAGCGTCAGCTAGCGACCGTCGCTGAGGAGCTCGGTTTCGAGGTGCAGGACCTCGGCGTGGATTCGACCGAGTCGGTTGATTACCCGGACTACGCGCATCGGCTTGCTGCCGAGGTTGCCGCGGGTGGGGCGCTCGGCCTCCTGGTTTGCGGAACAGGCCTGGGGATGGCCATGGCCGCCAACCGGCATCCGGGGGTGCGGGCCGCAGTGTGCGGCGACGTGTCGAGCGCCGAGATGACTCGCAGGCACAACGATGCGAACGTCCTTTGCATCGGGGCGCGGATGACCGGACCGGGGCTCGCTGCCGATGTGCTCAAGACGTTTCTCTCGACGGGCTTCGACGGCGGCCGGCACCTGCGCCGTGTTCGCAAGATCGAGCTCTCGTAGAAGGCGTTTGCGCATGGAAGTGGCCCAAGACGAGCGTTTTCGCCAAGAGCGGGACCGATTTTCGCTCCGTTGGAACTGCGAAGACTGCGCGCTTTACGATCCCGAGCGGGCCTGCGCGCACGGGTTTCCGACACATCGGCACCGGCGCTCGCGCTACGACGACCCCGAAGCGCCTCTCCTCTTCTGCAAAGACTTCGAGCTCGACTGAGTCGGCCGCTACGCCCGTTCTGAGAAGAAGGCCCGCAGCACGGCGATCATCTTAGGCACGTCGGCCGCAGCGGCCATCTCGCGCGCGGAGTGCATCGACAGCATGGGGCTCCCCGCGTCGACGGTGCGGATTCCCAGCTCGGCCGCGCTGATCGGGCCGATGGTGCTGCCGCAGGCCGTGTCCGAGCGCACGACGAAGCGCTGCGTGCTGACGTCCGCGGCCCGGGCACAGGCTTCGAAGCGTGCCCAGCTCTCGCCGTCGGTGGCGTAGGACTGGTTGACGTTCATCTTGATGACGGGGCCCTTGCCCATCTGGGGCTGATGCTGGGGCTCGTGTCGGTCGACATAGTTCGGGTGCACGGCGTGCGCCATGTCGAGCGAGATGAGGAACGATCGGGCCAGCGCGCGCGGATAGGCGTCCGGGCTTCCCCCAGCGAGCCGCTCTAGACAGCTCTTCAGGAAATTCGACGCCGCGCCTTGAGCGCTCCGGCTACCGACCTCTTCGTGGTCGTAGAGGACGATTCCACAGCTGGTCTGAGCTGAGGTCTTCAGCTCGCTGAGTGCGGCCAGCCCGGCGTGACAGCTGACGATGTTGTCGAGGCGGGCCGACTGGATGAATTCCCCGTGCACGCCACCGAGGGCAGCGGCCTCGGCCGGATAGGCCATCAGATCCCAGCCCAGGATGTCTTCGGCTCGAACCCCTTCGAGCTCGTTGCTCAGAAGCTGCCGCAGATCGATGTTGCCCAGCTCGCTCACGGCCGCGACGGGAGCCATGTGTGTTTGGGGGTTGAGCGTGAGACCGTCCTTGTTGACGGTGCGATCGAGGTGAATGGCCAGGGACGGAATGCGGAGCAGAGGCCGGGCGAAGTCGACCAGGCGTACCGCCCCACCCAAGAGGACGACTCGGCCAGCAAGCGAAAGATCGCGGTCCAGCCAGGTGTGAAGGAGGACCCCGCCGTAAGGCTCCACGCCGAGTTGCTCGAAACCGGCCCGTCGAAGCTCCGGGTTGGGCTTCAGTCGGAGGTTGGGCGAGTCGGAGTGAGCACCGACGAGACGAAAGCCCGTTTCGCTGGGTGGCTCGCTGCCAAGCACGAACGCTGCCAAGGAGCTCCCGCCCCGCACGACGAAGACCTTGTCGCCGGGGCGTGTTTCCCAGACCTCCGCCTCGTCGAGCGCTCTGAAGCCGAGGGCTTGCAGCCGCTTGGCGGCCGCGGCGATGGCGTGGAACGGCGTGACGGAGCTGTCGAGATACTGAAGAAGGTCTCGGACCTGGTCGTGCATGTCTGCAGATTAGCTAGCGGGCGAGGGCGCGCACGCCGGCGCGGTGAACCTTGCCAGGAAGCTCGTGCCCGACCGCGGCCTCGGCCACCTTACCGGCCTCCCAGAGCCGTTCCAGGTCGATCCCGGTCTCGATACCCATGCCGTGCAGCGCATAGACGAGGTCTTCGGTCGCGAGGTTACCGGCAGCGCCTGGCGCGTAGGGGCAGCCGCCGAGGCCTCCGATCGAGGCGTCGAACGTGCTGATGCCCATCTGCAGGCCGGCGAGCACGTTGGCCAGGGCCGTTCCGCGCGTGTCGTGCAAGTGCAGAGCGATCGCCTCTTTCGGGAGCTCGCTGAGCATGAGCTCGACGATGTGCTGGGTCTGAAGGGGGGTTCCGACGCCGATCGTATCTCCCAGGGACACCTGGTAACAGCCTTGTCCGAGCAGGTGCTTGGCGAGATCGAGCCCGCGCTGCGGGTCGACTCCGCCCTCGTAGGGACAGCCCCACAACGTGGAGATGTACCCGCGCACCCGAAGGCCCTGCTCGGTCGCCGGGCCGATGACCGGTTCGAACGCCTTCAGCGTTTGGGCGATGCTTCTGTTCACATTCTTGCGATTATGGGTTTCGCTCGCGCTGATGAAGACCGCGATCTCGTCCACCCCGGCCGCGATCGCCCGCTCCAAGCCCCGGACGTTGGGACAGAGCCCCGAATAGATGACTCCCGGCTGACGCTCGATCATGGCAAAGACCTGGTCAGCGTCCGCCATCTGCGGCACCCAGGTCGCCGAGACGAAGCTGCCGACCTCAATTCGTTGGACGCCTGCGGCGACGAGCGCTTCCACGAGGCGGACTTTCGTGTGTGTCGCGACTTGTGCCGCCTCGTTTTGAAGGCCGTCCCTCGGTCCGACCTCATAAACCGAAACCGCGGAGGGCAAGTCGTGGATCGGCAACATCAAGAAGGTTCTAGCACGGGGCCTGGTGGTGAACAGGCTGTCACGATGCAGCGAGGTTCGGCGCCCCGTGTCGACCACGTTCTAGAATCCGCGACGGATCTGGACAATACTGGGCTCCCATGTCGACTCTCGCGGCTTTGTTGGTAGCCACTCCACTCTTTGGCTTGTCCCTTCAGGTGGATCCCGCACTCGCTGCGCCGCCGGCGTCGGTGGTGATCGATCCGCAGGCGATGCTCGCGCTCGAGCTGGAGCCCGAGCTGGCAGAGCCCGATACTGCGACGACGACCGCCGATCTCATGAAGAAGCGCTCGAAGATGGCGAACATCCACAAGTGGTTCGGGATCTCCACTTGGTCTGCGATGACGGTGAGCGTCGTGCTGGGCTTCATTCAGTACTACAACCTTTACGGGTTCTGGGCGGGGCCGAGCAACAATCCCTGTGTCAAAGGTGATGCTGTGTTTGGTCAGGGCCAGTGCACGGGGCAACCCGTGCCTCATCTTGTGACCGGGGTGCTCACGGGGGCCTTGTTCTTCACGACCTTCGGTCTGTCCTTCGGCATGCCCGACCCTCTGGGTTTGAGCGAAGGCAGCGGAAAATTCGCAAAGCGATTGAGGACACACAAGGTGCTGCGCTGGGTCAGCCTGAGCGGCATGGTGGCGCAGATCGCGCTCGGCGTGATCATTGCAAACTCGGACCGCTTCGGGGTCGACCGTGCAAACGACTACAAGACGCTTCGTGGCCTTGCGACGGCGCACATGGGTCTAGGTCTGGTCACCTATGGTGCGTTGACTTGGGCGGGCTCCATCATGGTCTTTTAGCCGCTCGGCGAGCTGCCTCACAGAAGTCCAGGTAAGTCCGTCTTTTCGCATAATCCGGTGTTGCCGACAGGTTCGGTGGCCCGCTACCATCTAAACGGCCGGATGGGTGCGTCTTCAAGTCGCAAAAATCCTTGGCCTTTTTGACTTTGTCTTGGCTTCTTGGGGGCACCCTGGGGTGGGTGCGAAAACTTTGCTGTAGGGGATTTCCCCAAGCGACGGATGCACTGGAGCGCAGATGTCTGACCTGACGGTGGCGAACTACCTCGGCATGTTGTTGGAGGATCCGCACGATGCCGGGCTCTTAGATGGGCTTCGCGGAGCCTTGGGACGAATCGACCCGAGCGAAGGCGCACGGGAAGATCCGTTGCGACTCATCGAGGCGGCACGAGGCGGGCACGTCCGGCGCGGCGAGTTTCAAGCGGCGGCTGGGTTGATTGAGATCGAGGCGGAATTGGTCACGGATGACCCGCTGTTCCACCGCACGCTCGTCAAAGAGCTCGGCCGGATGCGACGCGAAGAACTCATGGATGACGAGGGCGCCAAGCGGGCCTACGACCAGCTGGGGGGGCGTCGCTCCGAAGATCCGGAAGTGGTTCAGGCGGTCGAGCAGATCGAGCAGGCGAGCCAACGCTGGCGGCCAATTGCCGATCGGTTCGTCAGCGAGGCGCGTGAGGCGACCGATGCGCGCTTGAAGAGCTCTCTTCTGACGCGGGCCGCGTCGCTGATCTGGCAGTACGGGGGGCAGGAGTGCGCCGAGGAGTCGGACGCAATCTTCGAAGAAGCCCTCGAGGCCGATGCGTCCTATGCACGGGCGGCTCAGCAGTACGGGCTGACGCTGCGAAGGCGGGCACGCTGGGAAGACGTCGCCTCGGTGTTCGTCAAGGCCGCGCATGCGGCGCGCGGGCGTGACGACAAGGCGGCGGCTTGGTTACAGGCGGCACGAGTGCGCCGGTGCCAACTGGACGATCAGGTAGGCGCCGCGGAGGCCTACGAGCGGGTCTTGGACGTTTCTCCATCGTATGACGAGGCCCTCAGCGCTTTGGTGAGCTACTTCACCGAGCTCGAGGCCTGGGACGAGCTCGCCGCCATGTACGAGGCAGCGCTTCGCTCTCGGCAGAAGCTCGAAGCCGAAAAGGGAATGCTCTTGCAGCTCGCCATGGTTCACTGGCGATATCGCAAGGACCCCGAGGTGGCCGAGCCCTTCTTCGCCCGCTTGCGCAAGATCGATGCCGGGCACCCAGGCATGCTCGATTTTTATCGCGAACTGTTCGCGGACGCAGACCCGGACGACTGCTTGCTGAAGATTCTCGGAGACGCTTTGCGTACCACGACGGACCGCGGCGCACAGCTGGCCCTAGCGCGTGAGCTCGGGCAGCGCGCGCAACAGGCGGGCCGGGTCGAGCGCGCGGTCGAGGCCTGGAAGCTCGTCGAGCGTTTCGCGCCGGGCGACCCGGAGGCCCGCGAGGCGCTCAGGGAACTCTATCAGGACCAGGGCAAGTGGAATGCCTTGTCCGAATCGATTCGTCAGGAAATCGAAGCTCTGCCTCGGGAGGCCGTGCAGGAGCGCCTCGAGCTGCTCCGCCGCCTGGTGCCCATCTACCGGGACGAGCTGGGTCTCGATTCGATGCTGATCCAGGTGTACTCCGAGATTCTCGGCCGCGACCCCAAAGATGCCGAGGCGCTACAGGCCCTGACCTCACTGTATGAAGACGCCGGGCGCTGGCACGAGCTGATTCACGTGCTCGAGCGGCGCGCAGACGCCTCCGACGAGCTCGAGACCCAGGTGGAGCTCTGGTTGCGAATCGCGGAGCTCTGGACGCAGCGCTTTGCGAATCTGAACCAGGCGACGGACGCGCTCGAGCATGTCGTCAAGCTGCAGCCGGACCACCGCGAGGCCTTGTTCCGGCTCAAGGAAACGTACGCGAAGAAGCGCAAGTGGAAGCCTTTGTTCGCGGTGCTCAGTAAGGAGGCCGCGCTTTGCGAAGACGATCCGGACAGCTTGCTCGCGACCAAGGTGCAGATGGCCGAGCTCAGCGCGTCTCGCTTGCATCAGAACCAGGTTGCCATCGGGCTCTGGAAAGAGGTTCTCGAGGCGGCACCGGACACACCGGGCGCGCTCGATGCCCTCGAGCAGCTGGCTGAGCGAGAGAAGGACTGGGATACCCTGGCCCAGGTGCTTCGGACGCGCTCGAACACGGCCGCCAACGACTCGGACCGGTTGACGTACCTTCAGCGGCTCGGCAGCGTGTACATGGACCGGCTGTCTCTGTTCGAAGAAGCCGTCGAAACCTGGCGCCGCGTTCTGGCGCTCGATCCGGACAACAGCCGGGTACGACGGATGCTCAAGGACGCCTACGTGCAGGGGCAGGACTGGGCCTCCGTCGAGGCACTCTATGCCGAAGGGAAAGAGTGGGAGGCGCTCGCCGACGTGCTCAGCCAGGCAGCCGAACGCGCCGAGGAGGATGCGGTCAAGCTGGACTTGAGCTTTCGGGCGGCCGCGGTCTACCAGGATCGCATCGGGGAGCCCAAGCGCGCGTTGCGTTCCTATGAGCGAGTCCTCTCCGTCGACCCCGGCAACGTGGACGCCGCCGCGGCGGTCGCCCCGCTGTATAAGCAAGCGCAGCGCTGGGATCGGTATGCCCGCACCCTGGAGGCTGTCGAAGCTGCGAGCGCCCCAGACGGCGACTTGCAGGAGCGGCTTGGCCGGCTCGAAGAGCTCCGTCAGGTGAGTCTACACCGGCTCAAGGACCCTAGTGCCTCGTTCCGATGGGCGGGTCGCGCCTTCGCGCTCGATCCGGCGAGCCGCAGCGTGGTCATCGGTCTCGAGGAGTCGGCGGAGGCGGCCGGGGCTTACGCGGGCATGGTCGGGCTGCTGCGCACGCGTCTGGAAGATCCTTCCACTCCGGCCGAGGAGCGGCTGAGCCTCCAGCGCCGAGTGGCGAGCATCGCCGGAGAGCGTCTGAACGAGAGCGACGAGTCGATCCGTCAGTTGGAGAGCATCCTCGCGCAGGTGCCCGACGATGCCGAGGCGATGGCGGTGCTCGATCGTCTTTACCGTAGCGAGCGGCGCTTCGGCGACCTTCGTGGTCTGTACGAGCGGCGTCTGGCCCATGCCAACGATCCGGCCGAGCGCTGGGTGCTGCTGAACGAGGTGGCGCAGCTCGAAGAAGAGCAGCTAGGCGACCTGGAAGCTGCGGCCGACCGCCATTGGCAGATCCTCGAAACCGACGCCAACGATGCGGAAGCGCTTCGCGCCGTCGAGCGGCTGTCTCAGCAGCTTCAGCAATGGGAGAGGCTCGAGGGCGCGCTCGAGCGAAAGCTCCAAGTGACAACCGCCGACGAGATACGTCTCGCGGTGATCCTTCAGCTTGCAGACTTGCGACGATTGCACCTGGGCAATCCCGAGGCTGCGATCGACGGGTACCGCCAGGCCTTGTCTATCGAGCCCCGCAACGAGGTGGCGACGGCGGGCTTGGAGGCCCTGCTCGTGCAGGAGCCGCCTCTCGCTGAGCGCGTGATCAATGCGCTTGAGGGCGCCTACGTCAAGCGAGGAGAGTTTACAAAGCTCGCGAGCATTTTGCGAGAACGCTTGGAAGCCTCCGAGGACGACGCCGAGCGCCAGTCTTTGCGGCTTCGCCTGGCGGAGCTCTCGGCCTCGGAGCTCGGAGACACCAGCGGCGCCTATGATGCGATCGAGTCTGCTTTTCTCGACAACCCGAGCGATCTGGACTTGCTCGACCGCTTCGGTGGCGTGGCCGAAGCGGCCGACCGCCACGAGGAGTTCGTCGAAGCGGTCAAGCTCGCGCTGGCGTCGACGAAGCAGACGCCAGAGGTGGAGCTGACTCTGTGCCGTCGTGCAGCGGAGGTCTTCGATGTGGTGCTGGGCAGGCCCGAGGAAGCGGCGGGGTTCCACCGCCGAGTGCTCGAGATTGATCCCGAGGACGGCGTGGCCTTCGTGGCGCTCAAGCAGCTCTACACCAAGGCTGAGCACTGGAACGACCTTCGAGGACTCTACCAGCAGCGCATCCAGGCGACCGACGACGCCGGCTCGAAGCTGGACCTTCTCCTGCAGGTTTGCTTCTTGTTCGAAGAGATTCTCGACGAGCCCCTGATGGCCGTCGAGGCCTATGAGCAGGCGATCGAGCTGGACCCCGGTCACACGCCTTCACGGCGAGCCCTGCAGCGGCTCTATGTGCGACTCGAGCGCTGGGCGGAGCTGGTCGAGCTCCTGCGCCGGGACCTCGATGAGGCGCAGGGTCAGGAAGCAGTGGACCTGGCGTACGAAATCGCGCAGCTCTACGAGACCCGACTGGGCTCGGAAGCCGAGGCTGTGGACCACTACGAGCTCGTGCTGGCTTCCAGCCCGACCCATCTTCGCGCTCAGGAGGGCCTCGAGCGTCTCATGGCTCGACCCGAGCAGAGGCAGCGGGTGGCCGCCATTCTGGAGCCGATATTCGATTCGCAGGGGGCTTGGCTAGAGCTGGCCAAGGTGCTCGACGTCCAGCTCGAGGACCTCAGCGAGCCCAGCATGCGCGCGGCGCAGCTGAGCCGAATCGGGGAGCTGAGCGAGACGAAGCTGCACGATGCGGCACGCGCCTTCGAGGCGTACTTCCGTGCCGTTCGTGAAGACGTGGTCGACGGCAGCGCGCGGGCCGATCTCGGGCGGGTGGCCGCGAGCACCGGGCGTCAGCGCGAGCGCGCCGAGCTGCTCGAGGACATGATCGCGTCGCTGCCCGACGACTATGTGAAGACCGAGCTCCTGCTCGAGCTCGCCGAGATTTGGGATGCGCAGGAGCCGGATCCCGCGCGAGCCGAGCGAGCCTACCAGCAACTCCGCGCCTTCGAGCCGGACAACGCGGAGATTGTGCTTACCGCGTCCCGCGCGCTCGAGCGCCTACACATCGCGGCCGGCGACCACGCGGCGCTCGCGCAGGACCTGCGTTGCCAGATTCGCTTCGAAGAGGAGGGGGCCGTCCGTGCCGCGCTTCTGCGCCGGCTGGCCGTTCTGCTGGACGAGCAGCTGGGCGACTCGGACGGAGCCATCGACGCTCAACTTCAGCGTCTGGAGATCGACCCGAGCGCGGAGGAAGTGCTCGTCGCCCTGCAAGACCTCTATCAGCGCGTCGAGCGCTGGGAGCCGCTCATCGACGTCTTGGAAAAGCGCGTCGAGCTCGCCGATGCCGACGACGCTCGACTGGTGCTCCTCCGGCACATCGGTCGCATCTTCGAGGAGGAGCTGCAGAGCATCGACGATGCGATCCAGACGTACCGGGATGTCCTTTCGCGTTTTGGCGCGGAGGCCCAGACTGTGGCCGACCTGAAGCGGCTCTATCGTCAGACCGAGAGCTGGCGCGAGCTGCTGGATGTGACCGAGATCCAGGCGCAGGAGTTGGAGGAGCCCGGCGAACGGCTGGCTGCGCGCTTCGAGGCGGCCGAGCTCATGCGCAACCGTACCGAAGAGCCGGAGCGCGCTTTCGAGTCGTATTGCGAGATCCTCGACGCCTCGGCGGGCCACGCGCCGAGCTTGGGCGCGCTCGAGCAGCTTGCGGCCGAGCCAGGGTCGCCGCTGCGGGGGCGGGCGGCCTCGCGGCTCTTCGACCACTACAGGAGCCTCAACCAGTATGCAGACCAGGTTCGCATGCTGCAGATCGTGGCGACAGCCGAGGAGCCGAACGACCGGGTCGAGGCCCTTCTGCAGGCTGCCGAGATTTGCGAGATGGGCCTCGAGGACGCTCGGGCGGCCTTCGACTTCGTGGGTAGGGCGCTGCGCGACGGGATTCATTCGGGCGCTCTAGAGCGAGCGCTGTTGGACTATGCGCGCCATGCCGAGGACACCGGTCAGTGGTCGGCCTACGTGCATACATTGACGGAGGTGGCTCCGGAGATCTTAGACGGGGATCTGCGGACCGAGGTCCGGATCAAGCTCGCCACAATCGCTGCCAAGCAGCTGAATGACCCGGCGGTCGCCCGGTCGCAGTACGAGCAGGTCCTTGCCGACCAGCCCGATCACCGTGGCTCCCTCGACGCCTTGCTGGCCTTGGTGGAAGCGTCCGGGGATCCGCTCGAGCTGGTCGAGCTGCTTCGACGCAAAGCGGAGCTCGTCGAGGATCGGTCCGAGCGGGCGGCGCTGCTCGTGCGCCAGGCCGTTCTTTACGAAAGCGACATCGAGGACTTCGACTCGGCGATCGAGTCCTATGACAGGGCTCTCACGGAGGACGACCCGCTCGAAGCCTATGAGGGCTTGGAGCGTTTGTATCGACGAGACGAGCGTTGGGACGACCTGGGGACACTCTACGAACGCAAGATCGACCAGCGGATCGGCGAACCGGCGGGGCTTCGGCTCCAGCTCGGTGAGCTTTGTCTGCGCAAGCTGGACGACCCCTGGCGGGCATTCGACCAGCTGCGTGAGGCGCTGAGTCGCGACCCGGAGCACGAGCCGACGATTGCGCTGCTCGAAGAGCTACTGGAGCGCCCGGACTGCAGGGGAACCGCGGCCGAGCTGCTCGAACCGATCTTTCTTCGTAAGATGAGCTGGCCCAGGCTGACCGAGATTCTCGAGGTTCGCCTCGAGGGGGAGCAGGACCCGGTTCAGCGAGGCGAGATTCTGCGGCGTCTGGGCGACGTGCAGGAGTCCCACCTGGAAGATCTCGAGGGCGCCATGCGTACCTACGCGCGGCTGTTTGCGGAGGACCCGCAGGACCACGCCAGTCAGGAGACGCTCACCCGCATCGCCCGCGTCCTCGGTCGCTGGGACGCGCTCGCGGCTGCCTTCGACACGACCCTGAGCGGCGTCGAAGTCGACGACCAGGATACCGCCGCGCTCGCCTTCCGGACCGCGCAGCTCTACGACGAGCGCCTCGACGACTTGGAGAAGGCGGCCCGCTACTATCGGCGCGCCGTCATTTTCGACCCGTCGAACAAGGCCGCCGCAGAGGCCCTGGCCTCCGTGTACGCCCGGGGCGAAAACTGGCTCGAGCTTCTGGAGCTGGATCGCGATCGGGAGAGCTTCGCGCAGACAGACGGGGAGCGCGTGGCCCTCCTCCATGAAATCGGACGCATCGAGGCGCGTAAGCTCGACGCGCCCGAAGACGCCATTCTCGCCTATCGCCGGATCCTCGAGCTCGACCCGCAGGACAAGGAGGCGGTGAGCATCTTGGACGAGCTCCTGCAGCGCACGGAGCACTGGGATGACCTCATCGCCCACATCGAGTTCCAAATTGACGGCGCACGGGACGTCCGCGGGTCGATTTCCCTACGCCAACGGCTCGGGAGTCTCCTGCGGGACAAGCAGCAGGACATCGCCCGCGCGCTGGACGTTTTCGAGGACGTGCTCAGCGAGGACCCTCAGTACGCGCCCGCGCTGCAGGCTGTCACTCGGCTCTTGGACGAGCCTGACCACGCAGATCGTGCGGTGGAAATCCTCGAGCCGCTCCACCGAGACGGCGGTGCCTGGCCGGACTTGATCCGGGTGCTGGAGAGAAAAGCCGAGCGGGCGACCGACGCGTTGGAGCGCTCCGGAATCTGGCAAGAGGTCGGGCTTCTGCACGAGGAGCAGGGGCGAGACACCTCCAAGGCGTTCACCGCATGGGCGCGGGCCTTGTGCAGCGATCCCGCCAGCGAGCGAGCCCAGTCTGAAGTCGACCGCCTGGCCCGAGCGCGCGGTCAGTTCGACGCCTATGTACAGGTCTATGGCGAAGCGGCGGAGCTCGCCGAGGACTTGGAGCTGAAGACCGCGTTCTGGCGAAAGGTCGCGGTCGCGCAGGACCGTGAGCTGGGCGATCCGAGGGCTGCCATCCGCACTTACCAGCGTCTGGTCGACGAGGAGCCTGACGCCGAGTCGGTGCTCGACGAGCTCGAAGGTTTGCTGGTGATGGTCGGAGATTGGCAAGGTCTTGCGAGGGTTTACGAGCAAAAGATACATATTGAGCAAGATCCAATGGCGCGCGCGGAGCTCCTCAATCGAATGGGTGGACTGTGGGAGGAGCCCTTGAGCGACGCCGAGCGGGCGGTGGCCTTTTACCAGCAGGCGACGGTCGAGGCGCCCGATGATGTCAGCGCCTACGTCGCCCTGGACCGGCTCTTCTTGGCGGCGCACGACAACGAGCGCTTGGTGGATGTTCTGGAGCGACGTTTCGGGATCGAGACTGACACGGCCGCGCGGGTGGAGGTCGGGCTGCGCCTTGCCGAGCTCTACGAAACCGAGCTCGGGCGACCCGAGGCGGCCTGTGATGCCTTGAACGCACTACTCGAGATCGAGCCCGGACATCGCGAGGCCTTGCAGACCTTGGGACGGCTCTACGAGCGCCAAGGCCAGTGGCCCGAGCTGGTCGAGGTCCTTCGGCGCCGGATCGAGCTCTGCGCCGAGGCGACTGAGCGTATCGAGACGATCCATCGCCTCGGGAAGGTCGTCGAGCGCGAGCTCGACGACTCGCTCGGCGCGGTCACCGTCTATGCGGAGGCGCTCAGCATCGATTCGGCTCACGAGCCCAGCCTGCAGGCGCTGCTTCGCATCGCCAGGCTGGCGGACTTCCGCGAGGATGCGGCGGCCGTCCTCGAGCCGCGCCTGCGCGAACACGAGCGCTGGGACGAGCTGGCTGGCCTACTCCAGTTGAAGGCCGATGCGATGACCAATCCCTTCGACCGCGGCAGACTCCTGGCCGAGCTCGCCGACGTGCACGAGACCGGGCGGCGAGACCTAGGAGCGGCCTTCGAGGCGCTGCTCCGGGCGATTGCCGAGCGACCGGATGAGGAGCACATCCTCGCCCGCGCGGAGTCCATGGCTGGCTCGCTCGAGCGCTGGGAGGAGCTCAGCGAAGTGCTCTTTGGGCAGGCCAGCGCCAGCTTGGCACCCGAGCTCGCGGCGGCGCTCTATCAGCGCGTGGCTCAAATTGCCGAGACCCAGCTTCGTGCGCCTGCGCGGGCCATCGACGCCTATGAGCGCGCCTTGGCGCTGCTGGGCGATCAGCTTCCCGTGCTGTGGGCGCTGGACCGGCTGTTCGAGGCGACCCAGCAGTGGGAGCGCCTGCACGACGTGCTCGCGCGCCGCCTGGCCGCGGGCGACGAAGCCCGTCCGACGCTCTTGCTGCGGCAGGGTCAGATTCGGGCGAGCTATCTCGGCGACCTCGACGGCGCCTTGGGCGCTTACCAGAAGGCGCTCGAAAAGGAGCCGACTCGAACCGACGCCATCGCGGCCCTGCGCCGCTTGGCTGACAAGCCCAGCTCCGGAAGCGGCGCGCTCGACCTGCTCGAAGAGTATTATCGTAGCAGTGAAGACCTCGAGCAGGTTGTCGGGCTCTACGAGCGCCGAGTCGAGCTCGCCGACAGCGACGAAGATCGAGTCCGGCTTCTGACCGAGGCGGCCGCGATTTGGGAGAGGGAGCTCGGGCGGCCCGATCTCGCTTTGCTAAAGATCAAAGATGCGCTGCGTGTCGAGCCACGCAATGATGCGCTGCTGGGTTCGCTCGAGCGGCTCGCGGAGTCGAGCGACGGATGGGAGCAGCTCCGCGGCCTGGTCGAAGACATCGCGCTGCGAGGAGAGTTGGCCCGCCGCGAGCTCTACGAATTGAAGCTGCGTTCGGCGGGCTGGTACCTGGACAAGCTGGGGGACCAGGATGCTGCGGAGCGCGCTCTGTCGGATGCCATCCAGCTAGACGCCGAGCCACTCGAGGCGCACGAGCGCCGGGTCAGGCTGCTCCGCTCGCAAGGGCGCAGCGAGGACCTCGTCGGGGCGCTCCGGGCCTGGGCGACGGTGGAGCCCAAAGCCGGGCAGCGGATCGAGCTCCTCCGTGAGGCTGCCGTGCTTGCCCGCGACGCGGTCGGGGACGCCGAGCTCGCGGCGGACTGCTATGGCGCTTTGCTCGTCATCCAACGCGATGATCTCGACGCGCTTCAGGCCCTTTGCGAGATTCGGCGGAGCCAGTCGCGCTGGAATGACGTCATTGGATTGCTCGAGCGCCAGTCCGAGGCCAGCTCGGACCCCGAACGCGCCGCGGGTTTGCGGCGGGACATCGGAGCCGTGTACGCGGAGCAGCTGAGCGACTCCCGGGGTGCCATCGAGTCCTACGAGGCGGCGCTTTCGCTTCATCCCAGGGATGTGCTTTCGATGGAGGCGCTCGAAGCGCTCTATCGGGAGACCGACCGCATGGAGGCACTGCGCGCCTTGCTCGCGCGTCGGGTCGAGCTGGCAAGCGAAGCCGAGCGCACGCAGATACAGCTGCGTCTAGCGAAGCTCTATGAGCTGGCCTTCCGCGACGAGGGCGCGGCCATCGCGATGCTCCGCGAGGTGCTCGCGGTCGATGAGCGCCAAGCCGAGGCCAACGACAGCCTCGAACGCATGCTAGAGCTCACGGAGGCCTGGGACGAGCTCATTGCGCTGATCGGCTCTCGGGTCGACGAGGCGGACCCGGACGTTCGCCGTCAGCGGCTCACGCGCATCGCCGAGCTGTACGAGCGGAAGCAGAACGACGTCGAAGCTGCCGTACGGACGTACGAGCGCATCGGCGAGGAGCAGGGCGCCGACGAGAGCTCACTTTCGGCTCTGGTGGGCCTCTATGGCAAGATGGAGAACTGGCCCCAAGAAGCGCGGACCCTCGAGGCCCTGGCCCAGATGCGCGAAGGCAAGGTGGCGATCGATCTTTTGCATCGGGCTGCCGACATCTGGGAGCAGCGCGCCTCTGACCGGGAGCAGTTGAGTCGGCTTCTGCAGATGGCCTACGAGCGGTTCCCGGAAGACTCGCGGACGGTCGAGCGCCTGAAGAAGCATCTGGAGGCTCAGGGGGACTACTCCGGTCTGGCTTCCGTCCTCGCGGACGAGCTCGCAGGTCCCGTGGCCAACGGCGAGCGCCTGGCGCTGTTGCGTACGATCTCCGACCTCTACCGGGACAAGCTCCAGGATCCGGGGGCAGCCGCTCACTACTTGGAGCAGGCCATCTCGGTGAATCCAGAGGACCGCAGCGTGCTGGTGCCGCTGTGCGATCTCTACATCGCCGCAGGGCGACAGCAGGACGCGGTGCCCATGCTGCGTCAGATCATCGAGAGCTTCGGACGTCAGCGGGGCAAAGAGCTCGCCCGGCACCAGCACCGCCTCGGCAATGCCCTCGAGGCTGCGGGGGATGTGGTCGGCGCGCTCGAAGCCTATGATGCCGCCTTCAAGATTGACCTGACGAACATCGAGATCCTTCGCGACCTCGGCAGGCTCACCCATTCTCAGGGCGACCTCGACCGAGCGCAAAAGAGCTTCCGGGCGCTTCTTCTGCAGAAGCTCGAGCCCAACTCGGGGATTGAAAAGGCCGACGTGTACTACTACTTGGGGGATATCGCCGCCAAGCAGGGCGACACAAGAAAGGCCATCACCATGCTCGAACGTTCACTCGCCGAAGACCGGGGCCATCGAGACGCCGGACAATTGCTCTCAGAGCTCAAGGTCTGAGTCATGTCGGAAAACAAGGTGAGCATCGACGGGGTCATCCTCGACGGTGAGCACGCGCAGGTCTCGGTGTTCGACCGGGGCTTTTTGTACGGGGACAGCGTCTTCGAGGTCTTTCGGACTTACGGAGCTGTGCCCTTTGCGATGACTGAGCACCTGGAGCGCCTCGTCCGTTCGGCGGACCGCCTGCTCATCCCGATGCCCGTCTCCATCGAGCGACTGTCGGAGGAAGTCATCGCCGCCATCGCTGCGGCCGACTTCGCAGACCATTACGTTCGCGTGATCATCACCCGTGGCAGCGGCCCGCTCACCTATGACCCACTGAGCGCCACGAACCCGCTGCGCGTGGTCATCGTAGCGCCGGTGAAGCCGCCAGCGCCCGAGCTGTACGAACAGGGCGTTGCCGTGGCGATCCTGGAAGCCTCCCGGCCCACCGACGACGCGCGCGCGGCCGGTGCCAAGGCCAGCAACTACCTAGCAAACCTGCTCGCGGTCCACGAAGTCCAGAAGCAGGGCGCGCACGAGGCCCTCGTCCTAGGACGCCGCGGGCAAATCCTCGAGGGGGCCTCTAGCAACATCTTCATCGTCAAGGATGGCAACTTGCTCACGCCAAAGCCGGAGCCGGGGGTACTGGTGGGGATCACGCGAGCCACCGTGCTGCGGGTTGCCGAAGAGCTGGGGATCCCGGTCGAGGAGGCGGAGCTCCGCCCCGAGACGCTCTACGCCGCCGATGAGGCGTTCATTACCAGCAGCATTCGTGAGGTCATGCCCGTGGTCACCGTCGATGGAGGGCCGATCGGCGGGGGAAAGCCTGGACCGGTCACCAAGCGCCTCCGGCAGGGTTATTTACGGGCTGTCGCGGCGGCCACGGGAGCGGCGATTTGACCCGCTGCCCGTATCGCAGTACACGCGCCGACCAGGACTAAAGCCATGTCTGATACCAGCAAGACCGAGGCGCGCCGTCGCCGCAAGCAAGCCGCGGCCGGCAAAGACCGCAAGAAGAAGCTCGAAAAGAACGGCACGACGCCGAAGTTTCCGCTCGATCCCGCGAAGGCTTCCTAAAGCCCCAGCTGCGCAACAGATGAAGACCGCCCGTCTCCGGTAATATTCGGCGGGGGTGCTCAGCTGTGTGAGCTGTATGTGTTGGCCGTGCAACGCTGACGCTGGTGGAAGCTGCCGATCTCGAGGAACGAGACTCCTGCCGCCCGTCGAGCTGCGATGGCTCGGCCAGGCTCGTAGCTCGTAGGTCTTGCCGGTTCTTACGCGTCCTTCAGGAGGGCGGTCAGCAGCAGTGCCGCAGCAAGCGCCGTGGCGGCTCCGAAGTAGAAGGAGCCGGCCGCCCCGAATTCCTGCCACAGTAGGCCGGCGATCAGGGAGGCGGGCAGGTCGATGATTCCCAGCAGCGCGTGGTAGCTGCCATAGGCGGTGCCGCGAAGCTCCAGCGGCACCAGGTCGGCCACCATGGCTTTGGCGGTCCCCACGGTGAGCCCGTAATAGGCGCCGTAGCACAAGTACAGCGCGACGATTTCATTCCTGCCTCCGGCCAAAGCGAACCCGAGATAGATCGCCGCGTAGGCGATCCAGCCAGATGCGATCATGCGCTTTCGGCCAATCCGATCGGAGAGCGCACCGGCAGGTGTGGAAATCAGCGCGTAGACGAGGTTGAAACCGAGCAGTGTCCACAGCACGCCGCTCACCCCGAGACCCCGCTTCAAAATGTCCCGCTCGCGGGGGGCGGGCGAGCTCCGCCCCGGCGGGTGGAAGAAAGTAGTGCTGGCAACCGCTCGATTGGCGAACGCGTCCGCGCGGATGAGCGCTTTGCGTCCTAGTGCAGCGTGTGGGACTCGCCTTCGTGCTCGATGACAGGAATGCCGGACTCGTTGAGCCAGATCGTGCGCGCCTGAACCTCTTCGGCTGACAGCACCGCGGGGGCGGGCGCAGGCCTGGTCACCACGCGTTCCTGCTGTTCCATTTCCGCCAAGCGTTCATGGTGCCGTCGTCTTCGGCTCCGATAGGCCATCACGAGCAGGACCGAGGCGAAGGCCCAAATCGTCGTTCCCCCGAAGAGCAGCGGGATGATTTGATATCGCGAGCGCAGGCTCTGGCGCCACTCACGCTCCAGCATCTGTGGCGACCAGTCGTAGGCTAGGGCGAGTGCTTCGTCGAAGGGCGTGCCCTGGCGTACCTCCGCGATGAGCGCTTGGAACTGTCCTCCTTCGTCGCTTCGCCGGAGAAAGCCGACGACGTCTGCGCTCTGCGCATAGGCAAGGTTCACCTCGTGCGAGCGCTGCGGAAACCGTCCAGACAACTCCGACAGAGGCAACACCGAGCGCTTTGCAGCAGCGCGCAACAGGGACTCGGTTCGCGGGAGCAACTTGACCTCGGACAGGTGGATCGCGAGGCCTTCGTTGAACCAGCGTGGTACCGGGTTGCCCTCGAGCGCGCGGTACAGGGCGATGTGTGAAACCTCGTGCGCGAGCACCACGTCGAGGTCTGGCGGGTGCCAGCTGTCGGGTGCGGAGAAGGTGAGCAGGATCACGCCCCAGGGCGGGTAGGCGACGCCAGTCGCGTAGTTGGGGGGGGTCGCCCCGAGTGGGGCCAGCTCGCGCATCTCTGCTGGGTTGCGTGCCACGCGGATGACGAGCTTCTGGTCGACCGTGGCGCCCAGTTCGTCGGTGATTTCTGCCCAGTGCTCGTCGAGGGCGTCGAAGAGCGGCTCGACGCGGCTCCGCAGACTCTGCGGGAAGGTCCACTGGACCGAATCTCTAATCTGTGTGGTGTAGCCCTCCGGCGCCGGAGGCAATATGGCGAGGTCTGACTCCTGGGCGCCCACGGTGTTGACCCGCAACGCGGCCACGAGCAACCCTGCGCACAGCAGGACTCTCAAGCAGGCGCCCGGTCGGCCGTGGGTCTCACTCACGGTCCCTCGCTCGATCCTTGTCCAGGTCTAAAGACTAGCACTGGCAGCTGTTCGTCGTCATTGCCGCTTTGGTCGACGACGAGATAGGTCACGCCGGCGGCGAGCAGTCCACCGACGAGGATCCACGGCCATGCCTTTTTGATCCTACGCTTGGCGTCGGACTCCTCGTCGGTCTTGGCCGGCTCAGCTTGAGCCGGAGGGGGGAGTCCCGCGGCCGCCGCCGTCGCCTTCGCTTTGGTCTCATCGGGCTGCTCGGACCATCGCGCTTGCGCTTCGATGGCGCGACTGCGAACGAATGCGATGCGCTCTTCGGCGCCGCTCTCCTCGAGGTCGAGCGAGCCTTCATAGAACTGGCCCGCGGCTACATCGAAAACCTCACCACTCGTTCGGCCGCCTTGCTGCTGCAGCACGAGCAACGCGTCCGCTCCGGCGATGCGCCCCAGCCGGCGATAAGCCTTCAGGTCTTCTTCGAGGTCGAGCCCCAGGCTACGGCGCATCGCGCGAACCGCGTGCAGGCCGTCTGCGGACTCGGGCAGCACGCCTAGCAAGGTAGCGCGCAGAGCAGTGTCCGCAGGCTGACGCAGGCCCGAGGCCGTCAGCTCCGAAGCGAGTGACTCGGCCGCCTCGCGAAGCGGCTCATCCGGGTCCCCCACGATCAGCACCGCGACCTTCGGGGGCACGGAGGACTGCGCCTGAGCCGAGCTGGCCATACACAGAACGCCGAGCAATAAGAGGGGCACGAGGGAACGATAGGCAAGCGGGCCCATACGCGCTAGCGTTCGCGCGCCGTCGAGATGAGCAAAAAGCCTGAATTTCCGCATGGGGTCTGCCTGTGCATCGCCTACGATGGAACCGACTTCCACGGCTGGCAGGCCCAAGAGGGTCTGCGAACGGTGCAGGGTACCATCGAAGAGGCTGCCGCGCAGATGCGGGTGGAGACGACGCCTCTGCTGGCCTGTTCGCGAACCGACGCCGGCGTGCACGCGCTCGGGCAGCTGGCCTCGTTTCGCTCGAGGTTCGAGGTTCCGCCGCAAGGATGGATTCACGGCCTCAACGCCGTGCTCCCGAGGGACGTCGTCATTCTCGACGCCAAGCCCTGCTACTACCGCTATAACCCCCGCTTCCACTCGCGCAGCAAGCGCTACCGGTATCTCATTCGCTGTGCGCGCTACCGAGACCCGTTGATTCGCAACCAAGTGTGGCACCTCACCCCGAACTACGCCCGACGCGACCTCGGCCGGGGGCGCCATGACCGGGCCGAGGAGTACCTGGACCTCGAGGCGATGCGAGAGGCGGCCAGGCACATGGTCGGCACCCACGACTTCCACGCCTTCCGCGCCGCCAGCGACGAACGGGAGACCAGCGTGCGCACGATGTTCTCCGTGGAGCTGCTGCCCTGCTATGAGGGCCGAGCCGAGCTGTTGGCCATCGAGGTGCGGGGCTCCGCCTTCATGAAGAACATGGTGCGAATCATGGTCGGCACCCTGGTCGAGGTTGGCCGCGGACAGCTCACCGCGGACGCGGTGCACGCCATGCTCCAGCCCGGTGCCGAGCGCTCCGATGCCGGCCAGACGGCGCCCGCGCGCGGCCTGAGCCTCGTCGAGATTGAGCTCGCCCGCTTCGATGGCCCGGCCGACCTGCTCGGCCGCCCTAGCAAAGGCGAGCCGCCAAGCCCCGCGGGCGGCTCGTAAGCCAGACCTGTCCGTCAGGCTGAGTCGAGCGGGGTTCCTAGAAAGTCAGCCCGAGGCCGGCGAACCAGAAGACCTTGTCGCCGAGTTGCACCCGGCTGTTGGCGTCCGAGCCACCGACTTCGACGAAGATGTACGAGCTGTTGATGCCCCAGTCGTCGTCCAAGGCTCGAGCCCTGCGCGTATTGATGAAGTTGAGCTCGAGCGCGACGTTGGCGCCCCAGCGAAAGCCATGCGTGCGCCCGCTGCTCTTGTCGCCCCCGACCTTCTCGATGAAAAAGACGCTATCGTAACCGACCTTGCCCATGAATACGAGCGGCAACGGCGTGTGTCGCGCCAGGCCGTCGATTCTCAGAACGAACAACGGGGTCACCGGGAATATGGAGAACTTGGTACTCTCGTTGGTGGGCGAGCAGGAACCGCCGCCGCCGTTGAGTGCGCAAGCGGAGCCGCTGTACTTCGCCCAGCCGCCGGAGACGCCGAGACCGAAGGGGCCTATGTAAGGGATTCGATAGATGAGAAAGTCGAACTCGAGGCTCAGGAGAGGCCCGTTGTCGCCGCTGTAAATCGAGTCGAACACGGCGTCTCCCGGGTCTGGGCGGTACACGCCAACGCCGAGCTGTAGGGCGAAGCCTTCGGGACTCCAGGCCGCTGACTCGTCCATGGGCGGAGCGTAACTTCGGCTGCCCGTGTACGCTCTGTCCGAGTCTGCGCTAGCCGTGGCCGCCGTCGTCCCCAGGCTGAGCACGACCAGAAGCACCGAAAGCAATCGTTTCACCGAGTGAACCTCCGCCGAAGGAGCAACACGCCTGCCAAGAGCAGCGTCACCAAGCCCCAGAGTGAGTGCCGCGCCGAGCAGGTGGACACGGGCGATGCAGAGCAGCCGCATTCTCCGGTGGCTTCGCAGAAGCCACCGGACGGGATGTATACAGCCTCGACGCCAGGACTCGACAGCTCACCCACGTTCAAGGCCTGGTCTACCGCCTGTACGAAGATGAAAGCCGACTCATCCTGTGCCAATCCGAGGTCAGCTGCACTGAGCGTGACGCTGGTGGTGCTTTGGTTACCGGACTTCCCCGGGATTTCGATCGACGTCGCCGCATCATCGACTTCGTTCTGGTAGTAGAAATACCCTTCGAGGAACTGGAAATCGATCGGCTGCTCCCAGGAGACGGTGAACTGACTACCGGTCAATGGACCCGTGCTGTTGATGACGACGGGCGCCGGAGGGCTCACGTCGACCGTGAAGGGTGCGGTTCCGTAGTCGCTCGGAGGGACCTCGTTGTCACCTGGGTTGGTCCGAAAAACGAACAGTCGGTAGGGGTCGCCCTGCGGCGAGGAAGCGCTGCAGTTGGCGCGACCGTTGCTTGTTCCGGTGGCCTCGCTGAGCGGGAACGTGACGACCCGGTTCTGCTCAAGTAGCTTGGGGCCGCTGCCGACCTGCGAGCAGGTCGGGTTGGCGCCGACGCGCGATTCTCGCGTCTGGCAGTTCGCGGCGTCGCCTCCGATCCAGACGAAAACCTGATTCAAGGCGCCCGTGCCGCCGAGCTGCACTTCGATCTCGGTGCTGGATGGTGCGGCGCACTGTTCCTCGTTGACCCAGACGGTCTGGACCGTGGTGGCGAAGTCCACGTCACCGACTCTGGTGACGAAGTCCATCTCCTGGGCACCGGCGATGGACGGCGCTACCGCCGTCTGTGCCGTGGCCACCGCAAGGACTGTAAGAAGCCATGAGACAGGGCGCTCCATACGAACCTGACAGTGCAATCCGCGGGCCAACCTAAAAGCCGTAAAAATCAGCTGTTTACCTGATCGATGAGGACAATCTGACATGCTCCGCCACACTTCTACTCTGGGCGCTGACATTTCGTCACTTTAAGAGCAGACGTTCAGCGATCTGAATTGCGTTTAGGGCAGCGCCCTTTCGCAGGTTATCCGAGACGACCCACATCTGGATACCGCCGGGGTTGCCGACGTCTTCGCGGATGCGGCCCACGTACACCGGGTCCTGGCCGGCGGCGTCGATGGGCTGCGGGTAGATGCCATGAGCGAAGTCGTCGACGACCTGGACACCCTCAGCAGCCTCCAGCAGCGCCCTGGCCTTGCTCACTGAAATCGGCTCGTGTGTCTCGATCGCCAGGGCCTCGCTGTGTGCGGTGACCACTGGAACGCGGACGGCCGTCGGAGATACCGCGATGCTTGGGTCACCGAAAATCTTCCGGGTCTCACTGACCATTTTCAGCTCTTCTTCCTGATAGCCGGTTTTGGCGTCAGGGGTCCAATGCATCAGAAGATTCATCGCTAGCTGCCCGGAAAGCTTGTCTTTTTCCACGGCACTTCCCGAGGCTGCTGCCCGGGCCTGCGCGAGGAAGGCCTCGACCGCCTGCGCGCCAGCGCCGCTGATGGCTTGGTACGTGGCCACGACCACGCGCTTGAGCCTGGCGGCGTCGTGGATGGGCTTGAGGGCGACGACCATCTGGATGGTCGAGCAGTTCGGGTTCGCGATGATGCCCTTGGGTCGGTCTGCCGCCGCGTCGAGGTTCACCTCCGGCACGATGAGCGGGACCTGAGGGTCCGCACGAAATGCCGAGCTGTTGTCGACGACGAGCGCGCCGCGTGCCGCGGCGATGGGTGACCACTGCCGCGAGGTACCCCCTCCGGCGGAGAAAAGCGCGACGTCGACGCCGTCGAACACCTCGGGGGCGATCTCGACGACCGTGTGCTCGCTGCCGCGGAACGTGACCTTCTTTCCAGCGCTCCGCGCGGACGCGACCGGCACGAGCTCGCTCACTGGAAAGCTTCTCTGCTCCAGCATGCGGAGCATTTCCTGGCCCACCATTCCGGTGGCGCCGACAACGGCGACTTTCAAGCCTTCTGCCATGGGCGAGGGCTATAGGTCGGGGTCGGGGGCCGGGCAAGTCACCCCCGCGGGCCCGACGTGGTACATGGCAAACAGGCTCAGGAGCTTTTCATGAAACGACGGAGTTCATTCGCATTCATCGCCGTTCTGACGGCGGTTTGGGTCGGCAGCGTGGGCTTGGCGCAGACGCCGAGCGCCCAGCCGACCGGGCCTTCTGACGAGGCAGAAGGGAGCGCGCCGGAGCAGCTGGACACCGGGGTCACGATGCCGCCTTCGGCCCTTGAGCTAGGCGGCCCGCCCGGCGACGCGCCGGAGGGCGAGCCTGCGGACGCCGCCGCGCTCGGGCTCCGCGCGCTGTACGTTCCCGGTGGGCTCACATCGGAGGAGGCCGTCCATCAGGCGATCGAAACATCGCCCAGTCTGGAACGCACGCAGGCGCTAGCGCTGGAGGCGAAGGGAGGGGCGCTTCAGGCCATGTCCGGGCTCGTGCCGCGCTTGGATTTGACCGGCAGTTACATGAGGCTGAGCAACGTTCAGCGGCCCCCACAGTTCCCCCTGTTCGTGAACCAGTACACCAGCGACGCGACCCTGGGGTACTCGTTCACGGGCTCGCTCGCCGAGTCTCTGCCCTCGTATCGTGCCGCGAAGAAGAGCAAAGTCGCGGCGAAGCATCAGATACAGGCCGAGCGAAACAACGTCGCCTTCGAGACGCGGCAGGCCTATTACGAGTTCGCGCGTGCCGAAGCGGCGCTCGGGGTGGCTGAGATCACGCTCGAGCAAGGCATCTCCCAGCGAAATGAGACCGAGGCTCTGGTCCGAGCGGGCGCGGCGCCTCGCGTGGACCTGTTGCGCACCCAGGCACAGGTCGAAGCGACCAAGGTCGCGGTGGCTCGCGCCGAGCTTGGCTTGCAGGTCGCTCGGCGCGCGCTGCAGACGCTCATGCACGTCGACGAGCCTCCGACGCTCGGCGAAGACCTGTCCGAGCCGGTCGCGGGCGTGCCCCGAGACGCGGAGGCGCTGCTTCAGGAGCGAGCCTTGAGCGATCGACCGGACCTCGAGGCACTTCGTACCTACGTGGCCGTGAAGGAGTACCAGGTACGCGCTAGCCGGGGTGGGACGGTCCCCGATGTAGGCGTGGTGGGAACGGCTGAGTACGCCAAACCCAATTTTCGCGTCTTCCCTCAAGTCGATCAGTTTCAGGCGACTTGGGACGTCGGCGTCTTCGTTGCTTGGTCCCCGAACGACACGGTGGCCGCACAGGGGCTCACCAAGCAGGCGCAGGCCGAGTTGCAGCGTGCCCAGGCCGATGTGATTGCGCTCGAAGACTCGATTAAAGTAGAGGTGACTCAGGGCTACCAGGGGCTGCTCGCGGCGGATGCCGCCTGGCAGGCCGCTCGTGTGGGCCTCGAAGCGGCCCGGGAGACCTATCGTGTGCGACGCGAGCAGCTGCGCGCCGGGGTCGTGAACATCACCGACCTCTTGCAGGCCGAGGCCGAGCTTACTCGCGCTCGGGTCGATGTGGTGGACTCTGCCGTGGGTCTGCGGTTGGCGAAGGCGACGCTGCTGCGCGCGATCGGAGTTCAGCCCTGATGCCGATCATCGTCGCGGCGGGGGTCGTGCTCAAGGACGGCAGGGTGCTGCTGACGCGTCGCGCGAAGGGACAGCATCTCGCCGGCTTGTGGGAGTTTCCGGGGGGAAAGCTCGAAGACGAAGAGGCGCCCGAGGACTGTGTCGTTCGAGAGTGTCGCGAAGAGTGCGGCATCGAGGTGGGCGTCGACGAGATCTTCGAGGTGACCCATCACCGCTACCCGGAGCGGGCCGTTCTGCTCCTTTTCTATAAGTGTCGCTGGCTCAGCGGGGAGGTGCGGCACCTGCAAGTAGCCGATCACGCCTGGGTGCTGCCGGAGGAGCTCGAGCGGTACCCGCTGCCACCTGCGGACGGACCGGTGGCACGGCGGATCCTGCGCTGCTCGCCGTGACCCTCTTGCTCCCGCTTCTCTACCTGCAGTTTCGGAACGTCGGGTTGAGCTCGGACCGAGCCGTCGTCGACCGGTCTGCTCAGAGCTTGGCGAGAGCGTCGCGGATCGAGCCGTCGGCGCCGGTGCTCACGGTCACCGTGAAGGGGTCGCGTTCACGCCCCGTGCGATCGAGCGAGGGCTCATGGCCGAAGAGCGCCTTGACGGTGCTCTGTAGGGCGGGTGCCAAAGCTTCGAGGGTCGAGTCGTCGTTCGGTGCGGCGAGTCTGTCTTGCACCCGGAAGAGCACTTCGCTCGTGCTGAACTGCAAGCCCAGCGTTTCCTCTTGCTCGAGGAGCTGGCAGGCCCGAAGGGCGCGGACGAAGCTGTCCTGGATGCCCGCATCGAGGTCGCCCTCGAATCCGCGCTTGCGGCTGTAGAGCAGCCCGGGCCGGTCATCTGCCATGTCGAAGTAATAGTCCGACTCGTGGCCGATCAGCACGACCCCAGGGCCCTGCGGGACGTGCGAGTAGTCCGCGACATCGATCAAGAGCTCGTCGTCGATGCGCTTTTCACGAATCCAGGCGTGAAAGACGGGGATGAGTTTTTCGAGCTCGACGCCGTCGTTCTTCGCGAAGAGCTTTACCTGAAATTTCCTGGTCTGCATTCGTTACTCGGCTGCCGTGGACTTTGCGTTTTCGGTGAGCCGCTGATAGCAGGCGTGAGCGGCTTCGATGAAGAGCTGAGATTCGTCGAGCGTGCGATGCGCCGTCTCGGCGTTGGCGCCTTGGTAGGACTTTTCCGCATGCATGGTGAGGAGATACGTCGCGAACTTTCCCCGGGCGAAGGGGTCGTGAAAGATTTCCGTGTCGTGTAGGTGCTTTTTGAAGTTTTCGACGACGTCGTCTGCGTCGTCCTTCACCTGCACGTCCAGGTGACGAACCAAAGCCTTGGCAGCGGTGACCATGGCGTCGAAGCCACCACGCGCGGCCTTGACGGCTTCGCCCGCCTCGAGAGCGTCCTGCGCATCGTGCAGCTGCTGCTCTGCGGACTGGAGCCCGAACTCCACGAAAGGCACGATCTCGCCAGCGCACTCGCCGACGCCGATGTCGCCGATGGTGTACTCGCGTGGATCGCCCCAGTCGCTGTAGAAGCTCGGATCCTGCTCGTAGCTCGGCGGCTTCTGGATGGGTGCGAGGACCTTGCGGAACTCCTTTTTGCCAACTCGGGCGATGAAGGCCTGAAAGCTCTCCTCGCCTTGTCGCTGCGCGATGTAGTGCTGCGTGATGAGCTCGACGGCCTTCGGAATATTCTTGCTCGGCACGGCGCCGACCACGAGCCCATAGCTCTTGGCGTTCTCGGTCCACTGACCGCCGAGGACCACGTTGAAGTGCGGAACCTTGCGGCCACCGATCTGACGGCTGACGCCGGTGAAGCCAATGTCGGCCGCGTGATGCTGTCCGCAGGAGTTGAAGCAACCGCTGGCCTTCATGCGGAGCGCCTTCACAGCGGGGTGTAGCTCGTCTTGGACGACCGTGAGCCGCTTGCGGAGCTCTGCGGTCACGCCGCGCGAGGCCGAGATGCCGAGCTTGCAGGTGTCCGTGCCCGGGCAGCTGGTCATGTCCGTGAGCGTTCCCGCGCCGGGCTCCGCCATCTGGAGCTCCAGCAGCCGCTCGTAGAACGCCACGGCGTCGGCGCCGCTGAGCCAGCGCAAGGCCAGGTTCTGCTCCACGGTGCAACGCAGGCTGTCACCCGTGTACTCTCGGGCAAGGTCTGCCAGGGCTCGCGCCTGGCTCGACGTGAAGTCACCGAGCGGTAGCTTCACGATGGCGACGAAGTAGCCGTCCTGCGCCTGCTCGCGGAGGTTGTCCTCCGCCCAGGCTGCGAATCCGGCGGGCCCGTCTTGGGGGAGAGGGCCGGCGGGGCGAATGGGTTTCTCGTCGGTCGCGTGAAGGTTGCTCAGAAAGCGGGTCCAGCGCTCGTCGGGGCGAAGCCCATCGCGTTCCTCGGCGACCAGGCGTTTGAACTCGTCCAGGCCGAGCTTCTGCACGAGGAACTTGATGCGTGCGCGCGCCCGGCTCTGCTTCTCGCCGAGGCGTGCGAAGACGCGTGCGACTGCCTGGGCGAGGGGAAAGAGCTCCTCTTCGGGACAGAACTCCGCGAGCACCTTGGCTTGCACGGGCACCGCCCCCAGACCGCCTCCGACGACCACACGGAAGCCACGCTTGCCGTCGCGGATCTGCGCGACCGCGCCGAGGTCGTGAAAGGTCACGAGGCCGCAGGGATTGTCCTCGCAGCCGGAAAAGGCGATTTTGAACTTGCGCCCGAAGTCCTGCACGTCCGGGTGACCAAGGAAGTAATAGGTCATCGCGTCCGCGTACGGGGTCACGTCGAAGCTTTCGGTCGAGCAGACGCCGGAGTACTCGCAGGCCGTGATGTTGCGCACGCTGTTGCCGCAGGCTTCGCGTGTGGTGATCCCGACCGCGGCCAGGCGGCGCATCATGTCGGGCGCATCCTCGATGTGGATGAAGTGAAGCTGAATGTCCTGACGCGTCGTGACGTGCAGGATGGAGTCGCTGTTCTCTTCGGCGAGCTCGGCGAGCGTGTCGAGCTGCGCGGCCGACATCTTTCCCATCGGGATCTTGATGCGCATCATCCCGGGCGCGTCCCAGACCGTGTCCGGGCCCTTCGTAAGACTCCGGGGGAAGAGCAGGGGCTTTTGACCCGTGCCGTCATCGCGAAGGCCATTGTCGTAACGCTGGCCGTAGACGCCGCGGCGTAGCCGCGTCTCAGCGAAGATCTTGTCGTCGAGCTTACCCTCTTTCTTGAGCTCGATCTGACCTTCAAACTGGTCGATCTCTGAAGCGAGTTGCTCCGACACTCGGGTTCCGAGCTGTTCTTTCCACGAAGTCATGCCGTTCCTCCGCGCCGGTGCCTTTCGATAAAGCCCCGGACGAGGCCCCGACTATTCCGCAGTTTGCCGAATGGTCAAGTCAAGAATACGCAGATCTATCAGGCAACAGCTTGTTTTGTGGGATTTTTGGCAAAATAAACCACAGTAAAAAGGTCAAGAACTTCGTTTTTGGACGTATTGCTTGCCCTCTGAGGCGTAGTGACTATAGTCCGCCGCTCGCTGCCCGATGTACCGAGATCGGGAGCATTCGGGGATCGTCTAACGGCAGGACTCCAGTTTCTGGTACTGGCTATCTAGGTTCGAATCCTAGTCCCCGAGCCACATTGCTGTTAGACAACGCAGCGATTTGAAAACACGGCCCCATCGTCTAGTGGTCTAGGACATCGGCCTCTCACGCCGGTAACGCGAGTTCGAACCTCGCTGGGGTCACCACCGTTTGAGTCTAGATTACCTGTACTTGCAGACACGTCGCCTTACTCCGTTGACCTGACGTTGACGTGAGGCGGCGACGTGGGCTGCAACGACTCGACCAAACGAAGGCGCGCGGCGTCCCCGAGATGGGCATAACGGTGCGTGCTCGCCTGTGATCGATTGCTCTTCCTGCTGGATGTGCAGGCCCACGCCATTCGTGAAGGCGCGATCATTCAAGGCGAGGATGGCGACCGCAACACTAGCCTCGTCGAGGGGGCTCAGCTGATGTTTGCCTCCGAGCCAGACTGAATCCACGACGACGGCGCCACGGAGAGGCCGGGCCCATAGCCCGGCCTCTCGACGTCCTGAGCGCGATCTTGCCGTCGTCGGCCTGGACGAAGCTGCCTGCGCCGAAGCTCGGGAGGTCGATCAGCTTGCCCCGCGCGTGCTCGAGGAGGAGGTCATCGATCATCTTCGGAGTCGGGGCGCGGACGCGCGGGGTCTCGGCGCAGCTGTCATCGATGGGAATCTCGAGAATCTTCTGGTCACGAAGCCGCAAGTGGTGCTCGCCGTCGAAGTATTCCTCGCGATAGTGGAGGGTGACCTTGGCGACGTTCTCTTGGCCACGGTACGCAGGGAGGTCGCCCCAGTAGAAGCACTGGCCGCCTGGTGCCTTACAGAACCGAAGCCAGCGCGGCAGGACGTGCTTTTCGGCGCCGTGGTTCAGCTCGTAGAAGAGACGACGAATGTAGTCGACGTGGTTCTCCGCGAGCTCATCGGACCGAGGCTCGATCCCAAACTCCGTGCGGACTGCGTCGAGCTTGGCTTGGTCGGGGCCCGCAGCGCGTAGAGCATCACGGAGCTCGTGCTTCCACACCTCGCCGAGCTGGTACGTCATCACGGGGACGGGGGCGAGGTAGCACGCGTTCACTTTGCCGAAGAGACGCTCGTGCGGGCACCAGAAGTTCGCGTAGAGACCGTAAACCTCACCGCTCGCTCCGTGCGCATGCCAGTGGACCCGCTGTGTGAAGGGCGTGTCCCACCAGCCGAGTGGCATCGGGCGCCAAAGCCTGTGGCGGAGTGGGAAAGCAACCATGAAGAGTAGGGCCACGAGTGCTTGAAGAGGGCCAAAGGCTTCGGCCGTGACGCCCATCGGCAGCAGCAGGATGGCACACGCGACGGTGAGGTTCGCGAGGATCCAGTCCCAGAAGAGCAGGCCGGAAAGCGCAAACACCCCGAGATGAAAAGAAGACCAGGCCACGCACATTCCTAAGGCTACGTAGGTGTGCAGCAACGCAAGCGGTGCGAGCGCTTCAATTGCAAACACGAATGCCTGCATCGGCCGTTCGAAGCGGCGGACGGTGTGAACCACGCGCCGCCACGAAGACCAAGGCACGAACCGCATCCAGCCCCAGGAGTACGCGCTGGCCGCGATGTGATGGAGCCGGTTGTCGCGATGCCACGAATCCCACCGGGGTCCGAGCCAGCCTTTGGCGAGCGCCGTGATCACGTAGTGGCTGATCTGAATGGTGAGCACGAACCAGAACAGAATGGCCGCATCGGCCATCAGCTCGGCGATGCCCGCAAGCCCGGTCGACAGCACCAGGAACGCAACCGCGGCAAGCAGGATGCGCATGGGAAGCGTCGAGTGGTGCTCCCAGAGCGCAAAAGGCGTCGTCAACAAGAAGGCCGTCGCGACTCCAAACGCCGGGCTCCACCAAACACCCATGGCGCAGCCGATGACCAGGATACGAGCCAGCCCATGGCTTTCGCCCGTTACGAGGTCGATGTCTTTGGTGGCCGCTTTCCACGTGAGAAAGGCGGCGACGACTCCTGTCAGAAATCGCGCGGACTCCGCGCCGGGCATGGCGCTCCAGGACCAGAACGGCGCCGCCGCAGCAAGCGGCAGCACGATAAGAAGCACGATGGACCGCTCAGCTCGGACCCCCAGCCGACAGAGCGCGCGAACGAATACCTCCTGCCGAATCAGCCTGTCGGCAAGCCAGTAGCCTGCCGTCATCAACGTAAGATCCGCCGCGTCGTAGCCGTCCATGGTCATGGGCACGCACCCCCCGAGCGCCTCGACGCTACGAATCGCCAACGTCGGTGCCGCGAACAATGCGTGACAGTCCCGCGAACCTGGGCGCGAGCTCACTCGGCCGAGCAGCCTCGCACGGACGACTCACCCACTGGCTTAGGTGTCGCGACCCAGTGAACCCGACCTCACGGGGGCACTTGGTTCGCAGTCGGACAGGCGATCCGTCGCTTGAGCGAGGTCTCGGAGCAGAATTCTCCGGACGCACTCTGCCGAGCACGCTCGTTCGTCGTTGACGGGACACGAATTGCGAATGTCGACCTTCGCGCCGCAGCCGTTGCAATGGATCGTGGAAGGGTCGTTCATCTCTCGGAATCCCATCGCTACCACGGGTGCGCTTTTGACGCCTGAGCCAAGCTCGGAACGGAGATGCAACACGGCAGTAGCGGTCCTCCCTTCCCACCGGCGCATGGGGTTTCCGAAGCGCGCGCAAGCTTCCCGACGGGATTTCGTTTTCACAGCACGGTGATCTTCCTGTCACGCCGCTGCCTTCGAGAGGGGGCACAAGCACTAAGCGTGAGGATCGCGCACATCACTGATACGCATCTATTGGAGTCCGATCACTTCAGCAGGTCCGCTCGGCACATGCTGCGGGTGAACTTCCTGAGCTTTGGCCGCGCGAAGGACGCTGCCGATCGACGTTACAGGCTGCTGAGAGCGATCTGTCAGGCAGAAGAAGCGGGCGCGACCCACTTCCTCATGACCGGCGACATGACCGAGGACGGGCTCCCGAGTCAGTACGAGTCACTCGCCGAGGTGCTTGCGGAATCAGGCGTCGAACCGGAGCGGATTACGCTCGTCCCCGGCAATCACGACCTCTACACGGACGATCACGCCTGGGATCTCGCCCTCTCGGGACCGCTCGCTCCCTGGGCGACGACGAGCAGATTGGGATCCCTGATCGTTCGCGAAGAGATCGCGATTCTGCCAGTTTCGACCTCCTTCAGGCAGCACTACCTCTTTTCGGGGGGAAGGCTCGGCGCCCACAACGCGAGCCGCATCGAATGGGCCGCCCGCGAGGCCGAGGCCCTCGGATGCGCTCTGGCGATAGGGCTTCACCATCCGATCTTTCCGTACCCGGTGTCCGTAGGGACGTGGTGGGACGGTCTACGGGACCATCAGGTCATGCTCAGCCTTCTTCGCGAGCAACGCGAAGCCTTCGCGTTTCATGGGCACATCCACAAAGAGGTGACGCGCGCGGTGGCGCCGGACTCCCACGCCCAGGTATTTTGCGCGAGGGCGACCGTCGACAGCGACGTCCTTTACCGGCTCTACGATGTCGAAGATCAGACGATCGTGCCCGTCGAGGGGCTCGGGGCCGACGAGTGCTTTCGAGAAGACGTCGTCCTAGCCGCCGAGTGACGGCCCGAGCGACGAAGAGCCCAAGTCCCCTGCGAAAGCGCAGCGATGCGTACCAGCCAGCCTTCGCGCATGGACCCTCCTCCCACCTCCAGGCTACGCCACGGCGTGCCTAGAAACGAGTGGCGTTGGCGCAAACCGTGTGCCCCGGGCCGCAAAGGTGCCGTGGAGGTGGTCCTCGATGATCCTCGCGGCCACGGCGTTCCCGCATATGCGCTGGCGGTTGATGCGCGCTCGGTAGAACGGAAGCTTGTCCATGAACGAAGCGAGGCAGGCCCTGGAAAGCGCCGCTGTGCTCGACGCTTCTCCGACCCCCATCGTTCGAACGAAGTGCGCGTTGATGTCCTGCTCCCGGTTGTTGGGCTCCGGCACCGCAAAGACGGGCTTTTCGAGGTAGAGGGCCTCGCCGACGAGCTGATTCCCGGCAGTCGTGACCAGCGCGCTCGCCGTCGCCAAGTCCTCGAGAAACCGAGTCGGATGAATCTCGCGAAACTCGACGTTCCCGAAGCGCGGCTGCTTGCCGAGCCCATACACCCGAACCGGGTGGTTGAGCGCGTGCAGGTGCGGCACGAGGTCGACCGTATCGGGGCGCCGCACATAGGCGATCAGATGCCCTCGATCTTCGGGGCGCGCCTCGATGATGTGCTTTCGCATCATCACACCGACCTGCTTCGCGAACGCGTAGCGCGGTCGCGTGCGGTAGCGGAAGAAGGACGAGATGACCGTTTCAGTGGGTCCTTCCGGACAGAACAGGCGAATGAACGTCCTCATCCAGAGCGCGTGCTGGCGGAGCCCGCTTGGCAGTTCGTTCACGTCGCAGGCCAGCAGGAAGTGCTGGTGATCTAGGCTGAGAAACGGAACGTCCAGACGTCGCCCAACGCGAGGCAGCACCGGCTCGAAATCTGAGATGATCAGATCGGGCGGCCTGCGCTCCATCTCGCCTTGGACGCGCGAAAAAATGTCGCTCAGGTCTTTCAGGTATCCGACGTTCCGGAAGAACGTCCGGCTGTAGCTGAGCGTACGGCGGGAGTTGTACGAAAACTCGAGTGAGGGTAGCGTTCTTACTTCGACGTCCAGGGCTGCGCATGCGGCTTTCAACAGCGACAGCGCCTGGCCGTAGCTGTAGACCACCACGCGGTGGCGTTGATGCAGGTGCTCGATGAGCCCCAGCGCTCGAGCCGCATGCCCCCGGCCCTCTCCCGCTACCCCGTAGTACAGGGTTTTCAATTTTCATCCCTCCCAATA
This sequence comes from uncultured delta proteobacterium, assembly GCA_963746475.1. Lineage (GTDB taxonomy): Bacteria > Myxococcota_A > Polyangia > Polyangiales > Houyiibacteriaceae > SG8-38. Next base: position 381,278 of record CAVVBB010000002.1, read on the forward strand.
TCGACGCTAACGGACGATTTCGAACAGGGGGTGTCGGATCGGTTACATCCTCGTGCAGAGGCGGAGCGGCGCTTTGTGACATTCGCAGGGAGGTGGTGTGTCGGAGGCGTGAACGATGCTAAAAAAACGCGCTATGCCCACCGCCCAGGTCGGCGATGTCCGAATCGCGTACGAGACGTTTGGAGACCCTTCGGCGCCTCCCGTGCTCCTGATCATGGGGCTCGGGTCTCAGATGCTCGCCTGGCGAGGCGGGTTCTGCAGGCAGATTGCGGAGCAGGGCTTCCGCGTGATTCGCTTCGACAATCGAGACATCGGTTTGAGCTCGCGCGTCGCAGCCGGCAGGCCGAACGCCGTTTGGACGCTCACGCGGCGGCGTCTTGGGCAACCCGTTGCACCGCCGTACACGCTCATGGACATGGCGGACGACGCGATCGGTCTAATGGATGCGCTCGATCTTCCGAGCGCTCATGTCGTCGGCGCCTCGATGGGCGGCATGATCGCCCAGCTCTGCGCGATCCATCATCGGCCACGCGTGCGTACCCTCACCTCGATGATGTCCTCCACCGGCGACCGCGATCTTCCGAAACCCGGCTGGAAGGTCCGCTACTGGTTCATTCGCAGCATGCCGGACGTTCCCGCAGCGCAGGTCGAACGATTGGTGAGCCTCAGGCGGCTCGTGGGGAGCAGGCATTTCTTCGATGAGGAGGAGATTCGAGCCTACTTCGCGAAGGTCGTAGCCCGGTCAGCCGATCGCACCGGGGTGCCGCGCCAGGCGCTCGCGCTCCTCACTGCTGGCTCGAGGCGGCGGGCGCTGTCACGGCTCACCGTGCCGACGCTCGTCCTCCACGGGTTGGATGATCGGTTGCTCCCGCCCGCGCACGGTGTCCGGACGGCCGACACCATTCCCGGCGCGAAGCTACAGCTCATTCCGAGGCTCGGCCACGACTTGCCCCGTCCAATGTGGGCAGATTTGGCGTCTCGAGTCGTCCAGCACATCGGCGCCTAGCGGGGTCGAGACAGCTTATACTTAAGCCGGTTCCTAGCCGGTGAGCAGTGTCAGTGCCCGACGCCTGAACCGACCTCGGGGTTCGGGTCGGTCGCCGGAACCGGCACCGGCACGGGGACCGGCGCCTTGTCGGGGAGGAGGAGCATCATGCCCTTCGCCATGTAAGTGGTGAACGGCAGCGCGGCCAAGACGCCAAAGCAGTTGAACGTCACGTGGGCGTGCGCGATCTGCTTTGCGATGGCCGCGGCGTCGTCGCCGGGTGACATCGATCGAGCGATGGCGGCGAGCTGGTCCGCGAAGCCAACGAGGAGGAGCACGTTGAAGACGTTGAACAGTAGCTGGAAGACCCCTGTCCTGACCGCTGCGCGGGTTTGGCCGATCGTCGAAAGCAAAGTGTCGACGCAGGTGCCGAGTTCGGCGCCCATCATGATGGCGACACCGGCGGGCAGGGTGATGGCGCCCTGCCCCGCCAGGATGATCACGACGCCCATCGTCGCGGAGGAGGACTGGATGATCCCCGTGATCGTCGCGCCGATCACGATGCCGAAGAACGGGTTCTCCATCTGCTCAATCGCCTCGATGAACGGTGGCCAGTGTCGGATGGGCGCCATCGTGGCTTCGATGTGCTCGAGGCCGAGAAACACGAAGCCGAGCCCCATGATCGCGATTCCCCAGGCCCTGGCCCTCTCGTTCTTCGCGATGAACCGCATCACCGCGCCGATGACGAGCACAATCCCGAAGAAGTCCGTCAGCCCGAATGCGATGATTTGGCTAGTGAGTGTCGTGCCGATGTTCGCGCCCATCACCACGCCGAGCGAGTTGGCGAACTCGAGCAGCCCCGCGCTCACGAGGCCCACCGTCATGATGGTCACGATCGACGACGAGCCCACGACCCCGGTCGACAAGGCGCCGGTCGCGACGGCGGACACTCGGCTATTGGTGAATCGCTCGAGAATCGCCCGCAGCTTATCGGCCGCGGCCTCTCGCATCCCGAGGGTCATCTCGTAGACGCCGAAAAAGAAGATCGATAGGCCGGCGCCGAGCCCGATCAGCATCTCGAAGGCGGTGAGTTCTTCCACTGCGCGTATGGTGGATCGCGCGGACACACTGCATGTGGCGTCAATGTGAAGTGGGCGTGACGGAATCGCGTCTCAGCCAAGAGCTTTGGCGTAGTGGGCGTCTGGAATGGCCTGATCAGTTCAAGTCCGGCCCCCGCAGCCAACTAAAATTGACAGATCTTTAAGGCCCTCGGTGTCGACCCGGGGGTCTTCGCGCGCCAAAGGCGAAGTGGGGGCCTGGTTTCGCCAGCAACGGTACGCGAGTCTGCTTTGTGTTCCTGGCTGAGCGTTCCTCGCTACTCGGCGTCTGCGGAGACCTTGCGGTCCATGGCCCAGCTCGTTTCGTCGGTTCCGGTCGCGAATTCCTCGCCGACGGAGCGAACGGAGATTTCGCTGCCTTGCAGGCCGAGCGAGACCATGTAGCTACGAACCCTAGCGGCGCGCCGTTCGCCGAGCGCGATGTTGTACTCCTCTGTGCCCCGGGGATCGCAGGCTCCGGTGAGGCGGATCGACACGACTTCATCCCGGTCGCGGTAGCAGTTGACGGCTTCCTCGATGCTGGCCTTGGCCGCGGCATCGAGCAGCGACGAATCGAACTCGAAGTAAACCGTCTGTAACTCGCAGGGGGCTTGGAAGGGCGCCACTGGCTCTGGCTGCACGACGGGCTCCGGGGTCGGCGGAGGCAGATCGGCGCCGGTCGTGACCTCGGGTACCAACTCGGGTTCTTTCTTGTCTTTCTTGCAACTGGACAGGGTGCCCAGAAGGAAGGCGAGCCCGAGAAGCAGGAACCATGACCTCAGCGGTGTTTCCATGTTCAGTCCTTGCCAAACTTTTGCGGGTCGGCAAGCGGTTCACCTACGCGCTAGACGAGCCGGAGCTGAGGGATGCGACGCGGCACGCTGTCCCCATAGGCCCTACGGGGGACACTCAGCACTTGGACTGATATGATCTCAAACGATCTCGATACCCATGGCCACAGCCTCGCCGCCACCGATGCACAGGGAGGCCAGGCCGGTCTTCTTGCCACGTGCCCGAAGGGCGTGGATGAGCGTCACGAGAATGCGCGCGCCGGAGCAGCCGATGGGGTGACCAAGCGCAATGGCGCCGCCGTTCACGTTCACGATCTCGTGGTCTAGGGCATGCTCTTTCATGGCGGCCATGGTGACGCCGGCGAAGGCTTCGTTGATTTCGTAGAGGTCCCAGTCCCGAGCGCTGGTCCCGGTCTTGCTGAAGAGCTTCGAGATCGCCTCGACGGGGGCCGTGGTGAACCACTTCGGGTCATGTGCATGGCTCGCGTCGCCGAGGATCTTTGCGAGGATGGGGAAGCCGTTCCGCTTTGCGGCTTCCTCGGAGCAGACCAGGATCGCAGCCGCGCCGTCGTTGATGCTGGAGGCGTTGGCGGCCGTCACCGAGCCGTCCTTGCTGAAGGCCGGACGCAGGGTCGCGATCTTGTCGAAGTTGACTCGAGCCGGGTCCTCGTCCGCGCTGACGACGACGGGCTCGCCGCGGCGCTGCGGAACTTCTACCGCAACGATCTCGTCCGCGAAGCGTCCTTCCGCCTGGGCCGCCTGGGCTCGCCGGTAGCTCGTCGCGGCGAATCGGTCTTGTTCATCCCGGGAGAAACTGTAGTGCTCGGCGACCAGGTCTCCGCAGGTGCCCATGTGCGCGCCGTCGCTCGGGTCCGTCAGGCCATCCCAAAGCATCGAGTCGAGGATTTCGCCGTGGCCCATGCGGTAGCCCCCGCGGGCCTTGGGGAGCAGGTATGGCGCATTGCTCATCGATTCCATACCGCCGGCGATGATCACCTCGGCGTCGCCGATGAGAATCTCGCGGCGGGCGAACATCACGGCTTGTAGACCGGAGCCACAAAGCTTGTTGATGGTCACCGCGCCTGCGGAGGTCGGCAGTCCTGCCTGAAGGGCGACCTGTCGCGCGGGGCCTTGCTTCACACCGGCGGACAGCACGTTGCCCATGATCACGCGGTCGACCTGCTCGGGCTTGGCGTCAGCGCGTCGAGTGGCCTCGCGCACTGCGAGGGCGCCGAGGTCGACGGCGGTGAGTGAGGACAGCGCACCCTGGAAGGTGCCGATGGGGGTGCGCACAGCGCTAGCGATGACGACGTCGTTTTGAGCCATGCGGGCCATATTGTTCTCCTGGGTGGTGCCGGCAAGTCGAGTCCGCCGATCGCAGTGCGCTTCGCTTGGTCCGAGCGCTCTTCGGACTTTGTCCCCTGGGCCCGTGCCTTGGTCTTGCTTCCCGAGCTTCTCGAGGCGATTTTCTCGCTCTGCGTTCAGCCGCGTCGCCTGGTCGATCGACCTGACTTCTTTTGAGACGTTGAGCTTAGCCAGGCGCGTTTACAGGCCTTCACGGCTTTGCGCCGTCAACCCAGAGGGCGACGGCGCAAAGCAGAGAGGTACGAGAAGTATCGTGAGCGCGAGCGAGCCTGCCGCGCATTTGCGGACTGTGGTGTCGCTCGTTCAGCGCTCAGCCGCCACCGGGGTTGAGCTGTTCCAGCGCATCCCCGATGGTGAAGCTGGCAGCCTCTTGACGCGGGGGGAACTCCTCGAAGGTGGAGAGGAACTCCCCGACGTATGCCTGCGCCGGAACGAGCAGAAAGGCGTGTTCGAGGTACCACTGCCAGTACGTGTTCGAGGTGATGGTGGCGCGTTCGAAGGGGTCCGTGCGGAGATTGAAGAGCAGCGGCATGCGGCCCTCCGTGAACTCTCGAGCCCAGACCTCCAGCGTACCCTCGGCCTCCTGGATGGCGAAGTGCATCTTCCAGTTGTCGTAGCGCAGAGCGAGCAGGTTGCCGTCGTCTGAGAAGTAGAAGAACGACTCACGCGGGCCCTTGTCGGCGGCGCCGGTCAGGTAGGGCAGGAAGTTATAACCGTCCAAGTGGACCTTCCTCTTGGCGTCGCCGATTTCGACGCCGCTCAGCAGATCTTCTCCGATGTTCGGAAGGCCCGCGGCTGCGGCAAAGGTCTGCATCCAATCGAGATGGGACATGATCTCGTTCGAAACCTGGCCAGGCTTGATCTTGCCGGGCCAACGCACCATCGCCGGGACGCGGAAGGCGCCTTCCCAGCCGCTGTTCTTTTCACCGCGGAACGGCGTCATGCCAGCGTCGGGCCAGGTGTTCATGTGCGGGCCGTTGTCGCTGCTGTAGAAGACGATGGTGTTATCGGAGATGCCGAGCTTGTCGAGGCTGTCGAGCACCTGACCGACGTTCTTGTCATGGTCGATCATCGTGTCGTGGTACTCGGACTGCCAGCGTCCCGACTGCCCCACGCTTTCGGGCTTGGGGTGCGTGATGAAGTGCATGTGCGTGAAGGCGACCCAAACGAAGAAGGGCTGCTTCTCATTGGTCTTGCGCTGGATGAAGTCGACCGCGCGGGCGGCGATGTCGTCATCAATGGTTTCCATACGCTTCTTGGTGAGTGGGCCTGTGTCCTTGCAGCTCTGCTTGCCGACCGGGCCCGAGCGCGGGTCCACGGTCTTGTCGAACTTGTCGGTCGCCTTGCAGTCCAGGACACCACGGGGGCCGTATTTCGCGGCGAACGCCGGGTCCTTCGGGAAGTCGGGATGCTCGGGCTCTTCCTCGGCATTGAGGTGATAGAGGTTGCCGTAGAACTCGTCGAAGCCGTGCACCGTCGGTAGGTATTCGTTGCGGTCACCGAAGTGGTTCTTGCCGAACTGTCCGGTCGCGTAGCCGCGCGTCTTGAGTACCTCGGCGATGGTCGGATCGCCGGCTTTCAAACCTTGCTCCGCGCCGGGAAGACCGACCTTGCTCAGGCCGGTGCGAAAGACGCTCTGGCCGGTAATGAACGCGGCGCGTCCCGCCGTACAGCTCTGCTCGGCGTAGTAGTCAGTGAACATCACGCCTTCCTGGGCGATCCGGTCGATGTTCGGCGTCTTGTAGCCCATCAGGCCCTTCGAATACGCGCTGATGTTAGTGATGCCGACGTCATCGCCCCAAACAATGACGATGTTAGGGACTTCGCCCCAGTTTGCCTTTTCGGGACCCTTGTTCTTTCTCTTTTTCGCTTCGGCCGTGGTCGCTATCAGTAGCGCGCAGCACAGCAGAACCAACACTCGTCCAAACTTGCCCATCTTAAACCCTTCCGCTGAGGTGAGCAGTTCGTAGTTCCGCGGGGGCCTCAGTGTCAAGCATCGACTAAGGAAATTAGCTTGGTTTACCAGCCACTCGAGGCGCCACCGCCGCCGAAGCCGCCACCGCCACCGCCAAAACCGCCACCGCCAAAACCGCCGCCACGGCCGAAGCCGCCACCTCCGTACCATCCACGATCGCTCGACCAGGAACGTCGGCCTCCGCGGCGCGGCGGCGGGACTGTACGGCTGAGCAGCAACCAGAGCAGCGGCGCGCCGATGGCCCACAGGACAAGCAGACCCAGGCCGGTTGGCTGACCTCCGAGCGTCGCACCACCGGTGAAGGCAAAAGGCATCACGAACAAGTAGGGCAGAGTGCGGAACGGCTTCGTGAGCACGACGGACGCGGCCAGTGGAAGAAGGATCAGCAGCCAAAAAATCGCAAAAAGTGAGAACGGCAGGTCCTGCATGGGCTCGCCCGGAGTGGGGCCGGGCAGGGTGCTGGTGCCCCGGACGAGGCCATCGATGGCGCCAACTGCACGCTCGACCCCACCATCGAAGTCGCCCGCGCGGAAACTCGGTGCGATGACGTTGTCGAGAATTCGTCTCGACATGGCGTCCGTCAGGACGGGTTCGAGTCCGTAGCCGACCTCCAGACGCATCTTGCGGTCTTCCTCGGCGATTAGAAGGACTGCGCCGTCATCGTGCTCGCCTCGGCCTATCTTCCAGGCTTCGGCGACTCGCATGCTGTAATCCTCGAGAGCCTCTTCGCCGAGTGTGTCGATGGTGAGGACTACGACCTGAGAGCCTGTGTCCGTTTCGAGCCGTTCGAGGGTGCTCACCATTCTGGCTTCGGCAGCCGGGGACAGCATGTCCGCGTAGTCGTTTACCCGTCCTTGCAGGGCGGGGACCGACTGGGCCTCCAGTAGAAACCAGGCGAGCGAGGCCAGGACGAAGCTGCTCAGCCCTAGAGCCGCTCTATTCATGGCGAAACCTCGGCTCGTTGGAGAGCTCGTTCTCGTCGCCCTCGGCGACCGTCACGCCGTGCTCGACCAGCAGCGTGGCGCATTGGTCGATCGCTCGGATGAGCGCCGCGGTCGGCGCGCCACTGCGGACGCCGCGAGCTAGATCGTCCGACACAGCGTGCCAGATCGCATCGGCGACCTGATCGTGGATGCCTGTGTCGGCCAGGACCACGACGCGATGCTCGAACAGGGCCAGGAACAGGAGGATCCCGGTGCGGTCCTGGGTGGCGAAGACTTCTTCTTCGACGAAGGCTAGGGTGGCCCGGCCTTCCGCGTGCCGGCTGAGGGCCGCATCGCCTGCGAGCCAGCGACGGACCGGCTCGAGCAGGCTGCTCAAGCCGCCGAGCAGAAAACCGAGCTCGAGGGCCACCAGAATCCAGAGGCTGTCGGGCCTGCCCCAGCCTCCCCAGAAGTGCACCGATACGGCGCCCACGAGGGCGCCGATGGCAGCTCCGAGGACCGCGGCCTTCCAGCCCGTCTCTCGATAGGACCCGCAGCGCTCTGTGACGAAGACGACGAGCTCGCCAGCCGTCTTGGCCTCGGCAGCGCTCGTGGCTTCACGAATGGCGTGGCGGTCGGACTCCGAGAAGTAGCTTTCGATTCGGCTCGCCACCGCCGGCCCGCGTGCTCAGAACTCGACCTTGGGGGGGACGTCCGCGCCCTCTGTCGACTCGAAGTATGGCTTTTCCCCGAAGCCCATGAGGCCAGCGAGGAGCACCGTCGGGAAGCTGCGCCGCGCTTCGTTGTACGCCCGAGTGGCCTCGTTGTAGCGCCGGCGCTCGACGGCGATGCGGTTCTCCGTGCCTTCGAGCTGGGATTGCAGGTCACGGAAGGCGTCTGTCGCTTTGAGCTCGGGGTAGCGTTCCACGACGACGAGCAAGCGCGAAAGGGCCGAAGAAAGCTGCGCCTGAGCCTGCTCGAACTCCTGCATTTGCTGGGCCGTCGGGCTCCCTTCGATGTTCGTCTGACCGACCTTGGCTCTGGCTTCCACGATTTTGGTCAGGGTTTCCTGTTCGAAGTCCGCGGCTCCCTTCACAGTGGCGACCAGGTTGGGGATGAGGTCAGCGCGGCGCTGATAGGTGTTTTCGACCTGGCTCCAGGCCTCGTCTACGCCCTCGTCCAACTTGACCAGTCGGTTGTAGCTGCCGATGGCGCTACCGACGATGAACAAGATGAGCAGGATCAGTATCCCGAATCCAATGAGGCCTTTACCCATAAATCGCTCCCGGCTCTGTGTCGTCTGGAGGATCCGCGCAGAGCGACAGCGACGTCAAGGATGTTCCATGTCGCCTAGCCCGCCGGTGTGAACGGGCGAGCAGCCCGTGTCATGCTTTGCGCCGTGAGGGGTGCCCTCTTACCTCAGTGTTTCTACCAGCGTGACGCGCTGGAGGTCGCACGCGCTCTGCTCGGACAGCAGATCTGGTGCGGCGAGATCGGTCTGCGCGTCACCGAGGTGGAGGCGTACCGGCACCCGAACGACAGTGCCAATCACTGCGCGGCCGGACGCACCAAGCGCAACGCGCCGATGTGGGGGCCGCCTGGGCACGCATACGTGTACTTGTGCTACGGCCTTCACAAGATGCTGAATTTCGTCACCGACGACGTCGGCGAAGGGGCGGCGGTTCTAATTCGCGCTTGCGAGCCGATCGCGGGTGAGGCGCTGATCCGCGATCGCAGAGGGGGCAAGGACGGACCCGTGATGCTGACCGGACCCGGTAAGGTGTGTCAGGCGCTCGGGCTCGATACTGGCTTCAGTGGTCAGGCCTTGTTTCGAACGGGCGACCTGGAGGTTCGAGCGGGCGAGCCTGTGACCGCGGTCGCGGCGGGGCCGCGCATTGGCATTGGTTATGCGGCCGAGGCAGACCAAGCGGCCGCCTGGAGGCTTGCGGACGCGGACTCGGACTGGGTGAGCCACCGCCGCTTGCTGAAGAGGATGACGCGATGAGCCTCAAGAACCAATCCTGTGCCAGGACCCGTGGCGTGAAGGTAGAGGTCAGCAGCGAATATCTGCCGGCACAGTCGCGCCCCGCGTCCCGCAGGTTCGTTTTTGCCTACACCATCACCATCACGAACGAAGGCGACAAGACCGTCCAGCTGCGCTCGCGCCATTGGGTGATCACGAGCGGAAACGGGCAGGTCGAGCAGGTCCGAGGGCCCGGGGTCGTGGGTGAGCAGCCGGTGCTGCGCCCAGGGGAGAGCTTTCGGTACACGAGCGGCGCCGCCCTCAAGACCGAACGCGGCAGCATGCGCGGCAGTTATCTGATGGTCACACCGGACGGTTCGGAGTTCGAGGCGCAGATCGCCGCCTTCGCGCTCGAGCGACCCTATTCGCTGAATTGAGCTCCGGCCTCCGCTGGGACCGGGACGCTAGAGGCCGGCGAGCCAGCTGGGAGCCTGGCACAGTGGGCTGCGTCAGCTTCCGGCGCGCGCGAGCGCTGCGCTGTCCCAGGCGGACTTGACCGTCTTGTAGGTCTCGATGCCTGCTTCAGAGAGCTCCAGGGCGCCCGCGCCGACCAGGCGTTCGTGGACGCTTTTCGGGTCGGAGTCCCAACCTTGCGGCAGGTTGAGCTTCACGTTGACGGGGACTCCGCCAAGCAGGCCTTGTTCCTCCATCGTCCACAGAGCCTCGGCCGCCAGGAACTGGCCCGCGACCTTGCGAAGCGCCGAGCTGAGGTGGCTTGCCAAAGGAAACACGTCATAAAGGCCGACCGCGTCCTCGGGGACCGAGAGTGGTCCTCGGAGGGCTTTGAACACGGGCGCGGCGATGGGCAGCTCCACGAGATCGAGCCCGGCGATGTCCTGGCCCTGTGTCGCCATGAGCGAACGCTCCAGCGCGTCGCCGTGGCTACGCGTGATCGCGGCCGCTCGAGCGGAGGCGTCTAGAAGGACGGTCAAAACCAAGAAAGGCCGCGGGTCTCGCTGTTCGCTCATTTGCGCGCGTCTAGTTAGCGCATTTCCGGGGCCTTGTGTAGTCCAGAGCTTGACGGGGCCTGGCGGGGTCGATAGCTAGGCGGGATGCAGCGCATCGAGATCCACCCCACGCACCCCCAACCGCGCCGTATCAAGCAGGCGGTGGAGCTTCTACGCAAGGGTGGGGTCGTCGTTTATCCCGCGGGGACGGTTTACGGGCTCGGCTGCGACATCAAGCAGAAGCGTGCGATTGAGCGCATCTACCAGGTCAAGCAGCTCAAGAGTGACCATCCACTGAGCTTCGTCTGTCAGGACCTCAGCGACATCGCTCGCTATGCCTTTGTCGACGACTTCGCCTACCGAATCATGAAGCGGCTCATTCCGGGGCCTTACACCTTCATCTTGAACGCCACCCGGGAAGTTCCGAAGCTTCTCGTTCGCAAGCGAAAGACAGTGGGCATTCGTGTGCCGGGTGACCCAGTGGCCCATGCGCTCGTAGCGGAGCTCGGGAGCCCCATCGTGTCGACCTCGGCAACCTTCGAGGGCCAGATCCTGAACGACCCCGACGAGCTGGCCGCACGATTCCACCACGTGGACGCGTTCGTGGACTCGGGTTGGGGCGGACTGGAACCGTCGACCGTGATCGATCTGACCGGAGATGAGCCGATCGTGGTTCGCGAGGGCGCTGGACCGGTGGACGTGGTCTAGGTACCGACGCAGCTGGCCTCCGAGTCTGGAGTGCCCACTGGAGCCATGCTCGCGTTGGACCTCGAGATGCTCGGGCCGACGGAGGCGATCGATGAGCCAGCCACGCTGCGCGTTCAGTCCTTGGCTTTGTGCATCGCCCCTTCTAGCTCCTTGATGTCCTCCGGCGACAACTGCGGACGGTCCACTTTGATCGTGAGCTTATCGAGCTTCGCGGTGAGTGTGAACGGCGGGTCGTAGTCTTCGTCGTTCACGCCCGTCAATGTGTCGGAACCGATGTCGAAGGCTTCGTCCCACTGGAGGATCATTGGCACTGTTTGCTTCATCGTGATCGTCTGCACGGCCTTGCCATCGACTTTGAGCGTGCCCGTACCGGGACGGCCAAGACCGCTGAAGCTGTAGTAGGCGAGCGTTCATTCGGAGCGGCCAGTGGTGATGTTCGGGCGCGGCGCGATGAGACGGGCGGCCACCGAGGCGTCCATGGGGAAGACCTGGTGCTTCTTCGCCTCCTCGATGAACATCTCTTTCAGCTCCTTCACCTTCTCCGGATGCTTGTCGGCCAGGTTCTCGGTTTGACTGAAGTCTTTGCGCAGATCGTAGAGCTCGAGCACCTGATTGTTGAGCGAGTCGGGATTGGCCACCCCGTACGCCTCCCAAGGTGCGCGATCTACCTTCGTGCATGCCGGAGGCTTCGAGGATGGTGGGGATGACGTCGATGACGTGCAGGAACTGTCTCGATCCATTCCTTCGTCGGGTGATGGGGCGCGTGCGTGGCGCCTGGGGCGTACTTCATGAAGAACGGCTTTTTGGGATCGATTTGCTCGATCCGCGTCATCCAATCGATGGCGTCGTCGGCCATGGCCGTGACGAGATTCCAGCCCGGCTTACCTTCGAACGGATAGATCTGCGTGGTGTTGCGGAAGAGGTTTGGCTCCCACTGGTTGGCGTCACCGCCGACGAAGCCGTAGCAATACTCGAAGCCCATGCCGCTCGGCCACTGGTCGAAGGGTCCTGCCTGGCTGGCCGCGAAGGCCGGAGTATTGTGGTCCTTGCCGAACCAGGACGTGGCGTAGCCGTTGTCCTTGAGGACCCGGCCGATGCTGGCCTCGTCCCTGGTGATGATGCTGTTGTAGCCGGGGAAGCCCGTGGACTGCTCCGAGATGACTCCGAAGCCGACGGAGTGATGGTTGCGCCCGGTGAGCAGCGCGGCGCGTGTGGGCGAGCAGAGAGCGGTGGAGTGAATGTTGTTGTAGCGACCATCGTTCGCGACGCGGTCCAGCGTCGGCGTCGGGATCACGCCGCCGAAGGTGCTGGGGACGCCGAAACCGGCGTCATCCGTAATGATGACCAACACATTGGGCGCGCCCCGGGTCCCCGCGCGCGTTCGCGCTGACCGAGCGGGCCCAAGTGCGGTAAGCTGCCCCCGACGTCCTGGTGTCGAGCGGTGTGTCTTGCTCGTTCCACGACTCAGGGGGGCTGGTGTCGATTTGAAGCTGTTCCATCCGTTTCTGTGCGTTCTGCTGGCATGGACCGTGTCCGGCGACGCGATCGCGCAGCCGAGCGCGGTCGAGTCAGAGTCCGTCACGCCGGCCACGCCCGTCGATGGGACGGCGCAGAGCCCCTCGGCGGAGGCCATGCGACAGCAGGCGGCGCGGATTCGGGACTTGATCGCGGAGCGGCTCGACGTCGCGGTCGATCCGCATTCGCTGTTCGCCCTCGACCTCTCCAGACCAGAGGCGAGTCTCCAGGTCGAGTCGTTGCTGGAGCAGCTCGACCAAGCTCGAGCTACGAGCTCGGGCTCGACAAAACGGCTCAAAGACGAGCGCTCCAAGCCCAGCGAGGCTGAGGACCCGGAGCAAGCCGCTCGGGACGCACTCACCAAGGCGCAGCTCGATTTTCTTTCCCTGCCGGCCGCTGAGAGGCAAAGGTTGCTCGATGTCCATGAGCATCGGCGCCAACGGGCCCAGGCGCAGGCGGATCAGGAGGCGATCAAGCAGCAGCGACTGGGCGAGCTGACGGCCCAGGGTGACCAGCTCGAAGCGTTTCTGGAGGGTACGCTCGATCCGAGCGTGGACCCCAAGCCACTGCTGATCATCGATCTGTCGGCGACGGGCGAGCTCGCTCTGGACGCCGAACGCCGCCGGGGTTTCGTCACTGCGGAGTCGCCGACGAGCCCTGCGCCTGAAGACACCGAGCCGTCGGGACTCGACTTGCAGCTGCGCGTCGCGGCCGACCGCTTGGATGCCCTTCGACGGCGTTTCCTGGCACTCGACGAGGACGCCAAAGCTGAGCTCTTCGCCCAACACCGCCAACGAGGCCTCGAAACCCAATCGGCTTTGGAAGTGCAGGCTCAAGCGGCGGCGGACAGTGCGCGTAAGGCCGAACAAGCGCAGCAGCAGGCGAGTGGCGAAGCCCGCAAACACCTGGCGAACCGCAAAGCGGAGCTGCTCGAGGTGGAGCAACGCCAGGCCCGTTACGCTGAGGGGCTCGTCCAGCAGCGGGCTGAGCTCGAGCAAGTCCTCGACTCGGCTCTTGGCTGGCACCGCAAGGTCGAAGAGCTCGAGCGAAGCGATCTCGACGACCGAGCGACTCAGCAAGAGGCGGACCGGATGTACCCCAATCTCGTCCGGGATCTGACCGACGCACGAAACGAGCTTCGGAGCGCCCTAGATTCGACGGGCTCGCCCGAGCAGGCCGTGCCCGAGCCCCCGCAACAAGACGAGGTCCAGCTCCCCGCGGAGCTGGATGACGAGGCCGATGCGCTGCGGAGCTTGCGCCTAGTGCTGGACGGGGAAGCGGCGACGCTCCGCGCCGCGCAGAGACAGCTTTCCTGGGATCGCACGTCTACCCTGCGCGATGCCGTCGTCATGATCAACAACTCTCGGTTGAGTCTTTTCGATCAGCTCAGCCAGAAGCGGCGGAACGAGCTCTCTAGTTTCGGTTCGGAGGGCGTGCAGCAGGCGAAACGAGAGGTTGATGAGATCCTTCTCGAGGGCAGGTATCATCTCCAGGCCCTCCCGAGACAGCTGAGCGATTTGTCGGAGCGCCTTCAGTCGTCTCCGGGGCCGCTGATCGCATTGTTCTTTCAAGTCCTTCTACTGATTCTCGTCTTTCGATGGTGGCGAAAGAGAGCCGACGCTTTCCTCGAGAAACAGCAAAGAGCTTGGCTGCAGAAGAGGCCGCAAACGGAGTTCACGCGAGCCGTGGCCGGCTTGCTCTGGTACCTGCGTCGCGTTCGTAAATCCCTCGAGTGGCTAATGTTTTTGGGCGTCTTGACCGAGCTGATTGGCAACCGGCTCGGCGACTTCCGCGAGATATCCTACATGCGCATTCTCGTGCTCTGGGTGCTGGTCGGCGCATTCGTCATTCGCTTGATTGACGCCGTCGCAGACCGGCAGGGCCGGTCGAGCGAATTCGCGTCGAAGCTTCGCTTTCGCTCACTTCGCCTCGTCGGAGTCACGGTCGTGCTCGTAGGGCTCGTGCTGTCGATCGCGAACGCGAGCGTCGGAAAGGGCACCCTCTATGCCTGGGTCAGCAGCACCTGCTGGTTTCTCGCGATTCCCATTTTCATCGTGCTGGTGTATTGGTGGGCCGACACCATCTTTGAGCGCGCTGCCAAGCACGAATCGAGTCCGCTCCTGAGCGGGGCGGTCACGCATCAGGAAGGACTGCTCAAGTATCCCGCCGCTGCCGTGGCGGGGGTGTACTTGCTGATCGATGGCGTGTACGCGTTTTTTATGGGCAAGGCCAAGGAGCTTACCCTCGGCCGCAGTATTCTGGCCTACCTCTCGCGGCGACAAGTCGAAAAGCAGGTTTCTGGCGCTGGGGCCGATGTCAACATCGAGCCCATTTCGCCCGAGCTCTACAAGGAGCTGACTGCAGAGGCTAGCGAGGACAGCGAGCTCGTGACCGCGTACATGTCAGCGCAGGTGCACGCGATGCGTGCGTTGGTCCGATCCGATGACGCAGCCATCGTAGCGGTCGTCGGCGAGCACGGAGACGGTAAAACGACTTTCTTGAGGCGTGTGGCGACCGACCTCGAAAAAGACGAGCACGTCGGGGTCGAGTGTCCGCTCGAGGGTCTCAATGCGCTCCGGGCTCGACTCGCCTTGGCGCTGGGGCTGGAACAGGAGGCCACTCCAAAGCAGCTACAAGAGCGTCTCCACGAGCGCGCTCCGAAGGTCATCTGCATCGATGATGCACACCGACTGATCAAGCCGAGAATCGGGGGCATCAGAGACATCGAAGGGCTCATCCGCCTCATGCGTGCCGGGCACCCTGCGACCTCCTGGCTCGTCGCCATCAGCCTTCCGGCTTGGCATTATTTTCGTCGCGCTCGCGGGCAACGCACGCCCTTCGACCAGATCATCGAGCTCAAGACCTGGGAGCCCGAGCAGATCGCCAAGCTCCTCGAGTTCCGTACGAGAGCTGCGGGTATCTCTCCGAGGTTTGATCGACTGACCGTGCCGCAGCAGTTTTCCGATTCACGTACTCCCACGGAGGAGCGCACGCGTACGGACTTCAGCCGGATTCTCGCCGACTACTCAGGCGGCAATGCCGGGGTCGCGCTCCACTTCTGGTGCGACGCGCTCCATACTCGGCCGCCCGACAGTGAGATCTGGGTCCGCATTCCCAAGGTGCCTTCCACCAACGAGCTCGAGGAACATCGGAACGCCTTGTACTTCGTCCTGCGTACGATTCTACAGCTCGAGCGAGCTAGCATCAGCGATATCGTTCGCTGCACCGATTTAGAACCCGCGGAGGTGGCCGATGCCCTGCGAGTGGCCGAAATCAACGGCTACGTCGAGGAGAGGGATCGTCTCTTCGAGGTCCGCGTCGACTGGTATCCCGCCGTGACCAACATCCTTCGCCGCAAACACTTGATGCTGCTCTGAGGTTTCGAAATGCGCTTGAGTCAGCCCCACCGAATCATTGCACTCCTCGTCGCTGTTTTGACGAGCCCAGCCTCAGCCCAAGCGCAGCCAAGCCTGGACGCGAGCGCTTTCGACCAGGTCGTCGGCGCGATCCGCTGGAGCGGAGTCGTCTCCTCCATCTTCGTGATCGTCGGCGCCTGGCTCGCGCTGCGATTCATGAACAACTTCGTGTCTCGCCTGAGCGAACAGTTCGCGGCGCGACGTTTGCTGTTCCAGAAGATCGGGACGATCGTTCAGTTCTTCGTCTATTTCGCCACCGTCGCGATGGTCATCGGCCTCAGCATTCGAATCGACGACCGGCTACTGACGGTCATCGGGGGCACCTTCGCGGTCGCATTGGGCTTCGGCGTCCGTGACCTAGTCTCTTCGATCATCGCGGGCGTGACCATCATGTTCGACCAACCGTTTCAGGTCGGCGATCGGGTTTCCTTCGGTGGCGAGTATGGAGACATTACGGCCATCGGTCTTCGCTCCGTTCGCCTGCGGACCCTCGACGACAACACCGTCACCATCCCGAACAACAGGTTCCTCACCGACGTGACCTCCTGCGGAAACTACGGCGACCTGGACATGCAGGTCGTCATGGATTTTTACGTCGGTCTTGACCAAAACATCAGCGTCGCGCGGAACATCGTCAACGAAGCGGCACTGAGCAGCCGCTACGTTCACCTTCCCAAACCCGTCGTCGTGCTGGTGAGCCAAGTGATTCAACAGAACTACTTCGCCGTCCTCCTTCGACTGAAGGCCTACGTGCTCGACACTCAATATGAGAAAGACTTTGAAACAGACGTGAATCTTCGAGTCATGCGGGCGTTCGCGAAGGAGGGCATTCGGCCCCCGGCGATTTTGTACCGAAGCGAGGCGGCAGAGTCCGAAGACCCAGGTCCGTCCGGCGTGCTCGCGTTTCAGACCGCGGAAGACGCCTTCAGCTAGAGTCCGCGCATGGGGGATACAGCAAGTCTGCGAGGGGTGCTCGCGCGCAAGTCGATCGTTGGCTGGGCATTGTACGACTGGGCCAACTCGGCCTTTGCGACGACGGTGATGGCCGGATTCTTTCCGGTCTTCTACAGCGCGATTACCCAAGATCTCAGCGCGGAAGACTCCCAGTTCTATTTCAACCTCACGCTGGCGGCGGCCAGCGTCTTGATCGCGGTCTCGGCACCGGTCCTGGGCGCCATCGCGGACCGGGGCGGCAGCCGGAAGAAGTTCCTCGTCTTCTTCGCGAGCCTCGGCGTCCTGATGACCGGAGCGCTCGCCTGGGTGCACGCTGGCCACTGGTGGATGGGACTTCTCCTCTACGGGCTCGGCACGGTCGGTTTTTCCGGGGCGAACGTCTTTTACGACTCGATGCTCGTGGACGTGGCCGAAGACGATGAGCTCGACCTGGTGTCGGCGCTCGGCTACTCGGCCGGCTACATCGGCGGCGGGCTTCTCTTCTTGCTCAACGTGATGATGGTACAGAAACCCGAGTGGTTCGGACTCTCGGGGCCCGCAGCTGCCGTGAAGGCGTCCTTCTTGAGCGTGTCGCTGTGGTGGACACTGTTCACCCTGCCGCTGCTCAGATGGGTCGAAGAGACGCCGACGCCTGGGCAAGCCGGCCCCGTCCAGGCTGTTCGACAGGGGCTTGCTCAGCTCGCCGAGACCTTCCAGCAGATCCGCAGCCTGAAGGTGTTGCTTCTGTTTCTCGTGGCCTATTGGATCTACATCGACGGGGTGAACACGGTCATCAAGACGGCCGTCTTCTTTGGGGACCGGATCCTCGGTCTCGAACAGAGCGCGCTGATCACCGCACTTCTGCTCACCCAATTCGTCGCATTTCCGGCCGCGCTCGGATTTGGCGCCCTGGGCCAGCGAATCGGGGCCAAGCCCGCGATCCTGATCGGCCTCGCCGTTTACCTAGTCGCGCTGGTCTACGCATGGCGCTTTCTCGAGGACGAGACCGACTTCTACGTGCTGGCCGTCGCCATCGGCCTGGTCCAAGGCGGTGTGCAGAGTCTTTCCCGCTCCCTCTACGCCCGACTCGTGCCTGCGGACAAAACCGCCGAGTTCTTCGGTTTCTTCAACATGGTCGGAAAGTTCGCCACCATCTTCGGACCGCTGCTGATCGCATTCACCCCCAAGCTGATCCCCGGCGCCAGTGAACGCGACGGCATCTTTTCTCTGACGATTTTGTTTGTGGTCGGGGGCTTCTTGCTCAGCCGGGTGCGGGTCGAAGAGGGCGTCCGAGCCGCGGGGAAGCTCGACGCCTAGTGACCCGTGCTCGTGGACTTCGTTCTGCGACGATGTGGCTCCCGAGTAAGTCTGAGCCGCGAGGGCCGATGCAACGCCGGACTGGAGCGCTTGGGAAGGATGTGAGCTGAGCTATGCTTGGCGCGGCATGCGGCGTGCACTCATCGCGATCGGTTTGCTTCTCGTCGTTGCGGGCTTGCTCTGGCCCTGGCTGAGCCAGCTGCCCTTCGGTCGACTGCCGGGGGACATCGTCGTCGACAAGCCGGGCTTCAAGCTCTACCTGCCAATTACGACTATGGTTCTCTTGAGTGTCTTTCTCAGTGCGCTCTTGTGGCTCTTTCGTCGGTAGACCGCGGCTCTACGCGCTGGGCTCGAAGGTTTGCGGCCGGAGTGTGCAGTGAATGCCGCCCTCGGCTTCGATGAGCGTGGCGCACTCGTTACAGTGGGTGCAGCCATTGCGATAGTCCACTCGGGCTTGCGCCTGCTTCGGCATGTCCGGGTCGTAGATAAGGGCGCGGCCGAGCTGTATGAAGTCGAATCCCCGGCGCATGAGGGTGGCGATGCTCTCGCTCGTGCAGACGCCGCCGATGTAGCAAACGCCGCACTGCACCGCGTCGCGAATGCGCTGGGCGTGCTCGAGGAAGTACAGCTCTTCGTAGGGGTACTGCTTGAAGAACATTGGCCCGGCCATGCGGATGCCGAGCTTCATGAGCGGGTTCTTCTCTTGGGCGATGACGCCCTTCATGATGCTGTCCCCGCGGAACAAGAGCATAGGGTTCATGCTGCTCGTGCCGCCACTGCAGACGATCACGTCGATGCCGCCAGCTTCGAGGAACTTGGCGATCTGCACGGAGTCCTCGTAGCGAACGCCGCCGCGCACGCCGTCGGTCATGCTGATCTTAGCGAGCAGCGGGTAGTCGCTGCCCACCGCCTCGCGGATCTCCGCCAGGACCTCGAGCCCGAAGCGCAGGCGGTTGCGCAGAGAGCCGCCGTATGCGTCAGTTCGCTTGTTGGTCTTGGGGCTGATGAACTGACTGATACCGTAGCCGTGCCCGAAGTGAATCTCGATGGCGTCGAAGCCTGCGGACTTCATGAAGCTCGCGGCGCGGCCGAAGACTCGGACGCGTTCCGCAATCTGCGTCTGCGTCATCGCTGCGACGCGTGAGAGTCCGTACGTCACGCCGAGTGGGTTGAAACCGGCGGACGGCCCCAGGGGGCGCTTCCCGCTGAACGCGCGGTTCTTGGTGAAGCTTCCGCAGTGCCCGAGCTGACCGCAGACCTTGGCGCCGGTGCGGTGCACGCTGCGGATGAGGTTTGCGAGCTCGCTGCGGATACCTTCGTGCATGTAGAGCATGTTTTCGTGGATGCGTCCGTCCGACTCGGCCGAGCAGTAGCCGATGTTGGTCATCGCGACGCCGCCCTGGCCGATTCGCTCGTGAAATCGGCGGAGCGCCTCGCCCGGAACTCCGCCAGGGGTCTTTCCTTCGAAGGTGGCCGCCTTCAGCAGGCGGTTGCGCAGCTGCAGCCCGTTGATGCGGGCTTCGGAGAAACATTTGTGAAGCGGGTCGGCCATCCTGGGCTCAGGCTATCATCTGCGCCGCTCGAGGGCAGTCAGCCGAGGGCGCGCAGGCGTGCTTCCAAGGCGGCCCGATACCGAGCGAGGCCTCCGTCGACGTCGTCGACGCTTGGGCGCATGCGCTGGTCTTGGATACCGGGCCGGACGATTTCGAAGTCTCCGTCGGTGTGAAACCGAAGCATCGTCGTCGAGGCGTGTGGGCCCGGACCGCGCTCCAGCGCGTCCCCGTCGATTGCGATCAGGTCCTCATCGTCGTCGCGGTAGGCTTCGAGTAGCTCCTCCAGGCTGTGGACGGGGGCGGCCCCCGTGCGGTTGCCGCTGCTCGTATAGAGCCAGGGGAGGGCGTCCAGGATGGGCCGGATCTGCCGCAGGTGCGCGGAGTAAAGGAGCACCGAGCCCCCCGCGCAAGAAGCCTCGAGCCTAGGATCGAGCTTCTCCGGGTCGCCCACGGGCACGAGCACCGTCAGGCCCTCGACCTGCAAGCAGTGTCCGACCCGGCGTCGGACCGTCTCGCTCAGCGCTGTGGATTGCAAGAGGCTTCGCGGATCGGGTCGCCAGGAGCCGACGGCCTGCTCGCGCGGGCGGCGCTTGGCTTCATTGACGGCCGCGGCCGAGCTGGCCGCCACGACATAGCAGGGGTCCGCGTTGGGCAAGAACACGGCCTGTCCACGACGGAGGGCCGCGACGGCCTGCCGCAGGCCCGCCTCGTCCAGCGCTAGGACCCTGGCCATCGTTCAGGCTCCCTCAGCGCGTCGACTTTCCCCAGGGCTGCAGAGGAAGCATGTCTTTGACCCAGGTTTCCCCTTCCTCGATGACGCCATCGACGGCGTCCGCGATCGTCCAGTGAAGGGATTGCCGGATGAGCGGCTGTGATTCGACGAAGATGCAGCGAAGCTCCCCCGGCTGGAACTGACACTCCTGCTGCACGGTTTGCAGCAGCTGTAAGTCGTGCAGGTGGCCGTCGCCGAAGTTCCAACCGAGCACGATGCCGGCGATCACTTCGCCGTCGGCGTATTCGTACTGCTCCATGTCGTCTACGGCTTTGGGGAGGAGCTCCGAGAGGACCCGTCCTTGCAGGTGCATGGCGCGAAAGGCTGGCAGCCTGGACATGATCAGCTCCGGGGTCTCTTCGTCCTCGTAGAAGCCCTCCAGCTGTGTGCGAATCGTCGGTGAGCTCTTCTTGATGTGCGCGTCGAGCTTCTTGCTGCTCTGTCCCTTGAACAGCCAGGCGCTGTAGGCCCAGTTGCCCGCGTAGTAACGCATGGAAAGCAGAAACGAGACCTTGCTCGGGAACAGGTTGCCGATCAGCGGCACCAAGAAGAGCGCGAAGAACAGGTAGGCGATCAGCACCGGAGAGTGGATGTCGAAGGCGCTCACCGCGGCGTGGTGCCCGAACAGAACGAAAGCGCCGTAGACCATCATGAAGTTCCACTCGATGGGAACGCCCATCGGAATGCTGCTCGTGATGAACAGGTGGAAGAGGAGCATCACCGTGAGGGCGACCGTAGTGCTGGTCCCGCCGTCACTGAAGACCAGCACCAGCGGGAACGTGATTTCGACAAACGCGCCGAAATGCGCCATCCGCTCGGCGAGCTTCGAAGGGCGAAGGTCCTCGGGAAAATTGCGGACCATCGCCTTTCGGAAGCCGGGTAAGACCTCGGTGAGTGGGCTGTTGGCCTGCATGACCGAAATGACCGAGGCGAAGTGACGGTTGAACTTCGAAATGGCTGCCCACATCCAAATGCCCAGCCACAGCAGCTTGCTGGCTGGCAGCCAGTCTCCAGCAAAGAGGAAGCAGACGAGCGCCGTGTAGTAGTGCTCGCTGCGCGCCATCAAGAAGATCGTCTGATCCGACAACCCGAGGATGGGCAGCAGGATCACGATCGGCAGGAAGGACGAGAGCTCGAGCGTGGGTGAGAGCAGGGCCTTGAACAAGAAAAAGCAGAGTCCCGCATAGAGGCTGACATCGAGCCAGCTGCGCTTGGAGCTGCCGAGCAGGGGGATCCCGGGCCAGACGGGGAGCTTGATGGTGCCCGGACGCAGAAGGTGCAAGAAGCCCCCGATGGGTGGATTGTATCGCCCCGTCAGCGGTCCGCTCGCACAGCCCAGGCCGAGCACCTCGAAGGCCATGCTCCAAAGGACCGCCTTCTGGAAGGCCACGGGCGTGTACCACCAGTCGGAGATGTTTCGAAAGCCCTCGATGCCCGGCGAAAGCTTGCAGAACGCCGTCCAGGCCCAGATGTAGAATGCGACCTTCAGCAGGTAGAACACGTAGATGACGAACGGGGTGCCGTAGCCCTGCAGGACCCAGGATTGGCAAGCCATCTTCAGGCGTTCCGGGTAGGGCTTGGAGCGATAGGTCGCGAGGTCGAAATCGGGGAGAGTCGGCTCCAGCAACTTCATGGGCACGCATCCTATCCGGAGCTGGACCGGAGGTCAGGTGCGAAGTGTTCAAAAACTCACACGACGGGCCTACGAGCGGGACTCGAGACGATTGCTGTTTTGCGGGGACTGCCCCAGACTCGAGTTCGTGATGGCGATGCGACGTCTCGCAGCGGCCCTGGTCCTGAGCATGTGTTTCCTGTTGGGCTGCTCGGGTGTGCTGCAGAGCTTCGCCGCGCGTATCGTCACGCGTCGGCTCGCCGACCAGTTCGGCCTGGACGAGGCGCAGCAGGCACGGACCCGAGAATCGGTCGATCGTCTGCTGGCAGAGGCCCCCGTCGCTCTGGACCGCCCGCTGACGGCGCTGGTCCAAACGGTGGACGCGGCGATTGCCTCGGGGCTGACGGAGGTCGAGCTCCTCGAGATCGAGCGCGAATTCGACGCCATTGCGGACATGGTGGTCGGGCGCGTCATCGACGAGGCCTCGCCGATCTTGGCGTCCATGAACGACGCTCAGATCGCGCACGCGGAAAACCGCTTCGCGGAGCGGTTCGAGGAGATTCGAGACGACATCGAGCGCTCGCCCAACAAGCGCCTCGAGCAACGGCAGGACGCATTCCTGGAGTCGATCGAGGACTGGACCGGTGACCTGTCGAAGGAACAGGAGCGCGCGCTTCGGGCGCACCTCAGCCGACTGCCGGACGAGACCGAGCTGCGACTGCGCGCCGAGGAGAAAATCATCGCAGAGCTTGCCGCGGTGCTGCGGAGCCATCCCGGACCGACCGTGGTGCGCAGCGCGCTCTGGGACGCATGGAAGAGACGGGACGACTGGGGGCCCCAGGCGCGCTCCGCAGAGGAACGAGACGCGCAGAGCCGCGCCACGCTCCTCTACATCGATAGCCTCCTGACGCCGACGCAGCGCGCGCACAGTCGCCAGCACCTCAAAGAACTGCACAGCAAGCTCGAGCGATTCTTCGGAGCGAACGGGTCCGAGGCGCATGACTGAGCATCGCGAAACCTACGATGCCGTCGTGGTGGGCTCGGGTCCGAATGGGCTGTCCGCTGCGGTCGCTCTCGCGCAGGCGGGGGCATCGGTGCTGGTGCTGGAATCGAGCGACGAACTCGGCGGTGGCACGCGCACGGCGGAGCTGACGCTGCCCGGCTTTCAGCATGATGTGTGCTCGGCCGTGCACACCATGGGGATTCTTTCGCCGTTCTTTCGTTCCCTCCCGCTCGAGTCGCATGGCCTACGCTGGATTGCCCCGCCGGCTTCGGTGGCTCACCCGCTCGACGACGAGCCTGCGGTCATGCTCTGGCCTTCGCTCGACGAGACCTGTGACGGTCTGGGCATGGATGGCCCCTCGTACCGGAAGCTCGTCGAGCCGTTCTTGCGAGACCCGCACGGCTTTGTGCAGGACACCCTCGGGCCGCTCGGCTGGCCCCGTCACCCAGTGACCTTGATGCGCTTCGGTCTGAACGCGATCTGGCCGGCCAGCAGCTTTGCGTCGCTGCGTTTCACCGGACGCGCCAAGGCCCTGTTCGCTGGCTGCTCGGCGCATAGTATCCTGCCGCTCGACCGCGTGTTCACGGCGGCCCTCGGCATGATGTTCAGCATCGCGGGCCACATCGAGCCCTGGCCCGTCGCGGCCGGCGGTTCGCAGGCCATTCATCGCGCGCTGTCCAGCTTGCTGCGCGAGCTCGGTGGCCAGACCCGGATCGGGGTGCGCGTGAAGTGCCACGGGGATCTGCCGGCAGCGCGTCTGTACCTGTTCGACACCGACCCTCATCAGCTCGCGAATATTGCCGGGCCGGTCTTGCCATTTCGTTATCTGGAGCGTTTGCGGCGTTACCGGTACGGGCCGGGCGCTTTCAAGCTGGACTGGGCGCTGAACGGGCCGATTCCTTGGAAAGACGAAAGCTGTCTACAGGCATCGACCGTGCATCTCGGGGGCACTCTCGAAGAGATTGCTGCGGGCGAGGCGGCAATGTTCCGTGGAGAGCACCCGGCGCGCCCCTTCGTTCTCCTCTGTCAGCAGAGTCAGTTCGACCCGAGCCGCGCGCCACAGGGGCAGCACACCGGCTATGCATACTGTCACGTGCCGGCGGGCTCTACCGTCGACATGAGCGAGGCCATCGAGAACCAGGTCGAGCGCTTCGCACCGGGCTTCAAGGAGCGGATCCTGGCCCGGCACGTCATGCGTGCGGAGGACTTCGCGGCGTACAATCCGAACTTTGTCGGTGGGGCGATCACAGGGGGCGAGGCCAGCGCGACGCAATTGTTCACTCGACCCGTAGCTCGCCTCGACCCGTACACGACCCCCAACCCGCGCGTGCTGATCTGCTCGGCGTCGACGCCACCGGGCGGCGGCGTTCACGGCATGTGTGGCTACCACGCGGCCCAGACGGCCATCAAACGGCTCGCCCGTTTCGAGCCGGGCCCGCTAGTTCCCTCGATCGCAGGCTTGGGGGACTGAGCCCGGAGTCTGCGCTCGGAGGACCGTGTCCGAAGCCCCTCGCGCCCGTGCGAACTGGGCTAGACTCGAGCCATGGGCGAAGAGTTGGAGCGGAAGTTCCTGGTCGTGGGAGATGGCTGGCGACAGGGGTCTCAGGCCATGGATTACCGGCAAGGTTTTCTGTCGACGGTCCCCGAGCGCACGGTGAGGGTGCGGGTTGCGGGAAACCAGGCATGGATCACCGTGAAAGGGGTCGCGGTGGGCCTGCGCCGCCCGGAGTTCGAATACGAGATTCCCGTCGACGATGCGCGGCAGATGCTCGACGCGCTCTGCGAACGACCGCTCATCGAGAAACGTCGTCACAGGCTGACGGTCGCGGGTCACGTCTGGGAGATCGATGTGTTCGAGGGAGACAACGCCGGCCTGATCATCGCGGAGATCGAGCTTCGTTCAGAGAACGAGGCCTTCGAGGCGCCGCCCTGGCTCGGCCGGGAGGTGACTGGGGACCCCCGCTATTTCAACGCGAACCTCGTCGCCCGCCCTTTCCGAAGCTGGGCGGCCGAAGGCTTCTGAGGGGAGCCGAACGGCGCGCTAGGGCAGCGGCTCGGAGCTGAGGATATCCAGTCGCGCGATCTTCCAGATGCCCTGCTCGGGTGCGAGAGTGATGACTGCGTCGTGTGCAGTGCTCCTTTGGTGGAGATGGCCCCAGTGGCCGACCGAGCCACGGCTCTTCCACTTGCACCGGTAGCTGATGTCCGATTCGCCGGGGGCGTCCACGGGTCGCACGTCGGTCATCTCGACCTCGTGAATGCGCAGGCGCGAGCTGTGATGGTCGCTCAGCTGCAGAGTCGGCGCGATTTCCCGGTAGAGCGATTCGACGATTTCCTGCGAGACGCTGGCGCTGAGCCTTCCGTACGCCCCGCTGTCCTGAGCGCCGTCCATGGCTCGATAGACGTTGTACAAGAGGGCTTCGATCGTAGGGCTGGCTTCGGCCCCGCTCGGGCTTCTGAGCTGCGGGGAGAGCGCCACTGTGTAGGTTGCTTGCGAGCGAGCCGTCCAGCCAAGGGCGAAGAGGGCAAAGGCAGCCAGCGCCAGCCATCCGCTGCGCCGCCGAATGGCCATCACGGCTAAGGCCAAGGCGAGCAGGCCGCCCAAGGCGAGCAGCACTGGCACGCGCAATCGGGACTGCGGGGCCCTCACGTCAACTCGGGCGGGACCCGCCGTGCGGCCATCTCCGTTGACCCAGTGCAACTCTCTGTGCCCGCCCGTCAACAGGTGCAGCGTGGCCTCGTGCTCGTCGGTGGCCGAGGCCGAAACCTTCGGCAGATGTGCCCCGAAAAGCTCCCAGCGCAGTCGCACGTCCTTGGGCAGACCGAGCACGGGATAGACGAAAATCGCGGCGACCGTCGCGTTCTTCGTGAGGATTCGCTCCTCCGGCGTGACCAGATTGGCGGCGTGCACGTCCCTGCGGATGAAGTGGATCCGGTCCAGCTGTGGATCGGGCTTGGTCCCGTCGACCTCGATCGCGATATTCTTCTCCAACAGCCAGGCGACCTTCGCGAGCATCTCCTCACGTGCTTCGGCAGGGATCTCTTCGTCCGGGTCGAGCTGCAGGTCCAGAAACGGTGCGAAGTCCGTGACCGGCCCAAGCACCTCGGCGCGCACTTCGTGAGGCTCGACGTACATGAAAACGTTGACCGGGGCTTCGTGCTGTCGCCCGAGCGACGGCCGCGAAAAACGCGAATGGAACGGGTTGCTCCAGTTCAGCTGCAGGGTCTCCGGGCCCTTCAGCGAGCTGAGCTCATTCACCGGCACGCCGTCGTGAAATGCGACGAACGCAAGCGAGATACGGGGCTGCCCCGAAGCGTCCATCGGCGGGCTCAGCCGTAGCTCATCGGGCCGAGAGGGGAACGGGTAGCGCAGGCGGACAAAGAGCAGGTCGTCTTCACGCGGCCGGTCCAGGGGCTTTCCTGTGATCGAGTCGCGGTCGACGCGCTTGCGCTTGACGAAGACCTCGACCCAGCCAGACAGCGCCTTGCCGTCCGCCTCGACGCGAAGCTCAGAGCGCTTTGGGGTCGCCGTCGGCAGGGCCTCGGCCTTGGTCGTGCGGCGGACCAAACGGGGCAGGGCGGCTTTGGCCTCGTCCGCATCGATCTCGAGCTCGATCACCAGCCCGTAGCGGTCGACGGAGGCCTTCAGCAGGTTGCTGACGGAGGCCTCGGTGCTCCCCTGAATGCTGTCGGCCCCTGCCGGGCTCGTCAGAGCAAGCAACAGGAGGATCCCAAACCACAGGCGCCCTTCCGCCCAGCGCGTCCAAAGCATCCCTCTCATGGTGCCCAGGGAACGAAAGCTCTGGCAAGACTCATGCTGAGGGCGTGCCTAATCGGCCGGATTTGTGTATGGTCCGGCTCGCGATGAGCGCTGATCTCTCAGGCCGCTGCGGCACTTGCGGTTGGTATGTACCCAAACGCACCGAACCGGATGGGTCCATGGTCGGAGATTGCCGGCTCGGGATATTGCGCTGGCCGGTCCGGGACAGCGCCACTTGCTCGTCGCACAAATCCAAGGACACCCCATGGACCCAGGCGCTCAAGCGCAAGCCGGCCGTGGGGGCACCTCGCCGGTATCGAGATGAGCCGGCGCCAGCGCCGCGTCCTTCCATCCCCCAGGAGATTGGTATCGACATGGATCAAGACACGTTTCGACAAGTCCTGCGCGAAGTCCTGCTCGACGAGCTCGGGGTCCGATCCGTCGAGATGGGAGACCGATGGAACGAAGGCGAGCTCGTGCTCATTCCGGGAAAAGAGGGCACCCAGGAGAAGCGGATTCCACTGGACGTCTTCTTCAAGAAGATCGTCATGGTGCGCGACAAGCTCCGGGTGCTGGAGCAGAAGATCAACGGGCACAAGGGCCTGTCGCACGAAGATAAGGTGCAGCTTCAGCAGTACATCACCGGCTGCTATGGCTCGCTGACTACCTTCAACGTGCTCTTCAAGGACAAGGCGGATCAATTCGCCGGACAGAAGTCCTGAGCGCCTGCGTGGCAGCAAGGCATGGAGCTTCATCGACTACTCGACCGCCTTCCTGAGCAACTGTCCGAAGAGCGGGTCGACGCGCTGGTCCGTTCCGACGGGCTGCGCATCGAGCGAATCGTCTCGACCGGCCAGGCTTCGCCCCCTGGCTTTTGGTATGACCAGGACGAGAACGAGTGGGTCGTCGTGCTGAGCGGTCGTGCAGTCGTGCGCTGTGAGGGCGAGGACGATGCGAAGGAGCTGGGTCCGGGGGACGCGCTCTTGTTGCCCGCGCATCTGCGCCATCGGGTCGAATGGACCAGTCCGGACGAGCCGACCGTCTGGCTAGCCGTCTTCTGGCAGTAGCCCTAGCCGTCCTTTGGGCAAGCCCCAGAAGTGTCAGGGAGTGTCAGGGAGCGTCCGATGACCTCATGCTTTCGAGCGACTGGCCGAACGCCGAAGGAGCGGTGGCACGATGGCTGGAAGGATGCCGAGCGTGAGTACCGTGCTCGTGATGAGACCGCTCACGACCACCGTGGCGAGGGGCCGCTGAACCTCGGCGCCCACCCCCGTTGCCAGCATCATGGGGACGAAACCGAGCGCCGCGACGAGGGCCGTCATCAACACGGGCCGTAGCCTCGAACGCGCCGCGCGCCGTACGGCCTCGGTCACGTCCGCGTCTGCATCGAGCTCGTTCATCAGGGCCGTCACGAACACGACACCGTTGAGCACGGCGATACCGCTGAGCGCAATGAATCCGATCATCGCCGAGACCGAAATCGGGAGGCCGCGGACGTAGAGCGCAATCATGCCCCCCACGGCCGCGAAGGGGACATTGAGCAAGATCATGAGCGCCGGAGACCATCGTCGAAACAGCGTGAGCAGCAGGAGAAGCATCACGAGGACGACGGCTGGGATGATGAGGTTCAGCCGTTTCTTGGCGCTCTGCAGGCTTTGGTATTGGCCGCCCCAGACCAGTAATGCGCCCTCGGGTGCTTGCAGGCCCGGGCCTCGGAGCATGGCTTCGGCGTCGCGAACGACGGAGCCGAGGTCTCTGTCTCGCACGTTGAAGCCCAAGACGATGCGTCGCTGGGCCATCTCGTGATTCACGAGCGCGGGCCCGCGCGCGTGGGAGACGTCGGCGACTCGCGATAGTGCGACCAAGGCGCCATCGCCTGTCGGCATGAAAGAGTTCTCGAAGGACAGAGCGTTGGAATTCGGGCTTAGGCGAACCCGGATCGGGATCTGCACCGGACCGTCGTAAGTCGTTCCTGAAACGATCCCGGCGCGCGCAGCTCGAACGTGGTCGAGTATGTCCTCGGAGCGGAAGCCAAACCGGCTGGCGTCGAGCGGTCGGGGCCGGACCTCGAGCAGTGCGACCGATGGCGGTGCCAGGACCCGAACGTCCTCCGCGCCTTCGACCTTGGAGAAGACCTGGACGACCGCATCGGCGTAGGTTTGCAGCACGGCAAGGTTCTCTCCGAAGACGCTCAGTGACACGTCGGTGACGCTCCCTCCGACGAGCTCATTGAACCGCATCTGGATCGGCTGGGTGAATGCGACTTCTTCGGCGGGCGCGACGCTTGCGATGGCGCGACCGATCTCGTCGATGATGCGCGCCTTGGTCAAGTCCTCGCGCCATTCCGAACGTGGCGCGAGGTCTATGAAGACGTCGGCCTGCTCGAGTCCCATGATGTCGGTCGCGACCTCGGGGCTGCCGATGCGAGATGCGATGTGGCGGACTTCGGGCACGGCACGAAGGATCGCGGACTCCATCTCGGTGCTGTCACGGATTGCGCTCTCGACCCGAATGTCCGGGTCCCGTAGCGTCTGCACGACCAAGTCGCCCTCGTCGAGCTGAGGCACGAAGGCCGTCCCCGCGAGGGCCGCGAGTGTCATTGCAACTGCGAGTAGGCCTAGGGCCGTGACGACCACGGGAAGAGGATGCGCGATGGCGTTCTCGAGAGCGGGCTCGTACTTGGCCGACAGCCATCGAACGACGAAAGGAGGCCGGTCCGGGACGTCTCTTTCGCGTAGAACCAATCTCGCCATCGCCGGGACATAGGTGAGCGAGAGGATCAATGCGCTGATCAAGGCCAGCAGGACAGTGAGTGCCATTGGCCGAAACATTTTACCCTCGACGCCGGCGAGGCTGAGTATCGGGACGTAGACGAGAATGATGATTAGCACCGCGTAGAACACGGGCCTTGCCATCTTTGTCGTGGTGCTCTCGATCTGATCGGCGATTCGTCCCTTGCGCTCGTGGGTCGCGTGAAAAATGGCTTCGACCATGACGACTGCACCATCGACCAGAAGCCCGAAATCGAGCGCGCCCAAGCTCATCAAGTTTCCAGGGACCTCGAGCGCCACCATTCCGATCGCGGCGCCGAGCATCGACAACGGGATCACGGAGGCGACGAGGGCGCCAGCGCGAAAGCTCCCCAGCAGGACGAAAAGAACGCCAACGACCAGCAAACCGCCCTCGAGCAGGTTGGTGAACACAGTTCGGAGCGTCGCGTGGACGAGCTCACTCCGGTCGTATACCAACTGCACGCTCACGTCCGCCGGCAGCGCCTTGTCGACGTTGTCCATCTGGGCCTCGACGCCGTCGAGCACCTCGAGCGCATTGTCTTCGAGCAGCATCTGCACCATCACGTAGACGGCTTCGCCGCGACCGTCGGTGGTCGCAGCGCCGATGCGGGGTACGCCCCCCTCCATCACGTCGGCCACGTCGCCGATCCGGATTGGAAGCTCAGCGTCCCGGCTCACGACCACCGCGCCCGCAAGGTCCGAAGCACGCTCCGGCCACGCTACGCCGCGCAACAAGACCCCCGCATCTCCGGACTCCAAGGTCGCGCCGGCCGCATAGCCCGTGCCCCTGCGGACCGCTTCGGTCAGATTGGCCAAAGTGACGCGATAGCGCGACATGCGCTTGGGATCCCCCACGACATCCATGGTGCGACGCTCGCCACCCCATGAGTTGACCTCGACGACCCCTGGGACGGAGCGAAGTATGGGAGTGACACGAAAGCGGACGAGCTCCAGGAGCTCGGACGAAGAGCGGGTGGGCGAGCTCACGGTGAACTGGTAGATCTCTCCGAGGCCACCCGTCAGCGGGCCGAGCTCCGGCGCATCAACCCCCGGTGGCATGCTCCCCATCACACCGAGCAAGCGCTCTTGGACGAGCTGCCGCGCCCTGAGGATGTCCATGCCGTCTTCAAAGACGACCGTGACCGAGGAAAGCCCATAGCGCGAGATGCTCCGCTGACTCTTCGAGCTTGGAAGACCACCGAGCGCCATCTCGACCGGTCGGGTCACCAAGCGTTCGACTTCCTCCGGCGTGAGGCCTTGCGCCCGCGTGAGCACGACGACTTGCCTTCCTGTTACATCCGGCAGCGCATCAAAGCGCAGGCGTGACCCGGCAGCGACGCCGATCGCTGCGAAAACGAGGACCAGCACGACGACGAGGCGCGCGTTGCGTACAGACCAGCGAACGACGGTCTCGATCACGGTTCGCTCACATGAGCGTCGCCGCGAGGAAATTCGCTGGCGACGAGATCTGCCGCTTCGAACGGTCCACGCACGAGGGCCGACGCGCCCGACGCCGCGACGATTTCGACCTCGACTGGCTCGATCTCGTCGCCTCGTCGACGCATGACCACTGTCTTGTCGCCTTTCTGACCGATCGCGCCCGCCGGGACCTCCCACAGGTCGACGGACGCCGAGATTCGCGCCGTTCCGAGCAGCCCATCCGGGGAGGAGATTGCTTCCAAGGGCTCGAACCAGGTCAGGACCGTGCCGTCCGACGGAACCACGACGGACGCGACGGGGCTTGGATTGAGCTCGATCTTCTGCCCGTCGCCGCCCTCAAAAACCACCGACTTGGCCTTTGGCCAGCGTTTGCTGGTTCGCACCTCGACGCGCGCCGCTCCTTCTCCCAGCACGCGTGCGATCGGGGCGGCGCCCGGCTGGTAGCTGCGACCTATGCGTGCCGGAAGTTCGGTGACGATGCCCTTCACTGGTGAGTGCAGCGTCACGACGCCGCGGTCGAGCAGCGCCGAGGCGTCCTTTGGCTCGACTCCGGAGGAACGCAGAATGGCGGTCGCCCTGAGGCGCTCTGCGCGCAGCTCGGCGGCTTTGGCTCGTTGCTCGAACACCTCTGCGCGTCCAACCAGGCCTTCGCCGAGCAGCGCCTCCAGCTGGTCCGCCCGCTGCTCGTGGCTGCGGACACGGGACTCCGTGGATAGGTATGCGGCGGCTGCGTCGAGCACCTCGGGCGCATAGACATCAACGATCGCGTCCCCTGCGGACACTGTTTCGCCGACCTGCACGTGCACGCGGGCTATGCGAAGAGAAGCAGGCGGTGTGACCTCAGCAGACGCTGCGGCGGATGCCCGGACGATCGCCGGCGCCTCGAGGATCGAGCTATCCTCGGGCCGTCGAAGCGAAACGAACCGCGAGGACGCGCTCGCGGCTGGAGGAGGGACCTCTCCCTCGGCTGGAGCAGACTCGGCAGCGCATGCGGCGACGGTGAGCGCGAGGACGGTGATTAGCGTGGGCTTCACGGTTCAGACCTTGGCTGGGCGAGCTCCGCGAGTAGGAGCCACATGTGGACCCGAGCCCAAGCATGTGCGCCGCGGGCTCGATGCGCGGCTTCGACCGCGGCAAGCTCGCGGTCGCGGGCTTCGAGCAGAGCGAAGTACGGCTCTTCGCCGAGCTTCACCGCTCGCGTCCGGCTGTCGACAAGCTGGCGAAGCGCAGGGAGCGTGTCTTGCTCCAAGAGCTCCCTCACAGTGGCCGTGTGTTTCAGTTCGTGCAGCGCATCCTCGAGTTCTGCGCGGGCGTTCAGCTTGGCGGCGGCGGTGTTGGCGGTGGCTCCTGCAGCACTCGCCTCGGCGACCGAGGTGAGGCGCCGACTCTGCCCTGGTCCGCGGTAGCTGAGGCCGGTCACCCCGTAGACGACCCAGCTTCCGAGCGCACCTCGTTCACCCTGCGCGCCCAGAGTCAGCACGGGCGCGTATTGCGCGGACGCTTCGATCGCACGCGCGCGCGCGGCTGTTTCGTGGAGCCGCTCCACGACGACGTCTGGGGCCGCGTCGATGTCTTCGATCCGCTTGCGAATCTCGGCTTCGTCGGGCAACAACGGCTCTGGCAAATTGCCGGCGGTTTGGAGCCGCCCCTGCGTTGGCTCTCGCCCGACGGCGACCGAGAGTTGGATGGCAGCGGCAAACTCATCCCCCTCGAGACCGAGCCGCTGGTGCCGCAGTTGCGCCAGGTTGGCGCGAGACTCGATCAGGGGCTGAACGGTTCCAACGCCGGTCGAAAGAGCGCGTTTCCGACGTTCGAGCATTTCCTCCGCTGCTGCGATCCGTGCATCACAGGCTTCGATGACGAGGGCGAGGCTTGCCAGGTCGATCCACCGGCGAGCGGCCTCGAGTCGCGCACGCAGGGCACGTGCACGCACCGTAGCGGCGAGCGCTGCTCGCTCTTTTTTGGCCGAGTCCCGACGGGCGCCGCCTAGATCGCCGAGGCTCCATCCCTGGGTGATGTTCGCCTGCATTTCGAATCCCTTGCCCTCGCGTGGCCAAACCAAGGCACCTGGCATGAAGCTGAGGGTGGTGGCCTCCGCGGTCCCCCGCATCTTCCGATCCCCGTCTTCGCGGGCCTGCAGCATATCCTGGGGCTCCGAGACCGCCGGCGTCTCCTTCCCGAGGGCGAGCGCCTGATCGAAGCTGATCTCTTCGACGTGAGCTTGCTCGGCTCCGACCTTTTCTGTCGGTACAAGTCCGAACCAAAGGAAGATTGCGGCTCTGGCAAAACTGCATCGTGCCAGTGAACTACGTGTCATCCGAAATCACCTCGCTCACAAGGCGAGCTTGTCGCATGTGCCGCCCCTGAGGTCTATCCTACGAATGTTGTAAGAGGTGCCGTACCTTCAGTTTCGCAGGGAAATCGACTCTTCTCTCGCAAACGAGTTTCAATAACAATACGAGCCGTAGTGGGTCGCGGGAGTGACCGATGCTTGCTCGGCGACGGTCAACATCTGGATGGTCCAAATGTGACTCTTCGAGCCCGAGTTGCTTCTTCGTTCGGAACGTCTTGGACCTGTGCCTCAGCGAGCACGGTCAGCGGAAAGAATCTCCCAGGTCATCCCTGCGGCGCGAAGGCGTTCGACGAGGCGCATGCCCATCGCCGTCGCTGGGGTCAGGATCCCTCCCTCGCTCGTCAGCTCGTCTTCCTCGAGTGCCAGGCACAGAGCCGACTCCGAGAGCATGCGTGCCGTGGATCCATAGCCCGGGTCTTGCTGGTCGGCGACGAGTCCGCGGACCAGGTGCTCGTCTCCCATCGCTAGCAGATGGGTTTCGAAGTAGCCGTTGTCCCGTTGCGCCTTGCTGGGCCCTTCTCCCGGAGACGGAAGGCGCGCTTCGATGAGGGGGCGGCTGACCGGTAGGGCCATTAAGCCCATGAAGGCGCCGATGCCGCCGGTCATCGCTGCAGCTCTCGCGAAGCCCAGAGGGCCGGGGCCGGTGCCCATGACTTCGGAGTAGCGAAAGCTCTTGCCCCAGGGGAGTCCCATGAGCGCGTGGCTGCGGCGAACGACTCGCGTGTTGATCGCAGCCATCAAAAAAGGGCCGGTCCACTGGTCCAGGTCCGCGTCGAAGCGAATGCCAATTTGGTCGCTACCGTCCGGACCGCCGATGCCGGCCGGGTTGAGGGCGTAGGGGTTGCCGAGAATCTTGCGTAGCGACGGGTCGTGCTTCGCCTCGTCGACGACGTTGAGCAGGCTCGCCAGTGTGCCCCCGCTGAGGCCCCCCTTTGTCTTTCCGACGCAGAGCTTTACCTGGGAGGCGTAGTGTCTGTGCTGCGTGTTCATCGCTTCCTGGACCATCAGCGTACCGAGGTCCGAAGGGATCGAGTCGTAGCCGCAGCAGTGCACGATGCGTGCCCCCGATTTGCGTGCCGCCTCGTGGTGCGCATCGATCATCGCGCGAATGAACGGAGTCTCGCCCGTCAGGTCACAGTAGTGCGTCCGGTTCCGCACCGCGGCACCGACCAGCTCGGCGCCGTACTTGGCGTAGGGGCCGACCGTGCTGATGACGACCTTCGTTCGTGCGCAGATGGCTTCGAGCGACTTCGCGTCGAGGCTATCTCCGAGCAACAGGGGAAGTTGCGGTGCGCCAACCGCCTCGGCGACTCCACGCAGCTTCGCTTCGTTTCGGCCCGCCAATGCCAGGCGCAAATCCGTCTTCCCCGAATCGCGCCGGATGTAATTTCGGACCAGATATTCGGCGACGAGCTGCCCTGTAAAACCGCTCGCACCCCACAACACGATGTCGAACTCACGCATAGGGGACAGGTTCTACCGCATCACAACGCCGCGATCACGCGTTCGTCATCCAAAGTGTTCAGCGTCCAGATTCTTGGCGCATCTGGGAGATGGACTCGGCTGCTTTGCGCCTGCGGACGCTGAATTCGCTCAGCTCGACCTCAGGCTCTGGACGAAGGGCTTGATCGCCTGGACGCCCTCATCGTCCAGGACACGAATGGCTTGGGAGCCGACGATGGCGATGTCCACCTTGCCTACGAGGGCAGCGACGTCCTCTCGGTCTTGGACGCCGAAGCCGAGAGCTAGTGGGAGGTCCGTGGCCTTCTTGCAGCGCCTGAGATAGCTGTCGAGAGCCTCGAAGTCCGTTTGGGTGCCCGTGACGCCTTTGCGCGCGACGCAGTACAGGAGGCCGCGCGCTCGCTTCGCGATTTCAGCCATGCGCGCATCGCTCGTGTTCGGAGAGAACAAAAAGACCGGCTCCAAACCCATCTCGAGCATGTCCGAGAAGAAGGCGTCGCCTTCTTCGTGAGGGAGGTCCGGGATGATGGCGCCCTTCAAGCCCGCGGACGCGAGCGCCTTCGGGAACTCCCTCAGCCCTCTCGCGAAAGCGATGTTGTAATACGTCATCGCCAGAAAGGGGATGTCGAAGCGGCTCGTGATCTGCTCGGCTATCTCCATGCAGCGGTCGACCGTGGAGCCCGCATCGAGCGCTTTCTGGTTGGCGTGCAGAATCACCGGGCCGTCGGCGATCGGCTCGGAGAACGGGATCTGCAGCTCCATGAGCTCGACCCCGCCTTCGACCATGGCTTCGACAATCCGCAGTGAATCGTCGAAGGACGGATACCCCAGCACGATGTGCGTCATGAGCAGAATGTCTTTTCGCTCACGCTCCTTGCGAATGTACTCAGCCAGCACGATAGGCCTCCGCCTTTTCAATGATGAATGCTTTCCATCCCGGGTCATCGAACGCATCGGCGACCGTGAAGATGTCTTTGTCGCCGCGCCCGCTCTGGTTGATGAGAATCACTTGTTCCGATGACATCTGCGGCGCTTCTCGGAAGGCTCCCGCGAAGGCGTGCGCCGATTCGAGCGCCGGGATGAGCCCTTCGCGGCGCACGGTGAGCTGAAGAGCCTCGACGACCTCCTGGTCCGTGGCCGACTCGAAGCGCACACGCCCCGTGTCCTTGTAGTGCGCCAGGATGGGAGAGACGCCGACGTAGTCGAGCCCGGCCGCGACCGAATGGGTGTGGCGCATCTGTCCGTCGTGGTCTTGCAGGAAATACGTCTTGTAGCCCTGGGCCACGCCGATGCTGGCGTCCTCGGAGGCGAGCCGTGAGGCGTGCTCCCCGGTCTGCAGGCCGTGTCCGGCGGCTTCCACACCGACGAGCTCCACGCCGGGATCGTCGAGGAAGCCACTGAAGATGCCCATGGCATTCGAGCCCCCGCCCACGCAGGCATAGACCCGATCGGGCAAGCGCCCCTCCGACTTCAGCATCTGTTCGCGGGCTTCCTTGCCGATGATCGACTGAAACCAGGTGACCATCTCCGGGAAGGGGTGCGGACCACAGGCCGTGCCGAGCACGTAGTGCGTGTCGTCCATGCTGCTGACCCAGTCACGAAAGGCCTCGTTGACCGCGTCCTTGAGCGTGCGGCTTCCCGTTTCCACCGGAACGACCGTCGCGCCCAAGCGCTCCATCCAGAACACATTGGGTCGCTGCCGGGCGACGTCGACCGCGCCCATGTAAATCGTGCACTCCAGCCCGAGCCGCGCGGCCATCGTCGCGGTCGCGACCCCGTGCTGCCCTGCGCCGGTCTCGGCGATGACCCGCTTCTTGCCCATGCGCTGCACGAGCAGTCCCTGACCCATGACGTTGTTGGCCTTGTGCGCGCCCGTGTGATTCAAGTCCTCGCGCTTGATGAAGATGCGTGCGCCGCCGAAGTGCTCGGTGAGGTTCTTGGCAAAAGTGATCGGAGTCGGGCGGCAGCTGTAGCTCGACATCACCGCTTCGTACTCGGCCCAGAAGCTCGGGTCGGCCTTGGCCGCTTCGAACGCATCGACCAGCTCCTCGAAGGTGGCCACGAGAATTTCGGGAATGTAGGCGCCACCAAAGCGCCCGTAGTAGCCGCGACTATCCATGCGGATCTCCAATGTGATGAGAGAACGCGAAGCGCTCGGTCCGGCAGTGCATCAATGCATGCACGGCCGCCGGCGCCCCGGGGAAGTGAAGAATCCGGTCCACCCGGAGAATGGCCGTGCCTTCGTCGATGTCGAGCTGCGCCGCTAGCTCGCCCTGCGCGGCCTGGGCGCTGAAGCTCTGCTCGGCGGCGCTCGGCGCCAGACTGTAGTGTTCGGCCACGACCTCGGACAGCGCGCGGTTCGCCAGGGCGAGCTTGTCGAAGCGCTCGAAAACCTCGGCATCGAAGGCGAAGGTTTCGAGCAGCACGGGCTCGCCGTCGACGCGCCCGAGCCGGCCGAGCGAATAGACCTCGCGTCCGGCGAGCGGACTTTGTTCGTCGGCCGGCAGACGCATGCGTTTGGGCCGCTTCACGAAGCTCGTTCGAAGTCGAATCCCCTCGCGCGAAAACGAGCGCAACGTTCCCCCGAGCGAGAACAGGTCCACACGCACTGGCGGCTCACAGACGAAGGTCCCCGCGCCCCTGCGCCGCTCCAGCTTGCCGGCGCGCACCAGACTTTCCGTCGCCTGCCGTACCGTCGGCCGCCCGACCTGATACGACGCGGCCAGGGCGTGCTCCGAGGGCAGCCGATCACCCACGCGCAGATCGCCCTGGCGCATCTGGTGCTCCAAATGCTCGGCGATTTGGGCATACAGCGGCAGGGGTGAGCCGGTGTCGAGGGACGGCATGGGGGGACTTTGGAGTCAGCCAACCAAGTTGTCAAGACAACTTTACCTGTGACTCCGGTCCGTCTCTGAGGCGTCAGTCGGGCTCGCAGCCCCGCAGACTACCGTCGAGCGCGCGCATGCGCTCGATGCGGTCTCGGCTGAGTGGGTGCGTACGGAGCCAGACGCCGCCGTCGCCTTCTCTGTGCTCCTCGCGGCAAGCCCACTCGAAGAACTCGGTGGCCCCTTCGGTCGAGTCGAAATGACGCTGCACAAGCCGAAAGCCGAAGTCGTCCGCCTCATACTCCGCTTTTCGGGAGTAGCGCCGGCCCGCCAGCAGCGCACCGGTTTCGATGAGCTCGGCGCCTCCGGCTTGCCCGAACATCAGGGCCACTGCGGAATGCTGCAACAGCCCGCGTCCGAGTCCCCGCAGTACGTGGCGCTTACTGTGGTGGCCCAGCTCGTGCGCGAGCACCATGGCCAGCCCGGTCTGGCTCTTCACCGTGTCGAGCAGCCCCGCCGTGACGCCCACGCCGCCACCGGGGACGGCGAAGGCGTTCGGCTCCGGCATGTCCATCAAGAACAATCGATACGGCAACTGCCGCAGCGCCTCGTCTTTCAGAAGCTCTGCGAAGAGGGTCTGAGCTTCGCCGAAGCGCGGGTGCTCCGTTTCGGTGTCACCGAGCTCGACGGCGAACCAACGCGCCTCGAGCTCGTCCGGGATCGACATGGCCACTGCTTCGGCCAGCCAGCCGAGAAGGATGTAGCCGCCGATCAGCAAGCTTGCGGCGCTCACGACGAGCTTGAGACGGTCGAAGGCCGAAGCGCGCCCGCGCGAGATGTCTGCAGTCTCTTCGAGCGCTTTGGGCTCAAACTTCATGCGTGGTCGGCCTCGCCTCCGGCTGGCCTGCGGGCGCGAACTTCACCGCCGTCGCGTACGCCAGGACTTCCACCGTCCCGATGGCCTCCCGGCCCGTGCTGCTCGAGATCGACGAGGTTTGCAGACGCATGTTGAGATACGCATCCGCGTCCGGTGCCGACTCCTTCATTCTCAGGATCGCTTCGCGCCGCGCACGGTCGATGAGAGAGGCGTAAGATTGAATTTCCCCGCCAAAAAGCATCCGCAGGGCGCTCATGAAGCGCTTGAAGTGGTCGATCGAGATGACGACCGAGCCGCAGGCCATCTCGGCGCCACGGACGCGAAGCTCGGGATCGTACTGTTTCGACGAAAGCGCGGGTCGGCTCAGGAACTTCTGTTCGCGCGCCTTGATGTCGTTGTAATGACGGCGCTCGGTGTTCGTCCCGACAAACCAGCCGAGGGCGACCAAGGCAAGGGGAAGCCCCAGCTCCAAGAAGACGAGGGAATCGCCCATCACTCGACCACGACTGCAGTCCCGTAACACAGGATCTCCGAGGCGCCCTGCGCCACCGAAGAGGTCGTGAACCGCACGTTGATGACGGCGTTGGCACCGAGCTCGCGCGCCTGGGCGACCATGCGACTCGTGGCCTCCGAGCGGCTCTCTTGAAGCAGGTCCGTGTAACCCTTTAGCTCACCCCCCACGATGTTCTTGAGCCCGGCGAGGAAATCCGTCCCAACGTGCTTCGCCCGAATCGTGCTTCCCTGAACCAGTCCGAAGTGACGGACGATGCGATGCCCTGGCACGCTGTCGATGTTCGTCAGAATCAAACCCCTCATGCTCACCCCCGTGTCTCTGCCTTTTTAGCACACTGACTGGAGGTCTCCCCTCGCCTCGTCGAGGAGCCCTCCAGTCAGGAGCTCGCGGGTCATCGGGGCAGCATCGCGGTCTGCTGTCCCGCGGCCTCGCTCATGAGCGGATGCTGCGGGGCGATTCGATACCAGCGTGCCGGTCCGGAAGCGCCAGCGCTGGTCTGCTTCGAGTCGAGGACGATGGGGAAGTCTCGATAGGAGGGGACTGCGGAGCCCCAGCCGGCCGGCTTGGAACCTGCCGTCTGGCTCTGGCCCGACTCGATGACGAGAGGGAAGTCGCGGTAGGACGGGGGCGGAGAGCTGGCGACCTGGCGCATGTTCACGGCAAGGGCCGTGCTCGAGCCACGGACGGCGTGACCCGTGTTGGAGCAGGCTGTCATACCGATTGCGAGGGCAGTTCCGATGATGGGGAGTAGTTTATTCATGACGACCTCCGATGTGAGTCACGCAAGGTGTGTATGCTGCGTATACTTTGTATACGACGCATACATCGAATGTCAACGATGTTTACAAAAGCAGCGCCAGGACTTACGCTGAGGAGAAGATGGCAGCCAAAAAGTCTTATCATCACGGACAATTACAGGAGGCTCTCCTCGAGTCGGCCGAAGCTTCGCTCGAGCAGCACGGGCCCAGCGGGCTCTCTCTGCGCAAGCTCGGCCGAGAGCTCGGCGTGACCCCTGGCGCCCCGTATCGTCACTTTGCGGACAAGGAAGCGCTGCTCGGGGCGCTCGGCGCCCGCGGCTTCGACCGGCTCCGCGAGATGATGCTCGAACAGATGCGAGGCGAGGACGACCCGGCAGAGCGCCTCCGCCTCGCGGGTATCGCCTATCTATCGTTCGCGTCGGCGCATCCTCAGCTCTTTCGCCTCATGTTCGGCTGGATGCCGACGCAGGACTGTGAGGCGGTGCACGAGGCCGGTGCCCAGGCCTTCGGAGTGCTGCAAGCCACCTTGGACGCCGCCGAGGCGGCGGACCAGCTTCGGCTCTCTGCGCACGATGCCGCGCTCGTCGTCTGGAGCGCCATTCACGGAGCGGCCTTCTTGCTCATCGACGGTGGCCTCGCCAAGTTCGAGCTCGAGGGGAATGTCGTCGCGCTCGGCAACCGCATTCACGCGGACCTCTGGACAGGCATCGGCAAATAGAAGCCAGCCGCGAAGATGGCTTGGAGCTCGAGTTGCCCGCCGGGCGTCGAGCCCGCAGCTTTGGCCGATGAAGGTCTACCAGTACCCCAACTGCAGCACCTGCCGAAAAGCAGTGAAGTTCCTGCGGGACGCCGGCCTGGCGTTCGAGCTACAGGACATCGTCACCGACCCTCCATCCAAGGCGCAGCTCAAAAAGGCTCACGCGCTGTCGGGACTTCCGCTCAAGAAGCTCTTCAACACTTCTGGCCAGAGCTACCGTAGCGGCAGCTACAAGGAGAAGCTGCCCGCCATGAGCGACGATGAGGCGCTGTCCGCCTTGGCCGCCGACGGCAAGCTCATCAAGCGGCCGCTGCTCGTAGACGGGGAGCTCGTTCTCGTGGGTTTTCGCGAGGCGCAGTGGCGCGAGGCCCTCGGGATCGAATAGCCTCGGGTCCGTTCGGCTCGCGCCGGCTGGGCAGGCATGTGAGCGTCGCGGCGGGCGAGGGCAGCCGTTGCGTCACTTGCCGTTCATCGCGAGACGAGTCTTCGTCGTCATACTGACGATCTGCTGCTGTCCGTCAGGGCCCTGCGCCGACGCCCCCATCATGCTCGAAATCTGGGTGTCGTAAGACACCGGGACGAGCTGGCTCAGCTTCACGACGGCCTTCCCTCTGCCGCTCGCACTATACACGCCGAGCCGATAGCGGGCCGCCGTGCCCCCGCCGGGTGGGCTGACGACCTGCGGGTCGGCACTTTGCATGATGTCGAGCCCGAGGCGTACCGTTCCCTCTTCGATGCTCTTCACGTCGACGGTCGTGATTTCGGCGACGCGAATTCCGTTTTCCTCGATTTCGCGGGTGACCGTCCACTGGGCGCCTTTGCCTAGCTCTTGTTCCGGAATCGGAAGGGTTAGCGAGTGCAGGGATCGCTTGATGCCATCGGCCATTCGAACGCTGGTCGAGGTCGCGGACGCTGGCGTTTCCATCTCGACGTTCGTGACCGCGCCCCGCGAATCGATCGACAAGCTTCCTTCCGCGCCTTGAAGGGCCGCCAGTGAATCTCGGATCTGCGCGTTCGCCGCGTTCGAGCCTTCTTCGGACTCGGCGCGCGCAATGCGGAAAGCGGCGCGTGTGCTTCCGTCCTCGGCCACTTCCTCGATGACGATCGCGAGCTGGTAGCTCACGGAAGGATCCGGCGTCTCAGGTATGATCTGACTCGGAAGGTCTGCCTGAACGGTCGACTTCGTTCGGATGTTCAGCTCGTGCTTGGCTCCCTTTTGGAATCGCCATCGGAGCTTCTTGCGTGGAGGTTCGCCCGCGGAGACGAGCTCGACGCTTGCCAGCTGCGGGGCGGCGGCCGCGGGCTTGGCGGGCCTCTTTGGCTTGGGTGCGTCGGGCGCCGCCGTCTTTGGCTCCGTGCTGCTCGGTTCGACCACGGGTTCGGGTGTTTCGGTTTTCTTCGAGCAGGCCAGCGCCAGCACAGCAACCAAGACCGTGGCGTATCGCATGCCACTATCTATCACAGGCGTAGCCTCGGCGATCAGTGAAATTCGCCTTCCCATTGCCGCGTTGGACGCTCGCCCTCTGCGGCCGCTAGACTGTGAGAATGGGCGGGAGAATCGGTGGACCAAGGACCGTCGTAGTCCTTTGTGCGTTGCTCGGGGGAGCGGGTTGCACGGACAGCTTCGAGCTTCCCGATTGGCCGCCCGACTGGCTTCCCGATTGGGTGCTGGGTCTGTGCGACTCGCAGAGCGGTGACGAGCGCGAGGCTGCACTGGACCTGCGTTCGAGGCCTGAGAATTCGACCGCTCACACCGAGACCGAGGTGCTCAGCTTCAAAGACGTGCTGTTCGACGAGAAGCTGTCACACGAACAGCGGATTCAGGCATTTGCCGAGCTGGACCCCGGCGCGCTCCGGACCCGGGTCGTGCCCATCAACAGTGCCCCTATGGGCCAGGCCGAAATGCGTCCGAGGCAACGCACTCAGGCAGAGCGCCCTTCATCTTCCGGGCTTCAAGGTGCCCGACGGAACGTCGCGATCACCATGTACTCGACGAGCTGGTGCGGCGTCTGCAAACTCGCTCGCAAATACATGAAGGACAAGGGCATCTCGTTCGTGGAGCACGACGTGGACCAGAATGCGGGCGCGCGCGCCGCGTACCAGAGGCTCAATCCGCGCCAGAGCGTTCCGACCATCCAGATCGATGACGAGGTGCTCGTCGGGTTCGCTCCGCAGAACCTCGAAGCCGCCATCGACCGTGCAGCGGCCAAGCGCTCGCGCTAGCCGCGTTGCCTATCCCGCCGAGGCGAGCAGCTCCTCGAAGAGGGTGGCGTAGGCCAGCAAGTGCCGAGTACCGAGGAATTCCTCTCGGACACGCTCGCGCGCCGCATCGCCCATGTGCCGCCGGGTTGCCGGATCCTCCAGCAGACGGCGCATGGCCCCGGCCAGCGCGTCGAGGTCGCTGGGGTCATCGAGCAGAATTCCATGGACGCCGTCCTCGACCTGATCTTGGATTCCCCCGACGCGGCTCGCGATCATGGGTCGCGCCTTCCACATGGCTTCGGTCACGGTGAGCCCGAAGCCTTCGCGCAGGCTCTTTTGGACGACGATCGCCGCGTGCCTCTGAAGCGCGTTGACGATGGCCGCATTCTCCTCGATGTCATCCATCGGCAGCAAGACCAAGTGGACATGCTCTCGGATCCCGTCCGGCAGAGCGCGCCAAGCGGCGACCGTGTCGTCGAACACCTGCGGGGCCTCGGGGTCGTCGGCGACCGAGCGGACGTCGGGTCCGGCCAGCACCAGCGCCGCATCCAGTTCGGGGGACTGCTCGAGCATCTTTGCGAAGCCGAGCATGACGCCCTTCATGTCCTTGAGCGGGTCCCAGCGCGAGACCTGCACGATAAGTGGCGTCTCCCAATCGGGAGGCTCGCCGGAGCGGATGACTTCGGCCTTGCGCTCCACGCGGCCCGGTGTCCCATCGGTGCGAATGAAGCGGAAGCTCTGTCTCTGCGGGATGGGGCCCGCCACCAGTCCGGTGTGAACTAGCGTGGTTTGTACGAAACCGTCATCCAGCTCGAGGTTCTTCGGCGAAAACGCGTCGATGCTCGGGGGCACAATCGCAATGCGCTCGCGATCACACCAGCTCGGCACATACGCCTCGCGCGAAAAAACCAAGGCCGGAACCTCTTCGAGATAAGGGCGAAGAAAGCCCCAAGCGCGTTTCGACTCCTTGCTCGGAGTATCCTCGCCGATGTGACAGCGCCAGATCACGATCGCGCCCTGGTCCATCAGTGCCTTCGCCATGCCCGCCGGCTGGGGATCGTGCAGGAGGACGATGTCTCCGGGTCGGACCCGGGGGCAGAGCTCGGCC
Organism: uncultured delta proteobacterium; assembly: GCA_963746475.1. GTDB lineage: Bacteria > Myxococcota_A > Polyangia > Polyangiales > Houyiibacteriaceae > SG8-38. Next base: position 425,060 of record CAVVBB010000002.1, read on the forward strand.
GCATTATCACTCAGGACCGCCTCGTATACGGCACGTTCCGCGTCTCCTAGAGGCGAACCATCTCCCTTCTGGCCGTGAATCGCGTGGTGAAGGCGCTTGGTGATCTTGTAGAATTCCGGCGTCCCGCTGATCACCACCCAGCGCGTGTCGATCCCGAGTCCACGGGTATACGCGAGCAGCGACTGGAGCATCTCTGCGACACCCCCGCCGGCAGCCGTGGAGTTGACGTTCCAGACAGTCCGCCCGTCGAGCAGCTCTCCGATTTCATCGGCGCGCGCCAGGAAATCCTCGACGTAGACATCGCCCAGCACGTCGGCGAACCGTTGAACCTCGTGAACGCCCACGTGGACGTCTTGAATCTTGTTCGAGTCCATACCTGCGCATCGTAGGGCAAGTGCGCTCCGAGCCGAAATGAAGAGGCTTTGCGGGTCCACGCGCCGGAGCCGGTGCGTGCTGGCAGCCCGCGGGGGCCTCTGCTAACACCCGGCTCGAATGCATATCCTCGGAATCTCGGCGTATTACCACGACAGCGCGGCTGCTCTGGTGTCCGACGGAAAGATTGTGGCTGCCGCCCAGGAGGAGCGCTTCACGCGCAAGAAGCACGACTACGGTTTTCCGCAGCACTCCATCGACTATTGCCTGCGCGAAGCGGGGATCGGCCGCAATGACGTCGACCTGGTCGTCTTCTACGACAAGCCCCTGCTCAAGTTCGAGCGCTTGCTCGAGACCTACGTTTCCTACTCGCCAGCAGGGTTCAAGCTCTTCCTGATGGGGCTGCCGCTCTGGCTGAAGCAAAAGCTTCACATTCCGCGCGAGCTTCGCAAAGGGCTTGGCGGAGAGTACGAAGGGCGATTCGTGTTCCTCGAACACCACGAGTCGCATGCGGCGAGTGCATTTTTCCCGTCGCCATTCGACGAGGCGGCCATTCTGACGATGGACGGCGTCGGCGAGTGGGCGACCGCAAGCATCGGCGTCGGGCGCGGCAATCAAATCGAGCTGCTCAAGGAGCTTCGCTTTCCGCACTCGCTCGGCCTGCTCTATTCCGCGTTCACGTACTTCACTGGGTTTCGCGTCAACAGTGGCGAGTACAAGCTGATGGGTCTCGCGCCGTACGGAAGACCCGTCTACAAAGACGTCATCATGAAGGAGTTGATCGACCTCAAAGAGGACGGCTCTTTTCGGATGAACATGGACTACTTCGGCTTTTGCTACCGCGACCGCATGACCTCGCCGAAGATGGACGAGCTGTTCGGCGGCCCGCCGAGAGCCGCCGAGTCGGAGCTCACGCAGCGAGAGATGGACATCGCGGCATCGATTCAAGCCGTCACGGAGGAAGTCGTGCTCCGGATGGCGCGCCACGCGCACGAGCTGACCGGCCTCGACAAGCTCACGATGGCCGGCGGGGTTGCGCTGAACTGCGTCGCGAATGGGCGTGTGCTCCGCGAGGGGCCGTTCGATGAAGTCTGGATCCAGCCCGCGGCCGGCGATGCCGGTGGCGCTCTAGGGGCGGCGCTTTTCGCTTGGTATCAGTTGCTCGACAAGCCGCGCGACAACGGGGGCAAAGACGCTCAGCAGGGCTCCTTGCTCGGGCCGCACTACGATGACCCGGACATCCGGCGTCGCCTGGATGCGCAGGGCGCGGTGTACGAGTACTGCGAGACCGAGGAACAGCTCGCAGAGCTCGTGGCCACTCTCCTCGCGGAGCAAAATGTCGTCGGGCACATGGGCGGACGCATGGAGTTCGGACCCCGTGCGCTCGGGAGCCGCTCCATCCTGGGGGACGCACGCTCGTCCGAGATGCAGTCCACGATGAACTTGAAGATCAAGTTTCGCGAATCGTTCCGCCCCTTCGCGCCGGCGATTTTGCGCGAGCACGTCGACGAGTTCTTCGAGATGCGTCCGAACGAGGACAGTCCCTACATGCTCTTGGTCGCCCCCGTGAAGGAAGCCAGGCGTCTCGAGGTCGACGAGGAAGCGACCGGTCTGAAAAAGCTTCAGCAAAGCCGCTCTGTCGTTCCGGCCGTCACACACGTCGACTACTCGGCGCGCGTGCAGACGGTCGACGGGGAGCGTCACCCGCACTTCGCTCGGATTCTCGAAGCCTTCTACGCCAAGACCGGCTGCCCGGTGCTGATCAACACGAGCTTCAACGTGCGGGGTGAGCCCATCGTCAACACGCCCGAAGATGCTTACCGATGCTTCATGGGCACCAACATGGACGCACTCGTGATTGAGAACTTCGTGCTGCGGAAGTCGGCGCAGCCGAACGCGATGCAAATCGACCGCAACGCTTACCTCAAGCAGTTCGCGCTGGACTAACATGGCTAAACTCGTCGACCTCAACCTCAACCCGGACGACCGCACTCTTCGGCAGTTCGGCCTCATCGCGCTGCTCGGATTTGGCGCTCTGGCGGCGCTCGCTTACTACGAGAAGCTGGTCTTCTCCTTTGGGCTCGGCGAGGCGCGCGTCCCGCTCGCGGCCGCGCTCGCCGGACTCGGCCTGCTGTCGGCCATGTTCTCACTGGTCGCGCCCCGACTGAACCGCTTCTTGTTCGTCGGGCTGAGCGTGCTGGCGTATCCGATCGGCTTCGTTCTGTCTCACCTGATCATGGGTGCCTTGTTCTTCCTCGTCATCGGCCCCGTTGCGGTCATCTTCCGCTTGCTTGGCCGCGACTCGATGCACCGAAGCTACGACCCGGAAGCCACGAGCTACTGGTCTCCCGTCGAACCCCGACGAAGCAAGGAAAGCTACTTCCATCAGTATTGAGGTTGATCATGTCACGACCCGAGGACCCCGAAGAAGACGATTTCCTCAGCCAGGCCTCCGGCAAACAGACGGGGCTGGCGGCCGAGTTCATCGGCTTTCTCAAGAACAACAAGAAGTGGTGGCTCGGTCCGATCATCCTGGCGATCCTCCTGCTCGGCCTCCTGGTCGTCCTCGGCGGCACGGCCGCCGCGCCCTTCATCTACACACTGTTCTAGACCGAAGCGGGTCTCGGACTGCCCGCGGCGAGCGCCGCGTGCGACTCGGGGGAGCAGGTCCAAAGAAAAAGCCCGGCCGAAGCCGGGCTTTTTGGCGTCCCCACGGAGGTTTGAACTCCGGTTACCGGCGTGAAAGGCCGGGGTCCTAGGCCACTAGACGATGGGGACTAAAGTTCTGTGCTTTGCTTCCGGTCTCTTTGGGTGGGCCGTCAGGGACTCGAACCCTGGACCGTCGGATTAAAAGTCCGCTGCTCTACCAACTGAGCTAACAGCCCGTTTCGCTGAAGGCCCGGGGCTGTTTAACAGTGAGGATCGGAGGCGTCAAGCGTGCGGTTCGCCGCGGAGGGCTTCGGGACCCGTCTGTGCGTATTCGAGCCCGTCATGCAGACGGGCGATGATTTGAGCGGTAAAGGCCGGACGGAGGTAAAAGCCGCGGGGCATGGTCCACTGGACCGCGCCTTCCTCGTCGGGAGCGCGGCGGCGGCTTCGGCCGTGTGCGGCCTTGGGGCGGACCTGCAGGACCTCGCCGAGGTGTCCGGTGATCTGCTCCGTCTCGCCCGCAGCGATCATTTGGGCAAGATGCTCCCAGTCGCGGCGCAGCAGCGCTAGCTCCGCCTCGCTGGGCGACCAGTATCCCCCCAGCCCGATGCGGCGCGCGTGCAGCGGCTTGTCGCCCGATTCGATGGGGACGAAAAGTACGCGGCGAAGCTTTTTCCATACGACGCTCTGCTCCCAGTCGGTGTCGGCCATGGCGGACAGCGAGATGCTGGCCACGAAAGTGGATTCCCTGGGCCGGCCGGCGCTGTCGACCGGGATCGTCTTGAGCTCCACGCCGATCTCCTGGAAGTCCGGCTCGGCGCGGGAGGCCGCGGTCGCGCCCAGGGTCTTCTCGATCAAGGTGCCGGCCAGTCCCTTCGCACGAGCAGCGCTCGCGGGAACCTCGACCCCCACGCGGCTCCCGATCTCACCGAGCGTCCAGCCCGCCAGCGCATGGGCCCGCTCGAGCAACTCGGCTTCGGTTCTGGGCGGGTCGGTGTCGATGCTCATGGGCCTCTAGTGCAGCTCGCAGACTTTCTGCCCAAAGAGCCGCTCGAGCCCCGTCAGCAGTCCGTCGCTCGGAGCCACGTACAGACCCGTCTCTTCGAGGCTCACCCGCCACTGCCCCTGCGCGGCCAACACGAGTGACACAGGGCAGGGGCCTGGGTGCTGTTCCAGCACGGCCCGAAGGGAGACGAGCTTGTCCCGGTCGATGCCTTCGATGGCCAGCTTCACGGTGACGGCCTTGGTCTGTTCGTGCAGGGCATCCGACAGGAGCATGGCGTCGTCCAACAGGAGCTTGACTTCGGTTTGGCCACTGTCGCCATCACGGTCGTACTCGTGTTTGACGCTGGCTTTGAGCAAGATGGGCTCCGAGGACTGCAGGGCTTCGCGAAGACCTTCTTTTTCGAGCGGCTTCGGGCGGACGATGACCTCTACGCGGCCGACGGCATCTTCGATGTGGAAGAAGGCCATGGTGTAACCCATCTTGGTCCGGCGTTCCCGGTAGCCCTCGACTGTGCCGCCTATGGTGACTTTGCGGTGGTTGTTGAGCTTGGCGACGTCTTCGGTGGTGGCGTCACAGAAGCGCAGCAACTCGCTGCGGTAGCGATCCAGCGGGTGTCCCGAGACGTAGAAGCCCAAGGTTCCCTTCTCTCGCGAGAGCTTCTCCCGCGAGCCCCAGGGGTCCAGCACGGGAAAGCTTCCGCCCGGATGCGTGTAGGCCTTGGCCTCATCGTCCTCTTCCATGAGGCCGAACAGGCTTTCCTGTCCACTCGTGCGCTCCGCGCTGATTCGCTTGCCGCGCTCCACGGCCTGTTCGATGGCGATGAAGGCTTGGGCACGGTGCACGTTGATGGCCTCGTGCACGGTGTCGAATGCGCCGCACTGCACGAGCGCCTCGACCACGCCCTTGTTCACGCGCCGCAGGTCGACACGCGCGCAGAGGTCGAACAGGTCGACGAATGGCTGCTCCTCGATCCCTGCGGTCTCACCGGTCTCGACAGACGCTGTGGGGGCTTCTTTTTGAGCCCTCCGCGCGTCGAGGACGGCGTCTAGTGCGGCGGCGCCGATGCCCTTGACCGCGCCGAGGCCGAAGCGGATCTTGGGGCCCATCGGGTCGAGCACCTGGCCGCCGTGGCACACTGGCTTGTGCCTGAGCCGTGCGACGTCTCGCGCTTGCTCTGGATCATAGACTACGGAGAACTCGATCTCGGACTCGTTGACGTCGGGTGGCAGAACGGTAATGCCCATTGAGCGGGCTTCTGCGACGGTGCGAACGACCTTGTCGATCTTTTCCTTGTCTGCGGTCAGGGTCGCGCAGGTGAACTCGACTGGGTAGTGCGCCTTCAGGTATGCGGTCTGGTAAGTGATCAGCGCGTAGGCCGCCGAGTGGCTCTTGTTGAAGCCGTATCCGGCGAAGTAGGCCATAAGCTCGAAAATTTCTTCGGCCTTTTCCTTGCTGTGCCCACGCCCCGTCGCGCCGTCGACGAAGATGCCCTTTTGCTTCTCCATCTCCGACGCCTTCTTCTTGCCCATCGCACGACGCAGAAGATCCGCGCCGCCGAGCGTGTAGCCGCCCATCTCCTGCGCGATTTGCATGACCTGTTCCTGGTAGACGATGACGCCGCGAGTCTCCCGAAGAATGCCTTCCAGCGAGGCATCGGGGTAGTTCACCTGCTGCCGTCCGTGCTTGCGGTGCACGAAGTCCTTGTCCATGCCCGCACCCATCGGCCCTGGGCGGTACAGGGCGACCGCGGCCACGATGTCGTCGAACACATCGGGTCGAAGCTGCTTGAACAGGCTCTGCATGCCGCTCGACTCGAGTTGGAAGACGTTGGTCGTCTCGCCCGACTGAAGAAGCGCGAACGTCGCGGCATCATCCATGGGAATTTCGTCGATGCGGAAGGGGTCCCCGCGCCGGTCGGGGCGGCGGTTGATGAGGCGCATCGCGATGTCGATGACGGTCAGCGTTCGTAGACCGAGGAAGTCGAACTTGACCAGTCCCGCCGCTTCGACATCGTCCTTGTGGTACTGTGTGACGTAGATGTCTTGTTCAGGGCAGAAGACGGGCACGTGGTCCCAAATGGGGCCCTCGCTGATGACGACGCCTGCCGCGTGCATGCCGGCGTGGCGCGTCAGGTTCTCGAGCTCCTGGGCCGTGTCGAGGAGCTCTCGTGCGTTCGGGTCCTCGTCGTAAGCGCTCTTGAGGCGCGCCTCTTGTTCGAGCGCGTCCGCGATGGAGACGGCCTTGCCGCCCACCGGCTCGGGGATGAGCGTGGCCAGTCGGCCCGCATCAGCGGGCGTCATGCCCTTGACCCGCCCGACGTCGCGCACGACGCTGCGGCTCTTCAGCTGGTGAAACGTCGCAATCTGCCCGACGCTTTGCGTGCCGTATTTGTCGCGCACGTACTGGATGACCTGGTCGCGCTTGTCCATGCAGAAGTCGATGTCGAAGTCGGGCATCGACACGCGCTCGGGGTTTAGGAAGCGCTCGAACAGAAGACCGTGTGTGATGGGATTCAGGTCGGTGATGCGCAGCACCCAGGCTACGAGCGAGCCGGCCCCGGACCCACGCCCCGGACCCACCGGGACGCCATGATCTTTGGCCCAGTTGATGAAGTCCTGGACGATGAGGAAGTAGCCGGCGAAGCCCATCGCGAGGATGACCTTCAGCTCGTGCTCCAGGCGCTGGTGGTATGGCGACTCTTCCACGCTTTCCCCGCGCTCCCGCATCTCGCTGAGGCGTCGGGCCAGGCCGGCGACGGCCAGCGCGCGTAGATAGTCTTCCTCGGAGCCGTCGCCCGGGACCTCGAAGCGCGGGAGCTTGGGGTCAGCCAGGGGACTCGCCTGTCCGGCGCACATCTCGGCGATGCGCAGCGTGTTCCGAGTCGCCTCGGGAACGTGCTCGAACAGTTTGCACATTTGCTCGGGCGTCTTGAGATACAGCTCCGAGCTGCTGTGGTGCAGGGCTTCCATCTCGCTCACGCTTCGGCCGACGCCGATGCACTGAAGAACGAGCTGAGCATGCGCGGCCGAGCGTTCGAGGTAGTGGCAGTCGTTCGTGGCGACGAGTGGAAGCCCCAGATCCGAGGCCAGCCCGCAGAGCACTTGATTGAGCGGACGGTTCTCGGGAAAGCCGTGATCTTGAAGCTCCACGAAGAAGTGCCCGGGGTCGAAAGAGTCCCTCAAGCTGGCCAGTGCTTCACGGCCGGGCTCGGGGCCCTTGTTCAGGATTTCCTGCGCGACGTATCCGCCCATGCAGGCGCTCAGTCCGACGATGCCTTGGCGATGCTCGCGAAGGAGCTCGAAGTCGATGCGCGGCTGGTCCGCGGACGTCATCCCCTCGACCCAGCCCTTGCTGACGAGGCGTACCAGGTTCTGGTAGCCTTCCTGGGAGCTGGCGAGCAGGACCAGGTGCGCGTGCTCCGGGTTGTCGGGATTGCGCCGGTCTGCGGCCGTGAAGCCGACCTCGCAGCCGAGGATGGGCTTGACCGAGCTGTCTTTGCAGGCCCGGGTGAGCTGCACCGCTCCGAACATGTTCCCGTGGTCCGTGAGCGCCACGGCGGGCATGTTCATCTTCTGCGCGTGCTCGACGAGGCGGGAGATGCGGATTGCGCCGTCCAGCATCGAGTACTCGCTGTGGACGTGCAGATGAACAAACTCGCTTGCCATCGACGCGGCCACTGTACAGTGCATGGTGCCCCATGCAATAGTGCTTGCGACCGGTCAGCAACGAAAGATGTGACCGGGCTCGGGGGCGGGCGGCGGCGCGGGCCTGTGCGGCCGGTGCGCACTTCCTCCGGGGCGGTTTCCAAGCGATTTTCGAAGATTTTCCCTGCCTAACCGCGGGCCCTGGCCTCCCTGCTTGCACGGCACTTGCGTCGTGCTATCCCGCGGCCCTCCCAGGCCTGTGAAATCAAGGGTTTGAGGTAAGCGTCATGAGCAAGTCCCCACTGCAGATCATCAAAGAACGGTTCGGCGACGACCCGGCAAAGGCGAAAGCCAAACTCGTCGAAGCGGTCAAGAAGGCCGCGGGCAAGGAGCTCTGGCTCGACGCACTGAACGAGACCAAAGGTCTCGAGCATGTCTCGAACAAGAAGCTTCTGCACTTGGAGAAGGTGTTCGAGGCCGTCTCCAAGGACGTCGGCTCGCGCGACAAGCTCATCGCTGAGCTGGCCGAGCTCCAGGGCCGAGGCAAGGACGAGCCGTACAAGCTCAGCCTCGCCAGCAGCAGCACGGCGAAGCTCTGGGACCAGCTGCAAGCGACACGCGCCCGTGCCAAGAAGAGCAGCAACTAGCTGCCAGCTCGCTTCGCGCATCGGATTCAGCCGCCGGTTTGCCTAGCGCTGTATCAGGCCGAGGTACCAGCCTAGGATTTTGTGTCCGGCTAGCAGGTATTCGAGTGCCCCTAACGCGAGGAAGGGGCCGAACGGTACCTTGAGCTGCCCGACATGGGCCGGCTCTTCGGCGTTCGAGCCCTCGATGAGCTCGCCGTCGATGACGCGGGCCTCGACGTCCGGGGTGACCTTGTGGCCGAGGAGCAGGGCGAGGCCCGCATAGATCAGCCCTTGAAAAGCCCCAGCGACGGTGGCGAAGAGCGCGCCACGCCAGCCCAGGAACGCGCCGATCATCATGAGCAGCTTGCTGTCGCCTTCTCCCATGCCCCGCCGGCCGGCGAGCCGCTCGTAGCCCCAGACGAAGATCACTTGCACCGCTAGATAGGCCGCGCCGGCGCCGACTGCGGCCGACCAGACGCCGGGCTGCGCCCGAAAAGGGGCACTCGCGAGCCCTAGCGCCGCGCAGGGCAGGCTCACTTCGTCTGGGATCTCCATCCACTCCAGATCGACGAAGGTGATGATCAGCAGGCCCCCAGCGAAGATGAAGTAGAGCCCCCACTCGAGGCTCGCCTCGAACATCGTCGTTCCCGGTTCGGATCGAACGATCCAGAGCTCCGCGATCGCGACGCACAGCACGGCCGAGAGCAATTCCACCAGCGGATAGCGGGCGGAGATGCGGGTGCCACAGCAGGAGGCGCGGCCGCGTAGCCACAGCCAGCCGACGATGGGGATGTTGTGCCAGGCGGGGATGGGTGCCTGGCAGCCCGGACAGTGGCTCTTCGGGCTGACCACCGACATCCCCCGCGGCCAGCGGTAGATGGCCACGTTGAAAAAGCTTCCCCAGGCCGCTCCCCAGGCGAACGCGATCGCCCATACGAACCACCGCGGCATTTCCGCTGCGAGCATTGCCGGGCATCCTAGCAGCGAGGGCCGCGGAGCCTCACAAAAACGGGAGATCGCCTCGGCACGGCTCGAACTCTCGGGTCGTTCACGGCTCGCTCTTCGGCCGCGTTTGCGATATGTCAGCGCTGCGATGAGCGACGAGCAGATTCGAGAGGCGCTGGCGGACTGCCGGCGGATCGTCGTGAAGGTTGGGAGCAGAGCCCTGCTCGCCGACTCGGGGCGCTTCGCCCTCATCGCCGAGCAGCTCGCGAGCCAGACCCGAAAGGGGCGCAAGGTTCTGCTCGTCACGTCTGGAGCCGTGGCGATCGGACGGGAGCGGCTTGGGCTCAGCGAGCGGCCCAAGAACATCGCGAGACTTCAGGCGGCCGCGGCCACGGGGCAGTCGCTTCTGATGCGCGCGTACGAAGACGCTTTCGAGTCTCTCGGGGTGCACGTCGCTCAGGTCCTCTTGACGCATGCGGACGTGACGAGCCGCGACCGCTACCTGAACGCACGGCGTGCGATCGAGGACCTGTGGAAGTTGGGCGTCGTGCCCGTCATCAACGAAAACGACGCGGTCGCCGTGGACGAACTGAGGTTCGGCGACAACGATCAGCTTGCCGCGATGACCTGCACTCTGGTGGGCGCCGACTTGCTGGTGCTCCTCAGCGATGTGGAAGGCATTCTGGACGACCAGCGGAGACGAATCTCCGTCGTGCGCGACGTGAGCGAGATCGAGCCTTTCATCCGGCCACCGACCGACGACGTCGGGCTCGGCGGCATGCAGAGCAAAGTCGATGCAGCGCGACGCGCGACGCTCCACGGCCTTCCGGTTGCGATCGGACCGGCCGCTTCCCGAGACTTCCTGAGCGCCTTGCTCGAGGGCGAGGACGTCGGCACGTTGCTTTTGCCGCATGGCGCCCCGCTGCCGAGCCGCAAACATTGGATCGCCTACACCCTGAAGCCCCAGGGGCGGGTCTTCATCGATGACGGTGCCTGCAAGGCCCTCCGGGAACGGAACTCGAGCCTGCTGCCAGCTGGAGTTGTGCGCGTGGAGGGCAACTTCGCGGCTGGGGACGCGATTGCCATCGTCGACCAGGCCGGCGTCGAGGTTGCGCGCGGTTTGGCGCGTTACGGGGCTTCCGACATCGGCTTGCTGGCGGGGGGAAGCAGCGCGGAGATCGCTGACCGAATCGGAAATCATGTGGGCGACGAGGTGGTCCACCGGGACGATTTGGCGCTCGTGGGCACGTAGCGCCCCGAGAGCTGCTCGCGCTTCCTCTCGAACGAAAAGCTGCTACGGTCACGGGCTATGGCTTCCGACTTGCAGACTCAGGTGACGGACTTGGCGCAGCGCGCCAAGGACGCTTGCCGCGTGCTCGCGGCTACCAGCACGGAGAAGAAGAACGCCGTCTTGCGGCGCGCCGCCGAGGCGCTGCGCGGACCCGCCGGCGACCGCGTGCTTCAGGCCAACGCCGAAGACATGGCCATCGGCAAGGAGATGGGTCTATCCAAGGCCATGCTCGACCGTTTGCAGCTCGATCGCAAGCGTCTCGACGGCGTCGCGGACGGGGTGGAACAGGTCGCCGCGCTTCCAGATCCCGTGGGCTCCCTGGCTGAGGAGCGCGTGCTCGACAACGAGCTTCGCATCGGCAAGATGCGCGTGCCGCTCGGCTTGATCGGAATCATCTACGAATCCCGGCCGAACGTGACGGCAGATGCTGCGTCCTTGTGTCTGAAGAGCGGCAATGCCGTGCTGCTGCGTGGCGGCAAGGAAGCCTTTCAGAGTAACAAGGCGATCGCCTCGATCTTCGAAGACGCGCTCGTCGCGGAGGGCCTCCCTCCCGAATCGGTGACACTGCTTCCGACCACCGACCGAGAGGCAACCTTGGTGATGATTGGCCTCAGTGGTATTGTCGATTTGGTGATACCTCGTGGCGGTGAAGGTTTGATTCGCTTCGTGGCCGAGAACGCGAAGGTGCCTGTCATCCAGCACTACAAAGGAGTTTGCCACGTCTACGTCGACGCCAGCGCGAACTTGGACATGGCGCTAGAGATTGCGCTGAACGCAAAGGTCCAGCGGCCCGGCGTGTGCAACGCGATGGAAACGCTCCTCGTCGATGCGGCCTGCGCGACGGAGTTTCTTCCCCGGCTTGGCAAAGCGATGAAGCGAGAGGGCGTCGAGCTTCGCGCCGACGAGCGCGCCTATGAACTGCTCGATGACGCGCTTCGGGCGACCGCCGAGGACTGGGACACCGAGTACCTGGACCTCATTCTCAGCGTGGGAGTCGTCGACGGTTTCGAGGCAGCGCTCGAGCACGTGGCCAAGCACGGCAGCAATCACAGCGAGGCCATCGTGACCGAAACCGCCGAGCATGCGGAGCGCTGGCTTCGAGAGGTCGACGCGAGCCTGGTGCTCGTCAACGCGTCGACGCGCTTCAACGACGGCTTCGCGCTCGGTCTCGGCGCCGAAATCGGTATTTCGACGACGAAAGCTTCACGCATATGGCCCCATGGGGCTCGAAGAGCTGTGCACACTCAAGTGGGTGGCGCAGGGAGAGGGCCAAGTACGTCCGTGAGGCAACCGCCAGCAAGGAGGGAATCTATTGGGTAAGCAAGCAGTAAGCGCGCACGTAGAGAAGAATCCCCGAACGAGTGCTGACCCCGATTCCGGAAGACAGCTCGCGCTCTGGATCGCCGAAGCAGGACTCGACAAGAAGGCCAGCAACATCGAGATCATCGACGTTCGCGGCAAGGTCGACTACGCGGACTTCGTCGTCGTCATGAGCGGCCGAAGCGATCGACAAGTCAGCGCGGTCGCCAAAGGCATCGAGGAGGGGCTCAAGGCCAAGCACGGCGTTCGCTGTTTCAGTGTCGAAGGCTTGTCCGGCGGCAACTGGGTCTTGCTCGACTTCGGCGACGTCGTAGTTCACGTCTTTCACCGGGACACTCGCGGCTACTACGATCTCGAGGGCCTGTGGATGGATGCGGCACGCGTGGAGTTCGACAGTCCGGAAGACGGTTTTGCGTTTCCCTGAATAGAGCGACGTCGTGAGAGTGCGAATCGTTGCGGTCGGGAAGATCAAAGACCGCGGGCTGCGTGCCCTCCTCGACGATTATTACAAGCGCATCGGGCGGCACGCCAAGCTCGAGGAAGTCGAGCTCAAGGATGGCGAAGAGCGTGTGCTCGAAGAGCGGCTGAAGCGCCAGATTCCCGACAGGGCTCGCGTGGTCGCGCTCGAAGTCGAGGGGCGGGCGATGAGCAGCCGGGCGTTTGCCGCCTGGATCGACCGTGCTGGCGTGCAAGCCGTGCAGACCCTCGTCTTCTTGGTTGGAGGCGCTTACGGCCTGCCCAAGGCGGTCTCGGATGCGGCCGATCTCAAACTGTCCTTATCGGCGATGACCCTGCCTCATCGACTGGCGCGCCTCTTTTTGGCCGAGCAGACCTATCGCGCGTTTTCGATCCTCGCGGGCGAGCCGTACGACCACTGACTGCCCCGGCAACGCGCGATGCCGCGCGTCGATAACATCAGCGTGCATGGACTCGTGGCCGCGTTGCTGGAGCTGCTGGCGCCGACGCCGTGCTTGGGCTGTGACGAGCCGCTTCGCTCCCACGCTGGCGAGCTCTGCCCCGTTTGCAGTCCGGGCCTGATCCCCTGGCGAGGCGCCAGCGCCGCGTTCGAGTACGGCGGGCCTTTGGCGGAGGCGATTCACCGCTTCAAGTACGAGGGCCGCAGCGAGCTGGCCCCTCGACTCGCGAGGCTGATGCTCGCCGAGCTAGCGCCGGTTCGGACAGAAGTGGACGTCGTGCTGCCCGTGCCGCTTCACTGGCGACGACGGCGCGCGCGTGGCTACGACCAGGCAGCGCTGCTCGCGGCCGGGCTGGCAGGGGGGCTCGGACTTCCTCTTCGAACGCGCTGGCTTCGCCGGGTGCGCGATACGCCGTCGCAAGTCGGGCTCTGTGAGCTGGAGCGGGAGAAGAATGTCGCTGGGGCGTTTTGCGCCTCTACCCCCCCAGCACCGCTGCGCGTCTTGCTCGTCGACGACGTTCGGACGACGGGGGCGACGCTACGGTCGGCGAGTCAGGCGCTGAGCGTAGCGGGCTTCTCGTTCATCCGAGCTTTTGCGCTCGCGGCTCGCCTTTGATGCCCGGGATCCTTAGACTGCGGACGTGCTGCGTTGGCTGCTCGTCGTCTGTGTCGGCATCGTGGGTTGCTCGACCCAGCCCGCTCCCGATCCGCTCCAGTACCTGAGGGTAGGGGTCGATCCGCACGTACAGGGCGAGCGCGCGGTGTCCGCGATGGAGGCGAGCGGCTTCACCGTCGAGGTCAAGCTCGTAGGCGACCGGTACTACGCGTTCGATGCCTGGCGCGCGGGGGAGTCGGAGGTGCGTGTGATCACTGCACGCGGCACAGCGCTGGCGGTGCAAGCACCGGACCTGCGAGCCCTGCGACGGCAGAGGGTGGCCTTGCAGCCCCGTGCCCAGCTGGACTTCGACGGCGACGGCGAGCTCGACATCCTGGTTGCGCTCATCGAGGAGCAGCGCAGATGCCTGGCCTGGGTTCAAGTCGACTCGCAGGGCTTCGTCTCGGAAGTGTTTCTGTCCCAGGCAGACTGGGGCGAGTCGCCGTGCGTGCGAGACATCCGAGACGGGGGGCGCATCATCCTACTCGAAGTCGCGGTTCCGGAGTGCGGGGCGCCCGACGCCCGCGTGCAGATGATCGTCGGGAAGGTCGGCTCGCGCTGGCGCCTGCTGCAGACCCCGGAAGCCGAGGCTTTCTGGTCGGCGGGACGCGATCGTCGCGAGGCCGCGCTGGAGCAGGCTCGCGAGCGCGGAGACGTCACCGAGCTAGCGCGTCTGGGCTGTGAGATCGGTTGGATCGACGGGCTCCGAGGCACAGGGCCCGAGGAGGATCGTCCTGGCGAGGGAGAGCACTAGAGGTCGGGGGCGTCGACCGAAGTCTGCGCTCGCGGCGCGAGGTCGTGATCGCGCGTCAGGCACAGGAGCGCGTGATACGGATTGCGACCGACCCAGACCGCCTCTGCATCCACGTGAAAGCCCGTCTTCGGGGCCAGTCTTTGAAACCTGCGGAGCTCCTCTGGATGAGGGTATTCACCCATGCGTCGTCTGAGGGCCTGGATCTCCCGAGGCTCCAGACCGACCCAGTTCTCGTCGATGAAGCGCCAGTAGCCACTGAGGCAAGCTTGGCGCGACTCATTCGGTTGCCGAAAGACATCGTGTACGAGCAGTGTGCCCCGGGGGCTCAAGCGCGTTGCGGCCAGGTGCAGGAAGGCCTCTTTCTCCTCGGCGTTCAGGCGGTTCAAGGCGTAGCCCGCCACGATGACGTCGAAGTGAGCCGAGGCTCCCCAGAGGAAGTCGAGGGTCTCGGCGACGACGAAATGGATGCGAGCACGAACGCCGTGGGCTTTGGACCGCGCACACTCCAGCGCTGCCTCTTCGTGGGCTACGGCCACATAGTCGCGCGTTGCCGAACGAACGCTCAGGGCTTCGAGCAGAGTGGGGTTCCCGCAGCCGAGATCCAGGACCCTGGCGGTTTCAGGGCGGCATTCGAGTCGTTCGCATATTTCATGCGCGAGCGACTCCCACTCCAGGTAATCGTGTCTCGCGATCTTGTCGCAAAGAAGATTGCCCGAGGCACGCAGAGGTTTTTCGGAGAAAGCGGCCACGGCTACGGAAACGGCTTGAGCCGGCGCTGCCCATTGAAGCGGAGCTCGAACGCAGTGGGCAGGCTGGTCGAGGGATCGTAGACGGTCGGATACTCTTTGTCCGCGCGCGCCAAGGACAGCTCGTAGTGGCGAATCAGCGTGGCGAGAGTCAACGGCAGCATCAGCTCGGCCATGGCCGCCCCGAGGCAAACGTGAGGGCCGCGGCCGTAAGGCGAATAGGCGTACTTGCGCCGGTGCTCATTGCGGGGCTCACGGTAGCGTTCGATGTCGAAACGGTAAGGTTCCGGGAAGTACTCTGGGTCCACGTGAGTAGCCGTGGTGAGCACGACGATCTCCGTGCCTTTCTTGATCTGGTATCCTTCGAACTCGAAGTCGGCCGCGGCATGGCGCGCCATCCCAAAGGCGGCCGGGTAAAGACGTAGGGTCTCGTAACAGAGGCCCATGAGGTCGGGAAGCGCCTTGAGCCGCGAGGGGGGCGGCAGCTCTCCTCCGTTTTCCTCACAGGCCGCATCAAGCTCGCGCCGGACGCGCATGAGCAGCTCGCGATCGCGCAGCAGCTCGCGCAGGGCGAAGGCGAGGGTCACGCCGATGGTGTCTACACCGCCAACGTAGCCGAGCATGAAGTGTGCCTGGAGGTCCCCCTCGGTGAAGAGCTCGGGGTGCTCTTTTTGGGCCTCGAAGCCGGATCGAAAAAAACCCTCGACCTCTCCGCGTCTGACCTTGGCCTCCACCTGGCCGACAAAGCGCTGTGCGCGTCTCTTCAGTCGTAAGAACTGCGGCAGAAGCAGTGCGAAACCCGGCCACTTTCCGAGGACCTTGCTGTTGGTGAGCCATCGGAAGTACTCGACCAGAGCCTTCACATCGCTCCACTGCTCGAGCGAGTTCTCTCCGGTCAGCAAGAGGTTGGCTTCGAGCGAGGCGATCTGACGGGTGAACTCGACACAGGAGAAGGTGTCTCCCGGCTGGCGTTTGGCCAAGAGCGCCTGGATCAACTCGACGATCCGTTCAGCTCTCTCTTCCACCACGCGTGCGTTGAGGTCGTCTCGGTAGAGCCTTCGAAGCAACATGTGGTCCGGTCCGTCCATGGCGACGATCGCGTGGGGCGCCCGGATCTTGCGTGCGAGCCGTCTCCAGAAAGTGCCGGACTCGAGCAAGTCCCGCCCTTCCGCCCCCATCCAGCGGTTGGCTTCCAAGCCGGCCAGCACGGTGAGCCGGCGTCCCGGAACGCGGACCTCATAGACGGTTCCGTACCGGAAGTGCGCGTCCCGGAAGAACTGCATCGGGTCGCGCAGCAGCGACAGGGCGTTGCCCAGAATCGGCAAACCCTTGGCTTTCGGCGGTCTTTCTCCAGGGGAGAGTGTCAGCGAGGAAGGCATAGCTTGCTCGGATCCGTTCACGGCAAGGGGACTTTGCGGAATGGCCATTCCGAAGTCAAGGTCAGTAGTTCTGAAATGCGACGTATTGATTCTGATTCGCCATCGCGGTCGCCGGCTCGCGCGGGTTCCGCAACGCGGTCCGCGAGGTTTCGGTGTCACCGCGCCCGGCGTGCTACAGCCGGCGGGGTATGGCGAAGAAGCGCGTCGACAAGGGTGTGCAGGGCATGGAGTCCCTGGTGTGCCGCAATCCGATGGCGGCCAAGCGCTACGAGATCGAAGAGCGTATGGAGGCCGGCATCGTGCTCTACGGAACCGAGGTCAAGAGCCTTCGGGCGCGCCGCGCGAACCTCGAGACGGCGCACTGCCGCGTCGAGAACGGTGAGCTCTACATTTACAATTTTCACATCGCCCCTTACGAGCAGGCGGGCCATTCGGGCCACGATGTGAGACGACGGCGAAAGCTACTCATGCACCGACGCGAGATCGAAAAGCTCCAGGGACGGCTCACGACCAAGGGCTACACGCTCATTCCGCTACAGGTCTACTTCAAGAATGGCGTCGCGAAGGTGCAGCTCGGCCTCGGACGAGGCAAGAAGAAGGGCGACGAGCGAGAAGAGATTCGCCGCCAGGAAGACCTCAAGGAAGCCCGCGCAGCCGTTCAGCGCTACAAGAGATAGCCGATGAAGATGCGACTGGAGTCAGGGGAAGACTGCGAGGGCTTGGCCTTCGACGGAAAGCTTTTCCGCTTCGCCGGACCACGGGCCTTTGCCCCCGGCGCGCCGCTCCGTCTGCGCGTCAAGCTTGCGGACGGCTCGCGCACTCTCGAGGGGCGCAGCCTTGGTTCGAAGCTACGTGAGGACCAGCGCTACGAGGTGCGCATGCGCTTCGTCAACCTCCGGCGCGAGGTCCGAGAGGCTCTCGTGCTCGGGCTGGGCGAGGCTTGAGCCGCTCGCCCACCCGAGTTCCGCAGTGCGGGCTCAGAAGAAGAAGGACGTGTGTCGCTGGCCACAGTCCTCGATGACCCCTTGGATCTGCTCCCGGCCGTCTTTGGAGAGAAGGTCGTTGCCGTCCGGTGTGCGGGCGACCTGTGTTGCGTTCCACGGCCCGATCTCGCAAAAGCCGTTTTCCACATAGCAGTCGGGGTGCTGGCCGAACGCCACCGCCCGAATCGTGTCACATGAGGTCGCCACGCTGATCTCCGACTGCAGGTTCTGCTGCAGGCACACCAGCGTCCCGTCGATGAACGGCCGCCCCCATGACGTCATCCGGGGGCGAGTCCAGTTGTAGAAGCGCTTTGCGTACTTTCCGCCGTATCCGAGCAGGTAGCCCTCGGTTCCGCAGCCCTCGCCCTGGTTGACCCACTGGTCGGCGCATTCGTAGAAGGCTGCCTCGTTCCCGGGGATGCTATTCGGCTCTGTCGTAGGGCAGAGTAAGAGCGGATCGACGAACCAGAAGTCCCGCCGTACCGAGGCCCCGCAGTCGAGCGACAGTGTGACCGAGACCTGGATGTCGCCATCGGTGGCGCTCGTGTCTTGGACCCGAGTGCCGCTCAGATACTGGGTCTGTCCCGCGGGGACATTGGCAGTCTCGGGCGCCGCGCCTTCGATCTCAACCGTGATGCTTGCTGGGCCAGCGTTCGCTTCGTCCCAGTCGATTTGCACTCGGCCACGGTCCTCGCTCGAGTCGAAGCGATAGTTTGCCGAGATGTCGTTGGGGCTGGGGCAGAAGGCTTTGACTGTGGTCGCGGTCTGCAAGAGCCCAGCGCGGCTCGGTGCTACCGAGTCCGTGCGGCCCGTTTCCGCCGTACAGGCGGATGTCGTAAGTCCGAGGATCATAAGTGACAAGGAAGCAGATCTATTCTTCATGGCGCCGCACCTAGGGTTGGCGCTGTGGCGGCGCAAGGCTGTATCTCGGTTCGCAGCCCAACTTCGGATGCTTGACCTGAGCGGCGGTCTACGATCGCTTGTCAATTTCGCTGAGAACGGCCTTTTTTACGGCTTCGAACTCGTTCGGCAGGCTGATCGGCTGGTTGCGGTGCTTGCTGGTCACGCCGGGAATTTCGTTTTCGTGGTAGCGAATCTTGAACTGGGTGAACTTGAGGCCGTTGGCGGTGGAGATCACGACGGCCCGCTCTCCCTTCTTGATGTCGCCACGCGCGACGAGTTTCTCTAGCGCCGCGAGGGCGACGCCCGTGTGCGGGCAGGTGTAAGAGCCCGCCCGGTCCGCGGCCGCGGAGGCTTCTGCAAGCTCTGACTCTGTGGCCTGCTCGACCACGCCGTCGAAGGCTTGAAGAGAGCGGATGGCGCGCCTCACGCTGACGGGATTACCGATGCGGATCGCGCTCGCTTCGGTATCTTCGGCGGTGATCGGCTCGAATTTGTCCCAGCCCTGCTTGTACGCCAGGTAGAGTGGGTTGGCTTTGGCGGCCTGCGCCAGGCAGAGGCGGGGGCGTTTGTTGATGACGCCGAGCTGGAACATGAGGTCGAAGCCGGCGCCGAGGGCGGCGACGTTCCCGAGGTTACCCCCTGGAATCACGACCCAGTCGGGCACTTGCCAGTCGAACTGCTGCGTAATCTCGATGGCGACCGTTTTCTGGCCTTCGAGTCGCAGACTGTTCATCGAGTTGGCGAGATAGATGCCCTCTTCTTTGGCTAGCTTCTGCACGATGGCCATACAGCCGTCGAAGTCCGTGTCGAGCGCGCAGACTAGGGCTCCGTTCGCCAGGGGCTGCACGAGCTGGGCGGTCGTCACCTTGCCCTTCGGAAGGAGCACGATGGACGGGATTGCCGCGCTGGCGCAGTAGGCCGCCAGCGCCGCGCTGGTGTCACCGGTCGACGCGCAGGCGATGGCACGAATGGGCTTGCCATCGTCGATCATCTGCTTGACCGTGCTGACGAGGACCGTCATTCCGAGATCTTTGAATGAGCCCGTGTGGCTGTTGCCGCAGTTTTTGATCCACAGATCCTCGAGCCCGAGGGACCTCCCGTAGCGTTCGGCCCAGAACAGGTTGGTGCCGCCCTCGGCCGTGGACACGACATTTTCCTCGCGAAGATGGGGTTGGACCCATTCCTTCTTTCCCCAGACGCCGCTTCCGTAGGGCCAATCTCGGGTCATCCAGCGGCCGTCGAACAGCTTGATCCAGGACGAACCGCTTCGGTTCTTGAGCGCCTCGACGTCGTGGCGCACCTCGAGGAGCTCCCCGCAGTGGGGGCATTCGTAGATGACTTGGTCGAGGGGATAGCTCCCGGAGCAGCCGGCGACGCAACGAAAGGAAGCACTGTAGCTCATCAGACCGCGATTATAGGCGCTTCGCCCGGGTTCGCACACTGTCTTGAGCCGGGGCCCGTCTGAGCGGCTCAGAGGGGATTCTTGACCGGAGTGGGTACGACCGAAAGCCGGGCCTGGCTCGCGCGCTGAGCCTGCGCCTGCAGATGCGCGACGATGCTTGGGTGGCGGGAGACGGAGATCGTCGAAGCGGTCGACGGGCATGCGCAGGACCAGGACGTCGGTCATGGCTCGCACGGTCACGGCTGAGCCTTCCTTCCGGAGGAGGGCTTCCTGGCCAAGGGCGCTCCCAAGCTTCACCCGCCCGAGAGGGGTCCCGTCCGCATGTCCTGCGGCCAGCTCGCCGAGAAGCGGAATGTAGAGACCGTCGCTGCGCTTACCGGCTTCGAGGATCGTGGTCCCCGGCTCGGCGCGGCGCACCTCGAATAGGTTGGCCACCTCGGTCCGTATCCGATCGTCGAAGGCCGAGAAAACAGGGGAGCTGCGAACCAGGTTGGCGACGAGCCGGCGCCCGAGGATCTCGAGCAGCAACTCTTCCAGGCGAGGGTGCTCGTCGACGAGCCTGTCGAGCAGCAACTTGCTGATGCGTAGGGCACGAACGTTGCCCATCGCGGTGGCGCTCGCCTCGTAGTTCACCCGATCGAGCAGGCAGGAGATGCCCAGGAGGTCTCCCTCCGTGAGCGTGATGGGCTCGGTCTGGCTTGGGCGCTTGAGCTGCACGCGGCCTTCGATCAGCGCGTACAGAGCGTCCGCCGTCGTGCCCGCTTCGAGTAGCAGTTCGCCGTCTTCCAGGTCGACGAGCCGGGACTCCCGAACGATTCGCTCGAGAATCTCAGGCGAGACCTCCGCGAACAGGGGGGTGGCTGGCAGCTGGGCCACTTCCATCGCGCTCGGACGCATGCTCGCCGTCGGATCCTCGGCCAACTGTTGCCCGCGGACTTCGACCTCCGAAAGCTCCAGATCCATCGATGATCGGCCGCTGTGTGGCGGGCGGGTGAAGCGGAGCTGATCACTGTGGACCGGCTTGACGACGACCAATGGAACCGCCTCTTCCAGCACTCGTTTCGGCGTCGTTGGCGCGTCGTCGTCCGCTGCAATCGCCCGTTCGGGCGGCGGCGACGAGGCCCTGTGGCGGGTGGAACGGTACAGTGCTCGAGCCGTCTCCCCATCGAGCCGATCGAAGATCTGAGAGCGCTCGGGGTCGATGCTCAGGATGACTTTGGCCATTGCGGCGGCCCGAGCGATGAAGCCTAGCTTGGCGTACAGCACGACGGCGGCCTCGTAGGCGCGGAGCGCCTCGTCGACACGGTCGAGTCTTTTGAGTAGATCCCCCTTGCGGTGAGGCCATCGCGCCTCGCGTGGCTCGAGCCGCTCGAGTTCCTCGTAGAGCCGGAGGGCCTGGCGAAAACGGCTCGTCTGCAAGGCCTTATTGAGCTTCGCTTTGAGCTTTCGGCTGTCGTTCGTGCCCACGGTCCCTGAACCCTACTAAAAATTGAAGCCCCCACGCTGAAAGTGGGCGCTCACTGGAACACTGCTATCCTTGCACCCGGCGCCCGCAGCATGAGTCTTCCCTTCCGGCTGATACGTTCGATCCTCACCTTCGGTGTGATCTTCCTTAGCTATATGCTTCAGCTGGGTCTGGTCAAGCTCTTCCGTCGATGGCAGCTGGACCCTGAGACGGGGAGGGAGCAGGCGCTCATGCCCGGCTGGCTGGAGCGGCGGCAGGCCCGCGTCGACGACAGGAACGCAAAGCGCCTCCTGAATGGCATGCTCAAGCTTCGGGGCGTCTACATCAAGCTCGGTCAGGTTCTGTCCGTGATGGGCGGTTTCCTTCCGATGACCTACACCCGCGAGCTCGAGTCGCTACAGGACGACGTGCCGCCGCAGCCCTTCGACGAGATCGAGCAGGCTTTTGTGAAAAGTCTCGGCGCCCAGCCCGAGGCGTTCTTCTCCAGCATCGAGCGGGAGCCAGTCGCCGCGGCCTCGCTGGGGCAGGTTCACGTTGCCTACCTTCCCGACGGCACCAAGGTCGCCGTCAAAATCCTATATCCCGGTATCCGCGACGTCGTCCGGACGGACATGCGTGTCGTGAAGCTCATGATCCGCGTCTACAAGCGGTTCTTTCCCGTACAAAACATCGACTCCGTCCACCGGGCTCTGGTCGACCTGCTGCGTCGGGAGACCGATTACGTGCACGAGGCGGGCTGCATGCAGCGAATGGCCGCCAATTTTGCCGACGATGATCACATCGTGTTCCCAGAAGTCATTCCAGACGTCAGCAGCGCCGATGTGCTCACCATGACCTTCATGGAGGGCATCAAGATCACGCGGCTCGACGCGATTCGGGCGGCAGGGATCGACCTCGACAAGCTCGCGACGAGGTTGGTGCAGAGCTTTTACAAGCAGCTCTTCGTGCACCGCTTCTTCCACGCGGACCCCCATCCTGGAAATTTCCTCGTTCAGCCCATCGAGGGCAGCGATGACGCCAGAATCGTCGTTTTGGACTTCGGCGCCATCAGCGAGGTGAACAAGGTCACCGTGGACGGCATGGTCGACGTGCTCCGCGGTTTTTTCGAGCAGAACGATGCGCTCGTCATGAGAGGTATCGAGCTGATGGGGTTCGTGGCGGAGGACGGCGACCGCGGTCTGCTCGAAAAGACCGTCAAGATGTATTTCCAGAAGCTCCTCAAGCTGAAGGCGCACACGCCGGCCGCGCTGATGAACGCGAACGTCAAGGAGCTCGAGGCCCTCGCCGATCCCGAGGTGGAACGGCGCGAGCTTCGCACGCTGATGCGTTCGTTCGTGTATCCGGACGGCTGGTTCTACGTCGAGCGGGCTGCCGTGATGATGTTCTGGCTGAGTGGTCGCATTTCTCCGAATCTCGACCCGATGAAGGTCGGATTTCCCTACGTGCTCCCTCTGCTCAGCGAGCGCATCGCCTCGCAGCCACCCCCGCCTGCGCACCCGGCCGGGGCAGGGGCTTGAATGCCTGGGCGCATCGCAGGCATTGATTTTGGCGAGGCCCGCATCGGCGTCGCGATTTCAGACGAGCTGCAAAACATCGCGTTTCCACGTGAGACGGTCCATGCGGCCAAGAAGCTCGCGCACACCGTGCAGCGGGTTTGCCAGGCGCTGGCCGATGAAGAGCTCGACACGGTCGTAGTCGGCCTGCCACTCAGACTCGACGGCACGGAGGGTGAGGCCGCGAGGCGAGCAAGGGTGTTCGGAGGAGCCCTTCGGGAGGCGCTCGGCGTGGATGTCGAGTATTGGGATGAGCGCATGACGACCGTGGCGGCGGAGCGATCTTTGCGGGATATTGGAGTTCGGGGGGCGAGTCGGCGCGCCGTCGTGGATCAGTCCGCCGCTGCGCTCATGCTTCAAGGGTACCTGGACGCGCATTCGCGCTCATAAGGGAAGGGAATGGCTAGGAAGACGATCGAGCGGGTGACCAGACCGAGCATGATCGAGGTGATCGCTAGACGCGTGTCTGATCACCGCATCGTGCTCATGTGGTTGGCGACGCTGGTGGTCGCTGCGGTCGTCCTTTGCTTTGCCTGGCTATTCATCGTGTATCCGGACAGCGACGGACCGCGAAGCACACGCTCCGAGCTGATCATCGAAGTCGAGCCGGGGACGAGCCTCAAGGAACTCGCCAGCCGACTCCAACGCGAGCAGGTGATTGCGGACGCGCCAATCTGGACGATTTACATGCGCCTGCGTGGTCTCGACCGGCACCTCCGGACCGGTTCGGTGCGCTTCCCGCTGCCGGTGACGCCGGAGCTCGCCGCGCGCTACGCCACGACGGGGCTCGGACGCATCCAGATCCCCGTCCTGATCCCGGAAGGCTTCAATCGCTACGAGATCGCGGCCCGTCTGCAGGAATTCGGGATTTGCGATGCAGAGGACTTCATCGAAGCCACCCAAGATGCCTCCTTACTGGCGAGCTATGGAATCGAGGCCGACAGCGCGGAGGGCTACCTCTTTCCGGACACCTACGACTTCGCCGATCGCACTAAGGCTAGGCGGGTGGTGGAGCGCATGCTCGTGAACTGGACCCGGCACTACGAAGCCCTGCGCGACGAGCACGGTGAGACCTTGGACAAGCTCAAGGGCTGGACGACGCACGACATCGTCACCTTGGCGTCCATCGTCGAGGAGGAGGCCGCGGTGGCCCTCGAACGGCCCCGGATTGCCGGGGTGTTCTGGAACCGCCTGCGCTCGAAAAATTCCTGCCCCGCAGGCGGCTTCAGGCTGATCCGACCGTCTCCTATGGCTGCGTGGTGGAGCCGGACGCAGCCCAATCCTGCGAGGGCTTCAGCGGTGACATTACCCGCGCGATGCTGGAGGACGAAGACAACCGGTACAACACGTACCGCCATTCGGGCTTGCCGCCAGGGCCCATCACCAACCCCGGAGAGGCGGCGCTTCGTGCGGTCATCGAGCCCGAGCGGCACAACTACTTCTACTTCGTCGCCCGAGGGCAGGGGCGCCACGCTTTCAGTCGGACCCTGGGTGAGCACAACCGCGCCATGCGCGAGTATCTACAGTAAGAGGGGGCGGGGTTCATGGGCCTGTTCGGGAAAGAGGACAAGCAACTCGGGCTCTTCGACACGGAGGATGAAGCCGAGGCGCCCGACACGACGGGCCGACTGCTAGAGCTACGAGAGCGTTTGCCGGACCGCTTGCGACTGGGGACGTCCAGCTGGACGTTTCCCGGTTGGGCCGGCCTCGTGTACCAAAGACGCTATCCGAACCAGCGCAGTTTCGTCCGGGAGTCGCTGGGTGAGTATGCCCAGCACCCACTCATGCGCACTGTCGGCGTGGACCGCAGTTACTACACGCCGGTGCCTGCGGCGGACTTGGCCGACTATGCCGAGCAGCTTCCGGCGGACTTTCGAGCCGCCATCAAGGTCTGGCAGCAGGTGTCGATGCCCGTCTATCCGCGCCATGCGAGTTATGGGGCGCGCGCCGGGCAGCGCAACTCGGCCTTCCTCGACGCAGGGCTCTTCGAAAAAGAGATGTTCGCGCCGGTTCACTCCAGGTTTGCCGCGTACATGGGGCCCTGGATTTTGGAGATTGCTCCTTCGCCGGTTCCGATCGAGCCCGACTGGTTTTGCGAAAGGCTCGGCACCTTTCTCTCGAAGGTCCCGCGCGACTTCCCGTTTGCGGTCGAGCTTCGTGACCCTCGCTTGCTCACGCCGGGCTATGTCGCGACGCTTCGAGAGCACGACGCCTCC
This sequence comes from uncultured delta proteobacterium, assembly GCA_963746475.1. Taxonomy (GTDB): domain Bacteria; phylum Myxococcota_A; class Polyangia; order Polyangiales; family Houyiibacteriaceae; genus SG8-38. Next base: position 449,885 of record CAVVBB010000002.1, read on the forward strand.
CACGTGTTCAACTACTGGTCGAAGATGCCCTCGCTGAAGGAGCAGCTTGCCGTGCCGGGACTCTTGAGCGGGCCCGTCAACGTCGTTCGCCTGCTGCTCCCACCGGGCCGACGGTACGATGAGCTCAAGAAGGCCTATGCACCCTTCGACCGCCTCGTCGCTCCGCAGCCCCAGATGCGCAGTGACGTCGTCGATGTCGTTCGCAAGGCCCTCGAGCGCGACATGGAGTCCTACGTCATCGTCAACAACAAGGCCGAGGGCTGCTCTCCACTGACGGTCGCTGCGCTCGCGGAGCGTCTGGCGGAGTAGGTTGCTCTCCCCCGGGGCGCCCGGTTATGGTCCGCCCATGACCGCACCGAAGGGCACGAACCTGACCTGGCACATCGGCGAAGTCGACCAAGCGGCACGGACGGTCGCGCACGGGCATTCTGGCGCGACGCTCTGGTTCACCGGCCTGTCGGGATCGGGCAAGAGCACCATCGCGCACCGGCTCGAACGCGCGCTGATCGAGCGAGGGGCCTTTGCCTATGTGCTGGACGGCGACAATGTCCGCCATGGCCTCAATCGAGATTTGGGCTTCTCTGCGGAGGACCGGGTCGAGAATATCCGGCGCATCGGCGAGGTGGCTCGGCTCTTCACGAACGCCGGGGCCATCGTCATCACAGCTTTCATTTCGCCCTACCGCAGCGACAGGGAACGGGTACGCGAGCTGATGCCTAGCGGGCAGTTCATCGAGGTGTTCGTCGACACGCCGATCGAGGTGTGCGAGGCGCGGGACCCGAAGGGGCTTTACAAAAAGGTTAGGTCGGGAGACATCAAGAACTTCACGGGCATCGATGCCCCCTACGAAGCACCCAAGGCTCCGGAGGTGCACTTGCGGACGGAAGAGCTGAGCGTCGACGAGGCTGCCGCCATGGTAGTGCAATATCTCGCGAAGCATGGGATCCTTGAGGCCCCGTGATGTCCTCTCTCAAGGAAATGTGGCGTCGATTGCCCGACGAGGTCGACGTCGCCGTCATCGGGGGTGGCATCACCGGTGCCGGCATTGCGCGCGATGCGGCCCGGCGCGGGCTGCGCGTGGCCCTGTTCGAAGAGAAGGACCTCGCGTTCGGTACGAGCTCGCGCTCTAGCAAGCTCGTCCACGGGGGGCTTCGCTATCTCGAAAGCTACGAATTCAGCTTGGTGTTCGAGTCGGTCAGTGAGCGTCGCGTATTGCTCGATCTGGCGCCACACTTGGTGAGCCCGCTGGCCTTCTTGTTTCCGGTGTACGAAGGTTCGCGGCAGAACATCTGGATGATCCAAGCCGGCATGTGGCTGTACGAGGGCTTGTCGCTCTTTCGTTCTCCGAAGCCGCACCGGCGAGTCAAGCCGCAGGAAGTCCCTGCGCTCGAGCCAGCGTTACGCCTGGAGGGGCTTCAGGGAGCGCCTCTCTACTACGACTGCTCCACCAACGATGCACGTCTCACTCTGGAGAACGCGCTCGATGCGATCGATCACGGTGCACTAGTCCTCACTGGGGCGCGGGTGACCGGCTTCATCAAGGACGAACGCTGGCGCATCCAGGGCGTCACCGTGCACAACACGCGAGAGGGGACGACGCACCGAATTCGCGCGCACGCCGTCATCAACGCGACCGGTCCCTGGACCGACCGCATTCTGGCGATGAGCAGTCAGGGTCCAGGGCGGCTCCTTCGGCCGACCAAGGGCGTTCACATCGTCGTGGACCACGACAAGCTTCCGGTGAGGCACGCGGTCGTTTGTTTCCATCCGACAGATGAGCGAGTGCTCTTCACGATTCCCTGGGGCAATCGCACGTACGTAGGCACGACCGACACGGACTATTCGGGAGTACCAGGCGAAGAGGTCGCCACGCTCGCGGACGTGGACTACCTCATCGACGCCGCCAATGCGTACTTCCCATGCAATCAGATCGACCGGGATGACGTCATCGCCACCTGGGCGGGTCTACGCCCGCTCATCGCTCCAGAGGCGAATGCTGGCAAGCTCGCCGCGTCGAAGGTCAGCCGCGAACACCAGGTTCTCGTCGGCGAGGACGGGCTGATCACCATTGCTGGTGGCAAGCTCACGACCTACCGGAAGATGGCTGAGGAAGTCGTGGACACCGCCGTTCAGCTCTTGCGGCTCTCGGGGACGCTTCCTGGGGAGCTGCAGCGGACCCAGAGCGACAAAGCGCCCTTGCCGGGCGCGGTTGGATGGCCGCGGGACGACGATCGGGCCGAGGTCGCGAGCCAGGTGCGGTCCGCGGCGCGCGACACGCTGAGCCTAGAGGTCTGCGAGCATCTCGTCGAAACCTACGGAATGCGTGCGTTCGAGCTCGCGGAGCGCTGCGTCGATGCGCCAGAGCTGAGGGAGCCTCTGATCGAGGGCAGGCCGGAGATTGTCGCGCAGGTGGACTGGAGCGTCAGCAACGAGCTCGCTTCGAGCGTCAGCGATGTCATGATTCGCCGCACCGAGCTGTTCTACCGCGATGTAGACCAGGGCCTCGGCGCGGCGGACAAGGTCGCTCGCCGCATGGCTGAGATCCTCGGATGGGCTGACGCGGAGCGGCAGGCTTCCCTGGACGCCTACCGGCAGGACGTCGCAGCATCCAGGCGTTGGCGAACGGAGATCGACGCGTCGACTAAGTCCCCATCGCGGGGAGCTTCAGCTTGAGCGAGAGCGCACCTGGCTCGACCTGCAGTGACTCGACCTCGAGCATCTCCAAGATCATCGCCGCCGCACCACGGGCTGAAGCGAATCGTCGAATCGCCGGAACTGTACGAAGGTCGACGCGGACCCGCTCCGGGCTTTCGCGCTCGACGATGGCGCCCCCCAAGTCTCTCGTTTGCTGGGGCATGGCCATGGGCCAGGCGGCTTGGGCGATGCAACCCGCGAGCGCCGCGACAATCGAGCTGTTCGACTGACCCGGCGGCTCGACGCCAAACGCAACCTCCTTCGCGCCGCGTGGGGCGAAGCGCACCGAAAGCGGCGCCAGGCTGAAACTCACGTCTGCGCCGCTGCTCAGGCTGGCATGGACGTGGATCCGTCCCGTCCGACAGGAGACCATGGCGGCCTCGACCCCCTCGGCGTGCGCGGCCGCGGCGGTCAGAATTTCGTCGGTGATCCGCGAGGTCCGCTGCACTAGACGCTGCACCGCCTCGCGCCCCAGGCTGGCGACGCGCGTGCTCGAGAGTTGATGAGCGGCCCGGTCCGCGGCGGCGCGGATCCAGCTGCGTAAAAGATCGATGCCTTGACTCATACGGCGACTCGCATGGCTGATTTGTCTCGAAGGGCCTCGAGCGCAAGCGGCGGCACGGCGCCCGAGCGTCGCTGCGCGTAAAACCCAGCGCGGACCATGCGCGCGTCCAAGCCGCTGACGCCCGTGAGCGCCTGCAGGACCTCGACGGGTCTGGGTGTCGTAGAGCCGCCCAGCCTGAGGCGGATCCTTACAGGGATCAAGTCACCCACGAAGCCGGCGGCGGCCAGCACCGTCCCTCCTTCGCCCACACGGGTGTCGATGAGTGCGGTGCTGATATCCACACGCTTCTTGATGCCGCGGATGTCTCGCCAGACGAACAGGTCGTCATGTTTGGCCGCGGCCGCGAGGCGCTCATGCAGGGCCGACTCGTTGGGGGCACCGAGCTCGGGCAGGAGCTGGCGGGGAAGGGCGGCGACGTACTCGACCTCTTCGAGGACGCGGTTCAGGGCCTGGTCCTGCGGGCCGAGAACGACGTGGCCGAAGAACTCCATGCCTTCGAGGGCGACCGCGTTCAAGCGGTCACAGAGATCGTCGAGCTTGGGCCCTTCGCGCTCGCGAAGGCGAATGTCGAGATGCTCCGCCAGACTGCTGGTGCCGACGGCCAGGGCAGGGCCGAAGGTGAGCTGTGGCTTGGGATGAAAGCCCTCAGTGTAGTGCAAAGGAAGCCCCGCGCGTCGCAAGATTCGCGGGAAGGTGCGCACGAGATCCAGGTGAGAGATGTAAGCGACCCTGCCGAGCTTGCGGTAGCCGACGCGAACGCGAATGCTGGGGCCCTGGTCGACGTCTCGGAAAGGGCGGCGGTCCGTGACTTCGGCCTCGTCCCCGCTGTCCGACGATTCGGGGCTTTGCACCTTGGCAATCGGCTCGAGGGCGTCCATGCGGTTCAAGAAGACAAGCCGCTCTTCGCGCATTTGTGTGAGGTCGCAAGCGACACCGCAGTCGTAGCAAACCAGGCGGCGTGCGTCGGCCTCCGCCTCCGCGACGTTCGTGTGATGGACGAAGTTGCCGACCGCCTTGCCACAGGGTGGGCTCAGCCGGTTTCGAAGCGCCTTGCGATACTCCCTGGCGAGGAATCCCTCCGCCAGAGACACATCGATGTGACTCCAAGGAAGACGCGCGGTCACCGGAATCGTGCCGAGGAACAGCTGCGGGTCGATGCCCGTTTCTTCGAAGGCCTCGTTCCAGGCGGACAGGTCGAGCTGCTCGTCCCAGGAATCGAACCGTGCCCCGCGGCGATAAGCGCCGAGGATGACCTCGCCCAGACGTCGGTCGCCACGGGCGAGCGCGCCCTCTAGCCAGGATCCGGCAGCGTTGTGCATCTTGAGCTGGATGCGTGTCCGCTCGGCTGTCTCCCGAAGAAGAGCCTGTTTTCGCAGCACCTCCTCGCGGCTGTCCATGGCACACCATTGAAATGGCGTGTGAGGCTTTGGGACGTGCGTCGAAACGCTCACCGTGACCCGAGCGCGCTTGCTTTTTTGAACTCTTCGGGCGACCTGAAGTGCCCGCGCACCGGTTTCGACGATGCCTCGGACGTCCTCGTCTTCTTCCGTGGGAAGCCCGATCATGAAATAGAGCTTCATCTTGGTCCAACCCCGAGAGAACACGCGCTCGGCGGTTTCCATGAGCTGCTCGTCGGTGACGTTCTTGTTGACGACGTCCCGCATGCGCTGCGTACCGGCCTCTGGCGCGAAGGTCAGCCCCCCGGCGCGCTGCTTCTTGAGGTCGTCGAGCACTTCCTCGCTGAGCCCGTAGGCGCGCAGAGAGGATACGCTGAGGGAGACTCTGTGCGCCGAGAGCGCTTCCACCGCCTGGTGCACGAGCGGCGCGATCGCGCTGTAGTCCGCGGTGGACAGCGAGGTCAGCGAAGCTTCGTCGTAGCCTGCCTCGGTGACCGAGCGGAGCATGGTGTCGACGATGTCTTGTGGGTCCCGCTCTCGAACCGGCCGGTAAATCATGCCTGCCTGACAGAAGCGACAGCCCTCGGTGCAGCCGCGCGCAATCTCGATCGAGGTGCGGTCGAAGACCGTTTCACAGTTCGCGACGGGCCCTTCGACCGGAAACGGAAAATCGTTTAGGTCTTGCACGATTTCGCGCAGAACGGGCATCGGCGCGGCTGGATCGTCCGTCTCGACCACGTGCAAGCCCGTCTCATCGTCCTTCCGGGTCTTGTACAGGGAAGGTACATAGAAGCTGCCGAGTTGGGCGATGCGACGCAAGCGTTCGCGTCGTGGAAGCCCCTCGTCGCGCATGCTCGCCCAGGCTCGCATGAGCTCGACGCTCTTTCGTTCGCCGTCCCCGATGAGGAACACGTCGATGAACGCAGACATGGGCTCGGCGTGCGTGGCGGTCGGCCCGCCGGCGATGATGAGCGGGTCGGAGTCGGTTCGGTCGCGGCTGTGCAGGGGAATTCCCCCGAGGTCCAGCATCTGCAGGATGTTCGTGTAGGTGAGCTCGTACTGTAGGGAGAAGCCGACGATGTCGAAGTCGCGCAGCGCTCTACCGCTCTCGAGGGCGCACAGCAGGACCTCGCGCGACTTCAGCTCTGCCTCCATGTCGTGCCAGACCGCGTAGGCGCGCTCCGCGATGAGCTCGGGCTCGGCGTTGATGATGTCGTAGAGGATTTTGTAACCCAGGTGACTCATCCCGATTTCGTAGACATCGGGGAAGGCGAGGCACATGCGGCAGCTGGCGGCGTTCCAGTCCTTGGACACCACACCCTGCTCCCCGCCCGTGTATCGGCCCGGTTTCTGCACGCGGTCGAGGAACTGGGAGTAGGGGTGCTCGGTGATCGAGCGGTCAGTGGACACGGGCGCTAGTTTGACGCGTTCTGGCTGGTTTGCCACGCTCGGGGGGTATGGCGAGTCCCCCGCCGCCGAATCTGTCCAGATTACTCCGTCGCGCCCTGACGCGGTATGAGCCGATCGAGCGCATTGCGGTGGGCGGGATGGCCGAGGTCTGGCGTGCCAACGCCGTCTTCGACAATGGTGATTTCTACCCCGTGGCGATCAAGCGCGTCATCCCGAGCATGCAGGACCCGCGCTTTCGGGCGATGTTCCGGGACGAGGCCCGGCTCGGGATGCTGCTGCGCCACCCGAACATCGTGCGCGTCTACGATGCGCGCGATATCGGCGGGACCTACATCATGATCATGGAGCTGGTCGACGGCGAGTCTCTTCGGTCCATGACGGGTCGGCCGGACGGCGGCAGTGAGCCCGTTTCAGTTCCACTGGCATTGCGAATCATGCATCAGGTCGCGCTCGGCCTGAGCTACGCGCATCGCGCGACCGATGCGCGCGGAGAGCCGTTGGGCATCGTACATCGGGATGTGTCCCCGCAGAACGTGCTGCTCGGGACGAACGGGGCGGTGAAGATCGCCGACTTCGGCTTGGCTGACGCGTCCGTCCATCGGCACGTACGCTCCGAGGACGTCGTCGGCGGCAAGCTCGCCTATCTCGCGCCGGAGGTGGTGCGAGGAGGCAAGGTCGACCTGCGTTGCGACCTCTTTGCGCTTGGGGTCGTGCTCTGGGAGATTGTGTCGGGGCGCAGACTCTTCGTCGGCGAAAACGAGGCGCAGACCGTCACCAGGATCATGCGCTGTGAAGTGCCTGCTTTGCGGGACGAGCTGCCCGAGGCTGAGCCTCTGGACGCGATCATTGCCCGCCTCGTCACGCTGTCCCCGGATGAGCGCTTCCCTAACGCCAGGAGCTTTGTGACGGAGCTCGAACGCTTGATGTACGCGCATGGCTGGAAGGTCGGCGCGCCCGAAGTCGCGGCCGCGGTGCAGCAGAGTCGCTCGACGAGGTTGGGCGCGCCCTCCGATGCGGTGGCGCGGCTGCTGACCGAGGAGCTCGACAAGTTCGCCGAGTTGACGGCCAGCAGTCTGACCGAGCTCGGCGCCGAGCCATTGGATCCAAGTCGCTTCTAGGCGAGCGGAGGGTGCCGCTAGGCCCGACCGCTGAAGGGGCGCAGGCCTCGTGCACTGAGCTCAAAGAGGGCAGCGGAGACGGGGTGCGGGGCGCGCTGGATGGCGTCCTCGGCCCAGAGGCGTAACTGCCGAATCGATTCCGGTTGCTTTGGCGCCAAAAGTAAGGCGTCCCGGTGGGGAGCGACGAGCAGCCAGGGGCTTTGACTCAGTGGAGCGAGCCGGGCGGAGAGGTCAGGCAGCATGAGTCGGGCGCCGTCCAGCCCGTCTCCTTGGCGGATGCGGTACAGGCCCGCATCGACCGGCTCGAGCCGAACTGAGCGCGAGCGCTCGGCCAGATTCCTCAGCGCCTGCTCCGCGGGGCGGGCACCCTCGCTCGTCCAGGCTTGCAGCTCACTGCGACGCACATAGCGTGAACGGGAGCCGTAGCGCAGTTGCAGCGTCAGGCTGACGTCGTGGCCCATCCCGGTATGGTGCAAGTCCTGTTCGTCCGGGAGTCCCGCGATGAACGAGTCGGAGACGAGTCGCGGCAGCAGCCTGGGAGCGGCTTCTTCCCAGCTCGTGTGCGCGACACCGCCGCTTCCAGGGAGCAGGGAGACGATGCGGGCCGCGGCTTGCCAGCCGGCCTCGAGCGGCTCGCCCTCGAGCGCGCGCCGCAGCCGCTCGAGGTCTACGCTTGCCCCGTTGGACAGGCCGAGCGTCAAGCCGAACTGAGTGTCGATGCTGAGGTCGGGGCGTTGCTCGGCGAGGACGCACGCGAAGAGGCCCACGACCTTGGAGACCGGGCCGCTCTGCTCCGCCTCGCTCTGGGCGGCGGCGAGGTAGCTAGACAAACAGGCACGCGGATCGTCGGCGTCGAGGACCTCGTCGATCGCGCCAAAGGGGTCGAACCAGCCGTGTCGGCCTAGCTGAACCCGGTGACAGCCCGACCGCTCACGGGCCCGCCCGCCAAAGTGCTCGATGAGCAGCAAGCCTAAGAAGGCGCCAGCGCCCTCGACCAGCTGCTCGTCGAGCGGGTAGTCCTCGTCGTCGATGAGGCGCTCGATCTGGTCGGCCAGCCAGCGCGCGGAGGCGGTTCCTGGCGAAGGCAAACGCTCCGCGTGGCATTGAACGAATGCGCGCGCGGCTGGCACGAGCTTCCCCCCAATGGGTTCCAAACGACTCAACCAGTCCGTCCCCAACAACTTGCCCCGAGCCGACGTTAACACGCTTCCCACTTGCGCGCCTAGCGCATTAGACGTTGAATAGCGCGATGGCACGCTCGCCGAGACAGTTCGCGCTGGACGAGGCCGTCAAAGTTCTGGATCGCATTCCGATTCTGGGTGCGGTCAAAGATGAGCTCACGAGGCTTCGCGCGCTGCTTTACGACCGGCGCACGCCGCGGCTCGCGGTGATCGGTCTGCCGAAGAGCGGGAGGTCGTCGCTGCTGCGCGCACTGATTCAGCGCGGACCTAGCGGCGAGTTGCGTGCGGACCACGATGCCTGGGTTCGAATCGCCCATGAGAGCGCCAAGGTCGACTGGCTCGAGATGGACCTCGACGACGCCGAAGCGGGTGCACACTGGCGGATGGCCGTCGCCGACAAGGTCCCCGACGTGGTTCTCGTCACCCTCGAGCCGGCTGACATCGACAGGGCGGAGGAGATCTTGCGTCGGAGCGAAGACCTTCTCCGCGCCTTGCCGCAGGGACAGGAGCGACCGCGCCTTTTTCCCCTGCTCACGCAGTCCGATCTCATCGGCACTGGAGAGCGGGACGCCGAGGCGCTGCGGCGGCAGTTCACCCGTGTCCTTCGCGGCAGCAAAGTGAAGGCGGACCCACCGCGGGCCGTTTCTTCGCTGACCGGGCAGGGACTGCAGGGGCTGTCGGAGGCGATTGTGCTGGCCGTTCCCGAAGAGGCGCGGATCGAAGCGGCTCGCTCGTTGACGCGGGCGCACGAGGCTCGGGTGCGGTTGGCGAATGACATCGTGCGAGCGTGCACGTCGATTTCGATGACCGTGGGCATTACGCCGATTCCGTTCTCGGACATGGCGATCCTCGGGCCGGTGCAGGTCATGATGGTGAGCTCGATCACCTACCTGAGTGGGCGCCAGTGGAACCGCAAAACGGCGGCGGAGTGGTTTGCGAGCCTCGGGGTGGCGGGCACGCTGGCTTTCGGCATGCGCTACACCGCGCAGACCATGCTGAAGTTCCTTCCGGTCGCGGGAAACCTGGTCTCGGCGGGATTTGCCGCGGGCGGAACCAACGCGATGGGTCGGAGCGCGATCAAGTATTTCATGAGGGCGGCCGACTGAGCGGCTGCGGTCCGGTTCCGGCTGGCCAGCGAGGGCACGGCGCTCAGTGGGGCGCGCCCTGCTGCCAGTCGACGGGGGCGTCGTACAGGGCGGCGAAGCTCTCGGCCAGAGGCAGGGCGAGCTCGTCGACCCGCAGCTCGCGGCCCAGCTCGGCGGACATGGAGGTGACGGCCTTGTCCTGGATGCCGCAGGGTACGATCCAGTCGAAGTCCGAAAGTGAAGTGGACACATTGAGCGCGAGGCCGTGCATCGTGACCCAGCGGCTGATGCGTACGCCGACGGCGCCGATCTTGCGGTCGCCGATCCAAGCGCCGTTGAGCCCGGCAATACGCCCGGCGGACAGACCATACCGCGCGCAGCTTTGGATCATGGCCTCTTCGAGCGACCAGACATACTTGCGCACGTCTTGACGGTCGGGTTTGAGGTCGACGATCGGGTAAGCCACCAATTGTCCCGGGCCGTGATAGGTCACGTCCCCACCCCGGCCGACCTCGTGAACCTCCACGCCGCGCTCGGCCAAGAGGGCGCGCGAAACCCGCAAGTGATCCTCCTTGGCCGCCCGGCCGAGCGTCACCACCGCCGGGTGCTCGAGGAGCAGCACCGTGTCGCCCAGCTCCCCGGCAACCCGGCGCTCCAGCAGCTCCTTCTGAAGCTGAAGCGCCTCTCCGTAAGCCATCCGCCCCATCCAACAAAACCTCATCGGGGACACGTTCTACCCCCTCAAGCCACTGAAATCACGTCGTTTCTCAGGCAAAGATCGCAGCTCCTCATTCCGCTTGGCAGAATTTGATGCTGCGATCTTTGCCTGAGAAGCTGAGTGTTTTCGACGGCTTGCTTGGGGGGAGCGTGTCCCTCAGCGGTTCTTGATGTGGATGGCTTCGCCGATGCTGTGCTTGAAGGCTTCCATGACGCCTTCGCCCAGGGTCGGGTGAGGGTGGATGGTGAGGGCGACGTCTTCGGCGAAGGCGCACATTTCTAGCGCCAGGGCGGATTCGCTGATGAGGTCGCTCGCTTCGGGGCCCACGATGGCGACGCCCAGGAGCTGGTTGTCGGCTTCGTCGATGATGACCTTGACGAAGCCATCGGTTTCGCTGACCGCCATAGCGCGGCCCGAGGCGGCGAAGGGGAACTTTCCGATTTTGATCTTCTTGCCTTGGGTCTTGGCTTCGGTTTCGCTGAGACCCACGGTCGCGATTTCCGGGTCGGTAAAGATGGCCGCAGGCATGCCGCGCCAGTCTCGCGCCGACTTGTGTCCGGCGATCACCTCCGCGGCGATTTCACCCTCTTTGTTCGCCTTGTGCGCCAAATACGGAGGACCACAGACGTCACCGATTGCGTAGATGCTCGGGATGTTGGTCTGAAACCGGTCGTTCACCGCGATGTGGCCGCGCTCATCGAGCTTGACGCCGACCTTTTCGAGGCCGAGGCCCTTGCTGTTGGGCCTGAAACCGACCGCCACGAGTACGGTTTCGACTTCGACGACATTCTTCTCGCCCTTCACATCCAGCGTCACTTTGGCCCCGCCGGGAACCTTCTCACAGCTGACGGCCTTGCTCTCGAGGTGAATGTCGGCGCCGGCTGACTTGAGGTGCTTTTGCACGACGCGGACGAGGTCCGAGTCGGTGCCCGGAAGAAGCTGGCCGAGGAGCTCGACGACGGTGATCTTTGTGCCGAGCTTCTGGTACACCATGCCGAGTTCCAGGCCGATGACCCCGCCTCCCACGATCAGCATGCTCTTCGGCACTTTGGGAAGGCTGACCGCCTCGCGGGCGGTGATGATCGTCTGGCCGTCCGGCTCGAAGCCCGGGATCTGGATGACTTGGGTTCCGGTGGCCACGATGATGCCTTTGCTCGCGCTGTAGCGCTCCTTGTCACCGGAAGGCGTCGTGACTTCGACTGTGTTCGCGTCGATGAGGCTCGCCGTGCCCATGACGATGTCCCCGCCGCTGCCCTTGACCAGACTCGACACGCCCGTGGTGAGCTTCTTGACGATGTCGTTCTTCCACTCTTGCATCTTCGTGACGTCGACCTGCAGGTCTTTGACCGTGATGCCCATGTGTCCGGCGTTCCGGACTTTGTTAGCGAGGTTGGCCGCCGCGATGAGCGCCTTCGAGGGAATGCAGCCCCAGTTGAGACAGACCCCGCCCATGGCCTCGCGCTCCACGCACAAGGCCTTGACGTTGAGCTGCCCGAGGCGAATGGCCGCCGCGTACCCGCCGGGGCCGCCGCCGATCACAATTGCTTCGTACTGTTTCGTCGTCATCGCGCCGCAGTCTGTCCGCCACGCGCTGCCCGGTCAACGACGGAACGGGCTCAGCTCGCGGCTTCGAACAGTCCCGCGGCGCCCATGCCGCCGCCGATGCACATCGTCACAATCGCCCGCTTGCCGCCACGGCGTTTGAGCTCGTTGAGCGCGGTCGCCGTGAGCTTCGCACCGGTGCAGCCGAGCGGATGCCCGAGGGCGATCGCGCCTCCGTTGACGTTGAGCTTCTCGTCGGGAATCCCGAGCTCCTGCTGCACGTAGACGGCCTGGCTCCCAAAAGCCTCGTTGAGCTCCACGACGTCGATGTCGTCGATGGTCAGACCAGTCTTCTTGAGCAGCTTCCGCACCGCCGGGATGGGGCCGATGCCCATGATGGACGGGTCCACGCCCACGGACGCGAACGAACGGAAGTACGCCAACGGCTTGATGCCGAGCTCGCGTGCCTTGTCCGCGCTCATCACGATGGCTGCTGCCGCGCCGTCGGAAAGCGGTGAGGCGTTGCCCGCCGTGACACTGCCCTGGACCGCGAATGCGGGTCGCAGTTGGGCCAGTCCCTCCACTGTGGTTCCCGGTCGCGGCATCTCGTCGACTTTGAACTCGAAAAGTTCGCGCTCTCCGCTCTTGTCGTAGCGAATGCCGTGCACCGGTACGATCTCGTCTTTGAACGCCCCAGCGGCGATGGCCTTGATGGCCTTCTCATGGCTCCAAGCGGCGAACTCGTCCTGGGCCTCACGGCTCACCCCGAACTGCTTGGCCACGTTCTCCGCCGTGATGCCCATCGGCGTGTACGTCTCGGGGTACTGGGCCATGACCTCCGGAGAGGCGCTCGGCTTGTTGCCGGTCATCGGGACCATGGTCATCGACTCGACTCCGCCGGCCACGACGATGTCGTTATAGCCAGCCGCGATCGCACCGGCGCCCAGAGCGATGGCCTGAAGGCCGCTCGAGCAGAACCTGTTGATGGTCATCGCGCTGGTCTCCTCGGGAAGCCCCCCGAGCATGCCGACCATGCGTGCGACATTCATCCCTTGCTCGCCTTCCGGGAAGGCGCAGCCGAGAATGAGGTCTTCGACCATCTCGGGCTTCACGCTGGGGTTTCGAGCGAGCAAGGCGCGCACGACTTCGCCGGCCAGCTCATCGGGCCGACGGTTCGCCAGCGAGCCCTTCTTGGCTCGGCCTACGGCGCTTCGAACTACATCTGCAACCACGATATCGGTCATGAGCTACCTCGCTAGTTCCTGAGGGGCTTGTTGGTGGTGAGCATGTGCTGCATGCGCTCGATGCTCTTGGCTTCGCCCGCCACGCTGACGAACGCCTCGCGTTCCAATGCGAGCATTTCTTCCTCGGTGACTTCGTGGGTCTGGCCCGAGGGGCCGCCGCAAAGCACGACGGCGAGCTTACGCGCGATGAGCGCATCGTGCTCGCTGGCGTAGCCACCGGCGACCAGGGTGTCGATCATCATCTCCAGAGTGGCGATTCCGCTCTCACCCGGCAGCCGGTAACTGCGGCGGGGTGGCGGGTGATAGCCCGAGTCCGCCAGGCCGAGGACCCGCGCCTTGGCTTCGGTGAGCAGGCGCGCCTTGTCGAACGAGATTCCATCGCGATGCCGGAAGTACCCGAACTCCTGAGCCTCCGCTGCGCTTCCGGAGACGCGTGCCATCGCGATGTTCTGGAAGGTTCGCGAGACGAAGGGCAGAGCATCGACGTCCGTGCCGTCAGGGACGCCCTCGAGCGCCCGCCAGAGCATGTTGACGTTGCCGACGCCGCCAGGGATCAATCCCACGCCGACCTCGACCAGACCCGCGTAGGTCTCCGCGTGGGCTTGGACTGCGTCGGCAGCGAGGCAGACTTCGAGCCCGCCCCCGACGGTCATGCCAAAGGGTGCGGCGACGACCGGCACGGCCGAGTACTTCACCCGCTGAAGCGCAGCGTGCAGGCCGTTGACCGTCGCGCGCAGCTGGTCCCATTGCTTCTGCTGCGCGGCCATGGCCACGGCGAACAGGTTGGCCCCCACGCAGAAGTGCGGTCCCTCGTTGTAGATGAGCAAGCCCTTGTAGTCGCGTTCTGCGATGTCGACGGCCTGCGCGATCGCTTCGATCACACTGTCGTCGAGGCTGTTCGCCTTCGTCTTGAACGTGAGCCCGAGCACGCCGTCGCCCAGGTCCCAGACCTCGGCTCCGCGGTTGCTCCACACGGGCGCGTCGCCCTGGCGCAGCTCGCTCAGGGTCGCGTTGCGAGGGTCCAGCTCACGCGTTTCGTACTTGCCCGTGAGCAGATTGAAGACCCGGCCCTCGTCGGTGTAGAAGCTCTTCGCGCCGGAGGCGACCATCGCGTCGACCGAGGCCGGCACGGGGCGGCCTTCGGCCTTCATGCGCTTGTAGGCCTCCTCGAAACCGATGGCATCCCAGGTTTCGAAGGGCCCGATGTCCCAGCCGTATCCCCAGCGCATCGCGTCGTCGATGGCCCAGACGTCATCGGCGATGTCACCCACTCGGTTGGCGGAGTACACGAGGACCCCAGCCAAGACGTCCCAGGCGAACTTGCTCGCCACCCCATCTCCCGCAACGAGCTGCTTGACCCGCTCCTGAGGCGAGCCTTTGAGGCCTTTGGCGAGCTTCTTGATCTCCTCGTTCTCTTTACGGCTGCGGTAGTCGAGGGCGATCGGGTCGAAGGTCAGGATGCCCTCCTTCGTCTTTTTGTAGAAGCCGGCTCGGGTCTTGTTGCCGAGCAGCTTTCGCTCGACGAGCGTGCCGAAGAATTCCGGGAGCTTGAACGCATCGCGATCGGGGTCGTCTGGAAGCGCTTCGTAGCAGTTGTCCGAGACGTGCTTGAACGTGTCGAGACCGACCATGTCGGCAGTTCGAAAGCTAGCGCTCTTCGGGTGGCCCATGGGTGGACCGGTCAGAGTGTCGACGTCCTCCGGGCTCAGGCCGTGTTCCAGCATCTTGTGCATGGTTAGACCCATCGAGTAGCAGCCGACCCGGTTACCGACGAAGTTGGGCGTGTCTTTGCCGACGACGATGCCCTTGCCGAGCTGGTTCTCCCCGAAGACCTTCATCCTGGCCATGACCGCCGGATCGGTCTCTTCGCCCGCCACGAGCTCGAGCAGCTTCATGTGACGCACGGGATTGAAGAAGTGCATGACCAGGAAGCTCTTCCGGAACCAGTCCTCACGGCCCTGCAGCATGTCCTCGATGCGCAGCCCGGAGGTGTTCGACGCGATGACCGTCCCCTCGTCCAAGGTCTTTTCGAGCTGATCGAAGAGCCGCCTCTTGATGTCGAGGTTTTCGATGATGGCCTCGATGACCAGATCGCAGCCCTTCAGCAGGCCGATGTCGTCCTCGAGGTTCCCCACCGTCACGCGCTTGGCGTAGCTCGGGTGGAAGAACGCAGGAGGCCGGGCCTTGAGCGCGTTGGCGAGCCCGCCGGCCGCGAAGCCGTCCCGCTTGGCCGGGTCTTTTTTGTCCTCGTCACTCAGCCCTGGCGGCACGATGTCGAGCAACACTACGTCAATGCCCGCGTTGGCGAAGTGGGCCATGATTCCGCTGCCCATCACGCCGGCGCCGATGACCCCAGCTCGCTTTACCGGTTTCGTCATGCGTCCTCCTGTCAACGGCTGAAGCTCCCGCATGAGCTCGAAGGAGGCAAGCGCTTCTGCAGCTTGCATGCGGTTTGCTCAGCTCGAAAGCTCTTAGCTCGCCCTCAAGGTTGCAACAAGCGCATCGTGGACTCGGCCGTTGCTCGCGATTGCGCCGCCTCCATAGATCGTGTCTGCGCCGTCCATCGCGCTGAACCGTCCCCCGGCCTCGCGGACCAGCACCGCCGGCGCGCAGATGTCGTAGGGTTTTACGTCCGGGTCGACCATGGCGTCCACCCGGCCGAGCAGAAGCTGCCGGTAGCCCTCGAAGTCGGCGAATCCGCGCGCAGAGTCCGTCGCTTCGGCCAGCCGGGCGAGCGCGTCCATGAGACCGGCCGCTTGGAACTGTTGGAGCGCTCCATGGCTGACCATGGCGTCCTTTAGCTTCGCGACTTCGGAGACTCGCAAGGCTCGGCCGTTGCAGCTCGAGCCTTGGTCGCGCGCGGCCACGAAAAGCTCCTCCCTAGCGGGCATGTACGCCAAACCGGCGATCGACTCGCCCTCGACCTCCACGCCGAGCAGAATCGACCAGGTTGGCAGGTTTCGGACGAACGCGCGCGTCCCGTCGATGGGGTCCAAAATGAACCGAAGGGCGGCGTTTTCGCCGTGTGACCCGCTCTCCTCACCGAAGAACTCGGCGTCGGGAAACTCCCGCAGCAGGGACTCGCGGATGAGGGCCTCCACCTCGTGATCCGCCTGGGTGACTGGGCTGCGGTCGGGCTTTTCGTGTACCTCGACGCCGCGCTCGAAGTGCTTCAGCGCGAGATCCCCAGCACGAAGTATCAGCGATTTCAGGCTGTCCATCGTCTTCGCACCGCCGATTCGATCCAGGTCGAAGATTTCAGCTCCCATGGGGGAAGCATGACCGGTCTATGGGCCAAGGTGAAGGGCCGCATAGACGAGGCCTTTTGCGTTGACGGCCCTAGCTTACGACGACACCATGGGCTCGTGTCGCAGCGGGGGTCCATCGTGCCGTTTGCCGGTTGGAGACGGTCCCGAGTCTTCGGAGAGTCGCCATTGCGCGCTGCCGTCCGCTCAGTTGGCGATCGCGTCGTGCGGATTGCCGAAGAGGTGGTCGGGCAAGACCTAGACGCGCGCATTGCCAGTATCAAGACTCATCCGAACGAGCTGGGCCACGACCCCTTCGGCTTCGACCCGGAGACGAGTCGTTACGCGCTCGCGGTGGCGGGCCTCCTGCACCGTCGCTACTTCCGCACGGAGGTGTTCGGCATCGACCGCATCCCGGAGGGGCGCGTTCTGCTGGTGGCGAACCATTCGGGCCAGGTGCCCATCGACGCCGTCATCGTAGCCGCCGCGCTCATGCTCGACGCGGACCCGCCACGCTTTCCCCGCAGCATGGTCGAGAGCTGGAGCGCGGAGCTTCCCTTCATCTCCACCTTGTTCCCCAGGCTCGGACAGGTCGTCGGCTCTCCGGCCAACGCGCGCCGTCTTCTCGAGCAGGAAGAATGCCTGATGGTCTTCCCCGAGGGGGCTCGTGGCATTAGCAAGACCTTCGACCAGCGCTATCAAATGACCCAGTTCGGCTTGGGGTTTCTCCGGCTGGCCCTCGAGACCCAGACGCCGATCGTGCCCGTCGCCATCATTGGCGGCGAAGAACAATACCCCAGCATCGCGGACTTCAAGCCCTTGGCGCGCTTGTTGCGAATGCCCTCGTTTCCGATCATTCCTCAGCTCGCGTTTGGAATGGTCGCGCCACTTCCCACCCGGTACCGACTCCACTTTGGCGAGCCGTTTTACTTCGAGGGTGACCCTGATGATGACGACTCGTCGATCGAGCAAAAGGTCTGGCTGGTCAAGAGCACCATCCAGAGCATGCTGCATCGAGGCCTGCGCGAGCGGAAGGGGGTCTTCGTTTGATGACGACTCGCAGCGTCAAAGCCGACCACGGCAGTCACGGCGACGAGCCGTCGGAGCAGAGCACGTCGACCTCGACCCGCTCTTCGGTCGCGCGCGGCGTCTTCAGTGATTTGCCGCCCTCTGCCGAGGCTACCGCCGCGCAGCCGCCGTCGGTCGCGCAGCCGCCAGCCGTCCGGGCGTCTACCAGAGCGCAGACCCCATCCGAGACGGCTTCGCCGGACGCTGAGGGGGCCGTTCTAGTCACCGGGATTTGCGGCCGCCTCGGTCGACTCTTGGCGCGTGAGCTCCACCGTGACGACAGGGTCGTCGGCGTCGATCGGCGCCCGTTCCCCGAGCGTCCCAAAGACGTGGTTCATCACCAGGTGGACATGCGCCGCAAGAAGATGAAGGACATCTTCCGCGGCCGGAACATCCGGGCAGTCGTGCACATGGGTGTCCTTCACGACCCTCGGCGCAGCGAGCGTGAGCGGCACACCTGGAACATCGTCGGCTTCCAGAAGCTCCTCGATTACATCACCCAATACGATGTCCCCAAGCTGGTCGTGCTCTCCGGCGCGGATGTCTACGGACCTCAGCCCAACAACCCTCAGTTTCTGACAGAGGACACCCCGCTTCTGGGAGCACAGCATTTTGGTGGCATCCGTGACCTCGTCGAGCTCGACATGCTGGCCCAGAAGTTTTTCTGGCAGCACCCGCAGACCGAGACCGTCATCCTGCGCCCGTGTCACATCGTGGGACGCGTCCGCAACGCCGCCAGCAACTACCTGCGTCTCGAACGCCCGGTCACCATCATGGGCTTCGACCCCATGGTTCAGCTCATCCACGAAAAGGACGTCATTCGAGCGATTCGTCTCGCGCTGCGGCCCGGGGTTCGCGGGGTTTTCAACATCCGAGGTCCCGGCGAGATGCCACTTTCGAGCGTCATTCGTGCTGCCGGCGGCCGGCCGCGTCCAGTGCCGTCTCCGCTCGCGCGGCTGACCATCGACCAGCTCTGGCGCTTGCGACTGTCGTCGTTCCCGTCGCAGGAGCTCGACCACCTGCGTTACGTCTGCATGGTGGACGACAGCGCGGCACGCCATGCCCTCGGCTACGAGCCCAAACACTCACTCAAAGAGGCCCTGGCGGATCTCCGAAGCCGTCGTCACTTCGAGCCTCGCTGGTGAAGCACGCGCAGACTCGGTCATCGTCTGGCCGCCTGCCGTGGCAAATGCCTGGCTCCCCTGCCAGCGAATCCCATCGCTGAGCCCGGCGAGGACGGCAGCGTCGGCCGACCCTAGGGCGCGTGGCAGAGGTTGTCCGGGCCGCAGATGGGGAGCTGTGCGTCGAAGCTGGCGCACTGGGAGTCCGCGTCTGGGGCGCTTGCGGTGCAGGGCGTTCTGCACAGGCCCTCGCGACAGACGGTTCCGTCGCAGTCGGCGTCGCTGAGGCAGGAAGGCTTGTCTGCATCGGGGTCGGGCAGGCTGCGCGGGCGGCAAAAGCCGTCCGGGTCGCAGGTCTCGGTGCGCTCGTCGCAGCCTGCGTCGCAGCGGAAGAGGCAGCGACTCTGCACGCAGTGTGTGCGCAGGTCGGGGCAGTCGGCGCTGTCCGTGCATTGACCCGTTTCGGCTTCGCACAGACCCGCCACGCAATGCGTCCCCGAGGGGCAGCGCGCGCCGGTCTGGTCGCATAGAAAGATGCACTGATGGTCAAGGCAGCTCGCCCCCAGTGCGCACTGCGAGTCGAAGTGGCAGCTGTCCTCGGCCGGCGTGCAGCGGTTTTCGATGCAGAGGGCCTCGACCTCGCACTCCAAAGCTTCGAGACAGCTTCCTGCGACCCTGGGACGACAGCCGCCGCGGAAGTCGCACTCGAAGCCGGGCGAGCAGTCGCTGCTTTGCTCACAGTAAGCGGGGTCCGGAACGAGACAGAGCCCGCTCGGTCGCTCGCAGTAGCTCCCCTTAGGGCAGTCTCCGTCGGTGATGCACAGCTCGAAGTCGAACCCTATGCATCGACTGCTTAGCGGATCACAGTACGCGTCCAGCGGGCAACCCCGGTCGTCCACGCAGGGGATCTCAGTTTGACGTTTTGCCGGTTCTGGGCCGTACACGGGGCAGCCGATGAGCAGGCCACAGAACAGGAAGAGGAGCATGGAGCGAGTCGGCATGTTAGGGCTCCGACGTCGCTCCCCCTCGGTCTATTCAGCCCTGGAAGGTTTCATCCAAGGCGCCACAGCGCCGAAGGGCCTCATACAGCACGATACTCACGGCATTGCTGAGGTTCAGGCTTCGAACCCCCCCCAGGGTCGGAATCCCCCAGACTCGCGCCCCGGGTCGGTGCAGGAGCTCGTCCGGCAGCCCGACGGACTCGCGGCCAAAGACCAGAGCGTCGCCCGGTTTGAAGTCCGCTTCGAGGTATGATTGAGTCGCGGCCGAAGAAAACATGTGAAGTCGAGCGCTTGGAATGGATTTCTCGAGATCTTCGATGTTTTGGTGACGCCGAAGCTCGACCAGGTCCCAGTAGTCGAGCCCTGCGCGTCGGACGGCCTGCGCGTCGATGCGGAAGCCGAGCTCACCCACCAGGTGAAGCGGGGATAGGGTGGCGGCGCAGGTCCGGGCCACGGCCCCAGTGTTCGGAGGGATCTCGGGCTCGACGAGGACGATGTGAAACGGCCGGGGAAGGGGGCCGGCTCGGAGCTTGGGGCCGCTCGGCATCTCGCTTTCATGGCTTGCCCGGGGCTTTCGTTCAAATGGGGAGGTTGGCTTCGCCCGGCCGCTTGCGTTACAGGGTAGCCGCGTGCGGCGAATGGGCTGGATTGGGTGCTTTGTGTTGGTGGCGGCCCTGATCGCCCTGATCGCCTCGCTGCGCCCGGATGCAGCCGAGCCCGAGAGCCCGTTTCGGCGATGGAGTCGGGTCGCGGCCGTAGCGAAGGCTCCCAAGGGGCTGGACTGGACCGAAGCGGCCCGCGTGCAGGGGCTTTCTGCTGCGCTCGATGGCAGCGATCCGGACGCGCTCGGACGGGTGCTTCGTGAGGCCGAGCTCCAGGGTCTCTGGGTGCCGCTCGTCCCCGACGAGAGCCTTTCGCCGGACTCCTCGCTGCGAGCGCAGCTCTGCGCCGGTCGGTCTCCGTCTGGCCTGCGGGGGGTGCTGCTGAGCAGTCAGGGCCTGCTCTACGCCCTCGACGCGACACGGTGGCCGGCGTCGCTCTCGCAGCGGGTGCTCGGGCGGGTGGCGCGGGGGATCCTCCAAGGGAATCCGCCCCCCAGCGTCGACCGTTTTCCCGAAGCGCTCAGTCGGGCGCAGCCCGTCGAGGTCATGGTGCTCCTTCGGGACCGCCGAGGCATCCGACTTTGGCGTTCGGCTCGGGGCGGCTCCATCGCCGAAGCGCTCGTGACGGCTTCTGCCGCGGCGCGCGAGCGCTGGACCGAGCGCACGGCGGCCATGGGCGGTCCGCTCGAAGACCAACTCGACATGCTCGACGTGGAGGTCTCTCTGCTCGTCGATGACGGCACTTTCGCGGAGCCGAGTGAGACCCTGATCGATGCGCTGATCCTGCCGAGCCACGGAGTCGCGTACGACCAGACCAGCCGCTGGCGCTACGAGCTGCCCTCGGCGACCCAGCGCGCCGGTCGCCCAAGCGATGCCTTCGTCGCTCTGTTCGAGCAGAACGACTTGCCGGCTGACAGCTTCGCGCGGAAGGACCTGCGACTCTATCGTCTTCGCGTCGAGTCCCTGTCGGTCGATCAGGGCTCGGCGGCCGGTTCCAGCCGGCGGGACGCCGCCTCGGGCTCGGAGCTTCCCTCGGCCTCGGGCTCCTCTGGCGAGGACGATGCGGCCACTTCCGGGGCGGCGGGTTCAGCGGGCAGCAGCACCACGAACGTGGTCCCGGCCCCCTGAATGGTGCGGACTTCGATGCGGCCGCCGGCCTCGGCGATGATGCGCTGAGAGATGGCCAGGCCGAGTCCGGTTCCACGCTGCTTGGTCGTGACGAAGGGCACGAAGAGGTTGGCCAGCAGCTCGTCGGGGATCCCAGGCCCGTCGTCCTTGACGCCAATCTGCACCCAGCGCTGGTCCGGGGTGCCGATGCGCAGACGATCTCGGGTGCGGGTCTCTACGGAGATCTGTCCTCCCTCGGGCATCGCTTGGATGGCGTTTTGGAGCAGGTTGATCAGCACCTGACGAAGGTGCTCGACGTCGATGCGCACCTGGGGCAGGTCGGGGTCCATGCTGATGTGGAGCGAAATATCATGGGCGTCGCATTCGGGTCGCAGGAGCTGAAGAGTGCGATGTACGGCCGCGTTGACGAAGATCGGTTCCGGGTCGCCCTGGGCCGGTCGGGCGTAGTCCAGGAATGAACCGACGACGCGGTTCAGCCTGTCCGTCTCGTCCACGATGATGTCGAGGAACTCTCGCCCGCCTCCCGAGATTTGATGGACGTCTGACAGAAACTGCGCGCTCGCCTTGATCGAGCCGAGCGGATTTCGAATCTCGTGCGCCAAGCCGGCGGACATCTCACCCAGGGCCGCGAGGCGGTCGCGCTCCTTCATCTGCTCGTAGAGCTCCGAGTTCTCTACGGTGACCGCGATTTGAGCCGCCAGGCCCGCGAAGAGCTGCACCTCTTCCGGCGAGAAGGCGTCGCGCAGCCGGTCGTCTCGAATCATAAGCAAACCGTAGAGGTCGCCTGCTTCACCCTGGACGCCCAGGCACACCGAGGCCCGGAGCGCCCGTAGGGTGACGACGATGTCGTGCAGGGTTTCGGCTTCCCGGTCGTCGCCGCGACCCCGACATTCGTCGAGCTCCCGTTCGGTGTTCTCGAGGATGGCGACGTTGTTCTTGACCAGCCTGTCGAGCAAGGGGCGGGCCGGGGCGAGCTCCACGCGTTCGGCTGGGCGCGGGCCCACGAAGCCTCGCAGCACGAACGTCCGGCCGTCCGGCGCGAGCAAGTACAGCGCCGCCTCGGTAATGCGGGGTGAGGTCGCCAGACCGGACATCACTTGATCGCCGAGATCGTCGGCCTTGATCATGTGCGCCACGGAGCGACGCAGCGCCAGGATGGTTCGCTCGAGCTCGAAGCGCTCGTGGAAGAAGACCTGTGAGATCGTCTCCTGGACCTTGCTGCGGACCGGGTCGAACAGAATCAAAATGATGAAGGTGGCGACGACGGTGTGCAGAAAGAACTGGTCCCCCAGCAGCACCTGGAGCAACCAGAGCATCGTGGCTAGCATGAACGACAGCGTCGTCAGAACGCCCAGGCGGCCCGCGAGTTCGTAGAGGTCTAGCAGGCGATAGTGCGCAATGGATTGAGATAGGGCGTAGAGGAACACCATGACGAGGACGGTCCCGACCGGTGGGATGTCCAGACCGATGTAGGGCAGGTACTCGACGAGAGTGAAGATGCCCCCGAGCGCTCCCACCAGCGCGACGTAACGCAGTCGTGCGCCGTCGATGCGAGAAGTCGTCTTGAGGCCGAGCCTGTAGAGGTTGAACAAGGCCGTGACCAGAAAGATGATGACGTAGAACAGCAGCGCGACGTTGACGACGGGACGCTCGTAGAGCGGGGTGAGCATGGCGCCGAGCAGCACGACGCCCGTGATGACGGCGGCCCGTCCGAGCACGCGCATGCGCGCGCTGTCCTCGGGGACCATCACCGCGAAGAAGCGCACGGCCGACAGAGGCACGAGGACACCGGCCATCTGGTGGAAGCGCTCCCAAAACGGCACATGGCCCATGATGCCGAGCATGAAGGTGCCGACGTACCAAAGCCCCGTGGCCCCTGCGAAAATCGCAAAGAGCCAGTGCGCGCGCTGGCGCCGCGACCGCAGCAGGAGGCTGGCGCCCAGGGCGAAGCACAGGAGCGCCGCAATCAGGGAGCTTTGGGTGCGCGGGTCCATGCCCCGGAGCTTAACAGCTTCACGCAAGCCGCCCAGTTGTTACCCTTCATCCGTGCCCAGCCTGCAAATCCTCGATGCTGCCATCGGGACCGAGCTCAGCGCCCGGGGCTCGAGTCTGCAGGCCCCCGCCTGGAGCGCTGCCGCCATCGATGAGGCTCCGGAGCTGCTCGCGCAGATCCATTGCGACTATGCCAAGGCCGGCGCGACCCTTCACACGGCCAACACGTTTCGTACCCAACCTGGCGTTTTCCCTCACGACTGGGAGCGGAAGCTGCGGCGCGCAGTGCAGATCGCGCGTTCTGCCATCGGGACGGGGCATCGGCTGCTCGGCAGCATCGCGCCCGTGCAGGACTGCTATCGGCCGGACCTCAGCCCGGGCGCGGGTGCACGACAAGCGCATCGTGTCGTGGCGCAGGCACTGGCCGAGTCGGGTTGCGACATCTTGCTCTGCGAGACCTTCGCGCACGTCGAGGAAGCGCTCACTGCGGTCGAGCAAGCCGTGAGAACCGAGCTCCCAACCTGGCTGTCGCTCACCCCGGGCCCGTTCTGCGACTTGATGGACCCAGCCAGGTTGCGCGACGCCGCGCGCGCAGGTCTGCAAAGCGGGGCCGAGCGCGTTCTGGTCAACTGCCTAGCCGCCTCGCGTGCCGGCCCGTACGTCGAGGCCTTGGCCGAGCTCGGGGCTCCGTTCGGGATCTACGCCAACGCAGGCCATCAGGACGAGGGGCTCGGCTGGGCTGCGGACGAGCAGCAAGCCGCAGAGCGCTACGCCAGGCTCGCTCGCGACTGGGCCGATGCCGGCGCGACGGTCATCGGTGGTTGCTGCGGGACGGGACCGGCGCATGTGCGCGCGCTGGGTCGCCTGCTGGATTGACCAGCTCCCGAACGCACTCGATGACTTCCGATGGGTCGAAGGGTTTGCGCAGCCAGCGGTCTGGTCGACCGGCGGGATCCATGTCCTTGGGCGGCGCGGCGCCGCTCATGATGGCGGCCTGCTTGATGGTGCCGCGTGCGCGAAGCTTTTCGAGAAGGATGTCTCCGCGCTCATCTGGTAGCGTGAGGTCGATCAAGGCTGCCGAAAAGTGCTCGGGCCGGGCCAGTGCCTCTGCGGCCGAGCCCAAGCAAGTGGCCTGCAAGCCGCCGAGTGCCAGCGTCATCGAGATGAGCCCGCGCACGCCTTCGTCGTCTTCGACGACCAGGACGTGGGTTTGTTCGGCCTGCTCGGCCTTCATGACCCGGCTGATCCGAGTCGGAGGCCGCAGCTCACTCGAGTCCTGACGCCGCTCGTTGCTCGGGAGCTGGATGCGAAAGAGCGCCCCTTGTCCGGGTGCGGTTTCCAAGCGGACTTGTCCGCCCAGTGTGTCGACCATTCGGCGAACGATGTCCAGTCCGAGCCCGGTTCCTTCCTCGCGTGTCGTGAAGTACGGATCGAAGACCCGAGCCTTCTGCTCGGCCGTCATGCCCGGCCCGTCATCGTTCACCTGTAGCTCGACCTGTTCGCCCAGCGGGTGCACGGACAAACGGACCTCTCCCCCCGGGCCCAGCATCTGCACCGCGTTGTGAGCTAGATTCCAGACGATCGAAAAAAGCTGCGAGCGCTTCGCGGGCACCCATGCGGTCTGCTCGGTCTCTTCGTGAATCGAGACGCGCTTCTCCTGGGCCTCGGGGCGAAGCAGCCGGACCACGTCGCGAACGACGACCGCGAGGTCGGTCTGCGCTTTTTCATGGTTGTGGTGCCGGACCATGCGCAAGAGGTCCTGTGTGTGATCCCGGGCGACCTCGGCGCTTTCCTGTATGAGCGCGAGGGCCTCCTCTGGCGGTGCCTTGTCGGGGCGCTGCCTCGCGATTTGGGCCCAGCCGATGATGGCGCTGAGCGCATTGCCGACTTCGTGGGACACGCCTGCCGCGAGGTCGGCGGCCGCCGCCCGGCTCTCGAGGGCCTGCGTGAGTGGCGAACGAACCGAGCTCATGACGATGCGAGCGCGCCCCGGGGCCACAGGCATGGCGAGCACGAGAACGCCTTCGCGAGGCGTGATCGAGGCTGGCCGACCGTCTCTAGCGTTATCGATGCCTCGCTGGAGCGCCTCTGCGTCGGTCCCCTCGCCAAGGAGGACGGAGGCCGCTTCGAACAGCGTGCCGTCGTGCGGCTGCTGGTCCTTCAATGCGGCCTGCGCATGGACGTTCGCGACGACTTGGCCGTCGGCGGTCTCTTCGAGCGATGCCAGGCGAAGGTGGTCAGTCAGCCAACGAATGTTTTCTGTTTCCAACGTAATCGTGCACCTTAGAAGGAATGTACGACATGCACCGACCCCCAGTCAAACCGAACCGCGGTTTTGGTGAATCATTACGCTGACCTCGCCCCAAAGATGGGATCTGCTAACTTCGCGCACCCATGGCAGACGCGAAAATCACCCTGGAAGAGGTTCTTCACGTGGCGCGACTCGCCCGCCTGGAATTAACCCCGGACGAGGCCAAGCAGATGCAGGGGCAGATGGATGCCATCCTTGCGTACATCGCCGAGCTCGACGCGCTCGATCTCAGTGACGTGCCACCCACATTTCACTCCATTCCGATGGACGCGCCACTGCGGAGCGACGTGCCGAAGCGCTCGAGCGACCGCGCGGAGATCCTCGCGGAGGCTCCACAGAGCGCCGCAGGTGGATTCGCCGTGCCCATCGTGCTGGAGGCGGATTCGTGAGCGGCTTTGCCTGGCGGAGCGCTCGCGGCATTCGCGATGCGGTGGCTAGCGGTGAGCGGAGCGCCGTCGACGTCACGCGCGAGTTCCTCGCGCGTGCCGAGGCCCGCAACGAAAAGCTCGGCGCGTTCCTTTACTTGGACCCGGAGGGGGCCTTGGCGGCCGCCGCGCAGGTCGACCATGCGCGTGCGAAGGGAGAGTCCTTGGGGCCACTCGCCGGTGTCCCAGTGGCGGTCAAAGACAATCTGTGCACGCGCGGCGTGCCCACCACTTGCGCTTCCCGCATCCTCGAAGGGTACCTGCCGCCCTACGACGCTCACGTCGTCGAGGCCCTGCGCGCGGCCGGCGCGGTGATCCTCGGCAAGACGAACATGGACGAGTTCGCGATGGGTTCCTCGAACGAGAACTCCGCTTTCAACTCAGTCCACAACCCATGGGACGTCTCGCGCGCGCCGGGTGGCTCTTCGGGTGGCTCGGCGGCGGCGACGGCGGCTGGCTTGGCGCCGCTGGCGCTCGGCAGCGACACGGGCGGCTCCGTCCGGCAGCCAGCGGCTTTTTGCGGCGTGACGGCCATCAAGCCGACCTACGGTCGCGTGTCCCGGTACGGCCTGGTGGCCTTTGCCTCTTCGCTCGATCAGGTGGGGCCGATGGCGCGCAACGTGCGTGACGCGGCGTTGTTGCTCGAGGTCCTCGCCGGACATGATGACCGCGATGCCACCTCGGCCGACAGGCCCGTGGGCGCCTATCTCGAAGCTTGCGACCGCGGTGTGCGCGGGCTGCGCATTGGTGTCGTGCGAGAGCAGCTCGAGGGCGTTCAAGATCAAGACGTCAAGCGTTGCGTGGAGGCGGCGCTCGGCAAGCTCCAAGAAGCCGGCGCGGAGCTCGTGAACGTGGAGCTTCCACACGCCAAGTTCGCCGTCTCGGTCTACTACCTCATCGCCACGGCCGAAGCTTCGAGCAACTTGGCGCGCTTCGACGGAATCCGGTACGGCTTGCGAGTCAACGGGAACGACTTGATGCACACGTACACGAAGACGCGCGCAGCGGGGTTCGGCCCCGAAGTGCGTCGTCGCATCATGCTGGGCACGTACGCCTTGTCGGCTGGCTATTACGATGCGTTCTATCTCCGCGCGCAGCGAGTCCGCACGCTCATTCGCCGTGACTATGACGAGGCGTTCGAACGCTGTGACGTACTGTGCTCCCCGACGACGCCGACCCCGGCGTTCGCCCTCGGTGAGAAGACGGCCGACCCCTTGCAGATGTACCTGGCCGACATCTTCACCTTGCCCCCGAGCATCGCAGGCGTGCCGGCCGTGAGCACCCCTTGCGGGCGGTCCTCCGCGGGTCTTCCCGTGGGATTGCAGCTCGCGGCGCCTGCTTTTGCCGAGGAAGCGCTTTGCAGCGTGGCTCAGCAAGTCGAGGATGACGCGGGCTGGACCAAGCAGACCCCGCCTGAGCCCTAGAGCCCATCTCAGGGCTCAGCCGGTTGCGGTGCCGCTGCCGCTCTTGGTTGGGGTTCTCGCCCCGACCTCGTCGGCCATCTCGACTCGGTTGCGTCCCCGCGCCTTGGCTCGGTACAGCGCCTGGTCGGCCTGCTCGATGAGCTGTTCGGCCGTGACGTTCTCGGTGAGCATGGCCAGTCCGATGCTCACGGTGATCAGCGGCGGTCCTCCGTCGACCCGGGTTTGGGCGAGCCGGCCGCGAAGCCGTTCGGCGACGATGCGCGCTGCGGTGAGCTTGATTTCGGAGAAGATCACCAGGAATTCTTCTCCGCCCCATCGGGCAACGATGTCGTTTCGGCGAACGTACTCCTTGAGTGACTCCCCCATTTTCTGAAGGACCCTGTCGCCGGCGCCGTGCCCGTACTCGTCGTTAATGGCTTTGAAATGGTCGACGTCGCACATGGCGACGCACAGGCCCGACTTGCCGCGCCTCGCGCGGGCGATTTCCTCGGTCAGGCGCAGCGCTGCGTGGCGTCGGTTGTAGAGCCCAGTCAGCCCGTCGGTTAGCGCCAAGAGCTGGGTCTCCTCCATCAAAAACAGTGACTTCACAACGATGCCGAGTGAGTTGGCCACGAGCTCGGCGCTTTCGATGTCTGTTTCGGCAATTTCGGAGGTTCCGCCGAAGATGCGCAGCTCGCCGAGTTTCTCGTCTTGCACCCGGATTTCGCAAATGTGCGGCCGGCCTCCGATGACGTTTTCGCCGGTCGGAAACCTTCGCGTCGAGTCGACAGTGGTGTGCGTGTTCGCGACGTTCTTTTCCGGGATGGCCAGGGCTGCGAGGCCCGCCGTGTGTCCCCTGCTGGGCCAAGGACCAAGGGCGCGCACCGAGTACGTCGGACCGCCAGGGCCGAGAAGCTGAAGCACAAGATAGGGTGCGCCGATGACCTCGGCCGCCAGCTGCAAGGCACGCTCCGCGAATTCGACGCGGTCGTGGACGTGGTCCATCAGCCGCCGCACTTCGGCGGCGACCACGACGTCGAACAGGTTCCGGTCGAGCACCGCGCTGACGCGCTCCAGGGGCGTGCCGGTATGGTGCGGCCGTAGTCCTGCTCGCGGCGCCCGATCTTTCATCAGGGCGGTCACAGTAGGGATGAGCTCCTCATCCATTCGCTGCTTGGCCAAGTAGACATTCGCGCCCGCATTTCGCCCCCAGAAGCGGGTCCGGGCCTCTGTCGAGGCCGTCAGAAGCACGATCGGTAGGTCGGCCGTGCCGGGATCGCTGCGAAGCACGCGGCAGAGCTGTACACCCGTCACCGAACCCATCTGAATGTCGCTCACGACCAAGTCGAAGGTCTGGTTCAAGGTCCGGGCCAGGGCCTCTTCGCCGGAGCCGGCCTCGGTGATCTCGAATCCGAGAGACTGCAGTTTTTCGACGACGCGAGCACGCACCGACGGGCTGTCATCCACGACGAGTACGCGCAGATCCTGTCCTACGTTGCTGTCGGCCCCTGTGCTCGAAGGCATCCGTTCCCGCTTTCATGATGCGAAACGCGCGACCGAAATGCCAATCTATCTTCCGCTCGGGCGTCGATGGCCATCCCGGGTCGCTGCGCTATAACCGGCCGAAATGACGACGTATGAGCCAGTAATAGGCCTCGAAGTGCACGCTCAGCTGAGGTCGCGGACCAAGCTGTTCTGTGGCTGCCCGACCGAATATGGAGCACCGCCGAACACTCAGACCTGCCCGGTCTGCCTTGGGCTTCCGGGCGCCTTGCCCGTGCCGAACCGCAGGGCCATCGAGCTCGCCGTACAGGCGGGACTGGCTCTCGGCTGCGAGGTCGCCTCGAACAGCCGCTTCGCGCGCAAGAACTACTTCTACCCGGACCTGTCGAAGGGCTACCAGATTTCGCAGTTCGAGCTCCCCTTGAACGGACCCGGGCATCTGGACATCGAAGTGAACGGTCAGACCAAGCGGATTGGGATCACGCGCATTCACGTCGAGGAGGACGCCGCCAAGAACATTCACGGCTCGGGGACCGAAGCCGTCACGCTCGTGGACTTCAACCGCGGAGGCACCCCGCTCATCGAAATCGTCAGCGAGCCGGACCTTCGAAGCTCGAGCGAGGCCGAGGCCTATTTGAGGAAGCTCAGAGACATCCTGATGTTCATCGGCGTGAACGATGGGAACCTCGAGGAGGGCTCCTTCCGTTGCGATGCGAACGTGTCGATTCGTCCCGTCGGGCAGGAGGAGCTCGGAACTCGGGCCGAGCTCAAGAACATCAACTCGTTTCGCTTCGTGAAGAACGCAATCGAGCATGAGATCGCCCGCCAGGAGGCCGTGTTGCAGAGTGGCGCAAGGGTCGTCCAGGAAACCCGGGGATGGAACGAGGTCCAGGGCAAGACCGTACCCATGCGCGGTAAAGAAGAAGCGCACGACTACCGCTACTTTCCGGACCCGGACCTTCCGCCCCTCGTCATCGACCGGGCTCAGATCGATGCGTTGGCGGCTGCGCTTCCAGAGCTGCCAGAGGCCAAGCGCTTGCGATGGCAAAAGGAGCTCGGGCTGACCGAGTACGACGCGGGCGTCCTGTCCGGTCATCCCGAGGTGGCCCATTTCTTCGAGAGCGTCGCCTCGCTGCTCACCGAACGCTGGGGAGCGAAGAAGGCCAAGGATGCGGGCAAGAAGGCGGGTAACTTCATCCAGGGCGAGGTCCTTCGGTACGTCTCGACAAACGGTCTCGAGGCGACGTTTCCGGTCGCTGCGGAGTCCATCGCCGACCTGCTCGACTTGATCGAAGACGGGACCATCAACGGCAAGATCGCCAAGAAAGTGTTCGGCGGCATGGTGGAGACCGGTAGGAGCGCCCAGGCGATCATCGACACCGAGGCGCTTGCGCAGGTTACCGACACCAGCGCGATCGAAGACGCGGTCCGCAGCGTGCTCGAAGCCAGCCCAGCGCAGGTCGCCCAGTACAAGGGCGGTAAGGCGGGCGTCATCGGCTATTTCGTGGGCCAAGTCATGAAGGCGACCCAGGGGGCGGCCAACCCCAAGCTCGTGAACGAAACGCTGCGCCGTCTGTTAGAGGAAACATGAGCCCTGGCTTGTCGCGCGCGCCGCTGAGCGGGGCGGACTGGTTCGCGGTCGAATACGAGCCGGCTAGCGACGAAGTCATCATGCTGGACCAGCGCCTGCTGCCCGGCGAGGTGCTTTACCGGCGCTATCGACAGCCCGACGAGGTCGCGGAAGCGATCAGGCAGATGGTCGTGCGCGGGGCGCCGGCCATCGGGATCAGCGCGGCTTATGGTCTGGCTTTGCTGGCCAGGAGCGAGCGAGGCGATGCGCGGATGTTCTTGGTGGCGAACGGGGTTGGGGGGCGTGCGCTCAACGCGACCCGTCCGACCGCCGTCAACCTGGCCTGGGCCATTGCCCGCATGTCGCGCAAAGCGGGCGAGGTCGCGGAGCTCCATCCGGACGAGCGCTTCGGGGCCATGCTGCGTGAGGCGGAGAACATTCACCGCGAAGACGTCGCGGCCTGCAAGCGGATGGCGGAGCTGGGCGCACAGGACGTGCCCGAGGAGGCGACGCTCCTGACGCATTGCAACGCCGGGGCCCTGGCGACAGGGGGCTACGGCACGGCGCTCGGTGTCATCCGCGCCGCGCACGCGGCGGGGAAGGGAATTCGCGTCCTGGCGGCCGAGACCCGCCCTTACCTTCAGGGGGCTCGGCTCACGGCCTGGGAGCTTCATCAGGATGGGGTTCCGGTCGAGGTCATCACAGACAGCATGGCCGGCCACTTCTTTCAGCGCGGGCAGATTCAGTTCGTCGTCGTCGGTAGTGACCGCATCGCGGCCAATGGTGATGTGGCCAACAAGATCGGCACCTACGCGCTTGCGGTCCTCGCCCGCGAGCACGAGGTCCCGTTCACCGTGGCCGCGCCCTGGAGCACTGTGGACCTGCGCACGCCCGCCGGCGCGGACATCCGGATCGAGGAGCGTCCGAGCGCCGAAGTCTCGAAGATTGGCGACACGCTGCTCGTCGCAGAAGGGATTTCTTGCCGGCACCCGGCCTTCGACGTGACGCCGGCACGACTGGTCGATGCCATCTATACGGAACGAGGTGTCATCCGTCCGAAAGAAGGCGAGCGCCCGGACGTTCTCAGCGTTCCGCGCTGACGCAGCGCAGAGTCTCGGAGGGCTTGCCCCCGGGCCCGCAAGGTGACCGCCTCGGGGGAACCGAGCGGCAGGCTGTTTACATGTCTCCGTAGGCGTGCTGCAGGAGCGTGAGCCCTGCGAATACGGCGGTTTCCGCGCGCAGAACCCGGCCACCGAGGCGAAGGGGCAGAGCGCCGTGTGTTTCGAGCGAAGCGCGCTCTAGCTCGCTCCAGCCTCCCTCGGGGCCCACCGCGAAGACGATGTGGCGTCCCTGGCGCTTGGCGTCCGGAGTTGCGTCGTCGAGCGCGGTCCGGCCCGGGGCACGATCGTCGAGGTAGACGCGGAGGTCCGCTCGGGTGAAGCAATCGTCTTGCAGGATGGAGGCGAGCTCGATGGCCTCGCGGACCTCGGGCAAGCTCGCGCGTCGGCATTGTCGGGCAGCGCGCAGGGCCTGCTTCGGCCATGCATGGGCTTTCTCATGAGCCAGACCCTCGCGAGGGACCGAGTGCTCTGACAGGACGGGGACGATGCGCATGACGCCCAGCTCGGTGGCCTTCTGGACCACGACGAGCATGCGCTGCCGGGCGAGCACGGCGCAGAGCAGGGTGATGTCTGCGGGGGACTCGGTCGAACCCGTCATCCGTTCGTAGACGAGCGCTGCTGCGACGCTCTTCTTCATCTGCGTGAGCGAGGCGCGAAAGAAATCGCCCTCGCGGTCCACGATCGTAAACGCCTCCTTTTCCCTGATCTCTCGGTGACGAAGGGCGCGCACGTGAAACGCGTCGAGCGCTATGGGTGTGCCCTCCGTGAGCTTGGAGGAATGCCGCAGAGGCGCGTTCAGAGAGGGGGAGGCCATGCGCGCAGCATAGGCGGCTTCCCGCCGAAGCACACTCCCCGGTAACAACGACGACCGACAACGACGACCGACCGCGGTTGGACGGCGGTGGACGGACCGCGGCTGCAACGACGACCGACCGCGGTTGGACGGCGGTGGACTAACCGCGGCTGAATGGCAAGGACCCACCGCCGGTCGCCCGGCTCTTGGCGCAGAGGACTCGATGGGCGTTTGGGTTTCAATTCGGGACTGGTTCCAGTGGACGCCTGTGCCGTCGTGTCGGTGCCGAGCGCTTCTTCACATTCTCCGCTGGGTGCGAACTCAACTTGCGTATCCAACCGCGGTCAGGTCCGGGGAGAGTCGTTGGTTGGGCAGGAGCGCTGCCGGGGAAGCTGAGTTAGAAGGAGGGCATGGAAGCGAAGCCCCCGTCTGAATCGTTCACGGAGATGACCGAGCTAGTCTTGCCTCAGCACGCGAATGCGATTGGCACCGCCTTTGGTGGGGTCATCATGAGTTGGATCGATATCTGCAGCTCAATTGCGGCCAAGCGGCATTGCGGGCGCGTCTGTGTGACGGCTCGGGTGGACGCCCTGGAGTTCAAGGCACCCATCAAGGTCGGTGATGTGGTGCGGCTGACGGCGCGGTTGAATGCGGCGTTTGGCACATCGATGGAGATCGCCGTCCGCGTGGAGCGGGAGCACGGGACGACGAGTGATCGCGCGCTGTGCGCCGATGCCAGAGCCACCTTCGTCAACATTGGGGACGACGGTAAACCTTGCCGTGTTCCGCCTCTCCTGGCTGAGAGTGAAGAGGACCGACGCCTCGCGGCCGAGGCCGCGGAGCGCCGCCAGCAACGAGCTGGCGAGTGACGCTGAGTCTGGACTCGGCGGCCGACGGACGGCGAACGGGCGGGCGAACGCACCTCGGTTGACGGCCGCCGGGTCGCCGCCGGCGGCCCGCCAAGGCTCGGCGAGACGAACCCCTTGAAAACACGCCTCTAACGCTCGGCACGCCCTTTGCGAGGTGCCCCCGCATGACTCAACCTCGCCGCATCGTTCCGGGCGCTACCAGCATGGTGACCCGCCGCACCCTACGTCGTTACCACCTTTTTCGGCCCGACCCCGCCATCAGACAGCTTTATCTCTATTCGCTGGCCGTCTGTGCCCGCGACTTCGGCGTGCTGGTGCACGCCGTCAACTTGATGTCGACCCACTCACACCTGGTCCTGACCGACCCCCGAGGGCACATGTCGCTGTTCAACCGCCAGCTAAACCGCTTGGTCTCTCTCGGGACCAAGGTGCTCCGAAAGTGGGAAGGTCCGGTCTGGGACCATGAGCGCCCCTCGGTCGTCGAGCTGCTGACGGAGCAAGCCATGATTGAAAAGCTTGCGTACGTCATCGCCAACCCCGTGACGGCGGGCCTCGTCCGACATGCCCAGGACTGGCCCGGGCTCACCGTCCGACCGGAGGACCTCGGGCGGCGTACCCTCAAGGTGAGGCGTCCCGACGTCTTCTTCGACCCTAGCAATCCCCAATGGCCCGAAACCATCGAGCTAACGCTGACTTTGCCTCCGGTCCTAGAACAGGAGCGCGGCGCTTCGAGAGTTCGGCAGGCCGTGGGCGATGAGGTCGAGCGGCTGGAGCAACAAGCAGCTCAAGAGGTCCGGGCCCGCAAGTGGCGGATTTACGGCGCGGACCGGATTCGGCGTATGTCGCCGTACCAACGCGCGAAGAGCTTCGAGTCACTTCGGGCTCGCAACCCGACGTTTGCGACCGGACGGGGTCAGCGGACGGTACTCTTCGGGGCTGTGCAGGAACTCCGCGCCTTTCGGCGGGCGTATCGGGAAGCCCTGCAACGCTGGAAAGAGGGCGTGCGGGACGTGTGGTTTCCCGCCGGTACTTGGGCGATGGCGTACATCCATTGCGCGCTCGTCATGTCTTTCGAACCGATCTGAGTTCTTCCTCGCCCTAAGCCGGGCAACTCTATCGCCGCGATTCGGTAAGTTGCTCGGCGAAGGCCCAGCAGTGCGCCCAGCTCTTGTGGCAAGAACAAGATTGGCGTTCGGCAGCGGGTCCGGGACTTGTTGTGTGTGTATGCCCACGCTGCTGCATTGCTTCGTGATTCCGCCTCGCACTCTCATTTGAGATTTTCTGGGCTCAACCGCGGTCGGGTCGGGGTCGCCAAGGGTGGTCGGGTCGTTCTATGATGGCCGTGTGACACTGAACGGCTTGGGCGAGTTCGTGACGGCGATCGGACTCGCCGGGCTTCTCTTTGCTGAGGCGAAGGAGCGACGGGGTTTGCGTGCGGTCAGCAAGTGCTTGGCTTCCGCTGGATTCATCGTTGCCGCGCTGGGTTTTGGTGCGCTCGAGTCTCGCTACGGTAGGACCGTGCTGACGGGGTTGCTGCTTGGGGCTGTGGGTGATGTGTGCCTTCTTGGCTCGACGAAGAAGGCGCTCATGTCGGGGCTGGTGGCTTTTCTGCTCGGGCACGTGGCCTACGTGCTCGCCTTCGGGTCGTTGGAGATCCGTGCGCCCCAGGCGTTCCTTGCCGCAGTCGCAATGGCGACGGTCATGGCCTTGATCGCCCGATGGGTGTTCCCGCACGCTCCGGACATGCGAGCACCGATTAGTGTCTACATGCTCGTGATTGCAACGATGGTCGTCACCGCGGTTGGGGCGGGGGCTGCCGGGGCGACGTGGATGATTTCGGCGGGGGCGATTCTGTTCACGCTTTCGGACGTTGCCGTGGTTCGTCAGCGATTCGTCAAGCCGGAGCTCGTGAACCGGCTATGGGGGCTTCCGATGTACTATATTGCGCAGTTGCTCATTGCCTGGAGCATCGCGGGCGTGAATGCGGGGTCTGCCTAGGCCGAACCAGGACCCTTGATTGCGAGTCGCGCTTGCGGTGTAATCCCCCGAGTCAACAGATGGAAAAGGCGATCGTCACATGCGCTCTCACCGGCGTGCTCACGAACCCGGCGCAGCACCCAGTCCCCGTCACTCCGCAGGAGATGGCTGCCGAGGCCAAGGCCGCGTTCGACGCAGGCGCCTCAATCATGCACGTGCACTTCCGTATGCAGGGTGAGGGGCAAGGGCACCTCCCCACCTGGGACCCTCAGGTGTGCGCGGAGATCGTCGATGCCGTCCGCGCCGCCTGTCCAGGCGTGATCATCAATCAGTCGACGGGCGTTTTCGGTTCTGATATCACCGGTCCCGCGGACGTCATCCGACGCATCCAACCCGAGATTGCGGCCTGCAATGCGGGGTCCTTGAACTACCTCAAGACACGCAAGGATGGGTCGTGGGCTTGGCCGCCGATGGTCTTCGACAACCCCGTAGACAAGGTGCAGGCCTTCCTGGATGTGATGGCCGAGGTGGACGCGGTCCCGGAGTTCGAGTGCTTCGATACCGGCATCCTTCGTTCGGTGGGTCTTTTCGTCGAAAACGGCATGGCGGAGCGACCCGACGTGAACCTCGTGATGGGGGTCGCGAGCGGCATGGCCGCCGATCCCCGGCTACTTGAGCTTTTGGTCGATGGTCTCGATCCGGACTGGTCCTGGCAAGTGACGGCCATTGGACGCGAGGATATCTGGGAGCTGCATCGTCGCGCAGCAGAGCTCGGCGGGAACTTGCGGACCGGTGTGGAGGACACATTCTACTTGCCCGACGGGTCACGCACCTCAGGGAACGGGAAGCTCATCGAGATGATGGTCAGCATCGCGCGCGAGGCCGGCCGGGAGATCGCTTCTCCGGATGAGGCGCGCCAGCGGCTTCATCTCAAGCCCCGCCCATGAAAGCCCCGACCTGACCCCGGTTGGGGGCTGCTGGATGAGGCGACTCGATCCCGAGCGGCTGATCGGACCGCTCAAGGCGCTTTGCTGCTTGGCTTGAAGTTGACGAGGAAGTTCAGTGCCAGCGTGTGGCCGAGGGAGTGTTGGTTCGAACCCAGGTTTCTGTTGACGAACATGTAACCGGGCTCGACCCGAAAGACCTCGCTCGATGCGAAGATAGCGAGGCCCGCGAAAATTCGGTTCTCGAAGAACCCCCCTTTGCCCCAGTCCACCTGTTTCAGTCCGAAGAACACCTCGTCCCAAATCGCCAGCCCGACGGGAACCGAGCTCGAGGGTCGATAATTGAACCTGCCAAATTGGCGCAACCGCGGATACATTTGGTCCCCGGTGTCGGCCCAGAACTGCTCGAAGCGCGTCCGAGATTGCAGGACCATCTTCGGGTTCTTGCCGTAGTTGAGGGTGAGCTGCTCCCACAAGCCCTGTACGTCGATGCGTTCGTGCGAAGCGTCCAAAAACACCGGGTTCCATGCGTATCCGACCCAGGCGGATGCCCAGGAGTTGAACGCGTAGCCCACTCCCGGACGAAGGATGAGCACCGAGCCCGCCTCCGCACGTCGAGCGTGCACGTCGAACCAGAGCAGTGGGCCTGGAGCCGTCTGACGAAGCTGTGCCGTCACGAAGGCCGCGGCCCAGATTTCAAAGTCGTCGTTGGTCTCCGCGGCCGCGATGCGCGCGGAGCTCAATACGATTAATCCGGTCAGCAGAGCAGAAAGTGCTCGGCTTTTTTCGATAGGGCTCGGAAAAGCGAAGGGCAGTAGACGGGTCAACAAGCGAGTCATTCGGAT
This sequence comes from uncultured delta proteobacterium, assembly GCA_963746475.1. GTDB lineage: Bacteria > Myxococcota_A > Polyangia > Polyangiales > Houyiibacteriaceae > SG8-38. The sequence goes on from CAVVBB010000002.1 coordinate 486,757, forward strand.
TCCTCTGCGACTTCGTGATGAACTAGCTGCAGTGATTGGACCGCACCAGACAGAGACGGGGGAACAGTTTCGAGCCGCTCAACCGCGGTGGCGGGGAACAAGCCCAACAGAAGGAGCATCGCCATGGCGATGCTGAGTACGGTGGCTTCCCTCTTTGTGAGGTCGCATTCGCCGCGATGGATAGACGAGCCGCTGAACAGCATGAAGAAGGCTCGCATCACGGAGATGCCGTTCAATGCCGTGGCGATGATCAAGGCGAAAGCCAGAAACGGGAACTCTTGGACCGAGCCTTGGACCAGCAGGTCCTCCGCGACGAAGCCCAGGGTCAGGGGCAAGCCGACACTCGCGAAGCCCGTGAAGAGAAACGCGACGCCCATACGCGGGGTTCGAGTGAAGTTGCCGTTCGGGGAGTGGAGCGAAAGACTGCCTCGTCGGGACTCGAGGGAGGCGAGGGTCATCGCGAACGCCGCGGTGGCTACGCCAATGACCTGCCAGGTCAGCAGGGCGCCCACTTGAGCGACGGTCGATCGCACGTCCAGGCCGAAAGCCACGAGACCTGTCTGACTCATCACGAGATAGGCGAGCGCTCTTCGGGCATCGACCTGCGCGACGCCGAGTGCCGCGGCAAGCACCGCGGTTGTGGCACCGACGGCCGCTACGCCGTGCGACAAGGATTGCGGTAGATGTCCGCCGACGAGCTCGAGATGCGCGTACACTCCCAATTGCGGCGCAAAGAAAGCCACGACCAAGCCCATCGGGGCATGTTGCACGAACGGTGGAAACCAGCTCTGTAGCGGGATGACGGCCTCGCGTATGCCGACGCCGAACAGAATGAGTCCGAGCGCTATGGCCGTATGCTCCTGGCCCAGCAAGGCCCCGCCGGCCGCGATCGCGACTACGCTCAGGCCATGGTAAATGCCGAACACCCGCGCGACCTGGGACAGCGCCGCGCTTCGTCTGAGCTCCAGCCAGACGATCAGCGCCGAGACGCCCCAGAGCATGGCAAGCCAAGCGGGGTTCCGGAGCGCGAGAAAGAGAACCGAGACTGCAACGAGTAGGAGGATCCTGGAAAACGTGATCGGCGCGCTTCCTCTCAGGGGCTGCAGGAGCACGGCCATGAAGCCGATCAGGCAGGAAATGAAACTGAAGGCGGGCACCCAAGGGTAGATGTTCGCCGCCGGAATCCAGCTGGCGGACCAGCCCAAGACGGGCCAGTCCATGCCAAGCCAAACGAGCTGGGCCGCCGCGAGGAGGCTCGCGACGCCCATCCCGTTGGAAGCGGTCCGACGGGCCACGCGCGACGTCCTCGACCTCGCCGCGAGCACCGCCCACAGAACGAGGACGGCGGTCTCGAGCAAAGCAAACAGCACATTCATGGTTGCGCCCCTTTGCGTCGCTCGGCTGTATCGCGCTGCCTCGCGGGTTTGGGACGAGCCAGTCTGTCGAACCATGCGCGATCGAGGCGATCGATCGCGCGCAGGGTCGTCAGCGCAGTCCCGATGATTCGCTCCCCGAGGAATGTGTCGAAACCTCCCCGCTCCAGTGCCAAGCGGTAGAGTCGTGGCTGCGAAGCCTTCGGCACGAGGCGTTCGAGGTGTCCTCCCGTTCTTGGAAGCTGCCTGCCCATGGCCTGCTCGAGGTGATGGTGTTCGTGCAGCAAGCTCGGAGACTTCAGAATCTCGAGGGTTCGAATCGCCGCGTGGCCGATGATGTGACTGAGGGCGAGGTATTCGAAGCCGAGGCCGATTTCGACGTAAATCAGCCCGGCCTGCGTCACTGAGGCATAGGCCAAGGCGGACTTGATGTCGGTTTGCGTTCGCCCGACGAAAGTCGCGTGCAGGGCTGTGAATGTGCCGACGGCGATCACCGAGCCCGCGACGACGGGCGAGCCCTCAATGATCGGCATCGCGCGCAGGAGCAGGTAGGGGCCGAGGTGAATCGACAGTGCACCGTAGAAAACGGCGCTGGATGGGGTCGGCCCCTCCATGGCGCGTGGCAGCCATCCGGACAGGGGAGCCTGAGCCGCCTTTCCCATCGACGCCCAGAGCAGCAGCAGGCCGACGAGTAGAGCGCGGGAGCCCCCCGGGGAGGCGACCCCAGCCCATGGGGAGCCCGCGTTCGCCACGATGTCCGACGAGCCCGTCCAATAATGGAGCAGGACTGCCGCGGACAGAAGTCCGACATCACAAAGCCGGTAGGTAATGAAGGCGCGCAGCCCATGCTCTACCGGTCCGCGCCGTTCGTGAAAGAACGCGATGAGCAAGACCGAGGTCAGGCCCACGAGCTCCCAACCGAGGAAGATGAGGTCGAGGCTTCCGGAAAGGACGACGAACTGAACCGCTGCGCCGAACAGCGCGAGAAGCAGGTAGAATCGTGCGAATCCTGGTTCGCGGTGCAGGTAGCGTCGAGAAAACGCGGCGATCAGGCCCAGCAGCGATGCCGAAAAGGCCGCAAAGGGAACCGACAGGCGATCTGCGAGCAACACCCACTCGAAGGCGTAGTGTTCGGTGGAAAACCAAGTCCCGACGGGTACCCTGACTTCGGTCGAGTCCGCGCTGAGCAGCCACAGCACGATCAGCGCGCAAGAAGCCACCGAGGTCGCGAAGCCGAGCGCGACGATTCGGATCGTGAGGCTTTCGCTCCAGGGCCGAAACAACCAGGACCGAAGCGCCAAGATGAGCACCACCAAGGCGGGGCAGCCGAAGATCGAAAAGACCAACCAGTCGACAGGCATTTGCATCACGCGACCTCGCCCAAGCCTGCGGTGATATGGGCGCAGCTCAGGTCGCCGCGTTTGCCGGAATAGAACTGCCGTGACCGCTCGACGACGGCAATTCTCGGGTTCTCCGCCTCATAGGCACGGAACTCTCGATTCTCATAGACCGCCATCGTCTCGGCGTCGGGGTCCCAGGACACCAGTTGAATCCAGCCGTTGTGGACCAACCGCCCGAGGCCCGGGTTCTGATCGAGAATTTCGCGCGAGTAGCTCCGGCTTGGCTTCGACGATGGTCAGCAAGCGCACCGGCTCGTGGATTTCGACCATCTGCCAGGGCAGGCCGGTGCGCAGGTCCGACAAATGCCCGTCCATGACGCCGATGAGCCCGACGATGTTGTGAGGGAGCTTGGTGCCAGCGCCGTATCCAATCCGGTCGACGAAGCTGAAATAGTACTCGAGATTGATGCCGGCACCGACGGGACCCACCGCGTTCAGGAGGTTCGCGAGCGTTTCACCCGAAGGGTCCCGTGTCGGGTCATACGACACTAAGAACGCGCGCCGGTCTAGGAACAGTCCGCGCGTGCGTGCCCTGCGCCCCACGATGCAGACCGCGTTGGTCGCGTGTCCCAGCTCAGGTCTTGGCTGCGCAAGGTCGTATGCGCGGGCTTCGGCATGCGTGAGCGCAGCCTCCGGGCTCACCGACAAGGGTGCCGACTCGAAACGCCGGCAGCGCTCCTGAGCGTCTAGCTTGCAGGCGTCTGCGAGCGCTTCCTTCAGTTCCTGGACATCAGCGTGCAAGTGCGAGGGAAGCAGGACCTCGTCGTAATAAGTCATGGAGTCGTCGGAAGTGTTGTGAAACGCTGCGAGGAACCAGGTGTCTTCGGGAAGGACGATGCCGCGCTTCCGAACTTCGGTCCGAACACGCGGGTCATTGGCCATTTGACCGAATGCTCGGGCGTTCGGGCCTCCGCGGCCACCGCCTGTCGCTCCGCAGTCATACGCGGCCTCGTGTGGGTTGTTGAGGCTCGACGACCCGTGACCCACGATCAGAACCAGCTGGGAGAGGTCCTGGTCCTTCCCCATCGCCCGGAGCGCGCTCGCGACCACGCCGGCCATTTCCTGCACCGTGTAGCCCGGGGCCAAGCCGTCGGCACGCAGCTCCCCGGTCCGCTCCAGGCACAGTCGCGTGGCCGGCGCCGGAGCCGCTCGGCGCGAGATCCAGTGCGCGAATCGTTCCGTGCGGCGCGGAAACAAGGAGCGTCCCAGCAGGGGAATGACACTCAGAATTCCGAAAAGCGCCGACAAGAGCCCGCCGCGCGCGAGCATCCGGCTTCCGAGGCTCACAGAACGGCTTAGTTGTCCTTGTCGGCGCCGCTTGGCGGCAAACGCTTGTCCCTCTTCGGTGTCGAGCGGCCGTTCCGTGACGTAGTGGGTCGGTCGAACCGCCACCGGACAGAGCGGTCGAGGCCGAATGTCGTCGACCCCTTGATAGGCCATGGCGACCCCGAAGAACCCGGCGTAGCCGAGGGTCTCGACGTCGGGGCGAAGCTCTTCGAGATGCCGTCGAAGCGATTCTTCCCGGTCATCGATGCAAAACACCGCCTGAAACCGCGGGCGGCTCTGGCGGTTCCGCGTCAAGCGGCAATGAGCGATGATTCCGTCCAAGACGTCGATGCGGTGCTTCCTTTCGTACGCGAGATGCAACACGCGGCGGCGCTCGTTCGAGTCGAAGGCGCCTACCTCGCTGAGCCAGCGCTTGGCCAGCTCCGGGCTCGCGATCTCCGCGGGCCCCAGGCCGGCGAGCTGTGCCATCAGAAATGCCTCGTAGACGAGCTCGAGGTCAGGCCGCGAGGTGACGGGGCTTCGCTGCGGCGGCAGGTCGGCGAAAGTCGCGGACGCGCGCAGCCGCTCGCGAATCACGAACTTCGCTGCCTGCAAATCGAGGGTGAGCTGCAAAGCGAGGTAGTCCATGAGACGCGCCTTGGGCGGCGCGACGGGGGCCGTGTCTGGGCGCAGCTCGAGCTGTCGGATCATCCCCGCCCAGCCGCGCAGGGACAGCAGGGTCCTCTCGATGTAGCTCTGCCATTGGCTGCTTGGGATCTGGAGCTCCTCGAGCGCCCACCGCACCGTGTCCTCGGCGCTCCAGCCTTCGGCCTCTTGTGTCCTCAGCTGCGCCGCGAGCCCGCGCATCCAACGGTTCTTGGGACCGTCTCCGAGTCCGTAGAGTGAGCGGAAGGCGTGAAGCAGCCCATGTTCCCGATCGGGCATCTGCCAGTAGGCGATCCCCTGATCGACGAACGCGGCGCAGATGCGGATGAGTAGGGGATGAACGTTGCGGTCGGTGTCCACGCCGAAGTTGGCGACAATCCGGTCGCGCCAGCGAATCCCGCAAGGGGCGTCTTGGACGGTCGGCGCGACGGCAAGCAGCTCCTTCCAAAGGCGCTCGAGGACCTGCTCTTCGCGCTCTTTGGGGGAAACCTCGTGCGCATCGATCGACATTCGCTGTGCTGAGCGAAGCATCGCGGCGCGCGCCGGAGGCGCCACGCGGTCGCTGAAGCGGAACAGTGTGCCCGTCTCCTCGAGAGCCCAGAGCAGCGCCTCTCCCGAAGGGACTTCGAAGAGATGGCTCAGGCGCAGGGCGCGGAGCTCGCGCCGCGTGGGACCGCCAGGGATCACCGGGACCTCAGGCCCGGTCGTCGTCTCCGCGACGACGGCCTCGATGTCCGAAGGTCGAATGCGCCCCTTGTCGATCGAACGCGCGAACTGCGGCTCGCTCTGGTAGGGCTCCGTGCCGAAGCGAGCCGCGGCTTCGAGGACGGCCTCCTCGAAAGGCATGCTCTCGAACGCGTGCAGCGTATTGTGATGCACGAACATGTGAAGAGGCGACTGCTCGGGCAAGAGCTGCGCCACGCGCCCGAGCGCCTGCTCGAGCGCCTCGGGGGTCAAGAGGCTTTCCTTCGACGGCTGGCGTGCGGGTGGGAGGAGTGCGCGGCGAGCTGGTCGAAGCCGGTGAACTCGAGTTTTCGATCGGTCCACTCGTTGGACAGCTCCGTGACACGGCTCAGGAACGTGTGGTCCACGATGACGACGTCACTCAGATCGATGACGACGCGACGGCAGGAGCTGCCCAGGCCTCGGAGCGCCCTGCGAACCGCCAGGAGGCTCGTGAAGGCGGCCGCACCATGAAGCGTCAGCCGCACTTCCTCGCCCTCCACGCTGCGTTCGACGCTCGTCCGAAACAGCTGGCTGAACGTCGCGCCCCGAACGCGGTGAAGAACGATCTTGAGGAGGAGCCCACTGGCGACGCCGATGAGCAGGTCGGTGAACAGAGTCACGACCAGCGTGGTGCAGAACAGGACAAACTGGTCGACACCGACGGTTTTGGCGCGCAGGAACTCTCGTGGGGAGGCCAGGCGAGCGCCCGTGTACACGAGCATCGCCGCCAAGGCGGCAAGGGGGATTTCGGAGAGCAAGCCCGGGGCGAGCACCAGGAAGCCCAGCAAGAAGGCGCCATGATAGAAGTTCGCCCAACGCGACTGTGCACCGGCGTCGAGGTTGGCCCGACTACGGACGATCTCCGAGATCATGGGCAGACCTCCGAGGAACGAGGAGACCAGGTTGCCGATCGAGGTGGCGAGCAGGTCCTGATTCAGGTTCGAGGTCCGTTTCTCGGGGTCCATGGCATCGACGGCGAGCACGCTCAGGGTCGACTCGATCGTCCCAACCAGGGCGAACATCACGATGTATTTCACCGAGACCGAGCTGAAGACGGATGAAAAGTCCGGGAACACGACGGCCTCGAGCAGCGAGCCCGGGAGCTGGACGAGGAACTCGGGACCCACGTGAAACTGATGGGACAGGAACTGGTAGGAGTGTGAGTGGTCCAGGTCCATCCAAAGGCTCAGGGGTACCGTCACGGCCAGTACGAGCACCGCGGCGGGGATCTTCTTGGCCCAGGAGGTTCGGATGAGCGGCCAGCCGAAAAGGATCGCGATGGACAGAAGCCCGAGCATTAGAATCTCGGGGTTGGCCTGGGCGATGCTGTGCGGGATTTCGAGCAGGAGTTCGAGGGGCTCTTTGGCCTCCGGCGCGACTCCGACGAGTGTGTGTGCCTGCTTCGAGATGATGATCACGCCGATGGCGGCGAGCATCCCGTGGACCACCGAAGGAGACATCGCCACCCCGATGGAGGCCGCTCGCAGCAGAGCCAGGACGATTTGAACACAGGCCGCGACCACGCCCACAGCGAGCGCCTTGCGATAACCGACCATCGGATCGCCTCCGCCGAGCTCCTGCACGGCGCCCAGCGCGATGACGATGAGCCCCGCAGCGGGACCCTTTATGGTGAGGCGGGCACTACCGAGCAAGCTGACCAGAATCCCGCCGATGATGGCCGTGAGCACGCCCGCAATCGGAGGGAATCCGCTGGCCATCGCAATCCCTAGACACAGCGGAAGCGCGATGAGGAAGACGAGAAACCCAGCTTTTAGATCAGCAATTGAAAGTGGACCCGTACGCCCAACATTCGACGAAACACCAGACATAAGCATTCGCCCTTTTCGTTTGAAACTCGGCCCCCACCTGACCATTCAGGCGAGACACAAGAAAACGGGAGACGAAGCCCTAGGGAAGGACTTCGTCAGGCGGATGGTGGAGCTCGTGCGAGACAGACGGCGCAGACGGCGCGCGTCAGCTGGGAAACTTCGGTTGAGGGGAGCGTGGCGGAGACGAGCCGAGGGGACAAGACCGAGTCCGAGGACTCTGCCGATGCGAACTCGTCGGCCCGGTCATCCTGCGGGTCCTCTTGGCGCTCCGCCGGAAACGAGCGTCTGTCCGTTTGGCTCTGCGACTGCGGAATGGAGGACAGGGCCGCCGTTCCGGCGTTGGCAGAAGCTTTAGCGACGTCGGTAGACTCGGTCCACGCGCTCGACATCCGCGCAGCACCGAAGGCGCTGAGCACGACGACAGTCATCCACAGCGCTACCGCTCCCCGGGAAATGGGTGCGGTGCAAGTCCGAGCTGGCTGTGCTGCGATTGTCATCGCTGGTGAGTCTCTCTGACGGCGCCCTTTACTCAGGGTAGCGAACAAACGCAAGGAGTACCGATCTTGTTCCAACCGGGTTCGATGCTGGCCCGCCGCAGCGTAGGGTCGAGGCCCGCGCGAGGGTAGGGGCTTGCTCAAGGTCGCATCATGACGACAATGCCTTGCAATGTCGCGTTCGAGCGTCACCTGGCCAGACTACGCACCATGGGCCGACACTGTCGCCGCGTGTAGGGCGGAGTTCGCGCTGTACGGGCAGGCGTCGGCGCGGCCGCTCATCGCCGCCTTGCGTGCGGGAGCGGCTCGCAGCGGCATCCCTCTGGGTTGTGCCGGCCACTTGCTGGACGGCATGGAGGCGGACCTGGGCCAGGTGCGGCTTGCGGACGACAGCGAGCTCCTGCGCTACGCCTACCGAGTGAGCTCCGCGGTGGGCCTCATGCTGGCGCCCCTTCTCGGCGTCTACGGAAGCGAGGCCTTGCGCCGGGTGGTCGACCTGGGGCTTGCCCTGCAGATCAGCAACGTGCTGCTCGGGGTGGCGGAGGATGCGCGGATCGGTCGGGTCTACCTGCCCGCGACCCGTCTCGCGGAGGCTGGACTGTCCCCCGAGGCGGTGCTCTCCGCCGCCGACAACGGCGCGGCGGGGGCCTTGGACGCTCGCCTGCGTCCGGTACTCGAGGGGTTAGCGGCGCTGGCGGATCGCTATTACCAGAGCGCCGAGCACGGCGCGGCCTATGTGCCTCTGCGCTACCGTCACGGCGTGGTGCTGCTCGGGCGGTTCTACGCTGCGCTAGGGCGCCGCGCGGCGGCGGGCGTCGCTGCGCTGAAGGTGCCGTCCGAGCTGCCGCTCGGCGTCAAGCTTCGTCAGTTGTTCGAGCTCGGGCTCGTCGCCTGGCGGCCTCATGTGCTCGGCATCGTCCCTTCTCCGTCGCATGAACGGACGCTGCACGCATCCCTCGAGGAGAGCTGGCCCGGAGTGCACGCGTGACGCGTCCGCTCGCGAAGTTGCACCTCGTGACCGGCAAGGGCGGAGTCGGCAAGTCCAGCTTCGCGGCGGCGCTGGCGCTGAAAGCGGCGCATCGCCGGCAGCGTGTGCTCGCGATCGAGCTCGGCAAGCCCTCGGGACTCGCAGGGCTGCTCGGCGTCCTTCCGCAGCAACACGGCGTCCCCGAGCCAGTCCAGCCAGGGCTGTTCCTGGCGTACTTCGACGGGGAGGCAGCCCTGGCCGAGTACTTGCTGCGGCACCTTCCGTTCTTGCGTGAACGGATGCAGACCGTCTTCGAGCATCCTCTGTACCGCGCGTTTGCGGGCGCCGGACCCGGCGTGGCCGAGCTCATGGTCATCGGCAAGGTGCGTGACGAGCTTCTGGGGCTGTCCACGGGCAAGCCGCAGTGGGACGCGCTGGTGGTCGACGCCGGGGCCTCGGGGCACGCGCTACAGATGTTCGGGATGCCTGCGGCGACGGCCAGCACCTTCTCGGCCGGCCTCGCGCACCGGGAGTCGCGCCGCGTCGCGGCGACGCTGGCCGATCCGGAGCGCACCGCGGTCCACGTGGTCGCACTGCCTGAGCTCATGCCGCTGGTGGAGGCGGCGGAGACCGTCGAGCGCCTTCGCGTGCTCGGGCTCCCTGTCGGACGCCTCGTCGTCAACCAGTGCAGGCCGCCCGCGCCCCCCGGCACCGAGGAGGCGCTCGCGCGGCTGGCCGCCGACGAGTCGGATCCGAATCGCCAGTGTCTCGCACGCGTGGCCGGTCGCGCGCTCGCCTGGGCGCGGGCCCAAGAAGAAGGCATCGCCATGCTCGAGCAGCGCGTCGCCCTCACGGCCGAGCGGCTGCCGCGGCTCGTCAGCACCCGCTTCGGTCTGGCCCAGGTCGAGGCGCTGGCGGTGTCCCTGCCGGCGGAGCCGGACTCATGAAGCGCGTTGTGACCGCCGAGGCACGGCCGAGCCTCTTCGACATCGTGGCGAAACATCGCGCGATCGTCTGCGTCGGCACCGGCGGCGTGGGCAAGACCACCGTGGCCGCCGCCTTGGGCCTGGCCGGCGCGATGCAAGGTCGTCGGTCGATGGTGCTCACGATCGACCCCGCTCGGCAGCTGGCGCGCGCCTTGGGGCTTGGCGGGCTCCGCTGGGACGGGGAGCAGGTGGACATTTCGCCGCTTGCGGCCCTGGCAATGCCCGTGCCCACGGGTGGGCTGTACGCGGGGATGCTCGATCAGAAGGCGGCCTGGGACGCGTTCATTACGCGTCACGCGCCCAACGCGGAGCTGCGGCAAACCCTCCTCGACAATCGCTTCTATCAGCAGCTCTCGACCTCGATGGCGGGCTCGACCGAATACATGGCCATCGAGGAGCTGTGCCAACTGGACGAGAGCGGTCGCTATGACCTCATCGTGGTCGACACGCCGCCGGCGGGCCACGTGGTCGACTTCCTGCGCGCCCCCGAGCGACTCGAGCGCCTCCTCGAACCCGAAGTGCTCGGCTGGCTTTCGCGCCCCTATAAGACGCTGGGACGTGGCGCCTTTCGTAAGGTTTCGGACGGCGTGCGGTACGTGGTCCGGCAGCTCGAGCGCGCGATGGGTACCCATACGCTGCGTGACATTTCGGCCTTCTTCGTGGCCTTCGACGCGCTCTTCGGCGACGTGGCGGGACGCGCGGCCCGTGCGCGCGGACTCTTACAGAGCCCGCAGACAGCGTTCGTGCTCGTTGTCGGACCAGGTGAGCGCGTGCTGGCGGAGGGTGGGGCGCTCATGGATTCGATCGGCGCGTTCGAGGTGCCGCTGCGGGCCGTGGTCGTCAACCGCGTGCATCCACTCTCGGAGGCGGAACGAGCCCGGCCCTCGCTGGACGAATCCATCTATAGCGACCTAGCGGCCGCCGGCGTGGAAGCACAAGTGCAGCGTTGGCTCCGGACGAGCTGGCAGGAAGCCATCCTCACCGACCGAACCGAGCGAGAGCGGCTCCGGCGATTCGCCGAGACCGTGTCGCCCACAGCCGCCTGGGCCGAGCTCGAAGAGCTCGACCACGACGCGCACTCGCTCTTGGACCTCGCGCAGCTCGCCTTACGGATGGGTGCGTTTCGTATCCCCTCGGACGTCGAGTAGCCGCGCGTTCGGAGCGCACTCAGCGGTGTAATGGCTCACATTCGATGGGGCCGAATTCAGCCTTGGGGAGCTGTTCGAGCCAGTGCGTCTCCGCGCGCTCTTCCAGAGACGCGCCGTTCGCCTTTACCATCGGGGTCCCCCAGCACCGTTCTCAACACCCACAGGGAGGAGTCCCTCATGAAGTACGTTTTCAGCATGGCCCTCGGGCTCGCGTTGATCAGCTCGGCCCCGGTGCTCGCCAAAGGCGGGCCCAAAGGCGGGATCGACGTGATGACTCAGAACCAGTACCTGGGCGCCGACCTCACGCCCATCATCACTGCGCCCGATCCGGTTGCCTTCAACCTGGCCTTGATTGGGGCCTTGGAGGACATCGCCGCGAACGACTACCCAGCCCGTGCGCAGAGGCTGGCGCAGCTCATCGCCGACCGTGGACCTGCCCTGGCCGGACTGCAGGAGATGTTCTGGTTCGAATGCTACGACGTCGATCCGAGAGATGGAGACCAGTGCGAAACGCCTTCGATCGCGAACGCATTCAATGACCACGTGCAGAGCACGCTAGACGAGCTCGCCGAGCTCGATGCGCCCTATGTCGACGTGGCCAGCGTCAACAACCTCAATCTCACGAGCGTCATCTTTCCGGGACTTCCTCCCGGTCTCCCGGTGGACCTCGACTTCAACGGCGTCCCAGACATCACCGTCACCGTGCTCGACCGCGATGTGATCCTGGTGCAGGCCGATCATGCGGCCAACGCCGTCCCCGTCGACTACACAGTGTTTCAGCCCTTCGGCATCTGCAGCAAGCCCTCCGCCGACGGCTGCAACTACCAGTTCGTGGCCAGCGCCCCATCACCCATCGGCATCATCCCCATCGAGCGGGGCTTCGTCGCCGTGGACGCCAGCATCGACGGCACGGTCTATCGCTTCGTGGACACGCATCTGGAAGTCCAGCGACCCGACCCCAGTCCGCTCTCGGGTGTCTTTCAGGCCGCGCAGGCCGCCGAGCTCATCGCAACACTCGAGGCCACGACGCCACAAGAGCTGACTCTCATCGTGGTGGGCGACATCAACTCGTCTTCGGAGGATCCGGTCATTGCAGGCCCCTTGCCCCTGCCTCCGCCCTTCGACCAGGGCATCGTCCCACCGTACACCCAGCTCGTCGCGGCCGGCTACACCGACGCCTGGACATTGCGTCCGGGAAATCAGCCAGGCTATAGCTGCTGTCAGGAGAGCGACCTGTCGAACCATCAGTCGATCCACGACGAGCGCATCGACGTCATCTTCTCGAGAGAAGCGCCCAGCAAGGTCAAGCAGGCCCGAGTGCTCGGCTCGAACGTCTCGGACAAGACCTCTCCTCCCGGCCAGGGCCTGTGGCCCTCCGACCACGGTTCGGTTGCGGCCGAGCTGGAGTTCTAGGAAGGCATCGAGTCCCCTTTGAGACTCGATCGAGCTGCGCACCGTGAGCGCGCTGCCCGTCTGGGCGGCGCCCCGGTGCGCGGTCGATTAGCCTCGAGTCGTGAAGCTCTGGCCGGGGTGGGGCTCGTCGTCGAGCTCGGCCGCGGCCACGGCGACAGCGAACGCTGAAGTCGATGCGCTCCTGCGCGCGGGGGTCCGAAAGCGCGCTAAGGTCCCATGTATGTGCGTCGGCTGCGCTGTGCTGTGCGAGGCTCCTTGCGGGCACCTCCGCGAGCCGAAGTTTTCGGGGGCGATACAAAGTCTGCGAAGCTTCGGTTCTCGGCGGGGAGACCCCCGCAGTGCCTGCCCACAATGCGGCACAGAGAGCTACCGAAAGTATTGCGCGGGTCCAAGTGTCCTGCTAGCTAGCCGTCACTTTTAGCCCCGGACCAGGCGACCGTCGCTTTTGCCTTCCCCCCAGACGTCGGTGATTCTAGCTCTCCGCTCGAGTCACCGACGTCATTCTGATCGGCGCCAAGCCGGTGGCTACTAACCTCCTTACGAAAGAAACTTAATGATTCACCTTAGAAATGTGCTTCTCGTTGCCGTCGCGCTTTGCATGAATGCTCAGGCTTCTGCGCAGCTCATGGAGAGTGACAATCCGCCGAAGGCCGACCCCATCTACCAAGTTGCCGACATCGCGACCGGTCAAATGCGTCCCACCGCTGTCTATCCGGTGCCAGTTGAGAAGGTGACCCTTCCAAAGGGCTGCGTGAAAAGAAATTGGTTAGGGGTCTACGTGTGCCAGCGGAGCAGGTCGCTCGAGCTTGCGCTCGAGAAAGAAGAGTTCGCGCTCATCCAGAACGGCGACGCTGAGGGTCTCAAGGAATGGGCCACGAAGGCGGAGAACTACGCGCGTCGCAGCGGCACGCCTTACAAAGGACGCATCCTCAGTCACGTCGCGGTCGCGGCTGCTTCCCTTGGTGATGTGGTTACCCCTCTGACTGTCGGTCGAGAGGTTGAGTTGCTCGAGCCGCACAACGTGGGGATTCAAAACCTCAACCGTCTTGTGGAGGCGAGCGCCGAACTGAGTCTTGGCACTCCGAACCTCGGGGCCGCGACGCTGCGGAGCCTTTTGTTGCAGCGGAAAATTTACTTCGACCCGGCAGGCATTGTCGCCGAGGGAATCGTCGGCCAGCAACTCATCGGCACCACGGTTCCCGCGCTGATTGAGGAAGGTATCAGCATTCTACAGGACTCGAATGGCGAGCTCACCGAAGCGGGAGCGTTCGTGACCTCAATCGCGCCTTTCCAGCCTGTGGGTACCTACATCGCTATCGCCGAGGGCAAGGCTTTTCTGGGAGATCGCGAAGGCGCCCAGGATGCCCTCGACCAGGCTTACGCCTGGGCTGAAGAGCACCGCATGCCCCCAGGGGCGCTCGAGATCGTCAAGCAGACGGGCATCGAGCTTCTCGAGGAAGGTGGCCTCGCTGACCAGTGGGCCGCAGGCGGCGCAACCGGCGCCCTGCGTCAGCCCTTGGGAGTCGTCGCGACCTTCGGCAAGTGCGTCACCTGTCACGCTGGCACTTCCGTGCCCGACTTTCAGTACAGCTACAAGGCCTGGTGGTAAGGCACTAAGCCACGCCAGCCCGAGTCGGCTGAAGTCCTGAAGCCCCCGCGCGCTACACGGCCGCGGGGGCTTTTCTAATTCGAGCCCCAGCAGCACGGCAGAACGTACCCAGGTTGGCGGCTTTCGCCAGGGTTGTCGGCGTGGAGAGCCGGTCTGCTTAACGCGGCAGAACGTACCCAGGTTGGCGGCTTTCGCCAGGGTTGTCGGCGTGGAGAGCCGGTCTGCTTCAGGTGCTCCAGTCCATCCGCAGTGGCCCATCTGGGACTGCGGGTAGCCGATTGTGCCCAACGAACTCGCGGACGGCGGGACCAGGGCACAGGTATGCATCTCGAGCCCCGAGCTCGACTCGACCGAACCCTACGCTGTGTTGCTGGCCCGCATCGAAGAGGGCGCAGAGGCTACGGTGCCGGTCCGCAGCGGGCGCCGTGAAAGACCCGCATCCACCACGTGCCTTCCGGAAAGACAGCGCGGCTGTCCCCGTCCGTCCAGGCGGCCAGGGCATCCCTGTACTGCGCGCTGAAAAGCTGAAGCTCCTTGACGGCCTCGACCCTGGCCTTCTTGTCTGTGCCGACTGCGAAGCGAGGGTTTAGGGTTCCGAACTCCTCGTAGCTGCTGGCTCGCTTGCTGTGCTCGAACTTGAGGACACGTTTGGGTCCAACGAAGCTCAGGCCCTGGGCTTTGGCCTTCTGCCAGGCCTCGTGCTCTCGTTGCCGCAGCCGCTGAGCAATGCGTTCCTGAGCGAGCTCGGTGCCGTAGTCGCACTGAAGGGCAACAGGCATCTGAAGGTGCAGCTCGACGACGTCAGGGTAGTCGGGGTTACCGGCCCGGAAGTAGAACGGCGGGCGCTTCACTCGAATGCAGCGTTGACCGATGTCTTTGGGCAGGGTTTGAGCGCCCGGCCAGTCTTTGGCGTAGCGCACGGCGAAAGCATCGACGGGGTTGGCGATGAGGTAGCCGAGGGCATCGATTATCTTCTCTGGGGTGCGCAGATGGACGGTGCTGGTGGGGCTCTTGTCGAAGACCTCGGCAGGCCACCCGCGGATGGCCTTGGTGCATCGGGCGAGCAGAACGTGACAGAGCTGCAGGAACTTGGGGAGCTGGCCGTCGGGGTCGGTGACGACCTCGTGGCTGTGTGTGGACATCAAGCAGCCGGCATGGACGAGGATGCCGTGCTTGTTGGCGGCCACGGCGAGGCAGTACCAGTAAGCCTGCTCGAGGTGGCGCGCTTGGTCGGGATTGAACAGGTAGTGGCGTCTCGTGGTGCGGCGGGAGAGGGCCCAGGTCTTGCCGTCCTTGATGATGCGGGGGTGGGTCATAGGCCGGGGTGATGCGACAACCGTGCCGGCATGAGACCCTGTGTTTTTTCTGCTTTTGTGCGGCTGTGGCCGGCGGTACGCCAGGGTGGCGCTGGCGGGCGCCGGGGACGGGATCATGGGGGAATTTCGCAGAGCTCCCTGCGAATTCGCGAACGCGGGTAGGATCTTGGCGGAGGACGTTAGGAATGAGCATGGGCGCAGCGAGGCGGACGGTGTTGGCAGAGCTCCCTGCGAATTCGCGAACGCGGGTAGGATCTTGCGAATTCGCGAACGCGGGTAGGATCTTGTTGTCGCGGGATCTTGTGGTTGTCGCGGAGGACGTTAGGAATGAGCATGGGCGCAGCGAGGCGGACGGTGGCGGTGACTGGGGTGACGGGCTTTGTCGGGAGGCATGTGCTCGACCGGCTCCTGGAGGAGCCGGATCTGGATGTGCGATGTCTACTTCGACCAAGCAGTGATGCGAGCAGCCTGCCCACGCAGGACCCGCGTGTGACGCCGTTGCGAGGCGACGTGTGCGAGCCCGAGTCACTACCGCCGCTGCTCGATGGCTGCTGGGGGCTGATCAACCTGGCCGGTTACCGAGACTTCTGGAGTCGGGACAGGAAGCTCTACGAGGCGCTCAACACGCGCGGCGCCCAGAACCTGTTCGTTGCCGCCTTGGATGCAAAGCTCGACAAGGTGGTTCAGGTGAGCACGCCGCTGGCTTTTGGCGTGCAAGGGCACTTGCCGTTCGACGAAGATGCGGAGCCAGGGCCGCACCCGAGTGAGTACGCCCGGAGCAAGTACCTGGCCGACGAAATCGGCCTGCGCATGCACGCCGAGCAGGGGCTGCCGATCACGATCGTGCACTTGGCGGCGGTCGTCGGGCCGGGTGACCCGCAGCCGACGATGGAAGTCCGGCGTGCGCTGGAGCGTCGGATGCCGGCGCTGGTCGGGGCCGAGACCCGGTACACGTACCTGCACGTTCGAGATGCGGCGGAGGCCATCGTCCGCGCGCTGATGAGCCCGAAGACCGTCGGCAGGCGCTATCTGATCGGCAAGGAGCGAGCGACGACCCGCGAGTACTTCGAGCTGATCGGCGAGATCGCGGGCGTGCGCATTCCCCGCCACAACATTCCCGAAGCGCTGCTTCTACCGCTCGCCATGCTGGCCGACAAGGCGTCCCGCTGGACGGGAAGGCGCCCCGTGTTGCCCGTCGATATTCTAAAGACGATCGCCGCAGGATCCTTGTTCTTCGATGGAAGCCGCGCCGTCGAAGAGCTCGGCATGGAGTACAGGCCTCTCCGGCTGGCCTTGACCGAGGCGGTGGCCGAGATCCGAGGGGAAGGCGGTTCGGCCAGGGGCTCCTCATGAAACGAAAGCTGCTAGTCTGGACGCTCGGAATTCTGGCCGTGAGCCTCGTGGGGGTTGCTGTGGCAGCGAAGTGGTTTGGTAAATACGAGCAGCCTAAGTACGAGGTCTTGGAGCGCTGGGGCCAAGTGGAGCTTCGCCAGTACGGTCCTCGGCTGGTCGCTGAGACGATGGTGCGTGGAACCGCCGAGGAGGCCGGGTACCAGGGGTTTCGCATTCTCGTGGCGTACATCTCCGGTAAGAACGCCGGGGCGGAGAAGATTTCGATGACCGCTCCGGTGACACAGGAGCCGCCCGAGGGGCAGAAGATTTCGATGACCTCGCCGGTCACGCAGCAGGCGGATTCCGGGGGCTTCATCGTCCGCTTCATGATGCCTTCCAACTACACGCTCGACAGCTTGCCGAAGCCACTCGACCCGCGCATCTCGCTTCGAGAGCTGCCCGAGCGGCGCGTGGCCGCGATTCGCTACTCCGGCTCCTGGTCGCAACGGAACTATCAGAAGCATCTGGGCGAGCTTCTCCGCGTGCTCGCCGCGCAAGGACAGCGGCCGGCGGGCGAGCCGGTTTGGGCCCGGTACGATCCACCGTTCGTCCCCTGGTTCCTCAAGCGGAACGAGATTTTCGTCGAGTTCGACTGAGGCCCCGGCCGCTCACGCCTCGGGCGGGTCGGGATGCGCAAGCGGTTCCCGCGCTCGCCTGAGGTCCTCGGGCAAAGGCGCGAATCGTTCCAGGACCCTTGCGCTACCGGCTGGCCGCTTTGGCAGGAGAGCGAGCCTGCACCAGGTTCCAGTCGCGGCCAGGGTGAGCAGGAGCTTCGCGGACCATGGGACCACGACACGTCCGAGCAACGGATTGCTCTGGTAGCGACGCCGAAGCCGACGACCGATGCCCCGATACAAGCGGCTGGCGACGAGGACGGCCCAGCGCGCGCGCAGCGGCAGTAAGCCCATGCCGTCTTCGCCGCTGCGGTAGTAGTCGTCTGCCATGCTGAGCAGCTCGTCGACCACCAGGCTCACCGCGCGCGCATCCGCTTGCCCCTGAACCAGGTCTTCGCCGTCGACGCCATGGCTCGCGAGCCGGGCGGCCGGCAAGTAGACTCTCGATGCCTGGGCGTCCTCGAGAACGTCGCGCGAGATGTTGGTGAGCTGCATCGCGATGCCCAGGTCGACCGCGTGACGGCGGGCTCGAAGGTCGCGCACGCCGAGCACGGAGCACATCATGAGGCCCACTGTGCCCGCGACCCGGTAGCAGTACTGAAGCAGGTCCTGGTCCGACTGGAGTCGAACGCGACCGAGATCGGAGCGCATCCCACGAAGCAGCTCTTGAACGACGCGGAAATCGATGTCGCATTCGAGGCACAGAGACCGGAACCAGAGGTATCGCTCGGGCCAAAGCGGCTCGCCCTGAGGCTCGGCGGCGAGGGCGGCTTCGATCAGGGTCAGGTCGCGGCGGCTCTGCGCCGTGACCCAGTCCGCGTCCGCCAGGTCGTCGACGGCGCGGCAGAATGCGTACAGCGAAGCGACCTTGCGGCGCTCGGTCGCGCTCAACAAGGCAGATGCCCAGCGGAACGAGCGCGCGCGCGTGGCCAGCACCTGCCAGTGCGCCAGCTCGCGGTCTCGTCCCCGGGCCTGGCTCATGCCGGCGCCTCGCTCGGCGCAGGAACCCACTGCTTGCCCGATTGGAGGCTGGGCACGACTTTCTCGAGGACTTTGGCCGAAGACAGAACGCCGGGCAGGCCTGCGCCCGGGTGGACGCCGGCACCGACGAAATACAGCCCGTCGATGTCCTCGGAGGCATTGTGGAAGCGGAAATAGGCCGACTGCGTCAGGGTCGGCTCGGGGCCGAAGGCCGCTCCCCGATAGGAGCGCAGCTCGGTCTCGAAGTACCGCGGGTCGACGTGGAACTGCGTGACGAGATTCTCACGCAGGCCGGGAAGATGATGCGCATCCAGGGTATCGAGGATGCGCTCCATGTAGCGTGGCCCTTCGACAGCCCAGTCGATCCCGCTGTCCTGGTTCGGCACCGGAGAGAGCACGTAGAAGCTCTCGCCGCCCGGAGGTGCCAAGCTCGGATCGCTGCGCGTGGGCGCGTGCAAGTAGAGAGAGAAATCGTCGGCGAGCTTTTTGCGGTCGAAGATGTCCGTCAGTAGCTCGCGGTAGCGTGGGCCGAGCAGGATGGAGTGGTGAGCGAGCTCCGGATAGGTCTTCCGGGTTCCGAAGTAACCGACGAAGAGACTCATCGAGTACCGTTTCCGTGCAACCGAGGCGTTCGAGTGTTTTCGCAGCGCCGAGACATCGATCATCTTCGTGTAGACCATGGCCGGGTCCGCATTGGCAACAACGATGTCGGAAGCGAGGAAGCTGCCGTCGCTCAAGCGTACCCCCGTGGAGCGTCGATTCGACACTTCGATCCGCTCGACCGGCGAATCGAGCCTGATGTCGACGCCGACTTCTTCCAAGAGACGGCACAGCCCGCGTACGATCGCCGCTGTGCCACCCTTGGCGAAGTGGACTCCCCATTTTCGCTCGAGCCAATGGATCAAAAGGTAGATCGCGGGGGCCCGGAAGGGGTTTCCGCCGATGAGCAAAGGCTGAAACGTGAACACCTGCCGAAGCGCGTCGTCTTTGATGTAGTGGGACACGAGGCCGTACAAACTCTTGTAGGCCCGCAGCCGAGCCAGGTCCGGCACGATCCGCATCATGTCGGTGAAGCGCGAGAAGTCTGCGTCGACGAGCTCGGTGTAGCCGATGTCGAAGATGCGTCGCGAGTGTTCCACGAGCTTCTTGTAGCCGTCGACGTCGGCGGGGTTGAAGCTCGCAATCTGATCGAAGAGCCGATCGTCATCACCGACGTAGTCGAAGTGTCGCCCGTCTGGAAACACGACCCGGTAGAAGGGATCCACCGGAACGAGCTCGAAGTAGTCTCGACGGTCTTTTCCGAACAGCTCGAACAGCTCGTCGAAAAGGTGCGGGGCCGTGATGACGGTCGGGCCCGCATCGAAGTGAAAGCCCTCGCGCTCGAACGCCCGCGCCCGGCCACCCGCTTGGCTACCGGCTTCGACAACGGTGACCCGATGGCCGGCGGCGCGCAGACGGGCCGCGGCGGCCAAGCCGCCGAACCCTGCGCCAATCACAATCGCGTGCTCACTCATCGTCCGCTCCTTTCACGTTCCCGAGCTCTGTGTGTACGCGTAGCACGAGCTGGGCGGCGCTGCGCCTTCATCCCTCTCCTACGATGCTGGGGAGAGCAGACCTAGCCAGAGGTGCAGCCCCTTTGAGGAGACCGCTGCGGATGAGATGCCATTGAAGGGAAGCGGGCAGGGTGCAAAACAATCGCGTCATCACCGCACCGAGCTCCGTGGGTGCAAGCGTGCCCGCCAAAAAACCGGACCATGCCTCCGTCGGCAGCGCGAAGAAGACATCGAAGAAACGCGTCATCTCCGGCGTTTTCATGTTGAGTAGGGTCTCCAAGCCGAAGCCATAAAGCTCCCAGGCGGCTCTCTGCGCGCGAGGCCAAAGAGTCGCGCTGCCAGCGGCCAGGGCCGCCTCGGCACCGCCCGAGTCGAGCCCCTGCAAGACCGCGGCCGCCACCGCATCCGCTTTGCGCAAGGCGTGCGCGATTGAATAGCCCGAGGTTGGGTGCACCATGGCGGCTGCGGCGCCAAAGGGCAGCACAGGCTGCCGGGTCACGGGCAGCCCGAGGCCCATGGCAATCGAGCAGTGCTCCTCGCTGAGACGCTCCGCAGTTTGCAGCCCGAGAGAGGACAGCCGTGCTTCGAGACGCGACCGGAGCAAATCGATGCGTACACCAGGACGGCGAGCGAGCGAGGTCTCCTCGAGGAACACGCGGTCGCCTCCCAGCGGGAGCACATAAAGGAATGAGGGCGGCTCTCCCGCATCTTTGCAGGCGGGGTGAAAATCCATGAGGACCATCTCGTGCTCGTCGAACCCATGGTTTGCTGCGCGAAGGGTCAGGCCGAAGGCGGTTTGAAACGCGGGCTCCCGCCGAGACACGCGGCGGACGAAGGGGCTGTTGGCGCCCGAGGCATCGACGGGGACCCGGACGCGGACCGTCGAGCCGTCGTCGACCTGAATGCAGGTTTCGTCCCCCTCTGCTTCGAGCTTCGTCGCGCGTCCGGGCAGGACTCGCGCCGCGTCGGTCAGAAACGAGTCCCAGCAGAAAGTCTGAAACTCGGGCGTGTGCAGCTTGAGATACGGCCTGCCGAGCTGGCGACGGCCGAGTGGCGTCACCACGCTCGCCCGGTCCCAAACGCGCTCCGCCAAGTGGGTCATGGCAGACGGGAGCTCGTCCGCCCACAGGCAGTAGGTTGATTGCCAGGGCAGATCGGGCGCCGGCGCGATCAGGGCCACCGAGGCGCCCCGCCGCGCAAAGGCCGCAGCGATCGAGAGGGCAGCAGGGCCGCTGCCGAGAACGCCGATGTCGTACACTTTCGCCATCTTACCGCTGAGCCTCCGAAGTGATGGGTCTAGATCTGTACTTTGGCAATAACTAACTGAGATCTAGACATCATCTGTGCGCATAATTCTTCGAGCAGAGCACTCGGTGCGGTAAACGCCCCGTATGACTATGAGCGCCTGGTGGCTGATACTGCTCCTGACGCTGCTGGCGCTATGGTTCGCTTGGCGTCGCAAATGGCCGAAAAAAGCTTTGGCGTGGGCCATCAAGCGCAGGCTCGACGGATATCGAGAGCAAGTCAACGAAGTCGACGGCGCATTGCCGAGGCAGGTCGCCTCCGCGCCGTCTCGCGTGGCCGTGCTCGGAGGCGGGCTCGCCGGCATCGCGGCGGCCGCGGCTCTGGGTGAACGAGGCTTCGCCGTGACGCTCTTCGAACGCAACGCTTACCTCGGAGGCAAGATCGGCGCTTGGAAGCAGCGCGTCGGTGACTCGGAGCAAACCGTCGAGCACGGTTTTCATGCGTTCTTCCGGCAGTATTACAACCTGAACCGTTTCCTGGACCGGCTGGGGCTTCGCCGGAGCTTCCGTGAGATCGAGGACTACTTGATCCTCGACAGTCAGGGTCGCCAGCTCAGCTTCGGCGGTGTCGAGACCGTGCCCGCGCTGAACATTGTCGACCTCGGACGACGCGGGTTCTATCGATGGCGAGAGGTCATCCCCAAACGGACGCGCGACCGGCTCAGCGCTTTTCTGCGCTTCGACATGCAGCGAAGCTACGAGGAGTTGGATCAGCTCCCGTTCGAACGCTTCTGTGACGAAGCCGCGCTCCCGCCTGAGCTCCGCGCGTCGTTTCGAACCTTCGCTCGAGCTTTCTTCTCGGACGAGGCGGAACTGTCGACCGCCGACGTGCTTCGCGCGTTTCACTTCTACTATCTGAGCCACGACCATGGCCTGATGTACGACTACCC
The DNA here is from genome assembly GCA_963746475.1 of uncultured delta proteobacterium. Taxonomy (GTDB): domain Bacteria; phylum Myxococcota_A; class Polyangia; order Polyangiales; family Houyiibacteriaceae; genus SG8-38. Next base: position 508,684 of record CAVVBB010000002.1, read on the forward strand.
CGCCGGGGACTACGAAACGACACTGCTGGCCCCGATTCGCACACACTTGCAATCCAATGGCGTCGAGCTTCGTCTCGGCACGGCGGTAGAGGGCATCGAGCGTGCAGAACAGGGTCGCTTTCGTATCGCGGGCGAGGTTTACGACTGGGTCGTGATCGCAGCCGACATCCCTGGGATGCAGTCGATTCTCCGCGGCTCGCCCTGGTTGCAGGAGACGCATCCGTGCTTCGCGGCCGACATGCAGGCCTTGCGGACCTCACGCGGATACGCGGTGTGGCGCATCTGGGTAGACCGCGACCTACGCCTGGACTTGCCCACGTTCATCAACGTGGATCGCAAGCGGCTTTTGGATTCTGTCACTCTTTACCATCGCATCACCCAGGAGGCGGCTGACTGGGCAAGGATCCATTGCGGGGCGGTTCTCGAGCTCCACAGCTACGCTCTGCCGGAGGGGCTGGACGACGAGGCCGACGTGCGCCGACTTTTTTTGGAAGAGCTGCAGCAGTACTTCCCGGAGGTCCGTGGACTGAGCGTCTCGGCCGAAGCCTTGCAGATTCGCCATGACTTCCCCGCGTTCGCACCCGGGCAGCACGCCCGCCGGCCCGCGCCCAAGCTTCCGGTCGACCGCCTACTCATGGCAGGCGACTGGGTACGGCTGCCGTATCCGATGACGCACATGGAAGCAGCCTTCACGTCGGGCCTGCTCTGCGCCAACCAGATTTGCGAGGCGCTAGGAGTTCAGCAGGAACCGATCTTCAGCGTCGCCCGAAGAGGGCTCTTCGCGCCGAAGCGCCCTCGCGCTGCCGTCTACCAGCCGCCCGTGCCGGGCTCCCCTTTGAAGGGACCGACCACGTCCGGGGTGACCCAGCCGCCGTAGAAATCACCGGCCTGAGGCTCCGCCAGCGCTTCTCCGAGGTAGCACTGTAGCTTCGACGGGTAGAAACTGAAGTAGCCTTTGATTTTCGCAAACTCCGGGCGCGGATACGCATAGCTCCAGGCTAAGTTCGGAATGAATCCGCTTGCGGTAAGGAGAGACCAGTACGTCGCTTCGCCCTTCCACTCGCAACGACTGGTTCTTCTGGAACGACGACTCAAGAGGCCTACGCGAACATCGGTCGGAGGAATGTAGAGGGTTGGCGGGCTGGCAGTTTCCAGCACACGGATGGCGTTTCGCGATTCAGCGATGAGAACGCCTTCGTGAACCACGCGAACCAGGCGCGAGTCCGGTGCCAGCCGCGGCGGCCGTGGGTAATCCCAGACCGATTCCTGGCCGGGTCCCGGCTCCAACGCCCAAGGAGGTCTGACCGAACCTCGGTGCGCCCACTGCGCACGGGCGCGCTCTTCGGCAGCGCCGAGCTGAGGTCTCATGAGAGCGCTCCGTCCGCAGATTGCGTTGGAACGTAGCTCCGCAGAAAGGCGCTGCGCACGTCGAAGGCCAGATCGAGCGACTCCAAAAAAGCATGGAGCGAAGTGACGTAGAGCCCAAAGGCCATGAAGTTCTGATGAAGAGCTCCGTGTCCCTCCGAGAGTGCCGGAAGCGCTTCCAGCGTCGACTGCAGCTCGGCAGAGCTGAAGCGAACGGCGCGCTGATTCTGATTGCCTTCGCCCATGTGACATACGAGAAGTTCTCGCGCTCCGCCCAAGCCGAGCTCCTGGCTACCGCGCTCGAACTGTTCGGCATCGGCGAGGAAGAAGCCGGCGTAGAAGTCTCGCAGGGCGTTCAAAAACTCCGGGTCCCAGTGCACGTAGAGCGGCCGCGGAGACCATACCGCGTCGCCCTTTGAGTCGATGCCCAGACGCGACGGCCAGAGGTCGACGATGGCCGAGTCGCCCCGGATCAGCTGGCTGAAGTACAGCTCCAGCACGACCTGACCGAGCCAACGACGCTGCGTTCGCTTCAGCTCGCTCGGCGGGCGAAACTGAGGCTCGTCGCCGGTGTGCGTCACCAGCACCGGCACATGGGCTGCACGAAGCAAGGACTGAGTCTCGGCCAGCATGGATCGGAAGCGCGTCGCGTTAGCCGCGTTGGCCATTAGTCCTAGGCCCTGCTTCGTCAGCGCCCAGGGGGAAAACAGGCCCAGGGCCGCTGGCAGCATCCGAACCGCCGAGTCCCATTCGGCTCTCGTTGGGACTGCGGAAAGGGCATCCGCGCCCCAGGCTGGGCGGGCGTGGGAACGATTCGGGTTCGAGAGGAGGACCCTACTGGTAAATGGACGGTTCATGACGTTACCTCCAAACACCACTATGCGCTGTGTCGAGGTTTTGGCAATGTTATTTTTGGACAAAACATAGACATCAAAATCTACTCCAAAAGGGGCATCCGCTGGACTTCGCCTGATTCGGGGTCCATTCGGCAATCGCTGGACGGGGCCTGGCCCACAGCCCTAGAGCTTGTGACGATGCAGCGTCCTGACGTAGTGGTGATTGGCGCGGGCTTCGGCGGTTTGGCCGCCGCGCTGAGGCTTGCCGAGCTCGGGGCCGAGGTCCTTCTTTGCGAAACGCTCCGCTACCCGGGGGGCTGCGCGAGCACGTTCAGCCGCAGCGGCTACCAGTTCGAGGCTGGTGCCACGCTCTTCTCCGGTCTCGACGAGGGCCAGCTCTTCGGCAGCTGGAACCGCAAGTGGGACCTGGGCCTGAGGTTCGAACCGCTCGACCCAGTGGTCGAGCTCCGCACGGGGGAATGGTCGCTGGCCATTGCGCGTGATCGAGACTCGTTTCTCAGACGCTTCGCCGAGCTCCCCGGTGCGGATCCCGAAGCGCTGCGCCGCTTTTTTGCCGTGCAACGGCAGACGGCGGATGCGCTTTGGACGCTCTTCGACGACCCCAGTCTCCTGCCACCCTTCACTGGGAAATCCCTCATTCGTCACCTCGGACGCAGCCTCTCCTACGGCCCCGTGCTGCGCTGGATGGGGCGACCCCTCGCGGACGTCGTCGCCCAACACGACCTCGCTGGATGGGACCCACTGCGTGTGTACCTCGACGCAGTCAGTCAGATCACCGTGCAAGCCTGCGCTGCGGAGGCCGAGGCGCCCTTTGCGATGGCCGCCGTCGACTACTTCTTTCGGGGCACCGGCCACGTGCACGGGGGCATCGGAAAGCTCGCTTGGGCTCTGGCGGAGGCGATCCGGCGTGCCGGTGGGAGCGTGACCTTCGCCAATCGCGTGCGCCGGATCGAGCGCAGGCAGACGGCCTGGCGTGTCGAGACGCGCCAGGGAACCTTCGACAGCAAGACCGTCGTCGCCAATCTTCTGCCGCACTCGCTGTCGGCGATGACCGAGCCCGCCCTGAACGGCGCGCTAAACGACGTCGAAGCCTCGGTCGAGTCGGGCTGGGGTGCTGCAATGCTGTACCGAGGAATCGACTCAGAGGCGCTAGCCGGTCCCGAAGCGCAGCATTGGCAGTTGATTGGCGACAGCAAGGCCGCTTTCGTCGAAGGCAACCACGTCTTTTGCTCGATCAGCGCTGCCGACGAGTCCGAGCGGGCGCCAGAGGGTCAGCGCACTCTCACCGCGTCCACGCACGTGCCGATGCGCAAGCTCCGCGCGATGAACGCGGACGAGCAGGCCAGCTACATCGCCGGCGTGCAGCGAACGATGCGCGAAACGATCGCTCGGCGCGCAGCTGTGCTGGCCGAGCATGCCCGCTTCGAGATGACCGCCAGCCCTCGTACATTCGCCCGCTTCACCGGTCGACCCCTCGGTTATGTGGGCGGCGTGCCGCGCCGAGCCGGCTGGAGCCACTACAGGCCGCGCGCACTTTGGCCCCGAGAAGCGGCCCCGGGTCTGTATCTGGTGGGCGACTCGGTCCTGCTCGGGCAAAGCACGCTTGCGGTGGCTCTTGGCGGCGTGCGCACCGCAGAGCAAATTGCCGCGCGCTCGTGATAAAGTGAGCGACGAGATGCGGCCGAACACGAAGACACTCTTTTGCGCGCTCGTGCTGTCTGCGGCCCTCGGCTCCGAGGCGCAGGGGAACGCGGACAGCCAGACCCCCTCATCACAGGGAAACTTGTCGGTCGGCATCTCGAACATCCCAAACGACCAAGGCCAAGTCGGCTGCTCTCTCTTCTCCAGCAAGGACGGGTTTCCGTCCAACGCCGATAGAGCAAAGGCTAGGGTGTTTGTGAAACCGAAGGCCGGAAAAGCCCGGTGCACCTTCAAGAACCTCACGCCTGGAAAGTACGCGGTCGCCGTCATGCACGACGCCGACCGAGACGGAAAGCTGAAAACCAGCATGGTCGGTCGCCCGCAGGAATGGTGGGGCGTATCCAACAACATCCCGGCGGAACGCTTCGGTCCTCCCAAATATGAAGCGGCCGTGTTCGATTTCAACGGCAGCGTCAAGGCCATTCAGATCCGGCTCCGACGCTAAATGCACGGTCCATCAGCTGGGGAGACGCCTTGCCCGGATCGCGAAGCGCCTTAGGTTCGTCCACAGGAGGGTCGCATGGGCAAGGCTTCGGTAGTCGTAGTGGGTGCGGGAACCGGGACGGGGGCCGAGGTGGCCAAGCGGTTTGCTCGCGACGGCTATGGTGTGGCGGTGGCGCGGCGCAATTCAGCTGCGCTCGATCCGCTCGTGGCGGAGATCGAGTCGGCGGGTGGTCGAGCCAGGGCCTTTGCCGTGGACGCATCCGACGAAGCCGCGGTCAAAGCGCTCTTCGAGGGCGCCGAGCGTGATCTCGGCCCCGTCGAAGTGAGCGTCTTCAATGCAGCCGGGTTCACGATGGGGCCGATTGTGGACACCAGCTTGGAGGACTTCCGCGCCATGTGGGAGTCCTCTGCATTGGGAGGGTTCCTGGTGGGGCGTGAAGCTGCCCGTCGCATGAAACCGCGCGGCCGAGGGACGATTCTGTTTACCGGAGCGACCGCCGCGGTGAAGGCCGGTGCCAACTTCGCAGCCTTCGCCTCTGGCAAGCACGGGCTTCGCGCAGTCGCCCAGAGCATGGCCAAGGAGCTTGGGCCTGAGGGTATCCACGTGGCCCATGTCATCGTCGACGGAATCATCGACGTCCCACGCGTGCACGAGAAGATGCCGGACCTGGCAGCCAGCAAGGGACCGAACGGCTTGGTCGATCCCACGAGCATCGCCGAGACCTTCGCGATGTTGCACGCTCAGCCGCGCAACGCCTGGAGCTTCGAGCTGGACCTGCGACCGTTCCGTGAGCCCTGGTAGCTAGCCGATCCGAGCAGCCCGATCACCACGAGGGCGCGTAGAGCGCGAGCGTACGGCGAGTTCGACATCTCGCGCCGTTACAGGCGGAGGAGGGCGGCGCCCCAGTTCAGGCCGGCACCCAGGGCCAGGAAGCAGAGCAGGTCGCCTTCCGTGACGACGTTGTCACGGCGCAACTCGTCCAGAAGAATCCCGATCGTGGCGCTGGAGGTGTTGGCGTAGCGCGAGATGTTGGAGGGGACCTTGTGCTCCGAGAGCTTGAGCTGTCGGCGCACGGCATCGTTGATGCGCTGGTTCGCCTGATGTGCGATGACGAAGTCAATCTCGTCCGTACTGATCTGGTGCGTCTCACACAGTGAACGAACGACCTTGCTGAGCTTCATGACGGCGGACTTGAATAGCGTCTGCCCCTGCATTCGGGGGATGTGCAAGTCGTCTTGCAGGGCCGCCTCCGAGACATAGGGAACGTTGCGAAATCCGACGCCGGGCGTGAAGAGCGTTTCGCACTGGTTCCCGTCGCTATGGACCTCTGCGCCGATGAAGCCGGAGCCGGGGCGGTTGCTCTTTCGCAGCACCATCGCCCCCGCACCGTCACCGAAGAGCACGGTCAGTCCGCGATGTCGGGTCCCTCGGGCGTAGGCTTCGGTAGAGACCTCTCGGTTCGCCTCCCCGCGGAGCACGTCCCAGTCTGACCAGGGCATGAAGCCGGCGTGCGCTTCGGCGCCGACCAGCAGAATGTTCTGCGCTGCGCCGGTGGCGATGAGGCCGTTGGCCACCTGCAGCGAATAGGGAATGGCCGCACACTGTTGTCGGACGTCCAGGGCCGGTACGCCGGGAATGCCCAGTCGGGCACCGAGCAGCGGTCCGCAACCCGGAAAGAAGAAGTCCGGGGTCATCGTCGCAAAGAGAATGTAGTCGATGTCCGCGGGCCTCAGGCCCGCGTCCTCGATGGCTTGCCGTGCTGCCGGTAGGGCCAATTTCGTCGCGCCTTCACCGTCCCTTGCGAAATGGCGCTGACGAATGCCCGTTCGGCTACGAATCCACTCGTCGTTGGTGTCCATGACTCGCGACATGGCGGCGTTTGGAATCGGCTCACCGGGTGCGTAGCGCCCGGTCCCGGCGATGGTCATTCCTGTCATGCGGGACCGTAGCGTGAAGGGTGATCCGGAGCAGCGCCAGCCGGTTGGCAAGCTCCACTCTAGGGACGAAAAGGCAGCGGGCGCTGACAGACGAGGAGCGTGGGCAGCCGTCGTTGTCGATTCATTGCACCTCGATTTCGCTCGGACGCCAGCTCTTGTCGAAGAACGCCGGCAGGGGGCTGTAGAGGCGTAGGAGCGTGAACCAGCCTTTGCCAGGTACGGACTGAATCCAGTTGCCTCGGTCGATTCCTTCGGGCTTCTCTGGCGCAATGTAGACCGTCGTCGAGCCGTCTTCGTTGGGCTTGGTCGCCGGTGTGGGGTAGCTCTGGCTCCCGGCGCGCGGGTATTTTTGAGGCGTCTGTAGCATCGAGCGGGTCTGGTTGTCGTAGAGCGTGAAGGACCAGAACTTGGCGGCGGGGATGCCCTTGATCAGCTCGACCGTCGGCTTGGGGTCGTTGTTCGTCAAGAAGGCGCGGGCCGCGTAGAGGGCGTAGTTGGTCTTCGAGTGCGCGACGAAGAAGCCATCGTCGGGCAGGGGCCCCTCATATCCGGGCGGAACGATCAGTTATCTTCCACCTTGTCCGCGGTCGGGCCCAGGGAAGCCGATGTCGATGATCCAGGAAAACCACATGTCGTTGATCGTGCCGAGGCCCTGTGGCGGCTGCTCGATGACCATGGGGCCCTTCGTCAGATCGAGGCTTGCCAAGTAGTACACGGTATCCGCGTTGCCCGTCAGGAACAGGGATCGCGTCCATGAGCTCGGAAAAGACGATCACATCGCCGTCCTTAGCGCCAATACTCTGAAAGCCCTGCCGTATTGCGTAGGCGGACGCCCCACGGAAGCTGTTGTTGTAGGCGTTGAGCGCGCGGGTGAAGTCCATCGCCTCGTACACCCTCGTAGCCGTCTCCGCAGTGGGTGCGCCGTCCAGTAGCTCGAGGGTGCCGATGCGTGTCTTTAGCTGATCGGCTGTGCCGAGCGAGGAAGGCCTTGCCACAGGGGGCTTCGCGGTCGTCGGCTTCGCGGTCGTCGGCTTCGCGGTAGCCGCCTCGGCGGTGCCAGGAGGGGCCTCAGCCGCCGGGCTGGATGGCGATGACGAATCTGCCGCTTCCGGGGGCGCTGCCGTCTCGCAGGCCAGCAACGAAGCAGACAGCACCAGGGCAAGACCGATTTGCGTTTTCTCGTTCATCAAAGGGCTCCATTCGTGGGCGATGGCTGCGGCGGCGAGTGATGTCTCCGCGGGCGACGGCTGCGGCGGCGAGTGACGACTCTGCGGGCTGGAGTATAGACGACTGCCTGAAGTGCGCCGCTAACGATTGACCCCCGCAAAAGGCCGAGCCGAACAGCTTATCGGCGACACGCCAGGTCGACGGGTCCCAGGGTCGCGCGCGGACGCTCGTTCGTCGATGCTCCGCCAGAACTGGTTCGAGATCGACTTCCTCGCCGCAGTTCGCGTCGAGCAGGCCGTGGTGTCGCCCATGGGCCCTCAGGGAGTGGGCGAACTCTGAGCATGTCGTCGCGGACGGAGCGGGAGTCGGCGCACAGTTGCCTCAGGACCCGAAGGTCTCGGCTTGCCAGAGGGCCTCGACGCTGCTCCTGCGACGGATGACGCGGCTGCGGCCCTGGTCGACGAGTACTTCGGGCGGCAGGGGTCGTGCGTTGTACATGCTCTGCATTTCGCGGCCATACGCCCCAGCGCCGCGGATTGCGAGCAAGTCGCCGGGCTGGAGCGGCGGTAGGCTGCGGTTCTTAGCGAGAAAGTCGCCGGACTCGCAGACGGGGCCGACGACGTCGACGGCTTTGAGCGGCAGGTCGGCCGCTGGCTCGCTGACCGGCATAATGGCGTGGTGCGCTCCGTAGAGCGCGGGCCGGATGAGCTCGGTCATGGCTGCGTCGACGATGACGAACTCTTTGTCGCCCTGGTCCTTCGTGTAGAGCACGCGGGTGAGGAGCACGCCCGCGTCTCCGACGATGGCGCGACCGGGCTCCGTGACGATTTCGATGTCCGGGCGCAGCATGCCCGATTGCTCGAGGCCTTCGCGGATGGCCTGGCCGAAGGCCTGGTGCGGGGGGTAGGGCTTCTCCTCGTGCCCATAGGGCAGGGGCCAGCCCCCGCCGACGTCGAGCGCCCGCAGTGGGGCGCCCTGAGCGAGGCAGGTCTTCGCGAAGTCGCCAAGCAAGGCGATCGCTTCTCGAAGCGGATCCGGCGAGGAGAGCTGGGAGCCGATGTGGCAGGCCACGGACTCGAGTCGCAGCAGGTTGCTTCCGAGGATGCGCGGCAGCAGTTGCTCGGCATGCGGAATGGCGAGGCCGAACTTGGACTCCCGGAGACCAGTGGCGATGTACGGGTGGGTCAGCGGGTCGACGTCTGGGTTGACCCGGAGGCCAATGGCGATGGGCTTGCCGCGTTCCCGGGCTACGGATTCGACCACGTCGAGCTCTTGCTCGTTCTCGACGTGAATCGAGCGTATGCCGGCCTCGGCGGCTGCGGCGATTTCGCTCCGCTTCTTGCCGACGCCGCTGAAAACGATGCGGTCCGGGGCGAAGCCCGCCTTGAGCGCCCGCCGTAGCTCGCCTTCGGAGACGATGTCCGCGCCGCAGCCCTGAGAGGCCAGGCGCGCCAGCAGAGACAGGTTGCCGTTCGCCTTGACCGCGTAGGCGATCATGTGAGGCGCAAAGCTCAGGGCCTCGTCGATGGTCTGGAAGGCCTTGTCGATGCTGGCGCCGGAGTAGACGAACGCGGGGGTGTCGACCTCTTCGGCGATCCTCGACAGGGGCACGCCTTCGCAGGCGAGCTCGCCATCGCGGTAGGCGAAGAAGGGGGACGCGGGAATCTGAGCGTTGGGCATCGTGGATGTCTCTAGCGGCTCGTGGACCGCAGTTGGAGTCGGCCTCGCCAGTCGGCGATGGCTTCGTGTACGCGAGCGCGGGCCGGACCGCCGAAGACGTTTCGTCGCTCGACGGCAGTGTCCATGTCGAGCGCTTCGAAGATGCTCTCGTCGAAGGCGGGGTTCTGTTTCTGGTACGCCTGCAGGGGCAGCTCGGAAAGGGTCTTGCCTTCTTGAAAGGCCTGCTGCACGAGACGGCCGGAGACATGGTGCGCTTCGCGGAAGGGGATGCCCCGGGCCGCGAGCCAGTCGGCAATCTCCGTGGCGTCGACGAAGCCGTCCTTGAGCGCCGCGGCCATGCGCTCCTTGTCGAAACGACTCGTTGCGATGGCCCCGCTCAGGATGGTCACGCAGTCGCTGACGGTATCGAAGGCGTCGAAGGTCGGTTGCTTGTCTTCCTGGAGATCTCGGTTGTAGGCGAGTGGCAGCCCTTTGACCATCATCAGCAGGTTCATGAGGTCCCCGACGACCCTGCCGGTCTTGCCACGGACGAGCTCGGGCATGTCGGGGTTCTTCTTCTGCGGCATGATGGAGGAGCCGGTCGTGTAGGCGTCGCTCATCTGCAGGAAGCCGAACTCCTGGCTGGACCAGAGCACCAGCTCTTCGGCGATGCGCGAAAGGTTCACAGCGCAGATCGACAGCGCAGCGACGGCCTCCAGCAAGAAGTCGCGGCTGCTCACGGCATCGAGCGAGTTGCGCATGGGTCGCTCGAAGCCTAGCGCGTGCGCACTGTGAGCGCGGTCGAGTGGAAAGGTCGTGCTCGCCAGGGCCGCGCTTCCGAGCGGTGATTCGTTCATGCGCGCGGCCGCGTCACTGAGGCGTCCGCGGTCGCGCTCGAGCATCTCGGCCCAGGCGAGCAGATGGTGCGCGAGGCGGACCGGCTGGGCGCGCTGAAGGTGCGTGTAGCCTGGAAGCAGGAAGTCCACGTGCGCCTCGGCCTTGTCGACCAGGACCTGGAGGAACTCGTCGATCTCCGCGCACAGGTCCTCGCAGGCGGCGCGCGTCCACAGTCGCATGTCGGTCGCGACCTGGTCGTTGCGGCTGCGGGCCGTGTGCAGTCGTCCGCCGGCATCGCCGATGGCTGCAGTGAGCGCGCTTTCGATGTTCATGTGGACGTCTTCTTTGGCCTCGTCCCAATGAAACTCACCGCGCTCGATCGAAGCGCGAATGTCTTGCAGGCCGGCGACGATGCGTTCGGCATCTTCGGCGCTCACGATCGATTGGGTTGCCAGCATGCGCACATGGGCGATCGAGCCTTCGATGTCCTGTGGCCACAGCCGCTGGTCGACATCTACGCTGGCGCTGAATCGGGCCGCCAAGGCGTTCAGTTCTTCGCTGAAGCGCCCGCCCCATGCTTTGCTGCTCATGGTTCGTTCTCCGCTACCGTTGCGTCGGTACCCGCAGGTCTACACGCCGGAGCAGTCGGGAGCCAGCGCGAAGCGTCCAGGCCTCACTGGCGGAGGCGATGAGCACCGCGACCAGCGGGCTGAGCCAGCCCAGCGCCGCGCCGACGAGGACGATGAGCGTGGTTCCGATCCCGAGCGCGGTCATCCGCTGCACCGAACGGGCCGCGGCGCGGGCAATCCACAGGGCCCCAGCAGCATCGCGGATGTCCTGGCTGGCCAGGGCCACGCCCCGGTCTTCGAGCGCAGAGCCGACCATTTGAAGCGATACCGGGACCTGGGCACCGGCGAGCGCCGCGTCGTCGACGCCGCCACGTCCGATCGCCGCGGTGGGCGCGCCCGTCTCGCGCAGGCCGCGAATCTCCTGTGCGCGCTCTTCGGGGAGGAGCGGAGCCTTCACCACGCAAGGGCCGAGGAGGGCGGCCATACGCTCCACCGTACGCCGCTCTTCACCCGACAAAACCATGACCTCACTGGGCAAGTCCGCGATGCGCCGTAAGGCCGCGGCCGCGCCCGGATGCAAGGGGTCGCGCATGGCGAGCATCGCTTCGAGTTGCCCGTCGAGGCCGACGAAGATCGGGCTGAGCCCTTCGGCCTCGATGTGCGAGGCGTCGCTGTCGGCGAGCGCGACACTGACGCCTTCATCGAGGAGCAGCTGTCTTCGGCCGACGACGAGCGACTTTCCGTCGACGGTGATGCCGACGACACCGAGGCCGGGCCTGAGCTCCGCGCGGCGGATGTGACCCAGGCCATCTCCGTGCTCGTCCGCGTACGCGATGATCGCCTTTGCGATCGGGTGGTCCGGGGCGACGGCTTCGGCGGCGGCCGCCAAGGAGAGCGTCTCGCGCAGCTCGCCCCGGCCGATCGCCTGCGCCTGTTCGACGAATGGCTCGCCGACGGTCAGAGCACCCCGACGCAGGATCGCGGTCATCCGAACGCGTCCGGCTTGGCGCAGGGCGCTCGCACTGCCGAAAAACATGCCGCGCTCCGCGGCGGCCAAAGCGCCAGCTTCGAGCGGAAGGTCCATGGCGGCGAGCAGACCGATGAGAGGGATGCCGACCAGGCAGGCGGCGGCGGCGCTCGGCCCGGCGAGCAGCAAGCACAGGGTCGCGAGGAGCGCGACCCCCACCCAGCCCCAGCTCGTGAGCGCCCACTGCAAGCTGGATCCCGGTCCGTGGTCCTGTGGCTGTGACGCGGCGAGTCCAACCGCGCGGCTCAAGGCACCCTCGCGGGCGGGACGCAGAACGCGGATGGTCAAGGCACCCTCGCGCACGGGCGTTCCCGCCAATAGAAAATCACCTTCCTCGAAGGGCCTGCCGAGCGCTGCCCCCGGAAACCGTAACGCCGAGGCTGAGCCTTCTTCGATGACTCCGTCCGCGGGGGCGACTTCGCCCGCCAAGACGACGACGGCGTCCCCGACGATCAGGTCCCTGCTCGATATCTCCTCGAGCGCCCCTTCCTCGCCAAGGCGTCGAGCGCGGCGCGGGAGAAGCTGGATCCGGCGCTCCTCCTCGTCGCGGAGCGGCGTCAAGAGCCAGCGGTAGAGCCAGGGCCGGGCGGCGACCAGCAGCGCGGCTAAGGCGACCCCAGTGAATGGCCACCAGGAAGCAGGGGCGGGCGAGAACGAGGCGCTCAGCGCGGCCAGGACCAGGCCGGCGGGTGCCAGCCAGTGGACCGTGCGGCTCACCTGCACCGGCGCAAGCCCCGAGAGCCCGCTGATTGCGGCGGAGCCGAACACACAGGAGGTACCCAGCATGCGCAGCCAGGCCTGCGACCCGGCGAGCGACAGGGCCAGCGCCGTCATCGCGAGAACGACTGCGGCCAGCGGACGCTGCCAGGGCGGAACCGCGGTTGCGGGCGGAGGTGGCTCCGAGCTACGGCGTGCGACCGTGGCCTGGCGCACCTCGCCCGGCAGGAAGAAGCCGGATTGCGGGGCCGTCGCGTTCGAGCGGCGCTGGGGATGGAGCGGGATGTCGAAGTTGCGCTCGCCTTCGCGGAAACGGGCCAGACAGGTCTCTCCGCATAGGTATCGGACGCCATCCTGCAGGCAGGCGACTCGCGGCGCGCGAAGAGGGTCCACGGGCTGGCCGCAGCTGGGGCAGGGGATGGGGGGAACTGCGGGGCGCGCCGGGATCATCGAGACGACTCCTACGAGGAAACCGCTTCGGGTCAAGAGGCCCCCGGACGGTGCATCGCATTTCGGAGATCGTTCTCGACGCCCCCAAGATTGCGGGCTAAAGCGTTCGCCCGGAGGAGAAAGATGAGCCAGCGCGTAGAAACCGATTCGATGGGTGAAATCGAGGTCCCCGCGGACAAGTACTACGGGGCGCAGACCATGCGATCACGAATGAACTTTCGCATCGGCACGGAGCGAATTCCCATCGAGATCATCCATGCGTTTGGCATCCTCAAGAAAGCCGCCGCCCTCACGAACGCCGAGCTCGGCAACCTCGAACAGGACGTCTGCGAGCTCATCGTCCGCGCCGCCAACGAGGTCATCGGCGGCAAGCTCGACGATCACTTCCCCCTGGTCGTCTGGCAGACGGGCTCGGGCACCCAGTCCAACATGAACGTCAACGAGGTCATCTCGAATCGTGCGATCGAGTTGGCGGGCGGGCAGATGGGCTCGAAGACGCCGGTCCACCCCAACGACCACGTGAACCGCAGCCAGTCGTCGAACGACACGTTTCCGACGGCCATGCACATCGCCTCGGTGATTCAAATTGAGGACTACCTCTTTCCGCGCGTTCGGCAGCTGCGCGACACCTTGGCCGCCAAGTCCGAGGCCTTCGCCGACATCGTCAAGATCGGCCGCACCCATCTTCAGGACGCCACACCGCTGACGCTGGGGCAGGAGATCAGCGGCTGGGTCGCGCAGATCGACCACGCGCTCTCGGCCGTCGAAGCGACGTTGCCTCAGCTGCGCGAGCTTGCGCTCGGTGGAACCGCCGTGGGCACCGGGCTCAACACGCATCCGGAGTACGCAACGCGCGTCGCCGCCAAGATTGCCGAGCTGAGCGGCAAGGACTTCATCACGGCGCCGAACAAGTTCGCGGCCCTGGCCGCCCACGACGCCATCGTCGGCACGAGTGGAGCGCTCAAGCAGCTGGCGGTGGGGCTGATGAAAATCGCCAATGACGTGCGCTGGTTGGCCTCCGGACCGCGCTCGGGCATCGGTGAAATCCGCATTCCGGAGAACGAACCGGGCAGCAGCATCATGCCCGGCAAGGTCAATCCGACCCAGTGCGAGGCGATGACCATGGTGTGCACGCAGGTGCTTGGCAACGACGCCTGCATCGGCATCGCAGGCTCGCAGGGCAACTTCGAGCTCAACGTGTTCAAGCCGGTCATGGCCTTCAACCTGATCCAGTCCACCCGGCTCTTGGCCGATGCCTGCGAGAGCTTCGACGAGCATTGCGCCGTCGGCATCGAGCCCAACCGCGAGACGATTGACGAAAAGCTCCATCGCTCGCTCATGCTCGTCACCGCCCTCAATCCTAAGATTGGCTACGACAACGCCGCCAAGGTGGCGAAGCACGCATACAAAAACAACACGACCCTTCGCGAGGCGGCCATCGAGCTGGGCTTGTTGACGGGCGAGGAGTTCGACGAAGCGATCAAGCCCGAGGACATGGTCGGACCCCTAAAGCTCTAGGAAACGCCCATGACGGTCGAGATCACTCAGTATGCGCCTGGCCAAGGACTCAAGGAATTCATCCAGGTGCATCACGAGGTGTACCGCGGTGACCCGAACTGGGTCGCGCCGCTCGAAATGGAGATCAAGGAACGTCTGAGCCCCAAGAAGAACCCGTTCTTCCTGCACGCCGAGGCCGCGCTGTTCGTGGCCCGCAAAGACGGTCGGCTGGCCGGGCGAATCACGGCGCAGATCGACCGCGAGCACCTCAAGACCCACCAGGACGAGACGGGTTTCTTCGGCTTCTTCGACACCCTCAACGACCAGGAGGTTGCCACGGCTCTGCTGGCGGCCGCCGGAGCCTGGCTGCGCGAGCACGGCATGAAGCACATGCGGGGTCCGTACTCCCTCTCCATCAACGAGGAGATGGGCCTCTTGGTCGAGGGCTTCGAGCAGCCTCCAGCAATGATGATGACCCATGCGCTTCCGTATCAGGGGTTGCTCGCCGAGGGAGCGGGACTGAAGAAGGTCAAGGACGTCTTCAGCTGGCGTTATGACGTCCACGAGACGCCCGAGCGCGCGAAGAGGGCCTGGGAGACTATGCAGGAGCTGCCCGAGCTGCGCTTCCGCTCCTTGGACAAGAGCAAGCTGAAGGAAGAAGTGCCGAAGCTGCTCGATATCTTCAACGACGCCTGGTCGCACAACTGGGGCTTCGTTCCATCGACCGATGCCGAGGCCGACAAGATGGCCAAGGATCTGGCCCTGGTGCTGGACCCGGAGCTTTCCTTCTTTGCGGAAATCGACGGCCGGCCCGTGGCCATGTGCGTCTGCCTGCCGAACCTCAACGAGGTGATTCGGGACTTCAACGGCAAACTGAATCCGAGCACCGTGGCAAAGCTTCTATGGAGGCTCAAGGTCAAGGGCCCGAAGTCTGCCCGCTTGATGCTTCTCGGGATCCGCAAGGAGCTGCGTGGCGTCAAGCGCTACGGGGGGCTGTCGATGGCGCTCTACGCGGAGATTGCGCGCAGGGGAGTGGCGCGCGGCTACGAGTGGGCCGAGCTCGGCTGGACGCTCGAGGACAACAGACGCATCAACCTGGGCATCCAGGCCATGGGCGGCAAGCTCTGCAAGCGTTACCGCGTGTACGAGAAGCCCCTCGGCGACGCGTCCGAGCGTGAAGCCGGGGCGGCGGCTTAGCGGGTGCGGCGGGCGGGCAGTGCCCCCTGCCGCCAGGTCTCGACGCTCAGCTCCTGGCCGCGGGTCTGCATCGTCACGCCTCCGTCTTGGTCCGTACGGAGCAACTGGGCGCCTGTATCGAGCAGCCGCTGCATCACGGCTTCGTTCGGGTGCCCGTAGCGATTGGAGGCGCCAACGCTGATGACGGCCCAGTCGGGACGAACCTCGTGTACGAACGCCGCGGTGCTCGAGGTCTTGGAGCCATGGTGTGCGACCTTGAGCACGTCGGCTTTCAGCGCTGGACCGAGCCGCGCCACGAGCGCCCGCTCCGCCTCCGCTTCGATGTCGCCGGTGAACAAGAACGACTGCTCCCCGAAGCTGAGCCGGAGGACCAACGAGTTGTCGTTCCAGTCGAGCCCCGGGTCGTAACGCGGGCAGGGCCAAAGCACGCGAAGCTTCGCGCCTCCTGCCTCGTGCGACTGCCCGCAGAAGTCTTTTGGGAAACGAACCTCGGTGCCCCTGCGTTCGGCCTCCGCCAGAAGCTCCGCTTCGGACTCGGTCTCGGCCTCCGCGAGGCGCTGCCCGTTGAGCCACAGCTCCTCGACCCGGACTTGTCGAAGTAGTTCGGCAAGATTGCCTGCGTGATCGGGATGCCCATGGGTGATGACGAGCAGGTCGATGGTCGACCGGCGGCGTTCCGCCAAGAGCTCGCGAATCTCCCGGGCCGCGGGATGCCGTCCGCCTGGGCCGGTGTCGATGAGCAGCAGGCGTCCGTCGGGCAGGTCGATGAGCGCGGCGTCGCCCTGGTCGACATCGAAGAAGCTCACGCGAAGCTCGCCGCGAACTTCCGTGCTTCGCTGGAGTTGCCACTCCGCGCCCAGCCAGAGGCTGATTCCGAGCAGCAGGCCGAAGAGTCGGGTCCGCCAGCCTCGGAGCAGTAACAGCGAAGCGCAGCAGACAAGAACGATGAAGGTCTGCGCGGCAGACAGCGGCGGCAGTCTGCGAGCCGGCGCAAACCGGGCGAAGGCTTCGCAAAGGAACCACAAGGCATCGCTGCTCAAGCGGACCAGCGGCGCAATCCATCGACCGAGTTCCGGCAGCTCCGTCGCGAGCGCGTACAGGTGAACCAGCGGGATCAGGACCAGGCTGCCGACGGGAAGAACGAGGATGTTCGTCAGCCAGCCGATCAGCGGCACGCTGCCAAACCAGATCCAAACCATCGGTGCCGTAGCGACGAGCGTCCTCGCGCTGATCGACGAGGCCCTTTGCAGCTGTCTCCACAGCCCCGCACCAGCCGTGGTGGGCGCGCTCAAAATCGCGGCTGTCGCCACGATTGACAGAATGAATGCGGGACGGAGCGCCATCTCGGGGTCGGCTCCCGAGAGGATCAGGGCCGCGGCCGCGGTGACGGAGCCGGCACTCGCTCTTCGGTCGAGCGCCACGAGTCCCCAGCTCACCGCGGCCGTGACCGCCGCACGCCAAGCGCTCGGGCTGCCTCCTGCGAAGGCCGCGTGCAGCAGGGTGAGCGGCACGCCGAGGGCCGCAGCCAAGCGTCGTCCATCGATGCGCACGAGGCAGGCGCGCAGACCGATTTGCAGGGTCCGAACCAGTGTTCCGCTGACCAGTGCCACGTGCAGCCCCGACACGGCGAACAGGTGCGATAGACCCACTGCCGCGATGGTCTGCCGCTGCGCATAGGGAAGGGCGCTCCCCTCACCGAGCACCAGCGCGCGCGCGACCGCGGCCGACCAGGGCGGAAGGCCTCCGAGGAAATGCCTGCGAATCCGAGACCGCAAATCGTCGAGCCAGAAGCCGAGGCGAGGTCCGCTAAGCACACGTATCGGCTGGCTCGGGGACGGGCGTGCTTGGCAGGCCAGCTGGCGGCCCTGGATCCCGAGTGGACCTATCCGCCGGTTGCGAAGTCGGACGAGGGGCCTCAGCCGCGCGCGCAGCTGCACTTGGGTCCCCACGGGCAGGCCGCGCCCATGCGCGCTGCTCAGTCGTAGCGTCAGACCCTCGGCCAGAGGCAAGCCGGACTGCAGCTCGCGTCCTTGGAGAACCACGAGCGACATCAGCGTGTCTTCCTGTCGATGACGCACTGCTTCGACCCGGGCCCTGACGTCGACCTCGCCGGAGATCCGACAGCGCACCTCCGACGCCGGCTGCACCCCCAGACCTGAGGCCGCGGCCAGCAAGGCCAAGGGAACGACCCAGAGCCTCGCCCTCAACTCCGCGCCTGCCGACGAGATCACGAGCGCCACGATGACGACCACGACACCCGCTACGATGGGGTCTAGCGTCAGGCCGACGTAGGCACGAAGCCAGAGTCCACCCACCCAGCCAAGCGCCAGAGCCACGAGCATGGGGCCGCACCAACGCAAAAGTCATGCCTCCTCGATTCGCCTCAGAACGCAGCGCGGGCGAGCTCAGCGTGTTGGCGCCCGCCGCCGGCGCGGCGGCGAATCCGCCAGAGCCAAGTCCGCGCTGCTCGTCGGGAGCCCGGACGGTAGAGCTCCCACGACACGAGGAGCGATGAAGCTATTCGTTCCCGCCGAAGGCGCGTCGCTGTTCTTCGAGGCTGCGTTCGAGGTTTCCGCACACGATCTCGCAGAGGTCGAAGATCGCTGGGTCGGCGACCGCGTAGTAGGCGCAGTTCCCACGTTTGTCTCGCTTCACCAATCGGTGCGCGAGCAGGGTCGTCAGGTGTTTCGACACATTGGGCTGCGTGCTGCCCGTCGCCTCCACGAGCTCCGAGACCGTCCTTTCGCCATCGGCCAGCTCGCTCAAGATCTGCAGCCGAAGGGGTACGCCGAGGATGCGGAACCGGGTGGCGACGGACTCCAGATTCCCTGGGTTAAGGGTGGGTTTGGGCATCTCCTTCTCTTTATAGTGCCTCTGGCCCAAAGAATCACCCCTTGACTATATGCTCATACAGTCATATTCTTGGTCTCAAGCAAGGGAGCTGAGCCCATGAAGCGAAAGATTCTGGATTTTCCCCTTCAGCACGCGCGCCTCGTTTTCGTGGGCCTCGCTGTGCTGACCCTTGGCCTCGGTTCGGCCATTCCGTCGATCCATATCGACACCGACCCGGAGAACATGCTCTCGGCGAGCGATCCGGCCCGGGTCTTTCACAACGAAACCAAAGACGAGTTCGCCCTTCACGACATGCTCGTCGTGGGCATCGTGAACGAGTCTGATCCGCTGGGCGTTTTCAACCCGGAGTCGCTCGCCCGCGTTCACGAGCTCAACCAGCGGGTGAAGACGATCGACGGCGTCATCGCGCGTGACGTCCTCGGGCCCGCTACGATGGACAACATCGAGCAGGCGGGTCCGGGGACCATCCGCTTCGAGTGGCTCATGGAGCAGCCGCCGGAGACCCCGGAGGAAGCGCTGGCCATCAAGGAGGCCGCGCTTCGCTTGCCCATGCTCCGCGGAACCGTCGTGTCCGAGGATGGCAAGAGCATCGCTCTGTACGTGCCGATCGAGAGCAAGGATGAGAGTCATCGCATCTCCGAGGAAATCGAGGCGATGGTCGATGGCTTCGGCCCCAGTGCCGACGCGTTCTACATCACCGGTCTTCCGGTCGCCGAGGACACTTTCGGCGTGGAGATGTTCAAACAGATGGCCGTCTCCGCGCCTCTGGCAGCCCTGGTCATTTTCCTCCTGATGTGGTGGTTCTTTCGGTCGTTTGCCCTCGTCCTGTCTCCGATGATCGTGGCGATGAGCACCGTCATCATCACGATGGGAGGGCTCATCGCGAGCGGGTTCACCGTGCACATCATGAGCTCGATGATTCCGATCTTCCTCATGCCGATCGCCGTGGTCGACTCGGTTCACTTGCTGTCGGAATTCGTCGACGTGTACCCGAAGCACGGTGACCGCAAGGCCGCGATCAAAGAGGTCGTAGGGCACTTGTTCGCGCCCATGCTGTACACCTCGCTCACCTCGGCCGCAGGCTTCCTTTCGCTGACGCTGACCCCGATTCCTCCCGTCCGAGTGTTTGGCGTGTTCGTGGCCCTCGGTATCGGCGTGGCCTTCGTGCTCACCATTCTCTTCGTTCCGGCCTACGTCGCAGCGCTACCCGAAAAGCGCCTCGCAAGCTTGCTTTCGACCAAGCGCGACCCAAGCGAAGTCGGCCTTCTCGGGCGGATGGTCGAGGCCGTGGGGGCTAAGAGTCTTCGCTACGCCAAGCCCATCCTCCTGCTGACGGTCGGGGTTCTCGCGCTGAGCGGTTACGGTATCTCGAAGATCAACATCAACGACAACCCCGTTCGTTGGTTCAAGCCCTCACACAAGATTCGTGTCGCCGACGAGGTGCTGAACAGGGAGCTCGCGGGCACGTACACCGCATACCTCGTCATGAAGCAGGACGTCCCCGGTGATCGGCAAATCATCGCCGCGGGAGACAGTGCGCTGCAGGACGCGAGCGAAGAGACGCGCTCCCGCTGGGACGCGCTCAAGGCGGAAGCCCAGGCTGCGAGCGAGCAGGGCGACAGCAGCGTGGCCGACGCGCTGATCGAAGCGACCGCAGACTTGGCTTTCGACACGAGCGGCGAAGAGGCCGAAACCTGGCAGGGCGTGCAGACGGCCCTCGAAGAGGCGCAGACCCGAAGCAAGACCTTCCTGAACCCGGAGCACCTCGCCTACATCGAGCGGCTTCAGAAGGAAGCCGAGGCGCTAGCGCTGGTGGGCAAGACCAACTCCATCGCCGACGTGGTGAAGACCGTTTACCGGGAGCTCGTGAGCGGCGAGGAGAAGGACTACCGGATTCCGCAGAGCAGCGAAGCGGTGGCCCAGACCCTTCTTCAGTACCAGTCTTCTCACCGCCCGAACGACCTGTGGCACCTGGTGACCCCGGACTATCGGCAGAGCACCATCTGGATGCAACTCAAGAGCGGCGATAACCAGGATATGATGGCGGTCAAGACCGAGATGGACGCCTTTGTCGCGGACCATCCGCCGCCCGAAGGGCTCCGCGCGGAGTGGGCGGGGCTCACTTATCTGAACGTCGTCTGGCAGGAAGAGATGGTGGGCGGGATGCTCGAGAGCCTGATGGGAGCGTTCGTCATCGTGTTCCTGATGATGATCGTTCTCTTCCGCTCGCCGATCTACGGCGCGCTGGCCATGGTGCCGCTCACGATTACGATCGTGTTCACCTACGGGCTGATCGGGCTCGTCGGCAAGGACTACGACATGCCGGTCGCCGTTCTGTCCTCGCTGACCCTCGGCCTCTCGGTCGACTTCGCCATTCACTTCCTCGAACGTAGTCGCGCCATCCGAGCCGAGACCGGCGACTGGAAAGAGACGATGCGGCGCATGTTTCAGGAGCCGGGAAGGGCGATCACGCGCAACGCCATCGTCATCGCGATCGGCTTTCTTCCGCTGCTCGCCGCCCCGCTGGTTCCCTACAACACCGTTGGGTTCCTGATGGCCGCCATCATGGCCGTCTCGAGCATCGTGACCGTGATGCTGCTGCCGGCAATCATGACGAACATCGAAGAATGGCTTTCACCCAAAAAAGAGCGCGCGCCCAGGGCTGAGGATGACGCGGCGCCGGGCGCAGCCGTCCACAAGGAGAGAACGATATGAGGAGCTTCAGCAAAACCTGGCTCGCTGCACTGAGCGCGCCGATCCTTCTTTGGACCCTGGCGGCATCGGTCGGGGCCGCAGACCTCAAGGACGCCAGCGAAATCGTCAATCGTACCAACGTGGCGCAGTATTACGCCGGCAAGGACGGGCGAGCGCTGGTTCGGATGAAGGTCGTCGATGCAAAGGGGCGTTCGCAGCGGCGGCAGTTTGCAGTCCTCAGGCGCGACGACAAAGAGGGGGGCGATCAGAGCTACCTGGTCGTTTTCGATCAGCCGGCTGACGTTCGGAACACGGCGTTCTTGGTGAACAAGCACGTCAATAAGGATGACGACCGATGGCTGTACTTGCCCGGCCTGGATCTGGTGAAGCGAATCGCCGCGAGCGATGAGCGCACGAGCTTCGTCGGCACGCACTTCTTCTACGAGGACATCTCGGGCCGGCACCCGGCCGAGGACAAGCACGAGCTGCTCGAAACCACGGCTTCCGAGTACGTGGTGAAAAGCACGCCAAAGAAGAGCAGTGGGGTGGAGTTCGCTCACTACATGCTCTGGATCAACAAGAAGACGTTCCTGCCGAGCAAGATCGAGTACGTCAACCCGCAAGGCAAGACCTATCGGCGGATCGAAACCGTCAAGGTGGACGCCGTGCAGGGCATCCCGACCATCACCCGGCTCAAGGTGAACGACCTGGAGTCTGGCGGCTACACGCTGAGCGACATCAGCAACGTTCAGTACGACCTCGGAATTCCGAACGACATCTTCGTCGAGGCATCACTGCGCAACCCTCCCCAAAAGTGGCTCCGCTGAGCATCTCTGAACCCTGTCACGAGGGAGTTGAACGATGAAGTCCGCAAACTGTGCGACGAAGCAGTGTCGCCGAGGACCTGTCCGATGTTTCGCCGTCATGGCCGTCGTCTTCGCGGTCCTCGCGCTGGCGTCAGGAGCGTTTGCTCAAGGCGAGCAGGGCGTTGGCGCGCTGCCGTTGCAGGAGGCCGGCGAAGAGGCTGACGAGGAGCCGTCTAACGACACCGAGTCGCAGTGGCCCGGCGAGTCGAGCTCGGAGCAGGCGCTCGAGCTCGAGGCAGAGGGCGCGGTGCACCCTGCCGAAGAAGACAGCGAGACCCCGGAGACGCTGGCCGGTGACCTCGAGCCCTCGGAGGAGTCCGCCGGCGAGCCGTCGACCGAGGCGGCTGAAGAGGACTGGGGCGAGTTCGACGACTGGGAGGAGGACACCGCAGGGGGAAGCTCCGACGGCAAAGGCTTCGATTTTCAGATTGGTGGCTTCGTCGAAGGGCTCGTCGCCCCCCGCGTCGTTCGAAGCAGCGCGAGTGCCAACGAGCTTGTCGCCGCCGAAGCACGCTTCCGACTCAACTTGGACGCGACCCACGAGGTCGCGAGCGCGCGTTTCCGTGGCGACGTCTTCGCAGACGGGGTCGAGGGGGAAGTCTGGTTCGACATCCGAGATGCCTCCGTTTTCGTTCGGGGCGGAGACTGGTTCAACATGCGCTTCGGTCGGCAGGTGCTCACCTGGGGAACGGGCGACTTCCTGTTTCTGAACGACCTCTTTCCGAAGGACTTCAACGCCTTCTTCATCGGCCGCGCCGACGAATACCTCAAGGCCCCGTCCAACTCCGTCCTAACGACCTTCAAGATGAACAAGGTCGGGCTCGACCTCGTATGGACGCCGATCTTCGAGCCGGATCGATTCATCGATGGAGAGCGCCTGTCCTTCTTCGACCCGCTGAGCGGCCAGATCATCGGCGATCGCTCACCGCTCACGCCGATCGACCCGCTGCAGCCCGAACAGCGGCTGCGCAACGGAAGCGTGCACGGCCGCCTTTACGGTACCGCGGGCGCGTTCGAGCTCGCTGCCTACGGGTACGTCGGCTACTGGCCGCAGCCCCGCGCGCTCGATCTCGATGCGAACCGGCTCAGCTATGCGCGCCTCGGCGTCTATGGAGCCAGTGTCCGTGGCCCGCTGCTCGGTGGCCTGTTCAATGTCGAGGGCGCGTTCTACGACTCGTTCGAGGACAGAGACGGTGCGGACCCAGCCACTCCAAACTCTCAGCTCCGTGGTCTGGTCGGCTACGAGCGAGAGCTCTTTCCGAAGTTCCAAATGGGTCTTCAGTACTACCTCGAATACACACTCGACTACGACGAGCTCATCGACGAGTCACTGTGGCCCGACTACGAGCAGAACGAGTTCCGTCATCTGCTGACGCTTCGTCTGACCCAGCTCCTGCTCATGGACAATCTCGAGCTTTCCCTTTTCACGTTCTTCTCCCCAGACGAGCTCGATACCTACATCCGACCGCGCATCACCTACAAAATTGCCGAGCCCTTGGCGTTCATCGCCGGCGCGAATCTCATGTTCGGCCGGGACGACTACACCTTCTTTGGCCAGCTCAAAGAGAACACGAACGTCTACGTCAGACTGCGCTACTCGTTCTGAGCTGGACCCCTGCGGGGCCTCCCCTTCGGCTGGCGCCTCGCGCTCTTGCGCTTCCCCCCCCGGTTGCTAGAAAGCCTCGGCGCCAAGGACACGTAGCTCAGTTGGATAGAGCGCTGCCCTCCGGAGGCAGAAGTCGGGGGTTCGAATCCCTCCGTGTCCGCCGGGAGTCCGGGGACGACAGCGCTCCCAACGGCCTGGGTTTCGAGGCCTTCCACCGGGAACGCGATTGAGTGGGCCGTTTTGGGGGAACTGAACACGGTTCCGGCCGATCCACGCCGGTCGTCGCGGCACTCGACGCCATGCAACTGGGACTGTCGTTCTTCGTGATCTCGTCGGCCACATAGAGCTCGTCGCCGGCCAAGGTTGACGGTTACATCGCCAAAGGGCCGAGATTGACCTGACGCGCCGCGATCAGCGGCGGTTCGCCGCTCTGCCGTGGCGGCATGTTAGAATCACGCAATGAAAATCAAAGACGACTCCCGAGTTCTCGCGCTTGCGGCTGCGATTGCCATGGCCTCCCTTTGCGTCGGATGCGGCGATAGTGGCGGCGACGGATCGGCTGGGACCGGCGGAGAGGACAATGGCCTCACGGACGCGGAGCGCGCCTGTGAGCTCACCGACTCGGAGACGGTGACCGATATCTTCGAGGGTACGGCCAGCGAAGGAGTCCCGGGCAGCGCGCGCAACTGCCGCTTCGAGCTGACTGGAGGCGAAGCAGAGTCGGTCAGTGTCTTCTACTTTGGAGCGGAGTCCTCCTGGGATGGCGTTCGCGAGGGCTTTGAAGACAACCGCGGTGGCACGACTGGCGTCTCGGACATTGGGGACGAAGCGTTCTACCCGAATGATGTCGGTCCCAGCTCATTGGTCGTGCGCGCAAACGGCATCATTTTCGAAGTGTCGCCGCTCCTCCCCACGACCTTTCCGCCAACCGAGCCATCGGAGGAGCTCGAGGCAGACGTAGCCGAGCTCGCTCGCACGATCGCCGACGGCTAGAGGAGGAGCAGCCTCGGCTCGAGTCGAGCGTCGAGGTCTGTGGCTTTGGCGCTTGCCGGCTTGTCGAAGCGTGGACGGGGCAGGCCTGAGGGGCCATCCTTCGGCGATGGTCGCTGAGCACAAGGGCCGGATCCTGGTGGTGGAGGGGGACCCACAGTTGCAGGCGGAGCTGCGGAGCCAGCTCGCCGCGGCTGGGCACATCGTGGAGACCGCCTCGGATGCTCTGGAGGCGCTCGAACTGCTGGAGCGCTCGAGGCCCGATGTCGTCCTGGTCGAGCTCGAGGGGCTCGACGGGATGGACGGATTCGACTTTCTCCGGGAGGCCAGGGCGATCCTGCCCTCCGCCTCTTTCATTGCAGTCGCTGCATCGGTCTCGACCGATACGGCCGTGAAGGCCCTCCGCCATGGGGCAGATCGTTGCCTCACGATGCCGATTCGTCCCGACGCTCTCGCGATCGTCATCGAGCGGTCCATGGACAAGCCCACTCACGCCAGGGAAGCCAGGGACGCCCGTGCCGAGGTTGCGGCCAGTCACACGGCCAGCCGACTCGATCACATCGTGGGCTCTCACCCGGCGATGCAGCGCCTCTTCAACCGGATGCTTCAGGCGGCCAAGAGCCGCTCGACGGTGCTGATCCAAGGCGAGACGGGGACCGGCAAGGAGCTGATTGCCAAGGCGATTCACGACAACTCGGCGAGGAGCCAGGGGCCCCTGGTCCGGCTGAACTGCGCGGCGCTCGCCCAAAGCGTTCTCGAGTCTGAGCTCTTCGGTCACGAAAAGGGCGCGTTCACAGGAGCGGTGACGCGCCGCAGCGGCCGCTTCGAGCAGGCCGACGGAGGCACTTTGTTCCTGGACGAGCTGAGTGAGATGCCGCTGTCCGTCCAGCTCAAGCTACTCCGGTTCCTGCAGGAGCGGGAGTTCGAGCGGGTCGGCGGCAACGAGACGGTGAGCGTCAACGTGAGGGTCGTCGCGGCGAGCAACCGCGAGCTTCGGACCCTGGTGGACGACGGAAAGTTTCGGGA
This sequence comes from uncultured delta proteobacterium, assembly GCA_963746475.1. GTDB lineage: Bacteria > Myxococcota_A > Polyangia > Polyangiales > Houyiibacteriaceae > SG8-38. The sequence goes on from CAVVBB010000002.1 coordinate 534,144, forward strand.
GGATCTCTACTTTCGTCTCAAGGTCGTCGTCCTCGAAGTGCCGCCGCTCCGGGCGCGCCCAAGTGACATTCCACTGTTGGCGGACCACTTCCTGCGAGCTTACGCCGTAGAAAACGGCAAGCACGTGCACGGCTTCACGCAGCGCGCCAGAGAGGCCTTGCTGGGCTACCCCTGGCCGGGGAACGTGCGCGAGCTGCAGCACGCGATCGAGCAGGCGGTCGTCCTGTGCGAAAAGGACCTCATCAGCACGGAAGACTTGCCCATGGAGCCACCGGATCGAGACGCAGAGCCCTTGAGCCTGATGATCCCGGGGGTGACCTTGGCCGAAGTCGAGCGATACGCCATCACGAAGACGCTCGAAGCGGTGGGTGGATCTCCCACGAAGGCGGCCCGGATTTTGGGCGTGAGCAAGAGGACTATCCAGAACCGCATCCAAGAGTGGGGTCTGAGCAAACGGCGTGGATCAGCGGAGGAAGAGTGAGAGCAAAGCGCCGGCCTCAGCGCGACCGTCGTGCAAACGCCGGCTAACGCCGCACGGCCGCTAGCGCGCCGCTCATCCCCTCCGCTTTGTCTGTGAGATGTCGTCCGGAGTCAGCACGTCGAGGACTCCATCGACCAGGAGCACGTGGCTCCGAAGAACCTCTCCCAGCTCTGCGGCCATGGGCACCGCTTCATCGAAGCGACCCGTTTCGATGCTGGCTCTTATGCTCTCTGTAGCATGCAAGAGTGCCTGGTTGTCCGAACGGATCTTCCGCAGCACCTCAGGCGTGATCAAGTCGGTCTGCGAGCGGGTCATGGGCGGCTCCGGCAGGCTTGCAGCCGGTCGAGCTGCACAGGCCGAGGTGCCTGTGCCTTCGGTGTCGACGCCTTCTTCAGACATCGGAGCACGCTGAGTGGGGCCTTGTCTTTCGAGGACACGGGTTCCGCCTTTCTTCTGCCTCTCAGCCAAAGCAAAGCTCGTGCCCGGCCCTCGCTCCGCTGCTCGAGCGCTAAAATAGGGGGCCCTGCCAGGCATGTGTCGGGGCCTGGTGCAAGCTCTTCCCCCGCGGCGCGGCTGAACCGTGCAGCTTTTGCACTGCTGGCTCAGCCAGTTCCCTCGAGCCGGACGAAAACGGTGAAAACCGGCGCCCTCGATGAACCCGAAGTGGCTGGCACAAAACCTGCTCTAGCCCAGCCTACTGGTGAAGAACCCCCCTAACGGGGGAAAGCGAGGAGCGTCATGCCAATGCGAACTGAGCGAACGAATCGACGCCGCGACAAGAACCGCCACAGCGAACTCGACTGGTTTGCCGAAGACCCCTGGGGCGAGCCAGGTCTGGCCGCCTTCGACGACAAAGACGACGACGACGACTACGCCGGCATGTGGGGTCAGAGCGAGGACTCTGAAGACGAGGATTGGACCCTGCACGAAGACGGAGACGAGTGGAACGAAGACGCTCACGACGGATGGGGGGCCATCCGCTCGCGGCGCAAGCGCCCCGGCCGACGCGGCTAGGCGTTCGAGGCGCGCACCCAGGCCTGCGCTGAGCAGTCATTGCGTTGAGTGTCGTTCCAGCGCGGTGTGTTCGGAGCGAACTTCCGAACGCATCGCGCGGCTCCGCCCTGCTCGTGTCCAGGCTGGGCAGGTCGCGTCTCTGACCAGCTTCGGGTCGATGGACTCGACAATGACCGGCGGGCCTACGTTGGCAGGACCGCGGTTCGAAGTTTAGCCCTGCGAGGGTAGTGAGTTACACTCGAGCCCGGGCTGGGAGGAACTGATGGGCCGGGGCGATATCCTTAGTCAGTTGAGCGCCTTGTTTGCGGGGGCAAAGCAAGGCTTCGTCACCGCACTGCCAAACCTAGTCACCGCCGCCGTCGTCCTGCTCCTGGCCTGGGGGCTGGCTTGGCTTCTGCGCGGGGGCGTCCGCCGAGTGCTTCGGCGGGTTGCAAGCCAAATTCCGCCCGGTCCGAGCCGCGAAGCCTGGACCGAAGCCGTCGAGGAGCAGGAAGCGGGCAGCCTCGCCGCCGGCGGCGTGTATTGGCTCGTTCTTCTGACGGGCATCTTCGTTGCGGTCGATGCGCTCGACTTGCCAGTGTTTCGGCGCTGGATGGATGCTTTGGCCGGCTATCTGCCCGAGCTTGCGGTGGCCGCGACGCTCGTCGTGGGCGGCGTGGTGTTCGGCCGCCTCGCGCGCAATGCGATCGTCAGAACTTTCCTCCGCATGCCTAGCTCCCAGGCCCACAGCCTGGCCAGGCTGACGCAGGCTTCCATCATGGTGGCCGCTGTCCTGATCGCGGCCGGGCAGCTAGGGCTGGACGTTTCGTTCCTCAGCAGTGCCTTGCTGATCGGCTTGGCCGCGACCCTGGGTGCCGCAGCCTTGGCCTTCGGCCTTGGATCGCGGCAGGTGATGGCCGACATTCTCGCGATGCACTACGTGAACAAGTCCTACCGAATCGGGCAACGGGTGCGTCTCGGATCGGATGAGGGGCGCATCATGCGGACCACGAGAACGGCCGTGTACCTCGAGCACGAACAGGGAGAGCTGGCGATCCCAGGGCGGGATTTCGCCGAGAACCGCTGCGTCATCTTGGACAGGGACGAGAGCCTTGGATCTTGAGACCGGGCTGGTGCGTGCGTTCGTCGCCGCTCACCCAGCGCAGGTGGCGCGCATGTTGGAACCGATGCCGGTCGACGACCTCGCCGCGGTGCTTGCGAGCCTCTCGGTCGATGGCTTGGCGGACCTGCTGCCGCGCCTCGATACCGTTTCCGCGGCGAGCTCCCTGGAGCTCGTCACGGCCGAAGAGACGGCCAGGGCATTGTCTCTGCTACGCCGTGATGCCGCCGCGCCCATCCTGCGCGCGATGCAGTCGGCGCATCGCTCGAAGGTGCTTCAAGCGCTGAAGCCGCAGGCGCGCAAGGCCATGGAGTCCGTGCTCCAGTACGCCGACGGCACGGCCGGCGCGTTGATGGATCCCTCCGTGTTGACGGTTGCCGAAAGCGTCACCGTGGGGAACGCGCTGGACCGCTTGCGCAGAAGCCCACAGCAGGTCCTCTACTACGTTTACGTCGTGTCCGAGGAGGACCATAGGCTCGTCGGAGTCGTCAACATTCGGCAGCTGATGGAGGCCCGAGCGGACCAGATCGTGGGGCTCATCGCGGTGCGCACGGTAGAGTCTCTTCCGGCCGGCGCGAGCTCGGAGACCATCATTGCGCACCCTGCTTGGAAGCGTTTCCACGCGCTTCCTGTCGTCGGCACCGACGGGCGCTTCGTGGGCGTTGTACGATACAAGTCCTTGCGAGAGCTCGAGGGCAGATTCCTCGAATCCGGGCTTGCCGATGTGGGGGCGCGGACGGCGGCAGCACTCGGGGAGCTCTACGGCCTCGGCTTTCGCGGTCTGTTCGAGCTCGGCGCTTCGACCTTGCTGGGGACTGAGGAGTCCGAGCGGGGGGGGCGGCAGTGACGACGGCGGTTCGGCAAGTCGTTCAGAGCTTCATGCGCCTGCACCCTGCTGAGGCCGCCCGTTGCATGGAGAGCGCGGAACCCGAGGCGGTTGCCCGGATCTTGGCCGAGGAGCCTCCGCGGACGGCCGCCAACGTCCTGCGTTACGTTCAGCCCGACCACGCTGCGCAGATTCTAGTGGCCGCGGAGGGAGAGGGGGTCGAGCGCCTCAGCTCGGCGCTCGACCCGGCGCACGCTGCCAACCTCGTCGCGCGCCTTCCCGAGGAGACGCGCGATCGCCTCCTCGGCGCGCTGCCGCCGGCGCTCGCGGAGGAGATTGCAGGCATTTTGAGCTTCCCCCCTGGGACAGCCGGCAATCTGATGGATGCCCGGGTTTCGCTTTTTCGCCACGACATCTCAGTGGGAGAAGCCCTCGAGCGGATTCGAGAGCTCCCTGACCGACGGATCACCGATCTCGTCATCACGGACGAGGAAGGGGCGTTCGAGGGCATCGTGCGCTTGCAGGACGTGGTCGGCGCGCAGCCCGAGCAACCGCTCGCGGAGCTGAAGAGTCCCCGGCTCGTGTCCGTTCATCCGATGACGCCCCGCGAAGACGTGGTCGAGCTCTTGAATCAGTATCGCTTGTCCAGTCTGCCTGTCGTGGACCTCCAAGGCCGGGTCGTCGGCATCATCCGCCAAGCGGGGCTCGTCGAAGCTGCGCACGAAGACGCTGTGACGGACTTGCAACAGATGGTCGGCGGCTCGAAGGAAGAACGCGCGCTGTCGCCTCCGAGGGTGGGCGTGCGGAGCCGACTGCCCTGGCTGAACATCAACCTGCTCACCGCGTTCCTCGCGGCGGCCGTGGTCGGGCTTTTCGAGAACACCATCGCTCGCTTCACGGCGGTGGCCGTGCTCCTTCCCGTCGTCGCCGGGCAGTCCGGCAACACCGGAGCGCAGGCGCTGGCCGTCACCATGCGAGGCCTCGCCTTGCGCGAGTTTCGCGTTTCCGAAGCCTCTCGCGTGCTCGCCAAGGAGCTCGTCATTGGCTTCATCAACGGCATCGCCATCGCCATCGTGACTTCGGCCGGGGTCTATCTTTGGAGTCGCAACAGCGGGCTGGCCCTCGTCATGTTGCTGGCGATGCCTCTTTCCATGATCGCCGCTTCGGCCGCGGGAGCGATCATTCCGGTCGCTCTGGTCAAGCTGAATCGAGACCCGGCGACGGCGTCTTCGATCATCCTCACGACCGTGACGGACGTGGTCGGTTTCTTCACGTTTCTAGGCCTCGCCACCCTGCTTTCCAGCATGCTCGCCGCCAACTGAGCAGCCTGCCCCCCCCTTGACCGTCCACTCCGCCGGTCGAGCTCTCGCGGGGCCAAGCCAAGGCGCCGAGCGAGCCTCAGAGAAAAGGCTCGACCCGCTCATGAGCGGTTGTCGAGCCCGAGCGCCGTTTGCATACTTCGGCCGGTGAGGATGGCATGAAGATTGGGATCCTGTCTGCGAACGCGACGCTTCACTCGACGAAGCGTCTCAAGCAAGCCGCGGTCGACCGAGGGCACAAGGTCCGCATCGTCGACTTCACCCGATGCTACATGAGCATTACCTCTCAGCGGCCTCAGGTGCTGCTCGCTGGCACACAGCTCCGGTTCGACGCCATCATTCCACGCATCAGCGCGGCTCAGACCTTCTACGGAACCGCGGTCGTCCGGCAGTTCGAGATGATGGGCACCTATCCGCTCAATACCTCGCTAGCGATTTCGCGGTCGCGCGACAAGCTGCGCGCGCTTCAGCTCCTCGCCCGTGAAGGCATCGGTTTGCCCGTGACCGGGTTCGCCCGCTCGACCAAGGACATCGACGGAGTGATCAAGCTCGTGGGCGGAGCGCCGCTGATCGTGAAGCTTCTCGAAGGGACCCAGGGGATTGGGGTCGTCTTGGCCGAAACAGACAAGGCGGCCGAATCGGTCATGGCCGCGTTCAGTCAGCTCGACGCGAACATTCTCGTCCAGGAGTTCATCAAAGAGGCAGGGGGCGCCGACATTCGCGCCTTCGTCATCGGTGATAAGGTCGTGGCCGCGATGAAACGCCAAGGCCCCAAGGGCGAGTTTCGCTCGAACCTGCACCGGGGTGGCACGGCCACGGCGGTGAAGCTCACGCCCGAGGAGCGCAGCACGGCTGTGCGCTCGGCCAAAAAACTCGGCCTCCGCGTTGCGGGCGTCGACATGCTGCGCTCCAATCATGGCCCGCTGGTGATGGAGGTGAACTCTTCACCCGGGCTCGAGGGCATCGAGAGCTCGAGTGGCAAGGACGTTGCCGGGGCCATCATCGAATATTTGGAGAAGAATGCCAAACTCGGCAAAACCCAAGACCGAATCGAAGGCTAGGGCGAGGGCCCCGTTCGAAATCAACGGCGTGCAGGCGCCGCCGGGGAGGCTCACTCAGGTCGAGCTACGAGTGGCGCGTCTGCCCACCGGCATGTGGATGGCGGTGCCCGTGGGCGTATTGCATGGGCGAATGCCTGGGCCCGTGATCTGGGTGAGTGCGGCGATTCACGGCGACGAGCTCAACGGCGTCCCGATTATTCGTCATGTGCTCGACCGCATCGACCCTAAGCAGCTCTCGGGAACGGTGCTTGCGGTGCCGGCCGTCAACGTCTTTGGTCTGATTCAGGAATCTCGATACCTGCCCGACCGGCGTGATCTCAACCGCTGCTTTCCAGGTTCCAAGCGCGGTTCCTCGGCCGCCCAGCTCGCGCACCTGTTCATGACCGAGATTGTCGAGCGCAGCGAGTTGGGACTCGACCTGCACACGGGCTCTGGCGGACGCACGAATCTGCCACAGATTCGCTGCGACTTGGATCAGCCCGAGACCTTACGCCTGGCGCGCGAGTTCGGTGCGCCCCTGCTTCTGCATTCGCGCTTGCGGGATGGCTCCCTGCGCGCGGCCGCGCGCGAGCTGAACAAGACGGTGCTCGTCTACGAGGCGGGCGAGGCGAGCCGCTTCGACCTGAAGGCGATTGACACGGGGGTCGCTGGAGTGCTTCGGGTCATGAAGTCCTTGGGGATGATACAAGAACCCGTCCAGGCTCCCGCTGAGCGGCCACGGATTGCCAGGGCCAGCTCATGGCTGCGTGCCCGCCGCTCTGGTTTTTGCGAAGTGACGGTGCGGCTCGGGGCGGACGTCGCCAAAGACGAAACCGTCGCGGTCACTTTCGATGCGCTCGGGCGTGATCGATCGCTCGTCAAAGCCAAGGAGGCGGGAGTCCTCATCGCCCATGTGACCTCACCCATCGTGAACCGAGGCGACGCCGTCGCGCACATCGCGAAGATTGCGGATTAGCGCGCAGCGACCCGGGGGCGCGCTCGCCCCGACGAAGCCTGGGGGTCCCAAGGCCCGAGGGGGCCTTCCCCGAAACGGCCAAATCCAAGGCTCGGGTGCAACCCTGCGCCGTTGCGCTGCCCCGGGAAGGCGCGTCCATGATATCAAGGCGCGTGGCAAGCCGGATCGAGATGCTGCGCCAGTTGGCGAGCGAGGGAAGGGACATCGTCGTCGAGGCCGTGTACCTCGCTCGCCGGCTCGACACCCGGCAGCTCGAGGCGCATCGGCTGGCTTCCACTCCGTTGGTGGTGGAGGCGGGCCGCGAGGGCCTCTGCGTGCTGTTCCGCTATGGCGTCGTTGTGTTCATGCACGTGACGCCCGTGGAGCAAGCCGCCTTTCGTGCGGAGATCGACCCCTTGCTGAAGGAGCGGTTCGAGGAGCCGGTGAGGGACCTTCTGCTCCTCGCGACCGAGTCCAGCCGCGCCGACGTCGTTCGCGACGGCACGGTCGTTTGTCCCACGGTCGACATGGAGCGTCTGCAGGTCATCGCGGACGCTCTCGCCAAGAGCGTGGCGCTCGTCCACGACGAAGACACGGCTTCTTCGGCCTTCGAAGAGGTGGAGTTGCTGGCCATCGAGCTCGAGCGCAAAGGGCACACTGCGAGGAGCGCCCGCTTGCTCGCCAAGCGCATAGGCAGCACCTTGCGCACGCTCACCCGCATGGTCGGCCGCGTGGAGGCGGCGGAGAAGCCGGAGGTGCTCTGGGAGCACCCGGAGCTGGACCCGCTCTACGCGCGCTTGAGCGATGAGCTCGAGCTCACCGAGCGAGACCGGGCCTTGGAACGCAAGCTCGACGTGATGTCCAACGCGGCGCGCTCGCTCCTCGATCTGCGTTTGCACGCACAGAGCCTGCGGGTCGAGTGGTACATCGTCCTGCTCATCCTCATCGAAATCGTGATCTCGCTCTACGAGCTCTCCCATTGAGTGAGCGGCGGCGGGCGGACGTCCCCCGCGGGCGTGACGGTCATGGGGCATGGATCGCAAAATAGACTAAGCCCAAAGGGTCCCCTATGCTCCCTCGCGATGAAGCCGTCTCGACCCGTGCTACTCGCTTGCGCCCTCGTGCTCGGCGCCTGTGGCTCCCCGCAGGGCGCGCCCGGAGCAGCGGTGCCCGAGCCACCGCGCCGTGAGGATGCGGCCCGCAACAGCCCCGAACAGAACAAGGATATCGCCCGCCAGCTCATCGCCAGCGACTACCCGCAATGGAAGAGCGACGCGCAGTTTCAGTGCTTGGACCGACTCTGGTATGCCGAGAGCCACTGGGACCACCGGGCCGTAAACAAGCGCAGCGGCGCCTGCGGCATCCCACAGTCGTACCCTTGCAAAAAGATGGCCGACTGGGGGAAGACCTACGGCGTGAGCTATCGACGAAACCCCTGGCCGCAAGTCGCCTGGGGCCTGCAATACATCGACAAGCGCTACGGGACGCCCTGCAAAGCATGGAGCCGTTTCAAGAAGGGTGGCGGTTATTGATGGCTTGGTCTCGCTCTTTTCGCCCAATCCGTCGACCGTGCCGGCATCTCGACTGATTTTCAGCCAGCAGGATCGACGAGGCCCGCGCGCCGGAGCTCGCGGGCCTGTCTCAGCGCATCTACGCGCGTGTTAGAGCACCTTCGAAACGATCACTCGTCGAGCGACGCTTCCCGCAGCCAGGCTTCAGTCGAGCTCGCTGAGGTCCGGACCCGACCAGAGGGGCATGTCCAGCTCCGCCTGCACATCGGCCGCGGTCATCCCGTGGCGAATCTCACGCAGCAAGGGACCTTGGTCCGTGAAGTCGAAGACGGCGAACGGGCAAATCAGTCGGCTGATCTGTACCGTGCCGGCAGCGTCCGGCTTCGTCCGAATCAACTCGCCAAGCCCGGAGAGCTTGCAGTAACTGAGGCCAATGATTCGGTCCGCCGGTAAGAGCAGCGGATCGGCTTCGGCAGCGCCGGTCCCGGACACGGACCGAACCTCGACGAATGCGAGCGACACTGGGCCGGCATCCTGGGCCTGAAGACCGAGCTCGCTCTGCAGCCGTGCCGGCAAGCCTTCCCCGAGCCAGAAGCTGGTCTCCGGCTCCGCCTCTCGAGCGGCACGCCGAAGGAGACGACTTCGATCATCCACGGGCACGTTCGATGCTGTCCGTGAATCGTCGGAACAGATAGCGCGAGTCGTGCGGGCCGGCGGCCGCTTCGGGATGATACTGAACGCTGAAGGCGTCGATGTCCGCGTGCTCGACGCCCTGGCACGTGTCGTCGTTGAGGTGCAGGTGGGTGAGGTTGCACGTGCCTTCGAGCGAATCCACGTCGACGCAGAAGCCGTGGTTCTGTGTCGTGATCTCGATGCGGCCGGTCTTTAGATCCTTGACAGGCTGGTTGAGGCCGCGGTGCCCGAACTTGAGCTTGTAGGTCGTTCCGCCCAGCGCGAGCGTCATGAGCTGGTGACCCAGGCAGATGCCAAAAATGGGTCGCTTGCCCAGAAGCTGGCCGATGGTGGCGATGCCATGCTTCACCGCAGCCGGATCGCCCGGGCCGTTCGACAAGAAGATGCCGTCCGGGTTCATGGCGAGAATCTCGTCGGCCGTCGTGGTGGCTGGCACGACTGACACTCGACAGCCCTCGTCGACCAGACAGCGCAGGATGTTCAGCTTGATGCCGAAGTCCACGGCGACGACGTGCCAGCGGTGTCCTTCGCGCAGCCCGGGGCCCCACACGCCCGTGCCCTCGGTCCACTCAAACGGCTTTGCCGTAGTGACCTCACCGGTCAGGTCGAGGCCCGTCATGGGCGTGGCGGCGCGCGCACGGTCTAGGAGAGTTGCGGGGTCCTCGTCACCGATGGCGGCCATCTGCGCGCCCTGGTCGCGAATGTGCCTCGTGAGCGCCCGGGTATCGACCCCGGAGATTCCGATGATGCCTTGTTTGGTCAGGTAAGCATCCAGTGAGCTCTTCGTGCGCCAGTTGCTCGTAATGGCAGAGTTCTCCCGAACCACGAAGCCGCGAAGAGCGGGTCGTAGGGTTTCTCCGTCCTCGAGGTTGATGCCGGTGTTACCGATTTGGGGCGCGGTCATCGTCACGATTTGGCCGCAGTAGGAAGGGTCGGTGATGACCTCTTCGTAGCCGGTCATTCCGGTCGTGAAGACAGCCTCGCCAGTGGCGACACCGGCTGCGCCGAAACCGACGCCGGTGAATCGGGTGCCATCGGCGAGCACGAGGTGAGCTTGGCGGGTCATGACAGGTTCTCGTATACGACTTCGCCGCCCACGATGGTCATCACGGGACGGCCGATGAGCTCCTGGTCCAGGAGCGGGGTATTGTGCGATTTAGAGCGTAGCGTCTCTCGGGTGAGGGTCCACTGCTGCTCGGGGTCGAGCACGGTGACGTCGGCTAGTCCGCCTTCGCGCAGGGCGCCGCACTCGAAATCCGGAATCAGCCGGGCGGGGGCGGTCGACAAGGTCTCGACCAGGCGCATGGGTGTGAGCACCCCGTCGCGCACCAGCTCCAGCATCATCGAAATCGCGGTTTCCAGTCCGTTGATGCCCACCGAGGCCGCCTCGAACTCGCAGTCCTTTTCGAGTTCGCTGTGCGGTGCGTGATCGGTGGCCACGCAGTCGATCGTGCCGTCAGCGAGCGCTTCGCGCAGGGCCGCGCGGTCTTCCTCTTCTCGCAAAGGTGGGTTCACCTTGCAATAGGTATCGTAGTTCAGGAGCGCCTGGTCCGTGAGACAAAGATGATGAGGCGTGACTTCTGCCGAAACCTTCAGGCCGCGCGATTTAGCCTCTCGAATGAGCGCGATCGCCCCTCGACTCGAGATGTGTGCGACGTGATAGCGGGCCCCGGTCAGCTCGGCGAGGATGAGGTCTCTGGCCACGATGATGTCTTCGGCCGCACGCGGCCAACCGCGAAGTCCGAGGCGGGTGCTTAGCGCCCCCTCGTGCATCTGGGCTCCTTCGGTCAGGTGATGGTCTTCGCAATGCTGGCTGACTAGCAAGTCGAAGGTCCGCGCGTACTCCATCGCATGACGCATGACGGCCGCGTTCATCACGCACAGGCCGTCGTCGCTCACGCCAATCGCGCCCCCCTCCCGCAGGTCCGCCATCTCGGTGAGCTCGGAGCCGCGTTGCCCTTTGGTGATCGCGCCGAACGGCAGCAAACGAGTGCCAGCCTGTTTCTTGGCTCCGGCCAGCATCATTTCGGTGATCGCCCGGTTGTCGTTGACGGGGCGCGTGTTCGGCATGGGACACACGGCCGTGAAGCCCCCGGCCGCGGCCGCTCGAAGGCCAGACGCGATGTCCTCTTTGTACTCCTGTCCCGGCTCGCGCAGATGCACGTGCAGGTCCACGAAGCCGGGGCAAATCCAGTATCCCGCGGCATCGACCACGCGAACGGTCTCGTGCCTGGGAATCGAGGCGCCGGCGTCCGCGCCAACCCGTAAGACGCGGCTTCCGTCGACCACTACGTCCGCGACCTCGTCGAGCCCCTTTGCCGGGTCCAGTACGCGCCCGCCACGAAGTATCAGCATAGCCGTGCGCGCTTACGTGACGTGCTGCAATGAGTCAAGGCTCGTTGGCCTGGCTTGTCCCGGGCCGACTCAGCCGGCTTGCTGCTGCAGTTCGGGGACTTCGTGCACGGGTTCGGCCGCTGCGGCGACCGTGCCCACGGAGGACTCCTTCTCGCTAGACTTCTTCTCCTCCACACGCTTCTTCATCGTCATCACCTTGCGGTACACGGACGCGAAGTCTCTATTGCGCGTGGCCATGGTGGGGTTCCCGCCACGGAGGAGGGTTTGCAGGATGAACTCGAGAACCTGAATCTCGCCTTCGGAAAAGCTGTTACTGATTCGCATGCCCAGGGATCTACCATTCACAGACCTGCGTGACAATCCGTGACGAGCAATGTAGTGCCATGGCTTGTCATGCTAGTTCGAGTTATGCGCTCTAAGCTATTGAGAGCATTGAGCTTTTATGGATGCTTATATTTGTATCGACGATCGCAAATTGCTCTTTCCCGCGTGTCGTTCTGTTGACAAGCGGGCGCAGCTGAGCGGCGAGGCTTCGTCGTGCTCTGCAGACCGTGGGTCGCGCGACGACTGCTTAGTGGTCGGCGGCCGTCACGCGGACGACCTCGTCGATGGTCGTCGTCCCTTCGAGGACTTTGTGAAGCCCGGACATACGGAGCGAGGCCACACCATCGGCGATCATCTCGCTCTTGAGCTCCGCCGTCGAACCGCCCTGCAGGACCATTTCTCGCAGGCGCTCCGTGAAGGGCATGACTTCGTAGAGCGCGATGCGGCCTTTGTAGCCGGTGCCATTGCAAGTGCCGCATCCGGAGCCGCGGTAGACCACGGCTCCCGGAACGTCTTCTGGCTTGAAACCGACATCGAGCAGGGCTTGCTCATCGGTGGGAACCTGCACGCGGCACTCTTGGCAGATCTTGCGAGCGAGACGCTGCGCCAAGACCAGGTTCACAGACGCGGTCACCAAGAACGGCTCGACGCCCATGTTCAACAGACGTGTGACCGTGCTCGGGGCGTCGTTCGTATGAAGCGTCGACAGCACCAAGTGACCCGTCAAGGCGGCCTTGACCGCGATCTCGGCCGTTTCGAAGTCTCGAATCTCACCGACCATGATGATGTCTGGGTCCTGACGTAGGAACGAGCGAAGCGAGGCGGCGAAGTTGAGGCCGATGTCTTCGTGCATCTGCACCTGATTGATGCCCATCAAGTTGAACTCGATTGGGTCTTCGGCCGTGCTGATGTTCGTTTCGACGTTGTTCAGGTCGGAAAGGGCGGAATACAAAGTCGTCGTCTTACCGGAACCCGTGGGCCCCGTGACGAGCACCATGCCATAGGGTTGGTGAATGGCGTCCCGGAAATCGGCCAGTGGTTTGGCCTCGAAACCGAGCTTACTCATGTCGAGCTGCAGGTTCGACTTGTCGAGCAGACGAAGGACGATCTTCTCGCCCCAGAGCGTTGGCACCGACGAGACGCGATAGTCCATCTCGCGTCCCTTGCCGAGCTTGAGCTTGATGCGCCCGTCCTGTGGCAAGCGGCGCTCGGCAATGTCGAGCGAAGACATGATCTTGAGACGCGAAGCGATCGCGTTCTTGAGCTTGATGGGCGGCGTCATCTCTTCTTGGAGGACACCGTCGATGCGATAGCGGACGCGAAGTACCCGCTCGTAGGGCTCGACGTGAATGTCCGACGCGCCCTTCTTGATGGCGTTCAGCAAGATGGCGTTGCAGAGCCGGACGACCGGTGCGTCCTCGCTGGCCTTTTCGAGGTCCAGCATGCTTTCGTCTTCTTCGAGCGTAGCGACTTCGATCTCGGACTCATCGAAGCCCTCCATGATGTCGTCGTAGGAGATCTCCGGCTGCGCATAGGCCTTCTCGAGCGCGTCCATGATGGCGCTCTCGGAGGAGACAACCGGCTCCACGTTGTAGCCGGTGAGAAACTTCACGTCGTCGATGGCGTTCAGGTTCGACGGGTCGGCCATGGCGACGATGAGCGAGGAGCCAGCTCGCGAGACGGGGATGATCTTGTGCCGCTCGCAAACGTGCTGGCTGATCAGCTTGAGAATCTCCCGGTCGATCTCGTACTCGCTCAGGTCGATGGCCTGGACGCGGTACTGCTCACTGAGAAAATCGGTGATCTCCTGGTCGGAGATCGCCCCCAAGCGGGCGAGGGCGTACCCGAGGCTGATGTTGTCGTCCTTCTGCTGCTGTTGCGCTTCGCGGAGCTGCTCGAGGCTGATGCGTTTCTCACGGACGAGGAGTTCGCCGAGTCGGTTTCTGCTCATAGTGTGATGTCCTCTACCAAGTATACAGCTGAGGTATATTTATTCACATATGATGTGAGTTCTCAAGGTGCGTATAGGTACGTTCATGTGGTAAAGAACTCCTGGACTGCGCCGCATAAGTATGCCGAGCGTTGAAGATTGGTCAAAATCAGGGTAGCCCCCGCGGACGTGGCGAAGTCGAAAAAAAAGCAAATCACAGCGGCGCCTAAGAGCGGTGGCGAAGCGCTCGAGCAACTCGAACAGCCGCACATGAAGTGGAAGACGCTCGGCCTCATCGGGCTGTGTCTTTCGGTCATGTGGGTAGTCGCGGGCATGCTGATCCCATCGATTGGCTATTGGGGTATTGGCGTCGCGGGAGTCCTGACGGCGGTCGCCCTTGGGTTCCTGTTCTGGGTTTGGCGACTCACCAGAAAGTCGGCGGACATCACGGCCATCTTGCAGTCCGCCACCGACAAAGAGGGACGCCTCGCCGCGCTCGAGCAGTTGCGCGCGAGGCAGAGCCCGGGCGGCAAGGACGCCCTCAATGCCATCGCGCAGGCGCAACTGGTGGCTCAGGAGAACCCCGCCGAGGCCATCCAAATTCTAGAGGCGGTCGACCTCAAAAAGGCGCCGGCTCTGGTCCAAGACGACGTTCGCGCGAACTTGGCCATGCTCTATTTGATGTCCGGACGCCCCAAGGACGCGCGCGAGCTGGCCGATGAGATCCGGCTCGACCGCCAGCCTCAGGCCAAGGCCAAGGCGATGTATGCGGCCGTCGTGGCCGAAGCGTTTGCTCGGACGGGAAAGGCCGAGGAGGCCCTCAAGCTTCTCGAGACCTATGACGCTAGCTCACCCGAGTATGGCCAGGTGTCCGCGATGCTCCTCCGGGCGCAGGTCTACACTTACGTGGCCAGCAAGAAGCTGGGGCGCGCGCGCGAAGCCATGGAGGGTTTGCTCGAGCATGATCCAAATATGGTGGCCGCCTTCGTACAGCGTGGAACGCGGCCCGAGCTGAGCCGTCTCGCCAAGCAGGTGCTGGCGGGTGCTGGCGCAATGCCCAAGCCGAAGATGCGCGTGCGGACGCGCTAGACGCTCGTGAGCGAACCGACGTGGACGATCCGCACGGTCCTGGAATGGACGACGAGGGATTTTGCGGCGAGGGGGATCGAGTCGGCGCGCTTGGATGCCGAGCTGCTGGTGGCGGCTGCTCTGGGAATCGACCGGGTCGGGCTTTATCTCGATCTTGATCGACCCCTGGCCGAGAGCGAGCGTGCCGCGATTCGCACGCTCGTGACGAGGCGCCGTGAGCGTGAGCCGGTCGCCTATATCCTCGGTCACAAAGACTTTTATGGGCGTCGGTTCGCTGTGAATCACAGCGTTCTGATTCCGCGACCGGACACGGAGACGCTGGTCGAGCAAGTGCTGGCCTGCGTGCCGGAGGATCGCCTCTGTCGCGTCCTCGATCTCGGCACGGGGAGTGGAATCATTGCGGTTACCGTCGCTGCGCAGCGGCCTCTCGCGCAGCTCACGGCGACCGACCTGTCGGAGGAAGCACTGAGTCTGGCGCGAACAAACGCTGAGACGCACGGGGTGTCGGAGCGAGTGAGCTTCCAGCTGGCCGACCTGTGCGGAAGCGGCGGCGCGTACGATGTCATTGCTTCGAACCCGCCTTACATCGAAACTGCGGTCATCGCAGGGCTACAGCCGGAGGTTCGCGATCACGAGCCTCTACTGGCCCTCGACGGTGGCGCGGACGGGCTCGACGTGATTCGTCGCATGCTGGTCGAGCTTGCCGCCGTATGTGAGCCCGGCGGACAGCTGCTGATGGAGCTTGGGATCGGGCAGGCCGTGGTGGTTCGAGCGCTGCTGGCCGAGTATCCCGCCTGGGAGCTCGTCGCCGTGCACGTCGACATGGGTCGAATCGAGCGGGTCGTTCAGATGCGCCGCGCCTGACGCAGCCACACCTCGACGAGCAGCACGAGCGCTGCAATCGAAAGAAACCAAGAGCTCAAAGGCGTCTCTTCGTTGGCCAGCGTGCTC
Organism: uncultured delta proteobacterium; assembly: GCA_963746475.1. GTDB lineage: Bacteria > Myxococcota_A > Polyangia > Polyangiales > Houyiibacteriaceae > SG8-38. Next base: position 549,731 of record CAVVBB010000002.1, read on the forward strand.
GCCGCGACGGCATCCTGGGTCTTGTCGATCCGAGGTGGCTCATGTCCCGCGAGCTCGCTTTCGGCTGGCGGCGGATCGACGACGAAGGAGAAGCGCTCAGCTTCCACGCCGTTGATCAGGACCCGGTAGGCACCCACTTCTGTGGTGTTTGCGAAGGGGGTCCTATCGCCTTCGGGTAGATCGAGGGTCTGCCCCGAGGGCATTAGGATCTGCATTCGCTGACTGCTCGTCGAACCGGGCAGCATGACGGTCTGGTGCGGCTCGACGCGCTCGCTGGTCTGCGCGGCGAGCCGCTCCAGCAAGCCGTAGACGAATGCGGGAAAGACGGGCTGGTAGGGAAGATCGGTCCAAGCGTCGTCTGCCGTCGTCGCCAGCACGGCGACGCGTCCGCTTCCATACCGGTGTTCGATCAGAGCCGGGGATCCGTCGCTGAAGCTTGCGACCGTAACCGCGCTGAGTGCCGTGGGCTCGAGCGGGGTCCGCACTCGAACGCTGGCCTGATTGAGCTCGGGGAGCTCCGTCGATTGCAGGTTGAGAGGCCGCAACTCGTCGCGTGTGGCCGTGAAGCGCGCAGGAAGAAGGTCACCGAGAACGCCCGTGTACACGCGGGATTCCACCCGATCTCCTGCGGTAATCCACAGACCGCCGCCGCCGGCCACGAATCGTCGAAAAAAGATCGCCCAGCTCGGATCGAGGTCGACGTTCGCAAGCACGACGACGTCAGCGCGAACGATCGCGGTTTCGGTCAGGTCCTGCGCATCGACTGCGTTCACGACGAACGAGCGATCGGCCTGGGGTGCTACCTCGAGCGCATGTCGTAGAAAGGCGGTCTCGCGCTTTCGCGGGTCCGGGTGCGGGTCTCCGTCGACGAGCAAGACGTGAATGGTGTGGGAACGAAGCGGAACCGCACGAAGGTTGTCTTCGGGGAGCACGTCATCAGGCAGCAGCTGGAGCTCGACGACCGCGTCGGGGGAAGTGCCGTCGGGCAGGTCGATGCTTGCATGACCCTCGCCCCTGTCCCAGCTGACCTGGGCGCGTGCGAGCTCCTGCTCGCGGTCGCGGAGACGCAGGACCGACTGGGGGGGCTTCTTGCTGTCGGAGCCGGAGACGCGAACATCGAGGCTCGTCATCCCGTTGCCATCGGAGCGCTTGGCCACGTGAACCTCGGCGATGCGGAGGTTGTCGTCGGCAGCCGTCGTCACGCGTTCGAAGGCCAGCTCGATGCCGCCCTGAGGCCAGTTGCAGTCGTGGGTGTCCGGGGTGCCTGCGAAGTCGGAGACGACGAGCAAACGCCGATCGCCGAGCTCACTTTCCTGAACCAGCTCCCGAGCGAGCTCGACGGCTGGACACAGGGCGCCTGCGCGAACCGAATGCACCTCGATCCCTGAAAGGCTCTCCGACAAAAGCTTCAGGTCCACCTGCTGCCGAGCGAACAAGCGGGCCGGCTTGCCGCCGAGAACGATCGAAACCTCAGTGCCCGGAGCGAGCGACTCCAGGTGCTCGCTCACGAACGCGATGGCTCTCTGCAGGCGCGTCGTGCCGTACTCCATGGCGGACATGGACATCGAATCGTCGAGGACAACCGCAAGAGCATGTTGTCGGCCGGTCAGACTCGACTCGACGACGCGGTACGGTCTGGCCGCGGCGAAGGCGAGCAGAGCTACCAGCCCGACGCGCGCCGCGAGCAGAAGCAGGTCGACGATGCGGACGCGCGCCGTACGAGCGGCCTGAACGCGCTGCAAGAAGGCCACGGTCGGCAGGGTCTGCCGCGGTAGCTTGTGTCGTCGCATGAGGTGCGCTGCGATTGGCGCGGCGACGGCGACCAGGCCAAGTAATGCCCAGGGAAGCGCGAATCCCATCGCTCAGCCCGTCCGAAGCAGTTCGAGCAACACGTGCTCGGGCGGAAGGTCCGTGCGCGCCAGTTGGTAACGTCCGCCCGATCCCACGACCCGGCGCCGGCATTCCTCGATGAAGGCCGCAATCTCACTCTGATATCTTCGACGCAGGCCCGCCGGGTCCACCTCGACGGAGGCTTCACCCTCGAGACCTTCGAATCGCATGGGCTGCCGATAGGGCAGCTCGATTTCCGCGGGGTCGAGCACCTGCAGTACGATGACCTCGTTTCCACGGGCCTGTAGCCGGTTGACCGGATCGAGCGCGCCGCGGCTCAGGTCGAGTAGATCGCTGGCAATGACGACGATGCCTCGGCGGCCGCTCTGTTCGGTCAACGCATCGAGAGCGGGCTGCAGCTGGCTCGGCGCAGTCGGAGCTCGAGGCTCCGCGAGCGTCTTGAGCAAGTAATCGAGGTGAGCTGGGCCGGAACGGGCCGGCAGGCGATCCCGGATCGCGGAGTCGAACATCGCCAGTGAGACGGCGTCGCCCTGGCGCACGAGCACGTACGCGAGCGCCGCGAGCAGGGTCGCGGCGTGCTCGTACTTGCTGGGGCCACCGCTGCTCCAGTGCATCGAGGCCGAGATGTCCAAGGCGAGTGTCCCGCGTAGCTGCGTCTCGTGCTCGAAGTGCTTGATCGCGTATCGGTCAGAGCGTGCGTAGGCGCGCCAGTCGATGAGTCTGGGATCATCGCCTGGGCGGTACGCTCGGTGTTCCTTGAAGATGGCGCTCGCGCCGCGATGCGGGCTTCGATGCATGCCGGCGAGCAGGCCATCCACAGTGCGCTTGGCACGCAGATTCAGGCCCGTGAGCCGTTTCGCTAGCTCTGCATCGAGGACCTGACTCACGACGTCGAGCTTTGGAGGATCCCGTCGATGATCTGTGCGGTCGTGACCCCCTCGGCTTCCGCACGGAAGTTGAGCACCAGGCGGTGAGTCAGGATGGGCCGCAAGAGTGCGTTGACGTCGTCGATCTCCGCCGAATAACGGCCGTGCAGAACGGCGCGCGCCTTGGCGCCGAGGATCAAGCCCTGGCTCGCCCGGGGCCCGGCACCGAACGCGACATTCTTGCGCACGATGCCTGGCGCCTTGCTGTCCTCGGGACGAGACGCTCGCACCAGTGACACCGCGTGCTGGACGACGTGGTCCGCCACCGGGACACGAGGGACGAGATCTTGGAACTCCACGATCTCCGCCGCCGAGAGCACGGGAGTGATGGAGGTGGGCATTGGCGCGGTCGTGCGCTTCACGATGTCGAGCTCTTCCTGAGCGCTCGGGTAGTCGACCTCGATTTGAAACAAGAAGCGGTCCAGCTGCGCTTCGGGAAGCGGGTACGTTCCTTCTTGCTCGATCGGGTTCTGGGTGGCGAACACCAGATAGGGTTGCTCGAGCGCATAGGTGTGTCCGCTCGCCGTGACTCGGTGCTCTGCCATCGACTGCAGGAGTGCGGCCTGGGTCTTGGGCGGCGCGCGGTTGATCTCGTCTGCGAGCAGGATGTTGGTAAAGACGGGGCCCGGGATGAACCGGAAGTGTCTCTTTCCCGTGCTCGTGTCCTCTTCCAGCACGTCTGTGCCGGTCACATCGCTCGGCATGAGATCCGGGGTGAACTGGATGCGGTTCGAGTGCAGCGAGAGGGCCTCGGCCAAGGTGGTGATCAGCAGGGTCTTGGCCAAGCCGGGGACGCCGACGAATAGTCCGTGCCCCCGCGCGCACATGGCGATGAGCAGGAGCTCGATGACTTCGTCCTGGCCGACGATGCGCTGCTTCAACCGTTCGAGGATCTGATCCCTCGCCTCGGCGAGCTGCTGCACGCGCCCCACGTCGGAAGCCACGCGGCTAGGAGGCGGGGGCGGAGTACTACGTACGGGGTCGCTCACGGTTCACCTTCTTAGTCTCTGGGTTCGAAGGGGCCAAGTTTACTTTCCTTTGCCGCCGAGCCGTGAGCATAGCTCAGCTTCGTGCTCGGCATGCGGGAGATCGAGAGCGGCGAGAATGCAATGCGGCCGCGGATCGAACGGGTTGTGTGCAATCGCGGCCTGCGCGGCGTCTTTCGCGGCGATCCTGTCCCCGACGGAGAAAAGCGCATCCGCCAAAGCCGCGTGGGCTGGCGCATGCGAAGGGTAGAGGGCAAGGGTCTTTTTCAGGGGCTCGATGGCTTTGTCGGGATGTCCGCCTGCCAGGGCGGACCTCGCGTAGCGGGAGGCGACGATGGGGTCGGTCGGCGCGGCCTCATGGGCTTTGGCATATTCGACCGAGGCCGCCGCGGGTCTTGCGCGGGTCCACAACAGGTCTCCCAGCCGCGCGTACTTTCGAGCCTTTTCGAGCTCGACGCCTGCAACCTCGTCGTTCTCGTTCGCCTCTTCGCTCAAGTGCCTGGGGATCAGACGTGCCGCGACTGTCGGCTCGGGTCGCTGCTTCAGCTGTTCTTTCCAAGTCATTTCAAGTTGTTTCCAGGGCTGTCCGGCGACCTTCGAGATCGCTTTTCGCGCATCCACTCCGTCCGCGACGTCGTCCAAGGCCGTCCTCAGTCCGGTGGCGCCGTGCCCGTCATAGAACATTTCGATGAACGAAGAGACCTGAGCGAAGGCCAGCGCCGCGTCCGTCTGACTGGGGAGCAGGGCGATCGAAGGGTGAAGTTTGTCGAAGGAGAGGAGGGAATCCTTCTTGGCGGCCTCGAGCAAGATCTGCTCCGAGCCTGGATCGAGACTGAGCGCAGGATGGGTCTCCCGCCAGCTCGTCTCGTAGAACTTGGCCGCGCCTTCTTGGAGCCAAACAGGGGCTCGATCGAGCGATGCCTTGGTGAGCACCAGGTGAACGTATTCGTGTGCGATGGTGTCGAGCCAGGGATAGCCGCGCAGCAGGGCCCGAGGTGATGCGATCATCAGTCGGCCCCACTTGCACAGCGCGATGGTGCCCGTGTTGCGGATGGACTCGACCGAGAGCGTGGACACCTTGGCCAGCGATTCGGCGTCCGGATAGATCTCGATCCGAATCGGGCTGACCATCCTGACGCCAAGCTCCTTTTCGAGCACGGCCTCGATGGCTCTGAGCGTGGCGATTGTATAGGGGACCAGCAACTCGTCGGGGCCGGGTGCATAGCGAACCAAAAAGTGCTCGTGACGCTGCTGCTCGTAGTCTCTGAGCGTTGCGTCCGTGTCGACGATGATTTGGGCGAGCTGGCCGAGGCCGGCGGAGCTTGGGTCACTGGCTTGCAGCTGGCGGATCTGCTCGGCCGCAGCGCTGTAGTCGCCGCTGTAAAACGCTGCGAGGATCTCGAGCTCCTTGACTTCCGCCGTGGGCTCGAACTGCTGCTGATACTTTTCGAGAAGCGCTCTCGCCGGCACGCCTTCGCCGGAGGCCAGTGAAGCGTTCACCAAGTCTAGGATTTCGGACTCGCTTGCATCCTGGGCAGCGCCGACCCGGGCGATTCCGAGGAGTCCTAGGAAACAGAGTGAAAGAGTCGCTCGTTTCATCGCAGGAGCCTTTCGTAGTAGTCGCGGACCGCCTGCTGGGACCCTTCCGGCGCCTTGCCTCGCATGGCGTCGAGGACCCGGCGCCGCCATGCGAGCTCCTCCGCGCGCGAGCTCGCCGCGGGGATCTCCACGCGCTCTCTCGGGGTCGAGGATTGGTCGGACTGTCGCTGCTCCGAGCCCCCTTGACCGCTTCCGCTTTGGTCTTGAAGCCGGTCTCGCAGTCGCTTGAGCTGCTCCGCGGCAGCCTGCTGTTCCTTGCTAGCCTCGAAAGGGGAGTCGCGTTTGAGCGCTCCCTCGGCACGGGCCATGGGTTTTTCGATGCTCTCGAGGCTTTCAGCGGCCTCGTTCGAGATGGGTACACCCTCGACGTCTTCACGCAGCCGCCGGGCCAGCTCATGGGCCGCCTGCCAGGTCGCGGCTTGCTCTTCGGCTTGCTGAAGCATCTGATCTTGCTCTCGCTCTGTCAGGGCTTCAGACATGTCCGGCATCAGGTCCTGTGTGGCTTCGCGAAGCTCCTTCGCCGCGTCTGCTGCGCCGTTCGCTTGCTCTGCCGCTGCAGTGGTTTGGCCGTCTCGGCCGCGAAACATCGTTGCCGAAAGCTCCAAGTCACGAGCCAGCTGCTCCACGGCGTCGTTCGCTGCGTCGATCATGGACAAGGCTTCGGTCAGGTCGCCACCGCGGATGACTTTTCGGTAGTCTTCCAGGCGGGCGGCCGCACGGTCGCGCATGTCCTGGTCGTAGGGGCCGAGGACCCGAGGCGGCAAGGCCTGCAGCTCTTCGACGAGTGCTTCGGCGCGCTGTTCGAGCTCCTCGCGTGTTTGGTCCTTCAGTGGGGGCATTTGCTTGGCCGCACGTCGAGCGGCTTGGTTGCCGAGTCGAAGACTCTGCCGTGACAGGCGCTGCTGCTGCACCTCCAGGTCTCGAATGGTGTCCATCGCTTCCATCAAGGCACGCTCCCGCGGCCCGAAGCGCGCCTCCACCAGCGTGCTCTCGCTGCGCGACAGGGCCTGGGCCATCGCGTCCACCGTCTCCGACAGGGCCGATAGCGCATTTTCGGCTGCATCCAGATCGCCGCCGTGCAGTGCCTGGCGGAGGTCCTGAAGCGCATCGGTGGACTTCGTCGCCTGGACCGACTGAGCGTTCACGAACTCGCCGGGCACGTAGCGTCTACTCTGTAGCAGCTGCTCCCGCAGTGCCTGCATCCGGCGTTCCGCTCGGTCCAGAGCCGCTGTCAGCGCGCGTTTGAGCTCGGGTGTCTGGCCGCGGCGAAGCTCTGCGACCAGGGAGGACATCTCGCGCCTCAGCTGCTCGAGCTCGAGTGCAATCTCGGCTGCGTCGTTGAGTCTGGCTTGGCTGATTAGGTCGGCGACCAGCAGCGTGTCTTTTTCGAGCTCCGCGACGGCCTTCTTGTCGTGACGCAGGCGCCCTGAGAAAGGCTCCTTCGACGCGTAGGAACGAGTTTCGCGGCGTGTCAGTTCTTCGAGTCGTTTACGCATGTCGAGCAGTAAGGGCACCGTGCGCGCACCGGGGTGGTCGCCGACATCGGTGAGCTGCTCGATCACCGCGCGGTCGGTGCGGGAAACGAGCTCGAAGCGCTGTGTCGCCTGGCTGAGCCGCTTCGGCGCAGGGTTCTCCAGTCGCTCGGCCAAGGCGAGGATGAGCGTGTCGAGCAATTGTTCGAGGTCGACGATTCGCTGTCTGCGGCGCGTGATGTTCGATGCCAGCGTCAAGGTGCGAGCCTGCGTGCGGCTGACTCCGGGGCCGTCGATTTGATTGCTGTCCTTGGCTTCAATCCAAACCGAGATGGCATCTGCTGGCGCAAGTGAGAACTCGTCCAAGTACAGGGTCGTCTCTCCGTCGAGGCTGTTACCCGGCGCCTCGGAGGCCATGAATAGAGGTCTGCTTTGCTGCTCTCCGGTTGGGAGCTTGATGAGGAGCGTGAGCTCCTGGATGCCGTAGTCGTCTGCCGCTTCGTAACGAAACAAGATCGGCTCCCGAGCCTCTGCGACCAGATCGGACTCCGGCTCGAGCAGGCGGACCGAGGGCAGCTCATCGTGTTGGACCATCAGTGAACGAGCTCTGTAATCAATGCGTCGCTGACCGGAGGCGGCCTCGACTTGAATGCGAATCGGCCCCTCTACATCTGCGATGAACGTCGCTTGGAAGCCGTCCTGGGTGTCGCTCGCATGGACGCTGCGGCCGCCGGGAAGCTCGAGTACGACCCGCGCGGCCTGGTCCACGGGCGTCACGCTGTAGCGCACAGTCGTTCCACGTGGCACCAGCAGATGATCTGCGTCTTGGACCAGCTCCGGCTCGCGCCCCATGTATGCTGGGAAAGAGAGCGTGGCCCGAGTCCCGGCCACGGCCCGGCCCTTGAGGAGGCCATCGATGCTGTCGTGAGCGGTGTGCAGCAGCGCATAGGCACCGGCAGCACCGCGGCTCGATTGCAAGGACAGCCAGCTCAGGGCGCTCAGTAGGATGATGGCCAGCAAGGATGGACGAAGGAGCCAACGCCAGGGAATCAGCCGTTTTGGTGGCCAGGCTTCCAAATCGCCAAGGATCTTGAGCCGCTGAGCGACGACCAGCTCCGTCGAGTAGGCCCGATCGTTTTCGAGCTCGAAGGCGCTGAGCAGTGGCGACAGCAGGCGCGGTTCACGCATCCCGACCAGCGCCAGGGCCCCGTTGTGGCGGAGCGATGCCCAAGGACGAATGGACCAGGCGATGCTTCCGACGATCGCTGCGAACACCAGCGCCCAGCCGATCGACAGCCAGGGTACCGGGGTCATCGGTCCGAGCAGCCATGAGCTGACCGCGAAGCCAAGCAGACCGCACGCGCTCGCACCCACGAGCAGACGCACCGCGATCACGGACGCCGCCGCGAGCCGCAGATGCCGTCGATACTCCGAAAGACGGACTGAAGGGGTGCTCACCGGCCCACTGTAGCAGGTGCGGCCCTTGGGGCTGAAGGCCGAAACGTCGCCGACCGGATCCAAAAGAAAAGCCGGACCGCAAACGCGGCCCGGCTCATTTCCTCGTCTAGGACGGCGAACTTAGAAGTCCATGCCGCCCGGGGCGCCGTGGGCGTGACCGCCGCCTGCCGGCTCGTCCTTCGGAATCTCGGCGATCAGGGCCTCGGTGGTCAGCATGAGAGCGGCAACCGATGCGGCGTTCTGAAGAGCGCTGCGGACGACCTTGGTGGGGTCGATGACGCCCGCCTTGATGAGGTCCTCGTACTCTTCGGTGGCCGCGTTGAAGCCGAACCCGCCCTTGGCGTTTCGGACTTCGTTGACCACGATGCTGCCTTCCAGCCCTGCGTTGGCCGCAATCTGACGAAGCGGCTCCTCGATGGCGCGAAGCAGGATTGAGACGCCGACGAACTGCTCGTCGCTGACGTCCAGCTCCTCGAGGTCTGCCTGGGAGCGGATGAGGGCCACACCGCCACCGGGGACGATGCCTTCTTCAACGGCGGCACGCGTCGCATGGAGAGCGTCCTCGACCCGGGCCTTCTTCTCCTTCATCTCGACCTCAGTGGCCGCGCCGACACGAATGACGGCAACACCACCGACGAGCTTGGCCAGGCGCTCCTGGAGCTTCTCGCGGTCGTAGTCGCTGGAGGTTTCCTCGATCTGCTTGCGGATGGTCTCGATGCGACCCTTGATGTCGTTCTTTTTACCTGCGCCGTCGACGAGGGTGGTGTTCTCCTTGTCGATGGACACGCGCTTGGCGCGACCCAGGTCGTTGAGCGTGACGTTCTCGAGCTTGATGCCCAGGTCCTCGCTGACGACAGTGCCGCCCGTGAGGATGGCGATGTCTTCAAGCATGGCCTTGCGACGGTCCCCGAAGCCAGGCGCCTTGACGGCAGCGGTGGACAGCGTACCGCGCAGCTTGTTGACGACGAGCGTGGCCAGAGCCTCGCCCTCGACGTCCTCGGCGATGATGACCAGCGGCTTCTGCTGACGAGCAATCGCCTCGAGCACCGGGAGAAGATCCTTCATGTTCGAGATCTTCTTCTCGCAGATGAGGATGTAGGGATCTTCGAGCTCCGAGACCATGCGCTCCGAGTCCGTCACGAAGTACGGGGAGAGGTAGCCACGGTCGAACTGCATGCCTTCGACGACGTCGAGCTCGGTCTCGAGACCCTTGGCCTCTTCGACGGTGATGACGCCTTCCTTGCCGACCTTCTCCATCGCCTCAGCGATGATCTCACCGATGGTGCTGTCACCGTTGGCGCTGATGGTGCCGACCTGGGCAATCTCCTTTGGGTCCTTGGTGGCCTTGGAGAGCTTCTGGAGACGACCGATGACGGCCTTGACGCCGGCGTCGATGCCTCGCTTGATCTCCATCGGGTTGTGACCCGCAGCGACCATCTTGCTGCCCTCGCGGAAGATAGCCTGCGCCAGCACGGTGGCCGTGGTGGTGCCGTCACCCGCGACGTCGCTCGTCTTGGAGGCGACTTCGCGAACCATCTGAGCGCCCATGTTCTCGAACTTGTCAGAGAGCTCGATTTCCTTCGCAACCGTGACGCCGTCCTTGGTGACGGTCGGTGCGCCGAAGCTCTTTTCGATCACGACGTTGCGACCCTTGGGGCCCAGCGTGACCTTGACCGCGTTCGCCAGGGCGTTGACGCCGGCGAGGATGCGATCACGTGCAGCGGTATCAAATATGATTTCCTTTGCAGCCATTTCCTACAGTCTCCTATTCAATGATTCCGAGGATGTCGTCCTCGCGGAGGATCAGGTGCTCCTCGCCTTCAATCTTCACTTCAGTTCCGCCGTACTTGCCGAAGAGGACGAGGTCGCCCTTCTTCACGGCGAGCTTACGAACCTCTCCGCTTTCGAGGAGCTTGCCGTTCCCGACGGCAACGACCTTGGCCTCGATAGGCTTTTCTTTGGCGGTATCAGGAATGATGATTCCGCCTTTCGTCGTTTCTTCTTCCTTGACCCGCTTGACCAAAACGCGGTCGTGTAATGGACGAATTCCCATTGATTTCCTCCGTTTGGGGGCGTGATTGATTAGATGGCCCCCTTAGCACTCCCTGAGTGAGAGTGCTGATGACCGCGGCAAGTTAACCTTGGTGGCGGTGGAGTCAACTGTGCTTTGGGGCTTTTTGGCCATTTTTTGCGGTCGGACCCGATATTCGCGCCAAAGTGCGGATTGATCCCGACCAGGTCCAGTCAGTAGTATCAGCCGATGGGCGTCACCGAGCGCGCGACACTGGAAGGCTACTTTTACGAGCGTCTTCAGCTCGCCCAGAGCCGCGCCGCCTTCCAAGCGGACCGGCACACCGAGCACTACTTGGTGGAGATGCTAGTTCGCTTCGGGCGGACCGACGCACAGGGCGTCACCTCGGCCCCTCTTTGCTACGAGGTCGCTCAGGCCGAGGGGCTCGAGGACCCCCGGGAGCGGTTCCGTTGCCTGCGCCGGGTAGGGGATACCGCGCTTTACAGCTGTGGGCTCTTCCCAGAGGCGCTCGAGCGCCGCGGGGTGACGACAGACTATGTGGCCTGGCTGGGCAGGCACGCTTACGGGACAGCCGGGGTCTTGGCGGCCTTTTCCGCGGAGCCCTTCCAGCAGGTGTATCCCAAGCTGAGGAGCCATTTCGAGGCCATCGCGCGGGTGCTAACCGAGGTTTTCGAGGAGCCAGCACCGGACCGACCCGATGCGATCCTACGCATGTACCGTCGCTGGCGACGAACGGGGTCTGCCAAGCTGGCCCGCGCGCTCCAGCGCGCCGGGGTTCAGCTTGGCGGCGAAGGAGCCTCCAATTAGCAAGAGGGTTGGGGGATCAAGGCCCCGACCTTCCCCTTGGCCCCAGCATGGATTTGCCGCGGCTGTGGCAGCCTGCTAGCGTCCCGCGGCAATGGCACGCGTTACCGTCGAAGACTGCTTGGAACACGAGGAAAACCGCTTTGCTCTGGTGGTTCTCGCCTCGCGGCGAACCCGTCAGCTCGTCAAGGGGGCTCCGAGCCTGGTGTACAGCAAGAACCGGCCCTCGGTCACTGCGCTCCGGGAGATCGCTGCGCAGAGGGTCTACTTTGCGCGCCCGGTGAGGGGAGCGGTCGAGGAATTCATCGCGGAAAATCGCGCCAGCGACCCGAGCTGAGCACAAACGCCCTTTGCGGGCCGCGGCCGGCCCTTGTAGCCTGGTGATGGAGCAAAATGGCTCGAATCACGATCCACGGGCCACGGGGGCGGTCCGAGCGAAAGCTCTTTCGGCACAACACCTTGGGGCGCCACCCGGCCAATACACATCAGGTACTCGACCAGGTGGTGAGCAAGGAGCACTGCCACATCGACTTGGTGAACGGTCGCTACGTGCTCCGGGACCTCGAGTCGCTCAACGGCACGTTCCTCAACGGCGAGCGGGTGAACGAGAGCTTTCTCGCGTCTGGCGATGAAATCAGCATCGGTTCGACCACCATTACGTTTCACTTCGATCCCGCGTCCGTTCGGCCGTGGCTGCCTATGCTGTTCGCCGACGAGGCTTCGACCGATGCGCGGCGCCTCAAGCTCGATGACACGGGTAGCACTGGCCCGCTGATTCGCTCCAAGATCTCCGTCTCCGACGACAAGACCTTCGTCGCCGAGGAGCTGATCGAAGAGGAGCGAAGCCTCCGGCGCGACTACGAGAAGCTGCGGGCCAGCTACGAGGTCATGAAGGCCATCGGGATCGAGTCCAGCATCGTCACCGTCTGTAACAAGCTTCTCGACGTGGCCTTGCGGCTTGTCCCCGCGGATCGCGGGGTCGTTCTGCTTTACGACGAGCAGGGCAACATCGAGCCCTGTGCGCTCCTGATGAAGGAGGAGGGCGGCAGTGAGCAGGAACTCGTGGTGTCGCGCACCGTTCTAGAAACTGCCCTCGCCGACAAAGAGGCGGTGCTTTCTCATGATGCCGCAGCCGACGTTCGATTTCGCGGGGCCCAGTCCATCATCATGCAAGGGATTCGTTCCACGATGTGCGTGCCGCTCATTCACGGCGGTGATGTTCTAGGCGCCATGATGCTCGATTCTCGGATCGCGACCCACGCATTCACGGAAAAGGACCTGTCTTTGTTCGAGACGGTGGCTAGCCAAGCCGCGGTGGCCATTCAGAACACACTCTACGCCAAGCAGCTCGAGCGTGAAGCGGTGACGCGCGAACGCTTCCGCCGTTTGCTTTCCCCGGCCATCGCCGAGCAAGTTCTCTCCGGCGCGGTCGAGGTGGCCCAGGGCGGGGAGCTGCGCGAGACGACCGTCTTGTTCGCAGACATTCGAGGGTTCACTTCCTTGGCAGAGGCCTCGAGCCCGCAAGCGGTCGTCGAGGCGCTCAACGCGTATTTCGAGCGCATGGTCGAGATTGTCTTCCTTCATGAGGGAACCCTGGACAAGTTCGTCGGCGACGAGATCATGGCCCTTTTCGGCGCGCCGGTGTCTCACTCGAACGATCCGGTTCGCGCGGTGACGGCGGCGTTGCAGATGCAAGAGGCACTGGTCGCGTTCAACGAAGAGCGCGCCGGTAGCGAGGTTCCGCCTTTCGAAATCGGAGTTGGGATCAACACCGGGGAGGTCGTCGCGGGCTACATCGGGAGCAGCCAGGCGATGGAGTACACGGTCATCGGTGATCCGGTGAACACGGGCGCGCGGCTCTGCGCGATAGCCCGGCCCGGTCAGATCCTCATCAGCGAGCCAACCTTAGCCCAGCTCGGGAACGCCTTCGATGTGCAGGAGCTCCCTGAAGCCAAGCTGAAAGGCAAGGCAAAGCCGCTGCGCGTCTTCGAGGTCCGCGGCCTAGCGGATTAGTCGCCAACGGGCATTCTAGATGGGGGCCTGCGCCTCGATTTTCCGAGAGGAGGATCGTAGGATTGGCGAGCTTGTAAAATTTAGGAGAGCCCATGAGAAGCCTGACGGTCCTATTCATTTTGGCCATTGCACTGTGCTCCGTCCCCGTGTCGACCGCCGTCGCGAAGGACTGGGAGAAGATCGGCAAAGAGAAGCTCGACAAGAAGGAAGGGCAGAGCTCCTTCCGTGTGGGCGCCGGTGAAGGTCGCTACCGATTCATCAAGTTCAAAGCCGAAGGCGGTGACGTGGATCTCAAAGAGGTGAAGATCGAGTTCACTCTCGGCGACGACCAAAAAATCGAGTACCTCGCCAAGCTTCGAGACGGCAAGGAAACCCGCCCGATCAACGTGGGCCTGGCGCTCAAGAGCGCGATCAGGCGCATCACGGTCAAGTACAAGAAAAAGGACAAGGACAAAGTGACGCTGATCGCTTACGGGCGTAAGGACGATTGAGTCGCTTGGCTGCTGACGTACGTCCCTGAATGGACCGTTTCCCTCAGGGGCGTTCGTCTATTGAGGGGCCGATTCAGTTTCGCGCGACGCTGCCTCGGCGGGCTCGGTCGCGCTGACGGACTTCGTTTCGGATGTCCCCGGAAGCTCGGCGGCAGATGAGAATCGCACGTAGCCGCGATACGTGCCGATGAAGATACTGTTGTCCGGGCCGAACGAGAAGGTGCCCCAGATGTTGTTGAACACCTTGCGGTCGTAGTGCGGCTTCCCCAACGTAACTCGCTTGACAAGCCCGGAGACGTTGTCGTCGAACTCCTTCGGATTGAAGATTCCCTTGATGCTGAATACGCGCCAGCCGGTACGGAAGTCGACGGCCGTGAGCTGCCAGTCGCGGTGGTCTTCCTCGCTCATGTCCCGGGTGTACGCGTAGAAGAGACCATGGGCTGTCGATAGCTTCGGTGTAGCGGTCTTTGCGTCGAAGTGGCCGGTGGCGGGCCAACCCTCGAGACGTAGGTACTCACCTTTGTCCTCGTCGTAGTCGAACCGCATGATGCCGCCTGGCGTCGGGTTCTCTTTGAAAGGATCCGTGAAGCCGTAGGTGTTTCCGACGAGGAGGCTATTCTCGTAGGCGACCACGGAGTTCTCGACAGCCCCGGCCCCAGGCTCGAAGAGGGGCAACTTGCTGACTAGCGTGCCATCCTCTTGACGGAACACCAGCAGATTGACTTGTTCCGGGGCGTTGTCGACGATCGCGACGAAACGGTCGCCCACGAGGGTCGGCGTGGTGCCGCTTCCGTTGTTCAGATGCCCTGGCTTGATCTGGCGGTCGTTGTCGTACACCAGGTCGCCCTCGGCATAGTTGGCGGCCCACTTCGGGTCTAACTCGATGCGCTTCTCCTCGTCGTTGAAGCGGAACTTGTAGAGCGCCACATTCGTGACCATGTAGATGCCATCGGGACCGACGGAAAAGGAGTTCTGGATCTGCTCAAAAGGCTCGTCTTCGACCTGGAAGATCTTGACGCCCTCTCGGCGCAGCTCGGCGAGTTCGTCGACGCCTCCTGCTTGCGCGACCTCCTGCTCGCGCTGCATGAACTCCTCCGCCCCTTCAGGGAGCTCGTCGAAGTACCGCCGGACCTTGTCGGAAAACGCGTGGTAGATCACCGCCGTCGTGTAGACCTCCGGACAGGTGCCCTTGAACTGCAGGTCTACCACGCCGATGACGCCGTACTTGGTCGTGAACCACACTCGGCCTTCCGAGTCGGGCATGATGGCGGTGAGCACGTTGTCAGGGCGGTCCAGGGCGTCGTCAATCCAGTCGCCTTTGCTGACTTCACGGTTGAGATCGATGAGCACCATCTGATCCCGAACGATTTTCCGATCACGAACCGGGATGCGGATGATCGTGTTGTCCGCGCCAGGCACGTACACGTCGCCCTTGGCGTCCACGTAGGAGTACGCACCCCCGGAGGTGTCTCTGAAGACCTTTAGGCGGCCACCCTTGCCGATGAGATCGAACACCTTGCTCCCGCGTCCGGGAATTGACACGCTGTCGAGTATCGTGGCTTCGTCCGAGATGTCGACCACGAGGAGCGTGGCCGCATCGCGCCCAAAGGAAATCGTCAGCATCGTGTCGTCGTCGAGGAAGGTGTAGAACGGCGACATGCCCGAGAGCTTCGTCCCCTTCTCGAGAACGTGGAAGTACTCCACGTTCGCATCGCTCGGAATCGGGCCCGAATTGACGCTGACATCGCTGGCGAAGCTGTCCTCGTGCATCGTCGAGGCGTACTTCCGCCCGAGTCTCGGGTGCTGCCAGTGGACCGGATTGGGTAGCGGCTCGGGCAGCGTTTCCCCGTAGCGCGAGGTCCACTCATCATGCCAGAGCGTCTCCACCCGGGCCTGCTGCGTCATGTACTTGAACTCTCTGTCCTTCGTCGTGTACACGAAGCATTCTTCGTTCGAACCTGGGATTTCGGCGCCCTTGCCGGTACTGGTCTTTTTGCATCCCGAGGACGCCAACGAGCCGAGAACCAGGGCAAGCCAGAGCGCTCCGCGCCAGCTTAGGGAGCTGAGCGAAATTAGGGGGTGACGGATGGGGTGAGGTGCAGTGTGTGAGTCTAATTCCATGGACAATTGCACAATGCACAACCCTTGACACAAAACGGACCTCGTTGAAGGAGCCTTGGCGCGACGGAGCTAGCGCTCGTCCGAACGACTGAGGTGATGCGATGATGAGAAAATCGTTGATGCATCGAGCGCGTCCGCCGTCGAAGCTAGCCCACAAGGCGTCCGTGTCGTGCGAGCCTTTTCGGTCTTGTCTCGGCTGAGTTCAGCGCTCCTGACTTCGACCGACGCCGAGCGCTTGCCAGGGTTCACAGATATGCGAAGCGAACAGAAGTATGGCCCACCTAGACTTTGAAACCCCCCTGGTCGAGCTCGAGGAGCGGATCGCCACGCTCAAGGCGCTGACGGAAAGAGGGGGGCCAGAAGCCGAAGCCATCGAGGAGCAGATTCGCGCGCTGCAGGCACAGACCGATGAGCTCACCCGAGAGCTCTTCGCCGACCTGGACGTGTGGAAGAAGGTGCAGCTCAGCCGGCATCCAGATCGGCCGTATATGCGTGACTACATCGAGATGCTGATCGAGGACTTCGTCGAGCTTCACGGCGACCGCAGCTTTCGTGACGATCCTGCGATCATTTCTGGTTTTGGTCGTCTAAATGGCGAAATCGTGGCTGTTGTTGGCCATCAGAAGGGCCGCACTGCCAAGGACAAGGCGTTCCGTAACTTCGGCATGGCCCATCCCGAGGGATACCGGAAAGCGATCCGCGTGATGGAGCTTGCCTCTCGTGCCGGCCGTCCCGTGCTCACCTTCATCGATACGCCGGGGGCCTATCCAGGCCTGGGCGCGGAAGAGCGTGGACAGGCCGAAGCCATCGGGCAGTCCCTGTGGTCGATGAGTGATTTGCGGGTTCCCGCCATCGCGGTGGTCCTTGGCGAAGGGGGCTCCGGCGGGGCCCTGGCGATTGGCGTGGCCAACCGCGTGCTCATGCTCGAGTACGCCACCTACAGCGTGATTACCCCCGAGGGCTGTGCCTCGATCCTGTGGCGAGATGGGGGGCGGGCACCCGAGGCTGCGGCCCAGCTCAAGCTGCTGGCGTCAGACGCCAAGCGGCTCGGAGTCGTGGATGAGGTGGTTCCAGAGCCCGTCGGCGGCGCGCATCGTTGCCCGCAGGAGGCGGCCTCGATTTTGGCCGAGCACATCCGGAAGAATTTGGACGCGCTGCGACCGCTGTCCGCCGAGGCGCTCATCGACCAACGATACAAGCGATTTCGGGAACTTGGGACCTGGAGCTAGCCCGCATTTTTTTGACCTTGCTGCGCTTCCGTCCCTACGATCCACGTGGGGATAAGCGTGAAGCGGCTTCTTACTGTCGTCAGCCTGGCAGCGGCTTTCGGTTGCGGTTCGGCGGGTGTGCACTCTGCGCCCGTCGATCCCGCTCAGGTCAAAGCCACGGAAGCTCAAAAAGAAGCGGACACGGTCGCGCTGCGAGCGCAAGCCGAGCAGCAGGCTGAGGAGATTCGAATGCTCCGGGGTCAGTTGGCGTTCGCCCGTGCTGCGTCCCAGGCGCCCGAGCGCTGCGCGCCGCCGCGCGGGTCAGCACAATCCAAGCAGACCGCGTCCAACTCGGGATTCGACTCCGACCCGCGGCCCGATCGCGCCATGTCCAGTGAAGCTCCGTCTCGGACGGCAGAAGCCAGCGACGAGCCCCGGGTCCTTCTCCGAATCTACGGTGACGCCGCTGGCGAAAAGCTCACGGTCACCGACGGCGTCGCGGATCTTCCCTCCTTTGACGAAGCCGTCGTTTCCGAAAGCGACGAGCGTGTGCAGAGCTATCGACGCGGCCTGAGCCTCGTCCGGGGCCAGCAGTTCGACGAGGCGCTGCTGGTGTTTACCGATTTCCTAAAGATGAATCCCGACCATCCGTATGCGGACAACGCGCTCTTCTGGTGCGGCGAAATCCGCTTCCTGCAGGGGCGAGACCGAGCCGCCCTTCAAGACTTCGAACGCATGCAAAAGCAATATCCCCATGGCAACAAGCTACCGGATGCGCTCTATCGCATGGGACTGATTCACCTCAAACGCGGCGACTCGGCACGTGCGCGAGGCTATTTCAAACAGGTCCGGGAACAGTTCCCGGATACCGCAGCAGCGCGTTTGGCGGCGCGGGAGGACGCATCATGAAGCGTGTGGGATGGATGAGTGCGGCACTGTGGCTCCTGGTGAGCACGGCCGTTGCGCAGGACGCCAACGAGGTTGCCAGTCGAAACACCGCGGTGACGGGAGGGCAAAGGGTGGCCGTGCCCGCGACGCATACGGTCGTGGACGGGGACACGCTCTGGGACATCACGCAGCGGTACTACGGAGATCCTTACAAGTGGCCGCAGGTCTGGTCTTACAATCCCCACATTACGAACCCGCACTGGATCTATCCCGGCGCGACGATCTACTTGCGGCCGGCGGGCGAGGACGTCTACGTCGACCTGCAACCGGGCCGTAGACCGATCGGCGGCGCCTATGGCCGCGGGGCCATATTCCTCACCGAGTATGGTTTTCTCGATGAGGACGCGCTTCAGGAGGCCGGGTACATCATCGCGGCCAACGAAGAGCACATGCTCATGGCGGATACCGACATGGTATACATCCGCCTCGAAGAAGGCGCGAAGCCGAACGTTGGCGCGATTTACACCATCTACCGCAAGATAGAGCACGCCGAGCGTGAACCGGACGAGAAGGGGACGCTGGTCCGCATCATGGGCGAGGTGCGTCTCATGGACTACGACGTGCAGCGACAGGTGGGCCGCGGCATCATCGTCCAGAGTCTCGAACCCATCGAGCGTGGTTACAAGATTGCGCCGATGAAGCGGAGCTTTCAGTGGGTCAATGTGGTGCCGGCGCAACAATCGCTTCGTGCCCAGGTCGTCGCCAGCCTGTATCCAAGGAAGCTGCCGGCAACCAACCAGATGGTTTTCGTCGATCGGGGTTCCGAAAACGGGGTGAAGGTTGGCAACCGGTTTTACATCGTGCGTCAGGGTGACGAGTGGCGGCGATCGGCGGAACGCAGCATTGGCCGCGAGGTCGAGACCACGGTCAAGCTTCCGAAGGCACCGGAGCATTATCCTTGGGAAATCGTGGCCGTGGGACGGGCCGTGAACGTTCGTCCCAAGACGACCGCGGTGTGGCTAGAGCATGCGACTCGGGCCGTTCGCATGGGGGATTATGCCGAGCTGAGGCAGGGGGAATAGCCCCACTCCCTATTGCGTTGCACGAGTACCCCAATTGGGGGGAGACTCTTCGAGAATGGTGTCGAACGGGGATCCAGAGCGGGGTGAAGCGTCACGCCTGCAGGGTATCTTGGACCGCGAGCGCGCGAAGCTGCGTGCTCTGCAGGATATCAGCACGGCCCTCGGCTCGACCCTCGATCTAGGCGAGCTGCTGGAGACCATTCTGGACCGGATCTCCGAGGTCGTGGAGGCTGACCGCTCAACCCTTTACCTGCTCGATGAGGACACGGACGAGCTGTGGTCGAAGGTCGTGCAGGGCAAAGAGGTGCACGAGATTCGGCTCAAGCTGGGTGAGGGCTTGGCGGGCGCGGTGGCCAGGACCGGGACGCCCTTGAACATCAAGGATGCCTATCAAGACGTGCGGTTCGATGCTGAATGGGATCGCCGGACCGGCTACCGAACCCGGTCCACCCTCTGCGTGCCGATGAAGAACCAGCACGGACGCACGATTGGCGTCGTCCAAGTGCTGAACAAGCATCACGGGCACTTCACGGTCGATGACGAAGCCTTGCTCTCAGCGCTCGCCAGTCATGCAGCGGTCTCCATCGAGAACAGCAAGCTCTTTCTGTCCGTCGTCGGCAAGAACATCGAGCTGCTCGAGACCAAGGAGCAGCTCGAGCGCAAAATCCAGGAGCTCGACGTCCTATTCGAGATCACACTCGTGGCGGCCAGCGCGCTCGAACTCGACGACTTGCTCGCGGGCGTCCTCGCACGGGCCATGCGGGCGGTCGATGCGGAGGCGGCTGCGATTCTCCTGGCCGACGAGTACACGGGGGACCTGACCTTCCGCGCGGCCGTGGGCGGTGACCCAGACCGCGTGAAGCGAATGAAGATCAAGGCGGGGAAGGGGATTTCCGGCTGGGTCGTTCGGCACGGCAAACCCCAGGTCGTCAATGACGTCGAGCGCGACGCCCGGCACTCGAGCCACATCTCGGACCAGGTTGGTTATCACCCGAAGTCTGTGCTGTGCGTGCCCTTGCGCTGGGACGACGGCACGGGCGCCTTACAGCTTCTGAACAAGGCTGGGGGTGCGGCCTCCTTCACGGATGCCGACCTGAAGATGGCCACGGTGATCGCGGGCCATGTTTCGACGGCGATCGAGCAGGCTCGTTCGCGCGCCGACAAGGCCCGACAGGAACGGCTCACGACCTTAGGCCGCTTTCTGTCGAGCATGCTGCACGACCTCAAGACCCCCCTCACGATCATCTCCGGTTACACGCAGCTCCTGGTTCAGGAAGACGATGAAGCGAAGCGGGGCGAGCTCGCGGACAGCATTCGCCGGCAGGTCCAGCTCTTGAAGACGATGATGGGTGAAACCTTGGCGTTTGCGAAAGGCGAACGCCGTATACTCATTCGCAGGGTGTACCTTCACAAGTTCTTCGAAGAGCTTGCCGAGCAGCTCAAGCCCGACTTGGCCGAGCGTGGCGTTCAGCTCGAGGTGATCCTTCGCGACCGAGGTGTCGCACAGTTCGACGAAGAGAAGATTCAGCGTGTCTTCCACAACCTCTCTCGCAACGCGGCCGAGGCGATCGGCGACCACGGTGGCAATTGCACGCTGGAGGTCGACCGCTCCGACGAGGGAAACCTCATCCTCAAGTTTTCGGACGACGGCCCCGGTATTTCGGAAGAGATCCGAGAGCGATTGTTCGAGTCGTTCACCACGCACGGCAAGCAAGGCGGGACAGGACTCGGTCTAGCCATCGTGCACAGCATCATTGAAGACCACAACGGCACGGTTTCGGTCGACAGCGAGCCGGGGCGCACGTCATTCACCATCGTGCTGCCTCAGCCTCGGCCTTCGGGGGAGCTGGCCGAGCCACCGGCACACCCGGCCTAGTAGCACCGGACATACGGGAGCAGAGCCTGGAATCCACGGGCGGCCGGGATCCCCTAGCAGTCGGTCCAACGACGCCGCGATGCCTTAGGGAAAGCGCCTAGGCGAAGTCGCGTTCGTTCCGTTCCTGGTCTTCCTTGCAACGGATACAGAGCTCGGTCTCTGGGCGCGCCTCGAGCCGCTTCAGGCTGATCGGCTCCTCGCACTCCTCACAGACACCGAATTCACCCTCTTCGATTTTTTTCAGCGCCTTCTCAATCTTCTGGAGAAAGACTCGTTCGCGGCCGCGGAGCCGGAAAGTGAAGGACTGCATGTACTCGCTGGACGCCAGGTCCATCTCGTCTGGGAGCTCGGCTGAGTCGAGGGTCATATCCTTGGCGATAGTCTCCTCGGCACGCCGAATCACGGCGCCCCGCTTCTCCTCGAGGATCTCTCGGAAGCGCTTGAGATCGGTCTTCTTCATGGTCTGGCCCTCTGACATTAAGGGAGCGCGAGCATAATGATCACGGCCAGGTAGTCAAGAAGTGAACGTGAAAGTGGCCGATACGACGAGCGAAACACCTATTGAAGGCGCTCGAAAAACGAGTCCGCCCCAGTCAGTCCGGCACCCCAAAGGATCGTCTGGACGAGCTCTCCAGCCGAGAGCTCCGAGCGGTCCGCTGGAAGAATGGCTAGCGCGTTGACACCGACGAACGAGGACAGCGAGCCGCTACCCTGATGCCGGTGGAGGCCGACCCATAGCTCTTCGCCCTCTAGGGTGACCGTGGCGCGGGCGATTTCCACGCGGCCCGGTCGTCGTCGATAGTCCGCTTTGAGTCGTGCCCGGACCGGCTGAGGATGAGGTTTCGGATCCCCGAGGATCTTGCGCAAACAAGGCGCGACTAGAATCTCGAAGGTGATCATCGCGCTCATCGGATTGCCCGGAAGCCCGAACACGGGCTTCCCTTCGTACCGACCGTACGCAATCGGCTTACCCGGCTTGATGCGCACCTTCCACAAATCGAGCTCGACGCCCAGATCTCGAAAAGCCTGATGCATGTAGTCGTACGTTCCGACCGACACCCCTCCCGTGGTGATGACGACATCGGACTTCAGCGCGTGTTCGAGGGATGCGCGGATGGCCCTGGGCTCGTCCGGGGCGATCGGAAGGCAGACAGGGATCACGCCCAGCTGACTCAGCATTTCCTTCAGGACGTAGCTGTTGGAGTTGACGATGGTTCCAGGCTCGAGTGTGGCACCGACCGGGCGTAGCTCGTCGCCGGTCGACACCAAGGCCACCCTCGGACGCCGGTACACGGGGACCCGTGCGAGGTTCTGGCTGGCGAGCAAGCCAATCTCCCCGGGCCACAAACGGTCTCCGCGCCTGAGCATCGGATCCCCAGCAGCCAGATCGCTGCCCCGGTTGCGAACATGTTGACCCGGAGGAGACGCTTCGAAGATTCGCACCTCATCCTGATCTCGTTCCGTGTCCTCCTGGATGACGACGGCGTCGGCGCCGTCGGGCATGGCGGCCCCGGTGAAGATGCGGCAGACCGTTCCTGCGCGCAGCGGAGCGGGTGGGGCGCCGCCGGCTCGTGATTCGCCGCGGACGTGGAGCTTGATTGGGGTGTCCTTCGAGGCGCCCGCGACCTCGTGAGCGCGTACCGCGTACCCGTCCATGGCGCTGTTGTCGAAGGCGGGAGAATCGAACGCTGCGGTGATGTCGGTTGCGAGATGGCGTCCCGCGGCCTCCGTCAGCGCGACTTCTTCCTCTCCGAGGGGACCCAGGCCAGCCATCATCACACGCAGGGCTTCGGCGATGTTCTTCATCAGCCCGGGAGGCTAGCACGCTCGTTCGCTACTGTAGAGGCTAGGAGCAGATGCGATTGCGCCCGCCGCGCTTGGCCTGGTAGAGCTGCACGTCCGCGGCATTCAAAAAGGTATGTGTCGTCGCTCCCGCGGTGAGCTGGCAGACGCCGCCCGAGAGCGTGACCCGGATGTGCTCGTCCTCGAAGTGGAAACGCTCGAATTCGATCATGGTGCGCAGCTGATCGGTGATCTGGACGGCTCCCTCGAGCTCCGTTTCGGGAAGCACGATGGCGAACTCCTCGCCTCCGTAACGCGTGACGATATCGTCTGGACGAAGCCGGCTCCGAAGGAGCTGAGCAATCTCTTTCAGGATGTAGTCACCGGCGAGATGACCAAAGGTGTCGTTCACATGCTTGAAGTGGTCGATGTCGAGCATCGCAAGTGCGAGCGGGCGCTGGTGTCGCTGTGCCCGCGGGATCTCGCGGTCGAGTGTGTCGGTGAGGTAGCGCTTGTTGTGGACGCCGGTGAGACCGTCGACAATGGTCATCCGGTAGATGGTTTCGTGGTACTGCGATTCGAGATCCATTCCGCTCAGGAACTTGAGAATCGTGTCGCCGATCTTGATCTGGTCGCCCCGTCTCAAAGGGTGGTCCGTCACGGGCTCGTCGTTGACGTAGGTGCCGTTGGTTGAAGCCAGGTCAACGATGAAATAGGCATCCCCACGGCTCTCGACGCGTGCGTGGCGTCTGGACACGCTGTCGTTCGGCAACATCAGACTACTCTCACTGCCGCGCCCCAGGAGTAGAGGCCCATCGGCCAGCGAGTATCTCTTGCCCAGTTGGCGGGAGTCCGAGGTGTAGATGATCACCAGGCAGTCCTGGCCACTACTCTTCGGAAGACTCAGCTCTTGGAGGGGGGTGACCCTCGTCTTGATATCGGTTTCCAAGGCTTCGGATGCTCAGTATTCGACGGGTGCCGGGTGTCTGATCAGGTTAAAGATCGTCGTCCGCTCCGTCAATCGAAACGCATTCACGATTACGTTCGAGCTCCCGCTGAGCTCTCAAGGAGGGGCCGGATCGTGACGTTGGATGAATCGCATGTTCCGCTGATTGATGGTCACATGCGCCAAGATCGCACCCCAGAGCACGCCGGTAGACGCGTAGATCAAGCCAAACAGGAGACCCATCACAAATGCCCAGAGGGTCCAAGGCAGGTACAGGCGACTCGGACCTACATGGACGCCGCCAAAGATGAGCGAGGCGAGCCAGACTCCGACGACGGGCTGCAGCGCTCCGCGAAAGAACAGCTCTTCGGCAAGCCCCGACATCAGCGCGAGCAGCCAAATCTCCTTCACGGAAAGCGTCCCAATCGCGGAGCGAAACTCTGTATGCAGCCTGGCGGCCCAATCGGTTCGCTTCACCAGGAGCGGTGTCACGGCGACCGTGAGCAGGGCCAGAAAAAGCCCAGCGCTCAAGGATAGGAGAAGACGCGCTCCATAGGAAGCTTGCAGCCAATGACTGCTCGAAGACCAAGGCGCGCCTGCGCCACGAACCCAAAGCCAAATGAGCGCCGCAGCGGCCATCGGGACGTAAAATGCTGCCGCGATGCTGGGAAGGCGTCCACGCACTAGACTCTACCGTACTGCTCTACCAAAGCGCGATTCCATCAGCAAATCCTGGCGCGCTCGCCGTTGACACGGTACTCCAAAGGGGAGTAGTAGCGGAGTTCGGATCCGATGAGCGGTGCACCCGCCGAAGATGTTCCCAAAATTCTCGTCGTCGACGACGAGGAAGTCATTCGCGAAATTCTCGCGGACTTCCTGGCGATGGAGGGCTTTTATGTGCGAACGGCCAAAGACGGCGGTGCGGCGCTCGTCGAGCTGTCCCGCCAGCGTTTCGATTTGGTCCTCAGCGACCTGAAGATGCCCAGCATGGGTGGGCTCGAGCTGCTCGCCGCCATTCGCAAGCACACGCCACACGTGGTGACCATCATCATGACGGGCTTCGGAACCGTCGAGACGGCCATCGATGCGATGAAGAAAGGCGCGTACGACTACGTGCTCAAGCCGTTCAAGGTGGAAGAGGTCGTACAGACGATCCGCCGTGGTCTCGAGAAGCAGCGACTGGAAGCGGAGAACTTTCGACTGAAGGAAGCGCTCTCCCTCTATAAGGTCAGTGAGGCCATCTCGGCGAGCCTGTCTCTCGAGCAGGTCGTGCACACGCTGAGCGAGGCAGCGATCCACGAGGTCGACTCCGATGTCGTGGCGGTATTGCTGGCCGATGGCTATGGGAGCTTCTATCGCCGCACGGTGGAGCTCAACCCGAGCTTCCGACTCAGACGGGCGCCGGATGTGCCGAGCGTGCCCGCTCTGAAAGCGCACTTCGGGCAGCACGACGCTCTGCTCGAGCACGGCGAACGATGCTGGCCGTTTTTCGAGAACATCGAAGAAGACCCCAAGCCACTCTCGTTGGCGGTCGCGCGGCTGCGGGCTCGTGGGGCAACCATCGGCTTTCTGTGCGGCATGAGTTATTCGGTGGGCAAGCGCTTTGACGAGGGGCAGCGTAAGCTACTTCACACGATGGCGGACCGGGCCTCAGCCGCGATCGAGAACGCACGCCTCTTCGAGGACTTGCAGTCGACTTTCAAGCAGACGATTCGGGGGCTGGCCAGCGCGATCGACAAGATGGACCGTTACACCGCCGGTCACTCGGCGCGCGTGGCTGCCTATGCGCAGATTCTGGCGATCAAGCTTGGGCTCGACGACAACCTGATCGAAATCGTGCGGCAGGCCGCGCTGATGCACGACATCGGCAAGATCGGCTGCGTCATGAACCTGAACAAGCCCGGTAAGCTTTCGCACGAAGAATACGGCGTCTTCAAGAAGCATCCGGAGTATGGCCGGGACATTCTCGAGCCGATCGAGTTCCTCCACCCGCTGATCCCGGGTGTTCACCTTCACCACGAGCGCTGGGACGGTTTGGGCTATCCGCTCGGCCTCAAGGGCAACGACGTTCCATTGCTGGCCCGAATCATCTCCGTGGCCGACACCTATGACGCGATGACCAGCGACCGGGCGTATCGCCGAGCCTTGACGCACGAGATCGCCATTGCCGAGATCGAGCGCTGTGGTGGCAATCAGTTTGACCCAGACGTTGCACAGGGCTTTTTGGAGTCGATCGATGAGTTCCGCGAATCGGGGCGTTCGATCGAGGAGTTTCCGTACGTCAAGGAGACCGCCGCCGGCCTCCTGGTGCCAAGGCCGTGACCGCGCGTTTGGGGGGCTCGGGAAGCGCGAACGCCGCCTTCCATTTCTGCTTGCCCGGCTCACCCCACCAGCGTCGCTCGATCTTCCGGCCGTTGGCGAACTCGAACAGAGTCACCAACTCCGCGGGGACCCGCCGCCAGCGTTCCCGAAGGCCTGGGACTGCGGTGACCAGGGTGAGGGTCTCCGTATCGCGGAGCTTAGGGTCGACGTAATCTAGCTCACCCAGACCTTCGTCGAGCAGGCGCTGTATGGTGGCGGAGTCGGAGAAAGATTGGCTCGTCGTGGTGACCTTTTTGTCTCCTTCGACCCAGATCTCGGGCGGCGTGACTCGTTGCGGTGGATTGCCGAGCGCGTCGCAAGCCATGCAGAGCAAGAGCAGGAGCCAGCCGATGGCCCAGCGCTGCTGGGCTCTAGAGCGTCGTCGACTCACGGCTACTTCGCTCCCGGGCGACATCCTTTTCGGTCGCTACACCCGGGATCGGCAAAGGCGTGTCGCCTTCTTTCTTCTGGCTCTGCCACGGGTACTTGATCCGGTTGTGGTAGGCGTTGCACAGCGTGTCTACGAGAGACGCTTCCAGTACACGAATGTCTTCCATGCTCAGCCCGGATTCATCGAGCTGGCCTTGCCGTAGCTTCACGTGCATCACGCGCTGAACGATGGCGTCGAACTTGTCGCGGTTGGGCTCATCGACAGTGCGGGCGGCGGCTTCGATGGAGTCCACCAGCATCAAAATGGCCGTTTCCTTGCTGCGCGGCCGCATGCCCGGGTATCGGAATGCCCCGTCCGAAAGGCCCTTGGGGTTCCCTTCTTCGAGGCACTTGTGCCAGAAGTATTCGATCACGCTCGTGCCGTGATGTGTGTAGGCAAACTCGACAACGGGTTCGGGAATGCCCCCCTCCCGCAGGATCCGCGCACCCTCGACGACGTGGGCCATGATTGCATCGGCGCTCACGTCGGGTCCGAGCGCCTCATGGGGCGTTTGTTCGCCGGGCTCCAAGTTCTCGACGAAATACTTCGGCTGGATCGTTTTTCCGAGGTCGTGAAAATAGGCGCCCACGCGCGTGAGAAGGGCGTCGGCGCCGATGGCGGCGGCCGCCCCCTCGGCCAGGTTGGCCATGGCACGGGCATGCTGCCAGGAACCGGGCGCTTCTTGCGCCATTTTTTGAAGGAGCGGATGGTCGACGTCGGTGAGCTCCACCAAGCGGTCGCGCGTGACGACGCCCAGCGCGGCGGTGGCGAGGCGCTGCAGCAGGACCGCCAGGACACCGGCTAGGACGCCGGAAGCCACTATCGACAAGATCACCGAGTTCTGTAGCTTTTCGATGTCTGCGATCAGGTCCATTCGTGCGCCGAGAGACAGCTCCAGGCTGAGCAGGACGGCGGCCGCAA
This sequence comes from uncultured delta proteobacterium, assembly GCA_963746475.1. Classification (GTDB taxonomy): domain Bacteria; phylum Myxococcota_A; class Polyangia; order Polyangiales; family Houyiibacteriaceae; genus SG8-38. The sequence continues at coordinate 576,978 of CAVVBB010000002.1, forward strand.
AGAGACCAGCCGCGCCGCCGGTCAGCAGCATGCGTGTGGGATGCTTGCGGTCGTGGAAGAAGATGACCACGCCAAGCGTGGTCGCTAGATAGACCGCGACCGCAGGCAACTCGAAGTGGACGAACGAGGCCGCGACGAAGCCGATGAGCAAGCCCGTTGCAACGGCCGTGCTCCGGTCGAAGTACAGGGCTGCCCAGAGGGGAACCGTGGCCAAGGGCAAGAGCAGGGGCGACAGTGGCGTGAACAGAAGCAGGAGCTTGGCGCCGAGGCAGGTGAGCCCCGCCAGGGTGAGCAGGCCGGCCTGCGTTCGGAGGAGGGGGCCACGTCCGCCTGTGTAGACCCGCAAGTATCCGAGAAACAGGTATGCGGCCAAGAAGTACGTAACCCAAAGACCAAACAGTTTGCTAGCAGAGGGCGGACGGCGTGCGCGCTCGAAGGCGCGGACCCGCGTCTGCTCCTCCGGTGCGTCGACTACCGTGCCACGGGGTACGAGCAGAGGAGGGTCCGGGATCCGAAGTGTGACCGGGGCGGGGCGCTCTGGATGCACCCGAAGCGGCTCGAGCGCCGTCTCGACCTGGCTTGCGAGGCCGATGACCGTCGCAAAGAGGGCGCTCAAAACGAGCCCAGCAGTACGACCAGCAATGAGGCGAGTGCGTAACATGATGCGCGGCCCAATGGCCCGCTCCTGTGAACCCTAGTGATGCGGCTCGTCCGATTCAAGCTTCGTACGAATAGGCTCGACGGGCGAGGGGCCGGAAAGTTGCCGAAATTGCCGAATCGCGGCCCTGTCGAGCTTTCGATTCGCTCGAAGATCGTGATTGGGCAGTCGCTGGGCTGTCTCGGGGGAGATCGTCACAGGGCTCCTGCGCGCGGTCATGGCGCTCGGAGCCCGTTCGAACCGCACACTGCCGAAGTGTTCGGGAGCTTGAAAATCGCCCTCACTGGATGCCGACCAGGCTGCCGCGCGCTGGCCGCTGGCCTGTCGGTCGAGCACGAAAAGGTTGGCGGCCCACTGGTTGCCGGAGCGCGGTGGTCCGTCCGTCTGCGCGTTCGTCGTCACGAAGGCATGCCAGGGAATCGCGAGCTCCAGGTCGTAGCCCCGGTCGGCTACTTCGTCGTCGAGCTCGCCCTGGACCCTCACCGCTGCGCGGACCTCGCTGGACCAGCTCACATGACCGCTCGGCGTGGGCTCTCGTCCTGCTTCGTGCCGGGTGTCGAACACGACGCCTCGCGGAGAAAGCTGGATTTCGAAGAAGCTCTGCCCATCTGAATTTGGGTCGAGGAACAGCCCGACGCAGTCCTGCTCGCACAGAGGCTCGTCGTGCTTTCGATGAGAGGCGCGCAGGCTCAGGTCGCGGACCCCGATTCCAACGTACAAATAGCGTTCATCCCAGAGCATCTTCGCGCTTGCCTCTAGCGGGGCCTCCTTGCCGGACCGCAGCTCCAGCAAAGCTCCGGTACCTTTGGCGAAGCCCCAGGCGGCGTCGCCGAGATCGCCGTCGATTCTCGGGGCCCCCTTGGCATAGACCACGCTCAGGGAGGGGTGTTCGTCCCTGTCCTCTGGCTCTCGCGCCACAGAAGCCCGAACCTCCGCGGTTTCGGCCTGACCTTGGCGTCCGGTTGGGAGCTGTCGTGGAGCTGGGCTCGGGGGCTCAGCCTTGTCGCCGCCGCATTGACAAAGGGAGAGCAGGCAGCCCAAGGCGAGCGCGTGAGCGCGCAGGCCGCTCAGCGTCGGGACTTGCGTCGAGACTTCTTTTGCTGCTTGCGCTTGGATTTTTTCTTCCCCTTGTCGACGGTCTTCTTGCGTGGCTCGGCCATCCCGGGGAAGGCGGCCCCACCGTGCTCGGCGACGGCCGCTTCGAGAAGGGAGTCCGCCAAGTTGGCCATCATGGGGTTGTGCTCGAGCCCGCCGGTCTTGACGGCGTTACGTAGTTGCTGAGCGGAAGCGAGCTGTTTCATGCCGGGAATCTTGGCGAGCATCCCGGCCTGATTGCCGATCGAGCCCATCATCTGCTTCATCATTGCGAAGCGCTGCAGCAGCTCGGCCACCTGCTGCTCGGTGACCCCGGAGCCCTTGGCGACACGCACGATTCGCGAAGGCTCGCGCTGAAAGACCTCGGCCCCCGCGCGCTCTTTGCGTGTCATCGAGCTGACGATGGCTTTGATGCGCCCGACCTCGCGGTCGTCGACCTGGAAGCCTTCGGGTACGCTGTCCGCGAAGAAGGGGACTTTGTCCAGCAGGTCCTGCAGCGGGCCCATGTTCTGGATCATGTCTAGCTGACCGAGGAAGTCGTCGAGCGTGAACTGTCCGCGCAGCATGCGCTTGGCGTCCTTCTCGGCCTGCTTCTCGTCGACGACCTCCTCGAAGTCCTTCATCAGGCCGACGACGTCGCCCATCCCGAGGATGCGGCTTGCCATGCCGGCGGCTCGGAATACCTCGAGGCGGTCGAGGGTCTCGCCGGTCCCCACGAACTTCACGGCCGTTCCGGTGACGTTCTTGATCGAGATCGCAGAACCGCCGCGCGCATCACCATCGAGCTTGGTGAGCACCACTCCGCTCAAGCCCAGCAGGTCGTGAAAGGACTTTGCCGTCTTGACGGAGTCCTGACCGATCATGGCATCGACCACGAGAAACACGTTCTGAGGTTGGGTCGCCTCGCGGATTGCAGACAGCTCCTCCATTAGAGGCTCGTCGATCGCAAGTCGGCCCGCGGTGTCGTAGATGATGGTGTCGCAGTGGAGCTTCTTGGCGTGCGCCATGGCGCGCTTGCAAATCTCGAGTGGCTGCCCTCCCGGAATCGAGAAGACCGGGACGTTGATCTGCTCGCCGAGCACTTGCAGCTGCTCGATGGCTCCGGGCCGCGCGACGTCAGCGGCGACGAGGAGCGGACGGCGCGCCTCCTCGGCTTCGAGAAGCCGGGCCAGCTTGGCTGAGGTGGTCGTCTTACCTGAGCCCTGCAGACCGATCATCATGATACCGGTCAGCTTGGGCTTCTTGGCGAACTCGACGGGCTCGCCTTCGAAGGACATCATCGCTTCGAGCTCTTCCTCGCAGATCTTCACGAACTGCTCGGCCGGGCCGACACGAACCTTGCGCTCCTTGGACTTGGCGGTCGTCTGCACCACCTGTCCCACGGCCTTCTCCTTGACCGCAGCGAGGAACTGCTTGGTGACGTTAAACTCGACGTCTGCTTCGAGGAGTGACAAGCGCACGTCCCGCAGCGCTTGATCGATATTCTCCTCGGTGAGCTCCGTCACCCCGGAGAGGCGATTGCGGGCGGAGCGAAAACCTTTGGTAAGCGTTTCGAACATGGTGGTTTCGCGAGTGAGACTCGAAAACGACCGAGTAGCACGGGGCGAAGCGGGCACGCAACCAAGCGAGGGTCCGGGCCCTGCGCGTCAACGCGGCCTAGCGCCTTGACCGCGGACTTTCCGCGTTAGATGGTCCCAGCGCATGCAAGAGGGCCTTCCCGCCAAAGGCGACCCGACGACGGTCTACGTGATCGATATCAGCTCGTACGTGTTTCGCGCCTACCACGCGCTTCCCCCGCTCTCGAACAGCAAAGGCGAGCCGACCCATGCTGTGGCGGGCGTTGCGGGCATGCTGCTCAAGCTCTTGCGCGAGCGTGAACCGCACTCGGTCATCACGGCCATGGACTCGCCAAAGGGGTCCTTTCGCAAGGAGCTATACCCCGCTTACAAGGCGAATCGTCCTCCGGCGCCCGAAGATCTGAAGCAGCAGATGCATCGCGTCCGTCAGCTGACCGAGCTGTGGGGCCTGTGTCCGATGGAGGCCGAGGGCTACGAGGCGGACGATATCATCGCGACGCTGGTGGCCGAAGCGCGCAAACGCGGACGGCGCGTCGTCATCGTCAGCGCAGACAAGGACTTGCTGCAACTCGTCGGCGACGACGTCATCATGTACGACACGATGCGCGACAAGACCTTCGGCACGGCCGAAACCGTCGAGAAGTTCGGCGTGGAGCCTTCTCAGGTTCGCGACTTGCTCGCGCTCATGGGGGACAGCAGCGACAACGTTCCCGGGGTCCCCTCCGTCGGTCAGAAGACCGCCGCGAAGCTGCTGCAAGACTGGGGGAGCCTGGACGGAATTTACGCCAATCTCGACGAGATCACGCGCAAGGCCCTGAAGCAGAAGCTCCGTGAGCACCGGCAGGACGCGATGACCGCGCGCGAGCTGGTCTCGTTGAAGGATGACCTGGACTTGGACGCGCACATGCTCGAGCGACCGTTCGACGGGGGAGACACGGGGGCGCTCCGGGGTCTGTTCACGGAGCTGGAGTTCACACGCTTGCTGGCGCAGCTCGAGCCCGCAGAAGTGGTCGAGGGGCACTACGAGACGGTCTCGGACGCCAATCACCTGGACCGCGTCGCTCGGGCGATTCGCGACGCGGGGAGCTTCGCGCTCTACACCGTCACCGACATCGAGGATCCCTTGAAAGCCGATCTCGTTGGGGTCGCGCTGAGCTGGCTCGAGGGGATCTCGGCCTATGTCCCGCTCGCGCACCGGTACATCGGCGCCCCCGAACAGCTGAGCTGGGAGGACGTGGAGCCCGTCTTGAAGCCCCTGCTGGAGAACTCGCTCATCGCCAAGTTTGCGCTCGCAAAGCGGGAGGAGCTGATCTGGGCTCGGCAGGGCGTTTGCCTTCGCGGGCTGGGCTTCGATCCTAGGCTTGCCAGCTATCTACTCGACCCCGCGCGTCACGCCCACCGCCTCGAGGACGTTGCCCGCCAGGAGCTCGACGCGGACCTCGGACAAGCCGAGGCGGTCGTCGGGAAGGGGAAGAAAGCGATGGACTGGGATGCCGCCGAGGTCGAGCCCGTGGCCGGCTACGCCAGCGTCCGTGCGGATTTTGTGGGCCGACTGAGCCGCTTGCTCACCCCGCGCATGTACGAAGGCGAGTTTCGTCGGCTCTTTTACGAGGTCGAGATGCCCCTGGCGCACGTGCTGGCCCGGATGGAAGCCAACGGAATCCGGGTCGACACGGAGCTTCTGGGCCGGCTCTCCGAGGAGGCACAGGCCGAGATCGACGAGCTCAGCGCCCGCTGCACCGAGTTGGCCGGGCGCGAGTTCAACGTCGCCTCGCCGAGGCAGCTCGAGAGCATCCTGTTCGACGAGCTTGGCCTTCCCGTCATCAAGAAGACAAAGACGGCGCGCTCGACGGATCACGAGGTTCTCGAAGAGCTGGCTCTCATGCATCCGCTGCCGCAGGCGATCTTGGAGCTGCGCAGCGTGTCCAAGCTCAAGAGCACCTACCTCGACGCTTTGCCGCGCGAGGTGAACGCCGACACCGGGCGCATCCACACACGCTACAACCAGCTCGTCGCGGCTACGGGCCGCCTCTCCTCGAGCGATCCGAATCTGCAGAACATTCCGATTCGCACGGAGATGGGCCGCAAGGTCCGAGAAGCCTTCGTGCCCGAGTCGGGCTGGAGCATGCTGGCTGCCGACTACTCGCAGATCGAGCTGCGGGTGCTCGCCCATCTGAGCCGGGATCCAGCACTGGTCGACGCGTTCTCGACCGGGGCCGACGTGCACGTCCAGACGGCCTGCGCGCTCTTTGGTGTTGCGCCCGAGCAGGTCAGCAAAGAGATGCGGGCGCAGGCCAAGACGGTCAACTTCGCCGTCCTCTATGGGCAGACGCAGTTCGCTCTGGCGCGTAATCTAAAGATCGAGCGCAAGGATGCTCAACGTTACATCGACGCGTTCTTCGAAAAGTACGCAGGCGTGAGCAGCTTCTTAAATGGCGTGGTCGAGCAGGCCCGACAAAACGGCTTCGTCACGACTCTGCTCGGCCGACGACGCACGCTCCCCGACATTCGCAGCAGCAACCATCGGCTGCGTGCCGCGGCGGAGCGCATCGCGCGGAACACGCCGATTCAGGGCACTGCGGCGGACATCATGAAAGTGGCCATGGTCCGGATTCAGGCCGAGATCGAGCGACGCGCGCTCGATAGCCGAATGCTGCTCACCGTACACGACGAGCTCGTGTTCGAGTCTCCAGCCGAAGAGCGAGACAGCTTGGAGGCGCTGGTCGTCGAGCACATGCAGGAGGCGATTCCGCTGTCGGTACCCCTGCCCGTGGAGCGCAGCTGGGGCTCGAACTGGGGCGCTGCGCACTAGGGAACGCGCCCCGGCGTCGAAAAACTGAGCCGCGCACTCCCAGACCAGGTACCACGTCCGTATACTTGCAGCATGTTGGCGCTTCTCTTCGACCTCGATGGAGTGATTTACCAGGCCGGTCGACCGATCGACGGCGCGGTCGAGACGATTCGCTGGTGCGAACAGGAGAAGATTCCGCACTTGTTCATAACCAACACCAGCTCCATGCCTAGACGGGCGCTCGTCGAGAAGCTGTCCGCGATGGGCCTGTCGGTCTCGGCCGAGCAGATTTTCGCGCCCCCCATCGCCGCGAAGCAGTATCTGTCGGCGCACTGTGCAACACCGCTGGCCCTATTCGTGCGTCCGCAAACCCGCGAGGACTTCAAGGGTCTTGCTTGGCTGGATGACGCCGCCGAACGTGGGGCCGGCAGCGTCGTCATCGGGGACATCGGAGAAGCATGGGACTTCGCGACCCTCAATCGTGCCTTTCGGCTGTTGATGGCGGAGCCGGAGCCGGAGCTGGTCGCGCTCGGCATGTCGCGGTACGCCCAGGGCGCCGACGGCCTCGTGCTGGACGTGGCCCCATTCGTCAAAGCGCTCGAGCACGCGGCGGGCTGCCAAGCGGTCGTCATGGGCAAGCCTTCGAAGGACTTCTTCGAGGCTGCCCTGCGTGAGCTCGGCGCCACGGCCGCCGAGACTGTCATGGTGGGCGACGACCTGTTGGGCGATGTCGGGGGCGCTCAAGCGGCCGGAATGCGCGGCGTGCTGGTGAGAACGGGCAAGTTCCGGCCGAACGACTTGAAGCACAGTCCCCGGCCCGATGCAGTCTTGGGCTCGGTTGCGGACCTTCCTCGGTGGTGGGAGCAGACCCACTCGCCTTAGGGGCAGCCGGCGTTGCAGACCGCGTAGTCTTGCTCGCAAGCACGGCGGCAAGGCTGATCGTGAGTCTCGCAGCGGCTGAGGCAGAGGTCCCACTTGCGGTTGCAGGCAGGCGTGCAGGCGGTCTCGCGGTATTCGCCGGGCGGTGCGATGTAAACCTCGTGCTCGACCAGGGGGCGCTCCTCGAGCTCGGCCGAGGGCAATGGGCGTGCGGGCTCGCCGGCCTGCAGGGCGACGATGCGACTTTGCGCGACCTGCAACTGCCCAGGCTCCGCGAGCTCCGCATATTCGGCGATCCATCGCGACCAGCAGGCCCTTCGCTGCTCTGGCGACAGGCTCGGGTCGTAGTCTGCGGCTTGGCAGCGCTGATAGCTCGTCGCACTGCGAGCGCTTGGTCTCAGCCCTGGGCCGCAGGCGGCCAAGAGCAGAAGATACGTTAGCGCCGTTCGTCGGGTCACGTCACAGACGGGCTAGGGCGGATTGAAGCTGGTTGCTCTTGTCCCGCAGGTTGACGGCGTCTTGCTTCGACTTTTCGACCACATCGGCCGGAGCCCGTTCCAAGAAGCTCGGATTGCTCAGCTTCTTCTCGACCACGCTGAGCTCCTTTTCGACTTTCTTCAGCTCACGCTGAAGCCGGTCGCGCTCCTTGGCGGGGTCGATGACGTTCGGCACGACCGCTCGAAGGCCGCTGTTTGCGAACACGGCGGCGTTTGCGAAGTGGGCGCCCGGGTCGTCGAGGCGGATGGTGTCGGCCTCGAAGTGGAGTTTGCAGCGGGCGAGTGTCTCGATGGTGTTCGACTCGGACTCTAGGACGGCGCGCTTCAGCGAGTCTTCGGTGTGCCAATGAATGTCCATCAGCTGACTCCTCGGGATGTCGTGCTCGGCTCGAATCGTTCGAGCGCTCACGATGAACGCGCGCACCGTGTCGAAGCTCTGTTCGGCTTCGCGGTCCGCACGAGCGTCCTTCAGCGGCGCCGGGAACCGGGCGATCATGATGCTGCGCGGGGCTTCGGCGAACTTCGGAACTCGCTGCCAGATCTCTTCGGTGATGTGCGGCATCATCGGGTGCAGCGCTCGCAACACGGTCTCCAGGGTGTGCAGAAGGGTTTCCTCGGTTTCCCGCGCGAGCGCTGCATCGCCGCTGTCAAGCGCGGACTTGCTCACCTCGAGATACCAGTCGCAAAATTCGTCCCAAACGAAATGGTAGAGAGCGTGGGAGGCATCATCGAGCCGGTAGCCTGCAAGTCCGGCCGCGGTGACATCCAGTGCTTGGTAGAGGCGAGACAAAATCCAGCGGTTTGGCAGTGCCTTGACCTGCGGGCATCGCTGCTGGGCGACTGCTTTGAACTCGGACAGCCGCATCAGCACGTAGCGCGAGGCGTTCCAGAGCTTGTTGGCGAAGTTTCGGTATCCCTCGATCCGCTTCATCGAAAGAGCGATGCGCCGGGCTTGCGGTGAATATGAGAGCAAGGTCATTCGGAGCGCGTCGGCTCCGTAGGGCAAAAAGCCCTCGGGGTAGGTCTTCTTGAGGTACTTGATGCCCGATGGTCTTGCCCCGGCCTTCTCGGCCTTCGCCACCAGCTCCTCGACCGTGGCCCCATAGATCACATCGAGCGGGTCGATGACGTTGCCCTTCACCTTGCTCATCTTCTCGCCGCGCTCGTCGGTGACGAGCCCGGCCAGCAGGACCCGCTTGAAGGGAGGCTCCCCCATGAAGTGAAGGCCCATCATGATCATTCGGGCCACCCAGAAGAACAGGATGTCGTAGCCGGTCTCCATGTCCTGCGTCGGGTAAAAGCGTTCGAGCGCCGGGGTCTTGTCGGGCCAGCCGAGCGTCGAAAAAGGCCAGAGGCCCGAGCTGAACCAGGTGTCGAGCACGTCCTCGTCCTGTCGAAGCTCGGTGCTGCCGCAGGCCGAGCATGCGGTCGGATCCTCGCGGGACACGTTCACGTGATCGCAGCTGTCGCAGTACCAGGCCGGGATCGGGTGACCCCACCAGAGCTGTCGCGAGATGCACCAGTCTTGGATGTTCCGCAGCCAGTGGAAATAGGTCTTCTTCCACTCCGCGGGAAGAATCTCGACCCGGCCGTCCTCCACGACTTCGATGGCAGGCTTCGCCAGCGGCTTTGCGTTGACGAACCACTGCGTCGAAATCATCGGCTCGACGATGGTTCCGGAGCGCTGCGAGCGGGGCAGCGTCATCATGTGCTTCTTCTTGCCTCGGGCGAGGCCGCGTTTGTCGAGCTCGAGCTCGATGGCCTTGCGCGCCTCGAAGCGATCGAGGCCTTTGAATGGCCCCCCGTTGTCGTTGAGGCTTCCGTCGAGGTTGAAGATATTGATCTCCTCGAGGCCGTGACGCTTTCCCGTCGCGAAGTCGTTCGGGTCATGGGCCGGCGTGACCTTGACGACCCCGGTCCCAAACTCCTGGTCGACGAGCTCGGCGTCGACAATGACCGGGATCAGACGGTCTACGAACGGGTGCCGAACATACTTGCCATGCAGATGCTTGTAGCGCTCGTCGCCCGGGTGGATGGCTACCGCCGTGTCGCCAAGCATGGTCTCGGGGCGCGTCGTCGAGACGACGACCTCACCGTCCCCGTCCGCGAGCGGGTAAGCGAAGTCGAACATGTAGCCCTCGACGTTTTCCTCCTGCTCGACTTCCAGGTCCGAAAGAACGGTCCGAGCCGCCACATCCCAGTTGACGAGTCGGGTGTCTCGATAGATGAGGCCCTCTTCATGAAGCCGCACGAAAGCTTCGCGGACAGCCCTGGCCATGTCCGGGTCCATCGTGAACTTCGTCCGGGACCAGTCGCATGAAGCGCCCATCTTCCGCAGCTGCTGCAGAATGGTCCCCCCGGAGTGATCCTTCCACTCCCAGACGCGCTCGATGAACTTCTCACGGCCGAGGTCGTGGCGGGTCAGCCCTTCATTTTTGAGCTGCCGTTCGACGACGACCTGGGTCGCGATCCCGGCGTGGTCGATTCCCGGAATCCAGAGCGTGTTGTAGCCCTCCATCCGCTTGTGGCGGATGAGCACGTCCTCGAAGGTCGTGCGGCAGGCGTGCCCCATGTGCAGGACGCCGGTGACGTTCGGTGGAGGAATGGCAATCGTGTAGGTGGGCCGAGTGTCTCCCGGTTCTTCGGACGCGGCGAAAAACCCCGAACTCTCCCAGAACTCGTACCAGCGCGCTTCGGTCTCCGGCGCCGAGTAGGTCGTGGGCATCTCGTCGGTCTTGTCGTTCATCCGACGACCGTTTGCGGCGAAATCGGAAAGCCGTCAAGCGTTCCTATTCACCCGTCAAGCGACGCAGCTCCTCGCGGATCATCGTCTCGGCGAGCTGAGGCACGACCTCCCAAACGACGCGCTCGACGACCTCTGCTGAAATCTTAAGCACACCGTCTACCTGCTCTGGCGTCAGCCCCAAGGCCGCGAGGCGTTCGGCCGTCGCATTTCCGTTGGAGCCTCCGAGGCGCGTGGCCGGGGCCGCTGGCTCGGGAGCCGGGCGAGAGGAAGGCGGCATCGATGAAAACGCTGGCGCGACCGATGATAGGGTTGGGCTGGCTTGCGGTGCCGGCCGGGAAGAGAGGGTGCTGGCGCCTCCGGCCATTGCCGATTGGAGGGGCTGGACCGGCAGGGGCGGTGGCGGGCGGTGGCGCGTGGGCTCCGGCGCGCGGGCGGCCGCAACCGGTGGGATGTTGGTCCGTGCGGTGATCGAGGCGACGTCGGCCACGGGGAGGCTGCCGACCGCGCGGTGCGCTTTGTCGATGGCTTCTTGCGAGTCGAAGGGTTTGACGATGTGGTCGTTGACGCCCACTTCGGCGCCTCGTTCGCTGTCGTAGGGGCCCTGCTGGCTCGCCATCAGAATTACGGGAACATTCGACAGCTGTGGGTCGTTCCGCAGGGCACGGGTCACCTCGTACCCATCGGTCCCGGGAAGAGAGGCATCCAGGAACACGACATCCGGCCGGAAGTCACGGCCTCGCTGGATGGCCAGCTCGCCGTTGTCCACGGCAAGCAGCTCGACGTTTTCTCCGGCAAAGGTCATCTGCATGACTTTGCGCATCGTGACGCTGTCTTCAGCGATCAAAATCCTCATCGATTCCAGCCCCAATCGTAGGTTTTCCCCAGGCGCACAGTGTACTTAATGACATACGCGATTCGTCCCCAACGGGTCAAGAAGGGTGGTGCGTAATTGACCGGGGCAGGGCTCCCCAGTAATGACCCGCGATGGCCGAGAAGGACCCCGCGACCTTGTACAAGGAGCTCGCTCCCCGCGCGCCAGAGGGGCGTTTTTCCCTGCCGGCGCTCCTGCCTGGAGAGGGGCCCCTGGAGCTCGACATCGGCTTTGGTCGCGGCCTCTCGCTCTTCGAGCGCGCGCGCGTATCGCCTCAGAGCCGCGTCATAGGTGTCGAAATCAAGACGAAGTGGGCCTACAAAGTCCAGCAGCGGGTCGCGAGAGATGGTTTGTCCCGCCTGTGCGTGCTTTGCGGTGATGTTCGTGAGATTTTGAGCAGGGCTGAGCCGGACGCCTGCCTGGACCGGGTTTCCGTGCATTTTCCCGATCCATGGTGGAAGAAGCGCCATCGCAAGCGTCTGGTGGTTCAGGAGCGCTTGCTCGATGACCTCGCTCGGCTGATTCGTCTGGGCGGCGAGCTGCTGATCCAAACGGATGTACAGGATCGTGCAGAGCAATACTTGGAGCAGCTTCGCGCCGCGCAGGCCTTTGCGTTGGCGACGGAATCCGGCTTTGTGGAGGACAATCCCTTCGGTGCGCACTCCAACCGCGAGCGCCGAGCATTGCGGGATGGCCTCCCCGTCTGGCGCATCCTCGCCACTCGGGTGCAGCAGCCCTAGTTGCTCGCTACGGCGGCGCAGCTTCGCTGTGTGTCGCGGCGCAGTTCCTCTTGGCGCTTGGCGACGGTCGCGGCGTCTACGGGGCGGTCGGGCAAGAAATAGCTGAGATCGTCTACGATGTCGTACAGCTCTTCGCGGGCCTCGAGGAGCTCGCAGTTCTTGCGCTGGATCCCTGCGACGAGCTGCGGGAGGGCTTCGAGGGTGTGTGTCTTGGTGTCGTGGAGGAGGAGGATTCCTCCCTTGTCGCCGGTTTCCCGTTCGCGGCGGGCCAGGACCCGAAAGAACGTGTCGACGACCTGCTGCGAGCTTTCCACCTCCGCGTCGCCTCCGTACAGGGTCCAGAGGACTGTGGTGTAGCCGCGCGTCGTGAGGATGTCCTCGACGCGCGCAGAGAGGGCCCCTCCGGGTGGGCGGAACAAATGAGGCCGGCGTCCGATGGCCTCGCTGATCTTGTGCTCGCTCAGGTCGAGCTCCGCTCCGATCTCGGTGTTGCGCAGCAGGGGCAACTGTCGGTGCGTCTCGGTGTGGTTCCCGACAAGATGTCCGCGGCGGACGATCTCACGAACGATCTCGGCGTGCTCGCGCTCCCAGGGATTTCCCTTCCCGAAACTCTGGGTGGAGACGAAAAACAGTGCCTTGATGCCGAGCCTGTCCAGAACGTCCAGCACTCGGGGTGTCGTCTCGCGAGAAGGGCCATCGTCGAAGGTGAAGAGAATCATCCGGTTCCGCATCGCGCCCAGGATCTTGAGCCCAGAGGGGAATCGATTTCCGGTGATGTCGCGGCGGGCGTCGATCCGCGGCGCCTCGTCCTCGGCCGGGGTCGCGATTCCTGGCGTCGGCCTCGTAGTCATGGCTACCTTCCGCGCTGCTTTGGCTGAAGGCCCATGTGCGTGCAGGGCCGAGGCGCGGTTGACGACGCCCGGCTGCCAGCCGAGATCCGGCCGCGAGGCGGCAAGCACCGCCCCGGCAACGAACGCGAGCATGCAAGTGGCGAGCGGAATAGACCAAGCAGAGCGACGCATGACCGAGCGATCGTATGGAAGTCGATCGGGATCAGGCGAGAAACCGACCGGATACTGGACAAGGCAGCAGTTGCGGTGCCGCTTGGCATCGACTAATCCCCCCCGTTCAAGGGCGAACGACATGATCGAAACACAGGGGCTCAGCAGGCGCTACGGTTCGCGCTTGGCGGTTCAAGACATGTCTTTTCGCGTCCAGCCGGGCGAGACCGTGGGCTTCCTCGGCCCCAACGGCGCCGGGAAGACGACGACAATCCGGATGCTGACCGGCTATCTCGCCCCAAACGCGGGACAGATTCGGGTCGCTGGCATCGACGTGCTCGAGGACCCGATGAGCGCGAGGCACCGCTTCGGCTACATGTCCGAGGGCGTGCCCGTGTATCCGGAGATGCGCGTCCATGAATATTTGCGGTACCGCGCGCAGCTCAAGCAAGTGGCCACGCCGGAGACGGCGGTGTCCCGGGCGCTCGAGCAGGCCGGGGTCGCGGATGCCAGGACGCGAATAGTCGGCCAGTTGTCCAAGGGGTATCGACAGCGGGTCGGACTCGCAGACGCGCTGATCGCGGACCCGCCTCTGCTCATCTTGGACGAACCGACCTCGGGTCTCGATCCGAATCAGGTTCGTCAGGTCCGAGCGCTCATTCGAAGCTTTGCCGGTGACAAGACCGTATTCCTGTCGAGCCACATTCTTTCCGAGGTGGAGGCCCTCTGCGATCGGGTGATCATCATTCGCGAAGGACGTAAAGTCGGCGAGGGTACGCCCGAGGATCTGCGCGGGGGGCGCAGGGGGCCAGGACTGAAGCTTCGCGCCCGGGCCGATGTCGCCGATCTGCGTGCAGTGCTCGAGAAGGTCCCCGGGGTGTCGCAGCTCGAGGTCGAGCCGGACGGTACGATGGCCGTAGCTCGCATGGCCATCTCCGCAGGGGACGAGACGGTGGCCGAAGTTTCGACCAGCCTCGCGCTTGCCAATGTGGCCGTATTGGAGCTGAACCGGGACTCGGCCCGGCTCGAGGACGTGTTTGCCGACCTGACGGTCGGGGCGGATCTGAGCGCTTTGGAGGAAGACAAGTGAGTGCTGCCTGGGTCGTGATGAAGCGTGAGCTGCAGGCTTTCTTCGTCTCTCCACTGGCCTACGTCGTCCTCACGGCCTGGCTCCTATGGACTGGGGTCACCTTCTGGCTTCTCGCGGAGTTCTACGCACGAAATTCGGTCGCATCGGGGCTGGCGACGCCGCTGACGGGCTTCTTCGGCGGAAGTGCGCTGTTCTTCATACCATTGCTGGTTTTCGTGCCTGTGCTCAGCATGCGCTTGATCGCCGGCGAGCGTCAGCAAGGGACCTTGGAAGCCTTGTTGACCGCGCCTGTCAGCGAGCTCTCGGTCGTCATCGGCAAGTACGGGGCGGCGATGGTCATGTGGATCGTCATGTGGGCACCTACGCTGATCTACGCATGGATCATGAGGCAGTACGGCGACGTGGATTGGGGCGCGCTCCGCTCGAGCTACCTCGGCGTGTTCGGACTGGGGCTCTACTTCATGGGCGTCGGGCTCTTGATGAGTGCGCTCGCACCGAATCAAATCATCGCCGCCGTCTTGACCTTCCTCGTGCTCGGCGTGCTTTTTGCGCTCGGCATCGGTGAGTTCGTCCTGGACGGATGGGTCAAGGAAGCCTGCGGCTACGTCAGCATGTGGGGACAGATGCAGCGCTTCTCGAAGGGCGTAGTCGACACACGCTATCTGTTCTTCGACGCGAGTCTGGCCCTGTTCACGGTCCTGACCGCGGCGGCCGTGCTCAGGGCTCGGAGGTATGTGTGAAGCGGACTCGCCTCAATGTGCTTCTGACGGCGCTCCTGGGCCTCGCGATCTTGGTGATGCTGAACTACATCGCCTCGCGACACTACCGGCGCTGGGATTGGACCTCGAACGAGCTCTTCACCCTGTCCGAGCAGAGCCAACGAATGCTCCAGGAGCTGGACCGGGATGTGACCGTGTTCGTGTTCCTCTCGCAGGGCGAACAGGACTTCGCCGACGTGCAGACCTTGCTCGAGCAGTACTTGGCTCACACCAAACGGATCGCCGTGGAATGGGTGGATCCGGACCGAGACCCGTCTCGGTACAAGATCTTGGCGGAAAAGCTAGGCATCGACAGCTGGAGCCCCGGACCGAGGACCTTCGCGACCGTGCCGATCGTGGTCACGAGCGGTGGGCGTAAGTGGAAGATCGAGCGTCACCAGCTGATCTCGGAGAATTTTGACAGCTTCGACGACCCGGACGGCAGCAAGCTGGACTTGCAGTCCGAACGTGCACTGACGGGGGCGATCCTCGAGGTCACCACCGGCACGCCGACGGTGGTGTGCTTGGCGCAGGGGCACGGGGAATGGGAGCTCGGTGCCATGGGACCACGCAGCTTTTCGGCGGTCGTGCGGGAGCTGCAGTGGGAGAAGATCAAGGTGGAGGCGTTCGAGCTTCGGGACGGACAGAGCGTGGCCGAGAGCTGCCATGCGCTTTTCGTCGTCGGACCGCAGCGACCGTACGCCCAGGCTGAGGTTCAGATCGTAGACGACTTCATCGCCTCTGGGGGCCACGTCCTGCTGGCTTTCGATCCGGTCGTAAAAAAGGAAGAGCTCTTGACCACCGGTTTCGAGCAGACGCTGGGGCAGCGCGGAATTTTGCTCAACGCGGACATCGTCATCGAGACCGACCCGACACAACTCCTCCCCGACAGCCCAGGCGACATCTTCTTCGCGACCGCGCTCGGAACGCACCGGGTTACCGAGAAGATCAGACAGCGAGGAGGGGGCGTGTTCCTGGCGTCGGTTCGTTCGGTCGACGCTGCCGAGGGGAGCAACGCAGAGGTGCTGGTCCACAGCAGCCCCTTGGCCTGGGCGGAGACGGACCTGCAAAGGGCGATTGCCAAGGGGCAGGAGCCTCCGGAGGAACGGAAGCCGGTTCCGCTCGCCGTGGCTTGGGAATATGTGCCGCCCCTCGAAGAGCTCGACGCTCAGAAGGCCGGACAGGAGCCCGAGGGTCCCAAGCCCGGGAGGTTGCTGGTCATTGGCGATGCGGACTGGCTCAGCTCGGAGCTCTTGGAGAACCCGGGTTTCGCCAACGTCGACTTATTGTCGTCGGTCGCAGGCTGGCTCACCCAGCGGGACGCGCTCATCGACATTCCTCCGCGCAAGGCCAAGGCGCGACCGTTCATCATGAGTGACAAGGACTTGGAGAACCTGTTCGTCAGGTTAGTGGTTCTGCTTCCCCTGGCGGCGCTGATCGCGGGGTTCGGCGTTTGGTGGGCGAGGCGCTCATGAGCTTTCGGGTCCCTCTCGCGCTCCTGGTCGTTGCTCTCGGGCTGCTCGGGTACATTTACGGGTTCGAGCGCCGGGGCGCGCCCAGTCCAAACGAGCTCGGTCCACGGCAAGGCTTTGTACTCGACAACGTCCTGCGAGAACGCGTCGATTCGATTCGAATCGGCACTGGACCTGGGCAGATTATCGCGAAGCGCGAGGGCGAGGGCTTCGATGAACAATGGACCCTCGAGGCGCCTGAGAGGGGCCCGGCCAATGACACGACGATCGACAACTTCCTGGGCAACTGGGATTACGCCGCACCGCTGCGCAAAGTTCAAATCCTGGGCTCCGAAGACCTGACACGGTTCGGTTTCGACAAACCGAAGGCCTACTTGAGCTTTGCAATGGAAGCGACGCAAGTCGAGTTGTTCCTCGGCTCGGGAACGCCGGTGGACGGAGCGGGGTACGTCCGCGTCGACGACCGTCCTGAGGTGATGGTCGTCGACGAGCAAGTCGTCTCGTACTTCACGGCGAACCCAGAGGATTGGCTCGGCAAGTCGGACGCCGAGCCGCCGACGCTCGATGAGATCGAGCCGCGGCGAGAGCCGACTACCGAGCCGGACGTGACCGAAGACGACGCCCGCTGAGCTCAGTCGAGCTTTTCGTGGGAGGCGTACTCGAGAAGGCCGTTACTGCTGTTGAATCCGCCCGCCGAGATGAGCGTGTAGCGGCCCCTGGTTCGGATCTTCTGGCCGACAGAGAGGTCGCTGGGCACCACCCTCGTGCCGTCGATGGTCGTCACCTTGCGACCGTTTCGAGCCCTGTCGATCTGATCGTGGTTGTCGGCATAGCCGACGACGATCATCTCGTTCTCCCGGGCCTTTTCCTCGGGGGTGTCCGCGATCCACAGGTGCGGGGCGACCGTCGCCGGGCAATCATCCTTCTTCTTGGCTGTGCACGGAGGCGGATCGAAGATGTCGACGATGTACCCGGTCAGGGTGACGTCGTTGTCGAGCATGTGCCGCATCCGGTTGCGAAGGCCGTATACGCTATAGGACTCGTCTTCGTAGGTGATTGGGTGTGGCGGCGGAGGCAGCGTCGGGACCTCTGGCAAGTCCGGAACGATTTCAGGCAAGGCCTCGGCCTCCGTCCTCTCTTCCGACTCGGATATCTTGTCACAGCCACCTAGCGCGATGACGCTCGCCATCGACAACACCCACATGCTCAGCCAACGAGATTGCATTCCCCACCTCTCATGCTCAATTCACGGTAACAGCACGATTCCCGAGAGACAAAATCTACTGCGGCGGTTTCTGACAGGGGGGCGCTTCGGCCAGGGTCTCGGTTAGCGCGATTTGCAGTGTGGGCGGAAGCCCGGGGCTGGCTTCGAGACGCCGCAAGTGGGTCCGGGCCTCGGCCGTGTCGAGCCTGCGAAGGGCGAAGATGGCCCTGGCCGCGTTATTGAAGTCTTCCTGCTGCGCGCTCGCGGAGGCCGCTCGGAGGACCACCTCCATCAGGGCAGGGACGGCATCGGTTTGGCAATGCGCTGCCGCGTAGCCGATGGCGGACTCAGTCACGGCAGGCCACTCCCGACGATCACGGAGGCGGGCGTGAACCCTATCCCAGCCCTGCGGCGAAGCACTCGAGGCCAGCGCGTCGATGGCAGCCGAGCGGACGCTGGACATGGGGTCGTCCACCGCGGCGATCAGCACGGGCAGGGCTTCCTCCTCTGCACGAAGGCTGCGTACGGCTTCTGTGCGAACCATGGGCCAGCGGTCACGCCGCGCCAGCTGCGCCCGCTCCAAACGGGACTCCGGGTCGCCCGCCAAGGCGTCGGCTGCGCGCGAGCGCACACGGGGGTGAGGGTCTTGGAGGCCGGCCCGGGCTGCAGCCTGCTGGCCTCGCAATGCGAGCGCCTCGATGGCCGCCTCGCGGAGCATCCACTCCTCGCTCTCAGAGGCCACCGAAGCGAGCCAGTCATCGATTTCGGCGCTTGGCGGGGTCGCACGAGCGCTGAGGACGAACCGCCAGTGCGTCTCGAAGTCAGCGGCCAGCGATGCGCCCGCCGTGATGCAGGACGCGACGAAGGCCTCGTGCGCCTGCGAGTGGGAGAAGGCCACGGCCGCGCCAGCCAATGCGGCGGAGTCGGGGCCGGCCCGCAGCCAGTCCGTCAGGGCTTTCTCGGCCTCGCGGCCACCGTGTTTCGCGGAGCGATAAATCGCGTCACGCAAGCCGCGCCGGCTGCCGCCCTGGTCGCCCTCGAGGGCGCTCAGAAGGAGCGGCATGGCCGAATCGGGAAACTGCCGCGCGAGCTCGCGTGCGGCCGCGTCGCCGACTTGGGGATCGGGTAGAAGCGCGGCCAGTCCCTCGCGACCCGCCGCGCCGGTCCGCCCCAGGGTGCTCAATGCATCTCGCCGGAGCGGTGGGTCGGCCGACGAGGCGGCGCGGACCAGCAGATCGATGGCTTCCGAGTGTCGATGGGCGAGGCGCCCGAGCGCGCGGACCGCTCGGCGCTGCGCTTTGAGGGATAACTGACCCCAGTACCTGGCCAGCCGGGCCAGACCGGATTCCCCGGCTTCAGCGAGCGTTTGCACGGCCGCCAGACCCTCGTCATGACCTCCCTCGAGCCCGCGAATGGCCACCGAGAGCGCGTCCTCGCCTGGATCGCTCTTGGCCCCCACGGACGTGGCTCCGAGGCTGATCGCTAGTGCAGTGACCGCAAGGCTTGCGAGTCTACGTATGTCCATGCGTGGAGCCTCCCGTCCCTGAGCTCGAGCACCCGATCGGCGTGGCGAAGCCACTCGCTGCGATGACTGGCCGCCAGCACGATGCCCCCAGCATCGGCGTGTGCCCGACAGATTTGTAGAACCCTTCGTTCCTGCTCGGCGTCCAGCGCGGCGGTCGGCTCGTCCAAAAGAAGAAGGGGCGCTTCGCGGTAGAGCGCGCGTGCGAGCGTGATCCTTTGTCGCTGTCCCACAGACAAATCCGAGCCCCCTTCGGCGAGCAGGCCATCGTAGCCGTTGGGGCGTAGCTGGATGAACTCGTCGGCATCGACGCGCCGCGCCGCCGCGATGACGCGCGCGCGGTCCGGCGTCCGATCCCCGAGCGCGATGTTCTGAAGAATGGTGTCGTGAAATAGAACGGGTTCCTGGGGCATCCACGCACTCGCGGAGCGTAGTTGGCTCTGGGGGGCCGGCTTCGCGTTCAAGCGAATCGTTCCGGGCGGGGCATCGAGCACTCCCGCCAGGAGCTTGATAAGGGTCGATTTTCCGGCGCCGCTGACGCCTGCGAGCACGACGAACTCGGAAGCCCGCAAGGAGGCAGATATCTCCGATAGGACCGGTCGTCCGTCGTACCCGAACGAGAGCCCGTGCAGCTCGACACAGGGTGTCGCGGTCGAGCCCTGGGCTTCGCAGGATTGCGGTTCGGTCGGAAGCGTGAGCAGCTCGTCGAGTCTATCGAGAGAACCGAGGCCGGCCCAAAAGCTGAACGCAGCGTGCGCAAGACCTTGCAGCGGGCGGTAGAGCAGGACCAAGGACGACAAGACGGTAGCCGTCGACGCAAGGTCTAGGTCCGTACGCGTTCGCGCCGCCAGGGCAATGGCCGAGCCGATGGCCAGCGCGCCGGCGAGCTCGACGACTGGACCGATCGCCCCATTCCAGGTCTGCGCCCGTACCGAGTGGCGAACGGAGTCCTCGACGGCTTGGTCGATACGCTCTCGGGTCCGCGTGCTGGCATCGTGCGCGACGAGAATGGCGGTCCCGTCGATCGCCTCCGTCGTGGTCGACACGACTCGGGTTTGCGCGGCGGCCAGATCGCGCTGCAGTCGTCGAACGGGTCGCCCCAAACTCAGCATGGCAACGAGGACCAGCGGCATGGCCAACAGACCCGGGATGGCTAGTTGACTATCCACTCGAAGCGCCACGATGGCTAATGAAGCAGCCATTAGAAGGTTCCTCAGCCCGTAACTGAACCCGAGATAGAGCAGGCTCTGGACGCCTTGGACCTCAAGCTGGATGCGCGAGGCGAGCTCGCCATGGGTCCACTGCTGTCGTAGGCGGGCAGGCAGCCGTAGAGCGTGCTCCAACAGAATGGCCCGCAATTCACGGACGACACTGAGTTGGGCCCTCGTCGCAAAGCGGGAGCGCAATGTTTCGCTGATGGCTCGTACGAGCGCGAGGAGCACGAGCATGAGGGCGATCGCTCCGAGCGAAAACGAGATCTCAGTCTCGTTTTGGACCCTAAGCGATAGGAATATATGCGAAAAGTCTTGCTCCTGGAGGGCCTGGAGCGCGGGCCCCACGAGCCATGCATAACCCGCTGTGGCCGCTGCAGACACCGCCATCAGGGTGAGCGTCAGCGCGAAAAGTACGCTCCTTCGCCGCACAGATTCCAGCAAGGCGCGACGAGTGGGGCTTTTGCTGTAATTCATGTCTGAAACCTGCTCAACGCCCCTTCTCAAGCCCGAGAGAAGACCCATATACTCCGCGGTGAGGCCTTCAAGAACTCAAGCCTGCCGCGCGGCAGCGAAATGTCATTCCGGCACGGTGCGTGCATCCGCGCTCGAAGCGTAGCACCGAGCCTGGGCGGAAACATTCTCGGGGCTTCAGTTGTTAGCCGAAGCAGGGTGCCACAGGGGGCGCCACTCAAAGGCGAGGAAAGATTAGAAAATGGCAAGACAGGCAGCAAGCAGACGGACAGGGACGAAGAGCAGTCAAGTGCGCGCCAAGGTATCCCCGAAGGAGCCAGAGGTGGCGACTGCCCAGTCCGCCGAGCAGCCGGCCGCGGTCGCGGGAAGGCCCGCGCAAGCAACCGCAGCGGGGTCCGAGCCGACCAAGGAGCAGTTGGAGAAGGCCCGTGTGGAGAGCGAAAAGGCGCTCAAGGAGTTCGAGCGCCAGGGCGCCGGAGACTCGACGCTGACTCGCTATTTCCGGGAGATGATCGGGCACCGCGTGCTCACGCCGCAGGAGGAGATCGAGGCCGCCAAGCGTGTCGAACGCCTCGAGATCGCCTACTGGGAAGCACTGCTCAGTCAGCCCGCCTGTTTCGAGACGGTGGCGACTGTGATTGAGTTTCACGTGGAGGAGTCGCTTGCGGAGCTTGCCGCGCTACGCAAGCTCGCTCGGACCGCCAAGCGGGGTAAGCTCGGCAAGCGTCAAGAGGCCCGCTGGAGTGAGCAGGCCTTCCTTCTGGCAACGAAGCTTCGCGAGCTCGACAGTGACCGTATCTTCGTCCAGGAGTCCGATCGTGCGGTGCACCGGCTTGCCGGCGAGTTCGCCGAGGAGCGTGACATCGTCGGGGATCACGTGCGTGTGACCCCGATCTTCAAGAAATACCTGGCCGATGTGAAAGCCGCTCAGAAGGCTCAGCAGCGCGCCAAGAACCGCTTCGTGGCGGCCAACCTCCGTTTGGTCGTTTCGATCGCTCGCCGCTACAACCGTGGTCGGCTACCGCTCATCGACCTGATCCAAGAAGGCAACATCGGCTTGATGAAGGCGGTGGAGCGTTTCGACCACAATCGCGGTTACCGCTTCAGCACCTATGCCTCTTGGTGGATCCGGCATGCCATCAGCCGAGCGCTGGCCGACAAGGGCCGCGCCGTTCGTATCCCGGTCCACATGCTCGACACCTACAATCGAGTCGCGCGCGCCACGCAGGCCATCGCCACCCGTACCGGCAAGGAGCCGACGCCCGAGGAGCTCGAAAAGGAGACGGGCATCGCGGCCGAGAAGCTCGAGAAGATCAAGGGCTACTGGGCGGAGACGCCGTTCTCGCTGGACCGACCCGTCAACGACGAGGACGGCCGGAAGTTCATCGACTTCCTCGAGGAGGAGAATGTACCTACTCCATACGAGCAGCTGGTCAGCCGCAAGTGGAGTGACGAGGTGCGGCGCCTTCTGGACACGCTGACGCCGATGGAGGCTCGCATTCTGCGCTGGCGCTTCGGCCTGGACGACGAGGACGAGCTCACGCTCAAGGAAATCGGTGACAAGTACAATCTGTCACGTGAGCGCATTCGCCAGCTCCAAGAGCAGGCGCTCGGCAAGATTCGCCGTCAGATCAAGGAGTAGGCTGCGCAGCCGTCGCTTGCTCGGTGGGCGGCGGAGCCTGGTCCGCGTATTCGGCTAGCCTGGTCACGATGGCGTCTGCCAAACGGCGGGCCACCATTTGTCTGCCGGCTACGCCATTGGCCAGGAAACTGAATGCGAGCGAGCGCTCGGGGGCCCCGACGACGTAGCCGGAGAGGGCGATCGTGTCGCGCAGCGTACCCGTCTTCGCCCGTACGCTCACGGATTCGGGTAGGTCCTGCAGCCTCCGCCTCAGAGTTCCGTCCTGACCGGCCAGGGCAAGCTGCGATAGGTACTCGGCTTGCGTGCGCGGGTCAGCATAAGCGCCGACGAGCACCTGGCCGATCTGCCTGGGTGACAGGCGGTTCCCGTTGAACAGGCCAGAGCCGTTGATGACGATCAGGCCCTCCGTGTCGACGCCCATGTCTTGCAGCTCCTGTTTCACGATTCCTGCCCCCCCAGAGGAGCTGCCTGGGCGCGCAGCCTCGGCCCCGATGATCTTGAGCAGCATCTCGGCGGTGAAGTTGTCGCTCCATTTGCCGACCCCGTAGAGGATTTCGCTAAGTGGGGGCGAGACGAGGGAGGTAATGACCGGCAGCGGCTGCGGGTGTGGGTCGTAGCTAACGGCCAGCTCGCCTTCGATGCCGGCATTGCGCAATGCGCGGCGCAGCAGGCTGGCTGCATGGGCTTTGGGGTCTGGTACGCGACGACCAAAGCGCAGCATACCCGCTCGGTTCGACACCCCGCCGCTGACTTCGACGGCCAGGCTGCCGTCCGCCCTCAGCGCGTGCTCGATCGTGATGTGAGAGGCGCCGCGATCACGGGTCTGCGTCTTGTTGTTCAGGCGAATGTGCCCGTCCGCCAGAACCCGCACCCCCCCCGGAGCGCCCGGCCGATCTCCTGGAGCGATGTAGACCGCATAGCTGTTTCGGTTGACCGAAAATGCCGCAACGGGAGCGCGAAACGCAGCATCCTCGTGTGGCTGCTGCTCGAAGGCGGGGGGGAGCAGCTCGGAGTCGAAGTAGCTGTCGTCGATGACGATTCGATCGATGCGGTCCACGCCGCGCAAGCGCAGAGCCTCGCCGAGTTCGATGAGTTTGCTGTAGGTCAGTGTCGGATCGCCGTGAGCGCGCACGATGAGCGCCGGGACGCGCCCCTGGTCAAGCTTGCCTTCCACGGTAGTGGCGATCTCGAAGCTCGGTCCGAGACGTCTCAGGGCCACGGCCGCGGTCAGCAGCTTCATGTTCGATGCAGGATTGCGAGGCTCGTTGGCTCGCCTGTTGTACAGTGACTTTCCATCGTAGAGACGGACCACATGAACCCCGACGCCATCGCCGAGCCCTGCCTGCTCGACCATCGCCGAGAGGCCCGCGGCCAGGGGTTCTGGGCCCTTCGCGCCGACCTGCCCAGTCCCCCACAAAAGCGCGATGAAGATGAAAAGAAGCACCGAGCGGCGCGTCGTGCGCGTCATGCGCGGCAGCCTAGCAGCGTCGTCCTAGGCCTCCTAGTGCTCTGTGCCGCGTGCACGCCGCGGGCAGCGAATACGAGCGAGAATGCGCTGGTGCTGATCTTGCCCCGCGACGCGGAGCAACTCGATCCGCGGTTCGTGTCGGACCCTTATGGCCTGCGGGTCTCGCGTCTCCTGTTCGCCTCGATGGTGACCGTGGACCCGCGCACGCTCGAGGTGGTGCCCGACTTGGCGGAGTCCATCGCGACACCGTCTCCGACGCAGTACGTCGTCCGCCTCCGCGAGGGGCTTCGGTTCAGCGATGGTACGCCGCTTACTGCGCGGGACGTCGCGGCCACCTTCCGAGGCTTGGTCACCCCGGCTTTGGGCAGTCGCTATGCCAACAACTACCGGCGCATCCAGCGGATCACGGTCGTCGATTCGCGGACGGTCCGCTTCGAGCTGGACGCGCCACATGCCACCTTTTTGACGGATTTGGAGATTCCCATCGTGCGGGAGCAGGATGCGTACCGTCGTGTCGCCACACCGGAGGAGCCGTTTCCGGTGGGCGCCGGACCGTATCGCCTGGTCGGTCGCGGAGCCGGGAGCCTAGAGCTGGAGGCGAATCCGCACTGGCATCGTGGTACGCCGAAGCACCCTCGGCTTCGCCTCGTCGTCATCCGCGATGACAATACTCGCGCGCTCCGTCTGCTCGCGGGTCAGGGCGATTTGGCCCTGGCGGCCATTCCTCCCCTGCTCCTGCCGATGTTCGGCGAGGACCCACGCTTCGAGCTGAGGTCGGCGCCGGGCATTGCGACGATGTACCTGGGTTTTCAGACCGAATCGCCGAAGCTTCAGGACGTGCGCGTCCGCCGTGCCATCGCGCACGCCATCGATCGCGAGCTGCTCGTGACCAGCAAGTACGGGGGGCTCGCCAAAGTCACGGACAGCTGGATTCCCGAAGGTCACTGGGCTCGCGCGGAGGGGCTGCCCTCGGCTGAGTTCTCGCCAGCTCGGGCGCGCGCATTGCTGGACGAGGCGGGCTTCATCGATCCTCCTGGTGAGGCTCCCCGAATGCGCTTGAACCTTCGAACGACCTCCGACCGGTTTCGTCAGTCAGTCGCGAGGGCGATTGCCGCGATGCTTCGAGACGTGGGCATCGAGGTCGATGTGCGGCCTTCGGAAGCGGCGACCTTGATCTCCGACCTCAACAAAGGCCGGTTCGAGCTCACGTTGCTTCAGATGCCTGAGGTGCTCGAGCCGCACGTGCTGAGTTGGTTCTTCGATTCGGGGCGCATCCCCGGGCCTGGCGGCGAGGGGGCCAACCGCTGGCGCTATCGCAACGAAGTCCTGGACCGCTTGTTCGAGCGGGGCCGCAGCACCATCACGCAGTCGGAGCGCGTCCAAACCTATCTGCGGGTGCAGCAAACTCTGGCCAGTGATCTCCCGGTGCTCCCGCTCTGGCAACCCGACACGGTGGCGGTCGTGCGGCGAGGCGTCGACTTCGACGTCCCACGGGACGGTCGTTTCGGGACGCTGGCTTTCTGAAGCCTGAATGGTAGCGTAGCCCCGTGATCCTTAGGGACCCGGTTCACGGCTTGATCGCTTTCGAGGGGGCAGCCGAGCGCGTCGTTCAAGCGCTTCTCGATACACGTGAGGTGCAGCGTCTGAGACGCGTGCGCCAGCTGGGCCTGGCTTCGCTGGTGTTTCCAGGCGCCGAGCACTCCCGCTTTTCGCACGCGATCGGCGCAGCTCACGTGATGCTCGGCCTTCAGAAGCGGATCTTGAGCTTCGAAAGCGAGCTGCCCGTCGACCAAAGGCTGGACGAAGAGGCGCAAATCGAGGGTATTGCGGCCGCGCTGTTGCACGACCTCGGGCACGGCCCCTTCTCGCACTTGTTCGAGGAGGTCTTGCCGCACGCCAAGCACCATGAGCAGTGGACTCAGGAGATCCTGCTCGATCCCGACACCCAGGTGCATCAGCGGTTGCAGAGCTTTTCGTCTGGCATGGCCGAGCGCGTCGCCTCCCTGCTCGATGGCAACTACAGGCTCCCCTACTTGAGTCAAAGCGTGAGCGGAACGCTGGACGTGGATCGAGCGGACTATCTATTGCGGGACAGCCACATGACGGGCGTGCGCTACGGCCTCTACGACTTGGACTGGCTGCTCCGGGCGCTGAGCTTTGCCCAGCTCGAGGGTCGCTGGGTCCTGGCCGTCGAGGGCCGAAAGGGGCTGCCCCCCATCGAGAGCTTCTTTTTAGGCCGTCACTTCATGTATCAGCAGGTCTATCACCACAAAGCTACGCGTGCGGCCGAGGCCCTGGTCCGGGTCATCTTTTCCCGAGTGAGCGAGCTCATCAGCGAGGGGCGAGCGCCCGAGCCTCTGTTGCCGGCCTTCCGCGCGGCTGCCCTTGGCGAGTCTCTGTCTACCCAAGATTACCTGCATATGGACGACGCCGAGTTGCTCACCGCCTTGGCGGCTTGGGAGAAGGGCCCCGATCGGATCTTGGCCGAGGCATGTGCGAACCTTCGTTCCCGGGCCCTACCCAAGACCGTTCCGCTTCCTGAACATGCGCCGGAGCGCTGGGACGAGGCGCTCGGAATCGCTCAGGACCTTGTGGCTTCCCGGGGCTTGCGTCCCGACCTGAGTGTGTGGCTCGATCTCGCCCGGGATGTGCCGTACCAGGAACCCACAGACGGGAGTTTGAATGGCCTGTGGGTCGCCTTGAGGCACCAGCCCCTGCAGCGTCTAGGCGATGCGTCGTTCTTGCTCGGAGAGCTTCGAAACAAACGCATCTGTCGGGCGCGTCTGATCTTTCCCGCGGAGCTTCGCTCCGAGATTCTGAGCGCCATTCAGGAACAAATTCGCTGATTCTCCTTTGCCTCGCCCGTTCGGGTCGGGCCCAGAACGCGAAGGCTATGTTTGCCGGCAGGAGCCCGGCGACTGGGAGCCTCGGACCTCGCGGATCCTTTCGAGCCTTCGCGTGCAGTTTCCGGTAACCTTGACGGCAGGCGGAGCCCCCAGACCAGCGTGCCGGACGCGGTCGGGGCTCGTCACGGGGACGAATGGCTAGGGTTCTGATCGTCGACGACCAGGGTGCCGCGAGAGACATGCTCGAGGCCGTACTGCGGGATGCCGGGCACGAGGTGGATCAGGCGGCGAGCGGGCAAGTCGCCTGTGAGAGAATCACGCAGAACGCCTATGATCTCGTCATCACCGACTTGAGGATGGGAGACGTGGACGGTCTGGAGGTCCTCCGACACGCACGCGAGGGCTCGCCACTCACGGAGGTAATGGTCATGACGGCGTTCGGCACCATCGAAGATGCCGTCGAAGCGATGCGGTACGGCGCGCATGACTTTCTGCAGAAACCCTTTGCGGAAGAAGAGCTTCTGATGAAAGTGACCCGCGCGGTCCGCACACGGAAGCTTGCCGGCGAGCTCCAGGCGATGGCCCACGACTTTCGCGAGCGATACCACTTCGGCAATATCATCGGGCAGTCCGCTCCGATTCGTGAGGTCCTGGGGCGCATCGTTCGAGTCGCCCCCACCGATGCCACGGTTTTGATCACCGGCGAGAGCGGGACCGGCAAGGAGCTCGTGGCCAGGGCGATTCACGCCAACTCCCTTCGCGTGGACCGGCCCTTCGTCTCGATCAACTGCGCGGCGCTCACCGAGACCCTGCTCGAAAGTGAGCTGTTCGGCCATGCGCGAGGCGCGTTCACGGGCGCGGTGCAGACGCGACTCGGTTTGTTCGAAGAAGCCAACGGCGGAACCTTCTTTTTCGATGAGATCGCGGAGACGCCTCCCTCGCTGCAGGCCAAGCTGCTGCGCGCAATTCAGGAAGGCGAAATCAGGCGACTTGGTGACAATCGCTCAATCACCGTCGATGCCCGCATCATCGCAGCCACCAATCAGAACTTGCACCGGCGGATCGAGGAAAAGCAGTTCCGAGAAGATCTCTACTACCGGCTGAACGTCGTGCGTTTCGAGCTTCCCCCGCTGCGCGAGCGCCGTGAGGACATCGCCCCGATCGCGCACCATTTTCTGAAGAAGTATACGAAGAAGATGGGCAGCCAGGTCGTGTTTGGGAGCGGGGTGCTCGACTATCTCTACAGTTACGACTTCCCGGGAAACATCAGAGAGCTCGAAAACCTGATAGAGCAGGGTGTAGCGCTCGCGACCGACGGTCGGGTCCAGCTGCGCGACATCGTTCCGAGGTCTCAAGCCAAAAACGGGGTGCCGAACGAGCCGCGGTCGCTGGCCGAAGTCGTCCGTGAGGCCGAACGCGGGGCCATCGAGCAAGCTCTGCGGGAGGCCGAAGGCAACAAGGAGGAGGCGGCCAAGATCCTGGGCCTCAGCGCCACCACTCTCTGGCGCAAGATGAAGCGCCTAGAGCTCGGCTAGGGAAAGGCTCGGCGTATCTCGACTAAGGGCTGTCCTTGCTTTCGTCGTTTTCGTCTTCGTCGTGTCTTCCGTGAGGATCGGTGACGCTCTTGACCTGACCGGTGATCTTGTCGCGCACCCGGAGACTGGCTTCGCCGACCTCCTGGCGGAGCTCCCGCGCTTCATCAGTGTCGAAGATGCGCATGAAGTGCTGGAAGGCCGTACGGTCGCCGAGATCGACGAAGAACAGCAGGTAAACGACGAAGCCGAGTACGGCGAGCGACCAAAGGAGTTTCAACAAACGACCCATCATGGCTCCGAACGCTTCAGGTCATAGGCCCGAATCTTCTTGTGCAGATTCGTACGCTCCACCCCAAGAAGGTTTGCCGCGCGGGAGATGTTCCAGGCGACCTCCTCGAGCGTCGCGAGAATGTATTCTTTTTCGGCCTGATTGCGATAGTCACGCAGGCAAAGTCGAGTGCCGTCAGGGCCCTGCGCTTTTGGCGGTGAATGCGTTGACGACTTGTTTCGGGCGCTGTCTCGGGCACCTTCCGTGAGTCTGCCTTCCGAGGGGATGTCCTCGAGCGTGATTCGGTCGCCGCTGAGGATGGCCATGCGTTCGACCACGTTTCGCAGCTCGCGAACGTTCCCAGGCCAGGGGCGTTGAGCCAGAGCGTCCAGCACGCCGGCGTCGATGGGTTTCTCCTTGAGACCATTTTCCTTGCAGAACTCGCGGAGAAAGCCTTTGGCCAGCAACGGGACGTCGGTCGTTCTCTGAGCCAAAGACGGGCTGACGATGGGAACGACGTTGAGGCGAAAGAAGAGGTCTTCGCGAAAGCGCTCTTCGGTGACGGCCAGCTCGAGGTCTTTGTTCGTGGCTGCGATCACTCTCACGTCGACGGCGATCGTTTTCTCGCTGCCAACTCGCGAGATCTCTCCGCTTTGGAGGGCGCGAAGGACCTTGGCCTGGGCGCCTGGGCTCATGTCGCCGATCTCGTCGAGAAACAGAGTGCCGCCATCGGCGAGCTCGAACATGCCCTTCTTTCGGCCTTGTGCCCCGGTGAACGCGCCACGCTCGTAGCCGAAGAGCTCGCTCTCGATCAGCTCTGCAGGAATCGCCGCGCAGTTGACTTTGATGAACGGCCTGGCCTTTCGGGCGCTCAATCTGTGAATCGCGCGGGCGATCAGTTCCTTGCCGGTCCCACTCTCACCGGTGATCAGAACGCGGCCGTTCGTCGGAGCGACCTTCTCGAGCTGGGCGAAGAGCTGCCGCATGATCGGGCTCTCGCCGATCATCTCGTAACGGTGCTCGACGCTCGCGCGGAGCTGCTCAACCTCGCGCTGCAATTGCCAAGTCTTGAGCGCATTGCGGACGGTCACGAGGACCCGATCGCGGTCGAGCGGCTTCTCGAAGAAGTCCGTGGCACCGAGCTGCACCGCCTGGACGGCCTCGGCGACCGAAGCGTGACCGGAAATCATCAGAACCGGGAGCCTCCGCGTCTCCGGCGTGTCGCGGATACGTTCCAGCGCGTCGATTCCGCTCATCCTGGGTAGGCGGATGTCCAGAATCACCAGATCGACGTCGCCCTGGCCAAGTAGATCGAGCGCTGCCTCTGCGGAGTCGGCCTCCACGGTGTTGAATCCCGCACCCTCGAGCACCATTTGGAGCGTCCGGCGGATGTTCTTTTCGTCGTCGACGATGAG
Source organism: uncultured delta proteobacterium (assembly GCA_963746475.1). GTDB lineage: Bacteria > Myxococcota_A > Polyangia > Polyangiales > Houyiibacteriaceae > SG8-38. The sequence goes on from CAVVBB010000002.1 coordinate 606,738, forward strand.
GATGTTGGCGCTCATGGCGGGCTCTATATATCACGCGACCCTGGGAAAGCACTGTTGGGCAAACAGCGTGCGAGTCCTGGCTCATGGCTGCTAAGCTCGCGCCATGACGTCACTCGATCCGCTCCGGATACGGCTGCATGAGCTGATCGAGGAGGCGCGGCCCCCAACGGGGGGCATCCCTCTGGCGGAGGTCACAGCGCAAACCGCACCCGTGCTCCCCTTGCTCGTCGAGTTGCCCGGTGCCGACGCGGAACGAGCGAAGGATTTCGAAAGCTTCGACTTCCGTGAGTGTCTGACGGTGTTGACCTTGCTCGGGCGCCGCTTGGCCCTGCTCGACCTCACGCCGAGTGCGGCGGTCTGCGTGGTTCAGGCGGTCTTGCGTGTGGCGCTCGAAGCCCGGGAGCAGGACCAGTGGGGCTTCTGTCATCGTGCCATTGCGGCTGCGGTCGAGGGCTTCGTGCTTGGTCGTGAAGAGCGCGTCGCTCAGCAGCATGCCGAGCGAGCCGCGGCCTGCTTGCGTCCATTGCAGATTGCGGAGCACACCTGGGCGCTGTTTCCCTCGGGGGAGCATGACGCGGAGACGCTGACAGGCTGCATCGATGCTTTGGGACGAGCGATGCTCGACACCGATGCCCGGATCGCCCTGGTCGATCTGAGTCAGCTCGGCCCGCCCGAACGGGACACGGCGATCGCGCTCTTCTCCGTCGACGAGACCGTGCGCATGCTCGGCGGAACCTGTGTCTTGTGCGGCGTGGATACGCGTTGGCGTAGAGTTGCGGCAGAAGCGCACATCGACTTGAGTCATCTGTTCGTTGCGGAAAGCCTGGTGGACGGTCTTCGCACGGCGCTGGGCTTGGCCAAAGGGCGTGGACCCCGAATCGGGCCCTGGCGTGCCGTCGTCAACCGGCTCCGTGGAGAACGCCCGGACCCGCGCTAGAGCGCTCTTACTTCGACTCCGCGGTCAGCGCTTGGAGCTCTGCGCTCGCTCGTTCCCGGGTAGCCGGCTGCTTCTTTGCCCGCTCGAGCCAGAGCAGTGCCCGTTCATGGTCTCCGAGCTGGCGATAACAGCGGCCGAGTCGGAGCTGTGCTTCGGCCTCTGCGGGTTCGGTCGCTGCCCCCGAGTCCTTGCCCGCCCGGTCATCGCGACGGGCCTGTGTGGCGACGAGCTCGCGGCAGGCACGTAGGGAAGCCTCTTCGAGCCGCTCGGCGGCTTGGACGCTGGCTGGGCTGGCTGCCTCAGCGTCGGCGGCTTGGATGTCGGCCAGCGCCGCTTTGGGCTCGACGGCCGCCGCCGCCGGGGCCGCGGGGGCGGCCGTCGAAACCGCCCGTTCGCTGCGTTCGCGTTTCGCCTTCGACCGAACCCCGCTCGCCTCTGACCCGCCGGCCGTTGCGAGGCCTGGGGCCGCGCGCTCTGCAAGATCCACGTTGGCCTCTGCCGGTGCGGCCTTCGGGGCGTGAGCCGCAGAGGCTTTCATTGCGGCGGGGTCGTCGGCAGCTGCCTCCGCGAGTTCTCGTGTGGGAGCCTCCTCAGCGGTCACCGCCGAGAGCTCGTCCTCGTTCAAACGTGCCTGGAGCTCATATGCAGCCGGCAGCTCGTCTTCCATCCGAATGTCCCGCGGCCGTCGCGACCACATCCCCAGGCCTATCGCCAGTACGGCGACCGCTGCCATGGCCCAGTGGGGCGCGCGCGGTGCCCAGGGTCGCCTGGGCTTGCGATTGGGAGCGATGTTCTTCTCGGCGGCGCGGAGAATCGCCGCGTCCAGCTCGGCGGGGGGTTCATCGAGGGGAAGCTCCGACGCGAGCGCCGAAGTTGCCTTGGTTTCCTCGAACAGAGCGCGGCAGTCCGGACACCGGTCCAGAATCGCGCGGACCCGCTCGGGATCGCTTGCTTCCTCGTCGATCAGCTCGAACACGCGCTCGATGCACTCGTCACAGTCCATGCGTTTCGGACTCCAATTGTTGGGCATGTTCCTCGAGGTCGCTCAGCGCATCTCGCAATCGTTCTAGTGCATAGCGCATGCGGCTCTTGGCTGTGTTGACCGAGATCTCAACCGTGACCGCAATGTCCTGAAAAGACATGCCCTGAACATGGCGCAGCAAGAAGACCTCTTTCTGATCGTAGGGCAGCTGCTCGACCGCCGCGCCGATGCGTTGCTGCAGTGTGCTGCGCATGGCGGTTTGATCCGTTGGGGCAAAGCCCGAGGCGACTCGCTCGGTGAGCGCCTCGCCGCTCTGTCCGACGGCGTCCAGCGAAGCATGACGACGAAACTGCATGCGGCGCTGATGATCGACGCAGCGGTTGCGTGTGATGCGATAGAGCCAGGTCGAGAACTTCGCCTCACCGCGGAACTGGTCTGCCCGTTCGATGACGCGCATCCAGACGTCCTGATAGATCTCCTCGGCCCGACCGCGATCGCGGACCGAACGCAAAAGGAACGTGAAGAGCGGGCGGCGGTATCGCGAGAGCAATACCTCAAATGAGGACATGTCGCCCTCCTGATAAGCTCGCAGCAGGTCTTCGTCCGACGCGCCGGTCACCTCGAGGGCTCCGCTTGTGCAGGGTTCCAGGCGTTTGTGGGGGCACTGTCGAAAGGACGGGCGGCACCGCGAGAGGATCTATTCACCGCTCTGCCCGGAACCCCGGCGGCCTCGGGAAGGGTCAAGTCTAGACGCATTTGATCCATTGGGGCGGACCCTGTTTGACCTGGCCGCGCGCGCTTTGTTATAAAGCAGCGCAACATCAAGAGGCAATTTCGCTTCATATGATGGTTACTTAGAGGGGAACAGGATGCGCCGTACAGTTGCGCTTTCAATCGTGGCGCTGTGCGTCTGGGTGGGCGGCGCCATGGCGGCGGCCCAGGGAACGCCGCCGGACGAACCGTCGGCGGGAGCCTCGCCTGCCGCAGCGCAGAGCGGATCCCCCGTCGCGCCCGCAACGGTCACCTCGGGAAGCCAGCAGGTCGCGCTCGACGCTGGGACGTATTCCGTGCGGCTCCGGGATCTCGAGCAGCAGATCAACGAGCTCAAAGAGCAGATCTTTCGTTCCAAAGCACGCCTGGCGCTGCTTTCGGAGACGGTCCTCGAGGGGGTCGTGGGGGGAGCCCAGTCGGTGCTCGTCTTTCAAAATCGCATGTCGCAGTCGTATCAGCTGGTCAAAGCGACCTTCGCTCTCGATGGAGCTCCGATCTTCACTCGCATCGATGAAGAGGGCGATCTGAGTGAACAAGAGGAATTCGAGATCTACAACGGGAGCATCGTTCCAGGCGAGCATACGGTGACCGTCAATCTCGAGTACCGTGGTCACGGCTACGGCGTTTTTTCGTATCTGCGCGGATATCGGTTCCGAGTTCGTTCGACCTATTCGTTCACGGTTCCGGAGGGACGGCAGGCGAGGATTCAGATTGTAGGTTACGAGAAGGGTGGGCCGACGGTGCCCCTCGAGGAGCGGCCGGCAGTCCGCTACATAGAGCGCGTCGAGCCTCGCTCGACACCCGTCAGCGGCGAGGATAGTCGGTAATGAAAGCCTCCGCGGCGTTGGCATCGCCGCCTCCGCAGACGGACTCCGGTCACGGCAGACGACGACGGGTCGGCCCGCTTGGCGTCTTGTTATGTCTGCTCTCGCTTGCGAGTCTTCCCGCAGGAGCCCAGGACCTCGGCGCGGTGCAAGCCGAAATCGCCGACCTGGAGGCGGATGCCGCTGTTCTGTTGGGGACTCCGGTTACTGAGCGTGAGGTCAAGAGCGGTACCTTCGTCGAAGAGCGGCTGACGGACGGAGAGCTTTTTCTTCGGCTGGAGGACTACCTTCGCGCTGCGGTCATTCTCACGGACATCGTTGAGCACTATCCGACGCACAGGGCTTATCCGGACGCGCTGTTCCTGCTCGGCGAGTCCTTATTCGCAGGTGGTGACGAGCTCGGGGCGCGGTCCCATTATGCCGAGATCATCGGCCGGGCAGGGGAGTCCGCATTCAGACCGTTCGTGCAACCGTCGTTGAGTCGGTTGATCGAGATCGCCATTCGAACCCACGACTATACGGATATCGAAAGGTATCTCGCGCAACTGCAGCAGCTCGATCCCGAGGAGCTGAGTGCGATGAGCGCCTATTTTAGGGCCAAGTATCTCTACAGCCGCGCGGTGCCGGACGACGTCGCGCTGAGCGGGACGCCGGCCCAGATGGCGCAGAAGGTGGACCGTGGCCGGCTGGAGGAGTCTCTTCGGCTGTTCTCCTCAATTCCGGAGGCGAGCCCGTACGGCTCGAAAGCGCGATACTTCGTGGGCGTCATTCACACCCTGCGCGGGGAGTACGTGGACGCGATCGGCGCCTTCTCGACTCTGACCGCGCTAGAGGCCGAGACCGATGAGCAGCGCGCCGTGAAGGAACAGGCCTACCTGGCTTTGGGTCGCCTCTATTTCGAAGCCGGTGCCTACGAGCAAGCTGTCGAGGCGTACCGCGCCGTGCCGCAGACCTCGGCTCAGTTTGACGCTGCGCTGTACGAGTTGGCCTGGACGCACATCCGCTTGGGAGATGGCATCCGTGCCGAGCGGGCGCTCGAGCTCCTATCGGTGGCTGCCCCAGACAGCCCACACAACGCGGACGCCAAGGTGCTCCGCGGAAACTTGCTGGCGCGTGAAGGTCGCTTCGACGAAGCAGGCATCGTCTACGAGGAGGTCCGGGACGAGTTTGGGCCGATTCGCGACGAGTTGCATCAAATCAAGACGGAGAATCCCGACTTGCATGCGTATTTCCGTGAGCGGGTGCGAGCGAACTTAGACGACTTCGACTTGGACGCCTTCTTGCCCGAAGCGGCCCAGCGTTGGGTCGTTCTGGAAGGCGACTATGCACGTGCGCTTAGCGTTCTGTCGGATTTGACTCAGGCCAAGGAGCTCGTCCGTGAGACCGATGCGCTTGCCAAGCGTCTAAGTGCGGTGCTCGATTCGCCGAATCGGCTGAGTGTGTTCAGTGACCTGCAACGACAGCAGGAGCGCAGCACGGCGTTGCGCAACCGGGTGGCTAAGACACGAGCTGCGTTGATTTCCGAAGAAGCCAGCCGAGCAGGCCCTCCACGATCCCCGGAACTTTCCCAGGTGCGCGAGAACCGTGAGCGATCGCAGCGCGACGTCCTCGCTCTGCCGATCGACGAGGAGGACTTCGTCGAGCGTGACGGCGAAATCCTCGATCGCTATCGCGATTTGGAAAGGCAGCTCACGAAGCTCCAAGTCGAGATCCTCGGCCTCGAGGCCCGAATCGTTGCGTCGAACACTGTCATGGACGTGCTGGACCCCCAGAAGACCGACCCTGCAGCGATCCAGGCGAGCCTCGATGAGCAGCGCGCGCAGGCCACACGGTACCGAGAGCAACTCGAAATCCTCGGACGAGAGATCGAGGTGGCGAAGCTGCAGGTGGGCGTCGGTGACCCCCGTGACCAGCGCGACCAGCGGAAGCGGCTGACGTTTGCCGAGCTCGTCGATCAGGAGAGGACGCTGGGTGTTTCCGGTGGCCCGTCCTATGACGCCGCGTACGCGCGATTGGCGTCGATCGAGGGGCGGCTGCAGAGTAGAGATGCCGATCTCAATGCCGCAGCGAGACGGCGCGTGGATGAGATGCTGCGCGTTGTCGCGGAGGAGCAGCAGAACCTCGTCGGGTACCGTCAGGCCCTGGCCTCGTACGATGAAGAGACCGTGGAGGTCGTGGGGGCGGTGACCGCACTCAACTTCGACCTGGTCCATCGGAGATTCTACGACTTGGTACTCGAAGCCGACGTGGGCCGAGTCGATCTGGCCTGGGCCAGGCGCGAGGGCCACCGGATGCGAATCGACGTCATGACCCGCGAGCGGGCGCGCGACATCCAAGCCCTCGAAGACGAGCTTCGTGACGTGATGGATGATCCCGGCGCGAACGGTCAGGAGGACCAGCCATGAGCGACCGCTGGGCCTTGCGGCTACTCACTGCTCTGCTCGTGATGGGCGCCGTGTCGACCGCTTTTGCGGAACAGCCCGACCGGCGGGCGCCACGGACTCTACCCGAGGACGAGGCCACTCCCTGGATGGGCGCGACGGACGTCACCTTGCCTCCTTTTTTACAGGACACGGGACCTCGCGCGGTCGATGAACGGCCGCCACCTACGGAGGCGCAGCTTCGAGCCTTGAAGCAACTGGAGGCCGAGGTCGCCCGCTTCTCCGAGAGCGGCGAAATCTACCGCCGGACTCTCGGAACGCTCATTCGGCGCGAGTATCTGAAGCGACGGAGAGAGACTGATCTCCGGTTTGGCCAGCAGATCGAGACCGAGGATGAGGCGCTCAAGGAGTCGCGTCTGACCGCGATCGAACAGTTCGAAGAATTCATTAGACGCTATCCCAACGAGCCCCAATACACGCCCGATGCCATGTTCCGACTCGGCGAGCTGTACTTCGAGCGCAGCGCGATCGAGTTCCAGGACAAATACGACAGAGCACAGCGCGCTCGTGACCAGGGTGATCTGTCATTGGAAGAAAATCTGCCGGCCGCCCCGGACTTCACGCCGACGATCGAGCTTTACAAGGAGCTCGTCCACCGTTTTCCCGACTACGAGCGCTCGGACGGCGTGTACTACTTGATCGGCTACACGCTCAACGAGACCGGGCGTCCGGAGGAAGCGGTTTCAGCTTGGCTGGCTCTGGTGTGCGCCAACAAGCACGACTACGACCCGGACTGGCGTCCTCCGAGCGCCAAGGGGAGTGACGATTCGCTGGATCTGTATCCGGCGCTATCGCTCGGCGGGCGTCCGCTGAGCGGTCGACCGGGCGCAGCCTTCGTCAACCCGTACGCGGGCTGCAAAGCGATCTCCCAGGACGCCCGATTCGTGAGCGAAACCTGGTTTCGCATTGGCGAATTTCACTTCGACGACTTCGGTGGGCAGAACTCCCTGCCGCTTTCGATCGCCGCTTACAACAAGATCCTCACCAACCCCGAAGATCGAAACTACAACCTCGCCCTGTACAAGGTGGCCTGGGCTTATTATCGGGCGAGCCGCTATCCGGAGTCCGCCAAGTACTTTGCGGAGCTCGTTCAGTGGTCGGACGACGCCGAGCGCGCGACGGGCAAGGCGGGGTCCGAGCTGCGGCCCGAAGCCATCGAGTACCTCGGGATCACCTTCGCCTACGACGATTGGAACGAGAATCAGGTGCCCGACCCGGCCGAAGGGAAGCGAACGGGGCTAGAGCGGGTCCAAGATCCCTCGCTGCTTCCCCAGAGCGCTGAGTGGACGCCCGAGGTCTACTTCCAGCTGGGCCAGGTTTACTTCGACGAAGCCAAGTATCCGGAGGCCATCGCGACCTGGCGCCTCGCTCTTTCGAAGTGGCCGCACCACCACCGGGCGCCGGTCGTTCTCAACGACATCGCGACGGCGTACCAAATGCACAACGAGTTCGACGAGGCGATCGCGGTCCGGACCGAGCTGGCTGGCTACGTCCAGGGTAGTGATTGGTGGAACGCCAACATGGACCGGCCCGCCGAGCAGCGAGAGGCCGAGGAACTCGCGGAGAACGCGCTCATCGTGACCGCGGTGTACCACCACGGCAATGCGCAACGACTCCGGCAGCAATGCGTGCAGGACCGCGACGTTCATCTGTGCCGAGACGCCCAACGACAGTACGGCCTGGCGGCGACCGCTTACCGCGGCTACCTCGAGCGCTACCCAAACAACCCCCAGACCTACGAACTTCACTACAACCTCGCGGATGCGCTGTACTGGTCGGAGAACTACGAGCAGGCGGCCACGGAGTACGCCCAGGTCCGAGACTCGAACCTCGACGACCGCTACATGTCCGAGTCGGCTCGACGCGTCGTCGAGTCTCTCAAGCGTATCGCCGACCAGGACGTCGAAGAGGGCCGTTTGCTCATTCGAGAGGACGCGCCTACTCCGGAAGGCGCGCCGCCGAGCGTCGAGCCCATTCCGATGCCTGAGCTGGTGCAGCGCTTGGCCCGCTCGCGGGAGATCTACCTGTCGCGGGTTAGCCCGGAACGGGACACTGAAGGCGTTCGGACCGCGTACGACTACAACAACGCCTTGCTGCTGTACTGGTACGGTTACTGGCCCCAAGCACGGGAGCGCTTCAACCGAATCTACCACGAACGCTGTGCCGGCTCCGCCGCGGACCCCACCGGGCAGATCGCCTGGGAGAACATGCGAGCCATGGCGATGGCCATCAACGATGCCGACGAGATTCGGCGCTTGGCCACCGACGTCCAGGAGCGCGGATGCACGTTCACGGCCGGCGCGGCTCCGATCGACTGTAAGCTGCCAGGGAACAAGGACCAACCCGTCTGCCGCGCCGGAGACGACTTGAACGCGCTCGTTTATCAGGACGCGCTCGATGTCTACAAGCGCGCCGGGGTCGCGTCGGGACCGGAGCAGCAAGCGCTCTACGAGCAGTCGGCCACCATGCTCCTCGAGGCCGTCAATCGAAATCCGGATGACCGGCAAGCGCCCATCGCGCTCGAGTATGCAGCTCTGGCACTCGAAGCCACTAATCGCTTCGAGTCGGCAGCCGAGCTGTATCAGCGCATCATCGACGAGGTTGGCCCGAGACAGGCCGTCGATCAGGCCGACCAGCAGAGCTTGGATCGCATCCTGGCGAATGCGTACTTCCGCCTCGCGTACAACGCGAACCGCTTCTTCGAGTTCGATCGGGCGGTCCAGAACTATCGCGTCCTGGCGGACAGCGAGCGTTTCGAGGCTTCCGAAGACCCCAACATCCACGCCCAACGAGCCGACGCGCTGGTCAACTCGGCGATCATTCTGGAGCGGCTGCAGCGCTACGATGAGGCGACCGCCTACTACGGGCGAGTCGCGAAGAATGTGGACGACGCTGACACGCAGCGTCGCTCGCTGTATCGCATCGGGGAGATGGCCTACAAGCAGGGGCGCTACTCCGAGTCCATCCGGGACATGAGGTCGTTCATCGAGCAATACGAGAGCGACGGGCGTGCCGGAGACTTGGTCGTACAGGCGTATTGGCGCATCGCGCAGTCTCAGAAGGCGCTGGGCAGGAGCCGGGACTACCGGATCGCGCTGAACGACGTCATCGTGGGCTTCGCACGCAGCGGTCAGCCGCCGGGCTCGATGGCAGCCGAATACGCGGCCGAAGCAGCGTTTCGTCTGGCGGACACCGAGATAGGCGACTTCGAGGACTATGTGATCAAGCCCGGGCGGCCACCGACGATGGAGGCCTACGTGGATACGCTGGCGAAACAAATCGACGAAGGCAGCGCCCGTGCGCAGACCATCGTCAAGGACTACGAGCCGGTGATGCCCTACCGCCGACCAACCTGGACTATCGCTTCCTACGTTCGGCAGGGCCGCACTTACGAGGTCTTGGCGCGCGGGGTTCTCAATGCGCCCTTCGTGATGCCCGTGGACATGCGGCAGAAGCTGCGCGGCTTGGATGAGTACGACCGCGAGGACATCCGAGTCCAAGTCGAAGACCAGGTTCGTCAGGTGCTCGATTCGAGAGTCCGGCCAATCGAATGCTTCGCGGTGGCTCGCTATGCACTGGCCGCACGTGCAGCACGCGCGGGCAGCATCGACGACGAATATACGCGCACCGCCATCGACCGGCTTCAGGCGTACGGAGACGAGCGAATTGCGGAATGCATTGCCGAGGCCCAGGCCAAGGACGCCACTTTCGAGGGATACCAGCCTGGAGAGTTCGCGCGATCGCCGCGAGGTAAGCCGCTGCAGATTCGACCCGGGGTGGCTCCACCTGCTATCAAGCAAGAGGCGAACTAAGATGACGGGGGCTCAAAAAGCGATACTCGTCGGAATCCTGGCAGCGATCTCACTCGTCGGCTGTGGCCAGGATGCTGCTTCGTCCCCCGAAGCGATCGAACCCTCCTCAGGCGGCGAGGCAGTTGAGGTCGGTGCCTCCGGAGCCGCAGCGGTTGCGGATCCTGTCGCTGCTGCGAGTCCCTGGGGACAGACCCGCGCCGAGCAATGCCGGGCTCCGGCGCGGCGACCGTTGGAGCGCAAGGCGCGCGTTCTTTTCGAGGCTGGAGTGCTGGCGGTGGCTTCCGGTGACACCTCGACCGCGACAGCGAAGTTCGAAAATGTGCTCGATGTCGACCCTCAAGCCTACCCCGCTCTCTACAACTTGGGCGTGTTGTCGGACCGGGTCGGTGACGAGCCCAAGGCGCGAGACTTTTACCGCCAGGCGCTACGCGCCCAGCCCGATTACGAGCCGGCGGTGCGCGGGCTCGTTACGATCGCACTGCGCCACGAGCAGGTCGGCGAGGCGCGCGACATCGTGGAGCCGCTTGCGACCGAGTATCCCACCAACCTACATCTACAGGCGCTCTACGCCGAGGTGCTCGTGGAGGCCAGGCGCTACGAGGAAGCTTGGATGGCTGGTCGCCGAGCCTTGCGCTGCGACGAACGGTTCGTCCCCGCGCTCACGGCGCTCGTGAAAGTCAGTCGGGCCCAGGGGCGGGAGGAACTCGCCGATTCAATTCTCGAACAGGCCTTGGCTGTCGATCCCGATGCGGCTGAGCTTCACTTCCTCGAGGGGGAGCGGCTGAAGGACGAGCCGGGCCGTCTGCGTGAAGCGATGGCCTCATACGAGCGCGCCGTGGAGCTTCGGCCAGACTATGCCGAAGCGCGAATGGCCCTGGGCATACAGCTGCTAGCTGGTGGAAACTATCCCCTGGCATTGTCTCACTTCGAGGCCACGGAGGCGCTAATTCCAAAGGAGCCGGCGGTGCACGTCAATTTGGGCGACGCGTACCGGGCGACGGAGGAGTGGGCACGGGCGGAGGAATCGTATGTGCGGGCTTTGGAACTGCAGAGGAAGTTTCCGGAGGCCCATTTTGGATTGGGTTTGCTGTACTTGAGCGCCGCGGGCGAGCTCCCGGGCCTCGACGAGGTCGGTGCCCTACGGCGATCGCAAGAGGAGTTCAATCTTTATCGGGCCGAACGGGGTCCGCGGCTCGCCAAGAACGACATCTCCGAAGAGTACCTTCGCGACCTCGATAGACTGATAACGCGTGCCCAGCGGCGCATCGAGCGTGAGCAGGAGCAGGCCCGTCGCGAGGCCGAACGCGGCGAGCGGGAGGAAGGAACCCCTCAATGAAAGCCTTCTGTCGCATCATCGCTTACGCAGTGCTTTCCCTGTCATTAGCTGGAGCAGCCGATGCGCAGAGCGCAAAGACGAAGAGAGGACCGCGGGTGATTCAGCTCGAGGAGATCGTCATCGAAGGCCGCGTTCAGAAGCCCAATGCTTTCTACATCCTCAACCGCTCGAGTCTCGGGTACGAGGTGATGGACCTACGAAATAGCTTTGTTCATGAGGTGATCCGCAGCGTCCAAAAGGAGCCGTTCTAGCCATGGCGAGAGCAGAACAACCGCAAAGCCCCAAAGGGGGAAGCAGGCCTGGGGCGATGACGATGGCCATGCAGGCCGTTCCGTCCCGAGGCTCCGGCCCCAAGGTCCTGCGCATTGGTCTCTTCCAAGACAAGAAGATCATCGAAGAGCGGATCATTCGGCAAAGGGAGACCGTCTCGATCGGCACCGCGGCTCGCAACCATCTCATCATCAAATCCGGTGCGCTCCCTGACAAGCTCGAGTCTAGCTTTCAGCTCTTTCAGCTCGTCGGTGACGACTATATTTTGAACTTCACCGAGAAGATGAGCGGAAAGGTCGCGCTGCCGGGCGGAGTCCAGAAGCTCGAGCAGCTTCGGGAGACTGGCGCCGCGCGTGACGCCAAGACGCATTTCCAGATCAAGCTAGGCGACAGCTCCCGCGGAAACATTCGGATTGGTGACTTCACGGTCTTTTTCGAGTTCGTGACGCCGCCTCCGATCACTCCCAAGCCACAGCTCCCCGCATCGGTTCAGGCCGGGCTCGGTCGGAACATCGACTGGACGTTCACGACCTGGGTCGTGACCTCGTACATGCTGTTCTTCGGCTTCATCGTATACATGGAAAACGCGGACTGGGAGGTCGAGCAAGGTGTCGACATGGTTCCCGAGACCTACGCCCGCTTGATCTTCGAGGCGCCCCCGGAGCCGCCCGAGGTGCAAGAAACCGATGAGGGCGAGGCCGAGGACAAGGCCGAGGACAAGGCCGAGGACAAGACCAAGCAGGCCTCCAAAGAGGAGGCGAAGGACGACAACGAGTCCAAGGCCAAGGATCAGAATACGAACGTGGTTGTCGAGGCGCCGGCGGCCACGAGCGCCGAGAACCGAGCTCGGATCGCTCAGGACGCTGCGGCGCAGGCCGAGGCGATGCTCCTCGGGGCGCTCGGAAGCGAAGGCGGGGCCTTGGGCGACGTCTTGGCCGGGGGTGCGGTGACGGGCAATGCGGCCGATGTGTTGGCTCAGGCCGCCGGTGTTGGCGTCGCAAAGACCGGCTCGAGTGGGCAGCTGCGAACGCGCAGTGGTGGCGGCGGCAGCGGTCAGCAGGCCGATCTCGGTTCTCTTCGTGCATCGAAGGGCGCAGGAAAAGCAGCCAAAGAAGGCGGAGCCGTACAGGAACGGCAGATCAGTGGTGATGTGGGCGTGCGCGGCGGAGGTGACATCGGTGGCACCGGTGAGTTCGATGCTGCCTTGGTCCAGGCGCAGATCAAGCGGCGGCTCAAGGCGATTCAGCGATGCTACGAGTCCGAGCTCCGCAACAACCCGAACCTCGCAGGCAAGGTCACCGTGGAGTTCACGATTCAAGAGCGCGGAAACGTAACCAATGCCAAGGCCACGGAGAACAGCACGGGCAGTACTGCCGTTGCGAGTTGCGTGACGCAAACCATCAGCCGCTTCCGTTTCAACCCTGGCCCGGAAGGCGGGAGCGTGACGTTCCGTTATCCGTTCGTCTTCCAGCCCCAGAACTAGTTTCGACGGAACCAGACCTTTCGCTTCAAACGCTGCAGAGGACATCGATTGACATGTCCCAGCCAGCACGTATACTCGGCGCAAGTTGAGGGGATCGTTCATGTTTAAAAGGATCCGTACTTCGGCTCAAATCTTGACAATCGTCCTGCTTGTGGGGGGCATGGTTCGACCGGCTCTGGCCCAGGTCGAGGACGGCTCTTCGGAGACTTCCGTCGACGTCGTTCAGGTCGGTCCTTTGGCCCTTGAGGCGGAGCCGGCTCTGAGCCAAGCTGAGCAAGCTCGTCGGACTGAAGAGATCGTTCGCTCAGCGAGTGCCAGCTGCGCGGGTATGGCCGCGTCGCTCGAAGCCGCTCGGAAGCAAAACGACATCATCATGGCGACCTGCATCGACGACAAGCTCACACAGTGCAACGCGAACTTGCAGAACTTGAAGAGACGGCAGCAGGCACTCCAAGAAGCCGCGCTTCAGAACGACGCTAGCTGGCGCAACCACGAGTTTACGGTCGTCGGTGTTCTGGAACAGAAAATTCAGGTCTTGGAGCAGGCGGCAAACCGTTGCATCGGTCAGGACATCTTCGAAACCGGGGACACTCAGGTAAGACCGGATGTCGATCCGTACGCGCCGGATGAAGACCCCACGGTGATCGTGTACCCGATTCCGCCCGATACGATCCCGTACATTCCTCCGCCTGTGAGCGCCATCAACTAAGAGAACACGGATACCAATGCTTAGGGGTGAGAGGAACAGGCGTGGGGGTCTAGCGCTGAAGTTGGCGATAGCCTGCGCGGCGTGGTTCCTGTGCATCCCCAGTAACAGTCGCGCGCAGATCTTCCTTCAGGACCGTGCCGCAACTGAAGGCCCCGGCTTCCGAGTCGGCCGACTCGAGCTTCATCCGGGCGTGCTCGCGGAGATGGGCTATGACTCCAACGTCTTTCTCGAGAACGAGGACCCCCGGGACTCGATGATTCTCAGGGCCGGGGCGCACTTTGACGTGGCGACGGTGGGTCAGCAGCGCCGCTCGGAAGGCGACGCCGCCCAAGCTGACCCGGCCAAGGTGGCTTTTCGGGCTGGGGCGGCCGCCGTTTACTACCACTACTTTTTCGACCGGCTGCGTGACAATGTCGCAGCCGACGGCCATTTTGACGTTTCCTACAGGCCGAACAGGGTCTTCGCGCTGAACGTACGGGAGCTCTTCCGCCGCTCGATCCGGCCGTTCACTGACCCGAACGTCGACGGAGTCGAAGGGGAGGCGACCCAATACGGGCGTAATGACAATTTCGCGACTATCGAGCTCGTCGGCAGCAGCAAGAGCCAGGTGCTACAGGGGCGTGCGAGCTATACCAACGAGATCGGGTGGTTCGAGTCCAACTACTTCGACTACGCCAACAACATGCGCCACCGAGTGTTGGGCGGCTTCGATTGGAAGTTCTTCCCGACCTCTGCTCTGGTCTACGAGCTCGATCTTGGGTTTCAGAACTACATGAACCCTGACCTCGTGCAGTCATCTCCGACGCTCCTGTCCGACAACACGACTGTGAGCAACCGTCTGGGCTTCAACGGATCGGTGACACGCACGCTGTCGCTCACTGCCCTGATCGGGTATGCGGTGGGCTTTTATGACGCGCTCGACGACTTCGACGACGTCATTGCGAGAGCGGAAATTCGTTGGAAGCCAAGACCAACGATTTCCGTAGATGGCGGCTACGATCGAAATGTGAACCCCTCGTACATTGGCAACTTCACTGTCGTCAACCGTCTCTTCTTCAACACGAAGGTTGCCATTGCTGGCGTCGCCCTCCTCGGGTTCCGGACCTGGGTCTCTTTCGACAAGTCCGGTCTCGCGCTGACGCCTGAGGGTACCCCTCTCGACGCGAACGGCCTTCTGCGTCGCAAGGACATCCGGTATTACGCAGGGCTTTTTGGCGAGTATCGAGTGGCCTCTTGGCTGGCGTTCCTGGCCGAGGTGGCGTACACAGCCGACTTCACCGACTTCGTCTATTCGAATGGACTGGGGCCGCTGGTTGATCCTCCCGCCCAATATCAGAAGGGAGAGGCATGGGTCGGTCTCCGCATCTTCTACTGATCGCAATCCTCCTGATGACGCCGACATGGGGCGCTTGCAGCCACAACGTCGAAGCCACGGAAATGCCGCCCCCGGCCACCGATGATACGACCTTGGGTCCCGGAGACGTCTTCAAGGTCCGGGTGTACGGCGAGGACGAACTCAGCGGCGAGCATAAGGTCTCTGCGGAAGGCTCGATCAACTTTCCTTTGCTCGGCGCGGTGAAGGTTTCTGGGATGGAGCCAGAGCAAGTCGCAGCGACCCTCCAGCAGGAACTGCGACACCGAGATATCCTGAAAGACCCGCATGTCTCGATCTACGTCGATGCCTATTCCTCCAAGCGTGTCAGCGTGATGGGGGCTGTGGCCAATCCGGGAACCTTCGTCCTCGAGCCCGGCATGACCGTCGTTCAAGCGATCAGCATGGCCGGGGGCTTTTCCGCGCTCGCCGACCGCGACGCGACGGTTGTGACGCGTCGCCTGGGTGAGGAGACCGTGCGCTATCGGGTTCCGGTCGATCGGGTTTCCAAGGGGCAAGCCAGCGACGTCGCGGTTGCCGCCGGAGACATCATCTTCGTGCCCGAGCGCATGTTCTAGCGTAGGGAACGTTTCGCTTCTGGTCTCAGCTTTCCTTTGTCTATGGCAAACGGCTCGGCGCCTTGTCGTTGCTGTTGGCTTTCCCCACAATGGAGGCGACGAGTTGCGCACGGGTCGAGGCGCTTGTTGGTGGGTCGCGATAGGATCACAGGCTCCAGTAAATGACGTCGTTGCGCAAAGCTACGCCGCTCGGGAATACGGACTTCACGTCGACGACGACACCGCCGGACTTCACGCGGTCGACGATGTAGCTGAGGTCTTCGAGATAGGCCCGGTGTGGCACCGCCAAGATCACCGCGTCCAGGTCGTCAATGCTCTGCCAGTCGTTCAAGCGAATCCCGTGCTCGGACCAGGCTTGCTCAGCCGGGGCCACGGGGTCATGGACGAGCGCGTCGATTCCGTACTCGCGAAGCTCGCCGACGATGTCGGGGACGCGACTGTTTCGCAGGTCCGGAACGTCTTCTTTGAAGGTGAGACCGAGCACGCCGACACGTGCGCGGTGCACTGTCCGGTTCTGCTGGTGCAGCAGCTTGACCGTTCGCTGTGCGATGTACCGGCCCATGTCGTCGTTGATCCGCCGGCCTGAAAGGATCACTTGGGGATGGTAGCCCGCCGCCTCGGCGCGCGCGGTCAGGTAGTACGGATCCACGCCGATGCAGTGCCCGCCGACGAGGCCCGGGGAGAACTTGAGGAAGTTCCACTTGGTGCCTGCCGCGTCCAACACGTCTTGGGTTCGGATGCCGAGTCGGTCGAAGATCAAGGCGAGCTCGTTCATCAGCGCGATGTTCAGGTCTCGCTGGGTGTTCTCGATGACCTTGGCGGCCTCGGCGACTTTGATCGAACGGGCGCGGAAAACGCCAGCGTCGACTACGGCCTCGTAGGCCTTCGCCACGCGTTCCAGGGTCTCATCGTCCTCGCCGGAGACGACCTTGACGATGCGTTCGAAGGTATGCTCGGTATCCCCGGGGTTGATTCGCTCCGGGGAGTAGCCGAGCTTGAAATCGACGGACTGCTTCAAGCCGGAGACTTCGGCCAGCAGTGGACCGCATTCGTCTTCCGTGACCCCTGGGTAGACTGTCGACTCGTAGACGACGACGGCGCCAGGCGACAAGACCTCAGCCACGATGCGTGTCGCGGACAGCAGGGGCCCGAGCTGCGGTCTTCGCTCCGGGTCGATGGGTGTGGGGACGGCAACGACGAAAAAGGTGCAGCCACGCAGGTCTGCTGGGTCGCTGCTGAGCTCGAGGCTCGAGTCAGCGAGCGTTTCTCGATCGATTTCCCCTGTCCAGTCGTCGTTCTTGCGCAGCGCCTTCACTCTCGCGGCGGAGATGTCGAAGCCAACCGTCCGCTTGAACTTCTTCGCAAAAGCGAGCGCCACGGGAAGGCCCACGTAGCCCAAACCCAGGACTGCAATTCTCTCTGTCATCTCGAAGCTCCTGACTGTTCCTGCGCTCCAGACGTGGGCACATCTGGGACGCGCATGCTCCCATGGACGGCCATCGTGGCAGCCGACTGGACGAACGCCGGGCGTCCTCGCCTCGTCGCCAAGGACTTCATCGCTGCTCCATGCGTTCGGCCACGGGGTGCGAGGAGACGCTGCCCGGCTGGGCACGCCCGTGGATGTATTCGGGAATCAGGGCCGACAACATGTTCAGAATGGGGTTCCATTGACCTTGCTTGCACAGCGCTCGCAGTGTGTCGAAGCGGGCCTGAACCGCCTCGTAGCTGGGTGCGTCGTACCGGCCTGAGAAGATCTTCGGATGTGCGGTCTTCGCGATTCCTTCTCCGCTTGTAGCCAGCTCTTCGAAGAGTTTTTCCCCGGGCCGTATTCCGCTAAAGGCCACCTTGATGTCCTCGTCAGGCTCGAAGCCGCTCAAGCGAATCAAGTCGCGTGCTAGGTCTACGATCCTGACCGGGTCCCCCATGTCCAAGATGAAGTTCTCACCGCCTCGGCTCAGCGCAGCGGCCTGCGTGACCAGCTGAACCGCCTCGGGAATCGTCATGAAATAGCGGGTCATGTCCGGATGCGTCACGGTCACCGGACCGCCCGCCTCAATCTGCTTTTGAAAGATGGGAACGACACTACCGGATGAGCCGAGAACGTTGCCGAAACGGACCGTGGCGAAGCGAGTCTTGCTTCTTTGCGAAAGCGCCTGGACGTAGATTTCGGCGGCGCGCTTCGAGGCGCCCATGACGGAGGTCGGATTCACGGCCTTGTCCGTCGAGATCATCACGAAGCGTTCCACGCCGAACCGGTCCGACAGGTCGGCGATAATGCGCGTTCCGAGCGTATTGTTCTTCACCGCCTCCGCCGGGTTCCACTCCATCATCGGCACGTGCTTGTGAGCTGCCGCGTGAAACACGAGCTCTGGTTGGCACTCCTGAAAAACCGATGTGATGCGCTCGACATCCGTGATGTCCGCGACGACAGGAGTGATTGGGACTTGCTCGAACTTTCGCCGGAGCTCCGAGTGAATCTCGAAGAGGCTGTTTTCGGCGCGTTCCACGAGAACCAAGTGTGATGGCCCATGGGCCGCCAGCTGCCGACACAGCTCTGAGCCGATACTGCCCCCGGCGCCGGTGACCATGACCGTCCGGTCGTGCAGCAGTTTTGCGACTGAGCTCTCGTCGAGCCGCACAGGCTCACGCCGGAGCAAGTCTTCGATGGCGATCTCCCGAATGCGGGACAAGTTGACGCGCCCGCCCACGATCTCGAATGTGCCGGGAACGATCTTCACGGGCAGGCCCGCAGCGCTGCACTTCTCAGTGATGTGTCGGATGGCGGTGCCGGGGGCGCTCGCAATCGCGATCAGTGCCTGTCGGGCGGCGAATCGCTCCTTGATGTGTTGCAGGTCGTCGGTCGTCCCAGCTACCTCAATCCCGTGGATGACCGTGCCCACCTTGCCGGGCTCGTCATCGACGAAAGCCACGAGTTGAATCCCGAGATCAGGACGACGCCCAATCTCCTGGGCGACGAGCACGCCTCCCTGGCCGGCACCTACCAGGACCGTCGGCACTAGGTCTCGGCGCGCCTTGGGTCGATGTCGCTGAGCGGCGTTCCACTCCCCCAGCAAGCGCCGCAGGGCTCGCACTCCTGAGAGGCCCAAAAACACCAAAATGAAGTTGGCGAAGAGCACCCCAAGCGGAACGATTCCGAACCTGGCCAAGGCGAAGTGTGGGACGATCCAGGGCGACACGAAGCGGAGTAACGTCAGAAAGCCCGAGGACAAGGCGACGGCGGCGAAAATCCGCACGGCATCCCGCAGACCGATATAGCGCCAAGAAAAGCGTGTCACACCAAAGGCGTTCAAGAGTCCGTACTGAAGAAGGAGGACGTATGGCATCACGATGACGAGTCGCCGAAACATCTGCGGCGGCACGTCCCAGTCGAAGCGAAGCAACATCGCTAGCCAGAAGGCCAGCGCAAGCACGGCGATATCGATGGCGAACTGCCCGGCTCGCATCTTCAGGCGACTCATCGTTGCGTCCTTCCTCCACTCCGGCCACGTGTGCCGCTCGAACCAAAACAAGCGTACAGAGTCATCGGTTCAATACGGCGGTCTGATACCAATCCCAGAACTTCGCGACGCCTTCGTCGACGGAGACGCTCGGCGCGTAGCCGAGGAGCTGTCGTGCGCGGCTCACGTCGGCGTAGGTGTACGAGATGTCGGCGGCGAGCATCGGCTCGTTGACGAGCTGGGAGCTTCGCCCCGCCTGTGCTTCGATCAGCTTCACGAAGTCTGCGAGCAGGGTGGGCTCGCCGCGTCCGAGGTTGATCACTTCGTATCCGAGCGGTGTATCGACGGCGGCGATGATTCCCTTGACGATGTCGTCGACGTACGTCCAGTCGCGATGCATCTGGCCGCCGTTGTAGAGTGGCACTTCTCGTCCGTGAAAGATGTTGTCGAGCACTTTGTAGGCCATCATGTCGGGGCGCCCGCGCGGTCCATACACGGTGAAGAAACGCAGGGCAGTGAAGTTTTGGCCGTACAGGTGAAAGAAGGAGTGGCCGATGAGCTCGGCGGCACGTTTGCTCGCAGGGTAGGGAGCCAGAGGTCGATCGGCCCGGTCCGTTTCGACGAATGGGATGACGGTGGTTTCGCCGTAGACCGATGAGGTCGACGCGAACACGAAAACAGGCTGGCCGTGACGTTGAGCCGCTTGGAGTAGCTTGAGTGTGCCGTTGAGGTTCACGTCCAGATAGAGCTCTGGGTCGTCGATCGAAGCTCGAACGCCTGCCATGGCCGCAAGGTGGACGACTCCGTCGAAGTGATGCTTTGCGAAAAGGGCATCCATCGCGCTCAGGTCCCGGATGTCGGCTCGCTCGAAGATGAACTTGTCCGGATCAGGCGCGCTGGCACGAACCTCCTCCAGGTTCGATTCCTTGCGGGCCGGATCGTAATAGTCGTTCAAGTTGTCGACGCCGACGACTGTGTCGCCGCGCGCGAGCAGTGCCGTGACCGTGTTGCTTCCGATGAAGCCCGCAGCTCCAGTCACCAAGAAGGTCTTCACGGGGTCGCCTCCGTCAATTCCGTGTGTGCAAGGTTTCGCTCGCCGAGTAGTCGCTCGTACTCGTCCAGGACCCTCGCGAACACGAGACGCTCGTCGAAACGCTCCTCGGCCATTTTGCGCCCCGCCCGACCCATGGCGTTCCGCCGCTTCGGGTCGTCGAGTAGCGAAATGATGGCTTCGGCCAAGGCATCGACGTCCCCACAGGGGAAGCGCAGTCCGTTCACCTCGTGCTCGACCGCCTCCCGGCAGCCGCGCACATCGGTGACAATCGCTGCGACCCCCATGGCCGAGGCTTCCATCGGAGCGCGAGGAAAGCCTTCACGGTACGAGGGCAGGACGAGCAGGTCCATCAGCGCGTACATGGCGGGCATGTCGTGGCGCATGCCCACGAAGTGGCAGCGCTCGGCCACTCCATAGATCTTCGCGACGTCCGGTTTGAGAGCGTCGGGCTTTTCCTCGTCGTAGGGTCCTACCAACAGAAACCGTACATCCGGCTCCGCCTCGGCGACTTGCCTTGCTGCGTTCAGCAGGTCGAGAATTCCCTTCTCTTCGACCAGGCGTCCGACGAAGCCAACGACCTGCGCACCTTCGGGGATTCCAAGCTCGGCGCGCATCGCGGCTTTCTCTTCGTCTGAGACGGCGCCCGGGGCGAATTGACTAATGTCGATGCCGTTGCCGAGCCAACGGAGCTTGTCCTCCTTGGCAATGCCCTCGGCGATGGCGGTTTCGATGTCCTCTCGGTTCTGGGACAGAATCGAGTCCGCACAGAGCGCCGCGATCTTCTCCATCGCGATGTAGAAGCGGCGCGGCCACGGGCTCATGTTCTCGTGAAAATAGAACCCGTGCAGGGTGTTGACGACGACGGGAATTCCCGCGAGACGCGCGGCCAGCTGGCCGAGGAGCCCCGCCTTGGGTGTGTGCGTGTGGACGACGTCGAAGGCTTCTTTGCGCATCACCCGATACAGCTCCCAGAGGGCGACTAGATCGGCGATAGGCGTGAATCGACGGGTGAGAGGGACAGCGAAGTGCTGAATCCCGGCAGCCTCGACGGCGGAAACATCTGGCCCCGAAGCGCTGATGCCCGAGACTTCGTAACCAGCACGTTCGATCGTCTTCAGCTGGTTGAGCAGCAGATAACGAAGAGACAGGTCCACGGTCGTAACGTGAGCGACCCTTGGCACCGGACTCGTGACTTCTTCGCTCGGCATCATGGACCCCCCAAAATCGTTGGGTCCCTACCATAGGCATTGCCGAGCATCCACACGGAACGACCGCTTTTGATGGCCCGTAGAGTCCCTTTCGCTAGGCTTGGAGCGTGCAGGCAATGCTTCTCACCGCGGGACTCGGGACTCGCCTTCGACCACTGACCGAGCAACGACCCAAGCCGATCGTGCCGCTCGGCAATCGGCCGCTCGCCTGCTTCGCACTCGAGCACCTCGCGGGCCTGGGTGTTAGTTCAGTGGTCGCCAATACGCATCCGATGCCCGATCTCGTCGAGGGCGTCTTGAGACAGGCCTGTCCGCCCTCGGTGGATCTCTCGTTTTCGCGCGAGTCGGAGCTGCTGGGCACTGGCGGCGGACTGCGCAGGGCTTGGCCGCTGTTCGAGGAGCCCGATTCGGCTGTCATCGTGATGAATGGAGACACGCTCTTTGGGCCAGACCTTCAGCGAGCACTGCGCTTGCACGAAGCTCACGGCGCTGTCGCCACGATGATACTCCGCCCCACGCATGACCCAGAGCGATTTGGTGCCATCGGCATCGACGCGGATGGGTTCGTGCGAAGCCTTCTGGGGAGCCCTGCGCGCGCCGGCCTCCGTAGCTTGATGTTCACCGGCGTTCACATCCTGTCGCCGCGGGCCCGCGCCTCGCTTCCGGAACAGGGCTGCGTGATCCGCCACGCGTATCGGCAATGGGTCGACCGCGCCGCGCCCGTGCTCGGAGTCATCGACGAATCACCATGGGCAGATTTGGGAACAATATCAGAGTATTACAGAGTGAACATGGACCTAGTCTCAGGTTCTCGGCGCTGGCCTGGAATCGAGCCCCGAGACGGGTCCATCGTGGCACCGGACGTGACGCTGCAAGCAGGGGCTCGCATCGAGCAGAGTGTCATCGGTGAAACTGCGGTGCTCGGCTCCGGGGTCCGAGTCGAGCGCTGCGTGATTTGGCCGGGAACGGTCGTGCGGGAGTCGGTGCGCGATGCGATCGTCACACCGGAGCATCAACTCAAGCTAGACCCATGACCTTCGCCAGAACCACGGTGATGTTGTCCGGCCCGCCACCCTCGTTGGCGCGGTCGATTAGTTTCTTCACCGCGGTCTCGAGGTCCTGCTGGGACGTGACGATCTCCTGGATCTCCTTGTCGGTGGCCGGCCCACACAGACCATCGCTGCACAATACGTAGATGTCGCCAATCTCCGGCCGGTCGAGCAGGGTGTCGACTTTGACCGTCGACTTCATCCCGAGCGCACGCACGATGACGTTCTTGAGCGGGAAGTTCTCAATCTCTTCCTCTGAGAGCCGCTTCATCTTAATGTAGTCGTTGAGCAGGCTGTGGTCGCTCGTGAGCTGGTCGAGCTTGCCGTCGCGAATACGATACACACGGCTATCCCCGACGTGCGCGATCAGCACGCCGTCTTCGACCACGAGGATCCCGACGACCGTGGTTCCCATGCTGTGCAACTTGGCGTCCTGTTGCGCAGCCTCGAAGATGCGGAGGTTTGCAAGCTTGATCCCGGTAATCAGTCGGTTTTCCTCGTAGCCCCTGGCCTTGTCCATCTTGTACGGCCAGGTCGCCTCGGGATCAGCCGCGGTCGAGCGGAAGAAGTCCCGCAGGGTCTCAACCGCCATCTGGCTCGCCACTTCGCCCGAGGCGTGGCCGCCCATACCGTCGGCCACGACGAATAAATTGTCGTCCTCGGCAAGCATGAATGTGTCCTCATTATGGGTTCGCTTCATGCCTACGTGGGTGTCTCCCACGGCTAATACCCGAGCGCGCGACATCATTCCCCCTTCGAAAGTCCCGTTAGAGCTTAGCGAGCGGCCGGCGAGCAAGTCAACGAAAGCCGCGTATACTGCCCCGGGAGTGCCTGAACATTCTGAGAGTGAGCTGGCTTCGGTGATGGGGAGCGCCGCCGAGCTTCTGCGTTGGGAGAAGGAGGCGCTTGGCGGGCAGGGCGTCCCAGCGTCTACACCGGTCCACGGACGGGCCTCCGCCGCCGCCTCTGGCGGCCCGGCTCCTCCCGAAACGGACACGGTGAGCCCGCGTGAGCGCCTCCGCCTGCTCGAGGCCGAGGCATCTGAGTGTGTGCGCTGCGAGCTTCATGCTCATCGAAGCCGCAGTGTCTTTGCCCGGGGCAACTCGGACGCCGACCTCGTCTTCGTCGGCGAGGGGCCGGGGTATAACGAAGACCAGGAGGGTCTGCCCTTCGTGGGGCGGGCCGGCCAGCTGCTGGACCGCATGATCGGCGCCATGGGTTACGGTCGCGATGATGTCTACATCTGCAACGTCGTGAAGTGTCGGCCTCCCGACAACCGGACCCCGCTGCCCACCGAAGCCGCCGCCTGCGCGCACTTTCTGGTGCCCCAGCTGCAAGCGGTCAATCCCAAGGTGATCGTGGCCTTGGGGCGCTGTGCCGCGGAGAACCTTCGGTGCGTGCCGCCGACGGGCAAGTGGCGCGGCGCTTGGGGACACTGGCAAGGGATTCCAGTGATGCCAACCTATCACCCGGCCTTCTTGCTCCGCAGTCCCGAGTTCAAGAAGCCGGTCTGGGAGGATTTGAAGGCTGTCATGCAGAAGCTGGGCCGCTCGCTTCCAGAACGCTAATCTATGAGAGTCAGTTGAAGTCCGCGGCCTTGAGTGTGGAGTCGAACCCCGATATCGATGTTCTAGAGCGCTGTCTGGCCGAAGGCATGGCCGGCACGGAAAGGAACGACCCGCGCGAGCTACTCGGCCTACCCGCGGAGGCCGAAGATCGCGAGGTCGCCAAGCAGCTGGTCCGGCAGCTCGCCGCGGCCCAGCTCGCCGAGGCCGGCGCTGGAAGCAGCAATGAGCGCGCGTTGGCCAAGACCCCGCTCGCCGAAGAATCGGTGGGCAGCGCCGACTCTTCTTTCCTGGGTGTGCTGGCCACGAGCGGAACGGCAGGGATCTCCGTCGACCGTATCGACGACGTGGCCACGATTCTGGCCGTGCTTCGGGCCGGTTCCCGCAAACAGCGACGCGCGGCCTTGGCACGATTGGGCGAGCGCCTGCTGGACCGAAAGTCACTGCCAGGTGAGACGACGCGAATCGCCATGCAGACGCTCCTAGAGCTGCGCGACGTCGAGCTCGGTTTCGAGCTGGCCGAGGCACGAGCTGCGCTGCCAGGCGGTGTGGGACGCACAGCGAGGAGTGAGGCAGACCAGTGGAACCGGCTCGCCGCACGCACCGAGACGCAGATTCGTGACTACTGGGACGGGCGCTTGACCCAAGAGCCGATTCTTCAGCTGCCCGCAGATCAACGTGCGCAGCTCTTGATGCGCGTCCGAGACCTCCGGGCTGCGTCCATCGATCATATCAGCGCCATCATCGAGGGCGGCGGCGATGCCGTGCCCCGCGATGACCGCAGCCGTCTCGTCGCGTCGCTGCGTTACGCCAGTGATCCTCGTTTGCTACCGGCACTGATCAGCGTCATCGAGTCGGAACGCGGCGACCTTCTGATCAGCGCTGCCCGCGTCGTAGGCGGCATCGACGATCCTCGCGCGCACCCGGCTTTGGCAGAGCGTTTCGAACGGACTGTCGTCACGGAGGAACGCATCGCGTTGGGTGGCGCCCTCGGCATGCATGGCGATTGCCGAAGCATCACCGAAGTGCGCGACTTGCTCAGTCAGGACCAGCCGCCGCACCTGCTGTTGGTGCTCGAAGCCGCGGAGACGCTCGGCTCTCCGGAGGACGCGGAGCTCGTGACGGGCTTCCTTGCCCACACGGACCTGGCCGTCTCGATTCAAGCCGCGCGCACGCTCGGACGCATCGCGGACGGCCGCGTGCTCGACGACCTGACGGCGCAGTACAACACGACCTCGGTGCCCGCCTTGAGAGCCACCATCGAAGATGCTCTGTCCGCCATCACGGCACGCATGGAGCTTCGCGGTGAGGAAGCCATCGAGGTCGATTGGGCGGAGGTGGGGAACAAACCGGCGGCCAGCGCGGGCGAGCGCGACCGGCTGAGCGCGGTGTTCCGGGGCTGGAAGGACTACCTAGCCGGTCGTTTGTGGCTCATCCTGGGGCGGCTGAAACGAGCGATCGCCCGGTTCGAGGCGGCTTCGGCTCGGCGGGCGGGCTGGGCGGTCCCTTTGATTGCGATCGGCATGGCGTTTGCCAGCCGTGGCCAGTATGCGCTGGCGCTGCCTGCTTTTCGACGCGCGCTCGAGCTCGACCGAACCCGGATTGAGCGCAACCCAATCCTCGTCCGTGCGATGGCCAAGTCCTTCTTGCACCGGGCCGAGGAGGTTGAGCGTGAGGGCCGTGAAGACGTTGCCCGAGGCCTGGTCGGTGAGGTCCTGACCCTAGACTTGCGACGAGCGCCAGGGACGGTTCGCCTCGAGCTGAAGCGGCTCCAGGAGGACCTGCGACGAGAGGAGTACCGCGATGTCGGCACGTCTGCGTGAGGCCGCGGTTCAGTACCTGCAGGGGCTCGAGCGGCAGTCCGTCGAGGGCGTAGTTCGTCGGATCACGCTAGACATCGAGGTCGATGGGCGTGTGGAGATGGTGACCCTGAGTGTCCGGGAAGGTGAGCTGCAATGCGCGTCGACCGACGGCCGGGCCGACGGCCCTCACGTGCAGGCCGCGCTGGCTTTCATTGGCGGCGGCGAACACATCGAGCCCGTGCCTGCTGGTCGTGTCTCGATTGTCTCCCGTCACGAGGAGGCCTTCGCGGGTGGCGAGCTGGCCGACGCCTTGGACGACCTGCTGACGGCAGTGGCCCGGGTGGGCACGGGGCAGGCCAGCCGTGCGCCCTCGGTAGAAGAGGCTCTGGCCCGGGTCATCGAGGAGGCGCCGAAGCCCATTCCCGCCGGACTGGGACGATTCATCGGCCGGCTGCGATTCGAGCTGGAGCGCGGATCCGTCGGCAGGGTGGGGCGCGTTCTGGACGGGGCGTCGCGCCTGGTTACCGCCATTCGGGAGCCCAGGCCCGAGTCCGCCCCCCTGCTGCACGCCTGGCTCGATGTGCAGGCGCCGTCTGCCGGCAACGTTCAACTCTTGTCTGACAGGGTGCTCATCGAGCTAGGACGCGAGTGGCTGGCGGGCGTTGAGCGCGCGGCCGTCGAGCGTCGGTACTTGCTCGACGAGCGGACGGGCAAGGTGTACCGCGAGGACAGGCCCCGACGAGAGAGCGCTTCGCTCGGCCCCTGTCCGCGTCGCATCACTGTGGGGCTGGCCGAGGTCGAGCCTGGCCCCGAGCCGCAGCGTATACGGATCCTTCAGTACGAGGTGCGTCCAGGCGTGCCCCCGCACAGCTGGGAACGCCTAAAGCAGGCGGCCAACCGCAACTTCGCTTCGGTGGCCGAGGCGTTCAGGCGATCGGTTAGCAGCTTTCCTGCGCTTGCGGAGCCGTTCGTGCTCATTTCGCCGTATCGCATCGAACGCAGGGCAGGCCTCGCGGCGTTCGACCTCAACGGATGCGGTCTGTCGATCGCGCCGAGTGACCGCCGAGGAGTTGTCGATGCCTTTCACGAAATGCTTGGTGACGAGGAGGAGCTCAGCTGGGTAGCTGGCCGTCTAAGTGACTGGCGGGGCGCTCTGTATCTGTCGCCCTTTGCTTTCGGCACCGTGGAGACGCCCTACCGCCGCCTGCGCTGAAGCCTCCGTCGGCGCTGCCACTCGGCGACGGCCATGGCGAGCAAGCTGAAGCCCAAGGGGGCCAACGGGTGCGGCGTCCAGCGAAGGGCATCCGAGCACAGACTCCATGCCCCCCATGCGCAAACCCCTGTCGTCACGTCGACGAATACGCGCCGCGTCCAGGCGTGAACGCGCGCCGTGCTTCGCCATCCCTCGTGGATCGCCTGTCCTAGCAGAACGGTGGTCGCGACCGCGGCAGCCGTCATCCAAATCCAGTCCGGGGCGCCGCGGAGCCTCCGGCTCAGCGCTGCGGTCGACACGAGAACGACGAGCAGGGCGTATCCGCCGACGGCAAGAGCGGCGGGACGTGCCCAACGCTCGCTTCGTTCCAACCTGCGAAGGCGTGCGCTCTGCTTTCTGTTGTGCTCGATGAGTGCGCGCTCGAGCGTCTGCAGCGCCTGCTGCAGCTCGAGCGTGTTCGGATAACGCTGCGCGCGGTCGCGCGCCATGGCTTTCTCGATCAGCGCACTCAGGCAATGGGGCAAGCCCGACTGCAAGGAGCAAGCCCGGGCCGGTTCTTTTTCGAGGACGCTGAGCACGACCTCCTCCGCCGTCTGTCCCGCGTGCGGAACCCTACCGGTGACCATGCGGTAGAGCAGGGCGCCTACGCCGTAGACGTCGGTGCGCTCGTCTGCTCGAAGACCGCGCGCCTGCTCCGGGGCCATGTACGGTGGCGTGCCCACCAGGCCTCTCGTCCTCGTGAGCTGCATGTCGCTCTGTCCGAGCTGCGCGACGCCGAAGTCGATCAGTTTCGCCCGTACGTCCCCGTGGGAGCTACGCAGAAGGAACACATTGGACGGCTTGACGTCCCGGTGAATCACGTCGTTGGCATGGGCCTCTGCCAAGGCTTCGGTAACCTGTGCCGCGATGCGCACGGCCGCGAGCGGCGTCAGCGGAGAGCGTCGTAGCAAGTGCTCCTCGAGCGTTTCGCCTTCGAGCAGCTCGTTCACTACGCAAGGCCGGCCGTCCGGGAGAGTCAGGATGTCGACGACCTGCAGGACGTGCGCCGAGCGAATCCGGCTCAGCGCTGCCGCTTCGCGCTCGAAGCGGGCCCGAACGAGAGGGTCCAGCTCGCGTTCACGCCGCAGCACTTTGAGCGCCACGGGTCTCGCGAGCCGCAGGTGCTCGGCTGCATACAAGTCCGCCATGCCACCGCGGCCGATCCGATGCTTCACTCGGTACGTGCCACCAATGATGCTGCCGAGCAGTGGGTCGCCGGAAACCTCGTTCGCGGCCAGCGGACTACCGTCCTGAGGACATAGACGAAAGCGCACCGGGTATTGCTCGCCGCAGACTGGGCACCGGTTTCCTTCCAGCTCGAGCTGAGTCGCAGTCGCAGCACGCACCCTGTCAGGCTACGATGGTTCCGGAAAAGACCTGGAATTCTTGGGGGCTTGCGCATCAGCCGGTCCTCGGGCAGCGCTTGCGCGGGAGCGGCGGAGGACCGATAACAAGCCCATGAGTGACCACTACTACGCGGAAGAGGACCTCGGACGCTTTTCGGAAATCGGCGCCAACTGTCCGGAACTGAGTGAGAAATTCTTCGCCTGGTACTCGGCGGTGTTCGAGGACGGCGCGCTGAGCGCGCGCGAAAAAGCACTGATCGCACTTGCAGTCGCGCACGCGGTGCAGTGCCCCTACTGCATCGATGCCTACACCAAGTCCTCACTCGAAAAAGGCGCCGACATGGACCAGATGACGGAAGCGGTTCACGTGGCGGCGGCGATTCGGGGTGGCTCGTCTTTGGTCCACGGGGTTCAGATGAGAAACCGCGGCGAAAAGATCAGCATGTGACCATGTCCGCTTCTTCGCCCCGAGGACAAAGGGTCCGTTCGCTGCTCGCGCAGCGCCTCCCGCTCGCGGAGGCTGACGAGCAACGTAGCGTACTGCGCAAGCTGCCGCTGGCGACGGACTTCCCCGATGCGCTCAGGCCACTGGGCCTGTGGCCGCTTCGGTCCACGTCCATCGAGACGCTTCAAATCAACCTCGGCAAGCTCTGCAATCAGACGTGCCAGCACTGTCACGTCGACGCCGGCCCAGACCGTACGGAGATCATGGCTGCCGAGACCGCGGCGCAATGTATCGACGTTCTACGTCGCCACGACATTCCGTGCTTGGACATCACGGGCGGAGCGCCGGAGCTCAATCCCAGCTTTCGCTGGATCGTGGAGCAGGCGAGCGCGCTCGGCCGGCACGTCATAAATCGCTGCAACCTGACGATATTGAACACCGGCGGTCACCGCGACCTTCCCGATTTCTTCGCGGAACACGGCGTGGAGCTCGTCTGCTCGCTTCCCCACTATAGAGCCCTCAATACCGACCGTCAGCGCGGAGACGGTGTGTTTGAAAAGAGCATCCGAGCGCTGAGAAGGCTCAATGCCCTCGGCTACGGCGATGGCAGCTCGGGGCTGCGCCTGGTCCTGGTGACCAATCCAGTCGGCGCGTTCCTGTCCGCTTCACAGAAGTCGCTGGAAGCGGAGTGGAAGCGGGAGCTCTGGCGGCGCCATGAGGTCCGCTTCGACGCCCTGTACACCATTACCAATATGCCGATCAGTCGCTACCTTCAGTGGTTGATCGACTCCGGCAATTTCGAGTCGTACATGCAGCGGCTCGTCGATTCCTTCAATCCCGGAGCTGCGGAAAAGCTCATGTGCCGCAGCACCCTCTCGGTCGGCTGGGACGGGCGGCTCTATGACTGCGACTTCAACCAGATGCTGGAGATCGGGGTGAGCGAACAGGTCCCGACCCACATCGCCGACTTCGACTTTGCACGCCTGGAGAACCGACCGATCATGACCGATCCGCACTGTTTCGGCTGTACCGCCGGGGCTGGGTCGAGCTGTGGGGGCGCTACGTCCGAGTGAGTCCGAGTCGCTCGGCGCCTCGAGTCCACTTCGGACCTGTCGATCGTCGAGCTGTAAAGCAGCTCACAAACTTGGGCATCTGTGCCGATGATCGATCAGAATGAAAGGGTGCTGCCTAGCAGGACAACGAGCCAGTCGTCGGTCCCGCCTTTCCCTGCGCAGTCCGGGCTCTTGCAGGTCGGCGACGTGCTCGATGGGCGATATCGCATTCTTGGAGCTCTCGGAGCTGGCGGCATGGGCTGCGTCTATCGCGCAGAGCACACCGCCATCCGGCGACCTGTGGCCATCAAGCTCTTGCACACGGAGATGGAAGGCGTCGAGGAGGTCCAGCGGCGCTTCGAGCGGGAGGCGTTTGCGACAGGCCGCGTCGACCACCCGAACTGCGTGCAGGTGTCGGACTTCGGCCAGCGGGACGATGGCACCCTGTACATGGTGCTGGAGCTGCTCGACGGCACCTTGCTGCTCGATCTGTTGACGGAGCAGAAGCGCCTACCGTGGCGACGGGCGCTGCACATCGCTCGCCACATCTTGGGGGCCCTCGCTCACGCGCACGAGGCCGGCATCGTCCATCGCGACGTCAAGCCAGAGAACGTGATCCTCGTCGAGCAGGGCGACGATCCGGATTTCGCGAAGATTCTCGACTTCGGCATCGCCAAGGTTTTCGACGGGATCGCGGACAGCGCTGGCGCTCCTGAGCTGACCCAGGTCGGCGTGACCGTAGGTACGCCCACATACATGTCGCCCGAGCAAGCCTTGGGACAAGCGGTCGACGGGCGTGCCGACCTCTATGCCTTGTCCGTGATGCTTTTCGAGATGCTGACCGGCGTCCCGCCCTTCGAGGCGGCCGACCTGTTCGGTCTGTTTACGATGCACACGACTGCCGCCGTGCCACGCATCGCGGAGCTGGCTCCCGAGGTTTGCGTGCCCGTCGCGCTCGAGGCCCTCATTCATGACGGGCTTGCCAAGAAGCCCGAAGACCGGATCCACTCGGCCCGAGAAGCCATCGCGCGGATCGATGCCATCTTGGAAGCCGAGCCGAGCGCCTCCGCCCCCAGCCGCGCGGGCGCAAGCCCATTGGGTCGACTGCCGATCCACGGAAAAGCACGGCCCTGGCTCCTGGTTCTCGCCGTCCTGGTCCCGCTCTTGCTTCTGGCCAGCCAGCCCTTCGGTTCGTCCGCCCCCGCTTACCTCCCGCGCAGCTGGCTGAGCCCAGCGCAGGACCCGAGCCAAGAGGCCGAGCACGCCGCCGAACTGCTCGCCCAGGGGCACCCGCGAGAGGCGAGCCAATATCTGCGCCAGCGCAGGGGGAAGATTCAAGACGCCCCCTTTGCGCAGCTCGTGTTGGGCCATGCGGAGGCGAGCGCTCACCGTCAGCCGGAGGCCCTTCGTGCCTATCGGCGCGCGGTTTCGCTTCAGGCCGGGCTCTCGAAGGACAAGCTGCTTCGCGCCAATCTAGATCTCGCGCTCGACGACCGACGGCCTGCCACGGTCGAAGCCGCGTTCGAGTTGCTGGGCAGTCTGATCGAAGAAGCCGATGACCACTGGGCACGAACGAGGCTCATCGATATGGCCTCTTCCGCCGCGAATCTGGAAGCCCGTCAGCGGGCGATGTCCGAGGCCGAGGCGCTGGGCCTGGGCGACCAGATCGACCGCCTGCATTCGTTCACACTCGACTTGGAGCAGGGCGAGAGTTGCGCCGAGCGCCGCGAGGCCGTTGCCAGGCTGAGAGCCTTGGGTGACAAACGAGCCATCGAAGCGCTGCAAAGTGCCAAGGAGCGGACGCGCAAACAGGGACTAGGTCGCAGAACACGCAACACGAACGCGTGCCTCGTCAGACAGGCCGACGAAGCCATTCAGTACCTGCAGAACCTCTAGCGAGACGAAGCGCCGCGAGCGAGTCCGCCCGGTGGGTCATGTGGACGATGTCACCAACGCTCCATGTTGTGTATTTCGCCACTCGCGGGTAGTGTGATCAACTGTAGGGCAATGTCCGTTCCAGGGCTTCGATGGCTAGTCGAAAAGGACTGGGAAGGAGGTATGTGATGGCGATGGCGGCAATGGTAAGGCGGTTCTTATGGGAGCACGATGTCGACTATGACATCATCGAGCACGCGCCGACGATGAACTCGGCTGAGACGGCGCAAGTCAGTCACGTCTCGGGCGACGAAATCGCCAAGGCGGTGCTGGTCAAGACGAGGAACGGTTATCTAGTGGCCGTCGTGCCGGCGAGCCACCATGTCCAGCTTGGAGACCTCGGAGACTGTGTGCAGAGGGTCGTCGGGTTGGCCACGGAGGATGAGGTGGCCACGCTTTTCTCGGACTGCAGTCCGGGTGCCGTACCACCCCTCGGACACGCATACGGGCTCGACGTCGTCGTCGACTACAGCCTCGAGGTGCTCCCCGACGTGTACTTCGAGGGCGGAGACCACCGCACACTGGTTCATGTCAACCACGACCAGTTCGCCAGGTTGATGGCCCACGCCCGGCACGGGCACTTCAGCCGACACAACTGAGAACGCGGCGCCTGGCGCTTGACCGGATCGGCGTGGCTGCCATCTTTGGCAGCCGATGCCGACTGCTAGAATTCGGATTCTGGTCGCCAAGCCCGGTCTCGACGGTCACGACCGGGGCGCTAAAGTCGTCGCTCGCGCTCTGCGCGATGCTGGCTTCGAGGTCATCTACACCGGCCTCCACCAGACCCCCGAGATGATCGCGGCCGCCGCCGTTCAAGAAGACGTGGACGCCGTGGGCCTTTCCATAATGTCGGGCGCCCACAATACGCTCTTTCCTGCCGTCTTGGAGGCGCTCTCGGCCCGAGGCGGCCAGGACATCGTCGTTTTTGGTGGAGGAATCGTCTCCGCCGCGGACGCACAGAGCCTGCGGGAGCGAGGTGTCGGCGCCATCTTCACGCCAGGCGCACCGCTCGAGGACATCATTCGTTGGGTCAATGAGAACGTGCAGCCGAGGTCAGTCGTGTGACCGCATTGCGGGCTGCGCTGATCACGCTGTGCGCTGCTTCGGGCCTGCTGGCATGCGGGTCGAAGAAGCCGCCCGCCCCCGAGCTCACTTCGGTGTCCGACGCACCACAGAGCCTCGAAATCCTGGGTCGCTCTGGACCCGTTGCCATGGTTCGGCTGAGCCTCGGCGCCCTGGAACGGCTACATGTTCCGGCGAGCGCCTGCCAAGAAGTTTTGCTCTTCATAGAACAGGGGGCTGTGAGTGATGCTGAGCGCGGCTGGCTTCGCCATGGTGACGCGGCACGCTTCCACGCGCCGACGGTCGTCGAGGCTGCGCCCGCCGGACAGACGCGCGTCTTTGCGGCGATTGTCCAACACCCCGCCGTGAAGGATGGGGCGCCCAGTTGGCGGCCGATTTCCGACGAAGCTTCCTGTCCGGTCCCTTCCTGGCCGAGTGTGCTGGCCGAGCCCGCGCGAAGCGGTCCCTTCGTTCACGCCGAGGGCAAACTCCGAGTGCACATTTACCTCGACGCTGACGGGGATGCCGGCGCTCTCGGCACACTCGGGACCCTCGATGCCGACCCTACGCAAGGCGTGCCTGAGCACGTGCACACGGCATCGGCAGAGGTGCTGTGGATCGTCGATGGGGCAGGGACCCTGCGCTTGGGAGACGTCTCACAGACCGTCCAGCCCGCAACGTTCGTCTTCATCCCTGCCGGGACCCTTCACGGTTTCGTCCCGGACGGCACTCGCCCCTTGTTCGCCTACCAACTCTACGCGCCACCTGGCCCCGAGCAGCGCTTCAAGAACTAGAGGCGTCGCTCAAGGCTGTTGGACGGGCTTGCCGTGTCCGGGCACGATCAAGGTGGCTTTGTACGCTTCGTAGGCGAAGAGGTCGCTGTGCTCCTCGTTGTGGCAAGCGACGCAGACCGACTCCGGCGGATCGACGACCATCCCGATCGTTGGGTCCTTCGCGTGCGCCGCGCCAGGTCCATGGCAAGCCTCGCAACCGACGTCGACCAAGGCCCCTTCGAGATTGTGGGTGACCGTCGAGCCGCCAGGCTGACCGTAGCCGGTCACGTGGCAGCCCACGCAGTCGAGGTTGAACTCCTTGTTTCGTTCCCGCAGCGTGGCGTAGGCTCTGCCGTGCGGATGCCCGCGCCACCACGCGTGCTCCGTCGCATGACAAGGCGCGCAGGTCGCCGAGCCGACGTAACCGACTTGGCCGGATTCGAGCGCCGGCGGCTTCAGGTCCGCGAAGGCACGCTTGTTCGCTTCGTTGACGGCCTCGTCATGGGTTTTCATGCGTTGAACGACCTCGGGGTCGCGCGCGGAGTCCGGGCCGAGCTCCAGCCATCGTGCGCGAAACACATTCGCGTCCGTCGCCGTGCCAGCGTCGGAAGTTTCATTCAGAGTCTGTCGTTCCTTCTCTAGCGACTCGAGCCGGTGACGCTGCGCGGCCACGTCGGCCTCCCGAACGTCGCTCGAGGACGCCCATGCTTCGATCTTCTTGCTGAGCTCTCCGATTTCACTATCGAGCTGGGCTCTACGGACCTCGGCCGACCAGGGGCTCCGGTCCTCAAAGGCTCCTGGGCCCGTTCGCCGCACTTCCACGAGGGTCAGCCCTTGCCCCTGACGCCCGGCATGAAGCACCCAGCCAGATCGCGACTGCCGAGGGGGCAGAGGACGATCTTCGTCGAGCCCCCCCTGGACCACGAAATCGACACCCTCGACGGCGGCCAGCCGACTGGCTTCACGGCGGCTACCGTCCACGAGCGCCACGACCAGATCGGGGGCGGCTCCATCGACGCTACGGAGCGCGGACACCGCGGCGCGCACCGAGGATTCCTCGGCGTTCCGCTGAACGCCGAGAAGGCCCACCTGCATGGAACCCGCTGCGACGACCTTGCCTTGCACGGCCTCATTCATGGCGAGCCAAGGGAACTCACTCGCTTCTTGGAGGGACGACAGAAGCGCGGCCGGCTGAGCCCGATCCCGCTCTCCGGGCACGACCGCCGTTACCGCTAAGTCGTTGAGAATCCCTAGCAAAGTTCGCGCATTACGGCTGGACTGGTCCAGCCGCTTCGGGTCGATGTTCGCCTCGTCGAAGAAGCTGTCTCCGGCCAGCAGGACCAGCAGCGGGGTCTTCTCCTCGCGAAGCGCGCGGATCTGGGCCGCCGTTCGGTCGATACCGCCAAGGGGCCTGCTGGTGCAGCCGCAGGGCTCCAAATAGCCCTTCAAATCCGTGAGGATAGCTAGACGCAGCACGCTGTCCTTCGGCGGTGCGGCCTTTTGTGCCGGCTGACAGCCGATCCAAAGGCAAGCTACGAGGACCCACAGGGAGGGTTTCATCCGTGGATGATCTAGCAACCGTTTCCGGATGCGCCAAAAACCCGGGTCGCAGCTCCGGCTTGACGACATCGGCTGCAATCGCTAGGTTCCGCCACCCTCGGAGCAGGCCCACGTCCGCCGAGGATGAGGTTTTTCAATGGTCAAGGTTCGACTTTCCCGCGCCGGCGCAAAGAAGCGCCCCTACTATCACATCGTCGTCACGAACAAAGAGAGTTCCCGCGACGGTCGATTCATCGAGCAGATTGGAACGTACGATCCGAGTCGTCCAATCGGCGATGCCAGGGTCGACTATCCACGGCTCGAGTACTGGGTCGGTGTGGGTGCCCAGGTGAGCGACCGGGTCGCCTCCGTCATCAAGCAGCATCGTAAGACTGTCGAAGCTTCCTGAGACACGGTAAGGTCCAACGATGGAGAGACTCCGCGAGCTCATCACGTACATCGCCTGCTCGTTGGTCGACGACCCGGATGCGGTGGACGTCAACCTCGTCGAAGAAGACCGCGCCGTCGTCCTAGAGCTGACGGTGGCGCCCGACGACCTCGGTAAAGTCATCGGCAAAGAGGGCCGCACGGCGAGGGCAATGCGCACTCTGCTCGCGGCGACTTCCACGGGCCTGCGAAAGCGCGCGATTCTCGACATTCTCGAGTAGCCTGCGCATTTAGACCAGCGTCAGATTCGCTCCGTGGCAGACCGAGCAGCAGAGGACAGGTGGATCACGTTGGGTGTGATCACCCGTCCTCAGGGCGTGACCGGGGAGCTCCGCGTTCATCTCTTCAACCCCGACTCGACGCTCCTAGACGGGCTCGACGAAATCTTCCTCCGACCGCCCGAAGAAGAAATTCCGACGCTGGTCAGAATGCTTTCCTGGCGTCGCGCTCCTAAAGCCTCGCTGCTTCGCTTGGAGGGTGTCGCAAGTCGCGAGCAGGCCGAAGAGCTCCGCGGCTTAGAACTGTGCATCCCTCGTTCGGTTCTGCCGGCGCTCGACGAAGGGGAGTTTTACTTCGTCGACCTGATCGGTCTAAAGGTCCTACACGAGGGAGAGCTCGTCGGGGAGGTGGTTGAGGTCCTCGACTATCCGAGCGTCGAGTGCTTGAAGGTGCGCACCGCGCAGGGCTTTGTCGAGATCCCCAACCTTCCCCAGTGGATCGAGCGCGTGGACCTCGGCGCCGGGGAAGTCCACACGCTGGACCTCGGCGACATTCCAATTCAGAAGAAGGGCTGATGCGCTTCGAGCTCGTCACCCTGTTTCCCGAGTTCTTCGAGGTGCTCGACCACGGTCTGCTCGGAAAGGCCAAGACCGCAGGACGGTTCGAGCTCCACTGCCTGTCTCCGCGAGAGTTCACGCAGGACAAGCACCGAACGGTCGATGATGCGCCCTATGGCGGAGGCAGCGGGATGGTCCTGATCCCGGGTCCGTTTGCCGATGCATTGGACGCACTGGATGCGGCGCGGGCCGGTGTGCCGACGCACCGCGTCTTGCTGACGCCTCAGGGAGACCGGTTCTCCCAGTCTCACGCCCGGCGCTTCGCGCAGCTTCCCGCGCTGAGCTTGGTCTGCGGTCGTTACGAAGGCTTCGACGAGCGCATCCGCAGCCTGGTCGACGAAGAGCTGTCGCTGGGCGACTTCGTGCTGCTTGGCGGGGAGACCGCCGCCCTGGCCATCATCGAAGCGACTGCTCGACTGCTGCCTGGCGTACTCGGCAATGCGGCCTCGGCGGACGAAGAGTCTCATTCCCATGGCTTGCTCGAGTACCCGCAGTACACGCGCCCCGAAGTCTTTCGCGAGCAGGTCGTTCCCGAAGTGCTCCGCTCCGGAAATCACGCTGCGATCGCGCGTTGGCGTCGCAGAGAGGCCCTGCGGCGTACGCTCGAGCGTCGGCCAGACCTGCTGGAGCACGCCGCGCTCTCTCAGGAAGACCGGGCGCTTCTCGAGGAAATCGAGAGCGAAAGTCTTCGCAAGCCTGGGTCAGGGTAGGCCCCCTTTCGGTCCACCGTTTCTACTCGGCGGGCAAAGATCGCGCGTGCTCGAGACCGCGAAGGAC
Organism: uncultured delta proteobacterium; assembly: GCA_963746475.1. Taxonomy (GTDB): domain Bacteria; phylum Myxococcota_A; class Polyangia; order Polyangiales; family Houyiibacteriaceae; genus SG8-38. Next base: position 643,853 of record CAVVBB010000002.1, read on the forward strand.
CCAGTCTCGAAGCGCCTGGTCGGACTCGTATCCCCGTTTGCCTACATAAACCAGACCCGGTAATGGACGACCCGTGAAATCCATGGGACGCGCACCAGGATTCTTCAGGCTTGCCTCATAGGCTTTGGGGCCTACGCGAACGACCAGGTCTTTGCCGATGACGCCGCAGCACATGTGTCCGTTCGCCAAGAAGCAAAGCCCGCCGAACATTTTCTTCTCGCTGATTCGGCGCCGCCGGACGAGCGACTTTCGGACCCGTTCTGCAAGTCTCTCGTCGTATGCCATGCTCCAGTCAGGCTAACACGATAGATCTCATGCCCTTCGAGCTTCAAGACATCCAGGCCAACGTCCCGCTCCGCTGGGTTCTCCCCTGTCCCCGGGGAACCGAATCCGTCCTTACCGACGAGCTGCACGGGATGGCCATCGAGGATACGCGCATCACGGCGACAGCGGTTCATGCCAGCGCCAGCCTTCGAGAAGGCTACCGAATGGCCATCGGCTCCCGCGTGGCTTCTCGGCTCCTGCTTCCTTTGGTGCGTTGGACCGGCCCAGGCGACGAGCCGCTGTACGAGGCCCTTCGACGGGTGCCCTGGTGGGAGCACTTCGACGCGGGCAGCACCTTTGCAATTGGGCACTCGCAGGAGGCGCGGCTCAGCTCACCGGGACACTACTGGGTCCAGCGAAGCAAGGACGCCATCGTCGACGCATTTCGCGAGCACTCTGGCGATCGCCCGAGCGTGGACAAGAAAGATCCGCAGATTCGCTTCCATTTGCACATCGAGGCGGAGGGCGGCTCGTTCGCGCTCGATTTTTCCGGCAGCGGTCATCGCCGTGGTTATCGTCATGCCCCCGGGAGCGCTCCGCTCAAGGAGAACCTGGCCGCTGCGATCCTGTATCTCGCCGGCTGGCCTGCGGCGGCCAAGGCCGGCCTGCCGCTCGTCGATCCCACCTGCGGCTCGGGGACGTTTTTGATCGAGGCGGCGCTCATGGCGACCGAGACGGCGCCCGGACTTTTGCGCAAGAGCTTCGGGTTCGAGCATTGGAGGCTCCATCACCCGCTTCTCTTCGAGGAGGAGCGGGGTCGGGCCGTCGCGCACCGGCGGCAGAACAGCCCTGCGCCCATCTTCGGCTACGACGCCTCAGCGACGGCGCTGTCGTTTGCCTGCGAAAACCTCAAGCAGGCCGCTCTGTCGCACGTCGTCGGTCTCCGCGAAGCCCGAATCGAGCAAATCGAGAGGCCCGCCGAGCGAGGCGTGCTGGTCTGCAATCCGCCGTACGGGCATCGCCTGGGGGACGACAGCACGCTCTTTCTCTTCTACCAGAGTCTCGGCGACACGCTGAAGCGCAACTTTGGCGGTTGGAACGCGTTCATCTTCGCGGCGAACAACCAGAACCTCAAGCACGTCGGGCTGCGCCCAACGAAACGCCATCTGCTCTACAACGGTTCTATCGAGTGCCGCCTGCTCGAGATTCCCATCCGCGAGGGCAGCAAGGCGGACTCGCCCGCTTGGCGGAAGCCGAGCCCCGAGGCGCAGATGTTCGCCAATCGCATCAAGAAGAACCGCAAGAAGTGGGAACGCTGGGCCGGCAGACAGGGAATCGAGTGCTACCGGCTCTACGATGAAGACATCCCCGAGTACAAAGTCGCCGTGGATCGCTACGCGAATCAGGTGCTGGTCCATGTTCGCGCTCGCTCTCGTGACGGGCTGAGCGAGCTCGAGCAGCGCCGGATTCAAGACGTGCTGCTCGTCCTACCCGAACAGCTCGGCGTCGGACGGGAGGACGTGATCGTCAAAGCACGCCATCGCCACGGGGAAGGGGACCAGTACCTGCGGCTCTCGGACGAAGGCGAAGAGCGGATGGTCCGGGAGGGAGATCTCCGCTTCTGGGTCAATCTGCACGACCGAATCGACACCGGACTCTTCCTCGACCACCGAAAGGTCCGAGCTCGGGCTTTCGCTCAGAGCCGCGGCAAGCGCACCCTCAACCTCTTCGCGTACACCTGCTCGGTCAGCCTCGCCGCGGCCGTTGGCGGCGCCACGGAGACGACCAGCGTCGACCTCAGCAATACCTACTTGGACTGGGGACGGCGCAACTTCGAGCTCAACGATTTGAGCCCGGGACAGCATCGCTTCTTTCGTGCGGATGCGGTTCGTTGGATGTCCAAAGCACGTGGAAGCTACGACTGGATCTTCATCAACCCGCCGACCTTCTCGCGCTCGAAAAAGACCAAGGGCGACTTCAACATTCACCAGCACCACGGCCGACTGCTCGAGGACGCCATGGCGCGCCTGAGTCGCGGCGGAGAGCTGCTATTTACCACTCACGCACGGGAGTTCCGGCTCTCAGAGAAGCTCCGAGAGCGGTTTGTCGTGCGGGAGGAGGGCGGAGCCCTGGTTCCGGAGGACTTTGTGCGCACCCCGTTCCGGGCGTTCTCGTTGCGCCACCGGAGCTAACGCCGAAGTCGGCAGCTGCTCATCACCATCGGGCCGTCCGGTCGGGCCGTCCGGTCGGGCCGCCCCGGGGACCGCGTCGTAGCCGGCCATGCTCGTGCTAAGAACCCCGGCATGAGCCCCGTGTACTGTGCGCTGGTTCACTACCCAGTCCTCGATCGCGACGGCGCCGAGGTGGCTACATCGATCACGAACATGGACGTGCACGACATCGCCCGCAGCGCACGGACATTCGGTCTGAGCGGGTACTTCGTCGTCAGCCCGATCACGGCCCAGTATCCGGTGGTGAACCGCATCGTGGAGCACTGGTGTGAAGGCTCGGGGCGTAAGAGGTTTCCCCAGCGCACCGAGGCCATCCAGCTGGTCCGCATCTGTCCGAGCGTCGAGGATGCGATCGCCGAAATCTCTCAAAAGGAGGGTCATTCGCCCCGGGTGCTCGCCACCTCAGCCCGGTCCGAGCCCGGGCGAGAGCAAGTGAGCTACGAGGCGGAATCCCTACGCCTCCGCGAGGGCTCGGAGCCCGCCCTGATCCTGTTTGGCACCGGTCACGGCCTCAGCCCGGCCCTGTTTGAGCGCGTAAACGCGACTTTGCCGCCCATTGTCGGCCCGACGTCCTACAACCACCTCTCTGTTCGGGCGGCGGTCGCGATCACCCTCGACCGGCTCTTTGGCCAATGAGCGTGCCAAGATATCGGGTTTGACCGGCTTTTGGCGCCGTGCTAGCTCCTGCCTCCGTTTTCGAACAGGGCAATGGCATGAGTGGCAGCGTTCCAGAAATCGACGCGATTGAGAAAGCGCAAATGCGTGAGCTCCCCGCGTTCCGCGTGGGTGACACCATTAACGTTCACTTCCGAATTCGTGAAGGCGACAAAGAGCGCGTTCAGGTGTTCAAAGGCGTCGTGATTCGACAGGCTCGCGGCGGTGCCGGCGCCACCTTCACGGTGCGCAAGGTGTCCGGCGGGGTTGGCGTCGAGCGCATCTTTCCGTTGCACTCGCCTCGCATCGAGATGGTCGAGGTCACAGCGCGGGGTCACGTTCGCCAGTCTCGCCTCTACTACCTGCGCGAGCTTCGCGGCAAGAAGGCTCGCCTTCGCGAGCGTCAGCGCCAAACCAAAGACTGAGTTGAGCCCGCCATCGCTCCGCAGGGAGCGATGAGCTTAGGTTTCCTCGAGTCGGCCCGGTCGGCAGACTAGGCGGTGGCGTATTGGGGCTAAGACCCGATGACGGACAGGGTCGATTCTTGGAATCGATTCGTGCCCGGCACGTGCACCCAGAGCTTTCGGCCGGCGATCTGTCCTTTCATCACGCTCACAACGATGAACGCGCAGGGCCACATGAGCTGCCCGTCGTTCGCGAATGTCGCGGCGTCCTCTTCGGAGAAGTACGCGCCGGCGTCGCAGTGGCTGTGATAGATGACCTTGACGGGGGTACCTTCTTTGCTTCCCTGCTCGAAGGTGCGGGCCGCGCGAAGCTCGTTGATCTTGAAATAGGTGTTCGAAGTTCGCGGAAAGGTCTCGGGATCGAGGGCGTGGTACTTGTCCGCCTCGTTCACCTCACGCTGAAACGCATCGAGACGCCCTGCGTCCTCGCTAGGTCCGAATACGAAGCCGCAGCACTCGCTCGGATACTCTTGCAGCGCGTGCGCTTCGATTTCATCCATCACAGCCTTGTCGATCTGCAGATTGCCCCGGATCCAAGGCATCGCCTCACCACTCATAACGCTTCTCCCATCGCATCGGAGCAAAGTAGCGGTCGCCCCGGTCGCAGGCGATGGTGACCACACAGGCTGCATCGGCCCGTTTAGCCACCTCTAGCGCCCCCGCGACGTTGGCTCCCGTGGAGTGACCCACGTGTAGACCCTCTTCAGCCGCCAAGCGGTCTGACATGTCCCAGCCGGCATCGGTCCCCACCGGGAGGATTTCGTCCGGCAGAGTAGGATCGTAAATCTCGGGCACGATGGAGCTTTCCATGTGCTTCAGGCCTTCGAGCCCATGCAGGGCCTCGGCGGGCTCGACGGCGATGCACTGAATCGGTCGGCTGAATTCACGCAGCCTGCGGGTGGTCCCCATGCATGTCCCGCTCGTACCCAAACCCGCCACGAAGTGCGTGAGCTCGCCCCCGACCTGCTCGAGAATTTCGGGGCCGGTCCCCAGATAGTGGGCCTTGGGGTTCGAGGGGTTCGAGTATTGGTCCGAGTAGAAGTACTTGTCGGGATCCTCGGCGACGAGCTTGCGGACCAGCCGAATAGCCCCGTCGGAGCCTTCCATCGGGTCGCTGTAGATGATCTCGGTGCCGAACGCCTGCGTGATGTCCTTGCGCGCCTTCGATACGTTGCTGGGCATGACCAGCGAGATGCGATAGCCGAGCGCCGCTCCGAACAAACTGTACGCGACGCCTGTGTTTCCGCTCGTGGCGTCGATCAAGACTTTGTCCTGTGTGAGCTTTCGCTCTTCGATGGCGTCGAGCAGCATACGCAGCGCGGGACGGTCCTTCACCGACCCTCCCGGATTGCAATACTCGAGCTTCAGGTAGATCTTGGTCCCCGGAGCGTCTTTCTCGAGTGAGCGCAGGCGCACGAGCGGCGTGTTGCCCACCGCTTCCACAATCGACTCCATCCGTCGAAAGCGCATCAGGACGGCCTCTTCGACTGCTTCCGAGACAGTGTCAGGTCGAGAGGAAGCGCACGCCCCTCGGGAAGCTGCAGGACGTCTTTCAAAAACTCCACGGCCGACAAAGCGCCCAAGATCGTCGAGGCCGCTTCTCGATAGAGGGGCTCGCCGCCGGCGAACGCATCGATCGCTTGCTCGCTCGGGACGGGGAGCGGCTCGGCACTCGGATCCTCCTCACAACCCGCACGCCGCAGATAGTCTGCGGCTGTCGCGTAGGCCTGGATGTCGCTGCTCTCATCCCGCCCGAACCGCGCGCAGAGGAGCCGAGCTTGCCCCTCCTCACCGATTTCCCGGAGGAGGGTCTGCCGTGCATAGCGTTGCTTGGCTGCGGGCGAGAGGCTCACGCGGCTCAGCCTCCGGCGATGGCCGGCACGATGCTGATCGTGTCGCCTTCCTTGAGCGGGGTCTCGAGGTTGTCGAGGAAGCGAATGTCTTCGTCGTTGGCGTAGATGTTCACGAAGCGGCGAACGCCCTTCTCATCGCAGAGTCGTTCCTTGATGCCTGGATGATTCGATTCGAGGTTCTCGATGACTTCCCCGACGGTGCCACCATCGGCGGCGACTTCGTCTTGGCCGCCCGTGAGCGTTCGAAGCGGGGTAGGGATTCGTACAGTAACAGCCATGAGTCTATTTCCTTTCTATGCAGCTTCACGCGGCGCAGGACGCCGTGTAGCGCTCCACGCGAAGATCTTCAATCTCGCCTTTGCACAGCGGGCAGTCTGCTCGGCGATCGACCGACGTCCGGCGCAAGACACCCGCCAGCCCGTCATAGTGCCAGAGCTCACCGAGCGGCGGCTCTGCCTCGAGCAGTCGCAAGGCCATGGCCGCTTGCAGGCCGCCGAGCACGCCGAGCACCGGGCCAACGACCCCGGCTTCGGCGCAAGTCTCGAGCCGGTCGCGAGGGATGTCCTCGAACAGGCAGCGCAGACAGGACGAGCCGGGGACCGCGCAGAAGGCCCAGCCCGTCCAGCGGACGGCCCCAGCCTGCACGACTGGCCTCCGAGCGATGGCCGCGGCGTCGGCGACGAGAAACTTACTGGCGAGGTTGTCGGTGCCTTCGATGATGACGTCATGCTGCTCGCACAGTGCGAGCGCGTTGTCTGGTAGGCAGCGGCCCTCGATCAGCTCTAGCGCGACCCCGCGGAGTTGCTCATTGTGCGCTAGCGCGTCCAGCTTCGATGCACCCACGTCCGAGTCTGCGTACAGCGTCTGGCGGTGAAGATTGCTGAGCTCCACTACATCGTCCTCGATGACGGTCAGCCGGTCGACGCCGCTTCGAACGAGGGTGGAGATTACCGCCGAGCCAAGGCCCCCGGCACCAATGACGAGCACGCGGCCCAGCGAGTTCATTCGAAGTACTCCGCGAGGCTGAAGTAGCGCTCTCCCGTGTCGCAGAGTATGGTCGCGATATTGTGCTCCGGGCCCAGGGCTTTTGCCTCCTCGATGGCGGCCCAGACGTTGGCGCCCGCGCTGATGCCCACGAGCAAGCCTTCCTGTTTGGCTAGGGCGACCTTGGTGGCCCAAGCTGCTTCGTCCGCCACCCCGCGTACTTTGTCGACCACTGAAGCGTGGTAGTTCTCCGGGACGAAGCCAGCGTTCAGGCCCTGAATCTTGCTCGGCCCAGGCGTCCCGCCGGCTAGCACTGGACTGGCGGATGGCTCCACGGCCACGACGCGTGTCTCCGAGCGATGCTGTTTCAGGACCGCGCCGACGCCACTGACGGTGCCCCCGGTTCCCACGGCAGCGACGAAGACGTCGATGGCCGTGCCATCCATCGCTCCAAGCAATTCCCGAGCCGTGGTCGCGGCGTGGACCGCCGGGTTGGCTGGGTTCGCGAACTGGCCAGGCATGTACGCGCCTCGCTCTTCGACGACACGCTGCGCCGCTTCGATGGCGCCTTCCATGACCCGCTCCGGATCGGTGAGCACCAGCTCAGCACCATAGGCCTCCAGCAGGGCACGGCGCTCGAGCGACATGCTCGCGGGCATGGTCAGGAGCAGCTTGTAGCCCTTGCGCGCGCACACGAGCGCGAGGCCGATGCCCGTGTTCCCGCTCGTCGGCTCGACGATCGTGTCGCCAGGCTCGAGGCGGCCTTCGCGTTCGGCGGCTTCGATCATCGCCAGACAAATCCTGTCCTTCACTGAACCACCCGGGTTCAGATGCTCGCACTTGGCCCAGATGGTCGCCCCGCCTTCGGGAGATAGGCGGCGGAGTTGGACCAGCGGTGTTTCGCCGATCAGGTCGAGGACGCTTTCGACAACGGGTGCAGTCATCAGATCGAATAAACGTATCGTCGAGGGGGCGAGCGGCGCACACCATGGGCGTCCCCGCGTTCGCACAGATCTTGGATCGTAAGCGCGTCGAAGCACGCCTCGACATTGTCGGAGAGCTCGGCGAAGACTTCCTCGGTCACAGTCCGGCTCATTTCGTCGCCACCTGTCTCGGTTCCGCCTGCCACCAGAATCGGCCCCTCCAGGGCGCGGATGATGTCCCCGAGGCGAATCTCCTCTGGTTCGAGCGCCAGGGCATAGCCGCCTCGAGGGCCGCGCTTCGAGGTCACCAGGCCGGCGCGCTTCAGGTCCTGAAAGATCTGCTCCAAGAAGCGCGGCGGAATTGCTTGTCGACGTGAAATGTCTTTGATCTGGGTCGCTTTGCCACCGCTGTGGAAGGCGATGTCAAAGATGGCACGAACGCCGTAGCGACCTTTGTTCGAGAGCTTCACGCGCGGGATCTATGGGTTCCCGCATCGGGATTGTCAACAATCTTATTCGGCCGGGGACAGGGGCACTTGGGATCCCGGAAGATCGGGTCGTTCACCCTTGGGGCGGGCATGAAGACCTTCGCCGAAATGAAGCCTCGCTCGCGCGACGATGGCCTCGCAGAGGTCGCCAAAGTCGTAGCCAGCGCCTGCGGCGATTTTGGGCAGTAGCGAGGTCGGGGTCATGCCCGGTAGCGTATTGACCTCGAGGACGTATTCGTTTTCGTTCGGGGTGACGAGCATGTCGACGCGCGTCGCACCCGAGGCGCCCAGGCACTGAACGGCGCGCTGTGCGAGGTTGAGCACGCCCTGATACCGGGTGGGCGAAAGCCGTGCGGGGAAATGGTAGATGCTCTGACCGGGCTGGTACTTCGACTTGTAGTCATAGAACCCGGCTGTCGGCTCGATTTCGATCGCCCCGAGCGCTTCGCCGTCCAGCACGCCCACGGCCACTTCTCGGCCTGTGATGAGACGCTCCACGAGGAGTGACTCGTCGAATCGGACCGCCTCCTGACAGCGTTCCGACAGAGCCAAAAAGCTTTCCGCAGGACCGGCTCCGACGCTGGAACCGCCTCGGCGTGGCTTCACGAAACACGGAAAGCCGAACGAGCCGTGGATGCGCTCCAGCGAGGCGAGCTCGTCCGCATTGACCACATAGTACGGCGGTGTGGGTACATTGTGCAGGCGGAACAGCTCCTTCGACTTGAGCTTGTCCATGGCGAGAGCGCTCGGAAGCACGCCGCAGCCTGTGTAGGGAATGCCCATGATTTCGAGCATGCCCTGGATGCATCCATCTTCGCCGTACGTCCCATGAAGTGCGATCAGGGCCACATCGATCGGCTCTTGCCGGAGCACACGGTCGATGTCGGCATCCACGAAGACCTTGCGGACCCGGTAGCCGCGACTGCGGAGGGCCTCGTACATCGCCTCGCCCGTTCTGAGCGAGATTTCACGCTCGGCTCCCATGCCGCCGAGCAAGACGCCGATCTGCTTGTCTTTAATTCGCTGGTCCACGATCTTCTCCCGACACGCCGAGCCAGTGGGCCCGCCCTCGGCTTCGCTAGCAGCCAGGATCGGGCACGGTCAAGAAAGCGCGAGCCCAGGCCATTCACGGAGTGGCGCCCAAAGTCAATCGCCCGGCTGCGTCGCGAGATCATTGCCAGGGACCGTTTGGGGTGGTAACGATGAAGCCAATAGGGGGCCTTCGGGCTCAATCGAACTAATTCAACTCTATCAACCAGTTTTGTCCGGTCGGAGTGCGAGAGCGCATGGCTGAGAGCCTGCAGGGAAGGGTCCCGCAGTGCGGGTGGAGCAATCTATGGCTCCCCGCCCAACGGCTCGTTGCGCCATGTGAAGCCGCCCCCCGGAGTGACAGGAATCATCTCAATGACATTCACGGAAGCAGCCGTGGAGGTTCTTCGCCTTGCGGGAAAGCCCCTCCACTACAAGAAGATCACGGAGATCGCCATCGAGCAGAATCTCCTTTCGCACGTAGGTAAGACACCCGAAACCACGATGAGCTCTCGGCTCGCCACGATGGTCAAGAAGGACCGCGGCGATGCCCCCATCATCAAGATCAAGCCTGGCGTCTTCGCGCTGCGCGACGTCGATGCCGAGGCCACAGAGGCCGAATCGACCAAGCCGAGAAGCGAGCCGCCCAGTGCGCCCGAGCCCGTGGCCGAGGCACCAGCGAGCGCTGCCGCTGAGGCTTCGTCCGAAGACGACGTCGAGGAGGAACGGGAGGATAGCTCGCCTCCACCCAGCCCCGACTTGCCCGGTGCCGACTTTTTCCCCGAAGAGGATGACGACGACGAGCTTATTCTGGCCAACCTCGAAGACGATGACGCCGGTGAGGGCCGGGGGCGACGCGGATCGAGGAGCCGAAGCCGCCGTCGTCGCGAGCGCCGTCCCGAGGAGCGCGAGCGTCGCCCAGAGGAGCGCACGCGTCGTGCCGGTGAGCGCGAGCGTCGCTCCGAGGACAACAACGACCGGAGCAGGTCCGGCCGCTCGGAGGATAACGACAACCGGCGCCGGTCCGGCCGCTCGGAGGATAACGACGGCAGGGGCAGGTCCGGCCGCACCGCCAGGCTGGCCAAGCCCTCGAGGAGCGCCAGAGCCCTGGTCGTCGAAGGGGACTGGTCGCGATCGACCGCAAAGAACGATGTCGTCGGGCAAGACCTGGCGGACGCCATCGAGGGTGCCCTTCGCAACGGTGGCCAGCGCGGGAAGTCCCTGCGCAAGGTTGCCGAAATCCTGATTCAGAGCGGCCGCCTGTCGGGCGAGCCCAGCGACCTCGGCCCAACATTGGCTGCCGCGATTCGCGGTGACAACGCACGGCGGGGCGCCGAGTCTCGGCGGGCACGCTTCAGAGAGGCGGACGGAGAGCTGCGGCTTTCTGACTGGGACCTTCCAACGGATGCCGTTAAGGCCGAGGCCGAAGCCCAGCGCGCGGCACAGAGGCAGCGCGACAGCGTGCATCGCGCGCTGCTCAGCCGGCTGCGAGAGCTTCCCGACGCGTCACTCATGGAGCTGCTCGCGACCTGGCTGAATGCCGTTGGCGTTCACTCCTTGCGGGGCGTTCGTTCTTCTGCAGGGGACTTCAGCCTTGCCGGCAGCCTTCGCAGAGGCCCAGAAGAGCTTCCCATTGCCATCGTCGTCTTCAAGGGCCGACAGACCGTCGGGCGGGATGCGGTCGTGGAGCTTCGCGGCGCGCTGCACCACTTCGACCATGCGCGTGCTGGTTGGATCCTGAGCTTGGGACAGATTGGCCGAGAGGCTTTCGAGGAGGCAAGGGCCGAGGGTGCTGCGCCCTGCGCAGTGTTCGATGGTAAAGCCTTGGCAGCCGCAATGGAGGAAGCTGGGGTGGGTGCGCGCCGAACACTGCTTCCCCTGGCAGCGCTCGATATCGACCTGTTGAACAGCTTGGCCGGTCCGGTCGAGGGAGCGGCTTCGTCCGCCCGGGAAGCCGCAGAGAGCGAACCCGAGAAGGAGACCGCCGAAGACACCGAGGGTGCCAGCAGCCGCCGTCGTCGAGGAGGCCGTCGCCGGGGCCGTCGTCGTGGGCAGAGTGAAGAAGTCGCCGCCCGAGACAGCGAGAGCTCGGGGGACAGCGATAGACCTGATTCGGAGGAAGCCCAGTACAGTGAGGCTAAAACCGAGGATTCGAGCTCTTCGGACCGGGAGAGTGATCCGCCGGAGTCGAAGCCGCAGGCTCGCGAGGACGAGGACATGCAGCCCGAATCCGCGGCTGAGGCCTGAGGACTGTCGTCCAGCGGATAGAGATCGCGTTCGCACTGGCACGATGTGCGCAGATGCCCTAGCGTCTTGAGTCCGCGTTCTGACTCTGACTCATGCGTTTTGTTCTCATTATCCTTGGCCTTCTGCTTGTCCTTGGCTGGCATTCGAGCAGCGACGCCGTTCCTGTCGTGACGGAGGCGTCCTCCGCCGTCGATTACCGTGCGATCGTGGGGGACCATCCCTCCTCGATCGCGCTGGCTCGAGGTCTGGACGCGCGTTTGCTCGTTCGGCGCGGGCGGCGTGGCGAAGCGATGCACGTTCAGCATTGCCGGGAGAGCGAAGGCGGATGTCGGGCTCGGATTGCGGCAATGTCTCGTCTGATCACGGACTCGAGCAATGAGTTCGGTTTCGACCCCTTCCTGACGGCAGGGGTTGCGCTGCGCGAGTCCGGGCTGAACCCGCTGGCGGTCAGCCGCGTCGGGGCCGCGGGTATCGTACAGCTGCACCCCAAGTACCGGGGCAAGACCGTTCCGTTCGTCTACAATGAGCGGTATAGGGAGGAGTGCGCAAAGCAGCCGGGAGGCTGTCAGCGCGAGGTTCTCGATGCCGGTCTGGGCCTCCTTGCCTGGGCGATCGAGCGCTGCGACGGAGACGTCCAGAAGGGTCTCGGCTGGTACAACTCGGGCCACTGTCAGAGCAACCGTTACGCACGCTCCGTGCTCCGCGAACGCCGTCGACTCCTGCGTCATGCCAAGGGCATCGAGCCAGGGCAGCAGAACTTGTTCCTAGACTAGGGCGTCATCGACGGCTTCGGCCGGCTGCTTCAGGTCTTTTGGGCGACGATCATCCGCTGGAGTGACTTGCCCACATCGAGAGCAATTTGGGCGACCGCATCGGGCGGGCCGAACGGATCGTTGGCGCAAAGAAGTCCGATTAGGCGGTCGCCGACCAGCACTGGGGCGATGGACACCTGCTCGCCTCGGCCGCCTAGAGCGGCTCGAAAGAGGTGGTCAGCCGCCGTCTGCCCGTAGGGTCCGCGAAACACGGTGCCGGTCTGTAGTACGTCGCTGAGCATGCTCGGGCTGTTCGCGGGCACCCAAAGGCTCTGGATGCTTGCCGGGTCCACCTCCTCGCCAACCGCGTGCCAGCCGCGTAGGACGCCCTTTCGAAGGGCGAGAAAGGCGGCGGCGCGGGAGCCGCTCAGACATGCGTCACACGCCAGCTTCACGAGCTCGTCGCGGTTCTGCGCCATGGCAAAACGAGCGCGGGCGCGGTTCAATTCGACGTTGTTCCGCTCGGACTCGTCTTGGCTCAGGGCATAGAGAGAGGTGAGTGCCGACTGTGGGACCGCGTCCCAAGCGCGGTCCCAGGCGGGGCTCGCCTTGCCCATCAGGGCGGACAAGGACAGTCCCGAATCGCTGTCGCCCTTGGGCTGGCCGCTGTGGTGGGTCTTCGCGCTCGCCATCTCGGGAGCTTTGCGACCGTCGTCGACTGGCTCGCGTGCGGGCGCCGCGGCGGCTTGCGGATAGAGCACGCGTAGGGCGGACTGCAAGTCCGACAACTTGGCCACGATGGGAAGCACCGCATCGCAGAGCAGGTCTTCGATGGTTCGGACGGCTTCCTCGTTTGCCGGATTGGCCATCGCCACGACCACACCCGCCGGACTCTCGCGTACCGGCACGGCGCAGCATGCCTGCGCAGTCTGCGCCGACAAGGCTTCGAGCAGGGAGCTGTCCGCCTGGCCGAGCTCCTCGGGTCCCAGAACAGGTCCGAAGCCGCGCGAGACGAAAAAGCCGGCAAGGGCGCATTCGTCGAGGCCTTCGTCGACGAGCCGTTCGAGCAGACGGGCGCTCGGCACAGGTGGCTCCTCGCTCCCGATGCCCGCCGCACGCAACTGAGCCTGCGTCAGCAAGCCTGCCTCGAGTAGTTCGGCGACCAAGCTTCCCGCCATACTCAACTCCTACCGAACCCCGAGACTCGCGGCAAGGATTGGAGGCTGTTAGCATGGGCCCGCATGGCACGCGTGCTTCATATCGAAGATGACCCGAACAATCGCCGCCTCGTCGAAAAGCTGCTGGGAGCCGCTGGCCACGAGGTGGTCGACGCCGAAGGCGGGGTCGAGGGGATTCGTCTAGCCCAGGAAATTTCGCCCGATTTGGTCCTCGTGGACATCAATATTCCAGACCTGGACGGGTACGAGGTTACGCTGCGGCTTCGTGGGGTGCCCAGCCTGCAGGATGTGCCCATCGTGGCCATCACTGCCGAGGCCGATCGCGAGTCGACCCTGGCTGTGGGCTGCGACGGCTTCATCGCCAAGCCGATCAACGCTGGCAGGTTCGCCCAGACCATCGACGAGTTCCTGAAGGGACACCGCGAGGCCGCCCAGGACGTCACCGAGAAGCTACTGCGGGAGCGCACTCAGAAGATCGTCGAGCGCCTGGAAAAGAAGATTTTGGAGCTTTCGGAGTCGAACCAGCGCCTGGAGGACGTGGCGCGGCTGCGTAGAGAGTTCTTGCAGAACGTCAGTCACGAGCTGGCCACTCCGATGACCCCCGTGGTCGGCTATCTACGTTTGCTACTCAACGAAGAGCTGGGCCCGCTCACCGACCTGCAGCGCAAGTGTCTGAGCTCAGTGGAGAGTTCGACCCAGCGGCTGCGGTCGGTCGTCGACACGCTGCTCGACGTCAGCTCGCTCGAATCGGGCCGGATGCATTACTACACGCGCGACTACGACTTTCGTGATGTCGCCTTGCAAGCTCTGAAATTGACCCGCACGAAGCTCGAGGCCCAGGACGTCACTCTGGTCGAGCGCATTCCGGACGAGCCGCTTCCGGCTCTGGGGGACCCGGACAAGTTGCTTCGCGCCATGGTCCATGTGCTGGACAATGCCTCGAAGTTCACGCCGACCGGAGGCGAGGTCGCGGTCGAGGTGAGGGCGGTCAACGGGAGCCAGCTGCTCTTCGCGGTCGCCGACAGTGGCCCCGGGGTCGCGCCAGCCCACATCGCGCGGATCATGGAGCCCTTCTATCAAGTGGACGGGTCCCACACCCGTGAGCATGGAGGCGTCGGCCTCGGGCTGGCCTTTGCGCGGCGCGTCACCGAGGCCCTCGGTGGGAGCCTCGAAATCTCCAGCCCGCCTGCGGGTGAGGTTGCGGGCCGCCAGCTTTCGGGCACGCTCGTGGAGATTCGGGTCGAGCGCCGGCCGGAGCGTCCCGAAGCCGAGCCGAAGTGATCTACCTCGACTACCATGCTGCCGCGCCGATGAAGGAGTCGGTGCGCCGTGCCATGCGTGACGCCATGCAGGTGTCCTGGGCAAACGCATCGAGCGCCCACCAGGCTGGCCGCGCTTCCAAGGCCTTGCTCGAGGATGCGCGAAGCGCGGTGGCCGGAAGCATCGGCGCCAGTCCCGCGGACCTGGTGTTGACAGCCGGCGGGACGGAAGCCTGCAATCTCGGGCTCAGGGGACTGGCCGAGGGCCGGCGCCGGGTCGTGACCACCGCGGTCGAGCATCCCGCAGTTGCGCAGTCCGTCCAAAGGTTGCGGAGTGAAGGGCGCGAGGTCGTCACTCTGCCTGTGCCTGCGGGTCAGCCCTTTGACCCTGCCACGCTGGCCGCGCTCATCGACGCGCAGACCCTGGTCGCGGTTCAGTGGGTGAACCACGAGACCGGGGCGTTGTTTCCAATTGCCGATTACGCGGCCGTCTGCCGGCAACGTGGCGCGCGCCTCTTCGTCGATGCGACTCAGGCGCTCGGCAAGCTGCCCATCGATGTCGAGACTCCGGGGCTCGACGCTTTGGCCATAGCCGCACAGAAGATCGGCGGCCCAGCGGGTGCGGGAGCCTGCTGGGTGCGACGGGGTCTGGACTTGCTGCCCGTCACCTATGGAGGAACGCAAGAGCGGGGGCGGCGGCCTGGGACCCTGGACAGTCTAAGCATGACTGGCTTCGCGGCGGCCTGCGCCGGCCTGCAAGCGACGCTCGCAGCACAGGCGCGAATCGGCCGGCAGCGGGACGAGCTCGAGACTCGGCTCAGAGCGTTCGGCGCCGTTCCGAACCAGGGAGCGCCGCGCGTGGCCACGGTGACCAATCTCAGTTTTCCCGCTTGGGAGGGGGCCGTTCTCGTGGCGGCTCTGGATCTGGAAGGGGTCTGTGTCTCGACCGGTGCGGCCTGCTCTTCTGGGCTGCAAGAGCCCTCGGCCGTGCTTCGGGCGATGTATCCACTTGAGCAGTGGCGCGCCCGCTCTGCAGTTCGAGTCAGCCTAGGGTTTGGGACCTCGGACCAGGATATTGATGAGGCTTTTCGGGCGTTTGAGCGAGTCCTAAAGCGAGCGCCCCGAAAAACCTAAAGTGCTTTCGAGGCAGATCTCGGCAAAGCGTGGGCCCGTCGGGGTTTGAGTCGTAAGCGCCTGAATTTGCAGCTGCATCCAAATGCCACATTGCGGACAACGCGAATTCGCTTAAGTGGAACGACGCACGTTTGCTTTGTTCAGTGAGTTGACTCGAGATGACTGAGGTCCGAAAAATCCTGGTGGCCATGAGCGGCGGCGTCGACTCGTCCGTTGCCGCTGCCCTGTTGCGCGAAGCGGGGCACGAGTTGATCGGCGTGACGCTGCACCTTTGGGACGCTCAAGGGGAAGACAAGGTGGGGCGATGCTGCGCTCCCGAAGACCGTGACGACGCTCGTCGCACTTGCGAGCACCTGGGCATCCCCCACTACGTTCTCGACGAGCGCGAGTCGTTTCGGCAGCACGTGGTCGAGCCGTTCATGCAGGACTACCTCGAAGGGCGTACGCCGATCCCATGCGTTCACTGCAACCGAACGGTCAAGCTCAGCTACCTCACCGAAGTTGCCGATCGTTTCGGAGCGTCTCACATCGCGACCGGGCACTATGCGCGCCTTAGCCGTGAGGAAGATGGGCGAATCCGATTATTTCGCGGTGTCGACGACGGCAAGGACCAGAGCTATTTCCTGTTCGGTGTCCCGCAGACGACCTTGGCAAGGCTCGTGTTTCCCCTGGGCGGGCTGAAGAAGTCGGAAGTGAGGGAGGCGGGCCGGCGCCTCGGGGTTCACAACGCCGACAAGCCCGAATCCCAGGAACTCTGTTTTGTCCCGGATGGCCGGATCGGAGATTTTCTCGAGGGGCAGGGCCGGAGCAATCAGCCCGGTCAGGTCGTCGACCCGGAAGGCAAGGTGCTCGCCGTGCACGATGGAATCGCCAATTTCACCCTCGGACAACGAAAGGGACTCGGGCTCGGTGGAGGTGGTGCTCGCTACGTGCTGCGCATCCTGCCTGAGGACGCTCGAGTAGTCGTGGGGGAGGAAGAAGGGCTGTACGGGGAGCAGCTTCGGGCCGAAGGTGCGCACTGGGTGGCCCCGCGCCCGCAGGGGGCCTTCGAAGGGGAGGTTCGGGTCCGCTATCGCCATCGTGGGGCCCGTGCCGCGATTACGCCGATCGACGGCGGCTTCGAGGTGCGGTTTCATCAGCCGCAGCGCGCGATCACCCCGGGACAGGCGGCCGTGGTGTATCGTGGAGACGAGGTTATCGGTGGCGGTTTCATTGCCTAAATGCTTCCTGGTTTTGGCGAGTCTTCTCGTGCTGTCCGGCTGCGCTACGGGCGCGGGTGAGGGCTCGGCGACGGGCCCGGTATGGGCGCCCGACTGCGAGCTTCACGGCGAGCCTTTCGATCTGCAGCCGAACTTCTTCGCGATGGACGCGAGCTCCTCCGTGGACATCGTCGGCATTCGTATACAGCGCGGCAGTGACAGCAGTCTCTTGAGCGACGGAATCACCATCTCCATCGACGAGGCGGAGTCGTTTCAGCAAGACTTGGTCGGCGTCGACATCGACTTGTCGCTCTTCTCCCAGGTCCAGCTCACGCTTTACCTCAACGAGACCTGTCCTGAGTTGAGCGAGGTGCCCGTGGTCTATCGTGCCGTCTCGGGGGTGATCCGATTCGAGCGGCTGTACGTACCGGGGGCCGACTACAATGACGGGACCGAGACGGTTGGCGTGTTCAGCGATGTGCGCTTCGCCGACACGTCCGAGCCCGACACTCGGTACGCCATGCTCAGTGGCAGTTTCGACTTCCTCTATTCCTCTGGTCGTCCGGCCCAACCGTTTTCCCCATGAAACCAAAGCCAGGTCGTAGGCTCACGGGCACGGTACGTGACGTCGCCCGGGGTGGCGATGCCCTGGTTGAGACGGACGTCGGCCTCGTCTTCATGCCAGGCGGGCTTCCAGGAGAGCGCGTCGACCTCGAGCTGCTGCGGAGCCGCGGCGGGGTGGCCCGAGGCCGTCTGACCTCCCTGCTCGAGTCCTCGCCCGAGCGTCGCTCGGCGGGCTGCCCGCATGTGAACCGCTGCGGCGGCTGCCCGCTCATGGTCGCCTCGGCCGAGGCGCAGCGCGACATCAAGCGCGGCTTTCTCCTCGCCGCTTGCGAGGGAGTCGCCGGCGCTGCCGGGTGCGAGGCGGCCTGGTTCGAAGCGGCCGAGCGGCATCGCTATCGTCGTCGAGCTCGCTTCGCCTGGCATGGCCAGGTGCTCGGCTATCGTCGCCGAGACTCGGCGCGAGTCCTCGACATCGAGGTTTGCGCTGTGCTCGAGCCGGCCTTGCAGCAGGCTTGGGAGGAGGCCCGCACCCGACTTGGCCCACATCTGCGGGGCGCCGGTGAGATCGCGTTCGGGCTCGGCCCCGCGAAGCGTCCCTTTGCGGCGTTGCGAACGGACGACGAGCAGGACCCGGCGCTGTACGCGGCCTGTGAGGAGCTCGCCGGGCGGCAGAGCTTTTGCGGGGTTTCTCTGCAAATGGCCGGTGCGAGCAAGGCCGCCGCCTGGGGAGAGCCCGAGCTGGCACTTCGCAACGCCGACGGATTCGAGCTCCGGGGGCCGCCAGACGCCTTCTGTCAGGCGAACGACGCTGTCAACGCGGCGCTCGTCGAGTACGTCGTCGCGCTCGCGGAGCCGGACGGGCAGCGGGTCTTGGAGCTGTTCAGCGGCATCGGGAATTTCACGATTCCCTTGGCGCGACGGAGCGCCGCCCTCGTGGCGGTAGAGCAGTCCGCCGCCGCCTTGGCCGCCTGTCGCGACAACCTTCGGCGCGCCGGGCTCCGCGCGAAGCTGCTCCAGGCCGACGCCAACCAACCGCCCAAGGGGCAGTTCGACGTGCTGCTGCTCGATCCGCCCAGGCAGGGGGCCAAGGCCCTCTTTTCCGAACCCTTGGCCTGCAAGCCGCAGCGCATCGTGTACGTCTCTTGCGACACGGCCACCCTCGGCCGCGACCTCCGGCTCGCGCAGGCGCAGGGCTATCGCATCGACGCGCTCGCCGGCTTCGACATGTTTCCACAGACGGCCCATCTCGAAAGCGTCGTCCGGCTCGTTCGTCAATGATCGCGGCCTCTTGCGTGCCTTGCTTCGCTCTTCTCCGAGCGCTAGCGTGCCCGTGACACGATGCTCTGTCCTTACTGCGGAACCCTGGAGAACCGGGTGATCGATTCGCGACTGTCGCAGGGCGGCGAGGTCACGCGTCGGCGCCGCGAATGTGAGGCGTGTCGGCGCAGATACACGACTTACGAGCGGGTCGAGCAATCGGTGCCGCTCATCATCAAGAAGGACGGTCGCCGCCAGCCCTTCGACCGGGCGAAGCTCGCGGCCGGGCTCCGCCGAGCCTGCGTCAAACGTCCAGTCTCGGCTGAGGCGCTCGAGCGGGTCCTCGGGCAGGTGGAGCGGAGTCTCGCCGAAAGCGGGGAGCAGGAAGTCCCTTCTTCGGAGCTCGGCGCCAAGGTTCTCTACGCACTGAGAGAGCTCGACCCGGTGGCCTACGTCCGCTTCGCGAGCGTCTATCGTGACTTCCAAGACGTAGGACAGTTTCTCGAGGAACTGTCGCAGCTGAAGAAGTGACATGTGGACGGACTTCGACCGTGAGGTGATGGCGAAGGCCTTGCTGGAGGCGCGGCGGGGACGGACCAGCCCAAACCCGAGAGTTGGCGCGGCCGTGGCTCTCGACGGCGAGCTCGTCGCGCTCGGCTATCACGAACGGGCGGGGGCGCCCCATGCGGAGGTCGACGCGATCAGTAAAGCGCGTGGCCGCACAGCTGGCGCCGTCCTCTATGTCACGCTCGAGCCCTGCAATCATCACGGCCGCACGGGGCCATGCACCGAAGCCATCATCGAAGCCGGCATTCGCAGGGTCGTGATCGGGAGCGTGGACCCCGCACCGCACGTTCCTGGTGCCATGGCCCGGCTGCGGGCCGCGGGCATCGAGGTCTCGGTCGGCTTGCTCGAGCAAGACTGCGACACGCTCATTGCCGACTTCGCGAAGCACATTCGGACCGGCTTGCCATTCGTTACCTTGAAGGCCGCGGTTACTCTGGACGGAAAAATTGCCACTCGAACAGGGGACAGCAAGTGGATCACGGGCGAGGCGGCGCGCAAGCACGTGCATCGACTTCGGGCGGTTCAGGACGCGATATTGGTCGGCGTCGGCACCGTGCTCGCCGACGATCCAAGGCTCGACGTCCGGCACGTGTCGGGCCCTGATCCCGTCCGCGTGGTGCTGGATGCAAACCTGCGTACTCCTGTAACCGCGAGGGTTTTTAGCTCGCAGTCCGAAGCTCCGACGTGGATCTTCCACGCAAAGGACGCGGACTCGAAGCGCGCGGCCGCTCTTGTCCAGGCGGGTGCCGAGCTCATCGGTGTCGAGCGCGATCAGCGAGGCCTCGACTTGGGAGCCGTGCTGAAAGTGCTCGGACGGCGGGACGTCGTTCGGCTCCTGGTCGAGGGTGGCGCCCGCGTGCATGGTTCGTTTCTCGATTTGCAGCTCGCCGACCGGGCAGCCATCTTCATCGCTCCGCGGTTCATCGGCGACGAGCGCGCGGTCTCCATGGCGGCGGGGCTGGGCGCGGAATCGGTGCGTGACGCCGCGCGATTGGTTCGAGCCCGAATGAGCGCCGTCGGTGAGGACTGGCTCGTCGAGGGAGACTTTGAAAGGAGAGCTGGCGATGTTCACGGGACTGGTTGAAGACATCGGCACGCTGACGGAGCTCGATCTCCGTGCGGACGGGCTGGCCCTGCGCATTCGCTGCGGAAAAGTTCGCGAGTTCGTTCTCGGCGAGTCGATCGCCGTCAACGGGGTGTGCCTGACCGTGAAGTCCTTCTCGCAAGACAGCTTCGATGCCGACGCCTCACGTGAGACTCTCGACAAGACGAATCTGGGCGACCTGCGACAGAGCGACCGCGTCCACCTGGAGCGTGCGCTTGCCTTGGGTGAGCGCCTGGGGGGGCACCTGGTCACCGGTCACATCGACGGGGTGGGCACCTTGCAGGCCCGTGACCCGGACGGAGACTACATCCGAGGACGTTTCGAGGTCCCGGGGCCATTGCGACCGTTCCTAGCTCCGAAGGGTTCGATCACCGTCAACGGGGTGAGCCTGACGATCAACGGCGTTCAGCCTGCGGGCTTCGACGTCATGCTCGTGCCCTATACCCTGAGCGAAACGACGTTTGGCAGCATGCCCCTCGGAGGGCGGGTTAATCTCGAGGTCGACATTCTGGCCAAGTACGTGGCCAGTCTGATGGGCCGTCCGGGTGTGGACGGAGAGGCTCCTCGGAGCGAGTAACACGGTCCGTCCCAATCCGCTGGAATCGCCAGAGATTTCGCGTCATGGTGGGGCGAAATGCGTGCCGCAATCGAACGGGTGGTCGCCGCCCTCGACGACATCCGTAACGGAAAAATGGTCATCGTGGTCGACGACGAAGACCGGGAGAACGAGGGAGACCTCGTCTTGGCTGCCGAAAAGGCCGATGCCGATGCAGTCAACTTCATGGCCCGTCATGCTCGTGGCCTCATCTGTCTGACGCTCACCGAGGAGCGCATCCGACAGCTCGACCTGCCGATGATGGTCGACGACAACCGAAGCTCCCGCTCCACGGCTTTCACCATCTCGATCGAAGCTCGACATGGCGTCACCACGGGGATCAGCGCAGCCGACCGCGCGCACACGATTCAGACCGCCGTCGCCGACGAAGCGGAAGCGCGGGACTTGGTCAGTCCCGGACATGTCTTTCCATTGAAGGCAGTGCCTGGCGGTGTGCTTCAACGGACCGGGCACACGGAGGGCTCCGTAGACCTCGCGCGTCTGGCGGGTCTCAAGCCCGCGGGCGTGATCTGCGAGATCATGAAAGACGACGGCACCATGGCGCGCTACCCGGATCTGGTGGAGTTCGCCAAGGTCCACGACCTGCGCCTGCTGACGATCGCAGACCTCATCCAGTACCGCCTCGCCCGCGAACGCCTGGTCAGCAAGATTCGGGAGGCCAAGGTGACGATGTCTACCGGCAACGAGTGGACGGCGTCGGTCTATGGCGTTCAGCTCGGTACCGAGCAGCAGTTCATGGCCATGCACTTCGGAGACATCGGCACCGAGCCCACGCTCGTGCGGGTGCACCGCGGGAGCGTGCTCGGAGACGCGTTTCAGGTTCGCATGGGCGAGCGGGTGCACATCACCGACGTCGTCCAGGCAATCGAGCGTGAGGGTAAGGGCGTGATCTTGTTCCTTCCCAATCACCCGGACCCGGAGACCGACGTCGCCTATTATCTCAACGAGCCGATCGAACGCCCACCGGAGGAGCCGGGAGTCGTCCTGCGTGAGTACGGCTTTGGCGCGCAGGTGCTCGCCGACATGGGGCTGCGCAAGATTCGCTCGCTCACCAACCGGCCGCGGCGCATTCCCAGCCTCGAAGCCTTTGGCTTGGAGATCATCGAGCTGCTCAAGGTCAAGCAGGGCGGACATTTGGAACCGACGGCGCCGCCCGACACGGAGAAGCGATGAGTCGCGACCCGAACCTGCGAACGGAGCCTCTCGAGGTCCCCATCGGTGCGAAATACGCGCTCATCTGGTCCCGCTTCAACCATTCCATCGTGCGAAAGCTCGTCGAAGGCGCCAAGGAAGTGTTTTCCGAGCATGGCGTTGGCGAGGACGAGCTCTACGTCGCAGAGGTTCCTGGAGCCTGGGAGCTCGGCCATGCTGCGCAGAGGCTCGCGCAGAGTGGGCGTTTCGATGCGGTGATCGCGATCGGTGCCATCGTTCGAGGCGGGACCCCTCACTTTGACTACGTGGCCAAGGGCACGGTGGATCAGCTGGCACGCGTGACCCTCGACACGGGGGTCCCCGTCGTATTGGGCGTGCTCACGACGGACTCGGAGGCACAGGCCTTTGATCGTGCCGGTGGTCGGCATGGAAACAAAGGCGGCGAGGCCGCCATGACAGCCATCGAGATGGTGGCACTCGACCGGACACTCGCAGCAGATGGGATCACGAAGAAAGGGTCGTGAGGCTGCCCTGCGCATCCTGTACTTCATGGATGTCGCGGGTGTGAGCCCCACTCAAGCCATGCGGACCTATTGGGGTCAGCTGGCCGAAGATCGCGAAGGCGAGGACTTCGCCAACGACATCGTACGGCTCTACGGCGAGCACGCTGAGCGAATCGACGAGCTCATTCGCTCGACGAGCCACCACTGGCGCATGGAGCGGATGCCCATCGTCGATCGCAACGTGCTTCGAGTCGCGAGCGTCGAGCTCAGCGAAATCAACGACATCCCGAAGCGAGTCACGCTCAATGAGGCGGTGGAGATGGCCAAGCGTTTCGGCGCGGAGTCGAGCGCGGCCTTCGTCAACGGCGTGCTTGACCGAATCGCGACCGAGCTCGGCAAGTCCTGATGGACTTTCGATTCACCCCACTCAGTCAGCACAGTCTGGACGAGGTTCAGGCGGACCTCCTGGTCGTTCCGTTCTTCGAGAACGAGCGTCCCTTGCAAGGTCTGGGTGGGCTGGTCGACTGGCGCCTCTACGGAAAGCTGTCGCATTGGCTTCTCAGTGGTGCGCTGACGGGCGCGTTCGGCGAGAAGACGCTGACTCCGTCGCCGACCCTCAAGGCGGGGCGACTGCTCTTGGTCGGCCTCGGGCTCAGTGATCGCTTCGATGCTGCGCTGGCGCGCCAGGCCTGCAAGCTGATTGGGCAGAGCCTCGAGGAAGCGGGTGTGGCCACGGTTGCGCTTTCGCTTCCCGGTCGTTCCGTTCCCTGCCTGAATGCCGAGCTGGCCTTGCGGTGCTGGATCGAAGCGGCTCCGCAGGGTCGGCTGGCCGAGATGAGCGTCATCGAGACGAGCGACGCGCACCGCGAGCTCAAGGCCCTGATCGAGCTGCTGAGGCGACAACAAGCCTCGCCACTGGCCTAGAGGATTGCCCGCCGCCCCGTCGGGGCGAACCCAGACCCGAGTCGTCTTCTTGATCGTCCCCGGGCGCTATCGGCGTCGGATCCAGGCGGCCAAGCGGTCTAGCGGCGCTTTTTTCTTCCGGGTGCCTTCTTCTTTGGCGGGGCCTTTTTTGCCGTGCCGCGCTTCTTTGGCGGGGCCTTCTTGGCTGTGCCGCGTTTCTTTGGCGGGACCTTCTTGGCTGTGCCGCGTTTCTTTGGCGGGACCTTCTTGGCTGTGCCGCGTTTCTCTGGCGCTGCCTTCTTCGCGCCCGCCGAGGGCTTCCTCACTGTGGACTTTTTTTTTGAGGGCGCCTTCTTGGCCGTGACCTTCTTTTTGGTGGCGACCTTCTTTTTGGTGGCGACCTTCTTTTTGGTGGCGACCTTCTTTTTGGTGGCGACCTTCTTTTTGGTGGCGACCTTCTTTTTGGTGGCGACCTTCTTCTTGGCGGCGACCTTCTTCTTGGCGGCGACCTTCTTCTTGGTGGCGACCTTCTTCTTGGTGGCGACCTTCTTCTTGGTGGCGACCTTCTTCTTGGTGGCGACCTTCTTCTTGGCGGCGGCCTTCTTCTTGGCGGCGGCCTTCTTCTTGGCGGCGGCCTTCTTCTTGGCGGCGGCGGCCTTCTTCTTGGCGGCTTCAGCCTTCTTCTTGGCGGCTTCAGCCTTCTTCTTGGCCTCGGCGGCCTTCTTCTTGGCGGCCTCAGCCTTCTTCTTGGCCTCGGCGGCCTTCTTCTTGGCGGCTTCGGCGGCCTTCTTCTCCGCGGCCTCGCGCCGACGTTCCTGTTCGAGAGCCTTGGTTTCCGCTCGCTTTAGGCGCGCTTCCTCGGCCTTCTTGGCGGCCTCCGCCTGCTTCTGAGCTTGCTCCGCTTTCTTCCTGGCTTCGGCCTTCTTTCGGGCAGCCGCTTCGCGAGCCTGCGCCTGCGCCTCGGCCAGCTCTCGCAGGTCGATACTTTTGGACTCGGTAGACTTGCGGGCTTTTTTGGGCTTCTGCTCGGCCTCGAGCTCGTCGGGCTCCGGAGGGGGAGGTGGGCGGTATTGAACGGCTGGACGCCGTGGTGCGGGCCGGCTCGCCTTGATTCCCGACAGCGGTAAATGACCGGCTTCCTTCGCTGCGGAATAGGCTTCCCGCATGGCACCGGGCTTGCCGAAGTAGCGCTTCATCGGCTCCAGGTAGCTCTCTTCCCAGATACTCTTGCAGCGTTCGGCCAGGCCAGCGGGGATCCCGGTCTGGGTGACCTGAATGCGGGTGCCCCCGGCTACAGACTCAAAAGTGACGTCGACCTTGGAGTCTTCGGCGTCCGTGGGAAAGTCGCGGGTGCGCCAGGTCATGGCGATTCGGCTTCCGGTCACCAGGTAGACATGGGTGGCATCGATGTACCCATCCTGGGCTACGACGCGGCCGCCAACCCAGGGGTCGACGGTAGCCCGAGCGCCCGTAAAAGCGCTGTGATGCCGCTCGTCCATCCATACGCCGTAGATACGGTTGGGGCTCGCGGGTATCACCGACGAGACAGTCAATTCTTCCGTGTTCATCGGAACCGTCCTATCCCTCGCTCAGCCAGCCGCGTTTGTCTAGAAAAACCGTATGAAATCGGAAAAATACGGCGGACCAGACGTTTTTTCCCCACGAGCGATAGCCGTAAAGGGCGATCCAAGCCTCTATTGGGCGATCCCGATGTCCCCTCCAGAGCGAGCTTGACCCCCGACGCGAGCGTGCTTCGATGGCAGCGGGACGATGCCGCGACCCGAGACCCGCCATCAGTTTTGGATCGACCGCGGCGGGACATTTACCGACTGTCTCCACCTCGACGTCCATACCGGGGCTCTTCGGGTCGCCAAGGTGCTCTCCTCGGACGAGGCGCCCCTGATCGCCATACGTCAGCTGCTCGGCTTGGCGGCCGACGCGCCGATTGCGGCCTGTGACGTCCGTATGGGGACGACCATCGCGACCAATGCGCTGCTCGAGCGTCGGGGTTGCCCCAGCGTGTTCGTAGCCAGCCCGGGACTGGGCGACCTGGTCCGCATCGGAGACCAGACCCGCCCCGAGCTGTTCGCGCTCTCCATCGAAAAACCATCCCCGCTTCCCATGGCGACGCTGGAGGTCGGCGTCCGACAGGGGCCCGATGGTCGACTGGATGCTCCGCTCGATGAGGCCGCCATTGAGCAGGCTCTGCGGAACGCCAAGGCCGCTGGGGCGCGTTCGGTCGCCATCGCGCTGATACACGCTTACCGGGACGGTGCCCTCGAGACGCGAATCGCCCAAATCGCCGATACCCTGGGGTTCGAGCATGTCTCGGTTTCCCATGAGATCTCGAACGAAATCGGTTTGCTGGGCCGCTCGGACACGACCGTCGCCAACGCTTATTTGACGCCTTTGCTCACTGACTACGTGGCGCAGCTCCGGCAGAGCCTAAAGGACAGCGCGCTTCGGATGATGCAGAGCAACGGAGGCCTGGTCGACGCGGAGCATTTCATCGGCCGCGATGCCGTGCTCTCGGGGCCAGCGGCGGGCGTGGTGGCGACTGGCGCGGTCGCCGATCAGTTGGGCTTGGACGAAGTCATCGGTTTCGACATGGGCGGCACCTCGACCGATGTTTCGAGGTACGCCCGCGGCTTTGCTCGGTCTTTCGAGAGCATCGTGGCCGGTGTTCGGATCAGGGCACCCATGATCGAGCTGCACACGGTGGCTGCGGGTGGCGGTTCGGTGTGTCAGCTGCAGGGCCGTCGCTTGACCGTCGGCCCACAAAGTGTGGGCGCGGACCCGGGACCCCTCTGCTACGGCCGGCCCGATGCAAGGCAGCTGGCGTTGACCGACGTGTCCCTGTCCCTGGGCCGCATCGCTGCGGACCGTTTTCCGTTTCCCTTGGATGCGCAGGCCGCGACCGCCAAACTCGCGCAGCTGGTCGCGGAGCTCGAGTCGGTTGGCATCTCCCGTTCAGCGGAAGAGGTCGCCGAGGGCTTTCTGCGGGTCGCGGTGGAAAGCATGTCGGCCGCGATCCGCGAGGTTTC
Source organism: uncultured delta proteobacterium (assembly GCA_963746475.1). Taxonomy (GTDB): domain Bacteria; phylum Myxococcota_A; class Polyangia; order Polyangiales; family Houyiibacteriaceae; genus SG8-38. Next base: position 670,223 of record CAVVBB010000002.1, read on the forward strand.
GGTCGGGCGCGGCCACGACGTGCGCAGTCATGCCATGGTGGTCTTTGGCGGGGCGGGGGGGCAGTACGCCGGTCTGGTCGCCAGACGTCTGGGTATCCGGAAGCTCGTGTTTCATCCGTACGCGGGCGTCCTGTCCGCGTTCGGCATGGGAGTCGCGAGCTTCGAGTGGCACGGGGAGCACGATGCGGGCCGACAGGCGCTGCGCGAGGGCGACACGAATGCTTGGCGCGCGAAGCTCGACGAGCTTGCTCAGACGGGACGAGACACACTGGCATCCGATGCGGGGCCCTCGACGAGCTGGCAAATTCATCGGCAGGTGGCGCTGCGATACAGAGGCACCGAGACTTCTCTGCTCGTCGACTTCGACGCCGCCGACGCGATGCGCGCGTCTTTCGAAAAGGCACACCGCAGGGAGTTCGGTTACATCCGTCCGGACCATCCCATCGAAGCGGCGAGCTTGCGGGTGGCGGTCGAGCTTCGGACCCCGCCGCCGCGCTTACCCGCGGTCGAGGCTGGTACGGCCGAGCCTCTGCGCTACGCGCCCATGTGGTCCACAGGGCAGCGTTGCCAAGCGCCCGTCTATCTTCGAGAGGCGCTGCCGCTCGACACCGAAATCCCTGGCCCAGCACTCGTGCTCGATCAGACAGGAACCGTGGTCATCGAAAAGGGCTTCGTTGCCAGTCGAGATGCGCAGGACCGGCTCATCGTCGAGGATCGGGAGCCGGTCGTCGAGCCATTCGCGCAGGGCAGGGGGGTCGACCCGGTCCTGCTCGAGGTCTTCAACAATCTGTTCAGCTCCATCGCCGAGCAGATGGGGATCGTTCTGCGTCGTACGGCATTGAGTACCAACATCCGAGACCGAATGGACTTCTCCTGTGCCGTGTTTGATGCGAGCGGCGGGCTCGTCGCCAACGCGCCGCACATCCCGGTGCACCTGGGCGCCATGAGTGAATCCGTCCGTGCCATCCTTCAGGCCCATCCACGCAGCCAGCCGGGGGACGTTTACGTCAGCAACGACCCCGCCGGAGGTGGCTCACACCTGCCCGACGTCACGGTGGTGACCCCTGTGCACGATGAAAAGGGAAAGCTTCGCTTCGTCGTGGCTTCCCGCGGGCATCACGCCGACGTAGGTGGTTCGACGCCTGGCTCCATGCCGCCGTTCTCTAGACGACTCGAAGACGAAGGGGTCGTGTTTCGGAACGTCCGCGCGGTCGAGTCCGGGGTCTTTCAGGAAGACGCGCTGCGTGCGACGCTGCAGAGTGGGCGATACCCTGCGCGCAACCCGGACGAGAACCTCGCCGATTTGCAGGCGCAGATTGCGGCCAACGAGAAGGGGGCTCAGCTCATCCACGAGCTGATCGAGCGCTATGGCCTGCAGCGCGTCTCCGCGTACATGCAACACATCCAAGACAATGCCGCCGAGCTCACCGCGAGCGCTATCGAGGCCTTGCCGGACGGAGCGCACAGCTTCGAGGATCAGCTCGACGACGGGACGCGCTTAGCGGTCCGCGTAACAGTGCGTGGGCGCGAGATGGAGATCGATTTCGAGGGAACCAGTCCGGCCGTCGACAGCAACTTGAACGCGCCGAGGGCGGTGACGATGGCGGCCGTCATCTATGTTCTGCGGGTCATCGTGGCCAAGCCGATCCCTCTAAATAGCGGATGTCTGCGCGCCGTGACCGTGCGGATTCCAGAGGGCTCGCTGCTGCAGCCTGAACCATGGCGAGCAGTGGCCGCTGGCAATGTCGAGACCTCGCAGCGCATCGTCGACGTGCTCCTCGGAGCCCTGGGCCTAGCCGGCGCGAGCCAGGGGACGATGAACAACATCACGTTCGGAACTGCCCAGCTGGCCTACTACGAAACCCTCGGCGGCGGAGCTGGCGCGACCGAAAAGCGGGTGGGTGCTTCGGGCGTTCACACCCACATGACCAACTCGAAGTGCACCGATCCGGAAATCCTCGAAACGCGCTTTCCGATTCGCGTACGAAGGTTTTCGCTTCGGCCGAGCTCGGGCGGGCAGGGGCAGCATCGCGGTGGAGACGGGCTGATTCGGGAGCTGGAGTTTCTCCAGCCCATGCGGGTTTCGGTGATCTCCGAGCGGCGTCTGGTGGCCCCGTATGGTATGCGCGGCGGCCAACCCGGAGCGACAGGTGTGAACCAATTGAACGATACGGTGCTTCCCCACCGGGTCAGCCTGGATGTCGAACCGGGAGACGTCCTGCGCGTGGAGACGCCGGGGGGCGGGGGCTGGGGGCGGGCCGGATGAACAACCTCTGGGAACGCCTCAAGAACATCGTCTTCCACCACATCCTGCATGCGGACGACACCCCGCACAGGCTTGCCTTGGGTGTGGCGCTCGGTTTCTTGATTTGCTGCACGCCGACCATCGGTTTGCAGATAGTGATTTACATCGGCCTGGCGGCCATGATTGGGGCGAACAAGGTTTCGGGGATCCCGTTTCTGTTCATCAGTAATCCCTTCACGGCCGTTCCGCTCTACTACTTCATGTGGAAGGTCGGCGAATACACCATCAACCTGGGACCCGGCCCGCACCGAGGCGTCACCCCTAAAGAGATCAAAAGCTGGCTTGGCGAGACGACACACACGATTCGCGAGTCGGGAGGCGAGAGCGTCATGGAGCCGGAGTTCTGGCAGGATGTGGGTAGGCTGCTAATCAGCACGGGCACCGAGCTGTGGCTCGGAGCCTTCGTATTCGGGATTCCGCTCGCAATCGTGAGTTACTTCCTGACTCGCTGGGGGGTCACCGCGTTCCGCGAAGCACGGGAACATCGCCGCTTGAGCCGCGTGCCGCCGCCTCCCACACAGGTTGACCAGATTTAGCCGACTGTTAGAGTCCGCTGCCGTGTCTCGAACACCCCGCTCTCGCAACGCAATCATACTCTGCTTCGTGGCCGTGGCCCTTCTGACCGCCGCGGATTTGGGGAGCAAGCACTGGGCTTTGGAGCGCCTTTCCCGCGATCCGATCGGACTGCCACAGCCCGCCTGTGAGCCCGGTGTGAACGGCCGCATCGCGCCGCAGCGAGTGACGACTCGACCCGTCGTTTTGGTCGATGGCTACCTCGAGTTTCGTTACGCGGAGAATTGCGGCGCGGCGTTTGGCTTCATGCGTGACGGCCCTGCGCTCTTTCGAAAGGGCATCTTCTACGCGGCCGCTTTGGGTGCCATCGTTTTGTTGCTCTGGATGTTCGCGACCGGTCGGGGTGGGTCCCTGTTTGCTTGGAGTGTTCCGTTGATTGTGGCGGGGGCGCTCGGGAACCTGGTCGACCGGCTTCGGCTGGGCTACGTCGTGGATTTCGTCCGTTTTCACCTTCACGACCGCTGGGCCTATCCGACCTTCAACGTGGCTGACGCTTGGATCAGCATCGGCGTGGTTTTGATCTTGCTCGACGGGTTTCGCGAGACACGGCGCGAGCGAATCGAGGCGCAGCAAGCAAGCCAGTCACAGGCCTGAGCGCGGCCGTCGGGGGCGCCCCGTCCCACACGCAGCGCTTTTTCCAACAGCCTGCTAGAGTTGCGCGTGCATGCGACCGACACTCGGGGAGATCTTCGGTCAGCCGCTACCGGCTTACTTTACGCTGCTCCTGGTCGGCTTTGCGGTAGCCACATGGCTTGGGGCCCGGCTCGCCAAACGGATGGGCCTCAGCGCCGACACGTTCATCGACCTCGGGCTCTTCAGCGTGCTCTTTGGCGTCCTGGGTGCGCGGCTCATGCACGTGCTCGCTGACGGCTATTTCTGGGATTACGTGCACCTGTGCACGGACCCGAGCCAGGTCGCCTGGGAAATCACGAGAAGCCAGTGCGAGCAAGTCGATGGTCGCTGGATGCAGAGCAGCGCCCGCTGCCAGCCCACACAACGCGACTGCTTCGCCTGGGCAGCGTTCTGGCGAGGCGGCCTCGCGTATTACGGTGGCCTGCTGACTGCGGGTCTTTTCGGAATCGCTTTTCTCAAGCGCGAGGGCTTCCCCGTGCGTCGCGGGCTCGACATCAGCAGCATGAGCATCTGCCTGGGTCTTTTCTTTGGGCGCATGGGCTGCTTCCTGGCCGGCTGCTGCTTTGGCGTGCGAACGGATCAGGCCTTTGGCCTAAGCTTTCCCCCCTTTTCGCCGGCCTCGGAATCGCAGTGGCGAGCGGGTCTGCTCGGCGGGGTTCATCTGCCCTCCCTGCCGGTGCACCCTACGCAGCTGTACGAGGCGTTCGGATGCCTAGCATTGGCCGCTTATCTAATGCTTTGGCTGAGACCTCGAAAACGCTTCGACGGACAGCTGATGCTCGCATTCATTGGCCTCTACGCCCTGCTGCGGTTTGCGCTCGAGTTTTGGCGGGCCGACGACCGCGGACAGATCATGGGTTTGAGCAGCTCCCAGGCGCTCGGCATCCCGGCGCTGCTGATCGTGGCGCTCTTCTGGGTCCGGTGGATGCCTCGGAGGGTCTAGCGCTCCGCCGCGCCGTCTGTCGATACTGTCGTCGAACGCCGGGCCGGCTCTCGAGCGCAACGCTGCCATCCGGGTGAGAGCGCCTAGCCGCATCGCCGGCGGATTGATCCGAGTATCGACCCCAGGGGCCGAGCTTTGCAGCCGGCGCTGTCGCATCGTGTCGCCGGCCGACTTCAAACTCTGGTAAGGTCAGCGAATCGAGAGGCGGTCTGCTGGGTAGGCTGCGAGCCCTATGGACGAGACATTCTACTATTGGATTGTAGCCGCGGTCTTCGGGATGTCGATGCTCGTGCAGCAGAAGCTCAAGGCGAACTATCGCAAGTGGAGCCGGGTCCCCAACCGGGCCGGCATTACCGGTGCAGAAAGCGCTCAGCGAATTCTTTGGGCCAATGGCATGCAGAACGTCGGTGTCGGTCCCATCCGTGGAACCCTCACGGACCACTACAACCCGCGAAAGAAAGAAATCCGTCTGTCGCAAGGCATCTATGGCACCCCGAGCGTCGCAGCGATAGCCGTCGCGGCGCACGAGTCCGGGCACGCCATCCAGGACCAGCTCGACTACTGGCCGCTCGAGTTCCGAAGCGCGCTCGCGCCGCTGGCCGCGACCGGGGCCCGGTTCGGCCTGCCCGCGGCGATTCTCGGTTCCATGGCTGGCATGCCTCTGCTCGTTCAGATCGGCGTCATCGGCTATGCCGGCGCACTACTGCTGCAGTTTCTGACCCTGCCCGTCGAGTTCAACGCCAGCAAACGGGCACTCGAGCAAATCGAGCAGCTTGGCCTCGTGAGCCCAGAGGAGCGGGACGGAGCGCGAGCGATGCTGCGTTCCGCCGCCATGACGTACGTCGCCGGGGTGGCCTCGGCGGCTGGGTACTTCATTTACCTCGCTTTCCTCGGCCGGCGCCGCATGACTCGAGGGGCTGGAACCGAGCCGCCGCTGAAGCCGCCGCCAGCGGTCTGAAGCGCGCAGCGAGACGGCTTGCCGCATCAGTCCGGGACCCAGAGCCCATGGAAACCGTACGGAACCCGGCGGGGCATGAGGACTTCAGCGAGCGGGCCTGCGGACACGTCTTGTGCGTCCAGGATCGCGAGAACGCTCTCGTTGGCGACGTGGTCGTAGACGAACGAGAGGAGCCAACCCTGTGCCTCGTCCCTGTCTCCAGGGACGAAAAAGGGCTCGCCGGCGTGCCGCGTCGGCCCGGGGTCCCACTGGGAGACCCGTCCAGTCTGGTAGTCGATGTGGCCGGTGCCTGCGAACTCGACGGTGTCGGGACGGTCGCGGGTGACGGCGAACCAGCCGTGCCGGTACGGTCGTCCGCTGAAACGCCGGTCGTGGCTCGGCAGCTCGAACAGCGCTTCGCTCACGAGCTGCTCGCTGTAGCTCAGCTTCTGCCCTGCCGTGTTCAGGCTCCAGCGCTTTACCGAGCCGCCTTGGGCGCCGCTCAGGTCCGAGCCGTTGAACATGTCCGGGTGCCAACAGACGTCGACGATGATGTCGTCGCCCTCGCGGTACGCGTTGACCTCGTGAAACACGTAGAAGGGGTCGACCTCCACCCAACGTAGCTCTTCGACCGGGCCGCCCAGGGGCATGACGCCGATGCGCGCACCGTAGCTCGGGTCCCACTGGAAAGGAGCGCCTTCACCTGCGGCGGCAGCTGCAAGGTCGAAGAGTACCGGCGCCTCCCAGAAGACGACGTCCTGCTCGGTGATCGCGAAGGAATGAATCATCGTCGCTTTGGAAACGGGAATGCGCTGCGTCGAAAGCACCTGCCCCCGCTCGTCCGCCACGTGATAAAGAAGCAAGTCCTCGCCGAAGAACCAGTACCCGAAGAAGTGAAGATGCCCCGTGGCTGGGTCGATTTTGGGATGCGCGGTGAAGGACTGAGTCAGCTTTCCGGAGAAGTCATACGTGCCGAGGGTCGAGAGGTCCTCCGGGAGGATCTCGAAGGGCAGGCCGACTTCGCCGGAGCTGAGTAGTCGTGCGCCATGTTGGATCAGGCTTACGTTGGACGCGTTGCGGCCGCCCGCCGGCGGTCCCAGCTCGCCGGCGAGCTGAGCGGTCCGCACCCAGCGGTTTCGATAGGCCATGGCGCGACCGTCGCCGAGACGGACACTGTGAAGCATGCCGTCGCCCAGAAACCAGTGCGGGGACTGGCCGCGGCTCGGGTTGGCGCCGTTGCGGATGTAACGTCCTCCAAGCGCGCTCGGGATTGCGCCCCGCACTTCGAGGTCCGCGACCTCCAGCTCGTCGAACACCGGCGCGTAGTTGCCCTGAAGCCACCAGGATTTCGATGGATCGTAGGGCTCCAAAGCGCCCGTGCCCGTGTCCTCGCAGGCCGACAAGCAAAGGCCGGGGACGAACCCGCCCAGGGCGGCGGCCGCGCCCGTTTTCACGAAAGTGCGCCGACCGAGATTGAGGCCGAGGTGGGACTCCGCGAATCGAAGTCTATTCATGCAACCATGTTCTCTCGGTTTCGCTCTCGGACGCCAGCCCGTTTCAAGCTCGTGGATGGTGGAATTTTCAAGGCTAATCGTGGTCGCTTCGGCGGGACCGCACGTTCTTGCGAAGCGCCTTCAACTGAGCGCACGATGAACCGGGAAGGCTGGAGTTCGACTGCTTTGCGGTCCTGTGCCTTAGTCACCGGCGAGCGCCTAGAAGTGGGCGGGTGAACAGTCGAGCGCCAAACGTGACGAACCAGGTGTCGGCGACATTGAAGGCATCGATTCCGTCGGGTCGGTTGGCGAACATGAGAGGCAGCCAGCCCGCCTGCACGAAGAAGTCGATCAAGACCGCCTTCTTCTTGGACAGGTAGCTGTAGCCACCGCCCAGGAAGAAGGGAAGCTCGACGACGTTCTTCACGCCGGGGCCGCCGTTCATGTTGGCCAGACGCAGGCCCCCACCGATCTGAACGAAGCCCTGGTCGGTGAGGTTGTACGTGCTCGCGCCTTCGAAAGCGATGTCGAAGCTGATGTCCGATGGGCTGCTGGTCCGTTCCGAGAAAGCGTCGCCTGCGCGAAGCGTGAAGCTCACCGAGGCGTCGAGCGTGAAGAAACCAAACAGCTCATACACGCGCATGGGTACGCCCAGGGTCAGCTCGAAATCCGTGTGTGTCGGAAGCGTCAGCACGAGCTCCGCGCCGGCGGCGAAGACCTCGCTTTCGTGAAACTGATAGCGCCCGTAGACGGGAATGTCGCCGTACTGAACGTCGGGTGACATGAGAACGGAGATGAGACCGTTGCCCGCCGCAGCAGGAATGCTGCCTGTCCGCATACTGCTCAGCCCGAGCTCCAGACGGGCTGTGGGCGAGATGGCTCCACCGAGGTCCAGAGCGGACAGCGTGCCCGGTTCGAAGCTTCCGCCGAGGAAGACCCTAGAGTCGACTCTGATCATGCCTTCGTCGAGGACCAGTGGACGCCGAGCCCAGCGAACCGGGTAGGCGGCCAGCTTCGGCCCCTCGACGGACGCTTCACTCCCGTCGGAACTCCCTACTTCGCGACTTTCCTCGGCGCTGCTCAGGGTCGGCCGCGCGAGGCAAAGAGGGATCGGGAGTAGGAGCAGGCATCGGACCGAGAGGCTGAGCGCGTACACCGGCCGATGCTAGCGGATCTCCCAGTCGCTCCAAAAGTTGCTGCGGCGCGCAGAAGCGACAGGCCGAGGCCGCGTGTCGGGGGGTCGGGGGCGCTACTCGAGAAGGCTGCGCAGCATCCAAGCGGTCTTCTCGTGGATTTGCAGGCGCTGTGTGCCGAGGTCAGCGGTGGCCTGGTCGCTCGCTTCTTCGGCGATTTTGACGACATCGCGAGCCGTTCGGATTACGGTTTCATGGGCCTCGACGAGCAGCTTCACCATGTCGAGCGCCTTGGGTACCGCGTCGGTGTCCGCGACGCTCGAGAGTCGACCGAATGCCGCGTAGCTTCCGGGCGCGTACACGCCCAGCGCCCGGATGCGCTCCGCGATGAGATCGACGGCCGTCGCCAGCTCCGTGTAGTGCTGCTCGAACATGAGGTGCAGCGTTTGGAACATCGGGCCCGTGACGTTCCAATGGAAGTTGTGGGTCTTGAGGTACAGGGTATAGCTGTCCGCCAGAAGCTTCGACAGCGCTTCGGCGAGCTCTTCCCGCTGCTTGGGAGCGATGCCGGTGTTGAGTTCCATGATGACTTCCTTTCTCTTTTTCCGTTGGGGCCTTAGGCCGCGTCCAAGGTGGGCTCTCCCGGGGTCCAGCCGCAGGCGGTGAGCCCGCCGGTCTGTAGCGCGTCGAGCACACGCAGTACCTCGTCGACGTTGCGGCCAACCGACAGGTCGTTGACGCTGACGAATCGAATGACTCCTTCGGGGTCGACGATGTAGGTCGCTCGCAAGCACACGCCCGCCTCTTTGTGGAGAATCCCCAGCTCGGTCGAGAGCTCGCGCTTGGTGTCGGCGAGCATGGGGAAGGGCAGCTCTCTCAGGTCAGGGTGGTCGTTTCGCCAGGCCAGGTGCACGTAGTGGGTGTCGGTACTGAGCCCGAGAACCTGGGTATTTCGTGCCCTGAACTCGGCATTCTTTCGACCGAACTCGGCTATCTCCGTCGGACAGACGAAAGTGAAGTCCATCGGCCAAAAGAAGATGACCCGCCACTGTCCGGGATGAGATTGGTTCGTGATTTCTTTGAACTCTTTACCAGGCTCCGTGCTGACGGACGCCTGAAGCGCGAAGTGGGGAAATGGGTCGCCAATCGTACGCATGCTTTTTACTCCTTGCTGCCGCGAAGCAGCACTTGATAGTCCTTGATGTCGAAGCCCTCGATCTGATCGACCCGGGACACCGTCACGAGGTCCCAGGCAACGTCGTAGATCTTGCCCGTCGCCTCATCGATGAAGTGGTGGTGCTTTGCCGTGTTCGGATCGAAGACGAGGCGCCCTTCGGTCAACACCAGCTCGCTCAGCAGCCCTTTGGCCACGAACAGATTGAGCGTGTTGTACACGGTCGCTCGGGAGACCATCGGGAAGGAACGCCTCACTCGCGACCAAACCTCATCGGCAGACGGATGCGCATCGGTGTGCAGAACGTAAGCCGCAATCGCCAGCCGCTGGGCGGAGGGTTTGATTCCGTGCTGCTCCAATCGTAACGCGTCGCTTCGCCTCATAAATTTAGACTAGGTCTAAACTTAGACAGCGTCAACCTCTTGAGGTGGAGCTCGCCCCCGGCTGACGGGCAGCCGGACGGAGCTCGACGATCGCGCTGTGAGACTGGGCGCAGGGTTTCCTCCTCGTCAGAACGCTCGAAACGAGACAAGAGCGGCCGATACGACGCTCGCCTGAGCCATGTTCGGCTCATGTTTCCGGCGAAGGAGGTCCTCCGGAGCAGAGCGTCTACATGCTGGACGAGATGGCGAGCCGGAGCTCGACGCCTTCCACTTTGGACTCGTGCAGCTCGGAGCCCGGCGGGGGGCCACCCCGCCGAAAAGTGGTCGCGAGCGTCTCGCCGGCAATCCGAGCTGCGTGCTCGTCGATGGCTTGGGCCAGGTCCCCGTCAGCCTCCCAGTGCAGCTGAATGCGCGCCTCGTAGGGCAGGTCCATCGTCTTGCGTGCACGCTGGATGCGGTTGATGACCTCGCGCGCCAGACCTTCGCGGCGCAGGTCGTCGTTGATGCGGGTGTCGATGACCACGACTTGTCCCGCTCCGGAGGCAGCTGCGAAGTCCTGCCGAGCCGTGAGACGGACCTCCACTTCTTCCGGCGTGAGCTCGACGGCGCCCTCGGGTAGCTCGATGCGGATCTTGCCCTGCGCTTCCATCTCGGCGTGAAGGGCGGAGCCATCCGCTTGGGCCAGAGCCTTCTTGCAGGCAGGCACCTGTTTGCCCAGCTTGGGCCCGAGCACACGGAAGTTCGGGACGAGCTCGAACTCGACGTACCGGGCCGGCTCTTGGGTGAAGCCGAGCATGCGCACGTTCAGCTCTTCGCGAATGGCCTCGGCGAATCGGTCGATCGAGCGCCGCTCGCTGTCGTCGGCCACGACGACGATGGCCTCCTCGAGTGGCTGACGCACCTTGAGCTTGTTTTCGTTCCGCACGCGTTGCCCGAGCGCCACCACGTTGCGAACGCGCTCGACCGCTTGACGCAGCGCTTCGTCGACCCGGGTTTCGTCGGGCTCTGGGAAGGCGGCCAGGTGAATCGACTCAGGCGCGCTCGAGTCCTGTGCCCTGACCAAGTTCTGATAGAGGGCTTCGGTCATGAAGGGCACGAAGGGCGCTGCCAGCTTCGTGAGGTCGACCAGAACCTCGTAGAGGGTGCTGAAGGCGGCACGCTTGTCGAGCGTGTCGTCCGAGGCCCAGAACCGTGCGCGGCTTCGGCGCACGTACCAGTTGGAGAGCCCGTCGACGAAGCTCGAAAGGTGACGGACGGCGATGTGGCTCTTGAATTCATCGAGCTCCGCTCGCACGCTGCGCACCGTCGCGTCGAGCTCCGCGATCACCCAGCGGTCCATGTCGGGACGCTCTGCAAGGGGCACGTGATCCCCAGGCTCCCAGCCATCGATGTTCGCGTACGTGACGAAGAAGCTGTACACGTTCCAGATCTTGAGCAGAAACTCGCGCACTGCGTCGGTCGCTGCCTGATCGAAGAACCGCGTGTTCTGTCCGGGCACAGTGCCAGCGTAGAGCGCCCAGCGCACCGCATCGCCGCCGGTCTGCTGCATGAGCACGAGCGGGTCGGTGTAGTTTTTGTCTCGCTTGCTGAGCTTCTTGCCCTTCTCATCCGTCATCAGCCCCATGACGAAGCAGTTCTTGAACGGATGCGGGTTTGGACGGTCCGGGAACATCAGGGTGCTGATGGTCATCAACGAGTAAAACCAGCCGCGCGTCTGGTCGACGGCCTCGGTGATGAAGTCGGCCGGGAACGAACGAGCGAACTCTTCTTGGTTCTGGTGCGGGTAGCCCCATTGCGCGAACGGCATGCAGCCCGAATCGAACCAGCAGTCGATGACCTCGGGCACGCGTCGGTAGACGCCTGGCTCTCCCTCCTTGGTCCAGCTGACCTGGTCGATCCAGGGCTTGTGCACCATCAGGTGGTCTTGCAACGTCGGGTCCTCGGCCCTGGCCTTTTCGAAGTGGGCGAAAGCCTGCGGATTGCGTTCCAGGATCTCCTGTACCGAGCCGACCGTGTCCATCTCCCCGGTCTCGTCGTTGACCCAAATCGGCAGAGGTGTCCCCCAGAAGCGCTCGCGCGAAAGAGCCCAGTCCACGTTGCCTTCCAGGAACTGCCCCATGCGCCCGTTCTTGATGTGCGCCGGCTCCCAATGGATCTGCTGGTTGTTCGCTTTGACCCGCTCGATTTCCTGAGTGGTTCGTACGAACCAGCTGCGCCGTGCGTATTGGATGAGCGGGTCGTTCATCGCCCGCCAACAGAAGGGATAGTCGTGCCGGTAGGCCTCCTCTTTGTAGAGGAGCCCTCGGGTTCGCAGGTCCCGAATGATGTCCCGGTCAGCGTCCTTGCAGAACTGGCCCGCGAAGTCCCTGACCTCGCTCGGAAACGTCCCGTCGGGCTTCACCAGCTGCAAGAAGCCCATGCCCTCGTCCTGGCACACGCGAAAGTCGTCTTCGCCGAAGGCTGGCGCCAGGTGGACCAGGCCGGTCCCGCTGTCGAGCGACACGAAGTCGGCGGCGACGATTTCCCAGGCCCGACCATTTTCCGGCTCCGCATAACGGAAGGGCGGCTCGTACTTCAGCCCGACGAGCTCCGACCCCTTCCGCGTCCCGAGGACCCTCGCGTCCTCGCCCAGCACCTTTTGCGCCAGCGGTGCGGCCACGATGAGCCGTTCGCCATCGGGCATCTCGGCGGTGACGTACTCCGTGTCGGCCGAGACGGCGAGAGCCACGTTGGAGGGGAGGGTCCACGGGGTCGTCGTCCAGGCCAGGAACGCCGTTCGGTCCTCGCCAACGACTGGGAATCGAATCGACACCGAGGGGTCGTCGACTTCCTTGTAGCCTTGACCCACTTCACCGGCTGAAAGCGCCGTGCCGCCCTGCGGCCACCACCAGACGACCTTGTAGCCCTGGTACAGCAAGCCCTTCCTGAACAGCTCGGACAGCGCCCACCAGACACTCTCGACGTAGGACTTGTGGAAGGTGACGTAGGCCTGGTCCAGATCGAGCCAGCAGCCGATTCGCTGGGTCATCTTCTGCCATTCGCCGATGTACTTGAAGACCGAATCGATACACTTGCGGCTGAAGGCCTCCACGCCGTAAGCCTGAATCGCTTCGCGGCCGCTGATCCCGAGCTCCTTTTCGACCTCGACCTCGACCGGAAGCCCGTGCGTGTCCCAGCCGCCGCGCCGGGGCACGTAGTAACCACACATTGTGCGGTAGCGAAGGAACACGTCTTTCATCACGCGCGTCAGGACGTGACCAGGGTGGGGCATTCCGTTGGCTGTGGGCGGACCCTCATAAAAGATGAAGGGCTTTCGACTCGACCTTTCATCGACCGATTTCTCGAAGATCTTCGCAGCTTCCCAAAACGCTTGCTGGCTGGCATCGAGCTCGGGAAACGAAACCTGGGGGGAGACCGGGTCGAACATGGCCTCGCGGTGTACCACGACGGGCTTCGATTTCCACTTGGGGCGTGAGGATGGTTTGAGGGAGCGCGGCTCGCCTGTTACACCCCGCCCATGGCAGAACTGATCGACGGTAAGGCGCTCGCAAAGGAAGTTCGGGCAGAGGTGAAGGTGCGGGCCGACCGGTTCCTCGAGACCCATCACCGCAGCCCGGGTCTCCACGTAGTGCTAGTGGGGGACGATCCGGCTTCGCAGGTCTACGTCCGGAACAAGGAGCGGGCAGCCGAGAAGTGCGGAATTGCAGGTCAGGTACACCGCCTGGAGGCCGAGACCAGCCAGGCCGACTTGTTGGCGCTCATCGCCGAGCTCAACGGGGACGATGAGGTGGACGGCATCCTGGTTCAGCTCCCGCTGCCGGCGCATTTGCATGACCAGCTCACGGTCGACGCGATCGACCCGGCGAAGGACGTCGACGGTCTGCACCCGTTCAATGCCGGGCTCCTCACAGTGGGCCGTCGCGGCCTGCGTCCCTGTACCCCGAGCGGCTGCATGCGGATGCTCGAGCACATCGGCTACGACCCCAAGGGCAAGCGCGCCTTTGTCCTCGGCCGCAGCACGCTCGTCGGAAAGCCAATCGCCCTGATGCTTCTCGAAAAGCATGCGACCGTGACGATTGGTCACTCGCGCACTCAGGACCTGCGCGAGCGGGTACACGAGGCGGACATCGTCGTCGCTGCGGTTGGCCAGCCGAACCTCATCAAGGGCGACTGGATCAAGCCCGGCGCCGTGGTGATCGATGTCGGCATCAATCGTCTAGAGGACGGCACGCTCACGGGCGATGTCGAGTTTGAAGCGGCTGCCAAACGGGCGTCCTTCATCACGCCCGTCCCGGGAGGGGTGGGGCCGATGACCATCGCGATGCTCCTGAGCAACACGGTCGACGCTGCCGAAGCGCGCATCTGAATGACCGGCGCGGCCTGGACGTGCACTGGTGAGACGGAGTCGGCGTTAGCTCGTAAGCTCGGCGATGATCCGGTCCAGCTCCTCGTAGCTCGAGAAGCTGATGCGCAGCTCGCCACGGCCTTTGCTCTTTTCGTGAATCTTGGCGGTCGACCCGACGGCGCGTGACAAGCGGCTTTCGAGGTCGAGCACGTTCGCGCTCTTCGGCTTGGCTGCCGTGCTCGTGCTGCTGGCACCGTTTCCACGTGTGGCAATCTTCACTTGGCGTTCGGTCTCCCGGACGCTCCAGCGCTGGGAGGTCGCTGTGCGCGCCAGCTTTCTCATCGTCCCGACGTCCGGCGCGGCAAGTAAGGCGCGGCCGTGACCCTCGCTCAGGTCTCCTGCTTCCAGCAAATCGGTGACCTCCGGAGGCAAGCGCAGCAGCCGCAGCGCGTTGCTGACGGTCGAGCGCTCCTTGCCGACCTTCGCGGCGATGGCCTCTTGGGTGTATCCGAACTGCTCGATGAGCCGCTGAAAGGCTTTGGCCGTCTCGATGGGGTTGAGGTCCTCGCGCTGAAGGTTCTCGACGAGCGCCGCCTCGAATGCGCTCTGATCGCTCAGTTCGAGGACGAAGATCGGGACCTCCTTGAGGCCGGCCTGCTGCGCCGCACGCCAGCGCCTCTCCCCAGCGATGATTTCGAAGCCGCCGGCGTCGCGCTCGCGCACGACGATGGGCTCCAAGACCCCGTGCTCGCGAATGGAAGCGGCGAGCTCGGACAGAGACTCTGGATCGAACCTTGTCCGCGGTTGAGTGCGGGCAGGGTGCAGCTCCTCTATGGAAGCCGTGTTTCCGGATATGGACTCCAATGCGGTCGGTGTTGCCGGAAGCAACCCGTCCAAGCCTCGACCCAAGCGTTTTCGCGCCACTACGCCGCTTCCTCCAAGTCCTCGAGCAGCTCCCTTGCGAGATTTAGATAGGTGTACGAACCCCGGGACGAGGCATCATACAAGATGACCGGCATGCCATGCGACGGTGCTTCGGCCAGCCGAACGTTGCGCGGGATGACCGTGTTGTAGACACGAAAGTGACGCCGCACCTCGTCCGCCACCTCGTTCGCCAGATTGTTTCGTGAATCGAACATCGTCAGCAAAACGCCGTGGATCTGCAGCTTGGGGTTCAAGGTGGCCCGGACGCGATCGATGGTCCCCACGAGCTGCGACAGCCCCTCGAGCGCGTAGTACTCGCACTGCATGGGCACGATGACCATGTCCGAGGCGGTCAGAGCGTTGATGGTCAGCATTCCCAGGGAGGGTGGACAGTCGATGAGGACGATATCGAAGGCGCCCTGAACGGGAGCAAGCGCGTGCCGCAACCGCGTCGCGCTGTCTCGGCTCCCCAGCAGGTCGCGCTCGGCACCAACCAAATCCTGGGTGGCCGCAATGATCGACATCTGCGGAAGCTGCGTCTGCAGGGCAACCTCGCTCGCCGACATCTCTCCGAGCAGCAGTTCGTAGGCGCCGAATTCCACCTTTCCAGGGGCGCAGCCGACCCCCGTCGAGGCATTGCCCTGCGGGTCCAAATCGACGAGGAGCACGCGTTGCTCCGCCACGGCCAAGCTCGCGGCCAAATTCACCGCGGTCGTGGTCTTGCCGACGCCCCCTTTTTGATTGGCGATTGAGATTACCAACGCCATGGCTTGCGTCTACCAGTGCCGCGGGTTGGTTTCAATCTCGTCCCTTTTTTTGCGTTCCCGATCGCGCTGTGTAGGTTGTGCCTCAGTGTAGGACAAAGTAGTCATTTGACTCACCAGTTTCTTCACTACGAATGCGCAAAGGGGGAGAACATGCGCCCGAGAGCACCTAGATACTACGGATCACTCGCTGAGTTCGAGAGAGAGGAGCTTCGTCGGGACCACAAGGCAGGCTGGTCCCTCGACGATCTCTACTCGGAGGCCAAGTTCGAACCCGGAGAAGATGATTCCCTCCGAAGCGAAGAGCCAGAAGAGCTCGACTTCGACTTCTAATCGGTCGCAGACCTTCGTCCCGGTCCTCCCGGGGCATAGCTCGGTGGTCGCCCCCACCGAGCTTTTTCTTTAACAGCGACCGTGCCGGGCTCAGTCGAGGGGCCCGAGACCTTCTTGCAGGAAGTGCTTTTCCTTGCCCCAGTCCGCATCGTTCTGGACGGGACCGATGATGCCCTGGGCCATGAGCCAGAGCAGGGTGAAGGCCGCACCGAGGACCGCGAAGCTCAAGATGATCAGCTTGGGACCGGACCAGATCTGATCGGCCCTTTCGACGCGGTCGACCGCGGATTCACTCATGGGGACGTTGTTGTAGGTCTGTGACATGGGATGAGGCCTTTTCGCCGGACAGCTTGGCGCTAGATAGTGCCAAGGCTGGCATGGGTCAATCGGCTTTCGGGCTCGTGAGAGGGCCCTTGCCGGACGTCACGCCATGTTGTGCTAAGGCATGCGGAAGGAGATTTGCTTGGCTGCCATCGAGCTTATGACATCGCGAATGCTGGAAGAGATGCGCAAATCCTGCCAACTCGCGGCCAATTGTCTAACCGCGGTCGGGGAGATGATTCGCCCCGGTATTCGAACCGATGACATCAACGCCTTCGTCCACGATTACATCGTTTCGCGAGATGGTCGACCGTCCCCGTTGAACTACAAAGGCTTTCCCAAGAGCGTCTGCACGAGCGTCAACGAGTGCGTCTGTCACGGCATCCCGGGCGAGCAGGTCCTGGCGGATGGGGACATCGTCAACGTGGACGTCACGACCTATTTCCCTGCGAAACACGGGTATCATGGCGACACCAGCGTCACGTTCTACGTGGGCCAGCCGAGCGACGAGGCCATTCACGTCGTCGAGACCGCGCGGCACTGCCTGGAGCTCGGAATCGCGGAGGTGAGGCATGGTGCTCGAATCGGCGACATCGGCGCCGCCATCCAAGAGTACGCCGAAGCCAGCGGCTGCTCGGTCGTTCGGGACTACGTCGGCCACGGCGTCGGGCGCGAGTTCCACATGCCGCCGCAGATCCCCCACTACGGCCGTCGCGGCACGGACAAGCGCTTGAAGGCTGGCATGGTCTTCACCATCGAGCCGATGATCAACCTCGGTGACTACCGTACGGAGGTTTTGGCCGATGACTGGACCGTGCTGACTGCCGATCGTTCTTTATCTGCGCAGTTCGAGCATACGGTTCTGGTCACCCGTGAGGGGGTCGAGGTTCTGACGGCTCGCGGTGAGCGGGTTCGGAACAGCGAGGACAAGCCTTGGGCGCAGCTTGGTCCGCTGTCGACGGCTGCCGCTTGGAAGTCCCGACAGGAACAGGGCGCGAGCGACGCGACTCAGGCTCGGACCGACCTCTAGCGAAGACCGGCTTCAGCGGCCGTCGGAGACGAACAGCTCGCCGTCTCGTTCCGACCAGCGCAGCGGCTGCAGGCTCAGCCCTTCGCAGGGCCCCTTGACGCAGGCCCCATTGGAGAGGCGGTAGGTGGCGCCGTGCGTCGCGCAGACCAAATGACGGCGTGTCCTGCTCAGCAGTTCTTCCGAGACCGTGTTCAGCGGCACTGGCAGATGCCTGCACAGGTTTCGATAGGCCCGGATCACGCCGTCCTGGTCCCGCAGCAAAATGGCAAGGATCGGCAGGCCCTGAGCGTCTGCGCCGAGGGTGACAGTACGCACCGTCCCTGCGCTCAGCTCCCCCACGCTGCAAACCCGAGCTTCCACCTGCCTCACACTTTCCCTGGACGTGCCCAGACGGCCCGCGCCGGCGCCGCCACCAGCTCACGGCCGGGAAGCCAGAGCCCCGTCAACATTCCTCCATAGACGCAGCCGGTGTCGAGGCCGGTGGCGTAGCGGTGCTGCTGAAGCCCTCGGATCGCGTCGTGGCCGAACACGACGTGCGCTGGACCCTTCCAGAGCTGCGCCCAAGGAGTGCCGTCCTGATAAACGCTCGATGCCGACCCATCCGCGCGAATACTCCGCATGTTCATCAGGTCGGTCGGGTCCTGTTTGTCGATGGGCACGTTCGGCAGGAGGCCGGCGTGCACGACCAGAATGCCGTGCTCAGGCAGCTCCAACCAGTAGGGCAGAATGGCCAGCCACCGCCAGTCCGGCTCCTCGAGCCGATCGGCGACCGCCTGGTGTGCTGGCCTGAGCTTCGGCGGAGCCTGTCCTGCGCGCTTGGCTTCCCACCAGCGAAGGCACTGCTGGTCGTGGTTGCCCCGCACGGCTCGAGCCCCGAGCTGGCGCGCCAAGCGCACGACTTCGAGCGATTTCGGGCCCTTGGCGACCAAATCGCCGACGAAGATCAGCTCGTCGTCCTCGGTCCAGCCCGACTGCTCGAGCAAATCCTGCAGCTCGTCGAAACAGCCGTGAACGTCGCCTACGATGAGCGTGCGCCCTGTCGTCATCACCGGACCTTCAGTCGTTTAGCACCCGCCTTCGCGTAAAGCTTTGACACTTTGAACAAAACCGCAAATACACAGGCCAGATGATCAAAGAAGGCAACAAAGCCCCAGCTTTTACTCTGGCATCCTCCGAGGGCAGCAAGGTTTCCTTGAAAGACTTCGAGGGCCAGTACGTCATTGTGTACTTCTACCCTCGGGACAACACGCCCGGCTGCACGACCGAGGCCAACGACTTCAATGCGGCTCTGCGCAAGCTCCAGTCCCGCGATGCAGTCGTGCTCGGCGTCAGCAAGGACTCGATCGAGTCGCACTGCAAGTTCGCGGACAAGTACAAACTGAAGTTTCCATTGCTGAGCGACCCAGACGGCAAGATGATCGAAAAGTACGGCGCCTGGGGCGAGAAGAACATGTACGGCAAGAAGTCGATGGGGATCATCCGCTCGACGGTGCTGATCGGGCCTGATGGTAGAGTCATCAGGCATTTTCCGAAGGTCCGCGTGAAGGGGCATGTGGACGAGGTGCTGGAAGCTCTCGACGAAGCGCGCAAGTAGGGGCATGGTTGCGCCACAATGAGTGAGCCGAGCCCGACCCCAGCTCCCGGAGCCCCGGAGGCGCTCGATCCCAACTTTCGCATCGAGCTACCGAACTTCGAGGGTCCGCTCGATCTGCTCCTGCATCTCATTCGCAAGCACGAGCTCGACATCCTCGACCTGCCCATCGCCTTCATTACCGAGAAGTACCTGGAATATTTGAGCTTCATGGAGGAGCTCAACCTCGACATTGCCTCGGAGTACCTGGTGATGGCGGCCACGCTGGCCTACATCAAGAGCAAGACCCTGCTGCCCCGTCAGCCCGAAGAGGCCGACGAAGAGGGTCTCGAGGAGCTGGATCCCAGGGCCGAGCTGATCCGTCGCTTGCTCGAGTATCAGAAGTACAAGACAGTGGCCGAAGATCTGGCTTCCCGTCCGATTTCGGGCCGGGACGTCTTCGAGCGAGGCACAGCGGCGCCGACCGCCAGCGGGCCTGGGCCCTTGGCCCAGGTGAGCGTCTTCAAGCTGCTCGATGCCCTCAAGAAGATCGCCCAGCGAGTGAATGCGAAGTTCTCGCTCGAAGTCGATGCCGAGCGGATCACGATTCAGGAGCGGATGGGGGAGATCGTGGACCTCTTGAAGACGCGCCGTCGCTGCCGCTTCGAGGATCTCTTCGAAAACGTGGGCTCCTCCTATGACATCGTCGTGACCTTCCTCGCTCTGCTCGAGATGGCCAAGATGCGCATCGCGAGCGTCTATCAGACCGAGCACGAAGAGCCGATCTACCTCGAATACGCGCTGCTGGACGAATCAGGCCAGCCGCTTACGCCTGAGGCGCTGCAAGACGCCGAGGCGTCCTATGCTTACTCGGACGAGGTGGCGGCCCCGCAGGACGAAGACCCAGGGGAGGAAGCCCGTCGGGTGCCAGAGTCGATGGTCGTTCCCGCCCAGAGCTCCCATTCCCAAACATCGGACGCTGAAGAGCCATGACCGAACCCGCTAGCCAACGCATCGAAACCGCCAACGAACGAGTCGAGCCCGTGCCTGATGCGGCACAGGCGGTTCCCGATGCCGTCGAAGTCACCGAGGAGCTCGAGCTCGCTGACGCGGTCGAAGCCGCCGACGCGGTAGAAGGCGCCGACGCGGAGTCCGAGGCCGCCGAACAAGCCGCAGAGGAGACGGCTTTCGAGGCTGCGGAGGCGAGCGAGGGAGCTGAGGATGAAGCAGGGGACGGCGAAGACGCGACCGGGACGCTCGGCTCCGAGGCCTTGAAGCGCGTGCTGGAGAGCCTCATTTTCGTTGCTAGCAAGCCCGTGTCGGCAAAGCAGCTCGCCGAGATCGCGCGCAGCAGCTTGGCTGAGGTTCGGCCGCTGCTCGAGGAGCTCGTCGCTGAATACGAGCAGCGCGGGATCCATCTCTGTATCGTCGCTGGGGGCTACCAGTTCCGCTCCTCGAGCGAGTCTGCGGAGTTCGTGCAGGCCTTCGTGGCGCCCAAGCCGGTGCGTCTGAGTCGCGCCCAACTCGAGACCCTGGCTATCGTGGCCTACCGGCAGCCCATCACGCGACCCGAAGTGGACGAGGTCCGCGGTGTGGACTCTGGGTCGGCTCTTCGGATGCTCGCGGAGCGGCGGCTGGTCAAAATCCTGGGCCGCAAAGACGAACCAGGCCGCCCGTTGCTGTACGGCACCACGCCCAACTTCCTCGAGTTTTTCGGGCTCGCCAGTCTGAAAGACCTGCCCACGCTCAAAGAGTTCAGTGAGCTCACCGAGGAGCACAAGGCGCTGTTCGAGAGCAAGATCGGAGAGTCCTTCGATCTGGCCGCCGCTAACTTCGCCGCGTCGGAGGTGCAGCACGAAGCGGAGGAAGCCCTGCTCGCAGAGGAGCAGGCCGCCGCGGACGCGCAGGATCAGGCTGAGGCTGAGGCCGAGGAACGAGCGGGCGCGGAGGGGCCGGAGGAGGACGAGCAGGGCGAGGAGACGGAGGTGCTCCAAGCCGGAAGCGAGTCTGAAGAGCCCGAAGCGGCCAGTGTCGAGTCATCTGCTGAAAACGATGCGAATGACTCCGACGAGGACGACGACCTCGATGATGACGATGATGACGATGACGACGATGACGACGATGACGACGATGACGACTCCGATGACTCCGACGATGACGACGACCTCGACGACGACCTCGACGATGACGATGACGATGACGACGACGACGAGGAGGACTGAGCCGTGATGTTTCAAGAGCTCATCCTGGCGCTCGAGCGCTTCTGGGCGGAGCGTGGATGCCTAATCGTGCAGCCGTATAACTCTGAGGTTGGCGCTGGCACATTCAACCCGCACACATTTCTTCGTTCCATCGGCCCGGAGCCCTGGAATGTGGCCTACGTGGAGCCCAGCCGTCGGCCCACCGACGGCCGATACGGTGAAAACCCAAACCGCCTCCAGCAGTTCCATCAGTACCAGGTCATCCTGAAGCCCTCCCCGATGAATATTCAGGAACTCTATCTGGACTCGCTGCGGGTTCTGGGCACTGATCCGAGCCACCACGACATCCGTTTCATCGAGGACGACTGGGAGTCGCCGACGCTGGGCGCCTGGGGGCTCGGCTGGCAGGTGTGGCTGGATGGCCTGGAGATAAGTCAGTTCACCTATTTTCAGCAGTGTGGCGGCATCGACTGTAAGCCGATCAGCGGCGAGCTCACGTACGGTCTCGAGCGAATCGCGATGTACTTACAGGACGTCGACGACGTGTTCGACCTCGAGTGGAGTCCAGGCATTCGCTACGGGGACCTCTACAAGCGGGCGGAGTGGGAATGGAGCACCTACAACTTCGAGCAGGCGGACGTCGAGCTTCAGAAGGAGCTGTTCGAGAAGTACGAGCGACAAGTCGCCGCGCTGCTCGGACTCAGCGACAAGAAGGGCAAAGGCGGTGCACTCGTCTTCAGCCGCGAGCCCCTCGACCGCCTGGTCTTGCCCGCCTACGACGCGGTCATCAAGAGCAGCCATTACTTCAACGTGCTGGACGCGCGCGGAGCGATCAGCGTGACAGAGCGCCAGCGGTACATCGGGAGGGTGCGCCACATCGCTCGTGCCGTCGCCGAATCCTGGTACGCCCAGCGAGAAGCGCTCGGCTTTCCTCTGCTTTCGCAGCAGGCCGCCGCCGAGTAGTGTTTCGAGCCAGACCCGTGCTGCAGGCGTGCTTGCAGATTGCGCCAGAGGATCGGGTCTGGTAGCAACGCTGCTCTATGTCATCCGAATTTCTACTAGAAATCGGCACCGAGGAGCTTCCAGCCTCCTTCGTCACCCATGCCCTGAAGAGCATGGAAACCGGGGCTTCCAAGCTGCTCGCGGAAGCCCGCCTGTCGCTGGGTGACGTCGAGCTACAGACTCTGGGCACGCCGAGACGTCTCGCGCTTCGCATCTCGGGCCTTCCCGCAGTGCAGCCGGAGCGTCACGAGACCGTGCTCGGTCCGCCTTGGCTGGCCGCCTTCGAAGAGGATGGCACGGCCAAAAAAGCGGCCATCGGGTTTTCCAAGAAGTACGGTGTGCCCGTCGAGTCGCTTCGCCGGCACAGCACGGACAAAGGTGACTACGTCAGCGTCGAGGTGCACGAGAGCGGTCAGCCGATTGCCGAGCTCCTGACGGAGCTGCTGCCGCGCCTGTGCGAGGCCATCAGTTTCCCCAAGTCGATGCGTTGGGGCGAGGGTGACATTGCCTTTGGCAGGCCCATCCACTGGCTCGTGGCTCTGCTCGGCAACGAGCTGGTCGAATTCGAGTTCGCCGGCTTGACGGCAGGTCGGCTGACCCGCGGACACCGTTTCTTGGCGCCAGGCGAAATCGAGTTGGCGAGCGCCTCTGAGTATGAGGCCCGGCTCGAGCAGGCTCAGGTCGTTCCGAACATCGAGCGACGCAAGACCTTGATGCGGAAGTCGCCTGCTCGAGGCTGCCAAGAGGCTCGATGGCGTGCTTCAAGAAGACGCCTTTCTGGTCGACGAGTGCGTGTCCCTGGTCGAGGCGCCCTTCGTCGTGCCCGGCCGCTTCGATGCCGAGTTCTTGGAGCTTCCGGACCAGGTCGTCGTGTCCGTGATGCGAGACCACCAGCGCTACTTCGCGGTTCGCAAGGAAGAGGGCGGGGCGCTGCTCCCGGCCTATCTGAACGTCGTCAACACCGCCGAGGACCCAGACACGATTTCCAAGGGCAATGATCGCGTGCTTCGCGCGCGTCTCGCCGATGCCCGGTTCTTCGTCGAAGAAGACCGCAAGTCGCCCTTGTCCGACCGTCTACAGAAGCTCGATTCGGTCGTCTTTCAGGCCAAGCTCGGCACCATGGGTGACAAGGTTCGCCGGATCGAGGCTCTGTCGGGCTGGCTGGCCGAGCAAGTGGGCGCTCAGTCGGATCTCGCGCTGGAAGCCGCTCGCCTCTGCAAGGCGGACTTGGAGACGCTCATCGTGTACGAGTTCCCCGAGCTGCAAGGGCAGATGGGACGCTGGTACGCGCAGCGCGAGGGCATCGACCCTGCGGTCGCAGACGCCATCGCCGACCACTACCGGCCTCAGGGCGCCGAGGACCGAGTGCCCCGCGAGCCCACGGGGGCCATCGTCGCCGCCGCAGACAGAGTCGACACGCTTGTCGGTTGCTTTGGCATCGGCCTGGTCCCGAGCGGCTCGGCGGACCCGTTTGCGCTTCGTCGAGCCGCGCTCGGCTTGGTCCGGATCGCGCTCGAAGGCCCCATCGACATCGATCTCGCCGCCCTGATCGAAAAGGCGCATCGAGGCTATGAAGGCGTCGCGCTCCGCGATGCGGACGCGCTGCGCGCCGAGCTCGAGGAGTTCGTCAGGAACCGGATCCGCGCCTTTGCGAGAACGGACCATGGCGGCGACGTGGTGGACGCTTGCTTGGGAGCATGGGATGGCTCCTCGATCCGGGACCTCTGGGCGCGAATCGAAGCCGTTTCCGCCATTCGGGCGCAGCCGGAGTTCGCTGCGCTCGCCGTGGCGTTCAAGCGCGCGTTCAATATCACCAAGGACACGGCCCGGGGCAGTGTCGATGGCAGTCTGCTCGAGGCAGGCGCCGAGGCGAAGCTCGCGGAGGTTTTCAGCACCGTGCGCGACAAGATTCGGGAAGCGACGCAGGAGCGAGAATACACCGCGGCCCTGAAAATGGTCGCCCAAGAGCTCGGTGCTCCCATCGACCGCTATTTCGAGGACGTGTTCGTCATGGTGGAGGACGAAAAATTCGCGAAAACCGGCTGCGCCTGCTCGGCGAGATCGCCGACACCGTGAACGGGATTGCGCACTTCCACCAGCTTTCGACATAGTGGCTCCGTGGCTCCTCTCGTTTACCCATTCAACGCCGAACTCGATCCGGACGCCAGGCTGCAGCTCCTGGGCAGGAAGGCCGCGGGACTGAACGAGATGACCAGGCTCGGCATTCCCGTGCCGCCTGGGTTCACCATCACCACTGAAGCTGGCACGCTCTATCGGCGCGACGGTCGCTTTCCCGCCGCGCTGAGGGAGCAAGTCGAGCGCGCCATTACCGACGTCGAGGCCGAGATCGGCCGCGTGTTCGGAGACCCCTCGAACCCGTTGCTGTTCTCCGTTCGCTCGGGCGCTTCCGTCTCGATGCCGGGCATGATGGACACGGTGCTCAATGTCGGACTGAACGAGGCCTGCTTGGTCGGGCTTGCCGAACGTCACGGAGACCGACGCTTTGCGCTCGATGCGTACCGACGTTTGCTTCAGATGTACGGCACGATCGTTCGCGGGATCGGTTCGGACCGCTTCCAGCAGCTGCTCAGCGACCGAAAGGCGGAGCTCGGCCAGCCCCGCATGCTCGACTCGGAGCTTCCGGTCGAATCGCTCCAATCCCTGATTGCCGATTCCTCGTCTCTAATCGAGTCGGCGTCGGGCTCGCCCTTTCCGCAGGACCCGCACGAGCAGCTCTGGGACGCCATCACGGCGGTCTTCGCATCCTGGAACAACGCGCGCGCGCAGCGCTACCGCAAGATGGAGTGCATCGACGATAGCCTCGGCACGGCTTGCTCGGTTCAGGCGATGGTCTTTGGAAATGCCGGCCCCGACAGTGGCTCCGGCGTCGCGTTCACCCGAAACCCGTCGACAGGAGACAAAGAGCTGTACGGGGAGTACTTGGCGAACGCGCAGGGCGAAGACGTCGTCGCGGGGATACGCACGCCCGTCGCGATGACCCGAACCGCTTCCCCACCGGGCAAGGAGGCCGAGTCGCTCGAGCAGTCGCTGCCTGAAGCCTTCGAGGCCATCGCCGGGTACTGCCGCAAGCTCGAAGCACATTTTGGCGACATGCAAGACATCGAGTTCACGATCGAGCATGGGCGGCCTTTCTTGTTGCAGACACGTCGTGCGAAGCGAACGGCGAGGGCGGCGGTTCGCGCTGCCGTGGCGATGGTCAAGGAGGGGGTGCTCGATCGCGAGCAGGCCTTGCTGCGTGTCGATGCGCGTTCTCTCGGCCAGCTGATCCAAGCCCGTCTACCGAGCCCGGAGGAGCTGGCCGCGCACGGGATTCATCCCATCGCCAGGGGACTTCCCGCAAGTCCTGGCGCGGCTTCGGGCCGCATCGTGTTCGAAGCCGATGAGGCGGCTCGCTGGGCGGCCGAAGGACAGGACGTCATCCTGGTCCGCCACGAAACCAGCGCCGAGGACATCCATGGCATGAAGGCCGCCCGAGGGGTCGTCACGGCGGCCGGCGGGATGACTTCTCATGCGGCCGTCGTTGCGCGCGGACTCGGCAAGTGCTGCGTGGTCGGCTGTGGGGCCCTTCAGATCGACTATCGGGGACGACGCGTCCTACTCGAGGACGGAACGGAGCTCGATCTCGGCGAGGGGGACCTGCTCTCGCTCGATGGCGGAACCGGTCATGTTTACGCGGGCGCGCTCGACGTCGTCGCCTCGCCGACGGTCGCCGAGTTCGAGGAGCTCATCTCCTGGGCGGACGAGGTCCGTCAGCTGCGCGTTTACGCGGACGCGGACACACCACAGGCCGCACGGGCGGCGCTCAGTTACGGCGCCGAGGGCGTGGGCCTTTGTCGGACCGAGCGCATGTTCTTCGCGCACGAGCGACTGCGCGCGATGCGCTGCGCGCTGCTCTCGACCGAGCCGGAGCAACGGGCCCGATGGCTGAGGGAGCTGGAAGGCGCCCAGCGAGAAGACTTCGCGCAGATCTTCGATGCCATGCAGGGGAGACTCGTCGCCATCCGCTTGCTGGATCGCCCCAATCACGAGTTTTTGCCACGTGATCCGAGGGGTGTCAGCGATACAGCCGAAGCCCTCCGCGTCAGCGAGGAAGAAGTCCGAAGCGCGGTTCGCCGGCAGTCCGAGACGAACCCAGGCTTCGGTCATCGGGGAGTCCGAGCGGGCCTCACTGTGTTCGGCCTTTACGACATGCAGCTGCGCGCCATGATCCAGGCAGCCCGGGATTGCATCGAGCGCGGGGTTCCGGTCGAGCTCGAGATCATCGTGCCCATGGTGGCGTTTGCCGAGGAGATGCAGGCCGTGCAGGAGGCTCTGGAGCATACGCTCCAAGAGGTCTTCGGCGCGGGCTCCGCTTCGCATCCCAAGCTCCGTTATCGGCTTGCGGCGATGATCGAGCTGCCCAGGGCTTGCATGGTCGCCGACGAGGTGGCCCGGTTTGCCAGTGTCTTTTCGTTCGGCGGCAACGACCTGACGCAAGCCGTTCTGGGCATCAGCCGCCAGGATGCCAGCCGGTTCTTGCCGGCCTATCTCGAGGAGCGCGAGCTCATCGCGCGCGACCCCTTCTCACATTTGGACGAGCGTAGTGTCGTGAGCTTGATTCGCATGGCGATGACGTTGGGACGACGCGAGCGCCCCGACCTCATCTCCGGCCTCTGTGGGGAGCACGGAGGGGACCCGGACTCCATCAAGCGCTGTGTCGAGCTCGGAATGGACTTCGTGAGCTGCGCCCTCCCCAAGCTCCCTGGGGCGCGACTGGCAGCCGCGCAGGCTCTTCTTCTCCGCAAAACATGACGCCTTAGGGGCCAATTCACAGCTTTCCGTGTCCTGGCGCACAAAACGCCCTTGATGCGTATAGCTCGTCATGTTGGAATGATGTTGCTGAAAGTTTCCTTGGATACTGGATGACTGAAGGGGCCTCATGCATCGACAGCACGTACCCGCCCGGCTCGATTCCCGGGGGCTCCGGCTCGGATTTGCCGGCCGCAGGCTCGACTATTCGTCGTGCGCCTGATCCCCGGATCGGGATGTCAGTCGACGGCCGATATCGCATCGAGGCGCTCATCGGCGAGGGCGGAATGGGCCTCGTCTATCGCGCCATGCATACGGCGCTGAACAAGCCCGTGGCGATCAAGGTCCTGCAACGCGAGGCCTCACAGGACGAAGAGGTGCTCACGCGGTTTACGCGCGAGGCCCAGAGCGCATCATCCATCGGCAACCAGCACATCGTCGACGTGAGCGACTTCGGAGTGCTGGAGGATGGCGCTGTGTACTTCGCCATGGAGTATCTCGAGGGCCAAGACCTGATCGAGGCCATCGACTCCGCCCAACGCATGTCCTCGGCCCGGGCGATTCACATCGCCAAGCAGCTGTGCCGTGCCCTGAGCGCAGCGCACGGGGCAGGCATCGTTCACCGGGACCTGAAGCCTGAGAACGTGTTTTTGGTCGATCGGGGCGAGGATCCGGACTTCGTGAAGATCCTCGACTTTGGAATCGCCAAAGTCGCCGACGGTCAGCACAGAATCACGCGCGCGGGCGAGGTCTTCGGAACGCCACACTACATGTCGCCCGAACAGTGCCAGGGCCAAGACGTCGATGCGCGAACAGACATTTATGCGCTGGGCGTGCTCCTGTACGAGATGGTGACCGGTGACGTTCCGCACGACGCCGACACGATGATGGGCATTCTCACCAAGCAGCTCTACGAAGACCCGGTTCCGCCCTCCATCAAGTGTGCGCAGGTTCCCGCGGCCCTCGAGCAGGTCATCATGCGATGCCTCTTGAAGGATCCGGACCTGCGCTATGCAAGCATGGCGGAGCTGCTGGCCGACCTCGAACGGGTCGAACGGGGCGAGGAGGTTCGCGCTAGGCCCATGGTGGCGATTCGGTCGACGCGCCCCCCGCAGAGGCGCAGGGTCGAACGCTTGACGACGGGGCTCGGACTCGTCGCCTTGGCGCTGCTGCCCGTGCTGGTTTACTTGGCGCTCTCCTTCGAGGAACCCGCAGCAGCCACGACGACCTTGGTCGCTGATGATACTTCGAACAGCCTCGCCGTGAACCCGCTTCCGGTCGGGCCGCAGGCCGCGGCACCCACTCGTCAACTCGACAGCAAGCCACGCGGTGCGCAGGTCTGGGTCGATGGCCGGCTGCAAGGGCAGACCCCGATCGAGCTCGATGCAGAGCTGCTCTCAGGCTCCGAGATCGCGCTGGTTCGAGCCGGCCACAAGAAGTTGCGGATCGACCCGAGCGCACTCCCGCCTGAGGACGAACCCCTGCTCTTCGAGCTCGAGCGGCTCAAGGCCAAGCCGCGACGAAGCCCAAGGCCGCGGCGGGCCAAGGCCAAGCCCGCGAAGAAGTCGACCACGAGCACGCAGGGGGTCTTGGTCGACCCCTGGAGCGCGCACGACTGAGTTTGCGGGCGTTCGGGTGAGGGGCTAGGTTGGCGCCGCATGGGGTTACCATGGCGGCACGCAAGCCATCTCGACGGCTCTCTGGGACTAGCATCTCTGTTTGCTGCGTTGCTTCTTGCCAGCTGCGTCAACCTTGCCAGCTGCGTCAACAAGGACGGGGAGGACCTGCCCACAGCGCAGCTCGCGTTTCCCATCGCCATCGAGCTGTCGTCACGCGTGAATGGCGACGGGGAGCCCAAGTACGCATTCGTCGCGAACTCCAACTTCGACCTCGCATACAACGCCGGCTCGGTACAGTCGTACGACCTGAGCGTGATGGTCGAGGCCATGGACACCGTTTTCGAGATTTGTCAGTGCAACGGCGAGGCGACCGAGTCGTGCAACGCGCTCGTCGATGAGTGTGATGCTCTCGACGCTTCCGGCGTTCAGTGTGACAGCCTCCGTGCGAGGTGTGAGAGCCTCGGGTCCGAGGACTGCGAGGTGATCCCCGCCGACCGCTGCGCCATCTACCCGTCTGAGCTGGACTTCGAGCAGCAGCAGGAGCGGCAAGACGTGCTCGCCGTTCCGATCGATGCTTTGCTGGCCTCCGAGGTCCGCATTGGCTCCTTCGCCGATGGTATGGCGCTCGCCGAAAACGGCGCGCCCGACGGCGACGACCGCCTCTATCTGCCCGTACGAAGCGATGCCAACCTGACCTTCATCGACACGAATGAGGACGGGCAGCTGAGGTGCGGGAGTGGCTTCGAGGCCCAGTACCAGCTCTGCGAGCAGCGCTTCCGCAGCGGTGACCTCGAGTTGGTCAACGAGGGCGAGGACATCAGTGTCCCCTCGGATCCGGTCGACGTGTATGCCGGAAACCTCAGCGAGGACTTTCCGCTGCCCGAGGGCGTCCCGCCAACTGGCGACTACAGTGGTCAGTACGTCATCATGGCCCACCGTGATGGCGCGGTGAGCTTCTTCCTCGATCAGGACGTCAGGTACGACATTGAAGGCGAGGAGGTCCCGGCCACGAAGCGCCCCCGCTTGCTCGCCACGATTGACGAGCTAGCGCAGGAGCAAGTCACGGTGACTTACGAACCGGACGCTCGCGTGGCCTGGATTCCCAGTGCGAACAGCAATGCGATCAGCCGTGTCGGAATCGCACTCGGCCGCGATCCGGCGCAAGCCGTGCTCTTCGACGCGGGCCCCCTCGTGCTGTCGGGGCTAGACTCGGGCATCGACGCCCGCGAGGTCGCGTTCGATCCGCGACCGGCGAATGCGAGTCGGGTCTATGTGCTGTCCCGCTCGCCAGAGTCCATCCTGGTCACCACACGTGACCCCGTTGGCGATGAGCTGGTCTTTGTGCCGCCACAGCTTCCTATCTGCAGTGGCCCCTCACGGTTGGAGGTCGCGACCTTCGATCGCGAAGGCGGCGTCGAGAGGCTCGTCGGCTTCGTCTCGTGTTTCAACGGACGTAGGGTCGAGATTGTGGATCTAGATGGCGCCCGGAGCTTCACCCGGATCACCAACGTGAGCGGCGCGTTCGAGTTCCAGATCGATCAGTCGCGACAGCGGATGTACCTGGCGGACTTCAGCACCTCCACCCTTCGTATTTTCGACCTGACACCCTTGCAGGCCTGTGTGTCGGCACAGAGCCCGGGAAGCGAAGAGGACTGCGCGCCCAAACTGCGGGGCATCGTCGGCATCCCGCAGGCCGTCTCGGATCTACCAAGATGAACAGGATAATCTCGATGAGCCGTTTCACCGCCGCGCTGTGCTTTCTGACGCTTGGAGCCTGCTCGAATTCGGGCAGCTCTGCGACGCTCGCCAGCCTGGAGCGTTCAGGGAAGCTGGCGCTTTTCTGTGCGGAGGTCCAGGAAGCGGACACCAGCAGCAATCAGGCGTTCGACGTCGTGCTGGAGGGCTTTCTCCCACTCGCCGCTTGCGCGATCGAGCCGGAAAACGAGGGGGACGTCGGCGTCGAAGATGAAGCGCATCTGCTCGGGGCCACAACTCAAACGGAGACGGGAGAGGTGGCGGCCGTCGACTTCACACGGGCCGTGATTCTAAACACGAACCAGACCGTGCCAGGCGCAACTTATTTCGCGGTCGGCGAACAGCCGACGGGACTGCAAATCTCGCGATTCGATCCCACGTTTGCTTACGTAAGCTCGTCGACCTCGAGGACGGTCGAGGCCGTGCCCACCGACGAGCTGCTCTTGCTGACCGCGCAAACGGTCGACAGCCCTCTCGTCCCCGTCGAGCAGGGCTTTGCAGACGGGCCTGCCGATCTCGCTTTGTACGAACAGGTCAGCTGCCTGGGGCTAGCCGGCTGCTCGGGCGCTGAGAAGCTCGAGGACATCGCCATCGACGCTCGCTGGCTGTATGTCGCCCTGCCAGAGCTCGGCCAGATCGCGCAGGTTCAGGTCACCGGGGAAGTCGGACAGCAGCAAAAGCTCGAAGCGGCGAGCTTCTTCACGCTCCCCACCCAGACCTGCGAGACCCTCACGATGGTCCCCGCAGAGCCTTCGACGCTAGAGAACTCCTACGTTCGAGTCTGCCCCACAAAACGCGTCGTTAAGACGGTGCAGACGACTCTGCGTTGCACCGATGGGCCTCTCGACGGTCCGCGACCGGCGTCGCTTACGGTCGACTATGGGCAGCCCGACGACGACGACGATGACTATTTGCTGGTCGCGGATGCCAATCAGCCCGTCATCCACCGCTTCAAGCTCGGCTTGGGCGGCATCGAGGCCGAGCTCGCGCCGATTCCGAGCGGTACGCCGACCCTACAGACGAGCGTCACGCCGCTCGTTCCCGAGAAGTACGAGGATTACGAGCAGCCAAACCAGGCAGTCGAGGCGATCAAGCGCTACCTGTACGCGATCGACAAGGTCGACGGCAGTATCTTGGCCATCAGTTACGACAGCCCGGACAGTCCGGAGTTTGGCGCCGTGCTTCCGGTGCTCTCTGGTGTGACCTCGCGCGCCAACGAGGAGAGCGTCGAGAGCAGGGACCGGATTCGCTTCAGTCCCTCCGAGGTGCTGGCCATCGAGGTCATCACGCCCTTCTACGATCTCGAGCCCTCGGACGCCGGTCCGAACGAGTTTCTGACCTCCTTGTGTGACCCGAACGACGAGGAAGAAGCCGACGAGGTGTCCCGAGACCCGGGCAGGCTGAAGGGCGTCTTCTTGGCCGTGAGCAAGTCCAATGGAACGCTCGAGTTCGTCGATGTCTACGACCAGAACGCGACCTGTCGCGTCTGCGGTGATCCAGATCGCACACCGGCCGACGAGACGATAGGGGGCGATCTCACCAGCATTCGGCGTCATCGCTTCCGCGTCGGGAACTTGCCCAGCTCGGACATCGGCCTCAGTGGCACACCACAGCTGCAGTTCAGCACTTCACCCGGCACGCTGGACGACGATGGTCAGCCGCTCAGTTCCGACGGCCCCGGCCTTTGCCCCTTGGGCTGTGCGCTCGACGAAGATGCCGACGGGCCCTGCGCCTGTGCGGACGAGAGCGACAGCCAATGCCCGACATCCATGGTCGAGCTCTGGCCCACCGACGAAAACGACCCTTCCGAGGTGTCCGACAACACACTGCCCACGCTCATCTGCGCCAACACACAGGCATGGGCCCAGCGCAACCAAGTTTGGGAGGCCGTCTGGAACGGTGCGATTCCCAACACGCAAGGAGGACTCGGCGTTTTCACGAAGGAGTCGCGAGCGGGTGTCCGCGGCAATTGGATGCTTGCCGACGACAGCCAGTTCTGTCGAGCCGGCGTGCTTGGGGAAATCTCCGAGCTTCCCACGGGAGATCCCGATGTTCCGCTCGTGAGCTACGCCGGAGATCAGCTGGTCATCACGAGTGATCTGCCGGCCAAGAAGGAAGATAGGCCTGAGTGCTCGGATTTCCTCGACAACGCCGACGATTTCGAAGACCGTCCGATCGCGTTTCGGATCGTGAGCGCGTTCTCCGACCAGCTCGAACTCGGCGAACCCACCAACCCCGACCTCGACTACGACTTCGACAAGGTACTGTTCTGTTTTGACCAGCTCGTCGAGTACGAGGTCTGGACGTATGACGCGTATTCCGTCACGGGCGGCGCGACCGGTTTCGTGAACCGGGGCATCCCCGACTCCCTCGACAAGCGCTGCATTTTGGACCCCAATAGAGCGCCGGAGACCTTTCCCGACTCTACAGACTTGGACCCGGACACTCTCTTCAATGGGCGAGCGTTTCCGGATACGCAGTTCACCAATCCGTTCGTGAGCTTCAAGATCGAGGACTTTCCGGAACGAGAGACCGCGCCCGGCGGAGAGACCGTCGATCCGGGCACTCCGCCGCCGGCGGGGACCACCGTGAGGCTCAGTTTCCGGATCGAGAACCCCAGCGATCCCGAGGTGCAGGACACCAATACCACGGCACCGTTCAGTTCACCTTCCTCATTGCTGTTCTCGCCGGAGGTGGATCAGCTCTTCTTCGTCGACAGCTTCGTCGGCGTAGAGCGCTGGAGCCTCGACCCCGTGACCAGGCGAGACACTTTCCAGTAGACCTTTGGTGATGGGGCAAAAGGGGGCAGGGAAGAAGAGTCATACGCCGGTCATGCGCCAGTTCCTGAGCGCAAAGGCCAAGTATCCAGACGCGATCGTCTTCTTCCGTCTCGGCGACTTCTACGAGATGTTCTACGACGACGCGCGGCGCGCGGCGGCGCTGCTGGACATCGCGCTGACCTCGCGGGGCACGGGGCCTGACGGGGAGAAGATTCCGATGGCCGGCGTGCCTCATCATGCGGCAGCGGGGTACCTGGCCGCTTTGCTTCGGCACGGCGAGAAAGTCGCCATCTGCGAGCAGATGGTCGACCCGTCCTCGGTCAAAGGCGTCGTGCCGCGAGAAGTCGTCCGCGTCGTGACACCGGGGCTGTGCCTGGAGCCGGAGTCGCTCGATGCCCGCGCCGAGAACCACTTGGTCGCACTCAGCCCAGATGGAGGCCTGGCCGCTCTAGAGTTGTCCACAGGCGACCTCAGGGCTTGCGAGACCGAGCCCGGCCCCTCATTGCTTGCCGAGCTCGTGCGACTCGATCCTGCCGAGCTGCTCGTTGCAGGCGGCGACGCGTCGCTGCAGGCCCTCTGCCGTGAGGCGCTGCCCAAGGCCGTTCTACGTCGCGTGGACAGCGTCGGGGACGAGGACTGGGCCCCCCGGCTGCGGACTTTGCTGCAAGAGGCCGACGCGCGCGTCTTCGTCGAGGCTGCATCGTCTGCCGCAGGACGCGCAGCCGTGATGGCCCTTTCGTACGCGCAGCAGAACCAGCCGCAGAGCAAGCTGCGCATCCATAGGGCAGAGGTCTATACGGCGGGCGAGCAGCTCGTGGTCGACGAAGTCGCCGTCCGAAATCTCGAAATCACGCGAACTTTGGACGGTGAGCGCCGGGGATCACTGCTGCATCTGCTCGACGACACCAAGACGCCGATGGGGGCTCGCAGGCTGCGACGCAACCTTTTGGCCCCTCTCACGCAGATCGAGAAAATCCGCCGAAGGCACGACCTGGTCGAGCTCTTTTTCGCCGATTCAGGCGGCCGCGCGGAGATTCGCGAACACCTTTCGCGCATTGGCGACCTCGAACGTCTCGCGATGCGGACTGCCGTGGGCCTGGCCAGCCCGCGCGACCTCGGTGCAATCCGTAATGGGCTAGGGGCCGCGGCGGCGCTCTACGCGAGCCTCGACAAGCGTCCGGAGGCGCTTCTGGACTTCGACCTGCGCAGTCTGAGGGTCGAGGACTTGTGCGCAGACGTCTGCGAGGCCCTAGAAGAAGCGCTCGTCCGAGAGCCTCCTGCGATCGACCGCCAGGGCGGTATCTTCGCAGAGGGGCATCTGCCCGAGCTCGACGAGCTGCGGAGGCTGTCCGCGTCGAGCAAAGACATCGTGCTCGACCTCGAGCAGCGAGAGCGCCAGCGCACGGGGGTTCCTTCTCTGAAGGTCAAGTACACCCGGGTCTTCGGCTACTACATCGAGATCAGCAAGTCGAAGCTTCAGGCCGTCCCGGACGACTACGTGCGCAAACAGACCGTGGCGAACGCCGAGCGCTTCATCACCGCCGAGCTGGCGGAGCTACAGGACCGGATCCTGCACGCGGAGGAACGCTCGCGTTCCCTCGAGCTGGAAGCATTCGCCAAGCTGCGCGAAGAGCTGGGAAACCAGGCGCCTCGGATCCACGAGCTCGCCCGGGCCATCGCCGAGGTCGACGCGGCCGCCGCGCTCGCGGAGGTGGCGCATCGCTTCGACTACGTCCGTCCGCAAATCGACGCGTCGACGGTCCTCGACCTCGAAGAGAGCCGGCACCCGACCGTCGAGCGCTACGCGGCCGGTGACGGGTTCGTCCCGAACAGTCTCTCGCTCGACGCGGATGGCACGCGGCTCATGCTGCTGACGGGGCCAAACATGGCCGGCAAGTCGACTGTCATGCGACAGGCTGCCCTCTGTGTGATCCTTGCCCAGGCGGGCAGCTTTGTTCCCGCGCGACGGGCCCGCATCGGCGTCGTGGACCGGATCTACACCCGGGTGGGGGCTAGCGACCAACTGGCACGCGGTCAGAGCACCTTCATGGTCGAGATGACCGAGACCTCGAATATTCTGAGGGGGGCAACCAAGCGCTCGTTCGTGATCCTGGACGAAATCGGCCGTGGAACGAGCACCTATGACGGCCTGGCCATCGCCTGGTCGGTGGCGGAGCACCTTCACGACGCGGTGGGCTGCAGGGCGATGTTCGCGACGCACTACCATGAGCTTTGCGCGCTGGCGGAGCAGCTCGCCGGCGCAGCCAACTACAACGTGGCCGCCCAAGAACACGGTGAGCATATGATCTTTCTCCACAAGCTGATGCCGGGCGGGTCGAATCGCAGCTATGGCTTGGCCGTGGCGCGCCTAGCGGGCATTCCGCCCATCGTGCTGGCTCGGGCCAAGGCCAAGCTCGGCGAATTGGAAGCGCTCGCCTGCCAGGACGCTTCAAAAGAGGCCCCGCAGCTCGCGCTCTGGGAGGCCCCCAAAGCCCACACGTCCGCGTTGCGAAGCACACTGCAGAGCTTGGACCTCGACCACATGACGCCCGTCGACGCTCTGGTCACCTTGGCCCGGCTCGTGGAGCTCGCCGAGCGCGAGGACTAGCGCCTGGCGCGTTTTGGCCGGTGTACCTCGTGGACCCACGCTGCTACCATCGCCGGCATGGACGACAGGCTTCAGCGAATCATCGCCAATCTCGAAGAAGCCGACCAAAGCCTGGTGCAGGCGCTCGAGGCTCGTGCCCGCGCCATCGGTGAGTACAACGCCCTGCGTGCCGAGCGTGACGGGGAGCCCCTGCGCCTGCCCAAGAAGAACGCAATCGTCGACGCCGCACGGGCTCTGGCCAAAGACTTTCCGAAGGACAGCATCGAGCCGGTTTTTCGCGAGGTTCTTTCGGCGTGCCGGGGGCTCATCGAGCAGGAGATCGTCGCCTACTTTGGCAGCCCGGGGAGCTTCGCCCACGAGGCGGCTCGCATGCATTTCGGACACGCGCCCCAGTTCAGGCCCGCCGAGTCCGTCGCAGAGGTGCTTGAGGCGGTCCAAAACGGGCGGGCAAGCTCTGGCGTGCTGCCGCTCGAGACGGCGAACGATGGCGCCGTAACGGCCACGTTGCAGGGACTGGTGACTGCGGATGCCAAGCTCTGCGCCGAGTACAGTGCGGCCGCGCACTACCAGCTGCTCTCCCGCTCTGGTGAGCCGCAAAGGGTTGCGCGAATCTACGGAGACGCCGCTGCCCTCACCGACTGCGCGAGGCGGCTCAGGGCTCGCCATCCCGAGGCGACCTTGATCGACGTGCAGTCTGGCGAGGTCGCCGCCCATTTTGCGAAGGCGGACGAGCAGGCGGCGGCCGTGGGTACCGGCCTGCTCAAAGAGCTTCATGGGCTCCAGATCATCGAGGACCACATCGAGGACAGACCGGGCATTCGTACGCGTTTCGGCATCGTAGGCGAGCGTCTGCCCTCTCGGACGGGACGGGACCGCACGAGCTTGGCCGTGGCGCCCGGAGATGACGCGGGAGCCCTGTACCGCTCGCTCCAGCCCTTTGCAGACCGCAAGATCAACCTGACGAGAATCGAGTCTCGCCCCTCCTCGGACACGGACTGGAGACACATGTTCTTCCTGGAGATGGACGGGCACATCACGGACCGGGCCGTGCTCACAGCGGTGGAAGAGCTGCGCCGCATCGCTCGCTATGCAAAGGTCATCGGAAGCTACCCGCAACCGGGCTGATCCCCCCTCATGAAAGACCTCGTCGCACCGCACCTCTCGGCGCTCGCGCCGTATGAGCCCGGCAAGCCTGAAGCCGAACTGAAGCGCGAGCTAGGCGTGGATCGCGTGGTCAAGCTCGCCTCGAACGAGAACCCTTATGGTCCGTCGCCCCGAGTCCTCGCCGCGCTTCGAGAAGGTCCACTGGAGCTTCATCGCTACCCAGACCCGCGCGGTTTCGATCTTCGCCAGGCGCTCGCGGCCCATCATGGTGTCTCGGCCGATGAGCTCTGCCTGGGCAACGGCTCGAACGAGCTCATCGATTTGATTTGCCGGGTCTTCGCATCTCCCGGCGAGCACGTCGTCTACGGGCAGCCGTCCTTTGCCTGCTACCACATCGGCGCGGTCGCTCAGCAGCTCGACCGCGGCGCCGTGCCCTTACGAGAGCATCTTCACTGGAACGTCGACGACCTCATCGCGGCGGTGACCCCTGCGACCAGGCTCGTGTTCCTGGCCAACCCGAACAACCCCACCGGGGCCTACGTCCCGGGCGCGGAGTTACGGCGGCTGCTTCGGTCCCTGCCGAACGAGGTCGTCGCCGTGATCGACGAGGCTTACGTGGAGTACCCGGATGCGCCTGACTTCGAGTCGGCCCTGCAGATGCGAGGGGAGCACGAGGCCTGTATCATTTTGCGCACCTTTTCGAAGGCCTACGGCCTGGCCGCGCTTCGCGTGGGTTACGCCATCGCGCCGAGCATGATGATCGGCGCGCTCAATCGGCTCCGTCCGCCTTTCAACGTCGGGACCCTCGGCCAGCGCGCCGCCATCGAAGCGATCGCCGATTCGGCCCATCTCGAACAGAGTGTGAAAGCGACGCGGCGGGATCGGCGCAAGCTCCGTGATGCCCTTGGCGAGCTGGGTCTGACCGTCGCCCCGAGTCAGGCGAATTTCGTATTGGTCAACGTGCAGCGTTCGGGTAGGGCGGTTTTCGAAGCCCTGCTACGAGAAGGCGTGATCGTTCGCGCCCTGCCCGCGCCGCTGCAACAGTGGCTTCGGGTGACGGTCGGACGGCCAGAAGAGAACGCCCGGTTCATCGAGGCGCTGCAGAAGGTCTTGGAGGAAGACACAGGTGAATAGCCCGCAAAAACGATACCGAGTGCAGCGTTCCGGCCCGCTGCGCGGCACGGCGCCCGTCCCCGGAGACAAGTCGATCGGCCATCGCTCGCTCATCTTCGCCGCCCTCGCGCGGGGCACTTCGAAGATCGACGGGCTGTCCGGCGGGCTGGACAACGCCGCCACCGCGCAAGCTTTCCGCTCGATGGGTGTGTCGGTCCAGATGCACGGCAACTCGGCGAAGGTCGGAGGGGTCGGCCTGCGTGGACTGTCGATGCCCTCGGACGTCGTCGACTGCGGCAACTCCGGGACGACCATGCGTCTGCTGGCGGGGCTCCTGTGCGCACAGCGTTTCGGGACGCGCCTGGTCGGCGACGAGTCGCTCTCTCGGCGCCCGATGGGCCGCATCATCGAACCACTCCGTGCCCGCGGTGCGCACATTGCGGGCAGCGCGGGCCCGAAGCCCGACGTCCTGTACCCACCCATCTCCATCGCGCCTTTGCTGTCAGACGAGGCTCTCGCGGGAATTGAGTACGCCATGCCGGTGGCGAGCGCGCAGGTCAAGAGCGCCTTGCTGCTCAGCGGGCTCTATGCCTCGGGCCCGACCGCGCTGCAGGAGCCCGTGCTTTCGAGGGACCATACCGAGCGCATGATGCTCTCGCTCGGGGTGCCCCTTCAGACCGCTGGTGCTTCTGTCGTCCTCGATCCGAACGCGGACTGGGATCATGGCTGGGAGCCGTTCGAGTGGTCCGTCCCAGCGGATCCCAGCAGTGCCGCCTTTCCGCTGCTGGCCGCGGCCATGGTCGCCGGCAGTCAGGTGCGGGTGCCCGACGTCTGCGTGAACCCGACCCGGACGGGCTTGTTCGACTGGCTACGCCTCGTCGGCGTCGACCTCTCCCACAGACCGAGTGGACACGGCGCCGGGGATGAGCCCAAGGCTGAAATCGAGGTCCAGCATGGCAAGGTTCGCGGTGGCACCGCCGGCGGGGAGCTCATCGTGAGAATGATCGACGAGATTCCCGCCGTCTGCGCCCTTGCGGCGGTAGCCCAGGGAACCACCGAAATTCGAGACGCGTCCGAGCTTCGAGTGAAGGAGAGCGACCGCATCGCCGTGATGGCGGAGGTGCTCAACGCTTTCGGTGCCCCCTGCGAGGAGCTTCCGGACGGCCTGGTCATCACGGGTGGCAAACCCTTGCGCGCGACGAGAGTCGATAGCCAGGGCGACCACCGCATCGCCATGGCCGCCACTTTGCTAGGGCTCGTGGCCGAGGGAGAGACGGTAATCGACGGGGCGCAGAGCGTAGACACGAGCTTTCCAGGTTTCGTCGAGCTTTTGCGCTCACTCGGCGCCCCCATCACCGAGGAGCGGGTCTCGTGAGCCGTTCCCGCCCCGTCATCGCCATCGACGGCCCTGCTGGCGTAGGTAAGAGCACCACGGCCCGGGTCATCGCACGTGAGCTCGGCTACCTCCTGGTGGACACTGGTGCGCTCTATCGTGGGCTTGCGCTCGCCGCCCGCGACCGCGGGATTGCCTGGGACGACGAGGCCGCGGTCACCGCGCTGAGCGAGGAGCTCCGTCTGTCGTTTGCCTCACAAAAAGACGGTACGCCCCGGCTGCAGATCGACGGGATCGACAGAGCCGACGAAATCCGGACGCCCGAGATCGCCGGCGGGGCGAGCAAAGTGAGCTCCTACAAAGGTGTTCGGCAGGCGCTGCTCGGCGTTCAGCGGTCCCTCGGTGCGGACGGCGGCGTCGTCCTAGAGGGTCGCGACATCGGGACGGTCGTGTTTCCCGACGCAGAGGTCAAGCTGTTCCTCACAGCTTCCGCCGAGACGCGGGCGGAACGTCGCGTGCGCGACCTAGAAGAACGCGGAATCCCTGCGAAACACGACGAGATACTAAGCCAAATCGAGACGCGCGACCGCCAGGACTCCGAGCGGGCCGTCGCCCCCCTGCGTCCCGCCGACGATGCTATCCTTTTAGACAGCACCCACATGGACCTCGACACGGTGGTCGCCCGGGTACTCGCCATCGTCCAACGCAGCGAATCCGGGGCATCCTCGTAATTTCCCGTGGTTGACACTCTTTGAGCGTCCTGCTACCCAGCAGTCGCCCTTGTTTCCGGGGGCTTCCAGCCACGGCAGACTGCTTACCGGCATCAATCGGATGCACCCGGACACGGCCAATCATGATGAACGAAATCACGACAACCCCTAACCCCGACCCCGAGAGCTTCGCCGCGCTCTTCGAGGCATCGGCTCCCGAAACAGACAAGCTCCGCGAAGGCGACATCGTCGCGGGCACCATTCTCAAAGTTGGAAAAGACTCCGTCGTCGTCGACATCGGCTACAAGTCCGAAGGCGTCATCTCGCTTCACGAGTTCCTCGACGGAGACGGCCAAGTCTCCGCACGAGCCGGCGACAACGTCGACGTTCTCATCGAATCGAAAGAGAACGAAGACGGCTTGGTCATGCTCTCCAAGGAGAAAGCGGACAAGCTCAAGGTCTGGGATGAGATCAGCGACGCGTGCGAGCGCGACGAGCTCATCGAAGGCACCATCACGCAGCGCGTGAAGGGCGGCCTCGCCGTGACCATCAAGGGAGGCGTCAAAGCGTTCCTTCCCGGCTCCCAGGTCGATCTTCGCCCCGTGCGAAACCTCGACCGTCTCCTGGGACAGACCTTCCAGTTCAAGGTCATCAAGTTCAACAAGAAGCGCGGTAACATCGTGCTTTCTCGCCGCGTGCTCCTCGAAAAGGAACGCGATCGGCTCAAGGAAGCCACCCTCGAGAACCTTCAAGAGGACCAGATCGTCACCGGTACCATCAAGAACATCACCGAGTACGGCGCGTTCGTCGATCTCGGCGGTTTGGATGGGCTTCTGCACATTACCGACATGAGCTGGGGCCGGGTCAATCACCCGTCCGAGGTCTTCGAGGTGGGCGACGAGGTCACCGTCAAGGTCCTCAAGTACAACGCGGACACCGAGCGTGTCTCCCTCGGTCTCAAGCAGACCATGGAAGACCCCTGGAACATCGCGCAGGACACTTACGTGGCCGGCAAGCGCGTGAAGGGCAAGGTCGTCTCGCTCACCGATTACGGCGCCTTCATCGAGCTCGAGCAGGGCGTCGAGGGTCTGATTCACGTCAGCGAGATGACCTGGGCCAAGCCCAAGCATCCCTCGAAGGTCCTCGAGCCCGGTCAGGAAGTCGAGTGCGTCGTGCTCGACCTGGACGCGCAGAACAAGCGCATCAGCCTGGGCCTCAAGCAACTCGAGCCAGACCCCTGGACCGTGTTCACCCAGAAATACAATCCGGGCGACATCATCCAAGGACGCGTGCGTTCCATCACGGACTACGGCGTTTTCGTCGGCATCGAAGACGGCGTAGACGGCATGGTCCACAAGACGGACCTCAGCTGGACGCAGCGCATCAACAACCCCGCAGACCTCTACCGTAAGGGCGATGAGGTCGAGGCGATCATCCTCTCGATCAACCATGAGGAGCGCAAGGTCAGCCTCGGCATCAAGCAGCTCTACGAAGACCCGTGGAGCTTCGTGCCGGAGCGGTACCCGGAGGGAACCGTTCTCGAGGTGCGCGCCATCGGTGCCGACGACTATGGCATTCACGTCGAGATCGAACGCGGTGTCGAGGGTGTCATCCCTCGCGGCGAGATCAGCAGCGATCTCAGTCAGGAACCGACCGAGGTCGTCAGCGTCGGCAACATCGTGAAGGCCCAGATCATCCGCCTCGATGGCGACGACCGGACCATCACGCTATCGCTGCGTGCGGCCGAAGGCCAGGACGCACAGGACATCAAGCGTCCGACCGCGGGTACCCCAGCCCGGATCCCACGCAAGGTTGGTCCGACCGGCGGAAGCGCCAAAACGACGCTCGGCGACGCTTTGGGTGCCGCCCTCAAGGACAAGTTCGGTGCATTGGCATCGACGGCGCCGGAGGCCTCCGAGGAGGAGCCCGCGTCGGAGGCTTCGTCCGAGGAAAGCAGCTCGAACGAGCCCAAGGAATAGCGCTCACACGAGCCCAGACTAGGCCAAGGGCTGCTCCGATGGGGCAGCCCTTGCTCGTTTAACGAGAGTCCTGATCGCTGCCGTGACGACGATGCCATTAGCGGGCGCGTTGTGAGGATGAAAGCCGAGCCAAATCGCGACGAGCTCAGCCTCTTCTCGAAAGAGCGGCGGCTGCTTTCGCTCGGCT
Organism: uncultured delta proteobacterium; assembly: GCA_963746475.1. Taxonomy (GTDB): domain Bacteria; phylum Myxococcota_A; class Polyangia; order Polyangiales; family Houyiibacteriaceae; genus SG8-38. Next base: position 712,284 of record CAVVBB010000002.1, read on the forward strand.
TGCTCGCCGTCATCACTCTCGTCGCCTTCGAGGCTCTCGCCATCGCGACCGCCATGCCTCTGGTCGAAGCCGAGTTGTCGGATGTGCATCTCTTCGGCTGGGTGTTCAGCGCCTTCTTTTCTTCGAACCTGTTGGGCATCGTCATCGCCGGTGATCGGGCTGATGCGGGTAGGCTGGCGCCCATCCTGGCCGCCGGAGTGCTGTTGTTCTGTGTGGGGCTGTACTTCGGAGGGGCCGCCGGCTCGATGACGGAGCTCATCGTCGCTCGCGCGCTTCAGGGATTGGGCGCCGGGGTGGTTCCGCCGGCTGCCTACGTTTGTATTGCGCGGGGCTATCCCGGACCCGCTCATCCTCGCATGATGGCGGTGCTGTCCACCGCGTGGCTCATTCCCGCGGTCGTCGGCCCGGCGAGCGCCATCTTCATTGCCGAGAGCTTCGGATGGCGTTGGGTCTTCTGGGGGCTGCTCCCGATCACGCTGGTTGCGGGCAGCATCGCCGTGGTGGCCGTCGCAAAAGCTATCGATGCGAACCCGGCTACGAGCAAGCGGCGCAGGCGCTTGCCCCGAGCGCTCTTGCTGATGGCCGGGGTCACGGCGTTCATGGCTGCCCTGTCCATGCTTCCGTCCGCTTGGACCGGCGCCATGCTCATCGCTGGGCTGATCGCTGGCGTCCATGCGTTTCGACTCCTCACACCTGAGGGCACGCTTGTCGCATCCCCTGGGCTCCCGGCACTTGTGCTGCTCCGCGGCCTGCTGACCTTCGCGTTTTTTGGTACCGAAGCTTTCGTTCCGCTCGCCCTCGTCGATGGCCTCGGCATGCCTTCGCACTCGGCCGGAATCGCTCTGACGGCTTGTGCCCTCACTTGGATGAGCGGATCCTGGTTTCAGGCGCATCTCATCGCTCGCCTCGGTCCTCGCCGCCTGATCGCGACCGGCTTTGCGCTGCTTTGCGCGGCCATCGCGCTCGTCGCGTTACCGCTGGGCTTCGACTGGAGCGGATGGTGGATTGTCCTCGCTTGGGCGCTGGCGGGCGCTGGGATGGGGGCCGCTTTGCCATCCATCTCGGTCACGGTGTTGGCCGAAGCGCGCCGAGGCGCCGAGGGTCAGGCCAGCGCGGCGCTACAGCTCACGGATGTTCTGGGGATGGCGCTCGGGACGGGGGTGACGGGCGCGGTCGTCGCCTGGGGCGTGCGCCAAGGAGAGGCGCTCGACGAGATCCTCCCTTTCACCTTTGCCATCCCCCTGGCGATCGCCTTTGTCGGAACGCTTCTGTCACCACGAATCCCTTCGGCAGTACGTCGCCTGGACAGCGTGCGGCGCGCTTAAACCTCGTCGAGCGGACCGTGTGCGAACAGCGTGGGGACCGGGCTCTCGTGCAGCAGCCGCCGCGCGAAGCTTCCCATCAAGAGCCTCTGAATGCCGCTCTTACCGGTGGTGCCCGCGGCGACGAGTGTGGCGTCATCTTCTTTCGCGAGCTGCAGGACGACCTGCACGGGGTCCCCCGTGCAGAGCTTCACTCCGGGGGCTGTGGCACCGGCTGGGCTCAGGTTCGCCGCGTCGGCCTCGAGCATTTCGCGCAGTCCGAGCCTCAAGGCCTCCCTGCGATTGTCTGCGGCCTCTCCGACGACCGTCGCACGATCGGTGTACTCGCCCCATAGGTCGAGATAGCTATGCACCAGGGTGAGCGTGCCGGGGAAGGCGCTCTGCAGCTCCAGGGCCAGCTGAGCGGCCTGCTGCGCGGGCGCAGAGAAGTCATAGGCCACGAAGATCGACGTCGGAGCGCGCAGGCTGGCTTTCAGCGGCACGACCAGCGTCGGGACGGGAACAGTCTTCAAGACCCGTTCGGTGACGCTGCCGTACATGAACTTGGAAACGCCCCTGCGGCCGTGGCTGCCCATGACCAGCAAGTCGATGTTCTGCTCCTCGGCATAGGCGCGAATGGCCTCGTGGACGACGCCCTCTTTGAGCGCGGACTGGACCGGCGCCGAGCTCGATGCGCCAACGCGTTCCTCGAGCGCGTCGAGCCACTGCTGTCCTCGCTCCAAAATCTGCGTCACCGCCTTCGGCCCCGGGGTATATGAGGCGTCGAAGAGCAGGTAGGTCGGGATCACTGGCACGTGCAGCAAGTGAATCCTGGCCGACAGCGTCTCGGCCAGCAGGGCCGCGTAGGCGATGGCCTTGTCGGCGTTTTCCGAGAAGTCGGTGGGTATGAGAATGTTCTGAATCGGCATCTCGTCCTCATTAGGAAGCAACAACCGGACCAACCCGCAGGCATCCCCTAGCCGCTTCTTCCGCTCGAACGCGGTCGCAAAGACTGCGCGCAGCTTGCCCTGATCGCGATGTTTGCGCGAGAATTGGTCGGACTTGCGGGAGGCTTGGTTTGGCACACCCCTTGCTCCGCATGGTTCGCAGATGAAGAGCACGGCTTCCAGCATTGTCGCGGTCACGGATTTGAGTACTGCGAGCTACCAGCTTCTGGGCTTTGCTTTGCTGGTGCTCAGGCCAGGCGGACGGCTCGTACTGGTGTCAACGCTCGGCGGGAGGAGCTCCGCGCCCTTGCTGCGCGCCGAGGCCCAGGCGATCACGGCCCAGGCACAGTGGTGTCTCGACCGTGGCGCGGACTGCCGAGCTGTCCTGCAGGAGGGGGGGGCTTGGGGCGAGTTCGTGGTCGAGACGGCGCGCGACCAGCAAGCCGACCTCATCGTGCTGAGTCTGCGCTCTGCATTTGGAGATCCGAGCATTGCCGATCGGGACATCCGATGCCTCATCTCGAGGGCCCCCTGCCACATCAGCGTGTTGCGGGCTGCACACCTTGACAGGCGCCAGCCGATTCCGTAGCCCCGGCCTATGGGAAACCCTGGCCTAAGGTCGACGCTCTTCGAGTACGTCGGTTTCGATGCCGATTCGGCGAGAGTCCTCGAGGGGCTTGGACCGCGTCTGCAGCCACACTTCGGCCAGGTCGTGGAGCATTTCTACGAGGCGATCATGGCCGATTCGGGCGCCAGAGCAGTTCTGCATAGCGAGGCGCAGATCGAGCGACTGCGCCTCTCACTGCGTCAGTGGCTGGAGGGGCTGTTCGGCGGCGTGTACGACGAGGCTTATTTCGAGAAGCGGTCTCGAATCGGGAGGGTGCACGTCAAGGTCGGGCTGGACCAGCGCTACATGCTGACGGCGATGAACCTGGTGCGGGTCGATTTGCACTCCGCACTGTTCGCCACCGCGGCTTCCGATGAACCGGCGCTTCTGCATGGGCACAAAGAGATCGACCAGATTTGCGACATCGAGCTAGCGATCATGCTGGAGACCTACCGCGAAGACTACGTGCACAAGAAGACCGCTGAAGCCAAGTCATTGGCGGCCATGGGTAAGCTCACGGCTGGGCTGGCGCACGAGATCAGGAATCCGCTGAACGCCGCTAAGTTGCAGCTGGATGTCCTAAAGAAGAACGCGGCGGACATCGAGGGCGAAGCCACACGACACAAAATTCAGACGAGGTCGACCCTGGTATCCGACGAGCTTCGACGCCTGTCGATGCTGCTCGAAGACTTTCTCAACTTGGCCCGGTCGCGACGACTCGAGCCGGTGGAGTTCGGTGCTTCGCAGCTGCTGCACGAAGTCCTCGAGCTCCGGCGGCCCGAGATCGAGTCGCTCGGCATCGAGCTTCACGTTCGGGACGAGTCTGGTGCTCGGCTGGTGACCGGTGAGCGCGACCGGCTCAAGCAAGTGGTGAACAACATGATCACCAACGCTGTCGAGGCCGTATCGGAAAGGCAGCTTCCGAGCGTCGAGGTCTCGAGCCGCATCTTGGACGGGGAGCGCTGGCAGCTTCGCATCTGTGACAATGGCCCTGGCTTGACTCCAGAGGTCGCAGCACGGGCCTTCGAGTCTTTCTTTACGACGAAGCCAGCGGGCACGGGGCTGGGGCTCATCATCGTCAAGCGCATCGTAGAGCTGCACGGAGGGGAGGCCTCGCTCGAGCCGGTTCCCGAAGGCGGCGCCTGCGCCAGCTTTTGGATCCCCCTCAAACCTTGAGGCGGTCGGTCTCGTCGTTGTTGCGCTTGGGAAGCTGGTAGCCCCACTCGCGCACCCGGTACTGAATCTTGCGCTGGCTGATGCCGAGGATCTCGGCGGCACGGCTCGTCGAGCCATCGACGGCGTCCAGGGTTTGCAGGATGGCGATCCGCTCGAGCTCGGCCATCGTGATGCCAGGGATCAGCCCGGCGATCGAGCTTCCCTCGGAATGCTGATGCGCTGCGTTCGGAAGATCTTCCATCTCGATCACGTCGCCCTGGCACATGACGACCGCGCGTTCCACCGCGTTCTCGAGCTCGCGCACGTTGCCTGGCCAGGGATACACCATGAGGCTCTGTAGCGCCGCATTGGAGAAGCCCCGCACCGGTCGTTCGTTCTCCTCGGCGTACTTGCGAAGAAAAGCCTGAGCCAGCAGGGGCACGTCACTTCGCCGCACCCGTAGCGGCGGCACGTCGAGCTGCACGACCTTGAGGCGATAATAGAGGTCTTCGCGGAACCGACCGTCTTCCACGAGCTGTCGAAGGTCCCGGTTCGTGGCGGCGACCACCCGAACGTCGACCTTGATCGTCTCGTTTCCGCCAACGCGTTCGAACTCGCGTTCTTGCAGGAAGCGAAGAAGCTTCACCTGCACGCTCATCGGGATTTCGCTGACTTCGTCGAGCATCAGAGTGCCGCCGTCGGCTTGTTTGAAACGGCCGTCGCGCCGGCCAATGGCTCCTGTGAAGGCGCCTCGCTCATGCCCGAAGAGCTCCGACTCCAGAAGCGTTTCGGTCAGGGACGCGCAGTTGAGCTTCACGAAGTGCTTGTGCTTGCGCTTCGAGTTCTGGTGGATGGCGGCCGCAATGAGCTCCTTGCCGGTTCCCGTTTCGCCATGGATGAGAACCGTCGCGCGGCTGTCGGCCACCTGCGCGACGTTCTTCATCAGCGCTTGCATGGCGGGATGTTCGCCGATGATCTGGTCGAACTGAAAACGCTCGTCGATTCGGCGGCGTAGTTCTGCCGCCTCGCGCGAAAGGGCAACCTTGTCCAAGCTTCGCTCGAGGATGGCGAGAACGGAATCGAGCTCCAAGGGCTTGGTCAGGTAGCTTTCTGCGCCTAGCTTGATCGCCTCTACGGCGGTCGCGATCGTTCCAAACGCAGTCATGACGATGAAGGCCGCGTGAGGCGCCATCGACCGGCCCAGGTCGATGAGCGACAGACCGTCCATGACAGGCATTTTCAGGTCCGTCAGCACGATGTCTGGGTCGAATTGCTCGAGCTGAGCCAGGGCCGCCCGGCCATCGGCCGCGCTTGCCACGAAATAGCCCGCATCCTCGAGCAGCTCCGCCAAGGCGCTTCGAGCATTCGCTTCGTCGTCCACGACCAGAATGCGACCCTTCGATTCCTGCACGCTGGCTCCATGATGTGCCGAAGACTCCGTTCGAATCAACTCGACGCTCGATCCGCTAATGCTCATGACTTGCTCGCTCCCGCTTGATTGACTTGCTGTGAGCCGCCAAAAGCGGCCTCTTTGAGCTCCTCGAAGGAGTGCTGGACGTCCTGCACGAAGCTGTGGACGTCCGGAAAGGATTCCCAGTCGGCGTTGAAGCCCCAGAAAATGGTGCCGCAATAGCTGAACAGGGCGATTCCGAGGTTCTGATTTCGCATCAGCGGAACCATTGGATAGATGGCCTTCATCCTCGCCCCGAGCATGTAGAGCGGGACGGATGGGCCAGGTACGTTGGTGATGATGAGGTTGTAGGAGCGGAACCGCATGGCCGTCTTGAAGAGCTCGGAGAGCAAGGCCTTGGTTGTTACGTCGGCCAGTTCTTCGACCAGCTCTGCGCTGTCCGCCTGTCTCGAGCGCTCCTTTAGCTCCGTGGTAATCTCAATGACCCTGCGGAGCCGCCGCTTGGGATCCGCCTCGGCAATTGGAAGCGCGGCCAGCAACATGGACACATGGTTGCCGATGCCGCCGGCGCCGTGCTTGCGCGTGTTGACCGGAAGCACGACGCGGAACCGCTCCGACTCATCGATCTTCGCACCGCGCCTCGACAGGAAGCGCCGAACCCCGCCCGCCGTGGCAGCGACGATCAGGTCGTTGACGGTGCCACCGAGTCGATCTTTGATCGCTTTGGCCTCGGCCAGATCGGTTTGCATCCAATCGAATCGCCGGTACGGGCTCACGTCCGTTTCGGTGAAAATGCTCTTCGCGGTGGGCTGAAGACCGGTGCGAAGAAGCCTCTGCATGGCACCGAGATTGTGGGCCAGTCGCGGAGCGAGGGACGTCAGCTGCCGAGCTCCGCGCGCGCGGTGCTCTAGCTCTTCGCGCAACAGGCGCAGCCGGCTGGGCGCCGGGCGCGGCGTCCAGTGTTGCTTCTCCTCCAGCTCAGCGTCGGGGCTCGGGCTGAGTAGCGTCTGCAGAAGCTCGACGCCGCCAACTCCGTCGACCATGCAGTGGTGCACCTTGATGACGAGCGCGAAGCTGTCCTCGTCGACGCCTTCGACCGTCCAGAACTCCCACAGCGGATGGTTCCGATCGAGCTGCTGCGAAAACAAGCGCCCAACGAGCCGCTTCAGAGAACGCTCGTCTCCGGTGCGCGGGAGCCGGGTGTGACGCAGGTGGTATTGGATGTTGAAGCGCTGCGAGTCGATCCAGACTGGATGCCCGAGCCCCGGAACCCACTCTAGGCACTGTCGATATCGTGGCGTCCTCGCGAGGGTGCCCTCCACGTACTGGCTGAGCCGCTCCACATCGAGCGACCCGTCCTCGGCAAGCAGTGGCTTCGCCTCGAAGAGGAGCGCGGCCCCCACGTGCATGGGCGCCGCTTGGGTCTCGATGTCGAGAAAGGTCGCGTCGAGCGCTGACAGTCGCTCGCTGAACGTTTCAGCCATGAGGATATGTGCTGCAAGATGTGTGCAAGGCTGCGTCCCCGAAATTGGGCCAAGTTGGCGGATGTGTGACGAAAAATATGCGTCGCAATCGTCGGTGACGCAGCGTTTGCGTCAGTGGCGCTGTGTTGGGCGTCTACGATGCCTGGGGCAGACTGTGAGCAGGAACGCAGGAGGGCCCCAATGACACAGTTGCAGGTACGTGACCTCATGAGCCGACCGGTCATCACGGTAGGGCCGAGCAGCAATTTGACGGAGGTCATCGAAATGCTCGAGAGAAACGCGATTCGCCATGTCCCGGTGGTCGACGAGCAGGGCCGCGTTTTGGGACTGATCTCGCACCGTGACGTCCTGCGCAGTCAGGAGTCGAGCCTTTCGAAGTCGCCAGCAGCAGAGCAGGGCGAGATGAACCGCTGGATCGAGGCTCGCTGGCTGATGACGCGAGAGGTTCAAATGGCGCACCCGGACGACAGCGCACTCGACGCCGCCATCGCGCTGCGCTCGAGCGGCTGTGGCAGTATCCCGGTCGTCGACGGAGGGAAGCTGGTCGGCATGCTCACCGAGGCCGATTTCGTCGAATACGCCATTCGGACGCTTTCGGATCCCGGGCAATAGTAGGGACCCCCACGCAGACGAATTCGTTTATGATCGGAACAGCGTGGGAACTGAGACCGAGCTAGGAATCCCCTCCGCCCGAACCCCGAGGGTGAAGCTTCGGAGCATCGTCGTCGGTACGGACTTGGGCGCGTCTGGCCATCGGGCCCTGCAGTTGGCGATCCCCACCGCGCGGGCCGCCGGCGCTAAGATATGGCTCACCCATGCCAACGAGGTTGGGCTGGATCACCGGCACTGGCCCGACCTGCCCATCGGTGCGCAGTCGGCCGTTCGGGCGCTTCGCAAGAGGCTGCGTGGTCGCTTTGAAAACTCGATGCAAGCGCTCGAGGCGGAGCGCGAAGAATGCGAAAACGTAGGTGTCGAGTGTCAGCTCCTGTGCGAGGAGGGGCAGGCCTGGGAGACGATCCTGCAGGCGGCCGTTTCGACCGATGCCGAGCTGATCATCGTCGGCGATCCAGCGGGTGCCGGCGGCATGCCACAGAGGTTGCTCGGCTCCACCTCGGAGAGGGTAGTGCGGCACGCGCCCTGTTCCGTGCTCGTGGTTTGCGGACGCGTGCGGCAAGACTACGGCGGCGCACGGATCGTCGTGGGCGTCGACTTCTCCAAAAGCGGGCTCGAGGCAATCCGCTGGGCCAGAGACGTGGCCCAGGTGACGGACGGGGAGATCACCCTCATTCACGTCGTTCCGCATCCCCGCCTCTCGAGCGTGATGCGGCAGGAATGGACAGGGCTGCTCGAAGGAGTGGGCGCTGCGGCACGCGCTCGCATGACGAGGATCGCTGCAGTCGAAGGACTGCCGACCGACACCAAAATCGAGGTACGGGATGGCCCGATCGGCAAGTGCCTCTGTGACGCTACGGCCGAGGCCGAAGCGGACCTTCTATTCGTCGGCACGCGTGGTCAGGACCGATTGCGGGGCGTGCTGCTGGGCAGCACCTCCCAGTATTGTCTCCACTACTCTCCGGTACCCGTTCTTACGGCTCGATCGTAAAGCCCCGAAGCGTTCGGCCGCAGCGCTCAGCGCCCTTCGAGCGCTGGGGTGACGTCGAGGCGTTGATGGCACTCGCTACAAGTAGTGAGCAGCAGTCCGTAAACCTCGCTCTGACTTCGCGTGCTGGGCGGCGCCTCACCGGGTTCACCGGGTGCGGGCACGTATGTATCCTCGTCCGCTTCACCCTCGACCGACACCGAGAAGGCGAGGTCGTGCACGCGATTGGCGATCTCGCTGATGCCAGGCGGGTTCTCCAAGTCGGGCTCCACCGAGCCATGAAGAGGTGCGTCGGAAAGGACTGTCGCCGCCCTCTTGAACGCCGAGGGCGAGTTGCTCAGGAGTGCCTCCCACATGCGCTGAACGGCCCAGTCGTGCCGCCTCATGTGCACGGCGAGACCGCGGCCCTCCGGCACCGGGTCGAGCTTCATGGGCGGCCCCCGGTTCAAGGCGTAATGGCACTCGCCGCAGCGTTGTGAGAGCGCGGCGAACGCGAGCGCCTTGTCCTTTAGGTCGTCGGCTCGCCGAGCCTGAGCGGCCAGCGCCCGGGCGGCCTCCGCATATTCCTCGCCCTGGCCAGGATAGGAGGCAGTCTCCATCAAATCGGCCAGCAAAGCGAGTGCTTCTTGCGCGTTTTCGGGCTCGCCTCGGATGAGTGCGTCGCGCGCGACGACCGCGAGCTTCGCATGCTGTGCCATGAGCGCCTGCAGCTCCTTGGAGGGGCGAAGCTCGGCTTGCTCCGGCGGTTCTTCTTGCTGGATGCTGGACTTAGGCTCGCAATCGCAGCTGCCGGTCACCACGCTGAGGCACACGGCGATGATGAGGATATGCTTCATGAAGCCAGGTCAGCCACCGAACGTATCGGTCGGAATCACGCTGTCGCGCAGAAGCTTGGCGTTCACGTAGTTGCACTCCTCCTGCTGCATGTCGCTTCGGAGCATCGTCGCCAGCTCTTCGATCCCCTTCACGAGCCGCTCGTTCGAGCCAGCAGAAAGGATGGACTCGACGATTGCATCGAGGGCCTCGCGCTGCTCCTCGTGCTCGCTGAGGATGTGACGAGCGCGCTCTGGCCCGAAACCATCGGCTTCCTGAATCGCAGGCACCAACTGCTCTTCCTCGAACTTCATGTGAAGCTCGAGGACGCCACGAAGTGCGTAGGCGCAGCGCTTGGCCTGTTCGGCCCAAGTCTGCGGACTTTGCTGCGACTCGCTCAGGCCCGACTGCAGCTCGTCCAGCATCTCTTCAATTTCGCGATGCTGGGCCAGCACTTTCTCTCGGACTTCGGATGGCAAGAGGGATTCTTCGGTCATGGCAATCTCCAGCTATGGTCTCACCATCAGCGGTGCGCGCAAATGAAGCAAAGAATGGGCCGCTTCATGCCTGAGATTCAAATGCTTGTAGTAGCATGTGCGACCGATCAGCAAGTTTGGGCGAAGCCCCTTCACCCAAACCTGCCTCACCTGTTTAGATTACGGCACGGGAACGTGCGCGTCGAACCACCGGTACAGGAATCCGCCTCGCGGCTGTCCGTCCGGGTGGACTTCTTCGGGAGGCGCGATCTTCAGCCGACGACGTACCTCCTCAAGAGGCAAGGGAAGCAGGGCTTCCAGGTCGGCAAAGCCTATCGGGTCGGCGTCTCGGCCATGCTTGTACGCTCGTGAAAGGTAGCGCAGCCACGGAGCGGGCCGGAAACGCGCAGGGAAGAGCGGGAATGGGGCGAACAGGGCGTTCAAGAAGGGCAGCTCGGGATACTGCCCTGCCGTGAACTCGAACACGCCCATCTCACCCTCGACGCTCTGATCGTAGCCACCGAGCACGTGGAAGATGTCGTGCAGAGCGGCCTGTCGGCCGACGTGCCAGACGACCTCCTCATCCCAGCCAAACTGGGCCGCGCAGGCGGCGATGTCCGCTTTGCCCTCGAAGTAGCCAGCATCGGCCATGCCTGCCTGGTCGACGTAGTCTAGGTAGGCGCGCCCGAAGCTCCCTTCGGGCATGGCTGAGAGCGCCTCTCGGTCGTTCTGGACGGCGACGATGTCGGGGCGCTCCTTTAGTAGGCGCGCTCCGGTCTCCGTCGCGGCGAATGCGTCGAAGTGTGCCTTTGCGGTCGGGCCCGCCAAGGAAAACACGAAGCGAAAGGTCTGGTCGATGTTCGCAAATGACCAAGGGCGAAAAATCAAAGCCAAAGCCGTCAAGGCTTGGGGCACGTCGCGCTCGTAACGCGTCGAGCCTTGCGTGTGTGGCTTCGCGGCTGCTTTCTTCGAGCTTGCCTGCGTTGCAACGGCGGTGGACTGCATCGGTGACTCCTCTACTCCTCGATCTGAATGGACTGGGTTGGGCAAAGCATGCAAGCGTCGCGGACCTTCTCGTGAAGCTCTGGCGGCGGAGCGGCATTGTCGATGACGAGGCTGCCGTCCTCTGCGAAGGAGAAGACCTCAGGAGCCTCCTCCACGCAGATTCCGTAACGGTTGCACGTGTCTTTCACGTACTTGATTCTCATCCTCGGCCCCCCTCGCGCTCAAGCGGCCGCGAGTCTTCTCCGGCGGTCGGCCAAAGTGAGCGGCTTCTGAACTTCGGCGCGACCGTAGTATTCGTCCTCGGCCTGCTTCTTGTACCACTCCGGGTAAAACTCCTTGCACCACTTGCGGAACTCGGCGACAGGGCCGTCTCCGTCGCAGAGCATAGGGTGTTCGAAGAAGGTCTTGTTCTCCCAGATCGGGGCGTCTTCCTCGAGCTGACGCGCAATTTCGCTGGTGAAGGCCTTGCCGACGCCCTGCGTGATGTCGGCGCCACCCAGCTTCTTCACCGTGAAGGAGAAGCGAACGTCGCAGTACTCGTCGTCGATCGGCGTGACCGAGGCGACGTTGGTGGTCTCGACGATGCCGCGGAAGCGGCTCACGGAGAAACCGAAGCCATGCACCTCGACGTCGAGCTCGCCCTTTACGTCACCCTGCGGCGTCTCCATCGCCGTGTCCGTGACCATGCTGATGTGCGGATACTCCAGCTTGATGGTGTGCGGCTGCGGCACGATGTTCATGCCGTGCACGTAGCGGAAGTGCGCCTTGTCCACGACGTTCTCGCACATGTCTTGGTTGTGCGTGCGAAGCTTCCATTGGCGGCGCCAGTACGGCGTCCAAGAGTCGTTGTTCCACTCCGGAATCTCCGGCGTCATCCAAGCGGGATCTTTGCCCTCGATGTCGTGCCAGACCATGACCAGGCCGTTGACCTCGTGCACGGGCCAGGCCGTCAAGTTCGCTTTTCGCGGCAGATGCTTGGCATAGGGAACCTCGGTACAACGACCTTCGCCGTTGAACTTCCACGCGTGGAACGGGCAGACGAGTTCGTTTCCTTCGACCCTGCCGCCATGGCCTAGGTGCGCACCCATGTGCGGGCAGAACGCATCGAGCACGTTCACCTTGCCATCCTCGCCGCGAAACATGACGAGCTCCACGCCGAAGTACTTCAACGGAACCACATCACCGGGCTTGACCTCGTCGCTGTAGGCGACTTGGAACCATCCACGCGGGTATCGGGGGATTGGAAAGCGCGGCTTCTTACTCATAGCTGTTCTCCTGTTGGACTTTGCTGCTGTGGCGGTTTGCGGTAGGGGGATCGGTGTCCCCAGTCGCTGATTCTGTCGTAGGTCGTAGGCCGCCAGCTGGCCTGGTCGACCGTGCGCCCTCCAGCGCCGATCTCGCACTGGAACCCCGATGGGGTGACGCAATAAAAGGTGATCATTTTGTCGTTTGGATGACGTCCGAGGTCCTGATGAATCTCGATGCCCTGGCTGAACGCGCGGTCGCGTGCCGCGCCGACATCGTCCAAGGAGGCCATCTGCAACATGAAATGATGAAGGTGCTTGGCTAGCCCCGAGCCCAGGGCGACAGTGTGGTGCCTCGGGTTCACATGCAGAAACGTGATGTCGACTTTGAAGTCTCCGGGCAGGGTGCACTCGATACGGTCGCTCAGCCCGAACCCGAGCATGCTCTCGAAGAAGGCTCGCGTTTGCGCGATGTCGGAAGCCCGAAGCGCGATGTGTCCGACGCCCTGTTCGCCGGTGACGAAACCGGACTTGACGAAGTCGTTTTGAAAACGCTCGGAGGCACGCGCGGGCTCGCAAACCAGATCGACCGCGACCCCGCCTGGCTCGTAGGTGCGAACCATTTTCCTCACTCCGCGCGACCTGGCTTCTTGCTCGCTCATCACTTCTACGGGATGGCCGGCCTGCCGGACCCGCTCGGCCGCCAGGCTCAGGCTGCCCTCGTCTTCGAGCTCGAAACCCAGGGCGATGACGTCATCCGCCGGACCCTCCTGCAGAAGGATGCGTGCCGCGAGGTCGTCTATCCGATACCCGCGGAGCGGGGAGTCGACAGAGGGCGAACGCTCGGCGCCGATGACCCGAGTCAAGAAACGGTCCCAGGCCCCGAGGTCCGAAACCTCGAAGAGCAGGTACGCGAGTCCCTTCACGCCCTTGCCGCTGGACATCACAGGAAGAAGTCCTTGCTGTTCTCGCCCATCAGCAGACCGCCGTAGTTCCGGCTGGTCTTCAGTGGGTTGTTCGCATGGTGTGCACGCGCCGCGTGGATGTCCTGGAAGAAGCGCTGAATATCCTGGCTCAGAAAAATCGCCGAGCCTCCGCTGGCCATGAAGAGCTCGTCCAGCGCACTTACCATTCGGTCGGTCACGGCACCCGCATTGGCGCGGAACGCGACTCGATCCTCGACCGAGATCGGCTCCGCAGATTCTGCCTTCGCGATCATCTCGTTCCAGTCGCTGCGCAGAACCGCACGCACCTCGCGCATGGCAAGCTCGGCCTTCGCACAGGCCTCGAGATTGGCCGGGTCGTCCGCCGCGTTCTTTCCGTCTGCGCGTCCCTTGCGCTTGACGTTCAGATCGACGTAGGCCTCCAGCGCTCCTTGGAGCATGCCGATGGCCGGCGTGGCCACCGTGCGCGTGAACAATTGGCCGAAGGGCACACGGTAGAGAGGAGCCGTATTGACTTCGTTGCCTGGGCTCTGAAGCCGATAGGCGTCAGACATCCGGTGCACCCGGTGTTCCGGCACGAAGGCGTCGTCGACTCGCACGGACTTGCTGCCCGTGCCCCTGAGACCCGAAACGAACCAGTCGTCGACGAGCTCGTAGTCCGAGCGCGGGACGAGTAGGGTGAACATGTCCTGCGCACGGCCGTCTTCCTTGGGCGCGTAGGCCCCGAGGAAGGTCCAGTCACAGTGGTCAGAGCCACTCGAAAAGCCCCACTGGCCGCTCAGGCGATAGCCCCCTTCTACGCGGGTCACCTTGCCGACGGGCATGTACGAGGAGGCCGTGAGCGTATCCAAGCCCTTGGGGCCTTCCCAGACGTCTCGCTGCGCCTGCTCCGGAAACAGGGCGAGCTGCCAGTTGTGCACGGCGACGACACCGAGAACCCAGGCCGTCGAAGGGCAGGCCGAAGCGACCTCGATCGCCGCATCGAAGAACTCTATCGGGCTGGCCTCGTAGCCACCCCAGCGCTTCGGCTGCAGCATGCGAAAGAAACCGGCCTCCTTGAACTCTTCAATCGTCTCGTCCGGCACCACCCGGTTTTCATCGGCGCGTGTATTGCGTTCGCGGAGCGTATCCTTGGCCGCTCGGGCCAGGGCTACGAAATCAGGCTTTGCTGAGCTCACTTGGTCACCTCCTTCGGCGTTACGATTGTGTGCATTGCATTCGTCGAGCTCCTGGTGATCGGGCAGGTTCTCGAGGTGAAGGTCGTCGACCTCATCGCACAGCGTCGAGGAGCCCTTACGGGGTCGCTGGTGCTCAAGCGAAGTGAAGCTGTCGGGAAAACGGTCATAGAACTCTTACTCGGCGGCGTCGGCCTGTTTCAGAGGCTGGTAGAACTGCGAGTACCAACGGCGGAGCTCACCGATGGGTCCGTCGCCGTCACAGAGCATGGGGCGATCGAGGTAGACCTTGTTCTCCCAAATCTGCACGTCTTGCAGGTAGCCATCCCGCATGTTGCTGATGAAGTGGTCGACCATCTCGTCGCTCATGCCTTCGGTCTTCTTCAGCGAGACGCCGAAGCGGAGCATCAGGCGATCCTCGTCGATGGGCGTGTGCGCGTTGACGATGACGCCGGTGGTCACGCCGAACATCTTCGTCACTTGGTAGCCAGGTCCGTAGTATGTCGCGGTCGACTCGAACTCGTCCTTGCCGCCATGGACGGGATAGGCGTGGGCCTTGATCCGCTGGCGTCCTACGTGGGCGTTGTACTCATTGCTGAAGCTGCCCGGAATCGGATGCGTATTGTGGACCGGGATGAAGTGACCTGCGTCGGCCAGGTTCTCGACGATGGCGAGCGGCGGCGTCTTGATCTCCAGCTGCGCGTAGCGCCAGGGGAGGAAGTTCGGGTCCTCGGTTTCCTCGATGACCGGGATCTCCCAGTTGGGCTCGTTCTGCTCGCGGTCGTGCCAGACGTAAATCATGCCGTTGCGCTCCCGCACCGGCCAGGCCTTCACGCCGGCCTTGGGCGGGATTCGCTTCGCATAGGGAATCTCCGTGCACTTACCCGCACCGTTGAACTTCCAGGCGTGGAACGGGCATACAATCCCGTCTCCTTGAATCTTTCCCCCGTAGCCGAGATGCGCGCCCATGTGCGGGCAGTACGCGTCCAAGATGACCGGGTCGCCTGCTTCGGTCCGAAAGATCACGAGCTCTTGATCGAAGCGCCTCATGGGAATCACCTGGCCCGCCGCCAACTCGTCGGAGAAGGCAATCATGAACCAGCCTCGTGCGAATCCAGACCAGGAGTCCGCGTTGGAAGTCGTGTCAGTCATAACTAGAACGTGTTTCAATTTGCGTGCCAGGCAGCATGAAGCCTTTTTTGCGCCCAAATGAGCGAGTCCCGCTCGGCTGCGGCGCAAAAAATGCGCTACGCGCTCGGCAGTCGCAGAGTTCGCGCCCCGATTCAGGGGCCCTAGAAGTACGGAAAGGTAACCGTGCTGCCGGCCTCTCGGACCGCGTCCAAGGTGCGAATCACGGTGACCACGCCGATCCAGGTGCAGACATCGGCCGCCGCCAAGGCCCAGCCAATCTGTCGAAGCCGATTGGCCTTGGGGCGCGCCACGACGATGACCGCGGCCACGATGACGGTGGGCAGCGCTGCGGCGAGCACCCAGAGCGACAGTCGGTTCGCGCCCGGCGCGACGAACGCCCCAGCGATCATCAGCAGCGTCACGGCGCCCATGAGCCAGGCATGATGCTGCACATGCTTCACGTCGTCGCGCGAATGCGCGGTCGTTCGCTCTTTGGTCAGCCGAACCACGGCCGAGCCAAGCAGGCCGACCAAGATCCAAACCGCCACCACCGACAGGCTCGCGAGGAGACTCAGCCCACAGGCCAAACCGACGGGCAGGGCCGTCGTTGAAAGCGCCACGATGATGACCGTCTGACCGGCCGCTGTCTTGCGGAGCCCCTCGCCGGCCATCAGAAAGGCGGTCAGGCCGAACACGAGCGGCACCATTGCCGCGTACTGCACGTGCAGCGGGGCCAGGTACAGGGCGGCCGCGCCAAAGGCGAGCGCCGCCAGGCCGGCCACGATGAGCATGCGTTTGGCTGCGGGGCCACGCTCTCTTTCTGCGCGGGGCCCAAATGAGCCCACGAGCACCAGGGTCGGCTCGTGAGCGAGAAAGAAGGCTCCGGCGGCCAGTGTCAGCAACCAGGCCGCCAATGTCGGCTCGCCGGCGAAAAGCACGGTCAGTAGTGGGAACGCGAACCAGGCGTAGCCCCCGTGCTCTCGCGGAACCATCCAGCGTTCACGGCGACGCGGGCTGGAAATTTCACGGGCTCGAACTTCGGCCTCAGCCGGCTCGAGGGCAGTCCTTGAAGTCATGCTAAATCATCCTCCGGCCGGCAACCCAAGCAAAGCCCATACCAGCCAAAAGCTGAGGTGCATCGCCCAATTAGGCGCATCCTGTGCGGCAACGAAGCGCGCGCGGCGCAGCCTACGCGCCCCGGTTCAACGCGACCGGATAAGTGCAAGGTCTTCGCCTACTGCACCTGAACGACGATTGCCGTGATGTTGTCTCGGCCACCCCGGTGGTTGGCCAGCTCCACGAAGCGATGCGTCGCGGCATGGGGTCCCAGGGTAATGACCGCAGGAATTTCGTCGTCGTTGAGGTACCCATGTAGTCCGTCGGAGCACAGCAGAAATGCGTCCGAGCTGGCGATCTCGACGAAGCCCGTGTCGACCTGCACGTATTCGCGGCTTCCTACGGCCCTGGTGATGACATTGCGGTGAGGGCTGCGCTCCGCTTCGGCAGCCGTGATGATGCCCTGCTTCAGCTGCCAGGCCACCAGCGTGTGGTCCTCGGTGAGGGCACTGACGTGATGGTCGCGAATCAGGTACACGCGGCTGTCGCCGACCTGGGCCGTGAACCCGTATCGGCCGCAGATGGCGAGGACGGAGAGGGTCGTTCCCATCCCCTGCTGCTCTGGGTCGTGCTGAGCGAGCCCGAATACCATGTAAGTCGCCGCCTGCACGGCGCTTTCGACGACCCGCAGGGCCCGCCGGATCGAGCCGTCCGAGATGTCGCCAGCCGCGACTGCCTCGAGCGCGTCATAGCCCCGCATGACCATGCCGTGGACCGTGTCGACCGCTTCCTGGCTCGCAACTTCACCGGCCGCATGGCCACCCATCCCATCGGCGACGATGTACAAGCCGATGTCATCGTCGTTCATGAAGGCGTCTTCGTTCAGCTTTCGACGCTGCCCCACATCCGTCAGTCCCGCGCTTTCGTACTGAAGCAACTCGTCCCCTCTTCCGCACATTTGGCCCCGCGGCCGTCTCTCCTCTCAGATTAGCGACAATCGAAGAGCGCCAGCAAGCCTTTGGCGGCTTGTGCGCCCCGAGGCCGTGCGCCAGCTATAGTACTGCCGTGCTCGGACACCGCATCATCTGTGCAGCGATTGGGTGGCTACTCGCCTCGGCCGCGGCGCAGCCAGCGCGCTCGCAGGATCTCACGGAGGCGAGCCGTATCGAGATCGCTCAGCGTCTCAAGGAGGGCTCCGTAGGCGTCGAGGTCGGGCGAAGCGGCGGTTCGGGCTTCCTGACCCATCCGGACGGATGGGTCGTCACGAATGCGCACGTCATTGGTAGGTTCCGTTCTCACCCCGTGCAGCTCCAGTACGGAAACGGCTCTCGGGGCGTCGGCCGGGTCGTCTTTGTCGATCCTCATAGCGATCTCGCGATCATTCGTCCTGAATCTCGACCGCCATTCAAGGGTTTGATCCTGAGCGAGCCCAGCGCGCCGAAGGTGGGCCAGACCGTGCTGGCTTTTGGAAACCCCTTCGGGCTCGAAGGTACGCTCACCCAGGGTATCATCAGCGCCCTGCGGGACGTGGGCGAGGGTGCGAGGCGCATCGAGGGTCTCATTCAGACCGATGCGCCGATCAATCCCGGCAACTCCGGCGGGCCCCTCGTGGACAGCCGAGGACGCGTCATTGGTGTGAACTCGGCCATCCTCGCGCGCAGCGACGGCATCGGCTTTGCCATCCCCGTTCACTACGTGCGACGAGCCCTCGAGGCGTCCAAGCGCGCCCAAGGGGGGGGCGCCGCGGCTTCACCGACCCAGCCGCCACCTGCTGCCGTGCTCGGGACGGCCGGGGGCGGATGGCTCGGTGTCTATGGGCGGGACTTCGATCGCTGGGGCATCGCCGGCGCACAGATCGAGCGGGTCGTCCCTGGCTCGCCGGCTCAGGCGGCTGGAATTCTCGGCTTGCTCGACTCCCCACCCCGCAAAATCGTCCAGCGGGGCATTCCCTGGACCGGGTTCGTCATCGTGTCGATCGACGGCGAACGGGTCCGCTCGATGGCGGATCTGGTGCGATCACTCCGACGCCGCGCTCCCGGGGAAAGAGCCAAGCTGGCCTTCGTGGTTGGGCCGGGCTCGATCAAGGGAGAGGTCGAGGTCGAGCTGGGCCGCTCTCCCGCGGTCCCAGGCCCTAAGCGCTGACAAGGGGGCGACGACTGCTAAGCTCGGCCCCCATGTCCCCGACAGCGAACGATCCGCGGCGTGAGTTGCAGGAAGCCTGGAATGAGGTTGCCGCGCAGCTCGAGCGACTCGGGACGGACAGAGCGCTCGCCGCGCTGAGCCTCCAACTCATCCGTCAGCTCGGCAACCTGCGTGAGCACCTGCCTGCGCTCCGTCGCGTCGCCGAGGCCTGGGACCAGGACACAGAGCTGACTTTGCAGACGAGCTCGCTGCTCATCGACCAAGCCGCACGGCGCGCCATGGACGCCCCGCTGCTCAGCGAGGACAGTCCGAGCTTCTGGGCGGCCACATCACTGAAACGCTGTCTACAGAGCGCGGGGCTCTCTCGCGAGCAGCGTGGGGCGCTGGCCGCCAGTCTCGGGAACGCGCTTCGCATGTGTGGCGCCGCGCGTGACGTCGAAGCGATCGAAGCCTTCGAACAAGCGCTCGCGGCCGATCCAAACCATGGGGCCTGGTGGTTCGACTTCGGGCTTCTGCACAAGTGGCGTGGCCGGTTTGCCGAAGGCTTGCAGGCCACCCAGAGGGCCCATGCGCTGCTCGGTGACCAAAAGAGCGTTTTTTGGAACATCGCGATCTGCGCGACAGGGACCGGCGAGAGTCAGGCCGCGAGCGATGCCTGGCGGCGCATCGGCATTTCGGCGCAAGCCGACCCAAAGAGCGCTATGCCTTACGTGCCCGGTCTGCCACCGCTCATGGTGCGCGTTCTTTCGCGCGGCGCCGCGACCGGTAGCAGCGCTTCGCTTCCCGGGCAGGCCGTCGGCTTCGAGCTTCTGTGGGTCGCGCCTCTGTCGCCGTGCCACGGAGTCATTCAATCTCCAGCCTTCCGTGACGCTCCGATCGACTATGGCGACCTCGTCCTGTGGGACGGAGCCCCCGTAGCCTCGCACATCGGCGAACATGCTGAGAAGACCCCCGTGTTTCCCATCCTCGAGATCCTGCGCAAGGGAACGGAACGACGCTGGCCCTTCGTGGGCATCGAGCGTGAGCCCGGCGCCGCTGACGGCTTGCAGGCTGAGCTGCCCGAGGGGACCCGCGTGTTCGTCCAACAGGAGCGAGTGCAGCACCAGTGCGAGGCTTGTGCGCTCGGGGAACCCCACACGCACCAGGATCGACCCGCGCAGCCGAGCCAAGGCCTGGTGCGGGGCAAGGTCATCGTCCCCGCCGAACAGAACCTGGACGTCTTTCAGCAGGCATGGGAGCGGGCATTGAGACAGCGCCCCTTGGCCGCCGCCATGATCGGGCTCTACGAAGCACTCGGCAACAGCAAACGGGCAGGGCAGGAGCATCAGGCCTGGGCCGGCATCGAGCGGAAGGCGGCCCGGCTGAGGGAGACGCCGTGAGCGACCGTCCTCAGGCTTTTCTGCCACACGAGCAATATCGGTTTGAGGGTAGCGAGGCACTGGATGCGCAAACCCTGCACGAGCGACGGCAGAGGGTCTTCCTGCTGCTCTCCGGGTTCTTTCTCGGTACGCTCGCCATGCTCAATATTTTGGGTGTCACGCGCTTCATCGACCTCAGCTTCACGCTCCCAGGGACCCATCTTCGCGTGCCCATGCCGCTCGCGGTCGGCGTTCTGCCTTACCCCATCACCTTCCTGTGCACCGACTTCATTTCGGAGTTCTACGGTCGCCATCGCGCCGGTCAGGTCGTCTGGGTGGGGCTGGCACTCAATGTTTGGGTGATGTTCATCCTATGGCTGGGAGGCGTGCTGCCCGGACTCGGCGACGACGGTGACCCATCGCAAAGCATCTTCTTCCGACTGCGCGAGCTTGCGTTCAGCGCCGTCACCGCGTCCATGATCGCCTACCTTGCCGCCCAGTTCATCGACGTTCATCTGTTTCACTTCTGGAAGAAACTGACCAGAGGCAGGCACCTGTGGCTTCGGAACAACGGCTCGACGCTCGTGAGCCAGCTCGTGGACACCATCGCGGTCATTCTGATCACTCACTATCTCGCCCACGGCTTGCCCATCGATTCGAACCAGGCGCTCGGACCTCAGCTCGCTACGTTTATCGGGGCCGGCTACTCGTTCAAGCTCGCGGTGGCTCTGCTGGACACGCTCCCCTTCATTTGGGGCGCCAAGCGGCTAGGGCGCTACCTGCGCATTCACCCCGCCTACGGGACCTCCGCGCCAGGCGGCTGATGGCTGGAGGTTGCCGCCCCGGTCAGATCTCGCTCTGAAAAAAGCGACGTTTTGGGCCAACTGAGGGCGAATCGAGGGCCTGCGACAGGAGGTGTGCGGCATGGCTTGGCGGACACTACACTGAACGGGTGAAGCGGCCTGAACCCCTGCTCCTTGGCAAGTATCGCCTCGTCGAACGGATCGCGCAGAGCGAGATCGCGCATGTGTATGAGGCGAAGTCGCAGGGGGCCGAAGGCTTCGAGAAGAAGCTCGTCATCAAGCTCATCCGCTCGGAGCTCGCTCGCCTGCCGGGGTTTGCGATGCGCTTCGAGGCGCATGCGAAGCGCGCGCTGCGTCTGTCTCACGCGAACATCGTCCAACTGTACGACTTCGGCGAGATTCAAGGGTCGCTCTTCATGGCGATGGAGCACGTGTCCGGCTCTAATCTGGCAAGGCTCCTGGAGCAGACCAAGCGTGCCCAAGAGCGGCTCCCGCCCGGGGTCGCGGTGCACATCGCCAGTGAAGTCGCCAGAGCGCTCGACTACGCACATCGGCGACGTGGGCCGCATCAGCGGTTGCTCGGTGTCGTGCACGGCAGGGTCTGTCCGTCGAGCATCCTCCTCAGTACGGAAGGCGAGGTAAAGCTGGCCAACTTTGGACTCGGCCGCGCGCTTCAGGACCTGAGCAGGTCGGGCGGCCTCGAGAGCACGGAGAAGGCAGCGTACATGTCTCCAGAGCAAGCCAGGGGCCAGGCTATCGATGGTCGCAGCGATGTCTTCTCTTTGGCAGCTGTGCTGTACGAATGCCTGTCGGGGATTCGAGCCTTCGAAGGCCGCGACACCGCGGACACCCTCGCTCGCGTGATGGCCTGCCGTTACGCACCACTCGATGAGCAGCTGCTCGGTCTACCCGTCGGCCTGTGTGCGACCGTTCACAAGGCCCTGCAGCTCCGACCTGAGCATCGGCATGAGACCGCCGGACAGATGTGTGATGAGCTTGCCCAGAGCCTGGCGCTCGACGGACCTACTCCCGTCAGCAGCCGCGATGTTGCGCAGTACCTGGCCGCCGGTGTCGAACCGCTGCATCGTCCGCCCGTGCCGAACCGGCATCCGCTCGCGTCGCCCAGAGCAAGGCCTCGCGACTGCACGGTCCTCGTGCTCGGACCGTTCGAGTCCTGGTCGCCCCTCCGTGAAATCGAGCTCGCTCTTCACCGCTTTGGTGGTCAGGCGCTGCCGGATGGAGGCCTCGATCGCGGCGAGAGTGGCTACAGGTCTTTCGTCTTCGGGCTCGACGAAGCGGACGGTCGGGACGTGAATGCGGCGCTTGGTTTCGTTGGGGACCTTCGTCGCGCTTGGTCGGAGACACGCCCAGCGCTCGCATCGTTTTGCGCGGGGCTCGACTGCGGCACGATCCCGTTCGATGCGGCGGACCCACAGGACGCGTCCGCGTGGGAGAACCTGCTGGCGTCGGCCCGTGCCAGCGCCAAGGACGCCGAGGCTGGTGCGACCTGGGTGAGTGCCGAGCTGGCGCGTCAGGCGGCGGATTCCTTCTTGTTTCGACCGGCCCGCTCTGAGGGCGGCATCTGGGCCGTCGAAGGGGAACTGCCTGGCAGTTCAGACTCTTCGCGCCTCG
Organism: uncultured delta proteobacterium; assembly: GCA_963746475.1. Classification (GTDB taxonomy): domain Bacteria; phylum Myxococcota_A; class Polyangia; order Polyangiales; family Houyiibacteriaceae; genus SG8-38. Next base: position 734,568 of record CAVVBB010000002.1, read on the forward strand.
TGGGTCGAGAACCTTCCCTGCGGCGCTTCGGCGACCTGCTCGCGCGAGCTTGGCGAAGCTCCCCCAACCGGATCGTCATCGAGGGCGAGACCGGCATCGGGAAGTCGCGCTTGCTCGACGAAGCCCTCGGCGAGCTCCGCTCAGCTGGGCACCAGGTGAACGTACACCTCGTTCGACTGGGGCCGGAATGCCGCGGCCAGCCGTTTGCGGCTCTCGCGCAAATGGCGCGGAGCATCGTCTCCGTACGGCCGCTCGACTCTCATGCCGAGATCGCACTCAAGGCGATGCGGCTCGCCGAGCACGGTCTGTCCGCGAGCGAGCAAGACGTGATGAAGCTCCTGTTGCCAGGGCCCTGGGAGTGCTCGCCCGAACCCCACCGACAGACTCGGGCCTTACTGGGCGTCGCGATGGCCAAGCTAGTCCGGAGTCTGGCCTCCGAGCGACTCAGCCTGTTCGTGTTCGATGCGGCCGAGCGGATCGATGCGGCCACCCTGCAGCTTTTGGACGGCTGGGTGACACGTGAGGACGCGCCGAACGCCGTTCTGCTCTTCCTCAGGACCGTCGGCTTGCCCTATGCGGCGCCGATCTGGCCGAGCTGCCACGTGCTCCAGCTCGACCCTTTGAGTGAGGAGCAGAGCCGAGAGCTATTCGCCGCGAAGCTAGCGCTCAGCGAAATCTCGGAAATCACGTTCGCAACGATGTTGCGCAAGACGGCTGGCAATCCGCTGTTCATCGAGCAGTACGCACGGGTGTTCCGCCAGGCGGGCGGCGTCCCGTCGGAGATCCCGAGGCTTGTGCGTGGCGCCGTCGTGCAGCGACTCGATCGATTGCGAATCCAGACCCGCGCCGTGATCGAGTTTGCCTCGCTGCTCGACGGCGAGATCCATCTCGCGACTCTGGCTGAGTTGCTCGACTGGCCGGTCTCGGACTGCGCTACGGCTGTCACCGAGCTTCAGGACGCTTTGCTGCTCGAGCGCGTGGGCCCCGAGCGCTACAGGGTAGGAAGCGAGCTAGTCGCAGAGGTCGTGCGTCTGCAGCTGACTTGCGAGCTTCGCCATGACGTTCACCTAGCCGTTGCGCAGCTCATGGAGCGCCATGGTGATTGGCTGGCCGCCATCTCGCAGCTCGAGCAGGCGCTCGACACCTGGCCGCGCTCGTCGACGAAGCACTCCCGTCACCTCGAGCTCTACCACCGACTCGGCACGCTCTGCGTACATGCGAGAGCCTCGGAGCGAGGCGCGATCCGAATGGTGGCCGCGCTCGACTTGGCTGATGCCCTTGGCCGCGACGACATGGCGGCCCGCTTTTGCATGCTGCGCAGCGAGCTCCTAGCTCAGGACGGGCAAATCACCGAGAGCCGACAATGGCGGGAGCGCGCCCAGCAGATGAACGCGCTCCGTGCTCGCCCGTCGGGTTTTTAGTGTGGATTAGGAGGCGCTACTCGATTTCCGTCGGCGCGGCGTCGTCGGCGGCTGGCTCCGCGTTCGCTGAATCGTTGCCCTCGGCTGGAGCGGCTGGAGCCTGGCCTGCGACATCCTCGGTGGCAGCCTCATCGGCCACCAGAGCCGCCTCCGCAGCGGCTTCTTCTTCGTCGAAGGCGGGCTCGCCCTCCGCCTGTTCGACCAGGGCCTCAGGTTCGGCGTCTTCCGCGCTGGCTTCGTTCTCCGAGTCGGTCTCTGTCTCCACAAGAGCCTCGAGCTCCTCGGTGACCGCTGGCGCCCCGGCGTCCCGGACGGCTCGGTCCAGCGCTTGTTCACCGCTGGTCGAGAGGTACGCCAGGACCGCGGACAGAAGCATGAATGTGAACGCGAACACGGAGGTCAGACGCGTGAGGAGGTTGCCCGCGCCAGCTCCGCCGAAGATCTGCTGGCCCGCGCCTCCGCCTCCAAAGGAGGAGCCGAGGCCTCCGCCGCGGCCCGACTGCAGCAACACGACGAGGATTAGGAACAGGCAGACGATGACGTAGATAACCTGCAGAAACGTGATCATGGATTCTTCTTCTCCGCCCGGCCGACGCCGGCATCGATGATGGGAACGAAATTCTCCGGCGCGAGCGATGCGCCACCGACCAAAGCTCCGTCGATGTCTGGCTCGCTGAGTAACTCTACCGCGTTACTCGCTTTTACGCTTCCCCCATAGAGGATCCTGACGGTCTGAGCCCAGGACTCGCCCTTGAGCTCAGCCAAGTGCGCACGAATCGCAGCATGGACCTCCTGTGCGTCCCGGGCCTGGGCCGTCCGCCCGGTCCCGATGGCCCAGATTGGCTCGTAGGCAACGACGAGAGGCGCCAACCCCACGGCATCGAGCCCGACCGTCGCACCTTCGACCTGTCCGAGCACGACTTCCAGGGTCTGCCCCGCCTCGCGCTGTTCTAGGCTCTCTCCCACGCAGACGATCGGGACCATCTTGTGCGAGAGCAAGGCGGCGACTTTCGCGCGCACGCCTGCGTCGGTCTCGCCGAAGTACTGCCTCCGTTCCGAATGACCAACGATGCAATACCCGCATCCAGCGTCCTTCAGCAGCGCCGGGCTCAGCTCACCCGTGAAGGCTCCCTGGTCCTCCCAATATGTATTTTGGGCGCAAAGCCGAACCGCCGAGCCTTTGAGCGCGCGGCTCACCGTTGCCAAGGCGGTCGCGACCGGTGCGACGACGACGTCACAGGCCAGACCGCTGCCTACTCGCGCCGCCACGGCGGCAGCGAGTGCTTCCGACTCCGCCAGGGTCTTGTGAAGCTTCCAATTGCCTGCGATCAGCGGCTTACGCTTGCTCATCTCGAAGAACCTCCACGCCGGGCAGGGTCCGCCCCTCGAGATACTCTAGAGAGGCGCCCCCGCCCGTCGACACATGACCAAATCGGCTCTTCAGCCCCATCTGGTTGACGGCCGCGACGCTGTCTCCGCCGCCGACGACACTGAAGCCCGGACAGTCCGCCACTGCACGGGCGACCTCCAAAGTCCCCCTGGCAAACGCCGCATTCTCGAACAAGCCCATGGGCCCATTCCAGAAAATCGATTGCGCGCGGCGAAGTCGCTCCCTGAAAAGCCGCTCCGTCTCGGGACCGATGTCCAGCGCCATCGACTCTTCGGGGACCTCGTCCAGTCGCACCTCGGTTGCCGTGCTCGCGTCGAGGCTCGCGCCAACCCGCAGGTCGATGGGCAGGACGATGTCGACTCCGCCAAGCTCCGCGGAGGCCATCAGACTGCGTGCGAGCGCGAGCTTGTCGGCCTCGAAGCGACTACGGCCGAGGTTTGCGCCCTTTGCCACCAAGAAGGTGTTGGCCATCGCGCCCCCGACGAGCAGAGCGTCGACCTTGGTCAAGAGCGCTTCCATGACGCTGATTTTGTCGCTGACCTTGGCCCCACCTAGGACCGCCACATACGGCTTGGCCGCCCCCGTGCGAAGTCGATCGAGCGCTTCGACCTCACTTCGCAGTAGAAAGCCCGCCGCCCGCTTTTCGATCCGCTTGGGAAGCGCGCTGACGGAGGCATGTGCGCGGTGCACGACCCCGAAGGCGTCGTTCACGTACGCGTCACAACCGACGCCGAGTCGTTCCGCGAAATCCGGATCGTTCGTGGTCTCGCCCTTGTGAAACCTGAGGTTCTCGAGCAGGGCGACCTGTCCGTTGCGCAGGTCCTGGACGACTTTGCGTCGCCCATCTCCGATGCAATCGTCGGTTAGCCGGACCTCTCCGTCGGAAAGCAGCTCAGCAAGGCGAGCCGCAACGGGTTCCATCGAGAATTCGGGGCGGGGCTCACCTTTGGGCCGGCCCAGATGAGACCCGAGCACCAGGCGCGCTCCCTGATCGATCAAGTAGTTGATCGTGGGTAGGGCGGCGCGGATCCTCGTATCGTCAGTGATTCGGCCACCGTCGAGAGGCACATTGAAGTCCACTCGCACGAAGGTGGTCACACCCTCGAGCGACAGGTTTTCGACAGAACGGATGTCAGTGCTCAAGGTTCAGCCCGCGAGCAGGCCCACGAGGTCGACCATGCGATTCGAGAAGCCCCATTCGTTGTCGTACCAGCTCTGAACCTCGACGAGATCCCCTCCAACGACCTGCGTCTGCGCAGTGTCGAGGATCGAAGAGTGAGGATTTCCGATGAAATCCGTAGAGACCAGTGGCCTGTTCTCGACCGCAAACACGCCGCGGAGTGGCCCCTCGGCCGCTTCCGTGAAAAGGCGGTTCACCTCGTCCCGGTCAGTTTCGCGGCCAACATGTGCCGTCAAGCAAGTGAGTGAGCCGTCCGGGGTGGGCACCCGGATCGCCGTGCCGTCTAGCTTGCCCTTGAGCTCAGGAAGCACGAGCCCGATGGCCTTGGCGGCGCCAGTCGAGGTCGGGATCATCGACATCGCCGCGGCGCGGGCGCGCCGTGGGTCGCTGTGGGGCAGGTCCAGGATCTTCTGATCGTTGGTGTAGGCATGCACCGTGACCATGTGGCCCTTGATGATGCCGAACGATTCGTGAAGGACCTTCGCGAGCGGCGCGAGGCAGTTGGTGGTGCACGAGGCGCAGCTGATGACCCGGTGCTTGTCGGGGTCGAGTTGGTCAGTGTTGATTCCGACGCAGAAGGTGCCGTCCACCTCACCCTGTGCCGGTGCGCTGATGATCACGCGCTTGGCGCCGGCTTCGATGTGCTTGGCCGCTTCGTCGCGGCTGCGAAAGAGGCCGGTGCACTCGAGAACGACCTCGGCTCCGAGCTTGCCCCAGGGCAGCTTCGAGGGATCCCGCTCGGCCGTCACCGGAATGCGCTGATCGCCGAACTTGAGCGCGCCGCCGTCCACGGTCACTGATTGTCCCAAGTGGCCGTGCACCGAGTCCCACTCCAGCAAGTGAGCGAGCATCTCGGCGCTCGTCAGGTCGTTGATACCGACGATCTCGATGTCGCTTCCGGCCCGCTGCGAGATGACTCTCGCGACGCAGCGACCGATTCGCCCGAATCCGTTTATCCCGATCTTGATACCCATCGACCGACTCCTCATTCTCGGCTACCTCGTCCCTACGCAGCGCTGAGCAGGGCGGACCTTAGCTCAGCCAAGGGAGGGGTCAAGGATCGGAAAGACCCATGATCCCCTTGGGTTTCAGCCGTGAGCGACGCGGAAGTCTCGAGCTATTCGGCTGCTTCCTGAGCGTCGCGGAGCTCAGTCGTCACCAGCTCGAGCACCGCGTTGGTGAACGCGACGATGTCGGACCGACTATGGCCGCTGTTGCGTAGCTCCCGGTAGACGGATTTGGCCAGGATGCGCAGACTTCGCGTGTCTGCTCCTGGTACTTGCCCCTTGTTCGCCATCAGTGCCCCCATCTTGAGCGAAGTATGATGCAGATTACGTGCCATCCTAAGAAAATGACAAATAACTCGATACGCCGTGCTTTGCTTTGTAATGCTTTTACATGGGTATTGCTTCCCAGGCACACTCTGAGGCAGCGACGCCACAATGGCCCGAAGTGCGTACTTTGGTACGCAGTGATCTAGGTAAACGCGTATATCGCTACGCAGTCTGGGCTCGGCAGAGGACCATGGCTTACTCCTCATCCATCGAACGCCGGAGTTCGGAGAGGGCTTTGCTGTGCAAGCGGCTCGCCCAGGATTTCGAGATGCCGAGCTCGGACGCGATGTCATCGAGCTTGCGGCCCTCGAAGTAGACCGCACGCACGATCCTGCGCTCACGAGACGGCAGCTCGGCCAGGCAAGAGGTCAGACGTGCGATACCCTCGCTTTTGAGCAGCTTCGCTTCAGGGTTATCTGTCTCATGCGAGCTCGGAAGGGCGGCGCCCATGGTCAGCATGGCGCTCATCCGGTGAAAGCTCTTGTCTAGCTCGGTCGGGCGCGGGACCGAGTGCAGCGCTCCAGACGCTTCAGACTTGATCTTTTCGTGCGCGCGCCTGGGAAGTTGAGCCATTTGGCGAACGCCGTCGAGCATGGCGCCCCGAACCCGATAATAGGCAAACGTTTGGAATCGGATGCCTCGGCTCGGATCGAAGCGTTGCCAGGCCTCTAGCAATCCGCCGTATCCAAACGCGACCAGATCGTCCTTCTCACCAGCCAGCGAAAGCTCGCGCTGCAGCTTGCCCGCGAGTCGGTGAACGAAGCCGCTGTGCTCGTCGATGAGTGTGCTGTTGGACTCCAAATTACTCCTCCTGGGTGATAACGTTTGTATACACTGGAGCTTACTGAAGTCAATGTGAATACATTATCCTACATATTGAATTTTGACCGGGCTCATGTATAGCCACGCTTGTGAGTCGGTGGTTACGAGGCCCTGGGCTGGCCAGCACGTCACGTATCAGGGCCAATGCATTCTCGGGCTTGCTCGCCAAGAGCAGTCGTGATTCTGAGGCCTTGACTGCCCTGGCCCTCGCATATGCGGGCCTGAGCGCCAAGGATCGGGAGGCTCTCGCGGCTGCGGTTTTCGAGGACAGTCACGATCCGAGAGACGTTCTGGCTGCGTTCCTAGCCGTCGAAGACGATCTGGACCTGGCTGCCCGCTTGGCGGGTCTCTTGAGCTTGAGATTCGGTCGGCCTGCCGCGGGCACGGCGGAGGCCAATCTTCGTGGAGACGACAGCGAGGGCGAAGTGGAGCTGATAAGGCCGCTTCATGGGAGCTTCGTCGAGGTCATGCGTATCATCTGGAACCAAAGCAAAATCAAGAGGATAGCGATCGAACCTGTAGTTCACTCGAAGGAACTTCGCGCGTCGCCGCGTGTGCCGCTCCGGACCGCGGTAGACTGCGTGGCGCCCCTGCTCTGGCGATATGCCCGTGCGGGTAACGAGATGCCGCCAGGCGCGGACCGCTTCGCCGTTCTGTTTTCGCGCGAGTGAGAACTGCGGTCGGACCAGCGTCGCCAGCTCAGCGAGGCCGCTCTCAGTGCCCGTTGCCGAAGAGCTCGTCGTCGAACTTCGGCGTTTCCAGCAAGGAGCCGTCGTCAGCGTCCCGCCGGACGACGAAAGCTCGTCGCGCGGAGGAGTCGTCATCTTCGCGTGACACCACGACGATGGTATTGAGCCCAGGCTGAAGCGGAACTTCCGAGTCGAAGACCAGGGAGCGGGGCGTCGTGCTGTCTTGGTTGGACTCGTAGAAGACCTTTCGGCCGCCCGAGAAGATGTAGAGGTCCCGTACCTTGTCCGAATCGGTGACCTTCCCGCGAATCCGGAACACGTCGCTCCGGGTCACGTAGCTCTGGTCGACCTCGATCTCGATTTGGGGTGCGGACTTGTCGAAGGCGAGCTCCACCTGTGGCTTCGGGTCAACCTTGCCCTTCACGACGCTCACGTTCGAGCTGCGAACCCATGCGGGCCTGCCATCGCCCAGCTCGATGCGCTCGAATCCATTGACCGTCGCGGTGCTCGTGAACCGCGAATCGGCCGCCACGTGTGCGATGGCCGGCGCGTCTGCCCGCGGGGAGCCGAGCATCGGCTTACCTTTCTTGATTTCTACGACCCTCTTCGTGTTCGCGGTGACACTCGAGTCGTGGCCTGACACCTGCAAATTGATTCGCTCCCCCATGGCGACGTTGAGGTCAGTGTCGATCAAGCCAATTTCAAGCTTCGCTTCTTCGCCTTCGAAATCTGGAAGCACCTGGAAGGTGAACGGGACTACCCACTCTTCGCCAGGTTTGATTTCCTTCCTCTGGAAGCGACCATCGCGAAGGAGAATTCCCCGGCCGCCTAGGACTCGCATGTTCGCCTGTACGTCGTAGGTCCGCCCTGGTCCCAGGTTCTTCACCTGAAAGTACACGGTCGCCTCTTCGCCCGCCTGGATCTTGCCGTCGCCATTGCCTCGGACGTTGTCTTCGATTTGCGTCGAGTAGGCGAAGCGTGGGCTCGGAAGGGCTGAAATGGCTGTCCGAACCTCGATCGGCTCGGGTGCATGCCCATGCGCTTCTTCGAATTCAATGCGGATTCCGTCGGCCCGGTCGATGGTGTCGCGCGGAATCCGGCACAGGCGCTCGTCTTCCTCGGTGCGGCAGATTCCGAGGGTCGTAGACCAGGAGCGCGTTTCGCCCGGAGCGAGCTTGCCGAACACCAGCTCGCGCTCATCGAAGAGCCGGTTGTCGCTGCGGGTGAGGCCCCGAAGCTGATACAAGGTGCTGTTTCCCGTGTTGGTGACCTTCACGGTGAGGGACAGTGAATCGCCGGCCATCGCGGGGCGCTTCCCGGCGCTCGTGGTGGCGACGGCGTTGACTGTGCTCGTCCCCTTGTCTGGGCCGACGGTCCAGTCGATGCCTAGGGACTTCAGCTCTTTGACGACCTTTTCCGTTTCTTGCTTCTGGACCTCGGCGATGATCGGTCCGGCATCCTCTAACATCTGTTCGCGGTTCGACGATTGCGCGCCGGCGACCAGGTCACGAGCGAACTTGATCAAGAAGGCTTCTTCGTCTTCATTTTCCTCTTCGTTGGGCTCTGCCTCCCGCAGTCGCTGCCGCAGCTCGTTATCGAGGTAGTAACCCATCACGACCGATGGCAGCTGAGTGTCGCTCGCGCTTTCATGCGTGAGGTGTGAGCGAAGATCGCTCTCGCGGATGAAGGTCTCATCGACCTTGAGGTCCATGTCATCGCGGTCGACGGTCATCGGCGCAATCGCGATGTCCGGGACGATACCGACGCCTTGAATCGAGATGTCGCCCGGGGTGAGGTACTGCGCCACCGTGAGCTTGAGGGCCGAGCCGTCCTGGAAGTTGTAAAGCACCTGGACGGAGCCCTTGCCGAAGCTTTGCTCCCCAATGATCAGCGCCCGGTCGTGGTTCTTCAGCGCGCCGGCGACGATCTCGCTCGCCGATGCGCTGGCTCCATTGATGAGGACGACCACCGGATAGTCTGGCTCCGTGCCACCACGGCGCGCGAATTTTTCCTCGCGCTGCTGCGGGTCCTGAGACGAGGTCGTGACGATGGGACCGCCCGTGAGGAAGGTGTCCACCACGCGGACTGCCTGGTCCAGCAGGCCACCAGGGTTGCTGCGCAGGTCGAGCACGAGGCCCTTCATCCCGCGCTCGTGCAGATCTGCGAGGGCCTTTCGTAGGTCATCGTAGGTGTTGCCCTGGAAGTTGTTGATTTCGACGTACCCGATCGACTTCTTGAGCATCCGATGCTCGACCGAGTCGATGTGAATCACAGCCCGGGTCAGCTCGACCTTCCTCGGGGCCGACCATTTGTCGGTCTTTTCGTTCTTGCGGGTGATGTAGATCTGGACTTTGGACCCGGGGGCGCCACGGAGTCGCTCAACCGCTTCGCTCAGCGGCATGTTCAGGGTGGACTCGTCTTCGATTTTGACGATGCGATCGTTGCGCTTGAGGCCTGCCTCAAAGGCGGGCGTGCCGGGCATGGGCTTGATGACCGTGAGGTGTCCGTCACGAATCGAGATGACGATGCCGAGTCCACCGAACTCGCCGCGCGTGCTCGTCTGCATCTCTTCGAAGACCTCGGGAGTCAGCAGCACGGTGTGCGGATCGAGTGTGCGAAGCATGCCGTTTACGGCCGCGTATTCCACGTCGCGCAGCTCGAGGTCGACCTCGTCTCTGAGCTGTTCCTGCAGAAAGCCAAAGACGTTGCGAAACCGGCTGGCGAGCTCCCAGGGACTGTCTACGTCCGCGATCGGAAACTCCTGCCGCGCGCTGTTGACCTGGACGATCATGCGCTTGGCGCTGTCGTCATAGTCGACCAGAACGGGGGCGACGCTTCGCTGCACGGCATTCAGGCTGGCGAGCATCATCCGCTGGTAATCAACGCGTGTCGGGTCAACGTAGCTCTCGTTGACTTCCAAGATGGCGCGATTCATGACGCGGAGCTTGGTCAGGTCCCAGGGCTGCATCTGCCCCGCCGCACGAGCGCGCGGGGATGTGTCGATGTCGATTTGGAGCCCGTTCTCACGCGGCCAGCCAAACGAGACGGTGAACGCAGCAAGGACGACGACCAATCCAAGCAAGGGCTTCCAAAGCTTTTTCATAGAGATTCGGCGGATTTATGGAGTGTAACTTGGGTTTCCCTGACGAGCCAAGGGTGCAGCTGTCCGGTGTACAACAACGGCCCATGTGTGTCTATCCAGAGCGAATATTGCGCCGCATAGTCCCTAGAGGTATCGACTCTGCGTGAGCCCTGACACGCTACCTCAGCAAATTGATCCGCCCGTGCTCCAGCTTTGCGAAAAGCTCCGCGAAGCCGGGGAGCGCGCCTGGGTCGTCGGAGGCTGTGTCCGGGACCTGCTTCGCGGGGTTTCCGTCCAAGACTGGGACATCGCGACCAGTGCCAAGCCTCAGAAGGTGCAGGAGGTCTTCCGCCGGGTCATCCCGACAGGCATCGAGCACGGCACGGTCACGGTTCTGTGGAAGGGAGGCGCCTACGAGGTCACCACCCTGCGCGGAGACGGCGTGTACACCGACGGACGGCGTCCCGACCAGGTCGAGTTTGTGCAGGACATCCAACTCGATCTGGCCCGCCGGGACTTCACCGTGAACGCGATCGCCTACGATCCGCTCACGGCACATGTGGTCGACCCCTTCGGGGGCTTGGCAGACATGAAGCGGAAGCTGCTGCGCGCCGTGGGCGAGCCTTCCCTGCGATTTCAAGAGGATGGGCTCCGAATCTTGAGAGGTGCGCGATTTGTGGCGACGCTCGATTTCGAGCTCGAAGAAAGCACGGAGGCCGCTTTTCGGGGTGCCTTGCCCGTCTACCGCAAGGTCAGCCCGGAGCGGGTCCGTGAGGAGTGGTTGAAGGCGATGAAGGCCAGGGCGCCGTCTCGCGCCTTCGAAGTCATGAAGAGAACCGGAATCCTCGAAGTGACTTTGCCGGAGCTGCTGGAGCAGGTGGGCTGCGAGCAGAACCGCTGGCATGCCTACGATGTCTGGGACCACACGATGCACGTGCTGGACGCTTCGGATGGCGGACCCATCGAGCGCGTGGCGGCCGTGTTACACGACATCGCCAAGCCGAGGACACGGGCGCACTCGGACAAGACTGGCGACTGGACCTTCTACCACCACGAGAAGCTGGGGGCGGACATCGCGGACCGCTGGCTTCGCGAATACCGCTTTTCCAACAGTGAAAGGGAGCTCATCGTCGACTTGGTTCGCCATCACTTGATTTGCTACGACAGCAGCTGGAGCGACGCGGCGGTTCGGCGATTCATCAAGCGGGTTGGGGCCGAACGGGTGGAGCCTTTGCTTCGGCTTGGTCACGCGGATGCCCTGGGTAAGGGTCGGGAGGTCCGTGAAGAGCTGGCTGCGCTCGAAGAGCTTCGGACCCGCGTCAATGAGACCCTCGCTCAGGGGAACGCGCTGACGACCCAGGACTTGGCGGTCAATGGCAAAGACGTGATCGGGGCGCTCAAGGGCGGTCCGGGGCCGGTGGTCGGCGAAGTCCTGCGTCACCTGCTCGACCGCGTTCTGGACGACCCCGCCCTCAATACGCGTGAAAAGCTCCTTCCCTTGCTGCGCGAGATCGCTCCGGTGTTCGAGTCGCGCCGCAAGCCCAAGGGGCCCAATGCCGGCTGAATACATCGACCTGCACAGTCACTACCTTCCGGGAATCGACGATGGCGTGACGAGCTTGGAAGACGGCATTGCGCTGTGCCGCGGACTGCGCGATCTCGGCTACGCCCGCGTGGTCGCGACCCCGCACATTCGCACGGCCATGTTCGATAACCGAAAGTCCGGCTTGCAAGAGGCGATGCGCAGCTTTGCCGGCGAGACCGAGGGCCTGGCCAAAATGCCCGAGCTCGGGCTCGGTGCCGAGCACTTCTTCGACGACGTGTTCTGGCAGCTCTTCGAACGGGGAGAGGCCGTTCCTTATCCCGGGGGGCACGCGCTGCTCGTCGAGCTCCCTGAGCGGCAGGTCCCCCTCCAGATCGAGCGACTACTCTTCTTGATGACCGTACGCGGAATTCGCCCGGTCTTGGCCCATCCGGAGCGCTGTCGACCGTTTTTCGAGAGCTCGGAACCGCTGAAAGCGATCCGCGGAGCGGGGGCCCTGCCCATGCTCGACTTGATGTCCCTGAGCGGCGAGTACGGCCGCTGGCCGCAGCGGGCGGCCGAACGGATGCTCGAAGAGGACGTCTACTACGCCGCCTGCAGCGACTGCCATCGGCCAAGGCAACTGAGCGTCGTTGCGCAGGGCATCGAGCGCCTCCACGAGCTCGTCGGTCAGGAGCGGGCAAGCCGGCTCTTGAGTGAGCATCCGCGTTGCATTCTCGAGGGGAGAGTAGCTGCCTGAACGCTGACTGGGCGCGCTCCGTTTTTTGGTCAGGACCCAAGAGCGAGGTAGCGTAGCTTCGTGCCTGCTTCATGGGTGGCTTTCCCTTTGTGCATCGTGCTCTTTTGGCCCGCGTCCGGCCAGGCGAAGAGTAGCGAGGACTATGGCCACCAGTACGAACAGATTTGGCGTTCCGCGATCCGGCTGATTCGCGTGGACCAGGGTTTTGCGATCACGGACCGCGACAAGGACGTCGGGTACTTCATGTTCGAGTACAAGGACGGGGAGCGTGGGTACCCGGGGAGCGTCGAGCTCGTCGAGACCGCCAAGCAAGGCGAGGGGATTCGCGTGCTGGTTCAGATTCCGGCCATGCCGAGCTACATCGAACGCATGCTGCTCGACAAGCTCAGCCGAAAGCTTCTGGCGGACTACGGGGAGCCACCCAAGCGTGCCCCAAAGCCGCCCGCGTCGCAGGACTCGCCAGCCGACGACGATCGGCCTGCTGAGCAGGCTCCGGGCAAAGAATAGAAGGCGCGCAGTCGAATGCGCAGCGCACCGAGCGCGGCGAAGCTCTACTCCTGCGCTCGTCCAGTCATGGGCACGAAGCTCACGGGAATGACCCGGTCCTCTCGGAACCCACTGGCCGTGCGCGTGATCTTGAGCAGCTCCTGAGAATGGGTGCCCACCGGAATGATCAGCCGCCCACCTTCTCGCAACTGTTGCTTCAGGGGCTCGGGCACTTCAGCCGGGGCGGCGGTCACGATGACGGCATCGAAGGGCGCCTCTTCAGGCCAGCCCTGGTAGCCGTCGCCGGAACGAACCTGTACCCGGTAACCGAGCCGATCCAGGGTCTGCGCGGCTTGGAGGGCCAGTGGCTCGATGATCTCGATCGAAAACACCTCAGCGCCGAGCTCGGCCAGCACGGCCGCCTGATACCCCGAGCCGGTTCCGATTTCGAGCACCCGGTTCCCCGGGCGCAGCGCGGCCAGCTCGCTCATCAGCGCGACGATGTAAGGCTGGCTGATCGTTTGCTCGTAGCCAATCGGCAAGGGCCGGTCTTCGTAGGCCATCGACCTGAGCGACGCCGGCACGAAGGCCTCTCGGGGGACGGTGCGCATGGCGGCCAAGACGTGCGGGTCGCGAACCTGACGGGCCTGGATCTGTGTGCGCACCATCTGCTGCCGCGCGCCGAGCGTGGGATCGACGGGACTTGGCGTCGATTGCGTCGAATCCGCGCCCTTCGAACAGCCCACGCAAAGGGCGAGCAGGGCCATGCATAGGAATCGAGGGCTCACTTCGCCCCGATCATAGCCCGTTTGGGCCGAGACCGGGCTCAGGTTTTGCGGGTGGCATGCTCGGTCGTGCTATGGAGCGGCAGGTCAGGCCACCGCGATGAAGACTTTCGTCAACCGGGACGTCTCCGAGCTAGTTTTTCGTCTCTTTTTCAGCAGCATTTTCATCGTGCTGGGTGCGGAGCACCTCTTCGATGACCAGCTCATCCAGAAGCTCATGCCGGCCTGGATGCCGGCCAAGCGCTTCGCCTCGGTTGCGTCCGGAGTCATCCTGCTCTTCGGTGGGGGGAGCATCGCGCTTGGGATACGAGTCCAGGAGGGGGCCATCCTGCTCGGCCTCTTCCTGATTGTGGTCACCCTACTCATCCACGTGCCCGGGATGTTGCAGGTGCCCGAGTTCGTGGCCGCGCCCGATCTCTGGCTTTGGGACGTCTACCAGCGAAGCAATTTCATCAAGAACGTGTGTTTGCTGGGTGTCTGCTTTCACCTGCTGACGCACGAGCCTGGGCCGCTGACCCTGCCCAGCTATCTGGCCAGACGGCGAGGGCAATGAGTCCTCCGATTTGGCCTGAAACGGCCCAAACTCCCGCAAGAGGAAGGCGGTTGCCGTATGCGTTTCGGCGGCTATCCTTCGCGGCCTCATGAGCCTGGTGGTTCAGAAATATGGTGGGACGAGCGTCGGCTCGTTGGACCGAATCCGTCACGTCGCGGAGCGGGTCGCGGAGACCGTGGCTGAGGGGCATCAGGTCATCGTCGTGGTGAGTGCGATGGCCGGAGAGACCGACCGCCTCCTTTCCATGGGGCGCGAGCTTTGCGCGCGACCGGTCGAGCGAGAGATGGATGTGCTCGTGGCGAGCGGCGAACAGGTGAGCGCGGCGCTGCTCGCCATCAAGCTCAACGAGATGGGCGTTTCGGCTCGCTCGCTGCTCGGTCACCAGGCAAGGATCCTCACCGACAGTGCCCATACCAAGGCGCGCATCCGCACAATTGACGGCGCGGCGCTCCGTTCGCACCTAGATTCAGCGCAGGTTCTGGTGGTCGCAGGCTTTCAGGGCACCGACGCCTACGGCAACATCACCACACTTGGCCGCGGTGGCTCGGACACCTCGGCTGTCGCAATCGCGGCCGCTGTCAAAGCGGACGTCTGTGACATCTGCACGGACGTGGACGGCGTGTACACGACCGACCCCAACGTTTGCCCCAACGCGCGCAAGATTCGGACCATCAGCTACGAGGAGATGCTCGAGCTCTCCTCACTGGGCGCAAAGGTCTTGCAGATTCGCTCGGTGGAGCTGGCGATGAAACACCGCATGCCGCTTCACGTGCGCTCGACTTTCTCGAAGTCGGAGGGAACGATCGTGACCGACGAACAACATCTATTGGAAAAGGTGGTCGTGGCTGGCGTCGCGGCCGACACCAAGGCCGTGAAACTCACGGTGCGTGCGCTGCCCGATCACCCCGGCGTGGTCGCCAGTGTGTTCGAGCCGCTCGCCGAGGCTCACATCTCGGTCGACATGATCATTCAGAACGTCTCCAAGGAAGGGCACACCGACCTGACGTTCACGGTCAGTAAGGACGATGCGGACCGGGCACAGGAGATCGCCAGCGAGCTCGTTCGGGCGGTGGGTGCCGAAGATGTCGTGCGGGACGACGACGTGGCCAAGGTATCCATCGTCGGCGTTGGCATGCGTAATCATGCTGGCATCGCGGCGCGCATGTTTCGCTTGCTCGCAGACGAGGGCGTCAACATCGAGGCGATCAGCACCAGCGAAATCAAAACCAGCTGCCTGATCTCCGCCGAGCATGCAGAGCAGGCCGTTCGGTCGCTTCACGACGGATTCGGTCTCGGCGACAGCCCGAAGACCTCCGGCTAGCCAAAGCGAGCGGCGACAGCGGCAACGCCTGTCGAGGCCGTCCGATTAAGCGGTGTGACCGGCACACGCGGGGTCTCTGAAGCACAGGCCGGGGCGCTGGTCGTCTTGGCACTGGGACTCGCCACACTGCTTTCGTTTCAGCCGTTGAGCTTGCGCAGTGAGCCCGCTGCGGAGCCCGAGCTAGGGCCCGGGCCGCGCCCGATCGACCGAGCTGCGGTCTCGGTGCTCAACCTCAACGCCGCTGACGCGGCGGTCCTGATGCGGCTGCCCGGGGTCGGGCCCGTGACCGCCCGACGCATCGTCGAACACCGGCGGCGGCATGGGGCGTTCGCTCGGATCGAGGATCTGCTTGCGGTCTCCGGGATCGGCCCGGCGAAGCTGGCGAAGCTCCGTCCGCATATCCGGCTCGGCGAGCAGGAGTCCTCAGAAGAGGTCGAACCGGTAGCCGGCATGTACAGCGACGGTGAACATGAACGGCTGAAGGTCGCTCGATAACTCCGCCGGGATCCAATAGAGGCGAGAGTTTAGCCCGACGAGCCAGTCGCGGTTGATGAGGAAGTCGAAACCGATGAGCGCATGGAGCGCGAAGTCGCCCTGAACGTGCCTGTCACGGACGGTCATGAGGCCGTCGATGCCAGCGCCGATCATCGGAACGAAACGTACGATGTCCAACACATAGGTCGTCTCGAGACCGAGCAGGCCGATGTTCAGAGGAGAGCCGTCCGGGTGCCGGCTGAAGCCGAGATTCCCCTGCAGACCCCAGGCGTCGTTGATCCCCCAAGCCGCGCTCAAGCCGACGTAGGCCCCGTGCTCGGGGAGGTCATCGCCGTCGGGAAGGCCGGAATATCCGACCGAAGCGTCGAGAGTCAGCGTGTCCTCGTAGGCGGAGGCTGGCGCGCACAAGAGCGCTACGAGGACGAGCGCTAGAGCGAGCTGGACCAGGCGATGCACTGCTGCGCTCTAGCAGAGCCCTACGGATTTCGGAAGTTTGCAAGGCTCGGTTTTGCACCGGCCGCACGCCTACCTACTTTGACTGGGCAAGGCCCCCGTGTATAGTCCGGGACCCGATTTGCAGGAGAAGACCTTGGCCAACGATTCAGCCGAAAACGAGCAAAACAAGCCACTCACGCCCGGGGAGCGCCTTGCCGCGGCGCAGGCTGCCAAGGCGGCGCGAAAGGCCGCGGCGCGAGGCCGCGACGCCGAAGAGCTCGAGGAGAAGGCGCTCGCGCAGGCCGCAGTCGCGCGCGACTGGATGCAGGAGAACCTGAAACCGATCCTCCTCGGGGCAGGCGTCGTGGTACTGCTGGCCGCCCTGGTGCTGGGCTGGCGGGGCATCTCCCACAAGCAAGCCTCCGCTGGCGGAAGCGAGCTGGCCGCGGTGCTCGACGGCGTTCCGGAGGACGCGACGAGCCTCGCGCCGTTCGTCGATGGGTTCAGGTCGGTGAGCGAGGCCCATCCCGACACGGCGGCAGCGCTCTGGGCGCGGGTCGGGGAGGGCAAGGCGCTCTACGAACAAGGAGACTTCGCGAGCTCGCGAACGGCTTATGAGAAGGCGCTGGCTGCGGCTCGGACCGAGGATGAGTTGCTTCGTTGGCTTGCTATCGAGGGCATCGCCTACAGCTACGAGGCCCAGCAGAACTACGAAAAGGCGATAGAGGAGCTGGAAGGGCTCCGTGCGCTTGGGAAAGAAGTGTCTCCGGTCGCCCGATACCAGCAGGGTCGCCTGCTGGTCGCCCAGGGTAAGGACGAGGAGGCGAGCGAGCGCTTCACGGCCGCGCTGGCCGAGCTCAACGAAGAGGACGCCATCAGCCTCCCGTTCACCCGCCAGCAGCTCGAGGCCCGACTGGCGGTGATGGACCGTGGTGAGCCGCGTTCGGAAGAATTCGACGCGCAGCAGCTCGAGCGGCTGATACAGCAGCAACAGGCTTTGCAGCCAGCGCGTTGACGATGCGCACAGAGTATCTGATCGGGGCGCTCGTCTGGGCGCTTGCGTCCTGCGGAGGCTCCAAGCCGAAGCAGCAGCTGGTGGGCGGAACGTCTATTGACGACTACGGCTGGCTTCAAGCCAGGGAAGCGTATCCGCGCCCTGGCGAGGGGGCCTTCGACGTTCGTTGGCATGAGCAGCTGACCGACCCTTTGGACAGCAAGTTCATCCCCGTCGAGCTCGGAACCGCTGGGTTCGATCCCTCCCACAATCGAATCTACATTGGCACCACGGAGGGCAATCTCTTCGGGTTTCAGCTCAATGGGCGCAGGGACTTCGTCTACGACGTGGGGGCACCGGTCGAGGGGCCGCCGACGGCCGACTTCGCCGGGGGCGTTTTCGTGCCCGCCGTGGACGGTCATCTCCACGCTTTGGATGCTGCCGGCGAGCTGCGCTGGAAGACGAATCTGACCGGGGCGCTTCGCAATGCGCCGGTGGTGACAGACGATGCGGTGTATGTCGTGGGAGAGAACGACATCGTGCACGCGCTTGCGCGCGATGACGGACGCATTCTGTGGACGTACGAGAAGGAGCCCATCGAGGAGATCACGATTGCCGGTCACGCTGGCCTCTTGCTCGACAGCGGGCGTCTCTTCACGGGCTTCACGGACGGTGCGGTCGTAGCCATCGATGCCATCGACGGCCGGCTTTTATGGGAGCTCGACACGAGCGTCGACGTGGATTTGCGTCCCGGCGACGTACCGCAGTTCTTGGATGTCGACACCACGCCGGTTCTGATCGACGGCGTGCTGTACGTGGCCTCTTTCAATGGCGGGTTATACGCGCTTGACCCCGCAAGTGGGACCGTGCAGTGGCGTGAGCCGCAGCTCGGGGGAGTCGTGGCGCTCGCCGCAGCCGGACCGATGCTCGTCATCGCCTCGGCGCGTCGCGGCGTCCTGCTTTTTGATCCTGTAGCGCGCGAAGTACGATGGACACGAGCCAACGAGCGTGGCGCGCCGACGCAGCCTGTGGTGACGGAGTCCGGCACGCTGATGTACGGAGAGACTCAGGGCTCATTGCTGAGCTTGCGCTTGAGTGACGGCGCCGAGATTGGGCGAGCCGAAAGTGGCTACGGCTTCTCGGGGGCGCCGGCTGTGCTTGGGACCGTGGGCGCCGCAATCTCGAATGGGGGCAACTTTCTCTGCCTACGCGTTCATTGAGCGCGTAGCCGGCAGGCCTCAGCTTTGCGCCAGCGACACGGAGTGTTTGTTTAGAGCCAACATTCGCGCCCCAACAACGAAGTTGTTAGGCTGATACCGTGGCTCAACACGATGGCGTGCCCGAGCATGCAGGGAGCTATCAAGGGGATGAACGGCCGTCGGCAGCGGCACGGCTGACAGTTGCGTCCGGCCCGGCGGAACGCCCGAGCCAGTCCCTGACACCTCTGCAGAGCCGGCTAATGCCGACGGGATCTCCTTTTTCTTGGAGTTACGCCGAACGCTCACGTTTCACTCAGGCGAACACCGTGCTGCTCGCCCTCGTTTTCGCGGTGATGCTCATTGGCTTCGACGGCCGGCCTTACATCAGAGGACCGCTCCCGGAGCCCTCGATGCTCGCTGCGAAGTGGACGGCCATGGGCTTGCTCTTGCTTTGGGTGACGGTCTACATCGCTGGCTCGCGCTTGCTGACGCCGGAGTTTCGCGGCCCGGGCTTGTTCTTGTGGACGGTGACTCTGTTCGTCCCCTCCGAGGCCCTCATTTGCTACCTGCTCGGCCCGTTTTCGGCGATTTCCAGTCTGATCGTCATCACGACGCTCGTCATCGGTCTTGTCCTGTTGCCTCGCCGCTACTTGGGGGCTGGCATGCTTGGTCTCGTCGCTTGCTCGGGCTTGTTGCACTTCGCGAGCTGGACGGGTCTTCTACCGTTTTTGCCCTTTTTCGAAGCCAGCATCGATGGCAAGGCCGATGCGGGGACCCTGTTGGCTTACGGAGCCGGCTTGCTCATTGCCTTCGTTCCGACGGCACTGGTGATAGACCGCCTAGTGGCTCCTTGGAAGCACGATGATCGCAGCCTGCACGAGGCTGCACAGCTCGACGAGCTCACGGGGGTCTACACGCGGCGCCATTGCTTGGCTCTCATACAGAGCGACCTGGACCGCGCGGGTGAGCGTGAGCCTCCGGCGGCGGCCCTGATCATGCTCGACATCGACCACTTCAAGAGCGTCAACGACGGGTATGGCCATGCCGTGGGGGACGCGGTGCTCCGAATGGCGATGAAGACCGCGCGGGCCAGCCTCAGGAGCGACGACATCCTGGGTCGGCTCGGGGGCGAGGAGTTCGTGCTGTACCTGCCCAATACAGACGTCCGTGAGGCTTCGGCCGCGGCCGAGCGATGCCGCAGAGCGATCGAGCTCATGGAAGTCGCGGCTGCACCGGAGTTGCGGGTGACGGCAAGCTTTGGGGTGGCCTCCGTGCCGTCGGACGGACACTCGCTGAGTGCGTTGCTCGATGCGGCCGATGAGGCGCTGTATTCGGCCAAACGCCGTGGTCGGAACCGAGTCGTGCTCGCCGCCAAGCGCTGAGACTTCGCTCCAGGAAAAAAGGGCTTGCGAGCGAAGGGCGCTCGGCTAGTACATGGCTTTACAGCACGTTTACAAACTTGAGTAACACGAGGAGGGGGCATGGCCTCACGCCTGGAGATCAAACACGTCGGCGTCGTTGGCGCTGGGCAGATGGGCAGGGGGATCGCGCAGGTTTCAGCAGCGGCGGGTCTGCGGGTGCATCTACTCGATTTGAATGAGGCCGCTCTCGACAAGTCCATGAACGCGCTGGACCGGGACCTGGGGAGGCTCGTCGACAAGGGCCTGGTGGAAGCGTCGGCCGCCCGACAGCTGCTGCGCGCGATTGTGCCGACGAGTCAGATGCCGGACCTGACCGACTGCGACTTCGTGGTCGAAGCTGCCACCGAAGATCAAGTCCTCAAGCAGCGCATCTTCACCGAGCTCGACGCGCAAGTGAAGCCTGAGGCCATTCTGGCGAGCAATACCTCGTCCATCTCGCTGACCAAACTCGCCGGCGTCACGAGTCGTCCGGAGCAGGTCATCGGGATGCACTTCATGAATCCGGTCCCGCGCATGAAGCTCGTCGAGATCGTCCGCGCGTTGCAGACGAACGAAGCAACCTATGAGGTCACGCGTGCTTTGTCCGACCGGCTGGGCAAGACGAGCATCACCACGAAGGACGTGCCGGGTTTCATCGTCAACCGAATGTTGATTCCGTTCATCAACGAGGCCTGCTTCGCTCTACAGGAGGGGCTCGGGAGCGTCGAAGACATCGACCAGGCTGCCAAGCTCGGTCTTTCGCACCCGATGGGCCCGTTGAGCCTCGCCGATCTCATCGGACTCGACACCTGTTTGTTCATCGGCGAGGTCTTGCTGCGCGAGCTTGGCGAGGACAAGTACCGTCCACCGACGATTCTCCGAAACTATGTCGCCGCTGGCTGGCTCGGCCGCAAAACGGGGCGCGGCTTTTACAGCTACGACGCGGGCGTGAAGCAAGAACGAAAGGTAGCCTAGACATGATGCATCTTCCGCTGAGCCAGCTGAGCGAAGAAGAGCTGATTTTCCGACGCGCCGTGCGCGATTTCGCCGATGCGCGGATTCGCCCCCTCGTCGCTGAGATGGACCGCGAAGCGAAACTCAGGCCCGAGGTGCTGCCGGCCTTGTTCGACATGGGGCTGATGGGGATCGAAATCGACGAAAGCCTCGGGGGCGCAGGTGGCAGCTTCTTCATGAGCATACTGGCCATCGAGGAAATCGCGCGGGTCGATGCCGCAGTGGGCGTGGTCTGTGACGTTCAGAACACCCTCTTCATCAACGCCATCAAGCGCTGGGGGACCGAGGCGCAACAGCAGCGTGCGTTCGGCCGGATGATGCTGGACGGCGTCGTGGGAGCGTATGCGCTCTCCGAGGCTGGCTCGGGCAGCGACGCTTTTGCGCTGCAGTGCCGCGCGCGAAAGGACGGCGACGACTGGGTCCTCGACGGCAACAAGATGTGGATTACGAACGCCGCCGAGGCCGGTTTGTATCTGCTGTTCGCAAACGCGAACCCCGAGGCCGGCTACCGAGGCATCACTGCCTTCTTGGTGGAGCGGGACATGCCGGGCTTCAGCGTTGGCAAAAAAGAAGACAAGCTCGGTATCCGGGCCTCGAGCACCTGCGAGCTCATCCTCGAGGGCGTGCGCGTCCCGAGCGCGAACGTCATCGGTGAAGTGGGCAAGGGCTACAAGGTGGCCATCGAAACTCTGAACGAGGGGCGCATCGGCATTGGCGCGCAGATGATTGGCGTGGGGCAGGGGGCCATCGAGGGGGCGCTCGCCTACGTGCAGGAGCGCGAGCAGTTCGGGCGAAAGATCGCGGAGTTCCAGGCTGTACGTCATCGCTTGGCCCGCTGCGCCACCGAGCTCGAGGCAGCACGCTTGCTCGTCTGGGACGCTGCGCGCCGCAAGGACGCCGGCCTCCCTTTTCAGAGGGAGGCCGCGATGGCCAAATGGATGGCCAGCGAAGTCGGCGAGCGTGCGGCCAGCGAGTGCCTCGAGCTTTACGGCGGCATCGGCTTCACCAAGGAATGTCCGGCCGAAAAGTATCTGCGTGACGCGAAGATCGGAAAGATCTACGAGGGGACCTCGTTCATTCAGCTCGAGACCATCGCGAAGTCGCTGCTCTCCGAAGGCCTTTGAGCCGGGGCATCGTCTCGCCGCTCACGGGCTGATCTCTCGTACCGGGCCGAGCTCGTCGCACAGCGCTTGCAAGGCGTCGGCCAGCTCGGTCGCGCCGGTTTGCCGCGCCATCTTGCTCGCATAGTGCAGGTTTCGAGCTGGGTGGCCCAGGGCCACCTGTGGTTCGTACTGCGGCGCCGGGACCGACGGCCGAGGCGCCTGCCGTGTCGGGACGCGCGTCAGGTCCAGAGATCTGGTCTGCTCGAGCGCGTCGGGCGAAGCTGAGAGCAGGGCTGCGATGGCCGCCCGCGGCAGGCCTAGGAGCCACAGGTCGTGACCGCGTCGAAAAGCCACGAGCGCTACCATGGAATCGGTGCCAGGGGATCCCTGGTGTAGGGCCGCGACTTGGGAGGCAAGCCAGATCGGTAGCTCTAGGAGATTGGCTTCGGGGCTGCAGGACTCGGACACATCGAGCATCCAGGCTGAGGGGCAGACGCCGAGCCCAAGCGGCGCCGCCAGCCCGATGTGCTCGACTTGCACGGGACGTGTTGCGTTCGCGTCGATGAAGCGCCGAACACGAGCGCTGCGCCCACCCGGTCCGCGCAGCTCGAAGGGCTCGAGCCCGGGGTGACGACGGTACACGTGTTCCCAGTACCAGCTGCTGCTCGCCAGGCCGTAGGCCAGGACGGTCACGTCTGGTCGCACCCGCTCCTGCTCTTGCAGATACAAGAGGGGGCCGACCCAGTGGTCGTGCTCGACGAGGAGCAGTGCATCGTGGGGCGCACGGTTCAGGGCTTCCTGCGCCAGGTCCTGCGTCACCCTGTCCCTGTGGCGTGTGCGGCCGAACACGGTCGGAGGCCAAAGCATTGCGAACGAGGCCAGCGCGACCAGAGCCAGGGCGGCGTAGAGGGTGCCTCGAGAGGCCAGCCTGACGACCCATGCACAAGCGCCCGAGGCGGCGAGCCAGGTCGGAATCGCCAAGTAGCCCAGGTAGTCGAGGACGTCCGGCGCAAAAACGCCATTGTGCGAGATGAACGCGACGACGAGGGTCAGGCTGATGAGCCAGACCCCGAGGCCGAGCGCAGGTCGCGAAGTGAACGAGAGGTACCCCAAGAGTCCGACGGGAAGAAGCAGCGCCAGTCCCGTGTGCACCGACCAGACCATTAGGGAGGTGACTTGCGCACCCCACTCGCCGAGCGTCTGGACCTGCTTCTCGGCGAAGTCGGCAGCGCTGAAGTAGTGCCACAGCGATTGCGAGTCGCGGGGGGCCCCCCAGACCAAGACGTCTTCCCGAGTGGCCACCGCCAAAACGTACAGGTAGCAAAGGAGCCCCAGAGAGGCGCCGAGTGCCGTGATGCCGAGTGCCCACAGCTTGATGCGCCCGCGGGCTGCGCCAAAGAGGAGCGCCGGGGCGACCGCCGCAGCGACCACGGCCGCGCACACCGGGTTTGCGCTTGCGGATAGGCCTAGAGCGAGACCGGCGAGAAAAAAAGGCACGGGTCGCGTTTCCCGATCCAGCCAGGCGTGGATCAAGCGGGCGGTCGCCCACAGGCCGAAGAATGTGGCCAGACTGTACACTTCGATGCGGGTCGCGGGCTCCCAGAGCGGCAGGTAAAGCCCGAGAGCGGCGAGGCTCGGTGGCACCCAACGGAGCGCCCGCACGTCTGCGTGGCCAATCCAGGCTTCGCTGAGGCTGGTGACGGGAACGAGCGTGGCCGCCCCGGCCAAGGCCGAGAGTCCATTGATGGCGAGGAGCGGGTCGAGCCCGGGGATGCGCGCGAGCAGACCGCCGAGCATGCTGTGCAGAGGCTGGCCGAAGGGGTGGCCGAGGCCGAACTGTGCGGCGACGAGCGCGAGCTCGGGGCTGTCGTAGAGCGACAAGCTCCGGCTCATCGAGAGCCCATAACAGGCCAGTAAGACCAGAGCCCACAAAGCGCTCCAGGCGGGTGCCGCGATGGGCAAGCCGAGCAACGTCCCCCTGCTCTCTGCTCCCCGAGTGTCCATGATGCGGGAGCGATCGTCGCACAGCCTGCGACCCGGGGCGACCTTCTGCCGCCGCGCCTCACGAAATCGGGGCACTCATGGCTAATCTAGGAAACTAGTCTTTCGTTCGAGATCCCTTTCATCGTCTATGCTCTCGAGCGATGCTCCTGTGGTCTCCCGCCTGGCTGACCGACCAGCTCCCCACCTCTAGCGACCCGATCCACGGCTGGCCGCCGGCCTGGTGGATTGGCGGGATCATGTTTCTACTCCTGACCGTCCTGCCGTGGCTACCGCCGCTTCGGGCTCGGCTGCGTACGGTCCTGCTCGTGTTTCTCAGCTTCGCGGCCATCGTTTCGATTGCGAACTACCTGGACTATGGCCGGTTCCGCTACGGCAGCTACGTGAACGAGTGGGACAGCTACCACTACTATCTAGGCACCAAGTACGCGTCGGAGCTTGGCTACGAGGGGTTGTACCTCGCCACGCTCTCGGCGGACCTGGAAACGGTCGGCGAGCAGGCGCTGCAAGGGCGGGAGCTCCGCTCCCTGTCGGACTACAGCTTCTCGAGCGCCGAGGACGTCCTGCCGGAAGCGGAAGCGCAAAGAGCTCGGTTCAGCCAAACCCGCTGGGAAGAGTTCAAGACCGACGTCGGCTGGTTCCGCGATTCTTTGCCGTCCGAGCGCTGGAGGCTCCTGCTGGAGGACGCCGGGTACAATGGAACCCCTCCCTGGACCCTCGCAGTGGGCACGCTACTCAGCAATCCGCTCGATATCGCCACGCGCTGGCAGAGGGCGCTGATGTTGATGCTCGATCCCGTGCTCCTGGGTCTGGCGGCGTTCTTCGTCTGGCGTGCGTTTGGGATCGAGGTGGCGCTGCTTCTCGTGATCTTCCTGGGCACGCATTATCTGTTGAGTTGGGGGCATCTGAAGGGCGCGATTCTTCGAACGGACTTCGCCGCGATGGCGGTCCTGTGCGTGGCCTTAATGAAGCTGCGAAAGCCTGGCGCCGCGGGTGCAGCCCTAGCTTGGGCCAGCGTTTCGCGGGTGTTTCCCGGTTTCCTGGCCCTGGGTCTGCTGGCCCGGCTCAGCTCGAAAGGGCTGGAACCGGACGAGCGGTCCGACATTCGGCGCTTCTTTGCCTGGTTTGTGGGACTGGGCCTACTGGCCGTCGTCGGATCGCTGCTGCCCGATGGCGGCTTCGAGGCATGGCGCAAGTGGATCCACAAGATCGGCCTGCACGAGTTGCAGGGCTCGCACTGGGACATCGGACTGTCGACCCTGTTCGACGTCGAGTTCATCAACGGTGTCCCGGAGTATTTCAGTCCCCGCAGCCGCTTCTCCGAGGAGCCCGCCCTGCGGCTTGCGCATTCCCTTAGCCTCTGGGCCTGTAGACTCGCCATCGCGGTGCCGGCCTTGGTCTTCGCCCGAAGTCAGTCGCCCTACCGCGCATTGTCATTCGGCTTTGTCTTCGTCTTCGTTCTCAGCTCGGCGGCTTATTACTACTATCTGATTCTTCTGATCCCGTTGCTGTACTTCGCCGAGCGGCGAGAGCGTCCATTCTACGGATTTTCGCTTGGCTTCATGTTCCTCACGGGCGCGGCCGGATATCTGCTATTCGCCGGGTACGAACCGCTCGCCGCTCGGTTCGTCGCGCTGCGAGGCTGGGGACAGCAGTTTCAAACGTACTACTACCTGTCCTGGGCGATCGGGATCACGGCGATGAGCCTGCTCGCCGTGGCGAGCCTCGAGGCTCGAACAGCCAGCGCAGAGCATGGGAGGCGGAACACGAAGCCCTCGTTGAAGGTGCGCAGCGCGCGAGATCGGAGCTAAGCGTGAACGCCGTTGGCGCGCGCCGACTAGCCTCAGGCCACGGCGGCGGCGCGTAGGCGACTCTGGCTTCGGTTGCTCTCGAGCGCGTCATGCAGCTCGATCAGCTGCTGTGTGAGCTTGTGCTTCGGAGCCAGATGCACGAGCGGCACTCCGGCATCGTGCGACTCACGCATTTTGACGGAGGCCGAGAGCGCGGTCTCCAGAACCGGCAGTCCCTCTTCGACCAGCTCGTTACGCAGGCGCTGTGGCAGGTTGGCCTGGGACTGGAACTGGTTGATGACGATACCCTCGACATAGAGGGCGGGGTTGTGGTCCTCGCGAAGCTCGTTGATGGTCTCGAGCACTTGGTACAGCGCCCGGCGGGAGAAGCTGTCGCAGTCGAACGGTACGATGCAGCGATCGGCAGCGATCAGCGCGGAGCGCGTGTAGAAGTTGATGGCCGGAGGCGTGTCCACGTAGATTCGCTCGAAGGTGCGGTCGAGCATTCGGAGCGCGTCCCGCAGCTTGTAGATTTTCTGCCGTGCCTCGAGCCTCTGGACGAGCATGTCGAGGCCTGCTCCTGCCGGCATGACGGACAGGTTGTCGAATGGAGTCTTGTGCACGAAGTCAGCCGGGTTCCGGCCTTTGCGGAGCCTGACGCCCAAGGTCTGCTCGAAGAACCCCTCGATAGTGTCCTCGAGATCCTCGGGGCGACGGCCGAGCAGGTACTCGGTGGCGTTGCCCTGGACGTCGAGATCGAGCACGAGCGTGCGCATGCCGCGGCTCGCACTGATGGCCGCGAGATTACACGCGATGCTCGACTTTCCGACTCCGCCTTTCTGCGTGAAAACGACCCTTCGTACACCCATGCGTTCAGTCCCCCCTCTTGCCTGCCACTCATAGCATCAGTGCAAGTCGAATTGTTAGCAAATGTGCAGGACCGCAGCGCGAACAGGCTCCGTGCGCGATCTTTCCACCCGTCGACCGTGAGGCGACTAGCCGTCGGCAGATCGCTCTCAGCCTCAATCGGCGCGAGAGGGGAGTCCCGCACCGCGCGCCGCCGCACCGAACGGAAGCGCGAGCGCAAGAGGTTCGACAGGAGGCCCGAGAGGAAGCCGAGCCCTCATTGCGGGGCTTGCGTGTGGAGGCGGACCGCCAGAGAATCAACGCGCCTGCGCAAACGCGTTGCGTTGGCGAGCTTGGAGAACCGCCATGGCCGTATCGGATCACGTCAACCTCGAGCAGTTCATGGAAGGCGTCAAACGCCGAAACCCTGGCGAGCGCGAGTTCCATCAGGCCGTTTACGAGGTTGCGGTCAATGTCTTCGATTTCATCGAAGACAAGGAAATCTACCATCGGAATCAGATCCTTCGGCGCATCGCGGAGCCCGATCGGGTGGTGAGCTTTCGGGTTTGCTGGGAAGACGACGACTGCAACGTCCGGGTGCAGCGGGGCTGGAGGGTGCAGAATAATAACGCTATCGGCCCCTACAAGGGTGGGCTTCGTTTCCACCCCAGCGTCAGTCAAAGCGTCTTCAAGTTCCTCGCCTTCGAGCAGACCTTCAAGAACAGCTTGACGGGATTGCCCATGGGGGGCGCCAAGGGCGGTTCGAACTTCAACCCTCGCGGCAAGTCGGACCACGAGGTGATGCGCTTTTGTCAGTCGTTCATGACCGAGCTCTACCGTCATGTGGGTGAGGACACGGACGTTCCGGCGGGCGACATTGGCGTCGGCGCTCGGGAGATCGGATATTTGTTCGGTCAGTACAAGCGCATCACCAACCGCTTCGTCGGCGTGCTGACCGGCAAAGGCATGGAATACGGCGGAAGCCCCATCCGCAGAGAAGCCACTGGCTATGGCGTCGTCTACTTCATGGAGTCCATGCTCAGTGGAGTCGGCGACAGCGTCGACGGAAAGACCTGCCTCGTGTCCGGGTCGGGCAACGTCGCCCAGCACACCGTCGAGAAGCTTCTGCAGATGGGTGGCAAGCCCGTGACGCTCTCCGATTCGGATGGCTTCATCTACGACCCGGAGGGAATCGACGCGACCAAGCTTGCGTTCGTGAAAGAGCTCAAGAACGTCCGGCGTGGGCGTCTCAGCGAGTATGCGCAGGAGTTCGGCGTAGAGCACCGACCGGGTCGCCCCTGGGCCGTCCCGGCTGAGCTGGCGTTCCCCTGTGCCACCGAAAATGAGATCCTGACCTCCGACGCCGAAACCATGATCGCCAACGGCGTTCGCGGGGTGTCCGAGGGGGCCAATATGCCCACGGAGCAGCGTGGCATTCACGCCTTCACAGACGCCAAGGTGCTTTTCGCGCCCAGCAAGGCGGCCAATGCAGGTGGCGTCGCCGTTTCCGGCCTCGAGATGAGCCAAAACTCTGCACGCATCACTTGGAAAGAGGAAGAGCTACAGAAGCTGCTTCGCGACATCATGACGGGCATCCACGAGCGATGCGTCCGCTACGGACAGACGGCGGACTCTGACTACGTCGACTACGTCAAGGGCGCGAACATCGCCGCGTTCATCAAGGTGGCCGACGCGATGCTGGCCTACGGCGTGGTGTGATCGGCTATCCTCGGCCCATGCCAGAAGCCATTCGAGGATCCTGCCTCTGTCAGGCCGTTCGCTTTCGTATCGAGGACCCCTTCCTCGGCTTTCAGTACTGCTACTGCAGCCGTTGCCGAAAGGAAAGCGGCTCGGCGCATGGAGCTAAGCTGTTCGTCCCCGCCTCGCATTTTCATTGGGAGCAGGGTGAGCAGAGCGTGCGCCGCTACGATCACCCCGAAGCCAAGTACTGGTGCACGGCCTTCTGTGACACCTGCGGCGCGCGAATGCCCTGGTTGAGCAAAACCGGCAAGGCCATGATCGTCCCGGCCGGGGCCCTCGACAAAGACCCCGGCGCGCGTCCGAGCCGCGTGATATTTTACGGTTCGCGCGCGCCCTGGTGCCTTCACGCCTCGGAGCTCGAGACGCACGAGGCTTACCCGAGTACCTGAAGGTACGGCGAGCCTCATGCCCGACGATCTCAGGGAAGGGAAGCCAGGCAATGTCGATCGGATGGGGCGGTCTCCGGGCTAGCCTGTGTTCTTCAGGCCTGCTGCAATGCCGTTGACCGTTGCGAGCAAGGCGTCATGCAGGGCTGTGTCGTCGGCTTCGCGCTGCCGACGGAGGAGCTCCGCCTGAATGAGATTGATCGGGTCGAGATACGCGCGACGCAATTGGAAGGAGCGTTGAAGATGCGGTGCACGCTCGAGTAGAGCGCTCTCTCCAAGCACCTCGAGCAGGACTTGCTTCACCGTTGCGAGGCGTCGACGAAGATCCTGCCCCATGTCGGAAAGCGCCGGCGGAACTAGGAGCTCGTCGTAGTGCGCCGCGATGCGCTCGTCTGCCTTCGCGAGTGCCAGCTCGACCAGTGAAAGCGTGGACTCAAAGAAGGGCCATGTTTCGGCCATCTGGCGGAGGTCGTCGAGCCCGCCCTCTTCGATGGCCTCGCCCAAGGCGGTTTCGATGCCGAGCCATGCGGGGAGCATCAAGCGCGTCTGTGTCCAAGCGAACATCCAGGGAATCGCCCGCAGGCTCTGCAGGCCACCGCCCGTTTTGCGGCGCGCGGGTCGGGAACCGATCTGCAGGGAACCAAGCTCGAGCTCTGGTGTTGCATTCCGGAAGTATGGGACGAAGTCCGGGTCTCGCGTGACTTCTCGATAGGCCTGCATCGAGCGTTTCGCTAGGGCGTCCATCCGAGCCCGAAAGCCCTCGCTCGGAGCTGCAGGCGGCGTCAGGGTCGCTTCGAGGACCGCGCTCGAGTAGAGTTCGAGACTGCGCTCCGCGATGTCAGGGGTGCCGAACTTCCATTGGATCATTTCGCCCTGCTCGGTCACCCGCAAGGTCCCATTGACCGAACCCGCGGGCTGAGCGCGGATTGCGATGTGCGTCGGCCCTCCGCCGCGCCCAATCGAGCCGCCGCGCCCGTGGAAAAGCGTCAGGTGCACGCCTCGTTCTCGACAAAGCGCGACGAGGCGTTCCTGTGCTTGGTAGAGTTCCCAGGCGGAAGCGAGCCGCCCTCCGTCCTTCGAAGAGTCGGAGTAGCCGATCATCACCTCGAGTTGGCCGTCGATGCGCGCTCTGTACCACGGCAAGTCGAGGAGCGTCGCGATGATGCGGTCCGCGTTCTGAAGGTCGTCGATCGTCTCGAACAGGGGCACCACTCGAAGGGGCCTCGGAACACCAGCCTCCTTCTGGAGCAGCTCGACCGCCAAGACGTCGCTGGGCCTTCGAGTCATCGAGATGACGTAGGCGCCGAGCGAGTCGGGCGGAACCTCGGCGAGCATCTCAAACGTGTCGAGGACCTCCTTCACGTCCGGCGGCACCGGCAGTTTCGCTGGGACCAGCGGTCTCTTGGACGAAAGCTCCTGGACGAGGAACTCGATCCGCATCGCCTCGTCCCATTGCTCGTACGAGCCGATCTCCAGATGACGGGTCACGCAATCGAGTGCCTCCACGTGACGGGTCGACTCCTGGCGAATATCGAGCGGCACCATGTGAAGTCCAAAGCAGTGGACGCGTCGAATCAGGTCCAACAGGCGGCCGTTCGCGACGGGCTCCTGGCCCGTGGCGACGAGCGAGCGACGCGTCAGCATCAGCAGATCGAGAAGACCAGCGACCTCGTCTCGCGCTTCGCCCTCCGGTCGTGCACGTCCCTCGAGGTCCGCTTCGATCGTCCGCATCGTGATGGTCAGTCTCTCTCGTTCCCGCCGCAACAGGGCCCGGTACGGCTCGCGGGATGTCCCCGCAGCCGCGCACAGCTCTGTGGTTGCGGTGTCCATCGAGAGTTCCTGACAAAGGGCGTCGACCTCGTCGTGAAGCAGCTTGGCCGCGGTCCAGCGGCAGAGGCGAATCGACTCCCGCGTCTGCTCCGCGGTGACGTTCGGGTTGCCGTCGCGGTCGCCGCCGATCCAGGAGCCGAACCGAACGGGCCTCGCATCGATGGGCAGTGTCCCCCCGCCGAGCTCGAGAAGGGCGTGTTCGAGTCTTCGGACGAAGCGGGGCACCGCGACCCAGAGCGACTGCTCCAGCACCGCAAGACCCGCCCGGACCTCGTCGGTCGGCTCGGGCCGGCTGCGATGAAGCTCGTCGGTGTGCCAGACTGTCGAGATCTCGCGGCGGAGGCGCTCGCGTACGGCTTCCTCCTCGTCCGGTGTCAAATCCCTGCGATCCCCGTCCCGAAGTGCATCGGAGATTCGGTTGTAGCGCTGCAAGAGCGTACGCCGAACGACCTGCGTCGGGTGGGCGGTCAGCACGAACTCGACGTGCTGCGTGGCAGCGGCTTCATAGACCCGCGTCTTCGGAATCCCGGACGCTCGCATGAGGTGGATGGTATCCCGTACGGAGTCCGGCTCCCCCCGGTCATCGGCCCGTGCTGCCCCGGGCATTTGAGCTCGACGTCGCTCTCTCACTTTGTGACGCTGCTCTGCAATGTTGCTGAGCGTGAGAAAGAGCGAGAAGGCCCGAACGACGTCCTCCACACGGTCTGCGGGAATCGCCCTCACGGCCGCGAACAGATGTGCGAGGACCGGTTTCTCGTCTTCGCTCGGGAGTCGCCGAAGTGCTTTGCCAAGCTTCCGGATGTCCTCGACGTCTTTGTAGACGTGCGGACCTGCCTGCCGTTCGAGCATCTCGCCGAGTAAGCCCCCAAGGACGCGAACATCGATGCGCAGAGCTCGATCGAGCTCTATCGGCGGATCCGATGAAAAAGAGTCGACCACCCAAGATTCATAGCGGACCCTTGGCGCTCGGCTCCCCTGGTCTCGATCCGCTCGTCGCATTTTTCAGAATCGAAACAGCCCGGTCTTACTCCGGTGACAAGGGCCCAGCCATCGCCTGAGGGCGCGTACCGGCCAGCGCCTGCGGCCTCAAAGTTGCGCGCCTATCCACTGAAGAAGCTGCTGCATGTTCATGGCTCCCGGCTGCCGTGCCACTTCGCGCCCGCCCTGGAAGACGACCGTCGTCGGAATGCTGTTGATTCGATAACGCTGTGCGAGCATCGGGTTTTCGTCCGTGTTGACTTTCGCCAGGCGTACCCGCGGCTCGAGCTGGGCTGCGGCCTGCGCGAAGAACGGCGCCATCATCTTGCAGGGCCCGCACCAGGCTGCCCAGAAGTCGGTGACCAGGGGGATGTCGCTTCGTTGTAGGTGCCGATCGAAGCTCTGGTCGTTCAGGCTGATGGGCTGCCCAGTGAACAGGGGCTGCTTGCACTTGCCGCAGCGTGGGCCGTCGCCGAGTCGCTCGCTCGGCAGGCGGTTGGCGCTGTGGCAGCCGGGGCAAACGACGACTTTGAAACTCTTGCTCATGGGCACAGCTCTCGTAAAAGGGGCGCGCTAGGATCCGCGTACCGCCTCGAGCACCCGGGCGAGCCGCTCCCGAGCGTCGGCCGCAATGGGCGCCACGTTCGGATCCGGCACGAGCTCGAACATTGCTGCGGGGTCGGCAATTGCGACGCTGACATTCCCGCCCGGCATTTCCTGAAGAACGACGTTGCAAGGCAGCAGAAGCCCCATGTAGGGGTCGGCTCCGAGCGCTTTGTGGGCGAGCTTCGGGTTGCAGGCACCCAAGATGACGTAGGGTCGAAAGTCGATGCCTAGTTTCTCATTGAACGCTTTTTGGATGTCGATGCTCGTCAGCACACCGAAGCCTTCGACTTTGAGTGCCGCGGTCACTCTCTGAACGGCTTCGCTCATGCTGACGCCTTCGAGCTTTGCCTCGAATCCGTAGCTTGGATCGGTCATATTCCCTCGCTGGCCGAGTCTAAGCGAATCGGCGGCGCCCGCCTAGTCCCAGTCCGCTGCGAAGTCGTGCTTGCCTCTTTGGACCGCGCGGGTGGTCGGCGCGCTGGCCTGGGAACGGCCCGGAACCGCCCAAGAGTCTTAGGCAAGAGGCGAATTAGAATCGAAGCGTGCCCTCTTCGATACGGGTCGTGAGCTCGGGCGTGAGCGGCACGTAGTGATCGCCCTCGAGAAAACGGACGTCACCGCCGCAGCGCGCCGGGTCGTACCCATCCTCCTTCAGGTGGGTCTTCACGTACTTGAAGCTGGCCGTGAGCTTCAGTTCCTTTTCAAAACGAACGAAGAGCGGCCGCGAGTAGCTCGGTAGTTTCTCGACGACGTACTTGGCGAAGCGGTCCAGGTCGAAGGCCTGCTCGTCCACGACCAGCGCCGCCATGCCTGCCCGCCCGTCGCAGTGAGGCACCTGCACGCCGTAGACGTTGGCCTCCTTGACGCCGTCACAGCCGGTGAGGACCTCCTGGACGTCGTTCGTGGAGACGTTTTCCGCCTTCCAGCGAAAGGTATCGCCGAGACGATCCTTGAACGAAACGTAGCTGCGCGGATGCAGCTCGACGAGGTCACCGGTGTTGAAGTAGTGCTTGCCGTCCCCAAAGGGGTTCTGGACCACTTTCGAGGCGTTCTTGGACTTGTCGACGTATCCGTCGAAGGTGTTCACCTGGTTGATTTGCCCGAGCAGCATCCCGTAGCCTCCGGGTGAAACCTTCGTGCAGCGCCCCTCAGAATCTGTGACAATTTCACCCGTCTCGTCGTCGACCGCGATGACGACCTGACCAGGCATCAGTCTTCCGAGCATCCCAGGCTTGCCATCCACGTTCACGACGCCAACGTTCCCTTCCGTGGCGCCGTAGAACTCGTAGACCTTCGGGATTTTAAAGCGCGTGACGAACTCGTCCCAGATGTCGGGTCGAAGGCCGGCGCCCAAGATGGCGCGGATCTTGTGCTGTTTTTCGGCCGGATTCTGCGGAGCGGCGAGCAGGTAGCGACAGAACTCTCCGATGTAACCGAAGACGGTCACGCCATACTTCACGCAGTCCTCGAAGTGGTGCGAAGCGGAGAACTTCCGCCGGATGGCACAGGCCGCCCCCGACTGCAGTGTGCTGCCCCAGCCGAGCACGCAGCCGCTGCTGTGATAGAATGGGAGGCCCGATTGATAGACGACGTCCGAGTCGTTCAGGCCGACGACGGCATAACCGAACATGAAGGCCGCTTTTAGGAAGCGGCCATTGCTCATCGCGGCCGCCTTGGGCAGACCCGTGGTGCCCGAAGTGTAGATGTAACAGCAGGGGTGTTTCACGTCGTAGCTGCCCGTGCTGTCCGGGTTGTGGGTGCCAGCCTGCTCGAGCAGCGCATTGAAGTTTCGGCCGCCCTCGAAGGTCTTCAGTTCACCTTCGCTCCAGACGAGCACGTTTTGCCGGGGCACCGGCAAATTGTCGGCGACCTCTTCGAGATGCTGCAGATGTTCCGAGCCCAGCAGAATCCAGCTCGGCTCACAAATCCTCAGGGCATGCTCTAGCTGGTGGCCGGTGACGTGGGTGTTGATCAGGGCGGAGACGACGCCGACCTTGTTCGCGCCGTTGAAGCTCATCAGGTATTCAGGTCGGTTGTCCATGAGCAAGGCCACCTTCTGACCGGCCTTGGCACCGAGGGCATGCAGGGCGTGTGCGACTTGGTTGATGCGCCTGTTGAAGGCTGCGTAGTCGTAACGCAGGTCTTCGAAGAGAACCGCCGTGCTGTTCGGGCGCGTGGCCGCGTGTTGTTCGACGAGGAGCGAAGGCGAAAGGTTTTGACCGTCGCGGAGCTTGTACGCCGAGACATAGGCACCTTTGGCGATGAGACGGATGCGACGCAGGTCGGAGAGGATGTCTTCTTTGTCGAGCATGGCGGATTTCCCTGTCCCATGGCGCCAAGCAGTCATTCCGAGCAGCCCGCGCCGCGGCGGCGCTGGGTCTAGCAGAGTCGCCCGATCACGCTAGAGCCTCTAGCGGAGAAGGAGACCCTCCGCTGGCAGAGTCTCTCAGGGGGCGAGGGAGAAGACAGTCGTTGCGTCGCTCGCGCGCATCGTGCATCAAGTCCGGCCATGGTTCTTCGGCTCATTCACGTGACTCAGTACGCAGGGCGCGCGAGTCGTGCCGCAGCGGACGCCATCGACGGGCGCCTGCGCCGAAGCGGATATGTCCGTCCAGCCGAGCGAAGGCTCGCCGGGGAGGGCGACCGTCTTCTATTGGACCCGGTTGAAGCAGGCCTCGCGAAAGCCTCAATGCGGGGCGACGGCTATGGGCGCATCGCGGCCTATGTGCAGCTCGAGGGCCCAACCGTGGCGCAAGAAGGGATCGAGGCCTGTTTGCGAGCGTTACAGGCTCGACATCCATATCTACGCCGGGCAGTCGCCAGGACCCCGCTCGGGCTGGCCTTGGTTCCCGAGGACGGCCCGCTTCCTACGGTCGAGCACGAGCTGGCCGAGGACATGTGTGTCGAGGATCTCTGGAAGGAGATCGAGCGGCGCCCTCTGCGTAGCGGTGAGGTCCTGGGTAGGGTGCATGTCATTCGCTTTGCGACCGCTCCGAGGCGAACGGACCTGATTGTCGAGCTGGAGCACGTCATCTGTGATGGTGCCTCATTGACTCGCTTCGGCTGCGAGCTCGTCGAGCAGCTGTCCGTCTATGCCGAGACCGGTGCGCCTCGACGGAGCGAGCCGCTGCACTTGACGGCTTCACTCAACGCCCGGTGCACGCGCAGAATGGGCGGGCGCGCAATAGCGCTCGCTCGTATGGCCCAGCGTATCGCGCGCAGCGCGTGGCGGTTTCGCGAGCTTCCGCCCAGCGGGCTCGCGCGAAATTCTGCTCACCGGTACGACCAGTGTTCCACGCACATCCTGCGGGCCGCGTTGAGCGCAGAGGAGTCTGAGCGCCTTTTTCAGGCGGCGCGCAGGCACAAGGTCTCCTTGATGAGCGTGCTGTCGAGTGCCTTCGCCCTGTCCATCGGGACGCGTCTGGCAACGACCGAGGGCGGGGAACGCGAGCGGCGCCTGTTGCTCTCGGTAACGAGCAGTCTGCGGCATCGCTATGTCGACCCGGTCGGAACCCATCAGCTCGGCGTGCACATCTCCGGCGTGGACCCAAGTCTGGTCTTTTCCGGGGCTGTCTTAGGGAGACAGAGCCCGTCCGACCTCTGGGAGGCCGCGCGCGAGCTACGCGCCCAGCTACGCGAGGCGATGGCCCCGGGACAAGACGCGCATTGGTTGCTCGCTTACGCTACCGGCGCCGCGATCACACTGCAGCTACGCGTTCCGCAGGTAGACCTCTGCTCTCTGCTGATGACCGACTCCGCCCCGTTTGCGACGCCTGAGCGCATTGGCGTCTACCGGCTGCGCGACGCGCGGCCGCTCAACAACGGTCGGGCTCACAGCTATCCATATGTCATCGTGTCCAAGAGTCCGCAGGGGCTGCTTCTGAGCCTTTTCGCGCCCGTGCCGGCGTTCGCCGTCGAAGATCTCGAGGCGGTGCTACAAGGCGCGACCGAGCGGCTGCGAACCGCACTTCGAGCCGAGCCGAGCCTTGGCCAGACCCGGGCCTCCAAGGCAAGCTGAGCACCCATGACCGAAGAGCTCAAGAAGCGTTTGGCCCAACAGATCGAGCGCGTGGATTGGAAACCCCTCGCCCCGCACGCCAAGCGGGGAGGGCTTCTCGTCGTGGACCCGCGTCTGGATCTCGCCGAAGTGGCCTCGGCCATTGCCACAGATGACAGCCGGCGAGTCGAGGCCTGGATGCGAGCGCGGCAGCTCGGCCGCGCCACGGCCGAGCAAATCGAGAGCTGGAGCGAAGAGACCGAAGAGTGCTTCCTGTTTGTAATCGTGCAGCCCTACGTGCTGGTTCAGCACAGCGGGGAATAGGCGCGCCAAGATCTGTGCAAACAGACAGCACAGATGTCCTCGTTGACGGCGAGTGACTTAAAGGGCCGTTAGCCTCAAAGAACAGCGTGTGCCTGGCACTCTGTGCTTGAGAGACCCCTCGAGTCTTGGTAATCACAGGTAGTTCATTTTTGGAGAAGTGCCGCGAGAGCGGTTCAAGGGAGGAACTTCGATGATTCAGCGCCTAATTCTTCTATGCGCCATGCTTGCCTCAATGTTCGCTTTGGGGGCCTGCGGCGACAGCGACAGCAACGAAAACGAGAAGATCTGCGATAGCCTCTGCAGCAACAATAGCTGTGACGATATCGAAGAACTCAGGGATTGCGAGGATGACTGTGTGGACTTCCTCGACGACGCCGATTGCGGGGACGAAGCACGCGACGCGTTCGACTGCATCGACGATGACGACTGCGACTGGGACGGCGACTGCGCCGAGGAGTTCTTGGACTGGGTGGAGTGCGCCTTCCTCTAGTCGCAAACCGCAAGCGTAGAGCGAATCTGCTCCACTATCGAGATTTCAGCGGGCTGCAGGCTTCCGTCTGCAGCCGCTGCAATTTCGGCTGCCGTGCTGACGAGCTCACTGTGAACTGAATCTCCCTTGGCTGCCGCAACGTAGGCCAGGGCGCGGTCTTTCCCGCTCTCGGGATCGACTTCGATCGCCTCGCAAAGATCTCGAAAGCCTGTTTCCAATTCGGCGAAGTCGAGGCCTGAAAAGACCTCCGCCTTGCTGCGCAGCAGGTCCAAGAAGCCGTCCACTTCGGCCTTGTGCAACTCACCATCGGCGGCGGCGACGAGCGCAAAGGCGCCCGACAAGGCGCGCAGCAGCCCGTCGGGGACTTGCCCCTCGAAACGGGCCCAGGTTGCGATTGCATAGGCGACGGACTCGTCTGGAATCATGAGCTCCCTCCCGGCGTGGGTGTCGAATCTCGCAAAGCTTCGCACGCAAACGCACGCAACTGCGCGAAAATTGTCATGCGGACCGAATACGTGTTTGGTTTCGATCATGAGAACCACGATCATGCTGGGTCTTGTGACCCTGTGGGTGCTGGGCTGCGGTGACGATTCCACCGAGGCGGACCGGCTCGGCGTCGGAGCCGAGTGCACTCGCAGCAGCGACTGTGAGATCGTGGACGAGCTCGAGCTGGACTGTTTGACGCAGTTCAAGGGTGGATACTGCGGCCTTGCCGACTGCGGGGCCGATGAGGATTGTCCGCAGGGGGCTGCTTGCGCCACCCACAGCGCCGACGGGCAGAACTACTGCATTCGACTCTGCGAGAACAAGGCGGATTGCAATCAGAACCGCTCGTCGGACAATGAGGCGAACTGCGTGGGCAGCATCGACTTCGTCGACCCAAGGAACGAGCGAAAGGCCTGTGAGCCGCCCTCCGGCTCTTGAGGCGCGCCCGCTCAGTACGCGACCAGCGGCACCCCATGACGGGGCTTTGTGGACCCTGGTCGACAAGAGCGCCACACCGGGTACAGACTCGGGGTGATGGTGCTTGGAGGGCCGACGCTTGGCTAAAAGGAAGCAGCCCAAGGGCCAGCAAGAAGTCCCCGAGCAGGTATTCGACTCGCCCTTTGCGAGATTGCAGAGCTTGAGGTCCTCGCTTCCGCCGGGCGACCCGCCCGCGTCCGAGCCCTCGGAAGCACAACAGCACGGGGTCGCCGGGCCTGCCGCAGCGCCGGATCCGCAGCCTCAGCGGCTCGTGCTTCAGCGGGAGAAGAAGGGGCGGGCGGGCAAAACGGTGACTCGGCTGCTGGGTATCTCATCGATGAAAGAGCGGGAGCGCTTGATGAAGCAACTCAAGAAAGAGCTTGGCTGCGGCGCCGTGCTGGAGGGTGAGGACATCGTCTTGCTCGGCGACGTCGGTCCGAGTGCCAAGGCCCGCCTGGAAGCATGCGGCTTCACTCGCGTCATCGTTGGCAACTAGTGTGGGGCTCTTCTTCGTCAGAGCGTGTCGGACGTCGGCTCGGAGTCGGCCTCTCCTTGGCCGGGAGGCTCGGGAAGCAGGCTTCGCAGCACGAGGCTGCCGTCGTCCATGATCTCTTCGCAAATCACCTTGCTGTCGGCACCGATCGGAAAGTATTGAGCCGGTAAGTATCCACCGCTGACGCGGAGATCGCCGTCGGCCATCGATACCCAGGGGCAGCGCGTCTTGCCGACGGGACATTGGGCTCGAAATACGACCGAGCCGTTCTCCTCGATCTCGAGCCTCGCGCATCGCGTCCGCTTGCCGCCTCGCCGGGCCTTCGGGGGCGCGGCTTCGCTCGGGATCATGGTCTCGGTCAGCGCGGAGGTGGCGTGATGTGTATCCTCGTCCACAAGTCGCGGCGACGCGACCTCGAATTGGCGGGCGGCGAAGTGCCCAGCGGCAGCGACGAAGAAGAAGGCTACGCAGATTCCGGCGAACCGCTTCGTTCTGCTCATGCCGCTTCGACCTCCACTCGCTACCTCCCGATTCATCAGAATAACCAGGACAAGCGAGGCTTGTCAGTATCGTTCTTGGACGCGGGATTCTTTTTTTGAGGCTGTCTGTCGGGCGCGGGTTAGGGCAAATTTCCACCGGCTTGAAAGTCCGGCGCCACGGCCATATAGACGGCCTTCATGACTGTTTTGGTTGGGCAAGAAGCCCCTAATTTCGTCGGCCCCGCCGTCCTCGGCGACGGCAGCATTGTCGACGATTTCTCCCTGCTTCCCGAGGCCGGAACCGGCTATCGGGTAGTCTTCTTCTACCCGCTGGACTTCACCTTCGTTTGTCCATCGGAGCTCATCGCCTTCGACAAGCGGCTCGAGGAGTTCAGCAAGCGCAACACCACCGTGGTCGGCGTTTCCATCGATTCTCACTTTACTCACAACGCCTGGCGCAACACTCCTGTGGAACAGGGCGGCATTGGTGCGGTAGGTTACCCCCTCATGGCGGACCTTTCGCACGAGATCTGCCAGAGCTACGGGGTCGAGGCTCCTGGGGCCAGCGTCGCGCTCCGGGGCTCGTTCCTCATCGACAAGGACCTCGTCGTCCGTCACCAGGTCGTCAACGACCTGCCGCTCGGTCGCAACGTCGACGAAATGCTCCGCATGGTCGATGCGCTCCGCTTCCACGAGGAGCACGGAGAGGTTTGTCCCGCTGGCTGGCAGGAAGGTCGTCCCGGCATGAAGCCCACCCCGGCGGGCGTGGCCGACTTCCTTGCGCACCAAGCCGACAAACTCTGAGCTCGAACGCGCGGCGCGAGTCGCGCGACGACCAAGAGCCCCCTCATCGCCAGACGGTGTGGGGGCTTTCTAGCGTCTTGGCCCACAGGCGCGCCGTTTTTCTGCTCTAGCGAGGCTGTGGCCACTATACGCTGAGAGCTGGTGACGATTCTCCCAGCGCACGAACAAGGCGTTCAGTTCCTGCATGACGGACGACGTCTCGGGTACGCCGAATTCGGCCTGTCAGAAGGGCGCCCCGTGCTCTGGTTTCACGGCTCTCCGGGAGCCCGCGAGCAGATCACTCCGCAAGCCCGCCAGCTCGCCCTGTCTCTCGGGATTCGCCTGCTCATGGTCGAACGTCCGGGAATCGGCGATTCGACGCCCCATCTGTACAGGCAGCTCTCCGACTTTGCTCGTGACGTCGAGCAGCTCGTCAACGCGCTAGGGATCGAACGCTTCGCCACCGTCGGACTCTCCGGCGGCGGTCCTTATTCGCTAGCCTGCGCGCATGCTTTCCCACTGAGGGTCGTAATGGCCGTCGTCCTCGGCGGTTTGGCGCCGAGCATGGGTGAGGATGCCGCCAAGCCCAGGGGTGCCGTCGGGCTGCTGCCCTATGTGGCGCCCCTCATGAAGCCGTTCTGGCGACCCTTGGGCCAGGCGACGGCCCGACTCGTCCAAGTGCTGGAACCACTGGGCGACCAGGCGATGGATCTGTTTCTGCGGACCATGCCCGCCGGAGACCGCCGAGTCTTCGAGGACCCGGAGGTTCGCCGGGTGTTCCAGCAAGACATCGTCAGCGGGAGCCGTCTGGGCTTGTCCGCTCCGTACTTCGACATGATCTTGTTCGGCCAGCCCTGGGGGTTCCGCCTGCAGGACATCAAGGTGCCGGTTCGGCTTTGGCACGGCGACGCGGACACATTGATCCCGCTGGCTCACGCCGAGCACATCGCCCAACTCGTCCCCGACGCGCGGCTAGAGATCCGCGGGGACGAGGGGCATCTCGGGGGACTAGGGGCCGCCGAAGAGGTCTTCGAGACGATCCTGAGCAGCTGGCCAGAGACCTGATCCGTCTCGTGGCGGTGTTTTCTTACTGCGGCAAAACATTCCCTGATCTAACCTGCGGCCGCCCATAAGGAGGACTCGGATGGACGCTCTGAATCAAGCAGA
The DNA here is from genome assembly GCA_963746475.1 of uncultured delta proteobacterium. Lineage (GTDB taxonomy): Bacteria > Myxococcota_A > Polyangia > Polyangiales > Houyiibacteriaceae > SG8-38. The sequence continues at coordinate 775,447 of CAVVBB010000002.1, forward strand.
TACCGCATGGATGATGGTTTCCTGCGCTCTGGTATTACTGATGACCCCCGGCCTGGCGCTGTTCTACGGCGGCATGGTTCATTCGAAGAACGTGCTGTCGTCGATCATGCACAGCTTCATCGCGCTCGGCGCGATGACCTTGCAGTGGGTGATCATCGGCTATTCGCTGTCTTTTGGCAACGACGCGGGCGGCGGCTTCGTCGGCGGGATGGACTACCTCTTTCTGAATGGCGTCGGTCTAGAGCCCCAGGAAGGCTCCACAATTCCTCATTTGCTGTTCATGGCCTTTCAAATGATGTTCGCGATCATCACCCCGGCGCTAATCTCGGGGGCGATCGCGGAGCGGATGAAGTTTTCGACCTACCTCGTCTTCATCCTGCTCTGGGGCACCCTGGTCTATGACCCGATCTGCCACTGGGTCTGGGGCCCCGACGGCTGGCTGGGGGCGCGCGGAGCGCTCGACTTCGCTGGCGGCACGGTAGTGCATGCGTCTTCGGGTATCGGCGCGCTTGCCTGCGCCTTGGTCCTCGGGCGGCGAAATCGCCCCGGACCGCCCCACAACTTGACCCTCACGCTGCTTGGGGCCGGCTTGCTCTGGTTCGGCTGGTTCGGCTTCAACGCAGGCAGCGCGCTCGCCTCGAACGAAACCGCCGCGCTCGCTCTGGTCAACACACATTTGGCCGCGGGAGCGGCCGCTTTTGCCTGGGCCCTCGCGGAATGGGCGAAGATCGGCAAGCCCACGGCGCTCGGCGTGGCCTCCGGGCTGGTCGCAGGCCTGGTCTGTATCACTCCGGCGGCCGGGTTCGTCGGACCAGGCTGGGCCATTGTCATGGGGCTGGCGGCCGGCGTCATTTGCTTCGGCGCCGTGCTGATGAAGGGCAAGCTCGGCTACGACGACGCGCTCGATGCCTTCGGCATTCATGGTGTGGGCGGTGCGCTCGGAGCCGTCCTGACGGGGGTCTTCGCTGCGGCGGCCTGGGGCGGCACGGATGGGCTGCTCTACGGGAACAGCCAGCTGTTCATCGAAAACATCATCGGGGTGGTCGCCGCGGGCGTGTATTCCTTCGCGGTCACCTTCGTCATCCTCAAGATCCTCGATGCCGTGATGGGCCTCCGTGTAAGCGGCGAAGCAGAGCGCGAGGGGCTCGATACGAGCATCCATGGTGAAGAGGGCTATCACCTACACGACGCTACGATGTAGCCGGGCTCGACCAGGCTCCGGGCAAAGCGGAGTACAGGCGAGCTCTGCGCAGAGCTGCTCCCACCGAAAGAAGGGGGGCAGCCCTGCAATAGCTTGACCTCGGCCCCATTCCCCCCCATACAGGGTCCCGGCGCCGACCGCGCGGCACTCCAGCTAGATGGGGTGTGCTCTCGGCGCCTGCGAACCCCTTTCCGTTCCTCCAATCGCGCGTGGACAAGCGGCACCAACGGCCCGACCGCCGCGTCTCTTGAGGCTCGGTGCGTCTCCAGCGCAACAAAGAAGAAACTCAATCCATGACTATCGATTCGTTCGAGCAATTGAAGCTCGACAGCGCCGTCCTGAAGGCGCTCTCCGAAATTGGCTATGAACGCCCGACGCCCATCCAGGCGCTGGCGATTCCAGAACTGCTCGCAGGCAAAGACATGCTGGGCATCGCCCAGACCGGCACAGGCAAGACGGCCGCGTTTGCGCTGCCGCTGCTCGAGAAGCTCCTACAGAGCGAGCTGCGCCCCCAGGCTCGAAAGCCACAGGCCCTGATCCTAGCCCCCACACGCGAGCTGGCCGTGCAGATTGCCGAAGAGCTCGACGCCTACGGGAGACATCTGGACGTAAACACCGTACAGATTTTCGGCGGTGTGAACCAGAACCCGCAGGTCAGGGCTCTCGCTCGGAGCGTGCACATCGTCGTGGCCACTCCAGGCCGACTGCTGGACCTGATCGGCCAGGGGCACCTCGACCTGTCGGCCGTGTCGACGCTGGTCCTCGATGAGGCTGACCGGCTTCTCGACATGGGGTTCGTTCGCGACGTCCGGCGCATCGTCGACCAGACCCCCAGGAGCCGTCAGTCTCTGCTTTTCTCGGCGACCCTGCCCACGGCCGTCGTTCGCCTTGCAAACGACATGCTCCGCAATCCGGTGCGCATCGAGGTCACACCTAAGGTCGTGACCGTGGAGAAAATCGACCAGCGCGTCGTCATGACCGCCTCCTCCGACAAGCGCCGAATCCTCGAGGCGCTTTTGCACGACGAGGAGGTGGACCGGGCCATCGTGTTCTGCCGAACCAAGCACGGCGCCAACCGTGTTGCCAAGCAACTCAATACGGCCGGACACAGTGCCGAGGCCATCCATGGTAACAAGTCGCAGAGCGCGCGACAGCGGGCACTCTCCGCCTTCAAAGCCGGCGAGGTCTTCGTGCTGGTCGCCACCGACATCGCAGCCCGGGGCATCGACGTCGACGGCGTGTCACACGTCTTCAACTACGAGCTCCCGCACGAGCCTGAGAGCTACGTGCACCGCATCGGTCGCACGGCGCGGGCAGGCGCCAGCGGCGTCGCCATCTCGCTGGTCGACCCGTCGGAAGACAAGCGCTTGCAGGCCATCGAGAGGCTCACGAAACGCGCCCTGACCAGCATGTCGGTGAACCTAGAGGGGCTGCAGTCCGTGCAGCGCCCGTCTGCCCCAGCGAACGAAACAGGGGACCGGCCGCCCAGTGGCTCCCGTCGAAGGCGCTCGCGCAGGCGCAGCGATAGGAGGGTGGCATGAGCCTTTCAGCGAAGATCAAAACTGAGGTCGATACCCTCATGTCGGCCCAGCTTGGCCAATCTCTCATGCCAAAGGGGAGCTCCATGACTGAATCGTTTTGCTTAGACCAGGCCCCCGCGGGCCTCGGCACCGCCTTGCGCAAGGCCGGTTTCGAGCAGCTGACGGCCATCCAGAAGGCCATCCTCGACCCCGAGCTCGCGGGCCGAGACCTACGTATCTCTTCTCAGACAGGTTCCGGAAAGACCGTCGCGCTCGGTCTGCTGTTGGCGCCCACCGTGGCCGTGGCCGCGGCGATGCCGCGCAAGTCCAAGCCCGGGAAGCGGGCGGCCGCAGAGCCGGTGGCCCTGCTGATCGCGCCCACCCGAGAGCTCGCTGGGCAGCTCGGACGTGAGCTGCGTTGGCTCTACGCTTCGCTCGACGCGCAGGTTCTGGTCGTTACCGGCGGAACGAACGTCGCAGAGGAACGATCGCAGCTTCGGAACGAGCCGCATGTGCTGATCGGAACCCCGGGGCGCCTACTCGATCACTTGCGCGCTGGGGCCTTGTCGCTCGAACGCCTGCGGATGCTTGCACTCGACGAGGCCGACGAGATGCTCGACCTGGGCTTCGAAGAAGAGCTGGACGCGATTCTCGAGCATTGCCCGCAGACACGGCGCACGCACCTCGTGTCGGCGACGTTTCCGCAAGGCGTCGTGCGGCTCGCAGACCGGCTTCAGCAGGAGGCCGTCTCGGTGCAGGGAACGGCGCTGGGTGAGGCAAACAGCGACATCGAGCACCTGCTCATGCGCGTACGGCAGGCGGACCGTTTCGGAGCCGCCGTCAACGTGCTGCTTCGGCATCCGGACGACAAGACCCTGCTGTTCGTGCGCACACGCAGCGAGACCGTGCGGCTTGCGGAGGAGCTGTCCGCCGCGGGACTCGCGGCGCGCGCCCTCAACGGCGAGATGACACAACGAGAGCGAACCACGACGTTCAATCAATTTCGCAGCGGCTCGGTCCAGTACTTGGTTGCCACCGACGTCGCGGCGCGCGGTCTGGACGTGCAAGACATTGCGCGGGTCATCCAGGTGGACCTGCCGGACAACGCCGACGTGTTCACGCACCGAAGCGGCCGCACTGGACGCGCGGGCCGTCGCGGAACGAACGTGATCTTTGCCGCTTCCCGGGCGGAGTATCGGGTCAAAGGCATGCTGCGGTCTGCCGGCGTCGCAGCCCGGCCGGCCTCGATTCCGAGCCCCGAGGAGATTCTCCGGGCAGCGGACGAGCGACTCCAGGAGACGCTCGTGCAGGAGATTGCGCAGCCCGCGACCGATGAGGACATCCGTCTTGTCGAGCTTGCCGAGCGCTTGCTTGCCGAGCATCCGCCGGTCGAGGTCGTCGCCGGTTTGCTGAAGCGCGAGGCGGGACGCAGTCTCTGTGCGCCCAGAGCCATCCGGGACGATGTGAAGCCGAATCGGCGCGGGGAGCGTCCAGCGGGAGACAGTCGCCAGCCCCGTGCGAGTCACAGGCCGCAAGGGGACTTCATCACGTTTCAAGTGAGCTGGGGTGCGCAGATGGGGGCCGACAGGCGCCGACTGCTAGCCATGGTCTGCCGCCGCGGGGACGTCTCGAGCCAGCAGGTGGGCGCGATTCGGGTCGCACCGAAGAGCTCGACCGTGGAGATTGCTTCGAGCGCGGCGCAGCGGTTCGAGCAAGCCGTCAGCCGGCCTGATAAGCGCAACCCAAGAGCGAAGTTCCGGCGATGGGATCCGTCCGCCGGCAGCAAGCGCCCCCGGCGAAACCCTAGGGACAAAGCGTGCCGCGACTGAAGCGTATGGCCTAGCTGCACTCCCGGGGTCGACGATAGAGCACCGGACCGTAGGTAAGCCTCGTCTGCGACCAGGGTTGCGCGCTCGAGTCCCCCCGTTTGGTACGCTTGCGGCCCGTTCCGCAGCGTGCCATCCCAGACGAATGTCTTCGGTCTCGGCTGAACATCTGAAGCTCTGCGTCGACAAGACGCTCGGTCTGCGGAGCGCTCGCGCCTGCAATCTACGACTGGTCGAGCACGCAGCAGGCACGGCTCTGTGCCGCATGGATGTTACCGAAGAGGTGGCCGCAGGAACGGGGGCACTCAGTGGCGGCGAGCTCTACGGTTTGCTCGACTCCATCGCGTACTTGGCCGTCGTGCCCATGTTGCCCGATGACGAAGCGGTGGTGAGTCACGATGCCCACTTCTCGTTGATGTCGATGGCGCCGCTGGGCTCGGAGGTCGAGATTCGTAGCGAGGTGCACAAGCGTGGCAAGAACCTGGTCTTCATCCGCGTCGAGGCTTTCGTCCTCGAAGGCGATCAGGCCAAGCCCTTTGCCCTCGCGACCGTGACCAAATCGATCATCTCGATGGCACAACGGCTACGGCACCGCTGAGTCGAGCATCGGGTCTCGGGCAGCTTCTTGTCCGGCGGGTGGATACAGTGTGCCGTAGGTCTCGCTCGAGCCCGTGTGGACCGCGCTCGACGGCTTGATGCGTAGGTCAAAACACGTAGGGTTCGGCCATGATTCGGCATGTGGTCATGTGGAAAGTGAAGGGCGAGTCGCCGGACGAACGCCAGGCGAACACGGAGGCCTTGTCGGCAGCGCTGCAAAGCCTGCGTGGGAAGATTCCCGCGCTCCAGAGTCTGGAGCTGGGGCTGTCCAGCACTGAAGGCCCACAGGTCTGCGACCTCGTCCTCATCACGCAGCACGAGAGCTGGGAGGCGCTCAACGCCTATCAGACACACCCGGAGCACCAGGCCATTGGACCCACCGTCATGCGCCTTACGCGCGAGCGCCGCGTCGTGGACTACGAACGGCGTTAGCCGGACGGGCGGTTTCTGGGCGGCGTAGCAAATCCGCAATGGGTTCCTGCGCTCGAAAAATCGACAGAACTGACAATACGCTGATAATCTCATTGCTGAGTTTTGTTCGGCAATTTGGAAGAAGAAGAAAAGCGGCTGTCGACACCCGGCGGGCGCCCCCCGGTGCTTCCAGGCACGTCGACACCCGCCTCGTTCGGGCTGCCGTTTCCGGTGTCCGCCATCGACTCGCTGATCGATCCGTTTCGCCATAGGCTCCTTCCCCTGGATCTGGACCGCGCCATGGACCTCGCCGAGCGTGTGTCGGGTCTACAGGACTATGGTGGAGGGGGCTTTCTAGAACGCCTCGAAGAGACCTTCGAGACCCTTCGGGGGACCGAGTACAGCAGCTTCGGGCATTTTGGCATCCGCGTCAGCGCCCATTGGCACTTGCTCAACCGCCTGCGTCTCGTGGAGCTCGTCAAGCAACGGCCCGACATCGAAGAGATCGACATCGAGCGTCCGTTGGTGATCATCGGATTGTTCCGCACCGGAACGACGTATCTACACAACGTGCTCGGCGCCGACCCGAACAGCCGCGTGGCACGGATGTGGGAGCTCGCTTGGCCCGTGGGCCGCAAACACGACCTGATGGGAGACGAGAAACGGCGTCGTCGCGTCGCCCGGGCCATGTTCGCCATCAATCACGTCGCGATACCCGATCAATCGGTCGCGCATCACGTCACTTCCGAAGGCTACGAGGAAGACTTCTTTCTGCTCGAAAACGCTGGCGCCATCTTCAAGTTCGCCGTGGGTTTTGCCAACTTCGAGTATGCGTACAGGATGCTCGACTGGGACATGGCCGAGCCCTATCAGTGCCACAAGTTTCAGCTCCAGGCGCTCACCGGGCAGCGGGCTTGCAAGCGCTGGCTACTCAAGTGCCCTTGGCACCTGTGGAACCTCGACGCCCTCATGGCTGTCTACCCGGACGCGCGCATCATCCAGACCCACCGGGACGTGGCCGAAGCGATCGGATCACACTGCAGCTTGACCGCGCGCATTGCGGCCAAGCTCCGACGCGAAATCACGATGGAAGAGCTAGGTCAATTCTGGGCGAACTACAGCCGAATCGGTCTCGAGCGAGGAATGAAGGCGCGCGCACGCATCCCGAAGTCGCAAATCTACGACGTACGCCTGAAAGACCTGCACGCTGACCCGCTGCGCGTGATTCAGGACCTCTACGCACACTTCGACCTCGACTACGACGAGCGCTTGGGCGAGCTCTTTTGCGCCCGGATCGAAGAGGAGCCGACCGCACAGCACGGTGAGCACGAGTACGACGTCGAGGACTTCGGCCTGAGCAAGGAGCAGGTCCGCCAGGATTTCGGTGCCTATTCGAGCCGCTTCGGTGTCTAAGATGCCTCCGAAGCAAGCCCTTGCGCATGCGGCGACGTGATCAGCGACACAAGAGGGGTATGATAGGCGGAGGAGGCAAGCAGGCTGCCGTGGCTCCGTGCGGTGAACCGGTCTGCGAAAGAGTCAATGCCATCGGACGACCAAGTGAAGCTGACGCCTGATGAAGTTCGACTTCGAATTAGGCGAGATCACGAACGAATCTCGGCTCGGCTCGAAGCGGTGGAGTCCTCGCTCGAGCGTGTCGAAAAGGGCGATGTCGATCGGGTGCCACAGCTGCGGGAGGCTTTGCAGGAGCTTGGCGATGTCTTGCTGGGCCATCTGCACTTCGAGGAGTATCAGTGGTCGACGCTGATCCCCGAGCAAGGGGCGGAGGAGCACTCGGCGCTCGAGGTGATGACGCAGGAGCACGAGGCCCAAAGGGAGCTCCTCGACCGCGTCATCGGAGAGCTCAACGAGGTCGCCATCGGCTCGGCACTCGTCGTGGGGGTCAAAGAGCTTGCTCACGCCATTCGCGACGACATGGAGCACGAAGAGCGAGAGCTCGTACGGCAGACCGAGTGAGCCGCTTGCGCACTGGAGGAAGGGCATGCCGCCGCCCTGGAAGCAGCTGGTCGAAGAGCTGAAAGACCAAGGATACGAGAGTCTCTATCTAGACCGGCTCCGGGCACGCCTGGACGTCGAGCAGCAGCAGGCGATCCTCGAAAAAGAGATCATCCAAGAGATGGCTTACGCACTCGCGCAGAGTGCGGCCAAGGTCGACCACGCATTGCTCCAGCTGGAGTTGCTGGAACGGGCGCTCGAGGCAGAAGTGGACCCGACGAAAGTTTCGGAGCTCGCCGCTCAGCACGAGCTCAAGCGGCAAGAGGCGCTGGGCCGACGGCGTGACTTGCTCATTCACCGCGAAGCGCTCGGCATCCGGCGAAACGACTGCCTGGCGCAAATGTACTCGGTTCCGGGCAGATACCGTTTCGGCCTCGAGGGCCGCTGAGCGGGGGAAGCGCGTGAGCGCCGTTAGCGGTAGCCACGCGTCATGATTGCGCTCACCTCGTCGAGCGCCAGCGTCCAGGAGCGGGCCAGGGCTTCGCTCCAGCCCGGGCCGGACAGCTCCGCCAGCGCCGCGACCACAGCTTTGGCAAAGGGCGCGTACATGTGCACCGGGGTCTCGTACGAGAACTGATGCCGCGAGCCCATGTCACGCAAGTACGAGTCGAGCCAAGACTCCCCGTCCAGCAGATTGAGCACTGCGATCAGGGTCTCAGCCATCATCCGCTGCTTGTTCGACTCGCTGTGCCTGCCGAACAGCTCCTTGGCGGCTGGGCACAGGGCGAAAAATCGCTCGTAGACCAGGGGCGTGAGCTCCGCCTCACGGTCCACGATATCCTGCAGATGAGCCCTCAGGAGCTCGATGTCGATCGGTTTCGACCTGGGAGGCGCGGGGGAGACAGTCATGACTGCCGTCTCTGGTAGCCGACATCCATCTGACCGGCAACGGAGGCCTCGGCATGTACGAACCGCGCCCGGGTCCTGTGCAGCTTGGCCGCTCGACTTGCGTGCTCAATGGCTGCGAGGAGCCCGTGACCGCTTTGCGCCGCCGGCGGGGAGCAGCGCGCTCAGGCGCGTGACTTCTTCGTAGGGACGCTGGTTGAGACGAGGTGTTCGAGAGACGCGACCCAAATCTCCTCGAGCGCCTCCGCAACCGGGGCGCTGCCTTTCGGTGAAGCTTGCGTCCCTCGGTGCGCGCGGTACAGATTGCGCTCGTTCGTCCAGAGCAGCGCCGTCACGACGGAGCTCAGACGTTCGGCATCGAGCGTCCCGCCCAAAGCTTGAACGTGCTTGACGACACGCGAACAGACGGGCTCGCGAAAAGAGAGGTGCCAATCGGTCCAGGCTTGGTCGATGAAAGGATCGCTCACAGCGGCTTCCACCATCGCGTGCAACAGAACGTGGCGTTTCCCCCATTGCTCCGCGACGTTGTGCAGCGCGCGCCGCACGTCGTCGTAGAAGCTTTCTACATCGTCGCCGGCCAGAAAGGGCTCGGCGGCCTGCATCATCTCCAGGCGCACGCCTTCGGCTGCCGCAGCGAGGACCTCGCCCTTGTTGGCGAAGTAGAAGTAGAATCCGGACCGGGTCAGCTGGCTTGCCTCGGTGATGTCGGCGATCGCGATTTCGTGAAAGCTCCGCCCGCTTTCGAGAAGCCCGAAGAAAGCCTCAATCAGCGCGTCGTACGTCGCATCGCCATGCTTCTCACCGGCGACCTAACGACGGCGTTTCGGCTGCGTGCGCTTGGTCGGTCTTTTTCTTGGGGCAGCAGGCCTTTGACAAAGTGTTTGTTTTTCACGCTCCGTCGTCAACTCAGGGTCGCCAGCGAATGAGAATCGACCGGAGTATCGAGATCGAGCAAGCTAACGGTGTAGGAGGTTAGTTGTCATGGCCTGTGCGATTGTCGTCGGTGCGAATCGTGGAATCGGTCTCGAGCTCTGTCGTCAGCTCTCGGCACGGGGCGACTCGGTGCGCGCGACTTGTCGTCGTTCTTCGTCCGAGCTCGAAGCCTTGCCGGGGGTAGAGATACACAGCGGTGTGGACGTGACGGTGCCGGAGTCGTTCGATGGCCTGGTCACGGAGTTGGGGAAGCAAAGCCTGGACCTCCTGCTCGTCGTCGCCGGTATTTTGAAATCCGTCGAGCTCGAAAGCTTCGATGCCGATGTCGTCCGTGAGCAGTTCGAGGTCAATGCGCTCGGTGCGCTGACGGCGACCCTCAAGCTGCTTCCTTGCCTGAAGGACGGCGGCAAGATTGGCCTTCTGAGCAGTCGCATGGGCAGCATCGCCGACAATACCAGCGGTGGAAGCTACGGCTACCGTATGTCCAAAGCCGCGCTCAATGCCGCTGGGCGTTCGCTGGCCGTCGACCTGCGTCCCCGTGGGATTAAGGTCGGCATCGTTCATCCGGGCTGGGTGCGCACCGATATGACCCAGGGACAGGGCCTCATTGATGCGGCCAGCTCGGCCCAGGGCATCATCGAACGAATGGACGAGCTCGACATGGACGGCTCCGGTAACTTCGTGCACCAAAGCGGGGAGCTGCTGCCCTGGTAGAGGGGGACTGGGCCGCGGGCGGGCGGCCCTCGTTGCTCAGACGCCCTTTCCAGTTAGGCGCTGAAGCACTCGCTGCAGTTCGTCCACGCTGATATCGACGTACTCGACCACTCGCCCGTAGAGCATCGCCGTGGGCACGTTGCGGCCGTCTCGCTCCTTCTGTGTTTGGTGGAGAACGTACAGGACGACGCGCTCCACACGGGTCAGGCCGTCGCGAACGTCTGGAATTCGGTCGATCGGGTCGAGAGGCATCCTAGTGCCCCGCTACTGTACACCAGCCAGCGCGTCCGTCATGTCCCAGGGACGCATGCCGAACCCGCGTCCGTCATGTCCCAGGCGCGTCCGTCATGTCCCAGGGACGCATGCCGAACCCGCGTCCGTCATGTCCCAGGGACGCATGCCGATCCCGCCTCCGTCCCGTCACGTCCCAGGGACCACGGTGTTGAGGGACCACGGTGTTGGACGGCACGGCGGGCGGACGAGAAGGGGCACTCGTGTAACACCGGCGGCGGCGGAGCGAGCTGAACCGGGTGTAAACGCGCGGCCGGGGGGCCGCAGCCGGACTCGTAGAGGGCAAGCCAGGCCCTTCTCGAGGCTCTGCCACCATCTCATGTCTCGCGGTTGCATAAGACAGCAAACGTAAGCGTTATCGCCAGCCGCTGACGCAAATGCGCGCCGACGCGCCGGGGACGACACCTCGCATCTTGGCCTGCGTCGAAGCAAATGTTACTCCTACAGCGAAGAGCGTCCGGGGCTGAGACGTGCATCCCTGGGTACCTGCTTATGAGTCGAACGGTTATTGTCATCCCCTGCTACAACGAAGAAGGTCGCTTCGACTCGGACGCCTTTGCGCACTGCCTGCGCGTTCAGCCCAACACATCGCTCATCCTCGTCAACGACGGCAGCACCGATGGCACCCTCGCCAAACTGGAAGAATTCGCCGGCACGCATCCCGGGCGCGTTCAAGTCATCGACCAAAATCCAAATGCAGGGAAGGCCGAGGCAGTTCGCCGAGGCATGTTGCAGGCGATGGACTCTGGCGCGGCTTTTGCGGGATACTGGGATGCCGACCTAGCGACTCCGCTCGAAGCGATCCCGGAGTTCCTTGAGCTGTTTCACCACTATCCCGAAACCGAGCTCGTTCTTGGGTCGAGGGTGGCGCTCCTGGGGCGCCAAATCGAGCGCAAGCCGCTGCGTCACTATCTGGGACGCATCTTTGCAACAGGCGCCAGCTTGGTCCTCGGCCTTCCGGTGTATGACACGCAGTGCGGTGCCAAGCTCATGCGTTGCAGCGAAGAGACGCGCGCGCTGTTTGCCTCCCCGTTTTCATCGCGTTGGATCTTCGACGTAGAGATGCTCGCGCGCTATTTGCAGGGGCGGGTCGTTCCTCACCAGATACGAGAACATCCCCTGCAGCGTTGGACCGACGTGGCCGGCTCGAAGGTCAAGCCGATCGACTTCGTGCGCGCCTTCGGTGAGCTGATTCGCGTCAAGCGGCGCTATGGCAAAGATACGGCGTTCCAGAGGTTGTTTCGAGCTCTCACCGGGGCGCCTATGCGGTACATGAGCGTTGGGGCAATCGGCACAGTCGCACACTATGTGATCCTGACCGTGATGGTCAGCCTGATGGGCCTGTCGCCCGTGTTAGGAACTTCGGTCGGTGCAGTGGTCGGTGCCCTGGTGAACTACATTCTCAACTACCACTTCACCTTCATCAGCCAGGCGCGTCACTCGGTTACCCTGCCTCGCTTCCTAGTCGTCAGCGCCCTCGGCCTGGGCATCAACGCTGGCGGAATGTGGCTCGCGGCCGAACAACTGGGCATCAACTACTTGCTCGCGCAACTCGGCTGCACGGCCCTAGTACTGGTAGCCGGCTTCACCCTAAACAAGGTCTGGACCTTTGGCTCCCCCGTTGCGGAACGCCTTCAAGAGCACCCTCCCTGCAACAGCACCCTCCCTGGGAAGAACGGCCGAATCAGGAAGAGGCAACCCGCACCCGACTGAACGTCGACCCCTCCTCCTCTCAACGGGAAGAGTCACCCCTCTGACGTTCAGCTGCACTAGTGCTTGAACTGTCCCAAGGACAGTGTGCAAAGGTCTACCGCGTCCCATTAGCTCGAAGTGCGGAAGGAGGTCAAGTTTGTCCGTGGGACGCGGCTCGTGGGTCAATCGCGTGTCCCTGGGACGCTCTCAAACTTGCGAGAAACTAATCTCTGGCGTTGCCGAAAACAGGGCATGAGCCAACCGCGTGCCGTGCTCGCAAACAGCACTTACCTCGTTACCCGTCGGTGCCTGGGGCGACGCTTCTTGTTGCGTCCTGACTCACTACTCAATCAGCTTTTTCTCTATTCCTTGGCGCTCGGTGCCAAGAGGCACGGCATGGAGATCCATGCGGTGTGCGTGATGAGCAATCATTACCACGTGGTCCTGACTGACAAGCACGCTGTATTGCCTTTGTTCATGGGTTGGCTCAACAGTCAGCTTGCCAAGGGCATCAAGCGGCTTCGCCGTTGGGACGAAGTCGTTTGGGAGCCGAACGTCCCTTATAGTGCTGTCGAGCTTCACGGCCCGGCTGAGATACTCGACAAGGTCGCCTATACGATCCTAAACCCGGTGAGCGCCGGGCTCGTCAACCGTCCTGACGAGTGGCCAGGCGTAGTGAGCACGCTCCGATGTCTGAAGCGAGGTAGTCTGCAGGTCCGTAGGCCGCCAGTGTGGTTCACGGACAGACTTCCAGAATCGTTGACGTTACAGCTGACCCTGCCAGAGCGAGTCGGCGACTCGGAAAGCTACGTTGAGGTTCTTCAGCGACTGATAGCCAGTCGTATCAAGGTGCTGGCGGACGAGCGTTCACGGGAAGGGCGGGGCGTTCTGGGGAACACAGCGGTTCGCGCGACCCCGTTCACCGCCCGGCCAACGACTCCAAAGCAACGCTTTGGACGAAACCCAACGTTTTCGGCGCTGACGAGAGCGGCATGGCGCAGGGTGCTGAAGCGGCTCAGAGAATTTCGAGCTGCGTATCGCACTGCATACGAAGCCTGGCGAAGTGGACGGCGAGACGTTGAGTTTCCAGCCGGCACTTGGTGGCTCGCCCGCTACGCCCCAGCGACGGTAGCCGCTTTGGCGTAACGGAGGAAAGGGGGGACTCCCTGTGAGCGCTGGGCTTCTAATGTGTTGGCGACCCTTCTCGTTGCGTCGCCGGGACGTGTAGCTTCTGCAGGTGCTCGATCATAAGCAACTGTGTCTTCCAGCCTTTGGCAGGGACCGCCAGCATTGCGTCCACCAGCTCCGGGATAAACAGGATGGGTTCGGCTTCCGCATTGTACCCAAGCTGTAGCAGAGCGTTGCGCTCGAATAACCGGCATTGCTTCTCGCAGCAGTGAAACGGCTGGACCACCGCATAAAACCCCTCCGACGGCAGCGGCTCGAGGAACCTCAGTAACTCCAGATTCTCGATGACCTCTCCTTCCGCCTGGAACTCGGCCTTGTTGTGGCGCCACTCCCTGGGAAGGTAGATGCCGGGGCCCGGGCTTCCGTGGTTGTGAAAAAAAACTAGGCGGCCGGCATCCACCGAGCCAATGCGTGCCATCGTTCGGTAGAGAGCGCAGGGGGGGAGCTTCATGGTTGGAAGCTTAGCCGGGTTGTGCTTGATTGTCCCTAGGGCGGTGCGTACGCGGCGCGCGCGGACAATCCGCGCGGGGAGACAATGGATCACGGCATTGGCATTGGCACCGTCCCTGGGACAGTTCGGCATTGGCACCGTCCCTCGGAGAGTTGGCAGGGACAGTTGGCAGCGGCTACAGGCAGGCGGCGACGGAGGCGAGCACCGACCTGCCGCGCTGAGCCGTATCCACTGCGCGGCCGCGTTTGGCGAGCACCTTCGTGTTCGGCTCCCTCAGGTCCCAAACGATGCGCACCGCGGCGAGGACACGCAGGATGTAATAAGTGAGGTCGTACTCCCACCAGAGGAACCCCTGGCGGGTGGCGCTCTGGTAGTAGTGATGGTTGTTGTGCCAGCCCTCTCCCATCGTGATGATGGCGAGCAGCCAGCTGTTCTTGGAGTCGTCGGCTGTAGCAAAGCGGGGCACTCCAAAAACGTGAGTCAGCGAGTTGATCGTGAATGTGCCGTGCCAAGTCATGACGGTCGACACGAAGAACCCCCATAAGAGGGCGAACCAACCTCCGACCAGAAACAAGACCACCGCATAGAGGATTGGCGGAATCAGATGCCACCGGGTAAGCCATACCAGCTCGGGGTACTTGGTTAAGTCTGCCACATTGCGAACGTTGGTGTGCTCGTTCTTCGAATCGAGCACCCAGCCCACGTGCGCATGCCACAGGCCGGCGAGGCGAGGCGAGTGTGGATCGCCGGCGCTGTCAGCGTACTTGTGGTGGTCCCGGTGGTGAGCTGCCCACCACAGCGCGCCCTTCTGTGCGGATGTCTGCGCGAAAAACGCCAGAATGAATTGAAAAGCACGGCTGGTTCGGTACGAGCGATGCGAGAAATACCGGTGATATCCGCCGGTGATGAAGAACATCCGAAAAAAATAGCTCCCCACCGCGATGCCAAGGCCCAGCCAAGACCATCCACTCAGGATGATTCCCAAGAGCGCGACCAGGTGGATTGCCCAAAAAGGCGAGGTCTTCAGTCGGAAGTACCTCGCGAGCGATCGATTGCCGTCAGACATCACAAAGACAGCGTAGGACCTTGTGCCGCTCCTGACTGTCATAGTCCTGCAAGGCTTTGCAAGAGTTTGGTCACAGAATTGTGTGCGACGCAAAACATGCGCGATTCTGTCATCAGTCACGATGGAAACAGAACGAGTCCTGCCCCCCGCCCCCCACCGTCCGGTCCCAGCCTCGCAATGCTATCTCGCCTATACGGCCGCTCTCGTCCTTGGAGCCTTGAGCTGGTGGGTGCTCCAGAGTCAAGGGATCATCGATAATCCCTTCTGGATCGGCTTCGCGGTCACCTGCATCGCCACGGTCGCCATCTGGGTCTTCTCCGTGGCCAACGGCAATTCGTCGATATACGACCCTTACTGGGTCATCGCTCCGCCGATTCTCGCTCTCGCGCTCAAGGCAGCCGGGCCCGACGACCTATTCGGAGAATGGAGCGCGCGGCAGCTGTGCATCGTCAGTTGCTTGTGTCTTTGGGCACTTAGGTATCACGTCATGTACCCATGGAGCGGCTGGCGCACGGGGCTTGTGCATGAAGACTGGCGCTACGAGGAAATGCGGCAGGCGCCGGTGCCGTATTGTCTGAATTCGCTGCTAGGCATGCACCTTTTCCCAACGGTCCTCGTCTACTTCGCGTTCGCGCCGGCGGCTCTCGTGTTGCTCGAGGCCGCATCGGCACAAACACAGTTCTGTCCCTGGGACGTTGTCGGCCTGTTGGGGGCTATGTCGGCGGTGGCGATCGAGCTCGTTGCCGACGAACAAATGCGCAAGTACCGTGCCTCGGCCGAGTACGCGAAGGGTGGAGCTTTCCGGCGGGGGCTTTGGCGTTTCTCTCGTCACCCCAACTACTTTGGCGAGGTGCTTTTCTGGCTCTCCATGATTCCGTTCGCCGTAGCGAGTGGCCTTCTCTCGGAACATCCGTTGTTGGTTCTGACGGGTCCGATCATGATGGGGTTCTTCTTCCGATTCAGCTGCTGGCTGATGGATGTCCGCTCGCTGAAGCGTCGTCCCGAATACCAGGCCGTGATAGACGAGGTGAGCGCGATGGTTCCTTGCTGGCCGAAGACGACGCGAGGTGACGCGACGAATCCGGTCGGCAGAGAGTAGCAGGGTGCTCCGACAGCGATGTCTCGCGAGGATGCATCGACACAGACACGGCTCGGTTCTGACCCTCGGTTCGGTTCTGTCCCTGGGACGTTCTGTGCCCACTTCGAGTGCGTCGGCGAGCCGCAGTAACGCCAGGGACGATGCCTTTTTCGACGGCCGCCTTCGTCGAGCTGATCGCGTCGTCGAAGGAATCCTTGCGGTTCTTGAGCTCGGCCTCGGAGGGGGCTCCGACGTGAATCACGGCAACGCCGCCCGCAAGCCGTGCCAAACGCTCTTCGAGTTTATCCTTGTCGCAATCGGACGTCGTCGCCTCGATCTGTGTCCGGATCTCCATGCAGCGTCCTTCGATCGGGGTCTTTTCGCCCGTCCCGGCGATGACGGTGGTCGTGTCCTTGTCGACGACGACACGCTTCGCTGAGCCCAGGTCGCTCACGGTCACCGACGAAAGCTTCAGGCCGAGCGGAGGAGCGGATCAACCGACGATGTGGTGCTTGCCAACCGGGATCACGGTGCTTGCTTGGGGACCTTTCTCACCTTCTCCCTCGGCAACGACGATGCGCACTTCGTCGCCAACGTCTAGGGCGGAAAATCCTTGGTCGACGACGCTGTTTTCGTGGAAGTACACGTCGAGACCGTCCGGCATTTCCACGAAGCCATAACCCTCAGCGGGAAATAGTTGGCTGACCCTTCCGTGATCGGGCACTTCGTGCCGCTTGGTGCTTCCGCGTCTCTTTCTAGCGTAGTCTTCGAGTTGCCGCACCGCCGCGTCGAAGGCGTCTCGCATCGCTACATACACGTCCTCGTGCGCTTGGTGGGCCTGGGGTTCTCGAGTGATCACGATCTCCTTGTCGGGTACGTGGATGTCCACGCGCACCGAATACAGGTTGCCCTTGTGCTGGTGCTTGTGCGGGGCTTCCACGGTCACACGACAGCTCGTGATGTGGTCGTAGAACCGTTCCAGCTCGGACACCTTCTTGCGGATGCGAGCCTCGATGGCGTCCGAATGCTCGATGCCGTGGAATACAATCTGAAGGGGTCGTTGCATATCTGATCTCGTCCGCGGAGCAGGAGGGCCGCTGCCGGGTCCGATGCCCTGAGGGTGCTGTTCCGTGCACGGCCACACTCGGGCGGTCGCGCGATAAACTAGAAGATATCGCGGCTGAGGTCGCGTATAGCCGAAAAAGCGCCCACGACCTCGGAATGACGCGGGTTTGCCCTGGCTCCGACAAGGGATGTGTCGACCCCGCAGCCTCTTGGCGCCTTTTCGGTGCTGCCCTCGCGTCCGATGATCTGCAAGACTGACAGCGGGGCTGGAGGTAGTGATGCGGGGGTGGACTCAAATGCTGAGCATCATCGGGGTTCTGGCGGCTGCAGGAGGCTGCGGGGATGACGGAATCGAGGGGCTCGGTGGCAGCGCGAGTCGCAGCGCCGCAACGGGCGGCATGGGAGGCTTCGTCCCTCCGGGCTCACCCGACATCGGTGGCTCAGCCGGGACCGGCGGCTCGCCCGGGACGGGTGGCTTGCCTGGGACTGCTGGCTCGCCCGGGACCGGTGGCTCGCCCGGGACCGGTGGCTTGCCTGGGACCGGTGGCTTGCCTGGGACCGGTGGCTCGCCTGGCACCGCTGGAGCGCCCGGTACCGCTGGCTCGCCTGGCACCGGCGGCTCGCCTGGTTCAGCGGGCGCGTCTGGCTCGGCAGGCGCGTCTGGCTCGGCAGGCGTCGGCGGGCGGGGAGGCTCGGCGGACGCGTGCGGCGCTGGGCCACTGGCCGCGCCGATCCGCAACTGTCGCCCTGCGGTGCTGCCCAGCACCGGCGATCCCGGGCAGGACTGCGTGGCTCGGATCAACCAACTCCGCTGGGAGTGTCAGTGCCTTCCGCCACTAGAGCGCTGGACCGCGGGCGAGAGCTGTGCGGACCAGCACGCTGCGTACGACAGCAGCCGTAGCCCCCATGCGGGCTTCAGAGATGGCATCTGCTCACCCGCGGGCTTCGGGCAGAACGAGTGTCCGGGTTGGCGCTCTGTGGAACAAGTGATTTCGGGCTGCCTGCAGGCCATGTGGGACGAAGGTCCGGGCGAGCCCTTTTCAGAACACGGTCACTACATCAACATGACGAATCCGTCGCACGACAAGGTCGCGTGCGGGTTCTACGAGACGGGCGACGGGAAGGTCTGGGCCGTTCAGAACTTCCAGTAGAGCGGGCTCGTGCGGGTCGGTCGAGGCGAATGACTCTGAGGATCCGGAGCCGGCCCGCGTCCGCGGCGGCCGACGCTGGGCGACTTGCGGATGGCCTCGGCCTTCAAACGACGCTCGCCGTGACCGTCCCTGCAGGGCACAGAGACCAGCGTCGATAAGCATTGACAGAGGCGGCCCCCGACCCCAAGGCCCCGGAGTTGGGCGGCACGACTCACACCCATGGTTCTGTTGCGAACCGCAAAGGCGCCCCTCTTTGCTCGTCGCCACGACCTCCAGTCCGCTACATGTTCCTTTCCGATGCGAGCGTCATGAATCGACTCGGAAATCATAAGTGCTGATGAATCTGGACCGACTCAAAAAGGGCTTTTCTATGCTTGCTGGGTTCGCCGTCGTTGGGCTTACCTTTCTGATGGCGGGCTGCGGGGACGACGGTGTCGAGACGGGACTGTCTGCGGAGGGGGACCGCTCGGCAGATTCGCAGTCGAGCGGTCCGCCAAACGGCGCATCATGGCCTGAACGCTCCGCCCAGGACTCCGAAGGAACATCTGAAGCGGAAGTCGCAGATGTGGCGGACGATGATGCGAGGGGGAGCGTTTCCGATTCTGCCTCTTCCGAGACCGGGGCTGCTTCCGAGCTCGGTGGCGTCGGCACGGAAGAGGACTTCGAAGAACGACCAAGCCAGTCCAATGGAGGAGCGCAAGACCCGGATCCGGTGCCGTCAGAGATGCCCGCCGTTGTTGGAGGAGGGCAAACGGCGAGCGTGCCCTTACGAATCGTCCCCATCGGCGACTCCATCACGCAGGGACGACTTGGCAATGGCAGCTTCGACTCGTTCGAAGCGTCGACCCTGAGTTACCGCTATCCCCTTTGGCAGCGATTCGTCGACGCGGGCATCGACGTCGACTTCGTGGGATCGCAGACGGCCGGTTTTGGGGGCGATCCGGCCTGGGAAGACTATCGAGGGCTGCCATTCGACCGCGACCATGAAGGGCATTGGGGTTGGCGTCTCGACGACATCCGCGATTCCCTGCGAGTCTGGCTTGGAGAGTATGAGGCCGACCTGGCCCTCATCATGCTTGGCACCAACGATGTGAACGCTGGCGATTCGGTGAGCCAGATGCTGCTCGAGACTGAGGAGATCATCGCCATTCTGCGTGAGGCAAACCCCGACGTCGTGATCATCTGGGGTCATGCTTTTCAGGAATGGGACCCGTTCCCGGCTTTTCGCGAGGAGATGGAAGTCTTGGCGAGCGAGATGAGTACGGCACGCTCGCCCATCGTCACGGTGAGTGCGGCCGACGGCTGGGTCAGTGATCCGAGCCTTCCTGCTTCGGATACGGTTGATTGGGTCCACCCAAACCTCCGTGGCGATCAGAAGTTGGCCGAGGCCTTCTTCGAGGCCATCGTGACGCTCTTTCCGATCGAGTAGTCCGCCCGTCGGCACAAAAAAGGGGGCCGAAGCCCCCGTTTTGACCAAATGAGCGGAGCCGCTCAGCGGAGCTTCTCGACCTTGAGCTCGTTCTGCTCATGGCGCGCGCGGAGTACCTTCTTGTCGAACTTGCCCACGCTGGTCTTCGGGATCTCTGCCACAAAGGTCCAGTTTTCCGGTAGCCAGAACTTGGCAACCTTGTCCGACAGGTAGCTCGCCAGGTCTGCGGCCGTCGCGCTCGCACCTTCCTTGAGGACGATGCAGGCGAGGGGACGCTCGTCCCACTTGTCGTCGGGAATGCCGATCACGGCCGCCTCGAAGACGGCCTGGTGGCCCATGATGGTGTTCTCGAGATCGACCGAGCTGATCCATTCGCCACCGCTCTTGATGACGTCCTTGGCGCGGTCGGTGATCTGCATGAAGCCACGTGAATCGATATGACCGACGTCACCGGTGCGTAGCCAGCCATCGTGGAACTTCGCCGGGTCTTCGACCCGGAAGTAGCTGGCGGTGACCCAAGGACCACGCACTTCGATCTCGCCGACGGATTCCCCGTCCCAGGGAAGTGGCTTGCCCGCATCGTCGACGACGCGCATCTCGACGCCGGCCGCAACGCGACCCGTCTTGGTTCGATACTTCCACGCATCTTCGCCGGTGGAGCCGCGTGGCGGTTTGGCGAGGGCGCCGAGCGGGCTCATCTCGGTCATGCCCCAGGCCTGCAGGATGCGGACCTTGTGTTTCTCCTCGAAGGCTTCCATGAGGGAGCGCGGCACCGCGGAGCCACCACACAGGACGAGCTCGATGGAGCTGAGGTCGGCGGGGTTCTTTTCGACGTGGTGAAGCAGCGCCGTCCAAATCGAGGGCACAGCGCCGGCGCGGGTCGGCTTGTGCTTCTCGATCATGGCTGCGAGCGGCTCGGGCTGCAGGAAGCGCCCCGGCATCAAGAAGTCGGTGCCGCTCAGCCAGGCCGCGTACGGAATGCCCCAGGCGTTCGCGTGGAACATCGGGACGATGGGCAGGATGCAATCCTCTTCCGAGAGGGCACAGACGTTGCCGCTCGTGAAGCCCAGGGTGTGCAAGTAGTTGGAGCGGTGGCTGTAGACGACGCCCTTCGGGTCGCCGGTGGTGCCACTGGTGTAGCAGATTCGAGCAAGCCGAGCGCTCGTCGATGTCGGGCCAGGCGTACTCGGTCGACTCACCCGCGATGAGATCTTCATAGCGGTGGTGCTTGGCGTTAGGGATGGCCTCGAGGGCAGAGCCGTCGCCGGGGCCGACGAGGATCACGTGCTCGACGCAGGTGAGCTGGTCGGCGACTCGGGCCACGAGCGGAACCAGGGAGTCGTCCACCACGAGGACCTTGTCCTCGGCGTGGTTGACGACGTAGACGAGCTGTTCGGGGAACAGCCGGATGTTGAGCGTATGAAGGACGGCGCCCATGGAGCTGCTCGCGAAATATGCTTCGAGATGCTCCTGGCTGTTCCAGCAAAACGTCGCGACACGGTCGCCGAGACCCACGCCGAGCTTGGACAATGCGTTGGCGAGCTGAGCCGCTCGATCTCCCACCGTCGCGAAGCTCGCGATGCGGTCTTCGCCTTCGTGGACCGTGATGACTCGGCTATCCCCGTAGACGCGTCTTCCGTGCTCGAGGATGGACGAAATCAGAAGCGGGCGGTCCTGCATGGTACTTTGAAGCATCCAGTTTCTCCTGTCGGCAGCGACCCTTTCGGGCGGCAATCGTATTCTTTGACTGGAGAGCTACTACAGGGAGCCCTGCGTGCAAGCGCTGGCGGGACCTCGCGATTCCGGTCCGCGGCGATCGGCTCGTTCGTGCCGATTCCGTAGAGATCCGCGATGACGCGGCGTAGTGCCAACCCGTCTGGCCTCGGAGGCGGGCCAGGAACAGCAGAACTTGCGCCTCCGCCAGGGACTCTCCAGTCGCGTAGAGCGCGTTCCGCTACCCGCCGTCGCTGCTGCCCCGCCGTCTACGTCCGCTCAAGCGAAGTGTGCCGCAGGGTCGTGCATGATGGCCTTGAATGTCTTCGCGAGCTTGCCGCTCTGGAAGCCATCTACGACCCGATGGTCGAAGGTCGCCGCGACCCGCATGCTCGGGATGGGCATGACCTTCGCGTCCCGAACAGCAGGTTTGTCCTGCACCGCGCCCACGGTCAGCACGATGGGGACGCGGGTGAAGGTCAGAAGGGGTGCGAATGCCTCGCTAATCCCAAGTGCCCCCACGTTGGTCACGATTGCACTTCCGAACGGATCATTAGGAATGCCGAGGCGGGAGAGGTCCAAATTGAAGTCGTATTGGAGGCGTGCGACCATCCGCAGGAGCGATCCTACAAGAAGCGGTGGCATTTGGTCGAAGAGCTTCTTGGTGCGTGCCAGCAAGGGGTCCTCCCGCTTGCGCACCTTGCGCGCATTGTCTCGAATTTCCCGAGCGATGTCTGCGATCGACTTGCGGTTGGCGTTTCGAACGATGACGCCGGACAAGTCGGCTTCCTGCTCATGGCTGGCCTCCTCCGGTGGAACGGCGACCAGTACGGAGAGATCGATGTCGTCGCGCTCGAAGATGCGTCCGCGGCGAACGATGGAGTTGCACTCCGGGTGCTGCGCGAGAGTGTCGGCGATGGCTTTGCTGACCAAATGGGTGACTGTTAGGTGTTCCCCAGTGCGGCGCGATTCCGTCGCCAAAAATTCGAGCGCCGCCGTCATGTCCAGATCGATCGCACCATAGATCGTCGGGTCGTCGGGCGCCGACCAGGCGACGGCGGCCATGCGCCGCCAGCTCGACACATTACGCACATAGTGACCGGAGATGTTTCTCGCCATAGCTCCACCAGGACCGAGGAATGCTTCACTGTACCGTATCGAAGCGTTCCACCCCATAGGGGTCTGAAGCTGCGAGTCGAATCGCGTCCGCTTTGTGCCCCGGGCAGACGCGCATCGGGCCGAAACGGCGGCGCCTCGCATAAGAGTGATGACAGCGGCAATCGTGTTCGATAACGTCGCAGTCCATGAAAAGGTATAGTCGACTTCGAGTCCCTCTGAGACTCGCTTTTTTGCTGGTCACATGCACGGCCTGCGCCCACTCTTCGCCGGCGCAGGCGGGTGACAGGGGCAAACGTTCCAGGCTTCAGCAGCTGGTCGACGAAGCCTACAGTAAGTTCAAAGGGGTTCGCGAAGGCAAGAACGCGGACTACATTCCTATTCTGGCCAGCGTGGATCCGGAGCTTTTCGGTATCGCCATCGTCACGGTCGCTGGCGACGTGATCACGGCCGGGGACGTGGGGCACGCGTTTTCGATTCAGTCTGTCGCGAAGCCGTTCACGATGGCGCTGGTGATGGAAGAGCAGGGCCTCGACGCGATCCGGCAAAAGATTGGCGTCGAGCCGAGTGGGATGCCCTTCAACTCGATATTGGCCATCGAGCTGAACCATCAGCGGTCCATCAACCCGCTCGTCAACGCGGGCGCGATCGCCGCGGTCAGTATGCTCGAGGCCCAAAGCCCCGAGGAGCGCTGGCGGAAAATCTTGGATGGGTACTCCCGCTATGCCGGGGAGCCGCTGAAGCTCATCGATGAGGTCTATGTCTCGGAGGCCGAGACCAACTACCGCAATCGCGCGATCGCAAATCTGCTCTACAACTACGAGCGCTTGTACTGCGACCCCATGGAAGCCGTGGACGTGTACACGAAGCAATCCTCGGTGGGGGTCAACGCTCTGCAGTTGGCGAAGATGGGGTCCACGCTCGCCAATGACGGGCTCAATCCGATCAGCGGCGAGCGCTTGATCCGCAGCGATTACGTCGACGAGGTCCTCGCGATCATGCTCATGACCGGCTTCTACAACGAAGTCGGGCTCTGGGCCTTTACGGCCGGCCTGCCGGCCAAAACGGGAGTAGGGGGCGGCGTCCTGGCCGTGGTGCCCGGTCAGATGGCCATCGTGGCGTTTTCTCCGCGGCTCAATGAGGCGGGTAACAGCGTGCGCGCACTCGGGGCGATCCAGTTCATTTCCGAGAAGCTCGGCTTGAGTGTCTTCGAATCGCACGGAACGCCGAGATGAGATTGGTGTCGTGGGCGTGTGCCTTGGCCGCCTTGCTGCTGAGCTGCGCCAGCACAGCGAGTGCGCAAGAGAACGCTAGCGATGAGCGTCCGCCGGGCTTCGTCGACACCCGGGCGGGCACCGTCAAGGTAGGGGAGACCGAGGGCGAGCAACCCATCGCCGGCTATGAGCGCAGCCCCGTCAACGGCTTCTTCGTGCAAAGCGCGAACGGCGAGTTCCGGCTGCAGCTCGGGGGGTATACCCAGGTCCGCTGGAACGGCAACTGGCGGACCGCACCAGACTCCGTTGCCGGTGAGTCTCCCGAAGACGATTTCACACGAGGCTGGTCACTAAACCGCACACGGATCTTTCTAGAGGGAAAGTTCACGGACCGTGCTGCCTACCACTTTCGCATCAACATCAACGATTCGTTCGATGTGGAGCTCTTGGTGGCTTTTGCGCAGCTCCGCTTGCCCCGTGGATGGAGCTTGCGCTTCGGCAAGATGTACATCCCCCTGTCTCGCGAAGACTGGATGTTCGCCCAGGACTTGCTGACTTCCGAATACTCGCCGAACGACTTCACCTTTGCCATCGGATCCTCGCTCGGGGCCTTCGCGTTCTGGGGCGGCGACCATCATCGGTTATGGATTGCGCTACACAACGGTGCCTACGGGGGGCGCGAGTCGTTTCCCTCAGAGCAGAATGCGGACTTCGCGGGCACTGCGCGCTGGGAGTGGAACTTCTTCGGTGATGACTGGAGCGTCTGGGACGACATGGTCGGACGGCGTGGGCGCGCCCAAGTCATGATGCTCGGCGTGAGCGGGGGGGCGCAGGGCAAGTTTGGCAGTGACGTAAGCGGCAACCGTTCGGCCGCGCAGGCGAACGTCGACCTCAACTTCAACGGCAGTGGCTTCCAGGCCGTCGTGGCCTCGTCGATGACCTTCAAGAACCCCGTCGAGGAGGACTCGTTTGTGAACTTCGGGCTGCTGGCGCAGATCGGGGCGTTCGTGCTCGACCCGCTTCAGCTGTTCAGCCAGTACAACCTGCTCGCTCCGGGTACCCAGGGAGGCGGACTCGAGAACTTCAACTCCCTCGCGTTCGGGGTGAACTACTTCCCGTTTCTTTGGACCAACCGCTGGAAGCTCACGTTCGAAGGGGGCGTTCTGTTCAATGCCCTGAATGAGACGCTCGTTGCCCCGTCCGGGTCTTTGGGTTGGCTTGCGAGCAACGAGGGCCCGCAGGGCTATCTCAGAGTCCAAGCGCAGTTCGGTTTCTGAGCCTGCTCGTCCGTATGCCGGGGGCTACGCCCTCAAATGAAGAGACCAATGAACAACTTGATCACGCCGGCATTGAGCAAGTCGATGAAGAACGCCCCAAGCAGCGGGATGACCACGAAGCCTTTCGTCGACATGCCGTAGTGCCGGGTCACGGCTTCCATGTTGGCGATCGCTACCGGAGTCGCTCCGAGACAGAGTCCGACGAAACCCGCGGCCAGGACGACGGCGTCGTAGTCCTTACCCATGACGCGGAACACGAGCAGAGCCGCGAACAGCAGCGCCACGAGAATCTGGACGATGATCACGACCGTCACGACGCCGGCTGCGGCCGTGATGTGCCAAAGTTGCATACTCATCATGCTCATGGTCAGGAAGATTTGCAGGCTCACATCGCCAAAGGCCTTGATCATCTTCGGTTGAAGAGGCCGGCCGAGCAGGTCGAAGCCGTTGGTCAGGATGATGGCAATGAGCATCGAGGTGAGGAACCCCGGCAGCAGGAGCCCCCGGCCGAATAGAAAGCGGTTGACTGCATCGCCAACGCTCGCGCAAATCGCGAGGATGAGCAGGGTGCGGAGCACCGGGAACAGCGGGTGCTCATCGATCACCATGTGCCGCTTCATCTTCGGGGGCTCTGCCGCTTGCGCTTCGCTGTGTCGCTCCTCGGGACCCCGTAGTCCATTCCGCTGTATCAGGAACCGCGCCAAGGGGCCTCCGAGCACGCCGCCCGCGATCAGGCCTAGGGTTGCAAAGACGAGCCCGACCGCGCTCGCATTGGCATAGCCCGCGGCCTCCGCCTGGGCGCCCCAAGCGGCGGCTGTGCCGTGTCCCCCAGCCAAGGAAACGCTTCCGGCCATCAGCCCGTAAGCCGGGGCCTTGCCGAAGAGCTTCGCCAAGCCGACTCCGACCCCGTTCTGGCAAAGGAGAAAGAGAGCAGCGAGGCCGATCATGACAAGCAGGGCCCGACCTCCGCGCAAGAGACCGCTCAGCTGCGCCGACAAGCCTACTGTGCTGAAGAACACCAGCAGCAACAGGTCCCGGAAACGCATGTCGAAGGCGAGCTCGATGTGAGCGAAGGCATACAGAAAGCCGGCGAAGACGCCGAACGCGAGGCCCCCGGTCACCGCGGGCGGGATGTAGTTGCGCTTCAGAATCGGGATGCGCTCATTCAGGTAAATGCCGAGGAACAATACCAGGATGCTCGCGGACAGCATGTCCATGGAGTCGACCTGGTAGACCGTGATGTCACCTGGCTGCATAACCCTGATTACCGAATGCGCGTCCGCCTAGCAACTTCGGTCTTCTTCCGTCGGCAAGCGCGGGTCTTCTCGCAGACCGAGATAGGCATAGTGCACGTACTCGAAGCTTTGGGGCCGGCAAACTACCCTGCGGCGCCCAGAGGACAGCACGGGTTTCAAAAGCCGGATCAAATCGATAGGATGTGAGCTCGCAAAGCCTAGGGAGGCCAGAGCTTGTACAGAAGGGCGTTCACGAAGCTCTCGATGCTATCCGGTGCCGCTGTGTTGATCCTGCCAGCGTGCGACGCCGCGCTGCCGAGTGCGGCTTCTGTCTTGTCGCCCGAGGAGCGAACGCTTTTCGAACGGTTCGCCGAGGCGTACCTGCCCACCGAGGGCACGCCGCTCAAGCCCCTTTCCGAAGTGCCGATCACCGACAACATCAACCGTGTTCTCGGAACGCTCGATGAAGCAACGCTGCACGAGGTGCACCTGGGGCTAAAGCTGTTCAACTACGGGTCGATTTTCATCGGCCTGCATTTGTCGCGGTTCGTCAACCTCGATGTTCCGGAGCGCCTCGCGTACCTGCAGCGCTGGGTGAATGGCGCCGAGACGCAGCGCGCGATTGCCAGCCTGCTCCGAAAGCTCGTGTGCGTAGGTTATTGGCAGGACATCGAAGCGGCCAGAGCCATTGGCTACCATGGACCCGTCTCCGTGGACGCCAAGCTGGCGAGTCTTGGAAACGCGCCCCTGCCGCAGACACCCGCGGAGGGGCCGGGGTGAGCAGCGATGCCTGATCCCCCAGGAGCCAGCTCGAAGTCGCTGCCGGTGCTCGAGGTCGTGCAGCCGAGCGAGCTGCCTTCCGCCGGTCTGGACCTGCGCGCGGACGTCATCGTGATCGGTTCGGGCGCAGGTGGCGCCGTGGCCGCCTATCAGCTCGCGCGTTCGGGAGCCAAGGTCGTCGTGCTCGAGGCTGGGCCGTACCGACCGTCCTCGTCATTCACGGAACACTTGGCGAGCGCGCTACGCGAGCTTTACGAGGACGGAGGGAACCAGACGAACAAGACCGGTGACGTGGTGGTGCTTCAGGGCAAGTGCCTCGGAGGGTCCACCGTGGTCAACGCGGCCGTTTGTTTTCGCGCGCCCGATTCGGTGCTGCGGAGCTGGGGCCGAGACTTTGGGCTCGACGCCTTGGCGCCGGAGGCGCTGGCGCCTTACTTCGAGCGGGTCGAACGAAACCTCGGTGTTCACGAGAACGGCGAACATGAGGTCAACCTGAATGGCCGCTTGCTCATGCAAGGGGCCAGTCAGCTCGGTATTGCGAACGCGCCCGTCCATCGCAATATCAAGCACTGCGCTTTGACCGGACATTGTCTGTCGGGCTGCAAGACGGACCGCAAGCAGTCTATGTTGATCACCTATCTTCCATGGGCGAGCGAGCTCGGGGCGAGGATTTTCAGTGGGACCCGCGCGGAGCGCTTCGTGTTGCACAACCGACGGGTCACCGAGGTCACGGGCGTCGCGACGGACGGCGACGGGACCCAAAAACGGATTCGGGTGAAGGCCGATCTCGTGGTCGTCGCCGCCGGCGCAGTTCAGACCCCGCTCTTGTTTCAGAGCAACGCGATCGGAAACGGCAGCGGGCTCATTGGTCGGCACTTTGCCTGTCACCCCTCCAGCCTGGTGTTCGGGGAGTACCCAGCGGACGTCGACGCCTGGACGGGCGCCACGATCAGTGCATACGCGGGCGATATCGAGGATCCGCTCAAAGGCGGCTATCTGCTCGAAGGTGGCATGGTGGGACCGGTTCTCACCAGCACTGCGGTCGATGGAGGCATCGGAGCGGAGTTCACGAAGTTCATGTTGAACAACAGAAAGCTCCTTTCCGCGGTGACTTTGATCCATGACGAGAACGTCGGCCGAGTCCACTGGGACGGGGGGCGTAAGCGCATCGACTACGATCTCTCGGATCGCGACTTCAAGTCGATGCAAGCGGCGTTTAGAGCCGCGGCGCAGATCTGGTTTGCGGCAGGGGCGCGCCGCGTGTTCTTGCCGACGCTGGCGAAGGTCGTCATCGAGAAGAAAAGCGAGATCGATTCGGTCATCAACGGCCTGCGCAACGAAAAGCAGCGCTACCGACTGACCTCCTATCACCCGCAGGGCACGATGCGCATGGGCAGCGATCCAAAGACGAGCGTGGTGGGCCCTGACGGGCGCTGTCACGAGCTGGACAACGTATACGTCGCAGACGCGAGCCTGTTTCCCACGACTCTTCTCGTAAACCCTCAGCTCACGGTATACGCGCTGTCGAGCTACGTATCGGATCGCGTTCTGGCTCGGGGCTAGTGTGGGGACGCCAGTTTGGCCTTCGGTTGCCTAGGTCTATCGGCAGGCGCACCAGGAGACTCACTCGCGAGGCGCATCCTCGTCGAGCAGGTCCGGGCCTTGGGCGGCGCGTTCGGACTCCACCTGCGCGTCCAGACGAACGTCGGAAGCCGTGTCACCTGGCTCGAGGGTCTTCACAGGGGCAAGCGGCATTCGTGCGGGGGCTTCGATGTCACGGCTCACCTGGACTTGATAGACCGGCGCAGGCATCTCGATCCCCGCGTCGTCAAAGGCTCTCTTGACGAGACGAATGGCTTCACTCTGGGCCTTGAAAAAGTCCGTGCTTCGCTGGTCGAGCCATGCATAGAAATGAACTGAAACGCTCGAATCTCCGAGGCGCTCCACGAGCCCCAGAGGTGGCGGCTCGTCAATGATGGCGTCCATGGCGGCCAGAGCCCCGGTGCCCAGCTGCTGAACTTGCGCCAGGTCTTCATTTACTCCAACGCCGACTTCGAAGTCGATGCGTCGGCGTGGATTCTGCGTGTAGTTGACCAGCACGGCTTTGAAAACCTTCGCATTGGGAATGCGCAGGTGGTTGCCTGCGAGCGTGAGAAGGACGGTTGCGCGCGACGTGAGTCGGACGACCTTGCCCTCGTTCCCGTCGATCGAGACGAAGTCGTTTGGCTCGAAGGGATGTCTCATGCTGAGCAACAACCCGGCAAGGTAGTTCTCGATGATGTCCCGAAAGGCAAAGCCGACGGCGATTCCAACGACACCCGCGGCGCCAAGGGTAGCTCCGACGAGGGCCGTCGCGTCCATCAGCTCGAGCGCGATGAGCAGGCCGACCGCGACCAACGCGATTCGCGTCAAGTGACGGATCATGTCGCGGAGAAATCGATTGTCGATCCAGCGAAACAGGAACTCGTTTTTGGTGAGCAGGCGAGCAATGACCCAAAAAATCGAGACCGTGACCAAGGCGAGCGCCAACAAGGGAAGAAAGTCGAGCCCACGATCTCCCAGCCGAACGAAGTCCTCGCGAACCGCGTCGATCCGCGCCGAAGTATTCTCGAGTGATTGCGTCAGTTCCTGTCGCGCCCGTCCCTCTTGGGCATGCGCGGGGCGCACGAGCCCGAGCAGGCAGGCCGGAACGGAGGCGAACAGGGTGGCGAGAACGGGGCTAGTCGAGGTTCGCTTCATGAGGCGATGAGAGTACATGGAAACGACGAGCCCAGGGAAAATGCGCTGGGCCCTTGGGCGGCTCTCGGACGCGATCGTGTCAGGAACCAGTCGCAGTCATCCACGCGAGGCAAAGTGAAAAAAAGGGCGGCAGGCTTTCCGGTATCACAGGGGCAGCACTCGTCCTCGCACCGCTCATAGCCCTCCGCACACTGGAAGTCGCAGCTGCCTTGATTGCAGGTTGGTGCGTCGACGTATCGCAGAACTCGTTCGTCCCGGCGCACTGCATCGACCTCGCGCATCCGGGCAGACTCGGCACGCCGTGCTGCCATTGACCACTGAAAAGTCGTTCCGCCAGCTTTCGTCATCCTCAGAGCCGGCATCGGCCTGCAGGACCTTCGAGACCCGGGCCCGGATTCGGTCTGCTTCCGTTGGCACCGGATAGTCGGTGTCCATGAGGACGACGATTTGGCTGCTCGGAGGCTCGGCGCCAGGCCCGTCAGGAGCAAAAGACCAAGAATACCTCGAAAAAGGCATGGTACCGAGGGGCTCCCCGGCGCTTAGCTTGGCCTGGGAACCGACGCAGGGCCTGAGCGAGCTGTGGTTTTGAGCTCAAGGCCCCGAAATTGAATCGCCGAGCCTCGGCCGGCAAATTGGGTGGAGGGGCCGGCCGGAGGATCCATCACGGATGGGCGCATACTTGTCTCCTGCCCCAAGATCTCACAAGATTTTGGTCTGCCAGGGCATCCATGATGTGGGGGCAGGGGGATCTTCATGGCTCGCTTAGACCTCGTTCCACTCAACGACACATTGATCGGTGAAAAGTACCGACTCGGAGCTGTGCTTGGCTCGGGTGGGGTCGCTACCGTGTATCAGGCGACACACCTGTGGACGGAGCGCGAGGTGGCGGTGAAGCTCCTCGATCCGACGCTGCCGCACTTCGATCGGGTACGCCAAGGGTTCTTGAGGGAGGCGCGCGCGACGGTTCAGCTCAAGCATCCCAATGTCGTCGACGTCCTCGACATGGGCGAAGACGATTGGGAGACCGTCTACATGGTGATGGAGCTCCTGCACGGGCCGACCTTACGCGATGTGCTCGATGAACGAGGGCGCCTCTCGGAAAGAGAAACGCTGCAGGTGCTGCTGCCCTTGGTCGACGCGCTCGAGAAAGCCAACGAGCTCGGGATCGTGCATCGCGATTTCAAGCCGGAGAACATCGTGCTCACCTACGATGCGAACGGCGTCATGACGCCCAAGCTGCTGGATTTCGGCATCGCGGAGATTCTCCAAGACGCTCGGTCGCAAGGCCTGGCCAGCACGGCTGATGTGATCATGGGAACGCCGCAGTACATGGCTCCCGAGCAAGCTTGCGATGACCGCGAAAGACTCGGTCCACACACCGATGTGTGGGGAGTGGGCGTGGTTTGGTACGAGTGTCTCACGGGCCGCGTGCCTTTTGTCGGCGAGAGCGTCGAGGAAGTCCTGCGTGCGGTGTGCAGCGCTCCGATTGACTTCACACCGGTGCCTAAGGCCTATGCGCCACTGCTGCGTGACGCTCTGTGTCAACTGCCCGAGCGGCGCATTCGTTCGTTTTCGGAGCTCAAGGCGCGCATCCGGCACTTCGACCTCGGGCTTGCCGAGCCCGCCGTGTCACCGAAAGAACAGACCCTGTCTTTGTCGCTCTCAGCCGATCTCGAGCCAGACTCGAGCCAAGGGACGTTGATCGGTCTTGCGCCGAGCGAGCCGCCGCCGGTTGTCCACAGTGCGATGCGCCCCGTGGCGCGGCGCAACGAGGCCGAACTGACCGACGGGGATTTTCCGGAGCATCTTCCCGTTCGCTCGAGCCGCAAAGCGACCCTTGCCGCGGTGGCCGTGGCCTTACTCGTCGCCGTGGGTGCATGGTGGGCCGTCCGCAGACCCGCTGAAGAGCCTGGCCTCATTGCGGAGCCGCTGGCCGCAGAGCCTGAAGCGCTGGCCGCAGAGCCCAAAGCGCGGCCTGAGGAAGCGGAGGCGGACCCCGAGGGAGCCCCCACGTTAGCGACAGCGCCGGCGGAAGCACGGGCGGAAGTTGTCGCGGAAGCGCCTGCGAACCTCGAAGCGGAGGCCCCGGCGCAGGCCGATGTGGAGCCCGCTGAGCTGCCCCAGCCGGTCGAAGCTGTCGCCGTCGCTCAGGAGCCCAAGGCCGCCAAGCCACCGAGGCGTCGCAGAGCGCGCCCAAGGCCCGCTCCTGAGCCTCAGCAAGAATCTGCGTCGTCGGATGGCTCGCAGTACAAAAAGCCGCCAGAGTTGGTCGGGCAATGGTGAGGACACTCTGCATCGTCGTGGCGTTTTCGTTGGCATCTGGCTTCCTTTGGGCGCCCGAGCCATCGACGGCGGTTGCACAAGAAGCAGCTCCGACGGAGCGTGCGCGACATCTATTTGAAGAAGGACTGGCACTTGCGGAGTCGGACCGTTGGGCCGAAGCACTTTCCGCATTTCGCCGTTCCGCGAAGCTCGTTGCTCGGCCCAGCACCTCTTACAACATCGCCAACGCCTTGTACCGGCTCGAACGGCCCGTCGAAGGGCTCGAGCAACTCGACCGGTATGACGCCATGCCCGAAGTTCGGCGCAGCGACTCGGCTCGCGCGCGCGGCGCGGCCCTTCGTACCTTGCTGCAGCGTGCGGTGGCCGAAGCGCGTCTGACGATCACGCCGTCCGAAGCGGGGCTTTTCGTCGACGGGCGCCCCCTGGAGGGTACGGGCGCCAAGCGAGACATTCGGCTGAACCCAGGCTCCCATTCGATCCGAGTCGCCCACGCCGGCTACGAGTCGGCTCGGCGTGAGATCGAAGTCTCGCGCGGAAGTCGGCAGAGCTACAGCATCGAATTGACGCCAAAGACCCCGGACGCGACCGTTGCCATCGCGGTGCCAGCTTCGAGCATTTCGCGTGGACCGGACATGTTGAGCGGCGGCTCCGCGCCTCAGGCGAACAAGGACGACCCAAAACCCTTCGTGAAGCGGCCTGGGTTCTGGGTGATGATTGGCGCGATTGCCGCCGTCGGAATCGGAACGGGTGTCGCCGTCGCCTTGGGCGCCAAGGACGGCTCGACTCAGTGCGGAACGACAGGCAGCTGCGCAACGACCCAGGGCCTGTCCGTGGCGTCGTTTTAATCGCCCGCGATCTACTTTCGGGCGCGCCGATGCGGCTTGCTTCCGCCTGGCGACCCGGCCGGCGTGTACCAGATCGGTGAAGTGTAGGCCCGCTCCTGGGTCGTCATCTTCGCACCCTTGGGCATCTCCACGCCAAAGCGTAAGGCCTCGTAGGCCGTCCATCTTGGCGTGGGGATCTCGATGACGCGCGCATAGTAGAATGCCCGTTGGCTCGACTCGAACTCGGGATCCGTCCAAACGGTGATGAGCTCCGGATCGCCGATGGTGTTGGTCCAGGTCGCGTATCTCTGCTGAACAGCGAGCTGCCGCTCGATCTCGCGATACCAGGGGATTCGTGCAGCGGTTTCGAGCTGCAGGAAGACTCCTCCCCGCTGCGCTTTAGGGCGGTCAGCACTCCATAGCGACCGAAGAGCGACAGGCCGGCTCGGGGGCTAGCTCAGCAAGCGACGCCGGTCGCGAGCTGCTTCGCGACCGGCGTCGCCCGCGTCGGTCTCTTGGTCGGTCTTGAAAAAAAGACTCATTCCTGGTCATCATGCGCGCTGTAGGGGGGCGCTTGTTGCTTTTGTCGCGTATCGCTTGGATGAGCTTGTTCTTTGGCGCGGTCGTCTCGGGCTGCGGGGACGCTTCCGTTGAAATGCACGAGGGGCCAGGGCTCGGCGGGACAGGAGGCGATGACGGTTCGGGTGGCTCGGGCGGAGTCGTAGGCCCCGCGAACGTGAGCTTCTCGGTCACGCTCATGAACGAGACGGGACTGCTCCGCGACCAGCTCGTGATGTACGCCGACGCCGATGGCAAGCATTTCAGTACGACGCTCACGAGCAAAGGTGGCGTCGCCCGCTTCACGAACGTGCCGGCGGGTGGATTCATCACCGCGCAGCTGATCAACCGCAGCGACCTGCTCAGCCTGCAAACGGTGGCCGGCATGCAGAATGGCGATTCGATCACGCTCGTCGCCGAGGAGGCGTTCGGCGTGCCAGCGACCTGGCCGCTCGGACGTGCGGCCATCACCGTGTCGAGCCTGCCGGAAACCGCGACGCAATACCTCGTCTACCACCCGAGTCGCCTCTCGCGCCTCCGGACGGAGGTGCCCTTCACGTCCGAGGCCTCGTTTTCGACGCAACTCATTGGACCGAGCGGCACCTACAACGCCCTGGCCGTGGCCGCGCTCGCCGATCGCGGCATCGCGTTCGGCTTTGCGACCGACCTCGCCCTGCAGGGCCAAATTCCAGAGGTCTCGGTCACGGGGAACATCGAGAGTTGGGAGCCCCCTAGTGGAACCGTCCGCGCCGAGCTCCGCAACCTCTCGAAGGTTGAGCTCCCGGCCGTGATCCTCGTTGGCGGCTATCGCGACACGCAGCAGTTCTTGACCGAGGCGCAGAGCCAAAACCTGCCGCCCGGTGTCACGATGAACACCGAGCTGGCGGTGAACTCCAACTTTCACGACCGAGCCGTCGCCACGTTCGTGCTCGACGTGTTCGGCGACCCCGTGGCATTGGCGAACGAGCGCTTCGTGGCCGGCACGGCCATTCCAGACGACGGAGGCACGGAGGTCATCTGGACCTCCACCGACGATTTTCTGCCGAGCCTGCCCGCGGCGGGCTACGATTTTTCCGAACGGAGCTCGGCCTACTACTGGACCCGGACCCCATTGTGCGATGGCGTGCCGCCAAACGTTTCGGTGCTCGAGCTGATCGGCAAAAAGGAGTCGAAGTCCTACACCTGGCAGATGCTCGGCCCTTATCGCGACGAGCTTCGCATGCCGGAGCTCGACCCGGACTATGCCGAGCTCCTGTTTCCTTCCGATCTGGAAATGGAGCACTGGACCCTCGAAGCGCGCGCTTACCCGGAGGGCAGCATCGACTCCGTGAGGCGCTCGAGCCCGGCACTGCTCCCGCCGCTCACCTGGCTAGGGCGACAGGCCGGCGCCGGAGCCATCTGCGTATCCCGAGCTCGAACGGGCGGGCCGCGGTAAGGCAGCCCCAGCTGTTTCGTTCTCTACAGAAAGCCTCGCTGCCACTGAGGCGCGCGTTGGACTGAGACCACTCGACGCAACGGATCTACCGATGCTTCGAAAGTGGCCATTGCTTCTCTGCGACCATGGTTTCGAGCGTGTCGCGTGAAAGCGGAACGCGCTGGCTGAAGCGTGGCCTTCGCGAGCCTCACGACCGTATGGAGAAACCGTTTGTGACTTCATCACTGCCAGCTTTGCGGTGGTCTACGGAATAGCGTGCACTAGCGATAGAGTGCTCATTCGGTCAGGTGCCGGCTCGCCCGAACGGACGAGGGAGCGAGGCTCGTATCCAATAAGCAAATGTTCTAGCCGAGAAAACACTCGCGCGCTGGAATGCCTAAGAGATATCGCTCCCTGGAGGATCCCCGATGACGCCCTGCAGTCGCGGGCCTGTCCGACTCTCGACAGCGAAGGCGCAATATGCCGCGAGAGGGAGTGTGTGCCGATGTTGAAGCAACGTGCTTTTCAGTGGGCGGGCTTGATTGCCTTTGGCGTTGCGGCAGCGACGGCCGTTCCGGTCAGTGCGGTGTCGGACCGCAACTTGTATGAACGTGGCCAGATGCCTCCCGGGGCAGACACGTCCGCGGCCATGGGTCATGTCAACGCGATGATGCAGGAGCGTTTCGCGCAGGCCGGTGGCCCCGCCGATCGTACCGTGACGGCGTTCGCAGAAGATATCGTGAAGACGCTGCCATTGATTCCCGGTGCTACGGTCATCACCTATCCGGTGGTCACGCCCGCCGGTAATCTGTTGCAGGGCACTGGGCGAGGCATCGGATTTTCGCACATCACGGTCCACGAACCAGTCACCGGAAGGATCATCTGGGCGACGCCTCGTTACATCGGACCCCTTGACTATGCGACTCAGCGAACTGTCGGGCCGGGCGCGTATCTCGGCGGGTACCCGATTGTCATCAACGACCCGAGCAGTGCGGCCTACAACTGGGCCGCCATCAGCGATGGTTACAACGTTTGGTCCTTCGAAGCCGATACGGGTGCCGTGAATTGGATTGCCTCCCAGGGCGACTGGGCGCCCGGTCCGCAGCGCATCAGGGAAGAACCCCTGCGTCAGAGGAGCATGTCCAACGACATTCCGATTGGCGTGCAGCCCCTTCCCGGGTCTCGAGCCCCTTCGGGCGAGCCGCTCGTGGGCTCTTTGTTCACCCGCGGTAACTTCGCCTATGTCGACGCTTCCTCTGGTGAGCTCATCATCTTGCAGAACGGCGACGTGGGTAACATCGCTCGCGGCTACCAAGCTCCGATCCTCTATCTGATCATCGACCTGCTCTGCTTCCCTGGCGGCCAGCTTTCGCTCGAGTTCAAGGACTGGTGCTCCGCGTTCGTGTACACGCGTTACTTCTCGGCAAACACCGTCATGGCGGACCCCATCCGTAACCGCGTCACGGTCACCTACGCCGGTGACGGCCAAACCTTCGACCGGTTCATGACCTGGGAGTTCAACACGGACGAAAATGGCCTGGTTCCGGCGGATGCGGACCTCGCCGACGGTGAGTCGCCGGCCATGTCGCTCGCATGGTCGACCAACTTCGGCCTCAACAGCGGCGCCACGCCGACCTGGTCGGACTCGGGTGCGGTCATCTTTGGCGTCGACGGCGCGGGCATCACGAATGCCTTCAACGCGAACGACGGCACGGTCATCGTTTCATCGACCGGTGGCGGCGCAGGCTTCTCGCCGAGTACCGACCATAATGACCAGCTCGTCATTTGCTCTCCGGAGGCGGGTCTCGCCTACGTCAGCTCCAAGGACGGTCGATTCATCTGGCAGAACGACGGCGGCGACCTGGGCGTCCAGCACCTTCCCGTGACGCCCGATTCACCTCTGCTCGTCAACGGACGACCGAAAGCAGAGTGCGTCGGCTTCCCGGCGACACACCCGGACGTCTTCAACGCGCAGTTCGTGATGGGCTATCCCGTCACGCTCTTCGAGGCCCTCGCGGCGCTCGGTATTCCGCTTCCCAGCACTGTCACCAGCGCGGCCGTGGCGGACTTCTCCGCGAATGCCCGCACCGGCGAGACCGTCGAGACGCTGCATCGCTCGATCTACAACGGCAGCGGCGAGGCGAGCACCGGTATGCTGGACAGCGGTCGTGCACTGTCGGGTCGCGTGGATGCTGTGGCATCGATCGCTGCGGGCATCCTGAACCTTCTCTTGCCGAGGCGGTTCGACATTCCGCCGGCTGAGGGCGGCTTCGTGATTATTGAGCCAGACAGCTTCCGCGAATCCATCCAGAACCAGTTCAAGGGCGCGGAGATCTACTGTAACGAAATCGTCAATGGCCTGGTCATTCCTGGAGACGCCGGTGGCGAAAGCATTCCGGCACTGGCCTCGGCCGACTTCGAGCTGCCGAGAGGCGAAAACGAGGAACGACTGCTGCAGCTCAGCGTCAACAAGATGGGGTACATCAACTCCATCATGAAGAACTCGATTCCACCTCGCATGGATTCGGCGTCCAGCCGCAATCCCTCTGAGCTCAACGACCTGGGCCGAGCGGGTGTGGACGCGTTCCGCAATGCCATCATCGCGAACACCACCGCGGCACGTGACCTGATGCTCGGCGGCGACGCCACGTATCCGGCCGGCTGCGGTTCGGACGAGTTTTGCAACTGGGGTCGCTCTCACGAGCCAACCGATGCCGAGCGCGAGCAAGCCTCGGCAGCGATGGAGAACGCTTGCCGAGCGGCGCGGAGCGCTCAGATTCTGTTGAGCTTGCCCGTGTCCCCTCCGAGGAGTCCCCCGGAACCGGAAATTCCCGCGAGCTCATGCATTGTCGAATACGACCTGGACTGGACCCTCCAGTCCAGCGACTCTCCTGGTGGAATCGTCGACGGGTTCACGACAGACCTTCCCGGCAGCATGATCCTCAAGTACGCCGACGACGGCGCGGGCAACATCCAGCCGGGTCGAGTCGAGATGATGTACATCTGGGTGGCCGCGAACATCCTTTTTCAAAAGCCGGGCGCTCCCACTGTGACCATCCAAGGTCACGGGTTCTCGCCAAGCTGCAATGGAGAGGCTGACCCGGACTGGTCTGACCCCGCGAGCATCCCAGAGGTCTGCGAGTACAACGGCGATCTCGAGACCCAGAACCCCATCGCCATCGGTACGCTAAATGAGTCTGGCGCGGTAATTGACTGGCAGGGCTGTGCAGTGCCTAGCAGCTATTGGGCGGAGGACAGCGCAAGCTTCACGATCGCGGATGCCGAGACTGCCAGCGGCCGTGGCTGTGTCGCTCTCAAGGTCGGGAACACTGGAGCCGATGCAGAGATCCCGACCGAGCAAGGGCAGTTCAGTCTGTACGCGGACGTCAACTGCGACGGCTCGAAGATCGTCTGCGGCGCGGCCGGAGTGGAGCCAGGCTCGAACACTATCGCGCTGCAGTGGCCGCAAGCGCTCATCAATGGAACCGCTGCGAGCGGTCAGAACGGCTTGATCGTGGCGGAAGACGCTCAGAAGTCGACCGTCTTCTTTCCGGGCAGCAGCACGGACGGAAGCGAGAGCGCCCAGGGTGGCTATCAGTCCTTCAACATCCCGAACCCGTTTCCGGCCCGCACCTGGCTAGGCGCGAGCGGCGTTCGCCTCGAGGGCGGATTCACCACCTGCAACTAACGATCGACGCGATCCTGCCGTGCGTAGTCGCGGTGCCCGGTCGCAACGGACGACGCGATTTCTTCCATGTACGCATGGGTGTGGCGAGATCGACAGTCTCGTCGCTGGCGTTGCTCGTCGGGACGTTGCTGGCTTGGCTGCGTGCTGCGCGAGGCTGGGCCGTCCCAGCGGAAAGCTGTTCTGTCGCAGGGCACGCGCTCCTTGTTTCCTCCGTCCGGGTCGTTGACAGATTCTCTGGGCGGGTAGAGCCTAGCTGGTGGATGGTGGACTCCTGGAGGCTAGCGATGAAGATCAACCGACGCCGTCAAAACAAACCGGCCGTGAAACGGTGGAGCAAGCCTGCATATCAGGACCTTCGTCTCGGCTTCGAGTACACTCTGTACGTGATGACTCGGTAGGGCGTCATGAGGAGCTCGCGGCTTTCGCTCTGCCTCCTGATTCTGGTGACCCTCGCGCTATGGACCGACCGCGCCTCGGCTGTCACCGACCGCAATCTGACCGAGCGAGGTCAGATGCCTCCCTTCGCCGACACGGTGTACCCCGTCATTCACAGCAACGCCCTGCAGCAGGAGAAGTACGCGCAGGGTGGCGGACCGGCGGACCGCAGCGTGCAGACTTTCGCCGAGGGCATCGTCAAGACTCTGCCGCTGATTCCCGGCGCCTCCCTCGCCATCGGACCTTCCGTTCTTCCCAACGGAAACTTCGTGGCGGCCACGGGCCGCGGCATCGGCTTCAGTAGCCTCACCGTGCACGATCCGTTGACCGGTGCCATCGTCTGGATGGCGCCTCGGTACCTCGGCCCTGCTGACTATGCGCTACGAAGGACGGTCGGCCCCTGGGCCTACGCCAGCGTTCCGGCGATCGATGCACAGGGTGGCATCTACATCGACGACGCTTTCAACTTCTGGAAGTTCGATGCGGACGGCGGCGTGCTCTGGGTCACCGACCACAGCGCGCTACCCGCGGGGCCCCAGCGGCTGAGCGAGGAGCCGCTCCGTCCGCGGAACATGAGCAACGACTTCATTCCGACGGCGACCTTCGCGCCGGATGCGATTCGCTCTGCCGAGGGGAACAACCTCTGGGGCGGCGTCTGGTCGCGGGGTAGTGTCGTCTGGCTCGATGCGGAGACGGGGGAGCCGGTCATCGTCAAAAGCGCCGGCCTCGCTACGTCCTTTCAGTCACCGATTCTGTTTCTCATCATCGACTTGCTCTGCTTCCCGGGCGGCCAGGTGGCGCTGGAGATCAAGGACGTCTGCTCGGCGGCCATCTACACGCGCTACTTTTCCTCCAACACCACGGCCATCGATCCGGTCCGTAACCGCTTCTCGTTCACCTACGCCGGCGATGGTGCGAGCGTCGATCAGCTCAAGACCTGGGAGTTCGTGACCGAGGCGGGCTCGGGGCAGGCCGGGCGGGTTACGTCGGTGGATACGGATTCCGATGGCTTCGGCGACTCTGGCGTCAGGGAGGTCTGGGCACAGCCGTTTGGTGTGAACACGGGCGCCACGCCAACGATTTCCGACA
This sequence comes from uncultured delta proteobacterium, assembly GCA_963746475.1. Taxonomy (GTDB): domain Bacteria; phylum Myxococcota_A; class Polyangia; order Polyangiales; family Houyiibacteriaceae; genus SG8-38. Next base: position 815,284 of record CAVVBB010000002.1, read on the forward strand.
CCTTGTCTGTGATTTACGATGTCGACGGGAGCGGCGTCAGCTTCGCGTTCGACGCGGATGACGGAACCATCCTTTCGAGCTCGAGCGGGGGCGGCACTGGTTTCTCCCCGAGCACGGACCATGAGGATCAGCTCGAGGTCTGCTCTGCGGCGTTGGGACTGGCGAAGCTGGACGGATTGACCGGGCAGGTCCTTTGGCAGAACCCGGCGGAAGGCCTGGGGTTGGAGCACCTGCCGGTCGTGCCGGACGCGCCGCTGGCGGCCTCGGGAAGGCCCGCGGCGCAGTGCTCCGGCTTCGCTTCCGTGCATCGCGACGTCGTGACGGGCCAGTTCGTGCTGGGCTATCCCGTTCGGCTCCTAGAGGCTTTGGCAGCGCTCGGTATTCCGCTTCCGAGCACGGTCACCAGTAGAGCCACGGTGGACTTCTCCGTGGACAACCGGACCGGAGCGAGCGTCGATGCCAAACTTCGCTCGCTGTACAATGGAAGTGGGGAGGCGCAGGTCATCCCGCAGGACAGCGGCCGCTTCACCTCGACCCGGGTAGACGCGGTGGCGGCGATCAACGCTGGTATCCTGAACCTGCTCCTGCCCCGGCGCTTCGACGTTCCGCCGGCCGAAGGCGGCTTCGTGATCTCGGAGCCCTACAGTTATCGGCAATCGGTGCTGAGCCAGCTCGACACGGCCGCCATGTACTGCGCGGACGTGCTGGACCTCCTTCCCAACACGGGCACGACCCCGGCCGATGAGCAGGCACGACAGATTGCCGTCAACAAGTCCCGGTACCTCAATTCGATCGTGAAGAGCTCGCTGCTCGGCCGAGTGGAAAGTGGCAACCGCCGACAGCCGCCGGAGTTCGGTGACGTCGAAGTCGACCAAATCGAGATCGCCGTCGACGAGATCATCGCGACCACGGACCTCGCCATCGAGCTTCTCTTGCAGGCCGGACCGAACGCGCCTGACCAGGAGTCGCAGGATCTCGCGAGGCAGGCCATCGATCAGAGCTGCCGGAGCATCGCGAGCATTCGGGAGAAGATCGACGTGCCAGTCCCCCCGCCGGGTATGACTCCGAACTGTAGGAACGCGCCGAGGAAGGTGGAGCCGACCGCCATTCTGTCGAACGGCTGGGGCTATGATCTTGCGAACACGCGTGCACGGGATGCCTCTGAGACGACCCTGTCCGGCGACAACATCGGCCAGCTCGAGCTGAAGTGGGCCTTCGTGTTTCCCTTCGAGCCGGAGCGGCGCGCGCCGCCGATCGTGACTGAAAATGCGGTGTTCGCTGGCAGCATGGGCGGTGGCGTGTACGCGATCGATCGCGTGACTGGATGCGAGATTTGGCGCGCGAAGACTCGCGGTCTGGTGCGCACTGGGCTCGTCATGGGGCCGGGCCCAGACGGCGAACGACTCATCTACTTTGGCACTATCGGCGGCGAGGTCCGGGCCATCCGGGAGCGAGATGGCAAACTGGTTTGGCGGACACAGATCCTGTCGAACCGTGAAGTCCCCGTGTCGGAAGGTTTTCTCTACCGGATCGCCAACCTGCTGAGCTTTCACCGCGCCGACCCCACGATGCTGACCGGAACCCCGAGCCTGCACGACGGGGTCCTCTACGTGCCGGTGTCCACGCGTGAGTCGTTCGGGGCGGCGGTGCCGATCCGGCCTTGCTGTTTTGCGTCCGGAAGCGTCGTCGCGCTGAACGCCCAGACGGGGGAGAGCCTCTGGAGGACGGATACGATCGACGAAAGGGCGACTTTCAATTTGTCGACGGGGCAGTGGGCGCCGGCTGGCGCCGGCGTATGGAACAGTCCGACGATCGATCCGGACCGGCGCCTGCTCTACTTCGGCACGGCCCAGAATTACTCCCGACCGACTTCGGATGGCACGAACTCGGTCTTCGCCCTCGACCTCGATACCGGTGATGTGCGTTGGCGTTTCAAGGGGGAGTTCGACGACGCCTGGAACGTCGCCTGTGCTCTGCCCCTTCCAGCCTTGCTCGGGCGGAACTGCCCGCCAGAGGAAGAGCTCAACCGTGACTTCGACTTCGGGTCTTCACCGATTCTCGCGAACCTACCCGGTGGCGGGCAGCTGCTTCTAGCAGGGAACAAGGGTGGCCTCGTGCACGGATTGGATCCGGACACGGGAACGCTGGTTTGGCGCACCCGCGTCTCGGACGGTGGGACGCTGGGTGGGGTGCATTTCGGAATGGCTTATGACGGCTCTTCCGTGTACGCCGCCACGACCGATGCCCTGCTCACCATTCCCGGGACCGACGATCTCGGCGACCTGTTGCAGACCATCTTCCGGCTGGACTTTTCCTTCACTCCCACACCGACCGGCCGGCCGGGTATCTACGCGCTCGACGCAGCCACGGGCGCCGAGCAATTCGTCGCGAAAAGCACCTTCATCAACGAGGATGGCGAAGAGCAGCAGTCTCCATACTCCGCCGCGCCTTCGATCATCCCAGGGGCCTTGCTCGCCGGGTCCTTGGACGGCTTCGTACGCGCGTTTTCGAGCACGGATGGACGCCTCCTCTGGGAGTTCGATACGGCCCAGGCTTTCATCAGCCCCGACGGGCGCAGCGGGCAAGGTGGTTCGATCGCTGTCGGTGGTCCCATCGTCGCCGGAGACATGATGTTCATTGGATCGGGCTCGCTTCTCGAAGGGGAGTCCGGCAACGTGCTGTTTGCCTTCGGTTTGCCCTAACGAACGGTGTACCATCCAAACCCAGCATGCGGGTACGCGTTCTCGGGTCTGGAGCGGGCGGCGGCTTTCCTCAGTGGAACTGCAACTGCAGCAACTGCGCTGGCCTCCGCGCCGGGTCGTTGAAGGCACGAGCCCGTACCCAGTCCTCCATCGCGGTCAGCGCCGACGGGGAGGCATGGGTCCTGTTCAACGCCTCTCCTGACATTAGGCAGCAGCTGCTGGAGTTTCCCTCGGCGCAGCCTGCGCGCGCCGTGCGAGACACGGCAATCTGTGGGGTCGTGCTGATGGATGCTCACATCGATCACACCGCAGGGCTCCTGATCCTGCGTGAGGGTGAGCCGCTGGACGTGTATTGCACGGAACCCGTGTACGAGGATCTCACGACGAGTCACCCGGTGCTCGTCCTGCTGGAGCACTTCTGCGGGGTGCATCGTCGGCGCATTCCTCTGGGCCCCGAAGAGAGTTTTGCAGTGGAAGGGGCGCCCGGCCTGCGGTTCACAGCCTGGCCGCTGCAGAGCAAGCCTCCGCCGTTTTCTCCTCACCGTAACCACCCCCGAGCGGGGGACAACATCGGGATGCTCATCGAGGACGAGCAAAGCGGGGGTAGCCTGTTTTATGCGCCGGGGCTGGCCCGTGTCGACGAAGCGCTTCGACGTCGATTCTCCGAGTCCGACTGCCTGCTCGTCGATGGAACCTTCTGGAGCGAGGACGAAATGCTGCGTCACGGAGTGGGTGAGAAGCGAGCCGGAGACATGGGACATCTGCCGCAATCCGGGGAGGGCGGCATGATGAGCGTCCTCGCTCCGCTTAAGGACACTCGCCGGGTGCTCATTCACATCAACAACACCAACCCCATTCTGGATGAGGCCTCTGCCGAACGGGCGGAGCTGCGGGCCGCAGGGATCGAGGTCGCTCACGATGGAATGGAGTTCGAGCTGTGATGAGCGACCCGCCTTGGAGCGAAGCCGAGTTCGTCGAGCGCCTGAGGGCCAAGGGCGAAGGCTACCATCTCAATCATCCCTTCGAGCGGATGCTTCGGGAAGGCCGCTTGAATGAAGCGCAGCTGCGCGGCTGGGTTGCCAATCGCTACCTCTACCAGATCAGGATTCCCCTCAAAGACGCGGCGATTTTGTCCAATTGTCCGGACCGAGAGGTTCGTCGCAAGTGGATCGTGCGCATCCTGGAGCAGGACGGAAGACAGGCCGGGGAAGGCGGCAATGAAGCCTGGATACGTCTCGGTGAGGCCTGCGGGCTGAGTCGAGAGGAAATGCTGAGCGAACAGCACGTGCTCCCCGGCGTACGTTTTGCGGTCGACGCCTATGTCCACTTTGCGAGAACGCGTCCCTGGCAAGAGGCGGTCTGCGCCTCGCTCACCGAGCTCTTCGCCCCGGGTGCGCATCAGGCTCGCCTGGAGGCTTTCCCCAGGCACTACCCCTGGGTGGACCCAGAAGCCTTGGCCTACTTTCGGAGAAGGCTGAGTGAGGCACCCAGGGACGTGAACCACGGCCTGGAAGTCACGCTGCGGCACTTTCGTGTCCGTGCGCAGCAGGAGCGAGCGCTGCAGATCCTTCAGTTCAAGCTCGACGTGCTCTGGTCGATGCTGGACGCCATCTACCATGCTTACGTCACGGAGTCCGGGGGCGGGGAATGAGCGCGCGCTGCGAGCCCGCTGACCGCATCGTCATGGCGCCCCACTTTCGTCTGCAGTGGGAGGAGGCGCAGCAGCGTCACGTGCTTCTCTACCCGGAGGGCATGGTCCGCCTGAACGACTCCGCGGCCGAGGTTTTGGTGCTGTGTGCAAACGGAACCTCGTTCGGCAGTCTCCTAGAGACCATGAGGGCCCGATACCCGGTGGACGAGATCGAGGGCGACGTGCGAGAGTTCTTGCAAGAGGCAGCGTCCAATGGCTGGGTCCGCATCGAACGAAGCTAGTTCGCCCCTGTGGCTGCTCGCAGAGCTGACCTACCGCTGCCCGCTGCAGTGTTACTACTGCTCGAACCCCGTCGACTTCGCGAGGCACCGCGAGGAGCTGAGCACTGCGCAGTGGCTAAGCGTCCTTCGTGAAGCTCGCGAATTGGGCGTCGTGCAGCTCGGGTTCTCGGGCGGGGAGCCCTTGCTTCGTCAAGACTTGGAGATGCTCGTGACCGAGGCCAACGGGCTCGGCTACTACACGAACCTCATCACTTCGGGCATGGGCATGAACGAGGCCCGCCTGGCCCGCTTGAAAGAGGCGGGTCTCGATCACATCCAGCTCAGCTTCCAGGCAAGCCGCGCCGAGCTAAACGACTCCATCGGGGGCGCAAAGAGCTTCGAGCACAAGCGGCAGCTCGCAGGGCTCATCAAGGCACATGGCTACGCGATGGTCCTCAACTTCGTGCTGCACCGAGAAAACATCGATTCGGTGGAGGAGATGCTGGAGCTCGCGGAAGCCCTCGGCGCGGACTACGTGGAACTGGCGAACACACAGTACGGCGGCTGGGCGCAGCTCAACCGAAAGCTCCTTTTGCCTAGCGCCTCCCAGCTCGAGCGTGCGGAAGCCGTGACACGGGCGTTCCGCGAGCGGGCCGGTGAGGATATGCGCATCTTCTACGTGGTCTCCGACTACTTCGAGGGCAGACCCAAGCCTTGCGCGGGAGGCTGGGGTCGGCTGTTCATGCAAGTGACCCCCGATGGCACCGTGCTGCCCTGTCATGGTGCGCGGGACCTTCCCGGGCTCAGCTTTCCCAAGGCCCAGGAAAACGACCTGCGCTTCATCTGGGAGGAATCGCCGCTGTTCAAACGCTTCCGTGGGCAGGACTGGATGAAAGAGCCCTGCCGAACTTGTCCGAAGCGCGCCGAAGACTTTGGAGGCTGTCGCTGTCAGGCATTCCTGCTCACTGGCGACCCGGAGAACGCCGACCCCGTCTGCGCGCTGTCTCCGCATCACGCGCTGATTTCGGAGGCCATTACAGCGGCGGAGGGGGCGAACCGATCCGAGCTGCTTCCGATTCTTCGAAACGCACGCAACTCGCGTTCACAGACTGACTGACGGCTCCTCCCCCGATTCGCACGAGGCTGCCTGAGCCGCTTTGGCTGAACGGCCCACGCCATACTCGAACCATGGCTACTTTCGAGGCGGCAGCCCGTGGATCATCGTTAGAAAGCGCATCGATGTGCCGGCGCGGCGGTGCTCGGAGATGGCCTGGTATTCCGGGTCGGCAAACCAGTCGCGTGCTGCCTGCTCGTTTGGAAACCGAAAGAGCACGACCCGACCTTCCCGAGGGCTGTCGCCTTCGAAGGTGACGGTGTTGTCGTCGTAGGTGAAGAACTCGCCCCCGTGCCGCTTCAGGATGGGGAAGAAGCCCTTTTCGTACTGGCGATAGGTATCCGCGTCGTGGACGACGAAGTTGGCGACAACATAAACGGGCACGTCAGACATGAGCGAAGCGTAGCCGTCAGTCACGCGCCGAGCCAGTGGACATGTTGGCTCAATCCGTTCCCGGGCAGCCCTTGCGACGTTGGTTTGCCCTAGACGGCGCGACAGGATGCGCCTGCGACCAATGCAAGAGCCAACAGGCCTCGCTCGCCACGCGACACTCCCTCTCTTTTGCGCTGCCCTACGCGCGTATCGACCGCTACCTGGGAAGCGCACGGATCAGCCACTTCCGCGAGGCGCTCAGACTGACGAGCATGGACTTCACTCAGAGGATTCGCTTCAGGGGCATTCTTCGGTGAAGCAGTGACAGACGCAGTAGTACGTGTCCGGCAGTGGCATGGATGGATCGAAATCGCCGCCGCAACTGCCGTACGAGTCGGTTCCGCTCGTTCGGCAGAACGTCCGACATGGACCGTCGCAAAAAGTTGGATTCTCAAAGTCCTGCGGGTCGCATTCCACATCAAGCATGCAGTTGTCGGCTCCCGGAAAGCCGCCTGCGCCGTCCACGACTTCGGTGTCGTCCGCTGGGCACCCTGAGACAGCGAGCACTAGGCTGATGATGATTAGGGTGGTGGGCCACAGCGCTTTCATGATCGCGAGGCTAAATCGAAGTCGATCTCGTCGTCCATTGAAAAACATCATGGACGGGTGAGGTCGCGTCCTGAGCCGCTGCCAGACGCTCGAGGAACGGTGATGGTACGAGAGCGCGACCGAGAGCTCTCAGTCGAACAGACTATCGAGCCAACCGAGCCAAGGTCTGAAAAAACGAGCGGAAGTGGCTTTCACCCATCTAGGTCCTCGAGGCTGGGCGCTACCGGATAGGAAAGGCGCTCGGGGACATCGGCTTGGTTCGCTTCGCCCGACCGCGTCAGCGCATGTCTGAGAACGACCGGCATGAGCACTTCGTCGAACGCGACCACCGCGAAGAGAAGTGCGCTAGCCGGCTCACCGAAGTCCGGAAAGGCTTTGCGGACGAGCAATGCTAGGGCCAAAGCGAGCCCCGCTTGCGGGAGCAGTCCGGTCCAGGCCCAACGACGAACCTCGATCGGCGCGTTGACCCCCAAAGTGCTGACGGCGCTGGTCAGCCAGAAGCTCGCGGCACGCACAGCGACCAGAATGAGCGCAACGGCCCCGACCTGAAGCATCAAAGGCAAGCGAATGCTCGCGCCCGCCACGGCAAAGAACACCAAGTAAACGGGCAATGACGCCCATTCGAGCTTTCGAATGAGCGGAAAGCTCTCGGTCTCGGGGAAGTTTGCGATGCATACGCCCGCCGAGAGCATGGTGATGAGCGGATCCAATGCGACCCGCGGGCCGATTTCGGCGACGACGATGCACCATAGAAGAACAAACAAGGAAATGCGCTGACGAACGTGCCTCAAGTAGAGCGCGAGCACGAAACCTATGGCCGCCCCAACGCACATGGATCCAAACAGTTCCCAGAGGACGGCGAGGATCGTATCGAGAGCGTTCGCGACGCCACCCGTGGTCGCACGCGCCGCCGCAGAAGTGGCGGCGAAGAGCACGATGACGACGAGATCTCCGATGACCACGGTCCCCAAGATAGTGCGGCTCAGAGGCCCGTCAGCTTTCGTCTCGCCGAGCAGTGCCATCACGGCCGCAGGGGACTGCGCGGTCAATACCACGCCTAGCATCAGGCAGATCCAGCCCAGGGCCAAGCCCTCAAAACCCCTCAAGAAAGAGGTCATGGGCGCCGTCCAGAAGAGCGCCGCAGCGAGCGCGATGGCTGTGATCGGCACGGCGCCGAGGCTGAGCCTCAGCACGACCCGCAACACGGGACGCAAACGTTCCAAGCTCAGCTCTCCACCAGCGGTGAGAGCAATGAGGCAAATCGCCACCCCATTGACCAGGTCGAGCTGATGGGCCGCCGTTTCGGAAACGAGGCCCAGAGCATCGGGCCCAGTAATCATGCCAGCCAGGAGATAGCCGACGAGCCGGGGAAGGCCAATTTGCGCGAGCAAGTCACCAGTAAAGAATGCTGCGAGGAGTAGAAAGCCGAAGGACAAAGCAGTGCCCGCTATCCCGTGCACGTCGGCACCCCCGGGCAGTAGACTTTGAGCCGCTTGGAGCAGCAGACAGAGGAACAGGAGAATCAACAGGCTCCTCATCGGTCGACTCCCCGCCGATGCAGGACCTCGGCCAAGATCGCCCCTCCGAGCACTGCGGTCACAATCCAAGAAATGGCTCGACCGCGGTACATGCCTTGTGCGCTGATAACGATGGCGATCGAGACGATGCTCACTGGAGGAGCGAGCAAGAACATGCGACGTGAGGATGTTGAGGATGTGTCCCCGTGCTGGCGAACCAGCCATTCGGCAAAGAAGTTCCCGAGGCCCCGGCTTACGACAAAGACGGGAACCAGGACCCAGCCGCGCCATCCGGTGATGTCCCACAGAGCCCCGACGATCGTCAGGAACAGGTAGTAAATCGGTCGCTCGAGTTGGGTGAGGAGCCTCCACAAGCGCTGCTTGTGCGCCCCTGGCAAGTTGACGAGCAGGGCCCCTACGATGAAGCAAATCACCAGCGGGGAGAGCAGCAGAAACCCGGCGATCCCCGCGGCAAATGCGACGGAGCCCAGGCACAGCGCGAAAAACTGAGGCCCCTGCCGAGACCCTGCGACAATCGCGTGTGTCAGAAGGCCGACCGCGGTGCCGACCCCGAGCGTCAGCAGCAACCAAACGGTACCAGGGAGTTTCCAGACAAACTCGACCCACAGCGGCCTGAAGAAGGCCCCGAGGAGAGCGAGCCCCGCCACTGCAACGATTCTCGTCCATAAACTCGAGACGTCGGGCGAGCTCGCGCTCGGAACCCTTCGGGTTCCACAGCCCGGGTCGGTCCGCGACGCTGGAAGCTGTAATGGCTCCCGCCGTCGCCAACACGAGGGCGTCACGCAAGAACTTCCCATCGGCCCAACTCTCACCGAGGGCGAGCATGACGGCGCTCCCCGCAAGTCCGACAGTGGCGAACGGAATGAGGGAGCGCAACGCCACGTCGAGCGCCGTTCCACGTGGTGCGCGCTCGAGCACGCGAGCATCGAATTGAAATCCGATGATCAGGCCCAGCCACCCTAAGGCGAAGTGCACGAGAGGCGTAAGGTCTCGCAGAACTTTGTCGTCGAGGATGCCGACGCGAGGCTGGCGCGCGATGAGTCCAAGAATGATGAAAGGAAGGCCGCCTGTAATAATCTGGCGTACGCCGATACGCTCTTCGAGTCGACGCACGGCTGGGTGACCACCGGCCCACCCCAGAGTCATCAGAAGCAATAGCCCCAAGACGGTCTTGAGCACGAGCCCGGTGTCGTGCGATTTCTCCTGGATGCCGCTGGCCGACGCGCCCTGAGCACTCATGAAGAGTACAAAAGCCAAACCACACCGCATCGGCCATTGTACATCGGATCGGGCAGCCCCACTCACGTTCCTTGCACCGGTTTCATCGCGATGGCTGTCTCATGGAGGAGACACTGCAACTGGGCACCCTAGGGAATCAGCTGGCTCGGATGAGTAGGGTGATATAGGTCGTGAACGTGGCCAGCAGGAGTGCCCCCTCTAGGCGGTTCACTCGCATCCCGGTCCTCATGAGCGGAAAGAGGAGCAACGACAGGCCGATCATCCACCAGTTGTCCCGTGCGATGATCTCGGAGGGCACAGGCAGCGGGTGGATCAGAGCCGTCGTTCCGAGGATGCCGAGAACATTGAAGATGTTTGAGCCAACTACATTTCCGACCGCCATATCGTCTTGGCCTCGTCTTGCGGCCACGAGTGACGTAACGAGCTCCGGAGTGCTCGTGCCAGCCGCCACGATAGTCAACCCGATGACAGAGTCGGAAACGCCGAGAGAGCTCGCAATGCCGACCGCGCCGTGGACCAGCGCAGTCGAGCCTGACGCGAGAAGGCCCAAGCCCAAAAGCAACGCTCCGAGGTTGAAAGCCAATGCTGCCCTGCCGGTACGGCCGAAGGAGGCGGTCGCAATCTCTTCGAACTCATCCTGTTCCACTTGCACCGTGGCCTTCTTGCCTATCCAAACAGCATAGGCGGTGAAGGCAATCATGGCCGAAAGCAGGAAAGCCCCTTCGAGTCGATCGACCCGTGCGTCACGGGCAAGAAGGTGAAGCTGAACGGTAGCGAGCATCATGATCGGCCATTCTAGGCGAACGGCGTTTCCTCGGATCTTCAGCGGAGTCATCAAAGCGGCGAGACCAAGGATTGCGCCGATGTTGAAGATATTGGAACCAACTACGTTCCCGACTGCCAGCCCCGGCCTACCTTCGAGCGCAGCCTGCAACGATACGACGAGCTCGGGCATGGATGTTCCGGCCGCGACAATGGTCAGTCCGACGACTGCGGGTGTCACGCGCGCGAGCATCGCGATGCCGCTCGCACCGCGGACCAGCGCGTCACCCCCGGCTATCAGCAGCACCAAACCAAGGACGACCAAGAGCCAATCGACCATCATGACAGGCCTAGATCCCACCGCCACCACGGTTTGGCAACGTCTGGGTGCAAACGGGTCAAACATGATGCCCTCGCGAACCGGTTCCGAATGGACGCAGCGTGCTCGAGGCCCCGAGAAAGCTGCCAGGCGCCCAGCCCAACGGGCGACCGCGTTCCTTCAACTTCAGAAGGCGGCGAAAACGAACGCCAAGAAGAGAGAGCAATGTGATACCTAGTTTATGTAGGTGGATGTATGCTGCTTCGGCTTTGGATGAGGTTTTTCGTCGGATTCCTGCTCGGCTTCGCGTTGGCAACACAGTCGAGCGCGCAACCGTACGGCTTGGATGCGCCTCAGGCCGTGGGCCCGTTCCTCGACGGCGTGATGCCCGACAAGACTCCGCAAGATCCCGGAAGCTCGACGTGGCAGGTGGTGGACGCGTTTCAAGTCGCGGTCCCGAATACGCTGGTCATCGAGCCCAACCCCGCCGACAACCGCTTGTACGTCGGCTCGCGAGGCGGCGTCATCGTCTCGTTCGAGAACGACGAGCTCGCCACTGATCCGCCTGAAGACTTCATGGACATCTCGGACCGGGTGGCAGTCGTCTGGGACGGCGGCTTTCTCGGTCTCGCCTTTCACCCGCTGTTCGGAGGCGTCATCTCGGCGCCCGAAGACCCGATCGAGTACGAAACGACCTTCTACGTGTACTACTCCTCGTACTGCCCAACGACGCTCGTCGGATCGAGCTACGTCAACGATTGGGCGAACTGCAACCCCGGCTATCCACAGGGCTCGAGATCGGGTTTCTTCAACACCTGGCTCCGGCTTTCGCGCTTCGAAGCGTACTGGGACGATGTCGCCCAAGTCTGGCGTGGCGACCCGAGCAGCGAGGAGCCGATGTTCAACGTCCGCCTCTACAACGGCTCGCATCGAGGTGGCGGGCCGGAATGGGGAGCGGATGGAAAGCTGTACCTGATGGTCGGCGATCAGTTTCGCTACGACACCGCACAGGATATCGTCGACAGCTTCGAAGGTGGCTCGCTCCGACTCGAGGCCGACATCATCGACAACGGCGACGGCACCTGGGACTGCCCCGTAGGGAGTCACTTCGCGATCCGCACCATGCAGGACGTGACCGGCAACGCCGACGAGATGACCGGTCACCGATACTGCATTCCGGACGACAACCCTTGGCCAGGTTGGTCGGGTGAGAACTTCGGTGAATACAACAGCATCGGACACCGAAATCCCCACCGCATGACTCTCGATCCGGTCTCTGGCCTTCTCTGGTCCGGTGAGGTCGGACAAAGCGCCCGCGAGGAAATCAACATCATCACTACGGGGCGCAATTATCAGTGGCCTTACATGGAGGGTTACGCGACGGGAGTGCGCGCAAAACCAGCGTTCATCATCGGCCAGGAGCAGCCGCCCGTGGCCGATTTCGATCGGACCGAGGCGCGCACCATCATCGGCGGATATGTGTACAGGGGCACTCGCTTCCCCGAGCTGTCGGGGCTCTACATCACGGGCGACTATTCCACGAACAACATCTGGGCGCTGACGCTCGACATGAACACGATGACGGCGACGAAACAGCTGCTCACGACCTTCCCCCCTGGTTCGCTAGGGACTTTCGGTCAGGACAACGCTGGTGAGATCTATCTGGGTGACGTGGTCGCGAACATTCCCCTGCAGCGGCTCGAACGTAGCGGTGGCGCCGTGCCCGATCCGCCAGCGCTCCTCTCGCAGACCGGAGCCTTCCTGGACACTGCGAACTTCATCGTAAACCCGGCCGCCGTACCTTATGACCTGGTCCCGTTCTGGTCGGACGGTGCGTACAAGCAGCGTTGGATCTTCCTTCCGAACGACGGCACGCACGACGCACCGGATGAGCAAATTTCCTTCTCGTCCGATTCGAACTGGGGCTTCCCCGACGGGACGGTCGCCATGAAGCACTTCGAGCTCGGCCTGAACGAGAACGATCCAAGCAATCGCGTTCGCCTTGAGACTCGAATGATCGTGCAGGGGGTGGACGGAAAGGTCTACGGCGTGACCTATCGCTGGCGCCCAGATCAGCTCGACGCAGACCTCCTCTCCGTCGCGGAGACGGCGGACTACAGCATCCAATTGGCGGGCGGCGGAACCCGAACGCAGACCTGGCTCTTCCCCTCCCGTGCCGAATGCTTGCAATGTCATACCGATGGTGCGGGCGGGTTCCTGGGGCTTCGAACGCACCAGCAGAACCGTGAGATGACCTACCCGAGCACCGGTCGTACGGACAATCAGCTCAGAACCTGGAACTCCCTCGGCATGTTCAGGCCAGCGCTGAACGAGACCGACATCCCGAGCTATCCGCAGTCCGCACGTCTCGACGATGTCACGGCGTCGTTGGAGACCAGGGTGCGCTCCTGGCTGGACTCGAATTGCTCGAACTGCCACCGACCCGAAACCGGGAACCGCGCCGCCTTCGATGCCCGCTTCACGACCCCACTGAGCAGCCAGGGCCTCGTCTGGGGGGGCGCCCTCGACGACCTCGGCATCAGTGAACCGTACTTGGTCTCTCCTGCAGACCCGAGCGCCTCGGTCGTGCGCGTGCGGGCCGCAGCCGCGGGAGGCTCCGGTATCAAGATGCCGCCGCTCGCCAAGGAGCTGGCCGAGCAACCTGCCGTCGATCTACTCGACGAGTGGATCACACGGTTGGACCCTGGTTATCCGCGTACCGGCCTCAACTACGCGTACTACGAGGAAGTCGAGCTTTCCGTGCTTCCGAACTTCGATGCGCTCACGCCGGTCGCCAACGGTGCCACGCCCACAATCGACATCTCGGTGCGACTGAGAGACGATGACTTCGCCTTTCGTTTCACCGGTTACATCGAAATTCCGGAAGCCGGTGACTGGACCTTCTATACGAGCTCGGACGACGGCAGCCAGCTTTTCATCGACGGGACCCTAGTCGTCGACAACGACGGTTTGCACGCAAACGAAGAACGTTCCGGAACCATCAACTTGGCTGCCGGCTTCTACGAGATCGTGGTCACGATGTTTGAGCGGGCCGGCGAGCAGGTCCTGACGGCAAGCTGGTCGCACGAAAATGTACCGAAGCAGTTCATTCCAGGCGGCCGCCTGTATCTGCAGCTGCCTGGACCGATCGACAACGAGCCCCCGGTGCTTTCCTCGCCAGGTCCGCAGAGCAATGTCGAGGGTGAGAGCCTTCTGCTTGCGCTGAGCGCCACCGACCCAGACGGCGACTTGCCGTACTACGAAGCGGCTCCGCTGCCCGCTGGACTGTCGATCAACAAGCAGACCGGCGAGATCTCCGGCACCATCGAGTTCGGCCAAGTCGGCGTCTTTTCGGTGGACGCAAGTGTGAGCGACGGCCCGGAGATCTCAGTGGTGCACTTCGACTGGACAATCACTGCGGCCGGACTCTGCCAGGGCGTCGACTGCCCCGATGCCGATCCCGAGGACTGTATCGTAGGAGAGTGCGATTCCCAGGATGGCCTCTGTTACGACGTCCCAGTCGCCGACGGCGCGGCCTGCGACGTCGGCGGCCTCGCAGGGCTCTGTAGTGCTGGAAATTGCGAGACGAGCGATCCGTGTGAGAGCTCGCAGTGTGACGACGGAAACGAGTGCACGCTGGACAGCTGTGATTCCGGAACCGGGCTCTGTTCGATGTCAGCGCTGCCCGATGACACGCCTTGCAGCCTAGGGAGTTGTCAGTCCGGCGTGTGCCAGTCTGAAACGGCGGCTTGCGACGGCATGCCGGCGCGCACGCCATGCGGGGTCGGGGGCATCTGTGACTACCGCGGCAACTGCATCCCCGGAAACCTTTGCGACGGGGTCGACTGTAACGACGGCAATGAGTGCACCTGGGACGGCTGTGACCCGGTGGGCGGCGTCTGTGCGAGCTCCCCGGTCACCGACGGCACAGCGTGCAGTGGCGGGGCAGGCACCTGCACCGGCGGCCTTTGCGACGCGGCGCCTCCGCTTTGCGAGGGCGTGGACTGTAACGACGGCAATGAGTGCACGGAGGACCGCTGTAACCCCCAGAACGGAAGCTGCCTCAATCCGAGTGCAGGACTGAACGGCACTCCCTGTGGGGGCGGCAGCGGCAGATGCAATGCCGGAAGCTGCGAGCCAAACCCGACCGATTGCACGGGGCGCGCCGCGCGCACGCCATGCGGGGTCGGGGGCATCTGTGACTACCGCGGCAACTGCATCCCCGGAAACCTTTGCGACGGGGTCGACTGTAACGACGGCAATGAGTGCACCTGGGACGGCTGTGACCCGGTGGGCGGCGTCTGTGCGAGCTCCCCGGTCACCGACGGCACAGCGTGCAGTGGCGGGGCAGGCACCTGCACCGGCGGCCTTTGCGACGCGGCGCCTCCGCTTTGCGAGGGCGTGGACTGTAACGACGGCAATGAGTGCACGGAGGACCGCTGTAACCCCCAGAACGGAAGCTGCCTCAATCCGAGTGCAGGACTGAACGGCACTCCCTGTGGGGGCGGCAGCGGCAGATGCAATGCCGGAAGCTGCGAGCCAAACCCAAGCGATTGCACGGGGCGCGCCGCGCGCACGCCATGCGGGGTCGGGGGCATCTGTGACTACCGCGGCAACTGCATCCCCGGAAACCTTTGCGACGGGGTCGACTGTAACGACGGCAATGAGTGCACCTGGGACGGCTGTGACCCCGTGGGCGGCGTCTGCGCGAGCTCCCCGGTCACGGACGGCACGGCGTGCAGTGGCGGGGCAGGCACCTGCACGGGCGGCCTTTGCGACGCGGCGGCTCCGCTTTGCGAGGGCGTCGATTGTAACGACGGCAATGAGTGTACGGAGGACCGCTGTAACCCCCAGAACGGAAGCTGCCTCAATCCGAGTGCAGGACTGAACGGCACTCCCTGTGGTGGCGGCAGCGGCAGATGTAACGCCGGCAGCTGCGAGCCTAACCCGACCGATTGCACGGGGCGCGCCGCGCGCACGCCATGCGGGGTCGGGGGCATCTGCGACTACCGCGGCAACTGCATCCCCGGAAACCTTTGCGACGGGGTCGACTGTAACGACGGCAATGAGTGCACCTGGGACGGCTGTGACCCCGTGGGCGGCGTCTGCGCGAACTCTCCTGCGACCGGAATCGTATGCAATGGCGGCGCTGGCACCTGCGATGCGGCGGGAAATTGCCTCCCCTGAACAACGACCGCAAAGAGGGGGCCTGGTCGCCCATCCCAAGGGGTGTAACGCACCCTCGAGCACGCACGACATCCTCGCCGTTGCGTGATGACGGTAGGGGCTGTGCGTAGGTCGTGAAAGAGGCCTAAAGCGTTACGGATCCGCTGTTGACACTCGCTATCGAAGAGAGCAGCGTCGAGATCCAGCTGGAGGACCTGGTAATGGGAAAATCTCGTGAATTGCCGCCGCCGCCGCCGCGTTTCTATGTGCGCTGTCGACGGGCGGGGCACATGCGCAGTCGGCCGATCAAATCATCGACAAGATGATCCGCGCGGAGAATGCAGCCCTTCGGGGCGTCGACAACTACGTGATGAAGGCCGAGACCATGGGCATCACCACGGTGTCGTACTTCGAGAAGGCATCCGAGGTGAAGCTCAGCAATGGGCAGACGGCCTACGTCATGCGCAACGTACCCCTGACTCAGGCGTCGCAGAACGGGACTCAGAGCGGCAGCTTTGCTGACGCGTCACCCGAAGAGCTCGAGCGAGCTGCGGATGACGTGGCCGCTGCAGGCGTCCAGATGCAGAAGGGGATGGATCAGGAGATGAAATCGGCGGGGCTTCCGCCAGGGATGGGAGACATGCTCATGGGGGCGCCCGACGACGAGCCCTGGCTCTCCGCGAACCCAAGCGACATGACCGGGATGTACGCCACGATGCTGAACGGCGCGGCCGAAGGAAAACGCCAACAGGACGCCGACGCGAAGGCAGACCCCAAGCAGTGGTCCAAAGACCTCGACGCCTTGAAGGCGCGTTCCAGAATCGTCGGGAGCGAGACCGTAGACGGAAAGAAGACGCTCGTCATCGAGTCGAAGGGAGCGGTGCCCGCGCCGCGGGTCGACGGGACCGACTTCGAAGTCGAGAAGGTGCGGATGTGGGTCGATGCCGCCAAATACGTTCCGTTGCGGATGAGGATCGAAGGCACGATGCGTCAGGGAAAGGAAACACGCCCAATCGTTATCGAGCGAAACGATCAGGACTACCGCCTGGTGCCTGGCTGCAAGGGCATGTACGAGCCGTTTCGGTCGGTGATGAAAATGTCGGGCACGCTCAGCCCCGAGGAGGAGGCCGAGCTCAAGGAAGCCCAAGCGAAGCTCGTCGAGCTCGATCGGAAGATGGCCGAACTTCCCCCCGAGCAGCAAGAGATGATGAACCGCCAGATGGGGCCGCAACGAAAGATGCTCGAAAGTCTCGCGTCGGGTGGAGGGGTGGAAATCGAGACGCGTCTCCTCGAAGTTCGCTGCAATGCAGGCCCTCCGTCGCCGCAAGAGGTCCGTCAGGCCTCGGTCGCCGGCGCGGTGGGCACCACCCCGCTCCCCGGCTCCCAAACCGCTGCGCCCCCAGTAGTCGCGCCCCGCACGGCCGGCCGGGCAGCAGCGACTGCGCCGGCTTCGAGCTCGATGACGCCTGCGCAAGAAGCCTGCCTCAAACAGCGCATGGCAGCTGCTGAGGCCGCGCAAAAACGCAAGAGAGGGCTCGGGCGCCTAGTCAGCGTGGTCTCGAAAACGGCGGGCCGCGCAGGAGTTCAGGAAGTGGGCGAAGCGGCCAGCGAAGCCCAAGACGCAGACGCCACCGCGCAGGATTTGAAGGCGGCCGCTCGAGAGCTCGGCGTGACTCAAGACGACATCGCCGCCTGCGAGAGCGCGAAGTAGCACTCGCGATTCCGCCGCGGCGCTCCAGTCGACGGAAAGGTGCGTGTAATGCCCGTCGAGCGAGCCCCTCAGATCTACATGTGCCAGCGGCGGCCCAGGGCTAGGGCGCGGGGCAGCGAGCGGTGCTTTCGTTCAAGGCCGACTCTCTTCGGACTGTTCAGGCGGGTCGTTCGCGTGGAAAAACGTGGCGGAGACTTGGCTGCCAAAGGCGTTGAGCCTCAGCTGAACCTCGTCGAGGTACTCGTGCAGCCCCGATGCGATGATGGTTTCCGGCGAACGGGACGTGAGCCCCTGGAGGGCGTCCAGCGATTGCCGAGGGAACTCGATTTCTTTCAAATCCTCGTTTGTCAGCAACGCTCCGAGACTGGACTCGATTTGCGCTATGCAGTGAGGCAGCGATCGAGGGAACTGGGGATTGAGAAGAATGAAACCAGCCACCGTGCTGGGTGTCATCTCGGCCGGGTAAACCCGCCGGTAGCCGTGGTACGCGGAAGCCGAGCGAAGCAGGGCATTCCATTGGGCGATGTCGATTGGAGAACCGACATCCTTCCAGGACGGCAGCAGCGCGTGATACTTGATGTCCACCAGCCGCGTGGTTTGGTCGGCGAGCTCGGAGAAGGTGCCCAGGCGGTAGAACAACCAGACCTGATCGCGGTACAGAGTGCCGGCCACGATTCCCGAATGCAGCTGACATCCTTCTTTGATGCGCGCGCAGAGCCTCGATAACTCCGAAAGTTGAAGATTCCGGGTCTTCAACGAAGCAAGCCAATTGTGAAACACGTTCAGCTGGACCCAGGTCTCGAGGCTGATCAGGTGCCGAATGCTGCGCGCGTTCTCGCGTGCGGCGTTTATCGAGCGAACGATGGAGTTCGGGTTTTCTGGGTCTATGATGTAGAATCGCAAGACCTTTGCCGCCGTTGCTGTGTCGTAGCGCTCGAAAAAAACCTCCTCGTCCTGATGAAGCCGCAGGATGGGGCGCCAGTCGCTGGCCCCGTGCGCGTCTCGCGCGAAGGTTGCGTTGACGTCGAGAATGCGCGCGAGATTCTCCGCGCGCTCCACGTACCGCGCCGTCCAGTAGCTGTTTTCAGCGAATCTTGCGAGGAGACTATTCAAGAACCCAGGTATCCTTCGTTCCACCGCCTTGCGACGAATTGACAACCAACGAACCCTTCTTGAGGGCAACGCGTGTGAGCCCACCTGGGAGCACCCAGCTCTTCTTCCCCGTGACGATGTAGGGCCGCAGGTCGACATGACGCGGCTGGACCGAATCCTCGATCAACGTTGGACACACCGAGAGATCGACCACCGGCTGGCTGATGTAATTGGCCGGATTCTGTTCGAGAAGCGCACGGCACTCGGCCAACTCATCCCGGCTCGCCTTCGGCCCAACGACGATTCCGTATCCGCCCGATTCGCCGACGGGTTTGACGACGAGCTCATCGAGGTGAGCCAGCGTATAGGCCAGGCCCTCGGGCTCGCGGCAGAGATTCGTTTCGACGTTCTGTAGAATCGGCTCCTCGTCGAGGTAGTAGCGGAGGATCCGCGGCATGTACGCATAGATCGCCTTGTCATCGGCGACGCCCGTGCCGATCGCGTTGGCCAAGGACAGCCGTCCCGCACGGTAAACCTCGAAGAGTCCAGGCACGCCGAGCACACTGTCGGGATCGAACTGCATGGGATCGAGGAATGCATCGTCGACTCGGCGGTAGATCACGTCGACCGGGCGTAGGCCGCCCGTGGTCTTCATGAACACGCGACCCTCATCCACGACGAGGTCGCGGCCTTCGACGAGGGGGACGCCCATCTCGCGGGCCAAAAACACATGCTCGAAGTAAGCCGAGTTGTAGACGCCGGGTGACATCAAAACGATGCTGGCGTCCTCGACCTCAGGCGGTGCAATCTCAGCGAGGGCGGTCCGCAGCTGCATGCCGTAATTCGAAACCTGGCGGATACCAAGGCTCTCGGTGAGATCTGGGAACGCCCGCATCATTAGATGGCGGTTCTCCACCACGTACGAAACCCCCGATGGGGTTCGGGCGTTGTCCTCGAGGACCCGGAACACGCCTTCGCCATCCCGCACCAAGTCGATGCCGCAAATGGCGACATACGTTCGGTGTGGAAGGTCGACCCCTCGCATCTCTGGGCGAAAGTTCGAATTCTTCAGAACGAGCTCGGCAGGCACGATGCCGTCTTTCAGAATGTGTTGCTCGTGGTAGATGTCATGAAGGAAATGGTTGAGTGCCGACACGCGCTGCACACAGCCACGCTCGATGTGGTCCCAATCTTCGCGCGAAAGGATGCGGGGGATCACGTCAAAAGGCAGAACCCGATCGATCGCGTCGCGATCGCTGTACACCGTGAAAGTGATGCCCAGGTTGTAGAGCTCCCGGTCGCTTCGCTGTGCCCGACGTCGCAGAGTCGAGATCTTCAAGGACCCGATGCGGTCCTGTATGAGCTTGCTGTGCGCGGCGGGCTGCGAGTCACTGCCAAGCATCTCGCAGAAGAAACCGTCCCTATCGTAGTTGGCAAACAGCCCTGTCTTCGAATCAGACAAATGACCCTCAGGAACTTCCCCCCGGCAGGGTACTCGTATGACAGTTGTTTGTGCGAACGCAAGCCTCCTCGGAGCAAGGCCGGGGCAGAGTTTCTATGTTCGCTGTCCGCCCGGAGGCGCTAGCGGCGCTGCTGGTCTCATCCCGCCGCGGAAGCTTTTGGGCCGGCCTCGAACGCTTCCAAGCCGGAACGGTCTTCGGGGCGAGCAACTCCGCTCCGAAGGCTAAACAGGTCCCGAGGAGAGATCTCGCCGGGAGCTTGCACGGCGTTCATCGTTTCGGCTGTGTGGGGCTCGTCCCTCGAAGCTCCGGGCGGGCTAAGCTAGTCGGCCCGTCGAGCCGAGATCATGAGCGAGCCGGACTCCGAGCGGAGCTCTAAGCGGTTCCCTTCGAAGCGGGCGAGGTGGGTCCCCTCTAAAGCCTTTAGGAACCGCGTTTCCTGTTCCATCACGCCCTCTGGTTCCGCACATAGGCGGCGGGTCGCAGCGGCTGCGCCGATAAGCATGCGCTTGCCGTTCACGGTGTACGCTGCCGTGAAGCGATTGCATCCAGCCGTGCCACTCAGGCTTCCGCCCGCTGCGAACTCGAGCGTGAGCGAGGTTTCTTTGATGAGGCTCGTTACACCACCGCGACCGTTGTTGTAGCCGCGCACGTCCCAGCGGGTTCCCGCAAGCTCGGTTGGCTGCGCCCTAAAAGTAGCCAGCAACGCTCCTGATTCATGGAGCAAGGACAGCTGCCCGGCGTCGACTGTGGCGCTCCGGGTGCCGACCAGAGCCTTCATGAACGCGGACGCTTGCTCCATGAATGGCTGCGGACAGGCTGCGCTGGTGCTGGCCACGCGCGGATCGATCGTCAGCGCGTCACCTTGCGCGACATACCCGCTGTGAAAGCGATTGCAGCCGTCGCTGCCGCTCACTTTTCCGCTCTCGAAACTGAGTGTGATCTCGGTGTTCTGCACCAGTTCGCGGCCAGGCAGCTTCGTCAAGACCCACGCCGTTTGATTCAGACGATCGTCGCTCGCCTGAGCGGCTTTCGGTTCTGGTGACTGCGGACTTTCCATGGGCTTGGTCCCTTCGCTTCCGGGTTTGCGCCTGCTTTCGCAAGCATACAGAGCGAACGTCGCACAAAGGGCAAGCACCGTCAGTTCTCTCATGCGCTCTCCTTCAGTCAGCTCGGGTTCGGCGCGCGAAGCGTCGAACCGACCATCGTCGCTCTTAGCACAGGTGTCGCCATGGACTGCTGGCTCCCTCAGCCCCGGTAACGCCTGAGTCGAGGAGGCACGCCGCAGCCAAGGGCGCCATGAGACCCGACGAAGGGGTGAGCTGGGCCATCATGGCCGTGGAGCGCGCGTCGCTTCCTCACCAGGGTGCGGGCTTGTAGTCCTTTAGAAACTGTCCCCAGACATGTGTGCCCGTCGCAAAGCCAGCGAAGATGGGGTCGACGATGCGAGCGGCTCCGTCGACGATGTCCAATGGCGGGTGGAAGCCATGCTCGTCCTTCTTGCGTTGGCTGATGTGCGCCGGGTCCTCATCGGTGACCCATCCCGTGTCCACGCTGTTCATGTGGATTCCGTGGCGAATGAAATCGTGGGCCGACGTTCGGGTCATCATATTGAGCGCCGCCTTGGCCATGTTTGTATGGGGATGCTTGTCGGTCTTGAAGCTTCGGTAGAACTGGCCCTCGACGGCCGAGACGTTGACGATGTGCTTGTCCCCGTTCGAATGACGAAGCATGAGCGGTTTGAGGCGCGCATTTAGAACGAACGGCGCGATGGCGTTGACAAGCTGGACTTCGATGAGCTCGACCGTGCTCACCTGGTCGAGCGCCAGGCGCCAACTGTTGACCTGGCGAAGATCGACCTGCTGAAGGTCTGCATCGAGCACCCCTTCGGGGAAGAGGTGCGGGCCGCGCTCTCGGTCTTCGTCGATGAGTGCGAGCTGAGAGAGGGCGGGTGCGTCGTGTACGAGCTTCGCCTGCAGCGCGCGGTCGTTCTTGCTCTCATCGATGAGGAGTGAATGTGGCTTCGCCTGCCGGGAAGCATGGGATTCGAGAAGGGCCCGCTCCGAGCTCGAAAGGCTCTTCAGGGGAGCGCGCTCCGCGTCCATCAGGTGGTGGTAGAAGCCCGTCGGGCGCCTCACGGTCTGGCAGGCGTTGTGCAGTATGAAATCGAGGCGCGCTTCTTCGCGGCACAGATGTGCCGCGAACGCCTCGACGCTCGGCGTGTGACGCAAGTCCAGCCCATGGATCTGCAGCCGCTCGCCCCAGACTTCGAAATCCTCTTCGGCCGCGTAGCGCTTTGCTGCATCGCGCGGGAAACGCGTGCTGACGATGACGCGCGCACCCGCTCGGAGCAGAAAAATGGCAGCCTGATAGCCAATCTTCACTCGGGCCCCGGAAATATAAGCCGTCCGCCCCGAGAGCTCGGCCGTTTGAGTTCGCTTCGAATGGTTGAAGTCGCCGCAGGGCTTGCACATCTGGTCGTAGAAGAAGTGCATCTCACGGAAGGGCTCCTTGCAGATGTAGCAACGCCGCTCGCGCTTGAGCTCATTGGTGCCTGCAGGCAGTTGGAGAGTCGGGGCATCTTCGATCGCATCCATCGCGGGACCCGCGGTCGCGTGAAGCGGCCGAGGTGTCGAGAAGACCGCCTCCTGCCGCTTTTGGCGTATGCGGGACCTGCTCAGTACCGCGGCATCGGCTGTCCGCTCCTGCTTCTTCTTCGCTTTGCTGAGTGTCCTAGCAAGCACCTTCTGCTCTTGTCGGGCAGGGCGGGAGAAGCGTCCGGCAGCGATGAGCAGCCGTTGTCGCTTCTCTGGCGAAAGCTCAGCCAGATGTCCGCGGTTATCGATCAGCGACTCGAGCAGCTCGATCGCTGTGTCAACGTGCTTGGGGTGGAAAGGCAAAATCGTATCGGGAGGTTAGGAGAGGTGGCCCCCTTCATGACTCAGCTTTGCGCGGAGGGCACGCTCACAGCTAAGCCGGCCTGCGGGGCTGCGGTGTGGCCGAGGGACTCGTTCGACGGCTCGCGCTGTCGTCATCGCATAAAGGGCCTAGGGGGAGAGGGGCTTGGATCGTGCTAAGGGAAGCGCCTAGGACGCTGATGCAGTCGATCATTTCCGTCGCCAACCTGAACAAGACCTATGACTCGGGGTTTGCGGCTCTGAAGGATGTGGGGCTAGAGATTCGCCGCGGTGAGATCTTTGCGCTCTTGGGGCCCAATGGGGCAGGGAAGACCACGCTGATCAGCATCATCTGCGGGATTGTGAATCCGAGCGCCGGGACCGTGCTCGTTGACGGCCATGATGTGGTGTCGGAGTACCGGGCGGCGCGGTCGTTGATAGGGCTGGTGCCTCAGGAGCTGTCTACCGATGCGTTTGAGAGTGTGTGGGCGACGGTGAGCTTCAGCCGCGGGCTTTTTGGGAAGGCGCCTGATCCTGCGCACATCGAGAAGTTGCTGCGGGAGCTTTCGCTTTGGGACAAGAAGGACTCGAAGATCAGGGAGTTGTCCGGCGGGATGAAGCGGCGCGTGATGATTGCCAAGGCCTTGTCGCACGAGCCGGTCATCCTGTTTCTCGATGAGCCGACCGCCGGCGTGGATGTCGAGCTTCGGCGCGACATGTGGGAGATGGTTCGAGGGCTACGGCAAAGCGGTGTGACCATCATCCTGACCACCCACTACATCGAGGAGGCCGAGGAAATGGCCGATCGGATTGGGGTCATGAGCAAAGGGAAGATCATCTTGGTCGAAGACAAGGAGACCTTGATACGCAAGCTCGGAAAGAAGCAGCTGACGCTCCACTTGCAGAGCTCGCTGGCCCGCATCCCGGACGAGCTGCTCGGGCACCCGCTCGAACTTTCGGAGGACGGGAACGAGCTGGTTTACACGTTCAATGCGCAGGGGGAGCACACGGGGATCGCGGCACTTTTGCGGAGACTCAATGAACACGGGGTTCACTTCCGAGACATTCAGTCGAGCCAGAGCTCGCTCGAGGAGATTTTTGTGAGCCTGGTGAACGAGGAGCGATGAGTTTCTATTCGGTTCGGGCGATCTATTTGTTCGAGATGGCGCGCACGAGACGCACGCTGCTGCAGAGTGTCATCGCGCCGGTACTCTCGACCTCGCTCTACTTCATCGTGTTCGGATCGGCGATCGGTTCGCGGATGGTGGAGATCGACGGGGTTAGCTACGGAGCGTTCATCATTCCGGGGTTGACGATGCTGTCTCTGCTGACCCAGAGCGTTTCGAACGCTTCCTTTGGCATTTACATGCCAAAGTTTTCGGGGACGATTTACGAGCTGCTCTCTGCGCCGATCTCGTACGTCGAGATCCTTCTGGGCTACGTCGGGGCGGCGGCCAGTAAGTCGATCGGGCTTGGGCTTCTGATTCTGGTGACGGCCCGGTTCTTCGTGGACTACGAAATCGCGCATCCATTTTGGATGGTCGCGCTCCTGGTGCTCACCGCGGTCACCTTCAGTCTCTTTGGATTCATCCTCGGCGTCTGGGCGGATGGTTTCGAGAAACTGCAGGTCGTTCCGATGATGATCATCACGCCACTCACGTTTCTCGGAGGCAGCTTCTACTCCATCGACATGCTGCCGCCGTTTTGGCAGAAGGTGACCTTGCTCAACCCGGTCGTGTATTTGATCAGCGCGTTTCGCTGGAGCTTTTACGGGTTGGCGGACGTGAGCGTGACCCTGAGCGTAGGGATGATTCTGCTCTTTCTGGGTGCCTGCTTGCTGCTCGTGCGCTGGATGTTCAAGAGCGGGTATCGCCTCCGGGCTTGAGCCGCGTCGCATGTCTCCAAGAAACTGACCAACAAGTCTCTTTCGCAGAGCAAACCCATGTGATTGCAGACGCTTAGCGAATTCCACGGTAGCTCAAACGAGATCTCTACCGGTTGGCCGTCAGAGTGCTCCTCGTAGGCCCGAGCGGCCACCATGGAGGGGGCGCTCCGAGGACCTACGATTGGAGATCTCATGCAATCGTTCGATTTCATCGCACCGCTCGCTGGCGGAGCCCTCGTCGGCCTCGCGGCGGGGGGATTTTGGCTGACGCACGGACGTGTAGCCGGAGTGAGCGGCCTCTGCGCGAGCCTCTTGGACGGCTCCGACGAGGCCCGGGGCATCAAAGGAGCCTTTCTCACGGGGCTCATCTTCTGTGGCGCGGTGATCGCGATGCTCACCCCTGGCGCGTTTGCCAACAGCACTGATGTGCCCGCGGTGGCGGTGGTCCTAGCCGGCGGGCTAGTGGGCTATGGCGCACGCCTCGGAAACGGCTGCACGAGCGGTCACGGAATCTGCGGCATGGGTCGGATCTCGATGCGTTCCATCGTTGCCTGTGCCGTCTTCACGATCGCGGGCGCTTCGAGTCTGCTGCTCGTCTCCCTGTTGACTGGAGGTCTGCGATGAACCGCCTACTCGCATTCATTTGGGGAAGCCTCCTCGCCCTTGGAATCGCCATCGCCAAGGTCGCCCAACCCTCGACCATCCTCGGCTATCTCGACGTTTTCGGCGACTGGGACCCCACGCTCTTCATCGCACTGTGCGCAGGCTCATTCGTCTACGGCGTATTTCACCACGGTGTTACGCGGCTCACGCAGCGGACGATCCGTGTCGTACGCCAAGGTCCGCGCCCCCAAAAGATCGACCGTGCCCTGCTCCTGGGGGCGACGCTCTTCGGTGCGGGCTGGGGCATCGCTGGCATGTGCCCCGGAGCGGTGCTGGTGAGCGCCGCCCATCCGGACGGCCGGGCCTTTCTCTTCCTGCTCGCGATGTTCGTCGGAATGTTCGCGCACGGTCCAACGAGGAGGCTCATCTCCCCGCAGTGGCTTCGTTCTCGAGCACCGGCTCAGCCGGAGCGGGCCGGCTGATGCCACTCTGGGCCTCAGGATTTGCTCTGGACTTAGGTCAGCGAGTTTTCATTTGGGCGCTGGAGGGAGGGGGCGCAAAGCCGACCCTCCAGCGCCCTTCCGTTCAGAGCCAGAGCGGGGCGTGAGGGCAATGGGCCGCAGCTTCCGAGCATGGTACGAGAACCGAAGACGTGCACGACTCTCTCCCCATCGATGCTCACCGCGCCGACATTTTGGACGCCTTCGGGCGGGGGCCACTGGTGATCACTTCGCCGACGGGATCGGGCAAATCCACTCAGGTTCCGCGATGGCTTCCCGGGCGCGTCTTCGTCGTGGAGCCACGCCGGGTTGCTTGCCAGAGCCTGGCCCGCCGGGTCGCCGAGCTCGAGGGCGCCTCGGTGGGGAGCGAAGTCGGCTACCAGGTCCGAGACGATAGGCGAGAGAGCGCGGCGACGCGCATCTCCTTCCTCACGCCCGGAATCGCGCTGCGCCGCTTCGAAGAGATCCTGGCGGCCGACTCAGTCGTCCTCGACGAGCTCCACGAGCGCCAGCTCGAGGTGGACCTGCTCCTCGCCCTCCTGCACGAGCAGCGCGCCGAGCGCTTCGCCGTCATGAGCGCGACCCTCGACGCAGAGCGGCTCTGTACGTACCTCGGGGCCCGGCACGTGCACGCGGCCGGTCGGACCTTCCCCGTCGAGATCTCACATCACGCCGCCGGGGTTACGCGCCCGCAGGCGGACGGCCTGACCGAACGTGCGCTGCGCGCGCTCGACGAGGCCATCTTGACGGGGGAGGGCGATGTCCTGATCTTCCTACCGGGCAAACGCGAGATCGCGGAGCTCGAGGCACGCCTCTCCAGTCGAAGCGACCTCGAGGTCCATCCCCTGCACGGAGGGCTCTCGCTCGAGCGACAGGCGAAGGTCTTCGAGCCCGCCCCGAAGAGGAAGGTCGTTCTCACCACGAACGTGGCGGAGACCTCCCTCACCGTGCCCGGCGTTGGGATCGTCATCGACTCCGGGCTCGTGAGACGCACCACATATCATCGCGGGCGTGGTCATCTCGCCCTCTCCGTGGTCGCGCGGGACTCCGCAGAGCAGCGGGCCGGACGCGCGGGGCGCATGTCGGCAGGGCGTTGCATTCGCCTGTGGGACGAACGAGCCATCCTCGAACCGAGCACGCCTCCCGAGGTGCATCGCGAATCTCTGGTACCCCTCCTTCTCGGCGCCGCTGCGCAGGGGAAGGACGTGCGACGACTCGCCTTCTTCGACGCACCCAAGAGCTACGCCGTCGAGGACGCGCTCGCCGAGCTCGTGGCGCTCGGCGCGCTCGACGAAGCGGGCGCCATCACGTCCACGGGGCAGGCGCTCTTCGGCTTCCCGCTGGACGTGGCGCTGGGGCGGATACTGGTGGAGGGTCGCGGAAGCGCGGTCGAGGATACGGTGGTGGACCTTGTCGCGGCGCTCTCCGTGGATCGGCCTCTTTTCGTGGGTCCGCCGAGGGCGGAGGACCCCGAAGACCCGCGTGCGACGGGCTGCGACGTGAAGGCCACGCTTCGGGCGCTGGCCGAGGAAGACCAAAGGACGCGCGTGCAGAGGCAAACGCTGGAGGAAATCTTTCGCGCCCGCCGTCGACTCCGCCAGGCCCTCGGTCTCGCCCCCTCCATGCCTCCCCGGGCGCGCTACGACGCAGACGCGCTCGCGCGGGTGCTCCTCTCTGCCGACCCGCGGATCGCGCACGTCGCGCGCAACCGGAAGCAACGGCGAGTTTTCGCCGGCGGCGGGGTCGAGCTCGAGCTGGGCACAGAGAGCGCCCTCAACCTTTCGGAGAACGCGGAAGCCTGCTTGGTCCTCGGCGAGCGGGCGCTGGTCGATCCGAGCGGCGGCAAGCGACGCATCATGACGATGGGAATGCCGGTGCGCCTCGCTCTGCTGCACGCGGCAGGCCTGGGGCACGATCGAGTCGCCGACGCATTCCTCGAGCGGGGCAGGGTGCGCGTTCGGGTGGAGCGCGTCCTCGCAAAGAAGGTCCTCGGCACGCGAGAGGAGGCGCCGCGCGGCGAGGCGGCGCGGGAAGCCATCGCCCGTCTCTTCCTCCAGGGGAGGATCTTCCGCGGCGCGGTCGCCGAGGCCAAGCTGCGCCACGGGGCCCTATCGTTGGCTAGCCAGCTGGCGGGTACGCCGCATGGAAAGGAGATGGGCCTCGAAGCGATGGAGGCTGCTCCGGCGCCGCTCGACGTCTGGGTGCGCGCTCGCCTGGAGGAGCTCGGCGTGGAGGGGGGCGACGACCTGGAGCTCCTCGCAGCGGACGACCTCCTGCCCGAGGAGCTGCCTTTTCACGTCCGCGGCATCCTCGAGAGCGAGTTTCCCCTGCGCGTGGACCTGGGCGATTCGGTCTATGAGGCCCGATACAATCTCTCGTTGAAACAGGTGCAGCTCCTGCTGAAGAAGGGGAATCGTACCAAGCCGCCGCCTCGCTCCTTTCTGCCCCGCTTCCCAGGTTTGACGGTCTTCATCGAGGCGGGTCGCACGATGCATCGCATACGCTGAGCCTGCGTCGTCAGGCATGGCCGAGATGTTGATGGTCGTGTCTAATCTGTAGCCACAGCGAATCAGGCTGCCCGAAAGGAGAAAGCCTCGGCCGGTGGCGAAGCTGTTTTGGGGCCGTGCACCAGTCGGCCGTGCTCGAGAACACCCTCGGAGAGCACGGAGGGCCGCTCACCTCGTTCGCCGGCATGGCTGGCTTCAACCGAGCCAACCTCGAGCTCTCTCAGCTCGCACGAGAAATCTTGGTCCTCGCGCAGCGACGCCAGCAGCTTCAACAGCCGGCGACGCACACGGAGGACCCGACACCCGAGACGCTGCCTTCGGATGCAGAGATCTGGGAACGCTTCAGCGAGCTCTGCCACCGCATGAACCGCAACAAGAGCGACCTCGCCAACGAACTCTTCGGACGGGTCGCGGGCGCAGAGGACATCCTCGCTGAGCACTACGGGGTCTGAAGACCCGCAGGGTAGGGCGGCTACGGCTCCATGGTTCTGGGCACTCTTGCCGATGTCGATCCCGGTGCTCGTCACGCAGGGCAAGAAGCTCAAGGCGCACAACCGGGCCAAGCAGGACCGCCGCTGTCAGTACGCGCCTGGCCGTTGAGGGCGCGGGTCATGGGCTGCCGGCGATGCGGTAGGTCCCAGTGAAGAAGATCGTCATCCACAAGCCTGGCGGCTACGAGCAACTGCGCATCGAAGCGGCGCCAGACCCCGCGCCCGGACCCGACGAGCTGCTGATCGACGTGCGCGCCATCGGCGTAAACTACGCCGACGTCATCGTGCGCATGGGGCTCTACTCCTCCGCGAGAGAGTTCGTAGGCTGGCCGATCACGCCCGGCTTCGAGGTGTCCGGGGTCGTCGAGCAATGCGGCGAGCGAGTCGAGGCTTTCAAACCCGGAGATGAGGTCGTCTCCGTGACGCTCTTCGACGGATACGCGACGAAGCTCCGTGCGAAGCAAGTCTATGCGTTCCCCAAACCTGCCGCGCTCTCCTACGCGCAGGCCGCGTCGCTGCCTGCGGTCTTCATGACCGCATGGTTCGCTCTCAAAGAGCTCGCGCACCCGCGTCCGGGAGCGAAGCTTCTCGTGCATTCCGCAGCGGGAGGCGTAGGCAGCAGCCTCGTCCAGCTCGCCAAGCTCATGGGCTGGGAGGTGGTTGGGGTGGTGGGCGACAGCCACAAGATCGAAGTGGCCAAGTCGCGCGGGGCAGATTTCGTAATCGACAAGTCGCGACAGGACTTGTGGAAAGAAGCGAGAAAGCGGGCACCGCAAGGTTACCACGTCATCTGTGACGCCAACGGCGTGGCGAGTCTCAGACAGAGCTACAAGCACCTCCGCCGAGCTGGCAAGCTCGTCGTCTACGGCTTCCACACGATGATGCCCAAGAAGGGTGGCAGACCGAACTGGCCCAAGTTGGCTTTCGATTGGCTCAGGATGCCGCGTTTCAATCCGCTCGACCTCACGAACGACAGCAAGAGCGTCCTTGCCTTCAATCTAAGCTACCTCTTCGACCGGACGGACCTGCTCGAGCACTTCGTTTCCGAGCTGCGCCAGTGGATCGAACAGGGCGCCATTCAACCGCCTCCTCTGATGGAATACCCCTTCTAGGTGCGAGGTCGAAGTGACGCACAGCGCCCACCATGCCCCCACGATAAGTCGCAGCCCACACAAATATCCCTTGCCGCGAAAGGACAGTCGGTTCACTAACGCGCGTTTGCCCAGTTGGGCTCGTATCACTTCAACTTAGTTAAGGACCAAGATGTACAAATTTCTCCGAAATTCGCTCGTAGTCGCCACGCTGGCACTGGGCGTTGCACCTTCGACCGGCCTGGCTGCCCCGTCGAAGATGACGCAGTGCGACGAGTCGGTCGATGTCTATGAACGATTGGCCTGCAAGCAAGCAGCTATCGCTGCTCAGATGGAATACACCGCGGAAGTACTTGACAGCGGCGAGCTAAGCAACGCCCTAAGCGCGGGTCAAAAGAAGCAGATAGCTCACGGAAGAGACAAGGCGTTACGGGCCGCAACGAAAAACGACGACAAGTTCTTCAAGAGGCTCGCCAAGGCCGAGTCTCGGGGTAACAAGGGGCAGCTCGGCCATCTCGTGCCTTTCGACGCGGACGACGACCAGATCCCGGATGGCGGCGATGGCATCTGCGACTATGAGCAAGGGGTCGAGGCCGCAGACTGCGCCGCGATCGAGTTGGACCAGAACGGCAACCTTCAAACCTGCAACCCAGAGAAGAAGAACAAGGGCAAGGGCAACGGGGATAACGGGAATCCGAAGTTCAAAGGACTTGAATGCGACCGCTCGATCGACCTCGAAGAGCCGCAGGGCACAGAAGAGTTCGACGACATGCGGGAGGCTGCCGAGCAACTCGAGGCAACCTACGACGCCGCGGAAGACAATCTGATCGAGATGAACGGTACACTCGAAAGTGTCAATGACAACGTCGCGACCAGCGCTTCGCCTATGCAAGTGCAAACTTTCGCCCTGGCCATCGGTTCAAGCGGATGCGAATTTCCTACCTCCACCCCGGGCCTTCTCGAGGCGGTGCACTCGCTGGAGCTCGTCAGTGCTACCCTTTCTGGAGCAGCGCAGATTGCTGGGCACATTACGGGTCAGGACGCTTTTGGTTTCAACGCCCAAGCCGCAGCTGCTGTTCTCGACGGAATCGCTCAAGCGGCGGACATCGCGCTCATTGCTGTCCAATGGGTGGCAGACAAGGAGAGCGACGAGCTGCAGGGCGCGATCACGGACTGTATGGATCAATCGCAGCGAACGCTCGATGCGGTGCTGATCTCAATGAGTGACGCGGCGAGCGGGACCACTCAGCAAATCGCCGGGTTGCAGGGCGAAATCGGAGCTTTGAAAGGCCAAATCTCCGATTTGGAAACGACCGTGAAAGGGCTGATCGCAGGCTTACAGGTCGCCTTGATTCAGGACAACGCGGGGAAGGCCGAGGACATCATGTCGAACGACAACACGAATAGCACCGCGATTAAGACCAACGTCGAGGCGGCCCGAAAGGAAGTCGTCGACCTGCTGAGGACCCCGGAGGGCCAGCGGATCACGGGTAACTAGGCGCTCGGTCGAGAAGGGGCTCTTTTGAGCCTCTTCGATTGGAGCTGGAAGTTGCGACACGTCGACCTTCCAGTGACTCAGATGCCAGCCCTGCGTTGCAGGGCTGGCATCGTCGTTTAAGCCATCCTTCCGCGCACTGGCCGAGGGACGGGCTTGGGCGAGATCACGACGCCTGAACCGCTGCCGAAGAAGGACACTTACTACGGCGAGGACTGTCCTAAGGGCACGCCTCAAGGTGCGAAAGCGCTCGTCATCGTCGGCGCCACGCTCATTTCGATCATCCCGCTCGCCATCGGCGTGCCGCGTCTGCGGCAGTGGAGGAGTGCGAAGGGAGACGGCCGATGCGGCTCGGAAGACCCTCAGCCGTCGAACGAGACGGTGAAGGGGCCGGAGCCGCTGAAGCAGCTACACATGGCCGCCGCCAATGGAGACGCCGGCGCCCAGCTCGTGTTGGGATTTCGTTATGCAGAGGGCCAGGGTGTTCCGCAAGACTTCGCGGCGGCGGTTCGATGGACTACGTTGGCTGCAGAACAAGGCAACGTGACGGCGCAAACCAACCTCGGAAGCGCTTACTACAATGGCCAGGGCATCGCCCGCGACTTCAGCGGGGCCATCGAGTGGTACCGCAAGGCCGCGGACCAGGGCCATGCGCGAGCTCAGTTCAGTCTCGGCTACATGTACGACGAGGGCGAGGGGGTTCCGCGAGATTCCGCGCAAGCGACGGAGTGGTACCGCCGTGCCGCCGAGCAGGAGTACGCGCCGGCTATTGCCGCGCTAGAGGCACTACAAGCTACGGGTTCAAGCGCGGCCAGGTAGCGGTGCTCGGTGGGTAGACCGCGATTTGGCCATCGGCGACAAAGCGTCCGAAGGGGTGCATGGGTCTTGCCGGGCTCGAGGAGCGGCATGAATTGACTGCGGGGAGCACGGCAAGGGCGAGTACCGTACGAGCCCCGCAAAGGGGGACTCGGATGGCTGGCAGATTCCACAGGACGATGTTCCTTCTGGCGGCGCTTTTCTTTTGGTTCCTCTACCGAAGCAGACACAGGGTGAGAGTCAGCAACCTGCTCGTGTAGTCGCGCTCGACGGAATCCGACCTTGTTTGGCTGCCCTCCGAGCGCGGACGGCTCGCGAGGCTGCGTTGCCCGGATCCAGTCGGGGAGCCGCTTAGTGGCCCCAAGTGCCACTTCTTTGGCCCGAAGTGACACTGCAGCAGCTCGCGCAAGACGTTACGATGAGGGCATCGGACCTGGATCGGGGTGGTGACTGTTCTCGGCCGATCGTCACGGTGTGGCACGGCCTTCAGTGCTGGCTCTGAGCCCGAAGCGCGAAGCACAGCTCGCGTCACCAGGAGAGCTGGCACCCGCACGGTGCGCTCTGCGGGGTCGAGACCAAGCAGCCGAGTCGGACGTCCACGACGGCCGGCCGGCACCAGATTTCTTCGCGCACCACGGCCAGTAGTCCCTGAAGCGAGGCCTGAGAGATGAGGCGCGCTCGGCGAAGACCGGGCGCGCCTTTTTTTGCGCATCAGGGCTGTTCGGAACGGGATCAGGGAACATGCTACGGTTAGTCTCGGCTAGAGATCACTCGCCACGTCGCAGCATGTCGTCCGCATCCAAACGCCAAAAGCGAGACCTATCGAGCGTCTTGGCGCAGCCGCACGAAACGTACAAGGTGCGACTGCTCACTCAGCTCGCCGTCGAACGCGGCGCCTCGCTAGAGCGCTGCCTTGCTGGATCGGGCGTTGATGAGGAGATGCTCGAGGACCCGACCGCCTGCATCGCGGGTTGGCAGGTGTTGGCCATCGGCGCCAACGTAGCGACTGCGGTTCCTGAGGAACTGGGAGTGGGCGTTGCCTACGTCAGGGGGCTCCACGCGACGGCTTTTGGACCACTTGGCTACGCCTTGATGTGCAAGGCCAGTCTCTACGAGGCGCTAGAGACACTCGTCGTTCGATACCCAGAGCTCACCGGCAGTGTGCTTCCTCTTTTCTTGGAGGAAGAGGATGACGACTTGCGCGTGATCGTCGACGACCGCGAGCTTACCGGCCCGAAGACGCTGCGTCGGCAATTTATCGAAGTGCATCTGGCGGGTATTTTTCACATCCTTCAACAGGTGCTCGGCGCTCCACTCACCCCGAAGTCGGTCGAGCTCAGGCCCCCGGCCCATCCCCATTGCAGGCCCTTCGAGGAAGTCTTCGGCGTGCGAGAGTCCTTCGGACGACCAGACAACGTGTTGACCTTTTCACGCAAAGACTTTCAAACACCACTGCCCATGGCCAACGCGCACACCGACGCGGCCATGGACATCCTCTTGCAAGAGCTGTTGGCGAACAGATGCGTGCAGCCAAAGCTGGGCGCGCGTGTGCGAATCCTGCTTCAGCGAGACCCTTCGCGAAACGTGACGATCGACGAGGTCGCCGCGGAGCTCTCTTTGTCGCGCCGAAGCCTCACCCGGCGCCTGCAGGCCGAAGGGCTCAGGTTCCGCCAGCTCGTGGAGGAATCTAGACGCAGGGCGGCCGAGCAGCTCCTATCCGACGCGAGAATCTCCCTCGACGACGTGGCTCATCGAGTGGGCTACTCCGACAGGGCGAGCTTCATGCGCGCCTTCAAGCGATGGCATGGACTGACGCCTACGCAGTGGCGGAAGGCTAGGGTGGCAGCTCCGCAGCCAACGACATCGAACCCGGAAGGTTCGTAGATTCGGGAACCGGCGACCTCGCGCCAAGAAGCCAAAATGGAGTCGAGCGAAACGGGCTCGGGCTACCGCGCGGTGGACTCCCTCGCCCTGGCCACGGCGTCCGAGCGCCAGACCTTGGTCTTGGGAATCCCTGCTTGCGACGAGGCCGTCAGAAAGGAGAGCTCGCCCTGATTGTTCAGCTCGCCCAAGACGATCTTGTCGAACTGCGCGTGCTGTCCTAACGCGGAGCTTGCACGCACAATGACGGCGTCGAAGACCGGATCTGGGCCACGGAAGATGCCGTCCATCTTGATGTCCACGCATGCGCCCGAGCCATCCGGACGTGCCCCTTCGAACACGAACTCGCCGTGGTCGTTGAGGTCGACCGCCCCGAAGGCGCAGTAGCCATCGTCGAGCGCGATGAGCGTGGTCAACTCTTTGGAAGCGTTGAAGGGCGCGTCTCGGAGCGTCGGCAGCGGGCCTGGTGGCCGGCGGCCCTCACTCCGTAGGCACGATTCCGTCCAGGTTTCCCCAAGGTTCGAGCGCGAAATCCTGCGGTCCGTTCCAGAGGATGATCGGCAAAGGGTCGGGGTCGACGAAATCGGCGAAAGTCGTGTCCTTGATGACGTCGCCGGGCTGCGCTTCAAACACGAGCATATCGGCAAGCATGAGAGTGCTGTCGTACTTGAGTACGTCCGCGACTTCGCCCCAGTACACGAAGTCGTTTGCTTCCACCCACCTGGTGGTCGGAACGGTGTGGAGAATCTTCTCCGGCTTCGGAGCCGCGATGGACACGTCGACCTCGATCTCTTCGGCCACATCCAGGATCTGAATGCGAATCCCGGTCGTTACGTCAGCGGTGTATTCAAAGAAGTCGGAAGGCGGTTCGATGAGCTGGAGGATCGCCTGGGGCGAAGACAGGTCGAGGTCGGGCGTGTACCGTTCAAGCGCGCCCACGGCATCGAAGCCGCCAATGTTCGTCTGAGCTTCGATCACGCTGAAGCGCGGTTTGGGGTCCTCTTCGGCAGGGTTGATGACGTAGGTCGACCACTCGGCGCGCAGCCCGCTGAGGTTCTGCCCGGCCGACTGGTACACGTTGAGCGATACGGCATACAGGGAGCGCCGTTGCTCTGGGTAAAACCGCATCTTGGCGAGTTTGAAGGTTTCGGGCAGAAACGCATGCTCGAATGCCGCGACCCTGTGGGGCGGGATCTCGAAGTTGATGAACAGGGCCTGCGGGTCGTCGAGGAGGCTGAAGGCTAGCTTCGGGGGCTCAGTGCCGTTGAGAATGCTCAGGCCCTGGTACAAGTCCAGCAGGGCGTAGTAGAGCGTTGGCAGCTCCTGCGGGGGAAGGGTGCCGGCGTTTTGGAACAGTTGTCCGAAGACCTGCTCGGGCGCCAGTCCGCCTAGGGCGCAGCCGACGAGGTTGGAGAACAGCACAGAGCTGTTTGCTGCCGGCGCTCCGCACGCTCCGGGACCGCCCGTCGTCACCTGCACCGGGCTCGTGGTTGGTTGCACCAGGTACTCGGTCGCCGTGTCCAGTACCAGAGTGTTGACCGGTGAAGAAACGTACTTGCTCCAGCTGAATGTGTTCTCCACGAACGCCTCGGCGGTGGCGGCCGGCAAGAACCCTCCGCTTACCGAACTGCCATCGTAGTAGTAGCGAGCGGCGCTCCCCAGGGGTCCAAAGACTCTCTCGCCGGCATCCAGGAAGGATTCCGAAAAACGCAGGCCCTTGCTGCTATGACGCTTGGAGCCGATCGGAACCGACCAGCGCAGTTCTCCTTCAGTGGTAACCAGTTCGCCGCTCCATGAGCTCGAGTCGGCGGACAGGCTCAAGTCCGCCGGCGCAGCCGAGCTCAACTCCAACAGTTCGACTCCGGGGACCGCCTTGAAGCTCGCGAAGCGATAGAGCCTCGGAGTGCTGTCCCCTGGCAACTGCACGAACGTCTTGAACTCGACTTTCGCGCCGGTTTCCGAGCGACGGGTGACGCCAATGTCGGCGATCACATAGTAGTGCTTGGGCAGGAGGTCGCCGAGTCCCAGCTTCTCCAGCAAGGCCATGAGCCGTGCGGCGAAGACCTGGGATCCACGCGTCGTCAACGGACCGGTCTCAGCGAGGCTGAACGACGGGGGAAGCCCGATCTCGGCAGCAAAGAGTTCCGCGTCCTCCTCGTCAACGCGCCAAACCACGACTCCGCGATCGTCCACCTCCAGCGGGAAGATGGGCGGCTCAGCGCCCGAGATCGTCGTCTGTTCGAAAGCCGCGGCCAGACGACTGCCGCCGAACACGCTGCTCCTAATGGCCGTGAGAATGGCTTTGTCCTCAGGGGGCAGCGCGGATGCCGCGAAAGTGAACAGGTAGAGGGAAAAGCCGGCGAGGCCGGCAAGGACGATGCGCAGTTTGACTGGGTTCATATCAAGTAAGCTCCAAACTAAGAAACGAGACCCTGTGGTCGTTGACCTATGGCGGGCGCGTTGGGCCTAGGGGCAAATCGCATGGCTGCCCAGGGCAAGCCCACAGAGCGCTCCCCATGAAAGTTTACATAATATACGTTCTGCGAAATTCGGATGTAAGCCCAATATAGAAATGTCGGGTCCAGACCCCCTAGATGGATACGGGGCTTATTCTTATGAGTCGGCGCGAGGTCGAGCGCGCCGAGGTGATGCGGTTGATCGCGGAGCGTCGCATGACGCAGCGGCAGGCGTCCGTGACGCTCGGGCTGAGCCTGCGGCAGACCGAGCGTCTCTACGCTGCGTACAAGCGTGAAGGCGTCAAAGGTTTGGTTTCGAAGAAGCGCGGTGCCCCGGGAAACAATCGCTACGATGACGTGATTCGCGGGACTGCGCTGCAGCTCGTTCGAAGCCGGTATCCAGACTTCAGACCGACGCTCGCATGCGAAAAGCTCGTGGAGGATCATGGGTTTCCCATGTCCGTGGAGACGCTGCGCCAATGGATGATCGAGGACGGCATTTGGAGCTCAGCGTAAGAAGCGGGTTCAGCAGCCGCGTCATCGCCGCGATTGCTTCGGCGAGCTCATCCAAATCGATGGCTGCGACCACCACTGGTTCGAGGACCGCGCGCCGCGAGCCGTGCTCCTCGTTTTCGTCGACGATGCCACGGGTAAGCTGATGGAGCTTCGGATGTGTCGCTCGGAGTCGACCTTCGACTACTTCGAGGCCACACGGAGATATCTGAATCGACACGGAAAGCCTGTGGCTCTGTACAGTGACAAAGCGGGCGTGTTTCGCGTCAATGCAAAGAGTCCGAAAGCTGGCGACGGATACACTCAGTTCGGACGCGCCATGGCCGACCTCAATGTCGATGTCATCTGCGCCAACACGCCTGCCGCCAAAGGTCGGGTCGAGCGTGCGCATCAGACCCTTCAAGACCGGCTCGTCAAAGAACTTCGCCTCGCTGGGATTTCGTCGATCGACGAAGCCAATGCGTTCCTTCCGAAGTTCATGCAGGACTTCAATCGGCGCTTCACCAACGAGCCTCGAAACGAGCACGATGCTCACCGGCCACTTCAGCCGCACGACGTGCTCGACGACATCTTCTGTTGGCAAGAGACACGCAAGGTCACGGCCCAGCTCACGCTTCACTTCAAGCGTACGATGTACATCTTGGAGCCCACGAAGGAGGCAAAACGAGCCGCCAAAAAGCGCGTCACCGTGTACGAATTCGAGGACGGCACGGTGTCCATTCGCTTCGAAGGCAAGGAGCTCCCTGCCCGTCCTTTCCACAAGGACCGGCGTGTCAGCCAAGGCGCCATCGTCGAGAACAAGCTGCTCAGTGCGGCGCTCGAACACATCCGAAAGCAGCAAGAAGGACACGAGGAAGCGCAGCTTCGCTCTGCCAAAACCAAGCGGGACAAAGCCCTCGTTCGCAAGAAGTCTGCGGCGTCGGATGTCGACCCGAACGGCCAGCAGCTAGACGCCACCGGATGAGCTCAGCGCCACCCCTGGCTGCCGAACCGGTTGGCGCGCCCCCAATTGTGGCCGAGGTGCCTTGCTGGCTCACTACGCCTTGCAGAACAGAAAAGGCAAACACCAGCTCCCCATTCGCCCTCACCGGCCACGCCCCTTCACGACCGCAAGCGCCACCTGCCCCAGGAGCCCCCTACCCGACATTTCAACTTTGGAGAGCCACCCGACACTTCAACCTGGGTTTGACATCGGTCCGGAGAGAGCTGAGAGAGTGCGAGGTCGAAGTCACGCACAGTGCCCACCATGCCCCCACGAAACGTGGCACCGCGCGCGAAAATATTTCGACGCGGAGAGAAGGTGGGTTCATAGGCATCGTTTGCCCATTTGGGCTCGTATCACTTCAACTTAGTTAAGGAACAAAGATGTACAGGTTTTTCCGAAATTCGCTCGTAGTAGCCACGCTGGCACTGGGCGTTGTGCCCTCGACCGGCCTGGCTCAGCCGCCGGCCAAGAAGGACTGTTCCGCAGCAGGAGATGCATTTGACCGCCTGGTGTGCAGGCAAGGAGCTCTTGCCGACCAGATGGAGTACACCGCGGACGAAGTCTTCGCGGACGGCAAACCGTTGAACAGAGCCCTAAACCCGTCTCAAATCAAACAGATTAAGAACGGAAAAGCAAAGGCCCAGCGGGCCGCAAGCAAGCACGACAGGAACTCCTTCAAGAGGCAAGCCAAGGCAGAGGCTCGGGGCAACAAGCAGGTTGGTCACCTCCTGCCTTTCGACCCTAGTGTAGACGACGTCATCCCCGAAGGGGGCGATGGCATCTGCGATTACGAGCAAGGGAGCCTAGAGGCACAATGCGCTGCGCTCGACTTGGACGACCAAGGCAATCTGCAAATCTGCAACCCAGAAAAGAAGAACAAGGGCAAGGGCAACGGGAATCCGAAGTTCGCAGGGCTTGAATGCGACCGGTCTATTGACTCTGACGAGGCAGAAAGCCCCGAAGAAGAGCTCGACATGGTCGAGGCTGCCGTGCAACTGGAAGCCAATTACGACGCGACGGAGGACAATCTGATCGAGATGAATACCACGCTCGAAATTGTCAACGCAGATCTCGAAGCCGGCCCTTCGCAATTGCTCGCCAGGAGCAGCGACTCAAACGGCTGCGATGTTCCTTTCTTTGACAATACCCTTCTGAGTGCAGCAGGTAGGATGCGGACGGTTACGGCCGGTCTGGCTGGAGCAGCACGGATAGCTGCAGACGTTTCGGGTCAAGATACTTTTGGTTTCAACGCCCAGGCGGTGGCTGCCGTTTTCGACTACGCCGCAATGGTTGCAGAGCTATCATACATTGGTGTTGAATTGGAGCGACAGCGCCAGGAAGACGATGTTCAGGACGCGATCATGGTGTGTGTCAACCAATCGCAGAAGCAGATCAGTGACTCGCAGGGCCAAATCGAGAGTTTGACGCAGCAAATCGCAGTTTTGGAAACAACAGTGAGAATACTGATCGGCGAAGTTAAGAACCAGATGACGCAGGACCACGCCGCCATCGAGGCGACCGACAACGCCAATAAGGACACGATTGTGAACGAAGTTGGGGACGCCCGAAAGGAAGTCGTCGACCTGCTGAGGACCCCGGAGGGCCAGCGGATCACGGGTAACTAGGCGCTCGGTCGAGAAGGCGCTCTTTTGAGCCTCTTCGATTGGAGCTGGAAGTTGCGATACGTCGATCTTCCAATGAACCAGATGCCAGCCCTGCAACGCAGGGCTGGCATTGTCGTTTAAACCCTTCCGCACGATGTCGATCGCCTACAACGAAGACCGAGACCGAGGTCGAGTGCGCGGCGGCGGAGTCCGTGACCGTGACGGCGGGATAGTAACTTCAACCGCCTTCCCCGCCTCGCGGAAAGCTTACACATCGTACGTTCTGCGAAACTCAGCTCCTGAGTGTACGTCCGGGATGATTGGTAACACTTCGTACCGGCTTGATGGGTAACAGGTGCGGTTCCCATTGCAGGCCATTCTGGCCATTTCTGCGTTCTCTCAGCTCTTGTAGTTGCGATTAGAACTTCGGCCAATTTCCTGACTCCGGATGGAGTTCCAATCCGAGCAGACCGACAAGCGGTCTACACCGCGTTCGACTCGTTCTCCTCGACGATGGGATGTTCGGACGGTGTCACCTTCTTCGGTTTCATTCCTCGGATGGCGTCTGCTTTGAGCGTCCGGTGCATGCGTTCGTGCCGTCCGTTCTGCGTGGGCTTGCCGCGCTGGATTCGCTCGGGCTTGATGCCGAGCTGCACCCACCAGACCGACAATGCGCTAATGCCGTGAATTCCGGAGAATGGAGTCCCGTTGTCGGTGCGAAGGACCTCGGGCAGCCCGTACTCTTCGAACGCCGACTCGAACACCTCCTTGGACGCCATCGCGTCGGGATGCTCGAGTGCCTGGCAGCGAATGAGGAACTGACTGTATCCGTCGGTGATGGTCAGCGGATAGATCTTGCGTCCCGTCTTCAGCTTGAACCAGCCCTTGAAGTCGGCGCTCCAAACCGCGTTTGGACGGTCTTGCTCACTGAGCCCGTCGTAGAACTCTCCAGACCGCGCAGAACGCTTCTGGGGGAGAATGAGCCCTTCCCTTTTCAGAATCTCTCCAATCGTGCTCGGAGCCGGTGGCTTGTACCCTTTGTTTTTGAGCAACCGACAGAGCTTCCCTGAGCCCCACGTGGGATGCACTTTCCTGGCCGCAACGATCAGCTCGACCATCTCTGGGCCGGTCGTGAAAGGATGCGACCGAACGCGGTGGGAGCGGTCGTAGAGCGATTCTAACCCGCCCTCCTCGAATCGCCTCCACCACTTGTACCCCGTCTTTCGACTGTTGCCGAAGGCCCGGCAAAGTGCTGCAAAGTTCTCGTATTCCTTAGCAAGTTTCGCCTCGATGAACCGGCGTCGCTCCTCCATGGCGGATGTCACTTTCCACGGCATCCCGCCTCATGGACGGAGGCCGTTCAGGTGTCACCCATCAACCCGGTACGATCTGTCACCTATCAAGCCGGCATGTACATTTAGAAAAACCCTAGACAAGAGTGACGCTTTGGCGAAGCTTTGGGCTATCGAGGGGGTAGAAGAGCGCAGAACCAAGCTCATGGGCTCGCCTCCGTGACAACGAGGAGAGGAATACGATGCGAAACAAGAAGACTCTGGTTTGGGCGGCGGCCACTTTGGCCCTCGGCCTTTTCACAGCAGCCTGCGGTGATGACGGTGACAACGGCGGCAACGGCGGCAGCGGCGGCAGCGGCGGCAACGGCGGGGAATGCAAGACGATTCTCGAGATCGCTTCCGAAACGGAGGACCTCTCCAGCCTGGTCGCAGCGGTCGAGGCTGCCGGTCTGGAGGATGCTCTCGCGGGCGACGACCTGACCGTATTCGCCCCCACCAATGAGGCCTTTGCGGACCTGCTGACTGCCCTCGGTCTTGAGTTCGGGGACCTCAGCGAGGACAACCTCGTTCCCATTCTCACCTACCATGCCATGGACCAAGTACGGGACTCGGCTGAGCTCATCGGGGTGGCGATGTCTGACGACAACACCGTGACCACCCTGGGTGGCACCGTTCAGCTCGACGTAGTCGAGGACGAGCTAGTTCTCGATCAGGACGAAGCCTCTGCGACGGTTGTCACGCCGGACATCGAGGCCTGCAACGGGATTGTCCACGTCATCGATGCGGTGATTGTGCCTTCCATCACGGACATCGTGGTGAGTCAGGAGCGCTTCAGCGGGCTCGAGACGCTGATTGGTGCGTCCGACACGAGCAACGTAGATGTGGCCGCGGCTCTCGATGGGCCGGCCGAAAATGGTGCGTGGACTCTGTTTGCGCCAAACAACGATGCGGTGGCCGCGGCTCCCGAAGGGCTCACAGCCGAGCAGGTGACGACCGCTCTCCTCTACCATGCATATGATGCTGCGACCGCCGTCGACGCGGCCACTGCCGTGACGCTCGACGCTGACATCGAGATGAAGAGCGGTGAGGAGCTGAGCGTACTGGGTGACGAGGACGCAGGTACCGTCACGCTGACCGATGGAGCAGGCCAGGACTCGATGGTGACCGCTGTCGACATCTACGCTTTCAACGGCATCATCCACGAGATTGACGGGGTGCTGATCCCGCCCAGCCTGGCTGCTCCTCAGTAGGCTCTGGTTGCACTCCGCCGCGCTCGCTCTCGCCGAGCGACGCGGTGAGCCGGCTGATCCCAACTCCAAAGGGATCAGCCGGCTTTTTTTGAGTGCTACAAGGAGGGAAGTAGACGGGGAGCTCCGCCAGTGAAGCCTTGCGACCGCGATCCCGGCGCGCTGCGCGGCCTGTCACTCGTGCGACGCCGCGCCGCGGACAGCGCCGCAGCTCGAACGAGCTGTGCGTCTGTGTCCGACCTTCGACGACATCCGCCTTCAGCTCGTCGAGCTGCTCCGTCGGCGCGGCGAGTCGGAGCGGGCTCGCGGTGAGCTCTCGTTGATCCTGCAGTTTCCGCGGGATCATCACGATGCCAAAGCGCTCCTGGGGCTCATGGAGTGCGAAACGGGCGACCCGCAGCGAGGAATTCGGGGGATAGCCGAAACAAACACCCTGCCGGCCCCTTCCGAGACGGTTACACATCGTAAGTTCTGCGAAACTCAGGTCCTGAGTGTACGTCCGGGATGATTGGTAACACTTCGTACCGGTTTGATCGGTAACGCGTTCGACTCGTTCTCCTCGACGATGGCATGCTCGGACGGTTTCGCCTTCTTCGGCCTCATGCCTCTCGTGAGCCGCTCAGACTTGCTCAGGCCCGCCAGGTGCAGCGGCCCGTAGTGGATCTTGCAGCCTCCGTCGTCCTGGTACTCGATGCCCGCCGGCTCACCGCGCAGCTTCGTCGAGACGGTGATGTCCTTGTCGCCGAGCCGGATCGAGCCGTCGCGCCGAACTCGCTGGACCTGCCAGTCCTCTGGATACGCGGGAGACTGTAGGTCCCGAGGATACTGCCGCGAGGACGCCACGTAGAGCGTTGCCGGCGTTTTCATGCTCAAGGCTTCGTGAGGCCTCTCAGAGTTGAAGGTCGTCCGGAAGTGGTCGAAGACTCGCTGTTGGGCGAAGCGCGAGCTCGCCCGGGCTTCCGACCGGATGGCGTCTGCTTTGAGCGTCCGGTGCATGCGTTCGTGCCGTCCGTTCTGCGTGGGCTTGCCCCGCTGGATTCGCTCGGGCTTGATGCCGAGCTGCACCCACCAGACCGACCTTGAAATCGGCGCTCCAAACCGCGTTCGGACCGTCTTGCGCACTGAGCCCGTCGTAGAACTCTCCAGACCGCGGAAAACGCTTCTTGGGGAGAATGCCTCTTGAGAATCTCCCCAGTCGTGATCGGAGCCGGCGGCTGGTGCCCTTTGTTTTCGAGCAACCGACAGAGTTTCGGCGCGCCCCATGTGGGATGCACTTTCGACTGATGCCGAAGGCTCGGCACAGCGCTGCCAAGTTCTCGTAGTCCCCAGCAAGTTTCGCCTCGATGAACCGGCGTCGCTCCTCCATGGCGGATGTCACTTTCCACGGCATCCCGCCTCATGGACGGAGGCCGTTCAGGTGTCACCCATCAACCCGGTACGATCTGTCACCTATCAAGCCGGCATGTACATAGGTCCAAAGCTAAGAGGCGCAGAGCCCGATCCCCACGTACAGAGCCCTCAACGCGTCGTCTCGCCGGACGAGCGTGCGATTCCCCAGAAGCAGCTCGCGTCTGTTCGCCTCGTCGAGCACGGCCTGCAGTCCTGGGTCCGCCCGAAAGCTTGCCGAGGGCTGGTCGATTTCGACGGTCGACTCGTCGAACAGCGCCGCAACTTCGGAGCTGATCTCGATGCC
Organism: uncultured delta proteobacterium; assembly: GCA_963746475.1. GTDB lineage: Bacteria > Myxococcota_A > Polyangia > Polyangiales > Houyiibacteriaceae > SG8-38. The sequence continues at coordinate 859,235 of CAVVBB010000002.1, forward strand.
GTTGTCGGGATCACCGTCGGTATCGAGGGTCTGCAGCAGAACCGCGAGGTTTACCACTTTCGCAAAGGCACCCGTGTCGTCCGGCAAAGCGCCATCGACGTCGCACCCGCCGATCGCTTCTTCCTCGATGCCAGCGAGGTCGAACGGAGTCACCCGCTCTTTGGCGATGCTCTCCCCGAGCGCCAATTCACCGAGCGAGAACGACACCGTGCCTCCTTCGGAGACGGTGAATCGACCTGGCTCGCCGGCTTCGCCGCTGATGCCCGTGTGCGTCACACCTTCCTCGGTCCGCGATTCGTAGGCCAATCCCGAAACGGGGCTGTCGTAGTAGTAGCCGTAACACACCCCGTTCGCGCAGTACCAGGCGTCCGCGCATCCGCCGAGCATGAGAGCTGGGCAGAGCGCACACAGCAAGCAGGCGAATTTCGTGTAGATCAGCTTCATGTGTCTCACTCCCCCAAAGCGGGCGCGAAAGCCGCGCCAAAGAGGGTGGACGTTACCACCATTGCAGTCACGCCGCCGCCGCTCTTCGCACTCGAACGCTGGGTCTGCGAAGACAGTCTCGAACTGCGCCAAGGCTAAGAACCGGCTTCCGCAGATCATGTCGTTTCCGGTAAAAGGGATCCATGGACCATCCACAGCTTCTCCTCGAACAGGCCTACCACTGGGAAGCCACGACCCCCGACCGTGTCTGGCTCACACAGCCCATCGGCGGAGGCGAAGTAAAGACGTATACGTGGGGTCGGGCGCTCGACGAGGCGCGTCGGATGGCGATGCACCTGGCGTCCTTGGAGCTTCCGCCGCGAAGCAACATCGCGATCATTTCCAAGAACTGCGCTGAATTTCTGTTGTCCGACCTAGCCATCTGGATGGCCGGGCACGTGTCGGTCGCCCTCTACCCGACGCTCAGCGCGGACACGGTGCAGTACTGTCTGGGGCACAGCGAGTCCAAGCTGCTGTTCGTCGGAAAGCTGGACGACTGGGACAGCATCTCGCCAGGTGTTCCCAAAGACCTTCCGCGGATCGCCTACACGCTCGCGTCGCCAAACGACTTCGACAATTGGAGCGACATCGTGGCACGCAGCGAACCGATGCCAGGAAGACCGCACCGGCCCAAAGACGATCTCGCCGTCATCATCTACACGTCGGGAAGCACCGGAAGACCGAAGGGGGTCATGCACAGTTTCGGTAGCATGACCGAGTCAACGCGCAGACTGATCGAGCGGGTGAACACACTGCAGACCGAGCGAATGCTGTCATATCTCCCCCTCGCGCACGCCATGGAGCGTTGGTTCGTCGAATGTCAGAGCATCCTAGCCGGTTTTCAGGTCTTCTTTGCGGAGTCTCTCGATACATTCGTTCAAGACCTCCAGCGTGCCCGTCCGACGTTCTTCATCTCGGTGCCTCGTCTCTGGTTGAAGTTCCAACTCGGCGTCTTCGAGAAGCTGCCTCCGCACAAGCTCCAGCGCCTACTCAAGATTCCGTTTTTCAACCGCGTCGTGAAGAGAAAGGTCCTGAGCGGTCTGGGCCTCGACACGGTCCGGTTGGCCGGGAGCGGCTCGGCCCCGATCCCCGCGGAGCTCATCCAATGGTACCGCGACCTCGGTCTCGAGCTCCTCGAAGGGTACGGAATGAGCGAAGACTTCGGGTGCTCGCACGCCACCGAGCCTGGCAGAGGTCGCGTCGGGTACGTGGGAACACCCTACCCGGGCGTCGAAGTGCAAATCAGCGACGAAGGGGAGGTCCTCATCAAGTCACCCGGCAACATGCTGGGGTACTACAAAGAGCCCGAAATGACCGCTGCCTGCTACACCGAGGAGGGTTTCTTTAAGACCGGTGACCGCGGGGAGCGCGATGCGGCCGGCCGACTGAAGATCACGGGGCGTACGAAAGAGCTGTTCAAGACCAGCAAGGGCAAATACATCGCGCCCGCTCCGATCGAAAACATCTTGAACGCCCATCCAAATGTCGAGCTCTCTTGCGTTTCAGGCTCAGGTCAATCAAAACCGTTTGCGGTGCTGACGCTCGCAGAGGACTTGCAAGGCAAAGTTGCCGACGACGAAGCGCGCAAGCGCGTGCACGCCGAACTAAAAGCCCTTCTCCAAAGGGTGAACGGGCAGGTGGAGCACCATGAGCAGCTCGCGTTCATCGCCATCGCGAAGGAGCCGTGGCTGATTGAAAACGGCTTCTTGACGCCCACCATGAAGCTCCGCCGTGCTCAGATCGATGATGCGTACAGAGCTCTCGTCGACGGATGGTATGCCCTCCGGGAGCCAGTCATTTGGCAAGACGCACCGGACGCCTAAAGATCATTGCCTCCTTCCTTACCGAAGCTCGGACGACCGCTTCCCAAGCAGTCGCCGCGCGATGATCAGCAATTGAATCTGCTGGGTACCCTCGAAGATATCGATGATCTTCGAATCGCGGGCCCACTTCTCGAGGAGCTCCTGTTCGCAGTAGCCGAGGCCACCGCACAGCTCGACACAGCGAAGCGTGATCTCGTTGGCCACGCGCGCGGCCTTGGCCTTGGACATCGACGCCTCGAGGGAGTTGGGGATCCCGTTGTCTGCCATCCACGCCGCCTTGAGCATGAGCAAACGACCCGCTTCCCACTCGGCCTCCATACGGATGAGCTCGGCCTCCACGGCGCGCTTCGCGAAGAGCGACCCTTGGTAGCGAATCTCGATACCCTCTCGGGCGAGGACCTCCCGGGCATGCTCGAGAGCCGCACGTGCCACACCGACCCCCATGGCGGCCACGACCGGCCGGGTGTTATCGAACGTCTGCATGACGCCGCTGAAGCCCTTCTTCGTCTCGATGTCAGCAGTGCCGAGGAGGTTTTCCTTCGGGATGCGGCAGTCCGTGAGGCTGATGCTAGCCGTGTCCGATGCGCGGATGCCCATCTTCTTGTCGAGGCGGACGACCTCCATTCCCGGCGTCCCGCGTGGTACCACGAACGACTTGATCGCGGCGCGGCCGAGATTCCGATCGAGCGTCGCCCAAACGACCACCGCGTCAGCCCGACTCCCCGCAGTGACGTAAATCTTCTCGCCGTCGAGCACCCACTCATCGCCATCGAGACGAGCCGTGGTCCGGATATTGGCTGAATCCGACCCTGCCCCAGGTTCCGTGATCGCCATAGCTGCCCAAACGCCCTTGAAGCGCTTCTTCTGTTCGGCGTCCGCCACCGCGGTGATCGCTGCGTTGCCAAGGCCCTGACGTGGAATGGAAAGCGCGAGTCCGACGTCGCCCCAACACAGCTCTGTCATCCCTAGACACGTGGACATGTTGGCGCCGTTGCGGACGCCTCGATCCGGGCCTGCCCCCTGTTGGAGCGCATCGATCCCGGCGCCCTGGCTGCTGCCGCCAGCGTTCAGCCCATCCATGAGGGCAGCCAGCAAGTCGAGCTCTTTCGGGTAGTCGTGCTCGGCTCGGTCGTACTTGCGCGAGATGGGACGGAATACGTGCTTGGCAACCTGCTGCGCCTGGTTGACGACGAGCTTGAGGCTTCTGGGTATCTCTAGATAGATCATCGAATCCTCTACAGCAGCAGGTTGCCGTCCATGACTCCGATGGAGCGCAGATGGCGATACCAGGTCTCCATCGGATGGTCCTTGATGAAACCGGCGCCTCCAAGAAGCTGGACGCCGTTGGTTCCGATCTCCATCGCCTTCGCTGAGCAAAGCGTGCGGGCGAGGTATGCCTCACGCTGGCTCGTCATTCCGGCATCGATGCGACCGGCCGCTCGGTACACGAGCATGCGCATCGACTCGAGCTCGACGCCGATGTCGGCAATCATGAAGGCAACCGCTTGCCTGTGCGAAATCGGCTCCCCGAACGCAATCCGGTCGTTGCAATACGGTATCGCGTACTCCAGCACGGCCTGGGCGGTTCCGAGCGCCATGGCCCCCCAAGCGACCCGCCCTCGGTTCACAGCATCTTCGTACGCAAGCCTGCCTGCGGCCTTCAGCGCCGCTGCGCCGCCGAGTATGGACTCGCCAGCCACGCGCACATCATCGAGCTTCAGTCGCCCTAGCCTGGCGGATCGCAGCCCCATTGCGGGCTCTTCAGTCACTTCGACGCCGGCGGCACCGCCTTCCACCACAAAGAAGCGAGGCCCCGCCTTGGGAACCTCGGCTGCCACCAGGAACCAGTTGGCACGATCGGCCAACGCGACCATCGACTTCTCTCCGCGAAGCACGTAGCTCGAACCACTTTTCTTGGCCGTCGTTCGCAAGCTGCAGGGATCGAAAAGCGGCTGCGGCTCCACGACGGCGACGCTCGCGATCATCGTGTCGCCTTCCAAGAACGAGGGGAGCAAGCGAGCCTTCTGCTGTTCGTCCCCCCAATGAACGAGCGCGTTGACGAAAGACAAGGGCGATAGAGCCGCATACGCCAAGCCCATGTCGCCTCGCGAGAGATCTTCGGCGATGAGCATCTGAGACACCGCCGACACCTGCGCGGCCGCCCCGCCCATCCGCTCGGGCACGGACATCGCAACCGCGCCGAGATCGGAGAAGGTCTCGAGGAAGTCATCGGGGAGAGCAGAGCGCTCGTCGGCCTCTCGCGCGGCGGGCTGCATCACCTCGTCGGCGAAGCGTCGAAGCGTGTCCCGCATGAGCTGCTGCTCCTCGCTCAGGCTCAGATCGAACATCAGCGACCCGCCTGAGCGCCCCCCCGAAGCTCTGGGCGCAAGCCGCCGGGTTGCCTCCGCGACGGCCTCAGAAGCGCGCTTGGCGCCTTCATATACGAGCTGCTGTGCCCGCTCTTCGAGTCCGAGCTGCGCGACCAGTGTCGAGCCTGCGATGCGATTGAGCACCCGCAAACCCGCCCCCATCACCTCGTTAGCCATCTTCTCAGGGTCCACCAAACGATGCTGCGCCCCTGCTGAATGAAGGTCAATGGGCAGCCACAAGGGTGCAGCCCACCGCTTCCGAACTCCACCCGCTCGAGCCCCTCGTCATCCTGATCGTGGAACTGAAGCTCTCCACTGTAAGGCGGGAAAAAAGTCGGACACCCTCCCCCGGGCGATTCGCATTTCGATTCGCCGATGCCCAAGCGAGTGGATCCAGCCGACGCCGGTTTCTCCGCTACCACTTGACCAACTTCGTGGCTCTCTCACGGACGCCCTCCCCGGACCCTCGCCAGGCTGATCTCATCCAGCCTGTCGCAAAGCTCTTCGTACAGCCACTGGCTGAACATCCTCTCTTCCATGCACAGCTAGGGCGGACGGCGGAGGGCTCGCGGCGCCTCGCGCAGCAGCTCGCCCTTCCTTTCTCATGCCTCCGAAATTTAGGTTCTGCGAGAGCTCAGAGAGCGACGGGACTTGGAACGGATCGGAGAGTGCTCCCGACTGCAAGTGCGAACGCTGGAGAGCCAAGCTCGATCCTGCGGGAGGATCTGCGGCTCGTCTACAACGTGGCCTGGCCCTCATCGGATACGCGCAGGGTTGTGCCAACAGGGCGACACAATCCACGGACGCTCGAGCGTGTGACTTCGCTTACAGGTATCCCGGCAGTGACGTGAGTCGATGGATGGCCGAAAGTCTCTTGATGGAAGAGGTTCCCGACGGTAACCTTCGATCCGAGAGGAGGTAAAAATGGGCATTCATAAACCGCTCGTTTTGGCTTCCTTAGCCTTCTTGATGGCAATATCGCAGCCGAGCGAAGCAGCGTCAGACGATGGCGTCAAGCTCGTCCCGGCAATACAGACCGAGTCCTTTGAAGGGCTCATGAGGGTTCGTGCGGAGCCAAGTACCATGGCGCTCGAAACCCGAGTCGAAGAGCTGTTGACCTTGGTGGACTCGCTTGCCGAGGAAAACGCAGCGCAGAACGCGACGATTCGTTCCTTACGCAATGGATTGTCTGCAGACGCGCAAGCGCCGAGCAGCAAGGTGCCGCTGTACAAGCGTTCCTACCGGGCTGCCTGTGGACTCGGCTCATTCGCAGGAGGGACTGCGGACGTTGGATGGATGCGCAACCGCGACCCATCTGACGGCCGGCGGTCGGACGACGGCCGCTAACCACGGTCGGACGCGAACGCAAGTGAGAACGAGACCTCTTCGGAACGTCGGCAGCCCCTCTCAGTGGAAAGTACTGAGAGAAAGGCTGCCGGCCCGTCGTTGGGAAGGGACTCGGGCCGCCAAGCGAAGCTCGGTATAGCGACCCGCTCGACTCTCGTAGACGACTCGCTGAAGCGCGACGCAGCGCATCGATGCAGCGATAGGCGTCGACCGAGTTTGCGAAACGGGGAGCTGAGGTAGCAATGGCTTTGCTACCGCGGCCCCTCAAGTGCTGCTCGCACCAAGACTGGGCTTCACCCCAACAATCTCGATCAGGCTGACACATTCCTCGTCCAGATTGCGACGCAGGTTGTAGGCCTTGGTCTGGATGTCGTTGCCCACCAGCAAGTACACACCCAGGATCGGCAGATTCGGCTCTCCCGCAGGCTCCTTCGCGCTTGCAAAGGCCTCTCGCGCGAGCTCGGTCTTGTCGTTCCATACGGCAATTTCGAATCCAGCGGCTGCAATCATTTCGCGGAACGATTCCGGTGGTACCAAGAAGCTCATGGAGCTGTCTTGAGCCCAGGGCACGGGAAAGTGCAGATGCGCGTTCTTGTGTGCGCACACCTCATAGAAAACCGCCCGCCCAGCAGGCTTGAGCACGCGATAGGTTTCGTTCAACCATGCCTGCTTGTCTTCGACGTTCATGTTCATCTGAAGAGACCACACGCCATCAAAAGAGTCGTCCTCGAAGGGCAACTCGAGCGCGCTACAGGCATGAAACTTCACCCGCTCTTGCATGTGGAGTAACTGCGTCAGCCTCTCTGCCGCATCGATGTACTCATTGCTGAGATCGATCCCCGTCACTCGGCAGCCTGTCGCGTCTGACAAGCGACGCGTCGAACCGCCAATGCCACAGCCGACGTCCAAGATGTGCATATCCGAGGTGAACTGAGCGAGCTCGATCAGCTCTTTCGTCGCTGCATCGCCGCGGATGTGAAACTCATCCACGGGCTGAAGATCGTCGAGCGTAACTGTCGACAAATCCTTGCCCAGTCGATTGAGCGCATCGATTATCTTGTTATACAAATCGTTCGGCGAGTAGTAGCGATGGATGTGTGCTGTGTCTTCAGTCATGGGCATCGTCCAAGTGTGTATGACGCCCGCACCTCGGCTGGCGTCTTTTCAAATGGCTCCTCCGCAGAAGTCGAAACAATCGCACTCCCCCAACCGCTCGCTAACGAGCCAGCCGTAGGTTCCGCGAAATCGCGGAGCGTTGAAACCATTGCTGAATCTCCCACGTTCCGTTGGGCGCGAGCTCATCGAAGTGCAATCCTCGAACTGGCCATCCACACTGCCGTACTACACCGACGACATCGAGTACCGCGATCCAAACGTCAAGATTCAGCGAATTGACTTGATGTCGCAGTTCCTAGGGAGGTTGTTCGCCAACTCGCCGGATCTGGTCACCACGGTCGAGGACGAGACCTGCATTGACGGCATCTACACCGCGACCTGGACGATGGTCGGAAACTTCGCCGGTGTTCCCTTTGAGGCCGCGGGCATGTCGATCGTCAAGTTCCCCTCCAAGGAGACGAACGCCTACTAACAGCGGGACTACTACACCGAGGGCGACATCATGATTAATATCCCGGGCTTGGATGAGCCCACCGCCGCCTTCAGGACCTATTACCGGTGCGCCGTGGATCCGACGTTCACCTGCCCCTTCTAGCAGGTCAACGCGAATCGACTGGTCGGTGACGGAACTCGCGCGCGCCTGAGTCACCGACCAGTCGTCCCCAGCCACATCGAGACCGGCGAGATTCGGCGCCTAGGACTTCGGAAGCGGGGCTGACGCGCAGAGCTCTTCCCGGTGACGCCAGTCAGGCTCTTCGGGCCGCTGTCCGGGCGGCCGGGCTGGCATTCGGGAGCCGGCTCGGCTATCTGTAGTCGTTGTGCTGACTTACCTTCTTCGGGCCCTGCTGCTTGCCTGCTTGATCGCTCCGCTCGACGTGGCCGCACAGAGCACATCGACAAACGCAGAAGCTAGGCTGTTCTTCGACGAGGGGAACCTGCTCTATGCGAGCGCCCACGAAGCTCCACCCGGGCCGTCCCGGGATGCGCTGCTGCGCAGGGCGCTGCGCTCGTACCTGGACAGCTTGCGCATCGTCCGGAACCGCAATGCCTTGTTCAACGCAGCGGTGGTGCTGGAAGAGCTGGGTCGCGAGGGTACGGCGTTCAATTATTACGGCGAGTACCTCGGCATCGAGGGACTGAGCGAGGAAGAGCAGGCCGAGGCGACGCGTCGGCGCGAGGCGCTTCGACCACGGGTTGCGGTGCTTCTGGTCACTTCCTCTCCCGAGGGGGCGCTGGTGCGGGCTGACCGGAAGGACCTGGCGCCCCTGGGGCGGACGCCGCTCGAGCTGGCGCTCCCGACGGGCGAGCACCGGCTGTTCATCGAGCTAGCCGGGCACGAGCACGTGGAGGCGACGGTCGAGCTCGTCCGCGGAGAGCAGAGGCCGCTCGAGGTCTCACTCGCTCGCTCGCCCGCGCTGCCGGAGGCCGTGCCCGTAGCCCAGCATGAAGCGCTTCGTAGCTCTCCGACCGCGGACGGCGGGCTGGCCATCGGCAGCGGTGCACCGGCGACTGCGGACCGACCCGGCAATGCGAGCGTTCGCCGGCTTCGAAACACGGCCATCGGGACGGGGGCTAGCACGCTGGCGACCGTCGGCGCGGCGCTCGGCCTGTCGATTCGAGCGCGATCGGTCGGCGACGAGCAACGGCAGGCCGCCGAGGACGCGCGCTCGGGAGACCCACAGGCCTCGGCGCGCGCCGAGGAGCTCGCGGACAAGACCGACCACCTGAACCTGTCTGCAGACCTCGTGTGGGGCGCAAGCATCGGTCTAGGGGTGACGGCAATCACCACCGCGATCCTTCACCGCAAGAAGAAGCGTCGCATCGATGTCGAGGTCCAAGCCTCGGCCGCGGGTGTCTATGCCGCGGTTCAGATGCCGCTCGGAGGCAGGGGCAAGCCATGAGCTACGCGCCGAGGTCGGCGCTCCCTGCGCTGCTCCGGGCTTTGGTCGGATCTCATCACTCACGAACGCGCCGAAGTCCATAGGCTTCTGTGCGACCCGCGAGGACTGCAGCAGCGATGAGACTTGCTGTGCAGGCCTCCGAGGTGGCGTCGTCGGCCCTGCCCGTATCGCCGGAAAACCGGCCTCTGCTCACAAGGTTACGGGACTGGCGTGCACCGCGCGTAGACGATCGTGATCGACTTCGCGACGATTGGATACTCGGTGCCTTGCGATTGATCGATCTGGCAATCGGTCAAACCAGAGGCCCCAGTCACCGACGCGGTGATCGGCCCATCGTCCGGGTCGACGGAGGTGAAAACCAAATCCGCAAACCCGTCGTCATCGGCGATGACATCGTCCTGAACAGAGATGTCGTCGCCATCAAAGGTGAACGGGTCGTCGCTGGGCGCACTGATGCTGCCGCGTTCCCCACCCGCCGCACCTTGAAACGACATGTCTACGATGCCGAAGTCCGGGTCGAGTGTGCGACCCAGTGCGTCTCCGACCGCCTCGACCTGCTCTTCTGGCACGGCGGCCAGCTCGATGGGATCGCCAGTCTCCTCGGGCACGTCGTAGAAGTCGACGCTTCCCCAATGCCCCTCCGCCGCCGTGGAGAAGAAGACCTCTCCATTCGGCACGTCCTCGAGCGTAAACTGCCCGCTCGCGTCGGTCGTCGCGGAGATCGAAGTGCCAAGCACCCTGACGGTCGCCCCTTCGAGCGGTGCCGGGTTGCCAGATTCGTCCTCGGTCCCGACCATGCCGGAAACCGTCGAGGTCTGGGAACCACCGCTGCCACCGCTGCCACCACTGCCGCCGCCGTCGTCCCCACAGGCTACAGCAGAAAAGCTCAACAGTAGGATTCCCAGAATTCTTGGCCGCATTTGCATTTTCCACCCCTTCGGCGTCGATAGCGACTCGAAGCCACGCATGATGTGCTCCGCAACGCTACGACACATGGGGGCTGTAGTGGAATTTTTGGATTTGCTGAGCTCAGGCGAGGTCGAAGCGGTCGAGGTTCATCACCTTGTCCCAGGCAGCCACGAAGTCACGCACCAGCTTCTCCTTCGAGTCGTCGCACGCGTAGACCTCGGCGATGGCACGAAGCTGGGAGTTCGAACCGAAGACCAGATCGACGCGTGTGCCGGTCCACTTGAGCTCGCCCGTGGCGCGATCGCGTCCCTCGAACAGCTCTTCGTCGGCGTCGGATGCCTGCCACTTCGTGTTCATGTCGAGCAGGTTTGTGAAGAAATCGTTCGTCAAGGTCTCCGGTCGGTCGGTGAAGACGCCGTGTTTGGACTGGCCGAAGTTTGTGTTCAAGACGCGCAAGCCGCCGACGAGAACCGTCATCTCGGGAGCCGTCAGTGTGAGCAGTTGCGCCCGATCGACCAGTAACTCCTCAGGCGACCGGCCGTTCCCCTTCCCGGCGTAGTAGTTTCGGAACCCGTCCACGGTTGGCTCCAGTACGGCAAAAGATTCGACGTCGGTTTGCTCCGCCGAGGCATCCGTTCGGCCTGGCGTAAAGGGAACCTGTCCCTCGTACCCGGCGTTCTTCGCCGCATGCTCGATGCCTGCGCAGCCACCCAGCACGATCAGGTCGGCGAGCGAGACCTTCTTGCCGCCCGACTGCGAGGCATTGAAGTCCGCCTGAATCCCCTCCAGGGTCTGCAGCGCAGTCACCAGCTGGGCCGGCTGGTTGACCTCCCAGTCTTTCTGTGGTGCGAGGCGAATGCGCGCCCCATTCGCCCCACCGCGCTTGTCGCTGCCGCGGAACGTCGACGCGGACGCCCAAGCGGTCGAGACAAGGGTGGCGATGGACAGGCCTGAAGCGAGGATCTTCTCCTTGAGCGCGGCGATGTCCTGAGCACCGATCAACTCGTGCGTGACCGCGGGCACGGGGTCCTGCCACAAAAGCTCCTCCTTCGGAACCTCCGGACCCAGATACCGCGAAACCGGCCCCATGTCGCGATGCGTCAGCTTGAACCACGCCCGGGCGAAGGCATCTGCGAGCTCGGCCGGGTTTTCGTGGAAGTGCTTAGAGATCGGCGCGTAGATCGGGTCCATCTTCAGGGCGATGTCCGTCGTGGCCATCATGGGGGCGTTCTTCTTCGATGGGTCGTGCGCATCGGGCACTTTGCTCGCCGCAGATGCCTCTTTGGGGGTCCACTGCTGGGCACCCGCAGGACTCTTCGTGAGCTCCCACTCGTAGTTGAAGAGGTTGTCGAAGTAACCGTTGTCCCACTTCACGGGGTTGTCAGTCCATGCGCCCTCCAACCCGCTGCTGATCGTGTCGCCAGCCTTGCCGCTACCAAAGCGGCTGGTCCAGCCGAGGCCTTGCTCCTCGATGCTGGCGCCCTCCGGTTCTGGACCGACGTGCTCGGCGGGATCGGCCGCGCCATGGCATTTGCCGAACGTGTGCCCACCGGCAATGAGCGCAACCGTCTCGTAGTCATTCATCGCCATGCGAGCGAATGTCTCCCGAATGTCTTTGGCTGCAGCGAGCGGATCCGGGTTGCCGTTGGGTCCCTCGGGATTGACGTAAATCAGACCCATTTGAACGGCCGCGAGAGGATTGGCGAGCTCGCGTTCACCGCTGTAGCGAGCGTCTCCAAGCCAAGTCGTCTCGGGACCCCAGTAGATGTCCTCCTGGGGTTCCCAAACGTCTTGGCGGCCGCCGCCGAAGCCGAAGGTCTCGAGTCCCATCGACTCGATGGCGCAGTTGCCGGCGAGGATGATCAGGTCGGCCCAAGAGATCTTGCGACCGTACTTCTGCTTGATCGGCCAGAGCAGGCGGCGGGCCTTGTCGAGATTCACGTTGTCGGGCCAACTGTTGAGGGGCGCAAAGCGTTGGGCGCCAGTAGACGAACCGCCGCGGCCGTCGCTGATGCGGTACGTGCCTGCGCTGTGCCAGGCCATGCGAATGAAGAGCGGTCCGTAGTGGCCCCAATCAGCCGGCCACCAGTCTTGCGACGTGGTCATCAGGTCTTTGATGTCCTTTTTCAGGCCATCGAAGTCGAGGCTTGAGAACTCATCAGCGTAGTTGAACTCGCTGCCCATGGGATCGGACATGGGCGCGCGCTGCTGCAGAAGCTTCAAGCTCAACTGGTTCGGCCACCAGTGCTTGTTCGAGAAGGACGCACCAGCCATTTGTCGGTGGGCTCCGTGCATCACGGGACATTCACGGGCGCTGTTCATAGTGTCTCCCAACTACTGTGTATTGGGTTCTACGCACAGCCGAGTCAACGGTCCTCGCCTGGCCCGCTACTCGACCTTCCATCGGGCACCGCGACGATGGGTTCTACCGAGTGCCCCCGATGGGCGAAGAGCTCAGGTCTGCACCAGCTAGGGGGTGGGCTCGGGATGGAGTGCCGCCAGAAGCGCCCCTCCGACTCCGAAGCGCAGAGCAGTCCGCCGCTTGTCTCATGGATTGTCATGAGAATCCCCGCGGTGTTACGTTGCCTCCCACGGAGGTCAACGATTCCCGAGCGAAACGTGGCCTAGGAGCGCAAATGCGAGAAGCTGAATCGAAGACAAGACAGGCCCTCGTGGATATGCCCTCCTCGGCGAAGAAGGGGACGAGCAAAGCCGAGGACGAGAGGCGACGCTTTCACTCGAGCTCGACGAAGACCAGGTTGCCTCCCTTTCCGAACAGCTGGTTTCATCTGGCCCCTTTTAGCGAGTTCAAAAAGGACGAGATCCGATCATTCAAGTTCCTCGGGCACGACATCATCGCTTTCAAAGCTGGCGACGACAGCATCACGGTGATGGATGCGTACTGTCCTCACCTAGGTGCCCATCTGGGACGCGATGCGAAGGGGCGAAACAATCGCCTCAAGAATGGCTGCGTAGAATGCCCCTACCACCACCTCAGGTTCGACGCGCAGGGAATCTGCGTAAAAGGGGAAAGCCACGCCTCTGTCCCCAAAGCGAAGGTTTTCATCTGGGAAACCGAGATCGTTGAAGATCTCGTCTTCGTCTACCATCACAAAGACAAGTTGCCTTCGACCTGGAAGGTTTCTGAGTTTTTTCGACCCGAAGGAAGCTGGAGCCGCCCCTATATGAGCTATCACGGCGTGCATCCCATTCACCCGCAGGACGCTGCCGAGAACTCCGTCGACACCTTGCATTTTCGAACTCTTCATCAGTTTGATCAGGTCGATCAGATCACGGAAGCCGTCGCCGACCGCCAGCACTTTTACCAAACGCTTCACATTGGAAAGATGGGGGTTCTGCCAAAGTTCATGAGGAACATCCCGATCTACGCCGTCGTCAGAGAGGCCGCGGTAGGCGTGGGTTTCCCCATGGCCCACAACCGTTTTCATCCGATTGGATTGCAGGTGAACCATCTCGTGTTCGTGACCCCGATCGATGAAAACTCGTCGCACTTTTGGTTCTATTTTCAGGTGTCTTTCTCAGAGGTGAAGGTCCCTAGGTTTCTAAAGAGGCACAAGGAGCGCCTGGGCCGCCATCTGAACGAGCACTTCAAGCGAACCATCGGCGGAGCTGCGTACCGTGCCGCATGTGCCGCCTTGTCCCCGATGTTTGTCTTCATCAACAGTCAAGATCTCGATATTTGGTCGACAAAATCATTCTGCGAAAAACCCGTCGTTTTGGAGAATGACGGCAACATCCACTTGTTCCGCAAATGGGCGAAGCAGTTCTATTGAAGTCGCGCACCGCGCGCGAGTTGCATTGAATGATGAACAAGCTGATCTATTTGCTCTGGCCTCGAGGGCTCATGAAACCCTCGGAACGGCGGGAGCTGCTACTCCAGCGCTGTGCGCCGAAGCTGCTGGACGCGGGAGCCACATACCTGCTGATGAACATCGATGACGACTTCGCGACCCTGCCATCGCCCACGCCGACCACGAAGCGCAATAGGCCATTCGTGGCCGAGCTGAGCCTGTGGGTAGAGGACTTGGCGGCGCGACCCGCACTCGAAGCCGTGCTGCTCGATGCCGACTTCGACATCGCTGGCTACCGGGTGCGCGAGCACGTCTACACGGACTATGGGGGCAATCGCCACAGCGAGCCTCGCAACTGGGCAGACGGCGAACGCTCGCCGGGGATTATCTCTGTGACCCCCCTCGAACGGGTCTGGTGGCTGTCGCAAGAGCGTTGGATGAAGCACTGGTTCGAGCGCCAAGGCCCGATGTCCGAGGCGATGCAACCCCGTAGCCGCTACGTACGAAACGTCGTCGAGGAGGTTCTGACTCCAGGCGCCGTGCCGTACGCTGGCATCGTCGAGGAGTCCTGGCCCTCCGAGAGACACGTCCGCAACCCCTTCCTGTTCTACGGCGCCAAGAACCGGCTCGAGCTGCTCAAGAACATGGCGATCATGGTGACCAGCGTTGCGACCTTCCTCCCGGTTTGGAAAATCGTCAGCGTCACGACGAGCGAGTACTTCGTGAAGAGCCCTCCGGGCTGACGCGCTGAACCACCGCTGCTGTCACTCCCCCCGAGCATCCGCGGGCGAGTACGCGCAGCTGACTCGAATCGCCCTCGCCACTCAGAAGCACGCGTGGTGTAGGTTCAGGTGGTTTGCCTGCCGATGAAGACCGGCTCCGCCCTGTGCGACTTGAACCTTCCCAGCGTAATGGTACCAGTCGCCGCGTTGGGCACTCACCCAGCATCCAAAGCGCGTTTCGAGCGTCCGCCCAGCCTGACTTTGCTCGCGAGAGCACAACCCTCCTCGTGCTCCCTCTAATGCGGACCGAACGGCATCCCCCCCCCAAAAAAAAGACTTACTGAACCGATTAGTCAATGCTGAGAATCCTGTTTATTGCCATGAGCCTATGGGCGACCCCGGTTTTCTTTTGTTCGGGTCCAACCTTATCTGGCGTAGCCGCGCAGAAGAACGCAGCGCAAGAGCAGGCGCTCGCGCGGCGCCTTTTCGACGAGGGAGTGGCCCTGGCCGAGGCCGAACGTTGGGCACAGGCGCTTTCCGCTTTTAGGCGTTCCGCGGACTTGGTTGTCCGGCCGAGCACCTCGTACAACATCGCCAACGCTCTGTACCGGCTCGATCGCCCCGTCGAAGGACTCCGGGAGTTGGACCGATACCAGGCGATGCCGGAGGTGTTGACCAATCTGCGCGACCGGGAGCGCGGAGTGGACCTTCGGAACCTCTTGGACGGCGCCGTGGGCCGTCTGCGTTTGACGATCACGCCGGCCAGCGCCGAAGTGCTCATCGATGGAAAGCTCTTCCCTGAGACCGGAACCAACCGCGAAATCTTGGTCAATCCTGGTTCCCACTCCATTCAAGTGACGCACAGAGGGTATGAGACCGATTCGCGCGAAATCGAGGTCGAACGTGGTGGCCGGCACGCAGATACGATCGCCCTGGCGCCTCGAAAACAAGCGGAGTCCACCCTGAGGGCGCTTCCGCCCCTGAGCAGTTCGATCGATGTCTACCCAGCGGGCAGCTCCACGACTGAGCCAGCGGACGAGGAGCGCAAGCGCTTCGTCAAGCGTCCCGGGTTTTGGGTGATGATGGGATCTATTGCTGCGGTAGGCATCGGAGCCGGCCTCACCGCAGCTTTCGTTCGCAAGGGCGATGCGCCCGATTGCGGTACGACTGACTACTGTGCAACGACCCAAGGTCTTTCGGCCTTTTCGTTCTGACGCAGCAAGACAATTCGTCGGCGTTTGCCAGCTGCCCACAATCGCTTGCTTTCGCAGGGAGTCACGTTGGCTGCGACCCGTGATGAAGGGCCTTCCGTCGGGATCGCTCTTATTGAGAGGCAGGACTCGAAGTTCGAGCGCTGCGACCCTTCCGGACTCCGCGGCAGATCAGCTGCTCGACCACGATGGGGAAGAGCACCTGTCGAACCGCCCAAAGCGGGAAGCGAAAGCTGCCGCCGTTCGGTTGGAACACCCGCATGCCATCCTTCTGAACGCCAAGAATCGAGCCCCAGCGGTATCTGGGCGCTCGGAAGCGCTTCATCGCGCTCTCGCGGCCGTCGAGGCTGGCGCGAACGTTCTGGGCGACTAGGCGGTAACCCCAGTTGCGAGCCGAGCTGCGGTGGGGGTCGGTGGCGGCGATGTCGCCCACGGCAAAGATGTTCGGATACCCGGGGACGCGAAGGAACTCGTCGGTCCGCACAAAGCCCCGGTCATCAAGCATGTCTTCCGGAATGAAGCGGTTGTTGGGTCGTACGCGGCCGACGGACCAGAGCGTGGCCTCGGCCTCGAAGGGTCGCTGGCCCGTCGACCAGTGCACGGGCCCTGTGGTCAATCGATCGCAGGCAAAGCCCTCGGGCACGATGGCACGGTGCTCCGGGTGCAGAATGACCCCAGTGCGCTCGAGCTGCGTTTTGATTCGCGCGCGCACCTTCGGGTGGTAGCCGGGAAGCGGCTGGGCGCCGCTAAAGAAGAAATGAACCTCCTTCTCAGGGTACCGCTCTCTGACGTTGGCCGCGACGCTGACGCCGGTCGCGCCCCCTCCGATGACCGCGATGCTTTTCGCCTCAGCGATCTGCGAGGCCGAGCGCCCGATCCCCTCGCGGATGCTCTTTAGGTCCTCTAGGGCGTCATTGCGCCAAAAACCATTGGTGACGCCCGAGGAGATGACCAAGGTGTCATAGGGCTCGATTTGCTCTCGGCCGTTTGCCAAGGAGACGGTGAGCTCTTGGCGTTTCGCATCTAGACCGGTGACGTGACCGTGCACGGTCCGCACGTCGTCGAGCCGCCGGTAGCGGCCAAACGGCATGAGATGGTCCATCTTCCAGACCTCGGGTTGCGTCAGGCGCGCTCCCAGATCTTGCCCGCTCAGCAAGCAGGGTTTCGCGCTGATCCCGACGACCTCGAACTCAGAGCTGAGGTGAACGGCGACCAGCAAGCCCGTGTCACCGAGGCCAGCGATAACAACGCGTCTTCTTCTAAGAGCTTTCCCCATCCTCTTCCGTGGCGAAGACCAAAACCGGAGCACCTCGCCTCTCGGCAAGTTCTAGCCCGTCGCAGTCTCTTCTTCTACCCGGAAGAGCCTATTCGAGGAGTCAGGGCGCTGGGGGAGCGCAGAGGATCTCGAACTCGCCGGCGACGATTCCGGTCTCCTCGCCAGAACCAATCATGGAACCCATGAACAATGCGGTTCCCACCGCGCGCCCGTTCGTCAGCTCCCATGACTCGATTTGCCCAGGTTCGGCGTCGTCGACGCCCGTCGCCCGCCAGCGCATGCCCTCGGGGTTTTCGTCGAGAATCAGCGACGGGGGCTGCATCCCTTGCGTCTCCGACTCCGGGATGGCGAAGTTGATTTGCACGGCAGCCTCAACACCCCCTGCCTGCACGGCGTTCCCATCGCCGTCGATTGCATAGGATCCCCAAATCGTGTCGTTAAAGTTGTTGCAGCCGTTGAGTGGGTCCCCGGGAAAGGTGAAGACGGTGTCGCCCACCGTGATGATGGCGAAGTTTCCATCTGCGCCGCCGTTGCCACCCGAGCCGCCGTTGCCACCCGAGCCGCCGTTGCCACCCGAGCCGCCATTGCCACCCGAGCCGCCATTGCCAGCCGAGCCATCGTCTGAGCTATCACCGCAGCCCGTGACCGCAAGCGCCAGAGCCAAAATCAGTGCCCCTAAAATCTCTCGGCTACGCATCCCTCAACTCCTGTCTTGAACGGGTTGTTCGCCGAAAGGCGAATCAAGGTCTGACCGTACTCCGAGTTGGCGCTCGCGATCCACAAACTGGGCTACCCAGAAACCGCTCTCAGGGTGTCATCCGCGAAACCGGAAGGCCCGAAGACGAATCGCCGGATCCGATCTATTCTCCAAACGCGACGATGTCTTCGAATCAAGTGAGTGAGCTCGACACCCCGTACCGCCCCGCAGCCATCGGGATCGCCAACCGGATAGGAAAACTACTCTCCGGCATCGGAATCGGCGGGCACGACCTGAGCGTGCAGGGCGTGCTCGCCCAGGCCCGACGCAAGACTGGGCTGAGCAATTTCGGCGACGCGGGATTCATGGAGCCGCTCTCCGTGCTCCTCGACTCTGTCAATCGTGAGGCCTCGCTCAATCCTGTAGGCCAGCTGATCATTCGCGCAAGGATCGTCGGCATCTTGGAGAACAAGCTCGCCGCTGAGGAAGCGATCAGAAACCACCCCGAAATACTCGACATCCCGGTTCCCGCTCCGATTGTGATTGCCGGGCTGGCGCGAACGGGAACGACGATGCTTCATCGATTGATAGCGCAGGATCCGCGATTGCGTTCGCTCACCTCCTGGGAGGCGCTCAACCCGGCCCCGTCGAAGAGACGGGTCTGGCACAAGAAGGACCCGCGAGTCGCTCGGGCAGCACTTGCCGCCAAGGGCTTGGAGTACATGTCTCCGGGCTTCTTCGCCATTCACCCCGCCGAGGCCGACGCTCCCGAGGAGGAGGTGATCCTGCTGGAGCAGTCCTTCATGACGACGACGCCAGAGGCGATGATGCACGTCCCGACGTACGCGAGGTGGCTGGAGGCGCAGAATCACGTTCCAGCCTACCGAGCACTCAAACGGATGCTGCAGTACCTGCATTGGCAGCGACCCGGGGTCGGCAAGAGCACGCGTTGGGTGCTCAAGACGCCACATCACCAAGAGTTCTTCGACCCCTTGCTCGAGGTCTTTCCGGATGCGGTCATCGTCCATACGCACCGCGATCCGCTCAAGACGAGTGCGTCGCTGTTCAGCATGCTGACTCACTTGCGAGGTATCTTCAGCGACGACGTCGATCCAAACGAGGTGGCCCGCCATTGGCTGCGAAAGATCGAGGTCATGGCGGAGCGCGCGATGGCGACCCGTGCGCGCGTGCACGACCGGGGTTTCGTCGACGTGTCCTACTACGACTTGATCGAGGATCCGCTCGCCGAGGTCGAGCGTATCTATGGCGCGGCGGGGATGGTGCTCACTTCAGAGTCCAGAAAGCTCATGGAGGCCTCGCGCAAGGTCAACCCGCAACACAAATACGGCCGACACACTTATGCACTGCAAGACTTCGGGATATCCAAAGACGCGATCGAGTCCAGCTTTGCCAATTATCGTGCCCGTTTCGAGGTCCCCTTCGAGTAGCTGATGATTGTGTCGCCTCTGGGGAGTGTCGCTACCTCGACACAGCCTCGACCCGAGGAGGCGAGTATGAAAACCGATCGAAGCCAGCTGTATGGGGTTCATCGCATCTGCGGCCGGCTGTCGCGCGCCGGACTGGTATCGCTGACCGTCACCCTCTTCTGGGCGGCGGTCGCCACAGCCGAGACGCAGGAAAGCCATCCTGAATCGACCGCGGACGATCACGATCATCCCCGTAGGGGGCGCCGTGGCCGCACCTTCGGCGCGCCGTCGTCCTGGTAAACATCGGGCCCGAAAGGGCCAAGTTCGCCGCTCGACTCGAACCGAGCCTCGATTTATAAGCGCCTTTGGGTGTCGCGACAGTGATGAACATCGAGGAGAGTTTCAATGACCAAGACGAATAGCGTATTCCTGGCGGTCGGGGCCGCAGCTTGCGTCCTTAGTTGGTACGGTTGCCAACCCGCGCCGAAAGAACCGGCGCCGGCAGAAACCGCGCCGGCAGAACCGACGGAGGCGGACAGCTCCGCTGAGGCGGAGGGCACGGTAGCTGGTGACGACGGGTTCGGGGGAACAATCAAACTCGACGTGCGCGATTCGGTCGCCGACTGGACGCCCTACGAACTCAAGAGGGCACCGGAGGGAGCCCCGAATATTCTATTCGTCCTCTATGATGATACCGGCCTCGGTGCCTGGTCGGCCTACGGGGGGCGAGTCAACATGCCGACCCTCGATAGACTCGCGGCGAACGGCCTCACATACACGCAGTGGCACACGACGGCCCTTTGTTCGCCCACGCGCTCGACGCTCCTCACCGGCAGAAACCATCACCTCAACGGAATGGCCTCGATCACCGAAACCGCAGACGGCTTTCCGGGGGCCAATGGGCGACTGCCCGACCAGGTAACGACGATTGCGCAGGTGCTGCAGGACAATGGCTGGAGCACGTTCTGGCTCGGCAAAGACCACAACGTTCCCGAGCAAGACATCGCACCGGGCGGAAGCCGCTCGGAATGGCCGACGCAACAGGGCTTCGATCGTTTCTACGGTTTCCTCGGCGGCGAAACGAACAACTGGTATCCGGATCTAGTCGAGGACAATAAGTTCATCGAGCCGCCCTACGGACCCGAAGACGGGTATCACCTGTCGAAGGATCTCGCTGACAAGGCAATCCAGATGTTGCGCGACCAGCAGGCGACCAATCCTTCGAAGCCTTGGTATCTCTGGTTCAACCCCGGAGCCAACCACGCGCCGCACCACTCTCCCAAAGAGTACATCGACAAGTACAAGGGTAAGTTCGACGACGGCTACGATGCCTATCGCACTTGGGTCGTCAAGAGGATGATCGACAAGGGAATCCTCCCGGCCGAGACAGCGATCACGGAGTTCAATCCGATGCCGGAGGCCCAGGCCAATCCCGCCGACTATGTCCGGCCCTGGGATTCGCTGAACGATAAGGAGAAGAAGCTGTTCTCGCGGATGGCGGAAGTCTATGCAGGTTTCTCCGAGTACACGGACGCACAGGTCGGCCGCATCATCGACTACCTCGAGGAGACCAAGCAACTCGACAACACCATCGTCCTCTACGCCGCGGACAACGGCGCATCGGGCGAAGGCACGCCGAACGGGTCTGTGAACGAGAACAAGTTCTTCAACGGCTACCCGGACGACCTCGAGGAGAACCTGAAGTATCTCGATGTGTTGGGAAGCACCGAAACCTACAATCATTTCCCCACGGGATGGGCGGCCGCGTTCTCGGCCCCCTTCAAGATGTTCAAGCGCTATTCGCAGTACGCGGGCGGCACCAACGATCCGCTGGTGATCTCCTGGCCGGCCGGAATCAAGGCACGCGGCGAGGTGCGCCATCAGTATCATCACTCCGTCGATATCGTCCCGACGATCCTGGAAGCGGTCGGTCTCGAAATGCCCGCCGTGCGCAACGGTGTGGAACAGTATCCACTCTCCGGAGTGTCGATGGCCTACACCTTCGACGCGGAACCTGACGCGCCGACGAAAAAGGAGGTTCAGTACTTCGCGATGCTCGGAACGCGCGGCATCTGGAAAGACGGTTGGAAAGCCTCCGCGGTACACGCACCGATCAACGGCAAAGGACACTTTGATCAGGACGAATGGGAGCTTTACCACGTTGCCGAAGACCGTTCGGAGTCCAAGAACCTGGCTAAAGAGCACCCGGAGAAACTGAAGGAGCTCATCGATGTCTGGTTTGCCGAAGCCAAGAAGAACAAGGTGCTCCCGCTCGACGACCGCAGTGCAGCCGAGCTCCTGACTATCGAGCGACCCTCGCAGGAGCCCCCGCGGGACCGCTACGTTTACTACCCAGGCACCGCTCCCGTGCCAGAAGCGGTCGCCGTCAACGTACGCGGTCGCTCTTACAAGATCCTCGCAAACGTCGAAATCGTCGACCCCAATGCGTCGGGTGTCATCTTCGCGCACGGCTCTCGGTTCGGGGGCCACTCACTCTTCATCAAGAACCGTAAGCTCTACTACGTCTACAACTTCCTCGGCATTAAGCCCGAGCAGGTGTTCGTGTCGCCGAAGCCCCTAAAGCCCGGCAAATACACGGTGGGCATGGAATTCACACGCGAGGACGCCGGGGAATACGGCGAGTCGCTCGGAAGCACCAAACTCTACGTCGATGAAGAGGTCGTGGCTGAGGGCCCGATGAAGACGCAGCCCGCGAAGTTCACCCTTTCCGGAGACGGGCTTTGCATCGGCTACGACAGCGGGGATGCCGTCAGCGGTCTCTACGAAACGCCTGGCGAATTCGAGGGCGGCACGATTCAAGCGGTCGCGGTGACCGTCGAAGGCACCCCTTACGTCGACCTCGAAGCCGAGGCGAAGCGCATCATGCTGAGTCAGTGATGCTCCTCCGACGACCCTTGGGCCGAGCCCAGGGGTCCGTCGGGGCATTTCGCAGCACGAAGTCCAGTTGCCTGTTCGACTTCACGGTCCGGGGAGCCTCCTAGCTCTTCGGAATCGGCTGCTTCTTTGAGACTGCTATGCTTCGGCACGACTCATGCTCTCTGTCCTTCATCAGTCGTTGATCGCCATCTTAGCGATGGCGCTGCTCGAGATAGCCGTCATCGCGAGGGTGCTGCTGCGCCCGCATCGCGATCCTGCTTCCCGAATCGCCTGGGTCCTGCTCATCGGCGTGCTGCCCCTTTTCGGCATGCTCGCCTATCTTCTCTTCGGGGAGGTCAACATCGGCCGGAGTCGGGTCGCGCGGCTGCGCACCGTGCTGGCGCAGATGCCGCCGGCTTCGGGCCTCGACGACGGAACGGGAACGAGCGCCTTGGCAGCGGTACCGGAGCGTCACCGACATTTGTTCAACCTCGGGCAGTCGATCAGCGGGTTTCCTCCCGTCCTCGGGAGCACCGGTCAGCTGCTTGCCGACTCCAATGCCAGCATTGACGCGATAGTCGCTGACATCGATGCCGCCGAAGATCATGTGCACGTGCTGTTCTATATTTGGCTGCCCGACAAGAACGGCTGCAAGGTCGTGGATGCCTTGAAACGCGCAGCGGCGCGTGGAGTCAGATGCCGAGCCATGGCAGACGCGCTGGGGTCCCGGACGATGATTGGGTCCAAGCATTGGGCAGCGATGCGAGAGGCAGGGGTCCATGTGGCCGCCGGTTTGCCGATCGGGAACCCGCTGCTCCGCCCCTTCAAGGGCCGGATTGACCTCCGGAATCATCGCAAGATCGTGGTCATCGATAACCGCATTACGTATTGCGGCAGCCAGAACTGCGCCGACCCTGAGTTTCTCGTGAAGGCCAAGTATGCGCCCTGGGTTGACGCTGTGATGCGCTTCGAGGGTCCGATCGCTCGCCAGAACCAGTTCTTGTTCGCGAGCGACTGGATGACCTATGTGGACGAGGATTTCGATGAGCTTCTGGGGAGACCTCCTACCGCTTCTGCCTCGCCTGGTGTGGCGGCACAGGTGATCGGCACCGGCCCGACGGTCCGCTACTCGGCCATGCCCGAGATGTTCGAGTCCCTGATGTTTGCAGCGCGGCGCGAGATCATCATCTCCACTCCGTATTTCGTGCCCGACGACGCCCTGCTGAATGCGCTGTGCACCACGGCCTATCGAGGCGTGGACACGAGGATCATCTTTCCTGCGAGGAACGACTCCTGGATCGTGGCAGCTGCCAGCCGCAGCTACTACGCGGATTTGCTCGCTGCGGGCGTCGAGATCCATGAGTACGTAGGAGGGCTATTGCACGCGAAAACGCTCACTCTCGACGGGGAAGTCAGCTTGATCGGGTCGGCGAACATGGACCGGCGGAGCTTTGAGCTGAACTACGAAAACAACATCCTTTTCTATGAACCCGCCCTCACCGCCGAACTGCGAAGGCGCCAGCAGAGCTACATCGCGCAATCGACTCTCGTCACCGCGGAGACCGTCGAGACCTGGTCCGCCTCACGGCGCCTCTTCAACAACAGCATCGCGACGCTCGGACCCGTGCTTTGACGCGACGCCGTAGCGCGAGACTTAGCTGGCCCCGATCACGCTGGGCTCGAGGCTAGCCCAGCTCCGCCGCGAGACGCTCGTCGCCTACTGTGGGTAGCGGATGCTGCCGTCTTCAGGCACTAGAGGCCCGCAGCTGAAGATCGGGCCTGAGGTGCCAGGGGCGATGCTGCTGTAGATGGGGACGCCCATGTTGTCGATGCGGATGCCGAGGCTCCAATCCGCAATCGTGAAGTCGACGCTCGAAGCGACCCCGTCGGGGCTGACGGCCTGGACTACGGTGCTCGTATCCACCGCGTCGGTGCTCCCGAAGTCGACGATAAACGGCAGCGTCTCCGCGCTCGGCAAGTCCAGCGTGGCCGGTGTCGCCCCAGACGCCTTCACATTCACTTGCAGCGCCGTGATCTCGGTCGCCTCGATGCCGAGCCCGAGCAGGAGGCCGCCAAGGCCCTGGTCGAGCGCAAATGAGGCTGAAAAACCAGTGCTCGATGCGCCGTTGGCGTAGGAGGAGCTCGGGGAAACGGTCAAATCGACTGGAACATCGGCCCCAATGTCGAAGAGCACGTCGACACAGCGCGTCGTATACCGCTTCGTCTGAGCGACGATCGTGCAGCTTCCCGATGCACAGACCCCGGCCCCGGCGCTGCAAGGCGCGCCTTCCGCGTCCTGGCTGGAGTTCGAGCAGGTGCCGTTGGCCGGATCGCATCGGTCCACCGTGCACTCGTCGTCGTCATTACAGTAGACTCGGGCACAAAGAGCCGCGTCTTCACAGCGACCATCCCGACAAAGCCCGGGAAGCCCCTCGAAGTCACAAGCGGTTCCGTTGGCGACATCGACGTAGTCACACAGGCCATCCATCGGCTCACAGGCATCGTCGGTGCACTCGTTGCCGTCGTCGCAGTCGACCGCGGCACACAGCATGTTGCCAGCTCCACCGGCAGAGCCACCCGCGCCGCCAGCAAAGCCACCGGCCCCACCCGCAGAGCCACCGGCGCCGCCAGCAAAGCCACCGGCCCCACCCGCAGAGCCACCGGCCCCACCCGCAGAGCCACCCGCGCCGCCAGCAAAGCCACCGGCCCCACCCGCAGAGCCACCGGCGCCGCCAGTCGCGCCGGCGCCTCCGCTACCCCCATCACCGGCTCCGCCCGTGGTACTGGAGTCCCCGCAGCCGGAGAGAATAACTGCGCACAGCGCAAGTAGGAATGACCACCGCATCGGCTCCACCAGCCCGGCAAGATAGTGGAAACGAGTTGCAATCACCAGACCCTTCGAAGGAAGCTGTGCCCGAGTTCTCAGGATCGAGCTCCAGGAGCCTTGCTTGTTCGCGACCTCGGATGAGCCCCACGGCTCAAGGCGTAGGCGCTCGCTATTGAGCGTTCAGATCCGCAGTCCAGCCATGTGCATCACCCCGATAGGAGAACGCCTCGCTCAAAGCACACTCACTCCTCGAAAGGGTTCGACCGGGAGGTTGGTCACAGCGCTCTCGAAATGGCCCAGAATGAACGCCAAGACATCCTTGATGGAGATGACATGCAGAGGGACGCCCTCCGGGTCGACGATGGGCACGTGTCGAAACCCGCCCACGTGCATCTTGTTCATCACGTAGAGCATGGGGTCTTCGAGGCGAAGGGTCTCTGGGTTGCTCGTCATGAGCTCGGACACTGAACGTTCGCGAATTCCCGGGAGGCGCGCAGGCCCCTTCAAGAGGAAGTCGCGCTCTGTGACGATGCCGCTGAGACGCCCGGACGAAGTGACTAACACCGATCCGATGCCGCCCCGGCGCATGATCTCGACGGCGTCTCTGGCCGTTCCCGAGACGTCCATGGTCTCGGCAGGACGGGAGCAAATCGCGCTGAGGGGGACATCGAGGGCCTCGTCGTCCAGAAGTGAGTGCCGCCCCGCTTCGCGCGTCATGACGAGGACTTCTTCATCAGCGTCGAGCATGGCTCCTGCCTCCTGCGAAATCTTCCAACGGCTCGAGTCTATCGACGGCATGTTTCCGGGGCGTGACGTGCGCGTAAGATCCGCACGCTCAGGAGCGTAATCTTCCAAAGAACGGCAGGGCACGCGTTCGCGCGCAAGGCGCTGCCTGGGGCGGCGGCCGCGCTCGATGCCTTGTACGCACTGACCTGTTGCGTCGTTTTGCGGCCTGTGCCAAGCGCCACTGCACTTGGAGGACCCGAATTTCATGAACATCCGCAAGGCCTCAGCTGTCGTTCTTCTGTGGAGCTTCATCACTCTCGGCTGCGATTCGAATCCGAGTGGCTACAGTACTCATCCAGACCGCTTTGATGAGGTCACCGTGTGCAGCCCGCGCAGCACCGGGTGGATTCGACATGCTCTCATCGGAGAGGGCGAAACAGAGGAAGAGCAGCTCGTCACGCAGATCCTGATCCTTGGACACTCGGCCTCGCCAGACGACGAGACCGGGGCGGACTGTCTCTATTTGGCGCAACTCGACTACGAGGGCTCGGTGCTGCTCTACCAGGGGCGCTTCGCGCTCGAAGACCTTGCGAACCCAGCTACCGAGGGCGCGCCCCATCGCGGGACCTGGACCGTCTCCTACCTCTACGACTTCATTCGTGAGCCCGACAAGAGCATCTTGGCGCGCCGAGGCGCACGGCGAAGTCCGTATCCGCTGCCCGAAGGCCAGGTGCCTCCGAGCCTGCCGCGGCTGCCGATGGCTGACGAAGCCCAGCGACCCGAGCGTGAGATTGCGTTCTATCGAGAGGGTAACCGCCTGAGCTTTACCGTGGACGGGGAGACCGAATGGTTTGAAGAGCTTGGGCCACTTCTGAGCTCAGTGGATCCAGGCGCGCCGGGACAGCTCGAGTACCTCGTCCGCGCGGCCAACCTGGGCCTGTTGGTTTCTCAGGTTCGCGTCATAGGCTTTGGCGCCGCAGGAATCACCGGCTACAGGGCTGCGAAGGACTTCGCGGGCCTGACGAGCGGAATCCTGAATGTGGGCGTCGACCTGACCACCGAGTTCGACGCGGAGCTCGATTATCAAGGCTTTTCAGACATCCCGGGCCTGACGCTCGACGGCCCGCAACTCGTCGACCTCAGCCCGAACGGTGATGGCCAAATGAACGGCTCGCAGCTCGTCGAGCTCTCGATGGACGGCAAGAGCGAGCCCTTCGTCGCCGCCGAGATCGACTACAGCGGCATTGTCATCAAAGAGGGCTTCGGAGCCGCCGGCACGCTCCTGGTAGCCTCGTCTGACGAGGTCTACGGAGTCGACGCGACGGACGCCCTGGTCGTCGACTTTCGGGGTCTGCTTGCCTTCGACCCACCCAAACCGTGATTCAGCAGGCGCTCTTTGCAGGCTTCATCGAGACCGGGGCGAGTCTCAGCGGTGGACTTGGGCCGGAGGGGCGACGCGGGCGCTGCGACAGCTTGCCAAGGGGAAGGCTTTGAGACCTATCCTCTAGGGGTGGGCGCCACTGTGGGCCAGGAGGAATCGATCGAGCATGGCGACGAACGAACTCATCGACGATGCCTTCATCGACTTCTTGCTGTACGAAGTGCTCGACGCCGAGGGGCTTTGCAGGCTCCGAGGATACGAGCACCACAGCGCGGAGACCTTCGACCTCTACCTGAACAGCGTGCGCCGATTCGCTCGGCAAGACCTGTTCCCGACCTACAAGCCCATCGATGAGAGCCCTCCGGTTTTTCGCGGAGGCCGGGTCCACACGCATCCGTCTCTGCCCAGCCTGTGGAATGCCATGGTCGAGCTGGGCATGCTGACCGCCACGCGCCCGGAGGAGGTCGGCGGCCAGAACCTTCCCTTGCTCGTTCAGACCTTGGCGACGGCCTACCCGATGGCGGCGAACTTGAGTGCCTACGGATACGTCGGACTGACGACGGGCGCCGCCCACCTCATCGAAGCCTTCGGCAGCCAAGAGCTCAAAGAGCGGTTCATGGCGCGAATGTACGAGGGCGAATGGGCAGGGACCATGGCGCTCACCGAGCCGCAGGCCGGAAGCAGCCTCGCCGACCTCAGGTGCAAGGCCAAACCGACCGTCGCGGGTTACTACCTTCTCAAGGGCAGCAAAATCTTTATCTCAGGCGCCGATCAGCAGATTACCGACAACATCGTCAACCTGACGCTCGCCCGAATCGAGGGCGCGCCAGCCGGCACCCGAGGCGTCTCTCTTTTCGCGGTTCCGCGACTGCGCGAAGAGGACGGCGCCCTGGTGTCCAACGACGTTGCGGTGGCCGGACTCATTCACAAGATCGGCTGGAAGGGCCTTCCCAGTCTCGCGCTCGAGCTCGGCGACCAGGACGACTGCCGCGGATGGCTCGTGGGCGAGCCCAACCAAGGCCTCCGGTACATGTTCCAGATGATGAACGAGGCGCGCCTCATGGTCGGCGTCAACGCCGCCGCGACCGCATCCGTCGCCTACCACGAATCGCGGCTCTACGCGCTCGAGCGCAAGCAAGGCAGACCGCTCTCCCGCAGAAGCGCAGAGCAGGTCCCTATCGTCGCGCACGCCGACGTGCGACGCATGCTGCTACGGCAGAAGGCAATCGTGGAGGGCAGTTTTGCCCTTCTAGCCACCGTCGCCCGTTACGCAGATCTAGCTGGACAGGCAGACACGAGCGAAGAGCGCGAACACGCTCAGCGGCTATTGGACCTGCTCACGCCAATCGCGAAGACGTTTCCGGCAGAGCGCGGCTTCGAGGCGACGGCACTCGCCATCCAGATTCACGGTGGCTACGGCTACACCTCGGAATACCTCCCAGAGTCGTACATGCGCGACCAGAAGCTCAACAGCCTGCACGAAGGCACGAGCGGAATCCAGAGCATCGACTTGCTCGGTCGCAAAGTGGCCGACAAGAGCGGCGCCTCGTTCGCAGCGCTCATCGACCAAATGGAACAGACCCTTCAGGAGGCTCGCGCAGCTGGCTGCCTAGAGCCTTGGTGCGCCGCACTCGAGCAGGCGGTTCGAACCATCTCGACCCTCACGGCAGAGCTCGCGCAGCGCGCAATGACGGACGATGCCGAGAGCTCGATGGCTCACAGCTGGGACTACCTCGACCTTCTGTCGACCGTCGTCATCGCCTGGCAATGGCTGAAGATGTCCGCCGCCGCGAAATCGAGCTCTCGTCTGAGCGAGGCCCGGAGGCTTGGAACCCTAAGCGCTGCTCAATACTGGATCTGCACAGAGCTTCCCAGAGTCGCGGTGCTCGCCGAGCTCTGCCGCACAAACGAGCGCTCCTACCTCGACACGCGACCCGAGTGGTTTTAGCGTCTAGGCGCTGCAGACGGCGATGTGCGGACGACGCCGAGACTCGAGGCGACGCGCGGCCTGGGTCGCGGACCGCGACTGACACGATCATTCTTTGGAGCAGCTTGTGTGGCGACTGGCGTCATTTCTGGTGCCGCGCCACGAGATCCACGCACGGCCCGAGGAGTCGGTTGGCAGATTGTACGACTGATGGCCGTCCCTGCGGCCAATGGGAGTACGAATCTCGGAGAGGTCCGCTGAGACGCTGACACTTCGATTCGCTCCCTCAGGGCCGTTGAGCATGGGCTGATTCCAAACGTGGAACTGCGGGTTGTCGCCAGGAGACAACCCACCCAATCGACAGCCGACCGCAGCTTCGCAGCGGACGTTGCCAATGACGTGCACTCCGTTGAGGCAGCCTTTACCCCTGCTCTTCTGCGAGAACTCGAAAGCCTCGGAATCCGGAGACCAGTAGCCCTCGTCGGGCTTGCATTTGTCCCAAACGATCAATGCGCGTCCTCGATCGAGCTTTCCTGACGCAACGGACTGTCTGTTCCCGTCGTACGCGCAGGACGCCGGAAAACCAGGGTCCGAGCTCAGTCGCCAGCTTACTTCGCGCACGCCGTTGCAGCTCGGCGTGAACGTGTGGACTTGGGTCGTGACCCTGACGAAGCTGTCGATGACGAATTCCTGGTAGACCCAGAAGTGTAGGATCCGCGTCGTCCCATCGACCACCTCGCCCTGCGAATCGGTCCGATATTCAATGACGAGCTGACCCTCGAGCCCCGGGATCGTCTCGTCACCCTTCCCCATGGCCGTGTCCGTGAGTTGGAGCGTCGCCTCTAGCGTATAAAGAATCGTGCAGGCGTCCGAAGCGAGGCCTGGCTGGGCAAAGCTGCCGCCAAGGAGAAAGACCCAACCTGTGAGGAGAACCCTGAGCCGCATCGTGATCGTCCGTTACCGAGGCCGCTGGTCGCAGCCTGACGCTCCGCACCTATGGAAACACAGTTCGAGAGCATCTTACCACCGGAGCGATTAGCGCGTCCGTGCTGTGGGCCGCGGGCGACCGGAAGGCCGTCGAAGTGGCAAGCCGGTTCCTCGAAGGGACCCACAGCGAATCCTTCATTCCTGCTACACTTGGCCTCGTCATGGACCGCGCTCCGCAGCTTCGCCGCTCCGTCTTGGGGGGCTCGATCATGCTGACGGCGCTGCTCGTGCCGTGGGTTGGACTGAGCGTCGCGGGCTTCGTCTCCAAAGGCTGGTGGCTCCCGGTGCTCGCCGCCCTTCCCCTTGGCGTCGCGGCGATCGATTTCGTGACCGGCCTCGTGCACTGGGCCTGTGACCGATTTGGAGACGCGACGACGCCGATCGTCGGCCCACTTCTCATCCGAGCCTTTAGGGAGCATCACGAGACCCCTCGCCAGATGCTGGACCACGACTGGATCGAGACCAATGGCGAGCCTTGCGTCCTGACCGCAAGCGCGCTGCTGGTGCTCGCGGTCTTTGCGCCGCGTGCTCAGTCGGAGGTTTGCGCTGCCGCGGTGACCGCTGTTTGGACGATGGCGACCTTCGGGGCCTGGGCCAACCAGGTGCACAAGTGGGCGCACATGCCGCGACCTCCTGGATGGGCTCGCATCCTACAGCAAGCCGGTCTTGTTTTGCGCCCCAACGAGCATGCCTGCCATCATCGAGCGCCGCATGATTGCGGGTACTGCATCAGCACGGGTTGGATGAACCCTCTATTGGATCGCCTCGGACTCTGGACTTGGCTCGAACGCTCCCTCAGGAGGTCTACGTGAAACTCTCAGACTGGCTCGCCGAACACGTCACCGATGACCCAAGAGCCTCCCGTTGGTTCGATGCGCCCGAGGCGGAAGGCCGCATTGCACGTTGCTACAGGGAGTTGTTGAGCGGCTATGAGATCGACCCGTCCACAATTCTCAACACCACGCGCATGCTGGGCGCGAACGAGTCGCCCGGCATAGTCGAGGTCAAAGACATCGCGTTTTACTCGCTTTGCGCTCATCACTTCCTGCCCTTCTTCGGACGGGTCAGCATTTGCTACATCCCGGGCGACCGCGTCCTCGGACTCGGAAAGCTCCCGCGGCTGGTCGATGCCTACGCGCGGCGCTTCCAAATTCAGGAAGACCTAGTGCGCGACATCGCGCATGAGATGATGAAATCGGGACATGCACGGGGGGTGCGCGTGACATCCGAAGCGCAACACATGTGCATGCTGAGCCGAGGTCCTCGAAGCGCCGCCTCGGTCACGCATACCGAACTTGCGCTAGGATGCCTCAGCGACTCGAGCACATGAGGAAAGCCACCCTCGTTTGCCTGCTCAGCTCGATCGTCTGCGTCAACTTCGCCTGCTCCCGGAGCAGAGTGGAGCCAAACGATTCCCTTGCGTTTATGATCGGGTCGCAAACCGTCGCGTCGCTGCCCCTCGGAGAGCTCAAACGAAGAATCGAGCCTCGCACCGTCACTGTGTTCGAGCCGTACGAGCGAGCGACCGTCGCCTTCGAGGCAATCCCGCTCGAGGCTGTGCTCGACGAAGCCTACGGCCCCTCATGGCGAGATCACGAGGCTCTTCTCTTCACTTGTCGCGACGGCTATCAACCGACGATCCCAGTGAAACGGGTCTTGAAACATGAGGCGTTCGTCGCGTTCGCTCGACCCGGCGATGACGGATTTACAGTGCTCAAAGACGAAGAAGGCACAAAGAGGCGAGTCCCTCTGGAGCCCGCCTATGTCATCTGGAAAAACCTCGACGATGCCCGAATCCTCTCTGAGGGCGACTATGGCTGGCCGTATCAAGTCACTCAGATCGAACTGGTCACGTTTCGCTCTCGGTTTGCTGAAATGGCTCCACCCGAAGATGCCTCAGCCAAGGCTCGGGCGGGCTTCGAAGTGTTCACCGCGCACTGCTCGAAGTGCCACGCGGTCAACGGACACGGCGGAACGGTCGGGCCCGAGCTGAACTACCCCGCCAGCCCGACCGAGTACATGAAGGCTGACTGGCTCCGACGATGGATCGACGATCCGACGAGCATGCGTCAGGCTCCACGGATGCCTCCGC
Organism: uncultured delta proteobacterium; assembly: GCA_963746475.1. Taxonomy (GTDB): domain Bacteria; phylum Myxococcota_A; class Polyangia; order Polyangiales; family Houyiibacteriaceae; genus SG8-38. The sequence goes on from CAVVBB010000002.1 coordinate 891,145, forward strand.
TCAACAGGCAGCTGCCGCATCGAGCAGAGCTGATCGAAGAAATCGTGGCGTATCTCGAGGAGATGGCGACGCACAAGAGCGAGCCCCGCAGACCGTGAGTTACGCGGCGTTCTACGAATCGTTCATTCAGCACCCGCTGCTCTTATGGGCCGCGGCGCTCGTCGGGCTATGGGTGGCCCTGTCGCGGCGGGGGCTCTCGAGCTCGGTCCGTTGGTTTTGCCTCGCGCTCGCGACCGTGTCCGTTGTGGACGCATGGCTGACCAGCAACCAGGTCCCCGGCATCGGCCCACTGCGTGGCGCAGCGGCCTCTTTCGTCCCCCTGGCCTTCGTTCTGATCGGGGATTTTCGCTATTTTCTTTTCATCGAAAGCGCTCAGTCAGACGGCCGGATCGCCGTCAGCCCCAAAGGACTGGCGCGAGCCTGCGCTTGGACCCTTCTGGTTCCGCTTGGCGCACAGTTCTTGGTCGCTGCCCTCGGTGCGGAGCAGCCCCGAGTCCTGTTCTTCGTCTACGAAGCCCTATTCGTCTTTCTATCCGTCAGCGTTGCAGCGCTATACCTACCTAGGCACAGCCACGCCCTTCGGTGGACGAAGAGCGTCACCCTGTTCGTCATCGGATACTATGGCCTGTGGGCCGTCGCCGACGCGATCATCCTCGGAACGGGCGCCGACACCGGGTTTCTTCTCAGGGTCCTCCCGAACGCACTGTACTACGGGGGTCTCGTTCCGGTCATCGCCTGGACCGCGCCGCTGTCTTTGGATGCGCCATCGCGTCGACGCAGTCGCGAGCCCTCCGCCTAGGCAGCTCAAGGGCTAGGTGCGGAGCAAGTAGCGTCCGAACCGCCGAGGGAGCTCGGGACGGACTTATCGGCTCTCTTCCTCAACGTACCGTTCTAGCTCATCCCGTGTGACGATGTTGGTGGTCTCGGTCTGCGGGTCGAACACGATCACGGCGTCACCACGGTCGAGTTGTCGGATGAGGTCGCTGTGCTTGTCGTCGAACGTGTGCTCTTCGGTGCCGTAGTCCGTCCCCTCACGTGTCACGAACTCCTCGATCAATCCATCGAGAGCCTGCTGACTCAATGCCTCGATCGGGATTCGTACAAACCTCATGCTGGACTCATTTCTAATCTCGTAGGAGCTCATGGCCTAGAATCGAGCACGAGAATCGGAGCGGGGCGAATGCTCTCGCGCAAACGGCTAGTTGGACGGGACCCGATTCACTTCGGGTTCTTCGGCCCCCGAAGCAGCAGCAGCCGATGGGAAGTAAAAGGCGACGAGCAGCAAGGACAGCAGGGCGAGCAGGGCCGCCAGCGTGAAGTGTACGAAGTAGCCAAACGCTTCGGCGCTAAAGCCCGACAGAAGGGACGCTATCCCAGAACCGAACACGACTGCGCTCGCCTGGACGGTGTAGTCGGTTGCAGCGTACTCCGATCTGGACCAGTCCATCATGCAGGTGAACAAAGCCGCGGTGGCCATGCCCCCAGCGAAGTGCTCGAGCCCGCAGGCCGTGTAGAGAGGGAGCGGAGGCATACTGTCCATGAGCGAGAGCGCCGCATAGCCCAGGACGGTCAGAGCCTGAAAGCCGCTGAAGAGAAGCAACGAAGCTTTGCGTCCCAGTCGGTTGACCAGGGACCCGCCTGCCAGCGCGCCAAGCATGCCGGCGACGAAGCCCACCGTGCCGAGCAGCCATCCGATGTCCGTCATCCCGAGGCCGGCGTCGACCAGAAACGGCCGTAGCATGCCGGTCGCGAACGCGTCTCCGGCTTTGTACACGATGACGAGCAGCAAGATGCCCATGGCCCCCTCGCGTCGGAAGAAATGCGGTGGGCGCTGCGACTTCTCCGTGAACGCCACCGCCCTGCCCTTGGGCTCCCTCGTAACGATGACCGGAACGCTTGCGAGTGCAATGAGGCCGGCCATGGCCGCGAAGGTCAAGGAGCTGCCCAGGGAGCCAAAAAGAATCAGCAGTACGCCTCCGCCGACGATCATTCCAACGCGATAGCCCGCGACCTGCACGCCATTGGCAAAGCCGCGCTCCGACGGGGCGAGCATGTCGATGGCCATCCCGTCGGTCGCGATGTCCTGTGTTGCACTGAGCAGATTCACGACGAAGACAGCCGCGAGCAGCAGACCCATCCTCGACTCGGTGTCGGCAAGGGCCAAGAGCCCGAGCATGAACACGGCGCTGAGCTGAAGCGGCACGATCCATGACTTCCGCGGCCCCACGCCGGGCAACGCGTAGCGGTCCACCACCGGCGCCCACAGAAACTTGAGTCCCCAGGGCATGGCCAGCATCTGTGTGAGGCCAATCGCCCCGAGAGAGAAGCCACTCTCGCGCAGCATCACAGGAAGCGCCTGCGTGAAGAACCCGAAGGGAAGCCCCTGCGAAAAGTACAGCGCTCCGAGCAGCCCGAGTTTGGCCGGGGTCGACATAAGGGTCGAATACGGTCGCGTCATGGCGCTTCGCTTTACCGCGAAGGCAGTTGTGCCGCTAACAAAGAAGCCAGCCCTGCATGTCAGGGCTGGCTTCTCGAAGGACCGCGGCCAAGTTCACTCTCGATGGGTCCCGAGGCCGAACCGCTTCACCAGCTCGACCTCGCGTTTCATGGCTGTTTACTCGCTTCCCGGCGGATCGCAGATGGGGTGGTTGAAGGCGTCTACCAAGCCAGCGATGCCCGTCGGGTCCAGTGCACTCAGTTCACTCAGCTCCACATGGTTGTCCAACTCCGCGGAGTCGACCAGAGCGTCCGCGTACAGGCTGACGTACTGCGCGGCGAGCGCTTCGGTCACCTCGAGCTCACTTGGCACCAGCTTGCGGACCAAGTTCGGCGTGTTTCGGATTGCAGCCTCCAGGCTCTCCTTGAGCGACTGCTTGGCGGCCACCGACAAGCTCGTGCGTACTCCCACGATCGAGGCTCTCGCGGCGGCGGTTGCGGCTGTCGAGCCACCAGCCGTCAAGACGGCGAGTGTGATGTTCCCGAGCACCTCGAGCGGTGCCAAGACCTGTTCGATGATCTGATCCGAGCAAATCTCCGCCGTCTTCGCGCAGCCGGCGGCGCAGGGCACCATGTCCTCGGGACATTCCCCCCAGCAAACCGGCCCGACGCCGTAATAACCAGACTCGCAGGGCGAGTAGCATAGGCCAGCGTCGTTCTCGAGATCGGAGCTGCACACCCGGATCTCGCCGGCGGACCTTCCGTAGCTGCTCTTCCAGTGCGTCTTGCGACAGGTCGCGCCGTCATCGGTGTAGCCATTCGGGCAGCTACCCCAGCAGACGGGCCCAACGCCGACGTAGCCCGAGTTGCACTTCGGATAGCACAGGCCGGCGTCGTACTCTTTTGTCGAGGGGCACACCATGGGTTCGCCCGCACCGCGGCCGTAACTGGCCTTGGCGAAAATGTGCGCGTCGCGACGACAGGTGCAGCCATCGTTGCGGTAGCCCGAGGGACAGGTGCTGCATCCTCGGGCGAAAGTCAGGCCGCAGACGTCATACCATGGACATTGCGAGTTGTTCGCGCTGATGATGTGCGCGTCACGGCGGCAGAAGGCGCCGTCATCCGTGTAGCCCCTCGGGCAGCTCTGCCAGCAAACGGGCCCGACGCCGTAGTAGCCCGACTTGCACTTCGGATAGCACAGACCACCCCTCTTTTCGTAGCCGCTCTTGCAGGAGTTCACGGCGGTACCGACGCCACGACCGTAAGATGACTTAGCCTTGATGTCGGAGCACGCGGCTCCGATATCGGTCAGGCCAGCAGGGCATTGCTCCCAGCAGACCGGGCCCACACCGTCGTAGCCCGGCTCGCAGTATGGGTAGCAGAGCAAGCCATCCTGCTCCGTGTTGGCTGGGCACTCGTCCGGAACGCTTCCAACACCTCGACCCTGGCTCGGTAGGTAGCAGTAATCCGCATCGCTTGCGCTGGCGGTCCCCACGACATTGGCCGCGCCGAAGAGCACCAGCACTGGAAACAAGGTAACAAGAACACGGTGTAACAACCCCCTTGCACGCTTGGCGGAGCTCAGGGTCTGTGAAGCAAGGCGTGTCGCTGGCTGAGAACTAGAAATACAAGTCATGCTGAACGATTCCTTCGAAGTTGGGCGTGGATGATCGGGCGGAGGGCAGTCGGCTGTTCCGTCCGCGTCAAGTAGATACGCGGCCGGTCGAGGGCGAGTAAGATGGACAGGGAGCCTAGAACCAAGCCCTGCGGGTTAAGCGCTTCCTCCAGATCCCTATCCACGTGCTATTCGTGAACGCATGGCTCGCTCGATGGTGGCACTCGACATCGATCAGTCGGTCGGGACGCTCACGATGGATGATGGCAAGCGCAATGCGCTCTCGCCGGCCATGTTCGGGGAGATATACGCAGCCCTCGCGCGGGTCGAGCGGGAGGGCGCGGCCGCGCTGATCACCGGGCGAGAGGGGGTGTTGTCGGCGGGCTTCGACCTCAAGGTGATGAAGTCTGGCGGCATGCAGGCAGTCAAGATGTTGCGCGCGGGTTACGCTCTGACCGCACGCTTGTTGTCGTTTCCGACGCCCGTGGTCATCGCCTGCCCTGGCCATGCGTACGCGATGGGCGCGTTCATGTTGCTGTCCGGCGACTGCCGTTTTGGCGTACCAGGCCCGCTCCCCTTGGACCTCAAGGATGCGGTCATGCTTGGCGCAAAGCGTGCCGCAATGGCGAGGCGCGGGCGCTGAGCTCGCGCAAACCGAAGGTAGGCACAAAGCTTTTCAAGCAAGCCGGACCATGAGACGCTCGCTTCATGACCTCTCTCGAATGGCTCGCTGCGGCCGCGCTAATGATCGCGCTTTTTTGGGTCCCGTACGTTCTCGAGCGCTTCAAAGCACTCGGTATCCTTGGCACACTTGAGCCTCTCGACCCGGAGCAAGTGCTCAAGCAGGCACTCTGGGCGCAGCGCGCGAAACGCGCGCACTACAACGCGGTCGAGAACCTCGTGGTCTTCGCGACTTTGGTGCTGGTCGCGCAAGCGATGGGAAGAGCCGACGACCCGCAGGTGCTTCTAGCAACCCAGCTCTTCTTCTGGGCCCGTCTCGTCCATTTCCCGTCGGCCGCCTTCGGAGTCCCTGGCGTTCGAACTTTCGCTTTCCTGGCTGGCTTTGCGGCCCAGATCATGGTCGCCTTGCGGATTTTCGCCGGCTGATATTGACGACCCCTCGGGCATGTTCGCAGCGACTCCGAACGAGGCCCCCTTTGCCGAAGGCTGGTATGTCGTCAGCTGGAGTCACGAGCTCGACGCTGCAGGCGTGAGACCGCTTCGTTACTTCGGCCGCGAGTTCGTAGCCGAGCTACGAAGTTCCGCGTATCGACGAGCTCGAAGGCGGCGCGTTCAGCGAGCTCGAATGCAGCCAGATCGAGATGGCCACCCAGCCGCGGGAGGTCGTCGACAACGTCGCGGACATCGCCCATTTCCTTCCCGTCCACGGCAGGCGGATCGACGAGTTCGAGATGAGCATCGATGGCCCGCGGGCGACGCAACGAGCCAAAGGTCTCGGCGGAAGCCTGGACGGCCGTACGCTGGCCGTGGACTCCGTCGCGGACGGCGACGGACCGATCAGCGAAATCCGCCGCTGGTACCAGTCATTCTTTTGAGCCGCACGAGGAGCGAGGCGTGCGTCGACTTCGGAGGAACGCAACCGAGCGTAGTGGACGGGGTTCCGCAGGCCGAGCTCGCTCCCTCGCGTCAAAGTCAGCGCATCAGTAGACGGTCTCATCGGCTGGGTCTTCCCCAGAGGTCTCGAACTCCATGCACGGAAAGCCCGGACGGGCGATGCGCAGGACACCAAGACCCGCAAAAGCGGGATGCTTATGGGTCGCCCCGGACTCGACGGAGCCGAGGGTACCGCAGAGATAGGCGTCGTCCCCGATCAGGACGCCACCCACCACGTCCTCCCCGATGAACTCGAGACGAATCGCTCCCTCGTTCAGGTCGGCCGCGATGCGGAATACGGAATCATCTGCGAGTGCTGGGCGCTCGAGGATCAGCGCGCCTCCGAACACCTGCACTGGGCCGGTTCCTAGAGCCTCCGGCGACTGAACGATCACTGCGCCGGACTCTATCTTGACGCCCCCCGCGAAATCGCTGTCGCCGTTCAAAATCACGGCGCCGTCCCCTGCAACCCGGATGCCGCCGGGACCGGTCAGCCGAACGGGGACGTGCCCGTACGGCTGTTTCCGGAAGTGCGAGGGCGTGTTGTCGAACGATTCGATCAGCAAGTCGCCGTCCGCATCCGTAATCTCCGGGATCAGCGCAATCGTCTCATGCATCTGTGCCGCTCCGAGTAGGACGTCGTGATACCGACGTCTTGGGCCGATGCGCGCTTGCAAGACCTCGCCGGAGTCGTCCAGGGCGAACCAAATGGTGCCGCTCCCAATGCCGCCAGCCAAGGCCGTGTCGTTCCAGGGATTGGGAGGAAACTCGTAACGCCCCTCCTTGTTCAGTCTAGAGTCGGGCTCGAAGTGAGGGGTCGAGCTCGAATCGATGGCTGGGACTGCAAGGACCACTACGGCGCGATCCGATAGAGAGCCGTACCCGTCGTAGTTGTCGGTCTTTTTGCTCACGACGGTCGGGGTTCCGACGACGACGAAGACATGGCCGGAATCGCCGGGTCTACGTAGGCTAGTGTCCGTTGGCTCTGCATAGCGGCCCAAGGCGTAAGCGACGATGTCTCCCCTGCGCACGTCCGCAAGGCTTTCGATGGGAACGAAGCCGACCTCGTTCGCGTAATCGGCGCGAAGGAAATGGGTGACGACGAAGGCGCGCGACCAAAGTCGACCTGCTTCTTGAAGCAAGAAGCCTCCCTCGTAGTCGCGGTTGTATTCAGGAAGCCGTCGCTGGGACTGCAGTGCGGCTCGGTGCAAGGGCGCCGTAGTATCCAGCGCGTAGCTGAGCCACCCGGAGCAGTCCGTCGAGGCGATTGCTGAATGCGACTCGGTCGCATTCAAATAAACCGGCGGTTCTGGGTAGAGCCCGGAGGAGAAGCCCGTTTCGTAGCTGTAGGTGTTATTGGGCGGTGGGGTCGTCGACCGATCGTTCAGAAGCGCGCTTACCTGTTCGACGAAGCTCAGTAGTGCTGCCGTCAAGCTTCGGTCACGCTCCTCGTCCGACGCGGCTGCCTCGTCGTCGGACGCAGCGGCCTCCTCGTCAGACGCGGGCGCCTCCTCGTCAGGCGCGGGCGCCTCCTCGTCAGGCGCGGCTGCCTCGTCGTCAAAGGTAGTGTGCTCCTCGTCGCGCGTAGCCGGCTCCTCCTCAGGCGTCATTGTGTCCTCCTCAGGCGCAGCCGGCCCCTCGTCAGGCATGACCGGCTCCCTGTCGGGCGTGAAGGGCCTGCGCTCTGAAGTGGTACTGGCCAAAGCGGTTTTCGCGTCGGCCTCCACCGCGCCAAGTGGAAACGCCGTCAGCGTGAATAGTGTGAGGGCGGGCAAAGCCACCCGCTTACTCGGAACGAACCCATGCAATGAGGACCAATTGCGGCTCACTTACCCTACCACCACTGGGAACAAGGAAGCATAGAGGGCGCCCCGGGGCCAGGAATTGACCCCCAATTGCATGGAAGTCTTCGAAAGGAGTGCGAATTGTCCCGCAGCAGCGGCCTGAAGCCCGCGTGAAGGCCACGTCACTTTCTGCCGTCTGGATGACAGTCCAGGCAGGAGTTGGGCGCAGCCGCGCCGTTCGGGTAGCCCTGAACCTCGTTGTGCTTTTCGTCCGTTTCTCCGCGCGAGTGCTTGGCTTCGTCGTGGCAGCGAATCGTCGATTCCCCGTGTGTGCCCCCATGGGCGGAAGCCTACTCGATTAACCCGGGAAGGTGAAAAGCTTCAGCCCAACTTTTGGGCTTTCGGCCAGCTGACCCTGATCTCCTCCGACGGCTGCGCCACTGTGAAGCGCTCGCACAGCAGACCGTTGACCTCGTGTTCTTCGGCAAAACCTGGATGCCTCGGGGTGCTCCCCGCCGACCTGACGAACCACGAGCTCGCCGGGGCTCGCAGCAGCTCGTCAACGAAACGCCCGGACGCAGAACCAAACGGAAAGAACGAGGAGCGCCGGCCAGATCAGGAGCAGATCGAAGCGGATATTGGCTTCGGGGGTCTTCCATAGAATGAGCCACTCCCAAGCCGCGTAGAGCGCCCAGCCCGAGGCCGGCACGAGCAACGCGCCGGGATGTCTTCTATCAGACCCGGCTCTGCTGAAGCGAACAAGCAGGTAGCCGATGCCGAAGAGCGCGGCGACGGCGAGAATATTCAAGGGTCTTTGGACGAACAAGGATTGAATCTTCTCCACGACGTGCTCTCCGCAGTGCCGAGCCATGCCCCGCTGTCGATTCTACCGCAGTATACCGCATGAAAACATCGAGAAATCAGCTAGTGTCGTTCAGCCGCTGACGGGCAGCATGAGCAGCGAACGACCCGACATGAGCCAGACTCCTGCGAACTCCATCTCCGCCTATCTCGCCAGTGGTCTTTGGGACAACTTCGTCCGCTCCCGCGCCTCCATCTCTTTCGCGGTCCGGGCACGCTCGATCGCGCCAGCGCCTCTGTTTCGATGCTGTCCTCTGGCGACACACTGAGACAGCAGCGCTGGGCCGCGCTCGACCTGCTGCGCTTCATCGCGGTGCTTCTGATGGTGCAAGGCCATACCTTCTCTGCGCTCCTCGACCCGGCCATCAAGGCGCAACCCTGGTTCCTAAAACACGACTATGTGCACGGACTGACGGCGCCGCTGTTCTTCTTCGCCTCCGGGCTTGCCTTCGGTGTGGCTACGCTCGGCAACTGGGACGCTCACACAAACTGGGGCGTTCCGCTCAAGCGTCGCTATCAGCGCTACGGCTGGCTGCTATTCATCGGCTATATGCTGAGCTTGCCGCAGCTCAGCTTCCGTCACCTTTGGCGCTCGGGCTCGCCCGAGCTCGAAGCCTCCTTTTTTCGAGTCGATGCACTGCAGCACATCGCAGTCGCACTCGGTATCGTGCAGACTCTGGTCTGGGTGAGCAGGCGAAAGCGTTCGTTCGCCTGGGGGATCGGCGTGCTCGGAGCGGCGTTGGTGCTCGCCGCCCCACTTGCTTGGCGCCTACCGGCCGAACGCTGGCTTCCACTCGGCATCGCCAGCTACATCAACACTGACAGCGGCTCCATCTTTCCACTGTTCCCATGGATGGGCTTCGTCTGCGCCGGCGTGCTGAGCGCCCATCTGATCAGCGCGCCGCACACGCAGCGGCGCAGGTCCTACGCGGGCCTGCGATTCCTGCTTGCCGGCGGCGCGCTCTGGCTCATTGCCGAGTTGGCGCCCGACCCGGGCGCCAAGGTCTTTGGGGCACACAACTACTGGAAGACCAGTCCCGTCTTCTTTGCGACCCGCCTGGGACTCGTGCTCATGAGCTTTGCCCTGCTCTGCACCTACGAGTCCTTTTCGATGCGTTGGCGAGCCATGAGCGGCGACCGAGCAAAGGAAGCATCATGGGGGGTGGGTCGGAAGAGCGACCGTCGAGGGACCGACGCATCGCTGCTGCAAACGATCGGCAGGCAGACGCTCGTGATCTACGTCGTCCATCTGATCCTGCTGTACGGCTCCCCGTTCCACGTAGGACTGAGCGGCTACTACGGTGCCAGCCTCGGCCTCTTGCCCGCATCTGCCGTCGCCGCCGAAGTGCTCTTCATCTCTACCCTCTTCGGCCTGTCTTGGGACGAAGCCAGCAGGCGCTGGCCTCGACAGCAGCGTCACTTTCGGCACGGCCTCGCTGCGCTCGTCCTGGTCTGGGCCAGCCTATACAATCCGGGCTGATCGGCGCTTCCCTGTGTTCGGGTCAGCGAAAACGACGACCGAGCACCCTGCGCGCCTCTTCGCAGCGTGAGCGCGCCGGGCAGTCATCGACGTGATCATTGACCAGTCCCATCGCCTGCATGAACGCATAGCAGGTCGTCGGCCCGACGAACGTAAAGCCGCGCTGCTTGAGGTCCTTGCTGAGCGCCTTCGAATCGGCGGTATGCGGGGGCATCGGGTTCGGCGCGCAGCGGCGCTCAGGCTCGAACGACCAGAAGTAGCTGCTGAGCGAGCCCCGCTCATCACGCAACTTCAGCGCGCACCGCGCATTGTGGATCGTCGACTCGATCTTGCCGCGGTGTCGGATGATCGATGCGTCATGGAGCAGTCGCTCGACGCTGCGACTGTTGAAGCGCGCCACTTTGTCGAAGTCGAAGTCGGAGAAGGCTCGTCGAAAAGCGTCGCGCTTTCTGAGAATCGTAAGCCACGACAGCCCTGCTTGGAACCCCTCGAGAGAGAGCTTTTCGAACAGCCGGTGCTCGTCCGTCACCGGCATCCCCCACTCGTGATCGTGATACGCGCGATAGTCGGAAGCGCTGGTCGCCCATGGGCACCCACTGACCGGGTCGCTGTTGGTTCTTCCGCTGTCCATGGCGCTTAGAGACGGCGGTGCTGAGCGGTGAAGATCATGCGCTCTGAGTCCTCGGCGTAGACGCTTTGATCGAAATCGCCGTGAACCACGACGGCCTGCAGGCCGGCACTCTCGAGCGCCCCGAGCGCCTCGGTGAGACGCAGATAGCGGTGCTCGATCTTCGCTCTGATCTCCTCCCCATCGTCTTCGGCCACATAGCGATAGTGAACCGTGAAGCGTTGCGCACTGCGCTCGTATCCGCTCCGCTCGAAGACCCGCCAACGTCTTGCACGCGCTTCGACCGTGGCGATTTCACCCTCCTCGTCGAAACCCTCTTCCACAGACTCGTCCTCGTGGATCGGGTCGCCAGCATATCCGTCGAAGACGAGAAGCCCATCGACCGCAAGTGCCTCCGCCACTCGCACGAAACAGCGCCGAACACTCTCGAGGTCCGGCAGGCAATAGATGCCATTGTACGGAATGAGGATGCGGTCGAACTCGGCACCAACGTCGAAGGTCTCCATGTCGCCGTGGTGGAGCGCGACCGATGCTGGAAGTCTCTGCCGAGCGAGGGCGAGGGCAACTTCGGAGGAGTCTACTCCGTGAAGATCCGGGACCTGCTCGGCCAAAGCAGCGAGCATGCGTCCCGAGCCGCAGCCGAGCTCCACGACGCGCTCGGCATCCACGCAGACGGCTCGGTAGAAATCCTCGTCACCCTCGTTTCCGATGTGGAGCGAGGCGTAGAGGTCAGCGGGGTAGTCGTCGTCCATTGTCGCGGAATCATAGCTCGGGACTGCGGCCTCGGCTTCGTGAGCAAGCAAAGGAGGGTCGCCAGGTCCGCTCACCAGATGACTCTCCGCAAGGCCTTCTCGGGCCTCGCGCAAGCCTGCGTGCAAACCCATGAATGTTTCGGGGCCGCCGCATGCAGAACACGAGGCAAGGCGCTCGTTGCTGAGTCGCCGTGCTCAGGAAAGGACCGCTTGACCCTGGCGACAATGTAGTTGCTTTAGCAACACACAACCTGTACAAAATGTCGACATAAAGACAATTTTCTTGACACAACCTGTGCATGATCTAAACAGCGCGTATGGATAACTTACGACACGTCACCGTCACTTCGGTCCTGCTTCTTGCTCTGTTTGGCTGCGCTTCGCCGGAGTCTGCCGTCGCTGGCCAAGATGCTGCGCTCGCCAACCGGATCTTTGAGCTCAAGGATGAGATCGTCCGCATCGCGAGCGAGAACACCACACGAACTGACAACATCGAGGAAGTGCGCGCAGAGCTCGACCCGCTGATCGACGAGCTCGAGCAGTACTTCATCGCCAATCGCCCCGAAAACGAGCTCGAGCTTTTGGAAGGCGCCTGGAAGAGCCTCTGGTACGACGACCCGGACATCAACAGCGCCGAGGCCTTCCTCTCCATCGACCGCGACAGCGTCTACCAGGTCGTGTTCGACAACTTCTACTACAACGTGACGAACAACCAGCTGCGCATCTTCGGGTTCCGGCCAACCGTAGTGCACAGCTTCCTGAAGGGAAATTTCACGCTCACCAATCTCCCTGACGAGACCAACGTCGGGGAGCCACGGCTGAACGTAGTCGACCTGGAGTTTGACGACAACGTCGTGCGGTTTGGAAAGATTCCTCGCAACGAGGACCTCGTCCAGCTCGTGAAGAAGGTCGAGTCTGGTGCGCTCCGAACGCTTCTCGTGCCCGGACCGAAGGGGATCACGGGCGAGCTCTGGAACGTGTACCTCGATGACGAAATCCGCATCTCTGCTGGAGTCCAGGACGACAACGGCGTTCGCGACATCTACATCCTGCGTCGCGTCCAAACGGCTGCCGACTAGCGGCAAACACCAGCATTCTGTGAACCCTGTCCCCGAAACGAAGAGACCCGCGAGGCGCGAGCCCGCGGGTCTCTTCGTTTCGGCCGCTCTTCGTTGAAGTCCAGCAAACCGGCCGGCAGTCTAGCCCAGCTGCGCGCGGCCCTGTGTCCTCACTTCCGCTTCGATCCTTTCGAACCCTTCTTGGAGGTCTTGGCGCCCGGCTTCTCCGCAACGATTCTCCAGTTCAGATCGGCGATCTTGGCCTTTTCGGCATCTGTCCATGCCTGGCCACCGCTTTGAAGAAGCTCGAGCGACTCTTCGACCCATGGGGGCAAGACCCGAATGGCCTCAAGCCCCCTGATGAGCTTTCGACCCCCGAGAATCAAATCTCTCTTCTGCTCACAAATCGGCCAGGCCGCGCTCTTCGAGGGAGCTGAAAGGATAATTTTGAAACCCGCCCTCTCCAAGGCGGCGCAAACATCGGCTGGGTACATGGATTGAGTGGCCGCGAGCGTTGGTAGATACGCCTTGTGTAGGCGCACATGCTCTTCGTTGTCCCAGTCAAAATGCGGCGTCAGCAGATACTCGGAACAAGCGTATCGGCCTCCCGGCTTCAGCACGCGGTACATCTCTGCCGCGTGGGCATCGAGCTCCTCTTTCTTGAAAAATGGCCAGACCGCTTGGAAGGAAAAGCAGCCGTCGAAGGCTTCCGAGTCGTACTCGAGTGGTTCGTGATGGTTGCCCACCTTGAAGTGGAGCCGATCGCTCATCCCACACTCCGCCGCCCAGTCGATTGCACTCTCAATCTGATTGGGGTCGATGTTGTATCCGGACACCTGACCGCCCGTCATCGTCGCGAAGTGGTATGAGATTCTCCCGCGTCCGCACCCCATATCCAACAGATGCGAGCTTTGAGGATCTTTCAGGGCTAGTTCCTTCAATACCGCCTGCTCGCACAAAAGCTGATTCCCGTACAAGCCCTGGGATTCGTCTAGCTGCGGTGGGATATAGAGCTTCTCCAGGTCAAAGACCGAGAGCATGTTGTTCAGAACCTTGTAGTAGTCCGCGACTGCTTTCGTTTCGTCCGCCGTCTCGGTCTTCTCGCCATCCTGCATTCTCTGAAAGAACTTGTAGGCGTCGATGCAAGCTTGTTTGTCCTCGTCCGTGAGCTCTACCAAGCGCTTGAGTCCGACGAGAGCGGTCCGAATTCGGTACCAGTTCATTTAGTAGTTCTCCATTAAACGAAAGGCGGCGACTTCGCCCGAGCGAGCATCACCACACAGGGGGCCTATAGCATGGGAGGTCCGCAATGGCCTCGCCATTAGCTTGCGGCCAGGCGGGCGGAGCTGCTCGGCTGAAGACCTGCATGCTGCCCTCAATGAAAACGCCAAGACAAGCCATGAGCACCATGCGACAGTGCACTTACCCGGCGGCGCGCCATCTGCGATTCGCTTCCGAGCACAGGAGGTGAGCCATGGGCGACAAGTCCCCGAAACAAAAGAAGCGCAAAGCTAACCAGAAACAACACACCAAAGACGACCAAGAGCGCCGAGACGCAGCGGTCGCCGCCGAGAAGGCGGCAATCAGCGGAAAGAAGTAACCACATCGCCGCAACAGCACTTCCCCATGACGCGCTGCCCGAGATGTCATATGAACGGCGGGCAGAACAAAGGGGGATGGCGTGAGCGTTTCAGCGGTATCAGGAGAAGCTGAGCGGGTTGGAAAGCCCGCCGAGCGTTCGGCTTCCCGAAAGACGATGAAGGTCTTCTGGACCTGGACCGCACTCTTCTGGGGTGGCGTCGGCGTCTGTGCGTCCCTGTTCTACCTTGGCATCCTAGATTTCATCACGAGCACGAAGAGCGGACTCTACGCCATCAGCATCTGGTTGAACGCCTGGATGCTCGTCTTCCTGCTGCCGCAGAACAAAGCCCGGCCGAAGATGGACGTCTACCACGACGCCCTGGTCGTCTGGATGCTCTCCTACGCGTTGACCAACGCCTTGTGGGAGATTCCCTGGGTCCTGCTCTCGCCCTTCGTGTTCGACAACCTCGTCACGCTCAATGACGTGGTCGCCAACACCGACTTCATGCGCGAGAGCCCGCTCAACATGTACTGGTGGGTTCTGGCGTCTTTCGGTTCCGTGGACCTGCGGACCGTGAACCACAACTCAACCTTCTACACCCTCGAGCTCTACTCCTTCGTCAACGTCCTCTCGGTCCTATACTTCTTCTATCTCAACAAGAAGCGTTCACCCTACCGCTACCTGATCCCGACGCTCGGGAGCGGCGAGCCAGTGGCGTCGACATTCATCTTCTCTTTCTCCGAGGTGTTCGGCGGTTTCGAGAACATGCCGGGTGGAGTGGCCGATACGCTGCTCGCACTGGTCTGGACTCAGTACCAGTACTTCCTCTTTCCTCTCATCTTCGGCTACTTCGGATACAAGTTGCTGCGGGAAGATTGGCGCGCGGGCTATCCCGAGTCATGAAGAAGGCATTCATTACGGGCGCCGCCGCGGGAATTGGCCTGGCGACTGCCAAGCGCTTCCGCAGCGACGGCTGGCGAGTTGGCTTGTGCGATGTCGACGCGAGCTTGCTCGAGTCGCTTCGCCTGCAACCCTGGGCCAGGGACTGCCGCTTCTACGCCTGTGACGTGACCGATTCCGACGCGCTCGCGCGCACCATGGACGCCTTCGCGAACGATGGCGGCTCCGGAATCGACGTCGTCGTCAATAACGCCGGCGTCCTGTGCGGTGGGGCTTTCGCCGAGCAGAGCGTCGATCAGATTCGGAAGATGGTGGACGTCAACGCTCTCGGCTTCTCCTATTGCGCGCGCTTCGCCTTTGCGCACCTACGGCAGCGCTCAGGCTGCCTGGTGAACATGTGCTCGGCGTCCAGTCTGCACGGCGTGCCGGGGCTGGCCGTGTACAGCTCGACCAAACACTACGTGAAGTCGCTCACCGAAGCCCTGCAGCTCGAGTGGGAGGGCTCAAACGTTCGCGTCACCGCAATTCTGGCACCCTTCGTAGACACCAACATGCTCTTGGACGTGCCTACCGGCTTGCACGCGAAGCTCGGTGTTGAGTTGACCGCCGATGACATCGCCGCTCTGATCGCCGAGGCCGCCTCCGGGAGCAAGGTCCATCATCTCGTGACGGTCCAAGTCAAGGTCTGGGACTTCGCCAGTCGCCTCCTCAGCAAGCCGATGCGCGCACGTCTCGTGAAGTACTTGAGCAGCGCTTGGCTCGAGAACAGGACCTGAGACGAACTCCGGTCCCGGGCCGCCGCCGCAAGCGCGCTATCGCTGCAAGGCTCGTTCAACGATGTCCGACACATCCTTCGAGATTTTGGCATGGGAGCCAATCCGTTCTAGCTCAGCCTTCATCAAAGCGCTCCGGCCGGGTTCGTACCGCTTCCACTGATTGAAGCTGGCGACGATACGCGCGGCGACCTGGGGGTTGATTGCGTCGAGCTCGAGGACCTGTTCCGCGACGAAGCGGTACGCCGCGCCATCCTTGCGATGAAAGCCCACGGGATTGCCGGCTGCAAAGGCATGCAGGAGCGATCGAGCCCGGTTGGGGTTGGCCAAGTTGAAGTCCGGGTGCCGCGAGAGCGCGACCACCCGATCGAACGCCGCCGGACTGCTCGCCATTGCCTGCATCCGGAACCATTTGTCCAAAACCAGGGGCTCGCCTGCCGCGCGCTCGTGGAACGCGTCGATCGCGCGCTCCGTCTCAGCTGAGTCGATGTCGATCAAGCTCGCGAACGCCGCCTCGTAGTCGGTCATGCCCGTCGCTTGGTCGAACTGAGCTGCCGCCAAGGCGACCGTGTCTGGCTCTTCGAGAGCAACCAGGTATCGAAGCGCGCAATTCTTAATCCGTCGACGGTCGACTTCGACTTTCTCTACGGTGTCGCCGCCAAGTCGGTTGCGCATGTAAACCTCAGTGAGCTCATCGCGAAGCGCAGCTGCAATCTCGCGAACGAGGGAGCGTCGCGCCTGGTGGATCGCGTCGGGATCGACCCGCTCCAGGGCCTGAGCCAGACGCTCTTCGGAGGGAAGTCCGAGCGTGAGCGCCTTGATCGACCCATCGAGCTTGGGGTTGGACAACACTTTGCGGAAGGCTCCGACGAGGCCGAGCTCGGATTCAGACAACCGAAGCTCATGGGGGCGCCCCAGCCGCTCGAGCAGAACCCTCTTCGAGAGGTCCTGGGCGGCTTCCCAGCGACTGAAGGCATCGGAGTCGTGCGCCATGAGAAAGGCCAGCTCCTCCTCGCTTCTCTCCAGCTCCAGCTTGATCGGCGCGGAAAAGCCCCGTCCAATCGAAGCGACTGGACGCTCCGAGATTCCCTCGAAGACGAAGCTCTGCTCCGCCTCGACCAGCTCGAGCGTCCGCGCGGTTCCGGCAATGTCGGTTCCGTCGGGACCGAGCAGCCCCACGTCAATGGGAATCGGCAGTGGCAAGGGTTCCGGACCGTCCGCGAAGACTCGCTGCGACTGCGCCAGGGTGAGTGTGAACCGCCTGGCCACTTCGTCCCAGGCCCCTTGCGCCCGAACGACAGGCGTGCCCGCCTGCGAATACCAGAGCTCGAACTGGCTCAAGTCTGCACCATTCGCATCGGCCATCGCTTGGCGAAAATCGTCGCAGGTGACCGCCGAACCGTCGTGTCTTTCGAGATAGAGTCGGAGGCCCTTCCGGAACCCTTCCCGACCTAAGAGCGTCTGGTACAGCCTCACGACCTCCGCGCCCTTTTCGTACACGGTCGCCGTGTAGAAGTTGTTCATTTCGACATAGGAATCCGGGCGAATCGGATGGGCCAGCGGGCCGGCGTCCTCTGCGAACTGCGCCGTCCGAAGCCTCGTGACGTCCTTGATGCGTTGCACTGCGCGCGAGCCCATGTCGGCGGAGAACTCTTGATCCCGAAAGACGGTGAGCCCTTCCTTTAGCGTGAGCTGAAACCAGTCGCGGCAGGTGACACGGTTGCCAGTCCAGTTGTGAAAGTACTCGTGGGCGACGACGCTCTCGATCCCTTCATAGTCATCATCGGTCGCAGTCGATGGCTTGGCCAAGACAAACTTCGAGTTGAAGATATTGAGGCCCTTGTTCTCCATCGCGCCCATGTTGAAGTCGTTGACCGCCACGATCATGTAAATGTCTAGGTCGTACTCGAGCCCGTACGTCTCCTCATCCCACTTCATGGCAGCGCGCAAAGACGCAAGAGCGTGCTCACACTTGTCCGCGTTCTCCGCCTCGACCCAGATTTCGAGAGCGACCTCTCGCCCCGATGCGGTCCTGAACTCCCCTCGACGGCAAACCAAGTCTCCTGCGACCAAGGCGAAGAGATACGACGGCTTTCGAAACGGATCTTCCCACTGCACCCAATGTCGACCATTCGGAAGCTCACCCTGGTCGATTCGGTTTCCGTTCGAAAGCAAGACCGGATACTTCTCGCGCTCTGCTTCTATCCGGGTCGTGAAGCGGGCCATCACGTCGGGGCGATCCAGGTAATACGTGATACGACGAAAGCCCTCCGCCTCGCACTGCGTGCAGAACGCCCCACTCGAGGTGTAGAGCCCCATCAGCTTCGTGTTCTGCTCCGGGCGAATCAGCACCTCGGTTTCGAGTTCGAACTGCTCCGGAACATCGGCGATCCGCAAGCTTTGCGAATCAGCCTCGAACTTCGCGGAGTCGATCGCCACCCCGTCGAGCCGTAAGGCGCGAAGCTCCAATTGGTCGCCCGCGAGCACGAGTGGCCCCTTGCTCCTCGGGACGGCCGGGTTCCTTCGCAGCGCCATCTTGGCCTTTACGATAGTTTCGGCCGGATCTAGCTCGAAGCAGAGATCCAAGGTGTCGACGACGAAGTCAGATGGCTCGTAGTCTCTTCGAAAGATGCGCGCGTGCGCGTCGCTGGTCATAGACGGGGCTCATTCTAGATGGTGTTCGCTGCGGACTCTAGCTCGCCCGCAAGAACCTCGGCTCCGGCTTCAATCGGAGCCGAGGTGTCACAGCGATCACAAGCAGTGCGAAACGCTCGTCGTCGCGCACCAGGCCGCATCAACGAAGCCGTGCGCAAGATGGTCGAGCTTCCGAAGGAGCAGGTCCCATCCAATATAGGCCGCGACGGCAACAGCTCAGGCGTCCCCATCGGTATTTTGCTAGACGAGCTCCAACGCGACGGCACCGTCAGAGGTTCAACTCCCGCGGGAGCCCTAAAACAGCAGGACCTGCGGCGCACGGGAGGATCAGGACCTCTCCGGCATAACGGTAGCCCGGACATCGCCCCGTCCTGTTGAGCCACTACTTTCCTGTCTTTGCGGAATTTGCGGCTGACGGAGAAGGCGTCCGTCAGGCTGCGTCGGGCTCCCGATGTCGCCGATACCTTCATCGCCTGGACTTGCGTGCAGGTGGGGGTCGTGGCACACGCCGGCCGGGGATTGCCGTGAACGCTCCGTGAAACCGGGGTCGTCACGTCTACCCGAGAACAGGAATATAGAATGAGAAAACTTTTCTTAGGGTTGTTCGCCGCCAGCTTGCTCGTGAGCGGACAGCTAGGCTCGCAAGTCACGCGGGCCCAGACGCCAAGTGCGGCCATCACTGAGGCCCAAACACTCGACCTTCGTGTCTTGCTGGTTGCCGTCGGCGACCGCTGGCAGGATCCAGGTCGCGGTCTCATGGAGGACCTCATGGACACCGTGGGTGTGCCTTACGAGGTGCTCGACTCCAGCCGGGAAGAGCTCACCGCTGCGGTGCTGATGGACGCTGGCAGGGGAAGGTTCAACGGGATCATCCTGACCCAGGCCGACACCTATGCCGGGCCCGGCATCTTTGGCCTGAGCCCCGACGAGTTTGCTCTGCTTCACGAATACGAGCGTCTCAACGGCGTTGCCGAGTCCGTCCTGGCGGGCTGGGCTGCGACCAATCCTTGGCTCGGCGTGGACTACGGCATGAGCGACACCATCCTCGGCGGCAGCGACTTGACCGGACAATGGGCCGGCGAGGCCGGAGGCTCGCGCATCTTCGAGTACGTCAACGAAAAACAACCGCTTTCCACGAGTGGCTGGTCGATGAAGACCTTGCCCAGGAGCGACGGCACGGGCCCCGAGGTGCAGCCCCTTTTGGTCGATGCTGCTGATCCACAATACAGCCTGGTCTCCGAGCTGCGCTACCCCGACGGCCGACGCGTTCTTCTTTCCACAATCGGCAACGCCTGGTTCTTCGTTCACTCCCAGGTCCTCGCCTATGAGTTTCTGAACTACGCAACATCGGGCCTCTTCATCGGAGCGCGGCACGTGTACCTCAGCGCTCAGAACGATGACCTTTTCTTGCCGGATGAAGTCTGGAATCCGCAAACCAACGAAAACTGGCCCGAGGATGTCTACGCCTACCGGATGGACTACGACGACGTCGCCAACGCGGTAGCGAAGCAGACGCAGTTCCAACTGGAGCATCGGCTCGCATCGGGTCTTCAATTCGAGTTTTCGTTCAATGGCGTGGGGGCTGACAACTGGTGGAGCGACTCACTCGTACGGGGCATGGACCAGTTTCGAGACTCGTTTCGCTTCATCAACCACACTTTTTCGGCGCTTCAGATGGACCGCCTCTGTCCGGATGGCGATAGCGGGACTCTCGAAGAGTGCCCTGTCACAGATTATGCGACCGCCTACGCCGAGATTAACGACAACCGCGCATTCTGGAAGGCGCATAGGCTTCCTGCGCGCAACAAGAACATCCCGGTCCTCCTTGCCGACTCCCACTCGGGGCTTTCGGATCGAAGGGGCACACCTGAGGACCCGTCGGACGACATCGATTTTCCCTGGGGTGCAAACCCTAATTTCTTGCAGGCAGCGGTGGACCTAGACGTCACCGTGATCGCTTCTGATGCCTCGCGTCCGAACCAGGATCGAATCCAGCGAATCCCGAACTACCCGCTTGCGATCCTTCCGCGTTATCCAACGCAGGTCTACTACAACGCGACCACGCCCGAGGAAAACACCTCGGAGTACAACTACATTTACTACCAGCGCCACATTGATCAGGGACTGAACCCTTGCGAGATCCCGGGTGCAATCTGCGCGCCACGCTCGTACGAAGAGGTCCTCGGCGCGGAAGCCGACACCACGGTGCGGCACATGCTCTCGTACAAGCCGTTCCCCCACTATTTTCATCAGACCAACCTGAGAGCCTACGACGCGGCCGGCCATACTCTGCAGACGGACTGGCTCGACGCCGTGATGAGCAACTACGAGAACTTGTTCAAGCTCCCCGTGAAGACCCTGCAGTTTCACCAGCTAGCCGAGGTCGTTTGGCAAGTGATCGGGCAGCGCGAAGCTCTCGCGTACGGCTCTCTCGACAGGGCCACCGGCACGATTACCTTACAAACCCAGGGACCGGCGGCGCAGGTCTTCGTCACGGGGATTCGTGATCCAAGTAGCGCGACGCAGTACGGAGGCCAGTGGATCAGCAGCGTATCTGCAGGCCCAGAACCAAAAGTTCTCTCGGTCGACCGAGGGTACTGTGAGACCGACTGCGCCCCGCCCGTCGCGTTCGTGCCTCCCACGGAATGCGGCTTGCTGCGAGCCAACGAGGGGCTTGCGACCTTGGACGTTCTCGAGTCCTGCGACGGACGCTTTCGACTGGCCATGGAAAGTGACGGAGCCCTCGTCGTCCGCAATGCTGCGGGAGTCCTTTGGTCGAGCCCAAGCGCCGGAACGGCTGCCTCGGTTGCGATCATGCAAGGGGACGGCAACTTCGTCCTGTACGATCCGAACGCGACGCCCATCTGGCACACTCAGACCTTTGGCTCTGCGGGTGCCACACTGCGCCTGCAGGACGATGGAAATCTCGTCATCTACGCAGCCGACGGAAGTCTGCTCTGGCAGTCCAACAGCACGGAAGGCTACGGTACGCCGACCGAATGCGGGGTGCTGCATCCGAACCAGGGACTCCAGAAGAACCGCTGGCTCTATTCCTGCGATGGACGCTTCCAGCTCGCCATGCAGAGCAACGGCGCGCTGGTCCTCCGCAGTGCTACGGGCGTCCTCTGGTCGACTCCGACAGCCAAAACCGCTGCTGATGTTGCGATCATGCAAGGAGACGGCAACTTCGTCCTATACGACCCCAACGGTACGCCCATCTGGCACACTCAGACCTTTGGCTCTGCAGGTGCCACACTGCGCCTGCAGGATGACGGCAACCTCGTCATCTACGCCGCAGACTGGCGTGTCCTCTGGTCGAGTGGCACCTGGCAACCGTAAAAGGACCGGGCGGACGAGCTGAGACTCGTGCCCGGTAGAAAGCAGAAGAGGCCGTCCCGACATGGGCGGCCTCTTTTTTTGTGCACAGCCGCGGGCTTC
Organism: uncultured delta proteobacterium; assembly: GCA_963746475.1. Classification (GTDB taxonomy): domain Bacteria; phylum Myxococcota_A; class Polyangia; order Polyangiales; family Houyiibacteriaceae; genus SG8-38. The sequence goes on from CAVVBB010000002.1 coordinate 912,721, forward strand.
CACTTGCCGCCGAACAAAGAGAGCCAACGGCGCAGACCCGGCCGCCTCTCTTCTGGGGCTGACCTCGAAGCGCGGCTACTTCGACTGGACCTCGATGCCCTCTGATTGCGGTGGTGCCGGGCCCGAACACATCCAACGCTTCCGTGCATGCTGTTGCGAGTGCGTTTTGGATTTCGTAGGCAATGCAGGCGCAACGCAGAAGGCAATGCCTTCTCTCGTATCGCGACTCGCGCAGCACGACCTCGCCATTTGATCTTGATCGAGATCGACGATGACAATGAGGCCGACTGCGCTACAACGGTTCCGTGCCCCCGCTCAAGCTCGCCGCATTGTGGGTCCTCGCCATCGCGATGATGGTCGTCGGAGCCCTACACTTCTTGAGACCGAAGCCCTTCGTCCGAATCGTGCCGAGCTACCTGCCCGCCCCTCTGTTGCTCGTTTACGTCAGTGGCTTCTTCGAAATTCTTGGCGGCGTGGCTCTCCTGATTCCGGAAACCCGGAGCTGGGCCGCATGGGGTCTCATCGCGCTGTACATCGCGGTGTTCCCAGCGAACGTCTACATGCTCACGCACAACATCTCTCTCGACCCCGACAAGCCGATTCCCCGCTGGGCACTGTGGCTGCGCCTGCCCTTCCAGTTCGTCTTCATCGCCTGGGCCTATTGGCTGACACGTTGAATTCGACCTGTGGCTCGGTCAACAGGACAGTCGGCTCTTCCATGATTCTGGCGAAGGACTCAGCTCCCTTCTAGAGTTCGCACATGGTCGCCCCAGAGCGCCCGCTCCCAAAGCTCAGGAAGTGGGCCGAACACTTCGTCACTTTGCTGGACGACCGGTTTCGCATCCCGGGCACCGAGGTTCGATTTGGTTTGGATCCGATCCTCGGCATCTTGTTTCCCGGGCTCGGTGATGCGGTCGCCGGGGCGGGCTCGCTCGGCCTGCTGGCGCTAGCGTTGGCCGGCGGCGTGCCACGGGTCGTCCTGTTCCGAATGATCTTCAACATCCTGGCGGACGTGCTCGTGGGCGCTCTTCCCCTTGTGGGCGACATCTTCGACGTCGCCTACAAGTCGAACCGCCGCAACCTCGAGCTGATACGCGAGCACGAAGGGCCCGGCTCGAAGCCGACAGCCTGGGACTACGCGATCGTCGCGCTTGGTGTCATCCTCGTGCTCCTCAGCATCATTCTACCCATCATCGTGGTGTTCTACCTAGGCTTCAACTATGGCCCGAAGCTCCTCGAGCATCTCGGCCTTCGCTGAGCCTGCGGGTGCTCCCACCTTCATTCCTCGTGCGGCGAGTCGCCGGTCGGGAGCACGACTTTACCCATGATCTCTTCGATCTCTGCCGAGCCCCCCGTGTCCCCGGCATCCTCGTCCCCGCCATCGTGGATCGGTAGGCTGCCCATGAGGGCTTCGCCCATCTGCACCGGCTCTTCGTCATCGTAGCCCTGCTGACCATCGTAGTCGTCCGCACAGCCGGACAGGGTGCCAACCCCTGCGGCAAGTACGGTCATGGCGGCCACGGCACGACCGGCAGCCCTGAGCCAAGCCCGTTTCTGACCGATGGCGCAGTCCGAAGTGAGCACCGTGCCGTCGCGCCGCCGGTAGAATCGGACGCACAGGCGACCCTCCGCCTCGGCCACCAGGCGTCGTGCTTCCGACTCGGCCATCTCGGTCAAGTTGTAGACACTCTGCTGGCACTCTTCGCAGAAGCGAACGCGGGCGTCGCCGCGCATGTCCTCCCAGGGCGCTTTGCACGGGCTCGCGATGCGAAGCTGAAACCTGGAATCCTTGGGCATGTGGAGTCTGACGCGCGAGCCCCGGAGAGGATCTGCCTCAGGCCAGACTTCGGAGCTTTTGCTACTTTCAGCACCCTCTAGCGGGCAAGAAAGGCGCAGAAATTCGCTCGGTTGGACTACTCGGCGTCGGCAATTCAAACTGGCGCGCCGAGTGCTCCAGGGGCGGGCCTCTGCTGACCGACGTATCGATGGGCCGCACGAAGAAGCCGGCCCGCTAAGGAGATCCTATGAAGACCGAGATTTGCGAAAAGCTGGGCATCGAAGTTCCCATCTTCGCCTTCACCCATTGCCGCGATGTGGTCGTGGCCGTCAGCAAGGCAGGGGGCCTCGGGGTCCTCGGTGCCGTGGGCTTCACGCCACAGCAGCTCAAGGAGGAGCTCGACTGGATCGATGAGCACATCGGCGACCTCCCCTACGCCGTCGACATCGTGATCCCGCAGAAGTACGCCGGCATCGGTGAGGCGGACCCGGCCAAGTTGGAAGCCATGCTCGAGGCCCAGGTTCCGCAGGAGCACCGGGACTTCGCCGCGAAGCTCTTGGCCGATCATGGTGTCCCCGAGGCGCCACCAGAAGACAAGCTCGGACTGCTGGGTTGGACCGAGGCAACCGCCAAGCCCCTCCTAGAGGAGGCCTTGAAGCGGCCGAAGGTGAAGATGATCGCAAACGCGCTAGGAACCCCGCCACTGGAGATCATCAAGCAGATCCAAGATTCGGGTCGTCTCGTCGCGGCGCTCTGCGGCAAGGTGAAACAGGCGAAGAAGCACAAAGAGGCCGGCGTGGACATCATCATCGCCCAGGGCACCGAGGGCGGCGGTCACACGGGCGAGATTGGCTCGGTCGTTCTTTGGCCACAGATCATCGACGCCGTCGCGCCGACGCCCGTGCTGGCAGCCGGCGGGATTGGCAGTGGACGGCAGATGGCGGCCGCGATGGCGATGGGCGCCGCCGGCGTGTGGACGGGCTCGCTGTGGCTGACTGTTCAAGAGGCGGAAGCCGAGCCGGCCGAGGTCCAGTGCTATCTGGACGCGACCAGCGAAGACACGGTCCGCTCCCGTTCGTTCACCGGCAAGCCTTGCCGCATGCTCAAGAACGATTGGACCGAAGCCTGGGAGACGCCAGAGAACCCGAAGCCCCTCGGCATGCCGCTGCAAGGGCTCGTGACCGCGGACGCCATTCGCCGCACCAATCGTTACGCAAGTGCGCCAGGCGCACAGAAGGTGGCCTTCAACGCCGTGGGTCAGATCGTCGGGCAGATGAAGAGCGTCGAAAAGACGAAGGACCTGATGTACCGGCTCCTGGTCGAGTACACGGACGCCGTAGAGCGGCTGCAAGGGCTGATGCCGGAGTAAGCCAGGCGGCCCGGCCCCTTCTCTGCATTGGGCCGCATCGCGCACGCAGTGCCTATTGCTCGATGCAATAGAGTCGCAACACGGTGGAGCAAGTCGGAACGGCGTTCTCGGTCCAGGCAGACCCTGTCGATGACGTCGTTCCGCACAGGCCTCGGCCCATGTTGCTCGTGAAGCCTTCGCAATCGTCCAGCTCGTAAGACTCTCCCGTCGCGAGGGTTCCGGTCCAGACGTCGCCGCTGAGACGTTGTGCGCTCGCATCCAAGTCGATTCGCGCGGCGACGCTTCCATCGAGCAGGTCGTCCCAGCCCATGGCCACGAGAGTTCCGTCCACCAGGACGTAGGGCGCATCTTCAGCGGGCGCCAGCCGCTCCCCGACGGGGGAGGAAAGCGTCGACAGCCAGGCTTTGAAGTCACCCTCGAGACCGGCCTCCGAGGCTTCCCGTGCGCAGAGCGCGTCCGCGCCGTCGATGCCGCCGAAGTCGCCGTTTTGTGCCGTGCGCGTCACGAACATGCGCCGTCCGGCAACCGTACCCCCGCCGGCACCGCCACCCGCTTCTCCACCGACGCCGCCGTCTCCACCTGCCCCCCCGGCCGATGGGGAGCCCGAATCGCCACAGGCGCAAAACAAGCCCCCGAACACCCCGAGCAGAGCAATGCCTCGCAAGATGGCAGACATGAACGACGGAATCGCGTTACGGCCAGCTGGATGGCGTCTCATACATTATGCAATACCACATCCGTACGAAACTCTCCTGTCTGCCGCAAGCCACGGCGACGAAGCGACGACCCGACGTCGTCGAAAAGCGCTAACGCTGGGCTGACTGCTTGGCCTACCATCGCGTTCGCGAGGTTGGATGAGAGCGAGAAGTGCAAGCGTGTTCGCGGCGGGCTTGACTGCAGTCCTCGCCATGACTTCGTCGACCGGGGTCGAGGCGGAGACCGAACACTGGCATGGAGTCGCCTTGGGCGGCGGGGAGCTCAACTTCGCACCGGGCCTCGAGCAGCTCACGGGGCACGGCTGGGCAGCTTTCGACAGTGTCGGCGAGGGAATCGTGGGCGGTGGCGATCTACACGTGTTCTATAACACGACGAAGCTGCACGCCGGCATCGACCGGCTCGTCTTTGCGCAGGGAAAGCTGGCGTTCTTCGGGTTCGTCGAGGGCGAGGCGGTCATTTCGCAGCTCCTCAACGACTACTACCAACGAGGCGAACGAATCAGCGAGCGCGGGTTCAAGTCCAGCTATCTCCTGCTCAACACGAAGCTCCAGTGGTACCCGGGCAAGCATCAGACCCTGGAGCTCGTCGTGCAGCTGCGGCATTGGTGGTTTGGAGCACGCAACAACACCTCTGCGAGCTACGCGCTTCCCCCCGATACCTGGGTCCTCGAGCCGCGCATCGGTTACAACTACTGGAACATCGACGTTGCGGCAGAGGAGTGGGAGGGCCAGCGGATCTTCCCCCGCATCAAAGGCCTGGCCGTAGGCATCGTGGGCGGGCTGGACACCCGGTCCGACCTGCGGGACTGGGGCCTCGACAACGGCCGAAACGATCCCGCAAAGGCCATTTTTGGCGTCGAACAATCGCTCCGCGCCGGATGGCAGCTCGCACCCATCCTCCGCCTGCAGCTGCAGCAATGGGGCCAATACGGCTGGGGTCAGGATGACATCACGCGCAGCCGCATCGGCGGCCTAAGTCCGTACGTCATCCCAGTTCCGGGCCTTCCCTGGCCCGGGCTGCTGTGCGAACGCCTGTTCGCAGGACAGCTCAGCCTTCACCTGAAGGCCAAGGAGAGCTCCGCGCACGAGTTCGGCGTGCTCGTTGGGGGGGGCGCCTTCAACGACGTCTATCGAGTCGGAGATCTCAGCACCTACGGAGGCGCCGGCGGCCTGGGTCTGTTCGGCGACCTTCGCTTCGGACCGACCGGACGGTACCAGGTCGACATTCGCCTCAGCTGGGCTTTTCCGGCCGACTGGTTGCTGGACCCGCCCTACCTCTCGGGGCTGCTCGCACTCGGCGTCCGCATCTTTTGAGCACTCGATCCAGGTGCCGCGATGGGCCCGTCAGCCTGTGCTCGGAGCGGGCGCGTCCGTCGCCGAAAGCGCCGCCTCGACGAGCACCGTTCCGAGGATCAGCGCCCCGCCGGCGAGGGTTCGAGCCGAGGGAACCTCCGAAAGGAACAGGGCTCCGAGCAGGATCCCGAAGACAGGCTGACTCCCTGCCATGATGCTCGCTGTGCTGACGCTGAAGTGTCGAAGACTCATCAGGTAGAGCGTGTGCCCTGCCCCAGTCGTGACGCAGGCCAGGACCAAGAGCCAGGGCCACTCCGTGCGAAGGCCGCTGCTGTCGCCGATGAGGACGACCGGCAAGAACGCGATGACGGTCGCAAGCAGCTGATAGAACATGAGCGTGGTGCCCGCGTAGGCCTGCACTTGGGGCTTGAGCAGCAGATTTCGGAGCGTGAAGCACAGCGCCGAAAACAGCCCCCAGAGCATTCCATAGAACGCAGCTGGACGTTCGCGGAGCCCTGGGTTCACCAGTGCGAGCCCCAGCAGCACCATGACGGCCAGCCCCAAATGCCGCCATCGGAACCGGGTGCCGAGCGTGATCGGCTCGAGCAGCGCGGTCATCACGGGAAACGTGAACAGGGTCAGCATGCCGATGGCGACGCTCGAGCGCTGAAGGGAGTGGAAGTAGCTGATCCAGTGCGTGCCGAGGAGCACACCCGCGAGCAGCACCACACGAGCCGAACTGCGCCACGGCAGCCGCAGAGAGTCCTTGCGAGCGACCGCGATAGCCGCAAGCACGAAGGCGGCCAGCAGGGCTCGCCACCAGATGGCCACGGGCGCCGGCATGGCAATATGGCGCCCGAGCGGACCCGAAGTGCTGATCAGCAGCATTGCGCCGCTCAGCTCCGCGAAGTGTCGCCAGTGTCGCTGTGCAGGCTCAGACATGCGCGGTGATCGCTCGAGGACTGGGTCCAGGCTTTCTGGTCTTCTAGGCTGGCCCGGCTCGGCGGGTTCGGCGGCGCAGGCGCCCGAAGAGCAGGCCCAGACCGACGAACATCCAGGCCCAGCTTTCCGTCCCACGCCGGCCCTCGCTCACGGAGCAGCCATTCCCGCCTCCTCCATCAACATCACCCGAGCCCGGGCCGCAATCTTCAGAGCTGTCGTCGCAAGCGCCGGAGCCACCGCCCGTACCCGCGAAACCGCCCGCGCCCGCGGCGCCGCCCGTACCCGCGAAACCGCCCGCGCCCGCGGCGCCGCCCGCACCCGCGGCGCCACCCGTACCCGCGGCGCCACCCGTACCCGCAAAACCACCCGCACCGCCGCCCACCCCCGTGCAATGCTCCAAAGCTGGCTCACAGACGTCGTTCTCGCAGTCGAGATCGAGGCCTCCCTCTGGCTCGAAGTCCAACTCGGAGCAGACCGGGGTTGCCGAGCCCGAGGCATAGATCGCGCAGAGCGCGCTGATGTCGTCCTCTGCCAGCGTTCGCCGCGACAGATCACCCGGCCCAGGAGACATGAAGTACATGGTGGCATCCTCGACCGGCGAATGGCCAATGCCTAGAAAATGACCACTCTCATGCGTCACGATGCTCTGCAGGTCGAAGCCGCCACAGGAAGGATCCTCAGGAGGACAGATGGGGGCCGTGTCGTTGATGAGCATGTCCACGTCGAGGATCTGCCCGGTCACCTGGTCATGCCAGACCACGGTGATGGCCAGAGCCGCACTCGGGAAGCTCACGCCGTCACTCGGGTCGCGCCAAGGATCGAGGAAAGCCACCGTGTTCACATTCCCACCGTCCTCGTTGTACTCGGACTTCTGACAGGTCGAGGTGTCGAGCGGCAGAATTGTGACGTCCGTGGGACCCGCATCGCACCGCACCTGAGTCCACGTGAAAAAGCCGGCATCGACGGCCGCCTCGGTCTCCTCGAAGCTCATCCACTGCGATCCCCCCACATCGACCGCGTAGGAGAGACAGACGGTATCCCATTGCAGCGGAGCACCTCGCTCGGTGCATTCGGCGGCACCGATGGGTGGAGTCCCCTCGGTCGTCATTCGGCAGTAAGCGGAGGCGCTGTCGCGTCCAAGCAAGAGCCCAGCCAGCCCGAGGCCAAACGCCAGCAAGCATCGTCGCCTACGCATTCGAGGAGGCTTGGGATTGCGCTTGGCTACTGTCAAGGCCCTGCCCCCCAAACCGGCGATTCTCGCACAGGGGGGCCAAAGGGCCGAAAAGCTTCGGTTCGCGTCCGAAACCGTCCAACTAGGCCGGTTGCGCGGTGACCCGAAATCCTGAAGCGGCCTGCCGAACGGACGACCAAGCGCTGGCCGCGCTGAAGCTTTGCGGGCCTTTGCTGTCGAAGGTCCCCCTCAGCATCATGGTGCGCGCGAGCAACTCGAGCTCGTCGAGGAATTGCGCTTCGCACAAGCCGTCCGGGTCGCACAGCAGCGTCTCACGACAGGTTTCCCAGACGACCCGCGTCAAGACGGTGAACGCGTCGCGCGTCTTTTCGGCTTGCAGCCGCAGCCCGTGGGGCCGCCGTCGTGCACAGCGCGCGAACAGTCCTGGAAGCGGGCCGAGGGAGCTCCTGAGGACCGGAGAATCCCAGAGGAACACATCGCCCTTGGCAAGCTCTCGCCACGAGGGCAGCTCCGAACGCATTTGCGCGATGGCGACACGCAACACGGCCCTCATCGAATGGACCGCCGGAGCCCTTCGTTGGTCCGCTAAGGTCTGCACCACGACCCGGTGAAGCGTCGCCATTTTGCGCTCTGCAATCAGCTCGACGAGCGATTCCTTGTTCGGGAAGTATTGGTAGAGCGAACCCGCGCTCACCCCCGCGCGCTCCGCCACCGCGTTCATCCGCAGGGACTCGAACCCGTCTCGACAAAGCACCTGCTCGCCCGCTTGAACAATCGCCTCGAATGTCGCTCTCGATCGCGACTGACGCGGCAGCTTTCGTGGCCTGTTTCGAGGTTGTGTAATCATCGCTCCCCCCTTTGCGTCGGAACGATGCAGCAACTGTGCCAGCGAACTGAGTGGCAGATTCTCCCGTGAACCGCCAGCGGGAGGCCTATCCCTGTGGCGCAAACGCCACGCTGTGGTCTTCGAGACACGCTCTTCTCGCGCGCATCTCGAGCCGCGACCGCTCGAACCCCGTCACGACGAGGCTCACACGCGCGCGCTGGGACCTTGTCATTCTGTGCCAGCGCACGCGCATGATTTCACAAACTCGAGCAAGCGTTGAAGCCGGATCGCGGTCACGCGTGGCGCTACTGCGCCTGGCCCAGGTTTCGGACGACCTTCACGAGCGCGTCCACGACCTCCGGCTTGTCCTTGAGGTCGGGGTTCGGCGGCATGAGCGGGCTCAGCCCAACGGCCGGGCCTCCTTCGACGATGATCTTCTTGATGTGATCATCGGTGACAGACTTCTGCCAGTCTGCCGAGGTGTAGTCGCGTGGCTTGGGGTTCAGCGCGGCCGATCCGGGGCCGTCCCCCTTGCCGTTCTCGCCGTGACAGGTCACGCAGCGACTCTGGAAGATCTCCTGCGCTTCGACCGCTGGCTCTTTTACAGCGACCGGCTCGGAAGGCGCGGCGGGCTCGGCTTTCACCGGCTCCTCGGGCGGCGCACTGGGCGCCTCCTCTTGCTTGCTACAGCCCAAGACGACCAGGCACGCGGCCAGCGCTACCATGTAAATTGCTTCTCGACGCATTGCGAAACTCCTTTACTGCCGCGCATAGATCCATTTCGTGCGTGCGTAAAGCGCCCCGCCTCGCGCCGGACCTCCAGGGGAAAGTTCTTGGCGTTCAGGGCCCCCGCGGGAGAAACTGCCTCAATGAAGGAACGTCGCCGACACGCAGTGCTATGGCCGCTCTGCCTGGCGCTGGGCGTCTTGGTAGCGCTGAGCATCCGGGTGGGCCTGCTCTGGTCGGAGCTTCCTGACACGATGGCTTCGCACTTCGGCATGCGCGGGCACGCGAACGGCTTCATGTCCAAGGAGGGATTCTTCCTCTTCATGCTCGCGGTCGGCGGCGGCTCGGTCGCCATGCTGTTCGCATCCCCTCAGCTCCTGCGCATCCTTCCCGCCGAGCTCATCAACCTCCCGCACCGAGACTATTGGCTTGCCGACGACCAGCGGCGAGAAAACGCCATCGACCGGATCGCCGCACTGCTGGGCTGGATGGGCGCCATCACTACCGTCTTGCTTGCCGTCGCCCTCGAGCTGGCGCTTCGCGCGAACATCCAGCAAGCGCCCTTCAACAACGGGGTCTTCCTTGTTTTTCTCTGTCTGTACTTCGTGCTGGTCATGGCCGGCCTCGGCTGGATGATGCGCATGTTCAAGCTTCCCGAGCGGGACGCCTGAACCGAAGCTAGGCTCGCAGCATGCCGGATTCTCGCCGCCACCGAGGTCCACACCCGCAGGACACACAGATCTTCGCAGCGTCTGCCGTAGCGACCCTGCGTGAGGCCGTCAGCGACCTGAGCTGGCTGCGCAGCCGCGGCTACGCGGAAGGCTCGGCGATCAAGCTCGTCGGGGATCGATATCGGCTTCATGCACGACAGCGGATTGCCGTAGGCCGCTGCGCCTGCAGCGAGCAGGCCCTCGAAAACCGTCAACGCAGACGCCTCGAGCCGGCCGCCCTCGCGGGCCGTCCCCTGCTGATCGACGGACTCAACGTGCTCACTACCCTCGAGGTCGCACTGGCGGGCAGCGTTCTGCTCCTCGGACGGGACGGCTGCCTGCGTGACATGGCTAGCTTCCACGGCAACTACCGGCTGGTGCACGAGACTGAGCGCGCCGTCGACATCCTGCTCGGCCTACTCGACTCGCTGAAGCCCCGAGAGGTCACTCTGCACATCGACCGTCCCGTCTCGAACTCCGGTCGTCTGGCGAAGGCAATTCGCGACAAGGCCGCAGGCTACCGAACGACCATCGAGACCCTGGTCTCCGATCGTGTCGATGAGACGCTCAAGACCGCCCAAGCGGGCGTCGTGGCCACCGCCGACAGCGCCATCCTCGACAGCTGCGGGCCCTGGATCAACCTGGCCCGCCTCGCCGTGGAAGGACATCGCAAGGAGCTTCCCGAGCTCTGGCTGCTCGATTTGGCGTAGGCGACTCCTGGAGCTTCGAATCTGGACGCTCCACAGTCGCCGACCTAGGCTGTCTTGCGGATGGACGAGAGGCGACAACGATGGGTGGCTCTCGGTGGCCTTCTCCTCCTCGTGGCCGCCCTGGTCCATCCCGTCTTTCGAAACGGTTTCGTCTACGACGACACGGACATGATCGAAAGGGGCGACGTGATTCACGACCCGTCGCAGATCTGGACCGTCTTCGCACGGAACACGATGTACGCATCGCCGCTGCACCGGGAAGCCAAGTTCTCGGTCGACACCTACCGCCCGGTCACGGTACTGAGCTTCTTTTGGGATTCGGCACTGTCGGGCCGCGACCCCTGGGCCTACCACCTCACGAACTTGCTGATGCACTTGCTGTGCAGCGCAATGCTGTTTCTTTTCGTTCGCGAGCTCATTGGCGAAGGCTCCTGGAAGTTCGCGCTGTTCGGCACCGCATGCTTCGCCTTGTCGCCCCACGCCAACACGGCACAGATTTGGATCAACGGGCGCTCCGATCTTTTTTGCACCTTCTTCGGCCTGGCGAGCGTTCTCACCTGGCGCAAAGCACTGCCCTCGGCAGGCAGCCGGCGACGGCTGTTGTTCCTGGCCTCCGCGGCTTTGTTCTTCCTCGGCTTGCTCAGCAAGGAAGTCCTCATCGCGACTTTGCTCCCGCTGCTGCTCTGGCCCGACTTAGACCGGGACCTGGGCTGGTCTCACCGGCTGGCTCGGTGTTCGGGGTTCGTCGCTGCCGCAGCGTCATACCTCGGACTCAGGCTTGCCGTGTTGGGCAGCATGCGCGCCAACGACGGCGCAGATCACCTTCTGCGATCGCTCAGTTACCTCGCCCCGCTCGAGCTCGAAGGGCTCCTGGGCGCGCTCTATCCGCGGCGTCTGTACCTGCGTTTCATGAGCGAGGAGTTCGGCACCCTGAGCACCGGCACATTGCTCGCGCTGCTCGGTCTTTTCGTGGCCATCGCAGCCCTATTCTCCTTGCTTCGTCACAAAACCCCGCTGATCTCCTGGGGCCTGCTTTGGTTCGCATCCTGCCTAGCGCCCGTCGCGCTCATCGCCGGTCTGCTGTGGCCCGGATTCGGCAGGTACCTGTACCTTCCCTCGGCGGGACTGGCCGTCTCGTTGGCCGCCGGAGCCCGTTACCTCTACGAGCAGCAGCCGCGCCTACGCCACATCTGTCTGCTCGCCGCAGCGCTGTACTTGGGCGTTCTTGGGCTGAGCCTGCGACAGTGGGTGGGCGACTTCAAAGACGAGGAGTCGCTCTATTTGTCGGCGATCGCGCAGAACCCAGGCGGGGCGCATGCGTACGGTTGGCTTGGAATCTCGCGCACCCACCGTGGCCTCTTCGAAGAGGCCATCGGTCCACTGGCGGTCGCCCATGAGCGCGCCCCGGACGAGCCGAGGTACGCCCTATCGCTGCTCGAGTCTTTTCGAATGACGGGCCACCCCGAGGCGGCACGCAAAGTCGCTGAGCAGGGGGCGGCGCTCTATGAAGCCGAAGCCGACAGCTTTCACCTGTTCCTCCTGGACGAGGCGCACATGACGGACCCACGAGGGGCCACCCTTCAAGTGCTGACCTGCCTGCGTAAGGACCCGTCCAGCAAGGCATGTGGAAACGCGTTCACACACCTGCTAACCCAGCATCCTCTCAACGAGAACTACCGCAGGGCTGCCCGAGATCTGCTCAGAAGCCGGGCGGATCTCTCGAATGTACGGGATCAGACGGCTCCGCTTCTGGAATCGTTGCCTTAGGCTGAGCCGGGCGCGTGATTCGCTAGAGCGGGAACAGCAAGGCTCCAGCCCGTCCGTCGCTCAACTTGGCTTTGGCGGCACGGCGGACTATGCACAATTTCATGAACCAAGACCGACCGGACAAGTGTGCCTCTTGCTACGGCGAAGGCGTCATCTCCGGGATCGCGGGTCCTCAGCCATGCCCGGACTGTGGCGGCGTGGGTGCGCTGCCCTCCTCCAACACGCTCGCCGAGCGCCGCTTGCGCGACCTGGAGACCGAGTACGCGCGACATGGTGGTCAGACCGAGAGCGACATGCGCTGGCTCGTCGACGAGGTCCGTCGCAGCAGGCATGCCCTCGTCCAAATTCTGGCCGCAGCACAGGACGCCGACCCCGAGGACGGACTGGCTTCCCGCGTCAGGTTCCTCGCCAACGGGGCCATCGGCTTGTATCCGGTCGACTCGGAGTAGCTCTACGGGGAACCACGCAGCATGACCGCTCCCAGCCTCAGTAGCCCCCTGCGCCTTCCCTGCGGCGCGATCCTGCCCAACCGCATCGCCAAGGCCGCGATGAGCGAACACCTGGCGTCCCGAACACAGGCGCCGACGCGCGGGCTCTGTCGGCTCTATCAGAGCTGGTCGGAGGGCGGCGCCGGTCTGCTCATCACCGGCAACGTCATGGTCGACCGGGCTCACTTGGAAGCGAGGAGCAACGTGGCGATCGGACCCGACGCCGCGCTCGCCCGCTTCCAAAGCTGGGCCGAAGCGGGCACCTGTGGTGGCAACCATCTGTGGATGCAGCTGAACCACCCTGGGCGGCAGACGCCGCGTCACATCAACCCTTCTCCAGCGGCCCCGTCCGCGGTCGCGCCGGTGAACCTCTTTCGGCGCGCCAAGGCCTTCGGCAGACCGCACGCGATGAGCGAGGCTGAAATCGCGCAGGTCATGAAGGACTTCGCCCGAGCTGCGGCCTTCGCCAAGCAAGCCGGCTTCACGGGGGTACAGGTTCACGGCGCGCACGGGTATCTGGTGAGCCAGTTTCTCTCTCCGCTGACCAACGAGCGAAGCGATCGCTGGGGGGGCTCGCTCGAAAACCGCGCGCGCATGCCGCGCGGCGTCATGGCCGCCATTCGCCAAGCCGTCGGCGAGGCGTTTCCGATCGGCATCAAGCTGAACTCCGCCGACTTTCAGCGCGGTGGCTTCAGCGAAGAGGAGTCCATGGCCGTGCTCGCCATGTTGCAGGAAGACGGCGTCGACCTTGTCGAGATTTCCGGCGGAAGCTACGAGTCCCGGGTCATGCTCGACAAGGTCGACTCCAGCGCGGAGCGTGAGGCTTTCTTCTTGGACTACGCGCAGAAGGCTCGGCAGCAGGTCGACATCCCGCTCATGGTCACGGGCGGTTTCCGCAGCCGCCGCACCATGGAAACCGCCCTGAGAGAGGGCGCCCTCGACGTCATCGGCATGGCCCGCCCATTCACGAACAACCCGCAGGTCGCGCGCGCGCTCCTCGACGGCGCCACCGAGCGCGCCGCGGACCCGCCTGCGTTGCCCGGCCTCGCACGCCTGGGTGGCGCGTCCGAGGCGATGATGAGCGTCGCGCAGATGGCACTGCTGTCCAAAGGCAAAAGCCCAAACCTGAAGCTCGGTGGAGTCGGCGCCATCTGGGCGTCGCTGCTGCAGGAAGGCCGCGATCTCTTGACCGCTCGGCGTTGAGCGGGCCGGGCACAGCGCTCCCCCTCGCCTACTGGTTTCGACCCAGCTCCGCCGAAGCGCGGCTGGCTTGGCCGCAGCGTGCCAAGGCCCCGCACTCGATCCGCCCGCGGAAGGGTTCGTGCTCCGGCTGCTGAAGAAGCCCTTCGAGCTCCGCGCGGTTCTGCAGCGCGTCGGGAGCCGCCGTGACGAGTTGCCTCAATGCGTTTTCGCAATCCTCACGGCCAGGCCAAAGCTCGAGACAGCGAACGAGATGGAAGGTCACCCGAGCTGGGTCTCGGGCCGGCAGGCTGCGGGCGAGGGCCAGGTGAAACGTGGCGCCCCGTGGGGTCCCGTCGAACTCGGCGACGCCCTTTGTGGCCAACTCACGCGCCTCGTCTCGCTGCCCCACGTCGATGAGCGCGTGCGTCAAACGCGCCCTGTATCGGTGCTCCAGCGGCGCGCGCCCGACCGCTTCTCGCATCATGGGAACAGCTTGCTCATCTAGCCCATCTCGCTTGAGTGACAGACCCAGAAACCCCCAGCCGTAGGCTGCGTCCGAGTTCATCTCGATGGCATGCGCGTAAAGTGTGACCTCGTTCCGATACGTGGCTGTGTGCCGAACCAGGAAAAAGGACGCGGCGCAGAGGTAGACGAGACCCGCGCCGATGCTCCAAGGTCGCAGGCTCGGCCGCAGCAGCGGCCAGAGCTTGGCCAGCCCCGTCGCAGTGACCCAGGCGACGGCTGCGCTGGGCACGTACAGATAGCGACCAAAACCGGGCCACAGAAGGGTCGTGATGATGGCCACGGGGGCCAGGGTGCCCGCGTACCAAAGAGCGGCCCATGGCAGAGCTGGCCAACGGCGCCGCAGACGCCAGCACAATGCCGCCGCGGAGAGCAGACCCATCGCCGCGGCCGCAGAAGCCCAACCCGGCAGGACCCCATACTCGTCACTCAGGCTGCGAAGGTAGGCCTCTCGAGGGATCCAGGCGGCCTGCAGGCCATCCACGAGCAGAATCGGCAGCCGCTGCGCGGCGAGCCACAGCATGGAAGCGTCATCATGGGTCCTGAGGCCACCGAGCACAGCCTGTCGGAGCCACAGATAAAGCACCGATGCAGCCCCGACCGGCACCGCAGTACCCCGTAGTCGCCTCCACAAAGGCGCTGGCGCATCCGTGTTGCGCAGAAGAGGCGCAAGGGCGATGGCAGGCGCTGCACCCAAAATGACCTCCTTACTCAGGAGGGCGCACAGGAACAGGGCGAAGAGACCCAAAGTTCGGAGCCAAGGGCGCTCCTCAGCCCCTCGGAGCACGAGCAGAAGGCTCAGCAGAGCGAAGACGAGCGCGCAGAGGTCGGAGCGACCATTGATCCAAACATGCGCACCTGCGGTCCAAGGGTTGAGCGCGAAGACGGCCGTCCCGAACAGAGCGAACGGCCATTGCGAATCACTACAAAGTCGTCGGGTCACCCGATAGAGCAGCAGCACGCAAAACAAGTGGAGCAAGAGGTTCGTGAGGTGATAGGCCCACGGAGACCGCCCGCCGAGCGCCGAGTCCCAAAAGAATGTCAGGAGGGTCAGGGGACGATAGGTGTCGACGGGCATGACCCCATCGAGCTGATCCGACGACGAGACCACGAACGTATGATTCACGAACACGTCCGGAATCCGGGAGGCGTCGTGAATGACTTCGCCATCCTCGATCACGAACAAGTCGTCGAACACGAAGCCGTTGGCAAACCGATGCCCAGTCGTTAGAAGTACGAGCGCAACCAGCAGCAGCGGCGCCAGCCGGCGCCAGGTCTCTGCATGAACGGTGTGCATCGGACGAATCACCAGCTTTTCTGTATGCGCGCAACGGTCATGCCATGCTCTACCTGAGACGGCTGGCTGAACGCGATCTTCGTAACTTGCAGAGCTTGCGGCGTCCAGTTCGCTGGCTTGCAGGAGTCTCCTTGAGGACAGAACCTACTTGGACATACCGGGCCTTCTGGGCCTTGCTGGCGGTCGCGGTTGCTCTCAAGGCGGCGTACCTCGTCACCTACGTGCAGCTGCCCTTCTTGCTTGGCCCCGTCGGTGATTCGACCGTGTACCTCGCTCAGGCGCGAGCGGTTCGCGCGGGCGAGTTCGGCGACCCAGCGCTGCTCGCCTTCAGCCCACTCTATGGCTACCTGCTCGCCCTCTTCTCACGACCGATCTCGCTGCTGCTGTTCCAACTAGCTCTCGGACTCGGCAACCTTGCCCTGCTGTACTGGGCCCTGAAGCCACGCTTTGGCGCCCCCGCGGCGCTGCTATCGGCCTTCCTCTACTTTGGTTACGGCTTCCTGCTCTTCTACGAGACGAAGATCCTGACGGAGACCCTCGGTCTGAGCCTCGCGCTCTGGGCGACGCTGGCCTTCTTGTCTCGCGGATTTTCACGGGGCCAATGCTGGTCCTCGGTCGGAGCGGGCGTGCTGGTGGCGTTGGCGGTCCTGGCCCGGGCGAGCCTGATCTTTGGAATCCCCCTGTTCGTCTTGGCCGCCCTGGCCCCCTGGACTGCGAGCGAATCCCGCAAACCTCGGCTTCAGCGCAGCGCAGGCCTGCTGCTCGGCCTCGTGCTGATACTCGGCGCCTACGGCCTGTGGACCAAGGCCCACGCCGGCACCTTCGTCCTGGTTCGCTACGTCGCACCGAGTACTTCGATTTTATCACGCACCACCTCGCAAGACTGGAGCCACGACCTCTCTCAGGTCGCGCGCGGAGGGCCGAGCCAAGTTGCGAGCGCCTGGGACGTGGTCGACGCCGTCGGAGCGGACCTGAATCGACTGGACCAGGACGTGCCCGACACCGGCTCGCGCCCCCTCGGCGCCTTGCGCGAAATCGACCTACTCGGATGGCTCCGCGGCGCACCGGCGAAGCTCTGGGCCACGATGTCCGACACCGAGCGCACCTTCCAGTACGGCTACTATGCCGAGCGGGAGCACATCGCCGCGCTTCGCGCCCTGCCCTTCAGCTTTCACTTGCTGCTCATTGTCGGCGTCCTCGGCGCCTTCTTTTTGGCGCGCCGCGACGGCATGCGCTCCCTGCTTCCGTACCTACCTTGGTTCGTCGGCTGCATGGTCACGACCACGCTCTACCACCCCAGCAGTCGCTACCGCTTGGCAATGATTGTTCCGCTCGTGCTTCTCGGCGGCTGGGGCGTTCAGGAACTGCTCCGCCGCGCCCGCCGAGAGCAGCGCTGGTGGCTCCCGGCTGCGGTCGCGCTCCTCTGCGGCATCTCCGTCGTACGAACCGCCACCTATACCCTCAAAAACCCGGCCCGCTGGGAGCTCACCCAGGCCAGCGCCTGGGCCTCCCAAGGGAACCGAGAACGCGTCATGGAGCACACCGAACGCGCCCTCCAACTCGCACCGAGCGATCGCAGCGTCCGTCAATCGTCCGAGCATCTTCGCCGAGCGCTCGGCATCGAAAGCCTCGACGAAAGCGAGCCCTAGGCTCGACGGCAGCATGCTGCCGGGGCTGCGCCTACCCCTCAGGGAACCGGAACAACCGCGGGTCGAACGAGAACTCGTCGCGCGTCCGCTCGATGAGCTCGCTGCTCCTCGGATGCGCCGGGTTCAAGACGAGGTTGTGCTCGCTGGGCACGACGGCGGAGGGCACCTTGAGCGCCAAAGCGCTCTTGGCCAAGAGCCAGTCCTGACCGGCCTGCGCCAAGGCCTTCTGCGCCTGGCGAGCCCGCCAGTTCTTCGGGAGCGCGTCGTGCGCAAAGACCTCGATGGCGTCGTCGGGGACCTCGATGCAGAGCGCGACTCGGTTGGGCGGGAGCTGAGAAGCCTCCAGGTGCACCAGGTTTTCCAGCACGGCCAAGGACAAGTGCTCCGAGGTGTAGACCGCGGGCGTGCCCACACGGTTCCAGCGCCCTCCGAACAGCCGCGCACCCTCTCCACTGAGGGCTTCGTCGACGTGACGTCTCGCGCACAAACGATAGACCAGCACTGGACGGCTTCTACGTGTAGACGCCGTAGTCGATGCGGCCGAGCAGGTTGCGGACCTGTTCCTCGCCGACCTCGGTATCGAGGACGGACAGCGGAGTCTGTCCCTCCAGCGCCCGGTTGGGGCTCTGCATCCACTGCACGGCGACCACCCGGTCCTCGAAGACCTCGGTGGCACGCGCGACGGTCCTCACCAAACGGTAGAGCCGGTCCGACTGGGCGAGCGAAAGCGGCTCACCCTGCTTCGCTTTGCGATTCCATGTGCGGGACGGAAGCGCAACGAGATCGAGGACGGCGCTGACGGGGATGTTGGTGTTGTGTGCAACGGCTGCGAGCGCGGCCGGCGCAAAGCCTTCTCGAATCAAAGACGCGAGCGCATCGGGCGTTCGCTTTCGCGTTTTGAGCGTCTTGGCCCCTCCGAGGAGTCGGTACGACTCCTGGTGCAGGTCTCTAGCCGCCGCTTCGCTTTGCGCCATATGGCTCCAACCTGAGGCCAAATGGCGCATACGTCAAGCGCGGAGGCTCCGGGCCAGCCTCAGCGCCGCTCGGGTTCGGATCCCTGCAGCCTCAGCGTTGGGGCGAGAACACGAAGGGAAACGTGAAGTGGACGAGATTCTTCCCTTTCTTGCGCTGCTGAAAGCTGAGGTGCTCGACGATGCGGCTCACACAGCGACCCACTAGCTCGCTCCCGGTCGTGTTCTCGACGACCGTCACCTCGCGAACATCACCCTTCTTGGCGACGGCGAAGTGCACGGCGATCTTGCCGGCAAGCTCAGGCTCGCGACGGAGCGCAGACTCGTAGCAGCGGTTAATTTTCGGGAGATGTCGGCTAATTCGCTGCCGAACGACGAAGGCGTCGAGCTCATGGCCGCTTGGCTTCGCGGCTGCCGCGGGGACAGCGCCGCCGAGCGTGGCGATCGTGCAGAGCGCCGTAAAGATCCGGACAATCGGAAATCTTGAGCCCCCCATCATTCTTCTCCTTACGCCGCCTTCAGCGACTTTCCCAAAAAAGCTGCCTGGCCTTTGGACGACACCGGACAAGCTCTTTAGCCCAAGGGGCTTATTACGCAAGCTGTTGACTTTGTTGTAAACAGAAACATCGATAGACGAGGACCCAGAGGTACGATGCCTCCTATGCGCCGCCCTTTCGAGGAACAAAAGAGAAGACTCGGCGCCCTCGGCCAGCGCTTGCGACGGCGCAGCAACCGACTGATCACCGAGGGCATCCTGCGCGGTCTTTCGGGCACAGTCCGGCTCCTCCCACGGGCCCAGCCCGCCCGGCACAAGGTCGAGGTCCTTCGCAACATCGAGTACGGCCGGGAGGACGGGCTGAGCCTGCGACTCGACGTCTATCGGCCCGTCGCGCGGACTGAGCCGCTGCCCGTCGTGCTCTACATGCACGGGGGCGCGTTCAGCATTCTTTCCAAAGACACGCACTGGATGATGGCCCTCGGCTTTGCCCGCCACGGCTACCTGGTCTTCAACATCGACTACCGTCTTGCCCCGAAGCACCCCTACCCGGCCGCCGTGTCGGACGCCTGCACCGCCCTGCAGTGGGTTTCAAAACACGCCGAGTCCTATGGTGGCGACTCGAGCCGCGTCGTGTTCGCTGGCGAGTCCGCGGGCGGAAACCTCGCAACCGCGTTGACCGTCTGCTGCTGTTACCGCAGACCGGAGCCGTTCGCGCGGCGCGCGTTCGAAACGGGCATCGTACCGAGCGCGGTGATCCCGGCCTGTGCGCCGCTGCAGATCACCGACCCGGGGCGCTTGTCCCGACGCCGGAAGCTCCCGTTTTTCGCGAACGACGTCCTGCGAAGCATGCGAGACAGCTACCTGCGCGACGTCCGCGACGCCACCCCAAGCGAAAGGGACTTAGCCGACCCGCTGTACGTGTTCGAGCGCGGCGCGCGGCCCGCACGGCCACTGCCGCCGTTCTTCATTCCCGTCGGGACCAAGGACCCTCTGCTCGACGACACCCGCAGGCTCGAGCGCGCCCTCAAGGCCATGGAGGTCCCCTGCGAGGCTCGCTACTACCCGGGCGAAATTCACGCCTTTCACGCCCTCGTCTGGCGCCGCGGCGCCAAGCGCTGCTGGGACGACCAGCTCGAATTCCTGGACGAGACCCTGAGGGCAGGCTCTGCTCAGGCGAGCGACTGAATCGGTCTCTATGATGCCGTGCTTACGAGGAGGGGTCGTCTCCGCCCGTGCCCAGCAGGACCTTCATCAGCGCGGTGCCGTCGACGCGTGCGTCCCGGACGAGGCTTTCGAGAAGCCGGCTGCCGATGCGCGCCAGCTCGAGCAGCTCGCGGATGCGCGCCTCCTGAAACGCCGCTCGCTCCCGTTCTCCCGTCGCCTCCCCTTTGGCTTCCGCATATTCGATGGCCTCTTCCATCGCATCGATCGCGTCGAGCACTTCCACTCGTTCACGCTCATTGAACACCCGCGAGATCATCTTCCACAGGTTGCCCTCAGCCTCGAAGTGATCGCGGCGCTCGCCCTGAAGCCAGCGCTTCTTCACCACGCCCCAGCGCAGCAGCTCGGCGAGCGTCATCGACACGGCGCCGCTGCTCAGGCCGAGGCGCTTCTGTAGCTCGGGCGCGCTCAAGGGCTCTGGGGACAGGTACAGGACCGTCCATAACCGTCCCATGTTCCGCTTGAAGCCCCAGAACTCGATCAGCCGGCCGATCGCGTCACTGACGAGCAGTTCACTTCGCCAGAGCTCATCATCGTCTTGTTCGCGTTCGCTCATCCGAGTGCTGTCGAGGCGCCAGGGGTCTATCCCGAACTCTAGCGTAGGGTCAATGCTTGACCTGTCGCCGAGTCGAGTCAACGCTTGCGCCCATGGAACGCGAAACACTGGAGTCCATGCTCGAGGAAGCCACGGGAGTGCAGCGCTCGGGACAAAGCTACCTCGTCGGAGACGGCTTTCGGCTGTCGCTCTACGTGGGCGAGCCAGGCCAGGCCATGGAGGTTGCCGAGGTCAGCAATCTGGAGATGCGAGACGCTTACTGTCAGATCAGCTCGACCGAGACCAACACGGTCTTCTACCTGGAATACAGCAGCCTACATGGCATCGCGGTCCGTGCGCCGAACAGCGTTGGCGGCCGACGCGCTGGTTTCCTCTAAGGCGCGGAGACGCGAACCGGCCCGGCCTCGAGCCTTGGTCGCAGCGAGCGGCGCCAACCCGTCGACTTCGCACTCTCCTGGCTATGCATGCGAATTCGCGTAGGATAGTTGTGGGGGAGCGGATCGTGGTGCCCAAGCGCATTTTGGTGTGTGACGACGAAACCAGCCTGAGGCAGATGCTCCGGATCCTTCTGCGGCGGGAGGGTTACGAAGTCGACATCGTCGATGGCGTTCACGCGGCACGCAGGCGGATCGCGGCCGAAGAACCCTACGATGCCATCGTGACCGACCTCGTCATGCCGGACGGTACCGGCATGGAAGTCCTCGACGCCGCGCGAGAGCGCGCGTCCGAGACACAAGTCCTGATGGTCACGGCCTACGCCACCACCGAGCAGGCGGTCGAAGCGATGCGCAAGGGGGCTTACGACTATGTACAGAAGCCCTTCAAGAACCACGAGCTGCTGGCCACACTCGAAAAGGCGCTCGAGAAGCAAGCGATCCTGGCGGACAACCACACCCTGCGGGAGCAAGTGAAGTCGAGCTGGAGCGAGGGGCAGCTCATCGGAAAGAGCGCGCCCATGCGCTCCTTGCGCGAGCTCGTCGCCCGCGTCGCCGGCTCACCGAGCAACGTGCTTCTCACCGGCGAGAGCGGCACCGGCAAGGAAATGGTCGCGCGCGGGCTCCATTTCCAAAGCGGACGCGCCGAGGAGCCCTTCGTCGTCGTCAACTGCGGAGCGGTGCCCGAGAACCTCATGGAGACCGAGCTCTTCGGCCACGTCAGAGGCGCATTCACGGGCGCGACCTCGGCCAAGGAGGGCCTGTTCCGTGCCGCCCAGGGTGGCACGCTGTTTCTCGACGAGGTGGGAGAGTTGCCTGCGCCGCTGCAGGTGAAGCTCCTTCGCGTGCTTCAAGAGCGTAAGGTGCGACCGGTGGGCGGCCAGAGTGAACAAGACGTCGACGTCCGCGTCATCGCCGCGACCAACCGCGACGTGGAGGCCGAGGTACGAGAAGGCAAGTTCCGCGAAGACCTGTTTTTCCGGCTCAACGTGATTCGCATCGAGCTACCGACTCTGCGCGACAGGCCCGAGGACATCCCGATGCTGGCGGAGCACTTCCTGAAGAAGTACCGAGCGCTGCACGGACGGGCGCTGGAGCTCAGCCCAGACGCCATCCGATGGCTCGCCGAGCAGTCCTACGCAGGTAACGTCCGTGAGCTCGAAAACATCATCGAGCGCGGCGTAACCCTGGCGAGCGGCGATACGATCCGCCGAGAAGACCTGGGCGAGGCGCATCCGTCGCGGAAGGATTCGCTCCGCGCTCGAATCCCCGAGGGCAGCTTCGATCTCGACGCCTACCTGACCCAGGTCGAGAAGGAGCTTTTGTACAGGGCCCTGGATCAGGCCGGGGGTGTCCGAAAGAAGGCCGCGGAGCTGCTCGGGATGAGCTTTCGACAGTTTCGCTACCGCTTGGCGAAGCACAGCGGCATGGGAGTGGCCGATGCGGCGACGGACTGACTATACTGGATGCGCGGGGATTCCATCTTGAAGCGTCCACACAATGCTGGCTTCACGCTCATCGAGCTCATGATTTCCGTGATCATCGTGGGCATCTTGGCCGCCGTCGCCATCCCGAGCTTCAGCAGCTACGTGTATCGTGGCCGAGTGAGCGAGGCCGTCACGTTCCTTGGCCAGATTCGCACACGCCAGGAAGCCTATCGCAGCAAATTCGGGCAGTACTGCGACGTAGGCGGCGCCGACTGCAACTGGGACGCGGCCGCCTGGAGCGCGACCCATCCCGCTTCGGCGCCGAGCGCCCAACCGGTCGTATGGGTATCGACGGCGAACTGGGAGCAGCTCGGCGCGCAGCCGAACGCTCCGGTCCGGTTTCGGTACACGACAGTCGCCGGCGCCCCCACGCAGGGCGCCCCAGCAGGCACGAACCTGGACGATCAGAGACATTTCTGGTTCGCCGCACGCGCGGTCGGAGACCTCGACGGCGACGGCAACCAGATGACCATGGAGCTCTACTCGCAGTCGCGAAACATCTTCAACAGCGCCGCAGGCACGGGAGGCTGGGAATGAACCGCAGGGCTGGATACACCCTCACCGAGCTCATGATCACCGTCGTGATCATCGGCATCCTCGCCACCATCGCGATTCCGAGCTTCGCCAGCTACATCTACCGTTCTCGTGTGACCGAGGCGACCAACTTCCTCGGCCGGATCAAACAGCGCCAGGAAGCCTACCGTTCCGAATTCGGCCACTACTGCAACATCGCCGCGGGCGGGGCGAGCTGCGCCACCGCTGGAAACGTGTATGCCAACTACCATCCGCCGAGCGCTCCAAGCAGCGACCCCGTGGTTTGGCCGAACGTCGGACTCTGGACCCAGCTCGGCGCCGAACCATCGGGAGTGGTTCGATTCCGGTACACGACGGTCGCAGGCGTGCCTGGCTCTGCCGTGCCCGCATTGAGCAACCTCGACAACGGCGACCACTGGTTCGCCGCCCAGGCGATCGGTGATCTGGACGACGATGGCGTCCAAATGCAACTCGAGATCTACTCTCAGTCGGACGGCATCTGGAACAGCGTGGCGGACGACGGAGGCTGGGAGTGACGTTTTTCGTCACTTTCCGGTGACGAAATCCGGCCTTTTAGACGCTATGCGGCCACTCGCACACTCGTATTTGCAAATAATTTCCGTCTCACGGCAGTTCGTGGACAATTGGCATAGGGCATGCATGAGTGTCCCGCGACCGTGAGGGGTCGCGGGCGATCAGAGCCTGGGGAAAGGGAAACATGAACATCAACAAACTACTCAGAAAGAAAGAGGGCTTCACCCTCATCGAGCTGATGATCGTCGTTGCCATCATCGGCATTCTGGCCGCCATCGCCATTCCGGCCTTCGTCCGGTACGTGAAGCGCAGCAAGACATCTGAAGCCGGCGCGAACCTGAAGTCTCTGTACACCGGTGCAGCCGCTTACTTCGACAGCGAGATCTGGCCTCAGGGCGTCGTCACCGGCGGCTCCATCACGCCCAGCACCTACTGCACGGCTGGTGCGGCAGCCTTCTCGACCAGCTCCGCTCCATCGGCGGTCAAGCGTGTCTACGTTTGGAGCAACGAGGCCCTACAGTTCGGCCAGCTCAGCTTCGCGCCAGCTGACCCGCTTTACTACCAGTACCAGGTCGCGTCGGCCAACACCTGCAACGTGCCGGCGCAGACCGCGGCAGTTTACACGTTCAACGCCATCGGCGATTTGGACGGCGACGGGACCACGTCCCTCATCCAGACCGCGGCGGGTTCGAACGACCAGAACTCCCTCGTTCGGGCGGCCGGCCTCTACCTCAACAACGAGCTCGAGTAAGAGCCGAGCTCCGAGGAGCGCGACAAGAGGCCGCGATACGTCGCGGCCTTTCGTCGTTTAAGGCTGGCTTATGTACAAGCTGGCAAACTTCCTTAAAATCTCCTACACGATGAAGCGCCGCGTCACTTTGGCTCTGCTTGCCGCGCTCGCTTTGGGCTTTGCGTTACAGCCACTTCGCGAGCGTTCGATGAGCCACTACCTCTCCACGCAAACGTACGAGGACATCTACTACCTCCCTCCGCCGGAATGGCTCGGGGTCATGAGTCTCGGCTACAGACGAGCCCTGGCTGATCTCATCTGGATGCGCGCCTTGATCTACTTCGGCGACGAGTTTCGCCACCGAGGCGTGGTGCGTCATGTCTTCAACTACGGCGACGCCATGCTGGCGCTCGACCCGGATTTCAAGCGCATCTACGGCTGGCTCGGCATGGCGAGCATCTACACTCCGAACAAGACCTCCGACGAGTTCTTGAATCGCGGAGTCGAGATGCTTCGGCGCGGAGCCGACCGGTACCCGGAAGACGGGCAGCTCGCCTGGGATGCCGGCGCGACCATCATGTACGAGCTCATTCCAAACTTGCCCAAAGATGACCCAAAGCGTGAAGAACTAAAACTGGAGGCGAACGAGTACATGATGGCGGCAGCGAGACTGGGCGCCACCCCGGATTGGCTCGTCCTGAACAACGCGGACCTGCTCGGAGAGCTCGGAAAGGCCGACCGTGAGCTCCAGCACCTGCAAGAGATGTATGCGCTCGTCACGGACCCGAACATCAAGACGCAGATCGAGCTGCGGATCGCCAAGCTTCAGAGCCAGAGTGACGCGGATGCGTTCAGCCAAGCCAACGCCGAGTTCGAGCGCAAATGGCAGCAGGAGCTGCCTTACGTACCCCCATCCTTGTATTTCTTTCTCGCCGACCCACCAGAGGAGCGAGAGTCCGAGGCCTTTGCCCTCTGAACGGCGCCGTCCGAGCTAGCTTGCACCATGCCCCACAGGCACTAGTACGGCTGCTGTGGCGCGCGGTCGTCCGACATTTAGCCTCCTCGAGGCCGGGCTCCTGTTCTGCCTGCTGGCGACCTCACTCGCGGTCTTCCTTCCAGCATTCTGGCAGCGCCTACGCAGCAACAAGCTAGCCGAGGCGCCCGAGCTGCTCGAGGAGCTGCAGCATCGCGCGGCGAGTTACTACGACAAAGATTGGGGCGACGGCCGTCGCCACTGCCTACCGCCGAGCGCCGGCCCAACGCCCCTCGAGCCTAGCGTAGACGCAGTGCGAGTCGATTTCACGGCGGAGGGCGAGCAAGGCGTAACGACCTGGAAGGCACTGGGCTTTGCCCCCACGCGGCCCATCCGCTTCAGCTACCGCTATACGACTACTGAGCACGGCTGCGGTCTCGTTGGGGATGGGGAGACCCCCAGGATCACCCTCAGTGCCGAGGGTGACCTCGACGGTGATTCCGTGCGCTCCCGCTTCGAGCGGGCTGCGGTGCTCACTGTCGACGGGCAAATGCAGCCGCTCGGCCCTCTTCAGGTGCACCAGCGCGTCGAGTGAGTCTCCGAAGGCTCCATAGTTGAGGCTCTTCGAGTGCCTGACTAGACTGCTCGAATGATGAGGGGGACAGTCTCTGCCGGGGCTCTACTGACGGCGGTCATAGCCGTGACCTGCCTGCTCATGATCCCCGTGTTCTCGAACAGCTTCGTCTACGACGACATGTTCGTGTTCGTTCTGAACGATCGGATTCATCATCTAGCCAACATCCCGTCCTTTTTCTTACAGGACACGATGTCCGCCGCAGGGAGCGTCGACCCGGCCATGACGGAGACGTATCGACCTCTCACGCTGACCAGCTTTGCGCTCGACTCGGCTTGGTCGGGCCGAGATCCGCTCGGCTACCACATCACGAACCTGATTCTGCAGCTCGCCTGCATCACGCTCGTCTACTTCACCGCCCGAGCAGCCATGTCGGAGAAGAATCGGCACTGGGCATGGCTGGCCGCGGCGCTGTTCGCCTTCTCCCCCTGGCTCGGCGAAGCGCACATTTGGATCAACGGGCGTTCGGACCCGCTCTGCGCCGCGTTCGTACTCGGCGCGATGCTCGCCTGGGATCGGGGTTTGCGCGAAAGGAATCTGGCCCTGCACGCGCTCTGCCTCGTCCTTTTCTTTGCTGCGCTGCTGTGCAAGGAAGTCGCGGTCGGAGCGCTCCCGGCCTTGCTGCTCTGGCCCAACCTGGTCCGAGAGCGCTCTCGCTGGACGGAGCGCCTATGGCCGCTGGTGGCGCCGGCGGCAGCCGTCGGGCTGTACTCGTTGGTTCGTTTTCGAGTCCTCGGCGGTTCTCAGTCACAACAAGACCTATCGATGCTGTTTGGTACGCTGGGCAACTACGGACTCCTGTTTTTTGACGCACTGCGTGCCGTGCTGCTTCCCGCGCCGCCCTATCTGCGTGTGTTGTCGTACGGCTATGACGCTGTCAGCCCCGCTGCGAGCTGGCTCATCACCGGCCTGGCGCTCTCGCTGATCGCCATCGTCTTCCTTTTTCGTCGGCGGCAGCCCACGCTCGCCTGGTCGGTCGCGTTTTTCGCGTGCACACTCGCACCGGCGGTCACGATCACGACCTCGACCTGGCCCGGCTTTGGCCGATATCTTTACCTGCCTTGGGCCGGCCTCGGCATCGGTCTAGTGGATGCCTTGATGAGCTCGGTTCAGCGGGCCGGCTTTCTTCAGAAGCCGCGAATGAAGCAGGTGCTCGGCGTCGCGATCGGCGCCTACCTCGGCCTGAGCGCGCTGCTGCTGCACCGCTACGTGTACGACTTCGAGAGTGACGGCACTCTGTACGGCGCCGTCATCGACGCGGCCCCGGACGCTCCATACGGCTATGGCTATTTGGGCATGAGCCTGGTGAACATCAACCAAAGCGAACCCGCCATCAAATATCTCGAACAGGCCCTGGAGCGCGACCCCGACAACATCAAGTACCGCACGGGCTATGCGCAGGCACTCATTGACACTGGGCGGCAGAACGATGCGCTAGAGCTCCTCGAGCGCTGGCTCCGCAGCGGCACGGTCGGTGAGGCGCCGATGTACCTATTCCGCATCATGAACGCCGTAGAGCGAAGCGACCCCGATCGCGCTGTTGGGGCCGCGCTCGCCTGCCTGCGGATCAACAGGGAGTGGCGGACTTGCTCCAGGCGGCTCCGGGAGCTGACCCAGGACCCGGACCTCGGGCCGGACTACCGCGCAGCCCTCGAAGCCCAGCTCGGGCATCCCGACAACGCACCCATCGTCGGCCACGTGCTGGCCAGCGTCGAGTAGTCGAAGTCCGCATGTCCCGCAAGGATTCCGGACTTCTACCGCTCGCCTTCGTTATTGCGGCGACGGCCCTGGTGCTGCTGCCCGTGTTCTGGAACGGTTTCGTATTCGACGACCTCTACGTCTTCATCGCCGCAGACCGGATTCACGAGCTCGCCAACATCCCGTCGTTCTTCCTTCACAA
Source organism: uncultured delta proteobacterium (assembly GCA_963746475.1). GTDB lineage: Bacteria > Myxococcota_A > Polyangia > Polyangiales > Houyiibacteriaceae > SG8-38. The sequence goes on from CAVVBB010000002.1 coordinate 940,360, forward strand.
TACCCTCTACGTCACCGAGCAGCAGACCGCGGCCTCGGTAGACACTTACCGTCCACTCACGCTGGCGACATTCGCCATCGACTCGGCGTTCACGGGCCGGAACCCGCTCGGGTACCACGTGACCAATCTACTGCTGCACTTGCTCAACGTGAGCCTCGTGTACGCCATCGCCAAGCGCCTCATGGCGGAGGAGAACCGTCGCTACGCCTGGTTGGCAGCGGCCTGGTTCGGGCTCTCGCCGTGGATCGGAGAGGCGCACATTTGGATCAACGGACGCTCCGACCCGCTTTGCACCGCCTTCGCGCTGAGCGGGCTGCTGGTCTGGGACCGGGCGATCACGAGCGCCCGGGCTTCGGCCTACGCGCTCTCGGGCGTGCTGTTCTTAGCGGCCTTGCTGTCCAAAGAGGTCGCCATGGGCGTCCTCCCCGCCCTGCTCCTCTGGCCAAGCCTCAGCAGCCATCTCCCCCGCTGGCGGGACCGCGCAAAGGCCCTAGGGGCCCCCTGTCTAGCCGGCGTCGGCTATCTGTTCGTCCGAGCCTCGGTGCTCGGCAGCGGTCAATCGCATCGCGATGTGAGCCAGCTCTTCGAAGCGGTTCGCAACTTTGGGGTCCTCTTTTTCGATGGTCTGTTGACGGCCTTCGTACCGAGTCCCCCCTACCTACGCTCCCTGTCGGACGCCTACGCGGATCTTTCACCGGCACTGCTTTGGCTACTGACCGGACTGGCCGTCGGCCTGCTCCTTTTGGCCGTCGCTTCACGCCGTCATCAGCCGAGTCTGAGCTGGTCGCTCATCTTCTTCGCCCTGACGCTAGCGCCGGTCGTCGTGATCACCTTGCAGAACTGGCCTGGCTTTGGTCGCTACCTCTACCTGCCGGTCGCCGGCCTCAGCGCCGGGGTCGTCGACAGCCTCGCGACACAGCTTCGCAAAGTGAGCGCCCTTCAGCGGCCGCGCATGAAGACCATCCTGTCCGTCGCGCTAACGGCTTACCTCGGTCTACTGGCGGTGCTCCTGCACAGGTTCACTTACGATTTTGCCAACGACGGAGCCCTCTACGGCTCGGTCATCGAGTCCGCTCCCGATTCGGGGCATGGCTACGGCTACCTCGGCCTGAGCCTACTCGGTATCCGACAGAACGAGGAAGCCGTCCGCTATCTGCGTGAAGCCCTCGAGCGTGACCCCACGCAGATCATTTACCGAACCGGGCTGGCTAGTGCCTTGATCGCCTCGGAGCGCCGACAAGAGGCTGTCGCCCTCCTGGAGGGCTGGATGCACAGCAGCCCCAAAGACGAAGCCCCATCGTATTTCCCCTACATCACCCAGGCCCTGAGGGATAGCGACCCGGACCGCACCGTTGCCGCCGCGCAAGCCTGTCTAAGAATCAACCCGCAGGCGCACGACTGCCGAGAACAGCTGCAGGCGCTCGGCGCAGCGCAGCCCTAGGCTCCTAGCGCGAACCGGAGATCCGCGAGTCCGCGGCGACGAGCGCCCGGATGACCTCGCTGCACACGCGGTGGAGCGCCTCGGGGACGCCGTCGCCGAGGCGGTCCGGATGCAAGTCGGCGACGAGGCGACGCAGGGCTTTGCGCGCTTCTTGCGGTCCCGCTCCCGGCGAAAGATCGAGCAAGGTGTACGGGGAAGCGGCCTCGCGGATTTGGCGACGCTTCTGAAGGAGCAGCGGGTACGCGCTGAGGCTCTTGGGCTCGATGGCGACGATGAGCTCCAGGGCGTGAACGAAGCCGAACCCCCAGGGACCGGCACCGGAACGCACGACGGCCTGCTCCACGGGAGTCCCGTCTCCCAATAGCTCGAGCAGCCGCTCTTCGGGCTCGCGCAGGATGTCGCGCTGCGACTGCAAGGCGCGGCCTGCAGCATTGAGCTGAAATGACTTCCCCGTCAGTCGCGCGCAGCTCAGGACGAGGTCGGCGCGCGGAACCCAGACGCGCAGCATCTCGAGGATCACGCTCGGTGTCGGCAAGGGCTCGAACATGGGCTGAGGCAAGCCGGACGCCTGCCCGCGCTCGAAGCTGAGCTCGAGCGCCTCCCAGCCGCACATGACTTGCATACGGTTGACGGCCTGCGCCCTCAGCGCGGCCGCTACGGAAGCAGCGGAGCTCACCCCGTTCCGCACCAGCCACGCCCCCACCGGGCTCGCCACATCCGAGTGACGAAGCGCCTCCGCATGCCGCGCCTCGTCCCAGGCGCCACAGGCATCGAGAACATCGCCCAGGGGCTTCGACTCCGCCCCCTCGAGCCCCACAGACGTGATGCAGCCGTCAAGCAAACACAGAAACCCCTGTCCGCCGCCGCCGGCGTCGACGCACAAACGCCCCGTCGCCCCCGTGCGCCCGAGAGTCATCAGCACGCGACACAGCGTCGAGGCTCCCGCGAAGCTGTTCATCATGGGCGGCCGTTCAACATGTGCGGCCCTTCATGACGTGCAGCCCCTCATGATGCGAAGCCCGGCATGTTGAACGAATAGGCCAAGGGGACCCTCGAGAGCTAGTTTTCAGCGAGAGGCGGCATACCGCGGGTCGCCTGGACGCAGCGCCAGCGCGTTTCGGATTTGCGCGAAGCGGGCGGACACTGAGGTCGGTGCGACGCCGTAGCGGCGCGCAATCTCAGCCTGGGTCAAGTCCGGGCGCTGGTCGACGACCGCAATCGCGTACTCGAGCGCGGCCGCCAGAACCTCGGGCTTGGTCACCCGCATAGCGCAGTGCTCTTGCATGTCGGCCCAGAGCTGTTTCGCGCGCTCCACCTGCGCCAGAGAGAAGCCGGCGTCTCTCATCTTGCTGTCGAGCATCGCGACGACCTGGTCGCCCTTTGGAAAGCGGGGCGTCGGCACCGAGCTCGTGCCCGTGCTTTCTTTGGCGCCGTCGTCGATCCATCTGAGCAAGGCGACATGGTCCGGGTTGCAAGGCGCGGCCATGCGCGCGAGCTCCGCGAGCCTGCGCGCCTCCTCTAGGTCACCGAGCCTGGCCACGCAGTGCGCGAGTGAGCCGACGATTTCATCGTGATCAGGCTCGAGCTCGAAGGCGCGCCGCAAGTACGGCTCGGCGCCGACCGCATCGCTCAACGCGATGTCCATGAGGTGGCCGAGGTTGTGGTGGTACCAGGGCGTGTTGGGAGCGAGGTTCGCGGCGCGCTTGTATGCGCGAACTGCGACTCGGTAGTTTCCGAGTAGCGCGTGGCACAGACCGACCAGCGCGTGCAGCACGTCGTCGTCCTCACAGGAAGCGAGCAGCGTACGCAGATGCAGCGCCGACTTCCACGGGTTGGACTCGAGATAGAGCTCGGCCAGGTGACGGTGCGCATACAAGGCTTCGTCGCTTCCCTCGTCAGCCTTGTCGAGCAGCTTGACCAGCAGCGGAAGCGCACGCTTCGAAGACGACTCGAGAGCTTCCTCCGCTTTCGCTCGAAGTGCTTCTAAAGAGTCTGTGCGCGACTGCATCCTGTTTCGTATAACTGTCTGCATTTTTTTTATCAAGACTTGTGGCGCAGGTGCGCTTGTCCACGACGGGCTAAGACAAGCCATCTGAGCCACCAGCCCGTGAGTCCACGAGCATGGCCTCAGCCCAACGGAGTGTACTCGTTACGCCGGAACCGAGATGCTTCTCCGCGAATGGTGTCACGACGTGAAGCCCAACATAGTCAATGAGTTCCGGCCCGGAGGCAAACCGCGACGCAATGTCGCAGTCGATTGCCGGCGCACCACAAAGTCGCCTTCGCGACCACTGGCGAGCTCGTCCGCAGGGCCTGCGATGCGCTTGGCCCATCGCGACGATTGCAAGCCTCATGGAAGTCTGGGACTCGACCTCTTCTGGAGTTCGTCACCGGGTTCGCTTCGGTCACAACGCGCCAGGCAGACGGGGCGGATGCTCGGAATCATAGCGCTCTAGCCATTGAACGATAACGATAAGAATAACGAGGGGACCCCGCACCGGGTCTAAGCGCTAGCCAGATTCTTGCGCCCTTCCTCGGACAGGGCTGAGATAGTCTCGGAACCGAGGCACTCTTCGCCCCTTGGGGGGCAGCGCCGACGCGGGTTCCTGCGGTGCTTCGAGCGCGCGCAGGGGCTTGACCCCCACCCTGGACGGGGATAGCTCACTAAGACGATGCCTGAAGAGTACGACGAAATGGGCGAAGAGGACTTCGAGGAGCGCGGACCGGAGCGCGCTAAACGCTGGTCGGAGGGCGCCTTCGGCGAGGCCTTCCGCAAGGCCTTGGAAAAGGGCATCGAGGCGGGCGTGCTCACGCTGAGCACCGCGAACGAAGCCTTGCGCGGCGTAACGCAGGACGGGGGAAAGATCCCGAAGGAGCTCTTCAGTTACGTCTTTACCCAGATCGACGAAACCAAGAACGCGCTGGTCCGCGGTGTCGCCGGCGAGGTTCGCGACTTTCTCGAAGCCACCGATATCGCTGGCGAGTTCTACCGGGCCCTGACCAGCCTCTCCTTCGAGATCAAGACGGAGATCCGCTTCATCCCGAACGAGGCCGGCGGCGTGCGCCCACAGGTCAAGGCCAGAGCCGTCCCAAAGAGGGCCCGGCGCGGACGCCGCAAGGCTGAGGCCGCGGCGGAGGCCGAAGCCCAGAGCGACAACCCACCCGAAAGTCCAGGCAAGCGCTGAGTGGCTCAGACGGCGCCGGGCAAGGTCTATCTCGTGGGCGCGGGTCCAGGTGACCCGGAGCTGATCACCAGCCGTGGCCTTCGCAGACTCCAGGCCGCGGACCTCGTCTTGTACGACGCCTTGGTTCACCCCGACCAGCTCGCGGCCTGTCGGCCGGATGCGGAGCTCGTGTTCGTTGGAAAGCGGGCCGGACGCGCGAGCGAGCGGCAATCTCAAATCAACGAGCGACTCGTCGAGGCCGCGCGCCAAGGGAAGTGCGTCGTCCGGCTCAAGGGTGGCGACCCCTATCTGTTCGGCCGTGGCTCGGAGGAAGCCGAGGCCCTCGCTGAGCACGGAATCGAGTTCGAGGTCGTGCCCGGCGTTCCATCACCGATGGCCGCGACGGAGTACGCCGGGCTCTCGCTGACGCACCGGGATCTAGCCTCGAGCGTGGCCTACATCACAGCCACGGAGTCCGTCGAGAAAGACCGTAGTCGCCACGACTGGAGCAAGTTGGCCACGGCGACCCAGACGCTCGTCATCTTCATGGGGATGCGCAAGCTCGACACGCTGATGAAGAACCTGGTCGAGCACGGTCGCCCCCCGGACACCCCCGCAGCGGTCGTTCAATGGGCCTCGCTGCCCAAGCAGCGCACCATCGTCGGCACCGTCGGCAACATCGCCGAGCTGGCCGTCCAGGCGGGGCTCGGGCTGCCGGCCATCACAATCGTCGGCGACGTGGTTCGCCTTCGCGATTCGCTGCGCTGGTTCGACCGCAAGCCGATGTTCGGCAAGCGCATTCTGGTCACGCGCACCCCTCGGCAGGCAGGCAGCCTGGCACAGCTGCTGCGCGACGAAGCGGCACAGCCCGTCCTGGCGCCGACGATTCGCATCGTCCCCGCCGAAGACCGCGCCCCGCTGCTCGACGCCAGCAAAGCACTGCGGAGTTACGACTGGCTCCTGTTCACCAGCGCAAACGCGGTGCAATACGCGTTCGAGGCCATCGAGCAGCTCGGGCTCGACGCTCGGGCCCTAGGGGATGCGCAGGTCTGCGCCATTGGCGTGAAGACCGCCCAGGCTCTGCGCCATCACGGAATCCGGGCCGACCTGACGGCCCAGGACTCCCGGGCCGAAGGTGTGGCCAGTCTGCTTCAGCCTCGGCTCGAGGCAGGCGCCCGGGTGCTTCTTCCGCGCGCCGAGATCGGCCGAGAGCTGCTGCCAGAAGCGCTTCGTGCCGCAGGCGCCATCGTCGACGTCGTGACCGCCTATCGGACCCTCCCACCTGAACCTGCCGAGCAGGCGCGCATCCGGAGCCTCGTCCACCCGGACGAGCTCGATGCCGTGCTGTTTACCTCCTCTTCGACGGTGCGCCATCTTTGCGAGCTCCTGGACGAGGCGGGGCTGCGGCGCCTAAACGAACTGGACCTGTTCTCCATCGGTGACGTCACCACTCAAACCGCCAAGAGTCTGGGCCTCGACATCCGCGCCACGGCGGACACGGCGAGCGTCGAAGCACTGGTCGCCACCGTCCGTGCGTACTATGCCCAGGGCTCTGATGCCGCCTAGAACAGTCGTCGCCCTCACCCTCTCGCTCGCGTTCCTCGCCACCGCATGTGCGAATGAAGACCCCACCGAGCTCGTGATCGTCGAACCGTCCGAGCTACCTTGCTCCGGGGTCAACGAGGTGGGCATTTGGGAGTCTGTGCCGCCGGACGACAGCTGTGACTGGTTCGAGTACGCCGGGAAGACCATGTACGAGTTTCCTCACTCGCTGGGCCGCGTCCCCGCTGAGTTCTTTGCCTACATGTCCTTCTCGCCCGACGGCGCCTTGGCCGGGCAGCCCGGGGGGGATACTTTTCTGCTGATCGACGCGACCGAGGACTCCGTGACCTTCAAGAACGGCACGAATCAGAGATTTTATCTGCGCGTCGTGCTCGAGTAGGCCTAGCGAACCGCCGGATTCAGCCTTACATCTGTCTGCGCTAGACTGAATCATGGCCGACAAGCTGGACAATGACGCCGGTACCATCACTCGGGTCCAGCCCGAGAAGAAGCTGAAGCGTCCCCGCCTTTTTCGAGTGCTTCTGCATAATGACGATTATACTACACGGGAGTTCGTGGTTGCCGTTTTGCATACCGTGTTCCACCTCGACGAGCAGAGCGCCATTCGAATCATGATGCACGTGCACAACAACGGAGTGGGTGTGGCAGGCGTGTACACTCGGGAAGTGGCTGAAACCAAGGTCAGCAAGGTCGAGCGCTTGGCGCGAGAGCAGGAGTTTCCGCTCCGACTGAGCATGGAACCAGAGGAGCAGGAGGGTTAGGCATGGCGAGCCCCATCATTGCCAAGGAGCTGCAAGCAACCCTGCGAAAGGCCTTCGATCGGGCCGGGTTCATGCGGCACGAGTACGTGACATTGGAGCACCTGCTCCTCGCGCTCACCGAGGACCCGAGCGCGGCCACGGCCCTAGAGGCCTGCGGTGTGGACGTGAAGCGTCTTCGGCGCGAGCTCGAAGACTTCATTCAAGAGCAGCTGACCCGCGTACCCGAGAGCGTCACCGTCGAACCGCGCCAGACGCTGGCTGTCGAGCGCGTGCTCCAGCGGGCGGCCATCCACGCGATCTCCTCAGAGATGAAGACCATCGACGGCGGCAACGTGCTCGTCCAGCTGCTCAAAGAAGAAGAGTCCTACGCGGCTTACCTGCTTCAGCAGGAGGGCCTGAGCGCCTTCGAGCTCAAGCGCTTCATCGCGCACGGTGGCGGCACGGACATCGTCCCTGGCGAGGGCGAGGACTACAGCGACGCGGGCTACGACGAAGACGATGACGACGGCTTCGCCGGGCGTGACCCGCTCGAGGCCTTTGCGACCGACCTGATCGCCGAGGCCGCCGAGGGCCGCATCGACCCGCTCATCGGCCGCGATGCCGAGCTAGACCGCACCGTCCAGGTCCTGTGCCGACGGCGCAAGAACAACCCGGTGTTCGTCGGAGAGCCGGGAGTCGGCAAGACCGCCATCGCGGAAGGTCTGGCGCGGCGCGTCTACGAGGGCAACGTACCCGAGGTGCTGACCGACGCGCAGATTTACTCACTCGACATGGGCGCGCTGCTCGCCGGAACCAAGTTCCGCGGACAGTTCGAGGAGCGCCTCAAGGCCGTGATGAAGCGCCTTCAGGATCTCGACAACGCAATCCTGTTCATCGACGAAATCCACACCATCGTCGGCGCGGGCGCCACGACCGGCAGCTCGATGGACGCGTCCAACATCTTGAAGCCAGCCCTGGCCTCCGGGCAGCTGCGCTGCCTCGGGTCCACCACCCATGCGGACTTCAAGCACCTGGACCGGGACCGCGCTTTGGCCCGGCGCTTCCAGAAGATCGAGATCACCGAGCCGAGCGTCGAGGACACGATTGCGATCTTGAAGGGCCTACAGTCGAGCTACGAAGAGCACCACGACGTGCGCTACGACGAGGACGCCATCGAAGCCGCCGTACACCTCGCGCAAAAGCACATCGTCGAGCGCCACCTGCCCGACAAGGCCATCGACGTCATCGACGAGGCCGGCGCGTTCGACCGCATGCGCCCGGAGAAGGAGCGCACGCACCGCATCACCGTGACCGACATCGAAAAAGTCGTCAGCAAGATGGCTCGCGTTCCCGTCGAGGCCGTCACCGCCAAGGAGCGCGACCAGCTCAAAGAGCTCGGCCCGATGCTTCGCAAGGTCATCTTCGGCCAGGACGAGGCCATCGACAAAGTCGTAAGCGCCATCACCCTCTCTCGCGCGGGCCTGCGCGCTGATGAGAAACCCATCGGCTCCTTCCTCTTCGCGGGACCGACCGGCGTCGGAAAGACCGAGCTGGCCAGACAGCTCGCCAAGGCCATGGGCGTGGAGCTCCTACGCTTCGACATGAGCGAGTACGGCGAGCGTCACTCCGTTTCCCGGCTCATCGGCGCTCCGCCGGGCTACGTCGGCTTCGACCAAGGCGGACTCCTCACGGACGCCATTCGCAAGCACCCTCACGCAGTGCTCATCCTCGACGAGATCGAAAAAGCGCACCCTGAGCTGTTCAACATCCTGCTCCAGGTCATGGACCACGCAAAGCTGACGGACAACAACGGTCGCGAGGCGGACTTTCGCAACATCGTCTTGGTGATGACCACCAACGCCGGCGCCTTCGAAGCCACCGAAAAAGTCGTCGGCTTCGGCAGTGGCGAGCAGCCCGCCGACTACGCCCACGGGCGCGCCAGACAAGCCCTCGAGCGAATCTTCACGCCAGAGTTCCGCAACCGCCTGGACTCCATCGTCTACTTCGGCGGGCTCCCGATCGACGTCATCCGGAAGGTCGTCGACAAGGAGGTCGGCCTACTGCGAGAGATGCTGAGCCAGAAGCAAGTTAGCCTAGAGCTCAGCGAGGCCGCGCGCGACTGGCTGGCCGAGCACGGCTACGACCCACGCATGGGTGCCCGCCCGATGGCGCGCCTGGTCGAAAGCAAGATCAAGAAGCCCCTCGCCGAAGCCATGGTCTTCGGAGACCTCGCCGAGGGCGGCAAAGCGCTGGTCAAAGTCCTCGACGACGACATCGCCTTGGACTTCGTCCACTCACAGGACCCGGCAATTCAGGCATGAGCGGCCAGAGCGCGCTAGGATAGCGTCGCCCGCGGAAGCGGCTGCGTCGTGCCCATGCCCGTTTATCTTCTCGGCAAAGAGCTCAGCTTCCCGCCTCCGGAGGGCGCCAACGAGGAAGGCATCGTCGCCGTCGGTGGCGACGCCTCGCCCGAACGGCTCCTGGCCGCGTACCGCGACGGCATCTTCCCTTGGCCCGCGGAAGGCTACCCCCTACTTTGGTTCTCTCCGGACCCCCGCTTTACGCTCGTTCCACGGCGCGCCCACATCTCCCGGTCGCTCCGTAAAATCCTGCGCCGCAGCACACTACGAATCACGGCCGACCAGGCCTTCGAGCGCGTCGTCCAAGCCTGCGCCTCGGTCCAACGCCCCAACCAGAACGGCACTTGGATCACCGACGAGCTACGCGAGGGCTACCTGGGCCTTCACGAGCGAGGCTACGCGCACAGCATCGAGGCATGGGACGGCGACGCGCTGGTCGGCGGCCTCTACGGCGTCGCCGTCGGCCGAGGCTTCGCCGGCGAGTCCATGTTTTCGACCCTCCCCGATGCCAGCAAGGTCGCCTTCGTCACACTCCTCGGCCAGCTCGCCCTCTGGGACTTCAGCATCGTCGACTGCCAAGTCCCGACCGACCACCTCGCCCGCTTCGGCGCCACAGCCTGGCCCCGGGACGAGTTCCTGGCGCAATGGCGGGAAGCGACCCGCGCCCCAGACCTGCTGGGCCCCTGGACGCTCTCCTTGAGCCCCGCGCAGGCGCTGTGCCGGCTCCAGGGACGAACGCCCCACGGTTGACACGCGTCTCGCCTAGCCTCGCGCGCTACGGTCACCCTCGGGCGTCTTGTGCTCCGGCCCCGGCTCTGGATGGATCTCGGACTCGAGCGCGCCCTTTACCTCGTCGCCGTCCAAGAACAGGCCGAAGACGTGCGACAGACCGCGATTGAGCAGCCCCCCGTGGCTGAGGCGCGCGAGGGTCATCATTCGCGTCGAGAGACGGTTGATGGGAATGATGAAGTCCGGGACGATGACGGGACGCTTTGGCGAAAACTTGCTGAGGGTGCGCCGCACGATGCGCTCGGGCGCCATGGACCCGCCGATGAGCTTGGCGACGAGACGGCTCGCTGGGCTGAGCTTGGCCTCGTAGCTCTCCGAGCCCTCGATCCCATTCACCATGGTGATGCAGACCTGGACGCCGTGTCGGCGATACTCGGTCCAGAGGCTCTCACCGAAGAGCATGAGGAAGGCCTTCGTGGCCTGGAACATGCCATCAATCTCGAGCGGGGTGAGCGCATTGAGCGCGTTGACGAGCAAGATGCCGCCCCGCCGTCGCGCGACCATCTGCGCCCCAAAGTGATGCACGATCCGAACCGGCACTTCGGTGTTCATGCGAAGCGTGCGCAGCTTGGTGTCGAGGTCCATCTTGTGGAACAGGTTGACCTTGTGCAGGTTGGCGTTGATGACGAGCAGGCCGATCGGCAGGTCCGCGAGCGCGTCGGCTAGGCGGTCGACGGCGCCGTCTTCCATGAGGTCCATCGCGACCACTCGGGTCTCGACGCCTGCTTCTCGACCGATGTCGGCTTCGATGTCTTCAAGCAGCTGCTCGCGACGGGCGACGAGGACGACGTTCATGCCTCGCTCTGCGAGCTGGCGTGCGAACTGCTCGCCTATGGTGGTGCTGGCGCCGACGACCAGGGCCCAGGGTCCGAACTTGCTAGGGTAGTCCATCTCAGTAGCTATAAACGAGTTCGCACTGGGGTCGAAGAGTGGTCTTCAGGACTCAGTGCGAAAGATGATGGTCCCCACGTCGGGACCGAGGGAGCGCATCGGATAGATGCCGTAGACGTAGGGCTCGCCCATGACCATGGCGGTGCCCGTAAAGCCATCGGGTGAGCGCTGAAGGCCCTCGGCCCAGATCTCCGGGGCAGGAATTACCGCGTCCACTTCTGGAGGCGTGTCCCAGTGGAAGACGCGATTGCCTTTGTAGACGTAGACCCAGACGCCAAGTCCCTTTTCGATGTCGGCTGCATGCTCCAGTCGGAGCTGACGGCTGAGGCGCTGCGCCATGCGCCAGAGCGGGATGCCTGCGATCACCGCGCCCCGAACCTCGTCCCCTTCGACAGCCGGCGCGGCGAAGAGAATGGACCAGGACGAGGGCATGTTTGGGTCCTCCGCGTAGAACTCCCCAAGGCCCATCGCAGGATCGCCTCGCAGGGCTTCTTGGACCACGTCGAAACGGGTCTTGAAGTCCTGCCCCTTCATCCGGTCTGGCTCGCGGTCGCGCGCCACGACCCGTCCCTGCGCATCGACGGCGGCCAAGAAGCTCATCGGCGAGGCGACGAAAGCCTCGATGCCTTTCTTCGGGTCCTGCAGGATTCTCAGCGCCGCGCGCATCTCGCGCTCACGGCGAAGCGAGTCCTCGACGGCGAAGCCGCGCCGGAGTTTTTCGGCGGCGGCGGCGACAGCAGCCTGGTGAGCCTCGAGGTCCGCCGCGATGAGCGCCTCGACCCTGGGCTTGTCCTGCGTGCTCTATGCCTTGCCGGGCGCGCTCTTCGGCACCCGAAGAGCAGGCCCAGCAAAGCATCGCGATGAGCCCCCACACTGACCGCCTCATGCCGATCAGTGTAGCGAACTCAGCCGCCGGCGCAGAATCCTTCGTAGTCGATGTACTCGGTGATCGTCGGATGATCACCGCAGACCGGGCAGTCCTTGTTTCGACGCAGCTTGAACTGGCGGAACTTCATCTGCAGGGAGTCGTACTGGAGGAGTCGGCCCGTGAGCGGCTCACCACGCTCGAGGACGATCTTGACCGCCTCGGTCGCCTGAATGACGCCGACCACGCCCGGCAGCACGCCGAGCACGCCCGCCTCGGCGCAGCTCGGCGCCAGATGTGGCGGCGGCGGCTCCGGGTAGAGGCAGCGGTAGCAGGGGCCGTGGTGCGGCCAAAAAGTAGTCACCTGCCCGTCGAAGCGGAAGATCGAGCCGTGCACGACGGGGATGTTCTTCCAGACGCTGGCGTCGTTCACGAGGTAGCGGGTCGCGAAGTTGTCGAGGCCGTCGACGATGACGTCCCAGTCCTGATCGAAGATGCGGTCGACGTTCTGCCGAGTGAGGCGCTCGTTGAACTCGATGACGTTGATGTCCGGGTTCAGGTTCTTGATGGTGCGCGCCGCGCTCTTCACTTTGGACTCACCGACTCGGTCTAGGCCGTGAATCACCTGCCGCTGCAGGTTCGACTCGTCGACGACGTCTCCATCGACGAGGCCGAGCGTGCCGACGCCAGCGGCCGCCAAGTAGAGCGCCGCGGGCGAACCGAGCCCACCTGCGCCGAGCAGCAGCACGCGGCCCTGAAGCAGCTTCGCCTGCCCTTGCTCGCCCACCTCGGGCAGAAGCAGATGACGCGAGTAGCGGTTGAGCTGCGCGTCGGTGAACGCAAAGGGCTGCGTCGTCGGAAAGCCCTGGTCCTTCCACTGGTTGTAGCCGGGATTGGCGGACTCGACGTCTGTGTAGCCGAGATCCTGCAGGACCTTCGTCGCAAACGCAGAGCGGATGCCGCCGGCACAATACGCAACGATCTTGGCATCTTTATCCGGCAACCTCGAAGCAGCTTGCATTTCTAGGAAGCCGCGGGGCACGTGCAGCGCACCGGGGATGTGTCCCTGGCGCCACTCGTCTTTTTCCCGGACATCGAGCAGGATGAACTCCTCGCCCGCATCTAAGCGTTGCTTGAGGTCGTCGAGGGAAACCTGTCGGATTTGCCCTTTGACCTCCTGAAGCAGGTCGGCATACGTCTTGGCCATGGGCGCCAATTTGGAAACCACGAGGGGTTTCGTCAAGCCTCCCGGGCGTTTAGCCCGTACCCCATGGTTTTCACATCGGATTTCCGGGGTTTAGGAATCCGGGCGCCTCAAGGCTTAGGCGGCCTGACGCAAGACCCCCTGTTTCACCGCGTAGTGCTCGAGCCGTCCACGTAGCTGCTTACGTCCTCGGTGGAGCCGGGACATGACGGTCCCGACCGGACAAGCCAGCGTCTCCGCAGCGTCCTGGTACGACATGTCGTCCAGGTCCACGAGCAGCACGGCCTCCCGGAACTCGGGCGAGAGCGCCGCCAAGGCCTGCCGCACCTCGTCCCCGAGTCCGTCGCAGGGCTCGCGCCTGAGCGGTTTCAGCTCATGGCGAAGCTCGAGCATCGCTTCGGTTTCGCGCCGCTTCTGTCTGTAATGATTGATGTAAGTGTTGAAGAGAATTCTGTGCATCCAGGCCCGGGCATTCGTGCCGGACTGGAATCTCTCCCGGGCCTGCCAGGCCCGCGTGAGCGACTCCTGCATGAGATCGTCTGCGAGCGCGGCGTTACGGGCCAACCGCAGCGCCGCCCGGGTCAGCTCGGGAACGTGAGGAAGGATTTCTCGCTCGTACTGCTTCTTCGTTTGCATGGGCATTCTCCTGCCTGTGCTCAGTCACCCTCAGCAGGGCTCTTTGCAATGCCGATGCCAACAGGAAAAACCCTGCAATTCCGCTTCCGCTGAGCGGAGCCCAGGTCAGCTTGTCCGTGCTGTGACAGGCTGTCGTGCCAGCCTGTCGATGGCTCGGCACCATCCAGGCGATCCGATCAGAGGCTCGAGCGGCTCGCGCTTTGCGCCGCGAACGCCGAACGACAGTCGTGCCACGGGCCGCTCGCCGAAGAACGGTCCGACCTCGCGGCCAAGCTCGATGATCGCGAGAGCCTAGCGAACGTGCCCGAGGGGAGTCTCGGTCGCGCCTACCTCGACTTCATGGACGGCATGAGGGGCGCCGACGAAGAAGTCATGGAGGAAGCGCGCGGCTTCCTGTCACTGCTACGCATAGGTCGCTCGGGAGCTCGGCTATCCCGAAGGCCTCGTCTTGTTTTTGCGCCGGCTCACGATGACTCATGAAGAGGCGATCAAACCGTGAAATATCCGCGCAGATCCGTTAGAAATGGTGTCATGCATAGACCTTGCAGGCAGCTTTTTGTCCTCATGATGGCCCTATCAATCTCGCTCGGCTGTTCACGGAGCGACCGCTCCGGTTCGCCCGCCAGCTCCGAGCGCCTCAACGAAGCGGCGAACGCCCCCGCGGACGTCAAAGCCGCCCCGGACGGCGTCCAGCTCGTCTCGGCTGGTCGCTCACCCTTTCTCAAGCCTCGTTGGAAGTTTAGCCCGGGGCAGTCACAGGACGCCGAGCTCAGCAGCCAGTTCTCCGTCCTGACCAAGCTGGGGATTCAGCCCATGCCCGAGACCGTGGGCCCCCAGGTGACGTTCGAGCTCCGCGTGCAGACCAAGGACGTGAGCGAGGACGGAACCGCGCGACTGAGCTTCGAAGTGCTCGGAGCCACGGTGCAGCCCAGCGCGGCCACTGAACCCGAGAGCGTTGCGGTCATGAAGCGTTCCGCCTCGACACTAGTCGGACTCAAGGGAAGCTACGCGGCCGACTCCTTGGGCCGAATTCGCGACGTCGAGTTCACCGACTCGGAGGCAAGGCGCGCCGCGGACCCGGGCCTTTTGGACACTTTGGAGCGACTCATCGATGCGAGCTTGGTGCCCCTTCCGGAAGACAAGATCGGCGAGGGCGCCAAGTGGACCTACGCGGAATCGTTTCAGGAAGGCGGCGCGACGGTGCGCCAGGTTTCGACCTTCGAGATCACCAAGCTCACCGACGAGGAGCTGCACACGAAAATCATCGCGCAGCGGCATGCTGAGAAGCAAACTATCGCGTTGCCCGGCGGCGCGCCGGAGCGGTCCTACGAGCTGCTAGCGCTCGAGTCGAACGGCACGGGCCGCTCCGAAGCGCGCCTCTACGCGCTCATGCCGGAGTCGGCGACCATGTCGACCAAGGGCACTATGAAAATGCTCCTTCCAGCCGTCGAAGGCCAGACAGCACAGAGCATGCAAATGGAGCTCAAGACGCAGAGCTCCGTGCGCGCGAAGTAGCTCCGCTCCCGCCCGATGCGCCCGGCTAGCAGGCCGGTGCAAAACGACCGATCACGCTCGGGAGCGCGTTGACCACATCCCTGGCGACGAGCCCGCGGTCCGCGCGCGCGGCTTCCGCGCCCGCGAGCGCATGGAGTAAGACGCCTGCAATGGCGGCATCCGCCGGCGAGCCCTGCATGGCAAGCGCGCCCACCGTGCCACTCAGCACATCGCCCGTCCCGGCGACCCCGAGCGCCGGCGTCCCCTCGGCACAAACCCGAAGCTCTTGTCCGGCCGCTACCACGGTCCGCGCCCCTTTGAGGACTGCGACGTGCCCGGAGCGGCGCGCAAGCGCGGCGGCCGCCGTATAGCGGTCCTCCTGAACCTCGGACGAGGAGCCTCCGAGCAGCCGTGCAGCCTCACCGGGGTGTGGAGTCAGGATGCGCGGTCCAGCAGCTTTGCCGAGTGTCTCGATGCCGCGGCGCGCGAGCTGCGTCAGCGCGTCGGCATCGACGAGCACCGGCAGTGGAGCGTGGTCCAGAAATGCTTCGGTCCAGCGGGCGGCCTGCGCGTCCAGACCAAAGCCCGGGCCGAGGACGACGGCGCGCTTGCCCGCGCACAATTGCTCGACGGCATCGCGGCTCGCCTCCGCGGGAAGCTCCGTCGTCATGAGCTCGACCACCTTCTGCTCGAGCGCGCTCCGGGTATCGGCGCGGGCCGCCAAGGTCACGAGCCCCGCTCCGGCCCGCAGGCCCGCCATCCCGGCCAAGACCGCGGCGCCCGTCGTACCGGGCGATCCCGCGACCACCAGCAGATGACCATTTTGGCCCTTGTGCGCATCGGCGGCACGAGGCTCGATGAGCTGCGCGAGATCCGCTTCGCGCCACAGAGAAGCGCCTGACCGGCTCTGCGCGGGGACGCCAATGTCCACCACACGAACCTCACCGGCATGGGCCACGCCAGGGTACTGGTGAAGCCCTCGCTTGTGACCGGCGAAGGTCACCGTGAGGGCGGCATGGGGCGCCCTGCCCAGAACCCCGCCGGTATTCGCGTCGATTCCGCTCGGCAGGTCCAGCGAAACGAGTGGGGCATCGACGGCGTCGAGCGCGGCCACGGCGGCGGCGTACCCGCCCTCGATCGGGCGGTCCAAGCCCGTGCCGAACAGCCCGTCGACCAGAAGGGTCGCTCCGTCGAGCCTCCCCGCAAGCCGCGACACTGCATCGAGAGCGAGCACCTCGGTCTCGATGTCGAGCGCCTGCAGCAGCATCCAGTTGGGCTTGGCGTCGCCGCGAAGTCGTGCCGGGTCCCCGACGAGGATGGCGAGCGGCTCGTGGCCCAGCACGCGCAGACGCCGGGCCACGACCCATGCGTCGCCACCGTTCTGGCCGGTTCCACCTACCAGCACCACACGCCCGAGTCTCTGCGGGAAGCGCTCGCAAATCGCGTCCGTCGCGCCGCGGCCAGCGTTCTCCATCAGGATGAGGCTCTGTATGCCGAGGCGCTGCACAGCGTCCGCGTCGACTTGGCGGGATTGCTCGCGGGTGAAGAGTGCTTCCACGGGACGAGTATGCCCCGCAGCTTGCCAAAGGCCCAGCAAGGATCGGGCCGGAGCAGACTCGCTAGCGGTGACGTTCTGCAATCAAGGCGCCGAGCGCCGCCCGGACGCTCGAGTCCTCGTAGCCATAGCGGTTCTTCAGCACGGCAAGAGCACGCTGACCGGTCTCGCGCACCTCGGCGTCCAAGCTGTCGTCCTGTTCGAGCACCGCGAGGACGGCCTTGCCCACGTCGCCGATCTGTTCGCGCCTGTCGTCGAAGTACGCCTGACGAAGCTGCTCGATGTAGCGAGGAAACAGCTCTTCATAGCGAACCTGCTGCTCCTGATGGTCGATGGCCCAAGCGGCCACGGAGTTGAGCAGCTCGCTGCGGAAATCCTCTGCGTCATCGACGTCGAGCTTGGTCTCCACCCCGTTCATGAGCTCGATGTCCGGATCCTCGTCTTCACCGGTGACCGCATTGCGAACGCGCTCCTTCTTCACCCAGTGAGACACATGCGTCACGTACCGGTCGAAGAGCTCCATGTGACTTCGTTCGTCGATCAGACCGCTGGCTTCGCGCAACTCGGCCTCCACGAAGTCCAGCCAGCGCTGTCGCACCAAAGACACGAAGCCGCGATGATCCCGGTACGGCCCAGGGCTATTGTCGGCCAAGAAGTCGTAGTCCCCCGCGTCGCAAAACGCCGCGGCATGGGAGAGAAACGTCGCTGGCGACAAGCAGGGCTCGCTCGCATCACTGGCGGCGTCGAGCAGCAGCATTCGGATCTCGCGCGGAGAGGCCCCGGTGAGGCCCTCGTACTCCGCCTTGCTCGCCGACTCGCGCACAATCTCGGCGATGCCACCGCGCAGGATCTTCGCTTCGTCCGCTTCGAAGCGCGCGGGAACTACGCCATCGCACAGCAAGTCGATTTTCTCCAAGGGCGTTAGCGAAGCCACGGCAGCCCCGAGGTCGGTGTCCGCATAGACGTCGGGGTCGGGGCGTCTCAGCCGAGTCAGGACACTCCAAAGCGCGGCCACGTAGGTCGTATGCGGCGCCACGTGCTTCTGAATCTGCGGCACGATCTGAGCGTCGTAGATTTCCCGCTCCCGCTCCACGTCGATTAGATAAGGCATCCGAACCAACACGAGGCGCCCTCGGAAGCTGTTGTACTCGGGGTGCTTCCGGAAGGCCTCCAGGTGAAGCTCATTGGAGCTGGCTATCATGACCGCATTGAGGGGCAGGTTCGAAGTCGCGAGAGACACCTCACCGTTCTCGATGGCGAGCAGCAAGTACTTCCAAGCGTCGAGCGGGCGCTTCAGCAGGTCACTGTATTCGATGATGCCCCCGGAAGCGTCGACGAGCTCCCCAAACGGCTCGTAGAGTGCCAGGGCGCTGAGCGAAGCCGGCAGCGCGTCGATCGACCGGTCTGCCGTGATCTGCCGCTCGGCGGCGTCGACGCTCATCTGCGGTCCAATCGTGACGGCTCCGACCCGGTAACGCCGCGAAATGTAAAAACGCTCTACCTGAATGTGGGCAAGCACCCGGTCGAGGTCGCCGCGGTAGGCCGTGAGCAAAGCCTGAAAGATCTTCTGGTTCTTGCTGCCAAGCTGCCCGCCCCAGACCCAGTCGGCCGCCGCGACTTCGACACCAGCGGCCTCGCAGGCCTCCGTGATGAACCGGTGACGTGCATCGCGCGGCAACAGCGAAAGCGGGTGCTCACGTACCCCGCTCGGCAGCTTCGCCACGATGCGTCCCTCGGGCAGGTGCGCGAAGGTCTCGCTTTGCGCCAGCTCGTCGCTACTGGTCGCAAACCCGATGCCGCGGCCATCCTGGGCACGCGGGAAAATCCAGGAGAAGCGATACAGGGCGCCCTCGGGGGTTGCCGAATACGCCTCCAAGCCGCGCATCAAACACGCGCAAAACGTGGACTTGGCGCTGCCGTTCGGCCCGTGGAGCAGCAGGAGGCGGTTCGAGCGACCCTCTCGCTCGAAGCCTTCCAGCACACGATACAGACTGCCTTGCGCCCTTTCGTGCCCAGCGAGACGGTCCCGCAGACGCGAGGCTTCGTCAGGCGTCCCGTCTTGATCGCCGAAGTCGAGGTCGAACACCTTCCAACGACGGAGAGCCCCGCCGGGGCGCTGCACTTCGTAGGCGCCGAAGTGGTCGAGACTGTCTTTGAGATAGCGCGAGGCATCACGCGTGTGGGTTCGCGGGTCCTGCCGCACCAGTTCCAAGTATTCACGAAACGACAGGACGCGCTTCTCGGCCTCGAAGCGAGCCTTGATTTCATCGCGAATCCTCTCGAGCGTTCGGTCCTGCCCCCCTCTAGCCATCAGTCCGCCTTCAGCACCATGGCCACGGTCCGCTTTTCGCGGATGCAATTCTCTTCGGTGCACATTGCAAACGAGACCTCGCACTCGACTCCGTGCTCGCCCGCGGCCGACGGTTGCACATGGGCGAGGAACTCGACCTGCTGTTCGTCGAAGCGCTTGGCATCAGCGCGGACGAGCTCGGCCTTGTGGACCGACAGTCCCTCATCGGCGGCGATTTTGACACGAATCGGATAGTCTTGGTTGACGTGCCAGTCGCCGCGCCCCTCGAGCTGAATCTGCAACTCGCCTGCTTTGCCGACGGCGAAACCGGCCTTCCCCGGCGCCAGGGAAAGAGCAAACATACCCGTCTCCACGCGTGGTCCCGCGGGCCCCTCGGCTTGGGCAGGCGCCACTTCGGCCGAGACCTCTTGGTCTCGCAGCTGTGCGCTGTGGTCGTGCGGTTCTAGCTCGGGGCTCGGTGCCTTGCGCTCGCAGCCGAGGCAGAGACTGAGCAGGATTAGAGCGCTGAGCGTGAACGAACTCGATAGAAGTGACGACGCCATCGTTGACCATAGTTTACGACGGCTGGGGCAGTTACGTCGAACTCCCCGCGTTTATACTGTCATCGGCGAATGACCTCGACCTGCGTCCGCCCATTTTCCAGCGGTGATTGCATGAGAAACGCGATTTTTTCGAGGACGCGTGTCGAATTTGGTGAAAGATGCCAGCGAGGTCGCAACTCCGAAGCCCCTTCAATCTTCTCCCACTTGATGAACGCAACCCAGGACAAGCCGGTCAGGCCCTCCTCGCTGCGCCGGATGCTTTCGAAGCCTGCTTGTCCTTCTCGAACGCGCAGCACGATGGAACCCGGCACCTTGCCGCGAATGGCACTCAGCGTCTCCACGTGCAGCAGATAGCGGCTATGCTGCTCGAAATCGACGCGGGCATTGGCATGCTCGATGCGCACGAGGGCAATCGAGTCGGCTCGGGCAACCCGTTCCTCAAAGGCGCCGGTGGAAGGTCCACTCGCGATGCTCGGCGCCTGCACCTCGTCGAGACCGTTGTCGAAGATCCTTTCATCTTCGAGAGCGAAGCTCGGCACGCCGGCCGTCTTGGTCGACGCGCTCGCGCAGCCGAGGGCCACAAACAGCAGAGTCGCTAACGATAACTTCATTGGCCGGCCAGGCTACCATGAGGCAGCCTGATTGAGTTCGGCGTCTTTCAGCGGAGCACCCCAGAGCTCCCGAAGGTCTTTGGGCAGAGGCGCGTGCAGCGTCATGGGCTCACCCTGACGGGGGTGCACGAAGGTCAGCGCATGGGCATGGAGCGCTTGGCGGGAATGCCCCAGGCGACGGCAGAGCGCTGGGGTCATGCCCGTCTCGATGTAATCGAGGAAGGGCTCTACCCCTTCGGGCCCATAAAGCTTGTCACCAATGATGGGAAAGCCGATGGCGCTCAGGTGCACCCGCAGCTGGTGCTGGCGGCCCGTCTGCGGCGCGAGCGAAACGAGCGTGGCCTCGTCCGTGCGCGCCAAGACCCGGTACTCGGTCACCGAGGGAGAGCCTTCGCCTTCGGGAACCACTTCCATCAGGATGTGAAGACCCTCTTTGGCATTATCCATCGGCAGCTCGACGCGGCCTTCGTCGTTCGGCATTCGGCCGCGCACGATGGCCAGGTAACGCTTTGTGACGTTCCTGTTCTCGAAGCCCAGCTTGAGTCTGCGCTCCGAGTCCGGGGTCCGACCGCAAATGAGCAAGCCACTGGTCTCGCGATCGAGCCGGTGGGCGATACGAGGCGGGTCGTTTCCGAAGCGCTGGCGCAGCAGAGCCGTGAGCGTGTTGTGATGATAGGTCGCCGAGGGATGGACCGGCAGTCCGGCCGGTTTGTCGATGGCGAGCACGCTCTCGTCCTCGAAGAGTACGCCGAAGTGCATCGGCACCTCCGGCTCCTCGAATGGGGGGCGAAACAGTCTGACCGTCTCGCCGTAGCGGACACGCTCGCTCGGACGCCTGAGCACCCCGTCGGCCCGATACGCGCAGGACTTGACGATCTCCTGCGCCCGGGTACGCGAGAGCCGGGGAATCCTCGACTGGATGAACCGATCCAAACGAAGCCCCGCGTGCTCACGGGCAACGGGATACCTGAGAATTATGCTGTTCGGATCGCAGCCTGACGGCAGCTCGGAGCGGGGCTCCCGTTCTTTAGGCGGCTTTGACAACCTTGCCGGAGCGGATGCACCGTGTGCAGGCGAGGACGCGCTGCACCCGGCCATGCAAGACGGCTCGCAGCGACTGCAGGTTCGGCTGCTGCCACTTCCTCGTCTTGATGTTGGAGTGGCTGACTTTATGCGCTTTGTGGCGGCTCTTGCCGCAAATTTCACATGTATAGGCCATCGGCGCGGTTCCTCGGTCGGTCGAAGGCGCGATGTAGCACCAGGGCGGAAGGGTCGCAACAATACCAAACTCGCACTCCGGGGGAATCAGAGATACAACCCCCAGAGATGCGGGGCGCTGGGGTCATCACCGGATTACTTGTGCTCGGGAGCTTCATGATTCCGAGCTCTTACGCGCTCAAACCAAGAACCGTCTCACATTCGCAGCTCCAGGCAAGCGGTAGCCCGCGGCCCGAGCCGGACGATCCCGCGGCGACGGCGACCCTCGCAGGCCGCGTGTACGGCCCCGACGGGGAGCCCGCTTCAGACGCGCTACTGACCCTAGCCGGCAGTGGCTTCTGGCCCGCGCGCTCCGTCACGACCGGTCCGGACGGGCGCTTCCTGTGGGCCGAGATTCCTCCTGGCGTCTACGAGCTCCGCGCGTCCAAGGGTCGCTGGATCTCGGCGCCCTTGCGCGGCCTTTGGCTCGAACCCGGCAGTAAGCGCGTGTTCGGGCTGCGACTGGCCGAGGGACGAACCGTCGTCGGGCGGGTCGTCGATGCGCGGAGCGAACAGGCCATCGGTGGCGCGCGAGTCACCGTCGCCGAGTCCGGGATCGGCGTGCACACGAAGCAAACCGAGACCGACGCGCGCGGCCGCTTCGAGCTTTGGGCGCTGTCGAGTGATGCGCAGAGCCTTTATGTCGAAGCACCGGGCTACATCCCCGCCGGCCCGGTCTCCCTGGACCCCAACGAGCCGACGCTCATCATCGCCCTCGAGCGGGGCGGCAGCATCGAGGGTCTTGTCGTGGACGCATCGGGGCAGCCCGTCGAAGGAGCCGTGCTGCGCGCCCGTGCCGAAGGCGCCGAAGCGGCGCGCTCACGATGGATGGGAGAGTCGCTCGGCGTCACGAGCGGCCCGGTCCCGCCAATCTCGGCAGGCGCGGGGACCGGGTCCATCTCGTTCTCGTTCTTCGCGGAGGCGCAAACGGACTCCGACGGACGCTTCCGTCTCGAGGCACTGCCCGCAGGCTCCTACACCCTCATCGCCAGCCATGAGCGCTATGCGCCAGGGGCGTCCGAGCGAATCCGGCTGAACACCGGGGGCCGTCTCGGCGAAGTGCGCATCGCGCTGCTCGAGGGTGCGCAGATCGAGGGTCGGGTCAGCGACTCGCGCGGCGCCGGACTCGCCGCCATCGCCGTCGAACTACGGTCGAGCGAGGAGCCCTTCCCGCGGATGACGAGCACCGACGAGACCGGCTCCTTCGCTTTCGGGGGCGTCCGGGGCCGCGCGACCCTCACCGCCCTTCCCTTCCAGCTCCCGCCGAGCCGAACGACCGTGGACATCGAGGACCTGTCGACCCTCTCGGTCGAGCTCGTCATCGACGCGGAGCTCCGAACTCTGACCGGACGCGTCGTCGATGAAACGGGCTTCGGGGTAGAGGGGGTCGAGCTGAGCGTCCGCTCGCTCAACGCGCAGAGCCCGCTGCTGCGAACGAGCCAGTCCACGGCAGACGGCTCGTTCGCCGTGTCCGCCCTGCCCGCGCCTCCTTTTCAGCTCACCGCCGAGCACCCGGGCTACAGCCCGCTCCGAGTCGACTCGCTCGAAGACACGGAAGACATCGAGCTCGTGATGCGCCCGGGCATGAGCCTCAGCGGACGGGTCATCGACGACTGGACCCAGGACGGACTCACCGGCGCAGAGGTGCTGCTGACGGGGCCGGTCCGGCATGCGCGCCGAACCAACGCGGACGGCGCCTTTCGCTTCCCGCGGCTCCCGGTCGGCATTTACGAGCTCAGCGTGAGCCACGCCGACTACGAGCCGGAGACGCAGGCCCTCGAGCTGCGACGCCCACGGTACATGGATGAGGTGCACGAGCTGGACCTCATCCGCTTGATGCCCGCGGGAACCGTCCGCGGTGAGGTCCGCGATTCCTTGGGTGAGCCCGTCGCCGATGCCGAAGTCACATGGGGGGATCCGCCGAGCTGGCGGCGCGCCGTACGCACCAATGCCCGAGGCGAGTTCCAGCTGCGAGGGGTGCCGGCGGGCTCGATTTGGATCTCCGCGCGGCACCCGGCCGCCGGCGAAGGCACAGGAACGCGCCCCGTCACAGTGCGACCGCAGGAGGTCTCCCCTAGCGGCTACGTGAGGCTTCCCGAGAGGAGTGACCGGGACCTGGACGCTAAAGAAGCCGAGATGGCGAGCGGGCTTGCCGTCAAGCTCGAGACTGAAGACGACTCGGTGCGCGTGCTGTCGGTCCGCGCAGAAAGCTCGGCATCCGAAATGCTACGAGCCGGGGATCGCATCCTCGCGATCGACGGCGAGCCAGTGGATTCGGCCGAGCAAGCGCAAGCCATGCTCGAGGGCGCCGCCGGGGTCGAGGTCGTCGTGCACGTGCAGCGCGAAAACGAGCTCGAGCGCACTTTCGTCATCGCGCGCGAACGCTTCGAGATTGAGTGAAGCGGAAAATTGCCTCCCAGACTTGACCTTCAGGTTTCGAATTCCATATGTAATCGCTGGAGGAATCACGATGAAGCTTGTGCTGACATTCCTGGCTGCCGGCCTATTGTTCGGGTGCAAAGACCCGGGCGCGAAGGTCGAACCGGCTACGGTGGAAGACATCACGGAAGCGGCGAAGCCCGTCAAAAGCGGCGAAGAGCCCATGGAAACCGTCGCGATCACACCCGACAACAGCAAGATTGGATTCGTCGGGGCGAAGGTGACCCAAAGCCACGAGGGTGGCTTCTCGGACTTTCAGGGAAGAGTCGCGCTCAGCGAGCCCATCACGAACAGCCAGGTAGAGGTCACGATCCAGACGGCCTCACTGTTCGCGGATGATGAGAAACTGACCAAGCATCTGAAGTCGCCCGACTTCTTCGACGTGGATAAGTTCCCGACGGCGAGCTTCAAATCGACGGGGATCGAAGAGACGCCGCAGGGCTTCTTCATGTCCGGCGATCTGACCCTGCACGGCCAGACGAAGCGCGTGCGCTTTCCGCTCGAGCTCGAGCGCACGGACGCGGCCATCAACGCCAGCGCGGAGTTCTCGATCAACCGCCAGGACTTCGAAATCACCTACCCCGGAATGCCCGACGATCTGATTCGCGACAGAGTCGTCATCAAGCTCGACTTGAAGCTGCCGCGCAAGCCCTCTTGAGAGGAATCCGAGGGCGCAGCACGCCAAATGGGAGCGCTTGCGCAGAGCGAGCCGGCTGGCCTCGACGGCTCCGCGGAAGGACCCGATCCCGGGGATTTCGTCAGCTCGCAGCGAGTCGGGCTGGGCGGACCTAGGCTAGGCGCCAGCCCGCCGGGTCGCGCTCTACGCGTCCCTCTCGCTCTAGCTTGATGAGGTGCGCCTCGATGGAGCGAACCGCCAGCGGCCAGACCGCCTTCGGTGCGTCGTCGTAAGCTTGAGCCACGATGTCCACGGGTCGGCCCGGACCGTGAGCTTCGAGGGCCTCGAACACCTTGGCCTCTCGCATCAGCCGGTGCTCGATGTAAAACTCGAGCATGGCCCTGGCTGTCTCGATGACGCCGCCGTGGGCCGGGAGCAGTCCCGCCGGTTCGAGCGCGATCATCCGCCGCAGCGAGTCCAAGTAGAGCGTCATGTCGCCGTCGACAGGCTCGACGATGATGGTGCCGACGCTGGCAACCATGTCCCCTGCGATCAGGATGCCTGTCGCCTCGTCGATGAAGCACAGGTGCCCAGGCGCGTGACCAGGGGTGTGCACGGCGGTCAGCGCGGTTGGTGTGGGACCGGACAGCTCGATTCGCTCGCCCTCCTCCAAGAGTCTGTCGAAGCGTACTGCCCCCTGAAGGCGCTGTGCCGTCATCTCATGCGCCCAGAGCGGGAGGCTCAGGCGCTCGGCGAGCCGCGTAGCGCCTCCGACATGGTCCGGATGGTGGTGCGTGGCCAGGATGGCGGCCATCCGAACGCCCTCCGCCCGTGCTTCGTCCACCCACTGCAGCATGCGCCCGATCTCGTCCTCGTACGGGCTGGCAGGCTCTACGAGCACGGCCTCTCCCGTGCCGATCAGGAACGTGTTGGTGTGGGTGGCCGGGGGCAGCGTCGGGGTACGCACGGGCATCACGCGCAGGTGCGGCGCCACGGAGTACGGCTCGCCTGAACCGGCGTCTCGGGAGGCGGCGGACATCAGCCCTGGTCGGCTTTGGCCAGCTCGAGCGTCTTCTCCTCGAGGGCTTCGTCCTCGGAGGCCTCGTCCGGCCGAAGCGCGTGAATCATGGAGACTGGACCACGCGGGTAGAAGCGAGCGCGCGGCTCGGGAAGCTCACAGCGAACGCGGCCATCGGCCTGAGTCCGTGGGTCGCCAATCTCACGCAGGCAGGCCCGGACGACGGACTTCACGGTCTCGAAAACACCCTCACCCGTTCGGGCGCAAGCTTCGTGCTCTGGAACGCCCTCTGGGACCCCGAGCTGCTCGCGGAGCGACTCGACGGCCAGGATGTGGGGTAGATCGCGCTTGTTGTACTGAACCGTGAGCGGCAGGCAATCCGGGTCGATACCCTGCAGCCGCAGATTGTAGTCCAAGTTGCGGACGCTGTAGTGGTTCGCATCGAGGCGCTCAGCCTGGCTGTCGACGACTAGAACGAGGCCATCGACGTTCTTCAAAACCAGCTGCCGGCTCGTGTCCTGCGCGACTTGCCCAGGGACAGAGCAGAGGTGCACGCGCACGTCGTAGCCTCGAAAATGGCCCAAATCCATGGGCAGAAAGTCTAGAAACAAGGTCCGCTCCGACTGGGTCCTGATCGAGACGAGCTTGCCACGCCGCGCCGGATGCGAGTTGTCGTGGATGCTGTGGAGGTTGGTGGTTTTGCCGCTGAGGCCCGGTCCGTAATAGACGACCTTGAGGATGATTTCCCTCTGCGCGTGAAGGATGAGCGGCATCGGCATCTGAGGTACCTGGCTCCGCGGCAAAGGTCAACTCTGCAGCACCTGGTCCGGCGCCCTCAGCCGGACTCTTCGCGAACGGCCTGCTGAGACGCCCAGCGCTCGACAGCGGCGCGGGCCACAGCATGAGCCGGCTCGCTGAGATCCGGGTCGCGGGCCAGCATTCCCTGGGCGAAGTCCGCGGCCTGGGCGAGCAGCGACGCATCCCGGGTGAGAGAGGCAAAGCGCAAGCCGGTCCCGCCGGACTGACGGTAACCGAAGAGCTGCCCGGGGCCACGAAGCTCGAGGTCGCGTTCCGCGAGAACGAAGCCGTCATCGGTCTCGCAGAGGCTCGTGAGCCGAGCTTTGGCCTCGTCGGAAATGGGTTCGTCATGGGTCAGCAAGCAGGCGCTTCGCTGACCCGATCGACCGACGCGGCCTCGGAGCTGGTGAAGCTGGGCGAGACCGAAGCGCTCGGCCTGCTCGATGACGATGATGTTCGCGCTCGGAACATCGACACCGACCTCGAGTACGGTGGTGCCAACGAGCACCTGAATCTCAGCTGAGGCGAAGGCTTGCATGACCTGCCGCCTCGCCCCTCCGGTCACCTGACCGTGCACGAAACCGACCCGGTCTTCGCCGAGCGCAGCGGACATCTCTCGGAAGACCTGGTCCACCCCGACCACTTCTTCGCTGGCAGAGACCGCCGGGCAAATGACGTATGCGCGGCCTTCGGCGGCGAGCGCGCGCTCGATGTGGCGAAGGACGGCGGAACGTTTGCTCCGCGGGAGCATGCGGGTCACCGGCGGCGTGCGTCCCGGGGGCTTTTCACCAATCGTCGTCAGCTCGAGGCCCGCGTAGAGGACCAGGGCTAGGCTGCGCGGAATCGGGGTGGCGGTCATGACGAGCAAATGCGGCCTGGCCTGGCCGCGTCGCCGCCCCAGTTGCAGTCGCTGCGCCACGCCGAAGCGGTGCTGCTCGTCCACGACCACCAGGCCCAGCCGCGCGAACTGCACCTCGGCGCTGAGCAGAGCGTGTGTGCCGACGACCAGGTCGGCAGCTCCGGTGGAGAGGCGGTCGAGCGCGGAACGGCGAGCATCCTTACTGAGGGCGCCAGTGAACAGTACGAGCTTCAGGCCCAGCGACTCGGCGATGGGGGCAAGGGTCCCGGCGTGCTGCTCCGCGAGCAGCTCGGTCGGGGCGAGGAAGGCCGCCTGAGCCTTGTGCCGTGCGACCTGATGACACGCGGCCATCGCGACGGCGGTCTTTCCGCAGCCGACGTCCCCCTGGAGCAACCTGCGCATGGGCTTGGGCTGCTCCAGGTCGCGGCCAATGGCATCGATCGCATCGCGTTGCGCGGAGGTGAGTGAGAACGGAACGGCGGCCTCGAGCGCGGCGGTCACTCCCTCGGCCGGAAACGGCTCGGCATGGCCGTCGCTTCGCTTCCGCTGCTCTGAGCGCAGGGCGAGCTCCCAGAGCAGCAGCTCCTCGAGAGCCAGGCGGCGGTGCGCTGGGTCGTTGCCGTCGCGCAAGCGTTCGAGTGCCTCGTCGTCGAGCTCCGGGCTCGGAGCGTGAATTCGGCGAATGGCTTCGCCCACGGGATGCAGTCGTGCATCAGTACGGAGCGCTAGCGGCAAGAGGTCGGGCAGCTCCTGGGAGGCTCGGTCCACTGCGGCGCGGACGGCGCGGCGGACCGTTTTGACTCCGAGCCCGGGGATGTCCGGGTAGCGCGGCTCTATGGCACCCTCGCCGTCCCCGCGAAGCAGCTCCGGATGGGCGATACTCAGCTCCCCCCGGTACTGGCGCACCGATCCGGCCACGCGAACGACCGTGCCGACGCAGAACTGCTTGGCCAGGCCAGGACGCGCGCGAAACCACAGCAGCTTGAGCTCCGCGCCCTGCCCCTCCGGAGTGCCGCCCGCATCGCAGACGACAGCCTCGAACCCCTGCCGCCCCGTCCGCCCGAAGTAACGCGTGCTCCGAACCTCTGCCCGAACGACGGCATAGTCGCCGTCGGATAGCTCGCCTATGGGCGTCGTCTTTCGCTGGTCCTCGTAGCGCCTTGGAAACAGCCAGAGCAGCTCACCCACCGTGGGGTAACCGCGCTGCCGGAGGATCTGGCTTGCGACCGGGCCAATGCCGGGCAGGGTCTGAACTCCCTGATCGAGCAGCCTGCTCATCAATCCGCGCGTCGCAGTTTCGCTCAGCCCCAGCGAACGTCGGCGATCTCGTAGGTACGAATGCCGCCGGGTGTTTTGACGCGAACCTCGTCGCCGACTTCCTTGCCGATGAGGGCACGGGCCACGGGCGAGGTGACCGAAATCCTGCCTTGTTCGAGGTCCGATTCGTCGGGACCCACGAGCTGGTAGGTGACGCTCTTTTCGCTGTCCATGTCCTCGAGCTCGACGATCGCGCCAAAGGCGACGCGGTCACCGCTCAGTGTCGCCGGGTCGATGACCTCGGCGCGGGACAGCCGGTCTTCGAGATCCGCAATCCGAGCCTCGCACAGCCCCTGCTTCTCTTTGGCCGCATGGTATTCGGCGTTTTCCTTGAGGTCGCCGTGTTCGCGGGCCACGCCGATTTCCTGTGAAATCTTCGGGCGCTCGGCTTTCAATGCTGCAAGCTCGGCCTGCATGGCCGCATGCCCAGCGGGCGTCATCGGGACCCTATCCATCGCATTTTCGTAGACTGGTGGTGGAAAAAAGGCAACCCAAAGCCGGCTGAAGCGAGCGGCGGCCAGCCCCGATCGACCTACTGCGCCTTCGTCGGACGTGTCGAAGCCCGGGTGCGGGTGCGAGCGTGGTACTCCTGCAGCGAGCACACAGACAGCGGGCGCAGCTTGCGCGCCTCTAGCGCATCGACGGCCGCGCTCGCGGCCGCGATGGTCGTGAAGTAGGGCACCTCGCTGAGCAGGGTTTGGCGCCGCAGCGAACGGCTGTCGCGAATCGCATCGGCGCCCGCAGTCGTGTTGATGACGATCTCGATCTCACCGTCCCGAAGCGCATCCACGATGTGCGGCCGGCCTTCACCTACCTTGTTCACGTGGTTGACCTGGACGCCGCTGCGCTCGATCACGGCCTTCGTGCCCTCGGTCGCGATGATGTCGAAACCGAGCTCGCTCATGCGCCGTGCCAAGTCCGCAGCCACCGGCTTGTCCTGATCACGCACGCTGATGAAGACTTTCCCCTTGTCCGGCAGCACCAAATACGCGCTCAGCAAGGCCTTGTAGAAGGCGTCCGGGAAGTTGTCGGCGATTCCCATCACCTCGCCAGTCGAGCGCATCTCGGGAGTGAGAATGGTGTCGACGCCGGGGAACTTGGTGAACGGAAAGACGGACTCCTTGACCGCGATGTGGTCCGTCACGATCTCTTTGGTGAAGCCGAGCTCTGCGAGCTTGGCGCCCGCCATGACCTTGGCGGCGATTTTCGCCAGCGGCACCCCGATGGCCTTCGAGATGAAGGGCACGGTGCGGGAGGCTCGTGGGTTGACCTCGATGATGTACACGGCGCTGCCGCGCACCGCGAACTGCACGTTCATGAGACCTACGACGCCGAGCTCGAGCGCCAGCGCGCGCGTCGACGAGCGCATGGCGGCGAGCACACCCGAAGGAAGAGCGTGGGCGGGCAGAGCCATCGAGCTGTCCCCGGAGTGCACGCCCGCTTCTTCGATGTGCTGCAAGAGTCCACCAATCACGACGTCTTCTCCGTCGCTCACACAGTCGACGTCGACCTCGATGGCGTCTCGCAGGAACTCGTCGATCAGAATCGTCTGGGTCTCGGCATCGGAGACGGCTTCGAGCGCCACCGTCATGTACTGGGCGAGCTCGGTGTTGTTGTTCACGATTTCCATTGCGCGGCCCCCGAGCACGTAACTCGGGCGAACGACGACCGGGAATCCGATCCGCTCGGCCACTTCGAAGGCATCCTTGGTGCCTTTCGCAATTCCTCCGCGTGGACGAAGCAACGAAAGCTTGTTGAGCAGCTCCTCGAAACGCTCCCGGTCCTCGGCACGATCGATCGCGTCGGCGCTCGTGCCCAAGATCGGAACGCCCGCCCGTGAAAGAGAGACAGCCAGCTTCAGAGGGGTCTGCCCACCGAACTGCACGATCACACCATCCGGCTTCTCCACTTCGACGATGTGCATGACGTCCTCGTACGTCAGCGGCTCGAAGTAGAGGCGGTCCGAGGTGTCGTAGTCCGTCGAGACCGTCTCGGGGTTGCAGTTGACCATGATGGTCTCGAACCCCATCTCCTTCAGCGCGAACGCTGCGTGCACGCAGCAGTAGTCGAATTCGATCCCCTGCCCGATCCGGTTCGGCCCCCCGCCCAGGATCATGATCTTCTTGCGGTCGCTCGGTGTGGCCTCGCTCTGCGTGCCCCAAGTCGAATACATGTACGGCGTCAGAGAAGGAAACTCGGCCGCACAGGTGTCGACCCGCGCGTAAATCGGCTCCACCGCTTGGTCCTTGCGCAATGCGCGCACCTGGGCGGCGGCCTCTCCTCTGAGGCGCCCGATGGCCGAATCCGTGAAGCCGCACTCCTTGGCGCGCTTTAGGAGCTCGGTCGAAAGCGCGGCACCTCGGGTGGCGCTGATCTCTCGCTCGAGCTCGATGATCTGTTTCATCTGGTCGACGAACCAAATGTCGATGCTGGTGGCGTCGTGAATCTGCTCGACCGTCAGGCCGACGCGAAGACCGTCGCCGACGTACCAGAGCCTGTCGCTGAGGGGCGTGCGGATGACCTCCGCAATGGCCCGGCGAAGCTCTTCTTCGCTGGCGTCGGGGAGCTCCGGTAGCATCGGCCGGCTGAGTGTGATGGCTTGTCCGGTTTCCTTGAGGCGCTGGATCTGCGCGGCGAGTTCCCGATAATCGACCTTGTCGAGCAGCGAGCTCAGGCCGTCGCGGCCGATCTCGAGAGAACGGGCCGCTTTCTGGAGTGATTCCTTGAAGGTTCGGCCGATCGCCATGGCCTCGCCGACGGACTTCATCTGAGTCGTCAGCCGCGGGTCGGCGCCCGAGAACTTCTCGAAGGCAAAACGCGGGACCTTGGTCACCACATAGTCGATGGTCGGCTCGAAGGCGGAGCTCGTCCCGGTGATGTCGTTTTGGAGCTCGTCCAGCCGGTAGCCGACCGCCAGCTTCGCGGCGATCTTGGCGATGGGATATCCCGTCGCCTTCGAGGCCAGGGCGCTCGAGCGGGACACGCGAGGATTCATCTCGATGACGATGACCCTGCCGTCGGCGGGGTTGATGGAGAACTGAATGTTGGAACCACCGGTGTCGACGCCGATCTCTGTGATGATGGCTCGTCCCGCGTCGCGCAGGCGCTGAAACTCGCGATCGGTGAGTGTCATGGCCGGGGCGACGGTGATGGAGTCACCCGTGTGCACGCCCATCGGATCGAAGTTCTCGATGGTGCAGATGACCGCGAAGTTGTCGGCACAGTCGCGGATGACCTCCAGCTCGTACTCCTTCCAGCCGAGCAGGCTCTCTTCGATCAGGCACTCGTGTACGGGACTGCACTGAAATGCCCAGCGAATCGCCTCGTCGAACTCTTGCTTGTTGTACGCAATGCCGCCGCCGGAACCGCCCATGGTCAGGGAGGGCCGCAAGATGACCGGAAAGCCGATGCGCTCTGCGATGGTGTTGGCGTCCTCGATGGTTCGGGCGACTTCCGCATGGGCGCTGCCGAGGCCGATCTTGTCCATGGCGGCCTTGAAGAGCTCGCGCTCCTCGGCCTTGCGAATCGCGTCGACGCGCGCACCGATGAGCTCGACCCCGTGCTTGTCTAGGACTCCGCGGTCCGCCAGAGCCAGGGCCAGGTTCAGGGCGGTCTGACCACCGAGCGTGGGAAGCAAGGCGTCGGGCTTCTCTCGCTCGATAATCGTTTCGAGGACTTCCGGGGTCAGCGGCTCGACGTAGGTTCGGTCCGCAAACTCCGGGTCGGTCATGATGGTGGCCGGGTTGGAGTTCACCAAAATCACCCGGTAGCCCTCTTCTTTTAGGGCCTTCGCACCTTGTGTGCCTGAATAGTCAAACTCGCAGGCCTGCCCGATTACGATAGGCCCCGAACCTACTAACAGGATGCTCTGAATGTCATCGCGACGGGGCATCTTTTTCTGTCTGGGAACGGCGTTCGCGCGGGCTTACCAGAGGCGCCCCCGGCCCGCAACCGCCTAAGCTTCCTCGAGCGCCAAAACCTCGCGAAGTCTCTCCAAGATGGCCTCGCCTCGGGGGCCCGCCGCCCGCAACCGCAAACCTCGTGCCTGCTCTGAAACGCCGGAAAGCTCGGCCCACAAGGTCACCCGCGACGCAAAGTCGGCAAACTTGCGGCCCCACTCGACGAACATCACGTAGCCGCCGCAGAGCATCTCCTCGACGCCGAGCTCCTCGAGCTCGCTCTCGCCCATGAGCCGGTAGAAGTCGGCATGAACGATGGGTAGCCTTCCTTCATAGTGATGAATCAGCGCGAAAGTGGGGCTTGTGATCGCCTCGCTGGGGTCCACGCCGAGACCGATGATGGCTGCGCGGGCGAAGGTCGTCTTCCCCGCGCCCAGATCGCCCTCCAGCCCGATCACGTCGCCCGCGACCAGCAGCTTGGCCAGCGAGACGGCCAGCCGCGCGGTTTTATCCTCGTTGTTTAGCAGAAGCCGCATGCAACCCCGTACCCATAATTGCCTAACACTGTGGCAGAAGCAGGCGCACGTCCAGTCCGCTCGACACCGCGCAGGTGCCGTTCATGAGTCCGATGACCGACGGCGAGCAAGGCCGCCAGCCACACGCTGCACTCGCCGCCTGGCGGCGCTGCCCTGTCGGGCGAGCTTGAACGACGAGCTTCGACGATGGCTTGGCTGACGGAGCGGATCGTCGAGCAACTCACGCAAGACTCCTTCGAAGCACTCGGTCGACCGATCCCAGCTCTGTTCCCGAACGCGCTCGAAGGCAGCCTGCGACATCGCTCGCCAGCTCGAATTCGACATCCGCGCGACCTCTACGATGGCATCGGCGAGCGCGCCCGCATCGTGCGGGACGAGGAAGCCGGACGTCTTGTCATCGATGAAGTCCGGTGCGGCACCCTCGGGCACGGCGATGACCGGAGTACGGCAGGCCATGGCTTCGAGAATGGGCAGGCCGAAGCCTTCGACCCGGCTCGTGAAGAGCCAGGCATCGCAGCGGTCGTACACAGCCCGCAGCTCCTGCTGCGGAGGCTTCCAGTGGTAGTCCACATAGTCGGGCGGCCCCTCCCGCGAGCCAGGTTGCTCCTGGCCGAAGGCCCGGACCTTCAGGTCGGGGAGGCGCCGGCGAGCGATCTCCAAGGCCTCGAGTGCGAGACCGACATTCTTGAACTCCGCACTGTTGTGCATATAGCCGATGGTGATCGTCGGCTGTTTGTCCCTCGGCTCGGCGCGGAACATATCGAGATCGACGCTGTTCGACACGAGTGAGGCGTCAGGGTCGCCGTAAGCCTCGTCCATCAGGTCCTTCAACCAGCTCGCGACCACAATCTTCTTCTGATCGAAACGATACGTCGCGCGGACTCGCTCGGCCGGAAGATAATCGAACACCTCGTGGTGTTGCACGAAGTACGCCTTCCGCCCGCAGCGCTCGGGCAAGGTCTCCACGTACTCCGCAGTCTCCCACCAAGTCGAGATCACCACATCGGCATCCGGGACGTCATCACCTGTCTGGGCTACCCGATAAGGGACTCCAAGATGGTCGAAGTGATTGGACCCCTTGCTCGGGCGCAGCCATCGGCCGAGGAGCTTGCTCTGCAATGCTTCCCGCCAACCCAAGTACAGACCTGGGATGACGCAATCGACCTGATGTCCGCGCTTTCGCAGATTGTCCGCGTAGATGGCGATCACTCGATTTCCTCCCGATAGGTTGGGAGGAAAGATGACAAACGTGATTTTCATCGACCGTATGAGGGCTGAAAGACCTGTTTTTCGGTCTCGTCAGCTTCGGGGAACCGATTGTTCGAGGTTGCGCGCATTCGGACGCCCTTGTCTAAGGACCACCCCGTGCGCCTCTTATATGTGCCCCTCCTGCACGCGGGAATCAAGCGTCAAAGCCGTAACCGGCGGCCGATGGCGCTTGCCGCATCCATGTTTCCAAGCCTTTCGGATGGATCCCGATCCGGGCTGGGAATGAAAAGGGATTCTCAGTAATCTTTGTCACAGGAAGACCGACGAACCCGCTCGCGTGTTCAGTGGCTTGCTGATAAGAACGAAAGCCTTGAGTCACTTGGGAAGCCCCCGGACACCACTCGTCTGGTCGTTCAAACGGGAGACTGTGGAGCTTCGTGCGGCCGCTCATCGACGGCGTGTGGTCGGCCCTACCTCCTGGCCGCGCGCCCCGAAGACGCGGCCGCGCCCTTATGAGGGGTTCGCGTCAACCGAGGCCTCCGTGCAGCGAAGCTTGACCCGTCTGTCTGGTTTCACGATACAAGGGGTCGGCATCCGCCGATTTGCAGTTTAGGACACAACATGAAGCTTCTGATCGTTTTGCTCTCCACGCTGCTCCTGAGTACGGGCTGCGCCAAGCCCGAAGCTCCGAAGAGCGCCGAGACCCTGAGCACGGAGCTGGCTGGGAGGGAGCCCACGGCGCTCTTCTGGGGCGACACGCACTTGCACACGAGCTATTCGCCGGACGCCTACTTCTTCGGAAACACCAGCGCCGATCCAGACACGGCGCACCGATGGGCCAAGGGGTTGCCAGTCGCGCACCCCTACACGAAAGCGATGGTCCGAATCGGGACGCCGCTCGACTTCCTCGTGGTGGCCGACCACGCCGAACTGATGGGCGTGCCGAAACGACTGTTCGCCGGCGACGAGGAGCTCGCACGGACCGCCAGCGGGAAGCGCTTCATCCGCATGATGGAGCAGGGCAAAAACCAGGACATCTTCTTCGAGTTCATCACCTCCATCAACGACAACCAGCCGTTCGATGACCTCAACACGCCCGAGCTTCGACAGTCTCTGTGGATGGAGCACGTCGACTTCAGCGAGCGCCACAACGAGCCGGGCGTGTTCACCTCTCTGATTGGCTGGGAGTGGACCTCAACCCCGAACGGAAAGAACCTTCACCGGGTCGTGTTCATGCCCGAGGACGGAGGCGTCGCGAAGAAGTTCACGCCTTACAGCGCCTTCGACAGCGACAAGCCCGAGGACTTGTGGGCGTGGCTGGACGAGACTTCCAAGAAAACCGGAGCGAGCTTCCTGGCAATTCCTCACAACCCGAACATTAGCGGCGGCCTGATGTTCGACTCGGTCGACAGCGAGGGGCGGCCCATCACCGCGGACTACGCGAGGACGCGGATGCGCTGGGAGCCAGTCGTCGAAATCGTCCAGATCAAGGGCGACTCCGAGACGCACCCCGCCTTGTCGCCCAACGACGAGTTCGCGGACTTCGAGCCATTCGGCCACATGATCGACACCGCCGAGATCAAGTCCGGAGCGGCCACCCCGCCCAAGGCAGATGCGGGCGACTACGTGCGCTCGGGCTTGAAGCGCGGGCTCGAAATCGAGCAGGCGACAGGCGCCAATCCGTACAAGGTGGGGGTCATCGGCTCGACGGACTCCCACACCGGCCTGGCTAGCGTCGAAGAAGACAACTTCTGGGGAAAGACCGCATTCGATTCGACACCAGAGAACACCTTCTCGACTTTCCTGGACATCGAAGGCTTCGGCGCAGACATGTCGGCCGCAGGTCTCGCAGGGGTCTGGGCCGAGGGAAACACGCGCCAAGCGCTCTTCAGCGCCTTTCAGCGCCGCGAGGTCTATGCGAGCTCGGGCCCGCGGATTCGCGTTCGATTCTTTGGTGGTTGGGGCTTTTCGGAGGATGACGCGAAAGCGAAGAACATGGTCGCCGTGGGATACTCTAAGGGCGTTCCCATGGGTGGAGACCTCACTCAGGCACCCCAGGGGAAAGCGCCGGAGTTCTTGGTCTATGCGGTCAAGGACCCCAAGTCGGGAAACCTGGACCGGGTGCAGATCGTGAAGGGATGGCTCGGGTTGGACGGCGTCGCGCAGGAGAAGGTGTACAACGTAGCCTGGTCGAACGACAGAGAGCAGCTCGACGACGGAAGCATCCCTGCCCTGCAGAGCACGGTCGACCTCACTACTGGAAGTTATCGGAACGACGTCGGGGCCACCCAGCTCGCGCGCCGTTGGCGGGACCCCGACTTCGACCCGTCACAGCGCGCCTTCTACTACGTGCGGGTCCTACAAATCCCAACGCCACGACACACTCTTTACGACGCCATCGCCTTGCAAATGGACCCGGCCGCGACCGGTCACCCTTCGACGATTCAGGAACGCGCGTATTCCTCGCCCATCTGGTACACACCTTAGGTCCACCGAAAACAAACGCATGCACTTCACCAAGGAAAGCATCATTCGAGCAAGCGCCGCCACGGTGTTTGCATTCCACGAGGCTCCGGACGCCTTCGAGCGGCTGCAGCCACCATGGCAGACCAGCGACATCCTTCAGCCACCCTCATCCCTCGAGGTGGGCACCCGCGTGGTGCTGCGGACGAAGGTCGGGCCGCTGTGGCAAACGATCGTCGCCGAACATGTGGCCTACGAGCCAGGCAAGATGTTTGCGGACAGGATGCTGCGGGGTCCCTTCGCGAGCTGGCTTCACAAGCACATCGTCACGCCCCGTGGAGAGCATGAGTGCTTGCTCACCGATGACATCGAGTACGAGTTACCCTTGGGGCTCCTCGGCCGGCTCGCCGGAGGCGCGTATGCTCGCCGAAATCTCGAGCGCCTGTTCGAGTTCCGTCACCAGGTGACCCGCGAGGCCTGCGAGAAGTCCTAACGGCCTTCCGAGTCCAGCGCGCTCTCACGCTAGAGCGCGTCTTTCATGCGTGCAGCGTAGTCCCAGGAAGCGATCAGCGAAGGCCGCAGCCGCACGACGAGCTCTTCGTCGGCGCGCCCGAGGAGAAAGCGGGCGAGGCTGGAGTCGCGCGAGCCGAGGTAGCGGTCGAGCAGATTCCCGAGCAAGGCGCTCGCTCCCTCGGGCTCGAGGCTTGCCGTCGCTTGCCCCCGTACCCCGCGGTAAGGGGGCTCGTTCGGCGCAATTTCGAAGGCGCATCGCGGGTCGTCCCGCAGGCGTTCCGCGATCCGGGCCTCCTGGTGAACGGCCGCGAGAAGGTCGTCTCCGTCGGGTAGAAACCAAAGCGACAGGATGACTGGAAAGCCGGAGGCAGTATTGGCGGCGAGACGCATGGGGATGCACGACGCAGCCAGGAACTCGCGCACCTCGCTTTCGGTCCACGGCCCGCTGCGGCGAATCTTCGATGAAGAAGACGAAGGACTCATGAGCGCCATTCTAGTCGCTCCGGAGAAGAAGCGAAGCCGGCAAACCGCAGGTCCCCGGGGAGTTGCGCGCTGGATCTTTGAGTAGGGCCAATGAGTCCAGATGATGTACGCTCCAGCCATACGAGAACCTCAGGGCTCTTTCATCCGGGAGCTCCGCTCCCCACCCGTCATCGGGTACGTCGCTTAGCCAGAAGAAAGAAGAAGCATGGCCATCGTCGAGAACCTCTCCCCCAGCAAGGACGGGCGCCGTCGCCTCGGCCTTCGGAGCACGAGCAACCAAGAGCTCATCGCGGAAATTTCCGTCAGCACCAAGGAAGACGTCGCGGCCGCCCTAGCCCGCGCGAAGGATGCGCAACGAGCCTGGGCCAAGGTACCCGTTGCAGAGCGCGCTCGGATCGTGCTGGGCAGCCTAGACGTTCTGGTTGCCCGTCGCTCGGAAATCGTCGATGCGATCACTGCCGACACGGGCAAGACGCGTGCCGATGCGCTCATGATCGACCTGATCGCGGGCTGCGACAGCATCCTTCACTGGTGTGCCCGGGCCGAAGAAGAGCTGAGCGACGAGCCGCGCAAGACGCACGGCTTCATGCGGCCCGTCAAGAAGCTCCTCATGCACTACCGGCCGCTGGGTGTCGTGGGCGTAATCACGCCTTGGAACGGACCCTTCGCGCTCGCGATCAACCCCTGCGTGCAGGCGCTGCTCGCTGGCAATGCCGTGCTCCTCAAGCCCTCCGAGGTTGCACCGCACGGTGGCGAGTGGGCCGCCCGGATACTGCACGAGGCAGGCATCCCCAGGGACCTGCTCCAGGTACTGCACGGAGATGGCGAGACCGGAGCCGCCTTGGTGCAGTCCGGGGTACAGAAGATTTCCTTTACCGGCAGTGTGACCACCGGCAAGAAGATTGCCGCGGCCTGCGCCGAGCAGCTCATTCCGTGCACGCTCGAGCTCGGAGGCAAGGACGCCATGATCGTCTGCGCCGACGCCGACCTGGAGCGAGCCGCCAACGGCGCCGTCTTCTCCTCCATCTTCAACTGCGGTCACGTGTGCATCGGGGTCGAGCGCATCTACGTCGTCGAGAGCGTCGCCGACGAATTCGAGCGCCTCGTGAACCGCAAGGTGCGCGAAGTTCGCTACCGCGCGTCCAATGGCTCCCCCGTATCGGAAATCGGATCCGTCTTTTGGGATCGTCAGCTCCCGATCATCGAGAAGCACGTCGAAGACGCCAAGGCCAAAGGGGCCGAAGTCGTCGTGGGCGGCGAGGCGGACCTCGAGGGAGGGTTCTTCTACAAGCCGACCTTCATTCGTAAGCTGGACCACTCGATGGACATCATGCGGGAGGAGACCTTCGGTCCCATCGTCTCCGTCATGCGCGTCAAAGACGAAGAGGAGGCCATCCGTCTGGCCAACGACTCCGAATACGGACTCAGCGGGAGCGTCTGGACGAAAGACATCGACAAGGGCATCCGCATCGCCAAGCAGATCGAGACCGGCTCGGTCGTCATCAACGATGCGTCGGTGGCGCCGGGCATCCTGGAGGCGCCCTTCGGCGGCATGAAGAAGAGCGGGCTCGGGCAGGTCAATGGCGACGCGGGGCTTCGCGGGTTCACCTTCCAGCAGCCCATCATCATCAACCGCTGGGCCCGCAAGACGGAGCAGCATTGGTATCCACACACGGATAGGACCGCTGAGGAGCTTGAGCAGATGATCAAGTTCTTGTACGGCACCATCCTTCGGAAGCTGCCGTTCGTCGCCAAGTGACCGCGCCCTCCTCACGGCATAGCGCAGGCAAAGCGAGGGGGCACCTTTGACTTCACTCAGCGCTCCCGAACCCTCGGTCCGCTTCGAGCTCAGCACGGGCATCTCGATCGCGGCCGATACCTGGGGCGACGCTGCGAATCGTCCCGTTCTGTTTGTGCACGGCGGCGGACAGACGCGTCACGCCTGGGGTGGTGCCGCACAATCCCTCGCCAAGATCGGCTTCTACACGATTTGTGTCGACCAACGGGGACACGGCGATAGCAGCTGGTCCGCCGATTGCGCCTACGCGTTGGACGACTTCGCGCAGGACCTGCTCGCCCTGCTGGCCCAGTTCGAGCGAAGGCCGGTCATCGTCGGCGCGTCGCTAGGAGGAATGGCGGCGCTCCGCGCCGAGGCGCTGAGCGAGAAACCCGTCGCCGAGGCACTCGTTCTAGTCGACACGACTCCACGGATGGAGGCCAGCGGCGTGTCTCGGATCCTTCGCTGGATGCTAGACGGGATGGAAGGCTTTGGCTCCCTGGACGAAGCGGCAGACGCCATCGCGGCCTACCTGCCGCACCGCCGAAGACCCACCGACTACGCTGGGCTCGCCAAGAACCTGCGCCTCGGCGAGGACGGCCGCTACCGTTGGCACTGGGACCCGAAGATGATCATGCGCTGGAATCCAGACGACTGGGAGCCCGATCAAGGACAAAAGGAAGTTCAAGAGCGCGTCGAGGCGGCCCGGCACATCCGCTTTCCCACCTTGCTCATCCGCGGCCGCTTGAGCGACGTCGTATCGGAAGAAAACGCCCGGGAATTCCTCGAGCAGGTCCCCCATGCGGAATACGTCGACCTCGAAGATGCCGCCCACATGGTCGCCGGCGACCGCAACGATGCCTTCACCGCTTCGATCGCCGACTTCATCGTGAGGCACTTTCGGCCCGTCTGAACGGGAGCCGCTGAAATTCCGGTCGTGAACGCAGGCACGAGGAAACCCTCGCGGTTCGCATGTTCAAAGGATATCGTGGCCGAGAACGTGCCACACCTAGACGACATCACGGGGAGACTGGCTCGGTTTCCGCAGCTCCTGCGGTCACGACCGCGCAATACGCTCGACCGCTTGAAGGTCTATGAGGGCCGGAGCATGGAGGCGCTTTTTCCGGCGCCCGCTGAGCTCCCGGCGGTACGCAGGCAACGACGCTGGAAGCTGGCAGGCGTCGAAAGCGAGGACCTGATCTTTCCCTCGCTCTACGAACCCATCGAGCCCCACTTCGCACGTCACTACCAACGACGCCGACGCCGCATCCAGACCGTGTACGCCAGGCGACTGCGCCCGAGGCACAGCGCGGGGCGACCTCGGCTCATCTACGTGCACGGCTACATGCAACCCGAAACCGTCATCGAGGAGCTCGTGCTTCTGAGGACCATGGCCAGCACACTCGGCGTAGAGGTCATTCAGCTACAGCCGCCATACCACGGCCGTCGCAAGCCACGGCGATCGCCCTACGATGGCGAGCTCTTCTGGACGGCGGACGTGGTGCGCAGCTTCGAGGCGCTTCGGCAAACGATGTTCGATGCCCGACTGCTGCTCCGGATCTTGCAGGCCGAGCGAAGCGGACCCGTCGGCATCACGGGCCTGTCTCTCGGCGGCTCGGTCAGCGCGATCCTGACGTGCCTCGAAGCGGGCTTCGACTTCAGTGTGCCGATGATCGGGCACATGGACATGGGCGCGCTGCTCCGCGATGCGCCGGTGCTGCAAGCGATGCGTGAGGACCTCGCGCGATTCGGCTGGAAGCACCAGGAGGTCGGGGCGTTCTTCAGCAGAGTGGGATGGGACGCGCTGAGGCCAAAACTGCCGGTGGAACGAATCATGCTGCTTGCAGCCCGGGACGACCACTTCTTCGCGGCCGCGGACCTCGAAGCGATGTGGCATTCCTGGGGCGAGCCGGAGATCCATTGGTACCCGACCAGCCACATGGGCTTCACCGCGCACAGCCTCAGTGCGCTCGGTCACCTGCGACGCTTCGTCGACCGGCTACACCCCGGACGCTAACCCGCAGGCAGCGTGGACAAGGTTCAGCGCGACACCGGCCTTGCCCATGTCGGTCGGCCATCCGCTCCGCTCTGAAGCAAGCGCGGGCCGCCGCTACTCGACGAGCTCGATCTCGCCCGGACGCCAGGTCTTGTCGAACCAGGGCTTCAATGGCCGGTAGAGTCTCAGGATCAGGAACCAGGCCTTCCCCGGTACGGTTTGAATCCAATTGGCGCTTCTGCCCTCCGGGGCCTCGGGACCGAAGAAGAGCTCCGTCGAGCCGTCCTCGTTTCGGCGCACTCCGTCGCCTTTGCTGCTCAAGCTCGGCCTGGCTGTCTGCGGTGTCTGCAGCATGGAGCGCGTCTGCGGGTCGTACACAACCACAGACCAGAAGTCCTTCGCGGGGACCGAGGGCGGAAGCCTCAGCCGGTAGGTCTTGGCGCCATCGAGGTAGCGACCCTTGGAGTCCGTTGCGGCAAGCCCGTATTGCGAGCCGGCCCCCTCCTGCTGGCTGGCCATCGCGGGGCTGCTCATCGTTGCGAGGTAGAAGAACATCGTCCGGGCATCGAGCAGGCGAGCGCCATTGCGTAGGAATTCGTAACTTCCCCCGACGAAAGGGGTGTACCAAGCCGAGTCCTCGTAGAGAAAGGCCGCGGGGTCACGGTGCCGGAAGGCGTCGGCCCGTGCGGTAGCGTTGGCTACGACAGCGGCCTCCGTGAGGATGGCCTTCATTCGCGGGTCGGGCGTGAAGGGTTTGCCCCTCTCGATTCCGACGGAGGCGAGCAAGCCGACAATCTCGGGGCTGAACGCCTCCGCGGGCTCTTCCTGGATCAGTTGGTGGATTTCCTCGAAGAACGTGAAGTCGTTCGAGTGAATTGTGTTGAACGACTTCCCCGACAACCTGACGAAGCGCATGCTGGCCGAGGTGTCGATCGACTCCGTGACGCTCGGTGTCTGCTGGGCCTCGAGCTCGAGGTCCGGGATGTCGAAGGGGTAGATTCGGAGCTCTTTGCGCAGGTTCTTTTCAGCCGGACCCGGATCGCCATCCACCGGGACGCCCTGCCATAGAGCGAGGTTTCCATAGGTGGGTGAGCGGTAGTTGAAGTACCGGTCCGACACCTGCCCGTCGTAGTCAGGAGGCGCGAAAAGGAACAGACCTCCCTTATCCTCGTCCGGACCGGCGTGACCGAGGTCTGCCAGGTATCGAAAGAAGAAGTCGTCGACGATGCCGAGCGTGTTGGCAGGGCTTTGGACGACCATGGCCCCTTGGCTCAGGTCGAGCCAAGTCGCCGCGTAGACGCTCTGCGTGTTGCCCGTGAGAAACAGGGAATGCGAGTCCATGAATCGGTCGAAGATGCCGACGGTGCGGTTGTCCGTGACG
Source organism: uncultured delta proteobacterium (assembly GCA_963746475.1). Lineage (GTDB taxonomy): Bacteria > Myxococcota_A > Polyangia > Polyangiales > Houyiibacteriaceae > SG8-38. The sequence continues at coordinate 983,087 of CAVVBB010000002.1, forward strand.
CCGGCTTGCCGCAGCCCCCTGCGCATGGCCATCAGCGAGGCGCCAGAGATGGTGCTCAAGAAGCCTTCCACGCCACGGATGAAATCCAAGTTGTCATAGACGCGCTCGACCGTCTCGTCCGTCGGGAAGCCGTCGACGAACTCGAGCGTTCCAATGCGGGTATCGGTCTTGTCGGGCGTGAGGATGGAGCTGGGGATGTCGGTAGCCATCTTCGGCCGCTTCCCTCCGGGTTCGACCGCAGCGATGTTCTGCATCGGTTCGAGCTCGCCCGGTCGCCAGGTCTTGTCGAACCAGGGCTCGAGTGGCCCGTAGAGGCGCAATATGACGTTCCAGCCCTTGCCTGGGATCGTCTGAATCCAGTTGTTCTTCTTGTTCTTCGCCGGCGGTTTCGGTCCAAAATAAAGCGTCACCGAGCCGTCCGGGTTTTTTTGGAGCTTGCCGCGCTCACTGCTAAGGCTCGGGAACGCTTGGTCGGTTTGCAGCATCGAGCGCGTCTGGTTGTCGTACACGACGACCGACCAGAAATCGGCGACGGGCGCGTCGGCTGGAAGCGTCATCGAGTAGGTCTTGCGACCGTCGAGCGGGCGACCGCGACTGTCGCGGAGCGCAATGGCATATTGCGAGCCTGCGCCGACGTTTTTCGTCACCATCGCCGGGGTGTTTACGGTCGCGGAGTAGTAGAAGCGGGTGCGCGCGTCCTGAAGCCGTGCGCCGTCCCGTAAGAACTCGTGACTCCCGCCAATGAAACCGGTCTGCCACTGGCTGCCAGGATACAAGTACGCCGCCTCGTCACGCGTAGCGAACACTTGGGCGCGCGCCGTCGCGTTCCCGACGGCGGCGGCCTCGGTGAGAATGGCCTTCATACGCGCATCCGGTGCGAAAGGCTTGCCCTTCTCGATGCCGATGGACGCGAGAAGCCCGAGGATCTCCGGGTCCTGGCTCGCGCCGGGTTCTTCTTGAACGAGGCTGTCGACCTCTTCGAAGAAACTGAAGTCGTTGGCGTGAACGGTATTGAAGGGCTTGCCGGAGATGTTGAGGAACTGGGTCTTCGGCGGCCTTCGGGCTTCCTTCAAGGGGTAAAGCCGAATGTGCTTGGTGAAGTTGCGGTACGCGGTCTGCGTTTGGCCATTCTCCAGAAAGCCCCGGAAGACGACCCAGACACCGTACGTGGGGGACCTGGCCAGGTAGTAGCCTTTGGGAACCTCGCCTTGGTATTCGTTGCCGGGCGGCAGGACGATGAACTTGCCGCCCTTCCCTTGGTCGGGACCGGCATTCCCGAGGTCGGTGATATGCCGCTGCCAGGCGTCGTTCATGACGCCGAGGACGTTCGGCGGAGATTCGACCACCATCGGCCCGCCCTTTAGGCTCAGCCAGGCAAAGGCGTACACGGTCTCGCTGTTCGGCGTCAGGAACAAGCTGCGGGCGTCCATCAGCGAGCCGGTCACCAGCACCGTGTAGTTCGGGAGGGCGCCCACCTCTTCCATACCCTTGCGCATGGCCATCATGGATGCACCGGGGATGGTCTCGAGAAACGCACGGACGCCACGCGCGAAGTCGAGCTGGTCGTACAGCTTCTGCACGGTCTGCTCGGTCGGCAGGCCATCGAAGAACTCGAGCGTCCCGAGGCGCGTCTCGACCCGCCCCGGCGTCAGCACCGAGGGCGGCGGCGGGGCGTAGACCTCAGCCGCGGACTCGGTCCCGGACTCGTCTCGGGCCTGCGTCCCGGCGCAGCCGGCAATCAAAAGATTTAGTGAGCACAGCCACGACGCGCACTTCATTCGGCGACCCTCCCGCTTCGCGCCCGAGCATAGCAAGCGGCACCCGTTGGCAAAGCAAAGAAGCCCTGACCCGTCCAGTCTTTCTACCGCGGTTTGACGGGGTCACGGGCGAGCCGTGCGCATCGCGCGTGTACGCCCATCGCGTCGCAGTCATCGGGTGAGCAGCATGCAGGCCCCCTGTGCGCCGCCGCCGGCCGAGGCCAGGGCCACCTCGGGGCTCCCCGCGACCTGCCGTTCGCCGGCGTCGCCCCAGAGCTGCACACAGGCCTCGTGGAGAAATCCGTAGCCGTGGAGGCGTCCTGCCGAGAGCTGACCCCCGTGCGTATTGAGCGGAAGCTCGCCCTCTAGCGCAATGCGTCCTCCGCCTTCGACAAATGGACCGCTCTCGCCCTTTGCGCAAAAACCCAAGGCCTCCAGCCAGGCCATGCTCAGAAAGCTGAAGCCGTCGTAGAGCTCGGCCAGGTCGACGTCGCCTGGCTTCAAGTCGGTTCGTCTCCACAGCATCCTTGCGGCGTCGCGCATCGACATCGTGGTGAGGTCGTCGAACAGATACCAGGAGGGCCGACCGTGAAGCGCACAGCCGACCGCTTCGACGTGGATCGGAGGCCTGCGGCAGTCCTTGGCCGCGTCGACATGGGACACGATGACGGCGGTCGCGCCGTCCACGGGGACATCGCAGTCGTAAAGGCAAAACGGAGTGGAGATCATCCGGGCCCCTAGATAGTCGTCCATGCTCAGAGGCTCACGATAGACGGCCTTCGGATTGAGCTGCGCGTTCTTGCGTCCGTTGAGGGCGATCTGTGCCATCTGCTCGCGCGTCGTGCCGAACTCGTGGAAGTGACGCTGCGCGTACATGGCGAGCCAGTTCGCCGGCGAATAGGCCCGAAACGGGATGAGCCACTGCTGCTCGGAGCTCACTCGCAGCGGCGACCCGCCCTCGCGCGCTCCGCCGAGCCCCATGCCCGCCCTGCCTCCAGCACCTTGGGCGCTGGACTCCCACAGAGAGCGAAAGCAGAGCACGTGACGCGCCAGCCCCGTGGCCACCGCCATGCACGCATTGATCACCGAGCCGAATTGGCCCGGCATCTCGACGCCTCCGGTGAACCAGTTGAGCCGGAGCCGGAGGGCATCGTGGACTTGAATGATCCCAGCGCCGCTGAACCCCGGCTGCTCGGGAAAGGCTCCCGGGTACGTCGACAGACCGTCGATGTCTTCTCTTCGAAGACCCGCATCTTCGATAGCGGCCATGCACGCGTCCAGCGTGAGAGCGAGGGGGTCGCACATTAGACGCCGGCCGACCTGCGATTGACCGACCCCCGTGAGGCAGGCCTTGCGCTCGAGGACCTCCATCACCGGTCCTCCGCCGGCTCGAAGAGCGGAATCCAAACGTCGTCATGCTGCTCGAATCGCACCTTCACCGGCATCCCGATGTGAACCTTCCCCGCGGCACAGCCCACGATGTTGCTCATCAGCCGCAGCCCTCGTTGCTCTTCGAGCTCGACGATGGCGATGGCATAGGGGTGATCCGGTGCAGGGACCCAGGGCTGATGGTTCAGCGTGTAGGTCAGCACCCGGGCGCGACCCGAGACCGCTTCGACCGCCAGATCCCTTCCGAGACAGTCCGGGCAGATCGGCGTAGGCGGATGGATCCAGGTCCGGCAGGCCCGACAGCGAAGGAAACGAAGCTCTCCCTCGCGTCCCGCCTGCCAAAAAAAGCGGTTAGCCTCCGTCAGTTCTGGCAAAACGCGCAGCGGCTTTTGCGACATGCGCGCACGCTAACAGATTGCCGGCGCGTCATGAAAGGTAGGCGCCTAGAGCGCTCTTGCTTACGTCTCATAGTGAGAGCGACTTGTGTAATGGTTGCGGCCTCGAACGCGGCGCCCCGGACGCTCCTCGGGCTATTCTGCCCGAGGTTCTTCACCCGCGGCAACGCTTAACCCGGGACGGGGGCGCGGCCAGCGCTGATGTGTGCCCTGCCTGCGGATTGTGCGCTCGAGTGTGTTGAGCTGCCCTTGATGCCTCGTCGTTCTGCGCCTAGGAGCCCGCCTCGACGGACCCTATCCGCGTCGAACCGGCTGTCCGCAGCCCTCTCGGACTCGAGACCGAAGGCCATGGGAGAACGCTTTGAGCTTCCATCCTCAGGCCTCGGGTTCGAGCGATCGGGTGGGCAGTCCGTCGAACAACTTTCTCTTTCTTAGGATATCTCAATCATGACAACGACCACTGGTCCTGCACGCCGCTACGTGGTGGCGCTGCTTCTGTTATCCGCAGTGCTGTCTTTCAAGCTCGCTCCGGCTTCGGCGCAGCTCGTCGAACAGCCGACGGTCAAAATCAACTCGCCGGTTCACGGCGCGTTCACCACGAACTCGAGTGTCACTGTGGCCGGCAAGGTCGATGGTCTCGGAAGCGCCATCTCCTTGCTCACCGTCAACGGCAAGAACGTGTCGGTGTCTTCGAATGGCTCGTTCTCGACTACCGTTTCTGTCGACGCGAGCAAGGTGTTCAATCCCATCGTGGCGCGCATGACCACGATCTTGGGCGCACAGGCGCTCGACCGCGTCGTCGTGATCGCGGGCAACTCGGTCGATGCCTCCGAGATCGCGGCCAATAGCTTGGCCGTGCGCATCTCCAACCGCGGTATCGAGCGCATCCAAGACCTGCTCGCCGATGTGGTCGGCCTCGATCTCTCCCTGCTGCTTCCCGAAGGCACGCTTCTCGTCAAAAACTTCTGCGTGGTCAAGGGTTTCTTTGGCTGCCTGAGCCGAGTCGATGTCCGCGTGAGCGGTTCGAAGCGACCGCAGATCACGGAGCTCGGTATCGACCTGGCCGCTCAGAGCGGGGTGCTCGGCACCACGGCGGATCTCTTCGGCGTGTCGGTTCGCGCAGACGTGAAGAGCCCGCTCGGTCTGACCCGCTGCACGATTGACTACGAGGCCAACGGCGTCGCGTACTCCGAAATCGCGCTCGGCCCCGACCCGAACGACAGCTCGCAGATTCGCGCCACTCAGCTGGGTGGGGTCAACCTGCAGCTCGATCGGCTCCGGGACAACACCGACTGCAGCGGGATCTTCGGCTCCATCACGGAGTCGCTCGTAGATGACGCGGTCGGCAACATCGAGGCGAAGCTGCACCAGCGGATCACCGAGTTTCTCGACTCCGCCAGCCGCGCCGGTGCGACGCCCTTCGAGGACGCCCTCAACCAAGCGCTCGGCGAGATCAACCCCAGCGGTCCGATCGGAAGCGGCGACGGCGTCGCACTCTTCGCCCCGTTCTTCGAGGTCACGCCGGATGGCAATGGGATCGCCATCAGCATGGGCGCGCAGGCGAGCGCGAACCTGGGCAACCTGCCCGGCCTTTGCGACCCGCCTGCAGGCGCCCCCAGTCTCGCTGCGTCTTACGCCAGCACGGCGCCCGCCCCGGTGTTCACGACGCGACCCGACGGTAGCCTCTTCGACGTCGGCGTCGGGATCTCCATGACCGTGTTCAACCAGCTCCTGCGTGCGCAAACCGAGTGCGGGTTCCTGAGCGGCGACATCACCTTGGTGGACAGCAAGCCCATCACGGCAGGACTACTGCGCTCGTTCGGCGATCCCGCGTTCGAGCAGTTCGCTCCGGACATGAAGATCAGCCTGCGACTGCGGCCGACCTTGGCCCCGATCGCTACCGTCGCGCCGACGGGAACGGGCGCTGACCTCGATCTGCGCCTCAGCCAGCTGAGCTTCGAGCTCATCGGCGAGCTCGAGCCCTTCGCGACGAAGACCCTCGCCAAGGGTGTGGTCGACCTCGCGACCGGAATGCTCATCGACTTCGATCTGCAGGCCAGCGAGATTCGCGTGAGCGTCAATGAGGTCACCCGAGACGACGCCCGTGTCGTCTTCACCGAGAACCCGAACCTCCTGGCCGACATCGCCGTCTCCCATCTCCTGGCGCTCGTCCTCAACGAGCTCAGCCCGCTGGCCGGCGAGTCCTTTGCCGTGCCGGTGCCTCGGTTCCTGAGCACCTTCCTCGAGCAGGTGAGCGTCGAGCCGTTCGGCAAGTCCTTGGGTCTGTTCATGGACCTTCGCACCCCCGGCTAGTCCCGGACGGGTCGTGAAGACCGCGCGAAAAAGCCCTCCCCGGCCCCTGGCCTGGGAGGGCTTTTTCGCGTCCGGCCAAGCAGCCCACTGGCCGCCCTGCAAGGCGCCTAGGACGCGGTCGCCTGGGCGACTCCCTCCTCGCCCGCCCTGGCTGAGGCATGCGCCTCCAGAATCTGGCTGTATCGCTTGAGCCAGCCGCGGAACACGAGCTTCATTATCTTGGCGGTCACCGGGTTGAGGTAACTCATGAACCCGGTGTTCGTGAGGGCCACGGTCCAGGTGAGGCGGGTCTCGTTAGGTCCGAGCCGCTCGATGAGATAGTCCTCCGCAAAGGCCTCGAGCCCGGGGATGTTCGACTCGGTCACGTAGAAGGCGACCCGCTCGTTCTCGTCCCAGTGGAAGAAGACCTCGCGCACGAACATGCCGCCGGCCAAGCTGACCTCGCGGGTGCTGTTCTTCGCGTAGGGCTTCTTGCTGGTCCAGACAACCTTTTTGAGCGCTGGGGCCCACTCGGTCCAAACGGTGTCGCCGCGAAGCGTTTCCATTAGGTCTTCGGGCGCGCATTTCGCCACCATGGTGCTTTGCGCCCGCAGAGGGGCATTGTCGAAGAAGTCCAAGCCGATGGGTTTGAGAGTGAAGGTCTTTTTCATGATGCCTCTGCCGTCCTGGGGATCTGCCTGTAGATTTCCAAGCATGCGACAGCCTGCCGAGAAGGCAAGCTTGGTCCCTCAGGACCGTCGCGACCCAGCAAAGATCGAAGTCTCTTTCGATCACGAGCGCCCTCATGCCCGCTCTGATCGATGAAGCTCGACAGCCGTTGCAGCGTGGCGTCCTCTTAGTGCTCAGTCGCGGCCCCGCTCGGTCTGCAGCGGCTCGTCGTAAAACTGCGCGTACCACTTGCGGAGCTCGGCGATCGGACCGTCCCCGTCGCAGAGCACGGGCTCGTCCCTCCAGACCTTGTTCTCCCAGATGGCCACGTCCTGGAAGTAGCCCGTCTGAAGGGCATCAATCCACATTTCTCCGAGCCTGCGGCCAATCTTCGTCTCGTAGTCGATGCCCTTGACGAGCAGCCCCATCCGCAGCTCCAGCTCGTTGCGTTCGATGGGAACGTGCGCGTTGAGAATGACGGTCTCGAACTCGCCGTCCATCTCGCTGAACTGAATGCCCGGCCCGTAATACGTGGCGACGGTGCGCTGCTCGGTGAGCTGTCCTTTGCGGTCGTAGCCGGTGGTGCGGGTGCTCTGCTTGGCGGTGGGCCCCTCGAAGCTCGCTTCGAAGCTGAGCATCTGGTTGCCGTGCACCGGGCCAAAGTGCGCAATGTCGGCCACGTTTTCGACGACCTCGCGCGGATGCGTCTTGATCCTCGCCGTCCGGTGCATCCAGGGGGTCCATCCCTCTGCACCAAATTGTCCGAGCTCGGGAACGTAGTCTTTCGGAGCTCCGCCAGCCGGGTCGTGCCAGAACATCAGCGTGCCGTTGCGCTCCAGCGTGTGCCAGCTTCGAACGCAGGCTTTGGGCGGAACCTTGCGGGCGTAAGGAACGTCCACGCACTTGCCCGTGGAGTCGAACGCCCAGGCGTGAAACGGACAGCGCACCCTGTCCCCTTCGACTTTGCCTCCGTGCCCAAGGTGCGCGCCGAGGTGAGGACAGTAGGCGTCGAACACGCATGGCTGTCCTGAGTCCGTACGCCAGACCAGCAAGTCCCTGCCGAAGTAGCGGCGAGCGTACGGCTGCCCAGCTTGGATCTCCTCGCTGAAGCCGATCACGAACCAGCCGCGCGGGAACCCGAGCTCCTCGGTGAACGCTGCTCCAGCCCTCATGCCCCTATGATTGTCATCGGCCAATTTCCAAGTCAATCGCGTTTGTGGGCTTAGGCCTTGCGCATCAAACCGAGACGTTTCCGGCGGAGCTCATCGCGTCACGCACCTGTTCACGAAACCACTGGTGAGCCGGATCGGCATCGAACCGCGGGTGCCACCATTGCGCATGGACGACTCTGGGCAGCTCGGGCGGTGGCGCGAGCGCGACGAGTCCATCGAGGTTTACCGGCGCCGAAAGCAGGCCTCGGGGCACAGTGGCGACGAGATCTGTCCGTCGGACGAGGTCGGGCATCGCCAGCATGTAGGGGACGGAGACGCGAATTCCGTCTGTCGAGGCGAGTCCCGCGGCCGCCTCGGACATGGGGCGCGGAACGAAGCCGACCGGCGTGTAAGCGAGGTGATGGTGCTTCTGGTAGTCCTCGATGCGAACCCTCTTTTTTTTGGCGAGCGGGTGGCCGTGACGAACGAGGCACACGTACTCGTCGACCAGGAGAGTGTCGCTGCGCAAACCCTCGGCGGACTTGAGGTACACCGCGACCACCAGGTCGATCTCCCCGGCGCCTAGCTTCTCGGAGAGCCGCCCGCTCGAAAGCGGCTCCACTTGAACCCTAATTCCCGGCGCCTGCTCGGCGATACGGCGCAGGACCGAGGGCAGAATCAAGGTCGCGCTCAGATCGCTGAGGGCAATGCGAAAGATGCGGCTCGAGCTCGCGGGGTCGAAGCGCATGCCGAGCTGCAGCGCGCGCTCCACCGAAAGCAGGGCGTCCGAGAGCGGCAGGAGCATGGCCTCGGCACGCGGCGTCAGGACCATGCCGCGGCCCTTGCGCACGAGTAGCGGATCGTCGAAGAGCTCTCGCAAGCGCGCGAGCGACTGGCTCATCGCCGGCTGCGTAATGCCCACTCGTCGGGCCGCACGGGTGACATTGCGCTCGGACAAGAGCGCATCGAGGGCGACGAGCGCATTGAGGTTCAGGCCGCTCAGGCGGGTCGGCTCCACAGTAGATCATAATTTATGCGAATACCTGGATAGTCAATGACAATGGTTCGATCAGGCGCCCTGGGCATATGATTCGTCCAGATGTGTGTAGCGGCCGCCCCGGCCGACAAAGCGAGGAACCATGCAAAGGCCTTTCGACTACGGCTTCGTCTCCGCGGATTCTCACGTGACCGAGCCTCCCGATTGCTACCAGCGTTTCATCGACCCGGCGTATCGCGACAGGGCGCCATTCATCAAACGCGACGAAAAGCGCGGCGATCTCTATGTCATTCCAGGGCAAGACAACATGACCGTGCCCATGGGTTTGGTGGCCGCAGCCGGCGAAGAGTCGAGTCAGATGAGCTTCAATGGCCGCAACTTCGAGGACTGGCATCGATCGGGCTGGGACCCGGCGTTCCGCTTGAAGGACCAGGCACGGGACGGCGTCGCGGCCGAGCTTCTGTTCGCGACCGTCGGCATGCAAATCTGTGGTCATGAGGACCTGGACTACCGTCGGGCCTGCATGGTCGCCTACAACCGCTGGCTTCAGGAGTATTGCGGTCATTCCCCGCAGCGCCTGTTCGGCGCTGGTCAAGCCGCCATCAAAAACGCCAAAGAGGGCGTCGATGAGTTGCGCCAGATCAAGGAAATGGGCTTCAAGGGCGTCATGATGTCGGGTCAGCCGGGCGAGGCCGACTACGACGACCCCTCCTATGACCGGCTCTGGTCCGCCGCCGTGGAGATGGGGCTGCCGCTCTGTTTTCACATCCTCACCAATCGTGCCTACGGCGGCCACCGCGGCCCGAAGATCAACGCGCTGCTCAACGTCGTACGGAGCTGCCAGGACATCCTCGGCATGCTCATTTATTCGGGGGTCTTCGACCGCCATCCGGACCTGAAGGTGGTCGCAGTCGAGTCGGATGCCGGCTGGGCACCGCACTACGCCTACCGCATGGACCACATCTACAAGCGCCATCGCTTCTGGAACAAGGCACCGGAGCTGAGGAAGCTTCCCTCCGAATACTTCTTCAACAACATCTGGCTCACATTCCAGGACGACTGGACCGCGTTCAAGGTGAAGGACCTCCTCAACATCGAGCGGATCATGTGGGCCAACGACTTCCCGCACTCCGACTCGACCTGGCCACTGTCGCAGGAGCTGCTCACCGAGCACGCAAAGAATCTGAGCCCGCACGAGCAGCGCCGCATCTTGCGCGACAACTGCGTCGAGCTGTTCGGCCTCGACGCCCCAGAGCTTCCTGCCACGGCGAACTGACGCGAAGAGCGAGACGGGGACTTGATGGACTACGACTTGAAGATTGTGGGCGGAACCATCGTGGATGGGACCGGCAGTGAAGGCTATCGCGGGGACCTCGGCATCAAAGACGGCAAGATTGCAGCCCTCGGAGACGCGCCGGGCGACGCCGCGGAGACCATCGATGCCAGCGGCCAGGTGGTTTCGCCGGGGTTCGTCGACATTCACACGCATTATGATGCCCAGATCCTATGGGACCGAATGCTGAGCATCTCACCCTGGCACGGAGTGACGACAACGGTCATCGGAAGCTGCGGCTTCGGCGTGGCGCCGATGCGAGCCGAACACCGCGAGGTCGTGATGCGCACCCTGGAGAAGGTCGAGGGCATGGCGTACGAGGCCCTGTTCGCGGGACTCGGCACGGATTGGCCGTTCATTAGCTTCCCCGAATACCTCGACACCTTGGAGCGCCGTGGCACCGGCATCAACGTCGCCGCCTATATCGGTCACACGCCGCTGAGACTCTTCGTCATGGGGGAAGAGGCGAGCGAGCGCGAGGCCACTGCCGCCGAGATTGAACGCATGCAAGTCCTGGTGCGTGAAGGGATGAGGGCGGGCGCCATCGGCTTCTCCACGTCTCAGGCGGCATCTCATCACGGCTACGGCGGGAAGCCGGTCCCGAGTCGCCTGGCCGCGTTTTCCGAGATCGACGCTCTGGTCGGCGCCATGGCCGAATCCGGGCGTGGTGTCATGCAAGCGGCCATGGGCAAGCCCTTGTTCAACGACGAGTTCGAAGAGCTGGCAAAGCGCCACGGCGTGCCGATCACTTGGACCGCTCTGCTCTCGGGTCTCACGGGACCGGGCTCGCATCGGCGCTATCTCGATCGAGCCGCCAAGCAGCAGCAAGCGGGCTTGAACATCGTGCCGCAGGTGGCCTGTCGCCCGATCATGTTCGACTTCAATTTCGAGGAGCCCTACCCCTTCGAGCTCTGGCCCATGTTCAGGGAGACCATGCAAGCCGATCGAGAGCGTCGGATGCAGATGTACGCCGACCCGAGCTTCCGCGCCGCGTTCAAGGCCGAGTCCGTGCCGGGCGCCAAGAACGCGAATGCGGGCTGGGCCGGTCGAACGGTCATCTCCCATTACCCGCCCGACCCTTCCTTGGACGAGCAGCCCTTGGAAGCCGTCGCGGCGGCGCGCGGCCTGGACCCGGTCGACATGGTGCTCGACATGTCTTTAGAAACCGACCTGACGGCGCGCTTTCGTCTCGCCTTCCTGAACCACGACGAAAGCGAAGTCGAGGACCTGATCCGCGACCCGCACACGGTCGTGACCTTGTCGGACGCAGGCGCGCACGCCAGCCAGCTTTGCGATGCCTGCTATGCGACACACCTGCTCAGCCACTGGGTGCGGGACAAGGGCGCTCTGAGCCTGGAAGCCGCCGTGCACGCGCTGACGCAGCGCCCCGCAGAGCTGATGGGAATCGGTGACCGGGGCCTGCTGGCCGAGGGCCGGCCCGCCGATGTGCTCGTGTTCAACCCCGCGACCGTCGGCGCCGGACCGCTCCGCCGCGTCCATGATTTCCCTGGCGGCGCCGACCGGCTCATCTCGGATGACCTCGGCATGGAGGCGGTGCTCGTCAACGGTCAGGTCCTGCGGCGCCGTGGAGAGGATCAGCTCGACCCCAAGGGAGAGCTGCCAGGCAAGCTGCTGCGAGGAGGCCAAGCGGCGCGGCCAGCTCAGCGTGCAGAGGCGTGATGGGCCACGGAAGCATCGGTGCCGAGCTGCTCCTGCCGACGGAGGAAGAGCGCCAAAAGCACGCCGCCGTAGGCATGATGCTCGCGCTCTGGGCCCGGCTTCAGCCCGAGGCTCCGGCGGTGCTGTCGAGGGCCGGCAATCGGAGCTTCGCTGAGCTCAATGCGCGCAGCAATCAGCTGGCGCGCGCGCTACGGGGGCGGGGACTGACCGAAGGCGACTCCGTCGCCCTGGTCTGCAGCAACCGCCCGGAGTTCGCCGAAGTGGTTCAGGCCTGCATGCGCTCCGGCTTGCGCTACACGCCGGTGAACCGGCACCTGACGCCCGAGGAAATCGCCTACATCGTGGGCGACAGCGGGGCCAAGGCCCTGATCGGCCATGCCCGCTTCGCCGAGCTGCTCACCCAGACGGCCGAGCTTTCGCCGCGGGCGAGCGTGCGCCTGGCCATCGACGGGCCCGTTGCTGGATTCGAAAGCTACGAAGCCGCGCTCGCCGAGCAGGACGAGGCGGACATCGAGGACCCGAAGTTTGGCTCTCGGATGCTCTACACCTCTGGCACGACAGGAAAACCCAAAGGCGTGGTGCGGCCGCCAAACTACTCGACCCGGCTCTTCGCGCTGACCGACGCGCCCAACTACGCCCCGGGCAGGGGCCAGCTCAATCTGTGCACGGGTCCGCTCTGCCACGGCGGGCCGCTGGTGTACTCGCTGACGCTTCCGCTGACCGAGGGCGTCGGCGTCGTGCTCATGGAGAAGTGGGACGCCGCCGAAGCCCTGCGGCTCATCGAAGCGCACCGCATCACGCACACGCACATGGTCCCCACCATGTTTCACCGCTTGCTGCGACTCCCCGAGGAGGTCCGCCGCAAGGCCGACGTCTCCTCCATGCAGTACATCGTGCACGGCGCGGCGCCCTGCCCGGTCGAAACCAAAAAAGCGATGTTCGACTGGTTCGGCCCGATCATCTGGGAGTACTACGCAGCGACCGAAGGCTCTGGCGCGAGCTGCAGCCCCGAGCAATGGCTCCGCAAGCCGGGCACCGTGGGCAAACCGCCGACGGACGACTATGTGCAGATCCTCGACGACGACGGCGAGCCATGCGCGCCGGAGCAGCCGGGCACCATCTACCTGAAGGCTCCCGGCGACTCCCGTTTCGAGTACTTCAACGACCCTGACAAGACCGAGCGGGCGCATCGCGGCAACTACTTCACTGTGGGCGACGTCGGCTACCTGGACGAAGACGGGTTTCTCTTTCTAACCGATCGCAGCGCAGACTTGATCGTCAGCGGCGGCGTGAACATCTACCCCGCCGAAGTCGAGGCTCTGTTGCTTCAACACCCTTCGGTGCGCGACGTGGCCGTGGTCGGCGTTCCGAGCACCGAATGGGGAGAGGAAGTCAAAGCCGTGGTCGAGCACGGGGGCCAAGGTCCGGTTTCAGCCGCGCTGGCCGACGAGCTGATCCGTTTTTGCCGCGACCGCTTGGCCCACTTCAAGTGCCCGCGCAGCGTGGACTTCGTGGACAAGCTGCCTCGCAAAGAGAATGGCAAGCTCTACAAGCGCCAGCTGCGCGAGCGTTATCGCGCTCAACGCGGTGCAAGCGCCGCGCCGCCGCGCTAGTCTTCGAGCGAGCCCTAGCGGAGGATTCATGAGAGAGGCCCTGCAGTTCTACATCAACGGTGACTGGGTGGACCCGATCGAGCCGCGGTCCATCGAGCTCATCAACCCGGCGACCGAACGAGCCATCGGCCGGGTGAGCCTGGGAAGCAGGGGCGACGTCGACAGGGCCGTGAAGGCCGCCAGGGCGGCTTTCGAGACCTATTCGCAGACTCCTCGAGAGGAACGGGTCGAGCTGCTGAAGAGGCTGATCGACTGCTACCAGGCCCGCCTCGAGGAGCTGGCCGAGACGATTTGCGCGGAGATGGGCGCGCCGATGTGGCTGGCCAGAGCCGCCCAAGCGCCCCTGGGTCTGACGCATCTGAGCAAGACCCTGGAGCTCCTCGAGAGCTACCCGTTCCAAAGAGCTCAGGGAAGCACTTTGGTTCTCGAGGAACCGATCGGCGTCTGCGGTTTCATCACCCCTTGGAACTGGCCCACCAACCAGATCATGTGCAAGGTCGCGCCCGCCTTGGCGGCGGGCTGCACGATGGTGCTCAAGCCGAGTGAGATGACGCCGCTCAACGCCGTTCTCATCGCAGAGATCATGGACGCGGCCGGCGTGCCTCCGGGCGTCTTCAACCTCGTCCACGGTGACGGCCCCGGCGTCGGCGCCGCGCTTTGCGAGCACCCCGACATCGACATGGTTTCGTTCACCGGATCCACGCGGGCCGGCGTGCTCGTGGCCAAGGCGGCGGCCGACTCGGTCAAGCGCGTGACGCAGGAGCTCGGAGGAAAGTCGGCCAACATCATTTTGGAAGATGCGGACCTGCGGGAAGCCGTTTCGGCCGGCGTGCACAAGTGCTTCACCAACAGCGGTCAGTCCTGCAACGCGCCGACTCGCATGTTCGTGCACCAGAGCCAGCACGCCGAGGCCCTGCGCATCGCCAAGGAGGCCGCCCAAGGCGTGCAGCCCGGCGACCCGGCGAGCGAGGAGCGGGTCATGGGTCCGGTCGCGAACCGGACACAGTACGAGCGAGTTCAAGCGCTCATCCAAAAGGGCATCGACGAAGGCGCCGAGCTCGTCTGCGGCGGCACCGGCAAGCCTGAAGGTTTGGAGACCGGCTACTTCGTCAAGCCGACCATCTTTGGGAGCGTGCGCAACGACATGAGCATCGCGCGAGAGGAAATCTTCGGCCCCGTGCTCGCCATCCTGCCATACGAAACCGAAGAACAGGCCATCGCGCTCGCCAACGACAGTGAGTATGGCTTGTCCGGCTACGTGCAGTCGGGCAGCCTGGCGCACGCGCTCGCCGTGGCCTCGAGGCTCCGCACCGGAATGGTCCACCTCAACGGAGCAGCGCCCGACTTCGGCGCTCCCTTCGGGGGCTACAAGAAGTCCGGGAACGGCCGTGAATGGGGCCTCGAAGGCTTGGAGGAGTTCCTCGAAGTCAAATCCATCATGGGCGCGCTTCGCTTGGACGAGGCATGAGCGCTGACGGCCCCGTCATCATCGAGGCCGCCATCAACGGCGGAAGCAGCAAGAGGCGCAACCCGAACGTCCCCCGGGAGCCCGCGGAAATCATCGAGGACACGTTTCGCTGCCTCGACGCCGGCGCGTCCATCATCCACGCCCACAACCGCGACTACGCGCTCTTCGGCAAAGCGGCCGCCGACGACTACCTGCAAGCCTGGCGCGTGATTCTTAAGGAGCGCCCCGACACCCTCTGGTACCCGACGCTCAGCGGTGGCGGCAACGTGCACGAGGTCCTCGAGCACATCGAGCTCATTGCGAACGAGGTGCCGCTGCGGATCGGCGTCGTCGACCCCGGCTCGACCAACATCGGGCGGCCGGGACCCGACGGCCTGCCCATCGGCGTCGTCTACCACAACAGCTACGAGGACATCCGCGCCAGCTTCGCCTTCTGCGAACGCCTGCGGCTCGGGCCCAGCTTGGCGATTTACGAACCCGGCTTCATGCAGACCGCGCTCAGCTACTTCCGCGCGGGCAAACTGCCAGCGGGCGCCATGGTCAAGTTCTACTTCGGCGGCCCCTACGGCATGTTCGGCAAGGGCCCGGGCGTGAGCTTCGGCCTGCCGCCGACCGAAAACGCGCTGGCCGCGTACCTGGACATGATCGAGGGCACGGGCCTGCCCTGGTCCGTCTCCGTATGGGGGGGCGATCTCTTCGAGACCCCCATCGCGCGTATGGCCCTCGAACGCGGCGGACACCTTCACGTGGGTCTCGAGGAGCACAGCGGCGAGGCAAAGCCCACGAACGAAGAGCTCGTCCGCGAAGCGGTCGTGCTCAGCCGCCAAGCAGGCCGCCCGATCGCCAGCGCAGCCCAGGCGGCAAGCATCCTGCAGCTCCCTGCGGGCTCCGTAAGCGTCTGAGCAGGCCACCCCAAAGTCGCACGCTTAACCGAGGACCCGGCTCGGGCACCAGATGCTCAGAGCGCACGCTCCGTCGCTCCAACGAAAAAGGC
This sequence comes from uncultured delta proteobacterium, assembly GCA_963746475.1. Taxonomy (GTDB): domain Bacteria; phylum Myxococcota_A; class Polyangia; order Polyangiales; family Houyiibacteriaceae; genus SG8-38. Next base: position 998,825 of record CAVVBB010000002.1, read on the forward strand.
CCGCGAGCTTCTGCTCGCGGGCCCATCCGGCCATCTTCATGGCCCTGTGTTCACTGGGTTGGCGGCACTAGTTATCTATGCAGGTTCCACTTCCATTACAAGTGCCCGTTCCGAGGGCTCCGCAACGCGTGCCCTCCGGCTTCGCAGGGAACTCGCAGGTCGCGACTTCGCCTGGCCTGACGGCAAAGATGTCGCACTGGTCGAACGTACAATCGTTGTCGTCTTGGCAGTCGAGGTCCGCGAAGCAACGTCCCTCTTCGATGCAAGCCCCGCCCGAACTACAGGTGGCTGGAGCACCAAAGAAGCCGCTGCAGTCTGCGCCAGTGTTGACCACGAAGCTGCACAAGCCATCGCTTTCACACATCCCGCTGATGCACGCCCTCTGCTCGGAGCCGATTGCGTAGTTGCAGTCTTCGTCGGGGGTGATCCCTCCGCATTGCAGGACGCACTGTCCTCCGCTGTCGCACACACCGTCTCCGCCAGTCAGGCCCGGCCCGCATTGGGTGCCCGCGTCCTCAAGTGGATACCTGCAGACGCCGAGTCCTCCGAGAGAGAGCAATCTGCAGTTATCCGTGGTGCAGTCGTTGCCGTCGTCACAGCTCAAGTCGACGGCACAGCGTCTCTGTTCGACGCATTCGCCGTCCACGTTGCATAGGCCGACCCCAACCAGACCGCCGCAGGCTGCCCCGTCGTCAGCGGGATTGCTGCAGATGCCATTCTCGCAGATGTCCTGAGTACAGGAGTTATCGTCCTTGCAGTCCCGATCCCGATTGCACTCATCGCCGCCAACGGGCGGAGATTCGACGCACATACCGTCGGCGTCGCAAACGTTGCCGCTACCGCTCGGGCCACAGGAGTTGCCTTCGTCGACAATGAACACGCACACGTTGCCGTCACAGCGTCCGGTGGTGCACTCGTTACCATCGTCACAGTTGAGGTCGTTCTGGCAGCCAGTACCGCCATCAGGGGTTTCGCAGACGCCTTCAGCGCTACAGCGATTGTCGTCGAAGGGTCCACCACAGCGAGAGCCTTCGTCCGGCGTGTACACGCATTGATTGTTCTCACAGCGATCCCTCGTGCACTCGTTGCCGTCCTCACAGTCCAGATCGCCGCCAATGCCACCGCAGTCTGTCGGTGGCTGACACACCGCATCGGCATCGCAAACGCCCTTTCCGCCGAGGATGAGGCCGCCGCAGCTACCTCCCTCGTCGACGGCGTTGCTGCACTGACCTGCGTCACACACGTCATCGGTGCACTCGATGTCATCGTCGCAGTCGCTATTCCTGCTGCAAACGCAAACTCCGCTCGCATCACAGGTACCCGTGGAGCAATCAGCGCCTTCGCTGACCGCGTTCGTGCACTCGCCAGTGCCCGTGTCGCAGACGTCGAGGGTGCACTCGTCGTCGTCGTTACAGTCGGAGTTCACCTCGCACTCGGGGTTCTCGTTACAGACTCCGTCCGCGTCGCAGGTGCCGCCGCCGGGGAAGATGAGACCTCCGCAGGCATTGCCTTCGTTGGCTGTGTTGCTGCATTCGCCGGTCTCGGCATCGCAGCGATCGGTGGTGCATTCGAGATTGTCATCGCAGTCGCGGTTGCGCTGGCAGCCCGTGTCCGGCGGCGGCACGCATTCGCCAGCCTCGTCGCAGATTCCCTTACTGCCTATGAATCCGCACTCTTCACCCGATAGGATCGGATTGAAGCAAGTGCCAGCATTGCAGACGTCGTCCGTGCAGTCGTTCGAGTCTTTACAATCTCGGTCGTTCTGGCACTCCACTGGGCCGGTTGCGTCTTCACAGACGCCTTCTGCGCTGCAGAACTTGTCATCCTCGAGGACGTTGCCGCAGCGATCGCCCGTCTTGGGGGTATAGACGCACACGTCGTCCTGACACTCGTCCTTGGTGCACTCGTTACCGTCTTCACAGTCACGGTCTCCACCGAGGAGCCCGTTACACGTGGTCGGTGGCTCGCAGACGCCCGCATCGCTGCAAACGCCCTTTCCACCGAAGACGAGCCCACCGCAGGAAGAACCGCCCTTCGGGGTGTTGCTGCAGGAGCCCGCATCACAAATGTCCTCGGTGCACTCGTTGTCGTCATCACAGTTTCGGTCCTTCTCGCACTCAGGCTCAGCGTTTACGATGGGGAATACCGCTCCGCCGCCTTCGATGTTGCAGAGCTCGCCATCCGGACCAATCTGGACGATGACGAGACCGCCCAAGGCCGAAGCAGCCGCCTGACCATTGGACAGCTGTGTACCGAGAAAGCTCGGCCCGACGTCTACGGTGACATCCGTCATCACGTCGCCGGTGTCGATGTTGAAGCCGTCTGTAATCGCGCGTGGGGTGTTCGGGTCCGAAATCACGATCCTCGTCGGAACGCCGCCGACCACCGAGATTTCGAAGTCCGCGAAGAGCAGCACGACACCTTGCTGGACGCTCGGGTCGAGACCCAGGGCCGAAAGCGGAACATTGACGCCCTGGACCCGATTCGTCATGACGAGCGTGGCACCCGGATTCGGCGCCTCGCTGATCGTCGTGCTGGTCAGGAGCTCGAGGCTGATCGCGAGCGCGCCAATCCTGCACACGACCGCGTTATCGGCATCCACCATACCGGAGACACAGTCTCCTCCGATCGCGCAGTACCCGTTCGGGAACTCCGCGCACGGCGTACCTTCGGGAAGCGGATCGTTGATGCACAGGCCCGTGGCGGGGTCACAGGCGTTGTCGGTGCACTCGTCACCGTCGTCACAGTTCTGGCCCGCGCAGGGATCGTCCACGCACGCGCCGCCCTGACAGCTGCCAGCGCCACCGTTACATACGGTGCCGTCCGCGGCCGGCGGGTTCGAGCAGTCGCCCGTGGCCGGATCGCAGAGGTTGGAGGTGCACTCGTTACCGTCGTCACAATCCTTGCCAGCGCAGAGGTCGACGACACATTCGCCGCTCACGCATGCGCCATTCGGCGCACAGACGGTGCCGTCGGGCACGTTCGACACTTCGCACTGCTGGGTCGACTCGTTACACTCATTCACGGTGCAAGCGTTGAGCGTGGGCGGGCAGCCATCGCACACGTCGGTTGGCGGCACGCAAATCCCGTTACCGTCGCAGCTGCCATTGCCTTGGCAAGGCGTGCCTGCGTCCGCGGGTTCGCTGATGCAAGCGCCTATGCTTGTGGCACAGCTGTCGACCGTACAGGCGCTGCCGTCGTTGCACTGAGCATCGTCCGAGCAGAGAACACGATCCAGGATGTTGATGGTTCGGTCGACGATGCCGCAAGCTGCCACAATCGCGGCGATCGCTTGGTTCTGCTGCGCCCTGCTCGGGTCGGCCGGTTGGTTCGCGAGCAGAATCCCGCGAGCGACCGTGATCGCCACGACGATGTCCGCCGCATTACCGACCACGACCGCAGCCTCGAGGTCACCGATCTCGCCTGCGGCGTTGGCGTTGTTCAGGCGGCCGGGGACCGAGTTCTTCATGATGGAGTTGATGTAGCCCACCTTGTTCACATTGAGCTGAAGCCAACGCGCCTTGTTGAACGCGTCAGGTGCCGCCACCACGACCGGAAGAGGCTCGGTGATCACACCACCGTTCGGACCGAAGCGGCCGTTGATGACCTCGTCACAGTACTGTGCCGCGCCCTGGAACTGGGCGAGCACCGACTCGCGCCAGCTACGCGGCTCCGAGATCAGGAAGCCACCTTCGGCTGGCGGCACATCGAAGCGCCTTGGAAGGAGCAGGTTCAAGATGCCGGCGTTGATCGCCGCCACCGCATCCACACGGCCGGAGATATACCGCCCGCTGTCCATCGCGCCCAGGCTCGCTTCGCCACTGCCATTGTAGACCGAGCGGAACTTCGCCGGGATCGTCTCGCCCGTCTGAGCGTCAGCCTGGAAGTCTGCGATCGCCGTGCTGGTCACCGTGCTCGGAATCGGAATGCCCAGAGCCGCCAAGGCCTCCAAGAGACGGATCGGATAACCCAACACGAATTGGGCCTGATACATGTCCGGGTGAGTGACCGGGAAGCCGACGCACTGTTCGCCCGGACGACCCGTCACTAGCAGTGGCGAGTCCGGCATCACCGGAAGGTGCTCCAGGCCCAAGCCGTCCGCGGTGTTCTGGAAGATGAAGCTGCCGTCGATGGGGCTGACCTGAGCCAGACCCGCCTCGGGCGAGCAAATCACCAAAAGGTCGTTGTGGTCGGTGCTCGGCGAGAAGCCTGCGCCACCGCCAGTCGAAGACGCGAGGACCTCACCGGTGTTCGCGTCGAAGGCATTGGTGATGCCCGCGCCGTCGACACCGAAGATGACCGTACCCGAGTCCGACCAGGTCGGCGTCGCGCCACTGTTGAGACCGAAGTTGGTCGACCAGGAGAGCTGCATGGCCGGCGAATCGCCGTCTGTGAGATCGGCATCGGGCAAAATGGTGCCCGGCTGGCCCGGACCGCCGTCCGTGATGAACTCCCAGGTCATGAACCGGTCGAAAGTCGCACCGTCACCCGCATAGGTCACCGTGACGCGGTTGCGGATCGGGTCCGCCATCACCGTGTTGACCGAGAAGTAACGCGTGTAGACGAACGCAGAGCAGAAGTCCTTGAACTCGAGGGAAACCTGGCCGCCGGGGAAGCAGAGCAGGTCGATGATCAAGTAGAGGATCGGAGCCTGGTAACCTACGGCGAGGTTATCGGCGTCACCATTCTGCAGGATGACGAGGTCACCGTTGAGCATATCGACATACGCGAAGTTACCTCGGGTGAACAGCGAGCCTGCCAGTGGCTCCCCCGAAGGCGCTTTGAGCGCTTTGGGAAGCAAGGGGGTTGCAATCGTCGTATCGTTGGCCATGCTTTGCGGCCGAAGGGGTTCTTCCCTGACGCGCTGCGGACCGGGCGCCCAGTCGGACTGAGAGGTCACCCACTTCACCTCACCGCTGTCCGCGTCGAAGGCCCAGATGTTGTGTGCGTCGGAGGTGGTCGCGTAGTTGTTGGTCGCTAGCGTGCCGTCATCGACGATGCCCGGGTAACCACCCAGATACGCGCCAGGTCCGACCGTCCTCTGCAGAAGGTAGTCCTGAGGTCCAAGGTAGCGAGGCGTCTGCCAGATAATTCTACCGGTGACAGGCTCGTGGACCGTGATCGACGAGAAGCCGATGCCCCGCCCATGACCTGCGAATAGATTCCCAGACGGTGTAATCACCGGATAGGTGATCACCGAGGCACCAGGAATGAGGGGCAGCGTCTTGACGATTTCTTCGCCGAACGCCGTCACGGTACGGTCGGTGGGTCCACCGGCTGCAGCCATGCGCTCCTGCATCATGTTGTTCACGTGGCCCATGCCCGCGGGAGTATCCGGGGACGGAATCATCTGCCCGCGTTCGCTTGTATTGCGGTCACTCACCGCACCGGCTGACCCAGCCATGGCGACCAGCACGCCAAGGGCCGTCATGCCCATCAACAATAAACGATGTCTCATTGGCTCGTTCCTCTCTGCGTGCATACGCTTCCCTACATCACCGAAGCGCTAAATAGACCAGATTTGAGACACGTTTCCACGCAAGACCTCACATAAACCTTGGACGTACTCCATTCGGAGATGCGCCAAGGGACTAAGAGCGGCGAGCGCCCCCCCCCCTGTCGCACTAAAGGATGCACCTCCCCCTCGCGCGCTCGGGGCCACGGACACAGGCAACGGGACGGTCTCCTACCTTACGGAAACAGTTCCTCGAAGGCTTTCACTGGCCACCCTGAACCGGGGAGGGCGATTGCCAGGATGTCGAGCGTCGCTTTCCAACGGCCAGGCATCGCGATGAGCGGCGAAAAACTTCATTTTCGCCCGGTTCCCCCCCTACTCTGCGAGCGAACCTGTGGCGGCCAGGGTCGGGCGCCGGGAGGAAACATGAGTGCGCTACAAGAGCTCTTTGGACTGAGCGGACGCGTGGCCGTCGTGACGGGCGCCAGCTCTGGACTCGGAGTCGGCTTTGCCCGAGCGCTGGCACAGGCGGGCGCAAACCTCGTCCTAGCCGCACGCCGACTCGATAAGCTCGAAACTTTGGCTGCCGAGCTTCGGGGTTCCGGTGTCGAGGTCCTAGCCGTCGGTTGTGATGTGACCGACAGCGAGCAGGTCGAGGCGCTCAAAGACGCCTGTCTGAAGCGCTTTGGCCGCGCGGACGTTCTCGTCAACAACGCCGGCGTGACCGAAATCGTCCCCGCCGAATCGGAAACCGAAGAGAGCTTCCGTCGGGTCCTGGACGTCAACCTCAATGCGCTGTTTGTCTGCAGCCAGCAGTTTGGGCGCATCATGCTCGAGGCCGGTCGGGGCTCCATCATCAACGTCTCGTCGATCCTTGGACTAGTCGCTAGCGGCTCGATTCCTCAGGCTTCCTACGTCGCCTCTAAGGGCGCAGTGGTGAACCTGACCCGTGAGCTCGCTTCGCAGTGGGCGCGGCGAGGCGTGCGCGTCAACAGCATCGCCCCCGGCTGGTTTGCCTCCGAGATGACCGAAGAGATGTTTGCCGACGAGCGTGGGATGGGCTGGATTCGCCGCAAGACGCCCATCGGTCGTCCGGGCAAGGTCGAAGAGCTCGCAGGCGCGGTCGTGTTCCTGGCCTCGGATGCCTCGAGCTACGTCATCGGCCAGACCCTTGCGGTGGACGGCGGCTGGACCGCCGTGTAGCTGCGCCACTGGCAACCTGCCCGTCGATCCGTTGCTCCGAAGCGGGCTATGCGGTCATGAGCTAGGCCCGGGAAAGGACGGCCGCCGAGCCGGTCAGCGCGTCGCTCGCTTGCTTGCTGGCTCGCGACGCGCTGACCGCTCCGGGCCTCGCGGCCTATGTCAGCATCTTGCTGGCGCCTGCGTAGGACGGCTCAGCCGGGGGTGCTGGGTTTTGGGGCGCTGCTGCGCACCCAAGGTGTAGCGGCCCACAATCCACAGCAGCGCAAGCAGCGCTGCCAGGATTCCGTACCCAAGCAGGACAACCCCTTGTGCCGTGCTCGTGGTCCCCAGGTTTTCGAGCAAATGATTGCTCGCTGTGATCGGTAGGTAGTTCATAACCCCCCCTTTCGAGATTCAACCTGGGGCCAATGACGCGTCGCGTCAAACCCCGATTTGCAAGCCGTTGTCAACCGCTTGTGGAAAATTGTAACAACGGACAGCGGGCGCCAGGCGCCCTGGATAGGGTAATCATCGGCCGGTCCGACCCGTCCCGAATGGGGCCAGCCTGCCCCTGCGCGGTCACTTGCAACGCCCCGCACGTGCGTCCAAAGCACGGGCATGAACGAACGGACTCTCGACCACCTCATCGATGTGCTGGTCGTCAGCCTGGGTGTCGGCTTGTTGAGCGCCGCCATCCACATGCGACAGCACTGGCTGTGGCTGGGCTTGATTCCGCTCGCTTTCGGCGGCGGGTCCCTCATTCAGAAGCTCTGGCGCCAGTAACTTTGGCGGCACCGCGCGAGCCTCGCCTCGGTTCACTGGAGACGCAGCTCCACGCGCGTCATGCTGCCGAAGTGCACGCGTCGCCACCGCCGAGGGTCCAAATCGTTCATCAGGACGATCACCTAGTCGCCGTGGCCAAGCCCTCGGGTCTGGCCGTCCACAGAGGCTGGGCGAGCGACCCGAGCTACGCGCTCGATCAGACCCGCTCTGCGCTGGGGCGCCGCGTCTATCCCATCCACCGCCTCGACCGAGGCACCAGCGGCCTGCTTCTCTTTGCGCTCTCGCCACAGAGCTTGCGGGCTTTTCAGCGCTACTTCACCGGCGAAGCCGACGAACCGATCGACAAACGGTACCTGGCGCTCGTTCGAGGTCACGCGCCCGAAGAACAGCTCATCGACTATGCGGTGCGCAAGGGCGAGCGTCGCGGACCCGACGTGCCGCGGCTGTCGGCGCAAACCCGCATCCGTCGACTCGGGACCTGGGAGCGCTACTCCCTGGTCGAGGCGCAGCCCCACACGGGAAGGCTGCACCAGATTCGCCGACACCTCAGCCACATCGCCCATCCGATCATCGGCGATACCCGGTACGGACGCGGTGAGCACAACCGCTTCTTCCGAGAGCGCTTCGGTTTGCACAGGCTCGCCCTGCACGCGACTCGACTCAGCCTGCGACACCCGTACACAGGGGAGCAGCTCGAGCTCGTGCTGCCTCCCGCGGGCTCTCTTCGAAGCACGCTCGAACAAATGGACCTCTGGCCCTTCTGACGTGCCGAGCCGTTCGCACTCGAGCTAGCGAAGCCGGCGCTCGGGCCCGCAAGTGCCCGCTGCGAGCATGTTCCAAAAGGCCTGAGCCCGAAAAGCCGTCGGTCGAATCACCTGCTCAGAGGAGCAGAAGAAACTGTGAGCCTCCTCACAAATGGGGCCCCAAGCCTGGATTTAGTCTGTGTGGGGCATTGCAATTGGGGGACACATCGCGGTTCCATCTCAGTTCAAGAGGTGATGCATGGTCAACGCGATTGAAGAATTCGACCAGGACTTGCTCGGCACGCTCAAACGACACTCCGGAGTCGGCATGGCCGTTGGGATCCTCGGGATTGTAGCCGGGGTGCTCGCACTCCTCTCTCCCACCGTGGCGGGCCTCTCCATCGCTATGGCCGTGGGTGCGCTCTTCCTGGCCTCGGGGGTGTCCAGGCTCTTCCTGGCATTCAAGATGGGCTCGTTCGGACGCGGTGTACTGGTCTTCGCGATGGGCCTGCTCGCGATCATTGCGGGCGGCTACATGCTCTCCCGTCCCGGAATGGGCCTAGCTACGCTCACTCTGTTCCTCGCTGTCTATTTTTTTGTCAGCGGAATTTTTGAAATCATTTGGGCGTTCCGACTCAAGCCGATTCGAGGCTGGGGCTGGACCTTGGCTAGCGGCATCGCGGCCTTGATTCTCGGAATCATGATCTGGCGGCAGTTTCCGGTCTCGGGAACTTGGGCAGTCGGCACCCTCGTGGGCATTCACATGCTCTTCGGAGGCACGGCGCTCACTTCCCTGAGTCACAGAGCGCGAGGCGCCGTCAAAGGCGTGCAGAGCCGACTGGGCGGCTGAAGGCGCGCAACAAGCAGCAATTCGCCGAGCGACCGTTCCACAGGGCAGCGGCAGCCTCAGGCTACTCGACGGTGTTCGACAAGGTCGGTGCCTCGCCCGGCTGCTGCGCAGTCGGAGGGTTCGCAGGGGCCTGAGCGATGGCCTGACAGGCGGCCGTGGTTCCCAGATCACAGGCACGCCGCATGAACGCGACGGCTTGCTCGCGACTCGCCGAAACCCCGTCGCCCGTGTCGTACCGTACCGCCAGCGTCACGCAGCTGGACGGATCGTCGAGCTCGCAGCCTCTACGCAGAGCGCTCACAGCGCGCCCCGCATCGACGGAGGCCCCAACCAGGCCCTGAGAATAGATGACCGCAAGCTCGCGACAGCCCTCTACCCATCCGCGCTCGCAAGCGAGATCAGCCAGCTCGGAGGCGTTCATGGGCGGCAAGGGTCCCTTGCCTTCCTGCAAGAGCAGTGCCCAGTCCTCGGGCATCGGAGCGTCACGCTGGGCCAGTGCATCCGCGGCCAGCTCGCGGTTGGCGCAACCCGCCTCGAAGCCTACCGAACAAGCCTTCACGAACAAAGGCTTCCACCTTTCCGTCATGCCGAGTCCTCGGTAAACGCTTCCGAGCTCATTGCAAGCCCAGCCTGAGCCAGTATCGCAGGCTCCGTTCAGCAGCCTTTCGAGCGCCTCGCAGGGTTTGCTGCCCTCCCCCGACACGGCGCACTCCTTCCGCCAGTGAGCGATGCTGTTGCCGTCGTTGCGATCCCCGATGAAGCCGGTGCCAATCATCAGACCGAACAAGACCGCGAGCACCCCCATCTCCCAGCTATTGACGTGGGCCGTCACACGTTGGAACAGCGGCCTGGCCTTCGCCGTCTGCCACTTCATCCCGCGGGCCCAATGGTCGAGCGCGCGAACCGAAAGGTTGCATAGCGGAATGCCCAGAAGCTTGTCGTAGAAGCTCGGCACGCCGAACCTTTCCAGAAGCCAGTAGAAGAAGAGGACGCTCACACCGTAACCTGCGCCGAACAAGAGCCTGCCCGCTTCGGTCCTCGGAGAAGTCGACGGGTCGGTGACGAGCAGGAACATTCCGAGAAAGACGGCGATCGGAATGCCCGTGTCCACGTAGAAGTAGGCGCCGGTGACTAGCGCATAGATTGCGCCGAAACCGTAAACGACGGTGATCGCGGCCAGTGTCATCGCCGTGACCGAGAACAGGGCCTGCACCACGACGCCGAGCAGGAAGATCAGCACGTAGATGTTGGGGGGCCTGAAGAGCGTCTCGGCGATTTCGACGCCCCAGGTCATCCCGGTGTTGCCGGTGGTAATCAGGATGATCGACACCACGGAGAGCGCGAACCCCGAGGGGTTGAAGATGTGCGTCTTCTGTCCGTCCCGCTCCCAAGTGATCAGGCCTTTGCCCATGTACCCGAGGGCGATCATGGCGAACTGGAAGATGTACCAGTCGTCCTTGAACCAAATGAAAACGTTCGTGCTCAAGATGATCGGCATGATCCCGAAGCCGAGCACCGCTCGACGTCCGCGCGACCAGTTGAGAAGCGCGTCGAACCCGACCCCGAACACAATCTGCGCGACGATGAGAAACGCGTAGTCGTAAACTGAGCGCCAGTACCAGCCCCAGTACGCGTACAGCAGCAGCTGAAGAAACGCCTGGATGTAGTGCTGACGACGTAAGATGAGGACGAGCTCGGGGCCTTCCTTCTTGCGCCGCATTCGCAAGGCGAGCACCACCGACCATACGGCCAGCACGCCGGCTGCCGCGAAGAACGAGGCCATCAGCGCGTTGTTATGGCTAACACGTGGCGTCCACGCGAGCCCCACCAGCAATAACGCCGCCACAATCGGAACGGCGAATGGAAGAAGCGCGTTTCTCTTGGGTGTCATAGCGGGCTGTTGGAGTAACACGATGCGCTTCTTCTCGTCGACAGATATCGAAACGGTTCGGGCGAGCGATTCGCGAGACCGGCAGCGTCGCTCGTATGACGGCCTCACCGAGCGCTCTGTTGCCGCCGAAAAGGTGAAGCGGCTCACATCCGCGCGGTGAAGGCCACACGTTAGGGTAAGTTTCGACAAGACGGCGAACTTGTTAGCCTAGTCAGGTGGACCGAAAGCCGACGGCCCTCTACCGGCAGATGCTCCGAAGCCGGCGCTTCGAGGAAGCCGTCAAACAGCTCTGGCAGGAGGGGCACATCTCCGCCGAGATGCATCTCAGCATCGGCGAGGAGGCCATCGTCGCCGGGGTGCTCGCGCATCTGGGCGATGGGGACGCGATGGCGCTCGACCATCGTGGCAGCGCACCGTTGGTGATGCGCGGAGTCGAGCTCGCGTCACTGCTCAAAGAGTTCATGGGCCTGCAGGACGGGTTATGCGCAGGCATGGGTGGGCACATGCACCTCTTCGTACCCGAGCTGCTCACGGCCTCCTCGGGCATCGTCGGCTCGTCCGGCCCCGCGGCCTGTGGGTTTGCCTATGCGCAGCAGCTCCTGCGGCCCGGGAAAGTCGCGGTGGCCTTCTTCGGTGAGGCCGCCATGAATCAGGGCATGCTGATGGAGTCGATCAACCTGGCCGCGGCCTGGGCCTTGCCCGTGCTCTTCGTTTGCAAGGACAACGGCATGGGGATCAGCACCCCTTCGCGCAGGACCACCGGAGGCGAGCTTCGCACGCGCGCTGAGGGCCTCGGAGCGACGGCGGTGGCAGTCGACGGCGCCGACGTCGCCGAGGTCTGGCAAGCCGCCAAAGAAGGCATCGAAAGAGCGCGCTCAGGAGACGGACCGACCTTCATTCACGCCAGCTGTGTTCGCCCCGACGGACACTTCTTGGGCGACCCGCTGCTCCGGATCTTGAGCAGACCCGTGACCGGCTTGAGTGGTCGGATCGGGCCGTTGATGAAGGCCGCGACCAGCCCCGGCGGCTCACTCGGAAGCCGGGCAGCCAGCCTGGGGAGCATCATGGGGCTCTTCGCCAAGGCCGCGAAGATGCAGAGCGGCCGGCAGGATCCGCTCACACGACAGCGCCAAAAACTCCGTCTCTCGCCTGGCGAGCTTGAGCACTTGGAGCAGCAGGTCGAGCAGGAAATCAGCGAGGCCCTGAAGAGCGCGTTGGCGAGCTTGGAGGTTCGGCGATGAGAACCCTGTCCTTCGCGGACGCCATCGAGGACGTGCTCATGAAGGCGATGGCCGAAGACTCTCGCATCGTCATCTTCGGTGAGGATGTGCACTCGATCCGAATGAACCTGTACGCCCGTTTCGGCGAGATGCGCGTGCGCCCGACTCCCATCAGCGAGTCCGCGTTTCTCGGCGCAGGCGTCACCGCGGCGATGGCCGGACTGCGGCCCATCGTCGAGATCATGATGGTCGACTTCATCGCCGTCGCGGCGGACGCCCTGGTCAACCATGCTGCCAAGAACGAGGCGTTTTCGGGAGGACGCTGGAAAGTGCCGATGGTCGTCCGAGTGGCCTGTGGAGGCGGGTACGGTGACGGAGGGCAGCACGAGCAAACCCTCTGGGGCTGGCTCGCCCAAGTGCCAGGGATGAAAGTCGTCGTCCCCTCGAACCCGGCCGACGCTGGGGGCCTGATGCTGTCGGCCATCGAAGACCCAGGGCCCGTGCTCTTCCTGGAGCACAAGCTGTTGGCCGAGAACTGGGTCGACGCCCTCGCGGACGCCGGACGCAGGAACTTGGACTACGACATTCCCAAAGCAGGCGCCGTCGGTCCGGTTCCCGAGCTCTGGGAGCCGGCGCCCATCGGCGAGGCCAGCATCGCGCGGCCGGGCAAGGATCTGAGCATGGTTTCGCTCGGGGTCTCCGTGCATCGCTGCCTCGAGGCTGCGGAGCGACTCGCGCAGGACGGAATCGACGCGGGCGTCATCGACCTCCGCACCGTCCGCCCGCTCGATCTGGACACCGTTCGCGAGGCAGTCGCCAACACCGGGCGTCTCCTCGTGGTGGACGAAGACTACAAGCACTTCAGTCTGTCTGGCGAGCTGGCCGCCTCGGTACTCGAAGCGGGCCTGCGTCCGAATTTCGCCAGAGTGTGTGTCGAGGACACGATTCCCTATGATCGGCGGCGCGAAAGACAGGCCCTGCCCAACGTGGATCGCATTCTCCAGGCCGCCAGGGACTTGCTCGCCGGACCATGATGCGGGCGCGCTAGCGGCCAGCGGTTCAGGGCCGGCGGAAGTAGAGGTAGTAGTTTTCCTCGAGCAGGCCGCGCTTCTCCGATTGGAGAACGAATCCCGCCTGCTCGAGCTCGGCGATGACTGTCTTCTTTCCCGCCCGGACGTGCTCGAGCAGGTCCGGGCTGGTCTTGCCCTCGATGCGCTCCAGGTCGATCAGGACCAGGGTCGCCCCCTGCCGCATCGTCTCGCGAACGGAACGCAGGTAGGCCTTCGGGTACTCGATGTGATGATAGGTATCGCAAAGAAAGGCGAGGTCGACGCTGCCCGGCGCCAGCGTGGTCTCTCGCTCCTTGCCGCGTACGACACGTACGTTGCTCAGCTCTCGGTCGGTCACACGCTTTCGAATCCGGTCGAGAAAATCCGGCACGATGTCGATCGCGAACACCTGCCCGGCCTCCCCGACTCGCGCGGCGATTTCGACGGTAAATAGTCCCGTGCCCGCTCCGATGTCCGCGACGACCATCCCCTCGCGCAAGCCCATCGCGTCGACGATGGCGTCTCGCTGTGCGACGACCTCCCGCGTCTCACGCTCCAAAATGCGGGTGTACTTATCGAGTGCACCCGCCTCGAAATAAGGCGCGTTGATGCCTGGCTTGACACTGGGCTCGGCGGCGAGCGGCTCGAGACGGACCGCGGCCGGCTGGGCCTGAACCGCGGCGGGCGGCGCAGCGCGAGCCTGCTCCTCTTTGACACTAGGTACCGGCTGGACCGTCGACTCGCCCTGGGGCGCGGAACAGCCAAGCAGGCTCAGCGTGAGGCAAAACGTGCCGAGGTCTTGGGCTGAGCGGACCGCCATGCACGGACTCTACACCGATCCGGCCCGCGAGGCGGAATGGCTTGGGCGCACTAGGCCCCCAACTGCCAGTGCGCGGGCAGCTCGATGGCTTTGCGCGTCGCGGCGTCGAAGGCCACCAGCACGACTTCGAGCTTGCAGGCCAGCTCACCGTCGGCGCGTACGAGCTGCTCGAAGGTCAGTGTCTTGCGGCTGAGCTTCACCACGCGGCTCGAGAGCTTGATGTCCTGCCCGAAGCGGGCCTCCGAGACGAAGTCCATGCCTAGGTGAACCAGGACGAACCAGGGAATCTCGGAGACCGGCTCGGGCACGGCCTTGAAGAATGAGGCGCGTCCCACTTCTGCGAAAGCCGCGTAGGAGCCCGAGCTGATGTGCCCCATCGCGTCGGTGTCCGAAAAACGGACCTGAATCGTATCCTCCACGCTCGGGAGCGTGAGCGGCGCCTTCACTACGTCGACCATGAGCGGGCCGTTCAGTCGTTGATGGTAACCTTGATCATCTGAACGGGCGTAATCGGACGATCCCCGGGGCCGGTCGGCGTCGAGCCGATCTTTTCCAGCACATCCATGCCCTTGACCACTTTGGCGAAGACGGGGTGCTTCGAGGCGCCCGGCGAGAACCAATCCAGGTAGCTGTTGTGGACGGTGTTGATGAAGAACTGAGAGCTACCGCTGTTCGGCTGACCCGTGTTCGCCATGGAAAGGGTTCCAGGCTCGTTGCTGAGCTTGGCGTTCTCGGGGTGCTCGTCCTGAATACAGCCGCCCGGCGCGTTGCCCGTGCCGGCACGGGGGCTCTTCGGATCGCGGCTGTGCGGGCAGCCGAACTGAACCATGAAGTTGTCGATGACCCTATGGAAGTGCAGTCCATCGTAGAAGCCGCTCTTGGCCAGCTCGACGAAGTTGCCCGCCGTAATCGGCATTAGGTCGGTAAAAAGCTCGACTTCGATGTCGCCGAGCGAGGTTTGCAGAGTCGCGGTCGGATTTGCCATGGCCGAGTGGTATCAGCGTTCACCCGCAATGCCAGCCGCCTTCTGGCATCGTTCGCGCTGGACCCGCTCCCGGCTTGCGGCCCTGAACCGGGGGCCAAGGGCCGTCAGGGCATCGCATTCTTGCATGAACGCCGCAAACGCGGTTCCTTCGGCCTCGAAGATGAGCGACGCGGACAGGTCTCGGGCATCTCTTTGGGATTCGCTGCAGCGGTTGCCAGGGGCGCGTATGTTTGTCCAGGCCTTGCAGGAAGGCCAGCGGCACCACGCCAAGGACATGGCCGCGAGCATCGCCTATTTCAGCTTTTTCTCTCTGTTCCCGCTCTTGGTTGGCATCGTGGCGGCAGCGAGCTTCTTCCTGAACCCCGAAGAGATCGCCTCGCGTCTGAACGAGATGCTCGCTGACGAGCTCCCGGGCAGCGCGGCGTTCGTGAGAACGAACATCGAGGCGCTGATCGAGCTGCGCGGCCCGGCAGGCCTGGCGAGTCTGTTCGGTCTCCTGTGGGCCGCAAGCAAGATGTTCGGCGCCCTGAGCCGCGGCCTCAGCCTCGCCCTGGGCTCGCCCGGCACGCGGCCCGTTGTTCGCGCAAAGCTTCGGTACTTCGGAATGACCCTGCTCGTTTTCTTACTCGCGTTCGTGGCGGTAGCCGTCTCGATGAGCCTCGAGCTGCTGCTTCGATTCGACCTCAGCTGGTTCGGTCGTCTCGCCCCGCATGTGCGCGCGCTGAGCGGACATCTCACCAGCTTCGCCTTCGTCACCGCCGTGCTGGTCTTGATCTATCGACTGGTACCCAGCGACAAGCCGAGCTTCTCTGCGCTGCTCCCCGGAGCGCTCGTGGCAGCCCTCTTGTTCGAGCTCGCGAAGACGCTCTTCGTTCTCTACCTCGAGCACGTTGGCAACTTCGAAGCCGTATACGGCTCCTTGAGCTCGGTCATCGTCCTGCTTCTGTGGCTTTACTTCTCGGCGCGCGTGCTTCTGCTCGGCGCCGCGCTGACCGCCGTACGCCAGGCAGCGCCGTCAGACCATGACCCCTCATCGCGCTCGCCTGCTTCCGGCTCGCATTGACCGCCACCGGGCTCTTCGGGCGGCCTGGACTATAGTTCCGCTCATGCTGACAGCCACAGCCATTGCATCACCTGACTTCCTGCTCGACGATCAGTTCGAGCGCCCACATTCAAGGTCCAAAGTCTTCGACGACGGCCCGGTGCTCATCCTCGCGGGTGCGCAACGAGAGACCCCAGACGCCATGAGTCGCTGGGAGCCGGCGCTGCGCTCGGCGCTCCCAGCCGGAGCGGGCTTCTACGGCCTGAGCAATCTCAAGCGACTGCCCTTCTTCGTGCCCAAGGGGGCGGTCCGCAAGACCTTGCGGGAGCAACTGCCTAACGTCCCGGTGCTCTGCGATTGGAAGGGAAAGCTCTACTCGGCACTGGGATTTCCCGCTGAGGCCACCCTCGTGGTCGGCGTCTTCAGTGGTTCGGGTGAGCGACTCGGCACCGTGACGGGAGAGCCGACGGCGGATGCCATCCGGGAAGTGCTAGCGCTCATGCAGGCCGAGCCAGCCCATTCGAACTGATTGCAAACGCGCTCAATGGCGCGCCCGCAAGCCGACAACCGGGACTTTGACGTAGATTCGAAGCTCAGACGGGACTAGACAACGACGGGCCGCCCACGGTACCAAGAGCCGTGAATTCCACGCCCTCTGCATCGGCCCGGCTGGACTCATGGGCGCGCTTCATGCCGCTGCTGCTCGTGGTCCTCGTCGTTGCCACGACGGGGCACCGCTTCGCGAATGGTTTCGTTTTCGACGATAGGCTCGTGATCGAGCGCGGTGATGTCATCCACGACCCCTCGCGAATCCCGGACGTCTTCACTCACCACACCTTCGTGGTGTCGACCGAAGACCGTCCCGACATGAAGATCGACACCTATCGTCCCCTGACCCTACTCACGTTTTTTGCGGACGCAGCGCTGTCGGGACGCAAGACCTGGGGATACCACCTCAGCAACCTACTCCTTCACATTTTCTGCGTCTTGCTGCTCTACCGCGTGACCTTGCTCCTCATCGGCTGCGAGCGCTGGCCGTTTGCCGCCTTCGGCACCGCGCTCTTCGCGCTCAACCCCTGGACCGCAGGTGCCCACGTTTGGATCAACGGCCGCTCAGACCTGTGTGGTCTGCTTTTCGGTCTGTGCACTCTGTGGCTCGCCCTGAAGACGAGCAGGCCATGGCTTCGGTCGCTGGCGCTGTTCGCCACATTCCTCAGCGGTCTTCTCTGCAAGGAAGTGATGCTGGGCACCGCGCCGGCGATCGTTCTCGCACCGCTGCTGGCCCGTTCGGCATCCGCCGAAACGATGCCACGACGCCTGCTGCGAACCTTTGTTCCGGTGGCCGCCGCTTCGCTCCTCTACCTCTTCGTTCGCAACGAAGTCCTCGACGGGCTGAGAACACACGAAGACCAGCAAACGCTGGTCCTTGCGGCACAGCGCTTGCCTATCTTGCTCCTCGACGGCTTGCAAGCGTTGCTGATTCCCCAGGAGGCTTACTTCCGCAGCATGAGCGACGACTACGCCGTCCTGCCGACTTGGGCTCCCTGGGCCGCGGGCGCGCTGCTGCTCGCGCTGGCCCTCTTCGCTTGGCTGCTTCGGCGGCGCTGGCCGGTCCTGCCCTGGGCGGCGCTCTGGTACGCCGGTTCTCTCGCGCCTGTGGCCGTGATTGCCGCCGTGCTCTGGCCCGGCTTCGGCAGGTATCTCTACGTGCCGGGCGCGGCAGTGTGCTGGGTGGTGGCCTCTGGCACCGCCCTGCTTTGGGCACAGCTCGCTTCACGCCCGGCGCGGTTGGCTTTGAGCGCGTCGGCTTTGGGCTTGCTGCTCGTCTCGGGGTTTTTCCTCGTCCGTCACACAAGCAGCTACCGCGACGACAGAACCCTCTACGGGCGGGTCATCGCCATGCGCCCGGACCAGGGTTACGGCTGGGGGATGCTCGGGCAGTACCTCTTGCTCGGGGGCGACGCACGACAAGCGGTCGCGCCGCTCCGCGAAGCCATCCAGCGCGCCCCCGAGGAGCCGCGCTACCGTTTGAGCCTCATCGATGCCTTGCTCGAGCTGGATCAGCGGCCCGAGGCCTTGTCCATTGCTCAGAAGGGCATGCGTGAGTTTCATGCGGACTACACGGTGGCTCAGTTCCATTACGCGCTCGCGAAAATCCTGGCCACGCAGGACCCTAACGCCGTGATGTTCCACCTGGTCCGCTGCCTCGAGATTGCACCCGAGCGCAGCAAGTGCCAGAAGTCGCTGCGGTACCTGGTCACGACTGAACCGAACGCCGCCGCTTTCCGGATGATCCTCGAGCAGCTTCTAGAGCAAGAGGAGCACCGAGGCTACCGCGCACTCCTCGAGTGCCGGGCCTATGACCGTTGCGGCTAGCACAGCTCCAGCCGTACCAGCTCATGCTCCGGTGCATCGCACAGTCGGGCAAACGCAGCCTTCCTCGCGGCCCCGCCACGGAGGCGCAGGAAGTCCGCCGAAATCGCCACTCTCTTCGCTACTATAGAGCCGGAAGCCTTCAGCCTGGGCGAGCCCCAAGCCATGACCACCTGCAACGCCGAAATCGCCACCTTGTTCACGCGGATGTCGATTCTGCTCGAGATTCGAGGCGCCAATCCATTTCGAGTGCGCGCCTATCAGAATGCTGCGCGAACCCTCCGCGGCCTGCCACGTAGCGCGGCCGACATGCTCGCTGAGGGACAGGACTTGTCGGAGCTGCCGCACATCGGAAAAGACCTGGCGGGCAAGATCGCAGAGGTCGTCGAAACCGGCCGCTTCGCCATGCTCGAGGAGCTCGAAGCGGAGTACCCGGCCGAATTGGCGGATCTGACCGCGCTGCCGGGTCTGGGTCCCAAGCGTGTCCGGGCGCTGTACGAGGAGCTCGGCATCCGGAACCTCAGGGACCTGCAACGCGCCGCGACCCGTCAACGCGTACGGACGCTCAGGGGCTTCGGCCCAAAGACCGAGCAGCGAATTCGCGAGGCCTTGCTTCGTCGTGCGCACACGGGGCGACGGCACAAACTCTCCGAGGTCGAAGACATCGCCGCGTCCTACGTGGCCCATCTTCAGGCCGTTCCGGGGGTGAAACGCGTCGTCGTGGCCGGCAGCTTTCGTCGCCGCAAGGAGACTGTCGGGGACCTAGACATCCTGGTCACCTGCGAGAAGGGCGCTCCGGTGGTGTCCCACTTCGTCGCGTACGATGAAGTGAGCCAGCGGGTCTCTCGAGGCAGCACCCGCTCCACGGTCGTTCTCAACTCCGGGCTCCAGGTCGATCTGCGCGTCGTCCCAGAGATCTCATACGGAGCCGCCCTCTACTACTTCACCGGCTCCAAGGCCCACAACGTCGCCGTGCGCACGCTCGCAGTCAAGAAGGGGCTCAAGGTCAACGAGTACGGCATCTTCAAAGGCGAGCGCCGAGTCGCGGGCCGGACCGAAGAGGAAGTCTTCGACATCGTCGGGCTCCGCTACATCGAGCCGGAGCTCCGGGAGAACCTCGGAGAAATCGAAGCCGCCAAGAAGAACCAGCTTCCGAAGCTCGTCGCGCTGAGCGAGATTCGCGGGGACCTTCACGTCCACAGCCGCGCCACCGACGGCCATGGTTCGGTTCGGCAAATGGCCGAAGCCGCCAAAGCGCGCGGCTACGCGTACTTAGCGATCACCGACCACAGCAAGCGCGTGCACGTCGCCCACGGCATGGACGAGAAACGCCTCGCACGGCAGCTCGGAGAAATCGATCGACTGAACGAGACGCTCGAGGGCATCGTCGTGCTCAAGGGCGTCGAAGTCGACATCCTCGAAGACGGCACGCTCGACCTGAGCGACGACATCTTGAAGCGGCTGGACCTTCGCGTTTGCGCCATCCACAGCGGCTTTCATCTTAGTCGCGAAAAGCAAACGGAGCGCATCATCCGCGCGATGGACAACCCCTACTTCAACATCCTAGCTCACCCCACCGGGCGACTCATCCAGCGACGAGAACCTTACGAGCTCGACATGGAGCGCGTGATGACGGCCGCACTCGAACGCGGCTGCTACCTCGAGCTGAATTCGCAGCCTGCTCGGCTCGACCTCGACGACATCCACTGTCGACAGGCGAAACACATGGGCTTGCGACTTGCGATTTCGACAGATGCACACAGCGCCATCGACCTTGATTTCATGCGCTTCGGCGTCGATCAAGGACGACGCGGATGGCTCGAGCCGGAGGACGTGCTCAATACGCGGCCCCTGGGTGAGCTGCGACGCTTGCTGGCGCGCAGCTAGACCGTTCTGTGCTCGCGCGCGACTTCCGGGTTAGAAAACCGATCCGCATCGCAACTTGAACCCTATCGGGCGAGCGCGAAGGACTATAGGCTACAAGGATACTTGGAGGTCGAAATGACAGTCAGCAAAGCTCTTCCGCTGATCTTGTTGGCACTAGCGCTTGGATGCGGCGATAGCCTTGGCGGCAACGGCGGGACCGGCGGTAGTGCGGGCAGCGGCGACGGCGGCGCGGGCGGCGCGGGCGGCGACGGCGGCGCGGGCGGCGAGCTCGGCAACCCGGCTCCCGAACCGTACGCGGCAAGCGTCTGCGTGGGCACGAAACAAGAGGCCGCGGGGAGCTTCTGCGAAAGCATGTTTGCCGCGCAAGCGCAGTGGCTGCTCGATCAGGACGACGGGGCCCTGACCGCCGCGCGCGACGCGGCAACGAACGCCCTTGCTGTCGCATGGCAGGGGGCCGAAGCGGCTGCACAAGCGGACGGCGCGGATTGCGAGGATCTCGCGCTCACATCGACGGAAGCAGCCTCGGGCATGGAGCAGGGCATCAATGCGCTCGGCAATGCCATCACAGATGGGCTCAATCTCGACGAGGCTACGCAAGCGAGTTGCGGCGCCGAGTTACTTCAAGCGACCGGAAGCGCTTGCAAGGGCGTGCTCGACGCCGAGGGCGCACACCTCAGCGACCTCCATGCGGACGCGGACGGCTCCACACTCCAAAGCGCCAAAGATGAGGCCTTCGAGGCCTTCGGGACCCGTTGGGACCAAGCCGTCGCGGGCGGCTGCCCAACGAACGCGTTGCGCGACGACGTGCGCGATGACATCGAAGCGCTGACGGGCAGCCTCGCGCTGAACACGCTGGTCACGCCCGGCGTCGACGCTGGGCAGTTCATTACGCTCATCCCAGAGCCGACCGAGTATCTGGGCAGGACCTACACACCGCAGTGCATGCAAGGGTCCGAGTATCGTTACTTCGCCAAGCGCGGCACCGTGAACAAGCTGCTGATGTACTATCAGGGGGGAGGCGCGTGCTGGGACAACCTGACTTGCGGTGGCACGGGGATTACGGCTGCCATCTGCGCCACCACTGCGACCGAGGAAGACGACCCCAACAACTTCTCGAGCGGCTTTGCCGACCTGAACAACGAGAACAACCCGTTCCGCGACTGGAGCATCGTCTTCGTCTCTTACTGCAGCTGCGACGTCCATTTCGGTGATGCGACGCAGGAATACTCGGACAGTCTGACGGTGCAGCACAAAGGCATCCACAACAGCAGAGTGGCCGAAAAATGGGCTCGGGAGCATTTTCTCAATCCAGAGGTCGTCTTCGTGACGGGTTCCAGCGCTGGGGCCTACGGTGCCTGGTTCAACGCCCCGCTGTTGCATGACGTCTGGCCGGCGTCCCAGATTCACGTGCTCGCCGACGCCGGCAACGGCGTCATCACGACCGATTTCCTCAACGACGAATTCAGCAACTGGAACTTCATCGCCAACCTCCCGGACATCCCGGGCGTCGAAGAGGCCATCACGGAAGGAAGCGGCATGCCTGCCTACACCGAGGCAGTCGCCTCGCACTTCCCCGACACGAACTGGGCACACTACTCGACCTTGTACGACGGAGGCCGTGGCGGGCAGACCGGCTTCTACAATGTCATGCTGGAAGGCAGCCCTCTCGGCGCGCTCAGTTGGTGGGAAGCCAGCTGCGCCTTCGGCGAAACCGCCTTGACCCAGTCGCAGGACACGTTCACCGCCGTCCCGTCGAACTACCGCTACTACTTCGGCACGGGCTCCAGGCACACGATGTGGGGCAACGACAAGGTCTATGACGACACCAGCGGCAACGTGCCGACGGTGGTCGACTGGATCGAAGCCATGCTCGCCAGCAAACCCGAGCAGCGCGACGCGGAATGGACGAATGTGGAGTGCGGCGAGGACTGCGGCGTGCTGCTAGAAGGCGATCCAGCACCCAGCGTGCTGGAGCCCCCGTTCGTGGCTCAGGACGGCCAGACGGTCATCGTCTGCGAGGAATAGCGCCCGCAAAGCCGGCCCCCACACACTAGCTTTGCAGCTCGGCGCTCAAGACGGTTCCGGTGTGACTTCGCTTGCGCTTGGCGATGGTCTCAGGGGTGCCCTTGGCGACGAGCCGACCACCCTGCTCCCCTCCTTCCGGCCCCAGGTCGAGAACCCAGTCGGCTGCAAGCATGACGTCCGGATGGTGCTCGATCACCACCAACGTGTCGCCACGATCGACGAGCTTATGCAGCACGCCGAGCAGTCGATCGACGTCATCCCGGTGAAGACCTGTCGTGGGCTCGTCCATCACGTAGAGCGTGGGACCCGTGTTGAGCCCGGTTGCCAGCTCCGACACCAGCTTGATGCGCTGGGCCTCACCTCCGCTCAGCGTGTTGGAAGGCTGCCCGAGATGCAGATAGCCGAGGCCGAGCTCCGTCAGCAGCTCGAGCGGCTGGCGAATGGCCTTGACTGGATCGAAGACCTGAACGGCTTCGTCGACTTCGAGCTCGAGCAGCTCGCCGGCATTCAAACCCTGCCAGCGAACCTCCAAGGTTTCCGGCGTGAAACGCAACCCATTGCAGGTCTCACAGGGCAGATCGACGTCGGGCAGAAACGCCATCTCCACGTGAATGAAGCCCCGCCCTTGGCAGTCCGGGCAGCGGCCCTCCTGAACGTTGAACGAGAAGCGGCTCGGCCCGTATCCCCGCGCCCGGGCCTCGGGGGTTCCAGCAAGCAACTTGCGAACCAGGTCCCAGATTCCGATGTACGTGGCGGGGACCGACCGCGGTGTCCGCCCAATCGGGCTCTGATCGATTTCGATGGCACGCCGCAGAGACGAAACGCCCTGCAGACCCGCATAGGCGCCCGGACTCTGCTCGTTGACGAGACCGAGCTCCTCGCGGGTTGCACGCAGCAGCACCTCTCTGACGAGCGAGCTCTTCCCAGAGCCGCTGACGCCCGTCACGGCAGTGAAGCGCCCGAGCGGAAACGCCACGTCGATGTTCTTGAGATTGTGATGGGTCACGCCTTCGAGCGAGAGCCAGTCGGCGGTTCGCGTCGGCCTACGGCGCTCTGGAAGCCGAGGCGGACGAGCCAGGGCCTTGGCCGTCACCGAATCCTCGAGCTCGGAGAGCTTTCCCTGCGAGACGATGCGTCCTCCATGTTTCCCTCCGCTCGGCCCCACGTCGATGATGTGGTCGGCGGCCCGAATGGTGTCCGCGTCGTGTTCGACGACGAGCACGCTATTGCCCCGTTCGACGAGCCCGCTCAGAGCGCCGAGCAGGCGCCCGGTGTCGCGTGGGTGCAAGCCGATCGTCGGTTCGTCGAGCACGTAGAGCACGCCGGTCAGGCCGCTTCCAAGCTGCGCCCCAAGCCGCACCCGCTGCATTTCGCCACCGCTCAGCGTGTTGGCCGCACGACCCAGCCCCAGATAGCCCAGGCCCACTTCCTCTAAAAACGACAGACGCCGCAGCGCCTCTTGAAAGGGCGTCTTGGCAATGCGGGCGTCACGCTCGGCGAGCTTGATGGCACCGAGGGTCTCCTTCGCCTCGGAAACGCTCTGCGCGAACAGGGTCGTGATGGAAAGCCCGCCCACGGTCACGCCGCGCGCCAGCGGCGAGAGCCGAGTCTGCTCACAGGCCTCACAGGCTCGGCTCTCCTCGGCGCGCTTGCGCCGTCGACCACGCCGCTTCTTGGTGACAATTTCGGCGCGCCCCTCGCACTGCGGACACTGCCCTTGGCGCGTGTTGAAGGAAAAGAAGCGCGGGTCGAGCTCCGGGTAGCCCTCCCCGCAGCTCGGACAGGCTCGCTTGCTCGACACGAGCATCTGCCCGCCTCGCCCGATGACCCGCGCGGCGCCATCCCCGACCCGCAGCGCCTTTTGTAGCAGCTCGCGCAGCTCGCGACCCCGGGCAGGGAGCCGACCGATGACCAGATCGACGTCGTGCTCGACATAGCGATCGAGCTTCATCCCCGGCTCCAGCGTGCGAAGCTCCCCATCGATCACCGCCTCGGTGTACCCGTCGCGCTGTGCCTTCCTCAGCAGCTCCCGGTGAATGCCCTTGCGACCACGCACCAGCGGCGCCACGACCGTGACCTCCTGCCCCTTCGGGAACCGCTTCTGAACGTCCCGGGCCAAATCGCCCACCGGTCGGGGCGCGATGGGCACCTGGCAGTCGACACAGTGAAGCACACCTGCGCGCGCCCAGACCAGCCGCAGGTAGTGAGACACCTCGGTCACCGTGGCCACGGTCGAGTTTGCGCCTGCACGCGCCAGCCGCTGCTCGAGCGACACGCTCGGGGGAACCCCCAGCACCTGGTCGACGGACGGACGAGGCAACTGCGGCATGTACTGCCGAGCATACGGCGAGAGCGTCTCCAGATACCGGCGCTGGCCCTCCGCGAACAGCACGTCGAATGCGAGCGTGCTCTTGCCGCTTCCGCTCGGCCCCGTGACCACGACCAGCGCGTCTCGCGGGATCCGAACGCTGACGTTCTTGAGATTGTGCTCACGCGCCCCGACGATGCGAATTTGCTTTCGGCTCGCGCTCTTCGAAGCGCGCTTCGTTCGCTTGACCGCGACCGCAGCGGCCGAGTCACCGCCGATCGCACGGAGCAGGTAAGGCGCGGTCTGAGCCATCGGTTCCTGCGCGACCGCTTCCGGCGTACCGCTCGCAACCAGGCGTCCACCTTCGTCCCCCGCGCCCGGTCCGAGATCGATCACATGGTCCGCAAACGCGGCCACGCTCATGTCGTGCTCGACGATGATGACCGTGTCCCCGCGCTCGACCAGGGCGTCGAGGACATCGAGCAGGGGCTGCACGTCGTTGGCATGCAGTCCCGCAGTCGGCTCGTCGAGGATCAGCACCGAGCCTGCTGTGGCCCTGAGCAGCGCCTCGGCCAGCTTCAGCCTCTGCGCCTCGCCACCTGAAAGCGTATTGAGGGGCTGTCCGAGCCTGAGATAACCAAGGCCCACGTCGACGAGCGGCTTCAGGGCGCGCGCGAGCGCGGCGTCTTCCGCGTAGTGCGTCGCGGCCTCCTGCACTGTGAGCTCCAGCACGTCGGCTGCGTTGTGTCCCAGATACTCGATCTCGAGCACAGGCCCGACGAACCGCCGCCCCCCGCACTCCGGACAGGAAAAGGTCACGTCGGCCAGGAACTGCATCTCCACGGTCTCGGCCCCGTCCCCACGGCAGGCCTCACAGCGTCCCCCTTCGACGTTGAAGGAGAAGAACCCGGGCTTGTAGCCTCGCTCTTTGGCTAGGGGTCGCGATGCGAACCGCTTCCTAAACACATCCCAAACGCCCAAATAAGTCGCGGCGTTACCCCTGGAAGTTCGACCAAGTGGAGATTGATCGACGCCCACGACTCCTTGCACCTGCTCTGCCCCGGCAAGCTCCAGATGCTCGAGAGGTGCCGAATCCGAGCTCACCCCGAAGTGCCGCTGCAGCGCAGGCAGCAAGGTTTCCAAAACCAGGCTGCTCTTGCCCGAGCCGCTCACACCCGTGACGCAGGTCATCGCAGCAACCGGAAACGACACATCCAGACCACGCAGGTTGTGACCCTTCGCCCCTCGAATGCGCAGCCAGCTCTCGCTCTTGCGTCGCGCCCGGCGCACGGGCTCCTGCGGCCTCAGCGCTCGCGCCGTCGAGGTGTCGGCCTGACGCAGTCGCACCGGGCTGCCGTCGAAAACGATCTGGCCCCCCTGCGCGCCCGCACCCGGTCCAAGCTCGAGAACCCGGTCGGCGCCCAGGATCATTTGCCGGTCGTGCTCGACGACCACCGCCACGTTCTCATCCTCCGAGAGCGCCCGCACGACCCCCAGCAAGCGCTCGACGTCACGCGGATGAAGCCCGACCGTCGGCTCGTCCAGAACGAACATCGCCCCATTGAGCGTCGCTCCGAGAGCGCTGGTTAGTGCGACCCGCTGCGTCTCCCCGCCAGACAATGTTCGTGAGGCGCGGTCCAACGACAGATAGCCCAGTCCCACGTCGCAGAGCGCGCTCAGTCGCCCCATGGCCTCGCGCCACAGAAGTCCGGCGCCGGCATCGCCCTCGAAGCTGGGCGCCTGCGCTTGCAGGAACGCCAGCGCCTCGCCTGCAGGCATCGCGTAAAGCTCGGGGATGCTCTTGCCGTCGACTTGCCAGGCGAGTGCCTCGGCCTTGAGGCGCGTTCCCGCGCAGTCGGTGCAGCGCTCGTACTTGCGATACCGCGACAAAAAGACGCGAACGTGCATCTTGTACGCGCGGGACTCCATCCAGCCAAACCAGCTGCGGATTCCCCACCAGCCCTTCGGGTAGCCGACCTCGTCGCCTTCGATCAGCCACTCGCGCTGCGCTGGGGTCCAGTCGCGAAGCGGCACATCGAGGGGCACCCCAGCCAGCTTCGCCTTCTTGTGAAGCTCACGACGCTCCCAAGACGTCGCCTTGCCCTGCCAAGCACGGACCACGCCCTGCTCGATGGAAAGGCTGTCGTCCGGAATCACCCGATCGAGGTCGATCTCGATCGTCCGTCCGAAGCCACGGCAGGTTTCACAAGCTCCGATGGGGCTGTTGAAGCTGAAGAGCCCCGGTGTGGCACGGCGAAAGTCTCGCTCGCAGCGAGCGCAGTGCAGCCCTTCGGAAAACGGACGCTTCAGGCCGGCCGCCGTCCAGACCGTGGCATGTCCCGCGCCTCGCCTCAGGGCCGACTCGAGCGCTTCGACTAGACGCCCCTGCTGGGGCGGCCGCGCCACAGTGCGGTCGGCGACGACGTCCATCCGACTGCTTCGTCCGTCGGTGACCTCGCTCGGTCGGACCGTGTCGAGGTCGCGCACTTCGCCCTCGAGCCGCACCCGGCGATAGCCATCGCGAAGCAGGTTCTCCCGCACCCCGAGGAAGTGCTCCTCGTCGGCGACTGCCACCGGGTAGGTGACGATCAGTTTCTCGCCAGGCAACTCGTCCAGAACGGCGCGGGCAGCACGGCTCGGTGCATCCCGCTCGACCCGCTCTCCGCAACCTGGGCAGTGCAGCTCCGCGGCATGCGCCCACAGGTGCTTGGCGTAATCGGCGACCTCGGTCATCGTGCCGACCGTCGAGCGGCTCGTTCGAACTGGGGCCTGCCGGTCGACCGCGATCCCGACCGGCACCGGGTCGAGCTCGTCGACCGGCGGCCGGGCCAGTCGCTCCAGAAACTGACGCGCATACGCGCTGAAGCTCTCGACGTACCGGCGCTGCCCCTCCGCATAGAGGGTGCGGAAGGCCAGGGACGACTTCCCGGCACCGGAGGGACCGACCACGGCCAGAAACGTCCCTGGTTCGATGTCCAGATCGATCGACTGCAGATTGTGGGTGCGGGCGCCGCGTAGCTTCGTGGGCTGCATGAGTGGGCGGTATTTCTAGGCTCCTCGCAACGGATGTCCAGCGCCGGCCTAGAGCGCGTTCAAAAACCGCAGCCCTGGCTCAAAGCCGTCCCCAACGCCGACGCAGAAACCAGGTCAGCCCCAGCAGCGCAATCGTGAAGAACACGAACGGTGGATCGGAAAGCGGCTGGCGCGCCATCAGTCCCGCGGACTTGCGCGTCGTCGACAAGAGCTCGTCGAGCGGCGGGGCGTCCTTGCTGCTCATGAAGACGCGACCGCCGGTCCCCTCGGCCAGTCGACGCAGCTCCTCGGGCGCGACCTCCAGATCCGCGAGCTCGTCACTGCCCTGTTCCACCACGAAGGCTTCCGCTGCCAGCCGCTCCCCGTCGACGCTGGCCACCACTTCATACGCACCCGGCGCGAGCGGTGCCCGCATGTTCGCCTTCAGCTTGCCGGCGACGTCCGTCTGCGCAGTGCTGGGCTCCAGCGCCTCGGCCGACTCGGGTTCGATCCGCAGTTGAACCTCGGCGTTCGCAAGCGGACGGTAGGTCTCGTCTCGGAGCAGACCCGTGACCACGACTTGGGCCCCACTGGCGTAACGTTCGCGATGAGTAGCTATCCGCGCCGGCTCTAGGAGCGGGTCCCAGGAAAGCCAGCGAATGGCTCGATCCCAGAACAGCTCGTACTCGTCCGAGCCGACGGCCACGTCTTTGCCGGCAAAACGCCAGCGCCAGGAAGAGTCGACCATCAGCGCCAAGGTACGGCCGCGCTCGGCCTCGCCGACGACCAGGATGGGAAGCGGGTCGCCAGAGCGGGTCTTGAGGCTCGGATGCTCCAAGAGCGCTTGCGCCCCCTCTCGCACCCGGGTCGCGAGGTTTGCCCCCTCCAAGGGAGGAAGCTCGTTCCACATGCGCCGTGTCGTCGAAGGGTCGGGTCCGAGGGCGACGATGGGATGTCGGGCGAGCGGCGTGACGACCGCCGCGCGAAACCTGCCGTGCGTCTCGCGTTCACCGAGCCCGACGGGCAAGACCACCGGAAGAATGTCGCCGATCGGCGTGTCTGCGTAGCCCCCGGAAGCGAACGAACGGTCTCCGCCAATCATTGCGAAAGATCCGCCGCGGGTGACGTAATCGCGGATGCGTTCCAGGTAGGGATGCATCTCATAGGGCGCGTAGTCGAAATTCTGAAAGATGATGACGTCGAAGCTGCCCAGGTGTTCGCGGAAGAGCTCGTCGGTCGGAAATGGGATCAGGGCCAGATCCGAAGACGGAGCTGCGGTAAGATCACTGGTCGTGCGCAAAATGAAGAACGACACCAGATCGATGGACGCGTCGCGCTTCAGGAAGTCCCTCAGGAAGCGGACGTCCCATGTCGGGTATCCGGCGACGAGCAAGACCCGCAGTCGATCCCGTCCTACGCGAAGCAAAACCGTACGCTCGTTGTTCTGCGGCACCGCGTCGTCATCGCGCACCGGAATGACGAGACGGTAGAGCACCCGGCCCGGACGCTGTGGCGTCACGAGGAACTCGACGTCTGCCCGCCCGTCCTCGGTGACCATCGCCTCTTGCTCCTTGAGCAGCCGATCCTCTTCCCAGAGCTGAACCCGCGGCGGCGCCGACCCGGCGTATCCGACCGAACGAATGCGTGCACGAATGCTCGCGGGAATCCCAACGTACGTCGTTGGGTCGGAACGCAGCTCGAGGATGGCCTCGTCCACGAGCGGGTCGTCACCTCCCACGACGACCGCGTGAACGGCCGGAGCGCCCGGCTCACTCATGAACGTCGAGGCTCGAAACCGGGTGTCACCGGCATCGGTGACCAGCACCACGGCCGCGAGCTTCTCGTCTTCGCCGCGACGGGCCATGGCCCGCAGCGCGTCCTGAAGCTGGGTCTCCCCGTCCTCGGGAGCGTAGGTCTGTGCGAAGGTCCCCCAGTCCGAGCCTCGAACCGAGGAGCCGAAGAGATATACGAGGGGCTGGACCTTCGCTGTCTCGTTCCATCGCTGCATCAGGACGCGAACCTCGTCGCTGCGACTGAGCCCCTCGCCGGAGAGCGTCATGCTCCGCGATGAATCGACGAGCACCGCGGTCCGGCCGACGACCTCTTCATACGTCTC
Source organism: uncultured delta proteobacterium (assembly GCA_963746475.1). Lineage (GTDB taxonomy): Bacteria > Myxococcota_A > Polyangia > Polyangiales > Houyiibacteriaceae > SG8-38. Next base: position 1,028,566 of record CAVVBB010000002.1, read on the forward strand.
CCGGACCAGCGTGATCTGAAGCGCGAGCAGGTACACCGCGAGCATGCTCAGGGCTCCGAGCAAGGCCAAGACTAGCCGCCGGGTCGCGCTCGACTGCCCGCGAATCGAGCGCAGCTCGACGAGCCACAGAGCGAGCATCGCCAGCCCCAGAAGCCAAGCCGTGCTGACCCCTCCCCAGACTCCTAGCTGCCATTGCCAAGCCGACACCATGGCCCTCAGGGACGGCGGCCCTGTCGCCGCATGATGAATGGCGCGTGCACCTGGTCGTCCTTGTAGTCAGTGCACAGCGCGTAAAGGACCAAGTTGACCCCCAGGCGGATCGCTCGCTCTCGCTGCGGCTCGCCGCCTGGAACGACGGCGCGCGTCCAGGACCCGAGCTTGTCACGCTCGAGCGCGCCGCCCAGATCGTGACGGCTTAGGACCACCGCAAGCCGTCCCCCGTAAAACACACCCTCGAGATGATCGGGACCCTGCAAACGGCCGACGGGACGGTCGATCAAGTAGAACGAACGGTAAACCGTATGGTCTGGGTCGATGAGCTCGAGCGGGTGTGCGGGAAACGCACGGAGGAGCTCCCTGCGGGCCGAGCGTTCAAAGCCTCCGGCACCGCCCGATGCGTCGTCGATGATGATGAAGCCTCCACGGTGGATGTACCGACGCAGGGCCTGTACCGCCTTGTCCGAGAGTGGCGCGAATTCCTCAGTCCCGCGCCAGTACAGGATCGGGCTCCTAAACAGAGAGGGCTCTTCGAGCTTCGCTCGTCCCGGCTCGAGCACCGGCTCGACGCTGCTGCGCTTCCTCAGCTCCCAGGCCAGACGACTCGTGATCGCCTCCGAAACCTCCGCGCCGTAGTCGAGCTCTAGGGACACGATCTCGACGCCAGTGGAGTCGCCGAAGGCCGCCGCATCACCAGCGCTGGAGGCTGCCAAAGACAAGGCCAAGGCCGCACACCACTTCAAAGCCCTGGCTCCGCGACTCATCTACCTATGGGAGTACCAATCGTACGGAAAAGCGCAACCCTGGGTTGACGTGAAAGCACGGAGCCCGGACAGTGGCCCCGACGTGCGAGGAGTCCCCTCATGGCCTGCGCTGGCGATATCCGCCGTTCTTCTGTGCGCCTGTAGTCGTGCGGAAGAGGAGCCCGATCCGCCGGTTTCCCCAGCTCCGAGCCCTCGCCCGGCATCGAAGAGCGTGTCCGCTGCCCCGAACTCGCCTTTCACCGGAAGCCGCTCCCTCATGGGCACGGTGTTCCGGATTCAGCTGGACGACGCCCCCAAAGACGGGGAACGAATCGTCGAGCAGGCCCTCGACGAAATCGCCCGACTCGAGACGGCGCTGTCCGAGTGGCGCGAGGACAGCGACATCTCACGCATCAACGCCTCGGCGGGCAAGGCCAAAGTCGAGGTCGGCGGCGATGCTTTTCGGGTGATCGACGCCGGAATCGACGTGTCGATGTGGTCTCGCGGCGCCTTCGACCTGTCTTGGGCCGCTTTATGGGGGCTCTACGATTTCGCCACCGACTCGCCCAAGCTGCCCGAGCGGGCCCAAATCGATGAGCGGCTGTCTCTAATCGACTACAAGAGCATCGCCTTAAACCCCAAACGCAGGGCCGTCCGCCTCGGCAAACGCGGGATGGCCATCGGCACGGGCGGCATCGCCAAGGGCTACGCTTTGGACCAAGCGGGCGCCATTCTGCGAGGCTCAGGCGTGCAGAACTACATGATCTTCGGCGGCGGACAAGTTCAAGTCTACGGTCGACGGGAGGGGCGTCCCTGGCGCGTCGGCATCCAGCACCCGAGGGACCCGACGACCTATTTTGCAGCCCTGGAAGCCACCAACGCCTCGTTTTCGACTTCCGGAGACTACGAGCACGCCTTCTTCGACAAGGACGGCAAGCGCTGGCACCACATCATCGACCCAAAGACCGGCCGTCCCTCGCCAAAGAGCATCTCGGTCACCGTCATGACCTCCGAGGGGATCTACGCGGACGCTCTTTCGACCGCGGCGTTCGTGCTCGGTCCCCAAAAGGCGCTTCGCATGTTCAGTCGCCTCGCGCTGCCGGCCGAGGCGGTCATCGTCGGTCCCGACTGCCGAGTCCACATGACGCCCAAGCTTGCCCGGCAGATTAAGTTCCGTGTGGAGCTGGTCGATGGCAAACTCCCCGACTGCGAAGGCCGCTGACAGGCCCTGCTCCGCGAATCTTCCTGGCTAGCCTCGCTGCTCGAGCGAGACGAAGTCGCGATCCGACTCGCCGACGTAGATCTGGCTGGGACGGAAGATCCGGTTGGCCTCGAGCTGCTCGAGCAAGTGAGCAAGCCAGCCCGCGACACGGGAAATCGCGAAGATCGGAGTGAACAGATCGACCGGAATCCCGAGCTTCTGGTAGACGATACCGCTGAAGAAGTCGACGTTGGGATAGATCCCCTTGCTCCCCACGAGCTCGTCCATCTGTTTCTCGAGCTCGATGGCGAGGTCGTAGTCCGGCGTGCTGCCGTACTTCGTGAACAGCTGCGTCGCGAGCTCCTGAAGAATGGTCGCGCGCGGGTCTTTCACCTTGTAGACCCGGTGGCCGAAGCCCATGACTTTCTCTTTGCGCGCCAGGCGGTCCTCTGCCCAGCGGCGAATGATATGGGGCGAGGCATCGCCGATGGTGTGCAAAGTGTCGAGGACACGCTCGTTGGCGCCACCGTGCAGAGGTCCCGCGAGGCTGCCGATGGCAGAGGCTACCACCGCATAGGGATCGGTCAGCGTGGAACCCGTCACGCGCGCCGTGAAGGTGGACGCGTTCATCGAGTGCTCGGCATGGAGGATCAGCGCGACGTCGAAGACGCGCGCCGCCAGCGTCGTGGGGACCTCGCCCTCCAGCATGTAGAGGAAGTTCGCAGCGTGGCTCAGCTCCGGGTTGGGCTTGATCGGGTCGTCCCCCCGCCGGATGCGATGCCAGGCGGCCACGATGGTCGGCATCTTCGCGATGAGGCGGACTGCGCAAAGACGGCGAAAGTCGGGGTCAGTCACGTGGTCGCCAGGGTAGAACATGCCCATGGCGGCAACGGCCGCGGTCAGCGCGTCCATCGGATGACCGCTCTCAGGCAAGATCTTCAAAACGTCGATGATCCGGAACTTGAGCCCGCGCTCGGCGATGAGCTCCTGCCGAAACCCGTCCAACTGGCTTTGCGTCGGCAACTCGCCGAACAGCAGCAGGTACGCCACCTCTTCGAAGGCACAGCGCTCGGCCAGCACCTCGATGGGGTAGCCGCGGTACTGGAGCTTACCGACGCTTCCGTCGATTTGGCAGATGCTGGTTCGCGCCGCGGGGACGCCGGCCAGCCCCGGGATGTATTCAAGCGTTTCCGTCATGATTGCAGACCGTCGAGGCGACTAAAAAAAGATGATAGCTCGGAGCGTACGTAGCCGCTGGATCGCGGTGCGACAAGGCGATCAGAAGCTGGCTTCCAAGAGCGCTCGTAGGGCCTCGGGATCGCTCAGGGGCGGACTGCATGTACGGTCGCGGCAGACATACACCCCCGGCGGGCGCACCCCCGAACCGAGCGCTGCCTCCGTACCTAAAAGCGTGGGGCTCAGCTCGGTGAGCGCGCGCGTCGGGCTCAGCTCGATGAGCGCGCGATCGAGCACGAACGCCGAGCGAACCAGCTCGGCCGCCCAGTCGAATCCACCAGGAGCGACACCACTTTCGGCGCTCAGTACGATCTGGCAGCTGCCACGCAGCCAAGCATCCACGACGCCCACCAGGGCCCCATGGGCGAATGGGTTTTCGAGCGCGCTCCCAGCGCGCTGCTGTAAGACGCGGTCGGACAGCTCCGCGTAGCGCGTCTCTCCGAGGAACGCGTTCGCGCGCAAGAGCGCGCGCAGCATGCTCGAGGTTCCCGACGGCACGGCGTTGTCGACGTGATCCTGGGTTCTGAGGATCAGATCCTCGCCCTGCTCGTTGAAGTACAGGGTCGCCGAGTCGGCATCCCAGAAGCGGCTCAGCGCAGAGTCCAGCAGCGCGCGAGCCCAGTCCAGCCAGTCCGTTTCGAAGCTGGCTTCGTAGAAGTCCATGGCCGCGTTCGCCAGCTCCGCATAGTCGACCAGAAAGCCCCTGCCGCGTCGCGATCCGTCTTTGTAGATCCGGAAGAGCGTATCTCCATCCCACATGCGGTCCTTCAGGAAGCGCAGCCCTCGCTTGGCCCGCTCGCGCCAAGCCGGCGCCGCGAAGGCCGCACCGGCTTCGCAGAACGCGCTGATCATCATGGCGTTCCAGGATGTGATGATCTTCTCGTCACGGAAGGGCTTGGGTCTCCGCTCGCGGGCTTGGAACAAGCGCTGCCGCGCCTCCTCCATGACGGACTGCGCTTCGGACTGGGGCAGCCCCAGGGACTGCGCGAGCGCGCTCAATGGCCTCGTCACGTGCAGGACCGAGGTTGCACCCTCGAAGTTGCCCGCTTCGTCGACACCCCAGTAACGCTGCGCCAGCTCGGCTTGCTCCGGTGAGAGCACCGCTCGCAGCTCCTCCGGCGTCCAAACGAAAAAGGCCCCTTCGCGGCCTTCGCTGTCCGCGTCTTGGCTCGAAAAGAAGCCACCGGCCGGCGAGCTCATCTCGCGCTCGACATAGTTGAGCAATTTGGCGCAGGTTTGCCGATAGCGGAGCTCGCCCGTCACCCGCCAGAGGTCGACGAGCAGCCTCCCGATGAGCGCGTTGTCGTACAGCATCTTTTCGAAGTGAGGCACGAGCCAGCGTTCATCCGTCGCATAACGGTGAAAGCCACCACCGATCTGGTCGTGGATGCCGCCGTCTATCATCGCATCGGCGGTCTTCGTGGCGCGTTCCAACCACTGCGGGTCCATGCTGCGGCGGTAGGCTCTGAGCATCAGGTCTAGGCTGAAGGTGTTCGGAAACTTCGGCGCCACTCCGAAGCCTCCGTGCCGCTCGTCGAACCGAAGCGCCAGCTTGTGCGCCGCTTGGAGCGCCACGTCGCGTCCGAGCTCCGCTCCGCCGTCCGAAGAGTCCAGCTCGTCTAGGGCCTCGAGCACTTGCGCGGCCATCGCATCCAGCTCGCCCCGATCTTCGGCATAGGAAAGCGCCACCGAGCGCAGAACCTTCCCGAACCCGGGCATGCCCTGCCGGTCGACCGGCGGAAAGTACGTCCCTCCGAAGAACGGCCGCCGGTCCGGTGTCAGGAACACCGTGAGGGGCCAGCCCCCACTGCGACGGGTCATGAGCTGAACGGCCGTTTGGTATACCTTGTCCAGGTCTGGTCTTTCCTCGCGGTCGACCTTGATGCTGACGAAATGCTCGTTCATCAACGCGGCGATGCCCGGATCGTCGAAGGACTCGCGCTCCATGACGTGACACCAGTGACAGGCGCTGTACCCGATCGACAGAAGGATCGGTCTTTGCTCTCGCTCCGCCCGCTGCAGCGCCTCCTCACCCCAGGGGTACCAGTCGACCGGATTGTGAGCGTGCTGCCTCAGGTAGGGCGACAGCTCCTCGGCCAAGCGGTTTGCCATAGCTCGCCTATACGGCCGGGCTCAGTCGATGCCAAGGATGCGCCGGGCGTAGTGCTCCGCAAATGCCGCTCGAGCCGATCCCAGGACCACGTCCGCACCCCGTTCGAGGGCCTCCACCGCACTCGCGCCCGGCCGCCCGGCCCCGGCCTGCCGGGGGGCTCGAAGCACGACGCGAACCCCTCCTTCGAGCTGGCGCAACGCCAGCCCGCCAACGAGCATCAAGACTTGATCCGCGCGCTCCGCCGGCAGCGACGCGGCCAGGGGACCGAGCCGAGCCCCGAGCCACACGCCCGAGGCGCCCTCGTCCAAAAAACGCCGCTCCAGACTTTCACGGTGCGACGCCTCACTGGCGCCGCTGTGCACGCCAACCCTGACCTGTGATCCGAGCGCGACCAGATTCCGAACCAGCTCGAGCGCCCATTGCAACGCGGCGTCGCCGTTTCCCGTATCTGCCACCACGATGACGCCGGGGCCCACCGACACTACCGGGCTCTCCTCGTCGAACGCAGCGCCGGCCTGAGGCACGACGCGCAGCGACTTCTTCAACCGCGCTCCACGTCGAGGTCGGCGGCCTCCCAATGCAGAAAACCACCGGCGAGAAATCCAATCTGAACGCCCTGCGCCAGCAAGCTCTGCACCGCCTCCTTGGCCTCATCGCTGCGCCCGTACAGCACGCGAACCCGGCCATCGAAGGGCTGTAGCTCCTGTACCCGCGCGGCTAGCTCCCCGACCGGGATGTGTATGGCGCTCGGAATTCGATAGCGCGCGAACGAGCTCGCATCGCGGATGTCGACAGGAAGGGCCTTGCCCTGGGCGAGCCAGGCCGCCAGCTCTTCAGGCTTCACCTCCGCCGCGGAGCGAGGCAACACCGCCTCGACAAATCGAAGAAGGGAGGCTTTGTCCAAGACACCGGCATGGTGCTGCGCAAGCCTTCCCCCCTGGAAGAGCAGGAGCATTGGAATCGACTGTGCTCGGAACGTCTGCGCGACGACCGGGTTGCTGTCGACGTCGACCTTGCAGACTTTGAGCTTCCCCTGGAGCTCCGCCGCGACCTCGGCGACGATGGGGGACAGCTGTTTACAGGGCTGGCACCAATCTGCGTACAAGTCGACGAGCACGGGTAGCTCCGAACGGAGAACCTCGGCTTCGAACGTCGCGTCGGTGACTGCTTGCACCGTCATTTCACTCTACTCCTTGGGTTACGATAGTTACGCCTGCGCTGGTGCCCAGGCGATCGGCGCCCGCGGCGATGAGCCGGTCGGCCGTCTCCGCGTCGCGAATCCCAGCCGAGGCCTTGACGCCAAAATCCGGACCGACGACCTCTCGCAGAAGCCGGACATCCGCCTCGGTGGCACCGGCCGAGGCAAAACCGCTCGAGGTCTTCACAAACTGCGCGCCCGCCTGCACGCAGAGCTCTGCGCCGCGGCGCTTCTGTTCGTCCGACAGCAGACAGGTCTCGAGAATCACCTTGACGGGATGCCCATCACTGGCTGCCACCACGGCCTCGATGTCATGGCGCAGCAGATCGTATTGTCCCTCTTTCAAGGCTCCAATTCGAAGGACCATGTCGAGCTCCGCGGCACCATCTCGAACCGCCTGCCGAGCCTCAGTCGACTTGGCCGCCGTACTGCTCGCCCCCAAAGGAAAGCCGACGGTCGAGGCGACCGGAATCGCACCCTCGGTGAGGGTCGCGCAAATGGATACGTGCGCGGAGTTGACGCAAACCGAAGCAAAACCGAAACGCCGAGCCTCGGCGCAGAGGCGCTCGAAGTCCTCCCGTGTTGCGTCCGGGCGCAAACAGCTATGGTCGATGACGGCGGCGAGGTCCCGGCGCATGCGCGATTCTTGTCTAGCCGAAATCGAAGACGGACACCAATCGGCAAAGCTTCGGACAAACGCTTGGAACCCTTCGACATTTCCAAAGCGTCCGCTAGACTCCCGCCACTTGATTCATGGACGTTACTTGCGAGCGTTGCGGCACCGAATACGAGTTCGACGAAACACTGCTTTCTGGCCGCGGAACCAGCGTCAAGTGCACTAACTGTGGTCACGTCTTCAAGGTCTATCCAAAGGCCCGGGAAGACGCCGACCGCACGACGAGCCACTGGCGCCTTCGGACACGGGAGGGGTCGATCGAGACGATCGACAGCCTGCGAGATCTTCAGCGACGAATCATCGATGGCGAGCTCACGCTCACCGACGAGATCGCTCGCGGCGGTCAACCCTGGAAGCCCCTCGGGGACATTCCAGAGCTGGAAACCTTCTTTCGCACAGCGATCCCGGGAGCCGGCGCGACCGCTCCGGTGAAGCAGGAGACAACCTCTCGCGGAGGCGCGGCCGAGCCGACGAGCACCCGCGGCGACGCAAATCGGCCGCCCGGCCCCGAACGAGGAGCACGTCAGAAGACCCTGCTCGGCGTCGTGCCCGTCCCCCGGTCTCCTTCCAGCCGACCGCCCTACTCGACCGCGAGCGAATCGCCGGGCTTCCGTGGGCCCTCGTCGCCGCCGCCTTCGGACGACAGGGGCCAGCCGAGGATCACCGGCTCAGAGCCCAGCGAGGCCTTTGAGCGCGGCCCCCGGGAACCTCAGTCCCCGCAACCAGGCGTGCAGGACGGCCCCCCGGCGTCGAGGGGCGGGGCGCGAGCCACCCGAATCGGGCACCCGCCTATGGCCGACCGCGGTATCGAAGACGCGGAGTACGAGGAGGGAGCGAGTCACCCCCCACCCGTCGCTGCGCCTGCCGGGTACTACGATGACGACGAGGACCTTCCTGGCTTGCCCCGCCGGAGTTGGTCCTGGACCCGATGGCTTGCCATCGGCCTTTTCGTGCTGCTGGTGGCAGGCGTCGCGCTTCGCTGGGAAGAGGTCGCCTCCTTGGTCGGGCTGCGGCCAGACCCGGCGACGCTCAAGCTGGCGGTCGACACAGGCGACGCAGCGATGGCCGAAGACCAGCTCGTCGCCTACGAACGAGCGATCAGCGCTTACGGCTCTGTCGCCGACGCGATGCGCGGGGACGCGCGGCTCACGGTCCAGCTCTCCCGCGCCTACGCGCTCGCGTCGGATGCTCTGAGTGGACCCGGCGCCGAACAGCAAGACCCGGTGCGGGCCGAGCAGTACGCGCGCCAGGCCCTCGAGCACGCCACCGTGGCGCTCTCGGCGGATCGGACCAACTTGGAAGCGGCGATCGCGCGGGCGGACGCGCTCAGGCTGCTCGGAACGCTCGATGAGAGCCAGGCCCAGTTGACAGCGGCCAGGGGCATGCCGTTCTTCAGAACGGCGGAGTACTTCCGCGTTCGAGCGCTCGTGCAGGCCGCGAAGGCGGGCGGCAAGCTTGCCAGCGGGTACGAGAGCGCCCAAAAGGCTCACGAGGCCGAGCCTGATGCGATTCGATATCGCCTGCTGCTCGCACGTGCCGCCATGGACGCGAACGAGCCGGCCGAAGCGGAGGAGCAACTGCAGGCGGTCCTGACGGAGTACCCTGCGCACCCTGTGGCCACGAGCCTCCAGGCGGACCTGGAGTCGCTGCTGGCCGCCGCCGTGAAGGAAACGCCCGTTGAAGCCCCGCAAGTTCTTCTCTCCGAGGGAGCCGAGGCCGAAAATGCCGGCGACGGTTCCGTTCTCGTGATCGCAGCGAACGAAGCGCAGGGCGAGGACACGCAGGAGCCCGAGACCGCCGACGCGGCGCCCGAGGCGAAGGCAGGCGACAGGGCAGCCCCCGCCGAAAACGAATCAGCCGTCCCAAGCTCGCAGCCGCCACCCAAACCCAAAGTTCGCAGCAAGCCGAAGAAGGCTGCTCCCGTCAAGGCCCCCGCGACAGCGGAAGCCGCCCCGACCAACGCAGAGGCCCCAGCCGAGGCGGAGCCGTCGCGTCCGAGCTCCGAGGTCCTTCGAGAACGGCGAGATCCCGGCCTGGCCTACGATGAATATGACGCGCCGGCCGACGAAAAAGTCAACGGCCGACCCGCACCTCGGGATTACAACTGGCACATGCGGCAGGCCCGCACCTACCTGGCCAGGGGCGACTATACCGGTGCGCGAGCGCAGTTCGAAAGCGCCTTGGAGCAGCGACCCGGCTCTCCGGACCCGACCGACGGACTTGGTGAGGTCGCGATGGCGGCCGGCGATCCGGAGCTGGCCTTGCGTTACTTCCGTAGTGCGGCCCAGCGCGGTCATCAGGACGCATTCTTCAAGCTCGGAACGGCCTACGAACGGCTCGGGCGCGATGAACAAGCCGTCGCCGCGTATTACACTTACCTGGAGACCCATCCGTCGGGACGTTACGCACCGACGGCCAAGGCAGCCCTCAAGCGGCTCGAGTCCGACAAGCCCGCTCCCACGGTGCCCAAGGAGTAAGACCCGGAAAATGAATACCCCAACTGCTTCACGGCTCGCTTCGCTGCTCGCCGCCGCGCTCATTTTTGTCATGAGCGGATGTGACTCGGAACGCCGCGAACGGACGGACACCCCCGAGATCCTCGAAATGCACATCCTCGAGGCCTACTCGGACGGCTCGGAGACGGCCCTTTTGCGGCGTCCCCGTCCGACGATGCACGACGTGCTCGAGCGAATCTGGGCGGCCGCTCAAAACGAAAATGCGAAAGGCCTGCTGCTGCGCGTCGGCCCCCTCACAGGCGCATGGGGCCGGGTGGGCGACTTGACGGAGGCCCTAAACGATTTTCGCGAGAAGGGGCGTCCCCTGCACTGTCACTTCGATGCAGCAGACAACGTTTCGTACATCCTTCTTGCGCATGCCTGCGACCGCATCAGCATGACGCCGGCAGGCAACCTCAACCTCGTCGGTCCGGCAGCCGTCATGGTCTACGCCCGTTCCCTCTTGGACAAGCTCGGCGTCCAAGCAGAGCTCCTGCACATGGGCCGATACAAGGGCGCTGGCGACATCTTCTTGCGCGACGACATGCCGCCTGAGGCGAAGGAGTCGATGGACGCCATCCTCGACGAGCTTTACGCCTCACTGCTGTCCGCCACCAAGACGCGCACGAACGACGACCTGGAGGCCGCCAAGGCCTTGATCAATCAAGGGCCCTTCATCTCCTCGAAGGCCCTCGAGGCTGGCTTGGTCGACGAGGTCGGGTTTCTCAGTGATGCCCGCGAGCAGATTCGCCAGGCCGCCGGTGTCGACGAGATCCGCAACGTGCGAATGATGCCCGAACCGCAAGACATCACCCTACGGGACTTTCTCTCGCTCCTGGGGGGAGGTAGACACGAGAGAGCGGCCGAAGGCGAGCGGCTGGCTCTGGTGTACGTCAGTGGGAACATCGTCGAGCGCGACTTGCCGAGCGTCGGCGAGGCCGCCTCGGGACCGTTCGTCCGAGTGATGAAGCGCTTGGCGGAGGACGAAGACGTCAAGGCCGTGGTCCTGCGAATCAACTCGCCCGGGGGCTCTGCTCTGGCCAGTGACCAGATGTGGCACGCCGCGCACCAGCTGGCGCAGGTCAAGCCGCTCTACGCGAGCGTCGGCGACATGGCAGCCAGTGGCGGCTACTACATCGCCTCTGCCGCGCAGAAGATCCTGGCCCACCCCAACAGCTTGGTGGGCTCCATCGGCGTCGTCGGAGGGAAGATCAACGTTGCAAGCCTGGCCAAGGAGCTTGGCATCAACACCGTCGTGTTGCAGCGCGGAGAGCGCGCCGCCTGGATGACACCACTGCGGCCATGGGAGCCGACCGAGCGGCAAGCGTTTGAAGCGATGCTGCGCGACACCTACGAGCGTTTCATCCAACGCGTGGCGACGGGACGAAACATGGACCCCGCCATGGTCCGCAAGGGCGCCGAGGGCCGGGTCATGACCGCGCGTGCCGCCACGACGCTTGGCCTGGTCGACGAGCTCGCCGGTCTCGGCACGGCCCTCGCCATGGCTCGAGAAGCGGCCGGCCTCGGCGACACTGCGGAAGTCGAGGTCTGGCCCTCGAAAAAGGACATGTTCGAAACCATCTCCGAGGTGCTCGGCGGCTCAGAAGACGTCCAGGAGCTGATGAGTCACGAGTCCCTTCACGAACGCGCGCTCGGCGCGCTGCTTCCGCTCGATCCATGGCCCGGCGCCGCGCTCATCCTGGCACGTGAGGGCGTCGCGCTCGTCCCGCCGTTCAGCCTGCAGCTGCGCTGAGCCGACTCACAGGCAAGAACCGGTCCCGTCCTGGCCCGGCAAGCATCCTTCGATGGCGCTCTCGTCGAAGTCCTCGGCTGTGCAGTCAAATCGGAGGCAGCCCGCACACAAGGAGACCACCCAGGGAAAGTCCACGGTCTTGACGCTCAGCCCCCCTGCGGTCTTCCCAGATGCCTGAATGTTGATGAGGAGCTCACCCCGGCCGCTCGAATCAGTCAACTCCTGCGCAACGTACGGTGCGTAACTCGACGGAACGACCGTGGCGACCGCGACCCCGAGCGTCGCATCTTCACCCTCCGATACCGGAAGCACGAGGCTCGTCGCGACCTTGTAAGGATTGGGCTCGTTCCCGGTCGGGAGGGGCTCACCGTCCGAGCTCATCAGCTCGACCTCGAGCTCGGTGATCGTGACGGTGTTGCTCTCGGCTTGCGTATCGAGCGAGCGGCTGACCAGAAGGCTCCCGAGGATCGGGCCCATGATGTAGTTGTCGCGCCCGGACAGATCCCAGTTGCCGGCGACGAGTGTCGACGAGGTATCGAACTCGCAGTCGGTCGAGGGTTGCGAATTGCCGATGATTTGAACGCCGCTGTCGGTGTCCCGACAGCCGAAGGCGAACAAAAGGGCGAAAGCTACGGTGGTCAGACGTCGCATAGATCCTGGACCCCTCCTAAGGGTGCTTTCATCGTATCGGCCCCGGCGGGAAGCCGGCAACTTTCCGGTCTCAGTCCGGGATCAGGATCTGCTGCAGCCGGTCCAATGAGAGCGGAACCACCTCGGTTTGCCCGGGCAAACGTGGAACCACGAAGTGGATCTCGTTCCCGCGTCTCTTCTTGTCGGATCCGATGAAGCCCACGACACGTGCGTCCAGATGGGCGTCGAGGTCGGTGGGAAGCCCGAGCCGCGCCAGTAAACGCGTGAGCCGCTCGGTCTCTTCGGCTCGTGTCCCCTGCAGCTGCTGCGCCACGCGCATCGCGGCGATCATGCCCAGGGCGACCGCCTCGCCGTGCCGAAAGCCACGATAATCGGTCGCTGCCTCGAGGCCGTGCGCCACGGTGTGCCCGAGGTTGAGCAGCATGCGCGTCCCCTGCTCTTCGGTCTCGTCCTGGTGGACGACCTGGGCCTTGAGCGCCACCGACATTCGAACCGCTCGGATCGTCGCCTCCGGATCGCCCGCCACGAGGGCCTCGGCGTCCGCCTCGAGCATCGCTACGGAAGCCTCACCATCGAGCCAGGCGCTTTTGACGACCTCGGCAAGCCCGGCGAGCCGCTCGGCCTGGGGCAAGGTCTGAAGCGTTTCGACATCGCACAGAACGAACTTGGGCTGATAAAAGGTTCCGACGAGGTTCTTTCCCTGGGGCCTGTTGAACCCGGTCTTGCCGCCCACCGAGCTGTCCACCATCGACAGCAAAGTCGTCGGAAGCTGCCCGAGGGCGACGCCGCGCAGCAGCGTCGAGGCCGCAAAAGCCGTGAGGTCTCCGATTACCCCGCCGCCGACGCCCACCACGATGGCGCTCCGGTCGACCTCGGCGTCGAGGGCCGCGTCCCAAATCCTCTCCGCCGACCTGATGTTCTTGTGCGATTCGCCTTGTGGCAGGCGCACCCGAACCGGCGGCTTCCCCGCCTCCGCGAGCGCTCTGGCCGCCTCGTCCGGCCAGGCGCGGGCGTCATCTCCATCGTCCACCAGCACGGCCGCCCCGCGCGCGGCTTCGCTCGCGCGGGCTCCGAGTCGCCGCCGGATGCCCTCCCCGACCTCGACCCGATAGCTTCGCTCTCCGAGCGCCACTACGACAGGGGCCTCTCGAGCGACGCTCACCACGCGATCAACGACACCCACGGTGTCCAAAGAGCCAGTGTCGATCACCGCATGGGCCTCGGCATAGGCGCCCCTACGCGTCGAGAGGATTCGAACCAGATCGGCCTCCGGGTCTGCACCGAGCAAGGGCCGGTCGGCCGCAGCCCCCACACGACGGGCCAGCACTGCAGGCTCGGCCGTCAGCGTCACGAGAACCGCATCACGCAGGAGCGCCGCACGGACCGCAGGGTCCACGACCGTTCCGCCCCCGAGCGACACGACCCCCACGGACTGCGGCAGCGCGTCCAGAGCCTCGCGCTCCATGGCGCGAAATGCCCACTCACCTCGTTCGGCGAAAATCTCTGGAATCGACTTCCCCGCCCGTTCGACGACCTGTTCGTCGAGGTCGGCGGCAGTAGTCCCCAGACGGTCCGCAACCGCCTGGGCCACCGTGGACTTGCCGGCCCCCATGGGACCCGAGAGATAAACGCGCATCGTCGGAGTGTACGAGCGATGCGCCGGGTATCAACTACTCCGGAAGCGCGAGGTCTCGGTTGACGATCCGCGGCGTGAGGAAGATGAGCAATTCGTTGCGCTGCTCGGTGAAGCTCCGCCGCTTGAAAAAGACCCCGAGGACCGGGATGTCGCCAAAGAAGGGAACCTGATCGACGTTACG
>CAVVBB010000003.1:0-627030 GCA_963746475.1 uncultured delta proteobacterium
AAGCTTCTCCTAAGATTGCCGACAGTTTGGTGCCGTATCATCCACGAGAAGCCACATCCAATGACAAACACAATCACTGCAATCCTCGCCGCCCTGACCCTCCTGCCGGCTTCGCTGTCGGCAAGTGACATGATCGTGCCTTACAAGGAATCCGGCAAATCGGGTCTCTTCCACTACGCGATTTACAACAACAATTGGCTGTTGCACGGCAAGAGGGCGCTTGAAGAAAAGCACATCACGCGGGTGGCCATCACCGGCGTGTTGCCCGGGGCCAAGGGGGAGCTTGCGATACCGTCCTCGATCGAGGGTCACGAGGTCTACGGCATTGATGATAAGGCGTTCGAATCGTGCCTGGAGGTGACGACCATCGCCATTCCCAAGACCGTTCGCTTCCTGCAGCCCGGCACGCTCAACCGCTGTCGGGGCCTGGAAGACATCGTGGTCGCCGAAGATCATCCCGAGTTCGCCAGCGTGGACGGTGTGATGTTCGACAAGCAGATGACCAAACTGCTGGCAGTCGGCAGTGGCCGCCGCGGCGAATACAAGGTCCCCGGGACCACCACCGAGATCGGCCCGAGCGCGTTTTTGCGTTGCTGGCATCTGAAGAGCGTCGTCATTCCCAAAGGCGTCACCGACATCGGCGGCCACACCGGCGGGGTGTTCCAGGAGTGCAGAAACCTGAAGAGCATCGAGATTTCCGACACGGTGACCAACATCGGCCAGAAGTCGTTCCAGGATTGCGACCGCCTGACGGAGGTCACCGTCCCGCCCAAGGTCACCGCCATTCCCTTCGGGCTCTTCTGGAGATGCACCAATCTCACCCGCGTCACGCTCCCGGACGGGATCGCCAGTATTGGCAACTACGCCTTCGCCGACTGTCCCAACCTGACACTCCAGGGCTTTCCCGCAAGCCTGACGACCATCGGGGCCTACGCCTTCAAGGACTGCATGGGCCTGAAAGGCCTGACGGTGCCGAAGGGCGTGACCACCATTGAAAGGGGAGCCTTCAAAGGGTGCGAGGTGGAGATCCCCGACAAGCCGGAGGGCGACGGCGAATAGCCGCCCGTGATCGACCCCGTAGGGTCCAGCAACTCGATTACAACGGAAGCTGTTTATGATCAGTGGGTTGTGATGCCTGTTCTGAGGCCGGTTTGTGATCGTGCCTCGCGTTTTCGGACGGTCAGACTCCGCCAATGGGCGTGGGGAAGCTGATGGTGGTGGCTTTGGCGGGTTGGATCAACCGGCCGCCGGAGGGCGTGACCGGGCGGGGAAGGTGAATTGCCGCGAGCGGCTTGGGCGTTTGCTTCGCTACCACTACCGGCACGCGGCACGAATGCGACGATTCCAGTTTCTGGACACTACGGGGTTCGCATTCCCACGGGGGCAGCCCTGGTGCCGCTTGATCTGACCTCATTCCGGTTCTCCAGCGGGGAAAATCTCGGTGATTGGCGACTCCTTGTGCTGGTCCATCCAGCGCTCCAAGGCGGCGCTCATCGCCGCCACAACGTCCGGGTGCGCGACCGCCACGTCGCGTTCGCAGTGCGGATCATCCGGCAAGTGGTGCAGGCGGAAATGCCGGCGTCCGTCGGCACCCGGCGTGCAGATCAATTTCCAGCGTTCGGTGCGCAGGCAACGTTGCTTGGCGGCAATGATCGCCTCCTCGAATTCCGGCCGGACGACGAATTGATACCCGAACGATTCATCGATGAAAGTCGCATGGTCCATCGGCGGCACCTTCGGTCGCTCGACGCCGGGTTCACGAAATTGGACGAAAGGATAACCGGTCTCGCCGTAGTACGGACGCCAAGCCGGAGTCTCGGTGCCCATGATCCATCCGGCGAAGCTGTGCCCTTCCCAACGGGGCGGGGCAGTGGCGCCGGCCAGTTCGGCCAAGGTCGGGGCCACATCGATCAAGCGGACCAATTGTGGAATCTCCCGCGGCTCGGCTCCGGGCACCCGCATCACCAACGGAATGTGATTCGTCTGGTCGCCGCCGTTGAAACCCAGGCCGTGTCCCAAGGTGGCGCCCGGTTCATACAAATCGTCGCCGTGATCCGCGGTCACGATCACAATTGTGTTTTCCACCAGTCCCTGCCTACGCAGCGAATCGATGATCTCCCCGACGCAATCGTCAAACATCCTGGTGCAGCCGTCGTAGAGGGCGCGCACCTGTTGGCATTCGTTTTCCGGCAAGGCCCTCCACTTGTCCTCCAGCGTTGTGCCGCCGATGAACGCGTCGATGTCGAAATCCACCCCGGTGCGGTTGCGCCCGTGGTATGCGGGATCGGCAAACATGCCGTTGTATGGTCCCGGCGATCGATACGGCAGGTGATTGCAGGAATAAAACACGTGCCAAAAGAACGGGCGCTGCCGGCCGGCACCTTGCTCGATGCGCCGGATCACGCGCCCGGTGACCACCTGCGGCGTCACGAACTCGGCGAACGATCCGATTTCCGGATACAGCTTGTAGCCCGCCTCGTTGTCGAAGTACAACGGCATCACGAAGTGCGACACGAACACCACCTGCGTCATGTAAATGCGGAAGTTGTCGAAATTTGAAACCTCCACTTCGTTGAAGCCCAGGGGCAGTATCTGATAGACGGCCGCACACCAATCGCCGATCGCCGCCGTTTCATACCCTTGCCTGCCCAACACCGCGGCCAATGGCTCGGTCACCCGCGACACTCGCTCGATCGCGGCGCGGCCCGGGTACATTTGCCGCAAACCATGAGTATGCGGGTATTGCGAGGACATCAGTGAGGTGATCGATTCCTCGGTCGACGCCAGCGGCACCATGCATTTCCCAAACACCACCGACTGCTTCGCCAACTCGTCGATGTGCGGCGAAACACCCGCGGCTGCCAGGCCGTCGCTGCGTTGCGGTCGGTAGCCCGCACAGCCCAAGCGATCCCCCCGCAGGGAATCCGAGCCAATAATCAAGATGTTCGGCCGTGAACCACGCGTCGGCGGAGCAGCTGCCGTCGTGTCCGGGGCCGGCCATGGATGTGTCAGCACCAACCACAGCACACCACAGCCCAGCATCGTGCCACCCAACCAGGCCACGCCCTTGGTGCCAGTGCGCCGCCACCACCGCACGCCCCACCACAGCGCCACGGCGGCCACCACCGCCCATGGCAAGACTTCGAACGACACCACGGCCAAGATCGTGCGCCAAGGCTCCGGCGGCAAGTCGAACATCCGGGAATACCACCCGTCGTATTGCCCTTCCGAGATGAAATACGGTCGTTGCTCGACCAAGCGCAGCATGAAGTAACCATGCACAACCACCGCACACACCGCCGCCCGCCACGCCACCCCGAAACGGCCCACCAAGCCACCGCGCGACCAACGTTCGACGATCGGTCTGACAAGCGCGGAACCCAACAACACCAAGATCGCGTAGGCACCCAGCACGCGCACGTTCTGCCAGATCAGGAACAGCAGGTAACGATCACGCGCCAGCGCGCTGAACTTGTTCTTCATCGCCGCCGCCTTGCCGCCTAACATATACAGCGACCATCCGTAGAGCACCAGCGCGAACAAGGCCACGCCGATCACCGTCCAACGGCCGCAACGGGCCACCGGCTGCCGGGTCTTGGCATTCCCGTCACCGCCGGTTTCGTGGGTCACATTCTCCATCGGTTTGATTCGGCATCGAAGCGGTGCCGCTGGAGGAGGCGGTCGAGCCCGTCCACCAAGGCGATCCCACTGGTTTCGATGAGGTTTTCGGATGCGTCGACGGTGTCCCATTCGTCATGGCCGGCTTGCCGAATGCGATCGTGTCGGATGACATCACTGGCAGTCGCCGGCTTGCGGTTCAGCGCGCCGACAGATCAACGCAACGCAACTCCTTGTCGTTGCGCACGAACACATGCCGGTAAGCGAACGCCGGATGCGACCAGGCCACTCCCTTTCCTCCGCGCGCGAGTTGATCGACCGTCGGTTCGATCAGCTTCCCTCGCGAGAGTTCCCTGAAACCATCCGGCGATAGCTTGCCGAGAATCAGCTCGCCGCGTTCGTTGAACATCCACACCTGGTCACCATTCTGCACGAAGTGGATCGTCGCCCATCGATCGTGCGGTACCGCACTCGCGTCTTCCCAGACTCTGCTGCCATCGGCCACTTTGAGGCAGCGCAGCTCTCCGTAGCTGTCGACGCCGTAAATGTGGTCGTCGATGATGACCGGCGTGGCGATCGTGCTGTGCAAGGCATCCGTGCTCCGTTCACTCTTGCCGCACCTGCGCCAGAGCTCCTTGACCGTTACCTCGTTCTGATCGAGTTCGAGCATCAGGCTGCCGTCGTAGAAACCGGTAAGGAAGAGCTTGTTGCCGGCAACGACCGGTGTGGGCACCCCAAGCGGCATCTTCCGCGGCTTGAAGGGAACTTCCCAGTGCAGCTTCCCGGTCCCCGGGTCCACCGCCACCACCCGGTCCCCGGTCCAACTCACCAATACCCGCTGCCCGGCCTGTTCAATGATGATCGGCGCCGAGTAGTTGCCTCGATCCCGCAGCGCACGCCAGACTTCTTTGCCCGTCTTCCCGTCGAAGGCCACGAGATAAGCCTCCCTGCCACAAACCGGCACGATCAGCAGATCCTCATCCATGATCGGCGACGCGGCGATCCCCCAGACGGGCATGTTGATGCCGTAGACCTCATCCAGGTTGTGAGCCCAGAGCAGGTCGCCCTTGACCGCGTCGAAGCAGAACAGATGACCGGCGGCGCCGAGAGTGTAGGCACGTCCCTTGGCGACCAGCACCGAGCAGCGCGGGCCGGCCTTGTATGAGACGCGTTCATAGGTGCACGGATACTCGTAGGTCCAGAGCTCCTTGCCGCTCTGCCAGTCAAAGCAGTGCACGCGTTCGGTTTGCTCTGGTTCCACCAGGCGGTCCATCACGTAGACCCGGCCGTCGGCGACGGTGGGCCCGCAGTAGCCGCTGCCGATTGGCACACTCCACCTGGCTTCAAACTCGACGGGAAACTCGTTGAGCAGCCCGGTTTCCCGCCAGACCCCGTTGCGCTCGCTGCCGCGCCATTGGGGCCAGTCGATGCCGGGGGGCTCGGCGGAGGCTGCGCCCTGGAAGGTGAACAGGGCTGCAAACAGGACTGGGATGGGGGTGGTCTTCATGAGCGGCATTGCGGGGAAACCGTAATCGCTTCGGTGACCGCTTGATCGACGTTACGGCCGGTGTTTCGGGTGTAAATCCCACCGATCACCGCCGTGTCGCCGTCAGCCACCAGCAGCTCGGTCTCCGCGTCGCGCTTCAGAATCGTGGGCTGGCCGTTGGCGCCCGTGTTACCGAAGTCCGGCTCGTCACGCGTGATGAGCACGTCCATGGCCACCGAACCGTCGCTGGTCACGTGTGGCGTGACGTTCAGTTCTAGCTTGGCCTCTTGAAACGCCGTATTGACGCCCTGCGCGCTCACCTGAGAGAACGGAATCAAGGTACCCTGCGAAATCGACGCCGTGTTGTTGTCCAAGGTCAGGATGCGCGGCGAGCTGATGATGCGCACCGACCCCGCGGACTCGGCCGCGCTGAGTCTGACGTTGAGATTCACGGCACCGCTCAGGCTGCCCATGGTGAGGCCCAAGGCACCACCGGAACCCGCACCGGTCACCGCGGGCAAGTTCACCGCGTAGTTCGGGTTGGTGACGGTGCCCGTGAAAGGCGAGAGCCCCTGGGTAGGCGCGTTGCCAACCGGTGCACCACCGGTGATGCCCAGGTCGGACGGGAAGCGAAGGCCCGTCGGATTGCCCGTGGCGCTTCCCATCGCCGCGGAGCCACCCCACTGAATACCGATGTCACGCGAGTACTGGCTGCTCGCTTCCACGATGCGTGCCTCGATCAGCACCTGCGGGGTCTGCGTGTCCAGGCTGCGCACCAAATCCTCGACCTGGTTGAGCTGGCCAGCCACGTCTCGAACGATCAGCATGTTGGTTCGCTCGTCGACCGACACGGAGCCGCGCTCGGTCAGAAGCTCACGCACGCGTGGCTGAAGCCCATTGGCCGTCGCATAGCTCACGGGCACCAGACGGGTCTCGAGCGGCGCAAGCTGCAACCGCTGCTTCTGTCGTGCGATCGCCGCCTCTCGCTCCTGCTCGAGCTGAGCCACGGGAGCCACGCGAATCAGATTGCCCTGGCGGACCATGCCGAGTCCCTTGGCCTGCAAGATGACATCGAGCGCCTGGTCCCAGGGCACGTTCCGCATGCGGATGGTGACTGAGCCACCGACATTGTCGGCGGTCACGACATTGACGTCGCCGACCTCGGAAATCAGCCGAAGAATGTTGTGGATGTCCGCGTCCTTGAAATCCAGATCGATGCGTCGCCCCGAATACTTGCGACTCTCCTTACCGATCGTGACTTGCATCGGAATCTTGCTGAGAAATCCAGCCACTTCCGGCCCGTCGACTTCGGCAGCGTAGTCCGGCTCCCGCGCAAGCGTTTGAACCGCGGGTCGCGGGTCTTCTTGAACCGGCGAAAACATCCAAACGATCCTCGAGCCGGAGCGCACCGCGGTGCCTGCCGCTCCCTCGGCCCCCTCGACCTCGACCACGGCACGGTCGCCCATCTGCTCGAGATGAACGGACCGCAGCAGTGCTCCGCGCGGAGCCTCGACGCTGCGGGACGCTCCGGACCCGATGCTTGTCCCGAGCACCTCTAGACGTGGCGACGCGCCAGCACGGGTCGAGACGCGAAACTCAGCTTCGCCATCGAGCTCGATGACGACCCGATCGCGACCTTGTCGCTGCTCGAGCTGGATCGAGCGAATGGTCGCACCGAGCGCTGAAGCCGGGGCGTCGACGGGCTGCCCTTGACCACGCTCCAAGCTGATGGTGATGCGGTCCTTCTCCGCAGTCGCGTGATAGGTGACTCCGGCGGTGAGTGAGAGCTCGATGCGCGCACCCTCGTTGGTGGTGCTGGCAATCGTTCGCGCCACGAGGGCGCTGCTTCCCGACGTGTCCACGCCTTTGGCCGGAAGCTTTGCGCCCTCGACGTCGATCAGAATCAGTCGACCATTCTGTTTCGCCCGGACCGCGTACTGCGGCTTGTCGAACGCACCCTCGATGACGACTTGCGCCTCGTCACGTTCTCCGTCGACCCGAACGTCGTGTATTTCAGGACCCGCAGCGCGAGCTAAAGCTGCCCACGACAAAGATGCCCCAAGGGCGACAGCGAGACCCCACTGAATACGCATTCGCAATCCTCCCACCACTCTGGGCTTAATCATCGAATGCTGGTCAAGCGTGCGCAAGAAATTGACCCGAACTTAGGTCACCGGGTCGTCGCAGGCTCAGCGGCGCTCGTGCATCGGTATCACGCGAGTTAGCGGCGGCTTGTCGGGCGTCGTGGGATCTTCACGCGTGAGGAGGACGGATCCCGGGCGAATGCTATCGACACGCCAGTTCAGTGTGACTGGGATGCCCTCTGCCCCGCCGCTCTGCACGACTTCGGCCCGACCGATGTAGTCACCGCGACTGATGACGTGCCCGACTTGAGCAGTATCCGTCACCATCGCTCGAGGTTGAGAAACGCCGGTGACGATTGCGATGAGATTCATCTCCTCGAGGCTCGTGCCTGGCATCAACACACGACGCTGCGCCGGCACGGCAGCCTGCGCCTTGAAGGCCCTCGCGTAGGGTCGAAAGGGGTCACGGTTTTCCGTTTCGAGCTCAGCGAAGTCTTCCTCCGTGTAAACGAAAGGCTCAGACCCGGCGGCTTTTGTACCCTCAGGCGTCGCGCCGCTCCCGCCTTTTGGCGATTTCGCCCCACCCGGAGCACCGAGTCCGCCGCCTTCGGCTCTGAACTCGGCAAGTGGATCCTCACAGCCGGCCATGACCAAGGCCAGGCTCAGCAGTAGTCCAACCCATAGTTTACCCGCCTGAGCCACCGTCGACACCTCAGTTCTCCTTCTTCTCGGAGCTGGCGCGCCGATACGTCGTGGCGCGCACGTCCACATCCAAGACAACCTCACCGGTCGCTAAGGTTCGTGGTCTGGACATGCGAATGTTCTCCATGCTGATCGCGCGATCGAGCTTGCTCACGTTGTAGAAGAACTTGCCGAGTTGGTGAAAACGCCCCGTCACGGCAAGAGCAACCGGAATCTTGGCGTACATCTCGCTCTTTTCTTCGGGACGCGGTTCGACCAGTCGGATCTCGAGACCACTGAGCTCTGCAACCCTGTTGAGGTCCTGCAGGAAACCGGCAATCTCGGCATCTTCGGGAAGAATACGACGATTCTGCTGATCGGTAGACTCGCGCTCGGAAAGCTCCTGGGTGAGCTCCAGGTACTGCTTCTCGCGACGCTCCGCATCGCGAATCTGGTCGTTTAGAGTCTTGTTCTGTTGCTTGGCAGCGTCCAGCTGCGCGGAAAGCTCCGATTGAATCAAGCTGGAGTAGACGGCCATCATGAGCCCCAAAACGACCAGGACTCCGGCCGCTTTGCCCCACATCGGCAACGCACTGAACTTCTGTCTTAGCTCGTCCATCAGTAGTTCACCTGGCAAGTGAGATCGAAGCCGACGAGCGGAACGCCGGTCTCATCGTCTGTCGCAGCGCGCGTTCGCTCCAATGTCACCGAGTCGAACAGCTCGCTGAGAGTCAGGCGTCGCAGAAACTCGGCGACGTCGTCGTTCGACCGGCCCATCCCGGAGATCCGGCATTCTCGCTCGGTCTCCTCGAAGTTCGTTAGCCAGAGACGTCGAACATCCCAGCTTTCGTTGTAGCCAGCGAGAGGATTTTCTTTGCGCATCCGCTCGAGCTCGTCCGGGTCGATGCTCGGCCCTTGTCCCTCGCTCAGTACACGGGAAAGCTCCATGACGGCGCGGGTCGGCCCGGTCCGGCTGGCGTCCAAGTCACTAACGACCTTCTCGAGACGCCGGCTGCGCTCGAGCCGGCCCTCGACCTCCGCAAGGCCCTGGGTCTTGGACTGAAGACTGTTTCGGCGTGCCTCAAGCTCCTGATTCTGCTGAGCCAAGGCCTCGAGCTCATTCGCTCCGACGAAATACATGATGGCGAGCACCAAGGCCCACACACCAACGGCAGAGCCGTAGATGGCTCCCCAAATGCCATCGCTGAAGTCGCTCGCGGAGGCTGCGGAGGCCGCAGCGAGCCGGCGAGCGCGCTTCTTCTCGGTCGGAAGCAAATTGATCCGGATCATCAGTTTCTCTCCCGCTCTTTGCGAAGAGCCAGGCCGATGCTCACGGTCGCCTCCGGCCCGCGTCCCTCTAGCTCCGCCGCCGCCTCAGGCTCGACGGAGGCGAGCTTGACCGGGTTCAAGAGCTCTACCGAAACGCGCGCCCTCGACTCGATGGCATCCTGCAGAGCCTGGATGTGTGCCGTCCCCCCAGACAGATAGAGCTTGCCGAGGTCACGGTCCCCGCTCGTCGCCAAGTAGAAGTCCAATGAGCGCTGGATTTCACCCGCCAGCTGGTCCACCGCCATATCGACGATTTCGGGCACCTCGCGAGGCACGATTCCAAGCCCGCGGCCGCCACACTTGTAGGCCTCGGCTTCGTCGCGCCCAATGCTGAGCTGCCGCTGAATCTCCTCGGTGATCAGGTTGCCACCGTTCGCGATATCTCGCGTAAACGCCGTCGTTGAGTCCGCGAGGATGTTGACCGTCGTCGTGGCCGCCCCAACGTGGGCAAGGACGATGGACTCATCTTTGCCCGGCGAGCTGTAGGCTTGCTCGTAGACGTTCTGGACGGTGAAGGCATCGAGGTCGACCACCATGGGCTTTAGCCTGGCCTCCATCGCCAAGTTGGTGAGATCGGTAACCTCCTCCTTCTTGGCCGCCACCAGCAGCACTTCCATCTGACCGTGATCCGCTCTCTCGTGCAGGATCTCGTAGTCGATGTGCACCTCGTCCAAATCGAACGGAATGTGCTGCTCGGCTTCCCAGCTGATCTGTTCTCGGAGCTCCGCCGGCGTCATGAGCGGCATCGTGATCTTCTTGATGATCACGCTGTGACCGCTCGCGCGAAGCGCAATGTTCCGTCGTTTGCTCTTCGAAAAAAGCTTCTCGAGCCCCTCAACTACCGCACCGGAGTTGATGACGTGCCCATCGACGATCGTTTCAGGCGGTAAAGGATGATAACCGAACCGTGTGATGGTCCTGTCCCCCCCGCGCCCTTCTTTTATTTCGCAAACTTTAATCGAGCTCGAACCAATATCGACCCCGACCAAGTTCCTCCCCTCCGACGACATGCAGGCGCATTACTCCTCCTCGCCGAACACCCTTACCCGGTCGGCGAGCCTAAGACCCAAGGCTTCGAGAATCTTTCGTTTCGTATCCATCCGGCAGCCGAAGCCCTTCTCCACGCGATCAATCGTCAGTACCGATAGGTTCGCGCGACGGGCCAACTCCGCTTTGCTCATCATGCGCTCGATGCGGATCTTGCGAACATTGTTGGGCTTCCCCCCACTTGTCTTGCTCGCTTTGGGCTTGTTCGTATCCGAACCCTCTTCAGTTTCGGCAACACTCACACCGACTGTGGTTCCTTTTTGCATCGCCTCTTGCGCTTCTGGATCGTAGATCATGAGTCGGCTCATAGAAGGTCGGAAAGGCGGACTGCCGTTCCTTCCCAACGTTATGACCGAACCCCAGGACCGTCAAGCAAGTTAGCGAAAAATAGCACTAAGTTATAGTATAATTATATGTGAATTATGCGCTTTCTGCTGATAAGCTTGCCTACTTGACGATCCCCCGTACAGCGCTGCACCCAACGCGCGAACCTACCGATTGTCAACGAACGAACGAGTCAAAAGTCATGTTGGCAACGCGCCTTGGCGAAGGCAAAAAAAATGTCGCTCGGCGGATTTGCGCACGGAAGCCGCCGATTCGTTTGCTCGAAGCGACAACTCCTCAATACTCGGGCGCATTGTGAAGCGCTGCAGTGGGGTTTGGCGCATAGCCGCGACGGCGGTGATTGCTGTTTTCTTGTGGCACGGGTCCGCTCACGCCGACCGGAAACACAAAGTGAGCCAGGGTCAGACGCTCGGCACCATCGCCAAGCGTCATGGCGTGTCCATCACCAACCTGGCAGCCGCGAACAACCTCAAGAAGACCTCGAACATTCGCATCGGCCAAGTGCTGAAGGTGCCGCCCAAAGGTGTGATCTACGTTTACCCGGGGCAAACCCTGGGCGGCTTGGCCCGGGCAAACAAAGTCAGCATCAAAGCTCTGGCGCGTTCCAATCGCATCCAGCCGAGCGCAACGTTGCGGGTGGGACAGCGCCTCGTGCTTCCGGGGTACAGCGCCCAGGAAAAGCGAGAAGAGGAGCAGAACAAGATTTTGAACGGCACCGTCACTCTTGCCAGGCCCTCGGTGAAGAAGAAGTTTCAAGGACGGTTGTTCAATGCGCGCGGCAAGATTCTTCCGAAGACGCGTGCGAGTCTGGCCGAGTTTCTCGGGGACCGCGAAAGCGGGAAATCGAAGCCACCAAGCGAGCGGCTCATGCGAGTTCTGGCTTACCTGGCCGACCACTTCAACGGACGCACCATCATCGTGGTGAGCGCCTATCGCGCCGCGGGAGACGGCACGAGCACGACCAGCCGCCATTCGACGGGTGAAGCCATCGACCTCCGCATCGATGGCGTTCCCAACGAAGTCCTGAGGGACTTCTCGCTCACCTTGTCGAAAGTCGGCGTGGGGTACTACCCGCGTAGCAGCTTCGTTCATGTCGACGTGCGTTCCAGCGCCGCATACTGGGTCGACTGGTCGCGCCCGGGAGAACCGGCACTCTACCTCCCTCCGGGCGAAACTCCCGCGATGCAGGACGCGAGCGCTTCTAAGAATTAGTCGGGAGCTCGATGCCGTGCTCCTTGAGTCGCCTGTAGAAGGTTCGTCGGGCCATGCCTAGGGCGCGAGCCGCCTTGGCCCGGTTCCACTCGTGTGCGTTGAGCGCCGCGACGATTCGGTCTCGCTCGCTGCTCTTGAAGTCCTCATAGCTCTGCACCGTGGTCTGCGGCCTCGGGCGCGAAGTGCCGCGTTCGAGGGCCAGGTCCTCAGCTTCGATCACCTCACCCGAGGCGAAAACCGAGGCGCTCATGAGCAAATGCTCCAGCTCGCGGACATTTCCAGGAAAAGCGTAGTGGCGCAGCTTGTCCAAGGCGTCACGGCTCAGACGCTTCCTCGCGGTGCCGGCATCCTTGGCCATGCGGGACAAGAAGTGATCACAGAGCAAAGGAATGTCGTCGCTTCGCTCGCGCAGTGCCGGGAGCCGGATTTCCACGACCGCGACGCGGTAGTAGAGGTCTTCGCGAAACGTGCCTGCGGCCACCAGATCGGCCAGTGGTTCGCGACTGGCCACGATCAAACGCGCATCGACGGAGACCTCTTTCGAGGCACCCACAGGACGGACGCGCTGATCCTGAAGGACGCGCAGCAGGTCGAGCTGCATCCTGGGATGCATGTCGGGGAGCTCGTCCATGAAGAGGCTTCCACCTTTGGCTTGAACGAAGACACCCTCACGGGCGCGCTTGGCGCCCGTGAAGGCACCGACTTCGTGACCAAACAGCTCGCTCTCGAGCAGTCCCTCGGGGATGGTCCCACAACTCAAGGAAACGAAAGGACCGTGGACCCGTGAGCTGGCCTGATGAATGGCTCGCGCCACGAGCTCTTTGCCGGTTCCGCTCTCACCGACGATGACCACGGGAACATCGCTCAGTGCGACGCGTTCGAGGGTCGCGTAGATGCGCCGCATGCTCTGCGTTTCTCCGACCATGCCCCAGCGCTGCCCTTTTCGGTTCGACGCGCGCAGGCTCGCGAGCTCGCTCTCGCTCTGCTGCAAGCTCTCCGTCTGGGCGTGAAGCTGGCTCTCCAGCCGCGCGTTCGCATCCAGAAGCGCTTCGTTGCTCGCACGCAAGGCCTCCTGTTGTTCCCGAATCTGCTCGAGAAGCCGGGCGGTTTCGATGGCGATGGCTGCCTGGTCCGCGTAAGCACGAAGCATCATCAGGTTGGCGCCCTCGAAACGCCCGGTCAGGCTCCGGTGCTCCAGGTACAAAACGCCCCAAGTCCGAGCCCCGGAACGAATCGGAACACAAGCGACTGAGCGAAGCATGAGCTGGTGTACGGATAGATAATCCTGCAGGCGAGAGTCTTCGCCGGCGTCCACGGTGATCACCGGCTCGCCGTCGATGAGAACCGTCTCGGCAATGGATTTGCTGAACGCCGCCGTGGACCGCCCGAGTCGATCTTCGGCTGTGCGCACTGTCGCTGGCTCCAGCGTCCCGTCGTGTCCTACCAGCAGGACGAATCCACGTTCCGCCCCGACCAGCTCGATCGCACCCTGTGTGATGACTTCGAGCAAGCTATCGAGGTCTCGCTCCGCGGCAAGCTTTCGAAGAACGGCGAGCACCGCTTCCAACTGACCCGTAGGAGGCGCGGTCGGCTTGTCCTGTGCTACAGGAACCTCGGATCCCGCCGGCTCTGTGGACACCAAGGAACGGCGCGAACGCGCCCGGATGAAGGAGCGTCTGACGTCCCGCCAGAACCCCGCGCGCAGCGGTGGCTGCAAGGAGGTGGCCATCTCGTCCCAAACTTCGACGGCCAGCGCGGCTGCGGCCTGCGCCTCGTCCTGTCGGTGCTCAGCCAGATGAACGTCACTGCAGTCGGCCCAGATATCGGCTTCGAGCCGGCGCGCGCCGAGCCTACGAGCGTCTTTGGCCAAGGTCGAGAGTCGAGCGGCGATGGTGTCTCCGCTCGCGCCGCAGCACCGAAGGGCGGCGCGCTCGAGCTCGTCGACCATCGTGGCTTCCCGGATAGCGTCCATGACTTCCATAGCGGCGTCCGACCGCCCGTCCCGAAGTTGGGCGCGGGCCGCTACCAGGCGAGCGCGCGTGTCCGAGCCGACGACCGAAGCACGCGTCGCCTCCAACGCGGACTGCGCGGCGAACCCCCAGTCGGCTCGCGCCACCGCGATGCGGGCTCGCGCGATGGCAATCCCCGGTTTCAGCGTAGGCTCGGCTGCAACCTCCCGAAGAAGCTGCAAGGCAGAGTCTTCGTTGCCGCAAAACGCCTGGAGCTCCGCTCGGAGCAAGCCTAGCGGCTGCGCGTCTTCTGCGCGGCCGTCCTCCGCAAGCTCCCAAACCAACTCGAAGGCTCGACCCAAATCACCCTGTTCGACGAGGCACCAGGCCGCGGCCGCCCCGAGTCGCACGCGGCGTTCTGGCTCAGCCTGTGCCAACTCGCGCTCGATCGACGCGATCAGCTCACTAAGGCCCGTATTGGCACTTCTTGACACACATAGAAGATAGCCCAGGGTTTTGAGGACTCAAAGGGCTAGATGAACCCTCGTGCGAGCATCGACCGCGCAGTCGACACCTCCGTCTCTGGTACGTTCGATCGCGGCCGGCTTACTTGCCTAGCAAATCGATGATGAGGATACCCCTGTCCGACTCTTCCTCGAGTTCGGTTTCTCTAACCCGTTCCGGCCGAGGAATCGGAAGCTCCTGCTGCGGACGGCGCCTCGCTTGCTCTTCTTCTTCTCGCTGCCGGATGTGGTCGATGATGAAGGCGGGAAGCATATAGGTTCCTCTCGTTTAAAATAACCTAGTTCAAGGGAGATGTAGAGCCAATATAATAACTCCGTCCAGCGTGACAACAGTGCATGTGGGCCAGAGTGGGCCTCGTCTGTGGCTGGTTTTGATTCCAGCATGATTCCGGCCGGTTAAAGCGATGACCACACACAACGAAGACACGCTCGACCCCCGCGCCCTGCTCCGCAAGTACGAGCTTTCACCCAAGCGCGCCTTCTCGCAGAACTTTTTGATTCAAAGGGGTGCCGTCGCGCAGATCGCAGAAGCGGCCGCTTCGTTGGGACCGATTGTGGTGGAGCTCGGGCCCGGTCTGGGCACCCTCACGGCGGCCTTACTGCAACGCGCCCGCAAGGTGGTCGCGATCGAGCTGGACCGGGACATGATCCACGTGCTCCGGGCAGAATACGGCACGGACGAGGCCCTTCGACTCATTCAAGCAGACGCGGCGAAGGTGGACTTCACGGCGCTGTCCGAGGAGCTAGGTACGCCCCTGGTCGTAACGGGAAACCTGCCCTATCAGGCGACTGGCGCGATCCTGAGGCAGGTCGTGACGCATCGATCGATCATGCGGGGTGCCGTGTTGATGGTGCAGCGTGAAGTGCGCGATCGATTGGTCGCGCAGCCAGGGTCCAGGGACTACGGTGCCTTGACCGTTTTCACGCAAGCCGGCTTCGAGATCGACACTTTGCTCCGCCTGCGTCCAGGCGCTTTCTTCCCGGCCCCCCAGGTCGACAGCGCCGTCGTCCGACTCACACCGTTGACGACGGCGCGAGCACAAGAGACGCAGACCTTTCGGGAAGTGGTCCGCGCGGCATTTCAGATGCGTCGAAAGACCCTGCGAAATGCCCTTCGGGCGCTCGCGGATGCCGCCACGGTGGACAGCGCGCTCGAGCGAGCAGCCCTCGACGGCTCCCGGCGGGGCGAAACTCTGTCTGTCGAGGAGTTCGCTGCTCTAGCCGCGGTTTGGTCGCGGTAAACCTGCTCGTGCGCGCCCGCCTGGGGCCGCAGAGCAAAGGCGCCGCGTGCGCCGATTGGCGGCCCCGCGCAACGCCGGGTATCGTGACGGCGATGCGGCGCCGTCTTTCGCTCGTGGAGCCCTTTGCGAAGCAGCACGCATACTGCGCACACTGTCCCAAGCTGTGCCGCTTTTCCTGCCCCGTCTCCAACGCCGAGTCCCGAGAGACCACCACACCCTGGGCAAAGATGACCTCCTTGCACCACGTCGCGGAGCAGAACGTGGATATGAGCGAGGACATCGCTGCAAGCTGGTACGGCTGCACCGGATGCATGCGCTGCCGGACGCACTGCACCCACCGCAATGAGGTCGCGACCGTGCTCGGCGCAGCGCGGGCAGAAGCCGTCCATGCTGGCAAGGCACCGCCGGCTGCCATGGACACCATCGCCCAGCACGCGGACCGCGAGAAGAAGGCGATTCAAAGAGCTGCGCAGCTCTTCGCCGCCGCCCCCGCCACGGGCCAGGTCAGTTACTTTCCGGGCTGCACGGCGACCATGCTCCGTCCAGAGGAAGCCCTCGCGGGCTGGCGAGCGAGCGAAGCCCTGCTCGAGACGGCGGTGCATGTGGAGGCGAGCGGATGCTGTGGCCTACCCTTGCTCGAAGCCGGGAGTGCCGAGGGGTACGCGCAAGCCGCCCGAAGCCTGCTGTCCAAGCTCCGTGGAGCAGGAAAGGCCTTCTTCCTGGACCCGGGCTGCCTATTCGCCCTGAAGACCTTCGCACGGCAAGAGGGGAAGGAGCGGGAGACGGAGCGCATGTTGCACCTGAGCGAGCTCGCGGCCCGTCACATCGACCGCGTCCATCCCCTGACCGGGCTCGGTGCGGCTCGTTACCACGACCCCTGCCGCCTCGGACGTGGGCTCGGCATTCACGAAGCGCCCCGGCGCGTTCTGGCCAAGATTCTCGGGCAGGTGCCCTCGGAGTTCCATCACCGCCGCGAAGATTCCATCTGCTCGGGCGGGGGCGGACAGCTGCCGAGGACGGCGCCCGAGACGGCGGCCGGCATTGCGAGGGAGCGGCTGGCCGAGCATGAGTGGGTGGGAGGCGGAGCCATCGTGACGGCGTGCCCGGCCTCGGCTCGCCAGTTCCGTGAGAACGGCGCGGACCGCGTCCATTCTTTTGCCGTCTTGTTGGAGGAGAGTTGCCGAAACGCATCGTGAGACTGCTTGTTGCCCTGACGCTCGGGGCAGCGCTGTGGGCCGGTTGCGGCCAAAAGCCCGTCGTTCGAAGCTCGCTCGAGAAGGCGCCGCCAGAGCAGGTGGTGCAGGCGCGTGAGGCGGCGGCTCGCGGCGACACCGATGCGGCAGCGCGCGAGTACGTCACCTACATCGAGACCCACACCGGCTCGCCAGAAGCCGACCTGGCCCGACTGGAGCTTGCGGTTCTTCGGGCGGAAACGGGGGACTGCGAGGCCGCGATTTCCTTGCTCGAGGAGGCGCAGGAGACCTCGGACGAGGCGATCGCGCTGCGAGCCCGGTTGAACCGCGGCTGGTGTTACGCCGAACTGGGGGACGCCGATGGAGCGCTCGAGATCATCGAGCCACTCACCGAGCAGCGATTTTCGCCCGAGGAGCAGACCCAGCTTTGGCAGACGGCGGTGAGCTCGGCCGAGCGCGCGACGGATTCCGTGCTCGCCTTGCGTGTGCTCGACGGCATGTTCACGTACGGCGGTCCCGAACCCGACGCGGCCCGCGCTGACGCTGCTCTGCAGAGCTTGCTGTACCAGAGGCTGCAGAGCGAGGACGCAGCCATTCTGTTGAACACGCTACACCCACAAGGTCGGGTTCAGGTCGCGCTGGCGAGGCGGATCCTTCCCGACGCGCTGCAGGCCCAGGACGCCGCGCTGGTGACACAGAGCGCGGAAATTCTCCGAGGCTCGGCGATGCAGAGCGACCCGGAAGTTCAGGCGCTTCTGGCGAACGCCCAGGAGCTCGTCGGAGGCAACCCGCACCGGGTCGGGGCGCTGCTTCCGCTGACCGGCCGCGGTCGCGAGGTCGGCAAGCAATTGCTTCAGGGCATGCAGCTCGCGGAGGCGCTCGAGGGCGGACCACAGCTCATCGTCGAGGACACCGCCGGTGACCCCGCGCGCGCTGCTCAGGCCATGGATTCGCTCGTGAGGGACCAAGGCGTAGTGGCGGTTCTGGGTCCGGTGGGGACACGCACGACGGCCGCGGCCATCGAAGAAGCGGGCCGAGCGCAGGTACCGATGCTGACCTTCTCCAGCAGCGAGGATCGCAGCAACTCGGGGGAGCGCGTGTTCCGCTTCCCGCACAGTCCGCGTGACGAGTTGCGCGCCCTGGTCCGAGCGGCGCAGCAAAAGGGTTTGTCGCGCTTCGTCGTCTTGTACCCCGACCACGGCTACGGCCGAGCACTGAGCCGGATCTTCGACGAAGAAGTCGGCGCCGCAGGGGGCAGCCTTTGTCCGCCCGTCGCCTACCCGCCGGGAACGAAATCCTTCGGCGAATTCGTGAAGGAGCTGTTGAAAGACGGCTGCGACGTCGTACTCATGGCGGACACGGCGGAGCAGGTCGCTCTGATTGCACCCACGTTCGCGGCCGAGGGCGCTTGGAGCAGCGCGACGGACGTGCTGCCGAGCGCGGCCACGGAGCGAGTGCATTTTCTGCTCTCATCGCCCAGTTGGTCCCCCACGCTGCTGACTCGGGCCGGGCGTTATCTGCAGGGCGCCCTGGTCACCCAGCCGTACTACGGCGCCTCCGAAGACACGCTGAACACGGAGTTTCGCGAGCAGTACACCGCACGTTACGGCAGACCGCCCGAGATGTTCGCGGCGTACGGGTACGATGCCTACCGACTCGTCGCCACCGTGCTCCGGCAAGGCTACCAGGAGCGCGAAGCTCTAGCCGAAGCGCTCAGCGCAGGCTTGGGCGTGAGCTCGGTGACCTCGGTCGGGTCGATGTCGACTTTGAGAGAGCCCGCCTCCGCGCCGCGCGTGTACGAGCTCGTCGAAGGCCTGCTTCAGCCAGCTCGATGACGCCGTTATTTGGTAAGCAGCCAGGCTCCGACGAACAAAGCGACAGCGAGCACTAGTCCGACCGCCATGGGCATCGGCATCGCGGTGGCTCTGGCCGAAAGCGACACGAGCGCTGGCGGCAGCGAAGGCGTTTCCGCCTGATCCAGTGCGAGGGGATCCTCCTCGCCCGAGTCCGTGTCTGAGATCAGGAGCTGGCGGGAGGGCGGTCGAACCGAACCGCACTCATGGGTCGCGGCGGCAATCTCCTCGACGGGGGCCTCCGCCCAACGTTGCACGTTCGGCTCCAGCCCAAAGGCCTCGAGCATCGCCTCGGCCAGTGCGAGGCAGGAATTGTGGCGCTTGGTCTTGTCCTTGTTGAGCGCGCGCTCGATGACTTGGTCGAACGCCATCGGATACTCCGGGTTCGACGCTGACACCGGTTCGGGTGTGTGACTGATGATCTTGTGCAGGATGGCGACCACGTTGTCATCCTCGAAGGCAATCTCAGCCGTCGCCATTTCGTACAAGATGGCTGCCAGCGCAAAGACGTCCGTGCGCTGATCGACGTCGAGCTTCCCCTGCGCTTGCTCAGGCGACATGTAGAACGGTGAGCCGAGCGTCATCCCGACCGCGGTCAGCTTGGGCCCGTCCTCCAGCTGCCGCTTCACGGAGCCAAAGTCGAGAATCCGAACCGTCGGGCCCTGTGGCGTCGGGCACAAGTAGATGTTGTCGGGCTTGAGGTCCCGATGGATCACCCCGTCCGTGTGAGCGCAATGCAGCCCGAGCGCTAGCTGACAGGCGATCCGAACGGCATGCGCCGGATAGAGCGCGCCCTCGCGGGCAAGCAGCTCGCTGAGCTCCTCTCCGTCCAGATATTCCATCGTCAAGAAGTAGGACTTGTCCGGCGTTTCGCCGAAGTCGATGACGTCGACGATCTTTGGATGATCGAGCGAGCGCGCAGTCTCGTACTCGCGCCGGAAGCGCTCGATGGCGACGGGATCCCGAGCGACGTGGGCGTGCAGCACTTTGATGGCGACCCTCGCCAGGGTGTCCCGGTGCCGGCCTTCGTACACCCGGGCCATGGCGCCATCCGCGATTCGGGCGACCACGACATACGACCCCAGCTGTGTGCCCAGGCGCGCGTCGTCGTCACCGGGTCGCTGTCGCTCGATGGTGACGCTGCCGTCGTGCCCGCAGAAAAAAACGCGATTGGGAAAGCTCACGCCGCACTGTAGACAGACTCGACTCACTAGGCCCCCATGTTAGCGGAGCCCAAAGCTGAAGACCAAATCTACCCGTCTTGCCGGGGTCCGGGCTGCGGAGGCACCGGCAAACGCTCTGCCCGGGTGAGCTTCCTCACAACGGGTTCGTTCCATTCGACGAGCGCCTCCAACGGCTCCACGGTTTGCACGATATTTTCCTGCCGCTTGCGTTGGGCCAGCCACTGGCGCAACTGCGTCTCGCTTCTCTCTAGGGAGGGTTCCGAGCCGGGAACGATCTCGGTGAGCACGATCGCATGCCAGCCATAAGCTGTTTTCACCGGCTCCCTGAGTGGTCCGGGCGCGTCGGCCTCGAATAGTGCGTTCTTGTAAGCATCGTCAATACCCGCGTTCATCGAGAACGCAGGCAGCTCTTCGGCGACGAGTTCAATCTGCGGCGGATGCTCTGCCCTGCCTTCGGCGTAACGGGTCAGAACCGTTTCAAGGTCCTCACTGCGAAACTCCCGGAGAGCGCGCTCCGCGAGCTGCTTTGCCTCCGCGCCCTGGTCACGCGCGAGCACGTGCGTCGACGCACGCTTCTCGGGCACCCTCAGTTTCTCCCGATACTCCTCGAAGGCCGCGCGGACATCCTCGTCGGACATGCGCTCCGGGCTGAGCTCGCGCTCGTAGTCACGCAGCAAGGCGCGCACCATCAGCCGCTCGATCTCTCGACGGTCCTGCGGTGTTTCCTCGATGCCCGCTTCACGGGCAGCCTGAAACAAGACGGCCTCGTCCACGAGCTGATCCAGCGCTTGCTCGGCGCCGAGGTTCTTCTCTGCCATGAGACTCATGACCTCAGGCGCTGTGATGACTTCGTCGCCCAGCTTCGCGATGGGCACGACCGTGCTCGAGCCTGAGTCGGTCTGCTCAGAGTCCGCCGCAGGCTCCTCGCGCCCGCAGCCCTGCGCGTCGAAAAGAACTGCGAACCAGAGGAGCCAAAGGCCTATGGCCCCGCGCCGTCCGTGCATGGCCCCCTCAGCTCTCGCTACGACTCCGCAGGCGCGCCTGTATCGGAAGGGCCTCGCCTCGGAACTGCGTCCACACGGATTGTCCTTCTTCGCGCTTGCGAAGATCGTCGATCTTCGTCACGGCATCCGGACTGCCCTCGACCGCGATCTGGTCCAGAGCCATCAGAGCCCCCAGCCGCACGCCCAGGTCCTCGTTTCCCAGCTGACCTACCAGCGCGACGATGGCGGGCTTGTTACCCTCGCCATACCGCCCGATCATGTAGGCGGCCTTGCGCGCGATCTTCGCGTCCGTATCGCTCAGTTTCTTTACCCAGCAGTCCACGCTCTGGTCGCACTCTTCGGCGATCTTCAGCAGGGGTTCGTGCTCCTCGAACTTCTCGCGGTAACCACCGGCGCTCGAGCTGTCCTCTTTCGCCACGACGGCCTGCATCCTGGAAGCTTCGGCCGCGTTCGCGAGCAGCGCGTAGTTCTGCGCCGCGATGAGACGCAACTCGGGGTTGGCCCTACTGTCGGCGAGCTCTTCCAAAATGAAAGGCATCAGGCTCGCATCATAGGTATGCGCCATCGCCGCGAGCAGCTGACCTCGCATCCGAAGGCCTTCATAGCCCTTGGGCAGCGAGGCATACGCGCTCTTCAGCGCAGCTCGGACCCGGTCCTCGCGACCCTCGGGCACCTTCAGCCGCACGAGCGCAATCGCGCCGTTCAGCTTGCGCGTGGTGTCGCTCGAGCTGGCCTCTGCAAGCAGAGCGTCTAGCGCCTCGTCGAAACCGAGCGCGCCGAGCGCGAAAGTGGCCTCGCTGCCGGTGACTTGTCGAACCGTCATGGATGTGGCCAAGTCTGGACGGCGCGCCTTCACCGTTTCGATGTAATGCTTCGCAATCTCATTCGCGGTCTCGTCGTCTCCCCTCATCAGCTTGAGCAGGGGCTCGAGCGACGGACGTCCGATGCGGATCAAAGCCTCGGCAGCCACGTCGTTCATCCGCAGATCAGGACGGTTCGGCGCAAACATGAAGAGCGACTGAATCAGCGCCGGTATGGCCGTCGGGTCGCGCAGCTCACCGAGCTGCTGCGCCGCCAAGCGGTTGATGAGAAAGTTCTGCTTCTCGTCCTGTTTGATAGCGATGCGCGTGAGGATTTCGGTGGCCCGCCGATCTCCAGTGGAGCCGAGCGCCCCGATCATCGCGATGCGCATCTTGTTGTCGACGGGGCGTGAGTCCGTGATGCGATCGAGGCCGCTGCCCAAAGCCTGGATGACTTTGGCCTTGTCCGCGTCGGGAAGGTTCGTCGCCTGCAGCGCCTGCGCCGCACGAATCGCATGGTCCTCGGACACCTCGGTACGCCACTTCAGCGCCTCGACCAGGGCAGGCACGGCTCGAGGGTCCTGCGTCTCGTGCAGAAGCTCCAAAATCGCCAAGCCATTGATCCGGTCTTCGGGATGGTTGAGATACGCCTGGGTCAGAGGCTCCACGATGACGTCCGCGACCGCGACGACCTCAGGGTCCGTCCGGTCCCCAGCGTGGGTCGCCAGAACCGTTCCGTAGATCTGCTTCAGGTTGTAGATAGCGTTCTCACGACGAACCGGATC
Organism: uncultured delta proteobacterium; assembly: GCA_963746475.1. Classification (GTDB taxonomy): domain Bacteria; phylum Myxococcota_A; class Polyangia; order Polyangiales; family Houyiibacteriaceae; genus SG8-38. The sequence goes on from CAVVBB010000003.1 coordinate 22,336, forward strand.
CGAGAGCTCTTTCGCCAGCCCTTCGGGATCGTCTTTGTCGGCGTGACAACCCAAACTCAACGCCGCGATCGCTATCGCGATCCACCAGCCCCTGCTGCGCTTGATCATGCTCATTTCCCCCGTTCGCGCGTTTCGTCTTTCGTTACGAAGGCTTACGCTCGGCAATGATCATAGCGAGCCCAATTCGGCGCTGTCAAAACTCTTCGTCAGGTTTCCTGCGATAGCGCGAAGTCCCAGCGCAAGTCCACTCGGCCGCGGGCGCCGGTGAAACGAAGGAGCACGTGGTCTGCGCCAGGCGCGATGGTCGGCCGCCCCTGCTCGTCCACAGTCGGGAAGCTCAGGCGAAATGCGTGCCGGTAAGGCGATACCGACGGGAAGTACACCTTTTCGAGGGGCGTCGGTCGTCGAATGCGCTCCATTTTTACCGGAACCGTCTGTCTGCCCTCTGGATCGATGAGCAGTACGCGCCAAGCGGACTGCTCGCCCGTCAAGTCCGATTCGCGGTAATCGAACCCACCGAGGGAAACGAAGAAGCTGTGCTCCTGGCGGGAGCTCGCCAGGCTGGCTTGCAGCATCTCGTCGCGCGCAGATGGCTCCAGGCTGTAGTCGTGGGCATAGCGGACCACATAAGCCCACCGAAACTCCCAAGACTCGAAGGTCGCGGTCACATATAGAATGTGCTCGAGATCAGCCCAGTTGAAGGTCTCTTCGTCGCGCGTCCATGCCTTGTAGACCGCTTCGTACGAATCGCTGGTGAACGAGCGCGGCCCGGTCTCCAAGCTGATGGGCTCCGGCTTACAGGCTGCCACGACGTTCAGCAGCAAGAGGAGGCCTGCGCTTCGCGAGCTCATTCTTCTCCCATGAAGTCGCGGCGGTCGTAGAGCGCCTGAAACTCGACTCCGGCTTCGCGAATCGCGTCGGCGCCACCTTCCAGCCGGTCGACGATTGCGAGGACGGCTGTGACCTGGAAGCCGGCCTCGCGGAGCCGTTCCACCGCGCGCAGGGTCGAACCGCCCGTGGTCACCGTGTCCTCCGTGAGCACGATTTGAGCCCCCTTCGGCAACTGGTCGGCCCCTTCGAGCAGCTTGCGCGTACCGTGGTCCTTGCTCGACTTGCGCACATACACGGCGTCGAGCGGAGTGCCCTTGGCCCAAGACCTCGCAGCTACCGCGGAGGCAAGCGGACAGCCGCCGAGCTCGACCCCCGCCACGGCCTGGGCGGGACCAGGTAGACCCGTGATTCGTTCGAGGAGGGCGTCCCCGACGAGCGCATGCCCCTCCGCGGTCAGGACCGCGGGCTTGCAGTCGATGAAGAAGTCGCTCTCCTTGCCTGAGCTGAGCACGAAGCGGCCGCGACGAAAGCCTCTGTGCCGAAGCAGCTCGAGTAGACGATCCACGGTCCAGTTGCACCACGTCCCGGCCCAAGGCGCAAGCATCTGCGCTCCGGCCGCCTAGCGGCGCGGTTCGAGAAGTCGTGGTAGAAGGTGCGGCCGTCCGTCGACCAGTCGAAGACAACGTGCCCGAACCCAACGACCAGATCCGCGAGCTCGATGATCTGCTCGCCGTATTCTACGAGGCCGAGAAGCCACGCGAGCGGTGGCGCATCGGCAGCGAGGCGGAGCGCTTTGGGGTCGACCAAGGCACCGGCGAGCCGCTGCCCTACGGCGGGAGCCGGGGCGTCGAGACGATCTTCGAGCGGCTCGCCGAGCAGCACGGTTGGGAGAAGCAGTCGGAAACGAAGGGCGGTCCGGTCATCTCCTTGCGACGGGGCGGCAGCTCGGTGACCCTGGAGCCCGGCGCGCAGATGGAGCTCTCCGGGGCCCCCTTTCGCACGGTTCAAGAGGGTCAGGCCGAATGGGTCGCGCACTTGAGCGAGCTCGCGCCCATCGTCGAGGAGCTCGGCTGGGTCTGGCTCGGACTCGGACACCAGCCCTTTGCGACGCGCGAGGAGCTCGGCTGGGTCCCCAAGATCCGCTACGGCGTGATGCAGAAGTACTTGCCGACGCGCGGCAGCATGGCGCTCGACATGATGCTTCGAACGAGCACGGTGCAGGCGAACTTGGACTACGCCTCCGAGGAGGACGCGATGCGGAAGCTGCGCGTGGGCCTTCGCGTCCAACCGCTGGTGACGGCGATGTTCGCGAACAGTCCATGGCGAGAGCGCAAGGACAGCGGCTACCGATCGTCCCGCGCCCTCGTGTGGATAAACATGGACCCGGACCGCTCTGGGCTTCTCCCCTTTGCTTGGAAGGACCAGCCCAGGTACCGCGACTACGTCGAATGGGCGCTCGACGCGCCGATGTTCCTGTTTCGCCGTGGAACCGAGGTCGTACACAACACTGGCCAGACGTTTCGCTCTTTCATGACGGATGGCTTCGGGAAGCACCGCGCCACCTGGAACGACTGGCTCGTCCACCTCGGGACGCTCTTTCCGGAGGTTCGCCTGAAGACCACGCTCGAATACCGCGGTGCGGACGCCCAGGGACGCGAGCTACTCTTCGCCCTACCCGCGCTCTGGCGCGGGCTCCTCTATGATGAAGACAGCCTTCGGCGCCTTGAAGGTCTCACCAATCCTTGGCCCTACCGGGAAGTCGAGGGCAGCCGCGAATCCCTCGCTCGCCGAGGTGTACGGACACGCTTCATGGGCCGAGATGCCGTCGACTGGGCAGGCGAAATCCTGGAGCTGGCGGAGGCAGGACTGAAGCGGCTGACCGCGGACGAGGAGCACGCTCAAGTCGAGCGTCAGCTGCTGAAGCCGCTGCGCTCACTTCTCGAGCGGGCGCTTTGCCCCGCCGACCTCTTGCTCCAGGGGATTCGGCCGAAGGCGCCGTTCGAGCAAGAAGTCATTCGACTCACGGCAATCTGAAAAGCACGAGGGCCTTGCTGCGGTCCCGCTCAGCTTTCGCGCGGCGCCGGAACGGACAGCTTTGGAGACGGCGGCCCACGCCGTGCGAAAACCGCCTTCATCACCTTGGGCCCCAAGATGGCCGCAGAGCTGAGTACGCCTCCCATCAGGGCACCGGCAACACCGGCCGAACACACGTCAGCCCCCGTGAGATAGAGCCCCTTGACCGGGGTCCGCGGGCGCAGCCAGCGCTGCTCGAAGCGCTCGGGGTTGTGCGCAAGACCGTAGAATCTCCCCGCGAGGATGGCTAGCGAAGTTGCGCGTTGATAGGGGCGTCGACAGCTCGCTGATTTCGACCTGGCCGCGAGTGGACGGGCGGTGCGCGTACAAGACCTCGAGCAGGCGCTCCTCAAAGCCAAGCTTGAACGCCTCGTACTCCACGCCGCGCTTCTTCCAGCTCGTGCTCTGCCATTGTTCGAACCACTCGTACGGACCCAGTGTCACCGCTTCTATGGTGCTGCGCCCCGAATGGCGTTGCTCGTAGCTCGGATCCTTGGCCGATGGGAACGAGAGATAGACGACCGGAAACGGCGCGCTTGGGTCCTGACGGAAACGCTCGAGCTCCCGCTCGTGATGCGGGCTGTTGTAAACCCAGAGGTTCGTCTTACTCAGTCCGAGCTCCGAGGCCGTGCCCTTCAAGCCTACGTATAGACAGACATGCGCCACCGATGGCGTCACCCGCTGCAACTTGCTCTGCATGCGTTCGCGTACCGGATGCCCAGCTCTCAGCAGGCGTCCGTAGGTGTTGGCGACTCCGGCATCACTGATGACCATCGGCGCTCGGAGCTCCCGGCCGTCGACGAGGCGTACGCCCTTGACCTCGTCCTGCTCGATGAGGATCTCCTCGACTTCCGCGTTGGTCAAGACCTCCCCACCGCTGGCCTCGATGCCGGGTAGAATCGTCCTGGCGATCTCCGAGCTTCCGCCGACGGGATAGGCCGCTCCGCGCATGTAGTGCCGGGCCACCGCGGCATGGATGTAAAAGCTGCTTTGCGCCGGCGGCAGTCCGTAGTCCCCCCACTGACCCGTGAGCACGCCGATCAGCTCCTGATTGCTGCTGAGCTCTTCGAGCACCGAGCGTGTGGTTCGCCGCGCATCCTTCAGCAAGGGGCGGCGCATCATTCCGCCGAAAACGCTGGAGATGGGAGAAGGCATGGCTTTTTCCGCAAAGAAGCGCTGAGATGTTTTCATGACGTGATCGATGCGTTCGAGATACGCATCGATCGCCGTTTTTTCGGAAGGGAAGTAGCCGTACATCTTCTGCCGGAACGCTTCGCGACCCGACACGAAGTCATAGGACCGGTCACCTAGGATGACTCGATCATAGACGGGCCCCATGTCCGCCCAGCGCAGCTCGCCGTCGCTGAGAAAGTCGAAGGCCCGACGAAGTCCGCTCCCCTCCCGATTGACTTCGCCGATGTAGTGAACCCCGACGTCCCACTCGTAACCGGGTCGGCGAAACGTGTGCGTGAAGCCTCCCGCCGTATAGTGCCGCTCCAGAACCAACACCCGCTTATTGGCCACACGCGAAAGCGTCGCGGCAGTCGTCAAACCTCCGATCCCAGAGCCGATCACGATCGCATCCCAGCGTTCGTCCAGGTCGCGATGTTGCTTATAGGAAGTTCCAATCCGCATGCCGTCATCCTCCGCGACGTTCCGCCGCGCGCTCCGTCAATGAATGGGCAACGCGGGCTGAAGGACCTCAGTGACGCAGCAACTCTACAACCTTATCTGTTCGCTTTCGAGAGCCTCGGCTTTGCCGTCTTCCTCCGCGCATGGCCCTGGACGCGACGCACAGCGTCCCCGCGACGCGCAGCGTCCCGACGCACCGCGTCCCAGGGATAATCGCGGAGGAGGACGAACGAACGGTTCGCCGCGCATTGGGCGGCAGAAGCTGAACAACCAGCGGTCCTGACCTACTTCAGGGTCACCGCCGCCCAAGCGCGCTTTCCGGCCTTGATCACGTAGCGCCCCCCTTTGGCAAGCTTGGCCTGAGGGTCGTCGACGCGCTGCCCGTCGACCTCGACCCCGCCTTGCTGCAAGCGACGGCGCCCCTCGCTCGAACTCTTCACCAAGCCGATGTCGCTGAGCAACTTCGGAATCCAGATGGTCTCTTCTTCCAGTACCAGCTCGTGCTCCGGCATGTCGTCCGGAACGGCTCGCTTCGAGAACTGCGCAAGCCACGATTCCGCGGCGGCCTCCGCGGCATTCGCGTCGTGATAACGGGCGACAATTTCCTTGCCGAGCGAAATCTTCGCGTCACGCGGATTCATCTCCCCGGCTTCACAGGCACGTTTGCGCTCTGCGATCTTATCCGCCGGCTCCGTCGAGAGCAGCTCGTAGTATCGCCACATCAAGTCGTCGGAGATACTCATCAGCTTGCCCAGCTGTTCCTTCGGCGGCTCCGCCACGCCGATGTAGTTGTCGAGCGACTTGCTCATCTTCGCGCCGACGATCTTTCCTCCCTCCAGTCGGGCGCTCGTGCCTTCGAGAATGGGCACGGTCATGACGATCTGCGGCTTTTGGTCCATCTCCCGCATGATCTCGCGACCGACGAGCAGATTGAAAAGCTGGTCGGTCCCGCCAATCTCGATATCGCAGTCGAGGACCACCGAGTCGTAAGCCTGCGCCAGCGGATACAGCAGCTCGTGCAGCGAGATACTCTGGTGCTCCGCCCAGCGCTTCTTGAAGTCGTCCCGCTCCATCATCCGGGCCAGCGTGTACTTGCCGGCAAGGCGGATGACATCATCGAAGTGCATGCCACCGAGCCACTCGCTGTTGTGGACAATCTCCGTCTTCTTGCGGTCGAGAATCTTGAACGCTTGCTCCGCATAGGTGCGCGCGCCGTACTCGATTTCTTCGGGCGTGGGCACGGGTCGAGTGCTGCTACGCCCCGAAGGGTCGCCGATTTGTGCCGTGAAGTCGCCAACGACGAAAATGATCTCGTGCCCAAAATCCTGCAGCTGACGCATCTTGTTGATGACGACCGTGTGACCCAGGTGAAGGTCCGGGCGCGTCGGGTCGAAACCCACTTTGACGCGCAGCGGTTTGCCGCTGCGTAATCTGTTCAGCAGGTCGTCCTCGACATGGAGGTCGACCACGCCGCGCTTGAGCTCGGCGAGCTGCGCTTCGGGGGTCATCAATGGGCCTTATTCGCCAGGTGTCGGCTCGTCTCGGTTGACGAGCTCCTTGAGTTCTTTGCCAACTTTGAAAAAGGGCAGTCTCTTTTGTGGGACCGGAACTGGCTTTCCGGTCCGGGGGTTTCGACCGTTGTAGGACTTGTAGTCACGCACGGTGAAACTGCCAAAACCACGAATCTCAATCCCCTCGCCATGCTCCAAAGCAGTCGTCATGGCGTCGAACACGCAGTTCACCACTTGCTCGGCGCGGCTCTTGGTGATTTTCGTTCGCTGCGCTACTGCGTCGATGAGCTCGGATTTGGTCATCGAAGGTCTCCCCAATGTGGCTTGAGTATATCGGGCACGGCAGGCGAGTCAACAGCGATTCCGGGCACTTGCGCTGCACTGGGAACCGTATGCCGACTATGGCATCGGTAGGAAAGAACTGTTCAGTGAGCTTTGTGGGCTAGAGCACCCTTCTGCGCGCGCAATGGCCTAGCTGGGCAACGCCGAGTTTGCGGACCGCCCAGGCACTGCTTGCGAGTCTGTGAATCGGCCGCGCGGCGTCCCGGCAGTCAGACTACTGCGTTTGTGCGAGGGCCTGGTGGACGTCGGCGATCAGCTCGTCTGCATCTTCGATCCCGACCGCATAGCGCACCAGATTGTTCCGGATGCCAATGGCCAGGCGCTGCTCCGTGCTGAGCTCGAAGTAGCTCATCAACGCCGGCTGCTCGATCAGCGACTCGACCCCGCCGAGGCTGGGTGCGATCCGCGGGATGCGGCAGGCGTCCACGAAACGGCTGGTTCCCTCCAGATCCGCGTCGACCTCGAAAGTCACCACCCCGCCGAACCCGCTCATGAGCCGCGCCGCGGTCTCATGGTTGGGATGGCTCGGTAGCCCCGCGTACCAGACTTGCTTCACACGCGGCTCACGTTCCAACGCTTCGGCCAGGGCCTGAGCCGTGCGATTCTGCTGATCCATCCGCAGAGCGAGCGTCTTCGTGCCTCGATGAATCATGTAAGCTGCGTGCGGGTCCAGACAGGCCCCGAACACGCTTCGCAAATCTCTCACGAGAGAGACCATGCCGGCCTTGCCAGCGAGCACCCCGCCCATCACGTCGTTGTGGCCGGCGATGTACTTGGTCGCGCTGTGCACCACCAGGTCGATGCCGTACTTCGTCGGTTGCAGGTTGATCGGAGTCGCGAAGGTGCTGTCGATGAGCGTCTTTACCCGCTTGGCCCGGCACACTTCCGCCATTCGCTCCAGATCGACGACGGTCTGGTAGGGGTTGGTCGGCGCCTCACTGACGACGAGCCGCGTCTCCGGACGAATCGCCGCGGCAAGCGCGTCGATATCGGCAGGAGGCACGAGGGTGTGCGTGACTCCGAATCGCTCCAGAAAGCTGGTGACGAATTGTCGGGTGCGCCGGTAACAGTCGGCGAACAGAATCACGTGCGAGCCGGACTTGACCATCGCGAGGATGGTCGAGGTCACCGCCGCCATGCCGCTTGCGAACGCGACCGCGTCCTCGGCCCCTTCGAGCGCCGCGATCTTCTCCTCGACCAGGCGGGCGGTCGGGTTGCCGTAGCGCCCGTACTCCTCGCGCTCCTTCTGGCCCTCGAAATAGGCAATCAACTCGGCCGTGTCGGCGAACGAATAAGTTGCCGTCTGCGCGATGGGCGCCGCCAACGCATCGTAGGGATACGTTCGAGGCTCACCAGCATGAACCGCCAAGGTCTTCTTTGAAATTTTGCCCTGGTCGGACATGGAGCCCGAGCGTAGGGGAGCCGATCTACCCATGCAAGGCGCCCGGGCTCGGATCCGCGCCACTCGCCTCCCGCGTCGCGCCCAGACCTACATTCGACGCCATGCCATGCTCGGATCATCGAGCTTGGGGAGCGTTGAGGCAGGGCCTGGAGCGACCGTGGAGTGCGCCCGCGCGCGCGGCGCGGGGGCCGACTGGTGCCGGATGAGGGGTCGCCAGTCAATGGGCACATTGGAACGCAGTGCGTGCGACCCCTCATCCGAGCGCGCCGGTCGCGAAGGCCCTGCCTCAACGCTCCCCAAGCTCTCAGGGTCCTTTGGGGCTTAGGGTCCGGTTCACGGGCTGGTGTAGACCTCACGCCTTACGCGACGTTGGACGGCCACCTGCGTTCCAATGTGCCCAACTGCGACCCCTCCAATCCACGCACCCAGCGGCTTCGAAAACGAGGAAATCGACGGGAGGAAGTGCCTTCCTCCACGCCTATCAATGTCCGCGTTCGCGATCGATGCCTGGATGCGTCGGGTCGCCCGGCTCGTGACGTGGGTTGGCGGTCACGAAGCTTCCGTCGCGCCCCGGAATCGACATCAGCGTGGCCTTGTCGAAGAGGAAGTCACTTCGGCTCGTGGACGGAGGCATGTGCATGCCCGTGTCCATGCGGATGGCGTCACAGGGGCAGGCCTCCACGCAGTAGCCGCAGAAGATACAGCGAAGCTCGTCGATCATGAAGACCGCCGGGTAGCGCTCGTAGCCGTAGCGCGGGTCATCCGGCTCGTACTCTGCGGCCTCGATGTGAATGCACTGGGCTGGACACGCCGTGCTGCAACAAAGACAGGCCACGCAGCGCGGTGAGCCGTCGTCACGATGGGTCAGGCGATGGATACCCCGGAAGCGCTCTGGATAGTCGATCGTCTCTTCGGGGTACTTCACCGTCGCGATTTCGCTGTTCTCAGGATTGCCAAGGGTGTTCTTGAAGAATCGTCCCATGACAAAGCCTAGGCCCTTGGCGATCTCGGGAACGAAAGCTTGCTCCGCGACGGTACGCCCCGGCTTTTTGATGACTTTGACTCCGACCGTCATGGGATCACCTCACTTCCACCAGAGGACGAGAATACCCGTCAATAGAATGTTCAGCAGAGACAGCGGCAGTAGGCCCTTCCAGCACAGGGACATGACCTGGTCGTAGCGGAAGCGCGGCAAGGCCCAGCGGATCATCAGCTGTACCCAGATGAAAACGATGATCTTGACCAGGAAGAACAGGATCTGGGACACGATGACCGCGACGTGCGGCAGAGGGATGCGGTCCGCGAGTGTCCAGCCAACGACGGGAATCGTGTACGACCAGGTCCCAGGGAGGTCGAGCCCGTCCCGGTAGAGGAATGGAACGTCCCAGCCACCGAAGAACAGAAGCGACGCGATGGCTCCCAGCGCCACGACCTCGACGAACTCTCCCATGAAGAACATGCCGAACTTCATGCCCGAGTACTCAGTCAGATAGCCTCCGACGAGCTCACTCTCGCCTTCAGGCAGGTCGAAAGGAACGCGCTTGGTTTCCGCGATGGCCGCCGTGAAGAACATGATGAAGGCGAGCGTCAGAGTCGGGATGAAGATTCCCCAGACATGCTCGTACTGCCAAAGGGCCATGTCCTCGAGACGAAGCGAGCCGTAAACCATGAAACAAGGCACGAGGGTCAAGCCGAGGACGACCTCGTAGCTGACCATCTGACTCGCGGCGCGCACGCCACCAAGCAATGAGAACTTGTTGTCCGAAGCGTAACCGGAGATGGCCGCTCCGATGACCCCTGTACTCGCAATCGCGAAAATGAACAGGATGCCCACGTTCAAGCTAGCGACCTGCATGGGAATCGCCGTGCCGGTCACTTCACCCGTTCGCGGCAACACCTCGTTCCAGTGGTCTAGGTGCAGCGTGCTCGCGAAGGGAATGACGGCAAAGGCCGCAATCGCCGGAATCAGCGCGACGATGGGTCCCAGGGCATGCAGAACCTTGTCCGCCTTGGGCGGGACGAAGTCCTCTTTGAAGATGAACTTGACCGCGTCAGCCAGCGGGTGAAGCAGCCCGAGGAGCATGATCTGACCGCGATTCTTCACGATGGTGCTGTGCACCGCGTAACCGAGCCGCAGAAGAACCGAGCCCAGGCCAAAGCCCAGCAGCGATCGGACGAGGGTCGAGGTCTCGACCCCCCAGAAGTTACGGCCGGCAATCGCCGCGGTCACCAGTGCCATGAGCGCGACGAGGGCCAAAAGCCCGGTGACGACTGCAAGCCGCCAAAGTGGGCGGCGGCTGGCATCCATGAGCGACACGATTGGCCCCGGAAGACGAATCCCCGCGCGACTCGGACCGAGGCGGTCCTGGATCATCGCGCTCTGTCTTCGCTCTGCCCAGATGATGATCGGCGCGAAGGCCCCAACGGTCACCAGCAGCACGAAGAGCACCTTGAGAAGCGAAGAAACGACCAGCGTTGTCGTACTCATTCGGCGGCCTCCGCATTCGGGGCAAGGGAGTGCCGAACGCTCTCGACGTCAGCGAAACCCAAATCATGACCCATTGCCTCGGCCAGCCGGGTCACGACCCGCCAGCCGGGCTCGACATCTGGGGGCGGACTCACCGCCGACGCGAACGTCTGGGTCAGACCTTTGGCGTTCACGAAGCTGCCGTGTGTCTCGAGGACGTCGGCCACGGGCAGCACCAGGGACGCGACCGCTGGCAGGGGGCCGATGTGGCTAGTCAGCGAGACTACCGCGTCCAACCCGCGCAACGGCTCCAAGTCCTCGAGAGCCTTCGAGCCAGCCCAGCCGAGGGCGAGCACCGCCGTCACGGCTCCAGATTTCACATCTGCGATGAGCTCATCGAGTGTCTTCAGGGCCGCCCCGGCTGCTGCCTGAGAAGCGCCCGCACGGTTCGGGTTATTGTCTTCGTGACGAAGAATCTCGTCGCCCTCCCAGCCGGGGAGCGCGGCGAGGTACAGATTGGAAGACCCGAGCTTCTGCGCGAGCTTCGCGAGGGCGTGATTGTCCTCGCTGCTGTGTTGGGCGCTGAGAATGATGGCGAGCTTCTGTCCGTCAACGCCACCGAGCTTCTGCGCGGCGCGCGCCAAAGCTTCGTTCGGCAGGAGCGGCTCACGCGACTCCGCGCGACCCGCTGTCGCCATCACGACGCGGTCCTGGTGCTGGCGTGTGTAGGTCATCATGCCGTCGTCGCACATCCAGAACTTATTGACCTCTTCGTTGTCACGCGGACGAAGCCGAAACACCTTGCCGTTGCGCGGGTCGTAATCGACGTGCGTGTTGCAGCCGGTCGCGCAGCCCGTGCAGACGCCTGGCGCCGACTTCAGAAACCACACGCGAGCCTTGAAGCGAAAGTCGCGGCTCGTCAGTGCGCCGACGGGGCAGACGTGCTCGGTCATGAGCGTGTAGCGATGGTCGAGCTCCCTGCCCTGCGCGAGGACGATTTCGTTCTTGTTGCCGCGCTCCCGCATGTCGAGCACGTGATCGCCGGCCAGCTCATCACAGACGCGAATGCATCGCGTGCACATGATGCAGCGCTCGGCGTCGTACACGATGGTCGGCCCGAAGCTCACGCCCTTGGGCTTGTGCACGGGCTCGGTCTGCTTTCGCTTCGCGGTGCCCTGATGCTCGACGTAGTAATCCTGCAGCTTGCACTCGCCAGCCTGGTCGCAGATCGGACAGTCGACGGGGTGGTTCAGGAGCAAGAACTCCTGCACCGCGGACTGCGCGTTCTTCACTTCCTCGTTGATGGAGGACACCTCGATGTCTGCGGAGGCTTCCGACTGGCACGCAGGCTGAAGCTTCGGCTTGGTGGCGGGAACGTACTCGCCCTTGGCCTCGTCGAACTTCAAGGTCGGGAGCGCCATTTGTCTGCCGCTCGTAATCTGCACGAGGCACATGCGACAGTTGGCCGCCACCGAGAGTCCCGGGTGCCAGCAGTAGTGAGGGATCTCGATGCCGGCACGCCATGCGGCTTGCATGATCGTCTCGCCGGGCTCGAAGGGGATTTCCTGGCCGTTCAGTTTAAACGTCGGCATAGCTTACCGGTCACACTCGCCGCCGATCATGTTGACCGACCCGAACGTGGGAATGATGTCAGCGATCATATTGCCCATGATCATCTCGCGAGAGGCCTGCAGGTTGTACCAGCAAGGCGGTCGGACGCGGACACGGTATGGGGTGCCGCTTCCGTCCGAGACGATGAAGAAACCGAGCTCGCCGTTGGCACCCTCGGTGTAGCTGTAGACCTCGCCCTTCGGAGGCTTGAGCCCCTCCATGACGAGCTTGAAGTGGGCAATGGTGCCCTCGATGGTCGTGTAGACTTGGTCCTTGGCCGGATAGATGATCCGGGGGTCGTCCACGTTGACCGGGCCCTCATCGGGCATCTGTTCGAGCGCCTGCTCGATGATTCGAACCGACTGACGCACCTCTTCGAAGCGCACCATGAAGCGATCCCAGTTGTCCCCGTCTTCGCCGACCGGAACGTCGAAGTCGAAGCGGTCGTAGACCATGTACGGATGGTCCTTTCGCACGTCGTAGGCCACGCCGGTCGAGCGAAGGAGCGGGCCGGTGCAACCGAGCTCGATGGCGCGTTCATTGCTCAGGATCCCAACGCCTTGCATCCGGTCGAGGAAGATTCGGTTCCGGACGAGCATGAGCTCGGTCTCTTTGACGACCTTGTGGATCTCGGGAATCAAGCGGCGGACGCTGTTCTTGAAGTCCGGCGTCGGCGGCGCCGCCATCCCGCCGATGCGACCGAAGCTGTGCGTCATGCGCGCGCCGGTTTCCTGTTCGAGGATGTCCCAGACCCAGTCACGCACCTTCAGGACCCACAGAAACGGCGTGAACGCCCCGAGCTCCATCGCGGCGGCTCCATTGCAGGTGAAGTGGTCGGTGATGCGGGACAGCTCTCCGAGGATGACCCGGTAGTACTGACAGCGCTCGGGCACCTGGATGTCGAGCAGCTTCTCGACCGCCAAGGAGAACCCGACGTTGTTGAGCATCGGCGATACGTAGTTCAGACGGTCCGCGTAGGGAAAGACCTGGCCCCAGGTCCCTCGCTCACAAGACTTCTCGAAGCCTCTGTGCAAGTAGCCTGGCTGGACGTCCACGTTCATGACCGTCTCGCCGTCCAGGTCGAGCACCATTCGGATGGTGCCGTGCATCGCTGGATGCGCAGGCCCCATGTTGAGGCGCATGGGCTCGGCTGGGAGCTCGAGCACATGCTCGTCTTCGAGGATGTCGTCGGCTGGCTCCATGGCTCTACTTACTCCTCTGACTTCCCTTCGGCCTCGCTGGCGGCCTGTGCCCGCTCCGCCAGGCGTCTCTTAAGAGCCTCGGCGGCCTCTGAATCGCTCAACGTGCGGCGCTGACCCTGCTGAAGGCCGATCGCTGGTGAAACCTGTCGATCGCCGCCGGCCATACGCGCCTCCCAGTCGATACGTGCGAAGGGCTGTCCCTCCTCGATGCCGAAGGGCGGAAGCTTCTGGATGCTGTCCGTGTCCCGGTAGGGCACCAAGGGCTGCGCCTTGTCAATCGGGTAGTCCTTCCGAAGGGGAAAACCTTCGAACTCGTCGTAGAGGAGGATCCGACGAAGATCGGGATGGCCTTCGAAGCGGATCCCGAACATGTCCCAGACCTCGCGCTCGGCCCAGTTCGCCCCGGCCCAGAGACCACTCAGGCTCGCGATGGGCTGGCCCTCGGCGAGGCGGGTCCTCACCCGAATTCGCTCCCCGGACTGCATCGAGCGAAGCAGCAGAAGGACGTCGAAACGTCCGTCGGCCCGCATTGGGTGGTCGACCGCGGTCAGGTCGATGAACTGACTCATCGGGCCTGCGTCGTCTTTTTTGAGAACCTCCGCCACCTCGGCCCAGTCTTTGGACGCGACCAGGACCTCTTCATCGCCACGGAAATCACTGGTGCCGAGGATCCGATCGCCGAAGGCGGCTCGAAGACGCTCCACGACGGCCCGGCTCATGACTTCCCTCCTCGCTGTGCGGGATCGGGCGGCCCCACGCGAGCCGCGGCTTGTGCGCGCTCGGGGACGAGCTTGGGAGGCACGATGACCGGCTCACGATCGCCCTTCGTGATCTTCTCCTGCAGGAGCATCAAGGCATCGAGCACGGCCTCGGGCCGTGGTGGGCAGCCCGGGATGTAGACATCGACGGGGATGACTTTGTCCACACCAGGGATCGTCGTGTAGTTGTCGTAGAAGCCGCCACAGCTCGCGCATGTACCAAACGCGATAACCCACTTGGGGTCCGCCATCTGCTCGTAGATGCGCTTGACCACGGGGCCCTGCCGCTGGCTGATGGTGCCGACGACCCAGAGCACGTCGGCCTGGCGTGGGCTGAAGCGCGGGGCCTCGGCGCCGAAGCGCGCAATGTCGTACCGGGGCGCGGCGGTAGCCATGAACTCCATGCCACAGCAAGCCGTTGCAAACGGAAACTGGAACAAAGACCACTTTCGCGCCCAGGCCAAGAGGTCCTCCAAGCGCGTGGTGAAGAAGTTCTCTCCGGCGTTGCCGCCGACGACCTTTAGCTCTTCTCCCATTCTAGCGCTCCCTTCTTCCATGCGTAGGCCAACGTGACACCGAGCACGACCAAGAAAGCCAGCATCTCGACGAAACCGAACCAGCCGAGCTCCCTGAAGAGGCTGGCCCAGGGATAGAGGAACACGGCCTCGATGTCGAAGACGACAAACAAGATCGCGGTCAGGTAGAACTTGACGCTAAGACGAATATGCCGGGCTCCGGTGGTCTCGGACCCGGACTCGTACGGGATCGCCTTCTCGGCGGTCATGTTCTTGGTGCCCGCAACAGAGGTGATCGAAAAGACACCGATAGCCACCAGAGCGGCGACACCGAGCATCAAGAACATCGGGAAATAGGCCGAAAACATATTTAGTGGAATGGTCCGCTCCCGCATACGGGGAGCCGCGACACTGGTGGCTTAGTATTACCCTAACTAGGTGTCAATGAAGTCCCAGGGAGAGGCCCCGGCGGCCCAAAACTAGAGCAAGCGGACCGCTTCTATGCCATGTTGCGCCTGGGGATGGACAAGCGAGTATCGCCAATCGCGCTTTGGCTTGCGGGGACGCTCGTGCCGGCCAGTGCGCTTGGGCAATCGGCCGAGCCCCAGGGGTCCGGGATTCGGTCTCTGCTGGCAAGCCTCAACGAAGCCTTCGGCCAGGCGGTCGTAGGCCCGATCGCTAGCGTCCTGTTCTTCGACCTGTGGTTCTGGGACAACCATGCCGAGTCCGACACGAAGCTGCCGTTCATCGTGTTCTGGCTGATCGCCGGCGCCACATTCTTCACGCTTCGCTTTGCTTTCATCAACCTCCGGGCCCTCAAGCACGCGGTCATCGTCACCAGGGGGCGCTACGACGACCCAAACGACCCTGGGGAGGTCACTCACTTCCAGGCCCTGTCCTCGGCGCTGTCCGCGACGGTGGGCCTTGGGAACATCGCCGGCGTGGCCGTGGCGGTGGGGCTCGGTGGCCCCGGAGCGATTTTCTGGATGATCGTGGCCGGCTTCCTGGGCATGACGAGCAAGTTCACCGAGTGCACGCTCGGGCAGATGTACCGAACTGTGGATGCCAGCGGCAACGTGCTCGGTGGCCCGATGCGTTACCTGGAGCGCGGGCTGTCGGAGCTTGGCCACCGGCGCCTGGGCCGGGTGCTGGCCGTCGCCTTCGCGTTCATGTGCATCGGCGGCAGCTTCGGTGGCGGCAACATGTTCCAAGCGAACCAGAGTTACGCCCAGGTGGCGCAGGTACTGCCGTTTCTATCCGGTCCCTGGGGTGCCCTGGGCTACGGGCTCGGGCTCGCAGCCCTGGTCGGCGTGGTGATCATCGGCGGCATTCGGCGCATAGGTCAGGTCGCGGGCGTCATCGTCCCCGCGATGTGCCTAATCTACCTGCTCGCCGGTCTCTTCGTCCTCGGCTCGAACGCCGACCAGGTCTTACCGGCGTTCGCGAAGATCTTCGGACAGGCTTTCACGCCCCAGGCGGGCTTTGGCGGCTTCATCGGAGTGCTCGTGACTGGTTTCCGACGCGCAGCGTTTTCAAACGAAGCCGGCGTGGGCTCGGCGTCGATTGCCCATTCTGCGGCGGCCACCGACGAGCCCGTGCGAGAGGGGATCGTCGCGCTGCTCGAGCCTTTCATCGACACGATCATCGTGTGCACGATGACGGGTCTGGTCGTGGTCATCACGGGCGCCTACGCGGACGGAGGCGAAGAAGGCGTGCTGATGACCTCCAAGGCGTTCAGCACCGTGCTGCCCTGGTTCCCCAGGGTGCTGAGCCTAGCAGTCTTCCTGTTTGCCTTCTCGACGATGATTTCCTGGAGCTATTACGGCGAGCGATGCTGGGCTTACCTCTTCGGCGCGCGCGCCTCGATGGTGTACAAGCTGCTCTTCTTGGGGTTCGTGGTCCTAGGGTCCGTGCTGAAGCTCGGCAACGTCATCGACTTTTCCGACTTGATGATCCTCGGAATGTCTTTTCCCAACATCCTCGGCCTCTTCTTCCTCAGTGGTAAGGTGGCCGCCGCGCTGAGCGACTACTGGGGCCGGTACAAGAGCGGTCAGATGGAGCCGGACGCGAACGGACGGGAGCTGCTGGGCTCGGCACCGCCTCAGAAACGGTGTTAAGCTAACGGGCATGAAAGAGTTCGCCGCGCGGCGTGATCAGCTGCTCGCTTCGATCGGGCGGGGCGCCGTCCTCGTTTCATCGGCGCCGGTCGCCATCCGCAATCGGGACGTGGAACACAGCTACCGTCAGGACAGTGATTTCTACTACCTCAGCGGCTTCGCCGAGCCGCAGAGCGCACTGCTGCTGACGACGGAGCACGATGAGCACCGCTTCGTGCTCTTCGTCCGTCCGAGAGCGCGGGATCGGGAGATTTGGGATGGCCCGCGCGCCGGGGTGGAGGGCGCGCTGAGCGACTTCGGCGCAGATGCCGCCTACCCCATCGACGAGCTTGCGAAGCGTCTACCGGACTATTTGGGCACTGTGGAGACGCTTCACGTGAGCCTCGGTCAGGACCCGGGGTTCGACAAGATGCTGTTTGACGTGCTGAACGGGCTTCGTCGCGGAGCGCGCCGCGGCACGAACGCACCGCATACGCTGGTCGACCCGACGGCCCATCTTCACGAGCTGCGGCTTCGCAAAGGTGCGGCCGAGATCGAGGCCATGCGACGCGCCTCGCAAATCACGGAGGAAGCGCATCTGAGGGCCATGAAGGTCGCTCGGCCGGGCAAGCGTGAGTACGAGATCGAGGCGGAGTTGCTGCACGTCTTTCGCAAACACGGAAGCGAGCGCCCCGCGTACGACAGCATCGTAGGCTCGGGCCCCAACGCCACCGTTTTGCACTATCGGGCTGCAAACCGTCCGCTCGGCGAGGGGGAGCTCGTACTGATCGATGCGGGTTGCGAATACGACTACTACGCAAGCGACGTGACCCGCACCTTTCCCGCGAACGGAAAGTTCAGCGCGGAGCAGCGGGCGATTTATGAAATCGTGCTACGCGCCCAAAAAGACGCGCTGGCGCTCGTTCGCCCCGGAGTCACGCTCACGGAGCTGCACGAAAGGGCCGTCCGGACGTTGACGGAGGGCCTACGGGACGTTGGACTGTTGGAAGGCGAGGTCGACGCGCTGATTGAAGAGAAGAAGTACGAGCCTTTCTACATGCACCGCACTTCGCACTGGCTCGGGATGGACGTGCACGATGTCGGGCGCTACTTCGTCGCAGAAGAGGAGCGCAAGCTCGAGAAGGGCTTCGTGCTCACGGTCGAGCCGGGGCTCTACATCGCGCAGGATGCTGAAAACGTCGATGAGCGCTGGCGCGGCATCGGGGTGCGCATCGAGGACGACGTCCATGTCACCCAGTCGGGCTGTGAGGTCCTGACTGCCGGCGTGCCGAAAGAGATCGACGACGTCGAAGCCGCGTGCAACTAGGAGAGGCCATGCCCCTTCCGCAACGGATTGCCTTCATCGGCGCTGGCAACATGGCCAACGCACTGATTCGAGCCCTGGTCAGGACCTCCGTCGTCCCAGCAGCCCAGATCATCGCCGCCGACCCGGATACCGGGCGGCTGTCCGCGCTGGAAGCGGACCTCGGGATTCGGGTCTTCGGCGACAATCAAGAAGCCGCTCGCCAGGCGGACATCCTCGTCCTCGCGACGAAGCCCCAGATCTTTCCGAAGGTGCTCCCCGGCCTCTCGAAGGTCGTGTCCGCCGATACCCTGGTGATTTCCATCGCTGCCGGCGTCTCGACCCAAGTCATCGAGCAGGCCCTGCCCACCGGAGTGCGCGTGATTCGCACCATGCCCAACACGCCCGCCCTAGTGGGGGCAGGCGCAACGGCCATCGCAGCTGGGACCCACGCGACGAACGAGGACCTGGGCACTGCCGAGACACTCTTTGAAAGCGTGGGCACCGTCGTGAAGCTCCCCGAGCCCCAAATCGACGCAGTGACCGGCCTCAGTGGCTCGGGCCCGGCCTACGTGTTTGCCATGGTCGAGGCGCTGCGCGACGCCGGCGTCGACGTCGGCCTGTCGGAAGAGGTTGCGACCAGGCTGGCGGCGCAGACCGTGTACGGCGCCGCGAAGCTTCTGCTCGAGAGCGGGGAAACACCTGAGGCCCTCCGTGAAAAGGTCACCAGTCCGGGCGGCACGACCGCGGCCGGCCTCCAGGCCTTGGGCACGGCGGGCTTCGCTGAAGCCGTGCTCGCAGCCATACGCGCAGCCACGGCGCGAAGCGAGGAGCTCGGGCGCCCTACAGGCTCTTGAGACGCGCGCAGAGGGCAGATGCACATCAGCCGATTGACGGTCTAAACGCTGAGCCGGCCTGCCGACGCGGCGTGAACGTAGATTTCGACGACTGGAATCAGCGCGAACGTGAGCAGCGTCCCCGCGATGGCACCGGTCGCTCCGAAGCCGAGGACCAGCAGGCCGATGATCAGTGTAAGCAACACATAAGAGGTGGCCACGCTTCCGTGACTCCAGCCCGCCTGATTGAGGCGCTGGTAGAGATGCGACTTGTGGGGCTTCAGGATGTTCTCTCGCCTCAAGAGGCGTCTGCATAGGGTGTACGTGGCATCGACTACGATCGGGCTCGTCACGGCCAGCGCGCACAGTATGGCGACAGCGGTCCGCCCGTTTGCGCAGGAAGCACATTCGAACGGAGCCTCCACGAGGGCCAGCCCCACGGCGCCTCCGACAACCGTGCTTCCTGCGTCGCCCATGAACATCTTGGCGGGCGCCCAGTTCCAGACGAGAAAACCGGCCACCGCTCCGGCGAGAAGCCACCAGATCGGCTGACGCAGCAGCGATCCGAACAACACGAACTGGATGAATGCGGTGCCGGCGACTAGACCGTCGAGCCCGTCCATGAAGTTGTAGAAGTTGATTAGCGCAGTCATGACGATCACGGTGATCGTCACCTGCAGCCAGGGCGCCAGAGGGGGCAGCATCCCAAACCCCGACCCTTGCAGGGGCGCGAAGGGGCCGAACAGAGATACGGCCACGCCCGCCACCGCGAGCTGTACGAAGTAGCGGGACCCCGCGGAGAGCCCGCGCCTGTCATCAACCGCTCCAACCAGAAACAGGGGCATGAGCAATAGCACCTCCCACCAAGGAGGATGCTCAGGCCCGATGCTTATCGAGCTCAGTCCCATAGAGGCGGCGATGATTGCCGCGATGAAAAAAGCCGGCACGAAGGCCAAGCCGCCTCCGCGTGGAGTCGGGCGCGAATGGCTACTCCGTTCGTTGGGGACATCCAGGAAGCTTTGTGAAAGGTGCCGCAGTAGCAGTCGCACCCCCAAGGAGCTCAGTATCAAGGCGAGCAGTGAGAGCGGTAGCCAGCCCATCAAACCTTGCCCTCCAGCATGCAACGAAGACCCTCGTCGAGTTCGTAAGATGGCTTCCAGTCGAGCGCTCGCTGAATCGGGCCGTTGTCGACGAAGAGAGAGCCACACATCCTGTGGATCGCTCCTCCATCAATCGGCAGAGAGAGACCCTTGCGTTCGGACAGAAACTTCAATGCGTTTCCGACGGCAAACAGCAGACTCTCAGGTATCGGCACAAGTCGAGCCCGCACATGGCTGTACTCGGCGATCTTCTGGACTAGCTCCGGCGTGGAAACGTCTTGACCGTCGCTCACGAGAAATGTCGCGTTGGCCGCCGCAGGATGCTTGAGTGCACTCACCACGGCTTCAACCAGGTTGTCGACGAACACGAAGCTTCGACGATTGCGAACGGCTGCAAACGGGAGGGGCAGACCGCGCTGAACCAGCGCGACGAGCCGCTGCATATTCCCGGGACAGTCATGCCCATAAACCAGAGTCGGACGAAGGATCGTCCAAGACATGCCGTCGGTGGCAGCAGCCTTGAGCGCCTGCTCGGCGGCCAGCTTGCTGCGCCCATAAGCCGTGTCCGGTGTGCTTGGCGTATCCGCGCCGATGACGCTTTCACTCATCGTCGCCACCGCCCCCACTGAGCTCATGAGCAAAAAGCGGCGCACGCCGGCAGCCGCCGCACGCTCCGCCAGCCTAGCCGTCCCCTCCACATTGGTCGCCCAGAACGCTCCCTCATCTTCGGCACCGACGCCTAGGATGTGAGCACGCGCAGCGAGATGCACCACAGCCTCGACGTCTTCGAGTGCCTGGTCCCAGTTCGTCTCGGGGCCGATCTCCCCAACGTAGACAATCTCGTACGCTCTCGTGGAACTTTCTGGCAAACGCGGCTCGGATTGGCGACCTCGGAGGGCGAGCCGAAGCTCGTGCCCGTCGGCCTCTAGTGACGGCAGCAGGTGCCTTCCGATGAACCCGCTTGCACCGGTGACCAGCACTTTCATCCGAAGCTCACACCCAACTCGCGGTAGCAATCTTCCAAGCGTTGGAAGACGAATCGCTCGTCGAAGGCACCCTGCACCCGTTCGCGGCCCGCAACGCCGAATGCTCTCGCAAGAGATGCGTCGGAGAGGATTTCGCCCATGGCCGCGGCCAGTCGGTCGGTGTCCCTCGGCGGAACGATGAGGCCCGTCTTCCCATGCGCGACGGCCTCTCGACAACCACGGATATCCGTCGCGACGACAGGCAAGTCCATGGCCATAGCCTCGAGCACCGAACGCGGAAGTCCCTCACGATAGGAGGGCAGCACGAAAAGATCGAGCAGCGAGAGCAACCTATGTACATCGTTCCGAAATCCAGCGAAGACCACATGCTCCGCCAGGCCGTGCTCCTCGATGAAGCCGAGCAGTCTTTCTTGAAACGCGTCGCGCTCGGTCGAAAGCTGCCCACCAATCACGAGAAGCCTCAGCTTGGGGTGTGCAGGCCGGAGCTTGGCCACCGCGCTGACCAACTCACCGAAGCCCTTTTCCTCGGTGATCCGTCCGGTGATTCCAATGACGGGGGAGCCGTCTTCTGGAAGGCCGATCTCTGCCCGAAGCGCCCTGCGCTCACCTTCCGTCATCGACCGGGGATCGAAACGATTTAGATCGATGCCGTTGCCGAGATAGCGAATCTTGTCCTCAGCGCACAGGTTCGACTCGATCGCGGTTCGGTGATCTTCCTGGCTCTGTACGAGAATCCGGTCCGTGATCGTGGCGATTCCGCGCTCGACCCCATGGTAGAAGGCATACCGACGAGGAGGCATATGCTCGTGAAAGTAGAAGCCGTGCGCTGTGTAGACGATACGCGGAATGCCCGCGATCTTGGCGGCAATACGCCCTAGCACGGACGCGACGGGCGCATGCGTGTGCACGAGATCGTATCGCTCCCGCCGCATCAGCTGGACCAGCTCGAGCACGGTTCGCATGTTCCGAGCGGGGATGATTTGCCGGTCGATATCGACCGCGTGAACTTCGTAGCCACGTTTCCTGAGGCCCTCGATCCGCGGGTCCGGCGAACACACGGAATGAACTCGAAGCCCCTTGTTTTGTAAGTAATCAATTTGAGGCAGAAGCAGGGTTTCGAGCCCAAAAGCAACCGCGCAAAGGTGTAAGACTTTCATTTGCGCGGCGAAACCTAACAAGCAACGGGACCATCAGCGAGTGGACGCCACGAAAAAGTCCCCTGCGCCCTGGCCGCCCAGGCACGCTGAGTAGGCCTGAGCATGGTTACAGCACCGAGTGCGGAGAAGCTCATTTCGGAACGTCGCTCCCGCGGACCGGTTCGGCCTCGAAGCCCGGCGGCACCTTGCTCCAGGGGTAGCCCTGTTTCGCCATCTCATAGGCCCGCTCGTAAAGCGCGGTCATGTAGGCCGAATCGAAGGTTTCCTGCGGCTTCTCGTCGAAGTCGGCCGGGATGAAGGCCAGGTTGT
Organism: uncultured delta proteobacterium; assembly: GCA_963746475.1. Lineage (GTDB taxonomy): Bacteria > Myxococcota_A > Polyangia > Polyangiales > Houyiibacteriaceae > SG8-38. The sequence continues at coordinate 44,467 of CAVVBB010000003.1, forward strand.
AGTCGAGGCCATCGCGGAGGGTCTGAAGGTACATGCGGTAGAGATCACCGAGTCCCTGGGTCCGGATCAGCGAGGACACCGAGCGGGCAAGGATGGGAAACAGCTTGTTCTTGGTGGCTTCCCATTCGGGGTCCAGCCGTGCGTTGCGGACGATGTAGACGCTCGGCGTGCCCTGCACGTTCAGCTCCTTCAGCACGCGGTCCCAGGGCAAGCCGACCGGGTACAAAAACACCTGGGATGTCACACCCCCGTCCACATGCAGCTCGTCGAAATGCTCGCCCCCGGCCGTTACGTCCACGAGCACCGGCGGCATCACGGCAGGGACGGATGCCGAGGCCAAAAGGATCTTGCGAATCAGCTCCACGGAACCAGGGCTTCCGCTCGCCGCGATCGGTCCGAGCCGCCAGATGACCGGGCGCATCGTGTCGAGATTGGTCGTCGCGACGCTCAGGACGCGGCCGCGCCGATGCTCCTCGGCGATGCGCGCGATCAGCGCCTCGTCGATGTGCTCCTCGAGAAATGCCCACAGTGGCCCGGTGCCTGTCGCCGCATCGCTTCGAAGCGCCTGAAACAAGCGCCGTTCGTCGAGGATGTCCTTCGTAGACATCTCCACAGCGACTTTGCGCAGGACGTAGTCGTAATCGGACCCCAGAAAGGCGAATGGCGCGGTCAGAGCCCCCGCGCTGATCCCCGTGACCACCGTGAACTCGGGTCTGTCGCCTCGCTCCGTCCAGCCGTTCAAGAGCCCGGCGGCGAAGGCACCGTTTGCGCCTCCACCGGAAAGAGCGAGGTACGTGTGGCGCGTACCGTAGACGCCCGGCGACTGCTTACGGTGCTCGGCGCGCGACTCGTCGAACCAGTCGCCGATCCATGGAGGAGGCTCGTCACCCCAATGCCGCGCCTCCGGCAGCTTGATCACCACGGCATCGTTCACGAGCGCGGCGGGCAGTGCATTGCGCTTGGGAACACTGGCGCAGGCCGCCAGTGCGAAGGCGGCCAGTGCGATGCAAAAGACTTGGAAAGACCGTAGGCACCCCATGTGATGGCCGGCTTTTACCTAGGCCACGCCGGGCTCGCCAGGAAAAAGGGGATCGGGCGTTCTCCCCCGTGCGCTCAGGCCGAACGCTCCCCGAAAAGCGCGGTGCCCACTCGTACCATGGTCGCGCCCTCTGCGATGGCCGCCTCGAGGTCGTGACTCATGCCCATGGAAAGCGTGCCGAGCTCGTGCGCCCGAGCGAGCTCAGCGAGCTGGGCGAAGACGGGCCTCGCATGCTCTGGCTCGTCGAAGTGCGGGGCGACGGTCATCAGCCCGCTGAGCTGCAGCCCAGCAAGCGCGCGTACCGCCGCCACCAAGCTAGGCAAGTCCTCCGGGGAGCACCCTGACTTCTGAGGCTCCCGGCCGATGTTGACTTGAAGGAGAACCTCAGTGGGTATGCCAGCTTGCTCAGCGCGCGCGGACAGTGCCTTCGCGAGCCGTAGCGAATCGACCGTGTCCACCGAAGCTCCGGTTCGCTGCACGAGCGCGATCTTGTTGCGCTGCAGGTGCCCCACGAAGCGCCAGCGAATATCGGGCAGCTCGCTCAGGGCGTCTGCACGTCGCGCGAGATCCTGCGCATAGTTCTCGGCGAACACGCGCAGGCCCGCCTCGTAGGCGGCCCGAATCCTCTCCTCGGGTTGCTTCTTCGACACCGCAACGAGCTCGACCGTGGCCGGGTCGCGACCCGCACTCCGGCAGGCCTGGTCGATTCGCGCCTGCACGGCCCGAATCCGTGACGCGACGTCCTCTTTCACGGCCATCGCTCGAGCGCTCCCTGCTCGGTCAGCAGCTCGATGACTCGCGCGCCGGGAAGGCCCACCACGTTGCTATACGAGCCCTCGATGCGGCTGACGAAGCCTCCAGCGATGCCTTGAATCGCGTAGGCCCCCGCCTTGTCGCGCCCCTCGCCCGTCGCGACGTAGCGCTCGAGGTCGCTCCGTGAAACGGAACGGAACCAGACCTCGGTGGAGACCAGGTCCACTCGCGGATTGCCCGAGCCCACGCGCCCGAGGGCGACGGCCGTGCGAACCCAGTGACTTCTTCCGGACAGAGCGCGGAGCATGCGCAAGGCGTCTCGATCGTCCCTGGGTTTGCCCAGCACCTCTCCATCCACCGAAACGATGGTGTCCGCCGCCAAGACGAACGTCCCTGCCAGGTCCGGGTCGCGTTGCTCCGCCGCGCGCAGGACATCCTCGAGCTTGGCCCGAGCGGCGGCGCGGACGAAGCTCAGGTCATCCTCGGCCTCAATCGCCGTTTCATCTACGGAGCTCACCTCGACGCGGTAGGCGACGCCGAGGGCGTCGAGGACGTCTCGGCGGCGAGGCGACGCGGAAGCGAGGATGATCGGGCGTGCCGCCGGCATCAGCCGACCCGGACCTTGTTGGGCGCCATGTGGCTCTTGTACCGTCGTAGATAACTACGGCTCACCTGGTCCGGATCGAGCCTGAGACACTTGGCGACCTCCGTCACGAATCCCCTCACATAGACCGCCGCGGGGAGCGACTCGAAATCCTCTTCTTCGATGCAGCGAAGGTAGTTCGTGCCGACTTTCGTTCGATCGCTGATGTGTTTCAAGGAGGTGCCCTGCGACTGCCGCACCGCGCGGATGAGCGCGCCAGTGAACTCGGTGTCGGGCGTAATCGTTGGCGCCGGGGGAAGCTCCGCCTCGGGTTCCTCGGGCTGCGGCTCCTCCTGCGGCTCGAGCGCAGCCTCGGGAAAGATCGAAAGCTCGTACGGTCGACGTCGCGCATGGTCGAGCAAAACGTCGTAGGCCTCGTCGATGCGAGCCCGCACGGCAGCGAGACCGTCGGCATCGAAGAGACCTGAGCTCGCGATGTTCTCGGCATCGAACACGGCGCACATGCGCTTGTAAGCACGTCGAATCTCTTCGTCGCTGGCCCCCCGGTCGACGTCTAACGCGTCATGGTGCGAGTTTGGCGGGACGCTGCGCTGAAACTCTTTGCGACGGCTGTCGGACGACGCGAACAAGCGACGTGCGATCTTCTCAATGTTGCGGCTGGCACGGCAGCCCGGAGTCTCGAGCAGCAGCGCCTTGCCCCGGCGCGCGCACATCCGCACCGTGTCGTCGTGCTCTACGAAGCCGAGATACTGGGGCCGCACGCCGTAGCGACGCAGCGACGCGACACTTAGCTGGTCTCCGAGCTCGAGGTCGGCACGGACTCGGGCCTGATTGACGACGAAAGGAAACCGCATGGCGCTGATGCACTGGCGAAGGTGGCGACCGAGCTCTGGGCGCTGCGCCGCTTCGAGGCGCGCCATGTCCATCGGCGCAGGCATGTTCCCGGCGCCCGCAAAAGCGTCTTCCAAGACCGCCCGCTGGGTTTCGCCCTGAGCGGCCTCGAGGGCAGCGTGAGCGAAGCTCTTGCGGAGCAGTCGGTACAGGCCGTGCATGGCACTCGGCTCGGGGGCGGTGACGGCCAGGCGATACTCGCACCCGGACCAGAAGCTCACCGCCGCGTCGCTCAGCACCGCGCCCAGGTCTACGACGAAGTACTGAGCGTCGAGCTTGCCGAGGCGCCCCGGCAGATCTTTGAGCGAGCTCCGTCGGATCGTGCCGCGGTACGGCTCGCTGACCCCCGCATGCAGCAGACTCAAAGTCGGCAGCGGTCCCTCGACGAGCTCACGTCCGGGCAAGGGGTTGGCCGACTCGAGGTCGAGCTCGGCCTCCGGCCAAGGGAGCGCCACCTCAGCATCGGCACCGAAGGCGGGTATGGGAGCGTGGTACGGGGGCACGACCGGGGGCATGCCCAAATGCGAGGCGAGATCCGAGCCGCTCGGGCTCGCATCGACTGCGACCACGCGCTTTCCGAGTGTGGCCAGATAGATCGCCAGGTTGGCCGACAAGAGCGACGTGCCCACGCCACCCTTGGCTCCCAACAGTGCGATCGTGACCGGGACGTCAGGAGTCATCGAGCGCTATTACCAACGCTACCCCCGGCATGCAACGAATCCTCGCAAAGCTGGGGCCGGTGGGCCGATAATCCGAGTAAAGCGCAAGCTCCACGAAGATGCGCGAGGCCGTTCGGGCGCGAACGGACGTTTGCAAAAGCGCAACAATCGCGCAGCATGAATCCGGGACAGTTGCTAGATTCGCCACGAAGCGTGCCTGCCAGCAAAGACGAACGAGTTCTCGAGGGGCTGGTCGAGGACGTACTGTTTCGAAGCGATGATGGTCGTTTTGCGGTGGTGCGCATCGCTAGCGACGACGAACAGGCGCCCTCGCCGACGGCCATCGGTGATTTGGGCCAAGTCGTCCGAGGCGAAACGCTTCGCATGCTGGGCCGTTGGACCGAGCACGCCGTCTACGGCCGCCGCTTCGTCGTGCGCTCTTTCACGCCGACGGTCCCTTCGACCGCGCACGGAATCGCGCGGTACCTAGGTTCGGGACTCATTCCGGGCATCGGCCCGGCCATCGCGGCCCGGCTGGTGGAGCGCTTTGGCATCGCAACGCTCGATGTAATCGCCACGAAGTCGGCCAAGTTGCGCGAGGTTCCAGGAATCGGCAAGCAGCGCGCCGAATCGATCGCGCAGGCCGTCCGTCAGCGCCGCGCGGAGGCCGAGACCATGAGCTTTTTGCACGCTCTGGGCATCGGCCCCGCGACCGCTCGGGAGATTCTGCGCAAGTACGGGACCGACGCCGCGCGCGTCGTTCGAGACGACCCGTACGTGGTTGCACTGCAGATTCGTGGCGTGGGCTTTCGGACGGCGGACGCGATCGCGCAGGCCTGCGGGATCGAAAAGGACGATCTGCGACGCGTGCAGGGCGCGGCGCTGCATCTGGTCGGCAAGGCGGCGGACGAGGGGCACGTCTTCGCGACCCGCGAGCAGCTGAGCGAAGGCTTGACGCAGCTCGAAGTACCGTCGATCGCGCTCGACGAGGCACTCGAGCGTCTCGGTGAACGCCAGTTGCTGCTCCTCGAAGACGAGGCGGTCTACCCACCGAACCTGCATGCCGCGGAGGTGTCCGTCGCCAAAGAGCTTCACCGTCTGGCCAGTCGACCCAGGCTCTCCCGGCCCGTCAAGACCCATGACCCCAAGCTGACCGACACGCAGCGAAGCGCCGTGCAGACCTCGCTCGGGACGCAACTGATGGTGCTGACCGGGGGCCCGGGCACGGGCAAGACGACGACCGTGCGAGCCATCGTGTCGGCTCACCATGCGCTCGAGCGAAGCGTCGCACTTTGTGCGCCCACGGGGCGTGCAGCCAAGCGCCTGTCTGAGGCGGCGGGACGGGAGGCCAAGACGATTCATCGCCTGCTCGAGTGGAATCCGGCGACGGGTCGCTTCAACCGCAACGCGCACAGCCCGATCGAGGCCGACCTGATTCTGGTGGACGAGGCCTCCATGCTGGACATTCGCCTGGCCGCGCAACTGTTCGAGGCCGTCCCGCCCTCGGCCACACTCGTCCTCGTCGGAGATGTCGATCAGCTCCCGCCCGTCGGACCAGGCCAGCCGCTGCGCGATCTCATCAGCTCGGGGGTTTGCCCTACGGTACGACTGCACGAGGTGTTTCGCCAGGCGCAGCAAAGCGCCATCGTCCTCGGCGCACACGCAGTCCTCGAAGGACACATGCCGGAACCAACGCCGACGGGCACCCACGGAGAAGGAGACCTGTTCATCATCGCGGCCAGCGACCCGGACACCATCACCGAGCGCCTGATTCAAGCCCTGCGGCGTATGTCAGTGGCCTATGGGTTCGACCCCAAGAACGACGTCCAGGTCATGAGCCCCATGCGCCGAGGACCGCTCGGCACCATTCGGCTGAACGAGGTCCTTCAAGAAGCGCTCAACCCAGCGCCTGCGGGCAGCAGCCCCGGCCCCGGTTTCCGCCGGGGCGACAAGGTGATGCAGCTACGAAACGACTACGAGCGTGAGGTCTACAACGGAGACCTCGGCGAGGTGCAACGTGTCGAAGGGGGCGTCACCTACGTGCTGTTCGATGGCCGCGAAGTCCAATACAAGACCGACCAGCTCGACGCGATCAGCCTCGCCTACGCCTGCACCATTCACAAGGTTCAGGGAAGCGAGTTCGCGGCAGGCATCATCGTCATGCACGGCGCGCATTACGTTCTGCTCAACCGGGCGCTGCTCTACACGGGGCTCACCCGGGCCAAGAAGCTCGTCGTGCTGCTCGGCGATCCCCGGGCGATGTCCCGGGCTGCCAAGAACGCTCTCTCCTACGAGACGAACTCGCGGTTACTCGAACGCCTGATCACGGCAGGCAACGAGTCGACCGCTTCCCACAGCGCATCGTAAAACCGAGGCCGGAACGCCCTGATCGCCGCGTTGTCCTCGGAGACGGCGACGCGGTTACTGAGCAGCACCAGCACCGCCTGACGACACGGGTCGCACCAAACGGACGTGCCGGTGAAGCCGAGATGCCCGAACCCTTCCGAGTCGATCCGAGCGCCGCCCGCGCTGCCCTCCTTCGAAACCCCGTCCCAGCCGAGCCTGTGCGAGCCGCCGGGACGGGCGCGCGTGGCGGCCTGAACGGCCTCGGGATCGAACAGAGAGGGTCGCTGCTGCCAGGCGTCCATGTAGACCGCGGCGAATCGAGCCACGGCCGCCGCCGTGCCGAAAACCCCGGCGTGACCCGCGACCCCGCCCAGGAAGCTGCAGTTGTCGTCATGGACCTCGCCGCAAAGCTCCCGACCGCGCCAAGCGGACCAGCCGGTGGGCACACAGCGGCTCAGCCAGTCCGTGTCGCGCCGCGCTGAGGCGAAGAACAAGGCGTCGGTCAACTGCAAAGGCGCGGTCAGCTCGGTCCGCAGCAAGTCCGCCAGGGACATGCCGCTGGTCCGTTCCAGTGCTTGGCCGATGAGCATGTAGCCGAGGTCGCTGTAGACGGCCGTACCGCGCTGCGCGGGATCGTGGGCTTTCAGCAGCTCCGACAAGACCCAGTCCCGCGCCGCGGCCGTACCGGGCGCATGGGGCGCGCTCTCGAAAAACGGCCGCCAGGCGGCGAGCCCGGAACGGTGGGTCATCAGCTCCGTCCAGCGGCAGCGTCCGAGCGGATACCCCTCGGCTTCGGGCAGGAGCTGCCGCAGATCCGCGTCAGGCTCGAAACGCCCGCGCTGCGCGAGCCTGAGCGCGAGGGCCGCCACGAGTGGTTTGGTCAAAGACGCCAGATCGAAGCAGGCCTCGGGGCCGAGCTCGCCAAGCCCTGCGCCGCGCGAGCCTGCCGCTGCATCGACGAAATGCCATCGGTCTCCGAGATACAAGCCGAGGCAAGCCGAAGCCGCGGCAAAGACCGGCGCTCGCACACCGCGGCGCAGCTCGGCGGAGAGCGTCCGGCTCAAAATCTGGAGCGGTTCGTCGGCTGCGTCGGGACCCACTTCACTGGTCTACCCAATCGCCCGCCGATGGTCTACACCCTGCCGCTCAGATGCCCCTTCCCTACCTCACCGAGTCGATTCCCCCCGTAGACGGCCGATTTGCAGAAGTCCTCGAGGACTTCGAGGTCGACGAGATACCCGCTTACGAGCCGAGCGGAGAAGGTGAGCACATGTTCGTGCACATCGAGAAGCGCGACCTGACGACGCCGCGGGCCGTCGAAGCGCTTTGCCGGGCCACCGGCGCACGCTCCGAGATGGCCGGCTGGGCGGGTCTCAAGGATCGCAAGGGAATCACTCGACAGTGGGTCAGTCTATTTGGCGCCAGTCCGGAGGCGATTCAGCAGGCAGAAGTCGAAGGACTGCGCGTCTTGAGCGTGACACCGCATGGGCAGAAGCTTCGAACGGGACATCTGCGAGGCAATCTCTTTCGCATTCGACTTCGAGGCGTAGCCGCCAGCGCCATGCGGGATGTAGAGCGCGTCTTCGAGCAGATCGACGGGGAAGGACTGCCGAACTACTTCGGCGAGCAGCGTTTCGGGCGATGGGGCGACAACGCGCAAAGGGCTCTACAATGGATTCGCGACGGCGGTCGGGCCCCGCGCGGACGGTTTGAGCGCAAGCTGCTCGTATCCGCGCTGCAGTCCGAGCTCTTCAACCAGCATGCGGCCGCGCGGGTCCGCGGCCACGCACTGGGGACGGTGGTGCGGGGGGACCTGATGCAGAAGCACGATAGCGGCGGCATGTTCGTGGCCGATGACGTCGCTGAAGCGCAGGCCCGCGCCGATCGCTGGGAGATCAGCTCCACAGGGCCCATGTTCGGCGCCAAGATGCGCTGGCCCGAAGGCGAGGCTCGCGACGCGGAGGAGGCGCTTCTTGCGAGCCTGGGACTCGACCCGACACACCTGGCAGCGGTGCAACGCTACGGAGCCGGCACGCGGCGCCTCGTACGTGTGCGGCCCTCCCACATCAGCCTTTCGCATTCAAAAGACGGGGCCAGTGTCGAATTCGCTCTGCCTTCCGGGTCGTACGCGACGGTTGTCGTCAGAGAAATCCTCAAGCAGGATGCACTTCCAGCCAAGACCGGCTAAAACGGGGCGCCTGTTCTCAGCAAGGAAGCGGAATGTTCGATATCCAGGAAAGACTCACCGCGTTCGCCATGCTCGGTGCAACGTGGGTGATGTGGCTTTTGATAATCCTGTCCATCATCGGAGTCGCCATCGTCTTCGAGCGTGTCTACTACTATTACACCTCGCGTGACGATCCTCGGAAGCTTCAAGAGGACCTGCGTCTGTTGCTGGCTAAGAAGGACCTCCCTGGGGCCAAGGATCGACTCGCACAGTCGCCCTCCTTCGTAGCGCGCATCCTCCGCTCGGGCATCGAGGTCGCCGATGACGGCGCCGACGCCGCCGAAGAGCGGATGACCGGTGAGTCTGCCTTGGCGAGAAGCGCGATGGAACGCAACCTCGGCTTCCTCGGCACAGTGGGCAACAACGCCCCGTTCGTCGGGCTGCTCGGCACGGTCATCGGCGTCATCCGCGCATTCCACGCGCTGGACCAAAGCGCTGGCCAGGTGACCAGTGGGCTCATGAGCGAGGTCGGTGAAGCGCTCGTCGCGACAGCGATTGGCCTGCTCGTCGCGCTTCCGGCCGTGGCCTTCTTCAACTTCTTCCAGCGTCTCATTCGCTATCGCATGACCTGGTCCAACGCGCTGAGTCACGACCTTCTCGCCTATCTCAAGGGCCGGGAGTCCGAGGGAGCGAAGCGCTAGCCATGGCCGGCGGCGCAAAGATGGACGACGACGAGAGTCTGATTACAGACATCAACGTCACACCTCTCGTCGACGTTGTTCTCGTGCTACTCATCATTCTGATGGTGACGGCGACGGCCATCGTCTCGAAGACCATCCCGATGGAGCTCCCGCAGGCAGCCACGGGGGAACAGACGCCTGCGACCCTCGCCGTATCCATCGACCAGGCGGGGGAGATCTTCCTCGATACCATCCCGGTGAGCATCGACGAGCTCCGCGCGAGGGTACGAGAGTCGCGAGAGGCGAACCCGGACCTGCGCGCCGTCATTGCGGCCGACGGCCGTATCGCACACGCGAACGTGGTGCAGGTGATCGACGTGCTACGGCAGGAAAAAGTCACCAAGTTCGCCATCAACGTCAAACCTTCGGAGCTCGGCCGCTAACAGCGCAGCCGCGCGGGAACCATGGAAGAGCAGATCGACGAATCCACCGGCTGGACACAAGCCGCCGGATGGCTCGTCCTGGCGGTGCTCGTTCACTTTGCCGCGTTGATCGTGCTCCCGCGTGTTCCCCCTTCGCCCCCGCCCCAGGATGAGCCCGCTGAAGTCAGCTTCTCTGTGATCGAGGAGGCGCCCCCGCCAGCACCCGAAGAGAGTGACGAGGAGGAGAGCAGCTCAGAGGCGGAACCGGAGCCCGAGGAGCCGGAGCCCGTCAAACCGCCTCCGCAGCCCAAGGCGGTGCGGGCCCCGCGGGAGGCACCTACACCCGACGAACCGCCCGCCGCCGCCGAGGAGACCCCGGTGACCTTCGACAACGTGGTCCTCACGAACGAAGGCGAGAGCGCGGAAGGCTGGGAGGTCGCCGCGGGGTCTGGAGAAGAGCGCGAAGGCCCGGTCGGCAACCCGAACGCCGCCGTGACCGGACGAAGCCGCGACGGCAAACCGGGCGGCGTCATCGGCGGAACCGGCACGGGAGTCGTCGAGGCCGGCGACCTGTCCCGGCAGCCCGGTCCGCCCTCACTTCGTCGAAAGCTCGAGCGCCTCTATCCTCCCAAAGCTCGGGCAGAGGGCCGAGAAGGCAGCGCAGTGGTGCGGGTCCAGATCAACTCCGACGGGAGCACGAGCAACCTACGACTCATCTCCGAATCTATCCCCGGCTACGACTTCGGAGACGCCTGCCTTCGTGCGCTGCGCGGCGAAAAATGGAGTCCGCCGCTGGACAAAGACGGACGTCGCGTTGCCACACGCGTCAACTTCGTCTGCGGCTTCACGATCCGCTACTGAGCGTGTCGCTATAGCGACCTGGCTGGATGAGGTCCGCGACGAGGCCGGGCCGGGCGACGTCGGCGACGTCATTACGGGCAGCCCCGAAGGCGCTGCTCGTGAATCTCGTCCCTGCGATGCCTGAGCTTCTTGGTCTGCGTGATCAACACGGGAATGCTCATCGGAAGCACATACCAAAAGACCGACGCCACCACGATACCGGCGATGGGGCCGCCCTTGTTGATCTCTTTGCATTCCGCGGACTGCGCCGGAGGATCGTAAACGACCTGGGCTGACGACGGCTGCGCACTCGCAGCGTTCGCCATGGCGAGGGCCAGGGCGAATCCAAGCCCGAGCGAGCCGAACCGCGCATGTCGTGCCGTCGCCCGGCGGGTTTCGTCGTTCTCGATCCACAGCATTGACTACCTCCATCCCTCGAGCCGTAGACTAGCCGATCGGGAGGCCTCCGTTTCGGGATTTTCGCGGAAGCAGCCAGCCTCCAGCCACCAATCGCTTCGATGCCAGAGCCGACCGTTGCACAGGAGGAGTGAACCCATCGCCGAGCGCCCAGTGGCTCTTTCTTTGACCCTGACGCGGACCGGGCGGTAACTGTTGGCTCATGCGTGCTCCTGCTTGGGGATGGGCTTTGGGTCTTTATGTGATCACGGCCGGCTGCTTTCCGACCGAGGATGACAAGCCCGGGGAGCTGCTCGGCTCGTTTCAAGCCGTTGGGGCGAAGCTGAGCGACAGCTGTGGCCCGGTGATGGTACCCGAAGAGCAGACCCTGGTGACCTTCGAGCTCAGGGAAGATGAAGGCGGGGTCGCGTACTTTCAGGCTTCCGGGGCAGGCTTGCTCGGGGGAACCCTGCTCGACGGTACGTACCGGTTTCCAGTCACGCAAACGCTTCAACTCATCGAGCCCGACGCGCTTTACGGAACGCCGGGCTGTGCCGTGACCCGGCGCGACATCTTGACGTTCACCCTCGAGCAGCTCGAAGCTGCGGATGGGCCCAGGACCGCTTCGGACGACTCGGGCACCGCTGAGGATATGGAAGAAGCTTTCGATCCCACGCTGACCGTGCTCCGCGGAACGCACCGCATCGAGTTCACCCCGCTGAGCGGCGCAGGCTGCGAGCCTACGCTGTTCGCGTACGGTGGACCGTACTTCTCGGCACTCCCCTGCGAGTACGAGTACACGCTCAGCGGCAGCGGCATCGAATAACGCCGAGCGCCCCCTAGTCCTGATCGTCGGAGAACAGCCCCGGCCCGCGCAGGGCCCGGATGATCATCTTGGGTGAGTGCGCCCCAAAAAAGACGCCTGGTGTCGCCTCGCGACCGCTCACCTCGTCGACGCGGAAGCCGTTGCGCTCCAGTAGCTCGCGGATTTCATGAAGCGCATAGAGCCGAATCGTGTACTCCCGATCGCGCTCCTGTCCGTCATGCGAGGCAACCCGGCGCTTCACGCGCAGCCGTGAGCTTGGGTAGTCGAAGTCGGTCTCTTCCATGCAGACGCTTCCGTCCACCTCGAACCAGACCTGGTTCGGCTGAGAGCCGATCATGAAGTCCCGGTTCACGACCTCGAGCAGCAGAATGCCGTCTGGTGCCAGAGCCTGGTGGAACTGTTGAACCACCCGCTCGTTGGTCTCTTCGTCGAAGTAGCCAAACGTGGTGCCCCAGCAAAGGAGCGCGGAGAAGGGCTCTTCGAAGCCCATTTCACGCATGTCACCCTGATCGAAGACTACTTTCACGCCACGGTCTTTGGCCTCGTCCCTGGCCCGGGAAATCATAGTCGGCGAGATGTCGACGCCGTGCATTTGGTAGCCGCGGGCGGCGATTTCGACCGTTTGCAGACCGAGGCCGCAGCCGACGTCGAGCATCCTCGCGCCGGCGGGAGCGCGAACGGCGCGCTCGATGAAGTCGCACTCGATAGCGATCTCTTTGGGCGTTGGGGTGCGAACCGTGCGGAGGTAGTCCTCACCAAAGAAATGTTCGTGCCATGGGCCGAGCTCCGCTTTTGGCTCCTCAGCGGGCTGGGGGCTCAGCGCAATCGGCGGTGGTGGGGGGCCGACGGACTGCACGTCCGACTCCGGGTTTGCCTCGGTGCGGGGCCTTGCGCCTTCCTGGCGCGCTACGAACTCAGCATCCTCGAGGAAAATTTCCTCCGGTGGCTCGCTGAAGCGAATGTCGTCGAGGTCCATGCTCGGGTCGGCCGTCAATGCCTCGAAGGTGTGGGCATCTTCTACTGGCGCAGGGTACGACGACAGCGTCACGGCGTCTTCATCGGGCACGTCTACATCGGTCTCGATTTGGATCGACGCGAAGGGATCTGCATCTTCCTCGAAGCCCCTCCGCTCTTCGGTGATCGGAATCGAAAACGCACCTAACGGAGGATCGGTTTCCGTCGCCATCGAGGGACGCTGTGCGAGGCTTGGCTTGCGCGACAGGGTCGCCTCGTCCATCTCGCCAGAGTCGAACACGCCGCCTGGCATGGCGGTCACCCCAGTCTGAGGCTCCCCCGCCGGGTAGCGGGCGTGACGAGCTGGGCGCTGGCTCGACACTCGAGGTGGAGAGTCGCTGGACGCTCGCGGCGCTGGATGACTGGAAGGTTGCGGCGCCGGATGACTGGAAGGTTGCGGCGCTGGATAACTGGAAGGTTGCGGCGCCGGATGACTGGAAGGTTGCGGCGCCGGATGACTGGAAGGTTGCGGCGCTGGATAACCCGAAGACGGCTGACTCGAACGCCTTGCTGCGGGGCTGCTGGAACCCGAGGCGCGGCTCTCGGGCACGGCAGAGATAGGAACCCGCAGGCCTCTGCGACGGCGCGAGGGCTCCGTCTGCATTTTTGGCTCCATGCTCCTGCGAGCCTCGTCCGCGGGATCACCGCTCATGCACTCTCCCGCGCGCCAAAGCGGCCCCCATCTTCACGGATGCATTCGGCTTCGCTTCGACGCTCAAGCGGCACTGCGCGGTCGTCAAGACGACGGCCGTCGAGCCCAAGTGGAACACGCCGAGCTCATCACCGGCCGCGCGCACGACCGAAGCATTGTCGTATCGGCGCACACCGGCGGTATGCCCGCTATTGGTCTGCAGCTCGTCGAAACTCAGACCGATTCGCCCCACGCCGATAGCCCCCACCATGATCGTCGTCACTCTCCCGTGAACCTTGCTTTCTTGAACAATAGCAAGCCGTTCGTTCCGAGCGAAAAGCTGAGGAACATATTGCGTCCCAATTCGGTTTACAGGAAACAAAGTGCCAGGAACATAGCGAACGTACTGCACGTCTCCACAGGTCGGCGCGTGTACTCGGTGGTAGTCGCGGGGCGAAAGGTACACGATGAAGTATCGTCCGCCTTCGTACGGCGCAGCATCACGGGCGTCTCCCAGTAGATCGGCCACGGTGTAGCGGCTCCCCTTCACCACGAGCTCACCATCGGGGCTGATGGGGCCGAAATCCTCCAGTCGTCCGTCTGCCGGCGAGACCAGGGCCTCTGGATCCGGATCGATCGGCCGGGCGCCCGGCCGAAGCCTCCTGGTGAAGAATGCGTCGAAAGTCTCGAAGCCTTCAGCCGGAATCTCGGCTTCGTCGAGGTTCACTTCGTAGCTGCGCACAAAGGCGGAGATCGCAGCGTCGACGACCGGGCGAGGGGCCCGCGTGGCCGCGACGCGACCGAGGGCCTGACTGATCTGCGTGCGCGGAAGAAGGCGAAGAGTTTGGGCGGCCAGTCGAGAAGCGAATTTCGGCATGCCCTAGTCTAATCGGGCACCCGCTGACAGCCTCAGTTTTTTGGGCCCGCCCGGCACACGAACAGAAACGCCCCGCCGAACAGGCCGACGAGGCGTGACTGACAGTCCTGGCCAAGAAGCTCAGACTGCTGCTTCGCCGCGCTCCCCCGTTCGGATACGCACGGACTCCTCGATCGGGCTGACGAAGATTTTGCCGTCACCGATGCGACCGGTCTTGGCCGCGTTCTCGACGGCCTCGATTACCGACACGACCAGTGCGTCGGGAACGACAATCTCGACCTTCACTTTCGGCACGAAATCGACCACGTAGGCCGACCCGCGATAGACCTCGCGCTTGCCGCCCGTTCGGCCAAATCCTTTGACCTCCGTCACGGTCATGCCCTTGATGCCTACCTCGTTGAGGGCATCTTTGACCTCATCGAGCTTGAAGGGCTTAATAATGGCTTCCACCTTTTTCATGGGACCTCCGGAAACTTCGGGCTGCCCTTTCGAGAGCGGCCAATGCCGGAGGATGTACCCGGCCATTGTTTCTGAATTGTTTCGTGTCCGTAAATAGGCGCGTGCGCTAGGAAAACAGTCGCTTTTGGACCGGGCGAGGGAACCCAAGCGAGGTTCCGAACCGACTTCGACTTCGCCTTTTGGCCCGAACGGCGAAGCCCTCGGCTCACCTGCTAACCTGCTGCCCCATGCCATCGCTGCTCACCACCGTCCGCGACCTGGAGCGACTGAGGCAAATCGTCACGGTGCTCGCCAGGCACGGCTTCGGCGAAGTGGTGACCCGCACCGAGCTCGGCAGCCTGCTGCCCGGTAGGCGCGGCCAAGAAGAGGTCCGCCCGGTGCCGTTCGGCGTCCGCCTCCGCAAGGTCTTGGAAGACCTCGGGCCGTCCTTCGTCAAGCTCGGGCAAATCATCTCAACCCGGCGTGACCTGATCCCCGACGACGTCCTCGACGAGCTCAAGAAGCTCCAAGACGAAGTCCCGCCCGAGCCCTTCGAGGTGATTCGAAGCCAGGTCGAGCGGGAGCTCGGCTGCCCCCTCGACGAGGTATTTGACCACTTCGACCAGACCCCCCTGGCCTCCGCGTCGATTGCCCAGGTGCACCGAGCGCGACTGCGCCATCCCGACGGGCCTTTGGAAGTCGCGGTCAAAGTGCAGCGACCCAAGGTGAGAGAAGTCATGGCGGGCGATGTCGACCTTCTGTATTGGCTCGCCAAAGCGATCGAGCAATCCATGCCCGAATCGCGGCTCTACCAGCCCGGCAAGCTGGTCGAGGAATTCGACCGCTCGGTCTGCGCGGAGCTGGACTTCTCGCTCGAAGCGGACAACCACGAGCGCTTCAGGCGAAACTTCGAGCGCTCGACGCACGCTCGGTTTCCGCAGGTCTTTCGGGAGGCCAGCGCCAAGCGCGTGCTCACGCTCGAATACCTGAAGGGCAAAAAGGTCTACGACGCTGCCGAGACCGGCACGAGCACAGAGCTTCTGGCCAAGCGCTCGGTGGGCATCATCGTCCAACAGATCTTCGAGGACGGCTTCTTCCATGCCGACCCGCACCCGGGAAACATCATCATAATGGGCGCGCCCGAAGACCCGGTCATCGCCATGATCGACGTGGGGATGGTCGGACGCCTCACGCCGAAGATGCGGGACCGGAGCATCGACCTCATGATTGCCGCCGTCCGCGAGGATTACCCGGGGCTCGCCAACGCCCTGTACGCCATCGGCACACCGACTCGCAAAATCGACCGTGAAGCCTACCAGGCCGAAGTCGCCAGCTTGGCGCAGCGCTATCTCGGAAAGAAGCTGCGCGACATCGACTTCGGGGACCTCATCGGCGACCTGATCTATGGCGCGCGCAAGTACGGCATCGAGATCCCGGCCGACTTTCTCATGCTCGGCAAGAGCCTCATGACCGTCGAAGGAATCGGAAAAGAGATCTACCCGGAGCTCGACATCCTGCAGGAGCTGCGACCCCACTTCCTGCGGCTGCTCAAAGAGCGCTATTCACCGGAACGGATGGGCGCAGACGCCATGCGCGGGCTGCACCGCTTGAGCGGCGCCGCCACCGAGCTCCCCCTGCAAGTCGAGGAAATCCTCGAAGACCTGCGCCAAGGTGCCTTCACCGTCCGGTCCGACCAACTCCGTCTCGAATCCGCAGCGGATCGCCTCGGCCGCCAGACTTTCAACGGTCTCGTAGTCGGCTCGCTGTTCGTCGCGGGCGCTCTGCTGCTCTCGCGGGAAAGCTATTGGCTCGGCACGCTGGCCGTACTGGCAGGGGGCTTGTTCGGCTTCGCGCACACCGCGCGGACCTGGTGGCTGCAGCGAGGCTCGCGCTGACGGCGAGCGTTCTCGACGTGCCCGCCTGAGGCGGTGTAAGTAGTCGAGCATGACCGAGTCGACGAGACGTTTCACACCGCCCATCCCGAACGGCTGGTTCCAGGTCGCCTTCAGCGGCGAGCTCCAGCCCGGCCACGTCAAACCACTGCGCTACTTCGACAAAGACCTCGTGGTCTTTCGCACCGAGTCGGGGGCGATCTCCGTGCTCGACGCGCACTGCCCGCATCTGGGCGCACACCTCGGCCACGGGGGCAAGGTCGAGGGAGAAAACGTCGTCTGTCCCTTCCACGCATGGAAATTCGACGCGGCCGGAGAGCTCCTCGACGTGCCCTACGCCAAGCACAAGCCGCGCAAGGCGAAGATTCCCTGTTGGACGGTGAAGGAGCTCGCGGGCCTCGTGTTCGTCTGGCACCACGCTGCGGGAAAGGCCCCTGAGTGGGACATCCCGGACGAGGTGCCCGAGTACGATTCCGACGAATGGACCGACTACCTCACTCACAGCACTCAGATCCGCACCAATAACCTCGACATGGCGGAAAACCAGGTCGACTCCGCGCACTTCCACTACGTGCATGGGGCGACCAACATGCCAAAGTCCACGGGCGAGGTCGACGGGCACATCATGCGTGTCAGTTCGATCACGGGAATGGAAACGCCGATGGGCCCGGTCGAAGGAAAGGTCGAGAGCACCTCCTACGGCTTCGGCCTCTCCTACGTCCGCATGACGGGCCTGGTCGACACCCTGCTCACCGCGACTCAGACCCCGATCGACGACGACAAGCTCGACGTCCACTTCAACTTCATGGTGAAGAAGACCGGTGGCGGCGACATCGCCCGAGGCATCGGCAAGGCCTGGCTGAAGGAAGTCGTGCGCCAGCTCGAGCAGGATCGGCCCATCTGGGAGAACAAGGTTCAGCACGAGAACCCACTGCTCTGCGATGGCGATGGCCCCATCGGGCTCTTCCGCCGTTGGTGTCGTCAGTTCTACAGCTGGCCGCAGGAGCAGTCGGCCGGAGAGTGAGCGCTGGAGAGTTCCTGAGCGCGCGCACGGCTCGAGGGCCCGGGACAACGGCTAGCCCCGCAGCAATCGACCGAGCCACAGTCCCAGGAGCCCAGCGAGCAGACACAGAAGCCAGGTCGCGGCGACATAGAGCCCCGCCCTGCCCCAGCTCGCATCCTGAATCATTGCGAGGCTTTCGAGGTTGAATGTCGAATAGGTCGTAAAGCCGCCCATGACGCCGGTACCGAGCAGGAGTCGAAGGTCGCTGCCCAACCAGCTCCGGTCCGCGGCGAGCACAAACACCAGGCCGAGCCCGAAGGAGCCGAGCAGGTTGGCGCTCAGCGTGGCCAGGGGAAACGAGTGCGCGACGTCCGCCCGCCCGAGAAGCAGCGATAGCCCGAAACGCATCATCGAACCGAGTGCCCCGCCGACGGCAACCCACAGAAAGCTCACGTGGCCACTTGTAGCACAATGAGACTCGCGCCGAGTCGCGGGGAGGTGAAGGCGACGGGAACCATCTCAGCATGGTAGACCCTTGCCATGCTCAGCGACGACCTCTCGGTGTTCGGCTTCGACGCCACAAGCTGGGACCGACTGCGCGCGTTGCTCCTGGGGAACAGCGAGGAGTCGGAGGCAGCCCTCGCCGTGCTCGTGCTCTTCGTGGACGCGGACGGGGGTCCGGTGGCAGCCCTTCACAGCAGCGAGGGGGCATTCGAGCCAGCGCCCTGGGCCGCGAGCGACTTGAAGAGATTGTGCGCGAGCAAGCGGGCCCGGGCGTGCTTCGTGATGAACGCCCCGCCCGCGGCGGAGCTCGACGCGCTCGTTTCGGAAACGCTCGATGCCGAGGACGGACACGAGCGAGGCGCGCGGCGGCTCCTGCGCCTGATCCAACATGGAACCAATGGAGGTTTACGTCGTATCTGGCCGCGCTTTTTCGCGAATTTCAATGTAGCTGGCGGATCGACGGCCGAGCTGGCACTCGACTTGATCCTGCCTGCCGACCACTGCCTGCTGCTAGGCGTGTTCGAAGGGGCCGAGCTTTGGACGGGCCTGGTATTGCACCGCGGTGGCGATCTCGATGTGCTCGCCGGACCGACCGCCCTGCGGAAATGGAGCGGCCCCCTCGGCGGGGACTGGCGCAGGGATCAGCGGGTCGTCCTTCGGGCGGTCGAGCGGGAGATCGGAGCAGTACACCTGGCCGGCTTCATGGCCCGCCCCACCGCGGAGCGACTCTTCCGAAAACCCGGTCGCGGGTCTTGGGCGCTCGCCTACGCCAACAAGGAGCTCATCGTTCACCCAGTGCCCGCATATGCTGCCACCGCCCTGGCCTTCGACGGCCTGGCAGGCATGGCCCGGGGCCTTTGGGGTCTATTCGAGGGTCTGGAAAAGGACGACCTTTCTAGAATCCTCCACGGGTTCTGGAAAGGTTTGACGGACAACCAGGGGCTCAAGGGTCTCCTCGATTTATTTCCCGAACAGCAAGTTGCGCCCAAATCAGAATCCTCCCCCCCGAAGGACGAAAAATGATCCACACTTGTCGTCTTTTTTTGACATTCACTGATCCGATATATACGTTTGTCCTACCTGTCCAGTAATCCAGGTAACGGTTGTACAGCGCACATTCGGGGGAGTGGGACTCAATGCAAAAACTCACAGCACGGCAAAAAGCGGTCTTGGTGTATATCTCTGACTCCATCAGCTCTAGGGGTTATCCGCCCACCCTGCGTGAGATTGGGAATCATCTCGGCATCCGCAGCACCAATGGGGTCAACGACCACCTCCGTGCGCTGGAGCGCAAGGGCTACCTCACACGCGAGGACATGAAGTCGCGCACGTTGCGCCTCATGCGCATGCCCGATGGCCGTCCGACGAGCCGCCCACCCGCGGCGAACGACAATCTCGTGGAGATCCCCATCGTGGGGCGTGTCGCCGCCGGCGCCCTCAGCGAGGCCATGGAGCAGCCCGAAGACAAGGTCCAGATCGACCGCATGCTCATCGGTGGCCAGCAGGACGTCTTTGGCCTCCGGATTACGGGCGAGTCTATGATAGAGGCTGGAATCCACGACGGAGACTTCGTCTTCGTGCGCAAGCAGCTGACCGCCAACCGCGGTGAGATCATCATCGCGCTCGTCGGCGACGAAGCGACCTGCAAGTACTACTACCCGGAGCGGGAGCACATCCGGCTCGAACCGGCCAACTCCAAGATGGCCCCGATCCTCATCCCCAAGCACGACTGGCGTAGCACGCAGATTCTGGGTGTCGTCGTCGGCGTCTACAGGCGCCTCCACTGAGCCCAAGTCCACCGCGACGCGTACTCATGGGGCCGGGCCCCTCGAACGTTCCTCCGAGCGTTCTCGAGGCGCTCGGCTCTGCAACGATTGGGCACCTCGACCCGCAGTTTCTGCAGATCTTAGACGAAACCCAGCAGAGGCTGCGGACGGTCTTCGGGACGAAAAACGCCCTCACTTTGCCGATCTCGGGAACGGGCTCGGCCGGAATGGAGGCCTGCTTCGTCAACCTGATCGAGCCTGGAGACTCAGTGCTCATCGGACAGCATGGGGTCTTCGGCGGCCGCATGGCGGAGGTCGCGCGCCGTTGTGGGGCTGAGGTCACCCTGGTCCAAGCCGAATGGGGGACTGCGCTCGATCCCGAGCGCTTCGTGGATACCGCGCGTGGAAAGAGCTTCAAGCTTCTAGCCTTGGTTCATGCGGAAACCTCGACCGGGGTTCTGCAAGACCTCGGTCCCTTCCGAGAGATCGCCGATGCTTGCGGAGCCCTGCTGGTGGTCGATGCAGTCACCTCGCTGGCAGGGGTACCCGTAGACATCGATCGGCACGGCGTCGATGCGGTCTACTCGGGGACACAAAAGTGCTTGTCGTGTCCGCCCGGGCTCGCGCCGCTCTCCATGTCCGAACGCGCGCGAGAGCTGCTGAGCAAGCGGCGGACTCCAGTCCAGAGCTGGTATCTCGATCTGAACCTCATCGGAGGCTATTTCGGCAGCGAGCGGGTGTATCACCACACGGCACCGGTCAACATGATCTTCGGACTGCACGAGGCGCTTCGACTCGTACTCGAGGAGGGGCTGCAGGCCCGCTTCCAGCGCCACCGGGATCAGGCCACCGCTCTGCAGAAGGGCTTGGAGAGTCTGGGCCTCGCGGTCCTCGTGGAGCCAGCACACCGGCTCCCGCCACTAGCTCTGGTGCGCATCCCGGAGGGCGTCGACGACAAGGCCACGCGCCGGCGCTTGCTCGAGCGGCATGGGCTAGAGATCGGCGGCGGCCTGGGGGATTTCGCGGGTAAAGCTTGGCGAATTGGGCTCATGGGGGCGAGCTGTACCCCGGACCACGTCAATCGCTGTCTCGAAGCGCTGCAAGACGTGCTTCCCTGAGCCGACCGGGCGCTTCCAAGACCACGACAGCCAGGACGGCCTCCCTGCCTGTGCTAGGGAAACGGGCGCAATGCCCGACCCGACCCCAGAACGCCTTGGCGAATATGAGCTGATCCGGCGGCTCGGCGTAGGCGGCATGGCGGAGACCTTCGAGGCGCTGCGACAGGGCCCCAGCGGCTTCGAGCAGCGCGTCTGTCTCAAGCGCATTCTACCGAGCTTCGAATCCGAGCCAGGCTTCGTGGAGATGTTCCTGCGTGAGGCGCGGCTGTCGGCGCTCCTCCACCACGCACACATCGCCCAGGTGCTCGACTTCGGTGCCATCGACGGAACCTACTTCTTGGCCCTGGAGCTGATCGAAGGGATCGATCTTCGCTACCTGCTGTTGCATTCGCGTGACCGATGCGCGCCGATACCCGCCGACCTCGTCGCCTACATCGCCTACGCACTCGGCAGTGCGCTGGACTTCGCACACAGCGCCACGGACGACGGCATTGCGAACGGGATCGTCCACCGCGACGTCTCACCGTCGAACGTGCTCCTGAGCACCTCGGGCGAAGTGAAGCTGGCCGACTTCGGCATCGCCAAGACGACGAACGTGCAAAGCAGCATTCAGAGCGGCACGCTCAAGGGAAAGGTGCCGTACATGGCACCCGAGTACGCGCTAGGCGGCCACTTCGACGCACGAAGCGACTTGTTCTCACTGGGCGTGACGCTCTACGAATGTCTCAGCGGCCTGCGTCCATTCGACGCGAACAGTGACTTACTCACGCTCGAACAGGCGAGGCTCGGCATACGAAGACCGCTGTCGGAGCTTGCCCCGGAGGCGCCGGAGCCACTCGTCGAAGCCATCGAATCACTGCTGGCGCCGGAGCCACAGGACAGGCCCGCACACGCGGGGCTGTTTCTCGAGGCTCTCGGAGACATGAAGCTCCGAGGCCTCGTTCGTCCAGAACTGGCGGCCATCGTTCGCGCCGCGAGCCACGCCTGCGATGCAGAGCTGCGAAGTGCACTCGCCCCGACCCTCTCGGCCCCGCGCGGCTCCCGGCCGACTGCCCCGACCGACGCTTGACGGTCGAGCCTCAGCCGAAGTCTACGTCACTGTGCGTCGTCGCCACGTGACGCCTCGGCTGCGCCGAGCGCATTGGACTGCTGCTCTTCGAGCAGACTGAGACCAATCGCCATCGCTTTGCGGGCACGGTCGAGGATGGCTTCGTCCGTCGCAATCTTTTGCATGGCCTGCTGAAGCCTCGACTCTAGCTGAGCCTTGACCGCTTCGAGACTGCCGACGCGGGACTCGAGCTCTTTCTTGCTACCCCCGAGCTCCTCCACCTTGGCGAGCGCCACATCGAGCTCGCCCTGAACCCTGTCACGGACACCACGGGTCTCTTGGAGCTCCGTATCGAGTTGATTCCGCTCCTGCTCCGTCTCTGCGAGCTTCGAGGAGGCCTGCGCCAGCTCGCTCTGCGTGTCATCGAGCTGCGTTTGAAGCTCCACGCCACGCTGTTCGCTGAGCTGCTCGCGTTCCCGGGAGGCGCTGAGCTCGGACTCCGTGTCGGCCAGCTTCCGGCCGAGGGTCGCGAGCTGCTTGCTGTGCTCGTCCTCCACCGCCTGTGCTTCGGCGCTGGCCTGGGCCTGCAGCTCCGATTCCCGCGCGCTGAGCTTCTCCTGCCAGTCAGTCACGGTGGCCGCGACCTGTGCAGCCGCTTCGCTCTCGAGCTGCTCCCGAAGCGCAGCCAGAGCCGCCTGCTTGTCGGCATCGGCTTCGGCCGCCGACTGAGCCAAGGCGGCCGACTTCTCGTCGGTGAGCTCGGAACGCAAGGTGGCCAGAGAAGCCTCCTTGTCGCTGGCCGCTGCGTGAAGCGCCGCGGCGTGGTCTTCCTTGGTCGTGGCCAGGGTGGCGGCAGCCTCGGCCTTGGCCAGGGAGAGCGCTTCGTCATGTTCGCTCTGGAGCTTGCCGAGCTCGGCCTCGTGCGAGCTCTTGAGCTCGGAAACCTCGTCTGCGCGTTCCGCGCGCTCCGCCGTGAGCTCCTCTTCGAGCCCCCGAGCCTTCTCGCTCATGCGCTCGAAACGACCTTTGACGTCCTCGTGACGCTTGTTGGCCGCTTCCTTGTCCTCGGTGAGTCCGGCGATGGCCTCTTGCGCCTTGGACAGCGAGCGTTCCAGGCCGGCGGTCTTCTCGTCGAAGTCGGCCTTCGAGCGCTCGAAGGACAGAGTCAGATCGCGTAGGTCGAAGATTTCCTTATCGCGCGCGCTCACCTGATCGCGCAGCTGTAGAATCTCCTTGTCCTTGCTATTCAAGGACTCGCGCAGGTCGAGAAACTGCCGGCTCGAGACTCCTCCAGACGACTCGGCGAGCTTGGCCTTGAGCCCGGAAATTTCGGAGCGCAACCGGGCCACCTCGACGTCTTGGGTCCGCGGCTCAGCGAAAACCTCCTCGGCGGCCTGAGGCTCCGGGGCCGGGGGCGCATCGGAAACCATGATGACGTCGTCCAGCTCGACGTCCTCGTAGTCGTTGCCATTCTTTGCCGTAGCTTTCGCAGCGGGAGGCTGCGTGACCATGGCGTCGACCTTGTCCATCACCAGCGCGTTGAATGCCGTCTCTGCAAACTCGTCGATTTCGTCGTCGATCGCCGCCGACTCGCCTGCACCCATTGCGTCGTCCCTGTTTGGCTTGGACATATCGTTTCGCGCCTCCCCCTGATCACGCTGTACAGTTCCGTCAGCGTCAAAAAAAAGAATAGAGGGCACGCTATCCCCATGTCAACGTAGGGAGACGGTTTGCGGAGGCTGCGAGGCCTCAGGCGGCTCAGTACGAGACGTGAGCCGAGGCCGCGAGCCTAAACAGCGCGGGGCGGTCCAGGTCACCGAAGAAGGCGTAGCTCAAGCCACCGTGCCGGACGACCGGCACTGAATAACCCCCTACGTCTCGATAATAGAGCTCACGTCCACCGACATGTACGATCTGTGCCCCGTCCATCAAGTCATCCGGGGACTCGAACACGAGCACGGTCACCCGCTGGCCGCCCAGGCTGTAGTACAGCGCAGCCGCGGGGAGCGCACCGATCCGAATGAAGCGAGCGCCCATCAACCGAAGGCTCGGCTGGTCGAACTTCGCAGGGCGCACCGGGAACGGTGTCTTGCCTTGAAAGTAGTCCGCCACCTGCTGTGGGCGCTCGGCGGTGACGTCCGCAGGAAGGCCCTGGGAGTGTACCGCGACCGCGTCTTGCAGAAGCCCCATGCTCGCACCCTTGAACCCGGAGGTCCGCGGCAGATCCACCACGGTCCCAATCACGAGCAGTGCGGCGGCGGCAGCAGCGATGGGCCAGGCGTGCCTCCATTTCATGGGTTGAACGTCGACGACGCTGTGGTCGGAACGGGACTCGTCGACCTGATCGAGTCGGCGCAGCGCCCGCCCCCAGAGATGATCGGGGGCGCTCACATCACCGAGCGCCGCTCGGGTCTGAGCGCGGAAGGAACGCTCGAATGCGAGGTCCTCCTGACACTTGGCGCAAACGTCGAGATGACGTTCGAACTCCATTTGGCTCGACGGGTCGAGCTCTCCGTCGACGAATGTCCCGAGATGAAGCTTGAACTTCTTACAATTCATTGTTCCATCCCTTTCTTGTGTCGGAACTCATCGAGCGAGAGCAACGAGGCTTCGGCCTCGGCCTCCGTCTGCTCCTCGACGATTCCGAGCTCGACGGCATGCTCCTGCAGGACGGTCCGCAAGTACCGGCGGGCGCGGTGCAAACGGGACATCACGGTCCCAATGGGGCAGCCGACGATTTCCGCAATCTCCTTGTACGAAAGCTCTTCGACGTCGGACAGCAGCACGATGGTGCGGGCTTCTTCGGAGAGGTCATCGAAGGCCGCGGCGATTTCGGCTGCGATGAGGCTTCGGTGCGCGTCGCTGACTGGATCGGTGAGAGCGCGCATGCTGGCGCGGCTCATGGCGCCCTCGCCTACCGGGCGAGCCATCGCCCCGTCGAACACGGCTCTTTCACGAGTCGTACGCCGGTATCGGTTCACGAAGGTGTTCATCTGAATGCGAAGAAGCCAGGCTTTGAAATTGGTTCCCGCTTCGAAGCGGTCATAAAATCGGTAGGCGCGGACCAGGGTGTCCTGGACCAAGTCCTCCGCGTCGACGCTCGAGCGGGTCAGCCTCAGAGCGGCCCCGTAGAGAGTGTCCAGGTGTGGCCGCGCCTCTCTCTCGAAGAGCTCCCGGTCCTCGGCGGTCACTGAACTGGGCTTTCGTGGGCTATTTGCCATGGCTATACGGCTCAACCGCCCGGGATTGGATTTATTCCACTTCGTCGGGCGGCTCGGGTTTATCTGTAGTCTTCTCGCCCGGCTGGCGTATTCGGGTCTCGAGCTCCTCGATTCTGGCCTGCAAGCGGCTCACCTCCGCCTGCAAATGACGAACGTGCTCTGCGGCGCCCTCCAATAGGGCCCGCACCCGGTCATCGGCGCCCCGATGAATCTCTCCGGTCAGCTCCTCGGCCCAGTCTATGAAGCGACCAAACGGACCCTCCCGAAACGATGACATGAGGCGATGACGGCCCTGCGTAATGAAGTTGCGCAGACTGCCCTCCATCGCGGCATCGCCCTGCCCGTTTTTCTGCTCCTCGTAGATGATTTGCGCGAGGGTGACCTGGGTGAGGTCCTCCTTGCTGCCATTGTCCACGATCCGTAGCTGCTCACCGTTGCGGACGAGCTCGGCAACGCGGTCCAGGGTCACGTAACGACTGTCCCTCGTGTCGTAGAGCTTCCGGTTGGTATACCGCTTGATTAGGCGCGGCTGATCGGCGCTTTCGGACATGGGCTCCGAAAGGTGTATGCGTGCATGTGGAAATGGTCAAGAGGCACCGAATTTGCCAGGACCCTCGCTGAAGCGACATAACGTCGAGAGTGGTCGAAGATGCGGGATTTGAGCAGATGTGCGAGCGCCTGCGCCACATTGAAGAAATCACGCTTCGGGTCGGCCTCGTAGGAGAGCAGCTCGACTCGATGACCGATGGTGAGGTGGCTCACTTTCTGTCCGCCGCCTATCAGCATGCCGCGCTCCGAGGACCAGCCGCACAGCCCGTGTTCCTGCCGGTCGCCCTCGCCCTGTTCCGTCCCGCGGTCCTGTCGAGGCGGGCGGAGCTGGCGGTGGCTGCCCGCAAGCTCGAGCTGCACGATGCCGCCGACTGCCTGCGCTCGCCGGCGGACGATTCGGATGAGCGTGTGAAGCGACCCGCTCCGGAACTTGGGCGTGGACGCCCGCTCACCCTGGGCGAACGAAAAGCACTCGCACGAACCCACGACCGCCGGCTCATCGAGCGGGTGGTTCGCGACCCGCACCCCGACGTCATCCGGATCCTCCTCGATAACCCGGCGCTCACCGAGGACGAGGTCGTGCGCGTCTGCGCGGCGCGTCCGAACTCGTCAGAGCTGCTTCAAGTGGTGTTCGAGCATCGGCGCTGGGTCGTTCGCTATCGCCCTCGCAACAGCCTGGTCCGCAACCCCAAGTGCCCGCTCGACGTTGCCCTGCTCCTCGCCCCAATGCTCCGTCATGCAGACCTGCGCGAAGTCGGCAGCAGCGGCGACCTCTCGCCAGCCCTGCGCCTGGCCTGCAAGAACATCCTAGACACCCGCGGCACAAGCTTCACCGATGTAAGCCCCTGAAGTTACGAAAATTATTCGGCAAAGATCGCAGCGCCGAGGCGGCGACCTGCTGCGAGTTCTCTAGCAGAAACCTCGTCAGAACGAGCGATTACGAGCGGGAACTTGTCCCCCGCCTTTCCCCGTCTTCCGGCCTCTGCGGCTTCTTAGGCCAGGAGATCGAGGGGAGGAATCCCTTCCTCCGCCCTCTTCAGCGCTTCTCGACGATGTCGGCGACTTCCGCGTCCTCAGCGTTGCTGGCCGATTTCTCGGTGACCTGCTTGTCCGCCGGGGTGACGTCGATGTCGTCGTCGGTGTTCAAACCTCGCTTCAGGTTCCGGATGGCTTTTCCAAGACCCTCGCCAATTTGTGGGAGCCGACCAGCGCCGAAAATCAGCATCACGATCAGCAGTACGATGACGAGCTCGCCGAATCCAAGATTAGGCACTGATATAGTCTCCCTCAACCGCAACGGTACGCCTGGGACAGGTCGTTCGCAAGTCACTGTGGTATGCATGACCCTCGATGAGGACCCTCCGAGAGCTCCGGGCGGATTCGATCCGTGGTGTCGTTTTCGACATCGACGACACCGTGACGCAGCGGGGTGTTCTCCAGTCTGCGGCCTTTTCCGCCATGCATGCACTGGCCGAGTCGGGCCTACGGCTCGTCGCCGTCACCGGTCGGCCCCTCGGCTGGACCGACGTGCTCGCGCGACTATGGCCGGTGGACTTGGCGATCGGCGAAAATGGCGCAGGCTGGGCGCGCTGCTCCGAAGAGGGCTTTTCAGAGGGTTACTTTCACGAAGCGCCGGAGCGCTTGCACCAGGCCACGCTGCTCGAGCGGATCCGTCGGGATGTCCAGTTGCGCATGCCGGAGGTCGAGCTCGCCGATGACCAGCGTGCGCGACGCTGCGACCTGGCCTTCGATGTCGGAGAACAAGCGCGGCTATCCGACTCCCAGCTGAGCGCTTTGGTCCGGATCATCGAGCAACATGGCGCGCGCAGTCTCGTCTCGACCGTACACGCCCATGCCATCCCAGGCGACTGGAACAAGGCCACGGGGATTGTGCGGGCGCTGCATCGGGAGCTCGGCATCGAGCTCCAGCGAGAACGAGAACGTTGGATCTTCGTCGGCGACAGCGGAAACGACGCCGACGCATTCACCTATTTCCCCGTCAGCGTCGGCGTGGCCAACGTTCGATCGCAGTTGCATCGACTCCCGACCCCTCCCGCATTCGTCACAGAAGCCGAGCGCGGCCTCGGCTTTGCCGAGCTGGCGCGACACCTGCTGAAAAACCGTGAATGACTCAAAGAAAACGAAGACCGCACGTCTCTCGTTCGTCGGCTCCGACGCGCACTACGAGGACGCTCGGTACTACGACCAGGCCTACCGGCTACGACGTCACGACGTGCGCTTCTACGTCGACCTCGCCCGTCGCTACGGCGGCCCCGTGCTAGAGCTCGGTGCTGGCACGGGGCGCGTCGCCCTCGCGCTGGCCAAGGCCGGCATCGACGTCCTGGCCGTGGACAGCATGGAGCCCATGCTGCAGAGAGCAGCGGAGCGACTTCAGCGGCTCCCGAAAAAGACCCGCGCCCGGGTTGAGCTTCATCAAGCGGACCTGCTGTCTTTACGCTTGGAGGCGCGTTTTGCGCTCGTCATCGCGCCGTTCAATGTGTGGATGCACCTGTACACACGAACGCAGATCGAGCGTGGCTTCGAGACCGTGCGCATGCACTTGAACCAAGACGGCCACTTCGCCTTCGACGTCCTGCTCCCGGCCCCAGCGAGCCTCGCGCGCGACCCGAGCCGGGGGTACAAGGGCGGACTGATTCGACACCCGCGCGACGGAGAGCGATACGTGTACCGGGAGTATTTCGACTACGACCACGCGACGCAGATCCAAACCGTGCGGATGGAGTTCGAGCACCCGACCGACCCTCGCCGCTCTTTCTCGACGCCGCTCACGCAGCGTCAGTTCTTTCCGCAGGAGCTCCAAGCCCTGCTGCACTACAACGGCTTCTTGATCGAACGGCACTGGGGGGACTTCGAAGGCGAACCCCTCAGCGGCTACGCCGAGTCCCAGGTGCTGCTCACTCGCGTAGCAGAACGTCGCAGTAGTACTTGATACGTCGAATCAACTTGCCGTGGGGCCGCTTGTCGATGTCTTTCTTGAGGGCGAGCATCAACCGGCGCTGCACGGTATAGCTGTTCCAGATGGGCTTGGGCGGCGCCTGACCACCGGCGTTCTGTAGTGGTCCCCAAACCGTCTCGAGCGGCCAGCCCCAGGTCTCCAGATCCCGCGGGTCGAGCGCGTCGATCATCTGAGCGGCAAGGGCCTTCTTGTCCGGATCGGCCGCGAGCTCCTCGGCCCACTTGTCGACCGAAGCGGTCATGGGAGCGCTGTGCTGGTTCACGTTGATCGGGTCTCCCATCCCTGCTTTGGCAGGCCCGGCCTCGCCATAGCGAACGGCCTCCGGCTCGTTTTGCAGACGCAGAAACGCGAAGATGCCCTCTAGCTCGGCCTCCGGCTCGGACACCAGTCGCTCGTAGGCGACCTGAAAGACCGGGACCTGTGGTTGGCGGAGAAACTTGGCCATCGCCGGAACGTAGCGTTGCAAGATCGGGTTGAAGGCCTGCCCGGCCTGCCAGTCGCCATTGAAGAAGCTGTTCGCGTAGCTGCTGAACACGGCCAGCGGATGGCGAGTTAGGACCAGATACTTGGCGTCCGGATAGAGCTTCTGCAGAAATGGCAGGACCAGCGCGTTGGCCGGTGTCTTGTCCACGAAATAGCTGCACTCACTGGTCGACAGCATCCGCCCGTACAGCGTATCCGTGTACGCGCGCAGCGCGTCGAGATAGTCCTGCTCCCCCTTGGGCAGGTCCGCGATGAAGGAGCGAATCGCCTCGGCCGCGTTGATGTGGTCGTACGGAGCCTTGTCGACGTTCCCGTAGACGCCCAGATGTGCGATCGGGCTTATCAGATGGGGCTCGGGATGAGTCAGTATCTCGGAGTGCGCGCCGAGCATCCGCTGAAGCAGCGTCGACCCGGCGCGCGGTGGCGAGATCACGAAGATGAGGGACATGCGCGAAGTCTCATGCGTTCGCGGCCAGCTGACGCAAGACGTACTGAAGGATACCGCCGTGTTGGTAGTATTCGACCTCTTGCGGCGTATCGATTCGTGCCCTTACCTCGAAGGTCTTGCCACTGTCGGTGCTCACCTGCAGGGTCTTACCGGGCGTCAGGTTCTCGCCGATGCCGCTGATGGAGAAGGTCTCCTCTCCGCTGAGGCCGAGCGACTCGCGGCTCTGACCGCTGAGAAATTCCAGGGGAAGGACGCCCATGCCGATGAGGTTCGAGCGGTGGATTCGTTCGTAGCTCTCGGTGATGACGGCCCGCACGCCCAGCAGGAGCGTGCCCTTGGCAGCCCAGTCACGGGAGGAGCCCGTGCCGTACTCCTTGCCCGCGATCACGACCAGCGGGGTCCCGTCGGCCTGGTACTTCATCGCCGCATCGTAGATGCTCATCTGCTCGTTGGTCGGCAGGTAGCGCGTCCAGCCACCCTCGGTCCCTGGGGCGAGCAGGTTGCGAAGCCTGATGTTGGCAAAGGTGCCGCGCATCATCACTTCGTGGTTGCCGCGGCGGCTCCCGAAGCTGTTGAAGTCGCGCGGCGTCACCCCGTGCTCCTGAAGGTACTTCGCAGCTGGTCCGTCGAGCGCGATGGCGCCGGCCGGGGAGATGTGATCCGTCGTGACGGAGTCGCCGAGCAGACAAAGAACGCGGGCGCCCTCGATGTCCGTGACCGGCTCGGGTTGTCCCGGCTTGACGCCCTCGAAGAAGGGCGGAAGCCGGACGTAGGTCGACTCGGGCTTCCATTCGTAGATGTCGCCTCCACCCGCTTCGATCTCTCGCCACTGCGCGGTTCCGTCAAGCACCCGGGCATAGCGCTCCACGAACTGCTCCTTTTTCACGGAGGTTCGCAGGGTCTCGGTGATCTCTTGGTGGCTCGGCCAAATATCCCTCAGGAAAACGTCCTTGCCGTCTTTGCCCTTGCCGAGCGGCTCGGTCGCGAAGTCAATGTCCATGGTGCCGGCCAACGCGTATGCGACGACCAGCGGGGGCGAGGCCAGGTAGTTGGCGCGGGTCAGAGGGTTAACCCGGCCCTCGAAGTTACGGTTGCCGCTTAGAGCGGAGGTGACGACCAAGTCTTCGCTCTTGATCGCTTCGGAAATTTCGGGGTCCAGCGGCCCCGAGTTGCCGATGCAGGTCGTGCAGCCGTAGCCGACGAGGTTGAAGCGAAGCGCGTCGAGGTCTTTCGTCAGGCCGGAGGCATCGAGGTACTCGGTGACCACCTGAGAGCCCGGCGCAAGGCTCGTCTTCACCCAGGGCTTGGTCTGAAGCCCTCTCTCCAAGGCTTTGCGAGCCACGAGCCCGGCCGCCAGCATGACCGACGGGTTCGAGGTGTTCGTGCAGCTGGTGATGGCCGCGATCACGACGGCCCCGTTCCTCAGCGTGAACGTCTCGCCGCCACGCGTCACCTCGGCCGACTTGTCGGGCGACGCATCGAAGCCCTGCAGCACGTGCTGCCAACTGCGCTTGGCGTCGGTGAGCGCGATGCGATCCTGCGGACGCTTCGGACCGGCGATCGACGGAACGACCTCGGCCAGGTCGAGCTCGAGGGTGTCGGTGAAGCGCGGCTCCGGGGAATCCGACGTGTGGAACAGCCCCTGTTCCTTCAGAACACGCTCCACGAGTCGCACCTGGGCCTCGTCACGACCGGTGAAGCGCAGGAAGTCGAGGGTCTCGGCGTCGACGGGGAAGAAGCCCATCGTGGCGCCGTACTCGGGCGCCATGTTCGCGATGGTCGCCCGATCTGGCAAGGACAGCGACTGCATGCCGGGCCCATAGAACTCGACGAACTTCCCGACGACACCCCGCGCACGCAGCATCTGGGTGACCGTCAGCACGGCGTCTGTCGCGGTCGCGCCTTCGGGGAGCTTGCCGGAGAGCCGGAAGCCCACGACCTGCGGAAGCAGCATGCTGATCGGCTGGCCCAGCATGGCGGCTTCGGCTTCAATACCGCCAACGCCCCAACCGAGGACGCCCAGGCCGTTGATCATCGTGGTGTGAGAGTCCGTTCCGACCAGGCTGTCCGGATACGCGAGGGTCTCGCCGTCGGCACCGCGGCTGAAGACCACCTGAGCAAGGTATTCCAGGTTGACCTGGTGAACGATGCCGGTGCCGGGAGGCACGACGCGCATGTTCTCGAATGCGGATTGGCCCCACTTCAGAAACTCGTAGCGCTCGACGTTACGCTCGAACTCGCGATTTACGTTGTCCTCGAACGAGCGCGCCAGGCCGTAGGAATCCACCTGGACACTGTGGTCGATGACCAGGTCGGCGGGCTGCAGCGGATTGATCCGACTGGGATCGCCACCCATCTTCGCGAACTGATCGCGCATCGCGGCCAGGTCGACCACGGCCGGAACCCCTGTGAAATCCTGCAAAAGCACGCGGCTGGGTCGAAACGCGATCTCCGCGCTCGGCGTCGCGCTCGGATCCCAGTTGGCGACCGCCTCGATGTCCTCGCGGGTGACCGTCTTCCCGTCCTCGTAACGCAGAAGATTCTCGAGAAGGACCCGAATCGAATAAGGAAGGGTTTCGACCCCCGCGAAGCCAGCCTGCGTCAGGGCGTCGAGGCGGCGGAGGGTCACCTGGCGGCCGTCTACCGTGATCTGGGCGCGGCTCTTGAAGGAATCCTGTGACGTCATGCGAGGTGCCTAGCACCTGCCGCGCCAGGACACTAGCGGCCACAGCAGACCGTGATCCGTCACGCATTTCGAACACAGATTCGTAGACAAGGCGTCGGGGAAGCGCTACAAAACGGCTCCCTCCGGCGCCGTAGCCAAGTGGTAAGGCAGAGGTTTGCAAAACCTCCATTCACCGGTTCGAATCCGGTCGGCGCCTCCAGGATCGAGCAGCAAAGTCGCCTCCCGAACAAAGGCGCCCGACAGCCAGAGCCACGGGCGCGCGCTTGGCGGATTGCACGCTGCGCGAAGACGGGTGGTCTCCTGAAACGCGCTTCGCGATGGCCGCCACCAGCACGCTTCACGAAGCCTCCCTACGCGCTCTTCTTCCCGAATCCGAAGCGGTCGCAGTACTTCGCAAATCGCTCGTAGAGCGCGGGCTCGTCGAGACCGAAGCCGCGTGTACGGTGCTCGTGACGCGGGCTCGGAGCTTGCTTCTCGGCGTCCAGGTAGGCCGCAATCGACTGCCGGGCCTGATCACTGAGCTCCATGCCCAGTGCACGATAGGCCTCGGCAATGGTCGTGATGGGGGACCGTGAAAGCTGGTCGGCGCGAACATGGGTCAGTCGACCGGCCGCAATGCGGTCAGCCGCAGCCAGGGCGTCGTCGAACATGGTCGTCAGATAGCTCTCTGAGAGCTCGCGACCGACACTTTGGGCCTCGACGTCGCTGCTAAAAACGGAGCGGGTGTACGCGTGCAAGCTGCAGATCGAGCTCATCGTCTTGACCGGGTCGCGATGAATGAAGATGAAGCGCGCGTCGGGGAAGGTCTCGGCGATGGTGTCGATGAAGAAGGTGTGCGTGGGGTCCTTGAGAACGAAGCGCTGGCCTGCGGGGCGGTGATATTGAACGAGTTGGAGCTGACGCCGATAAGCCGTGTAAGCGATGCGTGCGTCCTGTCGAAGCACCCACTGCAGGTAGCTGGGAACCCGGTACTGGACGTTGAACTGCGGAGTTCGGAATACGTTGGTGAACAGAGCACGACACTCGTCGGTATCGTAGGCGTTCATCGGGTGTATGGCCTTGATGCTCGGAGACAGCAGGTCGGCCAGGCGCAAGGTGCGCGCCAGCTCGCGTTGACGGGCGGCGGGACCCTGCGGACTGTGGACCGGATCGAAGCTCTCCCAGTGTGGCAGAGTGCGGTTGTCCTGATCCTGGGCGAGCAAGCGGTGAAGCGCAGTCGTGCCGCTCCGGAAGAGGCCCAGCACGAACACGGGGGTCGGGAGCTTGGTCTGCAGCGCCTCCGGGGTGCGCCTGAGAGCGTGCTCTACCTTGAGGTGCGTCACCGCCATGCGCCCGGTGTCGATGCGGGCGGCAATCTTGCCGATGAAGCTTAGCGCCGCCTCCTGATTCATCGACTCGACGAGCGCGTCCAGGCCAGCGCGCGCCTGTGGGGTCGGGTCCCCGGCCTCCGGATGCAATCGCTGGGCGCGGGCCCAAAAGGCGTCCGCGCTGGGGCGCCCGAGCGAGCCGAACAGCTCGCCGAAGTCGTTCAGACCCCGCACCCAGGCGGCCTGCGAAGCGCGCGCCACCGTGAACTGGGGGACCCGGAACTCAGGCTGGCGGCGGAGTCGAATCGGCGCAGGGAGCCCGATCGGAACGGCCGGAGGCGGGCATATGGATTCGCGACCCATGGTTTAAGGAAATCACGGTCGCAATGGCGATACGAAGTTTTCTGCCGGTTTGGAGGGCCGCCGTACATCCGTATGATTAAAACATGGCGCAAGGAGACTCGAAGCAGCGGCTGATTTGGGCCTTGCTCGCGGCATTCACCGCGTCCCTGCTGCTCATCGCCTTCCTGCTAGGGCGTGAGTTTGGGCGCTCGCGGCCGGTCGAGACACGCGACGCCGCGCCGTTGGAAGAGCCTCAGGCCGAGACTCCGCTTTTCGAGCCGGATCGGCCCGCAAAGCCGCTCCCCAGCGTGACGGCCGTCACGCCGAACCCCTTGCCCGTCCGCTCGCAGCGTCGGGCGCTGGCCTTCGCTGAGGAGTCCGACGAGGAAAGCATCGAGCTCGGCCCCGACGGCCGCTTCGTTTTGTCCAATACGCGGCGGCGACCGAGCCGCCCGATCTCCGCGGCCCAGGGCTCGAGCGCCTCTGCGACGAACACATCGCGCAGCGCTGCCAGCGCGGCCTCCTTCCCGACGCCCGACTCCGCTTCGAACGCAGCGTCCTACTTCGAGCAGATGGGGGCGATCCAAAGCTCGCACGCCACCGCGAAGCCCGAGGCTTTTGCCATGGCCTTGGTCGAAGCCAGCGCGCGCGGGGACAGCCGCGCCTTCGATACT
The DNA here is from genome assembly GCA_963746475.1 of uncultured delta proteobacterium. Lineage (GTDB taxonomy): Bacteria > Myxococcota_A > Polyangia > Polyangiales > Houyiibacteriaceae > SG8-38. The sequence goes on from CAVVBB010000003.1 coordinate 79,068, forward strand.
TTGATCGAAGACAGCGCGAGAATGCAGGCCCAAGCGAGACAGATTCAGGCCCCGCCCGGCTGTGAGGCCCACCAGCAGGCGACGCTTCAAATGCTCGAAGAGAGCCACGCCATGCTCGAACAGTTGCGAGGCGCCGTCGCGAGCAAGAATCTGCAAGAGGTCACGTTCATGGCCGGCAGGGTTCAGTCCCTGCAGGCCAAGGCTCGCACTCTTCAGGAGATGGAAGCCCAGATCCTATCGAGGCGATAGCGCTTCGACCGCCGATGGCCCGACGCGGCCCTCGTTGCCCTCTCGCTCGATGCACGCTGCGCGGTCGAAAAACGCACGCCTCGCGTCCTGGGCGCTTGAGCCGCGCTGGTTCCGGCGAAAGCGAGCTGACACGAATTCACGGGCCCGTGAGTCTGCCGATCGGCGCCCGCTCACCAGCGGAAATTGCAGTGTCAGTCATCGCACAAATCACCGAAACGCTACATCGCAGCCAACGCTACGAAGCGTGTCACTGCGACCACAGTGTGGTGCGCTCGCGACAACCCTTGCGGCGATTATCGGTGAATGCGGGCAGCTCTCCCATGGCATGAATCCTGCGTGACAGATCCTTCGACACTGAGCCTCGGAGGGTTTGATGATGATTTCTTTTCCATCTTTTTTAGGCGCGTTCCTGCTCGCACATCTGCTCGGTCACTCGCCTCAGAACACGCTGTATCCCGTCGAAGCTTCTCTTTCGGGAAGCCTCGGAAGCGCGAGTGTCGACACGACGGAGCCGTTTCAGCTAAGCGTGTCGAACCGTGAAGGGCTGCTCGACTTCGAAGTCTGGGCGGACGCCGATTCGGACCGCTCTGCCATGGTGAGGGTATCGCTGGACCTGCGGGCGCTCCAGGCCGGTGAGAGTGGCGACACCAAGGTGGTCGGACGCTCGGGCACAGACCCTTGGAACTGGACATTCGAGGAGCGGGCACGGCGCGCCGCGAGCCGAATCGAGTCGCTCGGCCCAGATACCACCCTGCTCGTCGTCGACGCGGAGTTCTCCGGCGAGCAACGCGTGCACGCGGAAATCGAACTCTCGATCAGAGCCGAGTGAGTATCCCCGGTCCCGATGTCGACCACGCAAATGTAAAGCCAAAAGGAGACGCGAGGCTGGGCGGTTCGTATTAGTCGACCGCTTCGAGCCGCGCCTCCATGCCTTGAGGGTGGCCCAGTGGCTGTTCGAAACGGCAGGCAATGAAGCCCTCCTGACATTTCCTAGTGTACCTTCTATCGAGGGCCGCGAATAGCCGTGGCTTTGCCCGACGAAGCGGAGGCCTTAGGTTTTGCAGAGCGAACGGAGGAATGAATCCCATGACCCTGGATGAAACGACCCGAACCGAGTTGGAGGCCGCGGCTTTTCGCCGGCTCGTGCGGCACCTGCAAGAGCGAACCGATGTCCAGAACATCGACATGATGAACCTCACCGGATTCTGCAGAAATTGCCTGTCCCGCTGGTACCAGGAAGCCGCCGAAGCCAAGGGCCTGAGCCTGGACAAGGAGGGCGCCAGGACCATCGTCTACGGGATGCCCTACGCGGAGTGGAAAGAAAAGCACCAAACCGAAGCAACGCCCGAGGAGAAGACCGCATTCGAAAAGGCGCGCCGCTGAGTCGTCGATGAAGTTCGGCCGGCGGAGACACCAGCTGTCCGGCGACATTGGAGGCAAGTCCTTGTTTCACCGGCACTCGGACGCAATCTGCTACGTCGACGTCGACAGCGCCGCCGTCAACATCGACGTCGACACCCCCGAAGCGCTCGAGAACAACCCCCTCGATTGAGTTCCCGCCTGCGCATGTCAGACCTGGCAGGTCGTGAAGCGACCGTGCCAGGACTCCTTGTGTCCGTGAGGAGGCACGCGCACCCCACGATTTCCGAATCCTTCTAGGCCTCGTTACTCCACGGTCATCCGGGAAAGCGTGTACCAGCCGTCGGTTCCGCGACCGTCGATGCCGAGTTGAAGTGGGGGCAAGGCCTGGGTGGCAGGCGCTTGGCCGTCACGGTCCAGCACGGCGATGTCGATTTCGTAGGCGCCCTTGGGCAAGTTGGCCGGGATGGTGATGCTGTCGCTGACCGTCCAGCTGCCGGGAAGCCAGTCACGCGTGTCCTCTTCGCTATACAACGTCGTCTCTATGGAGCCGCCGCGTAGGCGATAGGCCAGGGTTCGCGGCAGATAGTGCGGCGCAACGCCGAGATTGCTCCAGTCCGTGACGAAGGTCGTGCTGCTGCCAGGCCGGACCCTGTCTTCGTGAGTGAAGCGCTCGACGACGAACCTGTATCCGTTGTGCCTGAGGAGCTCGTCGATGGCAGCGACGTAGCCGCTGGGTACCGCGCCGGACTTCGCGTTGAGCACCGAGGCGTGCTGTTCGAGGGCCCAGTCGAAGCTCCTTTGGACCTCTGCATTCTGCCCGGATGCCGACCAGCCCAGCTCCTCCCAGCGGGCAAGCGTCGCGCACACCTCCAGCTCGACCGGCGCATGCTTCCAGACGTCCGCAAAGCCCGGGTCCAGAGCCGTGGCTGCGGAGATCATCGATGGGTAGAGGTCTTCTTGATGGTTCCAGGCATCCCCCCAGATTCCCCAGTCTCCCCAGCAGTCCAGGCGCCAACCCGCGCCGCCCTGAGTCGCGTGCACCATGAGGTCTACCTCGTCTCCTTCCAACCCGAGCATGACCACCGGTGTCTCACCGAATGCGCTCAGATAATGGTCGATGATCTGGGTCAAGGCCGTCTCGATCTCCTTACGTTCGGTGCCATTCGCGGGTTCGTAGACGTCAATGATCCCCTTGTTGTTCTGCAGACAGGCGGTGTTCCACTCTCCCCAGCAGCCTACCGTGCCGATGTCGACGTGATCCACGGCAGGATGACCGTTGTAGCGATTGCCCAAGGCCTCGACGAAGCGAGCGTGCTCGCTCTGGAAGGTGCCGTCGCGATAGTCTGGCCAGAAAGTGTTTTCGCCATCGCCTTGCTGCCATTGCCCGGCCACTTTGTACGGAGCGCTGATCAGCCAGTCTGGGACTCCGGACCTGCCCTCGTCGACTGTCATGACGCGGAAGGACAAGGTCATGCCCATCACGTTGGCGGCCTGGATCGCGGCGTCGATCATGTCGAAGTCGATCTTGCCGCGCTCGGGCTCGAGATCCCGCCAGTGCCAACGGAAGTAAGCCGTTCCAGCCTCGGGGTAGTTTTCGGGCCAGTGTTGCCGCACGCGCTGCGCGCATTCCTGCGGTGCGAAGTTGGTTGGCGGCAGATCACACCACCAGCCGAAGTGGAAGCTGGCGAATCCCATGCCTGGGTTTGTCAGGACCTCGTCGATGCGCTTGGGTGTGACGGTCACGCGGCCTGGCGACACTCCGTCAGCAGGCGCAGGTTCTACGGGATCGACGGCAAGCGGCTTTACAGGGGCGGTAGATACCGACTGTGGATCGGCGCTTGGCGGTTCTGCGGGACCCGTTGTGGGCGGTTCTGCGGGAGCCGCCTTTGGCTGTTGCGCGAGGCTGTCATCGCTGCCTGTCGTCGCCCCCCGCTCAAGGGGAAGGCAGCCAGCGGCAGAAGCCAGCACGACTAGGAAAGGCCGGTGGAGGAGCTGGTGCAGAGTGGGTCTCATTTTGTACTTTACTCCTAAAGGGTCAATAACGGCAGAGTATTTGAGCACCAAAGCCAAAATGTACACCTTTTTGGCGTAAATATTTGTAACCCTCTACATCACCTTCGGCGTCACTAGGCTCCGGTGTAGGCTCGGTCGGTGCAGACGAAAGCAGACGCGCGCCCCGCTCGAGAGCCATTGCGGCAACCTTGACTGCGGACGCGCCGCTGCGCGTGCTCGGGGGAACGCGCTATGCCGGTACGCGAAGGGTCGGCGTGTGCCCGGGCCTCGCCTCGTCGCCCCGGAAGAGGGCTGCCTTGGCGGTCAACGCTTCGTGGAGGAACGCCATGAGCGCCTTGACGCGCGCCGTATGGCGCAGGTCCGGGTGGGTGAGCAGCCAGAGCTCGAGCGTCAGCCACTCGAAGGGTTCGGTCACGCGCACCAGGAGCGGGTCGGCGTCGCCCAGGTAGCAGGGCAGGACGCTGATCCCCATCCCGGCGCGGACGGCCTCGACGGTCGAGGAGGTCATGGGGCTCGTGAAGACACAGCGCTCTTCGCCGTGCTGCATCTTCTTCCACACAGCGGGCACGAGCCAGTGCACGAAGCCCTCAATCATGCACCAATCGTGCTCGGCGAGCGGAACACTCGCGCTTTCGCGGAGGTAGTCCGGGCTCGCGTAGGCGCAAAAGCGGAAACTGCAGACGCGACGACCGAGGCTCGTATCGGGCGGCTTGAGCGTGGCGCGGATGGCCACGTCGGCCTCTCGCCTTGCCAGATCGAGCGCGGAGTGGGCGCCCAGGAACTCGACGGTCACGTCCGGGTGCAGGCGTCTGAACTCGGCCATGAGCCAGGGCCCCATGGTCCCCGCGATCCCCTCCGGCGCGGTCAGACGAACCTTGCCCTGCAGACGCATGTCCCGTCCGAGGATCTCGCGGCCGAGCGCGTGCACATCGCCCTCGATGCGCTCAGCGCAGCGCAGCGCTGCTTCACCGGCCTCGGTCAGGCGATAGCCCTCCTTGAGCCGCTCGAAGAATCGCACGCCGGTGCGCGACTCGATGGCGTTGACGCGACGGAACACGGTGCTGTGGTTCTGACCGAGCATCCGGGCCGCGCCCGACAGGCTGCCGGCCCGCCCGAGCGTCATCAGCACCCGCAGGTCGTCCCAGCCTAGCGTCATGTTCCTCGAGCATGCCCGACGCCTGTGCGTTCTTGCAAAGTAAACATGCAAACTATGCGACTTCCATTGCTCAACTCGACCATGTACGTTGATGTTCAACAAGACGGAGGGGCGTTATGCGGATGCCCTCGAAGGAAAAAGGAGAATGATCATGCGCAGTTTCTCGATTGAAGGGTTCGCAGCGGAGTGCAAGGCGTTGATCCGGGAGGAAGGCTGCAGCGCAAAGAAGTGCGAGGCTCTCTTGAAGAAGGCGCTGGACGAGAACGACCCCGCGGACATCATCGCGGCCCTGCAGGCAGCGGTCCCGCCCGGGGCCTCCATCGGCGAGCTCATCGTCCATCAGTCCCCGGAGCTAACGATGCTCTACGCGCGCGTCCCGGCCCGCTTCCGCAGCGGAATCCACAACCACACGGTGTTCGCCATCATGGGCCAGATCAGCGGTGAAGAGCGAAGCACCGTCTATGAGAAGACCAAGGACGGTAGCCTGCGCGTCGCGGCCGAGCTGGGAGTGAAGGCCGGCGAAGTGATGAGCCTCGGCAAGGACGCCATCCACCACATCGAGAACCCCAGCGACGAGACGGCCCACTCGTTGCACCTCTATGGCGGCGACTTCGCCGCGCTGATGGACAAGCGCAGCCTCTGGACCGAGAAGGACCATCGCGAGCTCTCGTTCAGCTTCGAGGAGCTCGTCAAGCAGTCAGTCGTCGCCATGAACGACGCGGGGAACGAGCGGGGCATCGAGGCCATGATCGAGGCCATTCCCGCGACGAAGAGCCTCGTCGAGTCGCTCCAGGGCTGAGCGGCCGGGTCCTCGACTTTCGGGGTCTGATTGCCTTTGACCAAGCGCCTGAGTGAGGTGCCGCTCGCTCCCGACCTCGAGGCTACGGAGCCTCCGGGGTTGGCGTGACCGCTACGGAACTTCGATCCCCGCGAGGCTTTGCAGCTCGTCGCCTAGGTAAGCACAGTGCTCGGATTCCCGTCCGCCACGATGCGTCCGTCGACGAGCTTGATTACGCGCTGACACTGGGAGGCGATCGCGGGGTTGTGCGTCACGATGAGGAACGCCGTCCCGAGCTCTCTGTTCCGCTGGCGCAGCAACTCAAACACCTGGTCGCCGGTCTCGGTGTCGAGGTTGCCGGTGGGCTCGTCGGCCAGCACGAGCACAGGATCGTTAATCAAGGCGCGGGCGACCGCTACACGCTGCTGCATGCCACCAGACAGTTCGCGAGGCCGAGCATTCGCGCGTTCTGCGAGGCCGACGGCCTCGAGGACGGCAAGCCCCTTCGCCCGGAGGCCGGGCTCGAACCTCCCGGCCACGACGGCGGACGGAAGGACGACGTTATCGAGGACATTCAGCGCCGGCAACAGGTGATGAAACTGAAAAATGAAGCCGAGGGAGCGCCCGCGAAGACAGGTGAGTGCTGCGTCGTCCAAGCGAGCCACGTCATGACCGAGAAGTCGGATGTTGCCCGCAGTCGGGCGGTCCAAGAGACCGATCTGATTGAGCAGCGTGCTCTTGCCCGAGCCAGAGGGTCCCACGAGGGCAACGAGCTCGGCTTGCTGAAGCTCCAAGTCGATGCCGTGCAGGACCTCTACCATGACGCCGTCGCCGAAGGACTTGCTCACCCCCTCTAGCGAGACGAGGCTCTCGGCCGTCATCCCTCGCCTCGAATCGCCGCAACCGGGTCCATGCGAGCCGCACGTCGAGCCGGAAGGAGGGCGGCGAGCACGCCGGTGACGACGGAGATGACGAGTGCGGACAAAAAGAGCCGGGCCGTGACTCGAATCTCGAACAGTGCGCCAGACTCCAAGATCTCTGCAAAGACGCTGCCGAGCAGGGTGCCAAAGACCGCCCCCACGATCCCGAGTAGTGCGCCCTGCCACAGAAAGACCGCGAGCACCGTGCGCTGTGAGGCCCCTACGGCGCGAAGAATGCCAATCTGTGATCTCCGTTGGACGACGCTCACGAACAGCACGCTGGCGATCCCCATCGCGACGGCCAGCAGCACGAAAACGCGGATCATCAGTGTCGACGCATCCTGAGAGCGGAGCGCGACCAGAAGCTCCTGGTTTCGCTCCATCCAGCTCTCCGTCTCGAGGCCAGTGCGCTCTGCAATTCGCGTCGCTATCGTATCCGCCTCGTAGGGCTCCCGCACACGAACATCGATGGCGGTGATGTCACCAAGACGGGAAAGCAGTGTTTGGGCATTGCGCATCGACGTCAGCACACGCCCTCCGTCTATGGACTCCACTCCGAGATGAAAGATGCCCGTCACTCGGAGCGTAGCCTCGCTGCCATCGCCCACGACGCGAAGGGTGGACCCGAGCTCGGCGCCGAGCTCCTCCGCGAGCGCGTCGCCGACGAGGATGTCGTTGCTACCGAGTCGGTAGGCACCCGCTCGCATCTTGGAGGAGAAGTCCACGATCTGCTTGAGTCGTTCCGGATCCGCACCCAGCAGCTCTGCCGCTTTTTGCGTGGCGCCTCGTTGCAGCAGAACAGCGCCCACGACTTTGGGACATGCCGCGGTCACGCCCTCCGTTCGCTCGATTCGCTTCAGCGCGCGTTGCCACTGGTCGAACGGGCGACGACGTGGCTCGGCAGGCTCGACCCGGCGCGCGTAGCTCGACTCAGCTTCCATGAGCGGTCGCGGTGGAGGCTCCTCGGACTCGACCAGAATGTGAGACTGCGTGCCGAGCGTCTTGTCCAGCAGGTTCGCCTGAAGTCCGGCGATAATTGCAGAGACGAACACGTAGGCTGCGATTCCCACGGTGACGCCGCCTAGGATGAGAAGCGACTGGGCTCGTCCCTCCTGGAAAAACCGCCATGCTAGCTGGAGCGCGAGCATCAGGGACTCTACCGAACCCCTTCCTCCGCCTGAGCCTGCGAAGACGCAGGCGGCTCCAACGGAATCTCGGCTTTGCCGCCTCGCTTGCGACGGACGCGCACTGCCTCGCCTTCATCGATGCCAAGCTCCGGCGCTATCAGAGCTTCGTCCGCCTGCAATCCATCCACGACCTCCACGAGCTCGTCCCCTTCGAGACCGAGCCGCAGCTCACGGCGGCGCGCGACCCCGTCCTCGACGACGAGTACCCAGGGACGCTCGGAGCCGAGGTCCCGGACGATAGATGTCGGAACGACGAGTGCCGCCTCCGCGCGCCCTAACTCGATTTCCACTGCGACGGTCATGTCTGGACGTAGGTCGACCTGTTCCGCCAGCGCGAGTCTGACGTCGACCGTACCACGGGAGGGGTTCACCGAAGGGGCGATCCGCGCCACCGTCGCCGGAATGCGACGCTTCGGAAAGGCCTCGGGCGAAACGAGCGCGAGCTGCCCGAGCTGTAGCAGGGCTAGATTCGACTCATCGGGCCGAATCAGAATCTCGAGGGGGCCTTGCCCCGCGAAGGTGAGCAGCGGCTGTCCAGGTCGCACGACTTCGTTCGGCTCGATGTGACGAACCAGGACGACTCCCGTGCTCGGCGCGCGCACTTGAGTACGACGCAACGCGACCTCGGCAGCGCGAAGTCTCGCCTGAGCCTGTGCGAGCGAAGCCGCAGCGGCCCGAACGTCACTGCCCTCCGGCGCAGCCACCGCAACCTCCAGTGACGCGGCAATTCTCTGGCTGCGGGCTGTGTCGCGCGCTCTCCGGGCTCTCTCGAGCGCGACTTCACTCACCGCGCCAGTCGCAAATAGCTGCTCCTCTCGATCAAGCTCACGCTGCGCCTGCAATGCCTCCAGGCGGGCCTGTTCCAGTGACTGAGCCGCGGCTCGACGTCCTACGCCCTGTACGCGTCGGAGGTGGGCCTCGGCCTCGTCCACGGCAGCCTCGGCCTCCTCGAGCGCTGCGCGTGCTTCCTCGTCTGCCAAGCGAACGAGCAAAGCGTCCGCCTCGACCAGATCCCCTTCGTCGACGAAAATCTCGGCAACAGTGCTCTGCAGGAGCGCGCCAAGCTCCGACTGCCTTCGCTGCACCACGCGTCCAGAGGTCACGAGGGTCTGGACCAGGGGCTGCACGGCAGCGAACACTGCGTCGACTCTAGTGCCGCGACGCGCGCGAACGACCCACAGAGCCGCAGCCCCGAGGGCGAGAGTCACGACGAGGAGCAAGGTCGCATGTCGAGCCCGTGCAGCCATCTCAGTCAGGGATAGTAACAAACACCCTGCCCCGCCCGCCGGAAAGCTTACACATCGTGGGTTCTACGCAATAGGGGCGCTGAGGGGCTGACCACGATGCGCTGCTCGAGGTGCAGCAATCATCTGCGGAAGAAGCCGCGCCGGTCAACACTAGGTTTCTGAACTCCGCATCGAGAAACGAAGGTTGCGTCTCGCGCCGAGGTCTCCCCCGGTACGTGCCGGCCGCCCGATGCCCTGCCGTGATTGGGAGGCCGAAGGAGCCCTTCCGAGTTGCAAGCCTTGGGTTCGCACATCATCTTCCGCCGCTCCATGTCATTTGCTAATAAGTCTGACCGCTCGACCTGCCAGCTCGCCCATCCTCAAGCTCAGGCCACTCTGTTGCGGGCTCCCAGGGCAACGGCCCTATGTTTTGCGCTCGTGCTGCTGAGCTGTGGCGAGGCTCCGTCCACACAAGTCGTCGTTCTCATGGACACCGATTACGAGGTGCCGACAGAGGTCGACCGAATCCGCGCGCGAGTGTCGAAGCTCGTGGACACCGGGAGCGGAGCTACGGAGGTCGAAACCTCGCTCAAAGACTTTTGGCTGACCGCTCGCGACTCTGACGAAACGGGGACTTACCGACTGCCCGCGACCTTTGGAATCGTCCCCGAAGGCGCCGATCTCGGTCGTGAGATCATCGTCGAGCTCGAAGCTTTTGCACCCGGCGGCAGTGCGGCCTTGGTGAGGCGTCGAGTCAAGACAGGCTTCGTTCCCGGCGAAGCCCGTTTGGTTCGAATCCTACTCTACCGGGCCTGTGCCGAAGCCTCATGCGCCATCGGACAGAGCTGTGGGTGTCCCGACGGCGCAGCCTGTGCAACACCTTCTTGCGTCGACGACACCCTGCGCCCCGAGGACATGGAGCCCATCGACGACCCTAGCATCCTGCCGCCGAAAGCCGGGATACCGGACGACAGCGGCGACGGGCCAGTCCCGGACGAGCCCAAGGGCGACGTCATCACTTGCGCAGCCCCGCTGCTGCTCTGTGGGGCCGATTGCGTGAACCCAAAGACCGACCCGCGGTACTGCGGCGATTGCGAGACCTCCTGCCCGTCCGGACACGTCTGCGAGACGGGAAGCTGCATCGACCCGGGGGACTGTCGGAACAATATGAGCGGCTGTACGGGGTTCACCTACTGCGACGAGAGCTCGGGGCAATGCGTGCCCGGATGCGCCGAGTCGGAGCAGTGCAGCGGCACAGAAGAGATCTGCGACACGGCGACACACGCGTGCACCTGCTCTCCGGAACTCGAGCACTGCGAAGGCGGTTGTGTCGACACTGACAACGATCCTGCTTTTTGCGGCGATTGCGAGACTTCCTGCCCGCCCGGGCAGCTCTGCGAAGCTGGAAGCTGTGTCGACCCCCTCGACTGCCGGACGAACGGTCTCGGCTGCAGCGGTTTCACGTACTGCGACGCGACGACCGGCGCTTGTCTGCCAGGCTGCACCAGTAGCGAGCAGTGCCCCGGGCAAGACGAGCTGTGCGACGAGGCGACGAACGATTGCGTATGCTCAGCCGGACTCGACCGCTGCGGTGGCGCCTGCGTGAACACTGACAATGACCCCGCTTTCTGCGGCGATTGCGAGACCTCCTGCCCATCCGGACACCTCTGCGAGACGGGAAGCTGCGTGGACCCGCTCGACTGCCGAACCAATGGTGTGGGCTGTGCCGACTTCAGCTACTGCGACGCGACGACCGGTGCATGTCTGTTGGGCTGCAGCAGGGACGCGCAGTGCACGAAAGACCGGGAGGTTTGCCGCGTGAGCTCACATACATGTGTCTGCGAAGACGGCTTTTCCCGCTGTGGCGATTCCTGCGTTATCGACCTCCTGGCCGTCATTCCTGGCTACTGCCGCTAGTTCGGCGAGCGCAAGCACCCGGGCGCATCGAGAGCGGCCCACCGACCAACGATACGGTGCGCAGGCTCTCAGTGATCGCTCACGAACCCGCGGGTCACGCGCACGGCCCGTTCGACGCGCCTGCCTAGGGCGATCAACTCCCCGTCCTCCGACAGCAAGGCCAGCGCTTCGTCCGGCGCCGCCGCCTCCCAGTCGGTTCCGATGACTCGGTCAGCTGCGATGAGACGACCATGTCTCGCATCGTCCACGCCGTCGGTCGTGAGCTGAACGTTGAGGAGACCGGCGCAGGCCTGCGGCAACGAGACCAGCCGCTCTTCGGCAAGCGCAGGCGTCAGGGCCTCCAGCTCGACGGCCTGGGACAGGCCGAAGGCTCCACTGGCCGTCCTGCGCAGCTCGATGACATGCCCGCAGGTCCCGAGCGCGGCGCTCAGATCCCGCGCCAAAGAGCGCACGAAATACCCCTTGCCGCAATGCAGCGAGAGCTGCAGCCGGTCCGGGCCCAGCTCGTCCAGATGTGCATCGAACAGCTGCACTTCGCGAGAGGGCGGCTCGACATGCTCTCCCCTTCGGACGCGTCGATGAAGGGGCTGGCCGCCGACCTTGACCGCGCTCAGCGCGGGCACTTGCTGAGGGTGACGACCCACAAAGGCCTGGAGCGCCTCCCGCACTTGCCCCTCGCTCAGCTCTGGCACCGGGCAAGTCCGCACGACCTCACCCTCTACGTCGAGCGAATCGGTTTCCACCCCGAGTCGAATACTCACCTCGTAGCGCTTGTCCGCAGACTGCAGATGCGCGACGAGCTTGGTCGCCTCACCGATGGCGACGACCAGAACGCCGGTGGCCAAAGGGTCCAAGGTCCCCGCATGCCCGACGGCACGGGTTCGGAGCAGGCGCCGGACTCGCTGAACGACGTCATGTGACGTACAGCCAGTCGGCTTATCGACGACGAGAACACCGTTCATCAGAATCGCTTCGCAAGCGCCGCGTGCAACCGCTCCGCAGCCTCCTCGAGCGAAATTGGGAGCTGCGTGGCGGCGGCCGCACGGTGTCCTCCGCCGCCGAGCTCCCGGGCAACCTCCGACACGTCCATGCCTTTGGCGGACCGAAGGCTGATCTTCGTATCCAATCCGTCGCCCTCCTTGTTGGGAAACTCCCAGAGGAGCGCCCCGACCTCGGTGCCCTTGAGCCGCCGGGCGTAGTTGACCATGCCCTCGACGTCATCATCCGTGGCTCCGCAGTCCGCGATCACCTTCCGCGTGACGCGCAAGATGGCCACGCGGCCGTCGAAGTCGAGCTCGATCGTGGCCAAGATGGCAGCCAGTAGGCGAAGGCGGCTCGGTTCCCAGGACTCGAAAATCTGCTGGGCTACCTGCCAGGGGTCTGCGCCTGCTTCGATCAACCGCGCCCCCAAGCGCAGGGTCGCGGCGCTGGTCGAAGAGTAGCGAAACCCACCGGTGTCCGAAACGATGGCTGCATAGAGCGGAGTGGCCGCCCCGTCCGGAATCTCGTCGAACCCGAGTTGATCAATCAGCCCCAAGACGACTTCCCCGGTCGCCGAAGCACTCGTATCCCGGACCACGATGTCGCCGAGGTCGTCATGCGCATGATGGTGGTCGATGACGATGATTGGCCCCGCCACTTCAGGGGCGGGGAACCCGGGCGGTAGCAAGGCCGTGGCCGCGATGTCCATGATGAAGGTGGCATCGTAGTGCGTGTCGCCATCGCAAGAAGAGACCGGGGACTCTCCTTCCAACAGGAAGTGCAACAGAGGCGGCACTTCTTCGGGCATGAACAGAGTGGCGTCCTTGTCGAACGCTCGAAGCGTCGCGATGAGGCCGAGCGCCGATCCCAAGGAGTCCGCGTCGGGCCGACGGTGGCAGGCCACCAAAAATCGTTCGCCAGCGCGAATCTGCTCGATGACTTGTTCGAACATCAGGACTCCTCGGGATTTGACGCGCCCGACTCTTCACGCAGCTCGTCCAAAATCGACTCGATGCGCAGCGCGCTGTCGACCACCTCGTCCCAGAAGAAATCCAAGCTCGGCACGTGCCGGAGCTGCAAACGATGCCCGAGCTCCCGGCGCAAAAACCCGCCGGCCCGCTTCAGCGCCTCGACGACCTTTTCCTGCTGGTCGGGGCCGAGCTCCTCGAGCACGCGCACGTAAATCCTCGCAATGCTCAAGTCGTCCGTGACCCGGACGCCGGAAACAACGACATCGCGAGCAGCAGGATCACGGACCGCCCCACGCAGCAGCAACTCCATGAGCTCTGCGCGAATCCTCTCCGCCACGCGGTCCGCCCGTCTAAAACCTTTGTCGGCCATGATTCACGTCGTCCAATCCCCGACGCTACCTAGGGAGAGCAACTCTGTCGAGCGATCGACTACGACAGCCTCGGTGGCCCCTTCCATGAAGGAAGCGATGGACTGCAGCATCGAGTCGGCATGCCCCCGATCACTGGACACCACCGCAACGGCGAGAACCGCCGTCCGGTGGCTATCCTGTTGCGCCACCTCGGCCGCGGCCACGTTGAATCGATTTCGGGTCCGGTCCAGCAGTCGTCGAACGATCGAGCGCTTGGCCTTGAGAGAATTCACCCCCGGCAGTGACAACGTAAGCTGACAGACGCCGACGACCATCTTCGAACCCTTCCTCGTGACTGGCTACAGTGTCGCTTCGACCTGCTCTTCCTCGTAGCACTCAATGATGTCGTTCTCCTTCACATCATTGAAGCCCTGAAGTCCGATGCCGCACTCCATGCCGGCCTGCACTTCCTTGCTGTCTTCTTTGAAGCGCCGCAGCGAACCGAGCGTGCCCTGCCAAACGACGACACCGTCCCGAACCAGTCGCGCTTTGCCAGAACGGACGATTTTGCCTTCGAGCACCATGCAGCCTGCGATGGTCCCGATCTTCGGGATCCCGAAGGTCTGGCGGACCTCCGCCTTGCCGAGCTCCTTCTCGACGAACGTCGGGGCGAGCAGGCCCTTCATCGCGGCCTTCACCTCGTCGATGGCTTCGTAGATCACGTTATAGGTCCGAATCTCGACGCCTTCCTTCTTCGCCGTCGACGAGGCCTTGCCCTGCGGACGAACGTTGAAGCCGAGAACGATTGCATTCGACGCGCTTGCTAGCATGACGTCGTTCTCGGTGATGCCACCCACGCCCGTGTGGATGACGGCGACCTTGACCTTGTCCGTGCTCAAGTCCGAAAGTGAGCCGTGAAGCGCCTCGACTGAGCCCTGCACGTCGGCCTTGACGACGAGTCGAAGCTCCCGGACCTCGCCGCTCTGCATGAGCTGCTGAAGCTGATCGAGGCCGCGCGCACCACCACCAGGCATCATGACCGGCACACCGCTGGGCTTCCTGCGAGACTCCGCCACGGCCTGCGCTTTTCGCTGGTCGGTCACCTGGTAAAACAGGTCGCCGGCAGCCGGGAGCTCGGCCAGACCGAGCACCTCGAGCGGCGTCGCGGGGCCAGCCTTCTTGATCTGTCTGCCACGGTCGTCGGTCATCGCGCGGACGCGGCCCCAGGCCGCGCCGGCCACGACCGAATCACCGGCCTCGAGCGTGCCGTCTCGAACCAGCACGTTCGCAACCGGTCCTCGACCCCTGTCGAGATAGGCTTCGAGGACGACACCCTCTGCGGGAATGTTCGGGTTGGCCTTGAGGTCCAACAGCTCCGCCTGAAGCAGGACGTTGTCGAGCAGCTCCTCGATGCCATCGCCAGTGATCGCGGAGCACGGAACGAAAATCGTTTCTCCACCCCACTCCTCGGGCTGTAAGCCCAGGGCCGCGAGCTCGTTCTTGACCTTGTCCGGCTGGGCATCCGCCCGGTCCATCTTGTTGACCGCGACGACGATCGGAACCTGGGCGGCTTGCGCGTGGCTCACGGCCTCTTTGGTCTGTGGCATCACGCCATCATCAGCGGCGACGACGAGAATCACGATGTCTGTGGCCTGGGCGCCACGCGCTCGCATCGCGGTAAACGCCTCGTGACCCGGCGTGTCCAAAAAGACCACCGGCCCTCTCGAAGTGTCGACGCGGTACGCACCGATGTGCTGCGTAATGCCGCCGGCCTCGCCAGCAGCAACGTCCGCCTTGCGGATCCTATCCAGCAAGGAGGTCTTACCGTGGTCGACGTGACCCATGACGGTCACGACCGGCGCGCGGAGGGCGCGGTCCATTGCGAGATCCTCGAATTCACCGCGCGCATCGCCGATGACTTCGTCTTCGCTTCGCGCCACGTTCTCGACTTCGTACTTGAACTCGCTGGCGAGGACGGCCGCTGTGTCGGCGTCCAGGGTGCTGTTGATGTGCACGCCAGACACGCCCAGCTCCATCAGCTTCATCAAGACGTCGGTAGCCTTGAGGCTCATCCGCTGGGCGAGCGCCTGCAACTGAATCTGGTCTTCGATTCGAATCACGCGCTTCTGCGCGCTTGGCACCGTAATCTCGGTCTGCTTCGGCTTCTTGCCCGGCTGCATCCGCTTCTTGCCCGGTCGACCCTGCGGACGGCCCGTGGGGCCAATGGACGAGCGACCGCGAATTTCCCGCCGTCGCGGCGCCTGCTCGCGCTGTGCTGCGTGCTCGGCGACGATTCGCCGACGGGCGCCTTCGGAGAGCGGCGTCGCGCTCGGGGCTTTTGCCTTGCCGCGGCGCATGACCCCTGGGGGCAGGGGATCGTGCGCAAACCGCCTCGCCTCACGCTCCTCGGCCGTAAGCGGTGGAGCGGGCGGCGCGGCCGGGGCTTCGACGGCCGGCGGAGGCTCGGGTGCCGCAGGAGCCTCGGGCTCGGCCGCGGCCGGCGACGGAACCTGAGCGGGCGGCTCCGCGATAGCCTCGACCACCGGTTGCTCCGGCGGACTCGGCGGCGGCTCTTCGACAGCCACGGGCGCGACCGGCTCTGGCTGGGCCACGCGCTTTGGCTCGGCAGCCGGCGACGGAACAACCCGGGCCGGCTCTGGCGCCGCCTCGGGTGTGGCCGCCTCCGGCGCCGCGGCTACGGCCTCTTCCTCCGCTGGCTTCTTCCTTCGCTTACGGCGCACCACCGTGGGTCGAATTCGCTCTTCGACGACCGCTTCACTTTGGTCTTTGCCGACCGCACGCTTAATTCGATCCACTTCGGCGGGATCCAAGACACTCATGTGGTTACGCACCTGAATCCCCATCGTGGCAATGCGTTGAATCAGCTCGCGATTCTCGACGCCCAGCTCTCGGGCAACTTCGTAGACCCGCACCTTCATCATTCGTCCTCCGACAGTGCCGTGATGCTCGACGCGCATCGCGCGAGCTCAGCCGCAATCCCATCGTTCGCAATCAACAAAACCCCTAGCTCGGAACGACCGAAGACCCGACCCAGAGTCTCCTTCGTTCCCCACGTACCGACGGGCACCGCCCGCCGCGTCGCTTCCGCGACCAGCTCCTCGCGACGCCCACGGGCGTCCTCTGCGAAGAGCAAGAACCCCTTTCGGCCTGCACGAAGCGCTGCATGAACGGCGTCCGCGCCGAGCTCCACGCAGCGAATTCGGCCCGCAGACTGCAAGAGCCCCGAAATCCGTTGAACATACTGCTGTACGAGCGCTCGCTCGATCACCTCGGGCTCGATGTCCAGCTGCCGCCCGAACGCCTTGGCGAGGCCACCTCGCTGGACCGCTCGGCGCACGCAGGAACGACGCGGGTGGAGCGACACACCGCGCCCAGGCAGCTTCCGTGCCAGGTCTGCGGCCACGAACGGCGCTCGGTCACCGAACACCAGGCGCACCAGCGCGGCCCGGTCGTCCCGATTGCGACAGCCCGCGCACATTCGCGACGAGCTGCGTTCTTTCTCTTGGTGACTCACGACGGCCAACATCGACGCTCAGGCCTCCTCATCCTCGCCCTGCCCCTCGCTGCCCTCGGGGGAGCGCTCGGCTTCCTCGGAGTCCGAAGCCGAAGCCTGCAGCTCGGCCGCCTGCTCAGCTTCAGCTCGCTCCGCCGCCGCCGCTTCACGCACGCGTTCCAGATTGCTCTTCAGCTGAGCTTCGATGGCCGGCCATTCTTGACCGACAAACCGCTGAGCCGCTTCCCTGAGCACTTGGGACTTCTGAGCCCCCAGGCCCGACTTGAGCGCCAAGCGATCCACGTCCGTCTCGGCAGCGATCGCCTCGGCAGAGCCATAGCCGGAACGCTCGAGCTGATCGGCCATCCGGCTGTTCACGCCGCGGACCAGCATGAGCCGCTCACGCTCGGTGGGCGCCTCCTCGCGCTGGGCCATGGTCGACAGGGCCTCTTGGCGAAGGCTCTCCATCGCCAGGCTCGCCCGTTCCTTGAGCGCCGGGAGGTCTTCAGCAGCAATGCCCTGCACCGAAGAGAGCTCGGCCTCGCCGGCGTCTAGGACTTCGTCCAGGCTGCGGAAGCCCATGCGGTAAAGCTCGCGGGCGATTTCCTCGTCGTCGCTGAGCCTCGACAGAGCCGTCATGGCCTCTTCCTCGATCTGCTGGAAGCGCGATTCACTCACGATGTCGAGCTTCCACTCGGTGAGCTGAGAAGCGAGCCGCACGTTCTGCCCGCGACGTCCAATCGCCAAAGACAGCTTTGAGTCCGGTACCACGAGCTCCATGTTCGCGTTGCCTTCGTCGATGACCACCCGAACGACCTCGGCCGGAGCGATGGCATTACATACGAAACGCGCTGGATCGCGATCCCAGGGCACGATGTCGATCTTCTCGCCGCGAAGCTCCTGAACCACTGCCTGCACGCGCGAGCCCTTCATGCCCACGCAGGCGCCTACCGGATCGACATCCGAGTCTCGGCTGCTGACGGCAATCTTCGAGCGGGCACCGGGCTCCCGGGCCGCCGCGACGATCCTCACGATGCCCTCATAGATTTCGGGGACCTCCATCTCGAAGAGCTTCACCAAGAGCCCGACGTCGGTTCGTGAGAGGATGATCTGCGGACCACGCGCTTCGCGGTCGATGTCTTTGAGGTAGGCGACGATCCGGTCACCAGGGCGGTAACTTTCGCGCGGGGTCTGCTCGCGCGGTGGCAAGACGGCCTCCACACCGCGTCCGAGGTCGACGATGATGTTCGAGCCCCGCTCGAAGCGTCGCACCACGCCGGTGATGATCTCACCCGTGCGACTCTTGTACTCTAGGAACACGCGCTCGCGCTCGGCGTCGCGAACGCGCTGGATGATCACCTGCTTCGCGGTCTGCGCGGCAATCCGCCCAAAACCGCGGCGGCTCTGGTCCAAGCCCAGAAGCGTGCCAAAGAGCTTGTCCTGCTCTCGGGCCTTCTCGCGATCCTCGGGAAGGTAGAAAATCTGGAAACCTAGCTCTTCGCCGACCTCTGCCTCGAGCCCGTACTTCTCGGCTTCGTCCGTGGAGATCTCCTGCTCGGCGTTCTCGACCGCCTGCACGACGGTCATGTACTGAAACAGATCGACCGCTCCCGTCTCATCATTGAAACGGGCCTCCAACTCGCGCTCCGTACCGAAGGTTCGCTTAGCGGCGGTCAGAATTGCCTGTTCTGTGGCTTCGACGAGGATCTTCGCGTCGATGCCTTTCTCTTGGCTGACTTGCTCAATCACGTGTTGAAGGGAGAGCGAGCTGCTTTGTTGCATGGCCATCTACCTAGTTGGAAAACCTGTACACGAGGTTCGCTTGGGCGATACCTGCGTAAGGGATTCTTAATGTTTGTCCGTCTTGCTCCAGTTCAATGTCCTGGTCGTGGACACCGATGAGCCTTCCATGAAAGTTACGTCGGTTCCCGATCGGCGCCTTCGTGCGTATTTTGATCTCACGTCCGGAAAAGCGCTCGAAGTCGCTAAGCTTCACGAGTGGACGATCGAGGCCCGGAGACCCGACCTCCAGTCGGTAGGCTCCGCGGGGTAGCAGGTCCTCGTGGACATCCAAGGCCACAGACACATCGCGGCTGACGTTCGTGCAATGTTCCAGCGACACGGCACTACCCTCAACCTCATCCGCCCGAGGCTGGTCGATGAGGATGCGGACGACCGCCCCACCGCGCTCGCGCTGGTAACGCACGTCCACCAGCTCCACACCATGTGCACGGCAAATGGGGTCGATCAATTGTTCCAACGCGGTTCGAAGCTCTTTCGGATCTCGGGCCATCCCCAAATAAGGACCTGCAGAAGGATCTGTGCAGAATAAAAAAATGGGCGGGCCGCGGCGGCCCACCCATTGTCGGGTAAACCAAATTTTCAGCGCTGAACTACCACAGGGTCATGCAGCTCGCAAGCAAACGGGCTGCTTGGGAATAGCGGCGCAAACTTGCGACGTTGACACTGGGAAAGCGCTCTTGGTATCCCCAATCTGGTACCCGATCGAACGTCGGGTCAGGAGTATGTGATCATGCGCCCATCCCTATATGGATATCTGAGCCTCACTCTGCTTGGCTTCGTGCTCGCTAGCTGTGGGTCGAGCCGCGATGCCAGCAGCTGGGAAGGCGGCACGACAGCCGCCACGACCCTGGATGAGACTGCGAAGCAAAAAGAAGCCACTCTGATGACAGAGGCGGAGACGGCTTGGGCGGGTCGAACCGACGAGGCCCAGGCGATCGCCGCCATCAACGCCTGGAAATCAGCCGCCGAGCTCAATCCGGGCAATGCGGAAGCGCTCACGCGCCTGTCCAGAGCCTACTACTATCACGCCGATTGTTTCCTCCGCTTTGATGACAACGCGGAGAGCGACTACAAGGCCAGCCACGATGCCGGTGTCAGGGTCGCCGAGCGGGCCCTCGCCGCTCAGTACCCGGGCTTCGCGGACAAGATGAGGAGTGGCTCTCGAATCGAAGACGCCCTGCCGCTGCTGGACACTTCGGCGGTGCCCGCCTTGTATTGGCGCTCGAGCAACCTGGCCCGCTGGGCGAGCATCGATTCCTTTGCCACGCTGCTCTCCTACAAGGACGAAATCCGCGAGATCATGCAGTTTTGTCTCGATGCGCAGCCCGCGTATTTCTACCATGCTCCCGACCGCTACTTCGGGGCGTTTTTCGCACGGGCACCTAGCTTCTCCGGTGGCGACATGAACAAGAGCCGCGAGCACTTCGAGACGTCGATGGCGGCCTCTCCACAATACCTGGACACTCGAACGCTGTACGCAGAGGAATATGCCATTAAGGAGGCTGACCGGGCGCTGTTCGAGCAGCTTCTGAACTACAATCTAAACGCCGACCCGAACATGGATCCGGCCATTACGCCTGAGAATATCTGCGCACAGAAGAAGTCCAAACGACTGATGGACGACATCAACGATATCTTCTGAGTCGTCTGAAGGGAAAAGCCAATGCCGAAATTCACCATGTGTCTCGGGATGCTGGCCGGGGTGCTCGCGCTCCTCGCGATGACGGCGGTGGCTCAAGAGGCGCCCAAAGAGCCCGAATTCGTGATGGAGCTCGGCACGGTGGTGCCCAGCGGAAGTCCCTGGGCCATGCAACTCAAGAAACTCAAGTCCTACGTCGAAGCTGAGACGCAAGGCCGTGTGAAAGTGAAGCTGCGGCTCGGCCGCAGCAACGAGCGCTCGCTCGCTCGCCGCACGGCGGCCGGGAGCATGCAAGCCTTTGCTGGCTCGGTCGGCGGGCTGAGCTCGATCGTGCGGGAAGTGAACGTGCTCGAAGCGCCTTACGTATTCGACAGTGTCGAGCAGGCCGACAAGGTCCTCGATAACCCTGCCGTGAAGACTCAGGTGAAGAAGATCCTCGAAAAGCGCCAGCTGGTCTTCGCGCTCTGGGGGGAAAATGGCTTTCGCTCGTATTTCAGTCGACGCCCGATCCGCAGCCCCGACGACATGAAGGGTGTGCGTTTCAGGTCGCAGGAGGCGATTGCGCACGTCGAGGCTTACAAGGCATTCGGCGCGAGTCCTGTGACCATTGACGTCGCCAACACCATGACTAGCCTTCAGACTGGCGTCGTCGACGGCTTCGACAACACGCCGCTTTTCGCGGTAGCCACCGTTTGGTACCAGGGCCTCGACGACGGACAGCGAAACCTGTTTCTGAGCAGGCATTCGTATCAGCCCGGCATCGTGGTCTATTCGAAGAAGTGGTTCGACGGCCTACCCAAAGACATCCAGGCCGTTCTGTCCAGCGTACCTCAGGACCTGACGGAGTTCGGGCGCACTCAGGTACGCAAGATGGAGCCGGTCCTCCTGAAAAACTTGGAGCGGTACGGCTACGAAATTCACGAGCCGAGCGCGGCGGAATTGGGCGCCTTCAAAGCGAAAGCCAAGGGCGTTCCGGAGGCGGTCGCCAAGAAGACCGGAGCCGATGGGCAAACGCTTCTGAAGGCCGTCAAAGAAGCCCTATAGACCCGCGCTGCCCGTGGCGATGAGCCGCTCCGCCTCCGCGTGAGCCTCTGGCGTGTCGACGTCAATCCAGGTGACGTCGCCGACATCGGCAGCGAGCATGCGGCCCTGCGCGGCCAGCGCGGCCACGCCCTGCGAGAGCGAGCAGCCCGAAGGCCCTTCGACCTCGTCCAGCGCGGCGATGAGCGCGGGTCCGATCAGAAAAACGCCCGTGTCCAAGGCGTTGTACTCGCCTAGCTCCTTGCCGATGCGCACGATCCGCCCATCTTCCACCTGGACTTTGGTCGCGTCGTCGAGATCGAAACAGGCGTCGATTCGGAAATCGACCCCCAGCGCGGCCTCCGAGGCGGATAGAGGCGTGCTGGCGACGGCCCTCAGGAGCCCTGGCGCCCAGAGGTGGTCGCTCATCAGCAGGAACGTGGGTCCGGTCACGAATTCGCGAGCTTTGAGCAAGGAGGTCCCGTTTGGCTTCTCGTACTCGTCGTTTTCGTAGAAATGCAGCCGGGCGTCGAGATCGAGCGCCTGCAGCGCTGACTTCAACTGCGCTCCGAGATACCCGATGACGATCGCGATTTCGTCTACGCCTTCTCGCTCGAGAGCGCGCAAAATGCGAACGAGCAAGGGTATGCCGGCGACTGCCCGCAAGGGCTTTGGCACCGCGCGACCGTCCGCCAACCGGCTTCCCAACCCGGCGGCGAGTATGATCGCCCGGTTTCGCGGATTTTCAGGGCCCATCAGGCCGCGCACGTTAACACGGCGCGAGCCAAGTGCTCGCAATTTCGCAGCGTTGCTGCGGGGAATCCACTCTGCTACGAGTCCGCGGTTGGTCCGGCGGACGGACCCGTTCAAGGAGAAGCATAGGATGAGCCCACCCAGCATCGCCCCAGCGCGCGGCAAACTCGGTGTGTTGCTCCCAGGCATGGGCGCCGTGGGAACGACCTTCGTCGCGGGCTGTCTGCTCGCGCGTCGGGGTCTCGGGCAGCCCATCGGCTCGCTCACCCAAATGGGAACCCTCCGCCTCGGCAAGCGTACCGACGAGCGAACGCCATTGATTCGCGACTTCGCCCCGCTCGCCAGCATGGACGATTTGGTATTCGGTGGCTGGGACCTGTTTCCGGACAACGCATACGAGGCCGCGGTCAACGCCGAGGTGCTGTCCGCGAAGGACTTGAGCGCGGTCCAAGAGGAGCTGTCAGCCATCAAGCCGATGGAATCGGTCTTCTTTCCGGAGTTCGTGAAGCGTCTACGCGGCGAGAACGTGAAGAAGAGCACCGACAAAATGGAGCTCGCCGAAGCCGTCCGCGAAGACATCCGGCGCTTCAAGAAAGACAACGGCCTCGATCGCTGCGTGGCCGTCTGGTGCGGCTCCACCGAGGTTCACCGTGAGCCCACCGAAGTGCACCAGAGTCTCGCCAACTTCGAAGAGGGCTTGCGCCGTTCGGACCCGGCCATCAGCCCCTCGCAGGTCTACGCCTATGCATGCCTCAAGGAAGAGGTCGGTTACGCGAACGGAGCGCCACACCTGACCTGCGGAGACGTGCCGGCCATCCTCGAGCTGTCCCGGGCCACGCAGACTCCCGTGTCGGGCAAGGACTTCAAGACCGGCCAGACTTTGATGAAGACCATCCTAGCCCCCGGCTTGAGGGCGCGTATGCTGGGCATTCGCGGCTGGTTCTCCACAAACATCCTCGGCAACCGCGACGGCGAAGTGCTCGACGATCCGGAAAGCTTCAAGTCGAAGGAAGTCTCCAAGCTAGGTGTCTTAGAGACGATCCTTCAGCCGCACATTCACCCCGAGCTTTACGCGGACATGTACCACAAAGTCCGCATCAACTATTACCCGCCCCGCGGCGACCAAAAAGAGGGCTGGGACAACATCGACATCTTCGGATGGCTCGGTTATCCGATGCAAATCAAGATCGACTTCTTGTGTCGTGACTCGATCCTAGCCGCGCCTCTGGTGCTCGACCTCGCGCTGTTCATGGACCTGTCCCAGCGGGCCGGGATGAGTGGGATCCAGGAGTGGCTGTCGTTCTATTACAAGAGCCCAATCACGCCCCCGGAGCTGTACCCGGAAAACAACCTCTTCGTACAGCTGGGTAAGCTCAAGAATACGCTTCGTTGGATGCAGGGCGAGGAGCTCATCACCCACCTCGGCCGCGAGTACTACGAATGACGGCCTGACGCGCGTCGGACTCTCTGAGCGAGCTCAGGGGGTCTCGCCGTGAATCCAGACCCAGGTGCCCGGATTGTCGGCGCTCGCGTATCCGCCATGCCAGGCTTGCGGGAGGTCGGGGCTGGCCCAATCGTAGAGCCACTTCGCGTCACGAGGGGCCAGGTTGATGCAGCCGTGACTCCGCGGCTCGCCAAACCGGTCGTGCCAAAAGGCGCCGTGAAAAGCATAAGCTCCCTCGAAGTACATCACGTAGGGAACGTCCTCGAGCGAGTACGGTGGCTCTGCGGGCTCGTTGCCGTCCATAGTGGCCGTCAGGTGCTTGGCGCGGATTCGGTAGAGGCCGGTGGGCGTGCTGTGATCGCGTTGCGGCTGGGGGTGTCGGCGTCCGCTGGAGATGAGCGTGGCATAGCGAGGCCGCTTCCAGTCGTAGGCCACGAGCAGCTGCCGCTCGAGGTCGACGTCGATCCAGCGCTCGCCCTCCCCGACCTCGGCCGGCGGCGAGTGTGGCTCCACGACGATGACGTCGAGCTCTCGAACCAGGCGACCTTCCCCCATGTGGACAAAGGACTGCCCGCCTAGCAGCTGCCTGGATGCGACGGGCAGCCAGGAGCGGCGCTCCATCCACTCCCCCAGAACGCGAGGCTTCGTCCCGGCTGCCTCGAACACTGGGGTACGCGCCGCCTTCGTGACCGCGACGGGAAGATCCCAGTCCCCCTCGCCTAGGGCCTGTCCAGCATAATCACTGCCCGACTTCCTTCGAAGTCTCTTCTCGGGTACGAAACCGTGTTGCTGGGTGCGCCAGTAGCGGGCTCCGTCCTTTTCGAAGCTGCGGTCGAGGCTGACGTAGAAGCCCGGCAGCAAGACCCGGACGAGCAAGCCGTTCGCGCCCCCCGAAGGCGGAGCAACGCCGGCATCGGACTCGACGTCGACTTCGATGAGCTCGTCCAAAGCGGGGAGGCGCTTGTAGATCGGCGTGGGGACGCGCACCGTGGCGTACTCGTACGGAAGCGGCGCCTCGCGATCGGCCTGTCGGGCGCGAAGCTCGGGGAGCCGTTCTCCCTCGAAGGCGATGGCTTCGCTGCCGTGACAGACGAAGCCACCGGTCTTCAGCTCGTACCAACCGCCCTCGCAGCCCTCGAAGCCGATGGGCCGAGCCGTCGTCGCGCCGACGACCGCCCCGGCGCGCATGTACCCGAGCCGAGGCGAGCTCTGCTGAGGGCTTTGGCGAACTGGCGTCACGAACTTCCGGGCAAAGACTCGCCTGGGCGGCCCCAGGTCCCGGGCAGCATTTTGGACATTGCCCGCCCTCGCTTGGTCTGTCGCTCCCTCGGACAGGCGATCACAGCCGATTAGAACGGCGCAAGCCATCGAGAGGCAGAGCGCTGCGACTAAGACAATCAGGCTTTGGCTGCTGTAGGGCACAGTCTCAGTCTGCTACCAAGTGGCATCGGCATGTCGGTAGGTCAACGCGTCGGAACTTCTTCCGCGGCCATGGGACTGCTGGCGTCCCTGAGCCTTCACGCGTTGGCGCTCATGCTCGTGGCGAGCACGACCGAAGCCTACGATTTCGACTTCGAAGTCGTCGCTCCGAGCGAGCTCGAGCTCGGCCTCTCGGAAGCCATACCCTCCGCGCAAGGCCAGGCCGGGCTCGCGCTACGCGGCTCGGCAGAGTCTGACCCCGAGCCCATCCGGGAGGAGCTGGCCGCCAAGGATCGCCCGAAGCCCGAGCCGAACCCGACCGACGCACAAACGCCGGGCAAGGATCCGAGTGAAGAGCGCAGAAAGTCCGACGAAGAGGCGCAGATCGACGATGAGGACGTCGAGCCGCCACCGCTGCCCGTGGCCAGGCCCACGACCGAGGGCAACTCTCGGATTCCCCCTGGGGCTCAGCTCGCGCTCCGCCTCGATCTGAAGCGAGTGCGGCAGTCCCCGCTGGCCCCGGATGTCACCCGGCTCGTCGAGGGGATCCCGGACTGGCGCATGCTCCTGAGTGGCTCCGGCATCGACCCGGTCCAAGACCTCGACCGCTTGCTCGTGGCCTCCCCGAACCTGCAGCGCAGCAAGCTCGTGCTGGCTGGCAGGCACCGGCGGGAGCCAAGCTTCGCGAAGCAGCGCGTCGAGGCACTCGCCGAGTCACGCGGAAAGCGAGTCCGCTGGCACACGCGCTTCGGTGTGAAGACGGCCGCTTGGAACAATCTCGATTCCACCTCGAGAACGATCGCGTTGCTCGGCTCGCACATCTTCAGCATCACGCGCGACGAAGACCTAGAGCGGGTGCTCGCCATGGCCAAGGCGCGCGAGCTGCGCGACCCAACTAGAGAGGGACTGGTCGCCGCCCGGGGGGCCGACGCGCTACTTTCCATGGGACCGGAGGAGGTGCTGTCCGTCGAGGTCGAAGGCGCTAGGCGCTTCGTGCGAGGAAACAGCAGGCACATCCCAGTCCGAGCGCGGCTTGCGGTCGTCGAAACCGGGCCGCGGGAAGCCACGGTGCACGCACTCGCCGTTTACGAAAGTGCGGCCGAGGCACGGGCCGCCGCCGACTACTGGCAAAGCGTCGCCGACCAGTACGCTGACCAGCTCTGGTTGAGCCTCGCCGGATTCAGTTCGAGCCTACGAAGCATTGAGCTCAGCCAGGACGACGAGCGCATCCGAATCGTCTTTCGGCTCGGTCACGAGCAAATCCGGCTGGTCCTCAGCTTCCTGGAGGGTCGGTTGCAGGACCGGAGCGCATCGAGGCCGAACGAAAAAAGGGGCCAAGGGGCCCCTTTTTGAAAGCCGAGTGGCTCTCCTAGTAGCTCAGAGAACGAGGTCTTTGAGCTTCTTGAGTGTGGTCGCCCGGATCTTCTTCGATGCAGGCTTCGCCGCTAGCATCATTTCCTCACCGGTGGCGGGGTTACGCCCCATCCGTGCCGGCTTGGCCGGGATCTTGCGAACCTTGAGCTTCACCATGTCGGGAATGACAAATTCCCCAGGCCCGCGTCGCCCAAGCTCTTTCTTCACGAGATCGCGCAGTGAATCGAAAACATTCGCGATTTCCTTCTTGGTCAGCCCACTCTTGTCGGCCAACTCGCTCATGATCTGGGCCTTAGTCATCCGCTTGCCCGCTGCCATAGTTCCCTCCTAACTCCGTGACTGCCTGACGATCTAAAAAACGCCCAGAAAAGCCGGGGCTTCGCAGCCACGGCGCCATCTATGCCTGGGCTTTTTCGCCCTGACAAGATTCTTTGCAATGTTTAACAAAGAAAAATACGGCCGTTCCGCGTCAGGTCTTGTCGCTCACGAGCCCAAAGGAAGCGATATTGCCATCGGCAGAAAGAGTTCCCACAGGCTTTCCACAGGCCAAAACGAGCGCAAAGCCACAAGCCCAAGCTCCGTGAAACGGGCTGACTATTTGTGTATTTACGGCCACTTGCGTGTCAAATCTGCAACTTGAATCAGAAGTGAACCCCGCAAAATAAAACAGCCAAATACCAGCTTATCCACAGCTCAGCGAGCCCTGCGCGCGGCTTCGACAGCAGCGAGGAGCACGTCGGTCATGGCGCTCATCCGACGCTCCTCGTCGCGGGATCCGTGATCGTATCCGATCAAATGGAGCAGTCCGTGGGCCAGCAAGAACGTGACTTCTTGCACGATCGGACGCCCGCGCTCCCGGGCCTGTCGGGTCGCCGTGGGCAGGGAGATGACCACATCCCCGAGCATGGAGCCCGTCCCCTGGCCGCTCGGCCCCATCGGCTTCCCCTCTTGCATCGCGAAGGCCAGCACGTCCGTCGGCTTGTCCTGTTCTCTGTAGCGTCGGTTCAGCTCCTGAATCGTCTCGTCGTCACAGAGCAAAATGGAGAGCTCGGCCTCGTGAAGCTCGAGCGCTCTGAGCATCGCCTCAGCCCGCCAACGAAGCTGCGGATGCCTGACCGAACGTCGCCCTCGCCCACTCGACTGAATCCAAACCGGCATGATCCTGCACTGTTGCCTCCTCGGCATGCGACATCAAGCCCCGGCGGCACGTGCTCACAGGCGCTGCGTTGCTATGCTCGGTCGATGTTTGAAACCGTCCTCATCACCCGTTGCGGCGAGGCCGCTTCCCGCGTGGCACGGACCTGCCGACAGATGGGGCTCGACTCGGTCATCGTCACCCCGGGGACCGTGGACGACCGGCACGTCAACGCCGGGGACCGGACCCTTGCCATAGGCGAAGAGGACGGACGCTTTCCGGCGGAACGGCTCGAGGAGATCGTCAAAGAGATGAAGGCGGACGCGGTCCACTTGGGCTACGCGGGCCAGCCGCAGATGGCGGAGCTAGCTCGAGCGGCGGAGCGAGCGGACGTGGCCATCGTCGGCGCCGACGCCGACATGCTGGCATCGCTCGAGGACCCGGAAACCCTGCCCCGAGCCGCACAACGTGCACGGGTGCGCTGGGTCGATAGCCAGCACCGACCGCCGCGCGCACGCGAGATCGGCGTGATCGTCGCTGCGGATTCGCACGGCGCCACCGAGGCGCTCGGAGAGTGTGACCGGAGTCTCCTGGCCAATCCCAAGACGCTCGTGCAGGAGTCGCCGGCCCCCGAGTTCATCTTTCGGCCCGATGGTCAGGCCTTTCGCGCGGCGCTTTTCGAGTCTGCGCGCCGTTTGTCCGCTGAGCTGAGCTACGCTGGACTTCTCGAGTTTCGGTTCTACACGGACGCGGCCGGCAGAGCACACGTCTTCGACGTCGTGCCAGGTCTGCCCAGGCATCACCGACTTATCGAGATGGTGACCGGACTGGACCTCGTCAAGCTCCAGCTACAGATCGCAGCGGGCGAAGCCTTGCCAGAGTCCCTTCAGATTCTCGAGCCCCGTGGCCATGCCATGAGCACCTATGTGATTACAGTCGATCAAGAACCTGAGCAGATTGCCAGCAAGGTCAGCTTCGCACCCGCGCCGCAGGACAGGGTCCGAGCAGAGGTCTCGGCCACCCTTGGGGCGCGCCTTCCCTCTGACGACTGGCCGCTCATCGCGAAGGTCACGACCTACGAGCCCGTGCGCCACCTCGCGCTCCTGTCGATGGACCGGATGCTGGCCGAAGCGCAGATCGAGCCCTTCCGGACGAACGTCAGCGAGCTGAGAAAAGTACTCAACGACTACGCATTTCGAGCCGGCCAGTACGACTCGACCAACGCTCAGGAATGGGCGAAGGTCGAAGAGCGGGCGTAAATCGCGGCGTCGCCGAGCTGCTCCTCGATCCGTAGAAGCTGATTGTACTTCGCAATCCGCTCCGAGCGGGAAGCTGAGCCCGTCTTGATCTGACCCGCGCTCGTGGCGACCGCCAAGTCGGCGATGAAGGTGTCTTCGGTCTCACCGCTGCGGTGGGAAATGATCGAGGCATAGCCGTGCAAAGCCCCGAGGTGAATCGTATCGAGCGTCTCGGTCACACTGCCGATTTGGTTCACCTTGATGAGGATGGCGTTGGCGACCCCGCGGTCGATGCCCATCTGCACGCGCTTGCTGTTGGTGACGAACAGATCATCGCCCACGAGCTGAGTCTTCTTGCCGACGTCGTCGGTCAGGGCCTTCCAGCCGTCCCAATCGTTTTCGTCCATGCCGTCTTCGATGCTTACGATGGGATACTTGCCGCAGTAGGCTTCATAGGTCTTGACCAAACCGGCGGCATCAACCGGCTTCTTGTCGAAGGTGTAGACTTTCTTTTGCTTGTCGTAGAACTCGCTCGCGGCGCAGTCGAGGGCGATGCTGATCTGCTCGCCGAGCTTGTAGCCCGCCGCCTCGATGGCCTTGGCGACGAAAGACAAGGCCTCTTCGTTGGTCGAGAGATGCGGCGCGAAGCCGCCCTCATCGCCCACGCCGGTCGCGTGGCCGGCTTCCTGGAGCAGCTTCTTGAGTTTGTGGAAGGTCTCCGCGCCCGCCCGCAGCGCCTCGCCGAAGGAGGGGAAGCCGTGCGGCACGACCATGAATTCCTGAATTTCGAGGCCGCTGTCGGCGTGGGCCCCACCATTGACGATGTTCATCAACGGGGTCGGCAAGACCTTCGCCTGCGCGCCACCGAGGTATCGCCAAAGTGGAAGACCGACCGCCTCGGCCGCCGCGCGCGCCGCAGCCATCGACACGCCCAAAATGGCGTTGGCTCCAACCTTGGACTTGGACTCGGTGCCATCGTAGTCGAGCATCGCCTGGTCGAGTGCCGCCTGGTCGAGTGCATCGATCCCCACGACCTGCGGCGCGAGCTCCGTCACCACGTTGTCGACCGCTCGTTGTACGCCCTTGCCAAGGTAGCGGGACGAGTCGCCATCGCGAAGCTCGAGCGCCTCGTGCTGTCCAGTCGAGGCACCCGAGGGAACGGCCGCGCGGCCGCGGGCCCCGCTCATGAGCTCGACGTCGACTTCGACGGTCGGATTCCCTCTCGAATCAAGGATTTCTCGGGCGGCAACGGCGATGATCTCGGTCATGGCATTTTCCTCGCGGCTCGCCATAGCGGCTGTTAGGGAGGCACGCAAGGATTGCGGTGCTAGGCTCCGGCCCAATGTCAGCGCTGCTGTTCCTACCGTGGTTCCGCCTTCATTCGTGGGACATTCCGCTTCCGTTTTCGCTTCCCGTCCTGGGCGACAAGCTGTCCATTCAGCCCTTCGGGGTTCTGGTGGCCACGGGCGTGCTCTTCGGCGCCTGGATCGCCGGCCGCTTCGCCACCCGTAACGAGCTCGACCGACAGAATACGAGTGACTTGATCACCTATGCCGTCGGCATTGGATTCGTGGCGTCCTATTTCTTGAACGGCATCTTCTACGAGCGAGACGCGCTGCTCGAAGTGATGCGACATCCATCCGAGTTCTTTTCCACATGGCTGGGACTTTCATCCTACGGCGGCTTCTTCGGGGCCATCGGCGGCTGCTTCTTGTGGAAATGGCGTCGCAAGCTCCCCCTTCTGCCGTACGCCAACGCAGTGTGCTTCGGCCTGCCCTTCGGCTGGCTCTTCGGGCGCATGGGCTGCTTCGTCGTCCACGATCATCCTGGCCAGGTCACCGAATTCCCTCTGGCGGTCGCAGACTACGAGTTCGGCAACCCGCCCTTCTTGCCGCGACATGACCTCGGCTTCTACGAGATGGTTTACGCGGCTCTGATCTGCGGTCTCTTCCTTTGGCTTGAGTCTCGGCGCCGTCGCGTGACCGGCTTCTATGTCGCGCTTCTACCCATCGCCTATGCGCCCGTCCGTTTCTTTTTGGACTTCCTGCGAGCAGCACCGGTCGAGGGCGGTGACATTCGCTACGCGGGACTGACCCCCGCGCAATGGTCTTCGATCCTCATGCTGGGCATCGGCGTGACGGTGTGGCGGTACATCAGTGCCCGGTATGCGCCTCCGTCGACCCGCGCTGAAGCCCGCAAGTAGGCCGCTCTGTCACTTCAGGGTCACGACCGTGAGCTGAGGCCCGCCCTCGTCCTGCGTCGCGGTTCTGAAGTCTGTCACGTAGGACTGCTCACGTGAGAGGTGCTCATGAATCGCGTCTCGAAGCGCGCCGCTCCCCACGCCATGCAGAATGTAGGCCCGGGTCTCCGCAGCCCCATACATCCTGTCCAAGAACGCCTGCGTCAGGGCCAGTGCCTCAT
Source organism: uncultured delta proteobacterium (assembly GCA_963746475.1). Lineage (GTDB taxonomy): Bacteria > Myxococcota_A > Polyangia > Polyangiales > Houyiibacteriaceae > SG8-38. Next base: position 109,938 of record CAVVBB010000003.1, read on the forward strand.
CGGCACGTAGGCCCCGCACGTCGACGGTGTTGTCCTGTGTGCGGATGCTCGGCTTACTGACGTCGTTCCGACGGGACGGCTGCGGTTTGCTTGCCGGCTTTTCTGTCGACGGCTGGGCTTTGACCGCACGCAGATCTGCCAGATCGACCCAGAGCTTCATCATGCCAGCCGACACGCGAATCTTGCCGCGGTCCGGCGCTTCGATCACGTCAGCCACGCTTCGTAGACGCTCCACCCAGACTCGATCGCCCACCGCAATGGAGTCGGGCTGCAACTCCGTCGTTTCGACGGGAGTGGGCTTCAACTCCCGTTGCCTGCGCTCGAGCTCAGCTAGGGTCGAGCTCCCCTGCTCGAGCACCGCGGCGGCCTGGCGCACGGCCTCCTGGCTGGGCCGCTCCTTGAGCACCTTCCGAGCGGAGCGGAGCTCTGCTTCGAGGGAGCGCACCCGGTCGAGCAGCTCAGCCCCTTCCTGACTCAACCCACGGGCTTCGCGGGCCTTCAGCTTTTCGGCGCGCTGCTCCACACGTTTGCGCTCCAGGCCGAGCGCCACGCGCTCTTGGGCCAGCCCGGATTGCTCGGCGAGCAGCGCTTCGCGGGCTTGCTCGAGCTTGGCGACCAGCGACTCGAACTGTCTCGAATGCTCGGGCAGAAGCGCACGGGCCTCCTCGACGATATCCTGCGGAATCCCGTAGCGGCGCGCCACGTCGAGCGCGTTGCTGCCGCCGGGAACACCCAGCACCAAACGAAACGTCGGCTCCATGGCATCGAAGTCGAAGCCCACCGAGGCGTTTTCCATGTCGTCCCGCTCCGCCGCGAGCGCCTTGAGCGCCTCGTAGTGCGTGGTCACGGCCACGGCTGCACCCGCCTGGATGAGATGCTCGGTCACCGCACAGGCGAGGGCAGATCCAGCTTCGGGATCGGTCGCCCCAGCAAGCTCGTCGAGCAGGATCATCACTCGTTCGCCAGCCTGCTCCAGCACCGCGCGGAGGGTGACCAGATGAGCGGAAAACGTGGACAGACTCCGCTCGAGACTCTGCTCGTCACCGACGGCAGCAAGCACGGGCGAGAAGAAGCCGCATTGGCTGCCCTCGGCCGCTGGCAAAGGGAGCCCCGCTCGCGTCATGAGCGCCGCCAGACCGAGCATCTTCAAAGCGACGGTCTTGCCGCCCGCATTCGGACCGGAAATCACCAGTGCGGTACCCGCGCACAGCTCGACGTCATTGGCGACGACGGGCCCCCCAGCGAGCGCCAGAAGCGGATGGCGCCCCGAAGCGAGCCGAATTCGCGCTTGCGGGGTCAACTCCGCAAAGCAACCGTCGAAGTCCTTCGCCAGGCGCGCGCTGGCCGCCTTGAGATCGGCGTGGTTGAGCGCGGCGACGACTGCGCTCAACTGAGGAACGTACTGACGCACGAGATCCGACAGAGCGGCCAAAATCCTGCGCTCCTCACGCTCGAGCTCCGCCTGGGCCATCTTGAGACGATTGCCCCGTTCTACGAGCTCACGCGGCTCGACGAAAACGGTCGCGCCGCTCGCGCTTGCGCCGTGGACGATGCCGTGTAGACGCTCGTGTGCATCCGCGCGCACGGGGAGCACGTAGCGTCCCTCCCGAAGCGTATAAAAGGAGTCCTGCAAGATGGCGCTTCGCTTACGCAGAAGCTCCTCGAGCCGCCCTACGATGCGTGCGCGCAGGTTACCGACTTCTTGTCGCAGACGGCCCAGATCGGCGCTGGCGGAGTCCAAGATGCTGCCGTCAGTATCGACGGACATGCCGATCTCTTCTTCGAGTGAATCGAGCGAGGGATCGGTTGAGCAGCCGTGATGCAAGTAGGGCACCTGGGCCTTTCGATGACTCAGAAACTTTCGAAGCGTCGAGGCGGCCTGCAAGGTGCGCCGAATGTCACGCAAGCCGACGGCGTCGAGCACTCCCTCGCGGTTCAGGTGCTGAAGCGACGGGGCGATGGCGCAAACGCCCTCGATGGGAAGCGGCTCCCCGCGCTGCAAGAGCCCCCAGGCCTCCCGTGACTCGGTCAGGCTTCGCTCCACCTCGGAGAAGGAGTCGGCGAGCTGAAGCTTCAACGACTCCCGCGACGGGCCACGGCAGCGCTCGGCCACGGCTCGCTCGATCTCGACCCACTGTAAGTCCGCGAGGGTCTTGCGTTCGGCGTCGCTCACCGAGCCCACTCCGGGACCTTGAGATCGCTCGACCTCGTCTGGTTCCGGGTTTTGGGCTGAGTCTTCTCTTGGGCCGTTCGTGTGCGCCTGGCCGGTGCACTGAGCTTGATCAAGACCGTTTCGTCCGCATTCGGAGTCACTTCCGCCTTCCCTTTCCTCTGGCCAAGGGTAGCGCGAAGCGCGAGAGGTTCACCCGGAACGACCTCGACATCGCAAGGTGCGCGGGCGCATAGCATTTCACCATCCGCCGAAAAGACCTTGGCTCCCGAGGGGCGAGTCCTCAGCGCGAGCCGGACGGCCCTGGCCGACTGGGATGGCTCGGGCTCTTGCGACGAGCGCTCCGGCTGCCCCAGGGGGACGGGAATCGGAACTCGGACCACAGCGGTCTGCGCCGACTCGGGGTCCGTCTCGCCAAACCGCGAAGCAGCGAACCAGACCAGCGTCACGAGCCCCGCTAAGCCCAATCCGGCGGCGAGCCAAGGCCATGGACCCAGCCTGGGCGTTCGCTTCATTTCCAACGGCGAAAACGCTGTCAGAACTTTGGGTTCGAGGGTGGGAAACTGAGTGAGCGTGGTCTCGCTTACACGTCCGTCGAGCGCGGCCGAGATCGCGTGACGGAACTCGCGCATCGACTGGTAACGGTAGTCCGGATCCCTGGCCAGCGCCCTTCGAATCACGAGCTCGAGCTCCGGGGTCACCTCGGCTCCCGGGTTGAGCTCGGCGATGGGAGGCGGCTCGTGGAACATGTGCTGGGTCAAGATGCCCATGAAGGAGTCGCCCACGAAGGGCGTCCGCCCGGCGAGGCATTCGTAGAGGATGGTACCGAGCGCATACACGTCGACCCTGTGATCCAGATGCCTACCCGCCGCCTGCTCGGGCGACATGTACTCGGGCGTGCCGAAGATCATGCCGGTCTTGGTTAGCTTGCGCCCGGGCACACCGTCCGTTTCGACGTCGCTCATCTTAGCGATGCCGAAATCGACGATCTTGACGAAGTCTCCCTCTACATCTTCCTTTTTGGTCAGGAAGATGTTCTCGGGCTTGATGTCGCGGTGCACGATGCCCATGGAGTGGGCGGCCCCGAGCGCGCGGGAGCACTGGATGGCGATGTCGCAGGCCCGTTGGGGGTCAATCGTGTACTCTTTGGCGAGCACATCGGCGAGATCTTCGCCCTCCAGGTACTCCATCACGAAATAGCTCGCGCCGCCCGCCGTCTCACCAAAGTCGAACACGTCGACGATGTTCTGGTGCCCGATGCGCGACGCACTGTTGGCCTCTTGTCGAAAACGCTCGAGCACGTCGGGGCGCCGCGAGAGGTCGTCCCGGAGGACTTTGATCGCGACCTGCTTGCCGATCTTGCGGTGCTTGCCCTCGTAGACAAGGCCCATGCCGCCTTCCCCGATGCGACGGATGACCTCGTAGCGTCCGGCGAGCACTGTGCCCACCATGGGGTCACTCGGGTCTATCTGCACGGAGGCCGTCTGTGACTGGCCCACCAGGCGGGCAGCATCGAGTGGACAGAAGACCTCCCCCTGTCCGTACTCAGTCCGACAGTTAGGACAGAACCTCCTCACCGTGAAGCGCCCCCTTGTACCACCACGCTTCGTTCAAAGTAACACCGGCGTCGTCAGAGGGTCAACGACGGCATCGACGCTCCTGCCGCTCAGCCAGGCTCTCGTTGCCAACTCCGGGCAGCTTTGATACGCGCAGTGGCAGTGGGAACGACGGTCCGAGTGCTCGACGAGGCGCTGATCGATCAAATCGCAGCCGGTGAGGTTGTCGAGCGGCCCGCTCACGTCGTCAAGGAGTTGCTCGAGAATGCCATCGACGCCCAAGCCAGCTCGATCTCCGTGTGGATCGAAGACGGCGGGCGTCGCCAGATCCGAGTGACCGATAACGGCATAGGCATGACAGGCAGCGACGCGCGCCTGTGCATCGCGCGCCACGCGACCAGCAAGATCCGAAGCTTCGACGACCTGGTCCGCGTACGAAGCCTCGGCTTTCGAGGAGAGGCCCTGCCGAGCATCGCCGCCGTGTCCAAGATGAAGATCACGACGCGCCCGGCCGCCGACTCCGTTGGCACGGCCTTGCAGATCACGGGCGGCGAGCTGGAACCCATCGAGCCACATGGCGGACCCGCCGGCACGACCGTCGATGTGGCCGACCTCTTCTACAACGTGCCGGCGCGCAAAAAGTTCCTGCGCGCCCGCCAAACCGAGAGCGCGAAGATCTTCGAAACCTGTCAGCGCCTGGCGCTCATCCACCCTGGGCTGAGGCTCATCGTCCACTCCGAGGGGCGGCGCGTCCGGGAGTACTTGCCCGTGCAGAGCCTCGTCGAGCGGGCACGCCAAGCGTTCGGCGAAATCCCGCTGATCGACATCCACTGCGAACGCGAAGGGATAGGCATCGACGCCGCCCTTTCGCCCGCCACACAATCCCAAATCGGAGCGCGGCACCTCTTCCTCTACGTAAACGAGCGTCCGGTGCTCGACCGGCGACTCGCACGAGCGATCGCATTTGCATACGGCAGTGGGCTCGAGCCAGGTCGTTACCCTCGCGGCGTGCTCGCGATTCGGATTCCGAGCGAGGACGTAGACGTCAACGCCCATCCACAGAAGACGGAAGTGCGATTCGCGCGCGGCTCGCAGCTGTTCGACCTCGTGACCCGGATGCTGGCCGGACGGATTCCCGAGGAAGCCAACGGAAGTCGTTTCTGGCAGGCGCGACTTGGGGCCGCAGGTCCAACCGTGGATCGGCAGCAGCCCAGCGACCGAGCCCCCAGCACGGCGGGTAGCCACGCCGCCGAAAGCCCCAGCGACTACGCGGCGCCGCCGGCCTCCGGACCGAGGCTCGTGGCTCAGCTTCGACACCGATATCTTCTGGTCGAGAGCGAAGACGCACTGTACGTGCTCGACAGACAGATCGCCGAGCAGAGTGTTCGCAGCGAGCAGCTGCGCGATGCACTCGCCGCAAACGGCGGCTGTTTGAAGCGTCGCGTGCTCCTCTTTCCCGATCGCCTCGAGCTCGACCAGGAAGCCCAGGGGACCGTCGACGAGCATGGGTCCGCTCTTTCAAAGCTCGGTTTCGAGTGCTCGGCCTTGGGCGAGCAGAGCTGCGCCATTCGCTCCGTCCCGAGCCTGGCGGGCCACGTGGGCGGCGCGACGCTGCTCCGAGCGGTCTTGCAGGCGATGCGCTGCGCGGACGGTGACCCGCTGCGGCTGGGGCTCGACGCCATCGCCTCGGCGGCCACGACCCGCAACGGGGATCCCTGCCCGAACTCGCAGGCTTGCGAAGTGGTGGCCGGCCTGCGGCTGAACGACCCCGAACACCGTCGGGCGGTCGTCGAACGGGTGGCGCTGCACGGCCCGAGGACGCAATGAGCCGCGACGAATCGCCAATCCTCGTCATCGCCGGGCCGACGGCCACGGGCAAGACGGAAGCCGCCATCGCCTTGGCGAGGCAATTTGACGGGGAGCTCGTCGGCGCCGACAGCGTTCAAGTCTATCGTGGTTTCGACATTGGCTCCGCGAAGCCGACCAGCGAGGAGCTCGACGGCCTGGGCCACCAACTCATCGACGTCATCGACCCCGACGAGGAAATCGATGCCATGCGATACGCAGCGCTGGCCGACTCCGCCATCGCACAAATCCGCCTTCGCGGGCGACTCCCCATCGTCGTCGGCGGCACGGGCCTGTGGCTTCGTGCGCTTCTTCGCGGCCTCGTCGACGTGCCGCCCGTCGACCTCGAGCTGCGCCGAAGACTCGAAGCCGAAGCTCAATCGAAAGGCCCCGCGTCGATGCACGCCAAGCTCACTCAGCTGGACCCGATCACTGCCGCCGCGGTGCACCCCAACGACCAGATGCGCATCATACGCGCGCTCGAGGTGTTCGAACAAACCGGGACGCCCTTGGGTGAGCTGCGAAAAGCACACGCGCTCGGCCAGGATCGCTATCGCGCCATGTTCGTCGTGCTCGAGATGGATGGAGAGAGTCATGCGGAGCGCATCCGCGCCCGCGTCGACCTCATGCTCAAGGCCGGATGGGTCGATGAGGTGCGGCGGCTACGAGAGCGCTGGGGCGAGGGACCGCGGGCCTTCGGGAGCGTGGGGTACCGGGAGGTCCTGACGCACGTCCGTGGCGAGCTTCCGCTCGAGGAAACCCGCAGACTGATCTACAAATCCACCCGCACATACGCCCGCCGACAACGCACTTGGTTTCGCGGAGAGCCTGCCGACAAGTGGTTCACCGCGCATGCGGAGCTCACGCGTCCGGAGGCCTTCGAGCGCATCGCGCGGGAGCTATCGCTGTGAGGACCCGAGCATCGCACCCAAGAACAGCCAAAGCGGATGCAGTCCGCCTCGGCTTTGCGAGACTGAGCGGCTGATGAGCACCGAAACCGAGCACGACCCCGTGGTGAATCGACGGCAGAGGGCCTTCCGCTGGGCTCGCATTGCCGTCACCATCGGCGCCTTCGGCTACATCATGCGGCGGGTCGATCCCGCGGAGGTCCTGGCCGCCGGGCGGCAACTGTCGGCCAGTGCATTCTTGCTGGCATTTGGCTTCGTCGCGCTCGGCTTCAGTCTGGCGATCGCACGCTGGCATGCCCTCTTGCGGGCCTACGGGGCCATCGACATGCCCTCCTGGAGGCGCCTCGGGCACCTGTACCTGGTCGGCTTCTTCTACAACACCTACGCGCCAGGAGGGGTGGGCGGAGACGTCGTCCGCGGCGCGGCCGGGCGGGAAGCCTTCGGGGATCCGAGCTGGGCAAGCGTGACGAGTGGCGTCGCCGTGGTGTTCATCGAACGGGTCTGCGGCGTGGCCGCCCTACTCACCATTGCCGCGACGGCTTACCTTCGCTGGCCCCTTCCGGGAGTCCAAGACCTCGGGTTTTGGGCGGGGCTTGGGCTTTTGGCCTCGGTGGCGGCTGTGCTGGGGGTGGCGATCGCTCCGCGCATGGCGCCCTACTTGCCGCCAGCCTTGGGCGAGCCTCTGCGGGGCCTGCCCCGGTTGCACCGCATCTGGCCCTTCACGTTCGCTCTCCTGCTTTCGTTCTGCATTCAGGGGCTGAATGTCGCGGCAGGGCACGCCATCATGCATTCGCTGAGCCCCGAGGTCTCGCTGAGCGAATCGGCGGTCGCCATGCCGGTGATCGCGGCGTCTGCTTTCTTCCCGCTGACGGTCGGTGGGGCCGGCGTTCGTGAAGCAGCGTTCGCTACGCTCTACGGCGCAGCCGGGGTGGCCGAAGCCGTCGCCTATGCCGGCTCGCTCAGCTACTGGGCGCTGCAGTTGTTGCTCGGCGCGCTCGGTGGCCTTCTGAACTTACTGGTCCCCTTGTCGGGTTATCAGCGCCAGTAATCGACTCCTGCTAGTCTCGGCGCATGCGTCATCAGACTCATGGCGATGGGCGCTTCGTGCCGGCGGATTTCGCCCGCTGCGGTCCCGAATGCGTCTTCGAAGCCGGCGTCCTGGTCTTCCACCCGGAAAACATCGAGCTCGGTACCAATGTCTACGTCGGACACCAGGCCATTCTCAAGGGGTACCACAAGAACAAGATGCGGATCGGTGACGAGACCTGGATTGGGCAGCAGGTGTTCCTGCACAGCGCCGGCGGGATCGACATCGGCGCTCGCGTGGGGATCGGACCAGGCGTGCGCATCATCACGTCGCAACACCGGGAGGCTGGACGCTTGCTCGCCATCCTCAACTCCCCGGTCGAGCTCGCTTCCGTAGTCGTCGAAGAGGACAGCGACATCGGAGTCGGAGCGGTCATCCTGCCAGGGGTCCGAATCGGCCGAGGCGCGCAGATCGGAGCTGGCGCAGTGGTCACGACGGACATCCCCGCCTACGGCGTCGCCATCGGAGTGCCAGCCAGAGTCGTCCGGGAGCGACCCGCATGAGCCCCGAAGACCTCAGTGTCATCCTCTTCGCGTTCAACGAAGAGGACAACATCGGCCCCGTCCTATGTGAACTGCGCACATGGCTGGACGAAAACGAGCCAGCTGCGGAAATCGTGTTCGTCGACGACGGATCGACCGACGGCACAGGCGCGGCGGCCCAACGTGCCCTCGAGGGCACACGCCAGCAAGTCATCCGGCACGAGCAAAATCAGGGCATCGGCGCCGCCCTGAAGACGGGCGTCCGCGCGGCGAAAGGAAGCTGGATCACCTTTCTTCCTGCCGACGGTCAGATTGCACCCGAAGCGATCGGCGCACTTCGCAAGACCGCCGACGAACAAAAGACCGACGTGGTTTTCAGCGTCTACGCCGACCGTGACGACGGGCTGCACCGCAAAGTCCTTTCCGCCGGCGTGCGCACTCTCATCTGGGCGATCCACGGCGTACGCATGCGAAGCGATGGACCCTATCTATTTCGGCGCGAGCTGTTCGACGCGGACCAGCTAAGGCCAAACACCTTCTTTCTCAACTTCGAATTCCCGATTCGCGTCGTCAGCGCCGGCATATCGGCGGCCGTGACGACGATCGAGTGCCGCCCCCGCCGTGCCGGCCAGTCGAAGTCGACGAGCTGGCGTCGCATCCTCGGGGTCGCCCGGGACCTGGTCGAGCTGCGGCTGTGCCGCCCCGAGAACTATCTACGGAAGAACGGCGTCCGCTAGGGATCGCTAGTCTCCTGTAAACGATCCCGAAAAGTGGAACGTGGCATCCCGAGCGCCCGAGCGGCGGCACTGGCGTTGCCGCCATGTCGCTCGAGGGCCCTTCGGAGCGCCTCTGGCGACACGGCAGGCCTCGAGCAGCGCTCGAAGCGACGGAGCGCTTTGTGCACGTCGGCGAGCTCGATGACCGGACCGCTGCTCTGCGCAGCGGCGAGCTCGAGCACATTGCGGAGCTCCCGCACATTGCCGGGCCAGCGCTGGGCCGCCATGCACTGCCGAGCCTCCTTGCTGAGCGACTTGTGCCCGAGCCCCGCCGGCATGGACCGAAGAAAGTGCCGTGACAGCGCGACGACGTCCGCGGCGCGAGAGCGCAGCGGAGGCACCTCGAGCGCGAGGCGGTGAATCCGGTAGAAGAAGTCCGAGCGAACGATGCCCGCAGCGACGAGCTCGCCGAGGTCCCGGTGGGTCGCGCACAGCAGGCGAACGTCCACATCCATCTCCTCGTCCCCGCCGACCCGTCGAACCCGCCAGGTCTCCAAGACGCGCAGCAGCCGCGTCTGCAGGGTCGCCGGCAACTCCCCGATTTCGTCCAAGAACAGCGTGCCTCCACGGGCTCGCTCGAAGGCACCGTGGTAAGTCCGAACCGCGCCTGTAAAGGCGCCCCTCTGGTGACCAAAGAGCTCACTCTCGACGAGATTCGTCGGCAGTCCACCAGCGTTGACGGCCACGAAAGGACCGCCTCGTCGGGGGCTGCTTTGATGGAGCGCCCTGGCCACCTCTTCCTTTCCGACGCCGGTTTCACCGAAGATCAAGACCGGCCAGGGCAAGGATGCGAAGCGTTCCACCTCGGCCAGGACCGAAAGCATGGCCGGGGACTCCGTGACGAAGCTTCGCGCCGCGTCTTCACGCCCTGGCTGTGCGCGCCCGACGATCGCCAGCTCGGTTCGGCCTAGGCGAAGCGCGGCCCCTTTGCGCAGCTCCACGCGGTCGACACGAATCCCATCCACCCAGGTTCCGTTGGTGCTTCCGAGGTCACGCACCACGACCCCGAACCGGCTCGGCTCGATGAGACAATGAGACCGGCTGACTGCAGTGTCCGAAAGCCTCACCCGGTTGTCCTCGGCGAGCCCGATCGACACCGGACGGAAGTCGAGTGGAACGGCGCGAGCGGCCGTGCCACGGCCCATGACCAAAGCGAAGCGAGATCGCGTGGCTTGCCGAGGATCGAGGGGCGCCGTTCGGGGCTCCGCCCCCCCGCTCCGTTCCGAGGTTCCGTTCAGCAGCATGCTCGCTTTATCGTCCCGACTCCCGGCCGGTTGTCTTCGAACGGCCAGCAAAGACTCCCCTTGAAAGCGGCTCCGCCCATCTCTAAGCTCCCAGCACCGTGAGCGAAACCCTGCGTGAGACGCCACTCGTCGACGAACACCGTGCTCTGGGCGCGCGGCTCGTGCCCTTCGCGGGCTGGGTCATGCCCGTGCAGTACGTCGGCATCAAGAAAGAACACGAGGCGGTCCGCAATAGGGCTGGACTCTTCGATGTGTCGCATATGGGCGAGCTCGAGCTCAGCGGCCCCGAGGCCTTGGCCGCCGTCGACCGCCTCGTAACGAACGACGTGTCCAAGCTCGAGGTCGGACGAGCGCTGTACACGGTCTGCTGCAACGAAGCCGGCTTCATCTTGGACGATTTAATCGTCTACAGACTCGAGGAGCAGCGCGTCCTCGTCGTTTGCAACGCCTCGAACCGCGAGAAGATCGCCGCGCACTTTCAGAAACAGGTCACGGGCGACGTGCGCTTCGCGGACCTATCGGATGCATGGTCACTGCTCGCGCTTCAAGGTCCAAGTGCCGCACAGGTACTCAGCGCGCTCCAGGCACCTCCTGAGCTCACGGGGCTCGGTCCGTTTCGTGTCATTGCCGCGACCCTGGCAGGCGTAAACCTCTGGGCAGCACGCACGGGCTACACCGGCGAGGATGGCTTCGAGCTCTTCTGCGCCAACGAGGACGCAGTGCGCCTGTGGCGGGCCTTACTCAAAGCGGGGGCGGCCCATGGACTGGAGCCGGTCGGACTGGGCGCTCGGGACACACTTCGCCTGGAAGCCAGGCTGATGCTTTACGGCAATGATATCGACGAGCAGACCCAGCCGTTCGAGGCGGGGCTCGGCTGGGTGGTCAAGCTCGATGCCGGAGACTTCATCGGCCGTGCGGCGCTGCGAGATCTCAAGCAGGCGGGTCTGAGCCGCCGACTCGTCGGCTTCGAGATGACCGGACGGGGCATCGCGAGGCACGGATACCCTATCTGCATCGACGGGAAACGGGTCGGCGTGGTCACGAGCGGCTCTCCAGGGCCGACGGTTGGAAAGAACATCGGACTCGGCTATGTGCCCAAAGAGCAAAGCAAGCTCGGCACCCGCTTGGACATCGAGATCCGTGGCAAACTGGTGTCGGCCGTGGTAGTGAGCACTCCGTTCTACAAGAGGAGCCTATGACCTTCCCCAGGGACCTTTCTTACACGCGCGACCATGAATGGGCTCGAATCGAAGGAGATTTGATTCGCATCGGGATCACCGCGTATGCGGTCCAGCAACTCGGCGATGTGACCTTGGTCGACATTGCGACGCAGGGCGAGGAAGTTCAAGCGCACGAGCGCTTCGGGGACATCGAGTCCGTGAAGACGGTGAGCGAGCTCTTCGCGCCGGTGAGTGGTGAGATCGTCGAGGTGAACGCGAGCCTGGAGTCGAGCCCCGAGCTCGTCAACGAAGGCCCTTATGAAGACGGCTGGTTGATCGTCGTCCGCCCGTCCGATCAGTCCGAGGTCGAGACGCTCATGGACGCCGCGAAGTACGAAGAGTACCTCGGAACCCTCGACGGCTGAACGGTGTGAGGTACCTACCGCACACAGAAGCTGAGGTTCAGGCCATGCTCGCCCGCATCGGTGTCGCGAGCCTCGACGCCCTCTTCGAGACCGTTCCGCAGGGGCACCGTCTCGGGCGCGCGCTGGAGCTCGAACCCGCTCTGGACGAGCCACGGCTCATGCAGCACCTCGACGGTCTTGCGGCGGCCAACACCGGGGCCGGTATGCTGTCGTTTTTGGGCGGGGGCATGTACCGACACCACATCCCGCCGGCCGTGGACCAGCTCCTCCAGCGAAGCGAATTCTACACGGCCTACACGCCCTACCAGCCGGAACTTTCCCAAGGCACGCTCCAGGCCATTTTCGAGTTCCAGACGGTGGTCTGCGAGCTTTTCGGAGTCGAGGTCGCAAACGCCTCCATGTATGACGGGGCGAGCGCCGCCGCCGAGGCCGTCCTCATGGCCCGGCGCGCCAGCAAGCGCACTCACACGCTCGTCAGTGCCGCGCTCCATCCAGAGTACCTCGAGACGATTCGAGCCTACATTCACGGGCTCGATGCGCAGTCGAGCTTGGAGCTCGTGCCGATCGGCCCCGACGGACGCACGAACTGGGACGAGGCCGCCCGACTCGTCCGCGATGACACGGCCGCGGTCGTTGTCGGCTACCCGAACGTCATGGGTTGTGTCGAGGACCTGGAAGCCGCCAAGAAGGTCGCAGATTCCGTTGGAGCACTGCTGATCACGGCCACCGCCGAGCCCTACGCGCTGTCTCTGCTGCGCCCCCCGGGCCAATGTGGCGCCGACATCTGCGTCGGCGAAGGACAGGCCTTGGCGGTCCCTCCTCAGTACGGCGGTCCGGGTGTCGGGCTTCTCGGCGCTTCACAGAAATTCGTTCGGCAGCTGCCGGGCCGGCTCGTGGGTCAGACGGTCGATGCAGACGGCCGCCCCGGCTATGTCTTGACGCTTTCGACTCGCGAGCAGCATATCCGGCGCGAACGGGCGACTTCGAACATCTGCACCAATCACGGTCTCATCGCCCTCGCCATGGCTATCCGGACGGCCATGCTGGGTCGCCGGGGATTCGTGGAGGCGGGACAGCGCTGCCTCGACGCGGCGCACTACCTCAAGGCTCGTCTCGCAGAGATCGACGGCCTGGTTCTTCCCTACGAGGCACCGGTGTTCAACGAGTTCGTGGTGAGGTTCAAGCACAAGCGGGCCAAGGACATCGTGGATACACTTGTCGCGGACCATATCGTCGGCGGCCTCGACCTGGGACGCTTCGACTCGGCCTGGCAGCATGACCTGCTCATCGCGGTCACCGAGCTGCATACCCGCGAGGACCTGGACCGGTTCACAGATGCGCTTCGAGAAGCCCTACTCGGATCCGCCTAGGCGTGCCGATCGAGCACCACAAAAGTCCGTCATGGCTAAAAACAACCGCCTAAATTGCGAGCTGTTTTCCCTGTCATTACAGGCTTTTACTCGACTGAGCCTTGACCCATCAGGCGGTTAGACGCATCTCGTACTGGCTTGCATAGCGCCGGGTCACGAAGGAAACTCGGGCAACTCCGAGCGGATTGTCCCAGAAGACAGACCCCCAGGAAACGTCATGCCGGATGCGAAACGAACATCGATACTCAGACTGCGCGACGACGAGCTCGACCCACCCATGGAGTGGGAGGACATCTGTCGACATGCGGACTGGCAAGGCCGTTGGCTGGCCTTGGATGGATGCGCTTATAACGAAGCCGGGGAAGCCACTTCGGGTCTCGTCATTGACTACGATGACGATCTGGCTGAGCTCTGCGCCCGGCTGAGCGCCGAGCGTCGCCAACGCTGCTCTATCGTGTTCTGTCCGTGCGCTGCCTAGCGGGCACTTCCTGCATTTCCACCCGGAGGGCCGTCGGACCGCCTACTTCTCGCCGGCCGAAGGTTCGTCTTCGTCCCAGGACGCGGTGATGTCCTCGGTTTCCTCGACCTGGCCCCTGCCGCTGCAGCGGTCGGGATCGCCGCGACGAAGCTTGACGGCATTCCACGGACCGCCGCCCTGGTCTTCTCCGTCGAAGCCCCACTCGCCCTGAAGGTACTGGTCGCCGTCGTCGCCGAGTTCGAGGCGGAAGTAGCCATGGCCCCGGCGCTCCATGGGCTTGCCCTGCACCAGCTCCCGAGTGTCCTCCCACTGAAATCTCATGACATCGCCATCGATCTCACCCTGGATGCGGCCGGAACGCTCATGCTTGAGGTAGTCCCCAACGATCTGACGGCCGCTCTGGCAAAGATGCATGTTCCCATACTGGGGTGACTGCCAGACGCCGTAGAAAGAGGCTCCCGCCGGCATCGGCCCAGGTTTCACCTGGGAGCCGCCACCGCAACCGAGGGCCGCTCCGAGCAGCAGAGTCATCGCCGCGCGCTTCGTGGTCATTCGAAAACCTCCCCTCAGAACGATAATCGAGCCCCGCCCAAAAGCGTAATTTCAGCGGCGTCAACGAACACGCGGCAGGGAGAGAGCGTGATAGAGGACGCGGCTGCCCTCCCCCGCCAAGGCCAGCAGGTCGCCCAGCGTCTGGGCCGGTAGCGCCCGGAGCCAGCCAAACTGCGCCGGCGGCGGTGGGTCGTCCAGACGGTAGCTCGTCACCATGCTCGGCTGAAGCTTGGCCTGGGCGGCATCCGGAAGCTCGGTCCGTTCGCGCAGGACTCGAAGAGCCTCCCCAAAGCCGCCCAGCCCGTCGACCAGTCCCCTTTCGTGCGCATCCGCGCCAAGCCACACCCGCCCACGCGCGTATGGCTCGATCTCCTGCACCGGCCGTCCGCGGCCGTCCGCAACGAGTTCAACGAAGGCGGCGTAGAAAGCATCCAGCTCCCGGTCGATCAGCGCTCGCTCCTCCTGGCTGAGCGGGCGATGCGGCGAGTACATGTCCGCGTGCGGAGCAGTGCGGAGGACCTCCGTTCTGACGCCGACGCGGTCCAGCAGACGCTGTGCCAGAAGACGCGCGGAGACCACGCCGATCGAACCAGTGAGTGTCAGCGGCTGCGCGATGATCGCATCCGCATGCGCTGCGATGTAGTAGCCGCCGCTCGCCGCCACGTCGCCGAAATAGGCCACCACGGGCTTCTTCTCTTTGACTCGGACGACCTCCCGGTGGATCAGGTCCGAAGCGTCCGCGGAGCCGCCAGGGGAGTCCACCCAGAGCAGCAGCCCCTTGGCTCGACGGTCCTTGCGCACCGCCCGAAGCGCCGAGACGATCGTGGAGCGTCGGCCGTGCGGGGAGCCTGACTCGGAAATTGCCCCCTTCACGTTGACGACGGCCAGATAGGGGCGGCGGTTCAGCGGTCTGAAGAAGCGCCCGGTCTTGTGCGCCAGATAGCGGCCTCCTTCAATCAGCGGGCGGTCCTTGCTGCAACCGAGAAGGCCCGGCAGCTCGTCTTCATAGGCCAGACCGTCCACCAAACCGGCTTGAATGGCCGCGTCACCATCGAAAGTGCCTTGCTCGAACAAAGCGCGGCACTGCTCCGCGCTCTTGCCCGTGCGCTCACTGAACGCGCGGAGGAGTGTGTCCGTCTGGGTATCGAGGATGGCTTGCAGCTGCTCACGCTGTGGAGCGCTCATGGAGTCGCGGCTCAGGGTCTCGACCGCAGACTTGAACTCCTTGCGCGCGAAGGCTTCAACCTCGAGGCCCGTGCGCTCGAGCAGCGGCTGCAGATAGTGGCTCTCAGCCGAAAGACCGAGAAGGTGGATCATCGCGCGCGGGGCAACGAAGACCCGGCCTGCGGCGGACGCGACGAACATCTCCCGATGGCCGCCGCCCTGGGAGAGGAGGACTACTGTTTGCTTCCCGGCCGCGTTGGCACGACGGATCTCGTCCCGGACGCTGCAGCAGATGGCCCAGCCTGCAGTGCAGCGAGGCAAGACGAACGCCAGGCCTTCGATCTTCGGGTCCTCGATCGAGCGCTCGACCAGCTCGCGGACGCCCAGCAGGGAGCTCGGCAGTCGAAGGGAACCCCCTATGAGTCTACTGAGCCAGGGAGTCGGACGCCGAGCCTCGACGATCCGTGATTTCAGCCGAATGACGACCCAGCGACCGCGCGGCCGACCGAAAAGGCGGGCGGTCGCCCACAGAGGCCAGAACGGCGCAAACAGAAGATTTCGTATCAAGTGAACTACTGAACGAAGCAGCATCTTTCCCTTTGTGAATCGCGGTGTAAGGTGAAGAGTGTGGGGGTCGCGAATCTTTACCGGGATCGAGCCCTCTGATAGTGATCGATAGCATCAGAATAGGCGAAGGAGCACGGCTGCGAACATGGCAACGCCCCAGATGGTGATGTACGAGGAGGAGTTCGCCCAGGTACAAGCCGTCACTGACCGCTTGGTCCGAGACGCCAACGCGCGGGTCGTGTTCGTCGTCGACAAGAACGGTCAGATGATCAGCGCGTCGGGCGACACGGCAGATCTGGACACGACTTCCCTGGCTTCGCTGGCCGCCGGCAACATCGCGGCGACCGGAGGTATCGCGAAGCTCCTCAGGGAAGGAGAGTTCGCGACTCAGTATCATGAGGGTCAGCGGCAAAACGTCCATATCCAGGTGGTCAGCGGCCGCGTAATTCTCGTGGTGATCTTCGACAGCCGAACGAGCCTCGGACTCGTCCGCCTCCGCGTCAAGCGGGCCACCGAGTACCTCGCTCGGATATTCGAATCAGTGGTCGCCAAGAGCGAAGCTTCATTAAAAAGTTCTCCGTTTGCAGAAATTACGGACGATGACATCGACAACCTGTTTAATGACTGAGGTATAACGCGATGTCTTTCATCAACTACCTCTCACGGGAAATCAACTGCAAGATCGTCTACTACGGCCCTGGCCTCTGCGGAAAGACGACCAATCTGCAGTTCATCTACAACCGCACGAATCCGGAGGCGAAGGGGAAGATGATCTCGCTCGCGACGGAGACCGAGCGAACCCTCTTCTTCGACTTCCTGCCGCTCGAGCTTGGGCAGATTCGGGGATTCAAGACGCGGTTTCATCTGTACACCGTGCCCGGGCAGGTCTTCTACGACGCGAGTCGAAAGCTCATCTTGAAGGGCGTCGATGGGGTCGTGTTCGTCGCGGACTCTCAGATTCTGCGCATGGAGGCGAACATCGAATCGATGGACAACCTCCGGACGAACCTGGCCGAACAAGGCTACAACTTGGACACGCTGCCGTACGTGGTTCAGTACAACAAGCGAGACATGCCCGGTGTCGCGCCCATCGAGGAGCTCCGGCGCGAGCTGAATCCGGCAGGTGTGCCTGACTTCGGCGCAGTCGCCACCAGCGGGGATGGCGTCTTCGACACCCTCAAGGCCGTGGCCAAGCTAGTCCTCACCGAACTAAAACGCGGCGCCGCCGGCGGCCAGCGCCGATAATAGGGGACACGCTCACCCACGCTAAGGTATCGAAATCACTTCGAACCTCAGCCAAATATCGCAGCACCGGCTTCCGCGCGGCAACTGACACCTCCCAGCCGCGATAACCCGGCATGCCTAGAATGCCGAGGATCGTCGTACCAGGGGCGCCACATCACGTCGTACTGCGCGGCAACAACCGTCGACGCCTGTTCTCTTACCCCCGCGAGTACGAGCACTTCCTATCTTTGCTACGCACGCAACTTCAAGCCGGCCTGGTCTCCCTCCATGGCTACTGCTTGATGAGCAACCACGTACACCTGCTGCTGACGCCGACGGAGCCTCGATCACTGTCGAATCTCGTGAAGCCCGTTGCGCAGCGCTACGCACAGGCCCGCAACAAGCGGTTCAACGGGTCAGGCAAGCTGTTCGAACAGCGTTTCTTTTCGAAGCCTATGAAGTCCGAAACTCAGCTCGCGATCACCACTGTCTACATCGATCTGAATCCCGTGCGCGCCGGCCTGACCCATGACCCCGCCTCATACGCCTGGTCCAGCTTTGCCGTTCACGCAGGTCTTGCAGCGCATCGACTGATGGCCGACATGCTCATAGCAAGTCCTTGGTACGATGCGCTCGGAACCGACGCACGATCGAGGGCCCGCGCCTACCGTTCCTACGCCGCTGAGTGCCTCGCCCGCGACGATTGGGCCGAGGTGCGCAAGGACCCGCCGGGGCCTAGGGGAAGCTCACCGACTCGACCGAATCGCTCACGTGCGGCGACTTGAAGCGGTGCTGCGATCTTTGGCTGAGGTTCGCAATGATTTCAGCGACTTAGACCGGGGGAGCGTGTCCCCCCCTCCTCAGGCGATGAGGTTTAGGATCTTGTTGGGGACCCAGATGGTTTTTCTGATCTGGCGGCCTTCTAGTTGTTTGGCGATGGGCGCTAGCGCTAGAGCGGCCTCGAGGGCGGTCTTCTCGTCGGCGTCTTTGGCGAGAGTGACGCGGGCGCGGACTTTGCCGTTGATCTGCACGGGGATCTCGACCTCGTCTTGCTCGCAGAGCGCGGGGTCGAAGCTCGGCCAGGCTGCGGCCTGAATGCTGGCTTCGTTTCCAAGCATTTCCCAGAGTTCCTCGCCGAGGTGTGGAGCGAAGGGGTGCAAGAGCAGGGCCAGGATCGCAACCGACTTGGCGGGAACCTGATCGAGCTTGTTGAGCTCGTTGCTGAGGACCATCATCGCGCTGATCGCCGTATTGAACCGGAGCGCCTCGATGTCCTCGGTGACTTTGCGGATGCTCTGATGTACGAGCCGCGTCCCGGCAGCATCCGCCTCAGCGTCCCGGTCCGCCTTCTGCGCGAGGTTGTACACCCGCTCTAAGAACCTGCGTACCCCTCCGATGGAGCTGGTGTTCCAAGGTTTGGTCGCTTCGAGCGGCCCCATGAACATCTCGTAGACACGCATCGCGTCCGCGCCGAAGTCCCGCACGATGTCGTCCGGGTTGACCACGTTGCCGCGAGACTTGCTCATCTTCTGCCCACCCTCGCCGAGGATCATGCCCTGGTGCACGAGCTTCTTGAAGGGCTCTGGCGTCGGCACCACGCCCTCGTCGAAGAGCAGCTTGTGCCAGAAGCGAGCGTAGAGCAGATGCAAGACCGCGTGCTCGGCGCCACCGATGTAAAGGTCGACCGGAAGCCAGCGCTCGATCGCCTCCTTCGAGAAAGGCGCTTCGTTATTGTGAGGGTCTGCGAAGCGCAGGTAGTACCAGCAGCTTCCAGCCCACTGCGGCATCGTGTTCGTCTCGCGTGCGTACCAGCGCCCGTCCTTCTGAAAGAAGCGCCAGTCGGTCGCCCGAGCCAGGACGCCGGCCGGGTCCTCGCCTGGCTTGTAGTCGTCCAGGTCCGGAAGCCGCAACGGCAGCTCGCTCTCTTCGACGGCGATTGGCTCGTCGTAGCAGATCCGGTATTCGACGCCCGCCCGCGGGTCGCCCTCGGTCTCCACCGGAAAGTATATGGGGATGGGCTCTCCCCAGTACCGCTGCCGCGAGAAGTTCCAGTCGCGTAGCTTGTACTCTACGCGCGCCCTTCCCCTGCCGGCGGCCTCCAAGTCGGCCGTCACCTGGCGCTTGAACTCGGCAGTCTTCATGCCGTCATAGCGCCCGGAATTGACCGCAATGCCATGCTCGACCATGGCCTCGCGAAGCCCGCCTTCGACGGGCTTGCCTGTCCTGCTCACGACCTCGACGATGGGGATGCCGTGCGCGCTGGCAAACTCGAAGTCGCGCTCGTCGTGCGCTGGCACCGCCATGATCGCGCCCGTGCCGTAGCCCCACAGGACGTAGTCCGCGATGTACACCGGGAGCTTCTCGTCGTTGACAGGATTGATCGCGTAACCGCCGGTGAAGACACCGGTCTTTTCCTTGCTGGCCTGGCGGTCGCGCTCGCTCTTGTTCTTGGCCTGCTCGACGTACTTGCTGACCTCGGCACGCTGCGCCTCCGTGGTGATGACATCAACCAGCGGATGCTCCGGAGCGAGCACCATGAACGTGCAGCCGAAGAGCGTGTCCGGCCGCGTCGTGAAGACCTCGATGGTCTCCTCGCGTCCCTGCACGCCGAACCTCACTTCAGCACCCTCGGAACGTCCGATCCACTCCTGCTGCATGATGCGCGTGCTGTTCGGCCAGGAGACCCGCTCCAGGTCTTCGAGCAGCCGGTCCGCGTAAGCGGTGATCTTCAGGACCCACTGACGCAGCGGGACGCGCTCCACAGGGTGCCCTCCCCGCTCGCTGAGACCGTTGATGACCTCTTCGTTGGCGAGCACCGTGCCGAGCGCGGGACACCAGTTGACGGGGATCTCGCTCTGATATGCGAGGCCCCGCTTGAAGAGCTTCAAGAAGATCCACTGCGTCCACTTCACATAGCCCGGATCGGTCGTGTCGATCTCCCTGGACCAGTCGTAGCTGAAGCCGAGCATCTTGAGCTGACGCTTGAAGGTCGCGATGTTCTGCGCCGTCGTCTCGCGCGGATGGGTCCCAGTGAGAATGGCGTGCTGCTCCGCCGGGAGGCCAAACGCATCCCAGCCCATGGGATGCAGCACCGCATAGCCTTGGGCGCGCCGGTATCGGGAAACGATGTCGGTGGCGGTGTATCCCTCGGGATGTCCGACGTGCAGCCCGGAGCCGGACGGGTACGGGAACATGTCGAGGATATAGGACTTGGGTCGCTCGTCGCTGTCCGCAGGGGTGGCAAACGTGTCGTTCGCGTCCCAATAGCGCTGCCACTTCGGCTCGATCGCCGCCGGGTCATACCGATCCATGCGGCGGTGTGTAGCACCGGCTTGCGGGGCTCTCCAATGAAAGTCCGCCACCTGGTACGCGCGCCGCCCGCGCCCGGCTGCGGCCTGAGCGCGCCATCTGCGGCTCAGAAGGACCGCGGTGCTCGCGTCAGGCGATCGAATAGCCGCCATCGACCCGCAATGTCTGTCCCGTCACGAAGCGCGCCGCCGGGCTAGCCAGGAACAGGACGACGGGCGCGATGTCTCGAGGACGCCCCCAGCGACCCATGGGCGTTCGCTTCAAGAACGGCTTCTCGAAGGCCTCCACGCCTTTCATCCTGGAGGTCATGTCCGTCTCGACGAGCCCAGGCGCGACCGCGTTGACCCGAATCCCCTCCCGGGCCCACTCGGCCGCCAGATTCTTGGTGAGCTGCACCGTCGCCGCCTTGGCCGCGGCATAGCCCGGCACGAGTGGGACGGCGAAGAAGGCCGCCATCGAGGCCAGATTGATCAGGCTCCCTCCACCGTCGATCTCGCTCCGGCTGAGCTGCGCCTTGCAGCCCATGGCCAGCCGATAGTGTCCGAACAGGTTGATCGCCACCGACTCCTCGAAGACATCAGGGGCCGACTCCGGCTTGCCGCCAGGAAAATTGCAGCCGGCGTTGTTGACGAGCACATCGAGATGCTCGAGCGAGCTCGCAAGTGCATCGATCGCCGCCTGATCGGTCATCTGCAATTGCCGGTACTCGAACAGGGACAGATCCGTTTCGTATTCAGACGCCGTTGGACGTGTGCCGGTAATCAGCACCTGCGCGCCCGCCGCCGCGAACGCGCTCGCCACCGCATGACCGATCCCCTTGGAGCCTCCCGTGACCAGCACGCGGCAGCCGGAGAAATCGAACTGGAGGGTTGCGCTCATCTCAGTTTTCCTCCTCGATGTCGATCATCACTTTGCCGCCAAGGCTCGGGTCTTGGGCCACGCGAAGCGCGTCCTCGAAACGGTCGAGCGGGAAGTGATGCGTGATCATCGCAGATAGATCCCAACGCCCGAGCAGCGCGAGACTCTGGGCAAAGTCGCGCGGATACTCCATCGCGCCGCGGATCGTGAGCTGCTTCATCATGACCCAGAGGAAGCCCACTTCGACTGCCTTCTCGTGCAGGGCGACGATGGTCAGCCTTGCGTCCGTCTTGGCATTCTGAATCACGTCCTTGATCACCTGAGCCGCTCCGCTGGCCTCGATGTACGCATCCGTCCCAGCCATCGGCGCAGCCATCAGCGGGGCGCTGCCGTGCAGCTCGCGGAGCCGCGCCCACACATCGTCCTTGCGGGCTTGAATGCAGGCTCGCGCGCCGAACGTCTTGGCGATCTCCAGCCGACGCGCCGACAGATCCACCGCGACGACATCGTGCACCCCGCGGTCGCGCAGGCAGGCCAGCGTGGCCAGACCGATGGGCCCGGCACCAAACACCGCGACCTTGTCTTCGGGAACGACCGCCGTCCGATCGACCGCGTTCATGCCGACCCCGATCGGTTCGGCCAAGGCTGCCACAGTCATGGGGAGCGCTTCCGGCACCTCGAACAGGCAGTCTCCGTCGGCCGCATTGCGCACGAGCAGCTTGGGCGCGAACCCGCCCTCCTTGCCGCCGTTTCCGATCATGTTCCCCGCGGCCGTCGGATTGAGCACGACCCGCGTGCCGGTACGCAAGTCCGTCACCTCTGCACCCACGGCCTCGACCGTGCCGGCCAGCTCGTGCCCGAGAGGCATCGGCCGTCGTAGACCACCCATGCGCACGTAGCGCAGGTCCGTGCCGCAGACTCCGCAGGCTGCGACGCGAACCACCGCATCTCGCGGGCCGGGGCTCGGCTCCGGCAGCTCGTCGAGCTGCACCCTGCCCGGACCATGAATGTTCAGCTGCTTCATCGGGACCCCTCTCAGTGGCTTTCGGGCTGAACGGCAAAGCGCTCGAAGTAGAATGAAAAGCGCTCGCGCAAGGCATCCGGGTCGACGCCGAAGTCGTTCCTCAGGTCGTAAAGAATGCGCCCGTGCTTGCCGCGCGGATTGTCGGCCACGTAGGCTCCGAGCTGCGCCCGGGCCTCGTCCGTGACCGGCAGCATCGCTCGCCCGTAGATGCGCTCCACCACGCCCAGCTCGTCAGCCATGAACTCGTGGAACAGCACGTCGACGCTCTGCGAGGCCGGGATGCGTTCGCGGTCTCGCACGCAGGCACGCAGCAGCTGCTCGACGCGATCGATCCAATACGCGGCCACCGCAGGCGGGTCGACACGGTTGCGCCTCAGCCGGTCCCCGTAGGCAAGCATGGTGACGGCCGAGGCGACCACGGACAGTGGATCCCGGTGGGTCAGGGCGACGGTCGCATCGGGAAAGGTCTGCATGAGCGGCCCGATCTGCTCCAGATGCTGCGGCGACTTGAGCACCCAACGCTCCGGCCCGCGCATCCACTGAAGCGCCCTCAACACGTTCTTCATGTACGCGTAGTGCGGCCGATGATCGAGCGCGTAGTAGAAATCACGCCAGCGCGGCACCACGGCGATCCACTCGGGCAAGTAGCTCGCGAAGTCGAGCGCCTGTAGCTCGATCTCCTCGTGCACGTGCTCGGGCGCCATGTCGTGCATGTGCTTCAGCAGTGGTGCGACTTGCCCGAACATCTCGTACTCGCGCTTGCATCGAGCCAGGCGCGGATCGAGCCCGTCGGACCCCGGGGCTTCGTCGGGATCGGGAATCGGCTCCAGGCTCTCCCAATAGGGCAGAGAGCGCAGACGCCGGTCCGCGGCGATCAGATTCAGCAGGTGCGTCGTTCCGGAACGCGGGAGGCCGATGACGATGATGGGCGCCACGATCTCCACGTCGAGAATCTCCGGATGACGCCGCAGCAAGTCGTGAAAACGCAGACGGTTCGCCGCGTAGCGCACGGTGTCGCTGAACATACGCCTTCGGCCCATCGGCCCGAGCTCGCTGTCCTCGTCGACTGCCTGCAGCCAAACGGCGAGTCGCTCGCGAAAGTCGTCCGGTCCGAAATCGGACAGGCCCGTCTTGGCACGGGCCGCGGCCAAGACCGCCTCCTCGGCGAACGAGACCTCCGAGCGGGCAAAGGCGTCGACCACGGCTCGTTGCATGGGCGTCAGCACGGGCTGCGCCAGGTCCTCGATGCGAATGTCCTGAGGTCGGTCGCTCATGCACAGGGCTTCTACGCGCCTTTGGACGTCTCATCCAGCTTGCGGCGCAGCTCCGCGAGCTGTTTGCGCAGCCATTGCGTCAGCCAGAAGTTCTCGCTTTCGTGCTCGAGCTGTTCGTGTGCAGCGAGCATCACTCTCAGGGCACGGTGCTCCGCCGGATCCGCGTTCAGCACCATTTCGGCGAGATGAATCGCCTGCAGCGGCTCGCCCGCATCCAGCTTTTGCGTGGCCCGGGCGGCGACCCGCTCCGGCCCGCCTGCCAGCTCGACCAGATCCGCATGCACACTGCTCGCCGGCACGGGGTAGAGCTCGGTGGTCGAGCGGTGATGAAACCAGCCCGCGTAGGTCTCCCAGATGGCCCGCACGCTCCAGGAGACTTTGCCGTAGCCCTCGCCGACTTCGAGCTCGGACGGAAGCGCAACCTCGCGCATGAGTGCGTGCACATCCTTCCCGGCGTTCATGCCGCGGACCGTCTCGTCGTGAACGTACTTCACCGCATCCCGCAGCCGAGTCAGCTCCGCCTGAATGAGCGCCTTGCCCATCACGGGTTCGTGATGGCCCAGGAGCAGCATCTGTGGCTCGAGCGCGCGTACGCGCTCCAGTGAATCGATGAAGCGAAGCGCCTCGCGGTATCGATCGCCGCGAATCGTCACCAGGTTCGGAAAGTGGCCGAACAGCGCGCTGAACAAGTTCCCACAGAAGCAAATTCCGTGGTCGGGAAGCCAGATGACCATCGAGTCCGTCGTCTCTCCACCGGGCGTCGACAGCAGCTCCAGGCGCAGCCCACCCAGCTTCAGCGCATGATGGTCCTCGAACGTGATGTCCGGGACGGGCCTGGACTGCGCGGGCACCGCGCCACCGGCACTCTTCGAGATGAACGCCCAGGCCTTGGCGATCGCATCCGCGAAGGCAAAGGCGCTGCGCGAGGCGCGAAACTGCGCGATGCGGGCGTCGTCGGCCTGGTGCGCCTGATTGCCCGCCTGCGCGATGACCTGCGTCCCCTCTTCCTTGAAGAGGTTCACCCCACCCACGTGATCCACGTGCCCCTGCGTGAGCAGGATGTAGCGAACCGG
This sequence comes from uncultured delta proteobacterium, assembly GCA_963746475.1. Taxonomy (GTDB): domain Bacteria; phylum Myxococcota_A; class Polyangia; order Polyangiales; family Houyiibacteriaceae; genus SG8-38. The sequence goes on from CAVVBB010000003.1 coordinate 134,484, forward strand.
GCGCGGGTCCACCGCATCGAAGTTGCGCTTGTGCACGGGCGCCTCGAAGCCCATCCCCGTGTTCACCACGATTCGCCCCTCAGGCGTCGTGATCAGCCAAGCGTTCGAAAGGCCCTCTGAGAGATAGATGAAGTCGTTGATACGCGTCGCTTGAGACTGCGAGGCTGGCTGAATGGCGAAGCCATCTGGGCGAGAGCGGTAGAGGGGTGTCATGGACATGTCAGCCTGAGCACGCGCTGAACACGAGGGCCGACGATAGCTCTGCGTGCTCTGCTACCCGTTGGACGATAAGGGCGCTCGCGTCCGCAGACTAGGAAAATCCGCGTTCGGAGCTCGGAGGAACGCAGGCGTCCACAGGACAGCTCCCGCGGTATGGATGGCTCGGTGGCCGCGCCACTCGCCGGTCTGGGCCTGCAGCTCGGCGAGTGTGATCGGGCCTTGTCTCTGGCGAGGCCAGTCGACGAGACGCCACTCTGGCGACCGATGAACGTTTTCGCATGGATCGTGCTGGGTGGAATCTCGATGGCTGCCCTGAAGCCGGACATATCCTTTCTCGTGCCCTTCGCAGCCGGAAACTTCATCTATATTGCCGCGTCGAACCTCGTCCCGGAAGTCAACAAGCACCGAGGCTTCGGGAAAATGCCACCTCTTTTGCGTGTTTCATGGCCGGGCTGGCTCTCCTTTGGCTGACTTGCCCGAGCCTTGCGCACCGAGCCGCGCCTGCGGTCCCTTGCCTAGCGTCCACCTGACAGACGTCCCGCTGGCGGCTAAGGACAGCGACTCAGTAGTGGACGAGCTATGCGCACTTACCTCTTCGACCTCGACGGCACCCTGCTCGACTCGATCGAGCTGATCCTTCATTCGTTCCACCACACGACCCGGATCCACATGGGCAGGGAGCTGGGGGACGCGTACTGGCTTCGCGGCGTGGGCACGCCGCTGAGGGATCAGTTGGCTACGATTGCGCAGTCGACAGCGGAGCTGCAGGCCATGCTCGACACCTACCGAACGTACAATCTGGAGACGCACGACCGGATGGCCCGACCCTACCCGGGCGTCGTGGAAGTCGTGCGCTCGTTGCAGGAGCGAGGCTCACAGCTCGGCCTGGTGACGAGCAAGCTGAGCACGGGTGCGGAGCGGGGCCTGAAGCTCCTGGGGCTCGAAGACAGCTTCGCTGTGCGGATCTGCGCCGATGATGTCGAGCGGGGGAAGCCGCATCCCGAGCCGGTACTCAAAGCGCTGAGTGCGCTGAACGAGGAGCCAGAGCAGACGGTCTTCATCGGCGACTCGCTGCACGACGTGCAATCGGGCAAGGGGGCCGGGGTGCGCACGGCTGTGGTGACTTGGGGGCCTTTCGGACGTGCGCCCTTCGAGGCGGAGCCGCCGGACCACTGGCTCGAACACCCCGACGACATCCTCAGCCTCTGAGGACTCCAACGCGGATGATCTCGCCCTTGAGCGAGCACAGGATCGCCATGACGTCCTGCTTCCTTCGAGCTTCTTCGGCCCGCTCAGGTCTTCAGGGCGAGGCGGATTGCGCGGCGCCGTACCCAGCATCAGAACAGCGCCATGTTGGACGTGAACGAATACTTCGACGGCAAGGTCAAGTCGATTGGCTTTCAGACGGAAACGCTGCCCGCCACGGTGGGTGTCATGGCTCCTGGCGAGTACGAGTTCGGGACAAGCAAGAAGGAGACCATGACGGTCGTCAGCGGTGCGCTCACGGTGAAGCTGCCTGGGGCCGAGAACTGGCAAACCTTCGAAGCGGGCTCGCAGTTCCAGGTCCAAGCCAATGAGAAGTTTCAGCTCCGTGTGTCCATCGACACGGCTTATCTGTGCACCTACGGGTAGACGGCTCGAGCTGCCCGAGGATCACTCTGCCGCGCCGGACCCGCCCGGACGCCAAATCAGGGGCTAGCCCGTGATCGGCGGACGGACCTCGGGTGCGGGCGCCGGGTCGGGGGCGGGCCTTCCGCTTTGGCGTCATCGGCGCTACAGTCCGGATTCGCTCGGGGCGCCCGCGTGGGGCTGAGAAGAACCCGTCGAACCTGATCCGGTTTACACCGGCGTAGGGAAGCGAAGGCTGGCGCCTCCTTCTCTGCGCGAAGAAGGACCCAGATGGACGATTTCAAGATCCCCCTTCACGGCGCGCACAATCCATCGAGCAAGCAAGCCGGCACGACGCCGGGCTCGTTCGCCAACGCGCCCGACCTCGGCGGCCCACTGAGCTTCTCTTCGCCCGACACGCCGGGCATGCCGGGGCCCAGCGACAAAACGGCCTGGGACTTCATGCCGGACGACTGGCAGCTCGTCGACGGGCACTGGCAGGCGCCCGAAGGCTTCGTGCCGTGCACGCAGCTCGAGCATGCCCGGCTCGGAACCGTGACGCCGCAGATGCGGCGGGTGGCCGAGCGCGAGGCGCACCTCAGTCCCGAACAAGTCCGCGACGAGGTCGCCGCGGGACGGATGATCATCCCCGCGAACAAGGTTCACCTGGGGTACCAGCTCGATCCGATGTGCATCGGCCGCGCCGGCCTCACGAAGGTCAACGCCAACATGGGCGCCTCCCCGGTTTCCTCGGGCACCGAAGAAGAGGTCGAGAAGCTGCGCTGGGCGGAGCGCTGGGGCGCCGACACGGTGATGGACCTCTCGACCGGCGGCGACCTGGACGCGACGCGAGACGCGATCCTCCGAAACGCCAATGTGCCGATCGGCACCGTCCCGATCTACTCGATGATCATCGGCCGAAGCATCGAGGAGCTCAGTCTCGACGTGATCCTCGAAACCCTGCGGCACCAGGCGCGCCAGGGCGTCGACTACTTCACGATTCACGCCGGGGTGGCTCGAGAGCACTTGCCACTGATCCGCGAGCGCTTGATTGGCATCGTCTCGCGCGGCGGATCGCTGCTGGCCAAGTGGATGCTGCACCACCAGGCGGAAAACCCGATGTACACGCACTTCGAGGCGATTTGCGAGGTAATGCGTGAGTACGACGTGTCGTTTTCGCTGGGCGACGGGCTTCGCCCCGGCGGGCTCGCCGATGCGTCCGACGCGGCGCAGCTTGGCGAGCTGTCGCGGCTTGGGGAACTGACGGAGCGGGCTTGGCGCAAGGGCTGCCAGGTCATGGTCGAGGGCCCCGGACACGTTCCGTTCGACCAAATCGAGTACAACATGAAGCTGCAGCGCAGGCTGTGTCATGGGGCGCCCTTCTACGTGCTGGGGCCGCTCGTCACCGACGTGTTTCCTGGCTACGACCACATCACGAGTGCCATCGGCGCGACCGCGGCCGGATACCACGGCGCTTCCATGCTCTGTTATGTAACGCCGAAGGAGCATTTGGGGCTGCCCAAGCGCGACGACGTCAAGCAGGGCTGCGTGGCGTACAAGATTGCTGCGCACGCGGCGGATGTGGCGCTCGGGATTCCGGGAACGCGCGACTGGGATGACGACCTCACCCGGGCGCGGGCGGCGCTGAACTGGGAGAAGCACTTCGAGCTGGCGTTCGACGGGGACACGGCGCGGGCCTTGCACGACGAAGACCTGAGCGTCGACACGGATTTCTGCGCGATGTGCGGACACGACTGGTGTTCGGTGAGGATCTCGAAGGAGATTCAGGAGTTCGAGTCGGGCAAGGCCGAAGGCTTCGTTCGGGACCGGGTCTTGAAATCGCCGGCGCTCAGCACGGAGCAGCAACAGATCCTGCAGAGCCGCGGATACCTCACGCCCACGGAGATTCACCGCTTGGCCGGAAAGACCGAGACCGCGCTCGTCGACGGAGGCAAGGCGCCTTGTCACAGCGACGATGCGGACGAGACCGAAGCTTTTCGGGTCCAGGAGCGAAAGCTGGTACAGTTGCGACGCAAATCAGGGAAAGAGGCGCCACTCCCGTAAACCAGAAGTGGCCCAGGAGAGCGGACTATGGGGAAGAAACTGGTCTTGATCGGGGCAATCGCCGCCCTGGCGCTTGCATACGCCTGTAGCAAGGGCGAAGGGGAGTCGACGACGCCCGTGAGCTTCGAGGGGCCCATTGCGTCGAGCGACGTCGAAAAAGGCGCCGAGGTCTACGCGACGTACTGCGAAGGCTGCCACCCGGGAGGCGCGGCTGGAGACGGCCCTGCGATCACGGGCCTCAGCTGGTCACCCGCCGCGATGCGCAACCAGGTCCGCATCGGCTCCAAAGACATGCCCAGCTTCGGCACCGACAAAATCAGCGACCAAGAGCTCGAAGCACTCCTCGCCTTCACCGTCACACTCGACGCCACCGCCCCTCAATAGGGGGACACGCTCCGGTGTCGTAACCGACTGAGTTAACTACGTTTCTCAGCCAAAGATCGCAGCACCTTCCTCGGGGGCTGCGATTTTTTTTGACGGAGGTGCTGCGATAATTGCCGGAGGAACGGCATGATTCCGAGTACTTATGGTGGGGGAGCGTGTCCCCCCTTTCACCCCTTTCAGAGGCCGAGCCAGCTGCGTGGGTCTAGGGAGCGGGTGCCGCGGCGGACTTCGAAGAAGAGGGGTTTCTCTGTCAGGCTGCCGATGCGAGCGCTCATGCCGACCCAGTCGCCGACGGCGACTTCGACTCGGCCAACGCCGCCGTAGACGGTGTAGAAGCTGTGGCCGTGATCGAGGATGATCATCTGGCCGTAGGCGCCGTACTCCCGCACAAAGGCGACGCGGCCGTCGGCCGCGGCACGAATCGAGGCGCCTGGACGCCCAGCGAACTCCAAGCCTGGAGCTCCATCACGCTCTGCGTCCTGCACCCGTTGCGACCCCTGCACCGGAAACGCGAGCTCTCCGCGCATTTCGGCGAAGCCGGTGTCCAGATCGCCGTCCTCCCCGGACACGCGAAGCTGTCCGTGGGAAAGCTCGTTCACGGTACCGCCTCGAGCGTCTGAGCGAACCGCATAGGCGGAAGCGCGACGCTGCTTTCGCTCGAGCTCTTCTTTGCGGTCCTCCAAGCCCCGAAGCGTCAGGTGCGCCTCGCGCAAGGCCTTGTCGAGCTCCTTTCGCTCGAGGTCCAAGGCTTGGCCGCGCTCTTGCAGAAAGCCCACCATGTCCAAGTCGTCCTTGACCATCCGTGACAGGCGCTGCACGCGCGCCAGGTGCTTCATCAAGGCCTCAAAGCCGCCTGCCACTGGGAGCATTCCTGCACGCCGAATGCGATAGAGGGCCCGGGCCCGATCATGCAGCCGCGCCTCGGCCTCCTGCTGCTGCCCCGCCAAACCGGCGACCTCCGAATCGATCTGCGCCTGCCTCGACTGAGCATGTTCGATACGCGCCAGGTTCTCGGCGATGGCGCCCTCGACGGCGACCGGGTCCGTGTAGCGGTCGAGCCCCATCTTCTCCGCCCCCACGCCCGTGGCCAGGGAAGCGACGATGAAGACCCCGATCCAGAACTGTCCAATCCCCCTCATGTCACACCGACAGATAACGACGAACGGACAAGGCGCTGCCGGCAGCGCCAATCAGCGCGCCCCCGACGAGCAGCCCCATCATGGTCCACGCACTCAGGAACACCACGCGGCTGCCGGTCAGCGCTGCCAAGCTGCTGTCAACGTAGCCGTGAAGCGAGACGTACGCGACCAGCAAGGCGATGACCGCCAGCAGAGCGGCCATGAACCCCTGGAACATGCCCTCGAGCACGAACGGACCACGTACGAAGCCGTGCGTCGCACCGCAGAGCTTCATGACTTCGATCTCCTGGCGGCGACGGGCCACCGCCAGCCGAATCGTGTTTCCGATGACCGCGATGACGCAGAACACGACCAGCACGGCGAGCCCGGCGGTGAGCATTCGTGCCCCCCAGAGAAGTCCGTCTAGCTTCTCGAACCAACCGCGGTAGCTCTCGACGTCACTCACCGCGTGGAACTGCGCGAGCCGTGTGGCGATGGACTCCGAGCGCTCGCGGCTCACGCCCTGTCCGAGCGTCACCTCGAGCGAGGCCGGAAAGACCTCCGAGGGGAGCGCTCCGAGGTCCGCGCCCACATCGGCATCCGCCAGGAATGCCTGACGTGCCTGGTCCGGTGTCACGTGCACGACCTCACGCACGTCGGAAAGCCCTTCGAGCACCACCCGCAGTTGCGCGATGTCCTGCGTGTCGGCATTGTCTTTCAGATACAGGGTCAAGCGGCCGCTCTGCCCCCAGCGCTCGGCGGCCGCGTCCAGGTTCGCGACGCCGAGTAGCGTCACGCCCAGGCACAGAAAGGCGACGGCCAGACTCGTCACCGCCACGATATAGAGTCTGCGCTCTTCGCGAAAGCCTCGCTTGGCACGCGTCGCTGCGTTCTTGAAGTCCATCGTCTTACCCCACCAGTGTGCGAATACCGCTGCCGGGCCAGTCCTTGAGACCCTTACGAGCTTCCATGAGGCGACCCTCGTCAATGGCGATGAGACGATGGTCGCGCTTCGAAATGAGGGAGTGGTCATGCGTGGCGAACAAGACCGTGGTGCCCGTCGCGTTGATCTCTTCGAACAGAGTCAGGATGTCGATGGCCAGGTGCGGGTCGAGGTTGCCCGTCGGCTCGTCGGCGAGAATGAGCGCAGGCTCGGGCACGATCGCACGGGCCACGGCCACCCTCTGCTTCTCGCCTCCGGAGAGTGTGCTCGTGCGCTCTTCTCCGCGCCCCGCCAGCCCGACGCGCTCTAAGGATTCGGCCACGCGCGAGCGGATCAAGCGCTGCGGCATCGACAGAATCTCGAGAGCGATCGCCACGTTCTCGAAGACGGTCCAGTGCTCGATGATTCGGAAGTCTTGAAAGACGATGCCGAGGTTCCGGCGCAGGAAGGGGATGGACTTGTCCGTCAGGCGCCCCACGTCCCGGCCGCAGAACAGCACCCTGCCCTCGTCGACCTTGAGCTCCCTGTAGACCAGCTTCAGAAGCGTGCTCTTACCGGCACCGCTCGGGCCCGTGACGAATACGAATTCGCCGCGCTCCACATTGAGGTCCACGCCCCTAAGGGTCGGCTGATCTGGCCGAAAATACTTGTACACGTCCTCGAAGACCAGAATGGGCTTGGACAGCTGAGGCTGTGACACTCCGGCGCGGAAGAACGGAAACGGACGCACGACCTTATCTTCCTTCATGGCCTTTTTCGCTACCCTGCCCGGCCAGACGGAGGCAAGAAAATGGCTGATCGCGTCATTGCAAGGCTCCCGACCGGAGCTAGAGTCGCCACACGATGAGCGATTCTGCCGTCCTTTATCGACGCCGCGGCCTGGTGGGTTTGGTCACTCTCAACCGCCCGGACGCGCGCAACAGCATGAGCCCCGAGCTGCTCGACGCCTTTGGGCGAGCCGTCTCCGAGGCGCGCGACGACACGCAGATCCGCTGCCTGGTCCTCACGGGAACCGGGAGCTGTTTCAGCGCCGGCGCCGACCTCAATGCGAGCATGCAGCGCCGCGATGCCGACAAAACGCCGCAAGAACGCTCGTTCGCCATGTACGAGCCCTTCTTGAAGGTCTTGGACATCGAGGTGCCCGTCGTGGGCGCCCTGAACGGGCACGCCGTTGGCGGCGGCTTCGGCCTCGCCTTGCTAGCCGACATCCGAATCGCGAATGAAGACGCCAAATATGGCGCTAATTTCGCGCGCTTAGGCGTTCATTCTGGAATGGCTATCAGCTACACGCTCCCAAGGATCGTAGGCGCCGCGCAGGCGGCTCAGATGCTCTATACGGGCGCTCTGGTCCGCGGGCGACAGGCGCAGGCCATGGGTCTGTGCAACGAGTCGCTCCGAGCCGCAGCGGTTCTGCCCCGTGCCATGGAGATCGCCGAGCAGATAGCCGAAGGGGCCCCGCTCGCCGTTCGGGGGATGAAAGCGTCTTTACGCATGGGTCTCGGCTGGGAGATTCGACAGGCCGCCTGGGCCGAGGCCAAGCATCAAGCGGACAGCCTCGAGACGGCCGACGCTGAAGAAGGTGTGGCCGCGCTGCTCGAAAAGCGGAAACCTGAGTTTAAGGGCCAATAGGCATTAGGATTGACGAGTCCTTCCATGACCGCATCCATCACGCTGCCACTTCCTCTCGAGGCACTTCCCGATCCGGTTCGCCGCTTCGCCGACCCGGCGGGACCTGGCGCGGCACGCATGATGGCCGCTCGCGGCATGGTTCCCGTCAAGGGCGCGGACCTCGTCATGCTGCTGACACAGCTGACCACCGATCCGGAAGCGGCCGTGTGCGAAGCTGCTAGCGCGACGCTCGATGACTTGCCGAACGCAGTCCTGCTGCCGGCCGCCGAAGCGCAGCTGCCCGCGGCAGTGCTCCACGCGATCGGCACCCGGTTCGGCGGCCGCGAGGACATCCTCGGTCGGCTCGCCGCCAACCATGCGGTCGCAGACGAGACCATCGTGGAGATCGCGGCGCGCTGCACCGACCCCATCGTGGAAATCATCGCGGTGAACCAGCAACGGCTGCTCCGAACACCGCGGATCATCGAAGCGCTCTACAAAAACCGAAACACTCGGATGTCGACCGCGGACCGCCTCATCGAGCTCGCCGCCCGACACGGCGTCAAGGTGACGGGCATCCCGATGTTCGACGAAATCGTCAAATCACTGGGCGGCGGTGGGACCCTGCCGGAAGCTGGTGCAGAACCCTCCGAGGCGGACCAGGCCTTCGCGAAGACTCTGAACGACGACACAGAGCAGGACGCGATCCAACGAGACCAAGTCGACGGCACCGAAGAAACCAAGGAAGAGTTCAAGAATCTGCAATCGCAGATTCGGGACATGAGCATCGGGCAGAAGATACGCCTGGCACTGCTCGGAAACGGGGCGGCCCGCTCCCTCTTGCTCCGGGACCCGAACCGCATCGTCGCGATGGCCGCCATCGGATCGCCCGCCGTCAGCGAAACGGAGGCCAAGAACGCTGCCCAGAGCCGCGAGGTCTCGGAGGACGTGCTCCGTTACATCGCCAAGAAACGGGAGTGGGTGCGGAGCTACGAGATCAAACACGCGCTTTGCAAGAACCCCAAGACGCCGCTCGCTCTGTCGATGAACTTCCTGAACCATCTTCGTCGCAACGACTTGCAAATTCTTGCCCGCAGCCGGGGGATCCCCGCCCCACTCAAGCAGGCCGCGAAACAACGCTCCAGCCGCTTCAGCTAAAGCCCCACGACCATGAGCTTCTTCAAGAAAATCTTCTCTACGGACCCGTCGGCCTTGGAATCGAAGGCTGACCAGCAATTCGAGGCTGGCGAGTACGGAGGAGCCAAGCTGACCTACGAAAAGGCCCGCGAGGCTTACGGCGGCGACATACCGGAGGGGCTCGGCGCCAAGATCGATCGATGCAAGGACGGCATCGCAGCTCAGCGCATCGCCGAGGCGAAGCGGCAGCTCCAAGGCGGGGCGATCGAGTTCGCTGCTCAGGAGCTACTTGGAGCGCTCGAGGTCGCCGTGGACCCCGGAGTTCGGGAAGAAGCACAGTCGCTCATCGACCAGCTCGAGGGCGACGAGGCCAAACAGCGGGCCGTGTCCCACGAGACGAGCGACGAAGAGCGCCTCGCCCTCATCATCGGCCAGTGGGAAGAGGCCCAGGCCCGGGAACTCGAAGCTCATGGCGAGCGACTGTTCCAGGCGCTCATCGACTTTCAGAATGAGCGCTTCGAACAAGCCCGGGCCACTCTGGAGACCTTGCTCAGTGAAGCCCAGACGCCTCGATACCTCTGGCTCGAGCTCGGAAAGGCGCGATTGCTTGCCGACGACGTCGACGGGGCCGAGGAAGCCCTGACTCAGTTCGTCGCGGCGCTCGAGCAGGGCGAAGGCGGAGAACACAGGCTCGCGGCCCATCTCGCGCTCGCACGCATCGCCGACGATCGAGGCGCGTTCGACCGGGCGATGACGCATTTCGCAGCCGCGGTGGAGGCCATGCCGAACGACTACCGCCCCTACTTGGCCATGGGCTCCTTTCTGAGAGACAAGGGTCACGGCCCGGAGGCCCTCGAAGTCCTTCAGTCCGCGCTCGAAATCTGCACCGTGACGAGCCATGTCGATTGGCTGCTGCTGCAGGAGCTCGGCCTGACCCAGCAGATGGAAGACAATCCTGAAGAAGCTATGAGCTTTTTCGAGCAAGTGCTCGAATTCTTTACGTCTCATCAGATCACCGACTATCCGGTCCCCACCGCGACGAGCCTGGCTCGCCTGTACGAAAAGAGCGGGCGTCTGGAGCGTGCAGCGGATCTTTACCGCGGGCTCAGCCAGGGCAGCGACACGGGGCAGCACGCCCGCTACCATTACGAAGCGGGCCGGCTTCTCGGCCAGCTCGGACTGCACGAGGAGTCTCGCCGGATGTTGACCCGGGCCAGGGCTCTGGCCGCGCAAAGCGAAGACGCGGGCCTGGGCGCCGAGGTCGACGCACTGCTGCAAGTCCCCGAAAACGAACCACTAAGCCCCTGAAATCCTTTCCGGTTCACGGTTCATGCGAGTTTGGGGATCGGTGCTACATTTGGGGCACGTGGATGCGTGGACCGGGAATCGACTCGGCCGCGACAAAAGCGGAACCCCAAGACAATGAGCACGCATGAGTCTGGACTCCCGTCCGACCAAAGGCCGGTCACCGTGCCGCTCCTCCGCGCCATGAAGCGCAAGGGCGAGCGGATCAGCATGGTGACTGCGTACGACTCGACTTTCGCCCGGCTGTTCGACGAGGCGGGCATCGACGTCCTGCTGGTGGGTGACTCACTGGGCATGGTCGTTCAGGGCCAGAGCTCCACGCTGCCGGTGACCGTGGACGAGGTGATCTACCACTGCCGCGCGGTCGCCCGAGGCGCCAGGCACGCCCACATCGTGGGCGACATGCCTTTTCTGAGCTGGCAGCTCAGCCCGGAGGAGGCGCTACGCAATGCCGGTCGCTTTCTTTCCGAAGGCGGCGCGCAGGCCGTCAAGCTCGAGGGCGGCGTCGATGCAGCACCCACGATCTCTCGAATCGTTCAGGCCGGAATCCCGGTCATGGGCCACGTCGGTTTGACTCCGCAGAGTGTCCACGCGATGGGCGGCTTTCGAGTCCAAGGCAAAACCGAAGAGGCCGCAAGGCGAGTCATCGACGACGCGCGGGCGGTCGCCGCGGCCGGCGCCTACGCGCTCGTGCTGGAGGGTATTCCGAGCGACCTCGCGGGGCGGATCACCAGCACGGTGGACATTCCGACCATCGGTATCGGCGCCGGAGCCCAGTGCGACGGACAGGTGCTCGTTTGCTACGACCTGCTCGGCCTGACGCCGGACCTGAGGCCCAAATTCGTGAAGCGCTACGCCGACTTCTTCGAAGACGGCGTAAAGGCCGCCAAGCGGTACAAGGAGGAAGTCCGTACCGGAATCTTCCCTTCCGAAGAACATTCCTTCGGCAATGTCCGCAAAGCCGAAAAGCCCGCGCCGGTCTCGCTGACCCTGCTGCCAGGCAGGCGAAACTTCTACGGTCCCCAGGGATGACCCGGGTCATCAGCGAGCCCGCCGAGCTTCGGCTGGCTTGCGATGAAGCACGGCGCGCCGAGCACCGAGTCGGACTCGTCCCGACCATGGGGGCCCTGCACGCAGGGCACCATAGCCTCATCGAAGCAGCGTCGGAGCGAGCGAACTTCCTCGTGGTCACGCTTTTCGTGAACCCCATGCAATTCGCGCCCGACGAGGACCTCGGGCGCTATCCGCGTACCTTCGACTCCGATCGGCGGGACTGCGAGCAACGCGGGGTGGACATCCTGTTCGCACCGAGCCCAGGCGCGATGTACCCAGCCGGCTTTCAGAGCCGCGTGCTGGTCGGGTCGCTCACGAAGCCGCTCGAAGGGCGGTTTCGTCCGGAGCACTTTGCCGGGGTCACCACGGTCGTGAGCAAGCTCTTCAATCTCACCGGACCCTGCATCGCGACGTTCGGGCGCAAGGACTACCAGCAGTGGAAGGTCCTGGAGCGCATGGCGCAGGACTTGGACATGCCCGTGGAGCTGCTCGGCTGCCCCATCGTGCGGGAATCGGACGGCCTGGCGCTTTCGTCGCGCAACCGCTACCTCTCGAACGAAGAACGGGAGCGTGCGCTCGGTATCGTGACAGGGCTCCGGCACGCCCACGACGCCTGGAACGCAGGAAAGCGGGACCGCGAAGCACTTCGAGCCATGGCGGAGGCCCCCGTACGGGAGCGGTTCGACTCAATCGACTACGTGGGGGCCGTCGATCCGGACAGTCTCGAAGAGCCCGCCGAAACCGGGGCACGGCTACTCATCGCGGTCGCCGCGCACCTGGGTGGCACGCGCCTAATCGACAACATCGTGCTCGGCGAAGAGTCTCGCCCCTAGGAGGGCTCGCCCTAGAGGCGAGTCATCAGCCAGAGGCCGAGACCGAGCGTGCCGAGCAAGGCCAAGGGCCAAAGCTTGCGAAGCCATCGGTGCGGTCTACTCGGCGCCCTCACGCGTCCGGGCAGGGTCGGGTCCGGGTCGAGGGGCTGCTGGCGTTCGCCCTGCGGCTCCGCGATGAGCGCGCGAGCACGCCCAAACCTGGGGTCGGCGTCGCCGAAATGCGGTTCCTGCCCGATACCCCGTCGCCTCGCTGCCTTTTGCCCAGCCCGCGAAGACTGCCCAGGAAGGGTCTCGATTTCCCGTGACCGGTCCGGGGTCTTCGGAATCGCAGCGAGCTGTTCGATCGAGTGCCTGTGCGGCGGGTCGACGCTTTGCAAAAGGGCAGCGATGCGGCGCGGCGCGTTACCGAGACGGCGGCGGCCGAGAAAGCTCTGCAGTGCGTCCGCCATCGCGCCGGCGTCGGCGTAACGCTCCTCGGGCGCCGCGGCGGTCGCCTCGGCGACGATGAAATCGAGCTCCTGGGGCACGCCGGGCCGCCAGGAGGACGGCGTCGGAACGTCGGCCGCTCGCACGGCGGCCAGCAGGCTGGGCAGGTCGCCGGCCTCGTACAGTGCCCGCCCGGTGAGCAACTCCCAGAGCAGGACACCGGCGGAGAAGATGTCGCTTCGCGCGTCGACCCTCGCACCGCTGACTTGCTCGGGCGACATGTAGGAGTACTTCCCTTGGACGAGCCCACTCTGCGCCTCGCTGGCACGGTGAGCCGCCTTTGCGATGCCGAAGTCGGCGACTTTGACCTCTCCGGCAAAGCTCAGAAGCACGTTTTGTGGGGACACGTCCCGGTGCACGATATGCAGGGGTCGCCCCTGCGCGTCGGTCCGACGGTGGGCGTAATCGAGGCCGCGGCAGACCTCGGCGACGAGGTGTGCGGCCAAGTCGATGGACAATGGCTCGCGACGCGTGCGGAGCTCTTTCAGAACGTGGTGCACGTCGTAGCCCTCGATGTGCTCCATGACGATGAAGTACACCCCCTGCGTGTGTCCAAGATCGAGGGTCTGCACGATGTTCTGGTGTGTGAGCTGCACCGACAGCTTCGCCTCTTCGATCAACATCGAGACGAAGTGAGGGTCCTCGGCGTGCCGGGGATGAATCCGCTTCAGTACGACGCTCTTTTCGAAACCGGCCGCGCCTCGCACCGTCGCCAGGTAGATCTCGGCCATCCCGCCTACCGCCAGGCGACGCAAAAGAGTGTAAGCCCCGAAGGGACCCACGATGAGATCGGGAAGCTCGGCATTCGTCACGACGATAATCCGGCCCTAATCTAGACGATTCGATTCCATGACGCAGCGCGGACCTTGGCGTATGATGTTCTTCACGATGAATCGTCCACCGGCGCCTCAGCTCAACCCAGACCACCTCGCCCACATCGGCCTGTTCGGGGGCTTGGAGCAGGAAACACTGAAGACTCTGGTCTCCGAAATCCCTGCGCGACGGGTCGAAGCCGGACAAATCGTCGTCGAAGAGGGCGACCAGTCCACGCAGATGTTCGTGGTCATCTCGGGGGAGCTGGAGGTCATCAAACGCGTCGAGTCTGGCGGAGAGGTGCGCGTCGCGATGTTCGGCCCCGGGGACTGGTTTGGCGAGATGTCGATTCTGGACGTCCAGCCGCGCTCGGCCAGCGTTAGAGCCGTGGCCCCCACGCTCGTCCTGACCATCACCTCCGAAGACGTCGACAGGTTGCTCTACCGGCGAAACCTGAAGGACTACGCGCTTTTCGTCATGAACATCGCACGCGAGCTCAGCCGACGCCTGCGCGTTGCCGATGGCATCCTCGCGCAGTTCTACACGGCGCTGTCACAGCAATACAGCCCGACACAAAAGTAGCGCGAGAGGCTAGCCGGCGACACAGGCCCGCCCGAGCGGACGACGGGCATGGCTTCGAGCCAACCGTCCATCGCGGGGTCGTCGCGTCGAGGTGAAGCCAGGGAAGACGAGACTGGGCCTGCGTTTCCGACGGATCGGCGCGGCTCGTTCGTCATGGCGCCTCACAGCTCCGCTGCGGGTCTCACGAGGACGCTTCCCCAGAGCATCGCCCTGTCCTCTGCGGCACGATTGGCCGGCGAGCTCGAGTCCGCCTCGCCGAAGCTACGAAGCACGGTGACGGCCCCTGGAGAGGCCGCCCGTTTCACCGCGGCAAAGAGCCTGCGCCGATAGGCCTCATCGGCCCCGTCCAGGATGTTCGACAAGGTGAAGCCATCGAAGCTTCCTGCCGGTTCGTTCTCGAGGAAGCCGGCGGCATCCGCGTGTACGAGCCGGACTTTGTTGGCCTCCGGGGCTGGCAGCTCCGCGGAGAGCTCGCCCAGAAGCAAGGAGCGCGCATAGGGGTTGCTTCGGTTCGGGTGCCGCGCGAAGCAGCGCTCCATCCGCCCCCGCATGACGGCGCCGAGTCGCTTCGGCAGGAAGTCGAGAAAGCGCGAGGCATAAACCGAGCGCAGGGCCGTGAAGGAAAAGAGCACATCCATGGCGGTCCGAAAACGCCAGGTGTTGAGACTCCGATTCCAATGTTGCATTTGCTGCACCGGATCGTCGAGCTCCACGAAGGCGCGCACCCGCGAGGGCCACCAGCCGGCCAGGGGCCCGAAGAACCGCATGAAGTCCATCACGCGCTCCGCGCGGCCGCGAAATCCCGGGTCGCCTTCGAAGCGGCGCTCGGCGTAGGCGAGCTGCACGGGATTGATGTCGACCGCGACGACTTCGTGACTCGGTGCGAGCGCCATGGCCGTGCAGCCCGCCGACGCAATGCAGAAAATGCGCCCCCCCGGCGCGAAGGCCTCCCGCTCGACGGACGCATCCTCGTACATGCGCCCGAACAGCACTTGCCGCGGGCCGACGCGCGCATCGAGCCGACCCCGTGTCCAGATCGTCGTGGCCTCGGTCACTGCACCGTTCCTGCCGAGAGGCTGGCCGAGAGGCTGGCGGAGACCCAGGCGAGGACGAGGAAGGCGAAGTTCTTCACAAGCATGCCGCGAGGGTCGTGAATGAGGTGACGCGCCCACAGGAGCCCGTTGACGTTGAGCGAAACCAACAAGACGGTTTGCGCGAGGGCGCAGAACAGCGGGGCCGCACCGCTCAGGACCCACAGAGCGATGGCAAGCTCGACCGCCCCCAGGCTCATCAGAAAAGGCACCCCGAAACGCGGGCCGTAGCGCGGCACGGCCTGAACCACATCGAACTCGCGCGGCTCGCCGCGGAGCAACTTGCACCACAGGCCCTCGTACAGCCAAACCGCGGCGACCGCGATGCGAATCAACCAGTATGGTGGCATGAGCTCAGACATCTCGATCCCCGTCGGAGCGCCCCCTACGGCAATTCGATCTCGCGACGCATCGAGCCGAGGAGATAGCGGTGAAACCAGTGACAAACCATGGTCTCGAGCGGCCTCCAAAACCAACGCGGCCATCTACGGCTACGGTACCGGGTCTCGACCGCGACTTCGGTTCGGCCGTCGGGCAGCTCATGCAAGGCGTAGCGCCCGCCCGAGAGCCGCATGCCTCCCTGCAAGGCAAGCGCCTGTTCAGCGACCTCGAACTCGTAGAGCTCACCCTTCCGAATGCGGGTCAAGCGCTTCAACAGATAACCGTGCTCGTACAGACACTTCGTCTGCTCGCCGACCTCCGAGATCCGGCCCTCGTGCCGGATGGGGACCGGCAACAGCAAGCGCAGATGCAATGGCGGACGCCCGGCGAGCTCCTCGTAGAACACCAGGCCTCGCCAGACCTCCGCAGGCGGAGCGTCGAAGATCATTCGAGTGACCACCGATGATGCCTGTTCGACCGTGACAATCGCCTCTGCAGTTCCCTGCGCCGCCGCAGTCTTCGTTGTCTGTGTCATCCAGTTCGCCCCGCGTCCTTCGAAGGTTAGGGGCAACGGCGGCTCGGGTCTAGCGCGGCATGGCTGGCGAGACTCGTCGGAGAGCCGGGTTTGGCCCAAAGGGCCCCTTCGATGTCGGTCGAGGGCGGCCGGTGCTCGGCGCAGCTCGGCTCGTCGGCGTCGCTTTTGGAGATGAAAGTCTCGGCACACTCCGCTGCGCGGGCTGCGGCAGACTGGACCTCGGCGCCGGTGTCACTACCGGCACGTTCGCCGAGGGAGCCGCTTGTCGGGTCACGCCCCGTTCCGCAACTCTTGGTGACGGCAAGACGGGCGATGGGGCTTGCGGCGGTGGCGGCCGGGCCGCTCGAAGAGCGCCGGAGCTCCCTGGGCGCGCGCTTGGGAGACGCGGTCGAGCAAGCGCGCTCGGGTCGGGCCCATCGCGCTTGACCGGAACCGGTGCAGGAACTCCGTAGACCGTTCGGCGGCCATCGGCCTGCGCGCGAATCGCCCGCTGCTCGGAAGTGGCCTGCAGGGCGCTCGGATCCAAGTCACCGGGGTTGCGCAGCGCCCCCAGGTCGAGGTCGCCCGAGCTCAGCGCCCTGGTCCGCACCGTGTTCGGAATCACCGGTCTGACGGCAGGCCGGGGTGCGGACCGCGGGTCGACCCGTTCCCATGTTTGCTGCTGCTGTCCGGCCGGGTGCGCCCGAGCCACGGTGCGCTTGCGAGCGTACTCGTAACGGCCGTCGTGATAGAGCGGCGGGCGCGCGTGCGGCTGGTGATGGTGGTGCCAGTGGTAGTGATAGTACGGATGCCAAATCGGATAGAGGATCGGCGGGGCGATCCAGTAACCGGGCCAGCTGTATGCGGCGTAGGACCGGGCCTCCACATACACGTCCGGCGTCACCGCATTCGCGCTCCTGGGTTCCGCGGGGGCGGACCCGTCGAACGCCAGCTGCTCGTCCAGCGCATCCGTCCGAACCGCGGTCGGTCGATAGACGACGCGCCTGGTCCCCGGCACGGCCCAACCGGCGTCGACGAACAGCCACTCGTAGCCGTCCCAGGACCACTGCGGTGGAACCAGCGCATACCCCGGCACCTCGTAGATCCAAAGGCCGCTCTGCCATTCATAGTGATTGCCGGTCCATATCCAGTGGCCGGGCAGCCATCGATAGGCGCTGGACTCGAGCGTCTCGCGCGTCGGCTCTGGTTCCACCAGGGGCACCGGGATCGCGGGGTGTGGGGGGCGCTTGGCACTTGCACCCGTCGGGCTGGCTTCCGCGGGCCCCGCGTACCGCGGGACAGGAGGCATCTGCGCTCCGAGGATCTCCGAAGATACGTCTGAGGACCCCGGCACGATACCGGGCGCGGTGCCCTGCTCCTGAGGGTGCAGCCCCCTCGAGCAGGCCGCGTTCTGCCCAATAAGCAGCACGAACAGCGACAATATCGATAGTCTTATCACCTGATATTGGGCTATCTCTTCGCTGAACTTTGGTCAAGCCAGCTCGGCAGGCGGCAGCCTGCCCGGCCCTTTGGGCTTAGCGCATTCCGACCGCGTCCTCCGATGCCCGCGTAAGAGCCGAACGCTACAGGATACGCGGGGGCTCGATGGAAAGGCCGCGGAGCTCTTCGCGCTCCTTGACCGTCTCCAAGATGATCGTGGCGGTCTCCTCGATGGCAGAGTTGGTCACGTCGACGATCATCCAGTCGGGGTTTTGCTTGAATAGCTTGTGTGCATACTCGAGCTCGGCCTTTACGTGCTCACGCAGTCCATAGTTCGCGTCGCTGGGCATCCCCAGCTGCTGCAAGCGCTGCCTGCGGATGTCCATCAGCTGCTCGACCCCGATGGTCAGTCCGACGACCTTGTACGACGGCAGCTCGTAGAGCTCTTGCGGGGGCTCCACGTCGAGCACCAACGGAACGTTGGCCACTCGAAGACCGCGTCCAGCCAGGTACGTGGAGAGCGGGGTCTTGCTCGTCCGACTGACGCCCACGAGAACGAGGTCAGCCTTCCTGAGGTTGCGCGGCTCCTTGCCGTCGTCGCTCTTGACCGCGAACTCGATGGCCTCCACGCGCCGGAAGTACTCCTGCGAAAGGGGCATCTCTGCGCTCGGGATGTTGACCGGGCTGGCTTCGAGATACTTGCCGACCTGATGAATCATCGCCCCGATAACATCGACATACTCGACCTCAAACTGGGCGGCGAGCTCGTGAAAGTGTCGACGGAGCTCCGGACGCACCAAGGTGAAGACGACCATCGCCTCCTGAGCGCGCGCCCGTTCCAGGACCTTGCTGAGGCCTTCACGATTACGCACGCGGCGCTCGATCCGTAGCCGCACATTGCGGTCCGGAAACTGCAACAGCGCCGCTCGCGTCACTCGCTCGGCGGTCTCACCGGTCGAATCGCTAACGACGTAGATGATTCTCCGGTCGACCACGGATGCGCCTAGATGCGGCGGCCGAGGCTGCGCTTGTGCATCCGGTTGATGCGGCGCCGGTTCTTCGCCTTCTTTTTGGCGTGGAGCCGGACGGACTTCCGGCGGTTACGGCTGCGCTTGGTGTTCGGAAGTTGCAAGTACATTCGATGACTCCTGGGGCCTGTTTAGGTGAGGTTGTCCTGGACTGCAAGCCGCTCAGCCTCCAGCCGCACACACACCTAGACCGGACTGTTGGTTTAGGTCGCAAATCTCGCCGCTACGGCACTCGGAAGCATCCAAACAGCTGGGGAAACAGGTCTGCTCGAGCCCCGGGCCGTCTACGTCGAGGTCCACGCAGGCCTGGCCGGCCACGCAGTCCTCGGCCCTCGAGCACTCTCGCATGCAAATACCAATCGGGGCGGTCGGCCGGAAGCTGACGCACAGAGCGCCCTGCCCGCACAGGTCCTCGGGCATCCCGGTCGCATCACAGTCGAGCACGGTGCAGGTGCCCTCGGCCTCACTCGGGCCGCGCTTCAGGCAGTACCCGTTGCCGAAGGGTGAGTAGCAATCCTGTGCGCTTTCACAGACCTCACCGACGTTGTTCTCCGTCACTCCGTTGAAGGCGCCCACATCGCAGTAACCGCTCGGGTCGCCAGGCTGAGCCTCCCAGACGCAGCTATAACCCTCTCGGCAGCCCTGCGTGTTGCCTAGATAGGTCGACGGATCACCCGAAGTCACGCCTGTCCCCACGGTGCAGGCCGAGACGCAGACCGGAACGGCGCGGCTCGGGTCCAGACCGATGTCTTGGCAGACGGCATCGCCCTCGCAGCCGATGCCCTGCAGATCGCAACCCACCTTGCTGCAGTACCCGCCCGGAAACCCGAAGCCCTCGGAGAGACACACGCCGTTGGCCTCACAGTCCTCGCTGTCCGAGCAGGCGATCCCTGCCTCGGCATCCGGCGTGCCCGCGTGCTCGCAGCGAAAGGTCTCGAGATTGCAATACGCGGACGACTCCGTGTCGTAGACGAGCTGGTCCTGTGCGTCCCGGAACACGAGGCAGTCGTTGTCACTGAGGCAGCCCGGCATGCAGGTCAGGAACCACGGGTCGCACTGGTAACCGTCCCTGCAGGCACTGTTATCGTCACCGTTGGCAAGACAGAGCTTGAAGCACAGGTCCGCGTCGATGAAGTACGGCACGCAGTCGCCGCATTCGCTCGCGCAAGCCTCGGGGTCACAGCCGGTCTGGTCGACCGCGGCGACGCAATAGTCCCCAACGAACTCCTCGTACTCGAACGAAGCATCCGGACCCTCCGGAAAGTTGGCGATAGGGTCATCCGCGCCGCCCACTGCGACGGTCTGGCTCTCGACGCACAAGAGCCCGCTATTGCAGACCTTCGCGTCGACGTTGGTCCTGCAGTTGCCGCCGAGCTCGCCGCCCATCGAGATCTCTTCCCAGCATCCCGGGTCTTGCCCCGTCCCGCCGCTGCCTCCAGCGCCGGCATCGCCTCCGCGACCGCCTAGCGCGGGGTCACGGTCGTTGTCTGGACTCGAGCTGTCGCCGCAAGCCGCGACGCCGAGGGTCAGTCCAAGCAACAAGACAGCGATTCGAATCAAGGAGACCCCCAAACGGCTGGAATCAAGAGAGGCGCTTCGGCACGATGAGCCAATAATCCAAGTCTAGTACAACACGCTCGTCGTATGCATTTTTGCCGTTCTTTTCGACTTTGAGTGGGAAATCGGCGGCCGCGGCGCTCACGTCCTTCAGACCCACGAGCCTCACGCGCAGCGCCCCACAATCTCCGCGGTTCGACAGATCGCCTTTGTCGAGGATCTCGCTGTACGCGTAGATGGTGTCCCCAGCGAAGCTCGGGTTGGCGTGTGCGCCAGCGTTCCAGGCGGAGATCCCGATCACGTTTTCGAGCCCGTTGAAAGACAGCGCACGCGCGAGGCTGATGATGTGGCCGCCGTAGATGAGCCGCCGCCCAAAACGAGTGTCCTTCATCTGCACGGCGTCGAAGTGGACCTTCGCCGTGTTCTGGTAGAGCCGCGTCGCGATGGCGTGCTCGGCCTCCTCGATGGTCATGCCGTCGACGTGATCGATCTTCTCTCCGACTTCGTAGTCGTCGAAGAGCGCGCTTCCCCCCGTGGCCCAAGTCTCATAGCCGGCGAGCCGAAGATTCGAAGGCACGATCAGGTCCTCCAAGGCCACCTCGGCAGGCATCTCCGGCACATCCGCGGCGCCGGTCGGCGTGCTCGGATCGCGCTTGTGGACCATGACCCAGCGGTAGAACTCGAGGACTTCGGCATCGTCCTGGTTCAGGCCGGCGGTCTTGACCCAGACGACACCTGTCTTGCCGTTGCTGTTCTCTTTCTTGCCGAGCACTCGGGAGAAGGAGCGCAGCGTGTCGCCCGGGTAGACCGGGTGCAAAAAGCGCACGCCGGCGTACCCGAGATTGGCGACGGCGTTGAGCGAAATGTCGTTGACCGACTTGCCAAAGACGATGTGAAAGACGAGCAGGTCGTTGACGGTCTCGCGCCGGTAGCCGAGATAGCGAGCGTGCTCGGCGGAGCAGTGAAGTGGATAGCGGGAGCCGGTCAGCCCGATGTACATCGCTGCATCGCCCTCGGTGATGGTCCGGGGCACCGCATGTACGATTTCGCTTCCGACCACGAAGTCTTCGAAGAAGTTCCCTGGATTCGTCTTGAGCATAGCCGACTGTGTATGAAACCCGGTCGAGCGCAAGGGCTGGTCCGAAAGACCGCTTCGATGGTATCACCATGCAGATGAGCGAGCCGCGTAAGCGTATGGTCGATCTGCAGCTTCGGCGCCGCGGCATTCACGACAGCCGCGTTCTGCGCGCCATGGAAGAGGTGCCGCGTGATGCCTTCATCCCTGAGGCGGAGAAGCACCGCGCTTACGACGACTGCGCCTTGCCTCTGTCTCAGGGACAGACGATCTCGCAGCCTTATATGGTCGCCCTATCGGTCGAAGCACTGCTGCTCACCGGAGACGAGACGGTGTTGGAGATCGGTGCGGGCTCCGGGTACCAGGCTGCCATCCTGAGCAAGCTCGCCAAGAAGGTCTACGCCGTGGAGATTGTCGCCGAGCTGGCCGACGGGGCGCGCAAGACCCTGGCATCACTGGGCATCGACAACGTCGAGCTGATCTGCGCGGACGGACGGAAAGGCTGGCCTGCCGGAGGGCCGTACGATGGCATCGTCGTCGCCGCGGCGGCCTCGGAGCTTCCACCCCAGCTGATAGAGCAACTCGCCGACGGCGGGAGGCTGGTGATCCCCGTGGGTGGACCCTGGAGCCAGTCGTTGCTTCGGGTCACCAAGCGTGGCGACGAGCTGCACGAAGAAGATCTATGTCGCTGCGTCTTTGTGCCGCTCGTGTACGGCAGCTAGACTCGCGCGAACAAAGGTTTTTAAATGCACACGCTGTTTTTCTTTCTGCACATGCTGGGGATCATCTTTTGGCCCGGCTCGCTGGTCAGCATCGCTCTGCTGGCCGCCAGCCCGACCCCTGGGGACGACGGTCTGCCGCAGACCCTGCGCAAGGTGAACCTTCAGCTCACCACCCCGGCCATGCTTCTCGCGTTCATCGGAGGCCTCGGCATGCTGATTCCGGACTTCAGCTCCCTGTACGCGCGCGCCGGCTGGATGCACGCGAAGCTGGGCCTCTTGCTGGTTCTGGCGGCGCTGAGCGGGGTGCTGAGCGGCCGGCTCCGGCGCTGGAGCCAGGGCCAAGACATCCACCCGAGCCAGTTCGCCCGCATCGGCCTGATCGCGGCGCTCACGACCGCGGCGATCCTCGTGTTCGCGGTGTTTCGACCCATCTAGATGCAAATCCGGGGCTACACGCATCCTCGTTTCCGCTCCTTGCGCAGGACCCTTCAGCTCTGCCTGCCAGTGCAGGGGGCGGGCGGTGCCGCGCTCGCCGTATACCACCGGGGAGAGATGGTGGCCGACATCGCGGCCGGTACCCGGGACGTGAGGGGGCGGCCGCTCGAGACCGACACCCTGTGCATGTGCATGTCCACCAGCAAGGGCGTGCTGGCGACCCTGCTGCACGTGATGGTCGACAAGGGCATGGTCGAGTTGGACGTGCCCGTGGCCGAGTACTGGCCGGAGTTTGCCCAGAACGGCAAGGCCGACATCACGATGCGCGAAGTCGCAGCGCACAAGGCCGGCCTGTATTCGATCGGACGGATCATCGAGTCCGCCGAGGAGATGTTCGACTGGGACCGGATGACCTACGCCATCGCTCGGATGAAGCCGTTGCACGTGCCCGGCGAGGACTTCGGTTACCACGCCTGGACGATGGGATGGATCATCGGCGAGGTCTTGCAACGTGCTAGCGGCCAGCCACTCCCCGCGCTGCTTCAGACGCATCTCGCGGAGCCGCTGGAGCTCGACGGCCTCTACATCGGCCTGCCCGAGAGCGAGCTGGGCCGAGTCGCTCAGGTGATCTTGCCGAGAATCCCCCGCTTCACGCTCCGAGGCTCCGCAGGCAGCGTGCGCAGCAAGGTTCGCACGCGTGCACGCAGGCGGGCGCGACGCTCCACCTGGCTCGGAGAGTTCGCGGACGCCCTGATCCCGCCCGGTCTCGGCGACGTCCTCGGGGACAATCGCTGGCTCACCTCGGTCATCCCGTCCGCCAACGGCGTATTCAACGCTGGATCGCTGGCGCGCCTCTATGGCGCCCTGGCAATGGGCGGCGAAATCGACGGGGTGCGGCTCATCTCCCCCAAGGCGCTGGCGGTCGCCACGACGCTGCAGAATCGGTCCATCGGCCGCATCATCCCCTTCCCGCTCGGACTCCAAGTCGGCTACATGCGGATCCCAACGCTCGGGCTGCGCTTGCCCATGGGCTCGCGACAGCTGGACCTCGGTATTGCGAGCCCGCACGCCTTCGGGCACTTCGGGATGGGCGGCTTTGGGGGCTGGGCCGACCCCGAGCGTGAGCTCGGAGTCGGATTGGTCGGCAACTGCTTCGGGGGCCGTATTCCGCTGGATGCGCGGACGGTGTTCGTCGCGACCGCCGCGGCTCGAATCGTCGACGGCCTCGAGAATTAGCGAGCATGCCGCTATTATCGCTCCTCTTTTTCATCACGGCCCTGCTCTATGCGTCGGTCGGTTTCGGGGGGGGCTCCACCTATAACGCGCTGCTCGTCCTGGCCGGCGTCGACTATCACGTCCTGCCCTCCATCGCGCTGATCTGCAACTTGATCGTCGTGACTGGTGGGGTCGTCCAATACGCCAGAGCAGGGCAGCTGAGCCTTCAACTCGCGCTCCCGTTCGTCGTGTCTTCGATACCGATGGCATGGTACGGCGGACAGCTGCCCGTGCGGAAGGAGACCTTCGTTCTGCTGCTGGGCCTGTCCTTGTCGCTCGCGGCGCTCGCAATGTTCTTCCAACCGCGAAAGCCCGCCGCCGCCCCCGAATCGCCGGCCGTGAACTGGTTCGTCGGCATTCCTCTCGGGGCCGTGATCGGCTTGCTCGCCGGCCTGGTCGGGATCGGCGGCGGGATCTTTCTCTCGCCCTGTCTGCACCTCTTGCGCCTCGCCGATGCGAAGCGAATCGCCGCGACCTCGAGCCTTTTCATCATGGTCAACTCCGTCGCAGGGCTCATCGGCCAGGGCATGAAGCATGGGACGCTCGAACATCTGGAGCGGCACATGGCCTATCTATGGCTCGCCGCCGCGGTTTTCGTCGGCGGCCAGATTGGCAGCCGACTCAGCGCACGCCTGCTTTCTGGCCAGCTCGTTCGCCGACTCACCGCCGTGCTGGTGCTGTACGTCTCGGGACGGCTTCTGTACCTGTGGTACCGGAGCGGCGCTTAGCTAAGGCCTGCTCAGGCTTCGCACACTACGGTACGCGGCCAGCCCGGACGCAGCGGTCCAGGCCGCCGCCGGCGCGAAGACGGCCGCCAGGCCCGACAGAGCGACATCGAGGCTCTGATCTCCTCCGAGCAGATGCGTCGTCATGGCCCCGACCAGTGGCGGCCCAAGCCCCAGCCCCGCCAGGTTCGCAGCGAACAGCAGTACCGCCGAGGCCTGCGCGCGCATCTCGTTCGGCGTCACGGTTTGAAGCGCGGCAATGGCCGGGCCGAAGTAGCTGCTCATCAGGAACAGGATCGGCACCGCCATCCACAGGGCCCCCTGCTCGGTCGGCATCAGTGGTCCGAGCACGCCGGGCACAATCCAGAGCAAAGCGGCCCAGACCACGACTCGCAGGTTTGCGTCGGGATGGCGCGCGCTCATCCGTTCCGCCAACAGGCCTCCGGTCAAGGCGCCCAGGCTTCCAGCTGTGATGAAGATCCAACCGAACTTGGGTCCGACGTCTGCCGCCTGAAGCGAAAAACGGCGAATGAGCATCTCCACATACCATGTGAGGGTGCCGTACCCGAGCACCGACAGCAGCGAGACAGCGCCGAAGATCGCAGCGTACATGCGGGCGTGTCGACGGAAAAAGCGGAGCACCTCGACGACGGGCACGCCCTGCCCTTCGGCGCGGACTCGGCCCTGGCGCTGCGGTTCCTGAATGGTCCAAGCCAAGGCCCCGATGAAAAACCCAGGAAGGCCGACCAGAACGAAGGTCAGCTGCCACGGCCTGAGCGTGCCGAGCCAGGGCAGCGTGAGCTCGGCGTCTCCCACGGCACCCAGCACCCAGCCTCCGATCATGTAAGCCATGCCTCCGCCGATCGTGATCCCCAGTGTGAAGATCGACATCGCGCGCGGGAGCTGCCGCGCCGAATAAGAGTCGCTCAAGAGCGAGTGCGCGGGCGGGGAAAGCGCCGCCTCGCCGACGCCCACGCCCATGCGGGCGACGAAGAGACCGCCGAAGCTTCGGACCAGGCCGCAGGCGCAGGTCATCGCGCTCCACAGAACGACGCCGACCGCGACGATGCTCCGCCGACTACGCCGGTCCGCGAGCCGGCCGATAGGCAGACCGACAAAGGTATAGAAAGTGGTGAAGGCGAGGCCGTGGAGCAGGCCGTACTCGAAGTCGGAGATGGCGAAGGACTCTCGTATCGGTCCGACGAGAATGGCCATCACGTTCCGATCGATGAAAGACAGGATGTAGGCGAGGAGTAGCACGGCGAGGGCCCAGTGCGCGTGCGCCGGCCTCGTCTCGTCGGAGTCCAGGCTCACCGGCGATGTGCTGGAAGTCTCCGACTTCACGCGGCGACCACGCGGTTGCGCAGGGCGCCGAGGTCGATGCTGCCGTCGTCGCTGCGTATCGTCACTTCGACCAGATCGCCTGGCTTCAGATAGCGTCCGCTGGCCTCTTGAAGCTCGATGAGCTTCGCCCACTTCTCCGCTTCTGAAAGCCCGGCGAGGAGGGCATCCTGTTCGGCCGACCGCTGTAGCGCGACACCAGCTGGCGTGCCGGTCGCGATCAGATCGCCAGCTTGCAGCGATTGAATCTCGAGGAGCTCGGTCAGGGTCGCGGACGGTTTGTACAGCATGTCCGCGCACAAGGCGTCCTGACGCAGCTCGCCGTTGACGCGAAGCTGTAGCCGCAGCTCGGGCCAGCGGACGCGCAGGCGCTCATCGACGAACGTAAGATAAGGACCCGTGGGCCCAAAGCTGCGGTAGCTCTTCCCTTTGTAGAACTGGGACTGGGGAAGCTGGATGTCCCGCGCGCTGACATCGTTGTGGATGACGAGCGCCCCCACGGCGTCAGGCAGCCTGTCGCCCTCGAATCGTCTGGGAGACGGCAGCTCGCGACCGATCACGAGCCCGAGCTCGACCTCGTAATCGAGGAGTCGCACCCGCCCCGGCCGGATGATGTCATCGTGGGCCCCGCACAAGCAGGAGCTGGCTTTGCGGAACAGCATGTTGAAGGTCTTGGCGTCCGGGTCCGTCCCCATTTCGAGGGTGTGCGCCCGGTAATTCTTCCCCTGGCAAATGACTTGCTGGTTCTCGGTCACCGGAGAGAGAAGCTGCACCTTGTCCAGAGCCACGCTCGGCCCGCCGCGCTTGGCCGTCTCCAGGACGGAGTCGAGGCCACGCGTCAGGAGGTCTCGGGTGGTCGACAGAGCCCGCGGAATCGGGAGCACTTCACCCGCCCGGACGACCCCCCACTGCACCGAGCCTTTGTTTTGATAACGAACGACCTGAAGCATGGCTCCCGTATAGATTGCCCGAGCAAGCTTGAGCAAGGCTCTCGCACAGCCCGGATCAGCAGGGTTATTGACGCCTTGCAGGAACCAAACCTATGTGAGGCGACGGAGCAGCGATCGCCGCGACTTGTACGATGCGTAGCCCTCCTTAGTCCTCAAAATCCGCCGTTTGGCAGATATTTCCAGCACAGCTAAAAAGGCACGCATTGGACGCGCAAAATTTTCTTGTGTACAAGGCTCGCCTTAGGTTATCTAACCCCGTTAGATTCTTTCGGACCGGCCGCCGAACGGCCCTCATCGCAGAGGAACAGTCCTGATGAACGTCACGCCAGCACCATCGCAAACCATCGCCCGACAGCCCGACTCCGACGCGAAGGGGAGTGCTCGCCCCGATGATAACTCGGCACTGTACCGCTCAGACGTCAAGTCTGCGCTCAAGTCATTTGCCTTGCTAGTACGCCCTTGGAGCTTCGGCGGCATCGAGCATTCTTTCCGCTTTTTCATGGCGATAGCCGGCCCGGTCATCAAGCACGCCTTCGACGAATTCGCGGAGTCCGAGCACGGTGCTCAGCTCCTCGAAGAGCGGCCGGACCTGCTCACTGTTCTAGATGATCACGAGGCGCTCGCGAAGCTTCCCGAGGGGAGCTTCGGCCGGGCCTACTTGGCCTACATGAAGGCCGCGGGCATGGCCTCCGCGGGCTACTTCAATGAGATGGGCGACATGAAAGGCTGCGCCAAAGAGTTTGGCTGGGAGCCCGAAGTCCTGTGGTTCATGGAACGCCAGGCCGCCCTGCACGACATCTTTCACGTGTTGAGCGGCTACGACCAGTCCGTCGAAGGCGAGGTCGGGGTCTTCGAGTTCACCGCAGGCCAGTATCCTTACTGGTTCATCATCGCCCCATTTCTCCTGTTTGGTATCGCTCCGACGAAGTTCCGCATGGTCCGTTGGCTGCGTTTCCTGCGGAAAGCATACGTGCACGGCAAGAACGCAAAGCCGATCGGGCACGCCTATCTCGAGAACTTGCTTGCCAAACCGCTTTCCGAGGTGCGCGCCGAGCTGAAGATCGCCGAGTTCGACGAACTTTATCCGAATGGGCTTCCCAAGGGCGGGTGGCTCTACAAGAAGTGGGAGGCTGCGATCTACCCGTAGACGCCGCACGGTTTCTACGAGACTAGACCAGGACTCAGGGCGCCCCAGTGGGCGCCCGTTTTTCGTTCTCAGGCTTCGGGATCGTCGGAGCAAGCCTGGAAGCGTGGGCCGAACTCCTCTTCGACTTCGTCGAGGCAGGCATAGAAGCCTTCCTTGCTTTCGAACTGCGCACAGCTGACCAAGGACATGCATTCGAGATAGCTCGTCCAAAGCGGAAGACAGTCCATCGAAAATCCGGTCGCGAACGCGCGCTCGTTGGCTTCGCAGGATTGCTGCGTCTGCTCTGGATAGCACTCGGCGACCTTCATGCAGAACTGCTCGATCGCCACGTCGATCGGCTCAGCGCCACCTCCAAAGCCAGCGGCGCCGCCCTCACCGCCAGCGCCGGCGTCGCCATCACCACAGCCGGTCAAGGTCAGGCTCGCAGCAGCAAGCCGCGGAATCACTCTCTTCACTTTGAACCTCGAGCGGCCATGGCGGGATTTTGTTCAGTCTGCGCTACGAGCCCCGTGGGGACCAATTCCTTGAGCTTGTGCAAACGAGCCACGGTAAGCTCGGCGCATCCGCGGACCGCAAAGGCCATGGCAGAAGGCTCAACAGACCAGGTGGTGCTTGCCGCCGAAGGCGTAACCAAGACGTACCGCATGGGCGATGTGGACGTTCACGCACTGCGCGGCGTCGATCTCGCGCTCCGCCGAGGCGAGCTGCTCGTTCTTCTAGGCGCCTCCGGTAGCGGCAAGTCGACGCTGCTCAACATCATGGGCGGGCTCGACGTCCCGACGCAGGGCCGGGTCCTGTACCAGGGCGAGAACATCGCGACCGCCGGGGAACGCGAGCTCACGGCGTTCCGCCGCGAGCACGTCGGCTTCGTGTTCCAGTTCTACAACCTCATCCCGAGTCTCACCGCGCTCGAAAACGTGGCTTTGGTGACGGAGATCGCCGACAAGGCCCTGAGCCCCATAGAGGCCCTGGAGCTCGTGGGGCTCCGCGAGCGCAAGGATCACTTCCCTGCCCAGCTATCCGGTGGGGAGCAGCAGCGCGTGGCCATCGCCCGGGCCGTAGCCAAGCAGCCGGAAATTCTCTTGTGCGACGAGCCCACGGGTGCGCTCGATTCGAAGACGGGCATCCGCGTCCTCGAGGTGATCGACCAAGTCAATCGCGAGCTCGGGACCACGACCGCGGTCATCACCCACCACGCGCCGCTCGCCGCAATGGCCGACCGCATCGTCTCGCTCGCCGATGGCTTGGTGCAACAGGACGAAGTCAACCACGCCAGGATCGCGCCACGGGAACTCTCCTGGTGAACCTTCTCGACCGAAAGCTCTTTCGCGACTTGCTCAGGATGCAGGGTCAGTTTCTGACCATCGCCCTGGTGGTCGCGGTGGGAGTGGCCAGCTACATCACCTTGCGAACCGCTTGGCGCGCGCTCGGTCAATCAAGAGCGACTTATTACGAGAACTACCGGTTCGGCGACGTGTTTGCCTCGGTGAAGCGCGCACCGGATTCAGTCGCAGATCGGATCGCCGAGATTGCCGGGATTGCGAAGGCCTACCCACGAGTCGCCGAGCAGGTGTTGCTTCCCGTCGAGGGTCTGATCGCTCCTGCCCGCGGGGAGCTCCTCTCGCTTCCGACCCACGGGCGCCCCCCCTTGAACGACGTTCTGCTTCGCGCGGGTCGCTTTCCGGAGCCCGGTCGTGGTGACGAAGTCCTGGTCTACGAGCCCTTTGCCGCGGCCCATGGACTCAGGCCGGGCTCGACCCTCCCCGCCGTGCTGAACGGTAAGCTGCACGATCTCATCGTCGTAGGCCTCGCGCTTTCACCGGAGTTCGTCTTCGCCGTCGAGCCGGGGACCATCGCGGTGGACGACGAGCGTTACGCGCCTTTGTGGATGAGCGAAGAAGCCGTGAAGGCGGCGTTCCAGATGCAGGGAGCGTTCAACAGCTTGGTGCTTCGGCTCGAGCACGGCGCGAACGAAGATGCCGTGCTCAGCGAGGTCGACCGGATTCTGAAACCCTATGGGGGTCTCGGCGCCATCACCCGTGAGCATCAGATGTCTCACCTCATGCTCACGGGCGAGCTCCAGCAGATCGAAACCCTCGTGCTCATTCTGCCGGGCGTGTTCTTGGCGGTGGCCGCCTTCCTGCTGAATGTCGTCTTCTCTCGGCTCGTTACCCTGCAGCGCGCGCAAATCGCGATCATCAAAGCCCTCGGATACGGGAACCGAACGATCGCCTGGCACTACCTCAAGATGGTCTCGTTGATCGTCGCGGTCGGCTCGGTCCTGGGTGTGGTGCTCGGCGCCTGGTTGGGGAACGGGATGCTCGACCTGTACGCGGAGTTCTTCAGGCTGCCTATGATTCGCAGCCGGGTCGACCTACCAGTCAGCATCAACGCGATCTTGGCCAGCTTCGTCGCAGCGGTCACCGGGGTTGGCATCGCGGTCCGTCGAGCAGTCCGGCTTCCGCCCGCCGAGGCGATGCGACCGCCTGCCCCCACACGCTACCAAACGTCCACCGTCGAACGACTGCCCGCATTCCGGCTCTTTTCGCAGACCGCGATGATGGTGTTTCGTGAGATCTGGCGACGCCCGCTGCGCACCCTGCTCTCTTCGCTGGGCATCGCCTTCGCGCTCGGCATCGTGATCCTAGGGCGTTTTGGCGAGGACGCGATGCAGCCGATCATCGAGGTTCAGTTTGGGCAACAGCAACGCGAAGACCTCGGTGTCAGCTTCGATGACGCAGTCGACGACGGCAGCCTCAGCTACCTGCGCAGCCTTCCCGGGGTCGATCAAGTGGACGGGCTTCGGCAGACCCCTGCCCGGCTTCGTTTTGGACCCCGCTGGCGAGATACCGTCCTCATCGGGATTCCCGAAGACGGTCAGCTTCGCAGGCTCTTCAGCCGAGAGCTCGAGCACGTGCCAATCCCGCACGACGGCGTACTGTTGACGAGTGTCCTGGCTGAGGTACTCGGCGCGAAGCCAGGAGACGTCCTGCAGGTCGAGCTGAAGGAAGGCGACCGAGGCACGCGGCAGCTCCGCATCAGCGGCACCGTGAACGAGTCGTTCGGGATCCAGGGGTACCTGCAGAAGCAGACGCTTCATCGGCTGCTTCGTGAGGAGCCCTCGTCGGACACCGCCCTGCTTCGGATCGACGCGCTCCACGAGTCCGAGCTTCAGGCCCGGCTCACGGACATCCCGAAGGTTCAAGGGATCCATCGCAAGCGGAGCGTGCTCGACAAGTTCGAGGAGCAGACCCGCAAGACGATGCGGGTCGTGACGCTGATCTTGACACTCTTCGCCACGGCCATCGCCGTCGCCGTGGTCTACAACAATGCGCGGGTGAGCCTGTCCGTCCGCAATCGCGACTTGGCGACGCTGCGGGTACTCGGATTCACGCGCGCTGAAATTTCCGCGATTCTCCTCGGAGAGCAAGCCGTGCAGGTGCTCGCCGGGATTCCCCTCGGACTGGTCCTCGGAACTTTCGGGGCCAAGGCGATTGCAGCGGGTCAGGCGGACCCGGAGCAGTTTCGGCTTCCCATGATGATTTCCACCCAGACCTATGCGTTTTCGATTCTCGTCATCGTGGCGGCCGCCCTGCTGAGTGCCCTGCTCGTGCGCCGCAGACTCGACAGCTTGGACCTGATCGCCGTATTGAAGACTCGAGAATGAAAGACGCGATCCGATGAACGGAACATCGATGCGACGAAGAGCGCTCCGCTGGCTGTTCCTGCTTTTAGCGACACTTGGTCTACTGGGCGTGATCTGGATGGCCTGGAGGCCCAATCCGCTCGACGTCGAGATCGCCGCCGTGACCCGCGGTCCGCTCGTGGTCACGGTTGACGAGGACGGCCTGACTCGCGTGAAAGACCGGTACCTGGTATCGGCGCCTATCGCGGGAAATCTGGGGCGCTTGGAGCTGAAGGCCGGAGATCTCATCCAGGAAGGACAGGTCTTAGCGCGACTGGTCCCTCTCCCTCCGCCGCTGCTCGATGCCCGAACCCGGGCAGAGGCCAAGGCCCGGGTCGCCGCCGCCACTGCTGCGCGCCGACAGTCCCAGGCAGCCGTGAACCAGGCGCGGCATGCCCGTGACTTCGCACAAAAGGAGGCCGACCGGGCCCTGGCCGTCGTGAAACAAGGGGGGCTGGCGGCGAGCGACGCAGACCGCGCCGTCTCGACACTCGACCGCAGCGTAGACGCGCTTCGTTCCGCAGAGTTCGGGGCGCGTGTCGCCGAGCATCAGCTCAAGCTCGCGGAGACGGCGCTGACCCGACTGAGCAGCAAGGGAGAGGAAAACGAGCAGGTCGACATCAGCTCTCCAGTCGATGGGCAGGTGCTTCGCGTGGTGAAGCAGAGCGAGGGCGTCGTGCTGGCCGGCCAGCCCATCATCGAAGTCGGCAACCCCGCAGCCCTCGAGGTCGTGGTCGACGTGCTCAGCCAGGACGCGACGCGAATCTCCCCAGACGCCCCAGTCTCGATCGAGCGCTGGGGCGGGGAGCGTCCGCTCCAGGCGCACGTGCGCCTCGTCGAGCCTTCGGCCTTCACGAAGATCTCGGCGCTGGGAGTCGAGGAGCAGCGCGTCAATGTCGTCGTCGACCTCGACGAACCGCGGGAGCACTGGGCGAGCCTCGGAGACGGCTTCAGGGTCGAGGCGCGCATCTCGGTCTGGCGCGGAGATGATGTACTCAGGCTGCCCGCGAGCGCGGTCTTTCGCGCCGAGGAGTCCTGGGCTGCCTTCGTGGCGGAGGGCGGCAAGGCGATGACTCGTCCGGTCGAGATTGGACAGACCAACGGGCTACAGACCGAGGTCTTGTCCGGGCTCGAAGAAGGGGAGAAGGTCATCGCCTACCCGAGCGACAGCGTCCGCGACGGGGTTCCGGTCCGGCCGCGCTGAGCGTCTCGGCCTAGGGGCTCTGAAGCCAGCATGGCCGGCCCGGTCGAGCCACGCAGCCGTGCTGCCTCCACGAACGATGGTGAGCCGATCCGCCTCACGCCAAGCCTGCAGCACAGCGTCCGTCCCCCTTAGGGCTCAGGCAGCGGTGTCCCCTTCGATGCTGATCGGTATCTCACCGTCCCACTCTCTGACCTCGGCAGCGACGCGGCGCGGGACGTCCAACGAGAGGGCTGCGAGCAGTGAGAGGTACTCGTCCATGCAGACCACCCGCGTGGGCCTGTCTTCGAAAACGTCGAGCTCCGTGATGTCTGGGTCAGGCATGCGCGGCATTGTTGGCTGCTGGATGTGGGCGCGCACCCGACAAAACACAGGCTGGTGAGCCAGCTCGCTAACGCCGTTAGAGAAAGTGCGAAGAGCGTGAGCCAGCCCACCCCGTGGGACCATCGCCGAAGCCGCAAATAGGCTGCGAAAAAGTTCTCACCGCAAAACCGGCATTACCGATAAGCTATCCATCCCCTCGACTCCTTATGAGACGACTCCCAATGACGATCGGCCTTCTGATCGCCGTGCTGGCGATCCCAGGCGGTCCGGGCCCTAGAGCGGCTGCGTCCCCGGTCACGGTGATCCGTTTCGCCTCCCTGGCCCCGCAAGGCTCGCCATTCATGAGGATCCTAAAGGCCTGGAGCCGAACGCTCCGTACGGAAACGGCGGGACGAGTGGACCTGCGGGTGTACGGGGGAGGAAGTCAGGGAGATGAGCGCGATTACGTCCGCAAGATGCGCGCCGGTCAGCTCGATGGGGCCGGCATCTCGACGCGTGGCCTCGGCATGCTGGCCCGACCCCTGCTGGTGCTTGCCGCCCCAGGTGTGATTTCCGACTACGCGGAGCTCGAACACGTTCAGCGAACCATGAACGACCAGTTCGCGAGCATGCTCGACGAGGCGGGCTTTCAATTCCTCGGCTGGTCCACGACGGGAAAGATTCGCATCTTCTCGACCCAGCCGGTTGTCGCACCGAGCGACCTGCGCCAGACCCGGCCCTGGGCCTGGACCGGGGACCCCATCTTCAGCGAGTTCCTCAAGACCGTCGGCGCCAACCCGGTTCGCCTGGCCTTGGGTGAGGTCTACACCGGTTTACAGACCGGGATGGTGGACACCGTGCCCTGCTCCGCGGTCGGAGCGCTCGCGCTTCAATGGCACACGCGTCTGAAGTACATGACCGAACAGGGCCAGGGAATCGCGCTCGGGGCGACCATCATCAAGAGCGACAAGCTCGCCGCCCTTTCCCAGGCTGACCGGCAGACCGTGATCCTGACGGGCCAGCGCGCTGCACAGCTCATGCACGAGCTCGTTCGACAGGACGACGAGAAGGCCTACGAGGCACTGCTGAAGCGAGGCATCGCGGAGCTGAGCACGAGCGCACACCAGGCCGAGTGGGAATCCGCCGGCACACAGACCCGTGAAAGACTCGTGGGGCGGCTCTACAGCCGAAGCCTTCTCGAGCAGGTGCGTCGGGCGGCAGGCGGCGCGGCTACCGTTCGCTAGTGCCCTATTCGGCCCACGGACGGCTACCCCCGCTCGGCGACGCGAAGCCGCGACGGGGACCGCCCAAAGCATTAAGATGCGGCTCCTAAGCGCCTCAGGCGCCCAGGCTTCGTGGTACCCTTTTCAAGGCATGATCGACGTCGCCCTCATCGTTGCGATCCTCGCGATAGGGATGGCGGCCTTCGGTATTCTCGGCTTCGTTGCATGGCGCCGTCGGCGTCTGAGAAAGCAATCGGAGCTGGGACAAGGCTGAGAGCGCCAGACCGCTGTACGAGGAAAGAAGCACCCCACCGTGGACCTAGCGTCCTGCGGCTGAGCTTGCGTGCGCTGAGCCTTCAGTTTGTTGTCGTGCCCATTCGGCGCCGGGTACCGTCGCGCCGATGTTGGAAGCGCACAGGCCACTCGGCAG
The DNA here is from genome assembly GCA_963746475.1 of uncultured delta proteobacterium. Taxonomy (GTDB): domain Bacteria; phylum Myxococcota_A; class Polyangia; order Polyangiales; family Houyiibacteriaceae; genus SG8-38. The sequence continues at coordinate 169,160 of CAVVBB010000003.1, forward strand.
CGATTTCGCCAGGGCCCCGAGAACCTACGGCGGCGTAACGCACCCCGTCTGGCGAAGTGGCCGAGGTCCTGCCGTGTTGATCATGCACGAGGTTCCAGGCATCACTCCCACTGTCGCACGCTTCGCGCGAATCGTTCGCGACGAGGGTTTCACCGTCTTCCTCCCGGAAATGTTCGGTGAGATCGACAAGCCCATGACGGTTCCAAGAGCAGCCACTCAGCTGCTGCGCGCCTGTATCTCACGCGAGTTCCACGTGCTGGCGACTGACGCCTCGAGCCCCATCTGCGACTGGCTGCGCGCCTTGGCGCGTGACATCCACGCCGAGCTCGGCGGCCCGGGCGTGGGCGCGCTCGGCATGTGTCTCACCGGAAACTTCGCCCTCGCCCTGATGGTGAACTCACCGGTGAATGCGCCAGTCCTGTCACAGCCTTCGCTCCCCTTGCCTTTCGGCTCCGCGCACAAGGCCGCGCTACACGTCTCGGAACAGGAACTTCGGGTGATCAAGGAACGCGTCCGGAGCGAGGGTCTGTCGGTGCTAGGCCTTCGCTTCAGCGAGGACCCCGGTTGCCCCGCCGCGCGATTCGAACGCTTGCGACGCGAGCTCGAGGACGGCTTCGAAGCGATCGAAATCGATTCCAGTCCCGGCAACGCATGGGGGTTCGGGCGCGGGGCCCACAGCGTGCTGACCGAAGAGCTGGTCGATCGCGACGGGCATCCTTGCAAAGAGGCGCTGGACCGGGTCTTGCGCTTCTTCGAGGAGCGGCTGAAGCCCGCTTAGCCGCTCGCCCACCGCCCCCGCAGTGCTCTTGGCCCCGACCGGCTCAGCGCCCTGCGGCCTTCTTGATCTGGCCCAGATCGAGGATCGCGCCGCCCTCGCCGACGATGGTCGGCTGGGCACCGTCCCACTTCTCGATCGCCCGCAGATAGACGATCTCCGGCGTGATGGTTCGCCGCAGGAGCTCCTGCGCCTTCGCCTCGGCCTCGGCCCTGGCAATCTCCGCCTGCGCCTGGCCCCGGGCGCGTGCCTCCGCCTGCTCTGCTTCGACCTTGATGCGCGCCAGGTCGTTGCGTGCCGTCAGCGCGCGCTGCTCTGCGACTTGCTTGGCTTCGACCGCAGCCTGGTAGTTCGGGTCAAACTGGAAGTCCGTGATCGAAAGCTCGGTCACGAGCACGTTGTTCTTGGCCAGGGTGCCGGTGATGACTTGGGTGATCGCCTCCTTCACCTCCTGCCGCTTCGTGATCAGCTCTTCGGCCGTGTATTGGGCGGTCGCCTTCTTAATTGATTCTTGCAGGGCTGGTTCGATGATGGTGCCTTCGACCGCAGACTGAATGCCGATGTTGCGGAAGATATCGACGACCTTCGTCGCATCGAGTCGGTAGTTCAGCGCAATTCGTGTGGACACGACTTGAAGGTCTTTGCTGGAAGCCGTCGCCTCGGCTTCCTTCTTCTTGAGGCGCGTCGACATGTTGATGATCTGCGTCTTCACCGGCGTTCGAAAGTAGATGCCTTCGGGAAGCGAATCGGGCTGAATCTCCCCCCACTTCGTGATCACACCGAGATTGCCAGCATCGACCTGCGTGCAACCCGTGGTCACGCTCAGCAGTACGAAAAGCACATGAAATCGGCCCTTTGGTCTACCCATGATCCAATTTCTTACAGCGCCGGACCGAGCACGAGAAAAAAAGCGCGATTCAAGGCGGCCTGGGGTGCGTCCAAGCTGCGATGCGACAGTGCGCGCCTGCCGGTGACCACTGGCCACAGGGTCCTCCATCATCGACCAGGCCCGCAAGGAATGCGTCGATTCGGCCTTCCAAATGCGATGAGTTTCCGGTGCAAACGTTACGCTTGACGGCATTTGACTGCCCTCTAGTCTGATCACTCAGATGGGAAGCATCGATGCCGGCTGAACGCGCTCGGGGACACTCTGTGAGACTCTGCATCGTGCTGCTGAGTTGTCTGGCGTGCTCGAGCGAGGGACGTGATGGCCCTGCGCTGTACCCGCGCCCCGAGACGCAGACCTGCCTAGCCTCCGTCACGGAGGAGATGCCAGCGTTGCTCTCCGAGACCGGCTGCTTCCTGCCCCTGCTGCCAACCGAGAGCGGAGAGGTCTCCGACGTCCAAACCCTCGCGCCCGCTCCCGAGCTAATTCCATACGAGGTCAACGCAGCGCTCTGGTCGGACGGCACCTACAAACCGCGGTTCATCGTCGTGCCCAGCCCCGATCGCATTCGGGTCCGAGAAGACGGGACTTGGCTGTTTCCCGGGGGGAGCGTCCTCATCAAAAGCTTCGGCTTCGAGTTCGAGAAAGGCGAGCAAGCGAGTCGCCGTCTCGTCGAGACGCGGTTCATGCGCCTCCGAGACGGGCAATGGGAGTTCAGCACCTATCGCTGGAACGACGAGGGCAGCGACGCCGAGCTTCTCTCGGAGCGCATGACGGTGAGCTTCACGCTGCGCGACGGAAAAGAGACCGAGACCGTCGAATACGGTTTTCCCGAGGAAGGAGACTGCAGGACCTGTCACGGGGCACAGATCAGCAGCGTGCTCGGCATCAAGACCGCGCAGCTCAACCGCGAGCACGACTACGATGGGGTAACCGCGAACCAGCTGCAGGCCATGGACGACATCGAGCTCTTGGAACTCGAAGTGCAGACCGAGCTCGATCCGGCCTCCATGCCCAGAATGGCGAATCCGATTATTGGGGAAGGCTCGCTCGAAGCGCAGGCCCGTGCCTACCTGGACGCGAACTGCGCGCACTGTCACCAGCCGGACGGCTGGGCGGCGGCCGACATCATGATGGACCTCCGTTACGACACCCCTTTGGCCGACAGCGGGCTCTGCGCGCTGATGCTGTTCGGCGAGTGGAGGGGGACTCCGCGGATCTCCCCGGGGGACCCGGGGGGTTCGGGCTTGTTGCAGCGCATGTCGCTCGACAACGAATTCCGCATGCCTTCGCTGGCCGTCTCCCGGCCGGACGCACACGGAATCGGAGTCCTCGAGGACTGGGTGCGCGGGCGCGAGGAATGCCCCTGAGCCACTGCGGGTGAGAGCGCCGTGGGGAGGCGACCCCGAGCGCTCGGCAGGCTCGACCAGCCTACTCGAAGCGGCTGAGAAAGCCCGGCGCCCCGGCTCGCATCTCGTGCGAGAAGCGCAGGCTCGCCAGCAGGAGGGCCGCCATCGTGAAGCCCAGCAGAACGGCAAGGTCTCCGAAAAGGGAGAATTCCGGTCCGAGCACTGAGGCCTCTGCGCGCAGCAAGGCCTGCTTGAGAAGGTCGACACCATAGCTGAATGGATTGACCCTGGCGACGAGCCTGAGCGCGGTGGGCAGACCTTGCACCGGGTAGAGCGCGCCGCTCAGGAAGAACACCGGAAAGATCACGAAGTTCATCACGACCGCGAAGTTGTCCAGGGTCGATGTCCAGGCCGCCACGATGATGCCTAGGCTCGCGCAAGCGAGGGATGTCGTGACGACGGCCAAGACGAGCAGGGGCCAGGAAACGGAGGGGCTCGCGTACCCGAGCAGCGCGAGAACGGCGAAGATCGCAAGAGCCTGCGTCGTCGCAACCAGCGTTGCGCTCAGGACCTTCGCGAACAGGACCCAGGGCTGTGGAAGCGGAACCGTGACGAGCAAGCGCATCACACCAAATTCCTTGTCGTAGACGACCGAGAGCGCGATGAGCATCGCGCTAAACAGAATGGTCATGCCGATGACCCCCGGAAGCAAGAAGCGCTGGTAGGCACCGGGCAGCTCCGGTTCCACGAGCCCGCCGAGCCCCGAGCCAATCACGAAGAACCAAATCATCGGCCGCACGAAGGCGCTCAGCAAGCGCCCACGATGCCGCAGCATCCGGAGCATGTCGCGCTGCACCACGGCCCAGATCGGAAGAAGCTTCATAGGGCTTCACCCTCGGCTCGCGACGGGCGATTCACCCAGCGGAAGACGTCGTTGAGGTTCGGCCGACGTTGGCGAACACTGCGCAGCCCCGCCATCGACGCGCCGAGTAACTGCTGGACGTCGAGCCGCTCGTCGCGAACCCGGAACAGCGCCCGCCCCTCCTCGTGGATGCCGGGGCCGAAGGCCGCGCTGAGCGCGGGCAGGAGCGAATCGAGCTGCGCGGGATCGGCTTCGATCTCGAGCACGGCCTGCCCGAGTGCCTCCTCCAGCTCGTCCGGGTTTCCGCTTTCGATGATTCGGCCCTCAGACAAGAAGGCCACCGTCTCGCAGGGCTGTGCTTCCTCTAGGTAGTGCGTCGTCAAGAACACCGTCGTCTCCTCGGCACGGCGCAGCTGTTCGATGTGGCGCCAGATGTTCTGGCGGCTCGTCACGTCGAGTCCAAGGGTTGGCTCGTCCAAGAAGAGAATCCGGGGGCGGTGCAAGAGACTCCTCGTGATGTCGAGCGCGCGACGCATGCCCCCCGACAAGCTACCGACCCTCTGCCCTCGCCTATCGGCCAGACCGAACAAGGCGAGCAAGACCTCACTGCGCTCCACGATCTGACGTCTACTCAGACTCCGCAGGCGGCCCGCAAAGAGCAAGGTTTCGTCGACTGAGAGCACCGGGTCGAGCGAGATCTCCTGAAACACGATCCCGATCTCGCGGCGAACGGCAACACCCGCTCGGCGAAGGTCATGACCGGCCACCTCCGCGCGTCCGCGCGTCGGCCGGATGAGCGTGCTTAAAGTATGAACCGCCGTCGTCTTTCCCGAGCCATTGGGTCCGAGCAGACCGAAGAACTGGCCACGGGGGATCTCCAGCTCGAGCTCCCGGAGCGCCATCGTCTCGCCATACGCCTTACAGAGCCCAGTGGCTCGAATCGCAGCTGGATTTGCTCGCATCCGGGCTGAGGGTACACCGAAGCGCTATCGCAAACTGAAGCCAAACAGCACGTCGCCGGGCCGACCCTCGAGCAGACACACGCCAGTGATAGCCCCTGGTGGATGACACATGCGGGTGAGTCAGCTCACATATTTACTCAATGGAAACCTGGGAAAACCCTGTGCATGCTAAGCGAGGATCGATGAAGTACCCCTCGACCCGTCCGAGCTCCTCTCGGCGGCCCGCCCTGCTCGTCCAACTCGGTTCGATCAGCCTGTGGGCGTTCGTCCTCCTTGCCGTTCCGGCCACGGCGCTCGCAAGCCCATGCGGTGCGCCTGGGGAGCGGGCCTGCTGTTTCGGCGAACGGCTTCCCTCCTGCAACGAGGGGTCGATTGAAGAAGCGGGCTGCAGCGGAGATTGCACCTGTGGCGGCTTCAATCCTTTCAACTGGTTCTCCTCCTCTGGGACCTGCCGGGCCACGACGCCCTGTGGGGGTGAGGGTCAGCGCGCCTGCTGCTTCGTTGTCGAGGGCTTTGGGAGCTGCGACGGCGATTTGATCGAGGTTCCCGGCTGCGCGGGAAACTGCTTGTGTGACGGCGCCGGTACGGGGCAGTCGTCATCAGGAACCTGCGTCGCACCCACCGAATGCGGCGGAGCGGGGCAGCGTGCCTGCTGCGCGGCCGAGCTCGCCGCGCTCGGGCGCAGCAAGTCCTGCGACGGAGACCTAGTCGAGGTCGAAGGCTGCACGGGCGACTGCACTTGCGGTGGCATAGCCGTGAATGGCCTCAAGTCCTCGGGAACCTGTTCGGCGCGGGGTGCGGTATCGGAACCCGATACTGGTTTCACGCCGACGACCGTACCGAACGAGTGCGCCCTGCGGGGATACGCCGACCTGCACGTGCACCTCTTCGCTCACCTCGCGCACGGCGGCACCACCTTGACGGGCAAGCCCTACGACACGGCGGGCATCGACGCGGCGCTCGCCGAGGACAGTGCAACCCACGGGGAGCGCCACGGCATAGGAACTGACGCGGTCGGATTCGGAACTTGGGACGTGGACACGGCCGGCGTTTGGATTGCGCCGACCGGAGCGTCGTACGGACTGCCCAAGTATGGAGCTCCGGTCTTCAACGGCTGGCCGACCTGGCACAGCACGACGCACCAGCAGATGTACTACAAGTGGCTCGAGCGAGCCTGGCAGGGTGGCCTGCGCCTCATCTCGGCCCTGGCTGTCACGAACGAGGCACTCTGCAAGTCTCAGAAACATCCTGACTCCGTGTGTGAGGACTCCATGGCCAGCATCGACGCGCAGCTCGATGCGACCTGGGAGCTTCAGCGCTTCATCGACGAAGAGGTCGGCGGCGCCAACCTGCTGTGCACTGGCAGCTTGACCGACTGTCAGGACGACAGCGACTGCAGCAGCGGCGAGACCTGTGAAATCGGCGGCGCGCAAGGCTGGTTCCGCATCGTGCAAGACCCGGAGGACGCACGCTCCGTGATCGCCGACGGCAAGATGGCGGTGGTCCTCGGCATCGAGGTCGAGCACCTCTTCAACTGCCGCCACGATGGCTGTAGAGGCAAAGAGCCAAACGAGACCGACCATCAGTACGTCGCACGAAAGGTGCAGGAGTACTACGAGAAGGGGGTCCGCCACATCTTCCCGATCCACAACTTCGACAATGCCTTCGGGTATCCGGCGACATGGCAGGACGCCATCCACGTGGGTAATCGCGAAGTGACAGGGCACTGGTGGGGCGCCGAAGCCTGTCCCGGCGACGGCTACGACTTCAAGCTGGATCCGTCTGGCAGCTCTTTTATCGCCTTGTTCGGGTTCGGCATCACCGATCAAGCGGTTGAGCATTCGGGTGACAGCAGCTGCCATTCGGGGGGGCTGACCACACTCGGCAGGTTCCTGATTCGCGAGCTGATGGAGCGGGGCATGGTCATCGACATCGATCACATGTCCAATAAGGCGCTCGATTCGACCTTGACGATGCTCGAGGCCGAGACCCCCGTCTATCCGGTCCTGGCAAGCCACGTGCAGTTTCAGGAGCTCAATACGTCAAACCGACACGAGCGCATGCGTACGGAAGAGCAGCTCACGCGAATCCGGGATCTTGGCGGAATGATCGCCGCCATGACCAAGGACGACGTCGTCGACACCGACAAGCGTGGCGGCAAGTACACGGTGCCTTACGGTACCGTGCCGGATAAGTGCAGGCACTCCTCGGTGACCTTCGCCCAAGCGTACCAGTACGCCAGCGACGTCATGGCGGGACCGGTCGCGTTCGGCAGCGATTTCAACGGCGTCGCGGCACACGTGGGTCCGCGTTTCGGTCACGACGCCTGCGGTTGGAACGAATACGAGCGCTCTTGGCAGGAGCGATTCGAGGAAAGGCTGGAGTATCCCTTCACGCTCGAGGGCTTTGGAACCTTCGCAAAGCAGAAAACGGGCGAGCGGACTTTCGACTTCAACATCGACGGGCTCGCGCACGTCGGCCTGCTTCCCGATCTCGTCGCCGACATGGAGACGATCGGTGTTTCGCCGGAGGAGCTGGAGCCACTGTTTCAGTCCGCGGAGGCCTTCATTGCGCTTTGGGAACGGGCCGAGCAGGCCACCGCCCCTAGCGCGCCGCCCGCCTGCGCCGCGCTCGATGTCACCGTCGAGGCCGACCAAGATTGCCAGGGGCACGCCGATGTCGTCGACCCGACCATCGACGATGGCAGCATCGTCGCGACTCAATCGCCCAGTGGGCCCTACGGGCTCGGCACGACCACGGTTCGACTGAGCGTGCGGCCGCAAGATAGCTGCCTCGGCGGGGTGAGCTGTCAGGGTTCGGTCACGGTGGAGGATGTCGCAGCGCCGGAGATTCGATGCCCGCCCGGTATCGTCGCCGAGTGCACGGACGGCGCGGCTTCCCCCGAGGAGCTTCCCGTCCCCTTGCTGCTGCCCGACAACTGCGGGGCGACCACCTTGCTCGGCTGCGAACCAAGCGCCGACACGGCCTTTTCGCTAGGTACGACGCCGGTCTCGTGCAGCGCCACCGATGAAGCAGGCAACACCGCCAGCTGCAACTTCTCCGTGAGGGTCCAGGACAGCTTGGACCCGGACCTGACCGTTCCGGCAGACATTGGGCCCGTCGAGTGCACCTCGCCTCTCGGCGCGATGGTCGAGCTCGGCTCGGCCCAGGCTTCCGATCAGTGCGACACGAGCCCAGAGGTCACCAACGACGCGCCCGAGTACTTCGCGCCGCGCCAGACGACCGGGGTCCTGTGGACCGCTAGCGACGACGTCGGCAACTCGGCCAGCACAACGCAGCTCGTCACCGTCCAGGACACGATCCCGCCAGAGATCAGCTGCCCGCCAGACGTCGTGGCTGAGTGCACCGGCGGGGGGACCGCGGAGGTCGCGGTCGCGGAGCCGACGGCATCGGACATCTGTGGCTCGGTCGCGCTATCGAACGACAGCCCCGGCACATTCGCGCTCGGTCAGCGCAACGTCAAGCATACCGCCACCGACGACGGCGGCCTGCAGAGCCAGTGCGACCACTCGGTCGCCGTCGTGGACACCACGCCGCCGGAAATCACCTGCCCGGAGCCTGCGTTCGTCGAGTGCACGGGCAACCACAGCGCCCCATTCACGCCGAGCCAGCCAGAGGTGTTCGACATGTGTGCGCAGAACGGCGGACCGGCGCTCAGCGTCGTCATCCCGCCCCCGGACACGTTCCCCCTCGGGACAACGGGTCTCGACTACAGCGTGACGGACATCTCGAACCTGCAAGCGCAGTGTTCGACGGCCGTCACGGTGCAGGACACGACGCCGCCGACGATCCACAGCATCGTCGCCTCACCGGATCAGCTCTTCGCTCCGGACCACAAGATGGTCGACGTCGAGCTGACCGTGGTAGCCACGGACATCTGCGACCCGGTGCTGACACCGCCTGTCTGCTGGATCGCCTCGATCGACAGTGACGAGTCCGACAACGGCATCGCCGATGGAAACACGACGGACGACACGCGAATCGTGGGACCGCTGTCGGCCCAGCTTCGCGCGGAGCGCAGTGGAATTCTGGACGGCCGCACCTACACGCTTCACGTGACCTGCAGTGACCAAGCGGGCAACGCCAGCATGGGCACGGTCACTGTCGAGGTGCCGCACGACCAGGACCCCTCCTGACTTCGTACCGGGACAGGACCTGAGCGTTGGCGGGCATAGCGTCGAGGCGGGCGAACCCATCTGACCGGGACTGAGGGGAGTCACATGCTCTGGATCCTTGGAATACTCTGTTTGCTCCTGCTGACTGCGGGGGTCTGCGCCTGCCTGAATCGCAAGAGACAGCGACCCTCCTACGAGACGCGTTGGGATCTGGCCAGCTTGGGTGGCTCCTATTCCGGGGTTCTGACCACGCTTGCCGCGGTGGGTGTCGCCACGACAGTGTTCGTCGCCCAGTTGCGCATTGGAAGCGGAGCGCCGGCCTATTCCAGCGTCATCGGCTTGTTTCTGATCGCGTTCATCATGCTGATTGGAACCACCGTCACTTTGGCCACCTTTCGGAGCGCGACCACGGATCCCAGAGACCGTGACTCCGTCATGGCTCGCCGGGTCATGTTCGTTCTGTCCGTTCTGTGTTTCTACCTGGGAGTCAGTCTAACCCTGTTGGGACTGCAACCGCTCTTGATTTCGATTCGATTGAACGACGTCGCAGAAGTCTTCTCCTGGGTTCTGCTCTTTGTGCTATTCGCCGGAGCCACCCGGGTGTGCTCTTGGTCGACCAGCCTCCTCGGAGCCACGAACGGGACCTCCTCCCTCGGCCCAGCGGCGGCGATGGGACTGGCCGTCTGTTACCACCAGTGGCTGGTTCCGCGTTTCCCTTGGCTTTGGCCAAGCTGGAATCCCGCAATCTCTCTGTCGATCGTCGTGCTGGCCATGGCTTCGGCTGTGTTCTTCGTCGAGACGCTGATGATCCGAATGCACGGAACCCATCAGGTTCACGAAACCTTGCACCGCCTGGGGCCGCGCTTGGTGCCCCAAGTCAGCCTCGCCGGCGCCTCGGCCATCACGATGGTCTGGCTGGCGCTCGTGTTTCCCTAGGTCCGAGGCTTCGCTTCGGAGGTGCGCGAATCGCAAAGCCAGCTCGGCCCCACCGAACCTCGATATTGGCACCGCGCCGGAACAGCGCCTCCTTGCGGGCCTGAAGGCTGCTAAAAAAGGCTACAGGGGACCCACCACAGCAGCGTGGCAGGTCCCCTGCGTCTCATCTACCGCTGTCTCTACGGGAAGACCGGAAACACGACTTCGTCCGAACTAAGCACGCAGTTGTCGAGAGTGGAGTCGAGGTTGACGGTGACGATTCCCGCGATCGTCTCGATGATGATCACTGCTTCAGACAAAGACACCCCGAGCTCCGCGGTGCCCGGTGCTCCGCTCACCGTGACCTCGGTGGCGACCTCACCGGTGTCGATGCCCACTTCGGGGCCAAGAGGCCTAGGTATGGTTCCTGCGTCCGACAGCGCAATCGTTGCCGGCGACCCGTTCCGGACCCCAATCACGAAGTCGGCCTGAACGAGCTCGGGACCGTTTAGACGCAACTCGTCGATGCGGCTTATGCCAGTCGTTCGCACTCGGTTGGTCATTTGTGTCGTTCCCCCAACATTCAGAGGGTTGAGCACCTTGGTGGCGACCTCGAGATCAACTGTCAGGTCAATGCCACCGACCAGAGTGCAGGCGAGCGTGTTGAGCGCCTCCTTGCTGTCCTCGCTAGGCACACATTGACCGCCTGCACAGACTCCGTCGACGCCACCTGCGGCCGCGCACGGAGTTCCGTCGACTTGGCCGCTACAGAAATTCCCAGCCACGCACACACCGTCAGCGCAGTTGCCGTTTCCGCCATCGCAGGAGGTGCCGTTGGGCACATTGCTAATCGCACATGCGCCATTCACGGGATCACAGCCGTTGTACGTGCATTCGTTGCCGTCGTCACAGTCGACGTTGTCGCATTGACCGCCGGCTACGCAGTTTCCATCATAGTCGCAGATACCATCGACACCGCAGGGCGTCTGGCCGGGCAGATTTGTGTGACTGCACTGACCAGTGACGTCGCAGCTGTCCTCGGTGCAGTCCCGCCCGTCGTCGCAGTCTGCCGGCTCGCAGACAGGGGCGCCCTGGCAGACGCCTCCCTGACAGCTTCCGTTGCCTCCGTCACAGAGCTCTCCGTCCGGCAGGTTCGGGTTGCTGCACGCTCCCGTCAACTCGTCGCAAAGGTTCTCGGTGCACTCGTTGGCGTCATCGCAAGTCTGGCCCTGGCATAAATTGCTCGCAACGCACTCGCCCACCTGGCAGGTGCCGTTACCGCCGTCGCAGGAAGTGCCGTCCGTGACAGGCGGATTTGAGCAGTCTCCGGTTGCTGGATCGCAGAGATCCTGCGTGCATTCCAGACCATCACTACAGTCCTTGTCGACACATTGGTCAGTCGGCACGCACTGGCCGGACTGACAAGCACCCTGTCCGCCGTCACATACGACGCCGTCCGGAACCTCAGGATTCATACAAGTTCCAGTCCCCGGATCGCACAGATTCCGAGTGCATTCGTTCTCGTCATCGCATCGACTGGCTGCGTCGTCGCAAAGGCCGGGGCCCGGAGGTACACAGGCGCCTTCGCCGTCACAGGTGCCGCCATTTTCGCAGCCAGTCCCCGGAGCCGAGGGCGTGCTGACGCAGGCATCGATGTCTGAGTTGCACGCGTCGTCCGTACAGCTATTCCCGTCGTCGCAGTCCGCATCATCCGTACAGACAGTGCGGTCAATGATCTCGATGCTGCCATCGACGATGTCACAGGCTGACTGGATCAGGACGAGCGCCTGATTCTGCTCCGCCCTGCTCGGGTCGGCCGGTTGGTTCGCGAGAAGAATCCCGCGAGCCACCGTGATCGCGACCACGACGTCAGCGGCATTGCCGACCACGAGCGCAGCCTCGAGGTCACCGATCTCGCCTGCGGCGTTGGCGTTGTTCAGGCGGCCGGGGACCGAGTTCTTCATGATGGAGTTGATGTAGCCCACCTTGTTCACATTGAGCTGAAGCCAACGCGCCTTGTTGAACGCGTCAGGTGCCGCCACCACGACCGGAAGAGGCTCGGTGATCACACCACCGTTCGGACCGAAGCGGCCGTTGATGACCTCGTCACAGTACTGTGCCGCGCCCTGGAACTGGGCGAGCACCGACTCGCGCCAGCTACGCGGCTCCGAGATCAGGAAGCCACCTTCGGCTGGCGGCACATCGAAGCGCCTCGGAAGGAGCAGGTTCAAGATGCCGGCGTTGATCGCCGCCACCGCATCCACACGGCCGGAGATATACCGCCCGCTGTCCATCGCGCCCAGGCTCGCTTCGCCACTGCCATTGTAGACCGAGCGGAACTTCGCCGGGATCGTCTCGCCCGTCTGAGCGTCAGCCTGGAAGTCTGCGATCGCCGTGCTGGTCACCGTGCTCGGAATCGGAATGCCCAGAGCCGCCAAGGCCTCCAAGAGACGGATCGGATAACCCAGCACGAATTGCGCCTGATACATGTCCGGGTGAGTGACCGGGAAACCGACGCACTGTTCGCTCGGACGACCCGTCACCAGCAGTGGCGAGTCCGGCATCACCGGGAGGTGCTCCAGGCCCAAGCCGTCCGCGGTGTTCTGGAAGATGAAGCTGCCGTCGATGGGGCTGACCTGAGCCAGACCCGCCTCGGGCGAGCAAATCACCAGAAGGTCGTTGTGGTCGGTGCTCGGCGAGAAGCCTGCGCCACCGCCAGTCGAAGACGCGAGGACCTCACCGGTGTTCGCGTCGAAGGCATTGGTGATGCCCGCGCCGTCGACACCGAAGATGACCGTACCCGAGTCCGACCAGGTCGGCGTCGCGCCACTGTTGAGACCGAAGTTGGTCGACCAGGAGAGCTGCATGGCCGGCGAATCGCCGTCTGTGAGATCGGCATCGGGCAAAATGGTGCCCGGCTGGCCCGGACCGCCGTCGGTGATGAACTCCCAGGTCATGAACCGGTCGAAAGTCGCACCGTCACCCGCATAGGTCACCGTGACGCGGTTGCGGATCGGGTCCGCCATCACCGTGTTGACCGAGAAGTAACGCGTGTAGACGAACGCAGAGCAGAAGTCCTTGAACTCGAGGGAAACCTGGCCGCCGGGGAAGCAGAGCAGGTCGATGATCAAGTAGAGGATCGGAGCCTGGTAACCTACGGCGAGGTTATCGGCGTCACCATTCTGCAGGATGACGAGGTCACCGTTGAGCATATCGACATACGCGAAGTTACCTCGGGTGAACAGCGAGCCTGCCAGTGGCTCCCCCGAAGGCGCTTTGAGCGCTTTGGGAAGCAAGGGGGTTGCAATGGTCGTATCGTTGGCCATGCTTTGCGGCCGAAGGGGTTCTTCCCTGACGCGCTGCGGACCGGGCGCCCAGTCGGACTGAGAGGTCACCCACTTCACCTCACCGCTGTCCGCGTCGAAGGCCCAGATGTTGTGTGCGTCGGAGGTGGTCGCGTAGTTGTTGGTCGCTAGCGTGCCGTCATCGACGATGCCCGGGTAACCACCCAGATACGCGCCAGGTCCGACCGTCCTCTGCAGAAGGTAGTCCTGAGGTCCAAGGTAGCGAGGCGTCTGCCAGATAATTCTACCGGTGACAGGCTCGTGGACCGTGATCGACGAGAAGCCGATGCCCCGCCCATGACCTGCGAATAGATTCCCAGACGGCGTAATCACCGGATAGGTGATCACCGAGGCACCAGGAATGAGGGGCAGCGTCTTGACGATTTCTTCGCCGAACGCCGTGACGGTACGGTCGGTGGGTCCACCGGCTGCAGCCATGCGCTCCTGCATCATGTTGTTCACGTGGCCCATGCCCGCGGGAGTATCCGGGGACGGAATCATCTGCCCGCGTTCGCTTGTATTGCGGTCACTCACCGCACCGGCTGACCCAGCCATGGCGACCAGCACGCCAAGGGCCGTCATGCCCATCAACGATAAACGATGTCTCATTGCTGCCTTCCTCTCCAAACGGTCGTCGGGCGACACCGGCTTGTCGCCCTGCGTTCCCAGCCCTGCGCGACTGGGCAGTGGAATCGGACATCTTGGCGACCCTGAATGAGGTACACAGCCTGGGGGGTGTAGCCCTATCGATCAGTCGGCAATCAGAGCAAACTGCCCAAGCGAGACTTCGGGCTGCACGACTCTGTGTGTTGCCCAACAGTGTGTCGAGACGGCGTGTAGCCCCGAAGGACTGCGTCGCAGAGTTCGTGGTGCCGGCGGGCTTAGCGATAGACTGCCGGGAGCAACGCCGGCCCGAGCACCTGGCGTCCGACTATCGTACCGGAGCGCTGCCAGAAAATCGCAGACAAGGTGAGTGATCAGCACCGATGGAGACCGGATGCGCGCAGGGCATAGACCCCAAGAGGCTCGCGTGCGGGGTCGGTTCAGCCGAGTAGACTGCGCGCGATCATCATTCGCTGGATCTCGCTCGTGCCTTCCACGATGCGAAGCACACGCAGGCTACGATAGAAGCCCTCGGTGCGGGTTTCTTTCATCCAGCCCATGCCCCCGTGAATCTGCAGGACACGGTCGCAGACGCGGTTGACCATCTCTGTCGAGTAGAGCTTGGCCATGGACATCTCGCAGGTGGCATCCTTGCCCTGATCGAGCAGCCAGGCCGCGTGGTAGACCATATTGCGGGCCGCGTAGATCTCGGTGGCGCTGTCGGCCAGCATCCACTGAATCGCTTGGTTGGCAGCGATCGGGCGACCGAAGCTCTGGCGCTGCTTGGCGTAGTCCACGCCGAGATTTAGCAGGAACTGGGCGACGCCGACCGCGCCCGCGGCGATGTGCAAGCGGCCGGTGCTCAAAAATCCCATCGCCTGCGCGAAGCCCCAGCCCTCCTTGCCGACGAGCTGCGACTCGGGGACCTCGACGTCCTCGAAGACGACCTCGGCCTGGCCTTCGTAGCCGGCCATGCCCTCGTGCTTGCGTCCCACCGCGAACTGACCCTTCTCGACCACGAAGGCCGAGATGCCGCCCTTGGCCCGCTTCTGCGCGTCGTTCATCGCGAAGACCACGCCCCAGTCGGCCTCATGCGCGTTCGAGATGAAGTGCTTCGTTCCGTTCAACACCCACTTGTCACCCTTCTTCTCGGCCCGCGTCTGGATGTTCTGTGCGTCCGAGCCAGCCCCTGGCTCACTCAGCATGAAGCAGCAGGTCTGCTCGGCGTCCATGACCGGACGCAGGTACTTCTCCCGCTGGGCCTCGTTGAACACCAGGTGCATGGGCGAAGGTCCCTCGGGGCCGGCGATGGCCAGCGAGCCGAGGACGCTGCCCGTCTGCCCACAGGCTTCGCGAAGGACAACCGAAGCGACGTTGCTCAGTCCGCCGCCGCCCACTTCCTCCGGCATGTGATGAGCCCAGACCCCGAGCTCTGCCGCCTGCGTGCGGATCCTCTTCTTCAGCTCCGGATCGATCTCCGAGTCCTGGGTGATCCGCTCCTTCTCTTCGCGGGGCATGAGGTCCTGCTCGACCCACTTCACGTAGGCGTCGCGGAACAGCTGGGTCTCTTCGTCTAAGCTAAAATCCATACTGGGCTCCAGGTGGGGTTCGGAGGCTCCGGTTAGCGCCCATACGGGGCGTCGTCCAGTCAGCGGGCACCGTGTCCCTCGAACACGGACCCGGTTTGGGGGTCCGCGCTGCCCCTGACGCCGACTTCCCTATGGCTTTCCGAGGATTTGCTGTACCTGCGTCAGCAAGGAGCGGGAGTACAGACGTCCGACCAGTGCCTCACGCGCTCGTCGCTGCACTGCGCCCCAGGCCTGTTGATTGCGGACCAGGCTCACCGTCTTCAGGCGGCCGGCCAGTGCCTCGGTCGCCTCCGCGTCGAACTTCCGCCCACTTTCGCGGAACTCGGTCGCGTTGTCGCGCGCGCTCTGTCGAATGAAGTCCTGTGCTTCCTTCGGAAGCCTGTCGAGCCGGTCCTTCTTGATAACGTATGCGCCTACCACGATACCGCCCCCGGGCTTGGTCATCGTATTGAGCTTCGTATGCCATTGGAAGCTGAGCACTGCGATGGACGAGGCGATCACCGTGTCGACCATGCCGGTCTGCAGCGCCGTGTACACCTCAGGAAGCCCGAGTGTCACACCGTTGGCGCCGGCCGCCTCGATGAACGCCTTCATCGTCGGTGAACCGCGCCAGACCCAGGGGCGAACACCCTGCAGGTCGTCCGGATGCTGGATCTTATGCTTGGAGAAAATGCGGACCTGCCCGGAGTCTCCCCAGGAAATGAGCGCATACCCCGCCTGGTCGAAGAGCGCATCGAACTGTCGGGCCATCGCCTCTCTGACGTCGTCGAGCTCGGGATAGCTGCGGATGAGCCCTGGGGCCTGTAAGACCAGTACCTGTGGGACCAGTGCACCCAGGCCCGTCGAGGTCAGCAGCGCGCCATCGAGCTGCCCGGCGCGCATCTTGCGAACGACGGTCGACTCGTCACCGGCGGCGCCGCCGTAATACATCCGCAGCTCCACCTCTCCCTCGCTGCGCGTCTTCAGCTCCTTTCGCAGCTCTTCGAACGCCTCCCCTAGGTCGGACTGTCGTGGTGCCAGGGTGGCGATGCGAAGCTGGTGGGCGGGCCTCTGCTTGGCTTCGGCGCCGGCCTTGCCGTCGAACGAATGCGCGCTCGCGAGTGCGACGAGAAGGAACAAGGAGCCGTGGTGAAAGCGTAGGCGCATTTCACTACGAAACCACAAATCGGCCGCCGCTCCTAGCCCGTCTCTCTTTGCGCGGCCGAACGGGGAAATCGGAGGCCGATGGACTCTGCGCGGAGGGTGCGGCGTAGGGGGGCGGCGACGGTCCAGGCGCCGCGCAAGTGTCGCCGTGCGACCGTGTTTGGCTGATTTCGGCTCGTACGCGCTATTCTTAGCTCGGACGCGACGTCCGAAGGCGTAGACAATGGTCAAACCGAGGAAAGAAGCACGGGTCCGTCGGCGAGTTCTGAGCGTCTCGCTGTACCTGGGCACCTGGCTATTGTTGACCGGCTTTGCTCCGGCCTGGCTCCTGGGCGCGGCGCTCGTCGGCATCTTCCGACGCCGCTCGTTCATCATCTTGCGACTACTGATGTTCGCCTGGGTGTTCTTCGGGGTGGAGCTGTTGGCGCTTGTGTGGGTCGGCGGGGTTTTCGTGCGTTCTCCCGATGATGCCTCGCTGCAAGCCCGCCTGTTTGAGCTCCAAATGTGGTGGAGCCACACGCTGCTACGAACCGCGGTCGCGCTGCTCGGCCTTCGCGTGGAGATCGAACACGGCGACGTCGTGCCGCCGGGGCCCGCCATCGTGCTAATGCGCCACGAAAGCATCCTCGACACACTGCTTCCGAGCGTCTACTTGCAGCGGCCTAGCGCCTGGCGTGTGCGCTATGTGCTGAAGCAAGAGCTCTTGTTCGACCCTTGCATCGACATCGTCGGCAATGCGATGCACGACTATTTCGTCGACCGGACCGGCGACCACGAGGCGGAGCTTCTGGGGATCGCGAAGCTCGCCGAAAACATCGGGACGGACGGGGTGCTCATCTATCCGGAAGGAACCCGCTTCTCGCCCGAGAAGCGGGAGCGTGCGCTCGCCCGGATCGCGAGGTCGGCGCCAGCCCTGCTCGCAGACGCACAGGCACTGACCCGTGTCTTGCCGCCCCGTCCTGGTGGCGTTCTTGCTCTGCTCGAAGCCCTTCCTGGGGTCGACTGCGTCTTCTTCGCTCACTCGGGCCTGGAGGCCTTGGAGAAGGTCAAGGACGTCTTTAGTGGCGAAATCGTCGGATCCAACGTCGTCGGCACAGTCTGGCGCGTACCTCGCTCGCAGATCCCAACAAGCGAAGTCGAAAGGGTCCGCTGGCTCTACGATCAGTGGGCACGAGTCAATCGATTCGTGATCGAAGCTCAGACACGCGCCACCACCGCCCCAGTCGACCCCCCCACCCCCCAACAAGACAACCCCCTCAGATCCTAGCCAGGTTACCGAGTTCGAATCCCTCAGATCCTAGCCAGGTTCTCGAGTTCGGACCCCGGCCCTTCCGAATTCCCCAGTCATTCCGTCTGCGGCGCCCGCCGGCGGAACCCGACGGCTCGCCACCCTCAAGCCTCGCAAGTCATTGAAAACACGCGCTTCAGTCTAGGCACGATTCCCGCACCTGGACGGATCTCATGGCGAACCGACGCATCATTAAGGACGGCAAGACTTGGGCACTATCGCGGCGTAGCACCCGGCGCCACTTCCTGTTCAATCCGGACGAAGCCCGACGCATCGAGCGGGCCTATTGGTACTGTCTCGCCGTCGCCGCGAACAAACACGGCATCCTGGTTCACGCGGCATGCCTGATGTCGACGCACGCCCATGAGGTCGTCACCGACACACGAAGCGAGCTTTCGCTGTTCCTGCAGCTCTTTCACCTCAACTTCGCCCGATGCATCAAGGCCCATCGTAGTTGGCCTGGGGAAGTCTTCGACAAAGACGAAACCAGCGCTGTGCACCTCAGGACGCCCGAGGCGATAGTAGAGTCCCTAGCCTATCTCATTGCCAACCCTGTAGAGGCCATGGCTGTCCGCTACGCTCGGGATTGGCCCGGCGCACAGACGCTTCCAAAGCACATTGGAACTCGCACCCTCCGGGTCGAGCGCCCTGACTTCTACTTTCGACCAGGCAACCCGGACTACCCCGACCTCATCGAGTTAGAGCTGCACATGCCGGTTGCGCTTCAATGTGACTACGGCACGGAACTTGCCCAAGAGCGAATTGCACAGCGGGTACGGGAACGAGAGCATCAGTCGTGGGAAGAAGCCAAGCGTATGGGACACTCGTTCGTCGGTCTGGGTCGCGTTCTGAAGTTCGCCCACACCAAGAGAGCCAGCAGCTACGAGGAGTTCGGAAGCCTCAAGCCGCAGTTCGCCTCCGCCGGAAACCGAACGGCAGCAGCAGAGGCGATCAAGGAACGCCGACTGTTCAATGCGCAATACGATGAGGCACTCGCCGCATGGACCGCGGGAGACCGTACCGCGGCATTCCCCGCGGGCACCTGGTGGATGCGCGTCTTTCACGGAGCCCGTTGCGGACCCGCGCCGTAGTTCGGCTTCGTGTTTGGTCTGCGCCTCGCGCGACTCATCGCGTTGGGCCAGCTCTGGTGGTCAATTGACAACCGGAAGCGCACAGCTGCGTCTCGAAATCGGCATTGGCTCTGGAAGCGCTTCTCTTGAGGCGAGTCGCGGATAACTTGCAGCGCCTCACTCGCTGGAAGGGCCACAAAGGGCCCTTCCAAGGAGCGTCCTTCTCTCCGTCTTGGGCGCCAACCTCGGTCGGATCTCATGGGGCGCCAACCTCGGTCGGATCTCATGGGACCGAGGTGGGCGGGTCAGACCTTGATTTGGATGCCCAGGGCCTCTCGGAGTCGGAAGTAGTTCTCGGAAACGCTGAAGAGGACGATTTCCTTGATCTTGTCCTTCACAGGTGTGTCCGCGGTCGACTCCGCTGCGATTTGCTGGACCAGCGAGACGGCGGCATCGACGTCATCGCACAGGAGCAGGCCCGCGCGAATGGCGGTGAGCTCGGCCGCAGCCATCCAACGCTTCACGTCGCCCTTGCCGCCCGCCTCGGTGAACTTGCGCACGAGCTGCCGGAGCACGTCCTTGTGCGCCTGGTCCAGATGCTTCGCGAGCTGCTTAGCGGTCTGGTCCACGGCCGCATCCGGGGCGCCCATACCCACGACGCGCATCGCCGCGAGCAACAGGGTCCTCAGGTCCGTGTGCGACGCGTACATCGTACGAATAAACTGCTCGCCTCGGTAATAGGCCATGTGACGCCCACACACGAAGGCAAGGTCGACCGGCCGGTAGTTCGACAACAGGGTGTACCCCGTCACCACCGCGGGTGGGTTGCTGCGAGCCTCGTCGCTCAGCGCACCCGAGAGCTCTTTCTGCACGAAGAGCCGAACGGGGATGCTTATGTTGAGTACGTCCTGCGCGAGCTTGAACTGACGCGACAGCGCGAGACTCGGGTTGACCAGGTCTTCGGGCTTGCGCTTGTGCAGGTTGAGCTTCTTGTCCGGCAGCGCCATCGCCGCCCGGGCGGCCGGCGCGATGACCTCCATGATCTTGCTGATGTAAAGGTCCTGATCCGGGTGCATCAGGTCCTTCAGCCAGTTCTCGTTACTGAGCCGCGTTCTGGGCTGGACCTCCCTGTCCTGCTTGTACTGCTCGAAGAACTTCTGCTGTTCCTTGTCGGCCTTCTTGAAGTGACTCAGCGTACGCGCGACGCACCAGGCTTTGTCATACGCACGCGCATCGAAGTAGAGCTTGTACAGCGCACGGTAGCTGTCGAGTCGGTTCGGATCGTTTGCGAGGAGCCACTGGTGCTCGTCGATCGCCTCCTGGGTCTTGTCTGGCATGGTCGCGTAGAGCTCAGCCAGAATCTCATGCTGCGTTGGGTCGTCGGGCTTGAGCTGGACGGCCATTCGGAAGGCCTCGGCCGCAGCGTCGAAGTT
This sequence comes from uncultured delta proteobacterium, assembly GCA_963746475.1. Classification (GTDB taxonomy): domain Bacteria; phylum Myxococcota_A; class Polyangia; order Polyangiales; family Houyiibacteriaceae; genus SG8-38. The sequence continues at coordinate 189,515 of CAVVBB010000003.1, forward strand.
ACGCTGACGGTCGCGGTAGATGATCCCGAGCGTGTGCCAAAGGTTATGCTCCAGGTCGGCGTGCCCCTTGCCGATGATTCGGTGAAGCATCTTACGGTAGGCTCGCTCGAGCGCCTTCCAGTCTTTGCGCGTGTTGAGCAGCTTGTTGATGGCCTCGAAGGGCTTGAGCTGCGCCGGGTCGAGATCCAGCGCGTCGCCAAACCGCTCGAGGGCCGAGTCTTCGTCTTCCAGCTCGTCGCGGAGAATGACGCCGATGGTATAGGTATACTTGGCCTTCGCCTCGGACCGTTCGTCCAACTCGGCGACACGCTCGATGACGTCGATGGCCTCTGACCATCGCTTCGCGCTCTGATAGCTCGCGAGCAGCTTGTGCAAGACGATGTGGTTGTCCGGCTCCAGGTCGAGTGCCTCGGTGTATGCCTCGGCCGCCGAATCCAGATTGCCGAGCTTGTCCTGCCAGAGGTCGCCCAGCTCATGAAGCAACGTGGCCCTCGCAGCAAGCTCGTCCGTGACGTCCAGAATGCGCTTCTTGTACTCGACGACGGACTTCCAGTCCCCGTCCGCCGTCTGTAGCTCTACCATCGCCCTGAGGGCCGGCACGTAGTGCGAGTCCTGCTCGAGCGCCTTGTCGAACATGTTTCGCGCCTTCTTGTCCTCGCCCTGCTCTCGCTTGATGACGCCGAGCCGATAGCGGATTTCGGTGACCTCATCACGGCCGAGGTTGTCTTGGTGCTGCACGAGCAACACTTGGTGGTGCTTGTAGGCCTGCTCCCAGTCCTTCGCTTGGAAGTAGGCGCTCGCCAGTCCCTTCAGAGCCACCGAATCACGGCTGTCCAAGTTGTAGGCCCGCTCGTAGGCACGAACGGCTTCCTCCGCGTCCCCGAGCTTGGCCGCGGTCTCGCCGAGCATCGACGCCAAGCTGTGCTGCTCGTCGATGTCGCGCTTGTCCGAACGCTGCACCAGCACCTGAAGAAGCGGGAACGCCTCCGCGTGCCGTCCACGCGAGGCATAGGCGTGCGCCAGTGGCACCATCGCATCTTCGTTGTCGGGGTCGGCCTGGTGGGCCGCCTCGAAGGCCTCGATCGCCTGTTCTTCGTCGTCGAGCCGCTCGGCGTACACCTGGCCGAGCTCCACCCAGCGCCGCGCCTTGATGCGCGCGTTGTCGGTCTGCTCGACCTCCAGCTGCAAAACTCGCGCAGCGGCCGGCCAATCTCCCGAATCGAAGTGGATCTGGCGCATGGCCCCGAGCGAGTCGAGGTGACTCGGATCGAGGTCTACCGCCGTCTGGAAGTGCTCCAGGGCCGCGACACGGTCGCCGAGCTCCGCGTCGAGAATGCGTCCCATACGGAACTTCAGCTCGACCTGCTCAGCCGGATCGTCGATGACGGTGACGAGCTGACCCATCATGTCCAGTGCGGCAGCGTGGTCTTCCTTGCGCTCGTACAGCTTGGTCAGTGACTGCAGGCTCGGGATGTCCTTCTCTTGCAGACTCAGAGCGTTGAGATAGCTGTCGATTGCCTGCTCGAGGTCGTGCTTTTGGACGGAGTAGACCTCGCCGAGCTCGCGGAAGATGCGAACCTTTTCGTCGACGTCTGAGCTCGCGTCCGCGTGACGGTCATAAGTGCGAATCAGATCGTCCCAGCTCTGCATGTGCCGGTACAGCTGTTCGAGGCGAAGCATCGAGTCCTCGTGCAGCGGGTCGATCTCGAGGACTTCCTCGAGCCGCGCTACGGCGTTCTCGGGCCGACGAAACTCCTCTTCCCACATCGTGGCGAGCCGCTGAAGGATCTCGATGCGCTCTCGCTCGGTGGTGACCACCTCGTACTGCCCCTCGAGTACGCGGACCAAGTCTTGGTAGCGCTCCTCGAGTGCATAGAGGCGCTCCAGGCCACGCAGCGCCGCCAGGTTCGACGGAGCCAGCTCCAGGGCCTTCTCGTAGTTGACGATCGCGGCCCGACGGTCGTTGAAGCGTTCCTCGTACGCCTCGGCGACCTGCAGACGTGCGAGCACGATGGCATCGACGTCTTCGACGGCCTCGGCTTTGCGCTCGAGGATCTTGAGGAGCTTGTTGGAGAGTCCGTCCTCACGGTACATGCGCTCCAAGGCTTCCAGTGCCCCGACGTGCTTCTCCCCGATCGCGAGCGCCCGCCGGTAGTAGTCCTCCGCCTCGTCCCGCATCCGGAACCGATCTTCGGCCAGGTCGCCCATGCGCACGTAAGTGTTCGCTCTGACCTCGTCGTCGTCGGTCATCTCGACCAGCTTGGCCAGCGTCTGCGCGAGCTCGTCCCACTTCTGCGTGGTCTCGTACAGGTCGCCGAGCTGCCACCAGGCCTCGGCATTACTGGGGTCGAGGGCCCGAATCTGTTCGTAGTACGGAATCGCGTATTCCGGGTGACCGAGGTCCTGACCATACCATTTGGCACAGTGCAGACAGATGGCGATCTGCGTCCCTGCCTCCTGGGTCTCCTGAAGGACCTTGTTGGCCTGAGCGAGCAAGACGTTCCACTTGTCGTTCTTCCTGGTGATCGTTTCGAGATGCCTCGCGGTGTCCTTGTTCGCGAAGTCCTCGCTCCAGGCGAACCAGAGGCTGTGGAAGGCCTGCTCGGCGTCACCCATGTGCTCGTCGTAGACCTCCGCGGCCCTGCGAAGCAGCTTGATCCGCTCGTCTCGGTTCTCGCTGACCTCGATGCGATTGATGTACAGGTCGATCAGCTCGTCCCAGCGACCGGCCTCCTGATGAAGCGTCCTCAGCTCCGAGAACGCGTATTCGTGCATCGGGTCGATCTCGAGGATGCGCCCGAAGGCCCCGGTGGCCCCGTCCTTGTCGCCGACCTGATCGGCCCACATCTCGGTGACGGCCAAGAGCTGACGAATCTTGTCCTGTGGATCGGAAAGCGCGCGGGCACGCTGCTCCATGACGGCGATGGCATCGACCCAGGCCTCGTGCTCCCGGTGAATCAGCTCGAGCGCATCGAGCGCATCGAAGGCGGCCGGGTTGATTTGAAGGACGCTCTGGTAGGCTTCGATGGCATCGGCGTGCTGCTTCAGCTCGGTCCCGTAGATGTGACCCAGCTGCATATAGACACCGACGAGCTCGGCGTCCTCGAGAATTGCGGCGCCGACCTCGATGATGCGATGCAGCGTGTCGGCGCGCTCGCGCGACTGCCCGCCGGCACGCTGGATCTCGCTGATGTTGAACAGCGCGTAGGTGCTGCTCGGGTCCACGTCGAGGACGCGCTCCCAATTCTCGATGGCATTCCGCTCCCGGTCGAGCTTTTCGTACCAGACTCTCGCCAGGTCCGAATAGACGCGGATTCGGAAGCAGTCCTCCTCGACGACCGCGGCCTCACGCTCGAGCACATCGACCAAGTCGCGCCAGTTCCCCTGCGTCGCATAGATGTCGCCCAGGGCGTTGAGTGCCTCCGCGTCTTCGCCTCGCAGCTCGAGCACGCGCTGCCAAAGACCGACGGCGCGCGCCGGATCCTGCAGCCGATTCGATGCGAGCCTGGCCATTCGCGCCAGGATATCAGCCTGATGCGAATCGCCGAGCACCACGCCCAGCTCCCGCTCGTAAGCGGCGTACAGCTCGGGCCAGCGCTCCAGCTGAGCGTACACCCGTTGAAGAGCGTGAATGGCCTCACTGTGCTCCGGGTCGTGCTCGTCCAGCAGCGTTCCGTAGACTTCGATGGCTTCATCGCTGCAACCGAGCTTCTGCTCGAGCACCTCGCCGAGGCGGTAGTGCAAATCGATCAGATCCGAGCTGTGGTCCGAGAGCCGCATGCGCTTGCGCAGCACCTCGGCCAGGGCCTGATGCGCCCCGTGCTCGCTGTAGATACGGTCGAGAGCCTGTAGGGCCTCCGCATCCGCGCTCTCCACGCCTAGAACGTAGCGGTAGGTCTCCTCGGCGCGCTGCACGTCGTGCAACTGCTGCTCGTAGACCCGCGCCAGACGCCGGCCGAGCTCGGCCTTGTTCATCGGGTCCTCGGTCGTCTGGATGCCGCTCGCATAGGTGTTGGCCAGCTGACCCCAGCCATCGACGATCGACGAAAGCCGCTCCGCCTCCCCGAGCGAGTGATCGTGGCTCGGATCCTCGAGCAGGGCCTTCTGCATCCAGACGAACGCGCGCCCGTGGTCGTCGACCTTGTCTTCGGCAATCTCGGCAACCCGATGCATCATCGCGACCCGCTCGATGGGGTCACTCTGGAACCCGACCTGCACTTCGTGCACGTTGAGCAATCGGTCCCAGTTCCCCTGCATCCTGTAGAGCGGCTCCAAGACCTCGCCGATCTCGAGTGGCTTGACCCCTTCGGCGAACAGGTCCTCCAGCGCGTCGACCGCAGGCTCGTATTCGGGCGCAGCCGCGACGATCTCGCGATACTGCTCGATGGCAGCGTCCACTTCGTGCAGTCGGTGCTGATAGATCTGCCCGGTGCGAAACTGAAGGTTGAGCACCTGGTCCGGCGTCATCGCGATCGCCGCTTCCTTCTTGAGCGTCTCGGCCAACTCGCCCCAACGCTCGGTCTGCTCATAGAGCCGGTCCAGAGCCTCGATGGCCTTGGCCTCCGTCGGCTCGATGTCCACGACGATCTGGTAGCGCTCGATGGCCGCATCGATGGCGTCGAGCTGCACCTCGTTGATCATTGCCGAGCGCATCGCCAAATCCGTGACGTCGCCCGGTGACTCCTCACGCAGTCGGCTCACTTCCTTGTCGTAGAGCGAAACCACTTCGGTCCAGCTACCCGTCTGCTCGGCGAGCCGCTCGAACGAGGCGAGGCTGTGCTCGTTGCGAATGTCGAGCGGAAGAGCACGAGCGAAGCTGTGGAACGCCGCCGACTCGTCTTCCAGTTGAATCTCGTAGAGGTCCGCCAGCTGATGCAGCATTTGCACGCGCTCTGCGGGGTCTTCGGTATGCCGAATCTGCGCTTCGCGAACCTCGGCGAGCTTTTCGTACTCGCCCGCCTCCCGATGGACCCGTTCGAGCACTTCGGCTGCCGCCAAGGGCTCGATGCCGCTCAGCATCATCGACGTGAGCGACGCGACCGTGGGCTGGTGATCGGGCGCATCGCTTGCGATCTCCCGATAGATTTCGATCGCTTGCACGGGGTCGGCGAGCTGCTTTTGCCAGAGCTCGCCGGTCCTGTAGCGAAGATTGATCCGAAGGTGCTCTTCTTCGGCGAGCTCTGCCCGGCGCTCGAGCACCTGCAGCAGCTCGTGCCAGGCACTGGTTCGCTCGTAGAGGGTGTCCAAGGACCCAAGCGCACCCAGGTCGTCGGGATCGATTTCGAGCACTCGCTGATAGGCTTCGATCGCCTGGTCGACCCTCTGCAGCTCCTGGTCGAGCAAGTTTCCCATGGCTGTGAAGATGCTCATCTTCACGGCGGGGTCCGTGACGACCTCGGCCTTGCGCTCGTAGGTCTCCAGCAAGGGTTCCCACTGGCCGAGCCGCGCTTGAAGCGCGATCAGGCGGTCGAGCGAGTCGATGTCGTCGGGCTCGAGTTCGAGCACCTGCCGATGAACCGCCGCGGCGTCCGTCGGACGGTCCAGGATGTCTTCGTACACCGATGCAGCCTTGATCAGCTGCGCGCGTCTATCCTCTGGCGCGCTGTACATCTCGGCCTTGCGCTTGTAGATGGCCGCCAGCTCCTCGTAGCGTTCGGTCGTCTGAAAGAGGCGCTCCAGGGCGTCCGCCGTGGGCCGGTGGTCCCCGTTGAGCTCGAGCACCTGCTGATACCGCTCGATCGCGCGATCCAGCTGGCCAAGCTCGTCTTCACGAATGGATGCAGCCCGAAGAAGGAATCGCACCGCGCGCTCCGGGTCCTCGGATGAGCCGGCCACCTCTTCGTACACGCAAGCCAGAGCATCGGCGGAACCCGTGGCCGCACCGATGCGCTCGAGCTCCTCGAAAGTTTGCGGATGCCCGGGGTCCTCGCGCAAGGCGCGCGCGAACGAGTCGAACGCGGCCGATAGATCGCCGATCGCATACTCCTGCAGACGGGCAATCTCGTGGAACAGCTCGACCCGCCGATCGGGCGACGAGGCATGGTGCGCTTGTATCTCGTAGACCTCGACCAAGCGCGTGGACGCCTCGGTCTCTTTGTAGATGGGCTCGAGAATGTCCGCGACGACGGCCTGATGCTCCGTGGACTCGAGCAGCCCCTCGAGCGCAGCCAGTGCCGCGGGGTTTTCGCAGTCGTGACCCAGCACGTCACGGTAGATCTCGACGGCTGCGGCGACCTCGCCCATGTGCTGCTCGCGGATGTCGGCCATGCGTAGCAGCAGCGGAATCTGCGCCTGCACCTCGTCCACCAGCTCGAGCTGCCGCTCGACGTTCTCCACCAGGTCGGCCCATCGCCCCTGCGCTTCGAGCAGCTGGTCGAGCGCGCTCAGCGCGCCCTGGTTCGAGGGATCCAGCTCCAAGATCTCGCTCTGCACTTGAATCGCATGGTCGGCTTCTTCCAGTCGTTCCGCATGGATGCGCGCTATTTCTGCGAGCTCGCGGATCTTTTCTTCCGGATCGTCACTGGTCTCGCCGCGCGTTCGGAGGATGCCCACGAGCTCGGGCCAACGCTCCGCGGCACGATAGAGCACGTCGAGCGCGTCGAGCACCTGGCGGTCCCGGGCGTCACTCTGCAGCACCTTTCGGTAAGCCGAGACCGCCGCCTCGGTGTCCAGCAACTGCGTGTCGTAGATCTGCGCGGTCTTGATCCAAAGTTGGCGGCCTAGCGCGTCGTCGTCGGCATTGGCGGCCAGGTCTCCAGTGAGCTCGGCCAGCGCCTCGAAGCGGTCGTACTGCGACGCCCAGATCTCCAGGCGCGCCAGGGTGGGCGCATCACTCGGAAGCTCGCGAAAGGCTTCACTCAGCGCGGCAAATCCACGCTCCGGATCTTCGAGCTGCTCGAGCTGTGTGTCCGCCACGCGGGTGAGAAGCTTCAGGCGCTCCTGCGGCTCGGCGGCGTGTCGATGCTGCACTCGGAGCGCGTTCACATAGCGTTGCCAGTCGCCGATCATCTCGTAGATCGGCTCGAGCACCCGCGAGGCTTCGGCCGCAGCATCCTCGTCGTCGAGCAACTGCTCGAGCGCCTCCCTGGCGCCGTCATGCTCGGGAAGGAGCGATAGCACCTCGCGATACAAACCGACCGCGCGGACGCCATCCTCGAGGTGTAGCTCGGAGACCCGGCCCAGACGGAACTTCAGTGCTGCGAGCTCCTCCTCGGAGTCGGGACCCGCTTCGATCCGTCGCTCGAGGAGCTGCCCGAGGTCCAGCCAGCGCGACTCCGATTCGTAGAGTCGTTCGAGCTCCCGACAGGCGTCCGCTTCGCCGACACTGTACTCCTCGAGGATCCCCTCGTAGGACTCGATGGCGCTGTCAACGTCCTCGAGCGCGTCCGCGAGCAGCTGAGCACGCCGATAAGCGATCTGCCTACGGATGTCGATGTCGTCCTCGAGCTCGATCTGCCGTGCGTAGACGTCCAGCAAATCACGGTACCGCTCGGTCCGGTAAAACAAATCACCGAGACAGGCGATCGCCTGCCGGTTGTCACTCTCCAGCTCGAACACCCGCTGGTATTGGCTGATGGCGTCGTCGATCCGCTCGAGCTGGGTCAAGGTCTGCGCGTAGCTCAGACGAATGGGCACCGCTTCGTTTGGATCGCTCGTCGCCTCGATCGCCGACTCGTAACCCGAGACGAGCTGGTCCCAGGCGTTCATCTCGCCGGCGATGCGCTCGACGTCGAGTCGAACGGCTTCCGAATTGGGGGCCAGTGCAAAGGCCTCCAGGTACTTCTCGAAAGCCGTCTCCGGCTGCTTCAGGCGCTCCTCGAAGACGTGTCCGATCTCGCCCAGCAAGGCCACGCGGGTCTCATCGTCTTCGGCGTGCTTTAGACGCACCTCGAGTACGGAGACGAGCTTTCGTGCGTCGTGCGCGCCCTCGTAGATCGGCGTTAGAGCCTCGGCCGCCTGAACGTTGTCCGGGTCGGCGGCGATGATCTTCTCATAGACGCGCGCGGCACGATCCGGCTTTTCCTTCTTCTCTTCCCAGAGCCGGGCGGCCCGGAACAGAAGCGCCGTGCGGTCGTCCGCTTCCGTTTCCGAAGCTTCCGCCTGGCGCTCTAGGATGCGGATCAGCTCGTCCCATTGCTGATTCTCGGCATAGAACGACTCGAGCTCGTCCCAGGCGCCCAAGGCGACGTATCGGCGCTTGAGTTGCTCCTGCGCGCGGCGGTCCGAAGGATCGAGGTCCAAGAGCTGCTTGAACGCGCGAACGGCTCCCTCGTCGTTGCCGATCTTGTCGGCATAGATCATCCCTAGCTTCTGTAGTTGCTGCTTGATCTCGACGACATCCGTGTCGGCGGCCACGAGCTGCTCCAGGATCTCCGCCAGCGGCTCCCACTCGCGGGCCCGCTCGTAGAGCTGCGCGAGGCTCGACAAGGCTTCCGGGTTCGTCGGATCGCCTTCGAGCACCTTCTGCCAGAGCTCGATGCACACGGCCGGCTTGCGCAAACGCTGAGTCGCCAGGTCGGCCATCTCCGCGTAACGCAAGAGCCGGTCGTCCTCCGGGAGCAGCTCCACCTCGCGCTGCATGGTCCGGATGAGCTTCTCCCAGTCCCGGCGCTTCTCGTACATCTCTTTCAGACGAGCGATTGCGTCCGTGTCCTCGGGCTCCAGCTCGAGCAGCTGCTCGAAGCACTTGATCGCCTCGGCCTGGTTGCTCGAACGCTCCAAGTAGAGCGTCCCGGCCTGACGGAACAGCAGCACCTTTTCGTCCGGTGAGAGGACCAGGTCCGCTTTCCTGAGGATGGATCGGATCATGTCCGACCATCGCTTCTGTTGCTCGAACTTTGCGATCGCGTCCTCGAGCTGAGTGAGCTCTTCTTGCTCCTCCACCGTCAGCTCGCGAACTTCGCCCCCCGCTTCGATTTCGTCCGACATACGACTAGCCCCCTACGGCGATTCCGTTCTCAATTCCGCCAAACGGTCCCGTGCCGCTTTCACGTAATGCTCTGGCGCTTCCGCGCTTGCCATCATCAGGAACTTCTTGAGATAGCGCTTGGCCTCTTCATCGTTGCTCTGGAGCGAATACGTCCAGCCCAAGGAGAAAAGAGCGTCCGACATTCCTGGAACGATACCGAGCGCCGTCTGAAACTCCGTGACGGCGTCCTCGTACTTGCGTTGCTGCTGATAGACCGTGCCGAGAAGATGATGCACGTTGGCCTCTTCCTCCGTGCCCGGCATCGCGACCTTCAAGCCTTCTCGCAGGACCTGCGCCGCTTCGTCTGGGTAGCCGAGGTCGGCGTAGAGCCGGCCCAGCGCCGAGTAAGAAGCCAGGAACCGCGGGCCCTTCATGATGGACTCCGTGTACCTATGCAGGGCGTCCTGCGGCTCCTCCAGCTCCTCGGAGACGCGGCCGAGCTTGAAGTGCGCCTTGAAGAGCGTCGGGTCCAGTTCCACCGCCTTCTCGAGCGCCGCCTTGGCCCCCTTCCAGTCTTCGAGCTCCATCTCTACGGTGCCCAGCTTCTCGTGGTAGCCCGGTATCTGCGGCGCCACGTCGATGCCACGCTGCAGCGCCTCTTTGGCGGCCGAGAACGCGCGCTGCTCGATCTGCACGATAGCCAGGTTGTAGAACGCCTGATGGTTCGTCGGGTCTATGGCTGCCGCGCGCTCAAGACTCTCGGCAGCCTGGGCAAATCGCTTCATCCCAGCGAGCTCGACCCCCGCGTTCATCTCGTTCATCGACTCCACGCGGGCGCGAGAACAGTTGCCACCCATTAGGAAAAGAGCTCCCAAAACGATGGCTAGGCTTTGAATCCGCATGCTTGCCTCCTCAGAAAAATCCAATGGCGCTTCAATGTTACAGCATTTCTAGCGCGATCCACAACCGTTAGTCACGCCTGACATCCCGTCATTGGCCCGCGGAATCGAGCAAGAACGGATAGTTGACGACCACGACCCCGCCGCCGTCCGGTGCCGGGAAGGTCCAGCGACGCACCGCGCGCACGATGCAGCTCTCGACCTCCTGGTTACTCAGCGTCGAAGCCGAGACCATGGCGGACTGAACCGAGCCTGTCGGCGAAATGACGAACTTCGTCGTGACACGCCCCTGCAAGTCAGGACGCGAGTTCAGCTGCTGCTCGTAGCAGAACTTCACCTCGTTGATGTGCCGTCGAACGACGCGGCGAATCACTTCCTTCGAGAGGCTGCCTCGGACCTCGGCGCCGCCGCTGCGAACCTGTGGCACGCCAGCGCTGCGACCCCGGAAGCCACCGGCTCCGCGACCGTAGCCGCCCTCGCCCTCGCCACGGCCGCCCCCGCGGCCGATGGTACCGAAGTTACCCATGCCGATGGTGCCCTGGCCGAGCCCACCGCCCCCGCGACCGGTGCCGCGCAAACCGAGGCCTCCAAAGCCGAAGTTCTGCCCGATGTCCGAGCCGGTCATCGCACCGAGCGCGCTGTTTGGATCGTTGCCGAGCGCGAAGTCGGCGCCGTAAGGCGAGGTGGGCGCGTTGAACGAGCCCTGCATCGAAGCGAGCGTGCCGAGAATGCCAGCGGTCTTCGCCTCCTGCTCGGCGCGCTCACGCGCCATCTGCGGGTCCGCGTTGTCCTCGGGGCCCTTGATGCCGTACTTGTTCTTCGTCTTCTGGGCCTTCTCGTCGCCCATCTGGCCCTGCTCGCCCTCGTGGGCCTTGCCGGTGCCGCCGCCCGACTGGTCGCTGCCGTGCATCCACTCCGGCTCCGGCTCCTCGAGCTCCTCGGGCTCCATGAGGAACTGGATGAGGCGCGAATCCGTGCTGAGCAGATCCGAGGACAAGCCGCGCGGACGCGGAGGCTGAAAGTAAAAGAGCGTCAATACGAGACTCGCGAAGAGGCCCGCGCCCGCGACATAGGCGAAGGGCCGCACGTCCAACTTGGCAGCGCCGGCCACCTTCTTGCCTGCCTTGACGTCTTTGACGATGAAGGTGAAGTTCCGGTGCTTGATGCGCACCGTGGCGTCTTCGGGCACCACGAACTCCGAGGCGCCCGCCATCACGCTGCTGGGAAGGAGCTGCCCCTGCCCTCGCAGCAAATCGATGGAGCGGGTCTGATCGCCGATGACAACCTCTCCCTTGGCACCCTCGGGAATGACGGCCGCGACCCCCTCGCCCCGGGCGACACAGACCGGAATCCGGTCTTTGCCGATGGCCTCGGTGCCGAGAACGAAATCGACCTCGCCGCTGTCTGGATCACCGACGTAGTAGTCGCGCGGGGGCGTCAGGTGCTCGACGTTGAGCACACTGCGCTCGCCCCACAGAATCGAGACCTCGGCCGAGCGCTCACTCGACTCGATCTCGTGCGAAGGCACCGCGGGTCCCGAAGCAATCAGCCCGAACTCGTCTCCATCGTCCTTAGCCGACATCGCGAATGGCGTGCGTGATGCGCGCCTAGCGCCAACCTGAAAGGGGTTGAACTTCGGCTCCGAACCCTCTGCACCTTCGGGATCGTCGTTCGAGGGCACGACCGGAGGCAAGGAGGCACTACGCTGGGCCGCCGGCTTCTCCGGCGTTGCTTCGTCTCCGAGGGTGTCGGCGATCGCGGCCAGCACCTCCTCGTTGAAGACTGGGGTGTCCCGCTCCTTGGGCGCTGGAGCCGGCGGCACGGGGGTTTTGGTCATGGCGCTGGCCACCGCAGTCTGCGCCGCGGTCCCGCTGACCATGATCTCAACCTGAATCCGCTTGCTGCCGATCTGGATCTCGTCGCCCGTCTTGAGCTGGCGCTTGTTGACCTTCTCGCCGTTGACACGAGTGCCGGCCGCCGAGCCCAGGTCGATGACGAAAATCTCGCCCGGTCCGACCACTTCCACCACCGCGTGCATGCGGCTGACCTTGGTGTCGTCGAGACACACGTGGCTCGTCTGGAGCCGTCCTATTTTGATGATCTCCTGGCTGAGCGTCTCCTTCTTGAGAAGCTCATCCCCGTCGAAGACGGAGAAGGTGATCGATGTTCCCTGAGTTGTGTCGCTCACCCCAAGCCCCCTTACAAATCTTCCACGGATTTCAGCATCTCAGGAATGAAGTGTTCCCGGATGGTAATCAGCGAGCTGCGTCGCCCGCTGCGACGTACCACGAGCTGCTCACCGTCAGGACGAACCAGGTCACCCGTGACGAGGTCGTCGTCGAAGTCATAGGTTGTCTCGCTCGGCGCGGCGTCCTGCGCGCTCACCCTCGGTGACCAGACCGAAATGGCTCCCGCGAGTGCCATGAACACAACCGCTCGAAAGACGAATCTTGAAGTCCGTTTCAGCATCGCTCTCTCCTACCCAGCAACCGACATGGCCTCTATGGACAGTTCTATGTTTTGAAGACGCCCGGGTCGGCACTGGGCCTTCCCACGCTTGTTCGAAGACGTCTGGGTGCAGCGATTGCTGACCCCTTGCACCTGATTGCGGAACTCCGGACTCTTTCCTGCACGCTGCAGGAACTGGTCGAAATAGCTCTGCGCCTTTTTCAGGTCAGCGACCGAGCCAGACATGTAGTCCTGGTAGAGCACCCCGAGATTGAAGTAGGCCTCCGGACGGCTGCCATCCAACTGCTCGGCTTTTTCATACTGGGCCTGCGCCTGCGGATACTGCTGGAGCCCGCGAAGCGCCGTGCCCAGACCGATGTTCGCGTCGTAGTCGCCCGGCTCGAGCTGCACTGCGCGCTCGAACGCCGCGCGGCCGTCGTCGTAGCCCCGGAACGAGATGGTCACCTCTCCAAAGTTCATCTGCGCCTCGAACAGCGTCGGGTCGAGCGAGATCGCCTGCTCGAAGAAGCGAAGCGCGGCGATGATGTCGCCCTTTTCGACCTTGATCAGCCCCCAGGTGTTGTAGATGGGCGCGTACTGCGGGTCGATCAGCTGGGCCTGGCGGCAGACGATTTCCGCCAGGTCGAGCGCGGCGGCATTGCCTGCCTTGCCACGGTCGAAGTACAGGAGCGCCATCTGATTGAAGGCCGCCAGGTAATCAGACTCGATGGCCAGAGCGCGGCGGAGGTTGTTGAGCGCCTCCACTTCCTGCGTACCACCCTCGGCTCGCTGGATGATCGCCAGATTGGTGTAACCCGAGGTGCACTGCGGGTCGTCCTTGACCGCCCGCTCGAAGGCCGAGCGCGCCTCGCCCGTGTTGCCCTGCTCGAGCTCCCTCAGACCGAGGGCCACCCGCGCCTTGCAGAACTTCGAGTCTGCTTTCAGCGCGTCCTCGTAGTGGTCGTAGGCGGCCGCTTCGTTGCACTTGGCCAGCGACAGTCCCGCCATGTACTGGGCCTCCGCGAACCCGCCGTCCTGTGCGCTCGCGGCGCTTTCGAAGGCAGAGGCCGTCGAGCTGCACGCGGCCGGTGTCCAGCCGTTCTCCTCGTTCTTTTGGAACTCGGCCATCGCAGAGCGCCATCGGTCGTGCGCCTTTTTGAGCACGGCTTCGCCGCCAGCCGTCCGGATCGCCTCGCCGCCCACCGTCGTGGCGGCCTGCGCGTCCGGGCCTGCTCCCGCGCTCCCACCGCTTCCGCCGCCACAGCCGCAAAGCGTCACGGCGACGAGCATCGTGCCAGTGAAACGTTTCATCGCTTCCCTCCTCGACCGTTCGCGAACGCCGTCAGGTTCGCGTCTCCCGTGGTATTCAGGTCGACCGAGCCCGGTTGACCCACGGTTCCCTTCACATAGTTGGGCTCACCCCGAAGCTCCGCCGCCACGGGGTACTGCCTCGGGTTGAGCGTATTGAGCTCTTCCTCGCAGGACCGAGACCACTCATTGAACCAGCGCACGTTCGTGGCGGTCTTCAAGCAGAACTCAAACTTGTCGATGGCCTGCCGTTGAAGCGGCTCGGACTGCTCGTCCAAGGCCCCCACGTAGATGTCGTACAGGTTCGGGTCCTTCTCGATCTCCTTAGGCACCGGAGCGTCGCGGAACTCGTCCACGAAGCTACGATACATCTCGCCCGAGCGTGCAGCCGCGGCGATCTGCCAGGGCTCCGACTGCATCTTCTTGCCGTCGACGGTCGCCGTAATCTGCGAGACCGCCGCGTAGTCCTCCTCGGCCGTCCGAAGCGCCCCGAGCTTCTTGTTCACCCACTTGCTGAAATAGGTCTTCGCCCACGTGCTCACGCCGTCCTTGCTCCGCGAGCCCTTGTAGGCCGGGAAGCCGATCTCTTGGAAGTCCTCGAACTCGTACTCCGCCAAGTAGAACTGAGATTCCGCCGCGGCGTTCAGCCCCTTGCGAAGGTAAGCGAGCCTGTCCTCGGGCGAGGCATCGTCGAGCGTAGAGATCTTCTTCGCGGCGCCTGCACGCCAGGTCTTCACCGCCGCAAGGAAGTAGCTCTTCGCTTCGCTCTTCCGGTTCATCTCCCAGTAAGCGCGACCGATCGCCGCGTTGGCGAGGATCACGTCGCTCGGGACGGCGACGCGCTTGTAGTCCTTTAGGAAATCCTTGTAGTGCGAGACCACCTCGGGCCAGCGCTTCTGCCGCTCGTAAATCGAGCCGATCGAGAACACGACCTGCGAGGTCGTCCGCGGCATGCGCCCACGGTAGTTGCGGGCGAACAGCTTGGCGTCTTCCATCGCCTTCTCGTCGTCCATCAGCCCCAAGCGGAAGAAGGTGGCGTTCTTGAGCCCGTCGACGGCGTTCGGGCAGAGCCCCGCCTCCTTGTCCTCGGCACTGCACTTGTCTCCGTCTTCGCCCGGATACTTGCGAGCGAAGTCCTCGTAGTACTTGGCCGCCTGCTCGTAGAAAGCCAGCGCGTGGTAGTTCGCTCCGATGAGGTACACGGCACGCTTGGACCACTCACTCTCCGGGAAACGCTCGATGAGCACCTTGCGCACCTGTATGGAGCGGCCGAGGAGCCGTGCGGCCTCGAAGTTGATGGCTGCGTTGTACAGCACCTCGTCCATCTCACCGCACTCCGAGTGTCGGCGAAAGATCCGAACGTAGGTCGACGCGGCCTTCTTGTACTGCTGCGTCTTCTCGTAGGTCTCCGCCTCCTGGCGACGTACCTGGCACTGCAGGTTCCCGAGCGTGCCGCAGAGATCGGGGTGCTCCTGGGCGGCCATCTCGCTCTTGCAGAAGGCCTCGTGCATGGGGTCGATCGACGCGCTCAGCTGCTGGATGCAAGCCGGATTGGGCTCGCTCAGCTGCGTCCCCATGATGTTGAGGCAGTCGAGATAGAGGTTGGCCGCGTACTCGGAGAGCTCGCTTTCCTTGTGGTTGAACGCGATGTCCCGGAAGAGTAGCGCCGCCTCTTCCAAGCGGTTCGACTCGTAATAGATGCGTGCCCGCCGATACTTGATCGTGGCCATGTCTTCGGCCTCGTCGACGTAACATACGTAACGATTGAAGGCCTGAAGCATGCCCTCCTCGAGCGGCGTGAACTCGCGAACGACGAACTTCTGCTCTTCGACCTCGTCAGCCGCCTTGGCAGCCGCCTTCTTGTCGGTGTTGCTCGTGAACCGCGTCTTGGTTTCACGAGACGTGTACTGCTGCTGGTAGAGGTTGTTGTAGCAGAGGACGGCAGCATAGGCGGCGTCGCTCGTGTACTCGCCCTGCGGGTTGAGCTCGACGACGCCGTCGAACGCCGGTCCGCACTGCGACCACTCCTCCATCTTCCAGAGCAGCTCCGCATAGAAGTACGACAGCTTGTACTGTGACGGCCAGTCCCGCTTGTCGACGTTCGGAAATTCCATCTGATCGATGTCGGGAAACTCCTTGAGCAGGGTGCGGTACAGCACCGCGGCCTGAGACATCGTCGACTTGTCGTTCGTGCCGGGCGTCGCCTTCGTTCCGACCGCCTCGCGATGCCAGCTGGTGCCGAGCCAGAGCAGTGTCGTCGCGGTCTCCGTCTTACAGGTCTCGACCATTTCCGGCGGACGCTTTTCTTCACTATACGCGCGGTAGATGTCGACGAGCCGCTTGAGCTCGACGATCTGTTCCTGCTTGGAGCCCGCAGAGATCACGGCGTTGGTGACCTTGCCCTGCCACATGCACAGCTGGTCGCTCTTGGGCGCATCGGCCATCAGCTTGTGATAGACGGCAATTGCCTTGGACCACTGGCCGGTGTCGAAATAGAGCTCACCGAGGTTCTCGAGCATCTCGTGCGCCTCGGCATCGTCTTTGGCGTAACGGCGGAAGAACGAAAGCGCCTTCCCCGGCGAGCCGTAGTGCGAATAGGGAAGCACGAGCTCCTTGCGCGCCTGTCGGGCAAGGTTCTTGGCGTCGTTGGCGTGCGGATTCTTCCGGGCGAAGTCGAGCACGTCGACGAAGGCCTGAAGCGAGGCCTGGTACCGCTCGCGGTTGTATTGGACCCAGGCGATCTTGTAGAGGGCGTACCCGTACACGGAGTTCTGCTTCGGTGGGAAGTCCAGCACCTTCCCGTAGAACTTCGCGGCTGCCGTCATGTCGCCGTCGTTGAAGTAGAACTCCGCGAACGACAGATACGCATTGGGCACGAAGCGGCTCTTAGGATGCTCCTTGATCAAGCGGCGATAGACCGTCCGCGCCTTGTCGAACTGCTTCTGCTCGTCGAGCGCGAAGGCGAGCGAAAACAGCACCTCGTCCATGCGCTCGAAGTTCGGGTGGTCGCGCACCAGGGTCGCGTAGGTGCGAATCGTCTCGGTCTGCGTCTTCTGAAGCTCGGCCTCGGCGTCGCTCTGAGCCTTGCTGGCCTGCTTGCAGCGGGTTTCGTCGCGATCGCGCGTGCACGCTTCGTAAACCGGGTCGTCGAAAGAGCGAACCTTGGCCGTCTGCGCACGCTGCAGCTCGAACTGCGTCTCGGCGAGCCGCAGCAGCACCTCGGGGCGGCGTGGATCGGCGGTCGTGCTGTTCTTGACCAGCCGCTCGAGGATCGCGATTTCGCGCTCCAGCAGGCTTTCGGCGCGCGCCTGGGTCTCCTCACGGCCGAGCTGGGTGCTCATGTCGATCTTGAGCGCGGGCGCCGTCTGCGCGTCCTTGCTCTCGGACTTCGGCTTGGCCTCGTTCAGCCGCGAGCGCGGCGCGCTGCCCAAATCGGCCGCATGCTTCTTGCTCGCCCCGGCCGGACACTCGGTCACGGCACGTTGGGTGCTCTCTGGAATGCAAATGGGCTCCGCCGTGCTCATGGGCGCCTGCTCCGCGCCAGCGACACCGGCGTACAGCAAGAAGGCGAAACCCGCGACGGCTCCGGTTGAAATCTTCTTCATCTTTAGCGCGTGCATTGGTTCGTCACCTGCTGTCGGTAGAATCCGAGCTCGTCTCGCCAGTACTCGCCATCGAACGGCCAGAGCTGGTGCTCCTCATCGACCTTCACATCTCCACCCTTGGACTGCTTGGCCTGCGTCATCTGCTGCTGAAGCTCCTGGTCGATCTGACCGCGACGATAGGTCGCGATTTCCAGCTCCACCGTGTCGACCTGATTGCTGAGCTCTTGGAGCTCCCGGATCAGGCGCTCGTAGCGACCACGGGCCAGATCACCGGCCTGGTCGATGGCGAAGGACTTCGCCAAAACGGTGTCCTCCAAAATCTGTGCGCCAACGGCCGAGCTCTGAAAAGACTGGGGCGCCTTGCTGAGCCGCTCCTCCTCTTCCTCGAGCAGCTCTACGTACTCGATGTGCCGCAACAGAGTGCGGTCGCTCATCGCCGTCGAAACGATTCCCCGAACTTCGGGTGAAAGGTCAGCCTTGCCGCTCTGAACCTGCGTCAGGAACTCGAAGAACGCTTCGTTGTCTTTGTTCTCGACGAGAATGGCATCGAGTTCCGCCTTCACCGGGTCGTAGCGCTTGTGGAAGCTCGCGACCGTGGCCTCGGCGTTGTCGGTCTGGCAGTTCACGAAGAAGGTCACGGCCTTGAGAACCATGGCCTCCGGGTAGTACGCATCGTCGAAGTACGGCGAGTACAGGGTGTGCACGCTGCCGAGCGATCGCGCGTACTCGTCCGCGAGGAAGAAGGCCCAGGCGGACTCGAACTGCGCGTCGAGCCAATACTCGCTCGACTTCTCGACCTGGTCCCAGGCTTCGACCGACTGACCGAGCAGCACACCGTCCGCCGCGCCGTTGCTCGCGGTCTTCTGATTGGCCGAGGTGTAGTACACGCGCGCAAGCGAGATCCAGGCTAGATTGCGCATGCGGTCGTCGTCGATCCCCTTGACGTTCCCCTTGTCTAGATTGTCGAGAATCGCACGAAAGGAAGCGACGGCCGGTTGCGACTTGCGCAAGCGAACGAATGAAATCCCTTCGAAGAACTTGGCGTAGGTGTACGGCTTGGCCTTCGGGTCGACGGTTTGGAAGACGTCGATCGCCTGCATGAACTCGCCCTGATCATACAGATGACGGCCCATCAAGTAGAGCAGCTCGTTGTAGAGCTCCGGCTCACTATCTTTGAACTCATCGAGCGCGCCCACGCCGTAGCGGCCCACCTTCTCGATGATGCCCGAGGACTCGGGAAGTTCGGACGCAAGCAGCCCGAGCCACTGAAGCGTGTCTCCGAAATGGAGATGACTCGGCCCCTGCGCGCTGATGTCGTCGAAGATGTTCAGCGACGACTGGTAGTACTCGAGATGATAGAGCGACTTGCCAAGGAAGAACTGCGCCTTCTGCTGGTTGCCCTTGTCGTCCTTTGTCTTGCCGTCGACGACCTGCTTGAGCAGAACGGCCGAGTCTTCGTACTTCTTGCTCTCATAAAGGCTGAGTGCCTCGGCCAAAGTCTTGGACGGCGGCCCCAGCTTCGCAGGCGCGCTTTTTTGGCCGGTCTCTTCGATCGTGAAGCTCATGTCTTCAGCCGACGCGGTCGAAACGACCATCGCGCAGGCAATCAAAGACACCGCCCAGATGCGGATCCCCCCCATACAGTGCTCCTTTGTGTGGGAGCTTGGCATTACCAACTTCCCCCAGACCCCCATTTTGCGAGCGAAACCAGCATTTTGTGGCTCACCCAGGTCCCATCATAAGAAGTGCCCGAAGGGGTCGTCAAGGTATAGCTACACTGTGCTTTAGATGAGCTGACTGAAATTCGCACTAGAACCTTCCCCGTTTCCCCCATAAAGTGGGCTGGAAGGCCTGCTTGCCGGGCCTCGCCTACCTTCCGAGACGCCAATGTGGCTGGAAGTTTGGGTCTAATGTCGAATTTGCCGTTAGACTGTAGGCAGCTCAGGGGTTAATGGGGGCATCGATGGGCAAAAAGTGGTTGAATTTTATTGGCTTGCTGTTTTTGGGCGCCTTGGCGGCCTGTTCAGACAGCGCAGTGGGCGATCCCTGCATCCCGGAAAAGGTCCCGGATGGAGGCTTCCTGGCCAAGGAAATCTATCTCGAAACCAACTCCCTTCAGTGCGCCACGCGGGTCTGTCTCGTGGACGGATTGGACGGGGACCCGAAGAACATCGAGGATCCGGCCGACGAGGAGAACAGCTGCCCGCTCGACTGCAAGGAAGGGCGCGATTGCCAGGGTGATGGCTGCTGCGACGACGTGCCGAGCACCTGTGTGTCCCAGGCGGAGATCGACGAGAGCGTCTACTGTTCCGTCCGCTGCGACGCTCCCGCCGACGCAGGCGGGGCCCCGACCCAGAGCTGCCCCGGTGGCTTCACCTGCCAGCTCATCCTCGAGTCCGGCGCCGAGGGCCGTCGGGGAAGCTACTGCATCAAAGACAATGAATGAGCTGCCCAGAGCCTGAAGCGCTCTGAGCCGCAGCCCTAGATGCCGGGCAACACGGCTGCCTTCTGTCCGAGGACAGTACGGAGACCCAGCCAATGCCGAACAAAACGCCTTTCCGTCCGTCGAGGTGCGCGCGCTCAGCGCCCACCTCGAACCGAGGAGCCGCCCGCCCCCCGGTCACCTCGAGCCAAGGAGGCGCCCGTCCGGCCGCCAGGCCGAATGATCGGCTCGAGCTTGCTCGCCGCGGTGAAGTCTTGGTCGCCGAACAGCTACGCGCCCAGGGCTTCGAGATCCTCGGCTTGAACGTCCGACTGGGACGACTCGAGCTCGACATCATCGCCCGGCGTGGCTCGCTGCTCGTCGTTTGCGAAGTCCGAACCCGACGTAAGCCCGCTCCCGTCTTTCCGTCGGAAACGCTCGGCCCCCAAAAACTCGAACGTCTGCGCCGCGCCAGCGCCCAATGGCTGCGCGAGCAGCCCGCGGGCCCCCGCAGCCTCCGCATCGACGCCGCCGCCGTCATCTTTCCCGGGCACGGTAAACCCGAGATCGAATACTACGAAAACATCTCCTACCCGCTCCGCAGCTATTGAGCGCCCTCCCCTCACGGACCGGAAGCGATCTTTGCCTGGGCTGCTTCAGTTCCCGCTGGGTGCCGGGGGCAAGGTGTCCCCGGCCTGCCCCGCCCCTTGAGCAGCGCTGCGATCTTTGGCTGAGAAGTCCTGTGGGTTCGCGGACTTGGGAGGGGGGAGCGTGTCCCCGACCGATTGCTGGAATTGGCTGAGGAGCTGCCTGAGCGCGCTGACTTGCTCGGGTCTGACGCCGGTGGATGCCAGCTCGTCGAGACCGGCCTTCAACTGGGCGATCTCGGCGGATCGCTGGGCTCGCAGGGATTGCACCATCGCCGCAAAGGACTGAAACAGGTCCTGGAACTCGTCGCTTTTGCGGATTCCCGTTCGCACCTGGAGGCGGCCTTCGGCGACCTCCTCGAAGAGCTTCGTCATTCGATAGGCCGGTCCCGCGAGACGGTGAGTGATCACGATACAGGTGACTGCCAGCGCGGCGAGCAAAGCCAGCACGCCGAGCAGGATGGCCAAGGCCACCTTCTGGTCGGCCCGCTGCGCGAAGCCCTCGAGGTCTTGCGCGGCGGCCGGGTCGATCTCGGGCTGCAGAGCGATCTGCGCGGTCAGCGCCTGTGTCTGGCCCTTCGAGTAGCGGTACGCAGCGTATCCGAGTACTCCGGCAACGACGGCCGTCACCAGCAGGACCATCCCGGTGTACTTGAGCTGAAAGCGCTTATCGAGCAGGTAGTTTCGAAACCGTCGTTGCTTGTGCCTAGCCATCGCTCGCTCCTCGTCCCCTTGCCGCCGGCATCTCATTCGTCATCGGCTCGCCCTTTGCGCGCTCGCCTGCATCGCTTGCGGAAGCCGGCGGAGCGCCCCGACGATGGCCCCCTGAATCGCCTGCTCCGAAGTCGTCTCGTCAAAGACGCCCGACGCGGTCGCCGCCCCGCGAAGCATCGCCCGCATGTCGCGGCCCGGATAAGTGGCGACGATGAGAGAGACTTCCGCCCTCACGCCGTTGCCCTGGTCTTCGAGCTTCAGGACCGAGCTGTCCAGGAAGAAGCCCGTGAGCCGCCGCCGTTCCATCTCGCTCTGCGATTGTGCCGCGCTCTGCGACTGCGGCACCAATTCGACGCCCTCGAGCGAGAGCAGCTGCTCGCTCATGAAAGCCTGAGCATCGGACAGCATGTTCTTGCTCACTGTCGGCGTCCTGGCCCCCGGCATGCCAACCGCGACGTAATATCGCGGCGTGCCGGGCCCACGCAGCGGGCCCCTGTCCGCAGCGCGCAGGCTCGCCAATGCCTCGTTCGCCGCACGCTGCACCGCGACGTGCTTGTCGCGCACCGCCCGCTGGATCACGGGCAAGGAGCCGAGCTGCCGCAGGTTCTTGAGAGACGTGATCGCTGCGACGCGCACGGCCGGATGCTCGTCCGCGACGGCGGCCTCCAGAGCGCTGACGGCTGCGCTCGTGGACTCGACGCCGCCTAGAGACAGCGCCGCCTGCGCACGCACACGGAATGCGTCCGACTCACGCAGCAGCCCGACGAGATACGCCGTTCGCGAATCCGCCCCGACTCGGCTCGTGCACAGGAGAAGGAAGACCGCAACCAGGCGAAGAAAATGCACGCTCGCACTGCTTCTCTGCCACTTTCCCCCCGTCATCCAGCCTCTTCATCAGTATCGCAGTTGTGCCCTGTGAGCGGCAAACCTTGTTTCGCGGGGAGGCCGCCATATTGACTGGCGGGGGGCCCGCGTCCAATATCTCGGCGCTCTCGAACGACCGCTCGGGGGAATGAAAGAGGTCGGATGAACTGGGACTGGATAGTCATTGCATTGGCGCTCGCGGCAGTCGTCGCCGCAGGAATCGGCATCGGCGTTGCGCGCCGCAGGCGCCTCGAGCTCCCGCCCACACCGCCACCTCCGCCCCCCGAGGCCAGCAAGGCACCCCCGCCGGACGCCGTAACGGTCGAGCCCGGACGAGAACCGAGTCAGGCAATCGAGCTCGATCAGATTGAGAGCACGGAGACCATTGAAGTCCCCGTGCGGCGGCGCACCACGGTGCCGCCACCGGCTCCGGCTGCCGACCCAGCCGCCTTCCGGGCAGGCCTCAAGTCCACCCGCGGGAATCTCATCTCGCGCCTGGCCGGAATCTTCCGCAAAGGGCGCGAGCTCGACACCGCCGTCCTCGACGAGGTCGAGGAGGTGCTCATCACGGCGGACGTCGGGGTTCACACCACACAGAAGGTTCTCGAAGGTCTGCGCTCCAAGATGGAAGCAGGCGCCCTCGGCTCCCCGGACGCTGCCTGGGATGTCCTGCGCGAGGAGGCGCGGGAAATCCTGGCGTCGAGCGGAAAGGGCGTGAAGATCGATGACACACCGACCGTCATTCTGGTCGTCGGCGTCAATGGAGTCGGCAAGACGACGACGATCGGCAAGCTCGCGAGCCGCTTGACCCGGCAGGACAAGAAAGTGCTGCTAGCCGCGGGCGACACGTTCCGGGCCGCGGCCGTGACACAGCTCGAGGTCTGGGGCCGGCGCGTCGAGTGTGAGGTGGTTCGCGGAAAAGATCGGGCCGACCCCAGCTCGGTCATCTTCGACGCCATTCAGAAGGCCAAGGAAGCCGGGGCCGACGTGCTCATCGCCGACACGGCAGGCCGGCTCCACACCAAGGCGCCGCTCATGGAGGAGCTCCGAAAAGTCGGACGAACGGTCGAAAAGGCGCTCGGGCGCCCGGCCGACCACGTGCTGCTCGTACTCGACGCGACCACGGGACAAAACGCCATCCAGCAGGCTGAGCTCTTCAAGGAGGCCCTGCCTCTCAGCGGCATCGTTCTCACGAAGCTCGACGGGACGGCCAAGGGCGGCGTCATTCTCGGGATCGTCGATCGCCATCAACTGCCGATCGAATTCATCGGCGTGGGTGAACGCGTCGAAGACCTGAAACCGTTTGTCGCCGATGCCTTCATCGAGGCGCTTTTCGAGGCGCCAGAGGCGGTCAGCGAGCCCGAATCGGCGCAGCCTCACGCGTAGCGCACCCGCTCAGGGACGAAACGAAAAAGCTTCGAATCGACCGCCCTAGACTACAGTCTCGGAAAATCTCGCCGCCAGATTTGCTGCTGCGAGATTGACCGTGGTATAGTCTTATCGTCCCAGCGGAACTGGGGCTTTTTTGACCTGATTTCAGTGGGTTGCTGCGGTGGGGGACTAGGCAGCCTGTGGGGGGAAACGGGACGCCAATGAGGCGAATTTGGGGGCCAGCGCTAGTTCTTGCAGCGCTTTTTCTAATCTTGCCGGGGATCGCGAACGCCCAGATGGAGTTCGCCCTGGACGAGGTGGACGAACCCGCTGAGACCGCGACCGAGGCCAAGCCCGGAGAGGAACGCACGGACCTCTTCGAAGAACTGGCCACGGAGGAGACTTCGACGAACGGCCCGACCGAGATGGAACCGGTTCGGGAAGAGAGCGCCGAAGAAATCTATGCGGTCCAGCAGCTCTACGCGCTTCGCTTGAAGCGCTTCGAGCTCGCGCCGAGCGGCGCGTTCACACTCAATGATCCGTATCTGAGCCACCCGGGCGTTGGGGTAGCGTTCAATTACTGGTTCACGAACGTGTTGGCCATCGGTGCCAACTGGGTCTGGTACGACTTCGGCAACCCGCTCGACCGCCAGGCAGACCTGATCCAGCAGGTTCAGAAATCGTTCCGGCTAGGCGTGCCGATCAACGAGTGGCAGCAGGGTGCCTGGGTGAACTTCACCTACGTGCCCTTCTACGGAAAGTTCTCGGCATTCCGAAAGTTCATCTTCCAGTGGGACGCGTATCTCCTCGGTGGCGTGGGCTTCATGCGCACACAGCCCATCCCGGTGTTCGATACGGACAACCGATCTTTCGACTACGACTTTCGCATGTCTTTCAACGTCGGCCTGGGCCTGCGTGTGTTCCTCACGCGCTTCCTGTCGATCTTCGGCGAGTTCCGCGACTACATGTGGCTCGAGCAATACGAGGCCACGACGGTGAGCCCGGGCGCCCCGGAGGACCCCGACACCTGGCTCGCGGACGACACCAAGTTCTTCAACAACGCGTCGATCCAGTTCGGCATAAGCATCTTTTTCCCGTTCAAGGTTGAGTACCGGTTACCGAAATGATGAGGATGGCAAAACCAAAGCTGCTCCGAGTCGGTTCGACCGTGATGCTGGCCCTTTGCCTGTGCGCAAGTCAGCTCGCTGGTGCCGGACTCTCGGATGTATCGGCAGACGATGTGGAAATCAGCGGCCCACTCGCCGGGGCGCCTTCCGTTCGCCACATGCGAATCTGGCGCAAGCACCGGCTTCAGTTGGAGCCCTTCTTCGCCTTCACCTTGCAAGACGAGTACAGCCGTGCCCTCATGGTCGGCGGCGAGGCGCGCTTCGGCATCCTCGACTGGCTCGGCATCAATGGCTGGGGCGCATGGAGCTTCACGAACCTCGACACGGACTTGACCGATCAGGTCACGGCCAGGGGCGAGACCACCGACGAGAACCGCCTGAGCCTGCCTTCCAAGGAAGGCTTCCCAGACCAGATCGGTACCATCGACTGGGTGGCGGGCGTCGACGTGGCCTTCACTCCACTCCGTGGCAAGGTCGCGCTGTTTCAGAAGATCTTCCTGGACGTAGACCTTTCGCTCTTCGCCGGCGTCGCCTTCACCGGCCTGACCGAGCGCGCCGACGCTCAGATCAACAGGAGCCCGAGCGGGCCGCAGTTCTGCACCTTCGAAGGCGAGTCGAACGATGTCGGCTGCCTACAAAGCCAAACCGCGCGCGACTCGCGCGTCGCAATCGGCGCTTCCTTCGGCGTCGCGATGAACGTCTACTTCCACCGCTTCATGGGCATCGCCCTCCGCTGGCGCGGGCTGCCGTTCAAGTGGAACACCGCTGGCACCGACAACCAGGACAACATTCCTGAGCAGGAAATCAACAGCGACGACCGCCAACGCGAGTTCAACCACATGTTCAGCGTAGGCTTCATCTTCGTCCTGCCACCCAACCAGAAGAGCACCGACTAAGAGCGACACTCTCCCCTCGCAAAGTGCGAAAAACCAAAGCACGACTGCGGCAAAGATCGCAGCACCCGAAAGGCGAGCCTCCGAGCTCGCCTTTCTCGCGTTCGAGGGCTCACACGCGCGGGGGCTTGGGCTCTGGCACCGGCGCTCTCACGAACAATGATGCTGGCACTGCTGAGACTGCCGCTGTCGCCGACCCGGCCACTGTCCCACCGCCGGCGCGCGGTGGGTGTCGGCTACTCGTCCAGCAGCGCCGGGAGCAGCTCGCTGTACTCGGTCGTTCGCTTGAACTGAGGAAACTCCTCGGCGACGTTGTCTGGGCAGCGGAAGAGGATGCCGCGGTCAGCTTCCTTGAGCATCGTCGTGTCGTTGTAGCTGTCGCCGGCGGCGTGCACACGGAAGCCGATGTCTTTGAGGGCAGCGACGGCCTTGCGCTTGCCGTCGGGGAGACGAAGTTTGTAGTCGGTCACGCGACCGTCGCCGTCGGTGATGAGCTGGTGGCAAAAGAGAGTCGGCTGACCGAGCTGCGCCATGAAAGGCCCGGCGAACTGGTAGAAGGTGTCGCTGAGGATGATGAGCTGGGTCTTGCGGCGCAGCTCGTCGAGGAAGGCTTTAGCTCCCGCAAGAGGCTCCATGGTTCCGATCACCTCTTCGATGTCGGAGAGCTTGAAGCCATGCTCGTCTAGAATCTGCAGACGCCCGCGCATCAACTTGTCGTAGTCGGGCTCATCGCGCGTGGTGCGCCTGAGCGCCTCGATTCCGGTCTTCTCCGCGAAGGCAATCCAGACTTCCGGAATCAGTACGCCTTCCAGATCCAGGCAAACGACGAGTGGCTGCATATCGGTGACTCCAGGCTGAGCGCCGCTCGGGGGCGAGCCGCGGGGCCTCGCTCTACCCGATTCTGCCAATCTGGCAACTCAGCCCCTAGGCCAATGGCGTTCCGGCTACAATGCAAGCTATGAGGAGAGCCCCATGAGAGAGTCTATGCGCGCGGTGCTAATGAGCGAGCGCGGCTCCATCGACAGCGTCCGGCTAGGGACCAAGGAACGCCCCGAGCCCAGCCGGGAGACCGTGCTGGTTCGGGTGCACGCGAGCTCGGTCAACCCGGCCGATGTCAAACTGGTCCTCGGACAAGCCGGCAGCTCGTTCATCCACGCGACCAAGCTCCCCATGCAGCTGGGCTACGATTTCAGCGGGGTCATCGAGAAGCTCGGCACCGGAGTGAGCGGGCGCTCCGTGGGTGACGAGGTGTTCGGCTTTCTGCCCTATGCGAGGTGGAACGCGCAGGGCAGCTTCGCGGACTACTTGCTGGCCAGGCCTGACCGTGTGGCGCTCAAACCGCCGGGCGTCGGCCACGAAGCGGCGGCCGCCAGCGGGACTGCCGCCGTGACGGCCCTGCAAGGCTTGCTCGAAAAGGGCCGGCTCCGGGCAGGATACAAAGTGCTCATCCACGGGGCATCCGGAGGCGTCGGCGCCCACGCGGTCCGCATCGCGAAGCTCCTAGGCGCCGAGGTCTGGGGGATGTGCAGCGCGCAGAAGGCGAGCTTCGTGCAGGGCCTCGGCGCGGACCAGGTCATCGACTACCGCCGCACGCCCCTGTCAGGGCTCGACGAGGCGTTCGACCTCGTGTTCGACGTGGCCAGCACGGCCTCGTTTCACGAGGCGGCTCCGAGGCTCGTAGCTGGCGGCGCGTACGTCACACTGCTGCCCTCCCCGAGCCTGCTCACCGGCAAGGCGGCGGCTCTTCTCTGCAGCAAGCGCTGCGGCTTCGTCACGGTGAGCTCGACCCGCGACCGCCTCGGGCGCATTGCGAGCTGGCTGGCCGACGGCCAGTTCGAGGGGCTGCTGTCCGAGACCTTCGAGCTCGGAGCCACGGCAGAGGCCCTCAGCAAGCTCAAGTCAGGACAGGTCACGGGAAAACTGGCGATTCGCGTGCATGCCTGACTCGCGGGCGTCTGTGCCGGTCGGCTCCGTGCGCAGGCGGTCGACCGAAGGAGACAGCAACGTCAGACGCTCTAGGCGTTCTTGCGCGGATCGCCCCGCTTGCCGAGCGAGTAACCCACAGGCAAGCGCCCCTTGACCTGATCGACCGCATCGAACATCCACTGCCGCTCGATGAAAGCGTCGAGGATCATCATACGGATCCGCACGCTCTCCTCTTCGGCGAAGACCTTGGCAAGGGCAGCCTTGGCGGCCTCGGGATCGTCCTGGGCGCGGATGGCGCCCACGGCGTGAAAGCGCACGGTCTCGTTGGTGTCCTCGAGGAACCGGGTGACGGCCTCTACGATCCGCGGGTCTTTGCGCTCCTCCAAGCTCGCGAGCACGTCGACCTTCTTTTGCGGATCGCGCTCGTACTCGGTGTCCATGCCCGAAAGTACTTCGAGGAGTATCGTCGTGACCTCTTCCTCACTCTGAAGGGCTTTGAGCATCTTGAGAGGCCAGGCCAGGGTGTCGGACGAAGCGAGAAAATCGCGGACGGGGCCGAGCGCGACCTCGCCCTGCCGGACGACACACTGAAACACCTCGTCCTTTTCCTCGCGGTCCGTGATCGAAGGGTCCAGGCGAACCGAGAAGCGGCTCAGCAGCGCGCGGATGGCCTCGTCCGAGCCGTCGTTGGCGAGCGCCTGAATCGACTCCCAGCGCTCGTGCGACTGGGCGCGCTTGCTCGTGACGCGGTTGATGTGTTTCTGCAGCCCGCCGCCGCCGCCTTTGAAGACATCGAACAGTCCCATAGATCCCCTCAAGTAGGCCGAACGAAGCCCCCACGCAAACCCCAGCATCGGAGCTGTCACCACCTGGCCCTGATGGGCTCAGAGTGCTCGGTGTCAGATAGAATGCTTGGCCGAGACTCCCTATGCCCCTAGTCGATGACCACGGGCTTGAGATTGACCTGACCGCCTTCGGTTTCGACCCTGAAGCGGACCATGCGCGCGTCGTGCTTGCTCAGTAGGTGCGAGGCGTTGCTCTTGATGCGTTCGACGAAGCGCTCTTCGGGGATGTTGGACACGTCCTCGCCGATGTTGCGCTTTGCCGCCACGTATTCCTGATAGAGGCGCGTGTAGTAGCGGCCTTCGGGCTCACCGGCGAGGGCCTGCGTGTCTACCTCGTTCGCTTCGAGCTTCGAGTCCTGCGAGTTTCGCTTCAGCCGAACGATTTCCGGCCCGGTCACGGTGACGGCCGCCCAGCCGCCGCTACTGGTGACGGCCCTGCCCTGCTCGTCTTCCTCGGCAACGCCTGTGAACATGTTGATGAGCTGGTTCACGCGGTAAGACAGTCCGCCGAGCTCGGGTGTGTCGATCTGGAGCCTGACGTCGTTTCGGCCATTAATGACGGCCAGGATGTCATCCTCGATCCGCGCGATGGGATCCATGATCGCGTTGGCCATGATGAAGCCGTACATCACGACGCCCAGCAGGCCGAGCAGGGTCAACCACAGAATCATTCGCGCGGCGTCCTGGGCTGGCGCTGCTTGTTGCGTTTCGTTGACCAGAACGACGTAGCCCGCCTCGACACCCCCAGAGTTCGGGAGCGGGGCAGTGACGCCGAGGTATTGGTCACCGTCGAGCCCCACCCGCCATGGCGCGCTGCGCTTGCCACCTAGGGCCCCACGGGTCGCTGAATCCAGTGGCTCGGAGAAGAGGTGCCGCTGCAGTGCATTGCGAACCGGGGCACTGGTGGAGGCGCTGTAGACTTTATCCCCGGTAATGAAGGCGACGTCATCGCCGATGATCTTGGCTTCGCGCTGCGCGAAACCGTTCGACAGGTCGTAGCCCACCAGGAGCGCTCCGAGGATGCCCCCGAGCTCGTCACGCACCGGGGCGACCGCGACCGCCGCAAGTCTCCCCTCTTCCTCCCAGATGCCCCAAGCCGGTACGCCTTTATCGAGGGCGGTTCCCAGCTGCTCGACTTCTTTTCGCAGCGAGGTGCCGAACATCCGATTCGGATCGGTGTCGCGGGCGACGACACGACCGGTCTCGTCGATGAGGGCGACGATTTTGGGACGCTCGCGTCGCCCCTGACCCTGGTCTTGGAACCAGGTCGAAACGGCCTGGGCAGCATCGAACGCGCGACGCCGCCTTCGCCCTTCATCCCCACCCGAAAACGCCTTCCGCACGGCGGTGCTCGACGCGCGCTCAGCCACGTCGGCCGCGAGCTCCGTCCCGGCGAGACGCCAGGAGCGAGAAAGTAGTTCTGAATCGCTCTCGATACTCTCCTGTAGGTCGGAGGCCAATTCATCGTGGAGAGAGTTTCGGACGACCAGATACGCCGCCAGCCCCACCAGAAGCACCACCACCACGTTGCCTGCAATCAGCTTCAGGCGCATCGCGCGTCCCTCCTCAAGTCTGCCCCTTACTCGCCAGATTCCCCCTTTTGAACGAGGGTTTAGCCGGCTGACACCGAATATCACCGCCGGATTCAGGCCGTCAAGCTCGTCGCAAGCGAAACCTCCAGCAAATCCTATGTTTCCGAGAAACTAGCCTGTCGTTACAACACAATTGAGCGACGGCCCGGAGATCCCAGGAAGTAGTCCCATCGGACCGAGGGGGCTATCCTCGCCCAACCCTGTGCCCAAGGCGTGGAGCATTTTCTGTGACTGTCCCGAGCTGGCCGTCGACGTATCGCGCGACGCCGAGCGCATCGATGTATGCATCGTGCCCGTCGTGCACGACGACCCCTGCGCCGCCGCGGCCGAGTCGGTTCGGCGCGGAGACCTGGCCGCGGTCGCGGTCGAAGGGGAAGTCGAACCCGACGCCTTGGTCGAGCTCAGCGCCGAAGCGCGAGCCCACAAGGCGAAGGTGCCGCTTGCGCTGATCTCTTCGCATGAGCTCGGCCTCGCTCACGACCTCGGGCTGCCTGCCGTACACGACACCGGCGCTTTGATGGCCGTCGCCGCACTGCTCAGCTCATCCACCGAACGCCCCTGGGCCGCGGCGACCCAAGGCCTACCCTCGGTCGACCGCGCGCGACTCGGCGACAGCGTCGAGCCCCGCAAGGAGGGACGGTTCGAGCGCGTCGATCACGGATTGATCGCGCATGTCGGCGGGGACGAGGCACGGCCGCTCGGAACCGCGCGGGATGTGGCGGCGGCACTGACGGCCTTGCGGGCCTCGCACGACGCCAGTCGCCCGAAGGTGCCCGTCGTGAAGGGGGTCGAGGAGGAGGCGGTCCTGGAAGTCATCCTGGGACCTGCGCGCGCCCTGTCCGACCCGGCCAGCAAAGCGGCCTTGGCACCGTACGATGTCCCCCTGCCACTCGAGGAGCTGTGCGCGACGCCTTCGCGCGCGGCGTCCGAGGCGGCTCGAATCGGGTTTCCGGTACGTATGGGGCTCGCCTCTCCCGACCTTCGGCTCTGGGATCACCCGGACCTGATCGTCGACGAGGTGCACTCCGCGGCGCAGGCCCGGGACGTCTTTCGACAGCTCACCGCGCTCGCCCGGCACCGGTCCAAAGAGGCCCGGCTCCTGGGCGTGACGGTCGGCGCGGCGACTGTGGCCCACGCGCTGCTGCAAGTGCGCCTGACACCCTTGACGAGCGGACCCGTGCTGGCCGAAATCGGCTTTGCGGATCCGCACGGACGGGCAGCGTCCGATACCACGACGACCGTCCTGCCCGCGACGCCCGCGGCTCTCGAACGGGTTCTTCAGCGGCTCGAAGGAAGCGGACTACTGCTCGACGCGAACAGCAAGCAGCGGGACCTCGCCGTTCGCGCGATCGGTGACGTGTTGATGCGCTTGGCAGCCTTCTGCCATCAGTGGAGGACGCAGATCGAGACGGTCGAAGTCAATCCGCTGGCCGTGCTGCTGAGCGGCGAGCTGGAGCTTCGGCAGGCTCGCATCACCGTGGGGGATGCGTTCAGCCGCTCGCTGCAAAAACTCGCTTGAGGACACCCTCTGGGCGGAAGGCTTGGGTAAGGCGACGACGCTCGACGAAGCGAGCCACCCTCGGTACTCTCACGGGATGGACCCAAGGCCGACCGCTTCTTCGACGCTCGGTCTCGCGCTGGTCGTGGCGATGGGCATCGGATGCGGTGACGAGGAAGCGCCGTTCGTGCCGGGTGGTGGAGACTACGACAAACCGCCGACCACACAGCCTACAGGCGGCAGTGGCGGCGGGGCCGGCAGTGGCGGCGGGGCCGGGGGCAGCGGAGGGTCTGGCGGGATCGGGGGGGCCTCGCCCTCCATTTACTGCGTCGAGCTGCCGGCCGAGGGGAACGTCTTTGTGCCAGCGTTCAACGATACCCTCGAGGCGTTCGACCCGGCCGTGGTGTTTTCCGCGTGGCTGCCAGACCGCTGTGACCCATTTCGTCAGATCTCGCTCGGTTTCAACGATGAACTCTGCAGCACGAACCGAGGTCAAAGCTTTCAGGTCGTCATTCCGGACAGCGAAACCGTTCGCATCATCCCCGGCCGGCCCTACGACATTCGACCCCTCGCTCCCGCTTCGCTTGCGATCAGCATCCGTCTTCAGGCTGGCAACCGCGTTTGGGGCAACTGCGAGGATTCGACGGGCACCCTCACGTTTGGAGATTTTGGAACCTTACCCGGAGCAGACATCCGGTTCACGCTGAACGGGACGCTGACCGACTGCGGCGTGCTGCGGGATGGGTCGACGGTCTCGGTGGTCGGAACCGAGCTGGCGACCAACGCGCCGCGTAGCTGTCTCCGCTAGCCCATGCGAACGCGCGCCTCTGCCCCCAGCCCCCAAAAAAGTGGACCGCGAAAAGGCAGGGGGATGCCTTTCCGCGGTCCGGGGTGGGTGTGGGGATAGAGGAGAGAACAGGGAGAACAGGGAGAACAGGAGATTAGGAAGCAGGGATCAGGACTGTGTCGATGACGTGGATCACGCCGTTGCTACAGGTGACGTCGGTCGCGAGGACGTTTGCCTCACCGACTCGAACGCCAGAAGCGTCGGCGCGAATGGGTAGCGAAGAGCCTTGAACCGTTTGCGCCGTATCGAGCGCTACGACCTCGGCCGCGCGGACGTCGCCCGAGACGACGTGGTAGCTGAGGATGGCGATCAGCTTGTCCTTGTTTTCAGGGAGAAGTAGAGACTCCACGGTGCCTGCGGGGAGCTTGGCAAAGGCCGCGTCGGTGGGCGCGAAGACCGTGAACGGCCCCGGGCCTTTGAGCATATCGACCAGACCGGCCGCTTGCACCGCCGCTACGAGCGTTTGGAAGTCGCCGGCCGCGACGGCGGTGTCTACGATGTCAGGGCGGGCCGTGCTGAGCGCCGCGGATTCGGCGGCCGGGCTGGCCTGGGGTCGGGCCGCGGTGGTCTCGCTCATCGAGGCCGAGTTCTTGGAGCAAGCCATCAGGTTTCCGAGCACGAGGATGAGTGGGATGAGGAATGTCTTGTTCATTGAATCACTCGCTTTGTGTCTTGTTGTTTCAGTTGCTGTGAAGGGCTAGTTGGCCGGCGGGATGAGCACGGCGTCGATCACGTGGATCACGCCATTTGAGGCCAGGATGTCGGTCTGGGTGATGGCCACGGTACCGTTGAGGGTGGCGGTGGCGCCGTCCACGGAGATGTCATCGCCCTGCACCGTCGTCAGCGCGGACTCCGCCAGCACATCCTCCGCCAGCAGCTCATCGGCCACCACGTGATAGAGCAGAATCTCACTCAAGGCCTCGGGGTCAGCCAGCAGGTCGTCGAGGACGCCCTCAGGGAGCGCTGCGAACGCCTCGTTGGTGGGCGCGAACACGGTGAAAGGACCATCGCCTTGCAGTGCGTCCACCAGTCCGGCGGCCTGCACGGCCGTGACCAAGGTGCTGAGGTCTGGGTTTCCGAGGGCGATTTCTACGATGCTTTGCAGCTCCTCGGCCGGCGGGATGAGCACGGCGTCGATCACGTGGATCACCCCATTTGAGGCCAGGATGTCGGTCTGGGTGATGGCCACGGTACCGTTGAGGGTGGCGGTGGCGCCGTCCACGGAGATGTCATCGCCCTGCACCGTCGTCAGCGCGGACTCCGCCAGCACATCCTCCGCCAGCAGCTCATCGGCCACCACGTGATAGAGCAGAATCTCACTCAAGGCCTCGGGGTCAGCCAGCAGGTCGTCGAGGACGCCCTCGGGCAACGCGGCGAAGGCCTCATCGGTCGGAGCAAAGACCGTGAACGGTCCGTCGCCAGCGAGGGTGTCGGTGAGGTCGGTGGCTTCGAGCGCAGCGGCCAGCGTTTCGAAATCCTCGTCGCCGGCAACGATGTCGGCGATGGTGCCTAGGTCCTCGCTATCGCTATCGCCACATGCGCTCAGCAAGGAAACAGCGACAAAGGGAATGAAGAGCTTTTTGAACATTAGGGTCCTCCCAGGTCATCGGTAGTGAAAGTGATTTATGGACTATATGTACAGATAATATCTGTGCGTCAAGATTAAATCTGACTGCCGTTGATATTTTTTCTCGCTTTCTCTTCTTGCCTGGGGCATATCTAGATGCATGTACAGATTTACCGTGTCCGACACAGACAGATCTGCACTTCTCCCGCTCAGGGCCGTCGTGGCCCGTACAGGACTCAATCCGGAAACCATCCGCGCTTGGGAACGTCGCTACCGGGCGATTCAGCCTGTGCGCACCGAGGGCGGCACCCGGAAGTTCAGCGAAGAGGACGTGACCCGCTTGCTCTGCCTCAAGGCGCTTCGGGAGCGTGGGTTCGGGCTGCAGGCGCTGGCGGAACTGCCGACCAGCGAGCTCGTGTCTATGAGCCGCAGCGGACAGGACATCGCCCCCCGTCCTCAGCCGCTGCAGCCTCCGCTCTCCCTTGAACACGAGGCTTACCTGCAAGCCATCGAGCGTCTCGATGCACCGGCCGCGCTCGCTCAGCTGAAAGCGATGACCGACGGAGTGGGCAACCTTCAGCTCATTTTGGGGGTGACCACGCCGATCATGTGGGAAGTCGGACGCCGCTGGAGCGAGGGCACGCTCGGCGTGGCTCACGAGCATCTGGTGAGCGCTCAACTCAAGCGCATTCTCATGGGCCGCCTCGAAGGTATTCCGGCGCCCGAAGGCGCGCCCCGACTCATGTTCACGACACCGGCCGGACAGCTTCACGAGTTCGGGATTCTGGCCGGCTCGGTGCTCGCCAAGGAAGCCGGGTTCGACGTGCTGTACCTCGGGCCCAACATGCCGACCGAGGACATCATCTGGAGCGTCGCTCAGAGCCGGGCCGACGTCCTGGTGCTGTCGGTTGTCCGGCGCATGGATGAAGAGCAGATGCAGCAGATGGAACGGCTCGTCGACACAGTCAGCGTCCGGGTCCCGATCTGGATCGGTTGCCCGCCCGACCACCCGCTCATCACTCGCCTGCCTAAGGCCACCTTCATCAGCTCTATCGAAGACTTTCAGGGGGCCGCCTCCGCTTTGCTGTCGGCCAAGGCCTGACGACCGCGGCTCGTGTGGGTCGCAGGCCAGCTACGAAGCGGAGTCGGGCACGTCTATTCCTGCCATGGCCAGCAAGCGCAGTGCATTGCTCGTCTGAACGATCCCGGGACGCAGCCGATAGTCGAAGCACATCTCGCCATCGACCTCGGTATCTGTGAAGTGCACATTGCGAAGCTGCCGCGGATGCTCGGCCTCGAGCCCAGCCAAGGCGGTGTCATGGGTCGCGACCAGCCCCGTCGCCCCGCGGGCGAGCAAGTGCAGGAGCACCGCTTTGGCGCCCTGGTGCCGGGCACGGGCGTTCGTACCTCGGAGGAGCTCATCGAGCAGGAACAAGACGGGGGGCTCGCTCTCCAAGTCTTGGACGACCATGCGCAGCTTGTTGAGCTCCGCGTAGAAATAGCTGGCGCCCTCCTTGAGCGAGTCCTGCACACGCATGCTCGCCCGAAGGCGAACTAGCGGGACGCGCATTCGTGAAGCGCAGACTGGGCCGCCCGCCAGGGCGAGCGCCACGTTCAAGCCCACGGCCCTCAGCAGCGTGCTCTTGCCGGCCATGTTGGAGCCCGTGACGATCAAGGCCGTAGAAGGCCCCTCGAGCGCGACGTCATTGGCGACCCGGGTTTGCGTGTCGAGCAGCGGATGGACCAGCTCCTGCGCCTGAAGTGGCTCGGCCGACGGCAGCACCTCGGGTAAGCGAGCGCTCGGGTCGAGCTCGAGAAGGCAGGCCAGCGACGCGAGCGCCTCGAGCTCGCCCAAGGCCTGGAACCACTGAAGCACGTGAACGCCCGCCCGGCGGTTCCAACGCTCCAGCCCGCGAAGCACGTTCAGGTCCCAAAGAAGGAGCGGGTTGACGAAGATGTGGAAGAGCGGCTGCGTACGCAGGTCCGCGTAGCCGACCCACTTGCGCAGGCCCGCGAGGTGCTTCGACGGCGGCTTGCCTTCCGGAGAGACGCGCGCCTGTAGCGCTAGGAGCCGCTCGCTCTTGAAGCTGGCGCCTTCGAGCTGAAGCAGCATGGCCTCGAAGGCCTCCAAGCTGCCGCGGCGCGCCGTCGCGAGATTGTAAGCGCGCCGCAAAGGCCGAGCGAAGACGAAAACAAGGACGAGCTGGGCCAGCAAGGTGAAGGCCCAGGCGAAGTTGGGCCAAAGGCCGCTGAGATCGAGCAGCAAGGACAGCGCGCTGAGCACGGGCAGGCCGATGACGACCGGCGCGAGCCAGCGCCGCGACTCGAAAAGCGACGGCAGCTCGGTGAACTCGACGAAGCCGCTTCCGTCCAGCTTGTCTTCACCCGAAGCCCCGCGCGCGGCGGCCTCCAACTGAGCGCGAAAGTCCACCTTGGGCGCGAGCTCGGCCACGGCTTGCTGTCGCGCCTCAATCTCTTCGGCGCCTGCCGGCGCGCAGAGCCAGCTCATCAGGCATCGCTCGCCGCGCAGCGTGTGGCTCACGTCGATCTGCTGCTTGAGGGAGCCCTCGCCCAGCAAGTCGATGTCCCAGGCATAGGGATGATGCGGATCGACGAAGGCTTCCCCGGTCCTCGGAAAGTCCAGCCAGTCGCGGCTCATCCGTGCGAGATGTCGCCGGTGGACGTCCCGGCGGAGGGTAGTCGCCTCGAGCGCCTGGGCGACCCGCATGTGCATGCCGACGAGCACGAGGAAGCCCAGTGCCGAGATGCCGCCCAGCAGGAGCTGCACGGTTCCTCCGCCGATGGAGCCGCTCAAAATCAGAATGAAGGCCGCAACGAAAGCGACGAGCCGGAGACTCGAGAGCTGCCTGTCCCTTCGCTCGAGCCCGAGCCGCAGGGTCTCGAAGCGCTCCTCAAACGCGCGGTGGACGGACTGAGGGTCCGAGTGACCGGACGCTTCGCTAGCTGCTGGACGACTCACCTTCGACGCTCCGGGATTGCTCGGATTCGACTCTCACGCAAGCCGTGCGACCGCGCACATTGCGGCGTCGCTTGGTTCGAAATGATATCTTATCGACATGCGAAATCGAGTTTCGGGATTGCTCATGTTGGCGAGCCTCTGGGCGGGCTGCAGCGACAGTGACGCCGGCGCCGGTGGGTCAGGGGGCATGTCGAAATCCGTCAGCATGGAGGGCAGCGTCCAAATTGGCGGCGACCAGAGCGTCGCGGGGAGCTTCGTCCAGCCCGCCGCGACCCGGCAACCGAGCTGCGCGCTTCTGGCTGCGGAAGGCGGCGCGGAAGAGGACCCGCTGCCCGGGACCTTCTCTATTCCAGGCCCCTACTTCGGCACCCCGCTGGAGCCCAGCGGTGACGCCTATGCCGCCACACTGAACATCCCAGCGGCAAGCTACGAAGGGCCGGGAACCTATCGCAACGGAAGTGGCGAGCCTCCGCAGATCCGCGGGCAGATCGTGGTCGGCGACATCATGGACGGCCCCCGGTACTACATCGACGAGGGAGAGGCCGAAGCGATCATCGAAGCGGACGGGTCCGGTATCGTGACTTTCGTCGACATCCCGCAAGATCGCACACAGGACCCGGGCGCAGCCACGTCGATCTCGGGCTCGGTGAGCTGGGACTGCATCGACTAGGCAGGGAGCTCTGAAGCCGTTTTCGGCATGCCGTCGGGCTGCGATGCGGGCTCGAGCGGAATGCGGGGCCGAAAATGACGAAACCCACGACCCGAGATGGGCCGTGGGTTCGTGCGTTGTCGTCTCGCTAGGCTACGCGATTAGAGGGGCACCGGAAGCCCAGTGCAGGCCTCAGTGGCTGCCTGGCAGTTGGTTTGCAGACAGGTCACACAGGCCGGCGCGTTCGGGTTGGCAGCGCACAGCCCCGCACAGTTCTGGACCGTGCAGTTGAAGAAGCCCTGCCAGCATCCGGAGCAGTCCACGCTGAGCCCCAGCGTGTCCTGAAGGCACTCGTCAACGGGGGGACCGCCACCGAACTCTCCAAAACCGCAGCTCGTGATGACTCCACGGAATTCCGGGTCGTTGATGATCGAGATGTCGCCCGGATTCGTGCAAGCGCCTGGTACATCGCATGTGCCAGCGCTGCAGGTGCCCGGAAGCATGGTCGCCGGGTCCGTGCAGGAACCGCCCTCGTTGGTCGGCGCACCTTCCTGGCATCCCGTGCTCGGATCACAGCTTCCGGCGGCACGGCAATCCGTGGCGGGGGCACACTGGGCGTCGCTCACACACAGACCGCAGACCCCGTCCGTGCAAGTT
The DNA here is from genome assembly GCA_963746475.1 of uncultured delta proteobacterium. Lineage (GTDB taxonomy): Bacteria > Myxococcota_A > Polyangia > Polyangiales > Houyiibacteriaceae > SG8-38. The sequence goes on from CAVVBB010000003.1 coordinate 227,282, forward strand.
CCGCCGGCCGGATCGCTACAGCTGGTGCCATTGGGCTGGTTGCCCGCCTGGCAGAGGGGGCTGTTGTCCGTTGGGTCGCCGCCCGTGCAGGTGTTGGTCTGACACTCGCCAAGGGACGGGCAGGCGTTCGGGTCCGCACAGGGATCAATGTCCCTACACCCGTCGCTGCAGAACACACCGTCGGGCGGGTCGCACTGCTCAGGCGGGGTGACCACGCCGTCGCCGCAGGCCTGAGAGGCCTGACATTCGACGGGCACGACAGCATTCGCCGCATCATTGGTCGCGTCGCAGGAGGTAAACCCGTCATCAGAAACGCCGACGAGGATCAAGCACTGGTCGGGAGCGTCGCAGGTCGCGGCGAAGCTCACCGAAGTGGTGCCATCACTCGGGGCGGCCTGGGCCTCAGGGGTCACGGTGCCACAGGGCATGCCCGTGGTGGCCGAGACGAACTGAACGCCGCCCATAACCGGGTCCCCGTCGGGATCGTACGCCCAGAGCTCGACGTCAATGTCATTGCCCGAGGACTGCACGAGCGGGCTGACCAGGACCTGCCTGTACTCGGCGCACTGGTTGAATGTGCCATCGACGCGAACGCCACCGTAGCGGGCTTCGGTGATGCAGTTGAGAACGATGCTGACGTTCGTCGTTTGGTTAGCGCTGATCATGATGTCGTTCATCTGACCGCTACACTGAGTTTGCCCATCGGTGGAAGCGGTGCTCATCGAGATGCTGCACGCGCCAGGCGGCAGACCTTCTTTTTGGAAGATACCGAACTGGTCCTTCGGATCGGAGCCCTCCGTCGTCGAAACGTTGACGTCGAAGTTCTCCTCCGGACGCGGCGCATTGGTCACGGGGTCGATCCCGCTACATGACAAGGTCACCGCAATCGCATCAAACTGCTTTACGACTTCGCCGGCATCGAGCGTCAGCTTGGCGTTCAGGGAGCCGACATCGCCTCCGGTCTTGTCGCTCGAGCTACATGCAAACAACGCGATGGAAAGCACGCCAAGCGAAGCGAGCCGTCCAATATCGATGATTCTTCTTTGCATCACACTTCTCCTTGCACTCTGTTGCCGCGCGGCTTGAGGGGGACGCCGCGATTTCTCATTCCACACACACACTCGGCCGAGGCTGGAGCCACGAACCGCGGAACTTTAATCTGTTACTGCTTCACAAATAGCGCTATCAACCAAAATCGACCAAGCTGTCGTTGCCGCTCGCGTGACGTCTCATCGCAGGCGCCAGGGGCCTGACCTGGGAAGCGATTCGACGGACTACTACCCGGCGCCGATTCCATGTAAGTTATTGCATTTACATAATTAAATGCATGCCAGAGGGGGACGCCGAAGCTTACGTCACCGAGTACGCCTCCAGCCTTAGACCGACTGCTCCGACGCAGCGATGAGCCGATGGGATGCCCGCCGTACTGACCAAAAGCCAAGAGCATGTCCTTTAACCGCTATGACTATCGTTCAATAACGGGATCGGCCAGTCGAACCTGGCTTCGCGCTACCGGTCCGAACGGCAAGCGACCCCGGAGCCTAGGGTTCTAAAAGACAGAGACTCGAGCAGCCATCCCCGTCCAACAGGTTCCCATCGTCACAGCTCTCGCTGCCCTCCACGAGCCCGTCGCCGCAGACCGGCGCCAGCTCTATCGCGCACAGCGCCGAGCAGCCATCCCCGTCCAACAGGTTCCCATCGTCACAGCTCTCGCTGCCCTCCACGAGCCCGTCGCCGCAGACCGGCGCCAGCTCTATCGCGCACAGCGCCGAGCAGCCATCCCCGTCCAACAGGTTCCCATCGTCACAGCTCTCGCTGCCCTCCACGAGCCCGTCGCCGCAGACCGGCGCCAGCTCTATCGCGCACAGCGCCGAGCAGCCATCCCCGTCCAACAGGTTCCCATCGTCACAGCTCTCGCTGCCCTCCACGAGCCCGTCGCCGCAGACCGGCGCCAGCTCTATCGCGCACAGCGCCGAGCAGCCATCCCCGTCCAACAGGTTCCCATCGTCACAGCTCTCGTCGCCCTCCACGAGCCCGTCGCCACAGACCGGGGGCTGGACACAGGTCACCGATAGTTGGCGGGCATCCGCGCAGGCGGGGTCGCCATCGCTGAGGGAGTGAAGCAGAAGCGCGTCCCCGGCCGCGTCGCAGGTAAAGGTAGTCACTGGCGCAGCGGGGTCCGCGAAAGTGCCGATGCTCGTCGATGAAGTCGCCTGGCTCCAGGCATGGCTCAGGAGCTCTGGCTGCCCGTCGAAATCGTGTGCCATGACGCCGACCTCGACGCTCTCTCCCACGTTGACTGCACTGGCCGATATCCATACGGCGTCAAAGGAAGGGCACACGTTGAGGCGCAGGCTGGTGTCCACGTCTAACGACCCAAGGCCCGCGGTCTCCGAGGTCGTGCAGGCCAGAACAGGGTTGATCTGGGTCGTCTCGCCCTCGCGGATCGTGAAGCTCGCGCCGCCCACGCACACCTGCTCGTCCTTGTCGTTGAATGCAAGCAGCACGAGCTCGTAGTCCGTTCCAACTGGAAGGACGCTGAGCTTGAAGCTCACCGAGTCTCCGTTCGGCTCAACCTCGCCGACAACCGGCGCTGCCAAAGGCCCACCGCTGACCTCAAACTGAATTCGTACGAGCCCTAGATCGGTAGCCGAGAGATCGACGCGAATGGAGACTGTTGAACTGTCAGTAATCCCCGAGGACTCCTCACCCGCGCAGGCAAACAGAGCGAGGGACGAAAAGAAGAACCCGATTAAGCGAATTTTCATAATAGGCGTCCTACACGCGCGGTAACCATACGCCTTCAAGTGCGAAGAGCGCGGCGCTGCAGTCGCCTTTATCGCCGCACCCAAGCACCGATGCCAAGAACAAAATCCGACGATAACACTATTGGCTGTAGATGTTTTCGGACCCAGCAGCAACCAATGAGACGCGCTCCGCAACGACAAGGTAAGCAGCTTCTCCACTGCGGAATCGTCGCTCCAGGGGGCGAACTGAGCAGCACGCCTTTGGATTAGCCCGCCAGGCGGACGCCCGCGTTAGCGTTCCCGCAACGACGTTAAGTGTTGATTTTAGTATTGCCGAAATGTACAGGCATGAATTGTCTTTCGTTCCATACCAGCGCGACAACATCGGGCAGCGAAATGGAGATTTTCATGCGTTCAACAGCCTTTATGCAATTGGCCGTAATGACCCCATTGCTGCTCTTGGCCGCCTGTAGCGCAGACGGCGATGGTGACGACTCCGGCCTCTATCTGAGGTTGAACAATCCGCCCCCTGACGTGAGCTCCGTCGCATACGAGATCGACTGCACGAGCGGAGAGAGCTTCAGTGGCCACTTCGAAGTTCTCGCGGACCAAGACCCTCCGATCTGGCAAGCGTTCATAGGGCTGTCCGAGGGCGACTGCGAAATCACGCTCATCGCCGAGGACGCCGAAGGTGAGCCCATCTGCACCGGCAGCACTACCGTCACGGTCGTGGCGGGAGAGACCGTGAAGGCCAACATTACGCTTCAGTGCTTCGCGGACGGCGGAGACGGCCGGGGCAATATCGACATCGATGGCACCTTCCGGGACGTCGTCGTCAATCAATGTCCGATCATCCATTTCGTGGGCGCGATTCCCACGACCATCCCCGAAAGCTCGAACCAAAGCGACATCGAAGTTCGTGTCTCCGATCGGAACGAAGGTCCCGAGCCCCTGACTTGGACGATCAGCGCGAGCCAGGGAAGCATCGCCGATCCCAACGCTGCCGATACCGTCTTCACCTGCCCGTCGGTGGGCGGTGGCGAGGTCGAGATCAGCGTGATGGCGACCGATGGTGACTCGAGCTGCAACGTCAGCCGCAGGGTCACCGTGATCTGTCCCGGTGCCGACCCCTGCGCTGGCACCGTCTGCCCCCCTACGGGCAACGAGTGCACCACGAGCGCCTGTGACCCGGCCACGACTGAGTGCGTCCTGTCGAACGTCCCTGATGGCGCCGCTTGTGACGGAGGAACCTGCCAGGCTGGCGTCTGCAAGCCCAGTGACCTGTGTGAAGGCACGGAATGCAGTGACGGCAACGAATGCACCCAGGATCTGTGCAGTGCGGCGACCGGTGCTTGCTCCAACCCGCCCGAAGGCGCCGGCAAGACCTGCTCCGGGGCCGGTGGTAGCCCTGGTGAGTGTGACGGAGCGGGCGCGTGCGTGGCCACGCCAACGGGCTGCACCAGCGATGCCGAATGCGAAACGGCCGACGTCTGCACCACGAGCGCCTGCGACATCCCGAGCGGCGCATGCAGCCCAGCGGTGCCGGACAACGACGGGAGCTTCTGCCAAGGCAACACTGGCGTCTGCAATATGGGATCCTGCGACGTTGGGGCTTGCACCAACCCGAATGACGTTCCGATCATAGACGACCCAGGGTTCCGACAGGTCATCACCAGTTGCGGCTTTGCGGCATTCGGCGGCGGGCCTCCGGTGAACGAGTGCCTACAGAGCGAGCTTGGCATGAGCGTGGACTGCTCCGGCTGCTGGCAAGGCTTCTTCAGCTGCACCGTCGCAAATTGCGCAGGTCAGTGTGCGGCGGATCCGAGTTCGCAGGGCTGTGTGACGTGTCTGCAAACCAACTGTCAGGCAAGCACTGAGGCCTGCACCGGGCTTTCCGTTCCACTCTAAGCCGGCACGAAGATCGCGCTGCAGACCCGGCTTGAGAAATCCGCGGCACATTCGGCTCGTGCGATTCCGTCGTTGGAGGGGCGGAGGGGCCTAGCCCTTCAGCCCCGGGGCTGCGGCCCACGGGTTTCGTCGCGCGTGCACAACGGCGCGGTAGAAACAAGCGCGGCATGCTCAGTTGGTTCCTGCTCAGCTCGGCAGCCGCGAGAGCCGACGCGCGCGGATTTCGGCGGACGCAGTCCTGTGGTCCAGCCTTTCGCCCAGACCAGACACTTGTGGATGCGCCCCGCCCCACGGAAAGTGGGAGCCCAAGTGAGCCGCTCAGCGACACCTGCACCCGCGAACCGCTTCGCCGCCACCTCATGCACAGCCCCGAGCCAGTCGCGATCCCCAATGGGCGCAGCTTCCTCTATGACCCAACGCGCAGCAGCAACGGTGAGGTCCGCTGCGTGCGGCCGTTGCCATCTGTTCGGCGACATACATGAGCTGGCCTGGGACCTCGGCGACCCAGACAGGAGCACGAGTGCAAACCCCAAGCCTTGCTCGCGCCCACGAAACGTCAGGAGCAGCAAACTTTGACGAGTGGTCAGTGAGCTATTTGCTGGGCTAGCCGCGGGCGCGTCGCCTGATCATTCCGTAGAGCCAGAGCACTAGTAGCGCTCCCGCCACGGCGATCGCAAAGCTTCGAGGGTTGAACCCGGTCACCTCGCCGAAACCGACGAGCGTCCCCACAAAGCCGCCGGCCAAGGCGCCGATGACGCCGAGCCCCGTGGTCGCGATGAATCCACCGCCTTGATCTCCGGGCATGACCAGCTTGGCCAAGGCTCCGGCAATCAGCCCAAACAAGATCCAAGACAGAATGCCCATGGCGGTTCTCCTTACGTTGGGATTGTCTCGCAGGGCGCCGCGTCCGTAAAGGGCGGGCGGCTCCGCTGGGGGCGCTTGCGTCGCTGAGGGCCTTGCTTTGCTTCGCGCGAGTCACCCACAAGTCGGGCCGATGCGCCACATGGATAAAGCAGAGACGCCCGAAGGGCCGAGAGGGTGTGCGGGTCATCGCTGTCTCGCCTGCGCTTGCGCCAGAGTCGACCTTCACCTCAGCCGTTGCATTGCGCCATGCCCTCAGATTCGAGCACCTCCGCAGGCAGCCAGGAAGTGAGTCTTGGCTCTGTGGACCGGTTCTTCGCGCTCGGCACGGATGGCGACGGACAGGGAAGCTCCGGTCGTGGGACCCTAACACCCGGTTAACGGACGAAGCCCGCGAGCAGTGTGCTCGCGGGCTTGTCTGTCTTGCCGCTTTTGCGCGGCTGCTAGCTCAGCCTGTTACGGAACGACCGGGAAGAGGTTGGATCCGCCCGTGACCGCACAGCTGTCGATGCCAGGGCCAAGCTGAATCGTGAGTAGGCCTCCGAGCGCCGAAGCACGGACCTGAGCGTTCGACATTGTGACCCCAAGCGCGCCTCCACCGTCCGGCGTGACAGACGTCGTCTCCTCGCCGGTGTCGATGTCGAAGCCATCCGTGATAGCCCGCGGGACGTTCGGGTCCGAGAGCGCGATTAGCGCCGGGGCGCCGTTCGTAACCGTGAGCTCGAACTCAGCGGATATCAGCGTCACACCTGTCTGGGCTTGCGGCAGGCCAAGCGCCGCCATCGGAACGTTGGCGCTGCGAACCCGATTGGTCACGTCAAGCGCAACACCCGCCATGGGTGCCGCACTGACCTCCGAGCTCGTGACGAAGTCGATGCTGATCGTCGCAATCGACGGCGAACAAACGAGCGCGTTGTCGGACTCTCGCAAGTTCGCGACGCAGTCACCGCCGAGAGCGCAGTACCCGTCCCCGAAACCCGGATCCGTGCAGGCCTCACCGTCGAGCGGTGGGTTCGAGCAGTCGCCGGTGGCCGGGTCGCAGACGTCGTCGGTGCACTCGTTGCCGTCATCGCAACGGGTGGCCGCGTCCGCACACAGATCGACGACACAGTTGCCGCCGGCATCGCAGATGCCGCCGCCGCCACAAGCCTGACCTTCGAGCGGTGTCGCGAGGCAATCACCGGTGTCTGCGTCGCAGTCGGTGTCGGTGCACTCGTTTCCGTCGTCACAACGCGTCGCCGCATCGGCGCAGAGATCCGTGGGTTCGCACACGCCGCCTTGGCATGTGCCACCGGTGCACGGCGTATCGTCTGGGGCGTCCGACGCCTCACACTGGCCGTTCGCGGGGTTGCATCCGTTGACGACACACTCGCCGAGGTCCTCACAGACCACGTCGTCGCAGAGGCCGCCGGCAGGCACACAGGCGCCTTCGCCGTCACAGGTGCCGCCATTTTCGCACCCAGTCCCCGGTGCCGAGGGCGTGCTGACGCAAAGACCGAGGTCTGAGTTGCAGCTGTCGTCCGTGCAGCTATTCCCGTCGTCGCAGTCCGCATCATCCGTACAGACAGTGCGATCCAGAATGGTGATCGTTTCGTCGACGATGTCACAGGCTGACTGGATCAGGACGAGCGCCTGATTCTGCTCCGCCCTGCTCGGGTCGGCCGGTTGGTTCGCGAGAAGAATCCCGTCGCGAGCCACCGTGATCGCCACGACGATGTCCGCCGCATTGCCGACCACGACCGCAGCCTCGAGGTCACCGATCTCGCCTGCGGCGTTGGCGTTGTTCAGGCGGCCGGGGACCGAGTTCTTCATGATGGAGTTGATGTAGCCCACCTTGTTCACATTGAGCTGAAGCCAACGCGCCTTGTTGAACGCGTCAGGTGCCGCCACCACGACCGGAAGAGGCTCTGTGATCACACCGCCGTCCGGACCGAAACGGCCGTTGATGACCTCGTCACAGTACTGCGCCGCGCCCTGGAACTGCGCGAGCACCGACTCGCGCCAGCTACGCGGCTCCGAGATCAGGAAGCCACCTTCGGCTGGCGGCACATCGAAGCGCCTTGGAAGGAGCAGGTTCAAGATACCGGCGTTGATCGCCGCCACCGCATCCACGCGGCCGGAGATATACCGCCCGCTGTCCATCGCGCCCAGGCTCGCTTCGCCACTGCCATTGTAGACCGAGCGGAACTTCGCCGGGATCGTCTCGCCCGTCTGAGCGTCAGCCTGGAAGTCTGCGATCGCCGTGCTGGTCACCGTGCTCGGAATCGGAATGCCCAGAGCCGCCAAGGCCTCCAAGAGACGGATCGGATAACCCAACACGAATTGGGCCTGATACATGTCCGGGTGAGTGACCGGGAAGCCGACGCACTGTTCGTCCGGACGACCCGTCACTAGCAGTGGCGAGTCCGGCATCACCGGAAGGTGCTCCAGGCCCAAGCCGTCCGCGGTGTTCTGGAAGATGAAGCTGCCGTCGATGGGGCTGACCTGAGCCAGACCCGCCTCGGGCGAGCAAATCACCAAAAGGTCGTTGTGGTCGGTGCTCGGCGAGAAGCCTGCGCCACCGCCAGTCGAAGACGCGAGGATTGCACCGTCGTTCGCGTCGAAGGCATTGGTGATGCCCGCGCCGTCGACACCGAAGATGACCGTACCCGAGTCCGACCAGGTCGGCGTCGCGCCACTGTTGAGACCGAAGTTGGTCGACCAGGAGAGCTGCATGGCCGGCGAATCGCCGTCTGTGAGATCGGCATCGGGCAAAATGGTGCCCGGCTGGCCCGGACCGCCGTCGGTGATGAACTCCCAGGTCATGAACCGGTCGAAAGTCGCACCGTCACCGGCATAGGTCACCGTGACGCGGTTGCGGATTGGGTCCGCCATCACCGTGTTGACCGAGAAGTAACGCGTGTAGACGAACGCAGAGCAGAAGTCCTTGAACTCGAGGGAAACCTGGCCGCCGGGGAAGCAGAGCAGGTCGATGATCAAGTAGAGGATCGGAGCCTGGTAACCTACGGCGAGGTTATCGGCGTCACCATTCTGCAGGATGACGAGGTCACCGTTGAGCATATCGACATACGCGAAGTTACCTCGGGTGAACAGCGAGCCTGCCAGTGGCTCGCCCGACGGCGCTTTGAGCGCTTTGGGAAGCAAGGGGGTTGCAATGGTCGTATCGTTGGCCATGCTTTGCGGCCGAAGGGGTTCTTCCCTGACGCGCTGCGGACCGGGCGCCCAGTCGGACTGAGAGGTCACCCACTTCACCTCACCGCTGTCCGCGTCGAAGGCCCAGATGTTGTGTGCGTCGGAGGTGGTCGCGTAGTTGTTGGTCGCTAGCGTGCCGTCATCGACGATGCCCGGGTAACCACCCAGATACGCGCCAGGTCCGACCGTCCTCTGCAGAAGGTAGTCCTGAGGTCCAAGGTAGCGAGGCGTCTGCCAGATAATTCTACCGGTGACAGGCTCGTGGACCGTGATCGACGAGAAGCCGATGCCCCGCCCATGACCTGCGAATAGATTCCCAGACGGCGTAATCACCGGATAGGTGATCACCGAGGCACCAGGAATGAGGGGCAGCGTCTTGACGATTTCTTCGCCGAACGCCGTGACGGTACGGTCGGTGGGTCCACCGGCTGCAGCCATGCGCTCCTGCATCATGTTGTTCACGTGGCCCATGGCCGCGGGAGTATCCGGGGACGGAATCATCTGCCCGCGTTCGCTTGTATTGCGGTCACTCACCGCACCGGCTGACCCAGCCATGGCGACCAGCACGCCAAGGGCCGTCATGCCCATCAACAATAAACGATGTCTCATTGGTACCTTCCTCTCCAAGGGACCCACCCTTTGCTACACAAGACCACAGCGCGATCGGGTCGGGCGATCGGACATGAAACGAGCCCCAAGCCGGGTACCCAAGCTCGGGACTAGCCTTTTTAGGCGAATTTTGTCCTCAAACGAGGATGTTGGGCGAGGAGGGAGCTCAGCAGAGGCTCAGTCGTGGAAGCGCAGCGCCAGTCCGCGAGCCCAGGAGCTGGAAACGCGGCCAGCCCTCAATCTGGCGTCCGCCACTAAGGCATGCATGCCGGCCACGCAAAATGGTCGCTCACTCGCTGTCGGTCCCCCCTTCGGGTTCTGCGGAGCGCGCGCAACGCAGGCACACTCAGCACTTGTCGTCTGGAGTCGCAGCGAAGAGCATGGAGGGAACAACATGAACGAACCCGCCGAGATGATTCCGATCCAAGCAGACGCTGCTCTGTGGGACCAATGCTACATGCTGGCCCCGCTCACAGTCGTCGGAACGCGCGAGCCGGACGGTCACTATGACCTTGCCCCGAAGCACATGGCGATGCCGCTGGGCTGGGAGCCCTACTTCGGCTTCGTGTGCACGCCTTCACACGCGACCTACACCAACATTGCACGAGAGAGCGTGTTCACCGTCAGCTTTCCTCGGCCAGAGCAGATCGTGCTGACGAGCCTTGCGGCGGCACCACGCTGCGAGGACTCCAAGAAGCACGCCCTCTCTGGCTTGCCGACCATCCCCGCCCGCGTCGTGAACGGAGTGCTGCTGAAGGACGCGTACCTTCACTTCGAGTGCGAGCTGGACCGCATCATCGACGGCTTCGGACGAAATGGGCTCATTGCAGGCCGCATCGTCGCGGCCTCGATCGCGGCAGACAGCCTGCGCGAGGCTGACATGGACGACCAGGATCTTCTTCGTCGAGCCCCCCTACTCGCGTACCTTCACCCAGGTCGCTTCGCACGCGTCGGCGAAACCCATGCATTCCCGTACCACAAAGGCTTCAGCCGCTAACTCGAGCCCGCGGCTGCTGGCTCGCCTGCAGTCGCAGGCCGGGGCCATGAAGGCGCTGCTCGAACGACTCGCGCAGGCGGAGTCTCCCTCATCCGAGCCTGCGGCCCAGGCCGCGGTGTTCGAGCTGCTCTCGGCCGAGCTGGAGGCTCGCGAGTTTCGGGCTCGCCTCGTCGCGGGGCGGAAGAGCGGTGGCACCTTGCTCGCCGCACCACGCGACCGGGCCCCGGGGCAGCCGATCCAGCTCTTGCTGGGACATGCGGACACGGTCTGGCCAAGGGGCACCTTGGCCACGATGCCGCTCAAAGAAGAGGATGGAACACTCTGGGGCCCGGGGGTCTACGACATGAAGGCCGGGCTCGTACAGGCCTTGTTTGCGGTCGAAGCCGCTCGCACCGTCCGCGGGGAGGCTCTGCGGGTCACGCCCGTGTTTCTCGTAAACTCCGACGAAGAGATCGGCAGCCGAGACTCGACCCGAACCATTGCACGCCTCGCCAAGGCTGCGGACCGCTGCTTTGTGCTGGAGCCGTCCCTTGGGCCGACCGGAAAGCTGAAAACGGCGCGCAAAGGCGTCGGCCAGTTCACGGTCACGGTCACGGGAAAGGCCGCGCATGCCGGTCTGGACCCTGGGGCGGGCGTCAGTGCGATTCTCGAGCTGTCGCACGTGATTCAAAAACTCCACGCGTTGAACGACGCAGAGCGCGGCGTGACCGTCAACGTGGGCACCATCGATGGCGGTCTGGGCGCCAACGTGGTCGCCCCAATGAGCAAGGCCGTCGTCGACGTGCGCGTGCCGAGCCAAGCCGATGCGGAGCGCTTAGAGCGCGCGATCCATGCACTCCAAGCGGAAACGCCCGGTGCATCGCTGCAGATCAGCGGCGGCATCGGACGGCCCCCCATGGAGTACACCGCGGGCAACGAAAAGCTCTGGATCTTGGCGCGTCAGTCCGCCGAGGAGCTCGGCATCGAGTTGGACCATGCGTTGGTGGGCGGCGGCTCGGACGGCAACACGACCAGCCAGTTCGCGCCGACGCTCGACGGCCTCGGCGCGGTCGGCGGCGGCGCTCACGCCAGCCACGAGCATCTGATCCTCGATAAGATGGTCGAGCGCTCCGCCTTGCTGGCCCGACTCCTGTTGTTTCCCCCCATCGACGAGGTGCCCTCATGAACCAGAAGACCTTCCACGCCTCGCTGACGCGCATCACGGATTTCGAGACGCGACCCTACGACTGCGAGCGCATCCCGAGAGAGCAATGGGAGGTCGGAGACTACGTCGTCGGCGAGATCACGGTTCCCCGAGGAGGCATGTCTTGCATCGAGCTGAGCAGCGGACGGCTGGTCCACGCAGTCGATGGAGACACGCTGGTCGGGGCGCTCGGGGTTCGCCACGCGACCCTGGAGGTAGTCGGCTCTCACGAGCGCATCGGGGAAGACGGCCGCATGAACCTGCTGACGGCTGCCGGGCTGCTCGGCATGGCGACCTCGGTCTCTCAAGTGCTGCCGCCGCTGATGCAGTTGGACTACCTCGGCCACGCGGTCCGTGACGGCCAAAAACTCTCGATGAGCGACTTCGCACGACGAGCGGCGCAGGAGCAGGTGAGTTTTCAGGTCCCTACCGTGCTCATCTTCGGCACGTCTATGTCTGCGGGGAAGACCACCGTGGCCAAGATCATCATACGCGAGCTCAAAAGAGCAGGACGCCGCGTCGTGGGCGCCAAACTCACGGGCGCGGGTCGATACCGGGACGTCCTCGGCATGAAGGACGCGGGGGCGGATGCGATCTTCGATTTCGTCGACGTCGGGATTCCGAGCTCAGTGCTGCCAGTCGACCAATACAGGCCGCGACTCCGCGCCCTGCTCGACCTGGTGGCAGAGGCAGAGCCCGAGGTGCTCATCGCCGAAGCCGGCGCCTCGCCGCTCGAGCCCTACAACGGAGACGCGGCGATTGAAGCCATGAAGGATGCGCTGCGGCTCAGGGTTCTTTGTGCGTCGGATCCCTACGCCGTGGTCGGAGTCATGAAGGGATTCGACATGCGCCCCGATCTCGTCGCCGGGCTCGCGACCAGCACGGCGGCGGGCGTGCAGGTGGTAAAAAAATTAAGCGGAACGCCGGCGCTCAATCTTCTCGACCGCGCGAGCTGGCCCAGATTGAACCAGATTCTGCGCAACGCGCTTCCCTAGAAGTCTGCGCTGCGATACATGCCTGAGTCGTAAGTTTCCGCCAGGAGGGACGAACCGCGGGAATTTGTCACGAGGCTGTCTGGCATGGGCATTGCAGTCGCAGTCGCACCAGAGGGGGTCATCTCCGTGCTATCTCAGGTATCGCTGGCATTGCTGGCCGGTGCGACGGCGGGTCTCGGCTCGATACCGCACTGCACGCTCATGTGTGGTCCGCTCTCAGCGTACGCCTGCCGCGAACCTGGCCACGGCAATCGCCAGCTCTGCTATCAGTCCGGGCGGTGGCTCAGCTACGCCCTGCTCGGTGCGCTGTCCGGAAGTTTCGGACGCGTCGTGAGCTCCACGCTGCCCGGACCCTGGGCTGGGGCCATTCTCAGCTGGACCCTGGCCCTCGGCTTGGGAGCCGTGGCCTTTCGGCTGTGGCAGCGCCCGAGCCAGGCCTACGTGCAGCTCGGAACCCGCCAAGAGCCGAGTCCCGCCGAATCCTGGATCGGCCGCTCTCTTCGAGCGCTCGCCGATCGGCCGTTTTTGCTGGGCTTCGCGACGGCATTGCTGCCCTGCGGGGCGCTGGTAGCCGCCGCTCTCATTGCGGCGTCCACGGGGACGCCGACCGCGGGGGCCGCCAGCATGCTCGCTTTTGCGCTGGTGAGCGGCCTCGGCCTGCTCGGTGCGAGCTGGCTGGCGCGCCGGGCGAACCGTGCCCAGCCTGCCGCCACGGCGCGCCTGCTGGCCGCGGTCATGGGCGTCGGAGCCGTCCTGTTCCTGATTCGGCCCATTTCGGGACTGCAGCAAGGCGCCCCCTCTTGCCACGACCCCACGGCAGGCACGCACAGCAGTCTCGAGGAGGGCCCATGAGCGGCCCCGCGTGGAGCGCCGCAGCGCTCTCGGAGCCGGCCGTGGACCCGGTCGATAGCCACTGCATCCATTGCGCCCAGCCCTTGTTCTCCGCACGCTTTGCGCCCTTCTGCTGCGCCGGCTGCCGCAGCGTGCACCGGCTTCTTCGGGCCGGGGGACTCACGCGGTATTACGAGCTCCGTCGCGGCCCGGGCTTGCCACCCGTCGACCTGCAAACGCGCAGGACCGACCACAAGTGGCTCGAGCTGCTCGAGGCGTCGCGAGAGCAGAACCGCGCAGATCAGCGCGTCTCTTTGGACATCCAGGGCATGCACTGCGCCGCTTGTGTGTGGCTGCTCGAAGAACTGTTTCGCCGACACAGCCGCGAGGATCCCGGCAGCATCCATATCAACCCCGCGCTCGGCCGCATCGAGCTCCGGGTTGGCCCCGGGTTCGGGCTGACGAGCTGGGTCCAGGCCGTGGAAGAGCTCGGCTACCTACTCGGCCCGGCACGCGCATCGAGCCCGCGACCGAGCGACGAAATGCTCGTTCGGGTCGGCATTTGCACAGCGCTTTCAGCCAACGCGATGATCTTTGCGACCGCGATCTACCTAGGCCTGGCTTCGGGTCCTGTCTATGAGCTCCTGAACCAGCTCATCTACGCCGCGGGCGTGCTGTCGGTGCTCGTCGGCGGAAGCGTGTTCATCCGCTCGGCTTGGGCCGCGCTTCGACAGCGGGTTTTGCACTTGGACGTGCCGATCGCGCTCGGCGTGGTGCTGGCTTTTGCAGGAAGCACATGGTCCTTCTTCTTCGACAGCGGACGCGCCGACTACGTGGACACGCTGACGGTGTTTGTGGCGCTCATGCTGCTCGGTCGCTGGCTTCAGCAGCGCATGCTGGAGCATAACCGGGCGCAACTGCTGACGGACGACGGCGTGCAGAGCCTGCTCACCCGCAGACTCGAAGGTCCGCTCGTCCAGATCGTTCCCTGCGTCGCAGTCGCCGAAAAAGACAAGCTGCTCATCGCCCCCGGAGACCTAGTCCCGGTGGACCTACAAGTCGGGGAGGCCGCGCGTTGCTCCCTCGACTGGATCGACGGGGAGAGCCGCCCGCGTCACTTTCCCCCGGGCTCCACCGTTCCGGCCGGAGCGTTCAACGTCGGCCAGGCCGCCTTCCTCGGGTCCGCGGCCATGGCCTTCTCAGCCTCCGCGATCGTCGGTTTGGTCGGTACGCAGCGCGGTGATTCACAGGGCCCCGTCTCGACCGCCTGGTGGAGCCGGCTGAGCCGCTACTACGTGCTCGCCGTCCTGACCCTCGCGGCTGGCGGCATGACACTTTGGTGGATGCGCAGCGGCGATGTCGCGCTCGCGCTGCAGGTCGGCACGGCCGTGCTCGTCGTGACCTGTCCCTGCGCCTTTGGCATCGCGACGCCGCTGGCGTACGAGCTCGTGATGACCGCGCTCCGGCGGATGGGGATTTTCATTCGGGTGGGCGACTTGCTCGACCGCATACGAGCGACGAAGCGAATCGTGTTCGACAAGACCGGCACCCTGACCAGCGGCACGCTCAGCATCGTCAACGCCGAGGCCCTGGCCGCACTGACCGACGCTGAGCGATCCGTCCTCTACAACCTGACCGTCCGCAGTGGGCACCCTAAGAGCGTCGCGGTCCGACGCCTGCTCGAAGGGCGGCCGGGCGTGGGCTTCGAGTCGATGGAGGTGCGGGAGGAGCTCGGCTCCGGGCTCGAGACCCGGCACCGCGGCAAGCGCTACCGGCTGGGCGCACCCGGCTGGGCAGCTGCGAAGTCCGTTCTGCTCGATGCCCAGGCCGATCTTTGCTTCTCCGTGGACAGTGAGCTCGTTGCGCTGCTGCGCACGGGCGAAGAGCTGCGACCCGGCGCCACCGAGGAAATCGCAGCCTTGCAGACGCGGCCCTACCAGCTCGCCATCCTGAGTGGGGACGCCCCCGAGCACGTGCGGGAGCTGGGCGCGGCGCTCGGCATGGCCGAGGAAGACTGCCTGGGCGCGCAGAGCCCCGAGCAAAAAGCGGCGTACATCGCTGCGAGAGACCCGGCACACAGCTTATTCGTCGGGGACGGGCTGAACGATCGCGCGGCCATGGACGTCGCCTCGTGCTCAGCGACCCCCGCGGTGAATCGACCTTTCATGGCTTCGCGCTGCGACTTCTACTTCGTGTCGCCGGGCCTGGGCGCCATTGCGCAGACTTTGCAGGCCAGCGAGGCGCTCGCGCGCGTCGTCCGCCGCGTACTCGGCTTTGCCATCGCTTACAACGCGCTGACCGTCTCGCTGGCGCTCGCTGGGCTCATGCGTCCCTGGGTCGCCGCCGTCCTGATGCCGCTCAGCTCCATCGCGACCATTGCCTACACCCTGGCCGCGCTGAGCAGAAAGGATGGGCGATGGAGATCTTAGCGTACCTCGTCATCGTTTCTGTCGCGCTCGTGACCGGCGCCGTGGCTTTCTTCGTATGGACTGTTCGACAGGGCACTTTCGACCACAGCGATCGACTCGCCCTGCTGCCCCTCGACGACGAACCCTCGACGCCGCCGCCGGCGTCCGGGCAAGAAGGACAAGATGAAAACCGAACGAATCGTATACAACGATAAGATCTCCCGTCAGTTCGTGGCCGCCTCCGTGGTCTTCGGCATCGTGGGCATGCTCGTGGGCGCCCTCGTCGCGCTTCAGCTCGCCTTCTGGCCTGCGAACGTGGAGCCCTTTTTGACTTTCGGCCGCCTGAGACCCCTGCACACCAACGCCGTCATCTTCGCGTTCGTGGGCAACATGATGTTCGCCGGCATCTACTACTCGACGCAGCGGCTTTGCAAAGCACGCGTGGGCTCGGACCTGCTGTCGTCCGTCCATTTCTGGGGCTGGCAGCTCATCATCGTCGCGGCTGCCCTGAGTCTCCCGCTTGGCTTTACGACCGGAAAGGAATACGCCGAGCTCGAGTGGCCGATCGACGTGGCGATCGCGTTGATCTGGGTCGTCTTCGCGGTGAACTTCTTTTGGACCCTCGCCAAACGCCACGAGAAGCACCTGTACGTCGCAATCTGGTTCTACATCGCGACCATCATCACGATCGCCGTCCTTCACATCGTCAACAGCCTCGCGTTGCCGGTGGGCCTCCTCAAGAGCTACCCGGTCTTCGCGGGCGTGCAGGACGCCCTGGTGCAGTGGTGGTACGGCCACAACGCCGTCGCCTTCTTCCTGACTACGCCGATTCTCGGCATCATGTACTACTACCTGCCCAAGGCAGCGGAGCGGCCGGTCTTCTCGTACCGGCTCTCGATCGTCCACTTCTGGAGCCTGGTCTTCCTCTACATCTGGGCCGGCCCGCACCATCTGCTCTACACGGCGCTGCCCGAGTGGGCGCAGACCCTGGGCATGGTTTTCAGCCTCATGCTCTGGGCGCCCAGCTGGGGCGGCATGCTGAACGGTCTCCTGACCCTGCGCGGGGCCTGGGACCGGCTGCGTGCCGACCCCGTTCTCAAGTTCTTCGCGGCCGGCGTGACCTTCTACGGCATGGCGACCTTCGAAGGACCGCTGCTCAGCATCAAGGCCGTGAGCGGGCTCGCGCATTACACGGACTGGATCATCGGTCACGTGCACAGCGGCGGCCTAGGCTGGAACGGCTTCATGGCCGCCGGCATGTTCTACTGGATGGTGCCGCGGCTCTACGGAACGAAGCTCCACTCTCAAGCCGCCGCCAACTTCCATTTCTGGATCGGCACCGTGGGCATCCTGATCTACGTGGTCGCGATGTGGACCGCCGGCATCCAACAGGGCCTCATGTGGCGCGCGGAAAACGACGCAGGCGGCCTGCTCTACCCCAACTTCGTCGAGACCTTGATCGCCATTCGCCCCATGTACTGGGCGCGCCTCGTCGGCGGGCTGATGTACCTGCTCGGCTTTTTGATCATGGCCTGGAACCTCGTGGCCACCGCGCGAAGCGGCAAGGCCGTCGACGGCGAGACGGAAGTCGCCGTCTTCGACGAGCCCAAAGCCGAAGTCTCTTCGCTGAGCCTCATCTTCGGACAGCCCGTGCTGTCCGCGGTGATCGTCGTGGGCTTGCTGCTGGCCATGGCACTCGCTGGCGGCCTGACCAGCATGGTGCTCGCCTTCATCGCCTTCCTGTGGACCATCGCCGCGCTCGCCACCTCCTCGCGGGCGCGCGCGAGCGGCAAGCCCACCTGGCACAGCTTAATCGAGGGCAACGGCGCGGTCTTCACCGTCCTGGTGGTCGTCGCCATCGCGGTCGGCGGCATCGCCGAAATCACGCCCACCTTGTTCGCGGTGCCCGAGACCATCGAGACTACCAAGAACACCCCGTACAGCGCGCTCGAGCTCGAGGGGCGGGACGTGTACCTGCGCGAGGGTTGCTATACCTGCCATAGCCAGATGATCCGGCCATTCACCTGGGAGAGCGCACGATACGGCGCAGCCTCGGACCTCGACGACAGCATCTTCGACCACCCGTTTCAGTGGGGCTCGAGGCGCATCGGACCGGACCTGGCGCGCGTCGGAGGCAAGTACGCCAACATTTGGCACTTCAAACACATGGTCGACCCACGCGAGATTTCGCCGGGGTCGAACATGCCGCCATACGCCCATCTACGTCACGAGCACATCGACTTCAGCGCCACCGAGGTCAAGCTTCGGGCGATGCGCAATATCGGCGTCCCGTACAGCGCCGAGGACATTCAGACCGCGGAGCAGAGCGCGCGAGCCGATGCACTGCGGACGGCTGAGGACCTAGCCAGCAACGGCGTCAAACTCTGTGACGGCTCGGGCGGCGACTGCGAGCTCGACCCCGAGAGCCGCATGGTCGCGCTCATCGCCTACCTGCAGAGACTCGGCAAACTGAGCAATGTGCCGGCGGACGGCGGTGGGGCACCCGTCGCTGCGGCAGCGAGCCGCGGGGGGCAGCCATGAGCCGCTTCGCGTCGGAGGTCTTTGCGCAGAGCCCTGCGTTGATATTGCCGCTCATCGCGCTTTGGCTTTTCGTGGTGACGTTCATCGTAGTGCTCGTTCGGGTCTTGCGCATGCGGCGCGCGGACGTGAACCACTACGCACAGCTTCCTCTCGACGACGAGCACGTCGGCGGTGAGGCGAACATCGAGGAGGAGAGCACCGATGAGTGACGTCAACCGACACGACGAGATTCAGGGCGAGATCATACACGTCTACGACGACATCGAAGAGGCGGACAACAATCTCCCCATCTGGTGGCTCATCACCTTCTATGGCGCCATTGCCTTCGGCGCGGCCTATTGGTTCTACTACCACGAGCTCGGCATGGGCACCCTGCCGCGACAAGAGTACGACGAAGCCCTCGCGGCGGCCGCGGCCGAGCAGACCGAGGTCAGCGACGAGTCCCTCATGGCGCTCTTGCAAGACCAAGATGCCCTCGCCGCAGGCCAGGAAATCTTCATGACCCAGTGCGTGGCCTGCCACGACACCCAGGGCCAGGGCCGTGAAGGCCTCGGCCCCAACCTCACCGACCGCTACTGGATTCACGGGGGCGCCCCGACAGACATTCACAGCACCCTCGTGACCGGCATCGCCGCCAAGGGCATGCCCCCCTGGCAGCCCATCTTGGGCGACCGCGGCGTCCAGCAAGTCGCCGCTTACGTCCTCAGCCTGCGAAACACCGAAGTCGAGGGCAAGGCACCGGAGGGAGACCTATGGGATCCCAACGCCAAAGCCGCTCCTGCTGAGGACCGCCCTGGCAGCGCCGCCGAGGCCGCCCCAATGGGCGCCGCTCTCACGGACGAGACACCCACCGACAAGACCGCCGCTGGTCAACAGGGCGCAGCAGCCCCAGACACAGCCGACAACGACGCGCGTCCCAGGGACGACGATGACAGCGACAACGACGCGCGTCCCAGGGACGACGATGACAGGGAGGCTCGTCCCAGGGACGCTCAGGCCGGGGAGGACGAAGAACCCAGCCAGAATATCAAACTCGAGACACTCGAAGACAAAGGAGCGCAAACGGAATGAGCCAACGGCTGCCAGTGGTCGAAGAGCCAGCGAGCTCACTTCGCTCGGACGGCAGCCGTAATTACGTTCATCCCGCGGACGTACACGGCCGTTTCACGACGCTTCGCTACGTCGTGTTTGCCGTCTTGATCATCATCTACGTCGCCCTGCCCTTCGTGAAGGTCGGAGGGCGACCGGCGGTGTTTCTCGACATCGCCAACCGGCGCTTCTATCTCTTCGGCGGCACATTCAACGCGCAGGACTTCTGGCTCGTCTTCTTCCTGCTCAGCGGCATGGGCCTCCTCCTGCTGATCGTCACCGCCATTAAGGGACGCATTTGGTGCGGTTATGCCTGCCCGCACACCGTCTTTTTGGAGGGAGTCTTTCGCCGGGTCGAGCGCTGGATCGAGGGACCGAGGGCCATCCGACTGCGGCGCAACGCTGCGCCGATGAGCTTCGACAAGCTCTGGCGCAAAGCGCTCAAGCACGGCCTCTACATCGTCGTCGCCCTGCTGCTGTCGCACGTCTTCATCAGCTATTTCGTCTCATTGCCCTCGTTGGCGGACATGGTTCGGCAACCCCCGTCAGCGCACCCCACCGCCTTCGCCTGGGTGGCCATCATGTCCGGCGTTGTGTACTTCAACTTCTCCTGGTTTCGCGAGCAGCTCTGCCTGATCATCTGCCCTTACGGTCGTCTGCAGTCCGCCATGACGGACCAGGACACCACCGTCATCGGCTATGACCCGAACCGGGGCGAACCACGGGGCAAGGCGAGCGACCCCGAGGCCGGGGACTGCATAGACTGCAAGCGCTGCGTCGTCGTGTGCCCCACCGGCATCGACATCCGAAACGGCCTGCAGATGGAGTGCGTCGGCTGCGCGGCCTGCGTCGACGCCTGCGACGACATCATGGACCGGCTGGAGCGACCCCGGGGCCTGGTACGCTACGACTCACTGCACGGCCTCGAAGGCAGGGCGACCAAGTTCCTCCGGCCCCGACTCTTCTTCTATGGGGGATTGATGATCCTTTGGCTTGTCGGCGCCGTCGCGGCATTCGCCAAAACCACTCCCTTCGAAGCCAATATGCTTCGCCACGAGGGGGCTCCTTTCGCCGTCGCCGAAGGCACCGTCCGTAACGCTCTACGCATTCACCTCATCAACAAGACCGGCGAGAAGCAAACCTTCTCCATCGCGCCCGTCGAAGACAGCCCCATCCAGTACGTGCTCCCGCAAAGGGAAGTGCAGCTGAGCTCACTGCAGGGCACCTATGTCCCGGTTCTTGCGATTCTTCCGCAGACCGAATTGCGACCGGGTTTGAAAGTGCAGCTTCGCATCCACATGGGCGACCGCGGCGCTGACCACAAAGACGCGGCCGGCCGCATCGTCGAGGCACCGTTCGTCGGACCGGGGATCTAGAGAACGATGTCAGCACCCAGAATGAGACCACGCTTCGAGCTCCAGCTACCCGTCGCGGCGGATGAGTGGCTCGGAGAGCTGAAGTCCGAGCTCCAGACAGAGGCGGCGCCCTGCCGTGGTGCGGTCTTTCGCTGCCACGCCAACCTCTGGATGGACGACGCTCAGAAAACCTTCTGGTCCCCTTACCTCAACATCGACATCGACGAACATCCGGACGGCATCGCCGTTCGCGGTCGCTTCTCCCCGCACCCGAACGTCTGGATGCTCTTTATGGGCATCTACGCCCTACTCGGCATCGCCGGCCTCGCGGGCCTAATCTACGGCTTCGTACAGTTCTCCCTGGGACGGCCGCCATGGGCCCTCATCGGAGCACCCATCGCGGCGGCCGTGTTCGGCTTCGTGTACGGAGCGACGCTCATCGGGCAGGGGCTCGGCGCCGAGCAGATGTACACCCTGCGGCGCGTCGTCGACCGGGTGTCGGAAAACATCGCCTCCACGGACCTCGCCTCGGATGAGCTGCCGCGAGCGCCATCAGAGCGCTCTTTGTGAGAGAAGGCCTCAGTCTGTCAGGCAGCCGCTAGCCGTTTGACAGCACTGCCCTACCGGCGGCGCGCCCCGTGGCCCAGGCCCAGAGGAAGTTGTACCCGCCAATCGGACCGAAGGCATCGAGGATCTCGCCGCAAAGATAGAGACCTGGGTGACGTCGGCTTTCCATCGTCACCGGATGCACTTCCGAAAGCGCAACGCCCCCGCCAGTCACTTCAGCCTTCTTGTAGCCCTCGTCTCCGGTCCAAGGCAGCGGGTACTCGACCAAGTTCGTGATGAGTCGCTGGGCCGGGCGCTTCCCGAGCTCAGCCAGAGACTGCCCATACGGCAGCGAAGACTCCTGCAGAAGCCGACGAACCAAGCGAACCGGCATGTGCCGCGCCAGCAGCGGCCCGAGCCGACCCCTGCCGCTTTGTAGAACAGCAAGCCAACCCTCTCGGTCGAGCGGCGTCCACTGCACCGTCAAAACCTGCGGTTCGCCCCCATCCATCCGCGACCGGTGCGCCAAGTGCGACACATCGAGCACCGCCGGCCCGCTGTACCCTCGATGGGTGAAGAGGAACCCTCCCTGGGTCGAGAAGCGCGGCCTGTGCCCCGGCGCGCGAATCGTCACCTCTAGCGAAATTCCCGCCAGCTCGTCGTGTACCACCGGCCGCGCCGTCAACGGCGTCAGCGCTGGGTACGTGCGGTTCACTTGATGCCCAAGCCTCCGAACCATCTCCAGCCCAGCTCCGTCACTGCCCGTCGCAGGCACAGAAAGCCCGCCCGTCGCAAAAACCACGGCCGCCGCCTCCAGTCTCTGTCCGCCACTCAGCTGCAGTTCCCAGGGACCTTTTGTCCGCAGTGGCGGCTGGACCCCTCGAACCCGCGTTTCGAACCAAACACGTCCCCCCGCCTCACGAACGCTGGCCATGAGTTTGTCCCGTACATCGCGCGCCCGATTACTCTGTGGAAACAACTTGCCTGAGTCCTCCTCGAGCACGAGGCTCATCGCTAATTCCCGCTCGAAGAATTCCCGCTGCTCTTGCAGCGGCCAGGAGCGGAGCATTTTGCGCAGAGAGCTGGGCGAGGAGTCAGTCATATAGCGCTCCGGATCAACGACCGAGGGCAAGATATTGCAGCGTCCTCCGCCCGAGATCAGGATCTTCCGCCCGCCATCCTTGGTTCCTTCGATGAGCACAACGTCGAGACCCCGGCGCGCTGCGAAGAGTCCCGCAAGTAAACCTGCAGCACCCGCACCAACAACGACCACGGGAAGAGGTGAGCTCATGACCGCAGGCGCGATATAGGATCCGGCACGCCCTGTCCACCATGACTATCCGGCACCATGACTATCCCAGGGACGTTCCTCTCTGATCCCTGGGATAGTAACCTCTCGCCGATCTTTCCAGCGAGGATTCATGTTGAACGACCGACCGCTGTCCGCTGCTTCACGCTGCAGGCGAAACGACAGCGCGTGCTCATCGAACAATTCTATCAGACTCCTAAATTCTTCAGGCCAACCCGAAGCTGACCGTCCGGGAACGGTTACACAACCGGCCCTCACGTGCCCACACCGGCCATTCGAAGTAAGCAACCGACGGGGACTTAAGGTTCGCGGCTTCTAGCTCGAATCGCTAGATAGCGACAGCAACCGCCGCGTGGCGGGCGAGCCACCATGTGCCTGGTGGAAACTCGACGTCCCGGTCGCCGCTTCGCCACGCTGAGTACGCAGACCGGTACGCGGCCCGAAAGCCCCTGAGCCGATCCAGGGCTTTCTGCCAAGCAGCTCGCGTCAGCGCCGAGAACTTCGGCCGTCGTCCAAAGGTTTTTTTCGGAGTCGTGGGCCTCGCCGTGCAGGGCGTCACGCCAACCGCCTCTCGTCCGAGAACCTGACGGCCTTCCCTCATGCGCTCAACCTCAAGCTCCTTGAGTCGACTCGCAAGAAGCGCCCGAAGGGCATCCAAATAGCCTCGCTGATCCGCAAAGAAGAACGGTATGGTTAACGGCAGCGCCAGAGACTCGGGTAGCTCTTGCCGATACCAGACTTTGGGTCGACTGACCTGCATGCTACCCCTCTGCAGGTTCTGCGGTGTACTCAACACCCCGGGCCACTCCGCTGGATTGTTGACGAGCCCCGCGCTCACCGGATTCAGCAGCGTGTACGCCACCTTATCGAGCACTTCCGCCTGTCCCTGAAGCTCGACTGCACTGAAGGGAACGTTTGGCTCCCACACAACTTCGTCCCAGTCACGAAGTCGCTTGATGCCCTTCGCGAGCTGACTGTTGAGCCAGCCCATGAACAGAGGCAGCACGGCACTCCTATCGGTCAGAACCATATGGTAGTGATTGCTCATCACGGCCACAGCATGGATTTCCACATCGTACCTCCTGACCGCGAGCGCCAGACTGTAGAGGAAGAGCTGATTGAGCGCGGGGTCGGGGCGCAGCAAGAAACGCCTCCCAAGGCAACGCCGCGTGACGAGGTACGTGCTGTTCGCAAACACCGGGCGTGGTTGGCTCATATCCAGTTGTCGGCCTCAAATACAACGGGTTGCCCGCATCGCGGCGTGCCTGTGCCCAGAAACGTCTAGCTGCTCGCCTGATCGTCCCTGGGACGTCTGTTCGGGGACGTCTGTTCGTTCACTATATGGCACGTGATCGTCCCTGGGATGGCCGTGCTGGGATGGCCGTGCTGGCGTCCGTCTATCGACCGTTTTGTGGAGAACCGTCAAACGGGGCTTCGTTCGCCACAAGGCGCTGTTATGATTGCGTCCTCCAAACCATGAATATCCGTATTTCGTATGTCTCCGATGTCCTCTGCGTGTGGGCCTACGTGGCCGAGGCTCGTCTGGACCAGCTCCGCCGCGACTTCGGCCATTCCATCGAGCTGAGCTACCATTTCATCCCCATCTTCGGAGCGACCCGCCACCGCATTGCCGAGGGCTGGAAGGAGCGAGGCGGCTATCCGAGCTTCGGCGACCACGTTCGAAAGGTCGCCAAAGCCTTCCCCCATGTCTCGGTCCACGAGCGTGTCTGGAGCGAAGTCGCGCCAACGACATCCTCAAGCGCCCATGAGGTCCTCCATGCCGTGAAACTGCTCTCGGCCGAAGGCTCCGTGGACCCGAACCCTCAGCAAGCCTTCGAAGGACGTTCAATCTTCGAAGAGGCGACCTGGAAAGTCCGCTGCGCGTTCTTCGAACGGGCCCGGGACATCTCGGACCGGGCGGTGCTGCTCGAGCTCGTGGAGCAAATGAGCCTTCCAGTCGCTGCAGTCGAGGCAAAGCTCGACTCGGGCGAGGCCATGGCCGAGCTCTGTCGCGACATCGAGCTGCGGGACAAGCACAAGATCGAAGGCAGCCCGACGTTTTCCCTCAACGAGGGGCGTCAAAAACTCTATGGAAACGTGGGTTACCGGGTCGTATCTGCCAACTTAAGAGAGCTTCTCGAGCAACCTGGCGAACAGGCCTCTTGGTGCTGAGTAGCCTGGACCAGGCCACCTTCCACATCGCCCCGGTGCGCGGTATCCTCGCACCCTGATGAGGGGTTACTTGGATAGGCTTCGCTTCGTTTTCCTCGTGCTGGCAATAGCGGTAGGCGCTTCGTCTTGCGCGAGCAACTCGCGCTTTAAGCCAGGCTACGCCGAATTCTGGGTCGAGTTCGCAGACCGCATCGTCGACTGGACTGGAAGAGTCCAGACGGCCTACTGTGGGCGCTACCTCGTCTTCGTCGGCGACATCGACACGGCCTGCTCGGCCTTTCCGATGGTCTGGTCCTACGGTCAAGACGCCTGGGTCGAATGCACCTATCTCGATAGCTTCGGGCAGCGCTGGTACTACACCGACCTCTTCTACTTCTGGCCCGGTTACATTCAGGAACCGGCCTGTTTCGATGGATACGACTTTCCAACGGCGGAGCCCGACCCCAACCGCAACCAGCCGAGCGAGCTCGATCGAGACGAGGCTGGTCAGGTTCTCCTCTCCGAGCTTCCCGGGGCCCGCGAGGAAATCACCCTCCCGGGAGGCGACATGGATGTCGCGACCCTTCGCGACTCTCTGCGCGAGCGTCTGAACGCGGCCGAGCCCGGCCGACTTCCCGAAGGCGAGCTTGCCGACGAGCCGATCCGCAACACCGAGCCGCGGCTTGGTGAGCCGCCGCCAGAGCTCATCGATCCGGACGCGAGCCGAACGAGCCAGAGCGAGCTGCCTCGCGACGAACTTGGGCGCCTGCTGGTAGATCAAGAGCTCGGCCCATCGACCGAGACGAACAGTCTACAGAAGCTTCGCGAGCTCCTTCGCCACGGCCGGGGCGGAAATCCGGTCCCTGACGAGCCTACGGATTCGCTCAGCGAGCCGGTTCGCCAGACCGAATCGACCCTCGGGGCGCCCGCAGCAGAAGGAAACGAAGACTGAGCATCTCTTGAAAAGCTTGTTCCGCGCGCAGACGTTGTTTCCGATACATTTCGGGAACAGCGTTTCGGTACGAGCGCAGTGCCTCATCCGGTCTGCAGCAGATCGCTCTCTGCCCTCAGCCCTGTTGTGACTCACCGACGCGAGTCCAGAGTAAAGCATCGCACAGCTGCGCGACGCCATCGGCAACCGTGATGGCTCCTGGACAGACGGATGGTGTTTCCAGCTCGCGCCTAGCTGCGACCCCTGGGCGCCCGTTCTCAACGGATGGGTTCAAGCCAGCGACGAGAGCACTGAGATCTCGGTAGCGCTGGACATTCGTCAGGAGGTCCGTGACCTGCTCCGCCTCGGTCGTTGGATCTGCTCGCAGCGCTCGGTCTCGCTGTGACGTTCGTCCTCGGTTCACAGGCGGTGCTCCAGACCTTCATGTTGGAGAGCGCCAAGAAGACCGTCGACCAGAGACAGCTCTGTCAGCTGCTCAATCGCATGCTACGGAGCTAGCCAGGCGGTCTCCGCGAACCGAGCGGACGGACGGACGGCACATCCTGTGCCCTCAGGCCCGAAGTGGTGGCGGAGCCGAGACTCCGACTTCCTCCAAAGCGGCTCGATAGTACCCATCGATGGTCTCCCCCGTCTCCACGGACATCAGCTCGCCTTCATCATCCAGAATCTCCTGTCCCTGGGACACCACGAACAGAACGACGGTAGGGCCGTCGACATCGGCAGGAATCTTCAGAGTGTGAAGAGAATCCGCTTCTTCATAGACGTACGTCCCCGCTTCGAAGACTTCGTCGTACTCCAGGTATCGCCAGCGACCCGAAATCGTATGCGCGTGTACCTCGCCCAGATGACGGTGCGTGAACAGCTGAAAGCCGGGCTGAGCGCGCAACATCATCGTAAAGCCTCCATCCGAAGCAATGCGGAGCACCTTGATTTCCATGCCCTCGAGGACCTCAACCCAGGGATAGGCATCGAGGACGGCCTGTTTCACACCTTCGAGCTTCGCCACGCTTCCCCCTTCGTTACCCGGTAGTCCTCATACGGCTCAACCTGCAAACTTTCGCATAAAGGCGAACGCTACCCCAGGAATCCACAACATCCCAGGGACCGGTCGGACTCGCTTAGAGGCGAACGCAGGCGCAGCGTCCCAGGGACGTAACGGACTGCGGCCGGCGTCCCAGGGACGTAACGGACTGCCATCCGAAGCAATGCGGAGCACCTTGATTTCCATGCCCTCGAGGACCTCAACCCAGGGATAGGCATCGAGGACGGCCTGTTTCACACCTTCGAGCTTCGCCACGCTTCCCCCTTCGTTACCCGGTAGTCCTCATACGGCTCAACCTGCAAACTTTCGCATAAAGGCGAACGCTACCCCAGGAATCCACAACATCCCAGGGACCGGTCGGACTCAGCTTAGAGGCGAACGCAGGCGCAGCGTCCCAGGGACGTAACGGACTGCGGCCGGCGTCCCAGGGACGTAACGGACTGGCGTTCGCCGCGCCAGGGACGGCGTTCGCCGCGTTCTCCTCATGGCATCCCAGGGACCGACCGTGCAGCGTCATGGCATCCCAGGGACCGACCGTGCAGCGGCGTCTCGTTCCCACCAGCGCTCGATGAGTGTGATTTCGTAGCTGGCCTCGCAGGGACCTTTGAGTGCGAGGGTGCCGGCTGCGCGGCCGACGCCGTCGACCTCTTCGACAATGAGCGTGTTGCCCCCTTCTTCGATGGTGACTTCTTCCCCATCGTCTTCAGAGGCGGGGCTCCACGGCGGGCAGCGTTCTCCCCCCATCACCCAGGCCTCTTCGCTAATGGCCCACAGCCACCAGCCGCCTTGGAGATGAAGCTCGGAGCCACAGAGGCGGCCTTTCACGGGGTATGCATCCGCCTCGGGGTCGACGGTGATGTCGACCTCGGCGTCCGTCTGGCTGAATGCCCATGTGAGTGCGCAGGCTCGGAGCTCATCCCCCGGGCTCAGACCCTCGCAGCCCTCGCTCTGAATCAGCACCCGACCGCCCTCTTGATTGAACCAAGTCGTACGGTCGATGTTGAAGTCGGGAGCCTCGCTGCAATCGGGAAGCATTCCAAATCCCTGAAGCCCCCGAGCATCACCGCAGCCCAAGGCGACCGTGGTCGCGAGGAGAAGAACTAGTGTGACGGTATTGCTTCTCATCGCTCGACAGCCAGCATACCCCGCTCACATCTGAGGTTTCAATCGGCACATGGCTGCGCGACGGACAGCCCGCCGCAGCTCCATCCCCTACAAAGCCAGCGCCTCATGGGGCCTCTCGTCGCGTCGTCCGAGACCCAGGCAGCCACAGGGAGCCTTCGTCCTAACGGAGTAATCTCACAGGACGAGCACCCCGCCCCCCCTGATGCCGTCATGCTTGAGGCGCCGCAGCGCCTCGTTGGCATCGCGGAGTGGGAAAGTCTCGATATGGGTCTTCACGCCCACTCGGGCGGCCTCGTCGAGGAACTCGCGCGCATCTTGACGGGTATTGTTGGCAACGCTTCGAATGCACCGCTCAAGGTAGATGAGCGCGTACGCAAAGCTCGGAATTTCGCTCATGTGGATGCCGCCGAGCACGAGCGTCGCGCCTCGGTCCAAATGCGCCAGCGCAGGGGGAACGAGCTCCCCCGCGGGGGCGAAAATGATACTGGCGTCCAGGGCCACGGGCGGACGCTCGGTGGCGCCACCCGTCCAAGCCGCTCCCAGCTCCTGCGCCAGATCCTGATGCCGGGCTTGGTCGCGCGTGCACACGTAGACCTCCGCGCCACGCGCCCGGGCGATTTGAATCGCTACGTGCCCTGCCGCCCCAAACCCGTAGATCCCGAGCCGCGCGCCGCGCCAGTCGTCGATGCCGGTTTGCCGCAAGCATCGGTACCCGATGATCCCGGCGCAAAGCAAAGGCGCAGCCTCCAGGTCGCCAAAGCCCTCCGGGAGCGCGTACACGAACCCAGCATCGGCCAGCAGATACTCCGCGAAGCCACCGTCCACGGTCCAGCCCGTGAAGTCCGGCTGCTCGCAGAGGTTCTCTCGCTCGGTCAGGCAGAAACGACAACGCCCACAGCTGCGATGCAGCCAGGCAACGCCAACCCTGTCACCGAGACGCAGCCCAGAGACCCCGGCGCCGAGCGCGGCGACCGTCCCGACCACCTGATGCCCCGGAACCACCGGAGAGCGGCGCACCGGCAGGTCGCCCTCCACGACGTGCAAATCGGTACGACAAATTCCGCAAGCCGTCACCCGCACGAGCAGCTCACCAACACCCGGGACCGGCACGTCCCGCTCGCTACGCCGCAAAGGTTGCTGATCCACGGCGGCAGGTTGCTCGAGCACCCAGGCTTCCATCTTTCGGTTCTACCCCAAAAACCCCCTAGCCGCGCCCAGCAGACGCAATCGGCGCGCGTCGAGCCCGTTCACGCAGGAGCTGCGCGCAGCAAACCTCGCCAACCTCGAGAACGCCACGCCCCAAGTCTGCGAGCTTGGCACGCGTGATGCATCGTCCCTCCTCGTTGAACCCGAACCCCCAAGGTCTGCAGGAAGCGGCAAAGCTCATGATTCGCTTTGCGGAGCGGAGCGGTTTGATCCCCGGATGCGAGCAAGTCCGCTACCTTTGGACCGACGCTTTTGCCGTGTGCAACTTCCTCGAACTGGGACGAGCGAGCGGCGAGTCTCGCTACACCGAGCTGGCGTTGCGGCTCGTAGACCAGGTGCACCGGGTGCTCGGCAAGCACCAATCGGACGACTCCCGAACGGGCTGGATCAGCGGACTCGACGACACGCGGGCCAAGCTTCACCCCACCCGCGGAGGGCTGCGCATCGGAAAGCCACTAAACGAACGCGGCCCTCACGAGCCCATGGACGAACGACTCGAATGGGAGCGGGACGGCCAGTACTTCCACTACCTGAGCAAGTGGATGCACGCGCTCGACCAGGTCTCACGCGCGACCCAGGACCCCCGATACAACGTCTGGTCTCAGGAGCTCGCGCAGACCGCGTACGGCGCGTTCACGCGCGCCGGCCCCGCCGGACAGCCGCCGCGAATGGCCTGGAAGCTGAGCATCGATCTCTCACGCGTGCTGGTTCCCTCGATGGGCCAGCACGACCCGCTCGACGGTCTCGTCACCTGCGTCGAGCTGCAGTGGACGGCGTCCCGACTCGCGAGTCGACAAACGGCCGCCGCGAGCCTGAGCGAAGCCACGCGCGGCTTCGCGGCCATGACCGCCTCTGGCTCCTGGATCACCGCGGACCCGCTCGGGCTCGGCGGACTTCTGATGGACGCCTGCCGCGTCGCACAGCTGATGCCGCAGCAAATCTTCGGCGGCGATGCCTTGCTGCGAACTCTGCTCACGGCCGCTCGCACGGGGCTCGCGCACTACGTGAGCGCTGGCGAGCTGCAGCAGCCAGCTTCGCGACGTTTGGCCTTCCGCGAGCTCGGCTTGAGCATCGGGCTTCACGCGATTCAAATCGTCGCCGCCCGAGTCCGGTCGCGGCCCGAGGCCTTCGACGACCCTGGAGCCATCCACGATCTGCTGAGCCAGTTACAAGCCTACGCAAGCCTAGAGAGCACGATCGAGTCCTTCTGGCTGCTGCCTGCCCATAAGACGGTCAGCACTTGGACCAGTCACCTCGACATCAACGAGGTCATGTTGGCGACCCAGCTGATGCCTGACGGATTCCTGCGCCTATGATGTCTCGCAAGCCCATTTGCGAGGCCAGCATTGTTGTTGAGGTGCCATCCTCGTCGAGGGTAGAGTGAACCGGTGAAGCAGGGCGACTTGGACAGGCTCGACATCCCGAAGCTGTCATCCTCGCGTCCTCGCTGGGTGAGCGCCGCAATCCTGCTCTTGCTCCTGCTGGCTGGCCTCGTCACATATCTGCTCACGCGCCCGCCACCGCAGAGCCCCTATGTGACCGCGCTGGTGTCCAAAGCCGACATCGTGAAGGAGATCCGGGTCACGGGACATCTGCAGCCAACCGATGAGTTTGCGGTTCCGGCGCCCTTCGAAGGGCAACTCGTCCATATCGCGGTCCGGTCCGGCGACCGCGTCGAAGAAGGTCAGATGCTGGCGCAACTCGATTGGGGCCAAGCCAAGCTCGCGCTCGACATCGCCAGAGCCGAAGCCGGCGTGAGCAGCGCTCGGGTCTCGGAAGCCGAGGCGGACTACCAGCGGGCCATGGAATCACTCGAGCGGACGAAACGGCTGGCGGCCAAAAACCTGGCTAGTCAGAGCGGCCTGGAAAGTGCAGAGGCCGCGGTCATGAAAGCCAGCGCCGCCCTCAGTGCCGCCAAGGCCGAGCTGGCCGCGGCGCGCACACGGACCTCCGCCCGCGAAGAAGACAGAGCCAGGACCGACGTATTGGCGCCGCGTCCCGGACTGATTTTGGAAGCGCCGAAGCACACGGGACTCATCGTCAGCCCGCAGCAGACACTATTTCGCATGTCTTCGGCGCTCGATGAGATGCACATCGAGGCCCCGATTGGAGAATCGGACATCGGCGACGTGACGGTCGGGCAAAAGGCACAGTTCGAGGTCCCCGCCTATCCAGGCCGGCCGTTCGAGGCCTCGGTAATCCATATCAGCCCGGACCCGCACATCGACGCAGGCGCCGTCTTCTACTTTGTCACGCTCTCCGCGATCAACCCGGACGGGGTCCTGTTTCCCGGCATGACCGCCCAGCTTCGCATCCAGGTCACACAAGTGCGTGACGTGCTTTCCGTACGCGAAGCCGCGCTCCGGTTCACGCCTGCGGGAGCTCCCCCCGCAGCACCTCGCTCCCGGATCTGGCGAGTGCGGGGCATGGAGATCGAAGCCGTGGACGTCGAAACCGGGCTCTCCGACGGGGCGATCACTCAGATTCGACCGATCCAGGCCGATGCCCTGCAGACCGGCGACCGCATCGCCGTCGGCATCTCCGGCTCAGCAGAGTCCGACGCCATCGCCCCAGGCCTCTCTTTGCGGGGTCAGAAATGAGCATTCCCGTCGTTCAGCTCGATCACGTCAGCAAGAGCTTCCGCAACATGGCCTCACCGGTGCTCGACTGTGTGGACTTGCAGGTCCAGTCCGGTGAGATCATCGCGCTGCGCGGTCCGTCCGGATCGGGGAAGTCAACGCTGCTCAACATCGTCGGCTGTCTCGATGGTCCCAGCTCGGGCACCTATCTGCTCGGCGGGCGTGACGTGTCCACGCTCAGCCGCGACCAGCAAGCCTGGGTTCGGCTGCACTACATCGGCTTCATCTTTCAGTCCTTCAATCTCATCGCGGATCACAGCGTGCTCGAGAACGTCACCCTACCGCTCTACTACGCTGGCATACGTCGAAAGGAGCGGGAGGAGCGCGCGGCTGAGCTCATCGAACGGGTCGGCCTGACGCACCGCGTCGAGCACCGGCCGGCCGAGCTGTCCGGTGGCGAGCGGCAGCGCGTGGCCATCGCACGCGCGGTGGCCTGTCAGCCCCGACTGCTCCTGGCCGACGAACCAACAGGAGCGCTCGACTCCCGAACCGGCACCGCCGTGCTGGAGTTGTTGCTCGAAATCCACGCCGCCAGGGCCCTGACATTGATTTTGGTCACGCACGACGCCGAAGTGGCATCGATCGCCGACCGCCAAATCTTCTTGAAGGACGGGCAGGTGATTCTTTCGGAGAGTCGAGATGCGGCGAGCGCGTAACGAGACCCTAGGTCGCGCCTTTCGCACGGCAATTCGCAATCCGGGGCGCAGCCTGCTCACCATGCTCGGCCTGGCCATCGGGGTCGGGGCATTCATCGCCATGGTGACCTTCGGCACGGGCGCTCGCCGCTCGGTTCTCGAACAGTTCGAGATTCTGGGCACACGCCTGATTGCCATCCGGACCGACGTCGGGCGTCGTGAGGCAGGCGCGCAAGCCGCCAAGCCACTCGGCGATGGGGAGCTCACCGCCCTGCGTCAGGATTCGACCTCGATGCAGTACCTCGTCCCGGCGGTGACGCAGGTGCGCCCAGTTTCCTCTAGCGGGGCCACGCACACGACGAGCGTGACCGGCACGACACCGGAGTTCTCCATCGTGCATCGCTGGGCAACGCAAACCGGCGGCATGTTCGACCTGACGGACATGGAGCAACGGGCGAAGGTCTGCGTGCTCGGCGCAACCGTCTCGCGCGAGCTCTTCGGACCGGCCGATGCGGTCGGGCGCACGGTCACCATCGGCACGAATCTGCCGTGCCGAATCATCGGCGTGCTGGCGATCAAGGGTCAGTCCACCTCGGGTCGCGACATCGATGACATCGTGCTCGTGCCATCGACCACGTTCCGCACGTTCCTCGGCATGCCGGGGGGCTACGACGAGATCCAGATTCAAGTTCGCCCCGGAACCTCGCTGCAGACTGCCATCGACGAAGCAGGCCCCATCGTTCGCCGGGCGCACGGGCTGGCGGAGGACGATCCCGACGATTTTCAAATCCGAAGCCCCGTCCAGTCCGCCCGGTCCGCCGACTATGTCGCCCGCATCCTGACAGGTTTGCTCGTCGGCATCGCTTCGGTGTCCCTGCTGGTCGGGGGCATCGGTGTCATGAACATCCAGTTCGTCTCGGTGGCCGAGCGCACCAAGGAGATCGGCATCCGTTCCGCCATCGGCGCCTCGCCGAGGCAGATCATGATGCAGTTCTTGGCCGAGGCCATGGTGCTGTCTTTCATCGGCTCGGCCGCAGGGGTGCTGCTGGGCTGGCTGAGCTCGAACCTGATCGCCACGGGCATGGGCTGGTCGTACGGCGTCTCGGCCTGGACCATCTTCGTCTCGGCAGCATTCGGTATCTTCGTAGGCATCGCGTTCGGTTATTTGCCTGCGCGACGCGCGGCGCGACTCGAACCCATCGAGGCGCTTCGTCGCGAGTAAAGGAGGAAAAGTCATGAGGAGTCTCGGCACTTGCCGCGCGGGCGCTGCGCTCGGAGCTCTGTTGATGCTCACGCTCTGTGCCAGAGTCGCGGGCGCACAGCTCGTCACCTTGGAAGAGCTGGAGACGCTCGCGCTGCAGAACCAGGCCCGCTGGGGCATCACCGAAGCCCATTCCCGGGAAGCCGCAGCGCACATGGCACTGGCCAAAGCGGGTCGGAAACCGAGCTTCGGGCTGGACGCGAACGGCGCCGTTGCACCGGGCAGCCAGGTCGTCGAGGTGGCGACGCTCGAAGGCAAGACCGCCACGGTCCGCTCCGCGCCTCCCATCGGCTCGCCGAGCGCCTTCCGCGCCAACGCCGTCTACGACGCCACCGTCAGCATGCATGCACCACTGTATGATTTTGGCCGCACCAAGGCGGCCATCCAAGCCGCCGAAACGAAGCAGAGCGCCTCGAGCGCATGGGGCGCCCAGACGAAGGACGCGCTTGTGAGGCAGGTGCGAGCCGGCTATCTCGGCTGGCTGCACGCGCACGCGGTCCACCAGTGGGCCGTCGAGTCATCCGCCGATGCGCTCGTGCAGTGCGACCGCGTCGCGCAGAGGGTTCAGGATGGCGAGCGCCCAGGATCGGACTTGACGGCCGCTCGACACCAGGCGCTCGAGCAGCAGCTGGCCGCCACGGACAGCAAAGCAGATCTCGACCGAGCCAGACGGCGACTCGAGCAAACCGTGGGCGAGCCGCTGCCGCCGGCCGCGGAGCCGGACACTGGGCTGCTGGAGCTTCCGAGCCGCGACACCGAAGCTGAACCTGCCCAGCCGAGCGAGGCTGACGCCCTCGAGCGCGAAAGCGAAGCGGCACGACTCGAAGCCCGAACCCTACGCAAGAGCCGCGCCCCAGTTCTGGCCGCGACCCTGCAGACCGGCCTACGCGGCGTCGACGACGACGTGTTTCCCGGCTACCGACTCGGTCTCAATCTGGCCTTGCCTCTGTGGGACGGCGGAAAGACCGTCGCCGAAGCGGAGCTCAGCGAGGCGCTCGCGATGGAGCTGCAAGCCCAGGCCGCGCAAAGCCGCTCCGCCATGGAGAATACGCAGAAGCAAGCACAAGCGGATCGGGAAGTCGCGGACGCCCAGCTGCCCCTCGCCGAGGAGCTCGTCGCCGTCTCTGTAGAGCGCGTAGGGCAAGCCGAAGCGAGCTACGATCTCGGCGAAGGCGACCTCGACGACATCGCCGCGGCGCGCGCTGCCCTTCGGGTTGCCAAGTCACGCCTCGTGCGGGTCCAGGTCGCACGCGCGAAGGCAATCCTGAGAGCGACGAGCGACTGAGGATCACCGGGTGCTGCGAGCCGATGCCTCCACGACATACAGAACGGACATGCAGCGGTCGCGGTCGGCCGCGGATGTCCCGAGGCGCCCTCAAGTCATTCGGTAGATTGGCGGCAGCTCTTCGAGGGCCTGAACGCACAAGCCGAGGTCACGCAGAAGACCGTCGTTCAAGCTGTAGACCCAGCCGTGGATCGCGAGCTTCTGCCCTCTGGCCCAGGCATCCTGAACGATCGTCGTGTAACAGACGTTGGCAACCTGAGCCATGACGTTCAGCTCGCAGAACCGGTTGAGCCGATGCTCCTCGCTCAGCGCCTCGCCGGACAGCTCCTCCAGATGCCGGGCGTAAACGTCCTTGACGTTTCGAAGCCAGTTGTCGATGAGCCCGTGCGATTTGTGCTCGAGCGCTGCCTTGACTCCGCCGCAGCCGTAGTGACCACAAACGATCACGTGCTCCACCCCGAGCACCTCGACTGCGTACTGCAGGACCGACAGCACGTTGAGGTCTGTGTGCACGACGACGTTGGCGACGTTGCGGTGAACGAAAATCTCCCCTGGATCGAGACCGCAGATTTCAGTCGCCGGGACTCGGCTGTCCGCACAGCCAACCCACATGTATTTGGGCGCCTGCTGCGCCGAAAGCCGCGTGAAGAAGCCCGGGTTGTTCACCTCGACGCGAGCCGCCCAAGCGCGATTCCTTTCGAAGATCTCTGGTAAGATTTTCATCTGCTTCCGTCCGAGAGTGCTTTCATCTAAAACTCACTGCAACCAAAAACCCCGTCTCCAAGGACTGGATCCATCGCCCACGGAGCCCAGCGCCGCCCTAAATCGACACGTTCTGCGCGCTCCCATGCTAGCCTTGCCCATCGTTTCAGGAGGGAACCATGCGTTTTGCTGCTCTAGGTTCGATCGTCACCGCTGGCCTGATGTGGCTGGCCCTGGGCGGTATGCCCGCTCAGTCCCAAACCAAGAAGAGCTCGGAGGCCAGCGCCTGCCAAAGTTGCGGCAAAGGCACGGCCTGCGAGGGCTGCGCCAAGGGCGCCGCCTGCCAGGGGGCCTGCGGCCAGGCCAAGTCCTGCCCGTATCACGACGGCGGACACGGCTGGCCTCGCGGCGGGCACCCACACGAATACAAGTGCGTGCACCAGAGCGAGCGACCCAGCGGCAAAGCGGCCGACGCGATGAGCGCACAGTTCAGCGCGCTCGGCGCCGAGGGCTGGCATCTCGCCAAAGCCGATAACGGCTTTTGGTGCTTCAAGCGCCCCAAGCCGGCCGCGAATTAGAACCGAACGCGCAGACTCCGTCCGAGCAAAGCGCGACTGAGGCGTGCTCAAGGTGTCCGACGACTCGCAATCGAGTCTTGGCCGGCTTCGCCCGCGGAATCGATACCTCGGGCAGCGCGACATCCTCGTTCTTGGCAGCGGCGAACCGAGGGCCCTAGAGCCCTAGTGCACCATCAGCGCAGCAATCTGCCCCTCGGTCATCACGTGCTCGGTCACATCTCCCAAGATGAGCTCCCGCAGCCGGTTACGGGAATGAGCCCCCATTACGAGCAAGTCCGCCCCAGCCTTCATGGCCTCGCCGCATATCGCTTCGGCGGTCGCCGAGCGATTCGCCCGGGTCTGGACGAGTTCGGCGTCTAAACCGTGCCAAGCCAGGTACCTCAGCAAGGGCGCCGCGCTTTGCTCTGCCGCGCCATCCTCATCGACGACGATGACGGTCAGCTCCTCGGCTCCGCTCACGAAGTCCATGCTCAGGGCGACGGCGCGAGCCGCCTCGACCGTCCCGTTCCACGCGAGAGCGACACGCTGGCCGACCGCCGCAGGCGTGTTCGCGGGCATCACCAGCACCGGTTTGCCGGTTTCCCGGAGCCCAACTTCCACGAAATAGTGCGGCTGCAAGCCGCCACGGGCGACGACGATCAGGTCCGCCAAGCGACCGCGCGCAGAGAGCGTCTCGTCCGGGTCGCCCGCCGTGGTCACGAATGAGGCACAGAAGCCAGCGCGTGGCTCCTCCGCCATCGGCACGTCGAAACCGAGGGACTCGACGACCGCCTCGAAGGTGGCCCGCGCCCGCTGCTGCTGAAGCCGGTGTCCTTCCCCGAGCAGGCCCATGATCTCCCTGACGCCCGAGGTCGGCACCCACCAGGGCAAGGAGCGGTGCACCGTCTCCTCGGCCGCGCCGATGCAGAGCACCTCCACGTGCGAACCAAAGCGCTTCCCCAAGGACATGGCCACTTCGACGGCCGGCGCGAAAACGCTGTCCTGATTGTCGAGCTCCTGCCGTCCGACCATCGGGACCAAAATCTCGCGAATGCTCATGACTCGACTCTCCGTGACTGCATGCCCTCGAAGCCTACGCAACTTGGGCGCGCAGTGCGAGGCCCGGTCTTTCAAAGACGAAGTCCGCCAGGCCAACGGTACGGTTCAGCGAGCGCGTAGGTAGCGCCCGGTGACGGATGCGTCGGTCCTGCCCAGCTCTTCGGGTGTGCCCGCCGCCACCACGCGCCCCCCCGCGGGGCCCGAGCCCGGCCCCAGGTCGACGACGAAATCCGCGTTGCGAATGACATCCAATTGATGCTCGACCGCGATGACCGTATGCCCCTCGTCCACCAGCTGATGAAGGACGCCCACCAGCTGCTCGACGTCGACGAAATGAAGGCCGCGCGTCGGCTCGTCGAAGATATACAAGCTTGGCTTTCGAGCAGGCTGGGCCAGATCGCGTGCCAGCTTGATGCGCTGGGCTTCACCTCCGCTCAGGGTCGTCGACCTGCGGCCGAGCTCGAGATAGCCGAGCCCGACGCGTCTAAGGGCCTCCAGTTTCGCGCGCACGGCGGGCACGGCCTCGAACATCGCGTAGGCCTCGTCGACTCGGAGCGAGAGCACCTGGGCGATGCTGAGCCCACGATAGCGGATCTGCAGGGTCTCTTCATTGTAGCGCTGTCCCGCGCAGACCTCGCATTCGATCTCCGCATCGGGCAGAAGTTGCATGCTCACTCGCTGCACGCCCTCCCCTTTACAGGTCTCGCAGCGCCCGCCCTTCACGTTGAAGCTGAAGCGACCGGACCGGTAACCCCGCGCCCTAGCCTCCGGCAGCGTAGCGAAGAGCTCGCGAACCGGACCGAGGAGCCCCAGGTATGTCGCCGGGTTCGAGCGCGCCGTTCGGCCTATGGGCGTCGCGTCGACGAACTGCACGTGCGCCAACCCGGTGCCGCCCTGCAGCCGCACCCCGGGCGGCACCTCCGCCACGAGGCCCAGCCTGGCGCGGAACGCCGGCCACAGACACTGCACGACGAGCGAGCTCTTGCCGCTCCCGCTGACCCCGGTCACGCAGCAAAGCGCGGCGACCGGAAACTCCACGCTCACGTCGCGAAGATTGTGCAGCTCCGAAACTTCGAGTCGTAGAGGCGCGGCCGTCGAGCAGCGGCGGGTCTCGGGCACAGGCACCACGCGGGCCCCGCTTAGGTACTGCCCCGTCAGCGAGGCGGGGTCCGACATCAGCTCTGCAACGCTTCCGCTTGCGACGACCTGGCCCCCCGCTTCCCCGGCCCCAGGACCAAGCTCCACCCAATGGTCGGCCGCGAGCATCATCTGAGGCTCGTGCTCCACCACGGTCAAGGTGTTGCCGCTGTCCCGCAGCGTCTGAAGAGTCTGAAGCAGTCTCGCCGTGTCCGCGGGATGCAGCCCGGCCGTCGGCTCGTCGAGGACGTAGAGGACGCCGGACAAACGCGCCCCGAGCTGCGTGGCCAAATGCACCCGCTGAGCCTCTCCGGCCGAGAGCGAAGCCGACTCCCGTCCGAGGGTGAGATAGCCGAGACCCACCCCATCCAAAAAGCGCAATCGGTCGCGGATCGTGTCCAGAACGGGTCGCACGGGGTCTCGGGAGCGATCAGGCACCTGAAGGCTCTCGAGCCAGGCGAGTGTGGCCTCGACGTCTTTGGCGACGACGCGGTCGATAGATTCTTCGCCGAGCCGTACCGCCCGCGCGCTGGGGTTCAGGCGTGTCCCTCGGCAGTCGGGACAGGTCTGTAGGCGCATGAAGGCCCCGAGCTCTTCTTCGAGGTACTCGATGACTCGCTCTTCGTCCCCGCCCTCGGCCAGCTTGCGACGCTCGTACTCGTGGGCGCGGCGCCGTAGCCCCGGCAGCACACCCTCGAAGCCGTCCCCCCCGTCCAGCACCAGGCTACGATCGGCTTCGGACAGCTTTTCCCAGGCAGAGTCCAAGTCGACACTGCTCGAGCGCAGCTTGTCTAGGTTGTTCCGGTAGAAAGCCAGCCCCGGCTTTCCCCAGGCGGAAATGGCCCCGCGCCGAAGCGACTTGCCCGGGTCCGGCACGACCCGTTCGGGCACGAACTGGCGCCGAGTCCCCAGGCCCTCGCAGCTCGTACAGGCGCCGGCCGGAGCATTGAACGAGAAGAGCTGCGGTGTCACGTGCGGTACGCTCGCGTGGCCTTCGAAGCACAGGAACGCCTCCGAAAAGGGCCGCCGCCCACCATCCTCGGTCCTCAGAACCACGAGCCCGGGGCTCAGCCGGTACGCGAGCTCGACCGCCTCGGCGAGCCGCGTGCCGATCCCCTCGCGCACCGAGAGCCGGTCGATCACCAGCTCGATGGAGGCACCGTCCGGGAGTTTGCGCACGTCCGCAAGGTCCACTGCAGCGTCATCGATCCGCAAACGCACGAACCCTTGGCCGCGCAGCTCCTCCAGCAGCTTCTTCGGCACCGGCTCCCCCGCGCGCAGCAGCGGAGCCAAAACCGAAAACCGTTGACCGGCGGGCCAGCTACCAACCTCCTGCACCACCTTGGCGACAGGATAGGCCTGTAGCCGCTCGCCGCAGACCGGACAATGCACCTGTCCGAGCGTGGAGAACAGCACACGCAGGTAGTCGTAAATGTCCGTCTGAGTGCCCACGGTGGAACGTGGATTGCGGCTCGGGCCTCGCTCCCGGACCGCGAGCGCGGGGCAGAGCCCATCGATGACGTCCACATCCGGCCGCGGTAGCCGCGTGAGCAAGCGACGCGCGTGGCCGCTCAGTGATTCGACGTAGCGGCGCTGCCCCTCGGCGTAAAGGGTGTCGAACACCAGACTCGACTTCCCGCTCCCGCTCGGCCCCGTCACAACGGTCATCTTCCCGCGGGGCAAGCGAACCGAGACATTTTTGAGATTGTGCTCGCGCGCCCCCGTAATGATTATGAACTCAGTCATCGACTGACCTCATCGGTCGCGGGTCGTCAGTCGTTGCGCCGCTTCGATCGCGGCGACCATGCCTTCGGCCGAGGCCGTGCCGCGCGCGGCCGCATCGTAGGCAACGCCGTGGTCCACGCTGGCCCGGACACGAGGTAGCCCCCAGGTGACATTCACCGCCTGCCCCCAGTCGAGCAACTTCGAAGGAATCGTCGCTTGGTCGTGGTACATGGCGACCACCCCGTGAAGCGCGCCGTCCGCCGCGAAACGAAAGGAAGCCTCCGCTGGAGTCGGTCCGCTCAGCTCGACCCGGCCGTTGCAAAACGGTGGCTCCTGCCGAAGCGCGGTCAAGGCCGGCGCGATGATGTCCCGTTCCTCGGTGCCCAGCAGTCCGCCTTCGCCGGCGTGAGGATTGAGTCCCGTCACATCGATCCGCAGGGGAGCAGCCGAGCTGTCCCAGCGCAGAAGGGCTTCCGTCAAATGGCGCGTAGCGCGCTGAATACGGTCCGCCGTAATCGTCTTAGGCACGTTC
This sequence comes from uncultured delta proteobacterium, assembly GCA_963746475.1. Classification (GTDB taxonomy): domain Bacteria; phylum Myxococcota_A; class Polyangia; order Polyangiales; family Houyiibacteriaceae; genus SG8-38. The sequence continues at coordinate 267,861 of CAVVBB010000003.1, forward strand.
ACGATCGACCAATGCGTGCTCACGAGCGCGACTTTCAGGCGTGGCCCGAGGAACATCATCGTGACCGCGTCCACATCCACACCAGCGCGCTGCGCCAAGTGCTCCGTCTGCCCTCGAAACGCCGTCCCGCTCAGGTCCACGGCCTCCTTGCTGACGGGCCCCGTGACCAGGGCACGCGCCTGCCCCGCCAAGGTCGCGTCCCAGGCAGCCTCCAGCGCCCGCCGCTGCGCCTCGCCCCCTGCGGCAGTCGGCGAACGGGCCTCGACGACCTGCTGCGGCCAATCGACGACGTGGACCAGACCCACCTCGCCCGGACCCAGCTTGGCGTCCGCCGCTGAACCCAGCTTGCACAGCCGATCAAAGCCGCGGGCGCGAAACAAGCTCTCCATCGCGCCCGCATCCCCGAAAACGAGCGCCGCATCCCCGGCGAGCATTCTGCTCGTGGCCTCGGCGACGACCTCGGGGCCAACCCCAGCAGGATCCCCCACCGAAATCGCCAGGGGCCCGGCCATCAGGGCTCTTTCATCTTGTAGCCAACACCTCGAACTGTTTCGAGGTTATGGATCGAATTACCCAACTTCATGCGCAATCTTCGAACGTGGATGTCGACCGTGCGGCTGCTTCCGTAGTAGTCGACGCCCCAGACGCGCTCGAGCAACTGGCGTCGGGAAAACACCCGTCCGCGGTTCTGGCAGAGGAAACTGAGGAGCGCGAACTCCTGGTGAGTGAGCTGCCGTGAACGACCGTCCACCGTGACCTCGTGGGCCGCCAAATCGATGCAGAGCGGTCCCATCTTGACACGCTCCTGCTGAGCGAAATCACTACGGCTCCAATCGACCCGGCGGATACGCATGTAGAGCTCGGCGGGCACGTACGGGATCAGCGTGAAGTCGTCGTAGCCATCACTCACGTCCAACCGGGAAAGCGCGCTGACCGAGATCCCGATAAGCACCGGCACCTCGGCCAGTGACTTCGCCGCTCGGATCCGCACTAGGGCAGCGCGGGCTGCGTCGGCTTCGTCGCCAGCTTCGATCAATACGGTGGCGGGAGGGTTCTCCGCGAGCTCGTCGTCGTCCAACCTATCCCAAAGGGTGGCCACGCGGACACTGCAGCCGAGGTCTTGCAGAACCGCCACCGCGCTATGCTCTCGCTGCTCGATTCCCTCTCGACCGACGACCAGGACCCACATTCAGCGGTTCTTACAACGGAGACTCTCGCAATGCCAGCGAACGACGGGATGCCCAAGCTCCACGCCCCCATCACTTGACCCGGGATCCGCTCAACAGCTAGCGTTATAGACCAGGGCGAGCGTCGTGGGCATCAAGGACTGGAAAGTTCAAATCGGCGAGTTCGGCGTGTCGAACCCGCTGTTCGAGGGAACCGTCCGGGCCGCGACCTGGCTGGCTGCGCTCCAAGAAAGCCGAGCACAGATGGGCGAGCGGGCGGTGCTGCCGCCCGGCGCGAGCTGCAGCGTCTCCGCCGACGGGATCGTCGTCGTTCAGGATGCCCGGGCGCGCAGACGCTATGTGCTGGTCCCTGGCGAACCCGTCGCGACGCGAGAAGACGACCTGCCAGTCAAGCCGAGCGCAGCCGAGTCTGAAGCACACGGATGGCGCTCCGCGCCTACACCGGCAGCCGCGGACACGAGCCCGCCCGAACCCGAAGCCGCTCGTGCCCTGCCACCGTCGACCCCAAGTGACGCTCTGGAGGCGAACCGCGGACCGCGCAGACCGAGCCAATCCTCCACACGGCTACTCGAGGGCGAGGTCGTCTTGCTCAGCGCGCGCGAGGAGCAGCCGAGCCGAGGCAACCCGCTGAACTTCCGAGAACGCCTCTACGCCGTACCGAAGTCTATGCCCGCGGGCGCCGTGGAGAAGCTCGCTACACAGTTACTCAAACAGGTGCAGGCCGAGCTGGCCTCCGCTCCCGATGGTAAGTTCGTGCGCATCGAGGTCTTCGATCACGTCTGGACGTCCAGCCCGAAACGTCCACCGGTCGTACGAATCGAGTGGAAGGATTGGCACAAGAGCGTCGACATCGATTTTCCGCTCTCCGAGCGAAATGAGCCCACGCCGCCGCCCGCCCTAACCAGCATTCCCCCGCCTCCGTCGGAGGACCGCATCGGTGAAGCCTTCGAGGCCTGCCACGACTTACTGTTCCTGAACACGCGGGCCGACGCGCTCCGCTTCGCGGCGCGGCTCATCGAGGAGCTGATCCCCTGCGACACGATTTCAGCCTCGCTACTGGACCTAGCGACCGACGAGTTCCGCATCGTCGCGGCGCGCGGAATCGGCGAGCGCTCACTCGTCGGTCAGGCCGTTTCATCCTACTCCGGCCTGTTGGAAGCGGCTGCGTCCCTGGGAGAGCATTCACTTCTGACACTGGCCGACGCGACTGGCGACCCGCGGTTCGACGCAGAGGTCGACGGCGTTCCGGGCTTGGATGTTAGAGCCCTTCTCTACCGACCTCTCATCCACGATGGTCGCCTTTACGGGATGCTCCGGTTGGCCAACGGCCCACAGCGGCCAATTTTCAGCCAGGCCGACTGCGAGGTCGTGGATTACATCGCTGAACAGGTCAGCAACGCCGTCGCGCGCGGAAGCTCATGGCCTCCGCCACTAAACTAGGCTGTCTAGTCCGCCAGGAGCTTCTGAATCCGAGCTTCGAGCTCGGGCAGGTCCTTCTTCCGGAAGCCGCGATGGATGTACTCGATGCGGCCCTCCTTGCCGACGAAATACGAGGACGGCATGACTGAGGGCTCGTACCGAGCCGCCCGCTCGAGCCCCTCGTCGTGAACAACGGGAAAGGACACGGGCTTCGACGCGAGGAAGCTACGCATCTTCTTTTCGCTGCGGTCGATGTTCACCCCGACGACTACGAGCCCCTGCTTCGCGTACTTTTTGTAGAGCTTGTCGAGCTCCGGCATCTCCTCCTTGCAGGGCCCGCACCAGGACGCCCAGAAATCCACGATGACCAGCTTGCCGCGAAGCTTGGAAAGCTCGATGCGCTTTCCTTGCTGATCGGGCAGGTCGAGGGCGGGCGGGACGTCACCGACCTCCAAGGCTGAGGCGGACGTCGCCTGAAGCATCAGGATTATCGCCGCCAGTATCGCCACGAGAGCAGGAGCGGTCATCCCCACGCCGCCGCGGCGCAGGAAGGACAGCTCACTCATCGAGCTCTTCTCGGATGTACGCACCCAGGGCGTCCGGCGGGAGCGCGTACTCGCGGTCGGCCACGAAAATGGCCGGGGTCCCATCGACGCCCAACTTCTTGCCTTCGGCCCGGTCGGCTTCGATCTTCTTCTGAGTCGCCTCACTCTTCATGTCAGCCCTGAAGCGGTCCATGTCGAGGCCGATCTCCTCGGCGTACTTCTCTAGCCGCTCGGGCTGGAGCGCGCCCTGGTTCTGGAAAAGCATGTCGTGCATCTCCCAGAACTTGCCCTGGTTTCCTGCCGCGACCGCGGCCTTGGCGGCGCCCATGGCGTGGGTGTGAAGGGGCAGCGGATACTGCTTGAAGACGAGCCGCACCTTGCCTTTGTATTCGTCCGCCACGCGCTTGAGGTGCGGAGCCGTGAGGCGACAACCAGGGCACTCGAAGTCAGCAAACTCGTAAATCGTCACAGGAGCCATCACGGCGCCGCGCGCCGGAGAGTCCGCTTCGCTAATCTGGACTTTAGTCTCATCGTCGTAGCGCAACCGATACAGCTCCCGGACTTCCGCACGGGAAAAGCCTTCATCGACCAGACGCGCGACATAGCGAGACGCCGGAACGCAGCGCTTGCACTTGCGCTGCTCCGAGACGCATACGGCCACGCTCACAGGCTCGCCGCAGGGCGACAGCAGCTCGTTGACGAGGTCCAGAAACAGTTCTTTGCCCGATCCGTCCAGGCTCGTCGAATCGACCTGCGGAAGGTCGGTGACCCGCTGCTGTTCGCCAGCCGCGACGATCTTGTCCTCGGTCTCAGTCTGCTTGGCACTGTCAGCATCGCTTGAGTTGTCGCAGGCGATACAGAGCAGACAAATCCAAATTGCGGTCCAACGCATGAAGGGCGGAGCTTAGCAGAAGTTTTCTATATGTCGGAGGCGGGAAGCGCTACGAGTCACTGTACGTCATCAGCTGCGCGCGCACTGTTTCCTCGTTGATTCCCGTTCGGATGTACTCCTTCAAACAATCCGCAATGGTGACCATGAGGTCATCCACCCCCGCATCTTCGATCAATTTCGATAAGAGCGCTCTAGACTCGCGACTGTCTTCATCGCGAAGAAACTTCCTGACCTCCTCAATGTTAATGCCACCTTGAAAGTCGATGTAAGCGTGTTCCATGAGGTAACGCGCAAGCTCGTTCACGTGATCCTCCGTGATGCCCGGGTTTCAGGCGTTTATTAGACACTCCGACACAAAAACAGCAAGCCAGAAAGGCACGATTGGCGCCAAAGATGGCCCCGAGTCCCGTTTCTCAACGGATTTGAGCAAATCCTTCATCGAGGAAGTCTCTTTTCCCGATCGGCACACTGATATAATCCTACAGCTGATGGCGCCCCAGACCCACCTGCAAGCGGACCCACAGATCTGCGGCACTCTGATTTCTTCGGGTCCAGGCACCGCGCAGGCGGAGCTTACGACCAACGCCCGCATGAGGGTCGATGAGCAGGGTCTCGTGCACGGAGGCTTCGTATTCGGCTTGGCCGACTATGCCGCCATGCTCGCCGTCGACGAGCCGAACGTGGTGCTCGCCGCTGCCGACGCGCGCTTCCTAAAGCCAGTCCGCGTGGGTGACCGACTCGTCGCCACGGCCATCCGATTCGAGCAGAACAGGCGCGAGCATCGGGTCAGGGTGGCGGTCGACGTTGGCGAAAACAAAGTTTTTGAGGGGGAGTTCACCTGCCTCGTCCCAAGCACGCATGTGCTGAAAAAAGCAGAACCCCGATGAGCAGGGCAGACGGCGGTGTACTTCTGGGCGAAGTTCTGGCCCGCAGAGGCGTCCAGCAGCTCTTCACGCTGTGCGGCGGACACATCTCGCCGATTCTCGTCGGCGCCAAGGCCTGTGGCCTTCAAGTGATCGACGTGCGGGACGAGGCAAGCGCCGTGTTCGCCGCCGACGCGGTGGCCCGTATGACCGGCATCGCAGGGGTAGCCGCAGTCACAGCGGGCCCGGGCGTCACTAATACCGTGACCGCGGTGAAGAACGCGCAACTCGCTCAGTCGCCCGTGATCTTGCTCGGGGGGGCGGCCGCAACCTTGCTCAAGGGCCGCGGCGCCCTGCAGGACATCGACCAGCTTTCCATCATGCGGCCGCTGACGAAGTGGGCCGTCAGTCTGAAAACAGTCGGCCAGATTCGTCCCAGCCTCGAACGCGCCTTCGAAGTCGCGCAGACAGGAGTCCCGGGCCCGGTCTTCATCGAGCTGCCCATCGACCTTCTCTATCCCGAGGCGCTGGTCCGCGAGCTCTTCATGAAAGAGGCCGGCGTTCAGAACCCCAAAGATCTTCGATCCAAAGCGCTCGGACTTTACGTTCGCGGCCACCTTCACCGGCAGTTTCACCAGCCCGAGTCGGGCCTCGTACCTCCAAAGCTCGATGCTTCCGTACTGCGCGCGCCCGCTCGGCGCCAGCTCGTCCGCAGGACGGCGGCCCTGCTGCGGGATGCCGAAAGGCCGGCACTCGTCATCGGAAGTCAGGCCCTCGCGGTTCAGCGCGCCCCGGAGCCCATCGCGCACGCGACTCGGGCCATTGGAATTCCGACCTGGCTCGGGGGCATGGCCCGCGGACTGCTCGGTCGCGATAGCGACATCCAGTTCCGCCATCAACGGGGAGCCGCCCTCAAAGAAGCCGACCTCGTCATCGTCGCGGGCTTCCCCTTCGACTTCCGTCTGGGCTATGGCCGTGGAATCGGAAGCCGCGCAACCCTGGTCTCCGCCAACCTCAGCCGTCGGGATCTCAAGAAGAACCGTCGCCCCGACCTCGCGGTCCACATGCATCCCGGCGAGTTCCTGAAAGCACTGGCGGCGGAGCTCGGCCCGCGCGCGCAAGGGGCCCGTCGCGATCCCTGGTTTGAGCGTCTTCGGGCCCGCGAATCGACCCGAGACGAAGAGATTCGTGCACAAGCGCGGTCCGAAGCCGAGCTCGTCAACCCGCTCGCGCTTTTCCTGCGTCTCGAAGAAGCAATGTCAGACGACGCGATCATCGTCGTGGACGGTGGTGATTTCGTGGCGACCGCCTCGTACATCCTGCGCCCACGCCGCCCACTGTCCTGGCTCGATCCGGGCGTTTTCGGAACGTTGGGGGTCGGCGGCGGCTTCGCGCTCGGAGCAGCCGCGGCTCGGCCAGGAAAGGAGGTCTGGTTGATCTACGGCGATGGCTCATGCGCCTTCAGCCTCGCCGAGATCGACACCTGCGTGCGACACGGGCTCGCCCCCATTGCGATCATCGGCACCGACGGCTCTTGGGCACAGATCGCGCGCGAGCAGTTGCCAATGCTAGGCGACGACGTCGGCACCGTGCTCCGCCGCACCGCGTACCACGAGGCGGCCGCCGGCTATGGAGCGAAAGGTTTGCTGCTCGACGACCCCGCGAAGATTGACGAAACGCTCGCCCAAGCCAAGAAGTGGGCCGCGGCCGGGAGCCCTGTCGTCATCAACGCCCACATCTGCGCGACCGATTTTCGCCGAGGCTCAATCTCGATTTGAAGCCGCCCAGTCGGCGCAAGTACCCCAAAAAGAAGCACGGCGCTCAGCCGAAGCCGGGCGCCGTGGTTAGAGGGTTCGTAAGCCGAGTTCTGTTCCCATGGCCGTCACCGTGCCATGGGCAGTGATCATTCATCTGGGGCCGATGTCACCACCGACCTCGAGCGACGTAACCCGGAGACTCGGGCGGAACCACCCTCGATGCCTCCTATTTCATCTTGCTTCGGATGGGGTTTGCCGTGCGGTCGACGTTACCGCCAACCCGGTGAGCTCTTACCTCACCCTTTCACCCTTACCCCGCGGCCCGAGGGCGACGGGGCGGTTTGCTTTCTGTGGCACTTTCCTCGGGGTCGCCCCCACCAGGCGTTACCTGGCATCCTGTCCTGCGAAGCTCGGACTTTCCTCCCGTGCGCAAGGCGCACCAGCGATCACTCGAACCGGTCTAACCGCGACAACTTAAGACCGCCGACATGCGGCCGCAAGCAGGGCTACATCGCCGAGGTTGCGCAGCATTTGAACTCCGCGCAGCAGTCGAGAATGTCGGCGGGTTTCTCGCAAAGAGCGATCCGACCGCCCGGACAGGGTGTTTCCGTCCCCCAGGCCAGAGCTCAGCCAGCGAGGCCGAGCGCTGCGAGTAGCGACAGCGCATTTCGGGGTATGAGCACTCGGCACAGTCTAGGGACAAATCCCGGACGAACCTTGCCAGAGGGGTTAACTTTGAGCCGCGGCGAGCGTCCGCGAGCGAGCATCATCCGACCCTGATGCGGCCTCAAGCTGGGGCGCTGCTGCTGCAGACTCGGCCGGCAACGGGCTTCGCACCAGGTCGATGACGATGTAGGCGAGCGCGAGCAACACGACGACCGTCTCCCAGATGTACTGCTCGTCGTACCAGCCGACGAAAAACTGAATGATCATGCCGGCCATCACGGCGCCAAGTAGCGCCACCACATACCGCAGCCTTTCGAGCGCCAGCGGAGCCATCAAGATGACGAAGTTGTAGTAGTAACAAGTCAGCTCAAAGAACCCGATGATCAGCAGCGTACTGCTGGCGAGAATTGCCCAATCGGCGAGCCGCCGACTGGCCACACCCAGCAAGACGAAGATGCCCAGTAAGAGTAGCCGGTGAAGCCAGCGCCGGTCGTGCTGCGTCTCCTTGCGCGCCGCCTTCCAGTTCGCCCAGGGATCGTCGAGACTCGGGTCTTTGGTGTGCCGGCCGACTTTGCTGGGACGGTACGAGAGAATGGTCGGCAAGCCCATGTGGTTGGTCAGCGGTGTCTCACGATGCTTCAACGAGTTCTGCATGAACTGAGGGTGGGCCTCCCATCCGTTCATCGCGACGCTGGCTCCGCCCAAAATCAAGACACCGAGCAGGCCGCCAACGATGAAGCGCCGATCGGCCTGCCGAAGCCAAGGGTCCGGCAAGCGTTTTCTCCGGACGAAGCGGTCCACGATGCGGGCTGCAGGACCGCCGACCAAAACGGCCGGGAACAGCCGTAGAAAGCCGCTCCAACAGACCGTGAACCCGGACAAGAGCGGATAACCTCTCTTCAGCAGGCAAACGGACGCCACCGCCATGAAGAGCCAGGGCACCCGCGCGAAGCTGCCTCCCGTCCAAAAATACGCCCAGGGATAGCCGGTGCCCCAAACAAGCACGGACAAGGCACAAGCCCGAAGACCAAACGCCCACAGAATCAGTAGAAAGGCCCCCGCGTAAAGGGCCAGGTCAATCATGGCGAAACGCAGCAGCCGCTTCTTGAACCTCTCGAAGTACACCCCGTTCGAAGAATTCTCCGAGGATTGCGGAACTTGGCGGCGCCAGCCCATATTGGACAGAGGGCTCGCCACCATGTTCGACACGGGACTGGCGTTGTAGCCATGGTCCATCAGCATGTCGCTCCACCAGGAGCCGCCCATCGCCCTGTGGAACATGCGAACATCTTGTCGGAAGGCGTTCCAGCGATCGGGGCTGAAGTGCTCGGCACAGCGCTCGGCGTACCTTTGGGCTTCGGTTTCGGAAAGGAAGTGCAGCTGGTTGTCGGTCAGACTTCGAATCTTGCGTTTGTCGAGCTGGACTCGGCCGGTGTTTTCGATTTCGGCCGCCAGAGAGCACTCGTACAGACGTTCATACTCGTTTTCGCCGAAGTACTTCGAGCCGACATAGTAATGGTACGTGTCCCAGTAGTGGACGACCCGGTTGTTGTGAAAGACGCCGAAGTTTAGCCAGGCCATCGACCCGGCCACGACCACGCAGACCAGCGCCCCGCGTTCCCACCACAGCGCAGCGGCCTCGGGACGTGCCCTGAGCAGAACGCCGCGGACCAGCCAAACCAGCAGCAACGCGAGCAGCGCATACAGGCCCCAGCCCACGAACCAGCTCGAAAGGCGAGCCCCGTAGTATTGATGGGTCGCGATGCCCAGCATCCCGATCGCGATCGCGACCGCCGCCCAAAGCCATCGTCGTTTCCGCTCGGACGCAAACAGCGCCACAAAGAAGAACAAGCCAAGCGTCGCCAACGCAAGCTTATAACGGTGGTCCTTCTTCGCGAGCACCTTCTTCCACCACCACTTGGGCGCGCCCTTCGTCTCGACGGCTGGTGGCCAGGTGGCGGGCTCGCGACAAAACAGCTGAAACTCTGCGATGCTGAAGAAGCCGTCGCCGAGCTGAGGCGTCAGCCTCACGAAGCGAGCATTGGCGTTGAGCCCTCGCTTGCTTCGACGTCGCATTCCGGCGCCGCGCGCGGGCAAGGCCGTCCAGAGCGGTGTGAAGCTCTGCCCGTCTTCGGAGATCTCGACCCGGTACTCGTCGTTGTTGTCTCCCTGAAGGTCGACCGCGACGATCGGGTATGACGTTCCAAGATCGTACACGACCGCTGCAGATAGAACCGATGTGAGATCGCTATCCCAGGGATCGCCCTCGAAAGTCATGACCCCGTCCGTCATGCGGCCCGGGCTCCGGGCCTCGGCGCGCCCGACAGCGGCCTTGCCGGCGAGAAGATTGCCTTCGGGGCAAGCCGGCTTTTGTGCGGCGCCCTCGGCGGACAGCATCGCAACGAGGCAAAGCAAGAGTATTGGAGTCAATCGTGCCAAGACGGCGCGCAACGTACGCAAACGAACCCCGACTGACAAGCGGACGCAGCTGTTGCGGCCCATGCATCCGAATAAAAAAGGGCGCCGCCTCTCGACGGCGCCCTCCCCCGCTTCTTCCTTGGAGTGGCTCTGCTCAGAGCACGTAGTCTTTGAGTCGGTCGACGCCGCGGTAGCCCTGCAGCCGGCCTAGTCCGGCCGTCTCGACCTGGCGGACTCGCTCCCGCGTGAGGTTCATGATCTCGCCGACTTCTTCGAGCGTGATGCCTCCGCGATCTGCGACGTCCAAAGCACAAGTTTCGGTCATCTCCCAGATCTCCAGGTCGGGAAAATTCAGTTTGATGGACCCTCGAACGGGATGAACGTCGATGTACAGGTGGTACTTGCAGGACACGAATGGGCACGGCCGGTCCATGTCTTTGCACTCGGCGCGGTTCCTCGGCTTCCAATAATCCGTCTCCGGATAGAGCTCCTTGCCGCGATTGAGCTCGGCTTTGCTGAGCCGGCGGATCGAGATGGTCCGCGCACGCGTTCTACTACGTCTTTTGCGGCGGTTTCTGCGTGGTGACTCCTCCGCGTCTTGCACCGCGTCGGAGAGCGAATCGAGCTCCTCTTCGTACCCCTCTTGATCGATTGCTTTGGCCGTTGCTGCGTCCTTCATGATCCCTCCCCCTGAAATCCCCTGAACGTGTCAAACCGCTGCACGCGCCATACGTGCGCGCATAGTAACGCGGCGCTCGATTGCTTCGAGCCTGGAAACGAGCTCCCGACCGAGCTCGCGAACTTCTGTCAACGCATGAGTCACCGCCACGTCGTCGCTCTGTTGACGTTGTTGCTGGTGAACGGCGTTCTCGATCGCCCCGTACACGCGCTCGAGCTGGCGACTCAGCGTATTGATGTCCCCGCGAACGAAGAGGAACTCCTTTTGGATCTCTTCCATAGTGAAGCCCTGGCTCATTAGCCGTCGGATGTGGTCGATCTGCCGAATGGCCGTGGCGGGATACAGCCCCTGAGAGCCCCGATGCTTCCCCTTGCGCCCGACCCGGACACTTCGCGGGAGCAGCCCGAGCTGCACGTACTTACGAAATGTCGCTTCGGTCAGTCGCGATCCGCGAGCGGTGAAGGCATCCACGATCTGCTGGACGCTCATGCCTTCCCCATGCGCCTCCTCGATCTCCGAGAGCTCCTCGTCTGACCACCAACCGATTTCTGGTGATTCCCGACGCATCCGCTGATGTCCTCTTGGTAGAGTCATTTGAATAGCTTATAGCGAATGTAATCCATTGAAAATAATCACGTCAACGCAAAAACACTTATGCTTATAAGACTTTGAAATAAATCGGTTTTTGTTTACCCCTGCTCCCCATTTGGCATGAGAATGAGAACTTTGAGGATCGCAAACCGTTACTTCAGATCGCCGTACGACCCCTTTCCCAGGGAGAGTCGGCGCATCCCTGGGACGGTTCGAGTCGGGAGTCGGCGCATCCCTGGGACGGTTCGAGTCGGGAGTCGGCGCATCCCTGGGACGGTTCGAGTCGGCGGTGCCGGTGGAGACGCTGCTGGCGGTGCCGGCGGCGAGGTTGCCGGGGGGGTACCGACGGCGAGGCCCAATCAGGCTCGCCACGAAAAGAGGCCAGTCGCTTTAGGCTGGCCTTTTTTCGTGGCGAGCGCCCTCGCAATCGTGGGCCTCAGCCCGGTCGACGCCGCCGGTGCCTCCGGTGCAGCAAGCGCCGCCACGAACCGCGTGGACGCTGGCACCCAGCGGCACACCCATTTGCCGCTGTTATTTGTCCGTTTCGGTCACGTTCGGTGACTATGGGTTTCGAGCTAAGGCGCAACTAGACGATGGACTCACGCGCGTTTCGACGGTTTAGGCGCAACAAGGGCGCCCTGCTCGGGCTCGTGCTGGTGCTGATGGTAACGTTCCTGGGACTGGCTGGTCCCTGGCTGGCGCCATTCGACCCTGCAGCGCAGTTCACGGAGACGCTCATTCAGCCCGACGGTCTCCCCACGGGCCCCGGAGTGATACCCGGGCATCGACTCGGTGGCGATAGCCTAGGTCGCGACGAGCTCAGTAGGCTGCTCCACGGGGCCCGGGTCTCGATGCTCGTCGCCTACCTCGCCACCGCCATCGCGCTCGTCATCGGTGTCGCCGTCGGCTTAGTCGCCGGCTACGTCGGGGGCTTCACGGACACACTTCTCATGCGCGGTGTCGACCTCGTCCTGTCGATGCCTTTTCTGCTCCTGGCCATCGTCATGCAGCGCGTCTGGAACGCCCCCGGGGTCCTGGCGATCTGCGTCGTGCTCGGTGTGCTGTCTTGGACGACCTTGGCCCGGATCACGCGAGCCAAGACCCTGGAGGCGCGCGAGCTGGACTACATCCAAGCCGCGCGGGCGCTCGGTTTTCGACACACGCGAATCCTGCTTCGCCATGTGCTGCCGAACGTCGCCGGGCCCATCATCGCGATCGCAACCATTCTCGTGGCCAGGATGATCATCGCTGAGAGCGCCCTGAGCTTCCTGGGACTCGGTGTGCGCCCGCCGATCGCAAGCTGGGGCAGTATGCTCAACGACAGCCAGTCGCTACTGCTCGGCCTACCCCGACTGACCGTGTACCCCGCCGTGCTCATCAGCTTTGCGGTCTTCGGCTTCAATCTATTCGGAGAGGGTCTGCGTGACGCATTCGATCCGAAAGACTGAACAGCGGCGAGTTCCACGGTGGCTGGGGCCGCTCCTCGCGGCCGGCATCGCGGGCCTACTCGTCACCTTTGCGATTCGGCACTTTCCCAAGGCGCCCATCGGACCGCGGTACGTCGGCGCCGGCATCGAAGAACCTCGCTCCGGAGGCACTTTCGTCTTCGCGGAAGGCAGCAACCTGCACACGCTGGACCCGCACTTTGCCTACGACACGCTATCGACTGCCGCCTGCCGCCTGCTCTACGATGGCCTGCTCGACTACGACTACGACGGCACCATGATCCCGAGCCTGGCTGCAAAGCTGCCTGAGGTATCCGCCGACGGCCGGGTCTTCGTCTTCGAGCTTCGCGAAGGCATCAAGTTCCATAACGGCCGCGAGGTCATCGCCGAGGACGTCGCCTGGTCGATGCACCGTCTGCTGTCCGAGGAAGTCGGTTCCCCCGGCTATCCGTTCTTCAGTTCCATCGAGGGCGCCGAGGTCTATCACGCGGGCAAGGCCGAGCGCATCGAAGGAATTCAAGTCCTCGGACGCAAACGAATCGAGTTCCGGCTGAGCGAACCGGACCAAACCTTCCTGAACGCCATGGCCATGCCCTTCTCCTATCCCATCCCGCGCGAGCACGTCGAGCGCATCGAACGAGAGCTGGGGCGCGATGCCGTGGGGCGCGATCCCGTCGGCACTGGCCCATTCATGTTCGACCGCTGGGAAAGGGGCGTCCAGGTCGAGCTCGAGCGCTTTGCCGAGTACTGGAACCCGAAACCACGCGTCGACCGCATGATCTTCCTCGAGAACATCGCCTCGGACTTGGCGAGCGCTCGCTTCCGCGGGGGCGGGCTCGATATTTTGTTCCGTCCGAGCAAGGTGAACCGGCTCTTCTTTCGCTCTTCGGAAATTTGGGCGCCTTACCGCGCCGAAGCGCCGAGCCCTTCCGTCTACGCGCTGGGCTTGAACTGCGACATGCCCCCTTTTGACAGCGTGCACTTGCGCCGGGCGGTCGCCTTCGCGATCGATCGCGCCAAGCTGGTCGCGCTGGACCAGGGCTCGGTCATCCCCGCCACCCAGGTCCTTCCCCCCATGCTCGCCCCCTACGATCCGGAGCTGCGCACGCGCCAGTTCTTCGACCTCGAGCGAGCAAAGGAAGAGATGCGTCTGGCGGGCTTCCCCCAAGGCCTTCCCGAGCCGGTCACCCTCTGGGTGAGGGGCGAAGGCGACGTACGCATCGCGCAGCTCTTCCAACAAGACCTGAAGCCCTTGGGCATCGAGCTCGAGCTCAAACAGGTTTCCTTCGCCACCTACCTCAAAGAAACCGGCAAACCACACGTCGCACAGGCCGCCGTCACAGGCTGGCACCAGGACTTCCCGGACCCGTCGAACTTCATGGACATCCTGTTCCACAGCCGCTCGATCCACCCGGAGAACTCGGAGAACCGCTCCTTCTATCGCAACCAGGAGCTCGACCGAATCCTCGACCAGGCCAGAGCAGAAATCGACAGGAACAAACGCCTGGAACTCTATCGCCGCGCCAACGAAATCCTCGCGGACGACGCCCCCTGGGCATTCCTCTACTACCCGGTCGACATGTTCGTCTGGCAGCCCTACGTCCGCAACTTCCGACCGCACGCGGTCTGGCAACAGGAATATCGGGACATCTGGCTGGACCTGCCGCGCAAGCGGGTGAGCGAGACGGTCTACGAGAAGGAGTCGAGCCCATGATTCGCTTCCTTCTGCAGCGCCTGGCCTGGGGCTCGGCGGTGGTGCTCACCCTGGTCACGCTGGTCTTCTTCTTGATATTCGTGGCCGGCGACCCGGCCGCGACCATCCTCGGACCGCAGGCTCGCGCAGACCAGATTGCCGACTTCCAGGCGAAGAAGGGACTGGATCAGCCGCCGTTGATGCAGTTCCTCAGTTACGTCGGGCTCGCCCGCTGCGTCCGCAAGGACTCGCCGCACTACAAACGGAGCGACGGTTCACGCGGCTACTGTGGGATCCTGCAGGGCGACCTCGGCGACTCGTATCAGCACCATGAGTCGGTCACCCGCGTCATCGCCAACCGTCTCCCGCGTACCCTGCTGCTCAGCGTGATGGCCATCTTCTTCGAATTGCTCATCGGTCTCAGCTCGGGCGTGATCGCGGCCCTTCGGCGCAACCACTGGACCGACACGGCCATCATGTTCGGAACCTTCGCTGGCATCAGCCTGCCGACCTATGTGACCGGCCCGCTCGCCCTCCTGGTATTCGCCTTCCTGCTTGGCTGGTTCCCCGTGGGCGGCTACGGCATCAACACCCTCGACCACATCTATCATGGCATCCTGCCAGCCACGATCCTGGCCGTCGCCGGGGCCGCAACCTACGCGCGCGTCATGCGCGGAGAGCTCGTCGAAACCTTGCGGAACGACCATGTTCGCACGGCAAAGGCCAAGGGGCTGCGCCCGGCAGCGGTGGTCATCCGGCATGTCATTCGAAACGCGCTGATCCCCGTCGTCACGCTCGTGGGACTCAGCCTTCCGTTCCTCGTCGGCGGGGCCATTATCACCGAAAAGATCTTTGCCTGGCCTGGACTTGGACTGCTGACCATCGAAGCGATCGATACCTTGGACGCCCCGATCATCATGGCCGTCGTCCTCATGTTCGGCATCGCCGTCCAAGTCGGAAACCTCCTCGCCGACGTGGCGGTCGCAGCGCTGGACCCACGCATCCGATTGGGGGACTAAACCGCCCAAACAAGGGGCCGCCGAACTGAACGAGCCGTCTTAGGCCTGGGCTTCGCATCCAGTGGCCTGAAGTCGCCTATCGCGCGATCCGCATCGGAGGTGCCGAGCTAGGCTTGCCTCTTGGGAGTCACCGGGAAAATGCGTCGCTGCCCATCGTCCCTGGGCGCAAGGACGCGGAGCACGGAGAACTGGATCTTCTTTCGACGCCCATCGGGGAGCCTGATGATGCCAACTCCCACGCCTGACAAGCCATCGATCTTGCAGAGTCCGAACTTGGGATGATCGATCCAATCCCCCCTTTCCGGCTTGTACTCCGCCGCCTCGTCAGGCTTCGTGGCTTCCGCCGAGACTGCTGCGACCTGTGCCCAAGCAGAAGGAATCGCTGGCTCCGACGCAAGCGACGACGCTGCTACCGTACCCACCCCATCGGTCTGCCCGGGAGGGTCCGCCCAAAGATGCAGCCCTGTCGGCTCATCGAGGGAGCGCGAGAGCTCCACATCGTCAAGACATTCCACTCGAAACTCGAGCGCGAAAATCTGCGCGTCCGCGACGTGCCCGCCGTAGACGACTTCCTGGCCGTTCTCCCGCCGTGAGATCGTGGCGTGTAGATGCCAAAAGGGCTCGCCATCCTTGATCGACAGATTCCCTGTCATCGACAGAAGCTCGCAACGCTCGAACCGATGCGCCGTTTCGTACTTGTGCTTGGCCTGACAGTACTCGGTCACTTCGACCCACTCGAACGCTCCCAGAGCCGAAATCCAAGCCGCGGTCAGTCCGTGCTCCATCGCAAGCTCCCGAAGTGCCTCCTGCAGCCGGCGCCCGCGATGAATACGCCCGACCACCTGCCGTGATGCTTGTACCTCGCGAGAAAAAATCACGACTCACTCGCTCGTGTCAGACGTTCTTCCTTTGCGTCGACCGCCTCGACGAAGAGGCGGAAGTACTCGCCCGCGCTCATGATGGCGAAAAACAGACTCAGATAGAGCAGGATGAGGCCCATGGAGGCCATCTCCACTTCCGTCTTCCAGAAACCGAAGTTCACCACGTAACTCTGCTGGACGATCAGCAACAGAATGGCGACCATCTGAAGGGCCGTCTTGTCCTTTCCGCCACGTCCGGCAGCCATCACGACGCCCTCGCTCATCGCGATCGTCCTCAGCGCCGTAATCGTGAGCTCACGCCCCAGCATCACGATCACGGCGATGACACCCAGTAGCGGCAAACGACCCAGATACGCGAGAAAGACCAGGGTGGCCATCACGAGCAGCTTGTCCGCCAAGGGGTCGAGGAACTTTCCGAGAACGCTGATGAGCCCCATTCTTCGGGCTAGCCATCCGTCCAGCAGATCGGTCACAGCCGTCGCGATGTAGACGATCGCAGCCCAGAAGTTCGCCCGGGGCGTTCCATCGGCGAGCAACCAAAGGACGAGCGGGATCAGCGCTATCCGAACGAACGTCAGGAGATTGGGGAGGTTGATCGCGTCCTCCCGAATTGAGCGTCTCGCTGGAACTTCTTCCATGCGCCCTGTTTAGCCCAGCTGGGCCGAGCCGTCTGCCTGGGACACGCCTTCCAGTGCAAAAAGGCGATTTCGGTGCCCGGTCGCGTTTCTGTTTCAGTTTGTTTGCATACAGGTCAAAATGGCGAGGATCTCTGTGGTTTCATCGTATGTTGGACTTGACCAGGAATGTAGCGGACCGTGCACGGTCCATCGGATGGGAGCTAGCACAAAACCTGGCGATTCAAGACGTCATCGCCTTGACCTTCCACGCCTACGTCTTCGTCCGCGTCTCACTAGCCCCTGATAGCCCCGACGCCACTGTCGCACGGCGCCTTGCCCTGGCTCTGCTCGTCATCACGGCCTGCGCGCTGCTGCTCTCCCGCGCAGAGCTGATTCGCAACCGCAGCGCACGTGCTCTCACCTATCGTCTCGGCCTCTTCCTGCCCATGCTCGCTTCGTATTTCGAGATGAGGACGCTTCTGCCCGCCCTGCATCCCGAGCTCATGGACCCCAAGCTGTTCGCCATCGACCAATGGTTGTTCGGAGGTACCCCAGCCCTTTGGCTCAACGTCCTGAACGCCAAGCCTGTCGTCGAGTGGCTGTCGTTCTTCTATTACTGCTACTTCGCGCTGCTTGCCGTGATGCTCCTCCCTAGCCTCTTGTTCGGCCAGGGCGGGCGACGCATGCAGGAACTCCTGGCGGGCGCACTGCTCATCTGCGCTCTGGGCCACTTCCTGTACACGCTCGTCCCAGGCGCGGGCCCCTATGCCACGCTCATCTTTGAGGAGCCTCTCCGCGGCGGTTTCTGGTGGCACCAGGTGGAGGTCACGGTCGCGGCCGCGGGCGCCCAGCTCGACATTTTCCCCTCGCTCCACACGGCGTACCCGACCTATTTCGCACTCCACGCGTTCGCCCACCGGCGGCAGCCGCCCTTTCGATGGGCCTGGCCAGTGCTCGCGTTCGTCGCCCTGAACATCGTGTTTGCGACCCTCTTTCTGCGCTGGCACTGGCTGATCGACGTGCTCGCAGGGCTGCTACTCGCCTTCGCCGCTCGAACTTTCGCAGTCGCCGTCACGGACCGGGAGGAATGCCGCGGGACCGATTGCGACGCGCGCCAAGCCGTGTGGGAACCGATCAGGAACGTTTAGACCAGGGAGCCGTGTTCTCCCAGGGATCATCGGCAAGCAGAATTCCCCGCTGGGCTTCAGCCTGGCGAAGTCTGCGACGCAGCCACCACACAAGCCCGCCGATCATCAGTAGAGGCAAGATGGTCAGAAAAATCGTGGTGTCGACAAACGCCTGACGGTTCTCCTCGAGTGGCGACACGCAGCCCGGACAAGCACGTGCCACGTTGCTCAGCAAGCCCAGGCTCAGCGCCGCAACGAAAGCCCAGGACCCTGCCCGAAATGTGCGGGTGCGTAGCTTCACAAATAAACCTGCACGTACAGAATGGGCCAAAGGCTCACGACGAAATACCAGAAGATCTGAGCCGGCCAGAAGGCAACCCCGCTCAGCGTGCCCCTCTTCAATTCTCGATAGGTGTGCACGAGAATCCCTAGGGCAGCGACGGCATGCACTGCGTGCGCACCCACCAGCAGGTAGAAGAAACCCCCCAGCTGGCTCGAGGTCAGCGTCAGGCCTTCGTGGATCAGAGCGACCCATTCGGAGCCTTGGAAGACGACGAAAAAAGCGCCCAGCAGAATCGATGCCAGAAGGATCCTTTGCGTCTTTGGGGAACGCTTCTTGAAGGCCCTGTTCGCGAAAAACAACAGTACTCCACTGGCAAGCAGGACCAGCGAATTGACCGCCGTCGCCTCGATTGGCAGGCGCGGCTGCCCAGGCGGGGGCCATCCACCCACGGCGTTGCTCTTACCAATTACAAACGCGCTCATGAGCCCGGCGAAGAACATCATCTCCGCCACGACGAAGATGAGCATTCCGAGCACGCCATTTGGAACCACAGGCCGACGTGCAGCCGGAACTCGATAGGACGGGCCGAGTGCATCATCTGGCATGTTTTGTCGCTCCTTTTCTAGTACGCCGGCTCTTCGTGATGATCCCCGTGCGCCTTCTTGTTCTCTTCGAGCCCGCGCTCGACGGCGGCCTCGGCTGCCACATTCTTCCAGTGCTGCCCTTCGTGCTTCATCACATCAGGGGCAGTCCCCGCGAAGAACAGCAGCATAAAAGCGATCATCGTGAGAAGAATGTAGGTGACATATTTCTTCTCGATATTGAGGTGCATGAAGTTGGCCGCAACCAGGTAGGCCTTATACATCGCAATACCGAATGCGGTGACTAGGGTCACCGCCCAGGCCTGGACAGCCCCACCGGTCATGCTGGAAATCTTCGGCCCCATGAACGGGCCGATGACGCTGATCGCCAGAAGCACAAGAAGCCAGGCCCAAATTTTTACGTAGTGGCTCTGGCCATGCTCGTGACCATGGTTCTCTTCTTCGATGTCAGTCTTCGTAAGTGTCTCCATGAGCGGGTCCTTACTTGGCGATATACAGAAGCGGGAAAAGGAAAATCCAAACGACATCGACGAAGTGCCAGTAGATGCCGATGAGTTCGACACGATGGAGCTCCCGTCCCTTCCAAGCCCCAGCGGCTATGATCAAGAGAATCACAACGCCCGCGATCACGTGCAGCGCGTGAAGTCCCGCTGCGGTGTAGTAGAAGTGCCAGAAGCCGTTGGTCGTCAACGTGAAGCCGTGACTAATCTCCGTGGTCCACTCGAAGGCCTTGATACAGGCGAACGTGAGCCCGCCAATGGCCGTACCCACGAGCCACTTGGCCGCCGCCTTGCCGTCTCCCTGCTCCGCCGCGTGGTGGCCCAGCACCGCAAACAAGGAGGAGGTCAGCAGCACGACCGTGTTCGTGGTACCGATGATCCAGTTCGTGTTCGCGGCGTACCCCGCCCACTCGGCATGCCCCAAACGGTGCATGACGTAGGAGGCCAACAGCCCGCCAAAGATGACAATCTCGGAAGCGATAACCCACCACACGGCAAGCTTGCCGGTGGGGATCCCTGTCGCACTTCTCGTTGTCGCTATCGGTCTCGTTGCGCTCATGGTCGTCGAAGCCTCACTCTCGCCTATTCCGCGGGCGCCGTGTCGGGCGGCTCATTTTGCGGCCAGTAATCGTCCTCACGCCCGGGAACGCTGAACTCGTATGGACCGCGATAGCAGTTCGGCAAGCCCTCGGGCCAGTTCCCATGAGGAGGCGGTGACTCGCATGTCCACTCGAGCGAATTGGCCTGCCACGGGTTCTTCCCAGCCTTCTTGCCCCTGATAAGACTCATCACGAAGTTCACCAAGAAGACCAGCTGGAACGCGAGCATGGCCAGGAGTGCCACCGTCGCAAAGACTCGAACGGGCTGGTATGCCGCCAGATCAGGGAAGTTTTGAAAGTTGTAAATTCGTCGGTGTTGCCCCGCGGCGCCCAAGGCGAACAAAGGAATGAAGATACAGTTGAAGGAGATGATGGTGCCCCAGAAGTGAAGCTTCCCGAGCCCATCGTTCATCATCTTCCCAAACATCTTCGGAAACCAGTAGGTAATCCCCGCATAGAATCCGATGATGGCGATCGGGAAGAACGTGTAGTGGAAATGCGCCAGAACGAAATACGTGTCGTGGAAGTAAACGTCCGAGCCACTGGCGCCGAGGAAGATGCCCGTCACACCACCGATGAGGAACTCTGCGATGAAGGCGAGTGCCCAGAGCATCGGTGTCTTCAGCTCGATTGAGCCCCCGTAAAGGGTAGCGATGAACAGGAAGAGCATCTGGGCGATCGGAATCGAGATGATCAACGTGGTGATCGTAAAGACGTTCGCCATCCGTGGGTCGATGCCGGCCACGAACTGGTGGTGGGCCCAGACGAAGAAACTGATGATGCCCGTCGCAAACGCAGTCCCGAGAATCGCCTTGTACCCGAAGAGCTTCTTGCGAGCGAAGGTGGTGATGACCTCGGCAACGATCCCCATGGCAGGCAAAAGAACCACGTAAACCTCCGGATGCCCGAAGAACCAGAAGAGGTGCTGCCACAAGATGGGATCACCGCCCCGGGACGGGTCGAAGTACCCCGTGCCGACCACTTGGTCCATGAACAGCATCACTGCGCCGGCGATGAGCGGCCCAACGGAGGCCATGAAGAGCACGCTAGCGATGACGATCATCCAAAGAACCAGCGGGATGTCTGTGAACTTCATTCCGGGTGCCCTGGAGTTCATCAATGTAGTGATGAAGTTGATGCCGCCGAGGAGGAAGGCGACGAACTCCAGGGCGACCGCCACAAGCCACAACGTCGACCCCAACGGGGTCAAGTTGTATTCGGGATTCGCTGAAAGGGGGGGATAAGCAGTCCAAGCTCCCCCGAAGCCGCCGCCCGGGACGAAGAAAGACGCGATTAGCACGAGCGCGCTGACCAAAAAGATCTGATACGAGAGGCGATTGATGCGCGGAAAGACCATGTCATCCGCGCCGATCATGAGAGGAATCAAGAAGTTGCCAAAGGCCGCAATCAGCATGGGCATGGCAACCCAGAAGATCATCACCGTCCCGTGATTGGTCACCAGCGCGTTGTATTGCGCCTGCGAGACGACGCCGAACGTAGGAACGTGCTGCCCCGGAAACGCAAGCTGCATGCGGAAGGCGTACGACATGTAGCCACCGATGAGGGCCATGACGATCCCCGTGAACATGTACTGCATCCCGATCATCTTGTGATCGATAGAGAACACGTACTTGCTCCAGAACGTCTCTTCGTGATGGTGCTCGCCGTGGCCACCCGCGTGGGGGGCGTGAGTCTCGGCGCTTGCGGTGGTGCCTGCTTCAGCCATTTCTCTTCCCTCTACTGGCTACCCGCGGATGCGAGTTTGCCCGAGCTGTTCTGCTCAATCCAAGCGGCGTGCTCCTCAGGGGACTCGATGACGATTCGAGCTCCCATGATGCCGTGCCCAATCCCGCACATCTCCGCGCACTGGATGTCCCAGGTGCCGGTCTTGGTGGGCTTGAACCAGCCCTTGACGACACGGCCCGGAATCGCGTCCTGCTTGAGACGGAACACGGGGACGGAGAAGTCGTGCAGCACGTCCAGCGACTCGAGGTCGTAGTGGTAGGTCTTGTCCACCTCGACATGCATTTCGTTGAAGCTCCGGATGTCGTCCTCGGTGTCGAACTTCTCGTCGGGACCGGGGAGAACGAAAGTCCAAGCCCACTGCTGCGAAATGATCCTCACCTGGCGGTCCGGCTCCGGAAAGTCCTGCTTAATCTTTACCCAGACCATGATCGCCATGAACACGATGACGATGTCACAGGCAATGATCGCCCAGTCCGGCCAAGCGACGAACCGAACCAGGTTCTTCTCTTGCCCGGTGACATACTGGGCTCGCTGCCCCGGCCGCCGGCGGTATCGGAAGATCAGCCAGAAGAACACGCCTTGGGCGACTACGAACCAGAACCCGGCAAGAACGGCCACCAGGCCGATCAAGGCATCGACGTCCCCGGCAAAGCTCGACGCCTGTGGAACCCAGTTGCCGATGTACCCACCGACGCCCTCGAAGAGCCCTTTGATGAACTGATAAATCGATTCAAACACTTGGACCTCTCTTCACTCAGCGGAGGATGAAAGCGAAGACCACGCTGATGTAAATCGCGGCTCCGATCATCGTTCGCCTGAACCAAACCTGCGCTTCGGTATCGGGATCGCGTTCTTTTGAAATACCCATACTTACGTCTCCAGCCTAGTTTGCGGTCTCGTCCGGGCCCCGCAGGGTCATGATGTAGGCGATGACATCTTTCATGGCCTGCTCGTTAGCCAGGGTCATCGCGAACGGCTGCATCTTCGCGCCTGTCACGTCCTCAGGATGCTTTCCTCGGATCCCGGCCTTGAAGTTCCGCAGCTGCTTAAGGAGATACCAGTCGCTCGCATGATTGAGCGGCGGTCCGCGCTGATCGAGCACCCCTTGCGCTTTTTCGCCGTGACAGGTCTGGCATGGCGCGAACAAGATTCTTCCTGCCTCGGGGTCGCCGCCTTCCAGAATGGGCTCGGGGCGCTTGGGCGGAAAGCTCGCCACGTACTCGGCCATGAGGCTTACATCCTCGTCGCTGGCGAGCACGCGCGCCATGGGCTCCATGCGCTTGCCGCCCAAGTCGTTTTCGTGCCAACCGCGCTGACCGCGTCGGAATTTCCGCAGCTGAGCATTCACGTACCAGGAGTCCAATCCTGCGATCGCGGGCACACCAAGGCCGGCCGGGTCCTCAGGGACGGGCGGAAGCTTGCCGAGGCCGTCTGCGCCGTGACATTGCGCACAGCCCTCATAGAGCTCGGCTCTATATTCGACGCTCTCCTTGTCGGGTCCTTTGCAGGCAGCGGCGAACATGGCCACGAGGATGAGCAAGATGATGTTCTGAACAAGACGGTTCATCACGAGGCTCCCAGCGATTTGATGTAGGCCACGATGGCCTCGATTTCCGGCTCTTGGAGATTCTGCGGCGGCATGACCTTGCCGTAGCCCTCCACCAGCTGACCCCAGGGATCCACGATGGAGCTACGGATGTACTGCTCATCCACCACGACTGTTTCTCCGTCGGCCAGTGCCCGGTTCGTTCCGAAGATTCCCTTCCAGTTCGGCGCTGGCTGCTGGGCGACGCCGTCGATTCCGTGACAGGCCACGCAGCCTTTCTGGTTGCGGAGCTTCTCGCCCCAGCAGGCCAAGGGGTCAGGCGTCGACTCGCACTCAGCGGGCATCACTGCCTCACCGCTTGGCGCTTCCCCGCCAGCAAAAGACCAGCCCTCGACGGCCGAGAAATCCTCGGAGGGCTTGACGGTCAGGGCGGGGTTGGCTGCCCTCCCCTTCGAGGCATACAGCGCCATCGCCTGTTCGATCGGAAGGGAGGACTTGTCGAGCAGGGCCTCGTTCTGTGCCGCGACGAGATCCTTCTCGCTCGGGGGCCAATCGACCGGCTCCTTGCTGTCCGCGCAGCCGAGGGACAAGGCGAACAGCAAGCTCACAGTTCCCAACCGCGTATAGCTGGCGCCAGATTTCCAACGATGAGTTCGTACTTTCGTCATGGGACTACAATCAATGCGTCTGGTGGTGGTGGAGGCTGCGGGCCAAACGTGGGTCGCCGATCGGCACGAGTGGGACCTGCCCGAGCTTCCAAAACACGTACGCCAGGAAGACTCCAGCAACGAAGAGAAACGCGCCCACATCGACCAACTGGATCCCGAACGCACCCGCCTGTGGCAGGACGAACCAATAAATGTCGACGATGTGCATGAACAGCAGCCAAAAGCACATCACTTGAAGCCAGCGGAAGTTCAGCTTTTGCACACGCGAGATGAGCAGCACGAACGGGGCAACAAAGTGCCCCAGGATGAGCAGCATGCTGACGAAGGCCCATCCACCTTCCCAGCGCTTGTGGTACCAGGTCGCCTCCTCGGGAATGCCCGCGTACCAAATGAGGAGCCACTGCGAGAACTGGACGTAGGTCCAGAAACAAACAAAACCGAAGAGCATCTTCGCCATGTCGTGGAAGTGCTGAGAGTTGATCGCCTCCCCCGTGAGGCCCCGTTTTTGGAAGCTGAGTCCGATCAAGATGGTCACAGCGAAGATGGAGACGACCGAGCCCGCGAAGATCACGACCCCGAAAATGGTCGAGTACCAAGCTGGTTCGAGGGACATCAGCCAGTCGAAGGCCGCGAAGGTCAGCGTGAGGCCAAACAACATCAAGGCCACGGGCGCTAGGTTCTGCATCCTCAAGGTGTACCGGGGGTCTCGGGTCTCATCTTGGGTGCGCGACCAGCGAAAGTAAGCCAGACCGATGACACACCAGAGAAGCAGGTACAGGAGCCCGCGAATCAGCCAGCCGCGGTTGTTTAGATAGCCGGCCTTGGACTCTAGGATCTCGTGGTGAAGGGCGGTCTCCTGCGGCGTGTGCCCGTGACCCGCTTCATGAGCCTCTTCACCGTGCGCCTCGGCGTGCTCCTCGCCGTGGCCCTGGGCCTTGGCCACGCTCGCACCGAGATGCAAGGCGCCGTGTTCGTCGCCGTGCGCGTCGTGGGTCGGTTCTTCGGACGTATGGTCGGCAGCGTGACCCGAAACTGCTTGCCACTCCGAGTAGACGGTTAGCTTGTTCGCGAATACCCCCACCAGAAACGGAAGGGCCAGCAGGGCGACCACCGGAGCGGCAGACATGAACACCTCAGGAATGCGCCGCGAGGTGACTCCCCAATGGGCCGCCGACAGGAACTGGATAAGGACCAGGAACATCCCTCCGAGCATGAGGGTGACGACGAAGAACAGAGCAAAGAGATACGCGTAGCCCAATCGCTCGGCGTTGCTGGCCAACAGCGTCAGGACTCCGCCAACCCCTGCAAGCGCCAGCGGGACGAGCCACGCACGCGACCAGAAGCCGTCTGTGCCCACTCGATAGTCAGTCTTGGTAGTTGGCTCGCTCACTGCCCTTGCTCCGTGGTGTTCATAGCGGTGGGTTTGGGCGCCTGCGTCAGCTGCAGCGCGCGGACGTACGAAACGATGGCCCAGCGATCGTCGACGGGAATCGTGAAGTAATACGCCGGCATGTTGCGAACTCCATTCGAGATCGTCGCGAATAGCTGGCCGTCCGGTATTTGACGGAGCCGGTCATTGTGAAATGTCGGCGGCTTTAGCGCGACGGCACCGAGGTCCTCGGCCCGACGAGCCACCATTCCCAGTCCGTCACCCGCTTCCGAATGACAGGGAGCGCAGTAGATATTGTATCGCTCTCTGCCGCGCTCGAGGAGGGTGGGCATTCCACCGCTTCGAGAGGCGACGGCCGGAGGAACCTCGCTCAGCCAGGCTGAGCCGTCTTCGGTGCGACCGGTGGCGATTTCCAGGCTCGGCTCCATCTCCCGGGACATGGCACCTTCGACTTCGGGGCGCATTGAGCTCCCGTCGGCAAAGAACGGGTGCTTCTCCTGCGTGTCGTATCGCGGCTGATTGTACATGTTCCGAATCGGCACGATGGGGGGCTCTTCGGACTCCCAGCCTACGCAGCCGGACAAGAGACTGATGCTCGTCAATGCGAGAACGAGGCGACCGCTCATGGTGATTCCTCCCCAACTAGCTCGAGGTAGCTCGGGTTCGTCGACTCCAGGAGCGCCTTGGTGGCGTCGAGGTCGAACTTCGGATCCTGAGCCTCGATCGAAATGAAGAACTTGTCGTCGCTGGCAGCGTCGAAGCGATCGGAGTTGAACACCGGATGGTTATGGCGTGGGAGCTTGAGAATCCCGAATAGGCCGAAGAACGTCGACAGACCGCACAGAAGGATCCCGAGCTCGAACATGATGGGCACCATCGAGGGAAACGCACCGGGCGGCTTTCCGCCGACGACGAGCGGATAGCCTGCGCCGAGGTCCAGGAAGTTGAACTCCCAGTTGTTCGCATATTGGATGAGCAGGACGGCCGTAAGCACACCGAGCATGCCAAACGCGAAGGAAATGAATCCGATCTTCGGCGGCTTGAGACCCATCGCTTCGTCGAGGCCGTGAAGCGGATACGGCGTATGGCAGTCCCACTTCTGGTAACCGGCGTCGCGGACACGCATCGCGGCACGTGCAACGCCGTTGGGCGTCTCGTACTCGGCCAAGTAAAGCGCAGGCTTGCTAGCCTTCACACCCGTTTGCTGTTGTTGAACTGAATCCACCATGACACGCCTCACTCAGCAGGCACCGGCACCGCGCCGGATGTCGACGCGGCCTCTTCTTCGTGTCCAAGGTCAGGATGCGCGCCCGGGAGCGTGCCCTTGACCTCCGCGATAGCGATCATCGGAATCCACCTCACGAACAGAAGGAACAGCGTGAAGAAGAGACCGAAGGTGCCCAGGTACGTGAGGATGTCCACGCCGGTTGGGTGAAACATGCCCCACGAGGAAGGCAGGAAGTCCTGGTAGAGCGAGGTCACGATGATGACGAACCGCTCGAACCACATTCCGATGTTGATGAGAATGCTCGCGATGAACATGATCGGAACGCTCGTTCGAGCGCGTTTGGACCAAAAAATCTGCGGAACGATGACGTTGCAGAAGACCATCGCGTAGTACGCCCACCATAGCGGGCCCCAGTTGCCGTCACTGTCGAGCTTGCCCCAGCCGAGCCGGTTATGAAGGAATGCCCACTGCTCGTAGGGGTTGCCTGAATACCATGCGATGAAGAACTCCATCGCGTAGGCGTAGCCAACCAGCAAGGCGGTTCCGAGCATGAACTTGTTCATCAAGTCCAGGTGCTTGATGGTGACGACCTTGTGCATTCCGAAAACCGCTCGGACAATCAGCATCAGCGTCATGACCAATGCGAATCCGCTGAAGACGGCGCCGGCAACGAAGTAAGGCGGAAAGATGGTCGTATGCCAACCCGGCATGACGGAAGTCGCGAAGTCGAACGAAACGACAGAGTGAACGGAGAGAACTAGCGGCGTCGAAATCGCTGCGAAGATCAGGTAGGCGCGCTCGTAGGTCTGCCAGTGCCTGTGAGCCCCGCGCCAGCCGAGCGCCAAGAAGCCGTAGATCCGCTTGCGGAGCAGGTTCTTGGATCGATCGCGCAAGGTCGCGAAGTCGGGGATCAAGCCCATGTACCAGAAGAGCACACTGATGGTCAGGTACGTGTTGACGGCGAACACGTCCCACATGAGCGGGCTCTTGAAGTTCGGCCAAATGTCCATCTGGTTGGGAATCGGAAACAGGTAGTAGTCAAACCAGGGACGTCCTGTGTGAATTCCCGGAAAGATGGCCGCGCACAGAACGGCGAACACTGTCATGGCCTCGGCGAAGCGATTGATGCTCGTGCGCCACTTCTGCCGAAAGAGGAACAGAATGGCGGAAATCAGGGTTCCCGCGTGGCCGATACCAATCCACCAAACGAAGTTGGTGATGTCCCAGGCCCAAAACACGGGGGAGTTGTTTCCCCAGACGCCCACCCCCTGCACGAACAGCCACGTCAGGGCGGCTCCCATGATGCCCAAGGCGGTCAAGGACATCAGGAAGAGAAGCCACCAGCCGCGGGGTGCCTTGTTTTCGGTGATGCGGGCGATTTCGTTCGTGACATCGCTCGCGGTCGTGCCCTTCGGCAGGAGGTACTGCTCGCCGAGTTCTTCGATTGGCGCGTCGTAGCTACTCATCAGCCTTTAGCCATCGCGGGGTTGGGGTTGCGGATGCGCCCGAGGAACGTGGTCCGTGGACGCGTACCGATTTCGGCCAAGAGGTGGTAGCGGCGATCTGCCTTGGCGAGCTTCGCCACGTTGCTCTTGGGGTTGTTGAGGTCACCGAAGGTGATGGACTGACTCGGGCAGGCTTGCTGACATGCAGTCCTGACCTCGTTCGGGCCCATATCGCGGCCCTGGTTGCGGGCCCCGATTTTCACTTCCTGGATGCGCTGCACGCAGTACGTGCACTTCTCCATGACGCCGCGCATGCGAACGGTGACGTTCGGGTTGAACTGCAGCTTCCGCGACTCCGGGAGCTCTTTATAGGTCCCGTACGGGTCGTCGAGATGTCCCTGCCAGTTGAGATAGTTGAAGCGACGCACCTTGTATGGGCAGTTGTTCGCGCAGTAACGAGTACCGACGCAGCGATTGTAGGCCATGTCGTTCAGGCCTTCGGGGCTGTGGGTGGTTGCGTTGACCGGGCAAACATTCTCGCAAGGCGCTTCCTCGCACTGCTGACAAGCAACCGGCTGCATGGCGACCTGGGGATCATCCCGATCATCGCCGACGAAGTAACGGTCGATGCGCAGCCAGGACATCTCTCGGCCGCGCTCGACTTCTCGCTTCCCTACCGATGGAATGTTGTTCTCCGCCTGGCAAGCCACGACACAGGCGTTGCAGCCCGTGCAGGAGCTCAAGTCGATCGACATCCCCCACTGATGGCCCTCGCTGTAGTCCTGCTGCTTCCAAAGAGGCGGCACACTGACGGGGTCCACCGAGCGGTAGGAGGCGAACTCTGGATCCTTCCGATACTCCTCGACGGTTGCGTCGATGGCGATGGGCCGCCCTTCCATGCTGTCGTGGGATTGCGTCTGAACGATGTTGTAAGAGCGCCCCAAGGGCTCGACCGTCACGCCCTGCACGATGTCCATTTCGTCCGAGGTCCGGATGGGATAAACGTCGAAACCCTTCCCATTGCCGTAGCGTCCGGCCGCAGTGCGCCCCCAGCCCAGGCTGAGCGTAATGCTGTAGTCTGCGTGCCCAGGAAGCGCCCAAACTGGGACCTCTATGCTTCGCTCGCCCTTCTTGAGACGAACCATCTGCTGATCGCGAAGACCCAACGCGTCCCGGGTTGCCGGCGACATGATCGCCGCGTTGTCCCAGACGAGTTTCGTCATCGGACGAGGCAGCTCAAGGGCCCACAGGTTGTTTGCGTGCCGCCCGTCGTAGAGCCCCGGGTCAGGCTCGAAGCTGACCTCTATGTTGTCGGGGCCCACGGGCTTCTTCGCGGGTGCGGCTCCGAAGGCTTGAGCGACGGCGGCGAGATTTACCTCTTGGACCGATACTCGTGCCTGAATGGCGACGCCGGCATGAAGTGCGCGACGCCAAAACGTGTCGAAAGAAACGGTCGGTGGCGCCAGCTCGCGCAAGGTCTCCTGAACGATGTCGTGACCCTGCACATTGTCCTCGCCGGCGATGGCGGCGAGAAGCTCGATGGCGCTTCGAGCATCGTAGAGAGGAGCGATCAGCGGCTGCTGGATAGAGGTCACACCGCTCAAGGATTCCTGGTCTCCCCATGCTTCCAGCTCGTGGGCTAGAGGCGCGTGCCAGGAGCAGAGGTCGCTGGTCTCGTCGCGCTTGTCCGACAGGTGAACGGTGGTCAGTGACTTCGTCGCAAGCAGAGCTTGGAAGTCGACGTCTGCCGGCGCGTCGTAGGCCGGATTCCCGCCTAGAATGAAGAGCGTCTGAGTGCTGGAGATATTCTTCGCCAGCTCTCGAATGCCGTTTCTGCTCGTTCCTTCGTCCGCATCTTGAGCCGGACCGTAGAACACTGTCTTTCCGACGTTGCCGAGGGCTTGGTTCAGTGCATGTGCGAGAGCGTGAACTCGGGCTGGTTGCCCCGAACCGGCCACCACGAGGGCTCGGCCGCGGTTGGCAGCGAGGTCCTCGGCGACTGCGTCGAGCCACGGCTGAGAGACCGCATCGAGGCTGGCAATCTTTCCAAGGCTCGCAAGCCCGGCAACGCCCCGCTTGCCCAGAGCGGCGGTGAGCGCACGGGCATAGGTCTCGATGTCGCTCTGCGGAAGTCGAAGCCGGTGGTCGGCGATGCTGCCCGTTGCCGTGTAGTTCGACTCCACGACGTAGAGACGGCTCATTTCGCTCTGAGGCGAATCGGGACGACGCGTGTCGCCAAAGCCTCGGGCGGCACGCACGGCGTCGGGCTCCTGACCCAGGAAGTCAGCCCCGAGCGAAAGGATGACTCTCGCCTTGTTGTAGTCGGCGATCGGCAAGGACGGCTGCCCGAAGGCGATGCGCGCGCCTTCGCGCGCGTTGTCGTCGTTGATCGGGCTGTAGACGTGGAAGGTCGCCTTGGGAAACTTCGTTAGAACCTTCGCCCGCATCCGGCGAACCGAGGGACTGTTCGAGATGGGTGTCAAAAAGCGCAGACCCGCGCCCTGATCGGCAGCGTGCCGCGCGACCAGCGCTTTGATCTGTTTGTCAAAGTCCTCTGCGCTGGCGTCGGTCAGCGCATTGCCCTGCCTCCTGGCCGGTTTCTGCGACCGGTCCGGGTCGTACAGGTCCCACACGTATTCCTGCGCAAACGTATCGGTGGAGCCGCCGCTGGCCGGATGCAGAGCGTTTCCTTCCGCCTTCGTGGGGCGGCCATCGTGACTGGTCACTACGACGCCCAACGAGTCCCGGCCACGCGAGGTGACCGTCGCGAACTTCGAAGGAATGCCCGGAATCAGATGCTCCGGCGCCTTTACGTAGGGCAGGATGATGTCCTCGGGGCGACGGATACAGCCCTGGAGTCCCGCCGCCAACGCGGAAATCGAGGAGCCCTGCACGAAGGCGCGGCGACTCACCAAGCTCGCAGGGTTCACCAGAGATTGGATGAAGCCGCCCGGTTGCTCAGCTTCGGCCTCCTTGCGCAACTCGCCCGCGTCAGCGTCCTTCTCTTCGAGACTACGCCACAATGCCGGACCCGAAGTCTCGGTCAGCTCGTATGCTTGTCGCCGGGTCATCGGTGGCACCCCGAGCAATGAGTGGGAGGGTTCAGAGATGCGACGACCTGCTCGCGCTCCGCGAGCCAGACGTCATCGGGCGTCCATTCCATGTTCGTGATCTCGTCCTTGGGTCGAAGATGAGGCGCGGGGTTGCGGTGGCACTCGAGGCACCACTGCATGGCAAGCGGTTCGACGATCTTGACCTTCTCCATCTGGTCGATCCGGCCGTGACAACTCTGGCAGCCCACACCCGCGGTCAGGTGGATGCTGTGGTTGAAGAAGGAGTGATCGGGCACTTGATTGACCCGCACCCATTCGACACCTCGCTCGTTCTCCCAGCTATCGCGGACGGGAGCGAGCTTCTCGGAGTCGCTGCGGACAATCGAGTGACACCCCATGCAGGTCTGGGTCGGCGGTACCATCGCTTCATGGGAGCGTTCCACCTGCGCATGACAGTATCGGCAGTCCATGCCGAGCTCGCCGGCGTGCAAGCGGTGGCTGTATTCGACGGGCTGATCGGGCTGGTACCCGACCTGGAGGTTGCTGGGCGTGAAGAAGACCCAGAAGAGGATGAAAATCCCCGTACCGAGCGCGCCTGCAACGACCGCCAGTACTAGGGGCAAGTAATTCAACTCGCGTGGGAAGATCTGCATGCTGATTTTCGTTCTTCAAGTCGGGCGGAAAGTCGCGGCGCCATTTAGGCGAAGCTAGGGGCGGGGACAAGTCGGTTTTGGTAATAAAATCCGAATCGACCGGTCGATCCTTGGCTCACGCGGCGTGCCACAAGGGCACCCTGGGCTAACTTTGGGGCGGCTAGGGTCTGTGAGAACGAGGGTCAACCCCCATTCGTCTCCGGGCCGCGCCGCCTATATCCCCAGCGTTCAGCGTTCGGTCAAGCGCTCTCGGTCTTTAGGCCAATGGCGAGACCATCAGGCGTCGACACGCAAACCGAGACGAAGTCCCGAGCCATCTGCTCGTGGAAGCGACGCATTGCCGCCGCTGTCGAGGAATCGTCGAGAAGATCTCCGAACAGGTACGCATTGTCACCAATGAGAAGCCCACCTGGACGGATGTTCGCTGTCGCCCAACGCCCATACAGATCGTAGCGCTCCTTGTCTGCGTCGATGAACACTGCGCAGAACGGCCCTTGATCGACGATCTCCGAGAGTCGCTCCAGGCCGTCACCTTCGAGGACCTGAACTCGGTCTTCGTAGCCGGCAGCTTTGATGGTCGCCCTGGCGACCGCCGCATGCTTGGCGTCACTCTCGAGGGTCCAGAGCCGTCCGTCCGCAGGCAGCGCGCGGGCCATCCACAGAGCCGAATACCCCGCGAGGGTTCCAATCTCGACCACTCGTTCGGCGCCCACTATCCGAAGAAGCACTTCCAGGAGACGCCCCTCGGCGGGAGCCAGCTGGATCGCCGGCATCCCGTGCTTGTCGGGAGCGTCCTGAGCGAGCTGCAATCCGGCGTCATGGGGATGATGAACTTGCGCCGCGTAGGCGAGAATCTCTGAATTTGCGTATGTTTGCCCGGCCCTGGAAGTGTTGTCAGCCATAGTGATGTCTTCGACTTTCTACGCTAAACTTTGAATCTATATCGATATTTTCCGCTGATGTCGTTATATTAGACTCGTGGCACGACCCACTGAACTGCCCCCGGCACCTCCCCCGAATACTCCTTTAGGCGAGTTCACACTCGTCGATCGCATCGCCGTGGGTGGTATGGCAGAGGTCTTCCGCGCGCTCGAGCCTAGATCGGCTGGTGAGCCCCGGGTCGTCGTTCTCAAGCGTATGCTGCCTCACATCGCGAGTCAGGCCGAGTCCCACGAAATGTTCGCGGAGGAAGCGCGACTCGGCGGTCACATTTCGCATCCCAATGTCGTCCACGTCCTGGGCCACGGAGAGGTCGAAGGACAACCCTTTCTCACGCTCGAGTACGTGCCCGGCTGTGATCTGTGGCGACTCAGTCGCCGACTTCGGCTCGAAGGGAAGTCCCTTTCCCACGACCTGGTCGTCTTCATCCTTCGCCAGCTCCTGGCGGGTCTCGAGGCGGTGCACTCCGCGAGCGACGATCAGGGGACAGGGCTCGGCATCGTGCACTGTGACGTCAGCCCCTCGAACGTGCTGATCTCCATTCACGGCGACGTGAAGTTGGCCGACTTCGGAATTGCGAAGGCGAACCAGAGTTCCCTTCGCGCGGAAACTCCGTGTGGGCGCACCAATGGGAAGCTAGGCTACCTGGCGCCAGAGCAAGTGTCCGGCGGAGCGGTCGACAGGCGAGCGGACCTATTCTCGGCGGCCGTCATCGCGACCGAGCTGCTCATGCGACGTCCGCTGTTCGCCGGGGGAAGCGAACTCGCCGTGCTCTTGGCCATCCGTGACGCCGAGGTTCACTCGTTCATCGAGTTTCTTCCACAGCTCCCGGAAGGTCTTGGCCTAGTCATCCTGAAGGCCTTGGCAGCGCGCGTCGAGGAGCGCCCGCCGACGGCACAGGCGTTCTGGGCAGCACTGGAACCCTGGCAGACGCGCCCCGAGTCGGTGTTGCGCGCTGAGCTCGCCTCCCTGGTCGGAACGCTGGCCTTCGACTCGTCACGACCGAGACAAACCTCGGCGGATGCCATGCCACGGGTAACGGTCGGGGCCACTGCCCTAGCGCCCGGCGAGGCGCATCTCGTCACGAACGCCACACCGCTCGAGTACGAAATCCAAAGACCGAACGGCGCGAGGATTGGTCCTCTTTCATATGCGAAAGTCATAGAATCGGTTGCGACTGGGCAGGTGACCGGAGAGGACTCGGTGAGCGTCGCGGGCGGGGACTTCCAGCCTCTCTCGCGTATGAAAGACCTTTACCGTCACCTTCCCGCGTCCCGGATGACGCCCACGACCACGCGCATCGGTAGCGCGGCAGAGCCGGAGCGGAGCGCTGACTTCGCCCAGCGCGGGTTCGTCACTGCCATGGCCCAGACCCTCGTCAGCAGGAGCACCGGCCTGTGGCTCTGCGAGCAAGGTGGGGTTCGCAAAGAGGTCTATACGCAAGATGGGGTCCCTTCCTTCGTGACGAGCAATCTCGCGGGTGAGCTCCTAGGCGAGTATCTCGTGAAGCGTCAGGTCATCAATCGAAGCGAGCTCGACATGGCGCTTGCCGTGATGCCGAGGTTCGAAGGAAAGCTAGGGGACACGCTGGTCGCGCTGGGTCTCGTGGAGCCGCTAGACTTGTTCCAGCACATCGGTCGGCAGGTTCGAGACAAGTTGCTCGAGCTCTTCACCTGGACCTCGGGGACGGCCACGTTCTACGAAGGGGTGGCTCCACCCAACAGCGGCTTCCCTCTCCGCATGAACCCTTGGAAGATCCTCGATGATGGTCTCAAGCTTCGGTTCGCCGCGGGCCTCGAGGACGAGCTGCTGGTGGATCGCGCCGAAGATTGGATCGTGCAGGTCGAGCGAATAGACACTGCTGTCGCGACCGCCCGACTACCCAATGATGTAAAATCGGTCCTACGCGAGTGTAAGATGCCGGTACCCGTCAGCCAGATCGTGCAGCTTCTGGCCCGACGAAACCCGCAGAACGACCCTCAAAGGGGATACCGTGCCGTTGCGCTCCTGCTATGTCTGGGCGCCCTTCAGTGGACCTGATCCAGCGGCGCTGCACCTTGACCCTCTGAGGCCCGGCTGCTAGCTCTGCGGCCGGCTTTTTGCGAGCCAGCGTCCATAGGAGTGGTCATGTCGAATGTACGGGTTCTCGTGTCTGACAAACTCGCCGAGGCCGGCCTTCGCGTACTTCGCGAAGCGCCTGGTGTAGAGGTCGAATACCGACCTGGCATGAGCGAAGAGGAGCTCTGCGAAATCATCGGTGACTTCGAGGGCCTCATCATTCGCTCGGCTACTCAAGTCACGCCAGCCGTCGTCGAAGCGGCCGACAAGCTGCGTGTGGTGGGTCGCGCTGGCATCGGCGTCGACAACGTGAATCTGCCAGCAGCAAGCAGGCGGGGGATCGTCGTCATGAACACGCCGACGGGCAACTCGGTGACGACCGCAGAGCACGCCCTCGCACTCATGGCGGCGCTCGCGCGAAAGATCCCACAGGCCGTCCAATCGATGCGCGACGGCAAATGGGAGAAGAGCAAGTTCCAGGGGCGAGAGATCGCGTTCAAGACGCTCGGCATCGTCGGACTCGGCAACATCGGTCGGATTGTCGCCGACAGAGCTCAGGGCCTGAAAATGAAGGTCATCGGGGTGGACCCCGTACTGAGCAGCGAGCGGGCGGCCGAGCTCGGCATCGAGTTGGTCGACATGGATACGCTCCTGGCTCAAGCAGACTTCATCACGATCCACGCGCCGCTGACACCGGAAACCAAGAACCTATTCGACGACGCGGCCTTCGAGAAGATGAAGGACGGCGCCTTGCTCGTGAACGCAGCGCGCGGCGGCATCGTCGATGAGCAAGCGTTGGCCCGGGCCATCGAAAAGGGAAAGATCGCGGGCGCCGCCCTCGACGTCTTCAGCCAGGAGCCGGCGGATCCCAAAAACCCGCTTCTCGCGCTCGACGCGGTCCTTTGCACGCCGCACCTGGGCGCTTCGACCAGCGAAGCGCAAGAACGCGTTGCGGTGGAAATCGCAGAGCAGGCAGTGGCCTTTCTGACGAAGGCGACAGTGAAGAACGCCGTCAACGTACCGACCCTGCGACCGGAGATCGCCGAACGGCTTCAGCCCTACATGGAGCTGGCACAGATGCTGGGCAGCCTGGTCGGTCAACTCGAGCCAGTGGACGTTCGTGAGCTCCGCGTCACCTGCACGGGCGAAGCGGGCGAGCTCGGCGTCACACCCATCGCGCGTGCGGCACTCGCGGGCTTTCTCGAGCATCACCTGGAAGAGCCGGTGAACCCCATCAGCGCGCCGTACGAGGCGCAAGAGCGCGGCATCAAGCTGGCCGAGGTCAAGGAGCCGAGCGATCGCTTCGCCTCGACGATTCGCGTCACGGTGACTGGGGAAAAAGGAATCCACACCGCTACCGGTACCGTCGGAGGCCAGGGTGAGCCGCGACTCGTTGGCCTCGAGGGCTACGAAATCGACGCAGTCATGGGGGGCGACATGATGGTCATGCGCAACTTGAATCGACCAGGCGTCATCGGGGCGGTGGGCACTCTGCTCGGCAAGCACAAGATCAACGTGTCGCGGATGCAGCTCGGGCTGGACGAAAAGACCGGCCAAGCGCTCGCTTTGTGGAACGTGGACACGGCTCTGCCTGCCGAAACCTTGGAAGAAGTCCGCGGTCTGGAGCACGTCGGAAGCGTGCTCGCCGTCAGGGTCTGAGATGTCCAGCGCGCGACGCCGACGTTCGGGGGCCTCGGAGGGGCACGGAGCAGTGACTCCGGGTCTGTCCATGGCCCCACCGGCAGGGATGCGCGATCTGCTTCCACCGGTGTCGATGACGCGCACCCTGCTGTGGCAGAGGTTGATGGAGACGTTTTCCCTCCACGGCTACCAGCGGGTGACGACCCCGCCGTTCGAGTACGCCAATGTCATCGAGCGCGGACTGGACAGCGCCGATGGCCGGAACTTGGTGCGGTTCGTCGAGCCGGAAAGCGGTGAGGTCGTTTTGTTACGGCCCGACATCACGCCTCAAGTGGCGCGGGTGATCGCGACTCGCTTGCA
This sequence comes from uncultured delta proteobacterium, assembly GCA_963746475.1. Classification (GTDB taxonomy): domain Bacteria; phylum Myxococcota_A; class Polyangia; order Polyangiales; family Houyiibacteriaceae; genus SG8-38. Next base: position 304,371 of record CAVVBB010000003.1, read on the forward strand.
AGATCGCCCGCCGCCGTGGCGTCTTTGCTACGAGGGCACGGTGGTCCGAAGGCGCAGAGGGCGCGCGCGGCGCCAGCAACAGGTGCTGCAGTGTGGCATCGAGTGCGTGGGCGTGAAGGGTCCCGAGGCTGATGTCGAGGTCATCGAAGTCGCCATCAAAGCCTGCGAGCACGTCGGGCTCAGCGATTTCCTGGTGGAGCTGGCACAGGTCCGGATTGGTGCCGAGGTGCTCGAGCACGTCCCGCCAAGCGCACGTGCAGCCGTCATCGATGCCCTTGCGGCCAAGGACAGCACGCAGCTGGAGGCCCTGCTTCGCGAGGCCGGAGTCGTCGCGGCGGAGCGCAACCGACTCATCGTGCTGTGCGACTTCTATGGGGATCGGTCCGTCATCGAAGAGGCACGACGCCGTCTGCGCAATACGGCAGCCAAGCAGGCTCTCGACGAGCTCGACAAGGTCGTCGAAAGGCTGGACGAAGCAGGCTTTGGCGACCGGGTGAGCATCGACCTCAGCGACCTGCGTCGACAGAGCTATTACACGGGGGTGAGCGTGACCTTGCTAGCACAGGGTCCGGGGGAGCCCTTGGGAGTCGGCGGCCGATACGACCACTTGCTCGGTCGCTACGGCGCGCCCGCACCGGCCACCGGCTTTGCCTTCGACGTGGACAACGTTCTTTGGGCGCTCAATGAAGCCGGCGTCTGCCAGAACGGAAGTCGGCCGCTTCGCGCGGTTGTGGCGGGAAGCACCGATGTCCGACGCCGGGCGGTAGCCGAGGCCCTTCGCAGCTCGGGAGTGCGCACCGCTGTTCTGTCGCTTCGGAGCGCCCAGGAGGTGACGCGTTACGCGGAAGCCTGGAACCAGGACCTGCTCGTGTGGTTGAGTGCCAAGGAAACGCGGCTGACCCGGCTCGTCGACGGCGCGTCTCGAGCGCTCGCTGAGGGCGGCCAACTCGACGCGGATCTCATTTCTTGGGCACGTACTGGGAGCGAATCATGACTGCTGTAGTCGTTGTAGGAGGCCAGTGGGGCGACGAAGGAAAAGGTAAGGTCGTCGACCTCTACAGTCCTTTCGCCGACCTGGTCGTGCGGTATGCCGGTGGCGCGAACGCGGGACACACGCTGGTCGTCGAGGGCGAAAAGCTCATTCTTCACCTTATCCCCTCCGGTATTCTTCACGAAACGACCCAATGCATCGTCGGCCAGGGCACGGTCATCGACCCGGCAGGGCTGTTGGACGAGATTGTGGCGCTCAACAAGCGCGGGGTGTCGACGAAGGGGCGCCTGCTGATCAGCGAGCGTGCCCATGTCGTGCTACCGCTCCACAAGCACATCGATGCGCTTCGTGAGGCCGACTCTGGCGGCAAGATCGGGACGACAAAGCGCGGCATCGGACCGTGTTACGAAGACAAAGCAGCCCGCCGCGGGCTACGGATGGGAGACTTGCTGGTTCCAGCGCGTCTGGCTGACAAAGTCGAGGAGACCCTGAACGCCTGGTCACCTGTCATAAAGGCGCTCGGAGGCGAGATCCCCGAAGCCTCGCAAATCGTCGCGGCCTACACGAAGCTCGGCGACGCCCTCCGAGAGTATATCGGCGACGCGGCCGAGCCGATTCAGGCCGCCATCCGCGCGGAGAAGAAACTGCTGCTCGAGGGCGCGCAGGGCACCATGCTCGACATCGACAACGGGACCTACCCTTTCGTCACGAGCAGCAGTGCCGTGGCCGGCGGGGCCTGCGCCGGCGCCGGAATCGGGCCCACGCAGATCACCAGCGCAATTGGAATCGTCAAAGCCTACACGACCCGGGTCGGGGGCGGCCCGTTCCCGACGGAGCTCGAGGACGAAACCGGTCAAGCGCTGCGGGATGCTGGGGTCGAGTACGGGTCCACGACCGGTCGACCGCGGCGCTGTGGCTGGCTCGACCTGGTGGCCCTGCGCCATGCCGTCGAGGTCAATGGGCTCGACGAGCTCGCGATCACGAAGCTCGACGTGCTCACCGGTCTGCCGGAGCTCGAGCTGTGCGTGGCCTACGAGCTGGACGGCCAGCGACTCGCCCGCCCGCCCTACGAGCGGGTCGACGAGGCAAAACCCGTCTACGAGAGCCTTCCTGGATGGACGGAAAACATCTCCGGTTGTCGAAACCGCGCGGACCTTCCGCAAACCGCGCAGGACTACCTCGCGCGCATCGAGCAAGAGGTCGGCTGCAAAGTGGGTGTCATCAGCGTCGGTCCGGATCGCGAGCACACGGCGGACCTGCACAATCCATTCGCTGCTTAGCGGGAACGCAGGGCGAGGAACTCGATTTCGACTTTCGCGCCCCTGGGCAAGGCCGCGACCTGCACGCAAGCGCGTGCGGGGGGCGTGACGCCTTTGAAGTACGCCGCGTAAACCTCATTCATTTTCGAGAAATCGTTCATATCTTGCAGGTACACGGTCGCTTTGACGACATCGCTCCGCTGACAGCCAGCCGCCTCCAGAACCGCGTCGAGGTTGCGTAAAACCTGCTCGGTCTCGGCAACCGGATCCCCCCGCCGACGAGATTGCCGTCTTCGGGGTGGAGCGGAACCTGACCCGAACAAAAAACCATTCGCTCTGCGACGACCGCCTGACTGTATGGCCCGATGGCAGCAGGCGCTTTGTCCGTTTCGATTCGTTTTTTGGACATGATTCCATGCTACTTCATTGGGGCATGAGAGTCGCCACCTGGAACGTGAACTCGATACGCGCGCGCAGGCAGCACGTTCTCGACTGGCTGGACGCAGTCGAGCCCGACGTGCTCTGCCTGCAAGAGCTCAAGGTGACAGAGGACGATTTCCCGAGGGAAGCGCTGTCGACCCGCGGATACGAAGCTGCTGTGCTCGGCCAAAAGACCTACAACGGCGTGGCCATCTTGAGCCGGCTGCCACTGCAGGACGTGACGCCTGGCATGCAGGACGGGGTCGAGGACGCGCAGGCGCGATTGATCTCGGCCAAGGTCGAAGGGACGACCATCCTCAGCGCCTACTTTCCGAACGGCGGCGAAGTCGGCTCGGACAAGTACCGGTACAAACTCGATTGGATGAAACGCCTGCGCGGGTATCTAAAGCAGCGCTTCGATGCGTCAAAAGATAGACTCGCGCTTTGCGGAGACTTCAACGTGGCGCCCTGGGACGATGACATCGGGCGCCCTGCCGAGTGGCGTCACTCGGTTCTGGCCTGCGACGAGGTCCGGAAAGCGCTCGAGGACCTGGCCTCCTTCGGACTGCATGACGTCGTTCGACCCTTTCATCCGCAGGGTGGCGTGTTCTCCTGGTGGGACTATCGGGGGCGGGGCTTCGAGCGGGGCAACGGCCTTCGGATCGACCACATCTACGCCACGGCGAAGCTCGCACAAACGACCATCGGCGCAATCGTCGACCGCGAGCCGCGTCGTCTGAAGTCTCCCTCGGATCATGCACCGGTAATGGTGGAGTTTTCGTGAGCTCTGGAGGGCGAGTATGAAGTCGCTTCTGGTTCTGTTGCTGTCCATCCTGATTCCCTGGCTAACCTGCGGAATCTTGAAGAGGCTGTCCGTCGGCTCCAGCGCGGACGAACCCTGGGCACAGGAGCGTGCCCTGGCACGCTACCGGCCACTGCTGTTCGGCTTTCTGCTGGGCGAAGCCGCGCTCAGTGCGGTGACCGGGGCCTGCTACGCAGAATCGAGCTTTTTGCCGAACTGGCCAGTCCTCGGCGCCTGGTTTTTCTCGAGTCTGTCGCTGCTGCTGACGATCGTGAGCTTTTCGTTGCTCGGGCGTACGAACGACGAAGCGAGGGAGATGCCTGAGTGGGAGGCTGTGCGCCGAGCAATCCGCCTTTGCGCGCTGCCCGTCAGCGCGACTTTGCTCTGTGTCCTGCTCATGGAGCTTCTCGGCCCCCTGGCTGGCCCCTTTTGTGTCGCTGCGATCGTGCTCGTCTCGCCTCGGCTTCTGGTCGCGACCGGAGCCTGGCGGACGCTGAGTCGGCAGCTTCACTTCAGAGGGAGGGACTGGCGGATCGTCCATTTGCCGTTACCCAACCCTTTGCTTGTGCACGTGGCCGCGGTTCCCTGGCTGGGCATGATTGCCGCGAGCGACGGGCTGCTCCGCCGCCTCCAAGAGCCCGAGTGGAGCAGCCTCGCGCGCTATGAGCTGAGCCCTGAGTCGGGGCCGGCCTGGCCCAGGATCGCGCGCTGGGCCTCTGTGCTGGTCGGTGCCTCGTGTGTTTTCTGCGCCGCTGGCCTGCTCACGGACAAGCCCCGTGCCTTGGTCGCCACGACCTCGCTCGCAGTGTTGCTCAGCTTGGCGGCCATCTGGCGTGCCAACCGGCAGAGCAGCGCGCGTGCGGGAGTTCTCCCCAGCAACCCCGACGCTCCCTCGGCCGAAGAGCTTGCACGAGCCCTGCGAGCCTTACCCCCGCTTCGAGGACAGGCATTCCCCCGCACCTCTCATCGACCGCTGGACACCAAACTGTACGATCGGCTCTTCGCCCTCGGCTACGACCCGGGTCCGCGGCCAGCCTCATGAAGCGCTCGGGGGCAAGGCGTGCTTGGCTGTCGGCATGGCTAGCCATCGCGGCGGCTGGCTGCGGTTCCCCTACGGCTGTGACGCAAAGCCCCGACCCTCCAGCCGTCCCATTGGGGCGTTTGCCCGAGGGCGTGCGACCCTTGCACTATCACATCGAGCTGAGCATCGTCCCTGAGCAGGACCGCTTCGCAGGTCTCGTCGAGATCAGTCTGGAGCTCGACGCGCCTGCTGACGGAATCTGGCTCCACGGTCAGAATCTCGAGGTCTCCACGCTATACGTCGACACCGGGACGGCGCGACTGCCAGGCACTTGGACGCAACGCACCGACGACGGCGTCGTTCGGCTCACGTTTCCGGAGCCGCTTCCCGCTGGACGAGCCACCCTGCACGTCGAGTACGAGGCGCAGTTCAACCAGGAGCTCCGGGGCCTGTACCGCGTCGAGTCGGACGGGAACTTCTACGCCTTCACTCAGTTCGAGGCGACGAGCGCACGCGCTGCGTTCCCGAGCTTCGACGAGCCACGTTTCAAGACGCCGTTCGACGTGGTTCTCACAGTCCCCAAAGTCGCGGTGGCCGCAGCAAACACACCCGCCGAGCGCACTGTCGAGATGTCTCCCAAGCTGCGCCGCGTGAAGTACGTGACGACGGCGCCCCTACCGACCTACCTATTGGCCTGGGCGGTCGGCCCTTTCGATGTCGTCGAAGAAGAGCCGCTGCCGGCGAACGCGATCCGCCAAGAAGCAATCCCTTTTCGGGGCATCGCGGTCCGGGGCCAGGGCCGGAAGCTGCAGTACGCGCTCGAGCACACCGCCGCATTCGTCGAAGCGCTAGAGAGCTACTTTGGCATCCCCTACCCCTACCCAAAGCTCGACATCGTAGCGGTTCCGGACTTTGCCGCGGGCGCGATGGAAAACGTCGGGCTCATCACGTTTCGCGAGCCGCTCCTGCTACTCTCTGCAAACGCTCCCGAAAGCCAGCGCCGTAGTTTTGCCTACGTGATGGCGCACGAACTGGCGCACCAATGGTTTGGAAACCTGGTCACCATGCCCTGGTGGAACGACATCTGGCTCAACGAGTCCTTCGCAACTTGGATGGGCAACAAGGTCGTCGAAGAGCTGCACCCCGAATACCGCAACGACCTAAGCACGCTCGCCTACACACATGGCGCGATGAACTTCGACAGCCTGAGCAGCGCGCATCGGATTCGACGGCCTGTCCGAGACCATCACGACATTCACAACGCCTTCAGCGCGATCACGTATCAGAAGGGAGGCGCGGTCCTCGAGATGTTCGAACAATGGATGGGGCCCGAGCGCTTCCGGCAGGCCATCCAGCTTCATCTGCGGCGCCACGCCAACGCGACGGCAAGCGCGACTGACTTGCTGGCCACCTTGAACGCCGTGGACGGAAGGGATATCGCGAGCGCATTCCGCTCTTTTCTGGTTCAGCCCGGCGTGCCGCTCGTGACCGCTCAGTTGCGCTGTGACGAGCACGGCGCCTCCGTCACGCTCGCGCAGGAGCGCTACTTCCCGGTGGGCTCTAAAGGCGACCCGGACCGCTCCTGGATCATCCCGATTTGCCTGCGAGACGGTTCCTCCGAGCCGTGCATGCTCCTCCAAGACCCTGCTGCGAAGCGGAGCCTGGATCGATGTCCCAGCTGGTGGATGCCGAATCGGGATGCTGCTGGCTACTTCCGTTTCTCTCTAGATGACCAAAGCCGTGAACAGCTCCGCAACGAGGGTTTCGCGAAGCTCAGCGATCGAGAGAAGCTCGCCGTCGTCGACAGCCTCAATGCGGCGTTCGACCAGGCCAGCATCGATGCGGAGCAGTGGGGGATCTGGTTCCCGATCTTGGCGCGCAGTGAGCTTCGACAGCTAGCCACGGCTCCGATGGGTCCGCTCGACTTCATGGCCAACGAGGCGGCGCCCGAGGCCTCGAAGGGCGACGTCCAGCGCTACGCACGCCGGCTCTATGCGCCGCTTTACCGGAGCCTGGGTTGGCAGAGCCGCGCTGGGGACTCGAGCGACGACAAGCTACGCCGAGAGTCGCTCATGCGCTTCCTCGTCATGGACGTCCGCGATCCCGGCGCGCGCAAACGCGCTTCGGAGCTCGGCCTTCTTTACGTGAAGCAGCTGCAGCGCGGAAACGACGAGCCCCCGGTCGCCCCCGAGCTCGGCGGACTCATCCTGGCAGCCGCCGTTCAAGTCGAAGGGGAGCCGGTCTTCGAGGCGCTCTGGGAGCTGTTCCAATCGACGAGCGATGCGGTCCTTCGAGGGCGCATTCTGGGGGCGCTCGGCCACGCGGAGGGAAGCCTCACTGAGCGCGCGCTGGCCCTCAGCTTGGAACCGAGCCTGCGCCTCAACGAAGTCTCCGGGCTCCTGGCGCCCTCATTTCGGAACCCGGAGACCCGCACGCTGGCCTGGGTCTGGCTCAGGGCCAACTTCGACCGTCACTTGTCACGTGTCGGCCCGGACCTCGCCGCTCGAGCCCCCTGGTATACAGCGTCGTTTTGCGACGAAGCGAGCGCTGAAGAGGCCCGAATCTTCTTCGAGCCCCGTATTGCAGGGCTGCCGGGCGGCCCCCGCAACCTCACCGGTGCCCTCGAAACGATCGCCCTGTGCGCGGCCCTCGTCCAAGCCCAGCGCCCTAGCGTGATCGACTTTTTCACCGGAACAGGCTCCACCCATGCAAGCCCCGAGGCGGCGACAACAGTCGAAGCGGCTCGCTGAATGAGGGAACGCGTTTCCCTCAGCGTCCTTCGAAGCTGGGGGCGCGCCTTTCGAGGAAGGCGGCCATGCCCTCACGCTGATCACTGGTCTCGAAACAGGTGCCGAACGCATTTCGTTCGAGCGCGTTGGCATCAGGCAGGGGGCGGTCCATTCCGTCCCGAATGACCCGCTTAGACGCGGCTACAGCCAGCGGACCTTTGGACGCGATCTCCTGTGCCGTCTTCGTCGCCTCTGTCAGCAGGTCCTCGGGATCGAACACTGCATTGGCGAGGCCGATGCGCAGCGCCTCCTCGGCGCCAATCATCTTGCCCGTGAACACGAGCTCCCGAGCCACTGCTGGGCCGACGCGCCGTGGCAAGCGCTGCGTCCCGCCGAAGCCTGGGATCACTCCCAGGCTCACCTCAGGCTGGCCAAACTTCGCCTTCGCGGAGGCGTAGATGAAATCGCACGCCAAAGCGAGCTCACAGCCACCACCGAGGGCAAAGCCGTTGACTGCGGCGATGACCGGACAAGACATCGTTTCGAGCGCATCGAACACCTCGTGACCGAGCGTGGCGAACTCCCTGGCCTCAGCCGGGGTCATGCGCGTCATCGCTGCGATGTCGGCACCGGCAACGAACGCTTTACCCGCGCCGGTCAGCACGATGGCACGGATATCGGGACGCCCCAGCAGCTCCGCGACGCCTGTGCGAAGGTCCATCAGAACCTCACGGCTGAGCGCGTTGAGCTTGTCCGGCCGGTTGATGGTCAGAAAGCCGACGTGCCCGTCGTGCTTGATCTCGGCAAACGAATCCATCTCTACCCCTCCGTCCGACGCAGTCGCATCGCACGGCGCGACTCTACCCCATGCCGCGCCCGCTGCCTACGCCTGCTTGCCCTCGTCCATCACACGCCGCACGAGAGCCTCGGCGGCGGAATACGGATCGACCTTGCCTTCGAGGACCTCGGCCAAGGCCATACTGACATCCTCGGCGAAGCGCTCTTCGAGTGCGTCCAACAGGCGCTGATGCAAGATGGCACGGAACTCGGAGCTCCTTCGTCTCTCCACGGACTCCCGCCCTGCATCGGTACTGCCTAGGAACTCTCGGTGCTCGCCCATGGCTTGCACGAGCTCGGTCAAGCCCTCTCCCTTGGTCGCAATCGTCCGCAGAATGGGCGGAACCCACTTCTCCGCGTCCTTGCTCGGCAGCTCGTCGAGCGCCGCCAAACCCGTATGCCCCCGCGTCTGGCTCAGTCCCGTCGGCGCACGCCGCAGCGAAAGCATCTGTTGCAGGTCTTGTGCCGCCGCATCGGCCCCGGGTCGATCCGCCTTGTTGACTGCGAACACATCCGCGATCTCCAGAATGCCGGCCTTGATGGCCTGCACGTCGTCGCCCAAGCCCGGAGCCACGACGACCACAGTCGTGTCCGCAAGCCGAGTCACCTCGAGCTCGTCCTGGCCAACACCGACGGTTTCGACGATGACGACATCGAACTTGGCCGCGTGCAGGACCTGCAGCACATCGCCCGTCGACCTCGATAGCCCGCCCAGGTGGCCGCGCGTCGCGATCGACCGAATGAACACGCCCTCGTCGAGAAAGTGCCGCTGCATTCGAATCCGATCACCAAGAATCGCGCCTCCCGTGTACGGGCTGCTGGGGTCAATCGCCAGCACGCCGACCCGCGAACCCGCCTCTCGGTAAAGCCGAACCAGGCCGTCGACGACTGTACTCTTGCCAGCACCGGGCGTCCCCGTCACGCCGATGACGAAAGCGTGCTCATCGTGACTGAAGATGCGTCTGAGTAGCTCGATCGCGCGAGGATCTCGCTCGTCGATGAGCCTGCAAGCTCTGGCGACGGAGCGTGTGTCGCCGCTCTCCACTCCCTCGATCAGGCTGCTCAGGCCATCTGCAGTCATCCCAGCCGTGTTAGTCGATCCGCCGACACAAGCCAAACGAGACACAGAGGCTGGGGCAGGACCGCCTACGCCAGGCCCTTCGCAAATAGGAACGGGGATTCCTTTTTAGGAATCCCCGCAGTGGGCGAGGCGAGAGTTGAACTCGCGACTTTCGCCGTGTGAAGACGACACTCTACCACTGAGTTACTCGCCCGAGGGCCGGCGTTATAGCTGCGGCCTCGATCGGCCGCAAGGGCGCAAAGCCTTTCTTTTTTGAGGTCTCACTCGGAGGAATCGCCGCCGAGCTTTGCCTTGAGCAGGTCGCCAAAGGTGCCGAGACCCTGCTTGGCGGACTCTTTGCGGTAATCGTGCACTGCACGCCGCTCCTCATCGAGAAGCCGCGCACGCACTGAGCAGCGCAGTCCGCCGTCGCGATCGGTGCCTAGCACCTTGACCTCGATGACGTCGCCCTGCGCGGGCCCCTTGCGGCGCTCGCCATGCTGATCTTGAAGCTCGCGATTCGGAATGAACCCGCGGCCTCGGCGCCCAAGCACACCTTCGACCTGGACTTGCACACCCTGATGGTCGACGCGCTTGACGACGACGGGAATGTGAGACCCAGGCTTCAGCGAGCGCGGGGCCTTGCTGAGGTCGAGCTCTCCCGCCGCAACGGCCTGGGCATCAGCCTGTGAGAGCCTGGACAGCGAGATGCGACGCTGCTCCTTGTCGACGCGTTCAACGACGACGTCGATCTCCTCGCCCTCGGTCACCGCCTGCTTGGCGTGTGCCAGCTCCTTGTGACCGCTGCTCAGCTCCGAGATGTGTAGCAGGCCTTCAATGCCCTCTCGAAGCTCGATGAACGCACCAAAGTCGGTCGTGCGAACTACCTTGCCATGCACCGGTGTGCCGGGCCGCAGAATGTCCTGCGCCGCATCCCAGGGGTCTGGAAGGCACTTGCGCATCGACAGGGAGACCCTCCCGAAGCGGTCCTTGCGCGAAGCAGGCTGAACCTTGACCACCTCGACGTCGACCTCGTCGCCAACCTTGACCACATCCGCCGGGCGCGCCCCTCGGCTCCAGGAAACTTCGCTGAGGTGCACCAAACCATCGAGCCCGTCGCCCAAGTCGACCACGACACCGTAGTCGCGCACACCGAGGACCTTGCCCTTGAGCTTCATACCGAGCTCGAGCTCGTTCATTCGCTCGCGAGCACGCTTGCGGGCTTCTTTTTCGAGGATGTTGCGTCGGCTGACGATGATGCTCTTCTTGCCGCCTTTGTCCTGCGGCAGGGAGAACTCCCACTTCTTGCCAATGAACTCTTCGGGGTTGTCGATCGGCGTGAGCGACATGCCGCTGGCCGGGCAGAAGGCGCGGACGCCACCGACCAACACGTCGAAGCCACCTCGATTGTAGCCGTAGACGACCCCAATCACGCGCTGCCGCTTTTCGCGCGCGGCGCGCAGGGCCTTACGGACCGCCGCTTTGTCGACGATGCGGTTGACGATGGCGATGTGTCCGCTCTCGGCAACGGAACCGATACGACCCCGAAAGATCCCGCCCAGCGTTGGCGGTTCAAGCTCGGGGAGCGGGTCGAGCAGGCTCAGGTCCGCCTCCGAAAGGTCTTCCCCGGGAGGAGGTGGCGGCTCGGATTCGCGGCCCGCCGACTCGGCGAATGCCCAATGGTCGGCACCTTCGGTGTCTTCCGGATGAGCGCCCGCTTCCTCCGCCGGTGGCCCGGATGCAGGCGCATCGGTCCCGGCCAGAGTGTCTGCGTTCGAGTCGACGCTCTCGGCGAGCTCCAAAGCCACAGTCGTGTCCGGAGCGACGACGGTCAGGGCTTCCGTGGAAACGGTCGGCGCGGCCGCCTGTTCCTCGCTCGGAGCGGCCGCCCCCTCCACCACGGCCGGCGTCTCCTCGCTGGCGTCAGCCACCGTGGGAGCAGCCTCCATGGATGCAGCCTCCGTGGGTGCAGCCCCTGTGGATGCAGCCCCTGTGGGTGCAGCCCCTGTGGATGCAGCCCCTGTGGCAGCGGCCGGGGCCGAGACTTCGGGCGACTCTGTCGCGGCGGGCTCTATCTCGATCTTGGGCTCGGCTGCGACCACGAGGGGAATCTCACGTGGCTCATGGACGTCCGCCACGGCTTTGGCTTTGCCGAACAAGTCGACGACGACTGCGCCGTCTTCGATGCTCTCGACACGACCTGCAATCACCTCACCGACGGAGAAGGCATGCTTGCGACCACCGGTGCCCGAAAAACGGCCCAGAAACGGCGCGTGCGCAGCATGCGTGGGCTTGCCCTCTGCGGCGCCCGCTTCGGCAGGCTTCTTTTTCTTTCGCCGACGACGACGCTTCTTCTTCTCGGCTCCCGCTTCCGACGCGGCCTCGGCGTCCGGGCCGACTTCACTGCTAGCGCCGCTGTCTTCAGCGGCCGCAGAACCGACCTCGGAGGTCTCGGCAGCAGGCGGCGCAGCTTCGGACCCTTCACCGGAGGACGAGGCAGCTTCAGCCGACGCCGTTGGAACGGGCTGCGACGGGTCGACGAATCCCTCCTCCGCCTGGGCCTGAGCCTGAGCCTCAGAAGGCTGAGTTGATTCAGCCGGAGCGGTCACGTGATCGCCCTGCGGCTCTTCCTCGAGCTTCGGGGTCGTGCTGGCGGTGTCCGTCGCGGCAGGCTCACTCGTGGCGCTGTGCGCAGGCGGCTCCGCCTGCGCTTCTTCCAGGATGGCCTTCTCGGATACGGTCTGGCTTGGGTCGGAATGCGTTTCGGTCATGCGCTTACCTCGCGCTCGATGAACGCTCGACGCGGTTGCGGAGCGTCCGGGTTATGTGTTCAGCGAGGGGCTAGATTAGGGAGTGCCCGATCGCCAGTCAAGCGCGGATCGTGTTGCTCTGCCTGAGCAGCCCCTCTACGCTCAAATCAGATGACAGACGAGCGGGAACGTCGAGATTCGGGTCGCATCGCGCTCGAGCTCCCCATTGAATATGACCGCCTCAACGAGTTTTTGTCAGATTACACACACAACCTGAGTCGCGGCGGCACCTTCATTCGCACCGAGCGGCCGCTGAGGCTCGGCGCACGACTCTCTTTTCGGATTCGCGTCCCAGCGCTGGGAGAGCCCTTGCACCTTCGCGGCGAGGTCCGGTGGGTGGTGTCCGCGTCCGAGGCTCGGGACGAGCTGCCCGCGGGCATGGGAATCGCGTTCCTCTATGACTCGCCGGAGGAGCGCGCCCGGATCGAGCGTCGCGTCGAGGCCTTGATGGTCCGTGCCCTGGGGCCCGTCACGTATGCGAAGCTCCTGGGGAAAACCGCCCCAGCAAGCGAGTGATCTGCGAATGGCGGCCTTGGTCAGCGTCGTTCGAGGAGATTTGACTCAGCAGGACGTGGGAGCGATTGTGAACGCTGCCAACGAGCGCATGCTTGGAGGAGGTGGGGTCGATGGCGCCATCCATCGCGCGGCTGGACCAGAGCTGTTGCAGGCCTGCCGCGCCGTGCCGGAGGTTCGTCCCGGGGTCCGCTGCCCCACCGGCGAAGCTCGGATCACGCCGGGCTTCCGGCTCCAAGCGCGATACGTCATTCACACGGTGGGCCCTGTCTACGGCGGACGCCCCAGTGACGCCGAGCGCCTAGCCTCGGCATTTCGCGCCTCACTGGGGCTAGCTCTGGACCACAGAGTAGGGACGGTGGCGTTCCCGGCGATTTCCTGCGGAGTGTATGGCTACCCGGCGGACGAAGCCGCGGCAGTGGCGGCCTCGGTCATCTCTGAGCGCGCCTGGGCCCTGGAAGAGATCCGCTTCGTTTTGTTTTCCGTGGCTCTCTTCGACGTGTTTCACGCTGCCTTGCGCTAGCGGTCGACCATGGAGCTGCGAACCCTCGAGGCTGGGCCGTTCGGCGACGCGGCACGATTGAGGGCTCAGGGTGCTTCGCTGACTAGGGTCCGCACTGATTTAGAAGTCGACGATGGAGAGGCGCTGCCGTTCCTTGTCGTCGGCTCGGGGCCATCGGTTTTCGAGCTTGAGAACGCCCCTCGGGCACATGTGCGCGCACATTCCACAGCCGACGCAGGAAGCGCGCGTGAAGCTTTCGTTGCTCTGTGCGTAAGCGCGGACGTCGATGCCCATTTCGCAATAGGTGCTGCAGTTTCCGCAGGAGATGCACATGTCGGGCTTCACGCGGATGCGGTAGCGGCCGAGCTTCTGGATCAGTCCCAGCATCGCAGCCATGGGACAGAAGTTTCGGCACCAGACGCGCGGGCCGAACAAAGGGTAGAGACCCGTGCCGACCACGCCAGCTAGAATAGCCCCCACCGCAAAGCCATAAAAGCTCTTCACGGACCAGTCCTGCCAGCTCGCCCCGGCGACGAAACGATGGAAGGTCGGGTGCTCCTGTCCGATGAGCGCGTCGAGGCCGATGAGAAAGGTGCTCGCAACGGCCAAGAACAGCACGCTGTGAACCGTGACCTGCTCGAAGCGCCAGGACTTGCTGGACTTGCTCGTCAGGTGTCGCCAGGGGTCTCCGAAGGTGTTGGCGAGCGAGCCGCAGCCGCAGACCCAGGAGCAGTACCAGCGCTTGCCCAACAAGATGGCCAGGATGGGCGCCAGCAGCAGCGAGCCGACGACGGTGTACAGGGCCAGGTACAGGGGGAGTGACTCGAGCGTCTGCGGGTACAGGTAGTCGTACTTGAGCGGCCAAAAATACGAAAAATAGAACTCCGTCCCACCGAACAAGGGCATGATGAACGGGAGGGTAAAGCCTAGCGCGACCTGGATGACCACGTTGACCGCGATGCGAAAACGGTTGTAGCGGCTGTTTCCGTGACGGCGCAGGTAGTAGAAGGCGCCGGTGCAGACTGCGGCCGAGTAGAGGAGACCGTACAGATACCAGCGGTTCCGAAGCCCCATCGCCTCCGACAGCACCGTCAGCGGGGCGACGCCAAAGTGCTCCTGCACTTTGTGCTCCCAATAAAGCACGACGTAAAACGTGATGAGGAGGAACGAGATAGCGATTCCGATTGGGTTGCGGTTGCGCCACCCTTGCCGGTAGGTGCTGAGCAGTCCGTTTTGTCCCTGTTGGTCCACCGTTTGCCCTTCAGAAAGGAACCACCGTTGGGGCGCCTGAACTGTGGCTGGGAGCGGGGCCTTCGAGCAGCCCCCCAGCCCCGGGGAGCTCCAGCTTCTGCACGAATTCCGTGTCGAACGAAGCCTCTTGAAGCCGCCCCAGCACCCAGTGGAGCGTTCTTCGTTCTTCGAGCCAGCGAAGCAGCACGCTGTGGTCCCAACGCCTCCCGAGCAAGTTGAAACCGACGACCCTGCCGTCCTGCACCACGATGCGGGTCGAGCTGCGCACCCTGCCCTTCTCCTCGAAGTACCAGTTCTGCTCGCGCTCGACGTTCCAGTTGACCAGGCCGACCGTGGTGTACTCGATGTCCATCAGCTTCGCCGAGTTGTACCAGAGGCCCCTCTCGTAGCGGACCGAGTCGCCGAGCAAGCGGCGCCCGGCGATTCGCCCTTGGTCGCGCGCCGTATACCAGAGCTGCTCGGGCCTCGTCCTGCCATCGAACCAGGCCACCGAGGCGCAGTCGCCCGCCGCGAAGACATCCGCCGCGCTCGTTTGCAGGCCCGCGTCGACCACGATACCGCCGCTCTTGTCGAGCTCGATGGCGCTTCCTTCGAGCCACTGCGTGTTGGGCAGCACACCAATCGCAATCACCGCGCAGTCCGCCGCAAAGTCGCCCCGATCCGTCTTCACGGCCGCGAGGCTTCCATTTCGATCCGACTCGAGCGCCTCGACCTCGTGGTTCAGGTGCACCTGCACCCCGTGCTCGGACATTCGCTCGCTGATCCACCGGGCTTCGCGCGGATCGAGCGCGATGGGCCAGAACCATTCGTCGCGAATGAAGAAGTGCGGTCGAAGTCCCGCGGCGACGGCCACCTCGACGGCCTCGATACCAATCAGTCCGCCACCGATGATCGCCGGCTGCCGGGCCGGCGTCCCGCGGGGCGACGCGGCGGCCTCCCGCAGCCGATAAGGGGAGTCCGGCGTAGATGCGCGAACGTGGGCGTCCGGTCTGGGCGGCGCTGCTCCGTACCCCGCCCCGCCATGAACCTCGGCCTCGTACCAGGCCAGGTCCTGCAGAGTCACGAAATGACCGACCCCGCGAAGGTCGCTTCCCGGCCAGGGCCCCGGTCGGGGCCGCGATCCGCAAGCGATGAGGAGCCGGTCGTAGGGCATGGGCTCGAGGCCGCCGGCCAGCAGTAGCTCCCGCTTGGCCACGTCGACACCGATCGCCCTCGCCCGGACACGGCGGAAGCCGAGCCGCTCGTAGGCGTCCCGCTCGAGTGGCTCGATGTCCCGGTAGCTCATCTGCCCCGAGAAAACCCACATCAGCGCGGTGCGGGAGAAAAAGTGGTCGCTCTCCTCGGAAACCAGGCTGATCTCCCAGTCAGGCTCGCGGGCTCTCACCAGCAGCGCCGCCTCCATCCCCGCCACGCCGTTTCCGATGATGATCAGCCGCACGAGGAGCACGATACGATGAGAGCCCACCCCAGTGACAGGGAGTCCTCGTAAATACTCGCTTTTTTCAGAAGTTGCTGTAGTTGTAATTTCTTAATTACACTGTATCCGTGGAAGCTGTAACTACCAACGTATTCGTATCCGGGGTGCTCGTCGGCAAGCCGATGTTCCGCGCTCCAGGAATTGCGGTACATGCGGGTCTGGATGGGGACGACGAACCCGTCGCAGTCATCGTGCTGCAGGCGGTCGCCACGACGGAGCAGCGACGGATGTTCGAGGCCATCGCTCGCTACGCAGACATCTCCGGCATCCAGATCCTCAAACAAGAAGAACACGTCATCTTGGCGACGCCCGAGCCACGCGGGGTGTTCAGCAAGCTGCCCTGGGATTCCTGGCGTCTGGCTGAGCGTTTGGAGCGTTTCAAGGCCGTGGCGGAAGTCGTGCAACGTTTTCACGAAGCGGATGTGGCGGTGGGAACCTTGTCGCCCAACTACATCACGGTGGACGAAAGCCTGACGCCCTTCTTGCTAGGTCCGCGGCTCGCACCGCGTAGCGGAGCCTTCGTCGCACCGGAGACGGCAAGCGACCGTCAGGTCGACGTGAAGTCCGACATCTATTCACTTGGACGGCTGCTCTACTTCTGCATCAGCGGTAACGAGCCCCCGCGTGAAAAGGAACCGACGCCGAGGCTCCAAGAGCTCACCGAATATCCCGCCGGTCTGGTGCGCATCGTCCGCAAGGCAACCTGCTTGCACCCGGCGGTTCGCTACGAAAGCGTGGCGGAGATGCTCGCCGAAGTGAATAAGTACGGGCGGGCCAAGGAAGTCGGGGTCACGCACCCCGAAGTCAAAGAGCGCAACTTCGGCGGCCTGAGCGTAGTGCCGCAGAAGCTCGAACCGCTCGAGACCAAGGCGGAGACCAAGGCGGCCACCGACGGCGAGACGGCGAAGAACGAGAAGAGCGCGAGCAAGACGCAGCGCGCGCGTCTGCGCCACTCTGCCACCGGGGGGCTGAGCTTCTTTCGAATGGCCGCGCTCGGCATCATTGGTGCGGGGTTGCTCTTTCTTTGGAACGACTATTGGAAGACTGCGCACGCTTTGGTGGAGCTCGGACGGGAAGACGTGGCCGAGATGTCCAGCTTCATGGAGTCGGCTGCGATTTCGAACGGAGAGCCGCCGGTGCTCTTTGCCCAGGTCGACCCCTCATGGGAGCTGCTGTCCGAGCAGCGTCGCGAAGAAGAGGTGAACCGAATGTTTCGAAAGGCGGGCAAGCGATGGGGCGTCGTGAATGGCTTCGTGCAGCGCGAACAGGCCGTCGTCGCGCAACGCTGGAATGACAGAGTGGTCATCTTCGCGAGCACCCATGGGGAGGGCCTCTGATGGAACGACGAACACCGCAGCGCCGTGACCGGCAGGGATACACACTGATCGACATGATGGCCGTGATCGCCATCCTCGGCGTGTTGGCAACTGTCGGCATGAACCAATACGGAAAAAGCGTCGCACGCTCGAAGCGACCCGAAGTGACCGCGAATCTTCAGGGAATCGCACAGGCCCAGCGCGCACATCGACTCACCTGGGGTAAGTACGCTGGCAGCTTCGATGCCCTGGGCTTCACCATCAGCGGAGGGCAGAAGGTGTCGCCGACCGAAATCCAGGCCGAGTACTACAACTACCGGATCTCCCAGCCGGACGGGGTGCAGACCTGGTACGTGGTGGCCGCGGGCAACATCGACGGCGACCCTTTCAACGACATCATCACGGCCCGAAATCAGTAAGAACCGTGAGATTGCACACTTGAGCAGCACTTATTCCGCTGACAAACTAAATATAAAGGGAGAGCGGACATGAAACTCAATCGATGGATAGCAGGTTTGGGGGCCATCGCCGCGATAAGCCTAATCGGCCTCGTCAGCGCGGATGCAAGCTCCTTCAGGATGGCCATTGTCGCGGACGACTTGTCCAACGCCGTACTACAAGACTCCGATTACGTCGCACCCGGCAAGTCCAGCGCGTCTTTAGGCGGCCTGGAGACCGGTCAGCGTGGCGTTCAGGGAACGGACACAGGCAAGGACAACAACGGTCATGGCAACAACCTGGACGGAGTCGACTCCAGCAACCCGGGTCAAGGCAAAGGCGGTCCGAACGGGGCCGTGGACCAGTCCTGCGACGGTTCGGGCGCGTGCGTTGACGACGAGGGAAAGAACACCAGCAGCAGCAGTAACAGCAGCAGTAAGAAGAAGAAGTAGTAGTAGCCGCAGACAGGCCGGCACCGACCGGCACGACGAAATCAGCATCCCTTCGATAGCTCGATCTGAAAGAGGCGCCCTTCGCGGGCGCCTTTTTCGTTTACGAACCCTCGTCGTCAGGCGGTGAAAGCAGAACGCCCGGGTTCATCACCAGGTTCGGGTCGACTGAAGCCTTGGCGGCCCGAAGCGCGGTCGCAAAGAGCGGCGGCCGCTGCTGCTCGTACCAAGGCCGGTGCAGGCGGCCGACGGCGTGATGGTGCGTGATGGTCCCACCGTGCGCGAGCAGGGTTTGCGAGGCCACCCGCTTGATGGCCATCCACTGCTCTAGCTCGGCGCCATATCGTCCCGGGGCAATGAAGGTGAAGTACGGCGCCGGCCCGTCAGGGTAGACGTGCGTGAATCGGCAGCTGATGTACCCGGCTCCGCACTCGCGCTTCATCACGTCGCGAACTTCACGGATGACGGCAGCGTGAAGGGCTTCGAACCGGTCCCAAGTGCATGCGGTTTCGAAGGTGTCGACGATTATTCCCATGCTCGCCATGATGTTCAGCAGGTAAGGCGCATCGATGAAAGCCTGACGCCAGCTGGCGGCCCCTCCGGCCGAGGCGATGCGCGCGGCACCCTCTTCGTACTCGGCGGGTCTAGGGCAGCTGCCGCCGTGGTCAGCGACCAGCTCGAGCGCGCGTTCCAGCCATGGTCGCATGCTGTGGTCGGCAGATTCGAAAGCGACGATGAGAACGTGGGAACCGTCGGCCGTCACCCCATTGAGCGCGGCCTCGCGCCTGTCGAGCAAGCGGCAGTTGCTCGGAAACAGCCCCGATTGAGACAGCGCCCGGACCGCCTCGACGGCCTGGGCGTAATCACCGAAATGCGCGCTGGCCGTGGCCCGAAAAGTCGGCCGCGGTCGCACCCGAACCCAGGCTTCGGTGATGACGCCCAGTGTGCCCTCCGAGCCGATCAGCATCCGGTCCGGGCTCGGGCCTGCGCCTGACGCAGGTAAACGACGCGACTCCCAGGTCCCCCGGGGAGTGACCGCCCGGACCGACTGCACGAGGTCGTCGATGTGCGTGTACACCGTCGCGAAGTGTCCGCCCGCGCGCGTCGCCACCCAGCCTCCGAGCGTCGAGAACTCGAACGATTGCGGGAAGTGTCGGAGTGTCAGGCCCTGCCCTGCGAGCTGCGCTTCCAGGTCCGGGCCACGCGCCCCAGCTTGAATGCGCGCCGATAAAGAGCGCTTTTCGACTTCGAGCACCCGGTCGAGCTGCGCCATGTCGAGGCTCAGCACGCCGCGGTAACGGTCCCCCACGTCTGCCTCGACGCCGCCCACGACGCTGGTGCCGCCTCCAAATGGAATGACTGCAACACCTTCTTCACTGGCCCAGTCGAGCGCGGCCTCGATGTCTGCTTCGGTGCGCGGCAGGGCGACGGCATCGGGTGCGGCTCCGAAGTCGCCACGGAAGCCACGCAGAACGTCGCGGTAGCTCCGGCCGTAGGTGTGGCGCACGCGCGACTCGTGGGCATCGGTCACGAACTCCGCCAGGTTCTTCGGAATGGCGACGCGCGGGCGACTGAGCTCGATGGATTCCAGGGTCGGCGGCTCGTCACAGCGCGCGGGCGCGAAACCGAGCAGCTGCGCGCTGTGCTGTCCCATCGCACTCCGACTTGTTGCGTCGGGGAACTTGTCTTCCCAGCCCCAGCCCCAAAAGCTCGGTCGGCGTTTCCGTGTCATTCCGAGACCATCCACCGGCGGCTAGCGAATTGGCAAGCCCCTCGAACCCTGCGCCTTCACGGACGGCTTGACGGACCATGCGGACACGGGCTTCTCTTGGTCCATGAGCTTTCCTCGACCCTTTCGCGCGATCGTCACCGGAGCCGGCAGCGGCCTCGGTCGCGCGCTTGCGCAGGAGTTAGTCGGACGCGGCGCGCAGCTGATCGTGTCCGACGTCGACCCAACGAGCCTCGATCAGACCGCATCACTGCTCACCGACCGAGGCGCGCGGGTCGAACCGCTCGTGTGTGACGTGGCTGACCGAGATGCGGTGTTTGGGCTCGTCGAAGAGGCCGCGGGGCGCCTCGGCGGAATCGATCTGATGGTCAACAACGCGGGCGTCGCGGTCGGGGGTGCCTTTCAAGAAATCTCCGACGAGGATTGGCGCTGGGCCATGGACATCAATCTGTGGGGGGTGATCCACGGCTGCCGGGCTGCAGCCCCGAGGATGTTGGCACAGGGCCAGGGCTACATCTTGAACGTCGCCTCGGCGGCCGGCCTCCTCGCACCCCCCAGCATGGCCCCGTACAACGTGACGAAGGCTGGAGTCGTGGCCTTGAGCGAAACCTTGTACGCCGAATACAAGGACGCGGGGGTGCGCGTCTCGGTACTGTGCCCGACCTTCTTCACGACGAAGATCGCCGACAGCGGACGTGGTCCATGGCGAGACGAAGACAAGCAGCAGGTTCGTCGCTGGATGGCGCGCAGCAAGGTCCAAGCACCGGAGGTTGCACGCGCCGCCATCGACTCGGTTCGCGACGGCAAACTCTACGCACAGCCCATGCGGGACGGGCGCATGGCCTGGAGACTCAAGCGCTTAGGCCCGCAACGCTTCTACGACGCCCTCGCCTCGTCGCACCGCAAACGCAAGCGCTAGCCACCCTCCACCGGTGCACGTGCACGTAACCGGGAACGGCCCGCGTCCGGGAGCTTACTGGCCTGCCGCGGCCTCGATTCCGGGCTTGAAGCGAAAAATCCGGTAGGGTGCGTGGCTGCGAATGTGCGCCCTGCTGTGGAGCATCACCTGCGTGAGGGCGCTGTCGGCCAGGTAGAGCCAGCCGTCCGGGCCGTAGCTCAGCGCATCGGGCCAGCGAATGTGCTCGCTCCGAACGAGCGTTTGCAAGCTGCCGTCCGGTGCCATGCGCAGAACCGCGTTGTGCTCCACGTCCGTAATCAAGACGTTTCCCTCGTTGTCCGTGCTCAGTCCGTCATTGAGCGGCTTGGGGCCCACCGCCTCGATTCGGGCGGCCAGCGCCTCCGGGGCCAGGCCGTCGTCGAGCAGGTCCTCGACCGCGATGCGGTACAAGGTGTCGTGCGCCATCGCGCCGTAGTAGAGCCACTTTCCCGCGCGATCGAGGGCGATTCCGTCCACGCCCGGTTTGAGCGTGAACAGCCCGCCAAAGAACTCGACGTCTTTCCCCTCATTGCGAATGACCCAGCTCTGCGAAGACACCGAAGGGTCGCTATCGAGGACTCGTCGCGCCGTTTGCTCTTCGATGTCGTAGACGACGATGCCGGGGTTCTTCCGAAAGACGCTCGCGTCGGCAATGAACACGTGCTCGCCCTCGGGATCGATTTGTAGATCCTGCAGGAACGAGCCCAGCTCCGCGACCTCGGAGTCGAAGACCTGGTCGTGCACCAGCTCGTCGGTGGCCAAGTCGAACGCGAGGAGTCGGACCTTGCGAGTCCCATGAGACCCGTGGTCAATCGTCCAAAGCCGGTTGTGACTGTCGACCGCGACGCCCAAGGGTGTATCGAAGAGAGCTTGAGCCTCCTCGCTCGGGTACGGCCTGGCTCGACCGTCGCTCCACTCGAGCAGCTTGGCGCCCCTGGGACGGCTCTCTGGATGAATCGTATAGAACAGCCGACCGCTGGCGGAAACGGTCACGTTGCCGACCGGTTCCGGGCTGCGCAGCACCGTCTCCAAGGCATCGGACGAAAACAAGGGCGTGCCGCTGAGGTCACGGTACCGCTCCCCACCCCCATAGACCATAAAGAGCAAGACCATCGCCACGCCGATCACGAACGCCAGCCAAAACAGGATCCGCCAGACGAAGCCCTTCATTCGAGCGCCAATCTATCACGCCGCCCGAGTGTGGTCGCCCGCGAACTGGCGTTGCCCGAGGCTGACTGCTATCGACCGCAGGCAAGCGGCGGGGGGGGAATGAACCAGCTCAATCGGCACATCGGAGCCCTGCTCCTCACCGGCATGATGACCAGCTCGGCGACGGCTGCCGCACAGACCGCCGACAAAGCGAGCGTGCAGCTCGGCTCGGCTGCCGAGCACGACGCTAGGCCCTTGGAGCGAGCGAACGTGCAACCTGAGGAGCCCGCGACGAGCGGCGAGGTTTGTCCGGTGTGCGCCGACCCCAGCCAAGCCGAGCTTCTCGGTACTCTGTTCGAAGAAGCGGCCAAAGGCAGCAAGAAGACCCGGCGGTACACTGGGGTCGCTGGAGTGATGGGCGGCACCATCCTGCTGGGCTTGGGAGGATGGCGGCTCGCCGAAGACCCGGCCGAAAACGAGTTCACGCGCGGTCTGGGTGTCATGTTCACCACCCTGGGGATGGTCAATCTCACGACGGGCATCGTCGCCCTCAAGAGGAAGCCACACGAAGAAGAGCGGGCCGAGCGTTACAAAGAAGACCTAAAGAAGGGAATGAGCGCGGTTGAGCTGGCCCGGTATGAGGGGGAGTTCCAAGCCAGTGCAGACATCCGAGAGTCACTGCGAACGCTCGTACGCTGGAACGGTCTGACCCATGCCCTGGGAGGCGCCATCGTGATGGCCTTCTCAGCCATTCCCGAGCTGAGCGCGGCGAGCCGGCGCAGTGCGTACATCATCGGTGGTATATTCATGGCCACCGGGTCGGCGAGCTTCGGCCTCTCCTTCCGAGAGACGCCCAATGAGCGGAGCTGGAACGACTACCAGAACAAGAAGCAGAGTGTTTCCGGTCTCGGCCAGCAAGTCGGCGTCGCACCTGTCATCTCCAGGCATGTGCTGGGTCTCGGCGTCAGCGGGCGGTTCTAATTGGTCGCAGCGTGGCGGCCCCCTGATTAGTCGCGGCGTGGCTGCACCCTGAGATATCGCACGGCCGACGCCTTGCGCGCACGGTCTCATTGCGACTAGGAATGGCGCAATGGAACTCAGCGAGCTCAAAGTGATCGTGACCGGAGGCGCCTCCGGTCTCGGAGAGCACTTCACCAAGCGTCTGCTCGAGGCGGGCGCGCAGGTAGCCGTCGGCGACGTCGATGAGAAAGGCCTCGAAGCCCTTCCAGACGGGGTGCACCGACGCCGCCTCAATGTCGCAGATCAGGATGACGTCGCCAGCTTCGTACCCTGGGCAGCCGGGCAAATGGGTGGACTCAACGCCCTGATCAACAACGCGGGCATCATTCGCGACGCTCTGCTCGTCGGCAAGAGCCGTCAGACCGGTGAGCTCAAGCGCATGTCACGTGAACAATGGGACCAGGTCATCGCGGTCAACCTGACCGGCGCCGTCATGATGGTGCAGGAGGTCGTCGCGCACATGGTCGATAACGACACGCCTGGGGTCATCGTCAACATCTCCTCTGTGGCCCGCCACGGCAACCGCGGCCAGTCGAACTATACGGCCGCCAAGGCTTCGCTGGCCGCGAACACGCGTACCTGGATGAAGGAGTTCTCCCCGTTCGGCATCCGCGTCGGCGCCGTCGGTCCGGGCGCAGTCGAGACGCCCATGACCGCGGGCATGCCACCCGCGGCGCTTCAGCGTCTCACGGCGGCCATTCCGCTCGGGCGGATGGGCAAGCCGGAGGACATCTGGCGCGCCGTGAAGTTCATCTTCGAGTGCGACTACTTCACGGGCGAGACTATCGACGTCCACGGCGGCGCCTACATGTAGCGCTCGGGCTAGCCCCAGCCCAGAGCACGCAGTGCCGCTCGGTGCAGCAAGTAACCGAGCGGCAGTAGCGCGCAGCCCAAGCCGTAGGCTCCCCAAAACGACAATCGCTCCCTCAGCAAGAAGGGAACGAAGAACAGAAGCGTCACGGGAAGCGCGACGACAATGCTCCGGGCCATGGTGAAGACGCTCGCCGAGTCGCGGTGTTGCAGGTACGAAAGCGGAAGAACCAGCATAGTCGCGATCGGCAGGGCGACGATGAAGCCGGCCGCGACCGGATACTTCCGCGACAGCCAGGCCACCAAAGCGATGACCGCGGCCGAGACGAGCGTGTTCAGGACGACGAGCATCGAGACCTCCAGGCCTCCAGGTTTAGCGGACGCGCCCCGCAGGCCTCTAATTCTTGGCCGCTTGCTCGACGGCCTCGAGGAGGCTCCTGCTGTACACGCGGTTGACCAGAGCCTCCCGGGTCTTTGCAGCGACGGCGTCCCACTCGGCTTGGTGGGGAGCCATATCGACCTCCTTCAACCCACGCTTGACGAGCGTGTCGTAGGAGCGATCGTCATCCCGCATGACAATCTTGTCCAGAGCTTTCGCCGCACGGTCGGCGCTATCGACGAACACCTTCTGGTCTTCTGGCGAGAGCTTGTCGAACACCTTCTTGTCGATGATCGAGCCCCCCACGATGATGCCGATGTTCTGCTTCGTGACGTAGTTCAGCCGCGTGTACCACTGAAGCGCGACCGCCGTGATGGCGGACGCCGGCGCCGTATCGATCATGCGCGTCTGAAGGCCCGGGTACACTTCACCCACCCCTACGCGAACCGGATTGGCCCCGATGACTTTCAGGTACTGGTCGAAGATCGGATCGTCCTTCCAGGCCCAGGGCCGAAGGCTCTTCAGATCCGCGGGACGCTCGAATGACTCACTCGAAAATATCCGAATCTTCCCGGCGTTCCCCCAGGCGAGGAGCACGAAGCCTGCCTCGTCGAACAACTTCTCGAAGCGATCGGTGAGCGCGTCTCGAGCGCGTCCCAGCTGAGCGTATTCCGTGATGACGCCGGGCGTCGACAAGACCAGCACCGGACGGACGATCATTCCCAACCCCACGGTGGACACACCGGCTGCATCCATCTGACCCGCTCGGATCTTGCGGATGAAGTCGCGCTCGTCGCCCTGACTACCGCCAGAATAGAAACGAATCTCCACCCGGCCCTCTGTCTCTTTCTTGAGGGTCCGATCCCAAGCCTTCATGACCTTCATGAAGGCCGAGCCGCTCGGTGCGAGGGATGCGAAGCGAATGACCGTCGTCTCGGAGGCGTTAGCCTGCGGGCTCGAAACGGCCCCAGGCAACGACAATGCCGCGGCCGCCAGTATCAGCACGAATACGGACTTCCAACGCTTCATCGTCGCCTCCTCGCCCTTCGGGCGGCAGCGCTCAGCTCCTACAGCATGTTACTGTGGAACGTCGCTGAAGAAGTACTCTACCTGATCCAGGTAGCGCTCTGCACGCCTTCGCGCAATTCGGTTGGAAAGCCGGGCTTCCGGAAGAACGTCCCCCGCATCCATCACCTCGTTTAGCAGCTCGGAGAACAGTTCGTGGTCTCCCAAAGCGACGGCGTAGTAGCGCGCCATGTTCACCTGGACGATCAGATTCCGACGCTCGGTTGCGTCGAGCACCTCGTCAAAGGTCTTCTTCGAGTACTCCATGTCGGGCGGAAGCTCCTGGGAGGCCAGGACGGCGAGGAGCATCTTGCCACTCTGAAACAGGTAGTCCGGATCGAGCTCCACGGAACGCCGCACGATGACCTTCGCCATCGGCAGATCGGCGATCACGTCGAAGTCCTCCATGCCCATGTTGATGCGAGCCCCTAGGGACTGTCCCGCCCAGAGCAAGGCCGCAGCGTCGTCCTTCTTCTTGAAGTTCTTTTTCAACCAGGCATCGAGACTATCGGGGCCGCCCGCCCAGGCCTCGTCGAAGCCGTCCGCATGCAGTCGCAGACGATGCTTCGAAAGATCCCAGGCCCGTTCGTACATGACCCGTGTCCGAGCCCGCAGGTGCTCGGCGTCTTCAAAGTTGTCGTCGGCATCAGCAACCTCGATGCGATCTTCGAGCCAGCCGTAGCCGTAGCCGACATAGGCGGAGGTCGTGGCCTGCAGGATGACCTCATTGTCGGGCACGATCCGCAGAATCCCTTCCATCTGAACGATGCTTGCGGGCATCGCGTCCCCGACGAGCTCATAGTCCCAATACTGTTCGAGTCCTGGTGCGGCGCGTTCGAACAAGCCAGAAGTCGAGTCGGCCGCAATCTTCGTGGTATCGCAACCCGTCAAGACGGACGTGTAGAGGGCAATGGAAGCCGTCAGCAAGCAGGGGAGTCTGAGCATGGCGACGCAGTACACTGCAAAGACATGCCGATGACAAGTGCAAAAGGGGCGATTCTTGTCATCGTCACACAGGCAGGCCGCACCTTTGACAGTGTCCAGTCAGCGCGGTAGGTGCGCGCCACAGATGATGACTCCTGGTGAATGCCGCGAACAACTACAAGACCTCACACAGCGCATGGAAGCGCTGGGGAGGTATCTTTGACCTCGACGGACTGCGACACAATGTCGATCGTCTGACGAACCTCAGCAGCACAGAGGGCTTCTGGGACGACCAAAAGAAGGCGCAGCAGCTCATGCGGGAGCGCGCCAGCGCGGAGGAAACACTCGAGAGCTTCGAAAACGTGGACCGCGAGGCCCATGACCTGCTCGATCTTCTGGAGCTCGCCAGCGAGGAACAGGACGCGTCCGTGCTCACCGAAATCGTCGAGCAGCTCCCGGGACTCGAGGGGCGCGTCCGGGCGCTGGAGCTGAAGCGGATGTTGACCGCCGACGACGACACCGACGCCATCGTCACGATCAACCCTGGCGCCGGGGGCACCGAAGCCCAGGACTGGGCGGACATCTTGCTGCGAATGTATCTGCGCTGGTGTGAGCGACAGGGCTACAAGACCGAGATCCTCAGCAAACAGCCCGGAGACGAAGCTGGCATCAAAGATGCAACATTCGTGGCCCGCGGTCCCAACGCCTATGGCTACCTGCGCTCCGAAAACGGTGTGCATCGCCTCATCCGGATCAGTCCGTTCGACGCCAACAAGAGGCGTCACACTTCGTTTGCGGGCGTAAGCGTCGTCCCCGACCTCGGCGACGAGCTGAGCGAAGGCGAAATCGAGATTCGCGACGAAGACCTGGAAGTCAGCACGATGCGATCGGGAGGCGCCGGTGGACAGCACGTCAACCGGACCGAGTCGGCCGTGCGCATGAAGCACATCCCCTCGGGCTTCACCGTTCGCTGCGAGGCGGAGCGCTCACAGCACCAGAACCGGGAAACGGCCTTGAAAATGCTGCGGGGCCTTCTGTTCGAAAAAGCGCGACGCGAACGCGAGGAAGCCTTCGAGGAAGCCTTCATAGCCGACCGCGCCGACATCGCCTTCGGCTCGCAGGTTCGCACCTACACGCTGCAGCCCTACACCATGGTCAAGGACGAGCGCACCGACCACAAGGTCACGAACGCCGAGGCCGTTCTCGACGGCGACCTCGACTCGTTCATCGAGACGTACCTGTTGATGAGCGCCAACAAGCAACAAGAGAAGAAGAAGTCGAGCGGATCGAGCAAGGATTGAAGCCCCATGGCGACTGAAGAAGAGCTCAAACAAACGAGGCTGAACAAGGCCGAACGCCTCCGTGAGCTGGGCACCATGCCCTTTCCGAACCATTGGCGCACCTCTGCCGAGCTCGAGGCGAAGCGCAACGAAGTCGTGCGCCGCGCCACTGACGAGGGCGCCGTCGCCGAGCTACCCCTCGAGGACGAGCTGCCGCCGGACGCCGAGCGATTTCCCCTGTTTGGCCGCGTCGTGGCCAAGCGCGGGCCTTTCTTGGTGATCCGCACGCCACATGGCGACGCGCAGGCCCTGGTGCGCCCCGACAGCCTCAGCGAGGAAGACACCGCCGTCCTGAAGCTCGTGGACTTGGCCGACCATGTCTACGTCGAAGGCCCGATGATCCGCACCAAGACCGGCGCCCTCGCCTTGAGCGCGCGGCGCTACGCGCACTTGGGCAAGGCGCTGCTGCCGCCTCCGGCCAAGTGGCACGGGTTCAAAGACGTCGAAAAGCGCTATCGGGAACGTTACGTCGATCTCTTCTCGAACCCGGATGTGGCGACGGTCTTCCGGGCACGGACGGCCATCGTGCACGCGTTGCGCCGCTTTTTGGATGAGCGGGATTTTCTGGAGGTGGAGACGCCGCTGCTTCATGCCATCCGCGGTGGAGCGACCGCAAAGCCCTTCGATACGCATCACAACGCGCTCGACCTACAGCTGATCCTACGCATTGCCCCCGAGCTCTACCTCAAGCGGCTGCTGGTCGGCGGCTTCGATCGGGTCTACGAGATTGGCCGCGCCTTCCGCAACGAAGGCATCAGCACCAAGCACAACCCCGAGTTCACCATCCTCGAGTTCTACATGGCTTACGCGAACCATGAAGATCTGATGGACTTGGCCGTCGAAATGATCCGAAGCGCGGACAGCGAAGTGAGGAAGCGCTTCCCCGAGCTACTGGGCGAGCGCCCCTTCGACCTCGAAGCCGAGTGGAAACGCGTGACCCTGCGTCAGTCGATTCGGGACAGGCTCCAGCAGGCCGGCAAGGGTCCGGTGCCTCCGACCGTCTGGGCCGACAAGCTGACCTCGGAAGCCGTGGACCAGCCCGAAGTCCTGCAGGCCGTCTGCGAAGCGGTCTCACCCCAGCTCGAGCCGGCTGCGCAAAAACAGCTCGCTCTCTGCGATTCGCACGGAGAGCGCCTGTTCGCGATCTACGAACTTCTGGTCGAGGAGGACCTCACGAGCCTCTACCGCACGGCGGACGGAAGGCACTCGGTCCCGGTCTTCATTACCGAGTACCCGTTCGAGGTCTCGCCACTGGCCCGACGCAACGACGAGGACCCGGCCTTCGTCGATCGCTTCGAGCTCTTCGTGGACGGACGCGAGATCAGCAACGCCTTCAGTGAGTTGAACGACCCGGACGACCAGGCGGCTCGCTTCGAGGCGCAGCTCCGCAACCGCGAGCGCGGCGACGATGAAGCCATGGACTTCGACGCGGACTACATTCGCGCCCTTTCCCACGGCATGCCGCCGGCTGCTGGCTTTGGCCTCGGCGTCGACCGACTGGTGATGCTGCTTTGCAATCAGCCCAGCATCCGGGACGTCCTGCTGTTTCCGCTTCTCAGGCCGGAGGCCGAGTGAACGAACGCCCCTCCCTCGGAAAAAGGACGGCGCTGCTGGGAAGCTTTCTGACCGCGCACATCATCGGCGCGACCGCGTTCCTGATCTCGAGCACTCGCTGGTTTCCCATGATGCTCGAGCGCGAGCTTCTTTGGGAGCGGCTCGCCATCGGCTGGGGCATCGCGCAGGTCGCACTCGCGGTTTTCGGTATCGTGGTCGCTCGACAGGCGAGCCGGCTAGCGCGCGGCACCCGAGGGCGGGCCCGTAGTGTCTGGCTGGGACTGTCTGCGAGCCTGTACGCGGTCGCATCCAGCGTCTCGCTCGGAATCGTGCTGTGGGCCGCCCATGAAGCCGAAGGCCACGTCATCGGCGGGACGCTGACGAGCCTATTCTTCGCGCTCGTCCACCTTTCCAACCCGCCGGTCGATCTGAGCTGGGTGGCACCGGCGTTCAACGCCGCGACCTCGATGCAGGGTCTCACGGCCACCGTGGCGGTCATTCTATTGATCGCGACCTGGTTCCTTTGGCCGATCGCGAAGCGGGAGCGGTTCTGGCGCTACTTCGACGTGCTGACCCTGGCCGCCTTCATCGCAAGCAGTCTGCTATTCCCGATCTCCCCGACGGATGGGGACGCGGCGAGCCTCGCGCGCGCCGCCACCCGCGTCGCGGTCACCACGATCTTCGTCATCCGGCTGAGCACGAGACTGGTGGCCCCCCTGCTCTCGGCGTTCGAGCGCATCGGATTTCAGTCGATGGTCGCGGCCCGGCACCTGAGAGCTAAAAAGAGCGGTTTCCTCGCCGCCAGCGGGACCCTGTCGATTCTGGCCGTCGCCGTGTCGTCCTGCATGCTCGTCTCGGTGCTGAGTGTGATGGGTGGCTTCAGAAACGACCTCAAAGCCAAGATCCTCGGCAACCACGCCCATGTGGTCATCGACCGCGAAGGCGGCGAAATCAGCGACTGGCCAGCCGTTCTGAAGCAGGTCCGAGCCGCGCCACGCGTCGTCGGCGCCACGGCCTTTGCCGAGGGGGAGGTGCTAGTCACCAGCCTTTCGAACCGCGCAGGCGCCGTGCTGAGGGGAATCGACACCCGCACAGTCGCCGAGGTCACCGACCTCGCGGAGAATCTGACGTTTGGCAAGCTGGAGTACCTGGATCATCCGGAGCGCATCATCGAACCGAAGGGCGGGAGCGCGGCGCGGATCGGAGCGCTGGACGCGATGGTCAAAGATCTGTCCGTGCCGCCGCAGACGGACGGCAAGCCCGAGCCTACGATTCTACCCACTGGCCCAGTGCTTCCAGGCATCATCGTCGGGCAGGAGCTCGCCCGTACTCTGCGCCTAGTCGTCGGCGACCGGGTGACGGTGGTCTCGCCACGTGGCGAGCTCGGGCCGAGCGGTCCCATTCCCAAGGCCCGCCCCTTCCGCGTCGCGGGAATCTTCTACAGCGGCATGTACGAGTACGATATGAAGCACGCCTATGTCTCCCTCGACGTGGCGCAGCGCTTCTTGCGCCTCGGAGACACGATCAGCGGCATTGAGATCAAAGTCGACGAGCTCGAGAGCGCACCTCGGATCGCCCAGGCGCTCTCTGCGAGCCTGCAAGCCGAAGGTCTTCGCGTGCAAGACTGGCAAACGCTCAACCAGCAGCTCTTCGGCGCCTTGGCCCTCGAGAAGCTGGCGATGTTCATCACGCTCGGCATCGCCGTGCTCATCGCAGGGTTCTCGGTTTTCGGAACTCTGACCCTGCTCGTTCAGGAAAAGAGACGGGAAGTCGGTATCTTGAAAGCGATGGGCACATCGGCGAGAGGCGTCGTACGGATCTTCGTGCTCGAGGGTTTGCTGATTGGACTCGCGGGCGCGATCCTCGGCCTGGGGCTTGGGTTCGTAGTCACCTTTGCTGCAGAACACTTCGGAATTCGGATGAATCCGGAGGTGTACTACATCGACAAGCTCCCGGTGCACCTGGACCTTACGGAGTTCAGCACAGTCGGCGTGGCCACTGTCCTCGTTTGCCTGGCGGCCACACTCTTTCCCGCGTATCAAGCCAGTCGAGTGCGGCCAGTGGATGCACTCCGTTACGACTGACCCCGCCGCATCCATGTCCGAACCGCTCGTCAGAGTCGAAAACGTCACCAAGACCTTCGAGCACGAAGGCCGGTCCCTGGACGTCCTGCGTGGTATCGACCTCAGCCTCGATCACGGCGAGATGGTGACCATCGTGGGCCCCTCGGGCGCCGGCAAGAGCACGCTGCTGCATCTCATCGGCACGCTGGACCTCCCGACGCGCGGCCGGATCTGGTACGAGGGTCGCGATGTGACCCAGCTCGGAAGCTTGGAGCTTGCTGAGTTTCGTAACCGAAGCATTGGATTTGTCTTCCAATTTCACCATTTACTCCCCGAGTTCACGGCCCTCGAGAACGTCATGATGCCCGGCCTCATCCAAGGCGGCCGGCGGCTCGAGGCCGGAGCCCTGCGCCTACTCGACGAAGTCGGACTCTCTCATCGGGTGACTCACCGTCCCGGCGAGCTCTCCGGAGGCGAGCAGCAGCGTGTGGCGCTCGCCCGTGCACTCCTCCTCGAGCCCAAGCTCGTGCTGGCCGACGAGCCAACCGGCAACCTCGACAGCCACAGCAGCGAGGCCGTGCAATCACTCTTTTTCGATCTCAATCGGCGTCACGGAACGACCTTTCTCATCGTGACCCACAGTCAAGACTTCGCGGACAAGATGCCCCGGGTCGTCTTCATGAAGGACGGCCAGATCGACAGGGACGAACGCCGTGACGCAGCCCGTACCGAGCAGAGCGGAGCGGGCGCCGATCAGCGTCAAGCCCTTGAAAATCCAGGCAAACCAACTTGACCCCTTCGGAGGCCACGGCTATAGCGGCTCGACTCCCGAGCCCCTGACCATGCGCTTTCTCGCCACTGCCATCGCCCTGACGGTCGCGGGGCTCGCTTCCATGGCGGGCGCTCAGAGCCCGGCCAACTCCCCGGCACCGGAGGTTTCGCCA
Source organism: uncultured delta proteobacterium (assembly GCA_963746475.1). GTDB lineage: Bacteria > Myxococcota_A > Polyangia > Polyangiales > Houyiibacteriaceae > SG8-38. The sequence goes on from CAVVBB010000003.1 coordinate 336,160, forward strand.
CAGCGAACCATCCGGCGCTCGCCGGCTCCGCCACCGGCGCCGGAGCCCATTCCCTCCACAGAGGGCGAGGCTGCTGAGGACGACGACTACGTACCCCGCACTGAGCCGAGCAACCCGCAGACTCCGCTCACGAGCTGTCACGGCAAGATCATCCGGCGTATCGATGTGGTCGGTGCCCGCCGGGTCGACCCCGATGACGTCCGAGCCACCATGAAGCAGAGGCGTGGGGACGAATGTGCCGACCCGACGCTGACCCGGGATGCGCATGCACTCTGGGACATGGGCTTCTTCGACGACCTCATCATCGAATCGGACCCCTACCGAGACGGCATCAAGCTCACGATCCGCGTGGTCGAACGACCCGCCATCCGCAACATCAGCTTCGAGGGCAACGACGAGCTGGACGACGAGGAAATCAAGGAGGCGATCAATCTCGAGCAAGGGACGATTCTCGTCGTCCCCAAGGTCAAGGAGCAGTCCGTCAAGATTCACGGCCTCTACGCGGAGGAAGGCTTCTTCCTCGCCAACGTCGAATACAGGCTCAAGCGGGTGCCGGGTGACAAAAACGAGGTCGACGTCGTCTTCGAGATCGACGAAGGAGACGAGGTCAAGGTTCGCAGGGTGAACTTCGTCGGCAACGAGGAGCTGCCGTCCGACGAGCTTTTCAAGATCATGCAGACCAACGAGACGGGTCTGCTCTCTTTCATCACCGACCGGAACAAGTTCAACCGGGACGCCTTCGACGAAGACCTCACCCGGGTGCAGGCCTGGTACTACGACAAGGGCTACTTGGCGATGCGCATCGGGCGGGCGCAAGTGAACCTCACGGCCGACCGAACCTACGTGGACATCACCATTCCGGTCGAAGAGGGGCCGCGCTTTCGGATCAAAGACATCGGCGTCAAGGAAGTCGACGAAGCCGGCAACGAGCTGGAGTCCCTGGAACCCAAAGACGAGCTCCGCAAGGAAATCCCGATCAAGGCCGGCGACTGGTTCAGCCGCAGCAAGATCAACGAGGGCATGGAGAAGATCAGTCGCATCTACCGAGACCAGGGCTATGCGCTCGTGGAGCTGGTACCCGCGACCGATCTGGACGAGGCCAATCGGCTGGTCGATGTCTCGCTCCTCATTCGGCGCGGTCCGTTGGTCTACATCGAGCGCATCAACGTCCGGGGCAACACCAAGACGCGCGACGCAGTCATCCGCCGCGAATTCCGAATTAGCGAAGGACAACTCTACAACGAGAGCAAAATCGAGCAGGGCAAGCAGCTCGTCAACCAGCTCGGCTATTTCGAGCGGGCCGATGTGTCGCAAGAAGAAGGCAGTGCCCGAAATCAAATGGTCCTGAACGTCGAAGTGGAAGAGAAATCCACAGGCACCTTCCAGGTCGGCGCGGGCTTCTCCTCGCTCGAGAGCTTCATCATCACGGCGCAGATTCAGCAGCAGAACTTGTTTGGCCGAGGGCAGGCGCTCGGCCTCAACTTACAGCTCTCGGGAATTCGTCAGCAGATCGACCTCAACTTCCTCGAGCCCTGGTTTCTCGGCAGTGAATGGAGCCTAGGCTTTGGAGTCTTCAAGCGTATCCGGACGTTCACTGACTTCACTCAGGACTCGACCGGCGGCAGCGTAACCACCGGACACCCCATCAAGGATCCGCGGCTACGCATCTTCCTTCGATACGAGCTGGAAAACGTGAACATTTCCGATCCGCGAGGGACCATCGGCGGCGGCACGGGCGGCAGTCTGCGGAACACGTTTTCGAACATCTTCCTCGACAATGTCTTCAGGGACGGGCTGACGAGCTCGATCCGCATGACGCTCTCCTGGGACGATCGCGACAACCGCTTCCAGACGACCAACGGCACCTACGCGAGCTACGCGGTCCAAGTCGCCGACCAGTATCTCGGCTCTGACAATACCTTCGTTCGTCAGACGGCCTTTGCCCGCTTCTATAAGCGCTTATTCGGGCCAGTCATCTTCAAGGTAAACACCGAGCTCGGTCTCATCACCTCCCGCACGTTCGTGCCCGTCTTCGAGCGCTTCTATTTGGGCGGCATCTTCAACATTCGCGGCTACAACCTGCAAACCGTCGGACCGCTGTCGGGCGTCGCCTCCAATGGAGACCCAAACTCCCGCATCATCCAAGAGGGGCGGCCCATAGGCGGCGACTTCCAGGCGTTCTACAACGTCGAAGTCGAGTTCCCACTGATCGAAGCGGTCGGCATCCGGATGGTCCTTTTCACGGACGGCGGCAACGCCTGGAACGTCTTTGCGTTCCAGGGCCCCGACGGCAATTGTCAGGCGCCCGTCGCGCCCATCAAGGATCGATCCTCCCAGCCCTGCGGCATTAACCCCTACATTCGGGCCAGTTACGGCTTCGGTCTGCGCTGGTTCTCGCCGCTTGGGCCTCTGCGCTTCGAGTGGGGCATTCCCATTCGGCGCCGGCCCTTCGACAACCCCATCCGCTTCGAATTCACCGTGGGCAACTCCTTCTAAATGCTGCAGGCGCGCGGCTTTCCGGAATATATCCGGAGGGCCCGCCGTCTGAGGAAAGACTTGACCAGCCTTGCCTGAAGGGCTAGCAAGCCGAAGCCTGAAAGGATTGTTTCAATGCGCTTTCACAAGACTGTTCTGTTCGCCCTCAGCTTGACCGTGCTCGCCAGCGCGGCCCAATCGGTCCAAGCCCAGCAGAAGGGGAAAATCGCCGTCGTCGACCTACAGCGCGCGATCAACGAGACAGAAGACGGTCGACAAGCACAACGGCGTCTCAAGACGCTCTTCGAGAAGCGCCAGAAAGAACTCGACAAGGCCCAGCAAGACCTGAAGACCCAGAAGGAGGCCATCGAGAAGCAGGCCGACGTCCTGAGCCAGGACGCGCTGCGGAAGAAGGCCGAGGCCTATCAAGAGTCGCTGATGGCCCTGCAGACCGAGTACGTCGAGTACCAGAAAGAGCTGACCACCAAGGAAGGCGAGCTCACGAACAAGATCATCGTGAAGATGCAGGAGATCCTCAAGCGCATGGGTCAGACGGAGGGCTACCAAATGATCATCGAGAGAAACGAAGGCGGAGTGATCTGGGCGCCGAACAACCTCGATATCACCGACGTCCTCATCCAGAAGTACAACGCCCAGGCAAAGACGAAGAAGTAGCCGCTGCGTATTAGTGACTCGGCTGCGCGTTTCCAGTTACAAAAACCCATGCTCAGGCTCGCGCGCCTAGCAGTCATCATCATCACGTCTGCGGCGGCCGTCACGGCAATCGCCGAGGCTCGTGTTCATCACCTGGACGAGTACGCAAGCGCGGCAGCACGGCGCTACCCTGGAATGAAGGCTGCCGAGGCGGACATCGACGCGGCCCAGGCTCATCTCGACGAGGCGAAGCGCTCCCCTTGGTTCCAGTTCCACGGCCAAATCATCGGCTTCGTGCGCCCGGGTGCCGAGGGCACGCCCATCTTCAGCCCGGACAGTCAGCTCCCCCTGAGCAACAAGTGGGGCCCAGGGTTCGACCTGCAGGTGCAGGGCGGCATCCCGATCTACACCTTCGGCAAGTACAGGGCTGGCACGAGCGCCGCCAAAGCGGGGGTCAGCGCGGCCGAGCACGCCAAGGATCGGACCCTGGCGCGAGTCATTTTCGATGTTCGTCGCGCGTATTACGGGACACAGCTCGCGCTCGACCTGCAGTCCTTGATCAACGAGGGCAAAGGCAAGCTCGAGAAAGCGGTCGACAAGCTGGCCAGGGAGCTGGAAGAGGACGACCCGAGCGTCGAGCAGACGGACTACTATCGATTGGTCTCCGCCCTGTCGGAGGTCGAGGGCCGCGAATCGGAAGCCCTACGGCTCGAGGCCTCGGCGCGATCCGCGCTGGAGCTGCTCTCCGGTATCAAGCCGGCCATCGTGCCGGAATGTTCCCTCGAGCCGGTGCCCAGCGAGATCCTCGAGCTGAGCGAGCACATCGCCGACGCGGAGGCGAATCGTCCGGAGCTCGGCCAGCTGAACGCCGCCGAGCGCGCCCAGAACGCCAAGCTGAAGAACGAACGAGCGGGATATTTTCCGGACATCATTCTGGCGGTGACGGCGCGGTACTCGAGAACGCCCGTCGTCACCGACATCGACAACCCTTTCATCAACGCCGCCGGCAACTCGCGGAACCTGGCGGCAGGCCTGGTGGCGCGCTGGAAGCTCGACTTCGCAGGGAGCCATGCCCGCGTCAAGCGTGCCAAGGCCGAGATCGAGTCGCTCAAGTCCAAGACCGAAGAGGCCAAGCTCGGCATCGCAGTCGAGGTCTCGGCGCTCTACGAGCGGATGCAAGACGCGAAGCGCCGAAACGAAAGCTGGCTGCGCGCGGAGCAAGAGACGCGAAAGTGGTTCATCACCGCGGCTCAGGGTTACGAAGTGGGTACCACCGACGCGAACGAGCTCGTCGATGCCCTCGACAAGTACTTCGAAGCCCGGTCAAAGCGGCTCATGGCCGTGGCCGAGTACAACATCTCCATCGCAGGACTCGAAAAGACCACAGGCGTCCCTTTGGTGGACGAAATGGGTTGGCGTCCACAGCGATGTGAATAGACTGCAAACCTCGCCCGTCTAGGAGTGTGACATGACTCGTCGCTTCAACATCATCTGTTTGGTCCTGAGCATCGCCTTGGGTGCCGTGCTTGGCGCCGAGCAGCGCAGCGAGGCCCAAGCCACCGCTCAAGCCGCTCCAAGAAAACAAGAGTTCAAGGCCGCCGAAAAGTACATCCGGACCAAACACGACGACGTTCGCACGGTGCTGCGTAAGCCAGACAGCCCCAAGCGAGCGGCGGAGCTGACGGAGGTCCTTGGCGAGTTTCTCGACTACGAGGCGATCGCTCGGCAATCGCTGGACACAGAGTGGAACAAGCACAGCAAGCAGGAGCAAGACCAGTTCGTCAGCCTGCTCCGTCAGCTCGTCGAACGGCAGTACCAGCGCAACATGGAGACGACCCTGGACTACGACGTCAAGTGGGTCGGCAGTGAGGCACTTCCCTCGAACAGCGCGCTGGTAAAGTCGTCGGCCCGTTCCAAGAAGAAGAAGCGAACCCCGGCCGTCGAAATCGACTATTCGATGAGCCCGCAGAAGACCGATTGGAGCGTGTTCGACATCACCACCGACGGAGTAAGTCTCGTCAAGAACTACCGGCGGCAGTTTCGCCGCATCATTAGTAGCGAAGGCTGGGATGGGCTCGTCGGTCGCATGGAACGCAAGCTCAATGCCAGCCCAGAAGACGAAGTCTTCTGAGCTAGTGTGCGAATCAGACTCTAGCCCGCAGCGGGCGCCTAGAACGCGCTAGCATTTAAGCTCGTGTCTTTTCGACCAACCTCGCCCAGCTGTCCTTGAGCGAGATGGTGCGATTGTAGACCGGCCTCTCCTCCGTGCTGTCCTCGTCTTTCACGAAGTAGCCGAGTCTCTCGAACTGCACTCGCTCGCCCACGGAACGACGGGCAAGACTTGGCTCGAGCTTTGCCGCGTACACGACCTCTAAGGACTTGGGGTTGATCAGCTCGACGAAATCTTCCTCGTGCCTCTCGTCCAGCGGGTTCACCTCGGTGAAGAGCCGGTCATAGAGGCGCACCTCCGCGTCGACCGCGTCTTTCGCACTCGCCCAATGAAGGGTTCCGCGGACCCTTCGGCCATCGGCCGCGTCGCCTCCTTTGGACTCCGGGTCCCAGCTGCAGCGGAGCTCCGTGATTTCCCCGCTCGCATCGCGTACGACGTCATGACAGGTCAGCAAACAGGCGTAGCGCAAGCGTACCTCCTTGCCAGGAGCCAGACGAAACCACTTCTTGACCGGTTCCTCCATGAAGTCGTCGCGCTCGATGTACAGCTCGCGGCTCAGGTGGAGCTTTCTCGAACCGAAACTGTCGTCGGCGGGGTTGAATGGAGCGTCCAGCTCGATTTCCTCGTCTTCCGGGAAATTCTCGATGACCACCTTCAACGGACGCAGAACCGCCATCGTTCTCGCAGAGGTCGCGTTGAGGTCCTCGCGCACGGCGTGCTCGAGGAGACCCACGTCGACGACGCTGTCACGTCGTGACACGCCAATTCGCTCGACGAAGCGGCGAATGGACGCGGGCGTGTACCCACGTCGACGCATGCCGGCAATCGTCGGCATCCGAGGGTCATCCCAGCCGGCCACATGTCCCTCCTCGACTAGTCGCTTGAGGCGCCGCTTGCTCATCACGGTATAGGTGAGATTCAGCCGTGCGAACTCGGTCTGCACGGGAGTCGGGTCGAAGTCGAAGTGCGACACGAACCAACGGTAGAGCGGGTTGTGGTGCGCGAACTCCAGCGTGCACAGCGAATGCGTGATCCCTTCGAAAGCATCCGACATCGGATGCGCGTAGTCGTACATCGGGTAGATGCACCAATCGTCGCCCGTTCGGTGGTGGCTGACTTTGCGGATGCGGTACATCACCGGGTCGCGCAGGTTGACGTCCGGCGAAGCCATGTCGATTTTGGCGCGCAGCACGTGACTGCCTTCGTCGAACTCACCGTCTCGCATGCGGGAGAACAGGTCGAGGCTCTCCTCTACGCCGCGCTCGCGAAACGGGCTGTTCACCCCGGGCTTGTAGAAGTCCCCGCGCCCTGAGCGGATCTCTTCGAGGCTCTGGCTGTCTACGTAGGCCAATCCCCTTCGGATGAGGTCCTGGGCGCATTCGTACAGACGCCCAAAGTAGTCTGATGCGAAGTACTCGTGCTCCCCCCAATCGAAGCCCAGCCAGCGAACGTCTCGACGAATCGCCTCGACGTACTCGCTGTCCTCTGCTTCCGGATTCGTGTCGTCGAAGCGCAGGTGGCACCGGCCCCGCTCCGACAGCTCAGCCGTGGTGAAGTTGAGGCAAATTGACTTGGCGTGACCGATGTGCAGATAGCCATTGGGCTCCGGGGGAAAACGGGTGACCACCAGCCCGGAATGCTCACCCTGGGCGACAGCCTGCCTCACCATTTCATGGATGAAGTTGGGCGCATTCTCCTGGCCTAGAGCCTCGTCCTTGGCGTCACTCATGGAGGTGGTGTAGCGCGTCTTGCCGCCTTGCGCCGCTTATCGGCGTGCCGAGGCTGGGGCCCACGGAAGCTTACAAAACGGGGGCTGCGAGATCGGCGAGCTTGACGCCCAGCTTGAAGTACCAAGGCTTGCTCTCGTACTCGCCGGGGGCCATCAATCGGGACTTCGCGAAGTCCTGCTCGAACATCTCGGCCACCTGGGCAATGAACGCCGGATCTGCGATGGCCGCCGTCACCTCGAAGTTGAGGCGGAACGAGCGATTGTCGAAGTTCGCCGTCCCGACGGTCGCGACCGAATCGTCGATGAGCATCGCCTTCTCATGCAAAAAGCCATCCTGGTAACGGAAGAATTTCACGCCGGTCTGCCCGGCCTGTCGGAAATAAGCGTAGGCAGCCATGTACACCAGGAGGTGATCCGGATTGTCAGGAATCAAAATTCGCACGTCGACGCCTCGCAAGCCGGCCAGCTGTAGCGCGACAATCACCGAGTGATCCGGAACAAAGTACGGGCTCGCGATCCAGATGCGCTTCTTGGCCGAGCTCAAAGCGTGCACGAACATCAAGTTGGCCGTCTCGAGCGGATCCGCGGGCCCCGAAGGAATGATGAGCACCCGTGCGTCGCTCCCGTCCTTTGCTGCTTCTGCCTTCCAGCTCAGCTCCAGGCCCTGACTCGTCGCCCAGTACCAGTCTTCCAGAAAGGACAGCTGCGCCTTGAGAACGGCCGGCCCCTCGATACGGACGTGGGTGTCGCGCCAATGGCCAAACTTGGGATCCTTGCCCAGATACTCGTCGCCGACGTTGTGTCCGCCGATCCAAGCCTCTTTGCCGTCCACCACGACGATCTTGCGGTGATTCCGAAAGTTGAGCTGGAAACGGTTGCTCGGCCCCTTGCGGCTGTGAAAGTCGCAGACCTCGACCCCTGCGTCTCGAAGGTCCTGCTTGTAGCGCTCGGGAAGCCCGTGACTGCCGATCTCGTCATAGGTGAAATACACCCGAACGCCCTCCCGACTCTTGGCAACGAGGCGATCCTTGAGCGCACGCCCCAGTCCGTCGTCGTGGACGATGTAGAACTGCACGAGCACGTAGTCCCGGGCGCGGTCGATGCCCTGCAGAATGCTCTGGAACGTCACCTCGCCATCGACGAGAAGCTCGACGCTGTTCCCGCGAAGGACGGGCATGGCGGCCAGGCCCTCGGCCGCCACCGTCGCCTCGGCTCGCTCCGCTTCGACAAGGCGGAAGGACTCGATGGCCGCCAATGCGGCACGCTCGATCGGGTCTGAGCGTTCGTCAACGCCGCGGCGGGCCGTGACATATCCCTGAAACCGGCTCCTGCCGAAGACCCAATAGGCTGGAACCGCCACGTACGGCAGCGTGTTGAGTGAGACAACCCAGGCGATCGCGCCCTGGGGCGTCCGCGTGCTCATGACGGCGTGGATCGAGGAGAGCAGCCCGAGCGTCTGAAAGACCACGACCAGCAGCACCGCAATCTTCATACGAAAGCTCCGCTTCTTCGTCTGCGTATTCACGAACGTAGCCGAAGCTGTATCAAAGGAAGAGGGCTCTTTCAGCCGCAAAGCGGATAAAGTCATCCGTTCCGGTGCCCCCCCGGCACCGGTCGAACGACTCCCCCTGCCCTAGACTCTCTTCCTCAGCCCCTCTACGTCGCGAATGACGATTCGGCGGTGGTCGGTCGTGATGACCCCACTTCGCTTCAGCGCGCCGAGCACCAACGTGACGGTCTCTCTTGTCGAGCCCACGTAGCTCGCGATTTCCTGATGGGTGAACTTCACGCCAATCAGAATCCCTCGGGAATCTGGAATCCCGTGCCGGTCCGAAGCTTCCAGCAGAAACTCCGCCACGCGGGATTCCACGCTCCGGGTCAGCAGAGCGTCGATTCGCCGTTCTGCCCGCATGCGCCTTTCCCCCATCAGCCGGTGCATCGCGGACGCGAAATCCAAATCTCTCATCATCATCGTGCGGATGAGCCTCGGGGGAATCCGAAGGGCTTCGAGGTAATCGAGCACGATGGTCTCCAAGCGGACCGTAGGATCGACGAGCGACATCTCCCCGACGAGGTCCCCCGGTCCGTAATATCCGAGCGTCAGCTCGCGGTCGGGCGTGCGCCGCACGCGCCGTACTCTTCCGCTTCCGATCACGAAGATCGCCGGGTCCGTCGGCACGCATAGCGATTCGCGCCGATCGGCATCGATCAGCGCGCTCCCGGCGAGGACGTGCTCGCGCAGCTCGTACGCGAGTGAATCGAAGACCTTGCAGCGCGAGAGAATCCGCGACCGCCGCTCTTCCGTCGTGTAGAGCCTTCGGGCACCTAAACCGTTCTGTAGCACCGGAGCATTCGAGTCCATAAATCCAGCCTTACAGATATAATGCAGTGCTGCAATAATACAGTCAACACGTACTTTGACATCTTTTTTTGGCCGAGAGCTTTTCACTGCTGTTGACCCGGCAGACGGGCTTAGCTACGGTCGCCAAGTCCCGAAGCGCTTTTCGGGACCAAACTGCCTAAGGGGCTAAGCATGCGACTTTACTCAGGAAAAATCGGCAGCCTCGTCGATGACCTGGTGCGAACACTCACAGCCGACAACGACATCGAGGTGGAGAACGACATTGAGGTCCGACTCGACCTGGAGGCTGTCCTGAAGGAGTTCGTCCGCCGGGAGCGGCAGCTCATCGACGAGTCCAAGGATCGCATGCAGAGAGAGGGCCTCGGCTACGGCCAGCTCGGCCGCATGCGTTCTCGGGTCGCCAAGGAAATGGGTTTCCCTCAGAGCGACGAAATTCTCCCCTACCTGGTCGACCAGCTGCTCAACATGCTCTTCCACAGCAGTAACGTCGACGAGATCTACGCAGACGATTCTACGCTACGCAAAAAGATCACCCCGGTGCTGCGAAAACATATGGACGTGGATACCGGCCTCGACGAAGAGGTGCGCGGGAAGATCAAAAACCTGCAAGAAGGTACAGCCGCGTTCGAGGTCGAGTACGCCAAGGTCATGGACCAGATCAAGCGCAAGCGCGGGTTCGAATAGCGCATGCGAAGCATGACGGGATACGGCAGTGGCCGCGCGAAGCTCGGTGAGGGCGAGATCATCCTAGAGCTTCGAACCGTCAATCATCGCTTCCTCGACACCCGCATTCGCATGCCTTCACGGCTGCAAAGCCGCTCACAAGTCGTGGAGCGTGTGGCGCGCAAGCGACTCGTGCGTGGGCGAGTCGATGCAACTGTGCGCGTCGAAGGCCAGACAGCACCGGCGCCGCGGCTCGACCTGGCACGCGCCCGAGGGGTCTACGGCGAGCTCAGCCAGCTTCGGGACGAGCTCAGCCCGGACGAGCCCATACCGCTCGCCCTGCTCTCCTGTGTCCCCGATCTGTTCGTCATTCAGACCGACGTCGATGACGCGGCCCTGGACGTCGCCCTCGAGCAAGCTGCCGACGAAGCCTGCTCGGCCGTCGAGCGTATGCGCGTTCGCGAAGGAGCGGCGCTCCGCACCGAGCTCAGCCAGCGGCTCGATGAGCTCGTGTCTTACGTGGACTCCATCCGAAAGGCGGCGCCGGAGCTCGTGCTGGGTCGGCAAAGCCGCATGCGCGATCGCCTTCAAGTGCTGCTCAAAGACGTCGAGCGCGCGCCGGACAGCCATCGCCTGGAGCAGGAGATCGCCTTGCTGGCGGACCGCACCGACATCACCGAGGAGCTGACCCGCTTGGACAGCCACGATGCCCAAATGCGTGAGCTCATCGACCCTTCGGACGACCCCGTCGGGAAGCGGATCGACTTCCTCCTGCAAGAGATGGCCCGTGAAGCCAACACGATCGGCGCCAAGGCTCAGGGCAGCGAGGTCACGCCATACGTCATCGCACTGAAAGCCTGTATCGAACAAATGCGAGAACAGGCTCAGAATGTGCTTTAGTCCCCCGCAGCCATGACAGCGATAGCCAAGGCCAACTCCGACCTCGTTCTGCTCATCATCAGCTCCCCTTCCGGTGCTGGAAAGACCACCCTGACGCACCGCCTGCTGCAGGATTTTCCGGGCTTTCGATTCAGCGTCTCACACACGACCCGGGCACCGCGCGCCAACGAGGTGGACGGCCAGGACTACCACTTCACCGACGAGACAAGCTTTCGAAAGCTCATCGATGAAGGCGAGTTCGCGGAGTGGGCCAAGGTTCACGGTAACCTCTACGGTACGAGCGTGCGCGAGCTGGAGCGCGCTCGTGCGGAAGGACGAAGTGGCCTGCTGTTCGACGTCGACTATCAGGGTGCTCGGCAAATCAAAGCCAAGTTCCCCGACGCCATCGGCGTCTTCATCTTGCCGCCCAGCTTGCCCGAGCTCCGCCGCCGCCTCGAAGGCCGAGCTTCCGACGCCCCCGAAACCATTCAGCGCCGCTTCGACAAGGCGCGCGACGAAATCAGCCACTACGCGTTCTTCGACTACCTCATCGTCAACGACGACCTGCAGCGGGCCCTGGCCGAGCTCCGGGGCGTCCTGCACGCCGAGAGCTGCCGAACCTGGCGCAAAGCGTCAATCGCCGAAAAGCTCCTCGAGTGATCCGAAGCGCTAGAACTGGACCGCCATGATCAGCCGCAGAGTCCAGGCCCTGCCTGCATTCAGGTCCTCGTCCGCGTTCGGCGGGAATTTCATGCCCTTGAGTGGGAACAAGATCCCGTACTGGAACGCCGTGTAATAGCCGTCCAGAAAGCTCGGGCCATCGCCGGTGCGATAGTAGACCTGCAAGTCGAGCTCGCTGCCGAGGTTCGGGTTGTCGCCATAGGTCTGGTCGCGATACTGCGAGCGGCTATAGATGAAGTCGAAGCGACCACCGAACACGTTACCGAAATCGGTCCGTAGAATGTCGTAGCTCATCCCCGGCGCCAGGTAGTAAGCGCCCGAAACCGTCCCGAGGATCCGCCGAAACAAGATGAGATCGACGCGGTAATTGGGGCTGAACGAAAACGTCGAGATCGTGTCGGAGCCCACGGGCTGGGACACGAGATCTTGCCGATTGGACAGGCCGCTCACTTCCGGGTCTCCCGACGCGAAGCCGGTCTTTAGATGAACGCCGAGCTTCTTCTTTAATGCGCGGTACTCGCCCTCGAACGCGATGCCCCATTGGCGCAGCTTGAAGGGGTTGGGATCGTCCGACTCGCCGTCCACAGTTGCCGACTCGCTCGTCCCTACGTTTGTGATCTTCCCGCCGATGAACGCGAACTCCACCTCGAGACGCAGGTCCTTCCAAAGGGCCTGGAACCAACCGTCGGGCATATAGACGGTCGCGTCGCGCCGCACCAAGTACTGTTCGAAGTCTTCCGGGGAGGTCAGCACGAGCGGTGCGGTCGAGCTGGACAGGAACTGCTTGCGGTAAATGAAGTACGCGCCGCCGTTCACCACCCACTTGCCCGCGCTCAGGCGGCGCGCCTGCTCCAGCGGCTCCATGCGCCGTGCCAGCAGGAAGCTCCATTGCCGGGCGTCGTCCTTGGCTGTCCCGTCGAAGGGGATGCCCTGAACGTCGCCGGGCTGATCGAAGATGAAGCCCTTCGAAGGAAAGTCCCAGGAAGCACCCAGGAACATCCCCGCGACCTTCGCGATCGCCTGGACCCGGTCGATCTCGGTCGTGAAGTCGTCATCGATGCGTTCGCCGGAATTCCAGAGCATGCCGAGCCCCCACTGATGCCCCATTCGACCGAACCGCAGCTGACCGATCGCGCGGTTACCCACCTCGGCCCAGGCACGACGGACGATCAGCGCATCGCTGACCGTATTTCGACCGATCTGCGGCGGGTTCTGAGTTCGGGTGAGGCTGTCCACATCCGCGCCGGGCGCACGACCCGCGATGTTGCCCTCGGCATCGACGGCTTTCACCTCGGGCGTTGAGCCGAGCACCATATTGTCGAACGCGTCGAACATCATGTGGACCCGGATGTCGTCACTCACCGAGATCGTCGGCTGAAGCCGCAAGCGCATGTCCGCAAAGCGGGTCTGGTCACTGCCCTCGGGGCAAGACGGCCGATCGCCCTCATTCGTGTAGGGACCGCTGCAGCCTCCACTCGGGGTGAGCCCAGCATCGGCCGGAATGAACTCCGAGAATGGCTGCCCAGGATTGTCCTGCGGCTCGCGGCCAAGCGCGAAATTATCCCAGAGATTGCCCCGCACCCGGAAATAGCCGTTGATCGAAAACACTGGCCGGGGATCCGACCAAACGGCCAGCGTCGGGTCGCTGGCCGGTGGCTCGGCCTCGCCGAGAAGCGCGGCGTCCTCCGCGTCAAGATCCTCGCCGCCTTCTTCCGCGGAGCCGCTCTCTTCGGTCTCGACCGTCACCGGCGGCGGCAGCTCGAGCCCCTCGAAGCTCGGCCCACGGAGCGCTGGCGGCTCCTCGGCTTCGGGTCCCGGGGCCTCGGTCTCGACGACCTCAGTCTCGACGACCTCAGTCTCGACAACCTCAGTCTCGACAACCTCAGTCTCGACAACCTCGGTCTCGACAACCTCAGTCTCGACAACCTCGGTCTCGTCCGTACCAGGCTCTTCGGCAGGCTCCTGAGCGGAGACAGACGCCGCCCAGAACCCCGCAAGCCACACAATGCCCAAAAAACGGCGCATCTCCCCCTCGTGGGTCCGGGGGTTAGCACGCTCAAATCACACGGGTCAACGTGACTTTCCGGGCCGGCGCCGTTAGCTTTAGCTCCGGCCTCGCGGCATTTTCCATCGCGCGGGCGTAACTCGTGACCTCTCCGATTCGCTTCACACCACTTGGCGGCCTCTCCGAAGTCGGGATGAACTGCGCTCTGCTCAGCTGCGGCGAGACGCGCATCGTCATCGACTGCGGCATCGGATTCACCAATGAAGCGGGCGCAGAAACGGTCCACCCGGACTTCACCCCATTGCTGGAGCCCCACGGCAAGATCGACGCCATCGTCGTCACCCATGGGCACGAGGACCACATCGGAGCGATCCCGTACTTGCTGTCGGTCGTGGACGCCCCGGTCTACGCTCCAGCCTATGCGGCCGCGCTCATCGAGGACCGCCTCCGCGAAACCCCCACGCTCGAGATTGATTTGCGGCTCAGTCCGCCGGGGGCTCGGCACCGGTTTGGGCCCATCGAGCTGGAGCGCTTCGCGGTCCATCACTCCATCGCCGATGCCACGGGTCTCGTGTTTCACACCCCCCTAGGCACGATCGTTCACACCGGCGACTTCAAGATCGAGTCCACACCCAGCGAAGGCCAGCGCTTCGACCGCGATCGGCTCAGCAAGCTGGCCGACGAGGGTATCCGACTGTTGCTCAGCGACTCCACAGGGGCCGAGGTTCAGGGCCGCTCTGGGCTCGAGCGCGACGCCGAGCTCGCCCTTCGAGAGCTCATCGCCGGCGCGGCGCGGCGCGTCGTCGTCGCCACGTTTTCGTCAAACTCCTTTCGCGTTCGTGCAGCCCTGCGGCTGGCGCGAGACCACGGACGCAAAGTGTGCCTGCTCGGCCGCTCGGTTCTGCGCCACACGCGGGTGGCGCAGGATCTCGGCCTGCTTCCTCCCTTGGAGGGGCTTCTGATTGCCCCCGAAGACGTCCATTCTCTGCCGCCCGAGCAGGTGATGATCATCGCAGGGGGCACCCAGGGGGAACGCCGCTCCGCACTGACGCGACTGGCTCGGGCCGAGCACAACAGTGTCCGCCTGACTGAAGGCGATACGGTGATTCTTTCCTCTCGCATGATTCCCGGAAACGAACTTCCGGTCTTGGACCTCATCGACCGTCTGCAGCGACAACACATCGAAGTGGTCACCTGGCGCAACGAGCCCAAGGTCCACGCGAGTGGGCACGCGGCCCGCGAAGAACAGCGCGAGATGATTCGCCTGCTCCGTCCGCAGTCCTTCGTGCCCATCCACGGCACCTACTCGCTCCGCCGCGCACACGCCGAGCTCGCGAAGGAAGAGGGTCTGAAAGAAGTTCAGCTTATCGATAACGGGTCAATCCTAGAGCTGAGCGAGCAGCGCTGCTCGGTAGTAGGCTCCGTACCGGTCGGACGGGTGTACATCGAAGGCGATGAACCGCTGGACGAGAGCGTCTTAGAAGAGCGGCGTTGGATGGCTGGTGGCGGCGTGCTCAATTTGGCCATCGGCTTCGAGAACGGCCGCCTGCGCGACCTGCCTGCGGTCGACAGCCGGGGCGTGTTCAATCCCGAAAGCCGTGCGCAGGCGCACGAGAAGCTCGCACGACACATCCTCAACCAGATTCGAAAGCAGCGCTTTGCGCATCATGGGCGGGCCGAGGAACCCGCGCGCAAGGCGGCCGCCTGGTTCCTACGTCACCACTACGAAAAGCGACCACTGCTGACCGTCGTTACCTACGAGTGCCCATGAAGCGCATGATTCGCACGGCGGCTCTGTCGTTGTTTCTGCTCGCCGCGCTCGCAGGCACCGCTTGCAAGCAGCCCGCAACCCCTCCGCCCGTGCAGCTGCCTCCGAAGGAGCCTCCCCCCGCAAGCCGCGTCGATGTCGACGCCGCCTGGGAGACTGCTGCCACCGAGGCGCAGCCGGAGCAACCGAGGTCCCGCCAACAGGAAGTCATTGCGAAGCTGAGCAGCAGCAGCGAGCAGGTCCGGCAGCTTCGTTTCAAGACGCCCGTCGAGGTGGAAGTCGAAGACGCGAAGACCATTTCCGACAACCTGATCGCCCAGATCGCGGAGGAGGACCTCGAGCGCTCCCGCATCGTCTACGGCGCGCTCGGTCTACTGGACCCCAAACAAAACCTTCGCAGCGTCGTCGGCGAGGTCGTGACCGAGCAAGTCGTCGGCTATTATGATCCCGAATCGAAGCGGCTCGTCGTCCGCGACGACGTCCTAGAAGGACTGATGCGCAATGGCGGCGCGGTCATCGACGAGAATCGCCTGATCCTCATCCACGAGCTCGTCCATGCCCTCGAAGATCAGCACCTTGGATTGGGCGAAAACTTCGATCAGGAGCGAACCTCCGATGAGGAAAATGCCTATCGATGCATCGTGGAGGGAGACGCGATGCTGGCGATGGTGGCGCATGCGCTACAGGGACAGGGCATCCCGCTTTCAACGGCCACGGCGGGCCTTCAGCGAATGGGCCCGGCGCTCGAACTCGGAATGATGGCCAGCGGCGAAAAGCTCGACGAGGCGCCCGCCATCCTACGCGTCACCCTGGTCGCTCCTTATCTGCGAGGCCTTCAGTTCGTTGCGGCGGTTCAGGCACGGGGCGGTTGGCCCGCGGTCAACCGGGCGTTCGAGACCCCCCCGACGACCAGCGAGCAAGTTCTTCATCCGGACAAGTTCTTCGCGCGGGAGCGAGCCGAGCAGGTTCGTCTTCCGGCCTTCGCAGGCCTCGAGGGCGCCGGATTCAAAGCCATCGAAGAGGACACCCTCGGGGAGCTCGAGATGGGCGTTTACTTCGGCCAAGACAGGCAAACGGGTGTGAACGAGGATGCCGCGGCGGGCTGGGCCGGAGACCAGCTCAAAGTGTACGCGCTCGGCGACGAGGCGGCTGTGGTCTGGTGGAGCACCTGGGACACACGTGGGGAAGCCGAGGAAGCGGCCGCGGCTGCAAGGCGCGTCTCGCCGCCGGGGGACGAGGCCTCGGTCGAGCAGCTTGGCCGCGCAGTGGCGATCATTCGAGGCCTCCCGGCGGAGTTCCACGACGAGGTCCGAGACGGCTTCGGAGCCTTCGCCGCAGAGGTCAACGCCCACACCGCGCCGACCGGCCTGCCCCGTGCTGCTCCCTGAGCTTGTCCCCGCAAAAACCTCAGGCTAGGACGGAGCCATGGGAAGAGTCTCCTGGGACGAATACTTCATGGACATCGCGTCGGTCGTCGCGACCCGCAGCACCTGTCCCCGAAAGCACGTGGGCTCGGCAATCGTCCGGGATAAGACCATTCTGTCGACCGGCTACAACGGGTCGGTGCGAGGGCTCGCGCACTGCGACGAGGCCGGCCACATGATGGAGGACGGTCACTGCGTGCGAACCATCCATGCCGAGATGAACGCCATCATCCAAGCTGCCAAGAACGGTGCACGGATCGAAGGCGCATCCATTTACGTGACTGCCTCGCCCTGCTGGCACTGCTTCAAGGCTATCTGCAACGCTGGAATCAAGCGCATCGTCTTCGGTGAGTTCTACCGGGACGAGCGAATTTTCGACGTATCCCAGGCATTGGGCATCGAGCTCGTAGAGCTGCAGCGGGAGCCGAGGGAGCTCCGGGCCGCACCTTGACGCCCTGGGGGCTGGGCAGTACGAACCGCGTTTCGCGGCGCGCGCCGCGCGAGGTTCAATGCAGTCAAAAATCAACGAGATCAGCCCGGTCCTCGTCGAGGTCGAAGTCGAGGTTCCCTGGGATCGCATTCAAAAGGATCTCAACGACACCTATCGTGAGATCTCCAAGACGGCCCGGGTACGCGGTTTCCGGCCGGGCAAAGTGCCCACCGAGGTCGTCAAGCAGGTCTACGGCCAGCAGGTGAAAGCTCAGGTCACCGGCACCCTCGTCGAAGAAGGTCTGATGCACGCCGTGCAAGAGCACGAGCTTCAGGTAGTGGCCCAGCCGCAGCTAGAAGGCGAGCCGACCCTCGAGCGCGGAAAGCCTCTCTCTTTCACGGCGAAGGTGGAGGTTCGGCCCAAGGTGGAAGAGGTCGACACCAAGACCCTGGAAGTGTGGCGACGCCCCGTCGATGTGCCCGACGCGGATGTCGATGCGGAGATCGAACGGCTCCGTCATCAACATTCGGAGATCCAAAGCCCCGACCCGATGCGTGCGGCGCGCGAGAACGACCTGCTCACGATCGACTACACCGTGAAAATTGATGGTGAGCTCAAGGACGAGCTCGCAGCCAAAGAGCGCCAGGTCGAGCTGAACGATGACAACCTGCTTCCCGCGCTCAAAGAGGGTCTGCTCGGCATGACTCCGGGCGAGGAGAAGAGCATCAGCGTCGAGTTCGACGAGGATCACCCGAACGAGGAGATCCGAGGAAAGACTGCTGAGTTCGAGGCGAAGGCCATCGCGCTTCACGAACGGCTCTTACCGGAGCTGGACGACGAGTTCGCGAAGGACTGCGGAGAATACGAAACCCTGCTCGAGCTTCGCTTGAAGATTCGCGAAGGTCTCGAAGCCTCCGCCAAGCAGCGCGTGGAGGCAGAGGTCAAGGAACAGCTGATCGACACTCTGGTGAAGGCCAACGAGATCGCGGTTCCGCCGTCGATGATTCAGCAGCAGCAGCAGATGATGATGTACGAAATGGCTCAGTTCATGCGAATGGCTGGCCAGCAGTCGATGAGCCCGGACTTCTTCCAGGGAATGGAAGAGCGCGCGACGAGACGCGTTCGGGCCGGCCTGCTGCTCGGGGCGCTCGCTCGCAACGAGAATCTCGAAGTCACCGAAGCGGACCTCGACGCCAAGTTCCAAGCCATCGCGGATGCGACTGGAAAGCACATCGCGAAAGTGCGAGCCGAGCACCAGGACCAGCAGCGCGAGGCCCTAGAGTCTGAACTTCTCGAAAACAAGGTCATGGCCCTGCTGCTCGAACGGGCGAAGGTCCACGAGGGAGAGCCCCCTGCGCCGGCTCAAGTCGAAGCGGGGGCAGAAGCCGCCGCGGACGCCGCTCCCAAGAAGAAGGCGGCAAAGAAGAAGACCGCCACCAAGAAGAGCGCTTCCAAGAAAGCCACAGCGACGAAGGCTGGAGCCAAGGCCGCGAAACAAGGAACTTCGGAGGGCAAGGCATCCCAGGCTTCATCGAAAGCCCAAAAGGGTGCTACAAAGAGCGAGAAGGCCAAGGCCAGTAAGAAGTGAGGAACGATGGGCGCAGCCGGGGGCAAGTCATGAGCGATAAGATGAACACTCAGTTGTACACGCCGTGGGTGGTGGAAACCACGCACCGGGGCGAGCGCCAGTGGGACATCTTCAGCCGGCTCCTGAAAGACCGCATCATTTTCCTCGGAACGGAAGTGAACGACGATGTCGCCAACGCGATCATCGCTCAGATGCTGTTCCTGGAGAGCAGCGACCCGGACAAGGAAATCACGCTCTACATCAACAGTCCGGGCGGTTCGATTACGGCCGGTCTTGCGATCTACGACACCATGCAATACGTCCGTGCGCCGGTGGCCACGGTGTGTCTCGGGCAGGCCGCGTCGATGGCCGCCTGGATCTTGGCCGCAGGGGCTAAGGGGCTGCGTAAGTGCCTGCCGAATGGCCGGATCATGATTCATCAGCCGCTCGGCGGAATTCGCGGCCAAGCGACCGACATCGAGATTCACGCCCGTGAGATCCTGAAGCTTCGTGAACAGATGAACACGATCCTGGCCAACCACACCGGCCAAACGCCGGACCGTATTAAGGAGGACACCGAGCGCGACCGCTACCTCTCTGCCGAGGAGGCCAAAGAGTATGGGCTCATCGACGAGGTGATCACACCGAACAAGGACGTGTGAAGGCACACCCAGTGACAACTCCAACCACTCCCTCAGTCCTTGCCGTGTTCGCGCCAGGACGCTAGACTGACGTCAGCAGGTTTATAGCGTGGATCGCAGGCGTGATGACGGACACGGCAACCTTCAATGTTCTTTCTGCGGAAAGTCTCAGAAGGAAGTAAAAAAGCTCATAGCAGGGCCGACGGTGTACATCTGCGATGAGTGCATCGGTTTATGTAACGACATCATCGCCGAGGAAGTCGAACGCGAAGAGTCCTCGACGACGGGGGCTCCTCTTCCGAAGCCAGCCGAGATCAAAGCGATTCTCGACGAGTATGTGATCGGACAAGAGCGGGCAAAGAAGATTCTCTCCGTCGCCGTTCACAACCATTATAAGCGCATCGACTCCAAGCTCGCCTCGGACGACGTCGAACTGCAGAAGAGCAACATTCTCCTGCTCGGTCCAACCGGTTCCGGCAAGACGCTTCTGGCGCAGACCTTGGCGCGGATCCTCAACGTGCCTTTCGCGATCGCTGACGCCACGACGCTCACCGAGGCGGGATACGTCGGCGAGGACGTCGAGAACATCATCGTTCAGCTCCTGCAGAACGCCGACCACGACGTCGAGCGCGCGCAGCGCGGCATCGTCTACATCGACGAGATCGACAAGGTCGCGCGCAAGGGCGATAACCCATCCATCACGCGCGATGTGAGCGGCGAAGGCGTACAGCAGGCCTTGCTGAAGATCATCGAAGGCACCGTGGCGAACGTGCCACCGAAGGGCGGCCGCAAGCATCCTCAGCAGGACTTTCTGCAGATCGATACGGGCAACATCTTGTTCATCTGTGGCGGGGCATTCGTCGGTCTCGACGATGTCATCGAGCGACGCATCGGTGAAAAGACGCTCGGCTTCGGTGCCGACATCCCTTCGAAGAAAGACAAGAAGATCGGCGAGCTGCTCGAACGCATCGAACCCGAGGATCTTCTTCGAGCGGGTCTAATCCCCGAGTTCATCGGACGACTGCCCGTCATTGCGACGCTGCATGAGCTCAACGAAGATGCTTTGGTCGACATTCTGACCAAGCCCAGGAACGCCCTCGTCAAGCAGTACCAGAAGCTGTTCGAGATGGACGGGGTCAAGCTCAAATTTGCTCCGGGAGCGCTGCATGCGGTGGCTCGCGAAGCCCTCAAGCGCAACGCCGGGGCCCGTGGCCTCCGAGCGATCATGGAAAAGGCGATGCTCGACATCATGTACGATGTCCCATCGCAGGCGGACATCCGTGAGGTCGCAGTCAGCGAAGAAGTGATCGTCTCCGGGGAGAAGCCGCTGATCGTCTACGAAAAGGAAGAGGCGGAGCTCGCCTGATGCGGCCGCGGCCGTAGCCTCGAGCCCTCGCGAATCTGAAGTAGGCCGATGTTTTTCCACCGACCCGACAACGACGAAAATAACCCAGGTGGCGACGGAACGAGCTCCGGTTGTTTCCCGCTGCTTCCCTTGCGCGACATCATCGTCTTTCCGCACATGGTCGTGCCTCTGTTCGTAGGCCGCGAAAAGTCCATCAGCGCCCTCGAAGAGGCGATGAGCCAGGACAAGGAGATCCTGCTCGCCGCACAGAAGAAAGCAAAGACCAACGACCCGAGCCCTGACGACATCTTCGAGGTGGGTACGATCGGGACGATCATCCAGCTTCTGCGTCTTCCTGACGGCACGGTAAAGGTGCTCGTCGAAGGAAAGCGGCGCGCAAGAATCGCTCGGTTCTTGCCGAACGACGACTTCTTCCATTGCGCTGTGGACCCCATCGAGGAGATCTACACGCCAAACGTCGAGCTAGAGGCGCTCATTCGCTCGGTGCAGTCCGCCTTTGACGTGTACGCGAAGCTGAACAAGCGCATCGCACCCGAGATGCTGATGACGGTGCAGACCATCGACGACCCGTCGAAGCTCGCGGACACCGTCGTCGTGCACCTGGCGAGCATCAAGCTCGCAGACCGGCAGGAAATTCTGGAGACCTTCGACCCGGCCAAGCGCCTGGAGAGATTGTTCCAGTTGATGAACGCCGAAATCGAGATCCTGCAGGTCGAGAAGAAGATCCGCTCCCGCGTCAAGAAGCAGATGGAGAAGACGCAGAAGGAGTACTACCTGAATGAGCAGATGCAGGCCATTCAGAAGGAACTCGGTGAACGGGACGAGTTTAAGAGCGAGATTCAGGAGCTCGAGCAGCAGCTAAAGCAGAAGAAGGTCAGCAAGGAAGCCCACCTCAAGGTTCGAAAAGAGATCAAGAAGCTCAAGATGATGCAGCCGATGAGCGCGGAGGCAACGGTCATCCGCAATTACATCGACTGGATCCTCGCGCTTCCCTGGGCGGACAAGAGCGAGGAGAACTACGACATCGAGAGGGCCGAGGCCATCCTGGACGAAGACCATTTTGGTCTGCAGAAGCCCAAGGAGCGCATCGTAGAGTACCTGGCCGTGCAGGCGCTCGTGAAGAAGCTCAAGGGCCCTGTCCTTTGCTTGGTCGGCCCGCCCGGCGTCGGAAAGACATCACTTGCGAAGAGCATCGCGCGCGCGACGGGCCGAGAGTTCACTCGCTTGTCTCTCGGAGGCGTGCGCGACGAGGCCGAAATTCGCGGACATCGTCGCACGTACATTGGCGCCCTACCCGGACGTCTAATTCAGTCGCTTCGCAAAGCGGGGACGAACAATCCAGTCTTTCTGCTGGACGAAATCGACAAGATGTCTTCGGACTTTCGCGGTGACCCGGCGGCAGCGCTGCTCGAGGTTCTCGACCCGGAACAGAACCACAACTTCAACGATCATTACCTGGACCTGGATTACGACCTGTCCGACGTGATGTTCGTAACCACAGCAAACACGTTACACGGCATTCCCCTGCCGCTCCGCGATCGCATGGAGATCCTGGAGATCAGTGGGTACACGGAGTTCGAGAAGCTGAACATCGCGTCCCGTTATCTAGTCCCGCGCCAGCTCGAAGCGGCGGGACTCCAGGACGTCAAATTGGAAATCAGCGAGCATGCGCTGCGCGAGATCATCCACCACTACACGATGGAAAGCGGGGTCCGAAACCTCGAGCGGGAGATCGGAAGCGTATGTCGCAAGGTTGCCCGCGAGGTCGTGAAAGATCTGGAAGCCGCAAAGGCCCAAGAATTCCTGGTGGAAGCCGAGGACGTGCAGAAGTACCTGGGGGTTCCCAAGTACCGACCGGACAAAACCAATGACAAGGATCACGTCGGCCTGACCAACGGACTCGCGGTGAACACGTTTGGCGGATCCATCCTCGAATGCGAGGTCGCGGTGGTGCAGGGCAAAGGCAAGCTGCACATCACGGGTCTGCTCGAGAAGGGTATGCAGGAGTCCGCCCAGGCGGCAATGAGCTACATTCGCTCGCGGCAGAAGGTCCTCGGACTGGAAGACGAGTTCCACTCCAAGTACGACGTCCACGTTCATTTTCCGAACTTCGTGCCCAAAGACGGCCCAAGCGCCGGCATCACGATGGCGACGAGCATCGCGAGCGCACTGCTGAAGATACCGGTGCGCAAGACCGTAGCAATGACCGGGGAGATCACGCTTCGTGGGCGCATCCTTCCCATCGGCGGGCTCAAAGAGAAGCTGCTGGCCGCGCATCGAGCCGGAATCGAGACCGTGCTCATTCCTAAAGAGAACCAGAAGGACCTCAAAGAGATCCCTTCGCGCGTCCTGAAGGCGCTGCGCATCATCCTCGTCGAACACATGGACGAAGTCCTGCGGCAGGCGCTCGTCCTGAGCGACCCAGACGTGTTGTTCGGCGACCATCAAGTGCGACCCTGCGAGTACCGCGACGGCGAGCTCATCACGCCCGAAAAGCCGGAGGCCGAACAGGTCCCCGAGCCCACCGTCGACGCTCCCGGCGCCCACCAGTGAGAGGGTGGCGCTTCTTCACTCTAAGCAGCTGAACTCAGATTGATTTTCTTTCCACGAATTCGACTCCGCGGCGTCACAGTCCGCTCGATTCGTACCGAGAACGATGTAATTTCTTCGCGCCACAATGCGGCGGACCGCCCCCGGTAGACATTTGCGGGGGGCTCGATCATGCTGCGGAGCCTTGGGTCGGGTAGCTCAGTGGTAGAGCGGTTCCCTTACAAGGAACGGGTCGCACGTTCGAACCGTGTCCCGACCACCAACAAGCGGTCGCCAGCCTGCGGTCGCAGGCACTTTCGATCCGGTTGACGAGAGGGTGCATGGGGGGAGCGGACCGCCCAGCTAGCGCCCATCACGGCACTTCGACTGTGAGACGCCCTCGAGCGCGCCGGCCGAACTACAGGTCCGCGGGGGCTTGCCGATCCAGAAACCGGCTGTAATATTTGATCAACGCTGACCCATGGTCATTTTGTGACCGGGGGACAAGCCATGGCGGTTGCAGAACGTAGAAAGCGCGAACGGACGGCACGCCGAAAGGCCATTTTGGACGCGGCAGAACGCATCCTCGTCGAAGTCGGCTACCAGTCGATGACGATGGCGGACGTCGCCAAAGCGGCGGAGCTGAGCAAGGGGACGCTCTACCTCTACTTCGACAGTCGGGCGGCTTTGGCGGCCACAGTGGCGACGCGGATGCTGGACCGGTTTCTGCCGGTCCTGCGCGCGAGTCTCGCGGAGACCAGGACCGGCCTCGAGGCGGTCGAACGGCTCTTGCTCACCTACTCCGAGTTTTCGCGAACGAACCCGCACCACTTTCGTTTCGCCTTGTCCTGGCTCAGTGCAGCGGAGCAGATTGACGACGAGACGGATGCCTTTCGGGTCTACAAGACTCGGGTCGGGGCTGTACTGACCGAGGCTGTCGCGGCGATCGAGCGCGGACGCGCCGACGGAAGTATCCGAGGGGATGTGCAAGCGCTGCCTCAGGCCCTACAGCTTTGGACGAGTATGTTGGGAATCGTGCTGGTCGATCTGAATCGCGAGAGCATGGCGAGCCGACTGCCCATGCCCGTCGACCTGTCGGAGCTGGTGTCGCTGCACCTCGACACTTTGGTTCGCGGTCTTGCCGCGGAGAGTGTGCGATGAGGCAGAAGGGGATGCCCGTAGGCTACGTCGCACTCGCTGCGTTGCTGCTCGGCAGTTGCAACTACGACAAGGACTCGGACACGACGCCACCGGTGGAGATACCTCGGGTCTACAGCGAGGGCGGCGAAGCCGATGCCGACAGCGTCGAAGCCATCGACTACCCGGCCCGCGACGCGCGGTGGTGGCGCGAGCTCAACGACCCAACCCTGAACGCTCTGATCGAGCAAGCGCTGTCCACAAATCCCTCGGTAAGAGCGGGCTGGGCGCGCGTGCAACAGGCCCGCTTCATTGCCGATCAGGTCCGCGCGGCACGAATGCCGCAGATCGGGGCGGTCGGAACTTTCTCCACGGGCACGCAGCTGACACCGGTCATCGGCAACGTTCGCAGCAGTCAGGCGGTCGGCTCTGCACCGGTCTCCTATGAGGCCGACGTCTTCGCGCGCCGGGCGCGTGAGCATCAGGCCGCCGAACTCGACGCCAACGCGGTCCGACTGGACCAGGACGCGCTACGGATCTCGATTTCCGCCGAAGTGGCCGAGGCCTGGTTCGATGCGATCAACGCCCAGACAGAGCTCGCCGTCTTGAAGGAGCAGCTCGCGACCGACTTGCAGGTCCTGGAGCTGGTCGAACTCCGCTACCGGCAGGGCTTGAACCCGGCCGTCGATGTGCACCAGCAGCGACAGCGGGTGGCGGGTGCCAAGGCGCGGATCGCGCTATTCGCGGCCCAAACCGACCTGACGACGCAGCGTCTGGCCGTGTTGCTCGGGGAGCCGCCGGGTCGCGACTTCGCCGCTGCCGAGGCCTCATTGCCCGAGCTGGGTCCTACCCCGGACATCGAGGTACCGGCCACCTTGCTCGAATCGCGGCCTGACATTCGAGCTGCGAAAACCCGACTCGAAGCGGCGGACCGGCGCATTGCTGCTGCTGTCGGTGCTCGCCTGCCCCAAATCACGCTGTCAGCGACTCCCTCGTATTCCTGGTTGAAGGCAAGCTCGAATTTTCCCATCGGAGGGGGCGACGGCCTACCCGCGGACGACACGCTCAATGGTTTCACATGGAAGGCTGGAGCCGACATTTCGGTGCCGATCTTCGACGGCCTCTTCGGACGCTCCCTGATTAACACGCAGAAGGCTGTCGCCGATGAGGTCGTCGAGCTCTACGCCGAGACGATTCTTCGCGCGCTCTTCGAGGTGGAGAGCTCGTTGACGCTGGAACGGCAGGAGCGCGTTCGAATCCAGTATCTCGAAGAAGAGGTCAAGCTGGCGGGTACGACGCTGACGGCGACGCGCAACCGGTACCGTGCTGGCTTGAGCGATTTTCTTCCGGTTCTCACTGCGCTCGCCACACGCCAGCTCGCCGAGCTCGAGCTGGTCAACTCGCGGCGACAGCTCGTCTCCTACCGCGTTCAGCTTTACCGGGCTTTGGGAGGTTCCTGGCCCGACGATTTCGGAGATCCTAGCCCATGATTCACAGAACCAAGAAGGTTTGGAAATGGGTCTTTTCGGCCCTGGTCATGCTGGGCGCAGCCGGCATGGCTTATGCGCTCGTGGCGACCAAGCCTGAGCCACCTAGGGCGGAGAAGCGATTGGAGGGAACGCTAGTCGAGGTGATCGATGCCCGGAGCGCCCGCCACGAGGTAGAGCTTCACGCAAAAGGAACCGTCGTGCCAGCACGTGAGATCGTGATTCAGCCCGAGCTCAGCGGCCGTGTGAAGTGGCAGAGTTCGGAACTGGTCGCGGGTGGCCGCTTCGAAGAGGGTGAGCCCATTCTGCGGATCGACCCGCGCGACTACCAGCTCGCCGTCGAGAGCTTTCGTTCGCAGGTCAACCGACAGAAACTCGAGCTCGCGGTCGAGCAGCGACGCAGTGAAGTCGCCAAGCACGAATGGGAGAGTTTTGGCGACTTGGAGGTCAGTGACGCCCAGAAGGAGCTCGCACAGCGCAAGCCCTACCTAGAGGCCAGCAAACTCGCGCTCAAGGCCGCGCAAAGCTCTCTCAAGAAGGCTCAGCTCGATCTCGAGCGGACCACCCTCCGTGCACCCTTCAATGCGATGGTCGTTAGCGAAAACGTGGACGTCGGGCAGCTCATCGGTCCGCAGAACCACGTCGCCACAATGGTTGGCACGGACGAGTACCGGGTGCAGGTCTCGGTTCCAGTCGCGTCGCTCCGCACGATTCGGGTCCGCCGAGGGGAAGAGGCCGGCTCGAAGGTCCGGGTCACGCAGCAGCTCGGAGGCGAGGTCATCGAGCGAGAAGGAGAGGTCATTCGACAGCTCCCGGATCTGGACCCTGGCGGTTCGATGGCGCGCCTGCTCGTCAACATCCCCGACCCGCTCGGTGAAGACGACCGCTTACCCCTGCTCCTGGGCTCTTTCGTCGATGTGGCCGCCGAGGCCGCACCCATCGACGACGCCATCGAAATACCGCGAAGGGCCCTGCACGGAGGGGCTCGGGTCTTCGTGATGAATGACGAGCAGCTACTCGAGATCCGTGAGGTCGACATCGGCTGGTCTACGAAGAATACGGTGCTTCTGACCGCGGGCGTGGAGCCGGGGGAGCGCATCGTGACGAGTCGCATCGCGACGCCGGTGCCCAACATGCCGCTTCGGACTGCGACCCCGGAGTCCAAGGCAGCGCCCAGCCCAGAAGTACCCGCGGCTTCCGCCGAGGCCACGCCATGAGCAGCCCCCCAGACAAGCTCCCGCCCAAAGATCAGAAGGGCCCGATCGCCTGGATGGCCAGGAACGGCGTCGCGGCCAACATGTTCATGCTGGTCTTGATCATCGGCGGCCTGGTGACCTTTCTGACTGGCGTCAAGCAGGAGGTCTTTCCGGAGGTCGAGCTCGACGTGGTTTCGATCCGGGTCGAGTACCCTGGAGCGAGCCCCGCGGAAGTCGAGCAAGCCGTGGTCTTGGCGATCGAGGAAGCGGCGCGGGGCGTCGATGGCGTCAAGAAGGTCCACTCGCTCGCGAGCGAGGGGTCAGCCATCATCAACGTCGAGCTTCTGCTCGGCACGGACCAAGACCGAGCGCTGAACGACGTGAAGAGTGCCGTGGATCGGATCACCTCGTTCCCGGCGGACGTCGAGCGCCCCACCGTGAGTCTGGTGTCCAATCGGCAGCAGGTGATTTCGCTGGTGCTCTACGGCGACGTCGACGAGCCCACCATGCGCGCCATCGGCGAGAACACGCGCCGCACCTTGCTCGAGGACAGCCGCATCACTTACGTGGAGCTCTCTGGGATTCGTCCCTTGGAGATCAGCATCGAAGTGCCGCAGGCTGAGCTCCGCAAATACAATCTGACCCTCGACGACATCGCCGACCGGGTTCGGGCCGCTTCGGTGGAGCTGCCCGGTGGCGAGGTCAAGACCAAGGGTGGTGAGGTCCTTCTGCGCACCGCCGAGCGACGCGACCTCGGAGTCGATTTCGGAGACATCCTTCTTCTGAGCCGCCCCGACGGCGCTCAGGTCCGCGTTCGGGACATCGCGTCCGTCAAGGATGGCTTCCGCGAGCTCGACAGCTGGGCGACGTACAACGGCCAGCGCGCGGTGATGCTGAACGTCTTCCGCGTCGGAAACGAGACGCCGCTGACCGTCGCCGCGGCGACGAAGGAACACGCTGCCCAGCTCGAAGCCGAGCTGCCCGCGGGCCTACGTACCGCCATTTGGTTGGACACCTCGGAGATGTACGAGCAGCGCCTCGACCTGCTGATAACGAACGCGAGGATCGGCCTCATCCTCGTGCTGCTCACGCTCGGCTTGTTTCTGGAAGCCCGGCTCGCGTTCTGGGTGACGCTCGGGATTCCGATTTCGTTCGCGGGCTCGCTGCTGTTCTTTCCGGTGACGGACATCTCCCTCAACATGATCTCACTGTTTGCGTTCATCGTGACGCTCGGCATGGTCGTCGATGACGCCATCGTGGTGGGCGAGGCGGTTTACAAGCAGCGCACGGAGGGCAAGGGCCGCATGCAAGCGGCAATCGACGGGACGCGCGAAGTCGCCCAGCCCGTCATCTTCTCCATTCTGACCAGCTGCGTGGCGTTCGCGCCCATGCTCCTCGTGCCCGGCGTCATGGGGAAGTTCTTTCGTGTTCTCCCGATCGTCGTCATCTCGGTTCTTCTGATTTCACTGTTCGAGTCCCTGGTCATCCTGCCCGCCCATCTCGCTCACCCCATGCCCTGGTGGCTACGCGTCCTGCTCACGCCGTACATCTGGGTCATGCGCTTGCTCGAGAAACTCCGCATGCCGGAGCGCCTCGAGCGCTTCGTCGCGGGGCACTACCAATCCACCGTCAACAAAGCGCTCGAATGGCGCTACTTCACCGTCACTTGCGGCATCGCAGCGCTGGTTCTCACTGCCGGAATCGTCGCCGGACGCCTTCCGTTCACCTTCATGCCGGGGGTCGAGGGAGACGTGATCACGGCTCAGCTCAAGATGCCAGTCGGAACGCCGGTCGCCGAGACGGAGCGAATCGCACATCACTTGGCCAGCGCGGCGCAGGCCCTGATGGACGAGGCCGGCCAGGGGATGGAGGAACCGCGCAACATCTCCCGGGGCCTCTACCAAGAAGTGGGCGCCCTGGTTTCGGTCGACCCGGACATTGCGGGCGCGGCCGCAGCAAACAGCGGGGGCCACGTGGCCACCGTGATGGTTTATCTGAACGAGTTCGATCAGCGTGACATCAGCACCACCGAGTTCGTCCAGGAGTGGCGTTCCGCCATCGGCGAGATCCCGGGCATCGATTCACTCACGTTCAACTACAAGGTCGGCGTTCAGCCTGGCAAGCCGGTCGACATTCAGTTGATTCACAACGACGTACCCACGCTGGAAGCAGCGGCCGAGCGTTTGGCTTCCGAGATCGCCTCCTACAGCGGCCTGAGCGACATCGACAGCGGGGTCACCAAGGGAAAAGAGCAACTCGATTTCCGACTGACCGACGAAGCGCTCGCGCAGGGACTCACGGAATTCGAGCTCGCGCGACAGGTTCGAGCGGCGTTTTTTGGCGCCGAAGCCGCCCGCCAGCAGCGTGGACGGGACGAGCTGCGCGTGTACGTGCGACTTCCACTAGAGGAGCGCCAGTCACTCTACAACGTCGAAGAGATGGTCGTGCTCACGCCCAACGGCGGGGAAATGCCCATGGCACAGGCAGCCGAGATCGAGCGCGGGCACGCGTACACGGTGATCACGCGTACGGACGGCAGACGGAACATCAGCGTGACGGCCGATGTGGCGAGCGAGGATGCGAACGCAAACGACATCAATGCCCGAATTCAGGAGACAGAGCTGCCGCGCTTACTCGCTGATGTGCCGGGCCTCGACTACAGCCTGGGTGGGGAGCAAGAGCAGCAGGCCGACACGATGAAGTCGCTCGGCCTGGGATTCGGCCTCGCCATCATCGTGATGTTTTCGATGCTGGCCGTCGTCTTTCGAAGCTATAGCCAGCCCATTCTGGTCATGTCGGCCATCCCATTCGGCATGGTGGGCGCGGTCGGGGGGCACATCGTCATGGGCATCAATCTCAGCATCATGAGCATGATGGGTCTGGTGGCTCTCTCCGGTGTCGTGGTGAACGACTCCCTGATCCTGATCGTGTCCATCAACCGACTCCGTGAGGAGGGCATGAGCCTTTGGGATGCCGTCGTCGCTGGTGGCGTGAGGCGCTTCCGTCCGATTTTGCTCACCTCGCTGACGACCTTCTTCGGACTGGCACCGATGATTTTCGAGACCTCGGTGCAGGCACGCTTTCTCGTTCCGATGGCGGTTTCGCTGGGCTTTGGAGTCCTGCTAGCGACCTTCATCATGCTGTTGATCGTTCCTTGCGGCTACGTCATCTTGGAGGACGCGCGACGCAACGTGGCGAACCTCTTCGCGAGAATGCGCGGCAGACCCACCACGCCGCCACCGTCCCCAGAGGAACACGAACACGCGATCGACATGGCGACCGCCGAAAGCTGAGCGCGGAGCGGCTGCTGGCTTGCGAGCCTAGACGCTCTCGCCGGCATTGGCGGGAAGCGTCCAGGTGCCCGCGGGCGCTGCGTTTTGGTTGAGCTTCGCGGGCCGTCGAAGCAGCCCGCTCGCAGCGGCGAACAGGTGGGCCCCGACCCAGCTTCCGAGACGCCGCAAGGTCGCCCAGCGACTCTCCCTGCGTGACCGGCTGGCATGATCCTTGGCCAACTCGAACACCTCGAGGTAGCGCGTGACGCAGCGACTCGGTTCAGAACGTCCCCAGGCCAGTGCTCTGGCCCGCTCTCGCATGCTGCGACGCAAGCGCTCATCCTCGAGCACACGCTCGACGCTCCTGGCAAACCACAGGTCCGCGTCGGCACGCGTCGGGTCGACGAGGAAGCCATCTTGGCCATGGGACACCTGGCCCGCGACGCCCATGCCGTCGTTGAAGGCCACCACGGGAACGCCGCACCAGAGCGCCTCGCTGACGACCTGTCCGTAGGTCTCGGAGAGCGATGTGTAGACGAAGAGGTCCGCGTGGCGGTACCAAGCGGGCATCTGCGCAAGGGACTGCTCCCCTACGAAGTGGGTCTGCCCGGAGATGCCGAGCGCGTCCGCAAGCTCGATGAAGGCATCGTGCTCGGCCCCGTCGCCCACGAGCGTCAGGCTCACCCCCGGTACGCGCGGAACGATGTGCTCGGCGAACAAGCGGAGCAGACGCTCGAGGCCCTTCTCTCGCACGTGCCGACAGACGACGAGCATGCGCTTTGCGGGAAGCGCCTGCGCCGGGAACGGATCGCTCTGATCGGTCCGATCGAAGATTCGGCGTTCGATGGCACGTGGAATCACCTGGATGGGTACGGTCACGCCGCGGTCCTCCCAGTAGCGCTTGAGCCCCGGGCTCAGGACCACCAGGGCATCCCCTGCGTTGTAGATGCTCGCGAAGCTACGCTCGACCCAAGGAATCAGCCGTTCGCGAAACAAGCGCTGCACGGGCTTCATCGCATTGAGCCGGTCTGGCAGCATGACGTTGTAGACACTCGGCATGTGCACCGTGTTGACGCAGACGAGCGGCACCCCATGACGCTGGCGAAGCCAAACGCCGGCGTCCAGAAGCGCGCTCGAGGCCTGCGCCAAGACGAGGTCGAAGCCCGCGCGCTTCAAAGACCGGAGCCCGGACCTCGAAGGCATGGCAAGGTGCACGCCGGGATGATTTCGAAGGGGAATGCTCGGAAGCGAAACGTGCCTTGGGGGCAACTCGGCCTCGGTCGCGGCGCGGTCCTCCGGGCCGACCACGGTCACCTCGTGACCGCGTGCCGAGAGCTCGCGAAACAGAAACTGCGAGGCATAAGAAGACCCGTTCGCGTAAGGAATGCGGACGTAGTCGTTGATGATCGCGAGCTGCTCGAGCCAACGTCGTTCGTTTGCGTAGGTCATGACGTAATCCTCTCGAAACCCGACGGCCGGCGACGCTGATTGCCAAATGACAGGAGTGAACGCGGAGTCACGGCGAGTGAACGGGCAGCGCTGTTCTTCCCCACAGCCACTCCGTGTCGATTCTTCACGTGCTGTGAAAGAACCTGTGGTGCCGGGGCAACGTTGTCCTTCTCTCGATTTGCGGTGCTCACTCTTGCTTCCCTAGTTTTTGACGACGTTTGAACACTGTATTTCGCGCTGTGCCGCGGGTTTCGACAGAGGGACTTTGCGAAAAGCAGGCCAAGTCCTTCTCGAGCGCTTCGGCACGGATTTCGCAAAAGCCCTCGAGCGATGGGCGACGGAAGCAAGAGAACGAGCGAGGCGCCGCAAGGGGACGGCCGACTGTTGCGCAAGGCCACGCAGACGAACCTACTCGGGCACCTGGCCCGCGCGGCGCACCCTGCGCTTCTGATTCTTGTGACGCGCTCGTACTCGGTGAAGGCCTGGGGCCTCTACGTCATCGGCTACGCTGCAATGCAGCTTCTCGCCAAGCTCGCCCTGCAAGGCCTGCATCGCGGCTTTCTCTACTGGGTGCCGCGAGCGAGACTCTCGAGACGGTCCTCAGGCATCGCGGCCGGCACGGCGCGGGTCGCGCTGGCGGCGACACTGCTGTCCATCGCGGTCGTGCTCATAGCCCCTGGGCTCGCACAGATGCGGGGCATCGATGAGGCGGCCCGCACCTGGCAATGGATGGCCCTGGGCTTGCCCGCGCTCGCGATCTGCGAGCTTCTCACGCACGTTTCGGTCGCCTGCGGAACGATCAAAGTGCAGGTCTGGCTCCGCGACTTCGTCATCCCGATGACCGTCGTCATCAGCGCACTCGGCCTTCACGCGCTTGGTCAGGCAGAGCTCGGGCTTGCGCTAGCCTTCGTGCTCTCGACTTGGCTGGGGGCCGTCGCCATCGGGCTGGCCAGTCTTCGAGCCCTGCGGGCGCGAGGCATCGAGCTCGCGCCGAGCTGGCGCTTGCCCGCGGAGCTTCGAAGCTATGCCAGACCCGCCTGGGCCGCGGAGCTTCTCATGGAACTTCAGTTCCGATCGGACACGCTGGTGCTCGCACTCTTCGTCGAGCCCTCACTGGTCGGCATCTACGGCATCGCCAATCAGTTCGGAAACACGGTCCGCTCCCTGCGAGGAACCCTCTCACCGATGCTCACGGCCCTGTTCTCGGACGCGGCGCATCAGACCCAGCGCTCGCGCCTGGCCGGCACATACACCTACGCGACAACGGTCGCGGTGCTCACGCAACTTCCCCTGGTGGCGCTGTTCGCCGTCTACGGCAGGCCGCTGCTCGCCCTCTTTGGGGAGCAGTACGTCGACGGCTATGCGCCCGTGCTGGTGCTGAGCCTGGGCTGGCTGGCGTACAGCTGGCTCGGGAGCGCGGAGCAAGTGATCGGCGGCTATGGACGCAGCGGCTGGTTGCTGAGCTCGACGGCACTGGGTGTCGGCCTGCAGACCGCCCTTCTCTTCACGCTGTGCCCAGTCTTCGGCCTGCTGGGCGCGTCCCTCGCGGTCGTGCTCACGTTTCTCAGCGTTGGCGCCGCCCAGCTCTACCTGAGCTACCGACTGAATGGGAACCGGCTTCCGCTCACCGCAGCCATCCGTGAACCCGCACGGACGCTGCTGGTCTCGGGTGCAGTCACTGGGCTCTTCTTCGCCTCGTTCCCGGTCGTCGACCCCAACTGGCTGCGCGGTGCCATCGCACTGACCGGCTTCACGCTCGCTTACGCCCCGCTCGCCTGGCGCGCATTGCGCACGAACCCAGCCGCCCTGCCCGGGGCGGCCACGCCGTAGGAGACGACCATGAAGATCATCGACGTATGTGAATTCTATTCGGAACAGGGAGGCGGCGTACGCACCTACGTCCACCGCAAGCTCGAAGAGGGACGCCGTGCCGGTCACGAAGTGCTCATCGTCGCCCCCGGCGCGCAAGACCGCGAAGAGACTCGCCTGGGTGGTCGAATCCGCTGGGTCGCGAGCCCGCCCCTTCCGCTGGACCCGCGATACCACATCCTGAGCCGGCAGAAGGCCGTGCATGCCGTGCTCGACGCCGAGTCGCCGGATCTGATCGAAGCCTCTTCGCCCTGGCTCGGTGGCCGCTTCGTCGCGGGATACCAGAAGCCGATACCGCGCACCCTGGTCTTCCATCAGGACGCGTCGGCGGTGTACCCGCAGACGCTTCTCGACGGCGTCTTCAGCCCGCCTTGGATCGAGCGGATGATCTCGCCCTACTGGCGCTACCTTCAACGATTGAGCTCCGCGTTCGATCGGACGATCGTGGCCGGAGACTGGCTGAGGGATCGGATCGAGACCTACGGCGTGCAGCGTGCGCATACGGTCCGCTTCGGCATCGAGAAGTCCCTGTTCTATCCGGAGCGACGAAGCTCGACACTGCGGCGGTCCCTGCTCGCCAAATGCGGGCTAGGCGACGACGCGCGTCTCCTCGTCGCGGTCGGGCGCCATCATCCCGAGAAGCGCCTCGGAACCCTGATCGAGGCGACCTGGCTCGCGCGCCAGCGCGGACAGAACCTGGGCCTCGTGATCTTTGGCGACGGACCACAGCGCGCGCGCATCGAGCGGCAAGCCAGACGCGCGGGCCACGTGCACGTGGCCGGGTTCGCCCGGGACAGAGACGCGCTCGCAGACGCAGTCGCAAGCGCCGATGTCTTCGTGCACGGAAGCTCGGCGGAGACCTACGGGTTGGTCGTCGCCGAAGCGATCGCCTGCGGTGTGCCGGTCGTCGTTCCGTACGCGGGTGGAGCCGCGGACCTGACGCGCGACAGTTACGGGGAGACTTATCGTCCCGGCGACGCGACGGGCTGCGCTCTAGCGATCAGCCGCATTCTCGCGCGTGACCCGGGTTTGCTGCGGGACGGGGCTTTGCACGGCCGGGAGCAGGTCGTTCGAGACGTCCGCGAACACTTCACCGAGCTCTTTGCGACTTACGAGCAAATCATCGAGACAGGGAGACAGGATGCACAAAATCGCATACTTCGTGCACGGCCGAGGCAAGGGACACGCCAGTCGAACCAGGGTGGTTCTCGCCAAGCTGCGTGAACGCTACCGCGTCCGAGCGTTTTGCGGCGGTGAAGCCTGGGCGATGCTGCAAGACCTTCCCGAAGTCGAACCCGTGCTGAGCTGCGTCCCCGGACCGCGCATGCTGCCGAGCTTTGTAGCCCGAACCGCACAAGACCTGCGCGAGCTGCACCAGTGGGCACCCGATCTTCTCGTGAGCGACGGCGACGCCCCGTCCATTCACGCCTCCCGCGCGCTCCGGATCCCGAGTGTGGCCGTGGGACACGGCCTGATCTTCCAGCACGCCGAGCTCGGCACTCGTTTGCCTTGGCGGAAGCATTGGCGCGAAGTGGCCAACGCGATGAGCAGCTCCTGGCCTGCGCAGCGACGAGTGGCGGTGCACTTCGCGCCGGCCGAGCCGCGCACCCGCGGAACGATCCTGGCGCGCCCAGACTTGCCCGACACCCTGCGCCCGAGCGTGCGTCGAGAAGACTTCGTGCTCGCCTACTTCCGGGACGACAACGGCTCGGAGCTCATGGCTCGGCTGGTACGGCGGGGGCATCGTGTGTTGTGCTTCGGTCGCAGCACGCGGGTCCCGAGCGGCGTGGAGGTTCACGCGCCGAGCGTCCATGCATTTGGAGAAGCGCTCGGGCGCTGCCGGGCCGTGGTCGGCTCCGCAGGAAACCATCTGCCCGCCGAGTGCGCCCTGCTCGGACTGCCCATGCTCGCCCTCTATCGCCGCGGCGATGCGGAGCAGGAGATGAACGCACGCCTCGTGGAGGCCGGGGGCATCGGTGTGGCTTCGATGTTCGAGCAGGCCTCAGGCGAGCTGCTCCGACGGTTCGAAGCCGAGCTCGATCGATCCCGACAAAACTTGGCGGACAAAACGCAAGCCATGACCCCCGCATCCGTCGCCATCCCTCGAGTCATCCGCGATGAGCTGAACGGGGACACGCGCCTGACCGACATCGCCCTGGCCCACTGCTGAGATCGAGGATACCGATGAGACGCTCTTACCTGCTCTTGGCCCTGGCGGTGACCCTGTCACTCGGCGGAGCTGCGCTCGCGAGCCGCTTGCAACTCGACTCACGAATCGAAGCGCTTCTTCCGAGCGACTCGCCGTCCGTTCGCGCGCTCGGCACGCTTCGTGCCCGCCTCGGCATCGACGAGCCGCTGACGATTCTAGTCGATTCCGACGACCCGCAGCGGAGCGCCCACATCGTCGATGCACTGGCGGCTGAGCTGCAGCAGTGGGACGAGACGCAATGGGTGATGACCGAGTACGGCGTGGAAGCACTGATCGACAGGGCCTTGTTCTACGTCGACTACGAGACCTTGCAGGAGTGGAACGAGCTCGCCGCGGAGGCGATGGACTGGGAGGTCTGCAAGGCCTCGCCTTTCTGCGTGACCATCGCCGACCCGCCCGAGCTCCCGAGCAGCGACGAGGTGCGGGAGGCCATCGAGCGTTCCGCGGCCGGCGCGGCGCTCAAGGAGCTCACCGGAGTGGCGTCTCGGCAAACCCCAGCGGCCTCTCCGACGCAAGGAGGCCAGCGGCTGTGCGATGACAGCGGCCGGATCTGCGCGGTGCAGGCCATGATGAAGGGATCTGCGGGCGACCTCGGCTATGCACAGCACATCAAGGCCAAGGCCGAGGCGCTCATCGCCGAGCTGAGCCCGGCTGGCAGCGCGAACGCGCGCATCGTCGTCAGCGGTCGGTACCGAAACGCACCACTCGAGCACGAAATCACGCGCGCAGACCTGTCGCGCGTCTCGCTCATCGCCTTCGCGGGTCTCATGCTCATCGTGCTCGCCTTCTTTCGGGACCTGCGCGCACTGCTCCAACTGAGCCTGCCCGTCCTGAGTGGCCTGGCCGCCAGTCTGGGGCTCATCGCGCTCATTGAACCGAGGATCAATCTCATTAGCGCCTCCGCGCTCGCGATCCTGGCTGGGATGGGCATCGACTTCGGGATCCATTTGCTCATGCACTTTCGCGCCGCTCGCGCGGACGGGGCGCAGACGCAGACCGCTGCCTTGGACAGCGTACGCGGCCTCTGGGTCTCTCTGCTCGTCGCGGGCCTGACCACTGCCTGTGGGTTCGCAGCCCTGGCCATCAGCGACTTTCAGGGCTTCTCTCAGATGGGCTGGATGGCCTCACTCGGGATCGTCGTGTGCCTGCTTTGGACGCTCGCCAGCTTCCCCGGCCTGATGCTGCTCATTCCCGGAGGCCTCGGACGACGCTTCGAGGCGCGCGCCGCGCAAAACGGAGCCAGACGCCACTGGGCTCTGGGCGTGCTCCTGCTCGCCTTCATCTGCGTGCCGCTCACTCTGCCCGTGGAGTTCGAACGCGACTTCCAAGCCCTTCGGCCGTCGTCGATCAGCCACGGCATCGACTCGGCGAGTGTCATGCGCGCGCGCAAAGGCGTGTCCGTGTATGTGATCGGGGACGACCAGGTCTCGGTCGAAGCCGCGCTGGACGCCGACAAGCTCAGCGCGAGCGCCGGCGACGCCCTCGGCCTGAAGCCCACGGTCGTCTCGGCCAGCGCGCTCTTCACACGCGACGCCGACGCCAAGGCTGCGCTCATCCAGAACATGAGAGACACCCTGGAGCGCGCCCGAAAGAAGGCCGAAGGGCGAGAGGACAGCGCGCAGCTCGCCGAGCTCGCGGAGTTCGAGCCCTGGCTGGCGGTCGAGGGCAAGCCAGAGCCTTCGCAGCTCCCGCCCTGGCTAGCTTCCGCGCTCGTCGACGTCGAGGGCCAGATCGGGCACAGCGGCATCCTCTACCTACAGATGCGTGGCAGCGACGCAGAGGCCATGGAGCGGCTCGCCCGCTGGCTCCAGCAGCAGCGCGAGGCGCACCCGCAAGTCAGCTTCGCCTCCGCCGAGCCTCTACTCGGCGAAATCACGCCCTCACTCCAACGCGACGCGCCCTTCATCCTGGCGCTCGTGTTCCTCGGGCTCATCCTGGCCACCGCCCTGGCGAGTCGTTCCTACGCCGTCACGCGGGACGTGGTGCTGGCCACACTGCTGACGGGCTTGCTTCTGCTCGCGGCCCTGCGGCTGTTCGACTTGAAGCTCCACCTCTACAACCTCTTGGCCCTACCCGTGGTCATCGGCTTGGCCGTGGACGGTGCCGTCCATGTGCGCTGGGCGCGGACCCATGCAG
Organism: uncultured delta proteobacterium; assembly: GCA_963746475.1. Classification (GTDB taxonomy): domain Bacteria; phylum Myxococcota_A; class Polyangia; order Polyangiales; family Houyiibacteriaceae; genus SG8-38. Next base: position 374,258 of record CAVVBB010000003.1, read on the forward strand.
ACCCCGCTCACCGCTACACCGCGTACCGTGCCGTCGCGGCCTCGACGCTCACTTCGCTCGTAGCCTTCCTGAGCCTGCTCACGGCGGAGAGTCCCGGTCTACGGTCACTCGGCCTGCTCGGCGCCCTCGGCCTGGCCCTCTCACTGCTGGTGAATCTACTCTGGCTGCGTGACTGGTGCCCGGTGGAGCCGGCCATGGGCACGGCGTCTGGACGACAGCCGGCAGGAGACCCTGGCCCGCCGGCGACCGGGGCGCAGTTTTCCGACATGGAAACCTTTGACAGTCAGGGAGCCACAGGCTAGAAGTGCCCTCCTCGAAGGCGAAGCCTTCAAGCCCAAGCGGCGGTAGTTAAGTTGGTTATAACGCCGGCCTGTCACGCCGGAGGCCGCGAGTTCGAGTCTCGTCCGCCGCGCCAAAGCCCAGCTCATTCGAGCTGGGCTTTGCTCTTTCTGGGCCTCGCATCCGGCCGTCCAGCAGTCCGGCAGTCGAGCTCCGCCGGTAGAGCGACCGGCGCTCCGGGCGGGCACCGCGTCGACTAGCTCCGTCCGCAGTCCCGGCTGAGGAGAGGTCGAGGCTGGTGCAGGCCTCTTCGTCCCTACTCAAAATCGCTTGCGGAGGGAGGTCCCCAGTGATAGGGAGCCGCTATTGATTTTCACTTTCAATATCAGGAGTGCTCCAAAATGAAACCTGTTTGCCTTGTCGTGATGGGAACTCTCGTGCTGTTCGCGAGTCTGGCAGGCTGCGGCGACGACAGCACCCGTAGCGGCGGCCTTGGCGGAAACGTAGAGGTCCCGGAGACTTATCAGTTCGAGCGCGACGGCGCTTCGACCGTCGTCCACGACGGACAAACCACGCGCCAGGTCCTCATCGCCGACCTGAGCGACCTGATGAAGAGCATCAGCGCGGACGTGCTGGCTGGAGAGAACCTGGGTCGCTACGACACGGCGGACGAGGTCTACGCCCTGCTCTTCGCCCTCTACTCCGATGGTGCTCTGGCCGACCCCAACCGCGCGATTCCCAGCTTGGTCGCCGAGGGAGACGACACGCTTCAGTCGGTCTACGCCAATCTGGGCGACGCCAATTTGAAGGCCAAGCTCGCCGGCAACGATGCCGTGACCGACCACAAAGACTGGGACGGCGACCGACGGGACGACGACCCCGACACGAACGGGGCGCCCCAATTCGTCGGCTGGAGTGAGGCGAACCTCGTCATCGACGGCAGCGGAAACACCGGCGAGGTCCGAAGCCCCGAGGCGCTGCTGCTTGGCCTCTTCCACAGCTTCGCCGACCAGGTCGCCGCCGCTGCGACCGGAAGCTCCCCCTTTCCCATGGACGCGACGCTCCCTCTATACCTGACTCCCGAAGGTCTGGACCTCGCGCAGCTCGTGCAGAAGTTCCTGCTCGCTGCGGTCAACTTCAGCCAGACGAGCGACGACTATCTCGATGACGACGTCCCAGACAAAGGTCTGCTCGCGCCCAACGTGCTGGCTGAGGATGCGAACTACACTCAGCTCGAACACGCTTGGGACGAGGGCTTCGGCTACTGGGGCGCCGCTGCCGACTACAGTGAGTACAGCGAAGACGAGGTCGCTGGCGAGGGCGGCCGCCCCGAGTACGCCAACGGATACTTCGACAGCGACGACGACGGTCTCATCGACCTGCGGAGCGAGTACAACTTCGGCGCCTCGGTGAACGCGGCCAAGCGCGACCGCGGAGCCAGCCGGTCGACGGACTTCAGCGCACAGGCCGACCTGGCTTGGAGGACGGGCCGCGCTCTGATCACGGACGCCTACGAATCGGGCGACGAAGTCGATCTGGACGCCTTGCGACAGGCACGCCTCGAGGCGCTTCTCAACTGGGAGAAGGCCTACGCGGCCACGATGATTCACTACATCAACGAGGTGCTCACGGACATGGACAGCATCGGCGCAGAGTACAGCTTCGCCGACCACGCCAAGCACTGGTCCGAGCTCAAAGGCTTTGCGCTGAGCATCCAGTTCAACCCCTTTTCGCCGATGTCCGAGGAGGACTTCGGGATCCTCCACGACCGCCTCGGCGACCGACCGGTCGGGGCTTCGCCCACGAACGCTGAGAACAATTCCACGTATCGCGCGGACCTTCAGAACGCACGCGCCCTGATTGGAGAGACCTATGGCTTCGACTCAGACAACATCGACAACTGGTGAGCCGATTATGCGGCAGCGCTGGAAGAGGGCCGCGCTCTGCCTGTTGCTCGCGACGTCCTTGACCGGATGGAGCGGATGCGGTGGTAGCGGTGAAGGCGGCCCGGACCCTTCCTGTCTCGAAGGCGACCCGCGTGCGCAGGTCGTGGCCTCCATCGGGCAGTCTCTGATCGTGCCGAGCCAAGAGGCTTTTGCTGAAAAGGCTGCAGCTCTCGAGAGCGCCCTCCGCACGGCGGCCGCTGCTCCCGAAGATGTGAGCGCGAAAGAAGCCGCGCAGAGCGCGTGGCGCGAAGCCATGACTCAGTGGCAGGCCGTCGAGTTGATGCTCGTGGGCCCCGCTCTTCCATCGGACAAGATGGGCGGCCAAAATCTGCGAAGCCAGATCTACAGCTGGCCCAACACGAGTCTTTGCCTCGTCGACCAGCAGACGGTGCAGGACGGGCACGACGACCCGAACGCTTTGGCCGAGATCGCCGGCGGACCACGTGGCCTGTCCGTCATCGAGTACTTGCTGTTCACAGACGGCACCGAGCACCACTGCACCCCACTGCACAGCATCAACGAGGTCTGGGAGACGATGCTGGATGAGCTTTCCGAACGGCGTCTGGCGTATGCGGCCGCGCTGGCCGAGCTGGCTCGGCAGAGTGCAGACGAGCTCGTCGAGGCCTGGTCACCGGAGGGCGGCAACTTCATTCGAGAGCTCAGCGATCCCTGTCGGCGCGACTCCGTGTACGGCACCGCCCAGGAGGCGCTCAACGAGATTTCCAACGGCATGTTCTACCTCGACGGCGAGACCAAGGACATGAAGCTCGGCGAACCGGCCGGCCTCAGCCTGAACGACCCGGACGTCTGCCCGGAGATCGGAACATGTCCCGCGCTTCTGGAGTCCCCCTGGGCGGAGCACAGCAAGCAGAACGTCGTCGCCAACCTCGAGGCCTTTCAGACGCTGTTTCTCGGTGCGGCGCCGGGCACCGATGAGCCTGGCTTCGACGACCTGCTCGCCAGCGTGAATGCCGCGGACGTCTCCACGAGCATGAGCTCGGCGATCGCGGATGCCATCGTCGCGGCAGAGGCCATCCCCGGCACCCTGAAGGACGCGCTCGAGAGCGACTTTGCTGCAGTTCAGGCCGCCTATGACAAGACCAAGAGCGTGACCGATCTGCTGAAGAACGAGTTCCTCTCGGCACTCGACCTCTCCATGCCCGATCGGGCCGCGGGCGACGACGACTGAGACCGAGATGCTCTCGAAGATCCGCGCGCAGCTCCTGGCACCACGAGACCTCGCTTCGCTGGCGGCATACCGCTTCATGTTCGGCAGCTTGCTCTGCCTGAGCAGCCTGCGGTTCCTCTGGAACGGCTGGGTCGAACGCTTCTACGAGCAGCCGAGCTTCTTTTTCAAGTACTACGGCTTCGCCTGGGTAGAGGTTTTGCCCGCCCCCTGGATGACCGTGGCTTTCGTCACCTTGGCCATCCTCGGGGCGTGCGTGGCCTTCGGTTTTCTGTACAGATTCTCGATCGTCGCCTTCTTCTTGCTCTTCACCTACGTCGAGCTGATCGACGTCACGAACTACCTGAATCACTACTACCTGGTCAGTCTGCTCTCTTTGCTGATGTGCTTCTTGCCGCTGAACCGAGCGTACTCCATCGACGCTCGGCTGTGGCCGGAGCGAGCCTCTGCGACCGTTCCGAGCTGGGTGCACTACCTGCTGCGCTTTCAGGTCGGCGTGGTCTACTTCTTCGCCGGCATGGCCAAGCTACAGCCCGATTGGCTACTGCACGCGCAGCCGCTCGGCATCTGGCTGGCCTCGCGTACCGAGACACCGCTGCTCGGGCCGCTGCTCAGCCTTCCGATCATGCCTTTCCTGATGAGCTGGGCAGGCTTTGTGTTCGATACCTTCATCGTGGCCTTCCTGCTGTGGCGCAGAAGCCGCCCCTACGCCTTCGCGGCCGTGATCTCGTTTCACGTCTGCACGCACCTGCTCTTCGTCATCGGGCTGTTTCCGTTCCTGATGGTCTGTAACGCCACACTCTTCTTCGAGCCGGATTGGCCCGTCCGGCTTTGGAGCCGGCTCAGCGGCAAGACCCCAGAACAGCTGTCGCACTCCCTCCCGAGGAACCACCGGCCACGCTGGTCCGCATGGGGCGCAACGGCCATCGCGCTTTACTGCCTGGTGCAACTGGCCCTTCCGATGCGCGCGCTGGCTTACCCGGGCAACGCGCTCTGGAACGAACAGGGCATGCGGTTCGCCTGGCGCGTCATGGTGCGCGAAAAGAACGGCTCCATCCTGTATCGCGTGCGCTGGCACGGCCGCGACACCGAGCTTCGCGTGCCACCGCGAAAGTACCTGACCGCACACCAGGAACGCGAAATGTCGGGGCAGCCCGACCTGATTCTGCAGCTGGCCCATCGCATCGCCGAAGACTTCGAAGCCCAAGGTCGGCTGGACGTGCAAGTCCGCGTGGACGCGCTCGTCTCGCTCAACGGGCGCCGAGCAGCGCCGATGATCGACCCCAACACAGACCTTGCAGCTCAGCGGGACGGCCTCGGTGTCATGAGCTGGATTGAACCGAGCCCGCGCTCGAAACCCTTGCCCGCCAGTCGAAAACATCGCGAGCAGCGCATAGCGCTACAGGCCCCAGACTCCCCTTGAGCTTAGACGTGACTTCAGCCCGTATCCGAAACGCGCTCTTGCAGAGCGTTCTAGCCCTCTCACTGATCAGCGCTTGCGCACTGCTGTGGCGCACGCCAGCCGCCCTTGCACAGGAAGAGCGGCCGACGGTCGAGCCGAAGCCGCAAGGCGCAGCTGAGCCTCCGCCGGCCGGAGAAGCCGCCGCGCCGGCCGGCGCCAGCGATGCCGAGAACCAGGTCCCGGCGGCCCCCGAGGGGTCGGCTGAAGATGCCGCGGCTCCGTCCGCGACCGGACCGGACATGCTGGACGAGGAGCTTCGCAGGCTCGACGAAGAAGTCTTTGGCGAGGACGAGCCCGCGGCCCCTGTAACGCCCACCCCTTTGGCGCCCAACGAACAGGCGGCCAGCAAGACTGAAGGAGCCGTGCCAGAGCTCCGCGAAGTCACCGTACGCTACAAGCCCGAGGACATCTTCCGCATGGGCGGTTCGGTTCAGACCCTCGGCGAGGAACAGCTGCAGAAGATGCAGTACGACGACCCGAACGCCGTCGTCGTGCAGCTCCCCGGTGTCTACGTCCGCCAGGAAGACGCCTTTGGCTTACGGCCGAACATCGGGATGCGTGGCGCAAGCTCGGATCGGAGCCGCAAGTTGACGCTCATGGAGGACGGCGTCCTCTTCGGCCCAGCGCCGTATTCTGCGCCCGCGGCATACTACTTCCCCATCATGAACTTCATGACAGGCGTCGAGGTGTTCAAGGGGCCAGCCTCCATCCTGTACGGGCCCAACACCGTCGGTGGCGCCTTGAACCTGCTGAGCCGAGAGGTGCCGGAAGAGCCAGAAGGCCAGATGGAGATCGCCTACGGCCGCTTTCAGTACATCAGGGCCCACCTGCACTATGGCGCCCACAACGACTGGGGTGGCTTCCTCATCGATGGGATTTACCTGGGCAGCAAGGGCTTCAAGGACATCGACGGGGACTACGGCACGGACAACACGGGCTTTCAGCGCAGCGAGCTCATGCTGAAGGGGTACGTCAACACCAAGCCGAGCAAGCACGTCTACAACCGACTCGAGCTCAAGCTCGACGCTCGGCCGGGAGCGCTCGAACGAAACCTACCTGGGCCTCAGCGACGAAGACTTTCGCGACGACCCCTACAGACGCTACGCGGCGAGCCAACTCGACAACATGCGCTGGTGGCGAACGGCTGTGCAGCTTCAGCATGACCTGGCAGTCGGAGACCACGTCACACTGCAAACCACGGCCTATCGGCACGACTTCCAACGAACCTGGGAGCGGCTCAACCAGTTCAGCAGCGAGGTGCCGACGCTGCTGCAGACCGTTACCAACCCCGACGCCTACGGAAACCACTACCGAACGCTCACTGGCGAGCAGGACTCTGCCGACAACTTCCCGCAGCCCATCAACCTACAGGTCATCAACAACGAGCGCGACTTCGTCGTGATGGGTGTTCAGACCAGCCTGCGCGCAGATTTCGACACCGGCGAGCTGGAGCACGAGATCGAATCCGGGCTTCGCTTTCACTATGACTCCGTCGACCGCTTCCACCCCAACGACGTCTATGCGATGCAAAGTGACCAGCTCGTGTTTCAAGGCGAAGGCGCGCTGGCGACCGACAACAAGGGCGAGGCACAGGCCCTGGCCGGCTATCTCATGTATGGCCTGCAGTTCCGCGGCTTCACGGCCAAGCCTGGCATTCGCGTGGAGTACATTCGCACGTTCTTCGAAAACGAGCTGGACCCCGACGACACCAGCCGCGTCAAAGGAAAGCCGCAGATCGTCCCGCTTCCGGGCCTCGGCCTTCAGTACAGCATCACCGACGAAATCGCAGTCCTCGCCGGCGTGCACCGTGGCTTCAGCCCCGTGTCGCCAGAGAGCCGCGCGCCGGCGGACGGCTCGGGCGACGGTGACTTCGCCGACCCCGAGCTCTCGGTCAACTACGAGGCCGGCGCTCGGTACGGCACTGAGTCCGGCCTCGCCTTCGGAGAAGTCATCGGCTTCTTCAACGACTACAGCAACATCACGGGCACCTGCACCGGCTCCGCCAGCTGCGCACCGGACCAGCTCGACCAGCAGTTCAACGGAGGCCGCGCCTTCATCGGCGGCGTCGAGCTGCTCGGCGGCTACACGCTGGTCCTGCCCCGGGAGTTCGCCATGCCGCTCCGCGGCACGTACACGTATACGAACGCGAGCTTCCGAACGAGCTTCGACTCGGCGGATCCCGTATTCGGAAGCGTGGAGAAGGGCGACGAAGTCCCCTACGTTCCGCGCCACCAGTTCAACCTGCAGGTCGGCCTCGAGAAGAGCTTCTGGGCCGTGTACACGACGGGAACCTATTACGGCAGTATGCGAGAGGGCCAGGTCGTCCCCGGCGGCCAAGACCTCCCGCGCACGGACGACTACTTCGTCCTCGACCTCATGGGCCGCATCCGCTTCGAGCCCATCGAGGCCTACCTGCGCCTTCAGAACGTCACCAACGCCCAGGCCATCGTCGCCCGGCGCCCCTTCGGCGCACGCCCCAACGCCCCCTTCACGGCGCAGCTTGGCGTGCAGGTGACGTTCTAGTCTGAGTCGTGGCCGTTGGCTCGAGGGCTCATACGCCAGGATTTCCCTCATGATTTTGGGCAACAATTCGCCTTGTTGAAAACGATTATCAGTGTCAGGATGCGCTCGCGGTGTCCCTCTCGGCGCGATACGGCAGCTTTCTGATTCCTTCGCTGATGATCCATGGGGTCATCTTCAGCGCGCTGGCCAGCGTGCGTCCGGAGGACGAAAGCGCGCGGGTTCGAACCGTGGAATTCACATTGATCACGGAGCTCGGCGGAGGCCGTCCGGGCAATGACGAGCACATCGGCGACGCCGTGGCGCCGATGCCGGAAACGGAACGAGAGCTCTTCAAAAAGGTGTCGCCGGAACCGAGGAAGGCCCGCAAGCCGCTCGCCATCGCCCCTGCGCCGACTCCGAAGGAGTCTAGGCAGGATTCCGAACGAGCCAGCACGGACGGCGCCGCGGAAGGTCCGGACGCTCAGGACTCCAAGGCTTCGTCGGGCGGCGCATCGACGATGTCGGGGAGCGCTGGCAGGGATCCGAACGCCACGGGTTCCGGCTCGGGGCTCGGGGGTCAAGGGGTGGACCGGCGCTCGGCACTTCGCGCGTGGATTCGGCAGCTTCAACGCGAGGTGAACAAACTCGCGACGCGCAACTATCCGCGAACCGCGGTGCGCATGGGGCTGGAAGGCCGCTTGCGCCTCGCGCTCATGATCGCCGAGGACGGGACGATCCGTAGCGTGCGACTGCTCACTTCATCCGGCCACGCGGTGCTCGACGAAGCGGCCAGCGAAGCCGTGATGCGAATCCGCGTGCCGGCCCCGCCCGCGGAGCTCCAGTGGACCGAGCGCGAAATCCCACTGCCGATTCGCTACAGCCTCAACTGAGCGCCGAGCGAGGACCGGACAGCCAGAGCCCTGCGCGTCAGTCGTGGTCGCCCGCAGCCGCGGCCTCCGCCGTCGAACCTGCTCCGGTGGCATAGAGCTTCACGGCCTTCTGATATTCGGCAGAATCTGGCGAAACGGCTGTCCACTCCCCTTCGAGCTGCTCACACTGACGCTCGAACGACGGGTCGTCGATGGCCGTCTTCGGGTTGTAGTACTTGTACGTGACGAGGACTTTGCCGATCGTCGCGTACTCCCTCATGAAGGCCCGCTCTTCCTCGCTCATCTCCTTCGGCGGGGCGGCGCCGAGCGGGACCTCGTAGCTGCACTGGGACAGTGCCGGGCGGTCACGAAAGCTGTCATCGCAGCCGTTTGGGACGAACTCCTTTTCGTCGTCCCACCTAACCAGCACTTTCGCGAACAAGCCCTTCAGGATTTGCAGCTGCCCCTCGGCAAGGGGCGTCTCCTGGGTCGAGGGAACCACCATCTGGATGCGGGTGCAGCGGCTGAGCCCTTCCGCGCTAGCGTCGGAGAGCTCGACCGCGGGACCGGTCCAACCTTCGAGCTCGACGAGCGCATGCGTCGCCTCGGAAGGCTTGAGCGGGGCTTGCCTCTGCGCCGACGGCGCCTTTGAAGCCGCGGCCTCGGAAGCCGGCCCCTCTTGGCTCTTACTGCAAGCGCTCAGGCAGAGCGTCAGGATCAGCAGGTATCGCATGAAACGGAGTTTACCAGACGGAGGACCGGGCTCGCAGCTTATGCGCCCTCTATCCGCGATGGCTCTGGAGTGCGACCAGGCCGGCCCTGGCCTTGTTGACGGTCTCCTCGTACTCCTTGTCTGGGTCGCTTGCCTCGACAATCCCAGCCCCCGCCTGAAGCCAAACCTCACCATCCCGCTCGACGATGGTCCGGATCGCGATGGCCACGTCCATGTTCCCATCGAAGCCGATGTAGCCGACCGCGCCCCCGTAGACGCCGCGCCTCTCGGGCTCGAGCTCTTCGATGATCTGCATGGCGCGCACTTTGGGCGCGCCGCTGAGGGTGCCTGCCGGGAAGGTCGCGCGGAGCACGTCGAGGGCGTCCCGGCCGGGCGCGAGCTCACCGACCACGTTCGAAACAATGTGCATGACGTGCGAGTAGCGCTCGATGATCATGCGGTCGGTGACCCGCACGGTTCCCGGCTGGCTGATGCGACCGACGTCGTTTCGGCCGAGGTCGACGAGCATGACGTGCTCGGCCCGTTCCTTGGGGTCGGCCAGAAGCTCTTCGGCGATCTCGGCGTCCCGTGCCTCGGTCTCTCCGCGCGGGCGGGTGCCGGCGATAGGCCGGACCTGGGCCTCTCCGTCCTCGAGCCGGACGAGTGTCTCGGGGCTGGCGCCCGCGATAACCCGGTCGGGCAAGCGCAGGAAGTACATATACGGGCTCGGGTTGATGACGCGCATGGTCCGATAGATGTCGAACACGTCCGCCTTGCCCAGCGGCACGCGGAAGCGCTGCGACAAGACGACCTGAAAGATGTCTCCGGCCCGGATGTACTCCTTGGCGCGCTCGACGGCCTCACAAAAGCCGGGACGATCGAACGAGGAAGGTGGCAGGTCTGCGCTGGGCTCGATGCCAGGCGGATGCAGTCGCGGTGGAAGCGTCGGCTCGTCGAGGCGCTCGAGAGCAGCCTCGATTCGCTTGGTCGCGCGACGGTAGACATCCCGGGGATCCCCGTCAATCCGGGCCGGCACCACGACCCGAAGCGTCCCGCGCACATTGTCGAAGATGAGCACCGTGCCGCCGAGCGCGAAGCAGAACTCCCAGTCGTCCTCCCGCGTGTTGCCCTCACCGACGCTGGGCTCGAAGCTGCGCACGGCGTCGTAACTCACGAAGCCCACGGCCCCGCCCCAGAAGCGCGGCAGCCAGTCGCACACCGGCGGCTTCCACTCGGCCAGGGTCTCGCGAAGGCGCTCCCAGGGGTCGACGCCGAGCTCCTGCTGGACTTGTCCGCTGACGAGGGTCTCGAAACGATCGGCCACCCCACGAACGATGGCGTCCGGATCGAAGCCCACGAAGCTGTAGCGGGCCCACTTCTCCCCCCCTCGACGCTCTCGAGCAGGTAGCTGCCCGGCTGCCGACCGACCGTCGCTTGCGCCACGACCGGCGTGATGCGGTCCGCCAGGACCTCCCGAAAAACCGGGATGACGGTGGCCTCGGAGGCGAGGCGCTCAAAGTTTTCCAGTCGGGGGTAGTATTCGCTCACGGGATTGTTGATTATCACCCCGCCCTGCGCTCGCCAAGGGGGGGATGCTTTGACTGGAGCCGGTACCGCAAGCCCCACCAGGCCTTCCGTGCTAAGGGTCACGCCTCGCCGAAGGAGAGAGCATGGCCGATCCACATCTCGCGGAAATCGACCCGGAAATCGCGGAATGCATTGCAAGGGAAACCCAGCGCCAGCACGAGAAGCTGAGGCTGATTCCCAGTGAAAACTACGCCAGCACGGCCGTCATGGAGGCCTGTGGCAGCGTCCTTAACAACAAGTACTCGGAAGGCTACGCTGGGCGCCGGTACTACGAAGGCCAGCAGCACATCGACGAAGTCGAAAGCCTGGCCATCGAGCGCCTCAAGTCCCTCTTCGGGGTGGACCACGCGAACGTGCAGCCCTACTCCGGCTCCCCGGCGAACCTCGGTGTCTACTTCGCTTTTTGTAACCCCGGGGACACCATCATGGGCATGGGTCTGCCGAGCGGCGGGCATCTGACCCACGGCTGGAAGGTCTCGATCACCGGCAAGTACTTCAACGCCATCCAGTATGGTGTGCGACCCGACGACCACCTCATCGACTTCGACCAGGTCGCTGCGATGGCACGCGAGCACAAACCCAAACTCCTGTTCTGTGGGGCGACGGCGTTCCCGCGCGTCATCGACTTCCCGAAGTTCGCGGAGATCGCCAAAGAGGTCGGCGCGATTCTCGTTGCCGACATCGCGCACATCTCCGGGCTCGTCGCGGGCGGTGCGCACCCCTCGCCGGTGGGACACGCGGAGGTCATCAGCAGCACGACCCACAAGACCTTCCGCGGGCCACGCGGCGGGATGATTCTGTGCGACGAGAAGCACAAGAAGGCCATCGACCGGGCGGTGTTCCCGGGTCTTCAGGGTGGCCCGCACAACGGCACGACGGCGGGCATCGCCATCGCGGCCAAGCTCGCCGCGACCGATGACTTCAAGCGGTACGCGCAGGCCATCGTCGACAACGCGCGCACCCTAGCGGACACCCTGCTGTCGCGCGGCTTCGATCTGGTCACAGGCGGCACGGACAACCACCTGATTCTGATCGACCTGACCGGCAAAGACGTGCCGGGCAAGGTTGCGGCGCAGGCGCTGGATCGGGCCGGCATCGTCACCAACTACAACTCGGTGCCGTTCGACAAGCGCAAGCCCTTCGACCCGAGCGGTGTCCGCATCGGCACGCCGGCCATCACGAGCCGCGGCATGGCTACCGACGAGATGAAGCGTCTGGGTCACTGGATCGGCGACGTCGTCGACAACATCGAGGACGAGGCTCGCATCGCGAGCATCGCGGCCGAGGTCAAAGAGATGTGCGACCAGTTCCCTGCCCCCGGAGTCCCCGCCCCGTAACGCACTGGGCTGGGGCGCGAGTAGACGAGAGGCCCGCGTGGCCCTCGGTGCTGCCTGCCGCGGATGGCCCGCGGCTCAGGCACGCCACTGGTGTTCAGTTTCTCGCATCGCGCGGCACGGCCTCGCTGCTAAGATGGGTTTGATGGCTTTGCACGGAAAGCAGCTCGTGGTCGGGATTGGCGGTGGCATTGCTGCCTTCAAGGCCGTGGCCCTGGTGCGCGAGCTCATCCGTCGCGGCGCCGAGGTGCGGGTCGTCATGACCCAGAGCGCGACCCGCTTCGTCGGGCCCATCACCTTTGCCGGCCTCACGGGCCGGCCTGCGGTCACCGATCTGTGGGCCGAAGACTACGCCGGCGAGGTACACGTCGAGCTCGGGAACTGGGCGGACGCCATGGTCATCGCGCCGACCACGATGAACCTGCTGGCGCGCGCTGCCAGCGGGCAGGCTGATGATCCGGTCCTGGCGACCCTCGCCTGCGCGCGCGGCCCGGTCTTCTTTGCGCCGGCGATGCACGAGCGCATGTGGTCACAGCCCGCGACCCGCGCCAATGTGGTCACCCTGCAGAGCCGGGGCGGCATCATGCTCGGACCGGTCACCGGTGAGCTCGCGAGTGGCGAAGTCGGCGAAGGCCGAATGATGGAGCCGCAAGACATGGCGACCGCCATCGAAGCCGAGCTGACCCTTCCCCGTCGTTCGAAGGACCTGCAAGGAAAGCGAATCTTGGTCACAGCCGGGCCGACCTACGAAGACCTCGATCCCGTCCGCTTTCTAGGGAACCGCTCGACGGGCCGCATGGGTTACGCCATCGCGTCCCGCGCAGCCCGGCGAGGTGCAGAGGTCATTCTGGTCAGCGGACCCGTAGAGCTCGCCCCCCCCGCCGGCGTCGAACGAGTCTCGGTGCGGTCCGCGCGCGAAATGCACGCCGCCGTGATGCAGCGCTTCGAGTCCTGCAACGTCGCCATCATGACCGCGGCGGTGGCGGATTACCGACCCGAAAAGACGGAAAACCACAAGATCAAGAAGACCGCCAAACTCGAGCTCAGTCTGGTCCGCAACCCCGACATCCTGGCGGAGATCGGCCAGCTACGCGCTGACAAACCAGAGGTTTTGGTCGGATTCGCCCTCGAAACGCAGGGTCTGGAGGCATCGGCGCGGGCCAAGCTCTCCTCGAAGAGGGCCGACCTGATCGTGGCGAACGAAGCCTCGGACGGGCTCGGTGGAGACAGCAATCGTGCAATCCTTGTGGATGAACGCGGCTCCACCTCGCTCCCGAAGCTGTCCAAACACGCACTGGCCGACGAAATTCTCGACCGAGTCGGGGAGCTTCTGATGCAGAATGCCAACAAGCTCAGCCTGGGTGCCGACGCGCCCAGTGGTGACCCTCCCAACTGACCGGAGAAACTTTTGACTCGTTCACTGATCGAGATGCTCTTCGCTTGCTTAGACGGGCAGATCTCGAGAGAGGAAGCCCTCGCAAGCTATCGCAGCGCTGAGCACCAATTCGGAGTTCGCATCTACGACGACCACGATGCCAGGGTCGCACCAGGCGCGTTCAAACCGCACATGCCCATTTCCGAAGAACGCGTGTGTACGCTCACGCGCAGCTGGGAGCAGTTCGACCGCGCGCTGGAACCGCTCGGCCGTGGGGCCGAGCGCCAGCTCGTCATTCGCTCCCTGGGCCCCTTCGTCTCCGGCACCGGCCTGTGGGTGGCGGGTGAGGACCTCGCGACAGACCACCTGTTCATCTTCCGCGCGGGCGAAGTCGGCTCCTGGACGGCCGAGCAATGGGACGACCATCTCGCCAACTGGGCCGCGGTCAAGCAGTATCAGGGAAGAGAAGACTGGAACCCCGAACGCCTCGTCGCCAAGATGCGCTCCATGCCGCGCTACCCACAATGGACGCGGTTGCTTCGCGAGCTCATCAGTGAAGCACGAAGCGCGAGCGGCCGAGGGTCACGCTGAGCCGCCTGCCCGCAGCAGGGTCACGAATCCGGTGCTCTCGAAGCGAATCTTCAGGGTGTGCTTTGCGGTGGGCTCAGCTCGAGCAGCCGAAGTAAGGACTTGCGCTTTGCGACGACCGGCTCCGATTTGTCCGGCGTCACGAGGACGAAATCAGCCGTGGACTCGGCAGCGGCTTCCACCTCCGGGGTCATCGGCTTGCTGAGATCGAGCGTGAGCTCGCCCTCGAGCTTCATCTCGTAGCTGCGCAGTCGAAGCTCCTCCTTCGGGTTCAAAGCCGCCGATTGCGGCGCGGCGGTCTGCGTGATCGTGAATTCCAACTTGAACAGGTTTCCTTGCGCCTCCTGGAGCGTGTAGCGGGTCACCTGGGTCATCCTCGTGCTCCAGATCTGCAGCGGTCGCTTCACTTCCCACACAGCCCCGACACCCACGGGCTCGACGGGAAGCGGAATCACGGTCACAGCGGAGCGAACGTTGCCCAGCATGATCAGTACGCGCGGAGGCACATTCTCCTGCGCCCGCGACCAGGGAACCTCAGAATCGACGACGAGCCCGCGGTCGTCGATGTCGAAGCGGCCACGCATATTCCGAAGGCCCGCGAGCTCGCTCTCGATCGCTTCGGCATCAGAGGCCGAGGAAGCCCCAGACTCGAGGATCTTTGCGTCGACGATGCGTAGAATGTAACGGGTCCCTCCCTCAATCGATTGGCTGGGACCCACTTGAACGAGCACGCGCACGCTCGGCAGCGGGCTCAGACTGCCGTCGACTTCCCCCACGACCTGGGTCTTGCTTACGATGTCGAGCACACCCCGCACCTGAGTGCCCGGAGCAATGTCATAGCGCAGGAGCGCTCGGGGCTGCTGGCCCGCCGCGAGCAGCTGGACGGGGCCCAGCTCCGGTGCAGGCTTGACCGGAACCTTGTCCTTGGCACAGGCCCCAAAGGCCAAAGTGAAGGCCGCGAGCACAAGCATTCGATTCGCCATATGGAGGTCGCCTATAACATAGGCAGGGCGCAATTTCTCGCCGAACTACCGTATACTGGCCCCGGCCCAGACGATGATGCTCTCTACGAAGGACGCAACAGCAGCCGCCGATAGACGCGGCAGCTCCAACGGACTGCAGGACTCGGGTCGAGTCGATGCCGATGACACGCAAGCCGTCGGAAGCGTCGCGCCTTGGCTCGTCGCCCTCGTCTTCACACCGCTCTATGCACTCGCGCTCTTTGCGGGCTTTGCGTTCTTTCTGACGCCGGAGAGCGTCTCGCCGTTCTGGCCCTCGGCAGGCGTCGCAGCCGCCGCCCTGCTGCTCACGCCGTATCGCCTTTGGCCACTGATCGCGATTCTCATCGGGGTCAGCCAGTACGCGGTGGTCAGTTTCGTGCCCGCGTCCTCCGCGATGGCGTTCGTCAACGTGCTCGACGTCGTGGGCCCTGTCGTCGGCGTCACGCTCTTCCGAGTCTTCCTGGGACCGTCCGTCCAAATTTCGTCGCTGAAGCATGCGCTCGCGATCACGGTTCTGGCGATCGCCGTTTCGGCCGTAACTGCGCTGTCCAGCACGTATCGCTTCGTGCATCTGAGTCCGTCTGTCGACTTTCTGTCCGCATGGCAGGTCTGGTGGTTCGGCCATACGCTCGGGGTCGTCGTCGCGACCCCGCTGATCCTGGCTTGGGTGGAAAATCCTCGGATCGGCGACTTCGAGCTCGGACGAGGGCTCGAGCTCGGCTTCGGGTTCGCCCTGCTCCTGGCAGCCGGGATATGGGTGCTGGGCGCTTCGCCGGAGCCCTTCACCTCGATCCTCGACTATCCGTTCGTGACGGTCCCGTTGATCATCTGGTTGACGCTGCGTTTCGACATCCGGGTCGTCACCCTGGCTTCGGCCCTCATCGCCTTCTTCACCGTCTGGAACGCCTCTGAAGGCCGCGGCCCCTTCATGATGACCGTCGCCGACTCGGTGCAATCCAACATCATTGGCATCCAGGCGTTCCTGGCAACGGTCTCGCTTTCGTCCCTATTTCTGTGCGCTGCGCTGGCCGATCAGCGAAGAGCGACGGCGGCGAAGGAGCTCCTTCAGCGGCAAGCCGCAGAGGCTCAGAAGCTCGAGCTCGTCGCCCGGCTCGCGGGCTCCGTCGCGCACGACTTCAACAACGACCTGACGATCATGATGAGCTGGATCGACTTCCTGAAAGATCGGACGAAAGGCGATCGCGAGCTCGAACGCGCCGTCGGCCAGATCTCCCGCGCCGCGGACCGAGGGGCCTCCATCACGAACCAGCTCCTGTCGTTCGGGCGAGCCGCCCCTGGACCCAAACAGACGATAAACGTGGCCTCTCTGACGAAAGACTGGGAGACGCTCCTTCAACCTCTGTTCCACGGACCCAGACGCCTGGAGGTCACGGCCGACCCCGACGTGGGGTTTGTGCGCGCAGACCCGCACCAGCTCGAGCAGGCTCTGCTCAACCTCGGGATCAATGCGCGCGACGCGATGCCCAAGGGAGGCACGCTGCGGATCCACGCGTTCCCGATACAGGGAGGCGCAGGAAAGGCCCGCCGAGTCGGGATTCGCGTGAGCGATGACGGCGAAGGCATGAGCGACGAGGTCCTCGGCCACATCTTCGAGCCTTTCTTCACCACCAAGGAGGAAGGTCGGGGGACCGGTCTAGGGCTTCCCTCGGTGCATCGCATCGTAAAGGGTCTCGGAGGAACCATCGAGGTGGAGTCTGCGCCAGGCAAAGGCACTCACTTCCAGATCAGCCTGCCCGCAGCCGAGGCGGCGCCAAAACCGGTGTCGACGCTGCAAACCTCCACCGAGCCTGTGACGGAGACGATCTTGGTCGTCGACGACGACGATGGGGTTCGCGAGGCGGTCTCGCTAACGCTCGAGAGCGGAGGTTACACGGTACTTCCGGCCACCAACGGCACCGAAGCCCTGGCCGTCATGAAAGACCACGCAGACATCGTCGACCTCGTCATCACCGATCTAAACATGCCCGAGAAGGGCGGCGAAGCGCTGATCGACGATCTATGGAGGGAGCGCCCCTCGCTCCCCGTGCTCGTCGTGAGCGGATACTCCTCGAGCGACGACGCCGAAGCGCTTCCAGAGCAGATTCAGTTCGTGCCCAAGCCCTTCTCGGCCAAGGTGTTGCTCACTTGTGTGCGCGAGGCGCTCGACAGCCGCCGACCCAGCAAGCTGAGCGCCTGAACGAGGCGCTCCCGCGCTCAGTACCAGCCGCCAATCCCGAGTGAGACCGCTCGGTAGCCGCGCGCGAAGTCGAGTGCCGTGCTGATCTGCCAAAGGTAGTCCTCGGGCCACAGCCCAAACACGTCCCACTTCAGCACGCGAACATCGGCCCCGAAGGTTCCGTGCCAGCGAGCCTCGGACGCCGCGAAGCGACTCGGTTCCATGTACGTGCCAGCTCGAAGCTTCATGCGCTTTGGCCAGGCCTCCGTCTCGACGCCGATTTTTGGAGAAACGGTGATGTTCTGGCCCGAACGCTGCACTGTCTGAAAGATGAAGGACTCGACTCCGACCCCTTCTCGAACGCGCCCAGTGATCTGCAAGTCGGTGGTAACCAGGAAATACCAGCGCGGCCACTCGTTCCGATACCGCTCTCGCAAGGTCTTCCAGGCTGCATATTTGATGTCTTTGCGCTGCTGATCCACGCGGTCGTATTTCTGCGCATAGCGGCCCCGCACCTTTGCCAGGCAGGCCTCGACCTCGGGTCCGCCACGGGCCCGGACCGCAGAGAGCTCACGCTCCTCCGCGTCGCGCGTCTCGGCCTCGCGTCGCGCCAGGCGCGCCAAGTCCTCGGCAGCCAGCTCCTCGGCCTGAATCCAGGGCGGATTCGTCGGACGCGGACCAAACTGGTACGCAAACCCGACCGAGCCCGTGTGCGGAAGCTCGGTGTTCTTGGGCAGGTAGATTCCAGCGACGACGATGTTCCCATCCTCGTCGACCTCGGCGTTACCGCGCCGCTGCCCGCCTGTATCGATGCTCGGATAGAACGAGGCCCCGAGGCGATAGCGCTTTCCATGGGGTCGAAACATGACGCCCAGCTCCGAGCCCACGCCGAGCGCGGCGTATGCCTCGTCGTCTTTTCCGAGCGCTTTTTCACCCACGAGAATGCGTTCCCGCAGTAAACGAACGCCCGCGCCGAGGATCAGCTGCCCATCCAAGAAGCCGTAGCCGAGCTGGATGTGAAACGTCGTGAACCGCAGGCGCAGCCGGTCCTGCTCACCGGTCGATGGGTTCGTCAGACCGTCGAGTGTGACTCGCTGAGAGTCGATCGTAAGCCCCAGGCCGAAGTTCCACATCTGCCAGTACGCGCCAGGGATGAAAAACAGGAACTCCGCGTCATCCCGCGTGCTCGGATCCCCGCCGGTCACGTTCCCGCTGTTGTAGAAGTCCCCCGTATCAAACGGATACGTGACGCCAAAAGCGAGCCAGTAGTCATACCAATCGGGCCACTGCGGACCTCTCCAGGCCACCGCCGCCGGGTTCTGTAGCCCCCCTTCGACCCCCTCGGCAATGGCGGTCGCCGCACCGGAGAGTCCCGTCACGCGCGAAGTGCTGATGACCGGGCCACGGGAGAGATCCACCGTGTAGTCAGAGGTCGTGATCGGGGCGCCGTCTGGACCGAGTTGCGCGCGCGCCACGCGCGTCGAACCCAACATGACTAGCAGCGCCCCAGTCACCACGGCTGCTCGCACGCAGCCCACCGAGCTCAGAACCCCTCCAGCAACACGACCCGCGGTGTACTGCATAGCCTAGGTTCTTGTCTCCTGCAGGCTCAGGTATCGCATCAGGGACACGTCGAGGGCCTCGGGCGCCGAAGCGGTCAGTTCCCTTGGGGCTCCGTCGTGGGCTCTGGCATGACCGGAGGGCCGGGCACTTCCTCAGCACCCCTCGTCCCCGACGGCTCCGACGGCTCCGACGGGGTCGCCTGCTCGGGCGTTTGAGCTTCCTGAGGCAGGGTCTTCTTCTCTTTGAGCTCTTCCTTAACGACCTTCGCGGCCTTGCCCACGTCGCCTCCGATGGAGATGATGAAACTGCGGTCCTTGATGTTCACGCGGCGGAACCCCTGGTTGCCGGCAAGCGCCTCCTCACGGACGTCGATGCCGTTCCCAGTGCCCTTGCCCCAAAGGCCACTGAAGCCAACGGACAGGCCGCGCTCTTCTTTGTGGCCGCCCACAGAGGCGCTGAAACCATAGCGGTCGACACCCGACGTCGCACGGACTTCGCTACTCGTGCCCGAAACTGATGGCGCGGCCGACCGATCGGTGAGGAAACCGAAGCTGGTGTAGAGCCACGGCGTGATCTCGATCGCCGTGCCGACCGAGACGTTCCAGACGAAGTCCCGCTTCGTGCTCGTGTCGAGCAGCACGCCTTCGCTCTGCAGTCTCCCCGGGGCCTGGGGAACATTTTCAGCGATGGAGCCGGACTTGACGGGCCCAACCAGCTGCAAGTCCGCGGCCACGACCGCCCGTTTGCTCATGACCCAGCTCGTGCCGAGCCGGAGCTCCCAGGGCGTCGGGTTATTCGCCTTGAAGCCCTCCCCGTCGAGAAAGTACGAGTCCGAAGGCGCCGGATCGAGCCGGGCGTCGACGTCAGACAGCTGTGCACGAAGGTCAGCCTTGCCACCCATGGGAATGCCCGGTGTCTGAAACATCACACCGAGGCGCCAATGCTCGCCGAAGAGCTGCATCACGCCGAGGCGAAAGATCATGTTCCAGGCGTTCATGTCGAACTGCGTGGTGCGGTTGATCTGACGAGCGTCCAAGTAGTGCGGAGGCGAAGTCCGCTCCGGGTCCGGGTCCGAGTCCGGCCGGCCGCCAAAGGCAAAGGAGATGTTCTCGTTGTGCCTCAGCACTCGGTTGTTGGCGAGCGCTGTTATGCCGATGGACGTATTCTTGCGGAAGCGCCAACCGACACCGGCCGCGATGAACGTGTTTCGGTCGATCTGGCCGAACTCGATGCTGTTGGTTCGCCCTAGCGCGTCGGCGACTTGAATGTCTCCTGACAGCTCCTCGTTGTAGGTCTGAAAGGCCGAAATTGCTACCTGCACGACCTTGCTGCCGCCGATCTTTTTCTTGCCCAGAGCGAAGCTCGCTACCGCGAAACCGGGCAGCGTGGGGGTCGACTTGATGGTGAAGTCCTCAGTGGAGACCGGTCCAACGACAGCATCTTCGATCTTCAGCCGGCGGATGACGCCGAGTGACAAGCTACCTTGCAGCAGCTTGGGTTCCAGCAACGGTAGGCCCGCGGGATTGAACCAAATCGCCGCGCCATCGGCCGCATAGCCCGTGTACGCCGACGCCATGCCCCGTGAACGTTCGCCCAGTTGGAGCGTTTGATAGTGCGTCGAGTCGGCGAGCGCCTCGTTGGGAAGTGTGGTGAGAAGACAAGAGCACATCCAAGCGAGCCCGAGCCCGAGCGACGCGCCCTTTCGTATGCAAAGCATCTCGGTGGCCATCGACCGGAAGGTACACCAGGCTCCACTAGGCTGTCTCGGGTCTTGCGCGCCGTTGACCTGAAGTTTTTGCCGCGCTACCTGGGAATCATTAGATGCCCCAGGACTACCGACATTGGTCACCCCTATTCTTCGCGGCCGTGCTGCTCTTCGCCGCTGGCCACTATGGTTTCGCGGCGAGCCCGGGAGCCGCGCAGGAACACGGGCCGCAGCCGGTCGAGACGGCACACGAGACGGCAGCGGCCCAGCCTGTGTATTCGAGCCCCAAGGGCCGCCCACCCCTCGCGAGAACATCGGCCGAGGCCGCCGATGAGCACGGAGAGCATGCTGAGCACGCTGAGCACGAGGGCCACCTGAGGAACGCCATTGGTTTGGGCTTCGCCTATGCGGCGCAGTGGGTACGGGAAGAAGAGAACCAGGGAACCACCCAGAGCCTCTTCGGCTTTTCACTCCTCTACGATCGCATACTCATCCCCTCACATCTGGGGATCTCGATTCGAAAGCCGTTTCTCTTTGCTGGCGGCCGCTTCGATTCGCCCCTGGACGTCGTCCTCGAGGGTCTCTTGGAGCGCAAGCACTGGGAATTCTTCCTGGGCGTGGGTGTGACCCTAAACCTGCGCGCTTTTCAGCGCGAGATGGAGGGCGAGGCCGACGGCGTCAAGCTTTCGTTCGGTATCCCCGTAGTGACGGGGGTGAACCTGCTAATTGCTCGTCATTGGTCGGTACAGATGGAAGTCGGCTACGGCTGGACGGTCACCAAAGAACCGGTCAACCACGGGTTGAACACCCTCCTGACCGCGCTCTACCACTTCTAATCGCAGCCGATGTCGTCGGTGGTTTGCACGGAGCTGCACACGGCGCACACTGGGCCGGCTCATCGCGCCCCGAACAGCCGGTCATCCAGCGCCCAGCGAGCCGATCTGATATAGGCTCGACCCACGTATGAAGAGACTTCTGAAGGAACCGCTGGTCCACTTTCTTCTCGCCGGGGCGGGGTTGTTCATCCTCTTTGGGCTCGTCGACGGCGGCCGAGACGAGCCAGACGCCACTGTCGTGCGGGTCGACGAGCCTGCGCTGCTCGAGTTCGTCCAGTACAGGATGAAAGCCTTTGAACCTTCGCTGGCAAAGAAGCGCCTCCAGGCTTTGTCGGACGAAGAGCGGCAGAGACTCATCGATGACTTCATCCGCGAGGAGGTTCTACACCGGGAGGCTCTCGCCCTCGGCCTGGACCGCGAGGACTACGTCATTCGTCGACGCCTGGTTCAAAAGCTGGAGTTCATCACCGAAGGTTTCGCCGAAGCGGCGATCCAAGTCGACGAGCCGGCTCTGCAGCGGTACTTCGACGCGCACCGCAAAGACTATTACGTCGAGCCCTACGTGACATTCACGCACGTGTTCTTCGACGCAGAAAAGCATGGCCGTGAAAAAGCACTAGAGCTCGCCAAGTGGGAGCTTGCGATGCTCAATGCAAAGCGGGTTCACTTCAGCGATGCGCCTAAGCACGGAGACCGTTTTCTCTATCACTTGAACTACGTCGAGCGGACTCCCGAATTCGTCGCGAGCCACTTCGGTGGGCCGATGGCGAAGGCCCTGTTCGAGCTGCAGCCCGATGAGCAGACTTGGCGAGGTCCCTTCGAGTCGCCGTATGGGGCGCACCTGGTGATGCTCACGAATCGGGAGCCAGGGCGTGACGCAGAGCTTGCCGAGATCCGAGGCCGAGTGCTCGAGGACGCCCGCCGGGCCCTGATTCGCGAGCAAACCGAAGAGGCTATCCAGCAAATCGTGGGCAGCTACGAGGTCCAGGTCCGGTACCCGCCACCGCCTTCGGCGAACGCGAGCAGGTCCGAGCCGCTGGGCGGCGATGCAGCCGCGCAGGGCGGACCGTGAGCCGCTGCCTCATCGGGACTCTGGGCGGGCTCCTACTGACGCTGGCGCTGCCCGCGCTCGGCCGGGCCCACGAAAGCCGCCCCCTCTACATTGAAATCGAGGAACGCGCGCCGAGTCAGTTCAGCGTCCAGTGGCGGACCCCTCCTTCCGTGCCCTCCGGTAACGCCCCCGACGTGCAGCTCCCCGCGCACTGTGAGCTACTTCAAGGGCACGCAGGGCATCGACGCGTGTACCAGTGCGCCGAGGAACTGGCTGAGGACCAGGTGGCCGTCCGCTACCCAGCCTTCAACCCATCCATCTCGACCCTTCTCCGGCTGACCTGGTATTCGGGAGAGACGCATACAGTGCTCGGCTCGCCCGACCAAAGCACGCTGAGCATCCCCGCCAAAGAGAGCCGCGCTGGGGTGGCGCGCCAGTATCTGCGCCTCGGGGTCCGACACATCCTCACAGGGTACGACCACCTTCTGTTTCTAATTTGCCTGCTGCTCATCGCGGGGACCGGGCGCCGTATCTTTTGGACCATCACCGGTTTCACCTTGGCGCACTCCTTGACGCTGGTGCTGAGCGCTTTGGGCTGGGTGCGCGTGCCCGTGGCCCCAGTGGAAGCCAGCATCGCGCTCAGCATCGTCTTCGTGGCCTCGGAGATCCTGCGTGGCGACCGCACCAGCCTCGCTTACCGGCACCCCATTGCGGTCTCGAGCGCGTTCGGCCTGCTGCACGGCTTCGGCTTCGCCTCTGCGCTGAGCGAAACCGGTCTGCCACAGACGGAGATCCCCGCTGCGCTCTTGTTCTTCAACCTCGGTGTCGAGATCGGGCAGTTACTCTTCATCCTCGGCTTGATCCTCGCGTACCAGCTCATCAAACGCGCCGCCTCAGCGGCGGGCCTGTCGACCGAGGTCCTGACGGAGCGCTTGTCTCGAATGCAAAAGCCACTGCTCTATGTAGTCGGCTCCCTGGCCTCGTTCTGGATGCTGCAGCGAATCGCCTCGTTTTGGACTGGCTAGTTTCGCAACTCAGTCGCTCCGAATGCACCCGCAAGCGCCTCCTATGCTAGCCTCCCCGCCATGCGCAAGCTTGGAATCCTCCTCGCGCTGGTCCTCGCCCTGAGCGCCTGCGCCTCCTCCAAATCCGCGACCAAGACGCCCCAGAGCAGCATCGGAGCGGGCGTCAGCGTCGAAACCATGCGCCCCTCCGAGGCTGCGCAAGTTCTGAAGGAGTTTCGAACCGCCTATGGCTTCGACCGCCCGAATCCCCCGGACCCGAACATCAGCAGCATGGCCCAGGTCCTGGACATCATCCTTCACGACCAGGTCGCCTACTATGATGCGGCACGGCAGTTCACGGCAGGCAAGACCGGCGCCGAAGCCCTGACCATCCGCGCCTACCTCGAGCTTTCCGAGGCCGAGGCCCTGCTGACCGCGGCCAACATCCTGGACGCGCAGCGCGCCGAAGACCTGCTTGAGCTCCGACAGCTACAGCAGCCGCGAGCTCTGTCCGACGCCGACGAAAGCCGTAAGGCCGCCGAAGCGCAAGCCATCGCCTCGCTGCAAACCGAGACAGAGGACTTCCGCAAGGCGATCCGTGCGCTCCGCGTGCTTTCCGTCGAACCGATGAACGCGGGCGGCGATCTCGCCAACCAAGCCATCGATCGTGACCCGAACCTGCAGCTCAGCTACCTGGCCAAGGCGATGTACTTCCGCATGACCACCGAGTGGCTCGAGTTCGATCGCATGATGAAGTACGCGGACGACATCGCTGCGGACCCGGCGGTGCGCACCTACCTGCGCGGCATGGAGGCCTACGAGCGCTACACGGACCGTGAAAGCGCGAAGAAATTGCTCGAGGAAGCCCTCCTCAAGAACCCGGAGCTCGTGCGGGCCCAGGCCAATCTCGTACTCATCGAAACCGATATCGCGGACAAGTACGCGGCCTTGCAGAAGCTCAAAGCCATGAGCCCAAACCACCTGGTGGTTGACCTAGCCGGCAAGTACATCGAGAGCGAATACGAAACCGCGATGGAGCTTCGTGGGCGGACCCAGCCCGCCCAAACGAGCCCCTGAGCTTGAGGCGCTTCTTAGGGCGGCACGGGCCGGAGCTCGACCTTGACCGTGGTGACACCGGGGGCGAGCTCGAGCTCTACGTCGCTCGGGAAGTGATCATCGGCCTGCACGGTCATCAGGTGGACGCCCGGTGCGAGCCTCTTGGGTTCCACGGCGAGGACCTTGGCACGGCCAAAGTAGTGGCCATCGACGTATACTGACGCACTGGAAGGCACCGCGACAACCTTCAGCTCGGCATGCTGGGTCGGGACCTGCGTCTGTTCCTTCACGCAGCCGAAGCCACACAGGAAAGCCGCGGCGCAACACGCCAGCGCGCCGACCCTGTGCATCATTCCCACTCGATGGTCGAGGGCGGCTTGGACGAGATGTCGTAGCAGACGCGATTGCAGCCGCGAACCTCGTTGATGATGCGCGTGGAAATGCGCGCGAGCACCTCGTGCGGAATTCTCGACCAGTCGGCGGTCATGCCGTCACGCGAATCGACGGCGCGGACGGCGATCACGTAGTCATACGTGCGCTCGTCGCCCATCACACCCACCGTGCGGACCGGCAGAATTACACAGAAGGCCTGCCAGATCTTGTCGTAAAGATCGGCCGCTCGGATCTCTTCTTCGAAGATGGCATCGGCCTCGCGAAGGATGTCGAGCTTCTCTCGGTCGATGGTTCCGGGACAACGCACCGCGAGCCCGGGGCCAGGAAACGGATGCCGCCAGAGAATGTCGTGGGGCATGCCCATGGCCTCACCGACCTCACGCACCTCATCCTTGAACAAGAGACGCAGCGGCTCGACGAGCTCCAGGTGCAGGTGCTCTGGCAGGCCGCCCACGTTGTGGTGGCTCTTGATCACCGCACTCGGTCCCTTGAAAGATAGGCTCTCGATGACATCCGGATAAAGGGTTCCCTGCACGAGGAAGCGCGCGTCCTCGATTTTTTCCGCCTCCCGCTGAAACACATCGATGAAGACGCTGCCGATGATCTTGCGCTTCTGTTCGGGGTCGCTCACCCCCTGCAAGGCCCCCAGGAACTCTTCTGCGGCATCGACGTGGATCAACTTGAGCCCAAACTGATCACGGAAAGTGTGCACCACGCTTTGGGCCTCGTCTTTCCGCAAGAGACCGTTGTCGACGAAAATGCAAGTGAGACGGTCCCCAATGGCCTTCTGGACCAGCATCGCCGCCACGGATGAGTCGACGCCACCGGACAGGCCGCAGACCGCCGAGGCCTCACCGATCTGCGCTCGAACGCTCTGAACTGCCTGATCGACGAAAGAGCCAGCGGTCCAGTTGGGCTTGCATCCGGCGACCTCGAACAGAAACGCACGAAGCATCTCGACGCCACGCGGCGTGTGCGCCACCTCGGGATGGAACTGCACGCCGAAGATCTGCCGCTTCAGGTTGGCCACCGCCGCGAAGGGGCTGTTCGGCGTGCGCGCGATGACCTCGAAGCCATAGGGAAGCTTCTCGACCCGATCCCCATGGCTCATCCACACATCGAGGTGGCGACCCATCCGAAACCCGTGCAGAAGCCCCTCTGGCTTCATGACTTCGAGCCGAGCCGGGCCGTACTCGCGCTCATTGGCGCGCTGCACCTTGCCCCCCAGCAAGTGACTGAGAAGCTGCATTCCGTAGCAAATACCCAGCACAGGCACTCCGAGGTCGAACACCGCCGGGTCGATGGTCGGCGCGCCCTCAGCGAATACGCTTGCCGGTCCGCCGCTCAGAATGACGGCCCTCGGCTTCAACTCCCGAACGGTCGACATCGGCACCGTACAAGGCTGAATCTCACAGAAAACGTGTTGCTCCCGGATCCGCCGCGCGATGAGCTGCGTGTACTGCGAGCCGAAATCGACTATCAAAACCCCGTCGTCAAGCATCTTCGGCGGGATCTATCACGCCCCAAACCGAGCTACCAACCCCGAAGCCCGTTTTCGGCCGTCCGCGGGGAAACTGGACGCCAAAGATATCCGCAGGGAGCCTAGCTCGTCTCCTCTCTTTGGCACCGGCGCAGGCCAAGAGCCCTAGCCTGCTGGCCACCGCAGCGAGGCGAGGCCGACGCCCGGCCCGGCCAAGCCACGTGTAAGACAGGCGGAACCTCGAAAATCCGGCCCAGGCTGAAGGCCGGAATGAATAAGTACGTTCGGTCGCCGCTACTAAATATGATAAACAGGCGCGTGCTCTACGCATTGATCCTTCTCGCGCTGCTGAGTCTCGGTTGCTCCACAAAGAAAGAAGCCCCTTCGGCGGAGCCGGCGAAAACGGAGACGCCAGCAGAGGCGCTTCGGGCAGAACCCAGTTCTGCTGACACTGCATCCGACCCGGACGCAGTTCCAGAGGAGGGTGCGCCCCCCAAGCTGGAGTTGAGCACAGCCGGGGAAGAGCCCCGGCGCGTGCTGCGCTGGAACTTCAAGGGGGGCTCAACGTACAGCTTGCAGATGCGCGCGCAGGAAACGATGCGGCTCGAGATGGATCTGCAGGACGAAGAGCTTCAACCCATCACCAACCCGCCCATCGTATACGAGCTGAGCCTGCAAACCCGGGAGGTGACGGACGACGGCACTGCTCGCGTCGATTTCCGCGTCACTGAGGCACGCGCCGAAAAGAGCAAGGCAGTGTCCGCGGTAGACCTCGCATTGCTGACCCGCGAGCTGAGCGCCCTTCGAGGTCTGCGAGGGACGTACACGGTCGACGCGTACGGGCTTCTGAGCGACATCGAGTTCGACCGGGCCTCCGCGAAAGCCCAGCAGGCGACCCTCGAAAAGCTCTCACAGATGCTGCACTGGACCACGGTGCCGCTACCGCAAGAGCCAGTGGGCAAAGGAGCGGCCTGGACGGTCAAGCAAGTCCTCGTGCAGGACGGGGCGAAAGTCCGACAGCGCTCGGAGGTCGAGCTGCTCGAAGTCGAGGGCGCGGTCGTCGAGCTCGCCGTGAACATCGAGAAGAGCGCCAGCCGGCAGAAACTCTCGTCGGCCGGCGATGCCGAAACCTACGAGCTCTTACAGCTCAAATCGAGCGAATCGCTGCAGACCAAGGCCGACCTCGATCAGCTGGTTCCCAGCGCTTGCAAAGCCACGGGCAAGGTTGAGATGGCCACGCGGATGGATGGTCCGGACGGTGGCGTCGAGGAGGTGCGGGCCACGGTGGACCTGCAAGGCTCGCTCCGCGGCAGCCGCGTTACTGACTGATTCGGTAATTCGGTGCTTCCTTCGTGACCATCACGTCGTGCACGTGACTCTCATGAAGGCCGGCCGAGCTGATCCGGACGAACTGTCCATTCTCTTGTAGGGCCGGAATGCTCGGACAGCCGGTGTAGCCCATCCCCGAGCGCAGTCCGCCCACCAGCTGGTAGACGACGGTCGAAAGCGCGCCTCGGTACGGCACCCTTCCCTCGATGCCCTCCGGCACGAACTTACCGACGTCGTGCACGTCCGCCTGCGCATAACGATCGGCAGAGCCCTCTTTCATCGCGCCAAGCGAGCCCATGCCCCGGTAGCTCTTGTAGGTTCGACCCTGGTACAGCACCAACTCGCCAGGGGCTTCATCGGTGCCCGCGAACAAGGAGCCGATCATGACGGTATTGGCGCCCGCCGCGAGCGCCTTTACCGCATCGCCGGAGTACTTCACGCCGCCATCGGCAATGATGGGCACGCCGTGCTCGCGGGCGACACGTGCACAGTCCATGATCGCCGTGACCTGCGGCACCCCAATGCCCGCCACGACCCGTGTCGTGCAAATGGAGCCGGGCCCCATGCCGACTTTGACGGCATCGGCACCGGCCTCGATGAGCGCCAGGGTACCCGCTGCCGTGGCCACGTTTCCAGCCACGACTTGCAGGTCCGGGTAGCTGGCCTTGGTCTCGGCGACCGCGTTGATCACGCCTTTGGTGTGCCCATGCGCAGTGTCGATGACCAGAACGTCCACACCGGCTTGCACCAGGGCGGCCGTCCGGGCGCCGCCATCGGAACCTACGCCAATGGCGGCGCCGACCCGGAGGCGGCCCATCTCGTCCTTGTTGGCGTCCGGGTACCGATCGGCTTGCAGCAAGTCCTTGATGGTGATCAGACCGACGAGCGCACCGCCGTCCTCACTGACCACCAGGAGCTTCTCGATCCGGTGCCTGTGGAGTAGCTCCCGTGCCTTCGCCTGGTCGACCCCGGGGGTGACCGTGACCAGCTCGCGGGTCATGAGCTGCGACACCTTTTGGTTCAGGTTCTGCTCGAATCGAATGTCGCGGCTCGTCAGGATGCCGACCGGCATGTCCCCTTCAACGACGGGAAGGCCCGAAATGTCGTGCTGGCGCATCAGCTCGAGCGCTTCGTGCAGCGACTGCTCGGGACGCACGGTAACCGGGTCGACGATCATCCCGCTCTCGGCGCGCTTCACCTTCAGCACCTCGCGCGCTTGTGCCTCGGGGCTGAGGTTCTTGTGCACGATTCCGATGCCGCCCTCCCGGGCCATGGTCACCGCCGTCCGCCATTCGGTCACCGTATCCATCGCACTCGAGACGAACGGAATCCGCAGCCGGAGCCCGCGCGTCAGCTGCGTGCTCACGTCCGCATCGGACGGTAGAAAATCGGCGTACCCTGGTAGCAGTAGTACGTCATCGAAAGTGAGGGCCTCTCTCGGACTGCCTTCCTTCACACGACCTCCAGGGCGCAAAAATTGGCGCGGAGTATAGCGCTCGACGCCGAAGACGCCCGTCAAGGGATGCGCTTTGTGTTACGGGCGCATTCTTACACTTCGTGCACTCAGTAGCTGCGGGGGAGTTTTTCGAGATCGACCTGGTCCAAGGCGAAGCGAATGAGCCCACTACGGCTGATTTTGCGGTGCCCCTGCTCCTTGAGCTCGGCCACCATGGCATCCAGGCGCGCCAGATCCTCCTTGTAGAGAGAGATGCAGATTACCTCATAGTGAAGGTCCTCCTTCTTCTTGGCCTTGCGAACCCGCTTTTTCTTGGCGGGTACCTTGGTAGCGCCCTCTCGATAGAAGGTGTCCCGTAGGACCGCGCTGACCTCGTCATTGTCGAGAACCGCGTTCACTCGTTCTGCGTTGCGCTTGCTCATGCTGACCCCTTCCTACGAAGCCGCTGGAAACCTGGAGACGTCGTTGCTCGGGACGACGACCTGGGCAGTTTGTTGAACCGGCTCTGCCGCGAGCTTCGCGACGAGGCTCATGTAGTCCTCGGCACCGTGGCTGTTCGGCGCGTGCTCGAAAATCGTCTTCCGGGCGCTCGGGGCTTCGCGCAGCTTCGTATTGATGCGAATCGGGTCGTAGCAGCGCTCCCCAAAGTGCTCGCGCAGGGTCGCCAGCGCGTCACGGGAGATTCGGTTGCGCTTGTCGAAGAACGTGGGCAGCACGCCCAGGAGCTGCACGTCGTGCTGCAGCAGCTCGTGGACGTTTCGGACCGTACGCAGCACTTGCTTGACGCCAACCAAGGAGAGGTAGTCGCAGGCGACCGGAACCACGAGACTGTCTGCGTAGACCAGGGCGTTCTGGTTCATCAGCGAAAGGGCCGGAGCACAGTCGATGACCACGGTGTCGTAGTCGCGGCAGGCATCCCCGAGGCGCTCGCGCATGATGCGGTCGCGGTTGGGCCGCTCAGCCAAAAAGAGCTCGGCAGCCGCCAGCAGCTCGTTGGACGTCAGTACGTCGAGCCCGCTGCGAACGGGAATCGCTGCCTCGGACGGATGCGCCTGGTGCACGAGCACGTGATAGAGGGTCTTCTGTCCTCGAATCCCGAGAGAGGCCCCGACATTCCCCTGACCGTCCGCGTCGATGAGAAGCACGCGTTGACCGGCTTCAGCCAGACCGGCGGCGATGTTGATAGAGGTGGTCGTCTTGCCGGTACCGCCCTTGTGATTGAAGACGGCGATCCGCTTGGGACGGGCCCTGCCGAGATCCACGCTACTCTTGCGACCCTCCTCCGTCTCACGGCAGGCCGTGGAGCAGAAGTACTCGCGTACACCATCGCCCACCCGAACCTGATACGGAAACTCGAGCTCGAAGCTCTTGCCGCAAGCATCGCAGCAGACGCCGCCCTGTGACAGCAGCCGCTGCTGGCAGGCGGTCGAGCAGATGTAGATGTACTGCCCGTCCTCCTCGCGCACCTGATAGCGAAAACGAACCTCGAACGGATTTGAACACACGTGACAGGTCGAACCCATGAACCCCCCAGTTATCGAAGTGCTTCTTGAACGCTTGAATCAGAACTGGTTCGAGCCGTCAAAAAAGACGACGCGCAAACGCGTTCGATCGAATGGAAGCGGGAAAAACGGGGCTCAGAAGGTCTCTGGGAGACAATTCGCTCTCAAAGCGCAGACTTGCTCTTCCTCATGTGTGCGCTTCCAAGGGCATCGCCGGTAACGAGTGCCCGAGGCACGCATAGGAGGTGCGTACAATGCGAGCGGTCTACATCCCAAAGTACGGCAAACCGGACGTCCTAGAGGTACGCGAGACGCCAACTCCCGAGCCTGCACGAGCTGAGGTTCGGATCGCGGTGCGGGCCGCCGGCCTGAACTTCGCCGACGTGATGGCGCGACAGGGGCTCTACCCCGACGCCCCGAAGCCGCCCATGGTCATGGGCTACGAAGTAGCGGGGCGGATAGACGCCGTGGGGTCCGGAGTGACCTCATGGCGCGAAGGAGACCGGGTCTGCGCCCTAACCCGCTTCGGCGGTCACGCCGACACGGTCCTCGTCCCCGAGCGGCAATGCTTCACGCTTCCCGCCGCGATGTCCTTCGCCGAGGGCGCGGCCTTGCCCGTCGACTACCTGACGGCTCATCACATGCTGCACCGGGTGTTCCGCGTGCGTTCGGGCGATCACGTATTGGTGCATCAGGCTGCCGGCGGCGTCGGCACCGCGGCCGTGCAGATCTGCCAATCGGTCGAGGGCCTCACTACCTACGGCACGGCGTCGGGCCCCAAGCATCCTCACGTCAGGAAGCAAGGCTGCGACCACGTCATCGACTATCGAACTGAGGACTACGAAGCGGTCATCAACGAGCTCAACCATGGTCGCGGTCTGGATCTGGTGCTCGACGCGCTGGGCCCCAGCGACTGGCGCAAAGGCTACCGACTTCTTCGTCCGAGCGGGATGCTCATCGCCTTCGGCTGGGCGTCGCTCAACAAGGGAGGTCGCCGCAAGCTACCGCACGTGCTGACAGAGCTCACGAAGACGCCCTTCTTCCTCCCGGTCCAACTGATGAACGACAACAAGGCCGTAGCTGGGGTCAACATGGGCCGGCTGTGGAACTGGCCCGAAATGATCCGTGAAGAGATGCACCAGCTCATGGCGCTCTACGAGCGAGGGTTCATCCCGCCACACATCGACAAGGTCTTCCCCTTGGAGGAAGCGGCGCAGGCTCATACATACCTCGAGCAAGGGAGAAACGTAGGGAAGGTCTTGCTCGCCCCGGATAGTGACCCCAGGGCGGCGGGCTCGAGCGACGGTATTTTTGAAGTTGGCGCAAGTCTTGCTTAGATGGCAGGAAAAATGAGTCACATCGCCCCACTCAGAACGATCCTGAAGTCCTCCGATGTAGAGGATCCCGTGAACATCTACCTGCACCGGACGCTGGCCTATGGCTTCGTGCGAGCGGTGTACCGAACCCGCATCACCCCTGACATGATCACCCTGCTCACCGTGATCCCAGGGCTGCTGGCGGGTGCGATGTTCCTATGGGGAACGCGCGGCGCAATGGTTGCGGGCGGTCTTCTTCTGTGGAGCTCCGCAATCTTGGACGGCGCGGACGGTCTGCTCGCGCGCGCCAAGAACATGAGCTCGGTGTACGGCCGCGCACACGACGCCCTGGCCGACGTGATCGTCGCCGTCCTGACGGTTTTCCCTGCATTTTTGCATGTCTACCTGAGCACTCGGCAGAGCATCTATCTGTGGCTGATGCTCCCGACCATCGGGCTCGCGGCGATTCACATGTCGCTCTACGACTTCTACAAAGAGCTCTATTTGCGCGCCACCAAGCCTGGCCGAAAGATCGAAGATGTGGGCGAAACCGAGCTTCGTCAGCTTTCGGAGGCGGCTGCCAACCCGATCAGCCGCTTGGCCATCAACCAGATTCTTCTCCCGGTGAGCCAGCGTCAGCAGCGCCTGCTCAGCTGGATGAACCCCGTCGCCTGGACCCAAAGCCGGACGCTCGAGAGCAACGAGCAGGTCGCGCAGGTCTACCGAAAGCACAACCTCGGCCCGATGCGACTTTGGACCGTGATTTCCTCGGCCCCGCACTCTTACCTGATCTCCATCTGCGCCATCGCGGACCGTCTGGATATCTATTTCTGGGTTCGCCTGGTCGGCATGAACGTGATCATGCTCGTCGCCATGATCTGGCAGCGACACACCACGGAAGCCACGAACAGGGAGCTCCAGAAGCTCGAAGACGTCGAAGAGCACCGCATCCCAGCCCTGCACGCAGCCGCCTGAGCGGGGCCCGCGCCGTCAAAGAGACGTCGCCACGCTGCAAACGTTTCAGACTCTTGTGTGAATCATCTACCACAATCGGCGTGGCTACAATTCACACTGTTGTCTGAATTACACATGCCTAGCTGGGGAAATTAACCCTGCGTCGGACGAGCGGATCGCCGTCAAAAGCGACCCAAGCCCAGCTCGGCGAACGAGCTTTTCACCCTCCGGCCGCCACGGAGCCCCGGAGCGACCGTGGAAGCGGCGCGGGGGCGAGCGGCCGCCAGACGCCGCCAACACTCTAGTACGTCAAACGTCGAGCTCTAGTGCCTCGGCCTGGGGCGCACGCTCCATGATGAAGTCGAACCGCGCCGACGGATCCTTGCCCATCAATTCGCTGAAGACCCGGTCCGCCTCCAGCTCCCCCCCGACCATCACGCGCAGGGCCCGTCGGTGGCTCTTGTCGAGCGTAGTCTCCCGAAGCTCGTCGGCGGTCATCTCACCGAGCCCCTTGAACCGGCTGATCTCGACCTTGGCGTTCCCGCGCGCCTCGGAGATGATGCGCTCGCGTTCTTCGTCGTCGAGCGCCCAGTGAACCTCTTTACCGATGTCGATGCGGTACAGAGGCGGCTGGGCCAGATATACATGACCGGCCCGTACCAGCGCAGGCAGCATACGGAAAAAGAACGTAAGCAGCAGCGTGGCGATGTGATGCCCGTCGCTGTCGGCGTCCATCAAGAGAAAGATTTTTCCGTAGCGAAGCTTGTTGATGTCGAAGTCCTTGCCGATACCGCAACCAAGCGCGCTCACGATGTCCTGCAGCTCGCGGTTTCCCATGATCTGTGTCTGAGTCGCACGCTCGGCATTCAGGACCTTGCCGCGAAGGGGAAGGATCGCCTGGGTCTTGCGGTCCCTGCCCTGTTTGGCGTTGCCGCCCGCGCTGTCGCCCTCGACCAGGAACAACTCGGACTCGCCCGGATTCGTGCTCGAGCAGTCGGCGAGCTTGCCCGGAAGGTTCAGCCGATGGCTGACGGCCGTCTTGCGCTGAATCTGCTGGCTGGCCGCACGGCTGGCCGCGCGAGCCCGCGAGGCGATGACCACGCGTGACACGATGGACTCGGCCGAAGTCTTGTTCTGGTGTAGCCAATGCTCGAACGCGGTCCGAATGGAAGTCTCGAGCTGAGCGGTGATCTCCGGGTTGTTGAGCCGGTCCTTGGTCTGCCCCTGGAACTGAGGTTCTTGCACGTAAACGCTGACGATGGCGACCAGACCCTCGCGGATGTCGTCCGCGGTGACCTTCACACCCTTGGGCACCAGCTTGTGGGCGTCCATGTAGTTGCGAAGGGCCTTGGCGACGCCCTGTTTGAATCCATTTTCGTGGGTGCCGCCGGAGCCGGTCGGGATGCCGTTGGCGTAGCTGCGAATCACCTCGTCCGTGGCCTCGGTCCATCGAAGGGCCAACTCGAAGCGCGGCTCTTCCTCGTGATCCACGGTGAATGCTTCGGGATGCACCGAGGGCTTCCCGCGTTCGGCGATGAACTTCTCGAGGAAGTCGACGATGCCGCCGGGATGCTCGAACTCCGCCTTTTCCTGGGACCTCTCGTCGACGAAGACGATTTTCAGACCGCGATGCAGATAGGTCTTCGATTCGAGCCGCTCACGGACGCGGTTCAGATCAAAGGAGGCCTTCTTGCCGAAGATGTCCGTGTCGGGACGAAAGTGGATGCTGGTGCCGCGCTTGCTGGTCTTGGTGCCCTTCTTGAGCTTGCCCGTCGGCTTGCCTCGAGCGTAAGTCTGCTCATAGGTGACACCGCCTCGCCAGACGGTCGCGCTCAGCTCGGTCGACAGCGCGTTGACGACGGAGGAGCCCACACCGTGCAGGCCGCCTGCGACTTGGTAGTTTTTCCCTTCGAACTTTCCCCCGGCATGCAAGGTGGTGAGAATGAGCTCCAGCGCGGAGCGCTTGTACTTGGGATGAATGTCGACTGGAATGCCCCGACCGTTGTCGGTGACCGTCACGCCCCGATGGTCGCGGTCCAGGACGACTTCGATACGGCTGGCGAACCCGTTGATGGCCTCGTCGACACTGTTGTCCAGGAGCTCCCACAGGAGGTGGTGATAACCGTTGGCATCGGTTCCGCCGATGTACATGGCCGGCCGCTTGCGAACGGGCTCGAGCCCTTCCAGCACCTCGATGTCTTTGGCCGTGTAAGCCACTAGTCCTCCGGAAAGCTTGGGATTTCGGGTTCTTGGTACACTTGGGCCTCGACCTTGCCACGGGTGAACAGCTGAAAGCCTTTGCCTCCGCGTGAGACCGCTTCGTACTTGCGGCGCGTGATGCGGTAGTCGCTCCCACCTTCGCGTTTCACGACGAGGGCATCGTCGTCGTACCCGAGCACCTTGGCCGCGACGAGCTCGTCACCCTTGGCAAGCTTGATGAGCATGACTCCTCGGCCCGGACCCGACAGCAGCGAGACCTCGTCGGTCGAGCAGAGCAAGGCTCGCCTCTGCCGGCTGACGCAGGCCACGCAGTCGTTCGCGTAGACGGCCCCCACATAGATGACCTCGTCCCCCGGCTTGGGGCGCGTGAACTTGCGCCCGGTTCGAGTGCTGGGTTCACGATGTCCGCGCAAAGAGAAAAGAAGCGACAGCCCGCCGCGCGTGACCGCGATGGCGTACGGTTCCTCCGGCTCCTCGGCCCCCTCGGTTGGCGGCGGCACCTCGAAGAACCGGGGATCGAAGCCGATGGCCGCGACGACTCGCTCACCGTCGGCCATCTTGAACAGCGTCTGAAGGGGCGTGCCGTGCCCCGTCGTGGCAGGGATGTCGACGATGCGGCTGACGTAGCAGACCCCCTGGTTGCTGAAGAAAGCGACCGAGCTCCGGGTGGAGCCCGCCAGAACGGCAAGCACCTGGTCCCCCTTGCGAAGCCGGGTCGAGCCGACATCCTTGACCCGCTGCTGCCGCTTCACCCAGCCCTGCCGGGTCACGACCACCATCGCGTCTTCCTCGACGATGAAGTCCTCCGCGTCGAACTCGGGCTCGTCGAGCTTGGCAACGATCCGCGTACGTCGGGGGTCGGCATAGGCGGCGCTGACCTCTTCGAGCTCGGCACGAATCAGCTTCCAGCGGGCGGACTCGCTCTTCAGCAGGCGTTGCACCCTGCGGGCCTCCGTCTCCTTCTCCTGTAGCTCCTCGCGGATGATGAGAATCTGCAGCTTGGCCAAGCGATACAGCTTGAGCTCCAGAATGGCGTCGGCCTGCAGCTCGTCGATCTCGAAGCGCGCGATGAGCTTCTTGGCGGCGTCCTGCTTGCCCTCGGAGCGGCGAATGATGCGAATCGCCTCATCCAGGGCGTCGAAAATGGTGACGAAGCCTTCGAGGATGTGAATTCGCGCCAGGAGCTGGTCGAGCTCGAACTGCAAGCGCTTGGTCACGACCTCCATGCGGAAATCGAGGAAGTACCTGAGAATCGCCTTCAGCCCGATCCGCTGGGGCGCCGCGATCTCGGGGTGCTCGGTCGGAATCAGGCAAGTCAGGTTGACCTGGATATTCGTCTGAAGCGGGGTGTGTTTGTAGAGGTACGCCATGATCATCTGAGGATCGGCGTCTTTCTTCATCTCACAGACGATGCGGCAGTCGTCAGTGCTCTCGTCCCGCACGTCGATGAGCGCCGGCAAGCGCTTTTGGATGATGACTTCGGCGATTTTCTCGACCACCGCGCGGCGCTCGACGGCGTAGGGAATCGAATTGATGATAATCAGCGGGTTGCCACGCTCGGGGCGCTCGCTCTTCCACTGCCCTCGAAGCTTGAGCGAGCCTTGCCCCGTCTCATAGGCCGCAGCGATCTCCTCGCGCGAGCTCACGAGCTCGCCGCCCGTCGGGAAGTCCGGTCCCTTGACGAACTTCATGAGCTGCTTGGTGCTCAAATCTCCGTCGATGAGGGCCACCGCGGCTCGCACCACCTCGACCAGGTTGTGTGGCGGAATCGACGTGGCCATGCCGACCGCGATGCCCTGTGAGCCGTTGACGAGAAGGTTCGGGAAGCGAGCGGGCAGGACGATCGGCTCGAAGAGACGGCCGTCGTAGTTCGGACGAAAGGCGACCGTCTGCTTGCCGAGCTCGCCGAGCAACTCGTCGGCGAGCTTTTGCAAGCGCGCTTCGGTATAGCGCATGGCCGCCGCGGCATCGCCATCCGGAGAGCCGAAATTGCCACGGCCGTCCACCAGCGGCTGCCGCATGGCGAAGCTCTGCGCGAGCCGAACCAGAGCGTCGTAGATAGCCGTGTCCCCATGTGGATGGAACTTGCCCATCACGTCGCCGACGATGGCCGCCGACTTGCGATGCTTGACGTCACTGCGCAGGCGCAGCTCGTTGTACATCGTGTACAAGATCCGGCGCTGCACTGGCTTGAGGCCGTCGCGTACGTCGGGCAGGGCCCGGGCCGTGATGACGCTCAGCGCGTAGTTCAGGTACCGTCGCTTCGTCTCTTCGACCAACGAGGCATCTTCGATGCTGTCGATAGGCAGGTCGATCTGGGGACCCTTCTTGGATTTCTTCTTGCGACTGCGCGCCATTCTCTCCCACTTACACTTTGCTGCGCATGTAGCAGGCCCTGAAAAGACCGGGCAACTAAAGAGGGGCGCAAACTTCGAATGGTTCTAGCTTTGCTCTGTGAGTCCGCGAAAATGATCCAGGACCAGCGCGCCCTGCCCCAGCGAAAAAGCATGCTCGGCGACCCTGGTCAGCCAAAGCTTGGCGTCGGTGACGGCCTGCAGCAGCGGCTTTCCGAGCGCGAGACGACTCGCGATGGCCGCTGAAAGCGCGCAACCCGTGCCGTGCGGCACCCGGGGCAGCATCGCGCCGGGAGCCAGCTCGTGAAACTGACCGCCGCTGAGCAGAACGTCGGTGCCGCGACTGGGCCCGGTCAGATGTCCGCCTTTGACGAGGACCGCTCGGGCGCCCAGGGACGCGATGCGTCTCGCCGCCTCCCGCGCATCTCCCAGCGTACGGACCTGCATGTCCGCCAGGACCTCGGCCTCGCTCGCGTTGGGAGTCACGAGCCTAGCTTCGGGCAGCAGCAGGTCTCGCATCGCCTCGGGCAGCCCTGGCTCCGCGAGCGAAGCGCCGTCGGTCGGCAGGAACACCGGATCGACGATCCAGGGGATGCCGCTCTGGCGAGCCACGTCCGCGAGCTCGCGAACGACCGCAGCCGAGCCCAGCGCTCCGGTCTTCGCGGCGACTGGGCGCAGGTCCTGAAGGAGCCAGTCGAGCTGGTCGCGCACGAGCTCGGCTCCGAGCGTCTGAAGGGCCCGCACCCCCTGCGTGTTCTGAACGGTGATGAGCGCAGGCACCGCCAGGGCGTAGCAGCCATGCGCGTGGATGGTCTTGATGTCCGACTGAAGCCCCGCGCCTCCACTGGGATCTGAGCCGGCGACACTGAGAACGAGGGGACTCATTCTTGTAACCCTTCGAGATTTCGGCTGTAAGTCTTCAGTATTGCGAGCCAAAGGTCCACGGGAAGCTTCAGGCGATTCCGCATGCCGCCCAGGGCTTTTCGGGCCCTAGGCCCAGTCTAGCTGAGTCCGAGGGCGCCGAGACAGGCTGGCTTTGAGGGGCTGCCCAGTGTCGGCAGCATGCGAGTGTTGCTGTGTCGACGGCTCTGGGGTACCAAGCGCGATCATGAGCGCCGACTACGCCAAGGACCCGCACCCTCGGAAACGGATTGCGGTCGGGGACAGCGAGATGTCGTACGTCGACACCGGCGAGGGACCGGTCACGGCGGTCTTCCTTCATGGGAACCCGACATCCTCTTACCTGTGGCGCAACGTGATCAGCGAAGTTTCGCCCAAGGCCCGCTGCCTGGCGCCGGACCTGATCGGCATGGGGAACTCGGGACCGAGCACGAGCGGATACCGCTTCGTGGATCACCGTCGGTACCTCGACGCCTGGTTCGATGCCGTGGTCGGGGACGAGCCTGTCTTCCTCGTCATCCACGACTGGGGCTCAGCCCTGGGGTTCGACTGGGCCAGCCGTCATCCGGAGCAGGTCCGGGGCGTCGTTTACATGGAAGCCATCGTTGCGCCGGTCCCCAGCTTCGATGACTGGCCTCAGGACGCCCGAAAGATCTTCGAAGCGATGCGCTCGCCCGCCGGCGAGGAGATCATCTTGAAGAAGAATGTGTTCGTGGAACGCATCTTGCCGTCCGCGGTCATTCGAAAGCTCAGTGACGAAGAGATGGCACGCTACCGCGCACCCTTCTCGGAAGCAGGCGAGGCTCGGCGGCCCACCCTGACCTGGCCGCGCCAGATCCCGATTGGGGGCGAACCGGCCGACGTCGTCGCCATCGTCGAGGCCTACGGCCAGTGGCTCAGCGGGAGCGAAACCCCGCCCAAGCTCTTCATCAATGCAGACCCGGGAAGCATCTTGACGGGCCCCATGCGCGATTTGTGCCGGAGCTGGCCCAACCAGGAAGAGATCACGGTCGCCGGCCTGCATTTCATTCAAGAGGATAGCGCCAACGAAATCGGGCAGGCGACCCTCCGCTTCATCGACAAGAACGCCTAGCCTTGTCTGCGCCTTACGTCAGCACGGCCCTCCGGGAACGGGCCCGCCGAACTCGACCGCCTAGCTCACACGAAGACGTGCTGCGCTGGCGGGAGCCCATGATCGGAGTGCTCCGAGCCCTCGATGCGTTGCTGCGCGACCCGAGCACGCCGGCGGGTCCCTTGCCGTTCGACCTGCTCCGGCAGGTCCTGCGACGCTTTCCGCGCGATGGCGGAGGCTTCTTCTCGACCAGTCAGCTCCTCGCTGGCTTCCGGGCCTTCCATGAGGAAGCCGGTATCGAAGTCTCGGAGGAGGCTTTCGTCGGCCGGCTCCGGTTCCGCCCGACGCGAACCCGAAGTGGCGTGGCTCCGGTGGCGGTGTTCACAAAGCCCTATCCTTGCCCTGGCAAGTGTGTGTTCTGCCCCAATGACGTGCGCATGCCCAAAAGCTACCTCTCGGACGAGCCCGGTGCACAGCGCGCGGAGGACAACCAGTTCGACCCGTATTGGCAGACCTGGATGCGACTGGCTGCGCTGCACGCGACCGGACACCCCATCCACAAGGTCGAGCTCATCATTCTGGGCGGCACTTGGAGTTTCTACGCGCCCGCGTACCAGCGCTGGTTCGTCAGGCGCTGCTTCGATGCCCTCAATGATTTCGACGGCTCGAGCGAGCCGAAGAGCCGCCCCGCGCCTAATCCCTTCGAAACGCTCAGCCGGCACGTGGACGGCCGCACCCTGAAGAAGAGCTACAATCAGCAGGTTTCCGGGAGACTCCGGGAGGTCTACGGCGGACAGCTCGTCTCCGAGGAGGAGCAAGCGGGCTGGGACGACATCGAGCAGGCCCATGAGCGCAACGAGACCGCCCACCATCGCTGCGTCGGCCTGGTCGTCGAGACCCGGCCAGACGAAATCGATGTCGACTGCGCGACGAACCTACGCCGGCTCGGCGTCACCAAAGTCCAGCTCGGCATCCAGAGCCTGAATGACGCCGTCTTGCTCGCAAACAAGCGCGGACACGACAGTGACTGCACGCGGGAGGCCGCGAGCCTGCTGCGCCGCTTCGGGTTCAAAATCCAGGCCCATTGGATGCCCAACTTGCTTGGTTCGACCCCGGTCGACGACCGCTGCGACTACGACGAGCTGTTCACAGACCC
This sequence comes from uncultured delta proteobacterium, assembly GCA_963746475.1. Lineage (GTDB taxonomy): Bacteria > Myxococcota_A > Polyangia > Polyangiales > Houyiibacteriaceae > SG8-38. Next base: position 414,622 of record CAVVBB010000003.1, read on the forward strand.
GGCCCTTCGACCCGACGAGCTCAAGATCTATCCCTGCAGCCTGGTCGAGAGCGCGGAGTTGATGCAGTTCCACGAAAGCGGTCAATGGCGGCCCTACTCGCGCGAAGAGCTGCTCGGCGTGCTGTCCCACGCGCTACGAACGACACCCCGATATTGTCGCCTCAGCCGCGTCGTCCGCGACATTCCAGGAACCGATATCGTGCGGGGTAGCCGAAACGGCAACCTCCGCGAAACGGTCGAGGCACGCCTGCAAGACCGGGGCATCCGGCGTCGGGACATTCGAAGCCGTGAGGTGCGCGGCAGCGCCGTCGACCCGCAAACCCTGTCTTTGCGCCGGACCCACTATCCGACGGCCAGTGGCGAGGAGCTCTTCCTCGAGTGGGTCACGCCGCAAGACCGCATCGTCGGCTTCCTCAGGCTTTTTCTACCCCGGGAGCCGGCGCCCCTGGCGGAGCTTCGAAGCAGCGCGCTCATCCGCGAAGTCCACGTCTACGGCCTCGCCCTGAACCTCGGCACGAGAGACGCCGAGGCCGCCCAGCACCGAGGCCTCGGCCGTGCGCTGATCGAGCAGGCCAGTCACGCCGCGGCTGAAGCCGGCTTCGACCGTGTCTCGGTGATCTCCGCCATCGGTACCCGCCCTTACTACCGCGCCCTGGACTTCGAAGACGGCCCTCTTTACCAGCACAAGAGAACTCGTCTCCAGCCGACGAAGGGCTGACTCAGGGCTTTGGAGCCTGTCGCTTACAGTCCTGGGGCTGGGCCTGGTCGTAGAGCCGCCGGGCCTCCGAAAGGTGCCGCTCCAGGTTACTGATTCGGCTGTCGTGCGCGGGATGGGTGGAGAGCCATTGTGGAGGCTCACCCTTCGAGTGGCTCTTCATGTTCTCCCAGAGTTCGATGCTTGCGCGGGGGTCAAAGCCTGCCTGGGCCATCAGGCGTTGACCGACCTCATCCGCCTCGTTCTCGTGTTTGCGGCTAAACGGAAGCATGACCCCGTATTGGGCGCCGATGCCCAGACCCCCAACGATGAGGTCGCCGTAGCCAGTCCCGGCGGCACCCACCGCGATCGAGCCAATCTGAACCGCGCCGTCGGCCATGAGCCCCTGAGACACCCGCTCATTGCCGTGCTCGAGGAGCACGTGTCCGACCTCGTGCCCAATGACCGCCGCAAGCTGGTCCGGCGTCTGCGCGATCTCGAGCATGCCGGTGTGAACCCCAATTTTGGCTCCCGGAAGCGCAAAGGCGTTCGGCGTCGGGTCCTCGAACACCACGACCTCCCACTCCGTGCCCTCGGGCGCGTACTGCGCGGGGATCACATCGACGATGGCATCGGCCACGCAGCGCACGTAGGCGTTCGTCTCGGGCTCGGCTTGGACGCTCCCCTTCTCCTTGAGGTCTGCAAACGCCGCGATCCCCATGGCGTTCATCTTGTCGTCGGAAATCATGTTGAGCTGACGCCGGCCGGTCATGGTCGTTGCGCAGGACGCAGCAAGCACGGCCATGATCGAGACGACGAACGCCGAAAAATGCAAGCGAGTCATACAGCGCCCAGAGTCTAGCGTGCGGCCTGTGCCAGCGCACTGGACAGGGAAGCAGGCCATGCGTTCGAGCACCGGCCGTGAGACTGCTAGGCTCCAGTGAAGATGAGCGCCTCGAAGCAGCCAGGGCAATTTCCGAGCACCCGACTCCGCCGCAACCGCAGCCACGACTGGATACGCCGGCTCGTCTCGGAGGCTTCGGTTTCCGTCGACGATCTGATCTGGCCCGTGTTCGTACAGGAGGGAAGCGGGGCGCGAACGCCCGTGCCCTCGATGCCGGGCGTGCACAGGCTGAGCATCGATCTTCTCGTCGAAGCGGTCGGCGAAGCGACGGATCTAGGCATTCCGGCGATCGCTTTGTTTCCGGTCACGCCGCCAGAGCTCAAGACCGAAAGCGGAACCGAGGCCGGCAATCCCGACAATCTGGTCTGCCGTGCGGTACGCGCGGTGAAGGAAAAGCACCAGGGCATTGGTGTCATCTGCGATGTCGCCCTCGACCCGTACACCACGCACGGTCAGGACGGCATCGTTCGCAACGGCGAAATTCTGAACGACGAAACGGTGGAGCGGCTCTGCGAGCAGGCCATCGTGCAGGCCAAAGCAGGCTGCGACATCATCGCCCCGAGCGACATGATGGACGGCCGCATCGGCGCGATCCGCAAGGCGCTCGACGGGGAGAAGCTGCAGGGCGTGAGTCTACTGGCCTACTCGGCCAAGTACGCCTCGGCTTTCTACGGCCCGTTTCGCGATGCCGTCGGCTCGGCACAGAGCCTCGGCTCGGCCGACAAGCGAACCTATCAAATGGACCCGGCCTGCAGCGACGAGGCCTTGCGCGAGGTGGCTCTCGATATCGCCGAGGGCGCGGACATGGTCATGGTGAAGCCCGGCATGCCCTACCTGGACGTCGTGCGCAGCGTGAGCGAGGCCTTTGGCGTTCCCACATTCGCGTACCAGGTGAGTGGCGAGTACGCGATGTTGCGCGGGGCCGCCGACCAGGGCTGGCTCGACTGGGAGAAGGTCATCCTCGAGAGTCTCCTCTGCTTCAAGCGTGCGGGAGCCAGCGGTGTGCTCAGTTACGCGGCCATCGACGCCGCCCGACTCCTGGGGCGCTAGGGGAAAGCCGCTCTGCGAGGCACTCGACCCTGCCAAAGACGGGTCGGACTCCCTAAATCGGGGGCGCGTAGCCGACCAGCGCTTGCTCGAAGGTCCCCTGCATGTCAAGGAAGCAGCTCGCCGACTCTAGGAGAAGCCCCGAATGTATCGATGTGAGCTGTGCAATCGCGTTTCGCGCCCGGGAGAACGAGCCTCGAAGGTCGTCATCGAGCGCCGCCCTACCGAATACCCGAGCCGCGGCAAAGCACAGCGCCAGCGCACCGGGCGCAAGGCCAAGCACCAGGACGACCCGGGCGGCGCCGGCTACGAAATCGCCAAGGAGGCCTTGGCCTGCCCGGTCTGCGCCGAGGGCATCCTCGCGAAGGAAGCCGCGGAAGCGGAAGCCGAAGCGGCCCTCTGAACCCCTGCATATGACTCTGCCGCGGCCAAGCTCGGCGCGGAACCGTGATATGGCGATCGGATGATTTGGCCGGTCGCGATTGTCCTAGGCTCCGTCGCCGCGGGAGCCGCTCTCGGGCTGCTGGCCCCGGGCCGTGGGCGCTGGCTCGACGCGGTTCGTACGTTCGCCGTGGTTTCCTCCGTGGCGGTCGTGGTCGGACGACTGATTCCCGATGCGATACGGGGCGGAGGCCCCTGGGTTCTGTCGGCGGTCGCCGTGGCCTTCCTGACTCCCTGGCTGATCGAACGGGTCGCCAAGGAGGACCCGGAGCACGACCACTCATCGACGATGGGGCTGGAGCTCAGCTACTGGGGCCTGATGATCCACAAGATCGGTGACGGCCTCGCCTTGGGTGCGTTCACCATGGGCGCACATGCAGACCATCACCACGGCGATGTGCTCACCGCCGTCGCCGTGCACTCGGTCCCGGTGACCGCGCTCATCACCCTGGCCTTCGCCTCTTCGCATGGCGCGGCCTCAGCCGTCCGTCGCGCGATCGGCTTGGCCGCCTTCGGCACCGTGGGCGTGCTGCTCGCCCGTTACACGGCGCTCGGACACTGGACGGCCGGTGAGCCCTGGATCGAAGCCAGCGTGAGCGGGCTGCTCCTTCATGTCGTTACGCACGACTGGGCTCACGAGCACGAGCGCCCTGCCCTGCCCGGCTGGCCGCAGGTCATCGCCATCGCGCTGGGCGTCGGCGTGCTTCTGCTCGGACGCTAGCGCTCGCGTTCGGGTCGCGCGCGGAGCCCGCTGAAACCGCAATGCTTGGCGATACGCGAGACCGCTAGTCGAGGCTGTCCTCTTCGCGCAGTCGAATCTCGCTCTGATTCTGCGGATAGAGTCCTCGCTTGTCCCGGTAGAAGGCGCGAATTCGATCCATGTCCGCGCGCATGTCTCCGCTGAGCTCGATGCACGGACCGATGCCACCTTTCTTGTGATCGAAGTCCAAATACGACAGACACACCGGCACCTTGGCCTCCTTGGCAATGTGATAGAAGCCCGACTTCCAATGGTCCGCGTAAGAACGGGTCCCGGACACGGGAACCAGAAGGGCCAGCTCGTCGGCTTCCTCGAAGCGCCGGACCATCTGTTCCACGACGCCGGCGCCCTTGCGGCGATCGATCGGTATCCCTCCGAGCTCCTTCAGCACACGGCCCATCGGCGGCTTGAACAAGTCGTCCTTGCCCATCCACTGCACGTCGATACCCAGAACGGCGGCCATCGCCAACATGGCCGGGCCGTCCCAATTGCTCGTGTGAGGAGCAGCAATGATCACGTACTTGCGCAGACCAGCCGGTGGCCCCCCCTGGAGCTCCCAGCCCGCGAGGCGCAAATACGCCCTGCCCAGTCCCGCCCTCAGGCGTCTCATCGCTCGCCTCCGAGGTTCGCGGGGCGGACGTCGACGACAATCCCGTTGAGCTGGGCCATGCCTGAGAAGCGCTCCAACGCCTCTGGCCCGTCGGCAGCCAGAAGATTGACGTTGGCTCCCTCCGTCGTGCGCGCGACGCTCAGTCCGTCGGCCTCCTGATGCCCCCAGCCGTGCGGCAGCGCGACGGCCCCAACCATCATCTCCTCACTGAGCCGCACGGGAAGGCGTGTCGAAGCCACCTCACTGCTCACCTCCACCAGGTCTCCCGTCTGAACCCCGACGCGTTCGCCATCGGCGGGGTTCATGTATAGGTAGTTCGTCCGGCGCTTGCCCTCGACGAAGTGCGGGTGATTGTGCAGCCAGCTGTTGTGGCTGTGGCTCTCACGCTTGCTGATGAGCTTCAGGCGCCCAAGCTGCGCGCGCTCACGCTCGAAGGCCGCGTCGAGCTTTCGCGCCGCTTGCAGAAATTCCGCCGGAGCGAGGTCGACGAGGCCATCGTCGGTGACGACACGTTTGCCGAGGAAGTCCTCGCCACCATGGGACTGCATGAGGCGCCCATGCGGATCGGCGCGCAGTCCATCGAGCGAGCCGAGCTTGAACGCCCGCGCCATCATCGCGAGCATGCGCTCGGTGCTGAAGCCCAGACGGCGTCCCAGCACGGGCAGCCGGCGCAGGTTCAGCCAGCCGTTGAAGACGCCAGCCATCAGCCGGGAGCCGAAGAGCGAAGAGCCACAAGCCCGTGCGAGCTCGAGCAGAATCTGGGTTTCGTCCCGCTGCTCAGCCTGCAGCGGAACCACCGCATCGGTGTACTGCGCGTAAGGGACCGGCTGAACCCCCATCAGGGACTGAAACACGAAGGGCAAGTCGGCGCGTTGGAGCCAACTGCTCCCCGGAAGAATGTAGTGCGCGAGATTGGCCGTTTCGTTGCGGAAGATGTCGATCGACACGAGAAGCTCGAGCGAGCGAAAAGCCTCTTCGAGGCGCCCATTACTATTGGGAACGCTCAGCAGCGGGTTGCCTGAGAGCACGAAGAGTGCGCGAATCTGCCCTCGACCTGGCGTCAGAATCTCATCGGCCATGAGCCCGGCGGGAAAGGTATCGGCCACGGAGGGGAGCCCTCCAATGCGGGAGCGGTCCGTGCGCATCGTGTGACCGCCACGCTTGGCGTGCTTTGGAAAATCGGCGACGTAGCCGTGACCGACCAGCGTCCCGCCGAGCCGGTCGAGGTTGCCGGTCACCGCATTGATGCTCTCGAGGATCCACATTGCGAGCGTGCCGTGGCTTCCCTGGTTGACCCCGGTCGAGAGCTGCAGGGCCGCACCGTCGGCGTCCAGATAGGTCTGAACCATGCTTTGGAGCAGGTCCGCGGGGATGCCGGTGACCTCTGCGGTCCGCTCGGCTGGCCATGCCTCGCTCAGGGCGATCAAGGCGTCCAGGCCCTTCATGTACTTGGCCACCCGAGCGCTCTGCACGCCGCCGCGCCGGACGACCTCATGAAAGAAGCTGAGGAGGAAGTAGACATCCGTGTCTGGACGAATGAACACTTGGGTTCCGAGCTGCTTGGCGGTTTCCGTGCGGCGCGGGTTCACGAAGAACACCTTGCCCCCGCGCTTTTCGATCGCGCGCAGCCGGCGAATCGGGTCCGGTAGCTGAATGAAGCTTCCGCGGGACACTGCCGGGTTGGTGCCGATGAGGATTAGGCACTGCGTCCGGTCCACATCGGGAAAGGGCTGAATGAACGGGAAGCCGTAGAGCCTTTGCGCAGCGGCGAACTTGTTGTTGCAGTCCTGCGAGCCCGTCTGAAAGAGGTTCCTCGAGCCCAAGCCCTGCAAGAAGGCCGCGGTCAGAATGGGCGGCAGCAAGCTGAAGCTAATGGGGTTTCCGAGGTAAGCCGAAACCGAGTCGCCACCGTGCTCCTGCACCATGCGACGCACCTTCGAGCCAATCTCATCCAGTGCCTGCGTCCAGCTGATCTCTTCGTATCGGTCGCCAACTCGCTTGAGCGGGACCTGCAGCCTGTCGGGTGAATGGTGAAACTCGTGATAGCGGAGGCCCTTGATACAGGCGTAACCCCGGGTCGCGACATGATGCGGATCCGGCTCGAGCCTGATCACCTGATCGCCGTCCACGGTCGCCTTGAGCCCGCAAGTCGCTTCGCAGATGCGACAGAACGTGAACTTCTCTTGGCTTGCCACGAGCGCAGCCTGCCAGGGCCGAGCTGTCCGAACAAGGGCGCTGCGCGAAGCGGCCTCGCTTTGCATGGGGACTCCCCCTCGGCCCACAATGGCATCGCAAGCGGAAGGAGTGCACTCATGAGCGCAGACAAGCAAGAGAGCCACGTCAAGAAGGACCTACAGGCCACGGTGAACGATCTGAAGAAGCTCGCCGATGAAGTTCGGGTCAAGCTCCATTTGGCGGGCATGGACGCCAAGGACGCCTGGGAGAAGATTCAGCCACGCATCGAAGAGTTTGGACAGCGCGTCGACGCGACGGCCGGCGATGTCGACGAGGAGCTGCGCAAGTTAGGCGCCGAGATCAAGGCTCGCCTCAGTAGCATCATCGAGAAGATCAAGTCGGCCTAGGCTCGTTTCGGCCTGGACCGGTTCCGGGCCGAAGCGGCGCTCCCCACTGGCGGGGGCCCCAAAAACGCCTCGTTCGACCGGCTTGAGTGGGTGGCAGCACTTTTTTGTTGCAATTACACCACGTTTATGAACCGAATTCACTTTCGTAAGTTGACACCGATAACTGTCATAGTTATGAGTGGCACATAAGGAGGTGGATTATGGAAATCCTACTTTTGACGCTCGCCGCGTGGGCCGCCTTCGGAGCTGCTGCTTTGCTGCCGGGCTTCATATCCGCTCAGTTCACTCGCGGTAGCCTCAGCGCGCACGCATGATCAAGCAGGGCGGCGGCCTCCTGGGGCCGCGACGAACGATGGCAGAGCAAGAAGAGCAGATCTACACAATCGACGAGCTCGCCGCGGCGACGGGCGTCTCCAGCAGAACGATTCGGTTCTACCAAAGCAAAGGGGCACTCCCGCCGCCCCAGCGTCGCGGGCGGAAAGCATATTACGGAGAGCCGCATATAAAGCGGCTCGAGCTGATCGCCAAGCTACAAGACCGCGGACTGCAGATTCGCGCGATCCGCAACCTGTGCGAGCGCCTCGACGGCGGGCAGTCCTCGCTGGAAGGCTGGCTCGGTTTCGAGGCTCAGCTCCGTAGTCCCTGGAGCGGAGACTCTCCGCAACTGCTCGGCGAAGAAGAGATGCAAGCCCGGCTCGCGGATCGTCCGCCGGGCCTTCTCGGCGCGCTGTTGCATGCCAACTTGGTCGAACGTCAGTCCGATCGGTACCTGGTTCGGAGCCCGGCCCTGCTGACCATGGCGCTCACGCTCGAGGAGAACGGCATCGGCGTGGATGCGGCCCAGGAAGCTTCACTGATCCTGACGCGGCACCTGTCCAAGGCGGCGGCCGAGCTGAGTCGTTATTTCAACGAGGAGGTCGACATGCGCGCCGTCGACGAGGAGGGGCCCGAAGCGCTCGGTCAACTCGTGCAGAACCTCGGACCCGTAGCGCTCGACGCAGCCAAGGTCATCTTCGCCCGCGAAATGCAGCGCGTGATGGAGCAGATGCTGACCGAAGGACAGGTGGGCCTGCTCGGCCGCCCGCAACGCGGCAAGCGCGAGCCCGATGAGCGCTGAGCGCTGAGGGGGAGCGTCGAAGCGGCCCTCTCGCTACCGCAAGTCCAGTAGGATTTTGCCGCTTCGGCCCGGTTCGGAGGCGAGAGCAAGCGCTCTTTGGATGTCCTCGAGCGCAACGGTCTCTTGCACGGGGCTGCTGAGCACGCCCTGGCCGATGAGCTTGGCCGCGCTGCGCAGCCAAGACAATCGTTGAAGAACGCTCTGTTTGGCGAGCCAGACGGGCAGGTAGAACCCTTCGATGCGCGTACCGGGCATCATCAGGTCCCGGGGCTCGAGCGGGATCGGCTGGCCGCTGAGCGTGCCGAAGCAGACCATCTGTCCTCCCGGAGACAGACAGCGCAACGCATCGGATGCGCCGGGGCCGCCCACGCAGTCGAGCACATACGGGACGCCCTGCCCGGCGGTGAGGTCGCGCACAGCCGCCAGCAGGTCCTGGTCCTCTAGCGCGATCACCTGCTGCGCACCCGCTTGCTCAAGCCGCTCGGCACCCGCACGACTCCGGACGACGTTGATGACCTCGAAGCCGTCGAGCGTCGCCAGGTTCCGCACCATCTGGCCGAGGACCGAGCCCGCGGCGGTCTGCAGCAGCCATGCGCCGCGGGGCACACCAAGCACGCTGCGGACGAGCGCCAGCGAAGTCAGCGGATTGACGAAGAACGAGCAGGCTTGCTCGTCCGCCAGCGAAGACGGCACCGGAAACGCTCGGCGCGCTTCGATCGACGCATACTGGCTCCAGGTCCCGTGGGGCGGGCCGGCCACGACGGCCACCCGGCGCCCTAGGAGCCCCTTTCCCAGCAAGCCCGGCCCGGCCGCTTCGACCACTCCGACCCCTTCGACACCGAGCGCGTAGGGAGGTCTCGGAAAAGGGTCCGCGCCCGGCCTCTCGACTGGATCTGCCGCCTCGTAGTTCCAAAGCATCCGCTCGTAGGCTCCAAGGTACGTCCCCCGGATGTAGTTGAAGTCCGAGGGATGAACGGGTGCGAGCCTCATGCGCACCAGGAGCCGACCGGGGCCCGGGATCGGCTTGTCCCGTTCCTGCACCTGAACGGTGCCGGCATCGGTGGAAACAGCAGGAAGCCAGGACGTCTTCATGGTGAGCTCCGAGGGCTAGGCCGACTTGGGGCCGCTCAGCCCACTCGGCATCTGGAAGGGCCAGTTCGAGTCGACCGCGCCGCCGTCGACCCGGAGCATCGTCCCGGTGACCCAGCTTCCCGCGTCCGACAGCAAATACAAGGCTGCCGCGGCGATATCCTCGACCGTCCCGAGGCGCCCGAGCGGGGTGAGATCTTCAATCTTCTTCTTCAGCGATGGATCGGCCGTAACCATGGCGAGGGCGTCCGTCTCCGTCGCCCCCACGGCGATGGAGTTGACCCTGATGTGAGGCGCCCACTCGTGTGCGAGCAGCTTGCCCATGTGGACCATGGCCGCTTTCGCGGTCCCATAGGAAATGAAACCGTGGTCGACGATGTGGGCGAGCGCCGAGGCGATGTTCACGATCGCACCGTGCCCTCGTTCGGCCATCGAAGGCGCGAAGGCACGCGATAAATGAAGGGCGGTCGTCACGTTGAAATGAAAGGCGTGCTCGAAATCCTTGTCGCTCACGGACAGAGCGGGGCCGGGCAGCGAGCCACCGACGTTGTTGACCAGAAAGTCCACGCCACCGAACTCCTCGAAGGTGCGGGCGATCAGCGCGTCGAGCTGGGCCGTGTCGAGGGCATCGGTGGGCACGACGAGGGCACGACGGCCGAGCGACTCGATACGTCCGGCCACCTTGCGCAGGGTGTCTTCCCGCCTGGCAGCGAGGACGACGTCGGCCCCGGCCTCGGCGAGCGCAATGGCGATTCCGCGTCCAATCCCGCGACCGGCGCCGGTCACGACGGCGACGCGATCCGTCACTTTGAAGCGTTCGAGAATCATCTGGGTTTCCTTCCGCGTTATCAGCCGCTCTGCTGCGGCCAGCTTGCGCAACCGAGGTCAGCCCCATAGAGGAGGGGTCTTGACCCGGCAGACCGCAGCCTTCTTCGACCTAGACCGGACGTTGCTCGACGTCAACAGCGCTGCGCTGTGGGCGAAGCACGAGCTGCTCAGCGGAAACATCTCGACTCTGCAGTTCGGAAGAGCGCTGCTTTGGAACGTCCTCTACCACCTATCCCTGGCCGACGTCGAGCAAGCGCTGAACCGAGCGGTGCAGCACTACGAGGGACGTCACTACGACGACCTGCAAGAAGAGACGCGGCGCTGGTTCGACAGCGTCGTGGCCCAGCATCTTCGGCCGAAGGCCCACTGCGCGCTCCGCGCACACAAGCAGCAAATGCACCCACTCGTGCTGCTGACCAGCGCCTCGAGCTTCGAGGCCAGCGTGGCCGCCTCGGCGTGGGAGCTCGACGCTTGGCTCGCCAATGACTTTCCCACCGACCCTGAGGGTCGCTTGCTCGGGACGCTCGAGACGCCGATCTGCTACGGCCCGGGCAAGGTCACGCACGCGACACGCTGGGCGGAGGCCAACGGGGTGGAGCTGAGCCAGAGCTATTTCTACTCGGACTCCTACTCCGACCTTCCGATGCTGGAGGCGGTGGGGCATCCTCGCGTGATCAGTCCCGACCCCCTACTCAGGCGAGCGGCTCGCAAACGAGGCTGGCCGATTCTGGACTGGTGAAACGGGGCGCTCGAGAGCCCGCGTTCAAGCTAAGGGGGTGACCTGGATGGCCGGCGATATGGCTATCACGCTACCGGCTCTAGCCCGTATGGCTTCCGGCGACGCGGAGCCTCCGGCTTGGGCTTGCGCGAGCTCGCTTCGCTGTGCACCTTAGGGGGCTAGAACCATGCACCCCTGGCACGACGTCTACATCGATGAAGATCAGATCGACACCGTTTTTCCGGTGGTCATCGAAGTGCCCATGGGCAGCAAGAACAAGTACGAGCTCGATAAGGAAAGCGGCCTGCTGCGCCTCGATCGTGTTTTGTACAGTGCGGTGCACTACCCGGCGAACTACGGCTTCGTTCCGCGGAGTTTCTGTGACGACGGCGACCCCTTGGACGTGCTCGTCATCGGCCGAGGCCCCGTCGTTCCCCTGACCATCATCGAAGCCCGTGCAATCGGCGTGATGCGCATGCGAGACGACAAGGGAATCGACGACAAGATCATCTCCATCAGCGAGCGCGATCCCGAGTACGCTGACATCCGAGAGTTGGACGATCTCGCCGACCATCGCCTGCGCGAGATTCAGCGGTTCTTCGAGGACTACAAAGTGCTGGAACACAAGGAAGTCATCGTCGAAGGCATGCAAGGCCGTACGGAAGCCGTGACGATCCTCCGTGAATCGCTGAGCCTTTATCGACAGCTTCGCCGCGGCGAGCTCGGCGTGAAATAGGGGCACGACGACTTGCCCCGCTGCGAGCCCTTGAATAGGGTACGCGCACACACTGCACATTGTGGGGAAAGGCAAGTGTCATGAAAGCAAGCATGAAAGGACTGGTCATCGCGAGCAGTCTTGTGATGTTGAGCGCCTGCTCGCACACGAAGAAGGACATGAAAGCCGCGAACGCGCGCATTACAGAGCTCGCGACTGAAAGCTCGACGCAAGCGCAGCTTCTAGAGGCCTGTAAGCAGGACCGCGAGAAGCTCAACAGGCTCGTCGCCGGCTACACGGCCGACAGCGCCAAGACCGAAGACCAAATGAAATCCTTGGAAGTGGCCCTCGAAGAGGCGGCCGCGCGCGAGGCCAATGCGCAGCGCCGACTCGCCGAGTACCGCTCGATGCTCGAGCAGCTCAACAGCATGATCGACGCGGGTCAGCTGCAGGTCCGGATCGAGCGCGGCCAGCTGGTCGTCGCGCTGCCCGAAGCGGTGCTGTTCCCGAGTGGCAGCGCCCAGCTCAAAAAGGACGGGGAGAAAGTCCTCGCGCAGATCGCGCCGGTCCTCGTGAGCTTGAAGGGCCGAAACTTCCAGGTGGCTGGCTTCACCGACAACGTTCCAATTCACACCAAGCGCTTCCCATCCAACTGGGATCTATCGGCCGCCCGCGCGGTCGAAGTGACCGAGCTACTCATCGAGTACGGAATGCCTGCTGAGCGCGTTTCGGCTGCGGGCTACGGGGAAACGCACACGGTTGCGAGCAACGACACGCCGGAAGGCCGTGCGCAGAACCGGCGCATCGAGATCGGTCTGCTGCCCAATCTCGACGAGCTGCCCGACCTGTCGACCCTCGAGAACGGCAACTCGAAGTAAGGGAACGCACGAGATCGCCGCGCGATCGAAAACGCCCCGTTGCCTTGGCGACGGGGCGTTCGTGTTCGTGGGGCTGCAAAATGCGCTCAGCCGTCGAGCAGCTCAGCCCTCAGCCGCTCCTGCTCCGCCTCGCCGAAGCCCAAGGACTCGCTCAGGTAGGCTTGCACGCTGCCGTGCTCCCGAACCATCTCTTCCCTGGCGGCGTTGATGGCCGCGGGATCGACGAAGAACAGGGCTCGAATGACGGTCAGGTCGAGGTCTTCCACGGGCACTCCACGCGCCCGCGCAGCGGTCGATGCGATCATCTCGAGATAGCGCTCGTTTTCGCTTTCGCGATAGGGGTTGGACAGCAGGTAGTCCTCCACGATGTCATCCCAGGAGACGCCCAAAGCGGAAAGGACGAGCGCCGAGGCAAAGCCGGTGCGGTCCTTGCCTTGGGTGCAGTGAAAGACAAGTGGCCGGTTCGCGGGATCCGACACGACACGCATGAACTGCGCGAACGCGGCCCCCGCCTCATTCGCGAGCTGTCGGTTGATGCGGACGAGCAGGTCGGAGGGTACTTTGGAGAAATCACCCTCGAGAAGCGGGGGAATGATCTCGGCCACCAGATTTCCAGACGCGACCGGAATCGACAGGAGCTCGATTCCGTCAGAAAGCAACGGCTCGCCGAAAAACGAAATCTCGGGCTCGGAACGCAGATCGACGACGGTCTTCAGCCCTAGATCGGCCAATGTTACCTGGTCCGCCGGGCTGAGCTTATTGAGCTCTCCCGAGCGGTAAAGCACTCCCCAACGAACGGTACGACCGTCGCAAGATGAATACCCACCCAGGTCACGGAAGTTGGGCTGGCCCTCCAAGGGGATACGTCTCTGGCTCATCTCGACTCTGCCCTAGCACAGGCATCTTCGGCTTGTAAGACGGAGCCGTTCGGCATAAAGACCGGACAATCGAAGCTGCTCTATGATGCCCGCCCCAAAAACGCTAACACGGATTCACGACCTGCAAGACAGCGCAACCGAAGACCCGAAAGTCTCCATCGTCGTCCCCGGCCTCAACGAGGCCGACAGTATGCCGACCTTAGCCGCCGAAATCCGGTCGGCCCTCGGTACCGATACGCCGTATGAACTCATCTTCGTAGACGACGGCAGCACGGATGACAGTTGGCAAGTCATTCAGCAGCTACACGAGCAGGACCCCTCGGTGCAGGGTATCCGCCTGCGCAAAAACTTCGGCAAAGCCATGGCCCTTTCGGCTGGTTTCGACCGTGCCCGGGCAGACGTCGTCGTCATGATGGACGCCGACCTACAGGACGACCCCGCCGACCTACCCAAGATGCTCGAGCAGCTCGACCAAGGGCTCGATGTGGTCGTCGGCTGGAAGGTCGACCGCAAAGATCCACTCAACCGACGGGTCTTCTCGTTACTCTTCAACAAGACCGTCGGTGTCGTGACAGGCACGCGTCTTCACGACATGAACTGTGGCTTCAAGGCCTATCGGCGAGACGTGCTGAAGTCGATCCCCATCTACGGCGACTTGTTTCGCTTCATTCCGGCGCTCGCGGCCTGGCAAGGCTTCGTCGTCGGCGAGATGCCGGTCCACCACAGAGCGCGTCAGCACGGACGGTCCCGCTACGGGCTCGAGCGGATACTGCGTGGGTTCTTCGACCTGCTGAGCGTGGCTTTCCTAACTCGGTACTTGCGTAAGCCGATGCACCTGTTCGGCATGCTGGGTCTCCTGTTCTCCATCCTCGGAGTCGGCATCTGCGGCTATCTGTCCGTGCTTTGGATGATGGGCGAAGCCATCGGCTCTCGACCGATGCTGCTGCTCGGCATCCTGCTTATCCTGGTCGGCGCGCAATCCTTTTCGCTCGGCCTCATCGGCGAGTTTCTTACTTTTCAGTACCACCGGAAGCACGAGCCGGAACGTCTTCCCATTCGTGAGGTCACCGGTGACCCATAGGGACACGCCCTCCGTCGAAGGCTGCGCCCGGTAAACAGTCCATGCGCAATCCAGTGTCCGAGCCGAACCGGCACCGCGGGCCGAGCTGGCAGCGGCTACCAGAGGCGCTGCGTTCCTGGGCCGTGCTTTTTGTCGTTTTGGGCTGGCTTCCAGGGGTGGTCTCAGCCTCCTGGCTCATGCACGCGGGCAAGACCTTCACGCTTGGCAAAGAGCTCAGCGTCACCCTGACCCAGTCCGAGCGCTATGTGTCGCTGCTCGCGGGTCTCGCGTCCCTCACGACCTTGGCCATCGTGTACGCCACGACGCTGCGAATACGGCGCAGGCGTAACCCGGCACTGGCGGCGAACAGCTGTTTTCGCTCACTCAATCGCCAGCTCCTTTGGATTGCCGCTCTCCCGTTCCTCGGCCTCCTCTACACGACGCCCTTCGAAAGCAGTCATCCCGAGCTCAACCTGAGCTTGATCGCGATCACGGTCGCGATTCTCTGCACCTGGTTCTACGGCATCTCAGGCCCATCGCCTGGGTTCGCGGCCTTCCCTGTGAGTCCGTCATCGGACGCCGCGGCAGCCTCCTGGCGCGACAAGGCGGGACCCTGGCTGCTCGTCGGCGCGATGGGCTGCGTGTACGGACTTTGGCTGAGCCACTTGTCCGTGCTCGACCACAGAACTTTCCAGACCGATAACTTCGACCTCGGCATCTACCACAACATCTTCTGGAACTCGACGCATGGCGATTTTCTCGGTTGCTCCTTTTGCCGTGGCGGCAAGCACTACTCGGCTCATTTCGACCCCATTCTTTGGATCCTGAGCCCGCTTTACCGCTTGAGCCCGCAAGCCGAAACTCTGCTCCGCCTTCAGTCCTGGTGGCTGGCCCTCGGGGGGATTCCTCTGTTCTTGTACGCGCGTCGTTGCCTCGGGCACGTCTGGTGGGCCTGCGCGGTCGTGGCTGCGTACTATCTCACGCCTGCGCTGCAGGGCGCCAACATGTACGACTTCCACTCAATGACGCTGCTGGTGCCCACGGCGATCTGGATGGTCTACTGCCTCGACGCGGACAAGCCCTGGGGATACGCCGCGGCCTTCGTGCTGCTCTTGCTAACCCGCGAGGACATGGCCTTACTGGCCTGCTTCATCGGCCTCTACGCCATTTTGACAGGGCACAGGAAACTCGGCGCCATCACGATCGCCGTCTCCCTACTCTACTTCGCAGTCGTCAAGGGCATCGTCATGTCGCCCGGACGAAACTTGCCGAGCGACACAAAGGCCCACTCCTACACTTGGTACTACGGTGAGATGATCCCTCATCGAACAGAGGGGGCCGCAGGGCTCATCGTGACAGCGCTCAGCGACCCGATGGCCACGCTCCTGGTGATCCTGAGCAAGCCGAAGCTGCTCTACGCCCTCAAGCTGTTGCTTCCTCTGCTCTTTCTTCCGCTTTTCGGAGGAAAGAAGCGCGTGCTGATGCTTTACGGACTTGCGTTCATCGCTCTGGCGAGTCGGAACGCCGTATATTCGACCCATTTCCAATATTCCTGTCTGCTGATTCCGTTCTTGCTCCTCTCGGTTCCCGACGCAGTGGTGGCTCTCAAGGACGCGCGCTGGCCAGAGCTCTGGCGGCTGGACCGGGGCCGGCTTCAGAAGGCGCTTCTCGCGGGCGTGGTCGCTTCGAGCGCCCTGATGGCCGCCGAGTACGGCGTGGCAGCCCAGAACTCGTCGATTCGAGCGGGCTACAACAAAGTGCAATGGAGCGCTTCCGACGAGCAGCAGGCTCGTTTCGAATCCTTCCGGGTCTTCTCGCAAAACATTCCGCGGGATGCCGTCGTGAGTAGCACCCGTCATCTCGGTCCACATCTGGCAAACCGAGCGCAGATCCACGAGTGGCCCAAAGTGGGGAACGCCGAGTACATCCTGCTCGACCGCGGGGGAAAGCGCCACGCCAAGTATCGGAAGATTCTGAAGATGAAGATGTTCGAGGTGATCACCGAGTCCCCGGACTTCGTGCTTCTGCGTCGAATCGAGCCGAGCTCGGACGCTGCCCGTCGAGCCCCCAAAGACACACAGCGACTCCCGAAAACGCATCCGTGATAGACGACTGACCCGCGCCGGACGGGGCTAGCGCCTGAAGTAGAGCTCCAGCTTGCTCTTGCGGCCCGGATTGATCTGTCTGCGGGCCGCTCCGAGAATGAAGCCCGCGTCCGAAACCTCGGTTGCCAGTTTGCGAGCGCACTTGGGGTCGAGGACGGCGAACTCCGCCCTGTCGACGAGTGGCTCGATTTCCTCCTCGTCGGCCGAGACCAAGGGGTCCGGGAACCGTCGTCGCTCCGGCCCGAAGACCGGCGTGGTCATCTGCGAAAGGGCGTACAGCCCGGAAGCGTACGTGTCGCCACAGCCAAAGAACGCGACCTCGCCATATGGCGTCTCGGCGGGGCGTGTGTCGGGCATACGCCCAATTCGATGGCGACCTACCCTCCGTCTGTCGGCGGTGTGCTTGAGCGCGAAGTCGAAGAACACGAGGTCGCCCGCGATCGAGTCCCAGCCCTTGGACTGCGGATGCTCCCAGACCAACTGCGTCACCCCGAGGTCCCTGTAGAGGTCCCACAGCTCAGCTGGAGAGCGAAGCCGCCCGTAGCTGATCCCGAACTGCCAGCCGCCCCAATCGGACGTCGTCGCTCGCGAAAGGCCGAGGTGAACGTGATTGTCGTGGAGCAGGACCTTTGCATCTTCGGGAAGCGCATCGCGGACCCGAGTCCATGTCTTGAACACGTCGAGCCGTTCCTCATAGCGCTTCGCGTAACCGGCCGACAGGAGATCGTTCACGCGCTTGATCGGAGACTTGATCATCGCGTGTGATTGCAGGAAGTACACGTCTCCGCCGATCACGAGCTGCGTGGCGATGAGCGCGGCGAGGGTGATTCTGGCGGCCCAGCCGGTGTCCCAGAGCCGAATGATGAGAGCCGCAGTCACGGCCGCCATCCAAGGCATCAGCGTTTGAAGGTACCGGTCTTGGTGGTGAATCCAGAACCAGGTGCAGATGGCGACTTGGGTCAAAATGACCAGCAGCCAGAGGCGCTTTGCTTTCCTAAGAAACGGCAAGCAAAGCAGCAGCAAGGTGTACAACGAACCGAAGACCGGAACGCTGCCGTGATACCGTGCATAGTCGTGTGGAACGAAGGAAAACGATAGCGATACCCCGAGGGTCTTCAACAGGCCCGCCCAGTCTCGGCTCGGCCGCCAGAACTGATAGTCCTTGTAGCCCCATTCGAAGAGCGCGGCGGCGTCTTGGGTCCAGGGCCTTGGCGTGAAGTGCTCGTGCAAAGACGGGTAAAGCGGATCGCCATACCAGACCCAATTGCGCAGCCAAAAGAAGGCCGTCGCGCCGAGGGCAACGGCTGTCGCCGCGACCGGACCCTTCCATGAGATGCGGCGCTCACGGACCGCACGCCACAGGAAGACGGCAGCGATGATCAGCACCGGCCCTGGCACCAGCAACATCCCAGCGGTGAGCTTCGGCATGGCTGCGCCGGCCATCATCAACGCGAGCAGCGCTAGGCGCCCGGGTGCCAAGCTCGGCACCGATCGCAGCATCATGACGAAGACCGGAAGCGCGAAGAGCGCCGCGATGTGATCCGCCCCCCCCGCAAGGCTGGAGTCGTAGAGCAATACCCCTGGAAAGAGAAAGCGGGCCGCCCATGAAGCGCTGGCGCGCGCCCCGGGAACCAGCAAACGCACCGCTGGCGGTATCATGGCGAGCGTCCAGACGAAGCAGGTCAGCTCCATGTGCGCGGCTAGCTCTACCTGATCGAACAGGGTCACACCGGGCAGCAGAAACGCCCAGGTGAAGAGCATGCTCGCCAGGTGCGGATTGGTCGCAACCGTCCATCCCTCCGCGAAACGCGGAATGAACCCGAGGTGCGCATACTGCTCGGCGAGCGCGAGATGCTTCCAACGAGCGTCGAACTGAACGTTCTCCGGCGTGAGCATCTTGAAGTAGATCATCGCCAGAACGGCGAGCCCGAAGACCCAGATTGCGGCCTGGAGCAGCGAGGGCGCCTTTCGAGCCGTCGCCCGGTAACGCAGGTGACGAACATACCGGTGGCCAAAACGCCACAAGGGGCGGGCTCCGAGCCCGATCATCGCGGCCGGCAAGACGAAAAAAGCAGCCGCGTGCAGCCCGCCCACGGCCCCGAGGGCGTTCATCGCCAGATAGAAGAGCACCACCCCAGCCGCGAAGCTGAGGCAGAGGGTCTCTGCGAAAGGAAGCGGCGCTCCGCGCAGCCGTCGCACGAGGGCGTACCCCGCGCTCACACAGCCTGCGCTCCAGAACATGCACGCGACCCAGTAGCCCGCGTAGCGCCAGAAGAGCCATTGTTGGATGGGATAGAATCGCCCGTAAAACCAGGCGAAGCCTATCGCCGAAAGCAGGAGCAGGCTCGGAATGACGACGTGCGAAACCCGCCGCGCCCGGCTCTCACTGCCACCCCTACTCATCAGCCAGGCGCCGAATATACACGATCCACACCGGTGCGCACGGTGGGCAAGCGTGGCGCTAAGTGGCCGCAAATAGCCAGCGCCGAGCCATGTGCGAGCGACATCTTCCTGATACCGATATCGCTTGCCTCTGCGGCCCCCTCCGTCAGCTCGCAGCCGCCCCAGCAAGGCGATGCGCGAGGCTCGGCTCCTCGCGCTCGGCCTGTTCGAGGGAAGCGCCTTTGACTTGTATGAGGCGCGCTTGGAGCCTAATACGCGGGCGATGTTTGCAGCGGAAAACCCAGCGCGAAGGGGCGCAACTCCCAAGCTCCCCGACTCCTATTTCGATTCCTTCGAGACCAGTAAGTATCGAAGTGGTAATCCAGTGCAGCGCTACCTCATCCGCCAGTTCATGGAGAAGGTCGTCACGCTGTTTGACCAGACGGCTCCCGCATCGTCGGTACTGGAGCTCGGATGCGGAGAGGGATTCGTGTCTGGCCAACTGTCGACCCGCCGCCCCCTCGAGACTTACGTGGGGGTGGATCCGAATGCCGTCGACCTCGCCAATCTTCGGGCGAAGTTCCCGCAGGTGCAGACCCAGCAAGGCAGCATCTACGACCTGTCCTTCTTGGACCGGAAGTTCGATCTCGTCGTATGCGCCGAAGTTCTGGAACACCTGGACGACCCCGGCCGGGCGCTCGAACAAATCGTGAGCGTTTCACCAAGCTGGGTCATCCTGTCGGTGCCGCACGAGCCCTGGTTCTGCCTCAGCAACCTCGCTCGGGCAAAGAACGTCCGACGCTTCGGAAACGACGAAGAGCACGTCAATCTGTGGAGCCGTGCCGCGTTCGCGCGCACGATCGAGCCGTACCTGCACATCGAATCCCACACCAGCTCCTACCCATGGCAACTCGTGTTGGCGACCCCGAAGTGACGGGAGGCGACGCCCCGAAGGCTAGACACAGCTTTCGGCTGGCGATGCGTCTCGTCGGCCCGGCACTGCTCGGCTGGGCGATATGGAAGTTCGCCGACGTCGCCATGCTCGGCGAGACCTTTGCTGGGGCGCGCCTCGGTCCCATCTGCGCAGCCGTTCTGCTCAATGCGATCGCCATACATGCGAAGCTGTCGCGCTGGCAGACGCTCCTCGGAGCGCTCGACATTCGTGTGAGTCTCTCTGAGGCTTATCGTGCTTTTCTTCCGTCGTTGTACCTGGGACTGATCACCCCGGGTCGCGTCGGCGACGCCCTGAGGATTCAGTACCTGAAGCGCGATCACGCGGTGCGCTATGCCGACGGCCTCGCGGTCTCGGTGGTGGATCGTCTCTGCGATGTGTATGTCTTGATCGCTTTCGTCGCGCTCGGGACGGTCCATTTGGCTCGCGTGCTGTCGCCTCAACTGTTGAATGCGACCATTGCGGCCGCTGCCGCCGTGGCGCTATTACCGGGCCTGCTCTTCGCTGCAACGCTCGTGAAGCCTGCTGTCTCCTGGATAGCCCGAAAGCTTTCGACTTCCGACGCGGGCGACGGCGTCGATGCGTTCGCGGCCTCGATCCGACGTCAAATTGGCCCGGTGCTTTGGCCAGCTTTGCTGACCACCACCCTCGGATTTCTGACGAACTACGCGCAAGGCTGGCTGGTGGCGCAAGCGCTCGGCATCGACTTGACGTTCGCGGACGCCGTAGCCCTGATCGCGATGAGCTCACTGCTCAGCCTTCTGCCGATCACAGTCTCGGGGATCGGCGTCCGCGAATCTCTGTTCGCGCTCCTCTTCCCCGCGCTCGGGCTCGCGGCCGGTCTCGGTGTGGCCTTTGGGCTAGCTGTCTTCGCCGTCATCTATCTTCCCACCCTAGGCGTCGGCTTTGTGGCGTGGCAGGCTTGGCCCCCATCGAGCTGAGCGCCGAGTGCTGAATCCGGCCACGGGAGTCATCGACGGGATGCTCCCCTGGACCTCGAGCGCGCACCATGCATCCTCCGCGGCCCGGTCCTTGACGGTCTTGGCGCCCAACTTTAGACGCAGTTAGAGGCTCAACGCGCAGTGCCGAGACCGAAGCTCAGTTCTGTGGCAACGTTTGGGCACGAAGCATCATGTGGGAGCGTTACGCCAAGACCGTCGTCGATTCATTTACCGGCTATTGGCACTACCTCGTCCAGGACATCACCGAGCCGACATGGCATAGCTACTTTTACGGGCTGCTCGCGGTCTCCGCGTTCGCGTATGCGCTCGAGCTGCTGTTCCCCTGGCGCAAGGACCAGCCCCGCGTCCGTCGTGACTTCTGGATCGACGGCTTCTACATGTTCTTCAACTTCTTTCTCTTCAGTCTCGTCGGGTACAACGCCGTATCGAACCTGGCCGTCCAGGCCTTCGCCGACCTCCGCAACGCCCTAGGCCTAGAGAGGCTGGCCCTCTTTCCGGTCAGCAACTGGCCAATCGTGTTTCAGCTGGCTGTGATGTTCGTGCTGCGCGACTTCATCGACTACTGGGTGCACCGGCTACTGCACCGCTCACGAAGGCTCTGGCAGTTCCACAAGGTGCACCACAGCGTGCTGCAGATGGGCTTCGCCGCCCATCTTCGTTTCCATCCCATGGAGACCGTCATCTACCGGTTCCTCGAATACCTACCGCTCGCGATGATGGGCTTCGGCGTTCAGGAGTTCTTCTTCGTCAACATGCTCGCCCTGACCATCGGGCACCTCAACCACAGCAATGTCCATCTTCCGATCGGGCCGCTACGCTACGTTGTCAACTCTCCGCAGATGCACCTCTGGCACCACGCCCGCGAGATCCCGAACCGCTACGGCGTAAACTACGGACTCAGCCTCAGTCTGTGGGACTGGATCTTTGGAACAGTGTATTGGCCCAATGACGACGCGGACCTGGAGCTCGGCTTCCCGACAGTCGAGTCCTACCCAACCTCGTTCGCAGGACACTTACTCGAACCCTTCCGAAAACGGGGGAGAGGCTCTACCCATGCAAGCCCATGAAATCACGATGCCTCTAGGGCAAAGATCGAGGCGCCTCCCGAAGGGGTGCGGCGATCTTTGCCCTCGAACGCGTCCAAAAACAGCCCGTGACGATGGGGAGCTTGTCGCCTAGGTCCCGCGGGTTACTTTTGGAATCTTCTTGTTTGCGTCGTTGAACACGCGCGAAGGATAGGCCGAGGAGGACTCTGCGAGCTTCGCATGGCCGTATCCTGCCCAGCCGAGAGAATGGCTGCGGCTGAAGTCGCTCGGGCTCATACCCATCGACTGAAGGATGTTCGAGAGCCACTGGTTGTACAGAAGGCCCGGTACGCGCTGCGAGTTCAGCGCGTCGTTGGTCGAATCCGATTGCTTGAGTCTCTGGCCCGCTCGGTTTCGCAGGTCGAAGTAGTGCCCGGTGTTGAAATAGCCACCGACGCTGCCCGCCGTGATCACCGGAACGGAGTCGGCGCTGTGCGTGACGGTCCCGGACTCTTGGGCCCACATGACCAGCCCCTTGTCGAGCACGCTGCTGCCGTCTCCGCCATCGATCCCATCTAGCTTCTGAATGAGATCGACGAAGCCGTCCTTGTAGAAATTGTTCTTGGCTGTGACGAGCAGATCCTGTGGATGCGTTCCGCCCGTGCCCTCCGAGGACCAGCGGGAACGACTGAAGTCGGCTTGATGCGCGACCGGCTGGTGCCATTGCTGAAAGTCGACCCAGTAGCTCGAGCTCTGATGGAAGGTGTTGTGCACCCGCACGGTGGCAACGCGACTGGCCCCGCATGCGATTGCAGCCGCGAAAACCGAGTTGTAGTCCTGGTGCCACCGGCGCAGATCATCATAGGAACGTGCGCCGTTCATGTCTCCCCAGATCTTCGAGTTTCCCGAGTTGGCCGCACCCGGGTCGCATGCGGCACCGCCCGCACTGAGCGCCATGCTGGCCATCCCCACGGGCTGCTGAGTGTCGAACCTCCTCGCGAGGTCGTTGACCAGGTCCATGTGATCGCTCAAGCGGGCTTTGTCGTTGGCGCTGAGCCGTCGAGCGTCCCCAAAGCCACCCTTGACGAGCTGGTTGTAGTGCTCGACCACGCGGTTCAGCACATGCGTTCGCGACTCGCCCTCGAGGGCGGGGCTCGGAGCCGGGATCGGACTCTGTTGAGGGCCCGCACTCGGAGCCGGGATCGGGCTCTGTTGAGGGCCGGCACTCGGAGCCGGGATCGGGCTCGGGCCCTGTTGAGGATCGGGGTTCGGAATCGGGCTCGGGCTCTGTTCAGGGCTGGGGTTCGGAGTTGGGCTCGGGCTCTGTTCAGGGCTGGGGTTCGGAGTTGGGCTCGGGCTCTGTTCAGGGCTGGGGTTCGGAGTTGGAGTCGGGTTCGGCGTCGAGGCCGGCGGCGTATAGGGTCGCGCGCCCGAGAGCAACATCTGAAACAAGACAGCTGGGCTAGTTACCGGACTGACAGCTTCCACGAAATTGGAGCGCTGCACCCAGGACATTTCACTGCCCACGTGCATCGAGCGCATGACATACGGGTCGCCCGAGCCGTAGAAGCCGTTCCAGTTCGCGAGGACCTGATCGATCGTGGGCACGTACAGAGATTCGTCGTTGCCCAGATCGCGGCGCTCATAGTTTCCGAGCGGTCCGCCGGTGTTGTGCCCCAGGTAAAACGGCACATCCAAACCGCGCAGAATCATCATTTTGTCGACGAGACTTTGAGGGAGGGAGCCGGACGTGAGCACCGGCGAAAAGGATGAGCCCGCCGACAGCCGGCCGTAGCGCATGCTGTGATCCCCATAAAGCGCATGGCTCTGGTTGAGAATCGAGTCGCCAGGGTACATGTGCTCGCCCCAGACACCGCCGTGCATCGTCATGAAGGCCACGAAGAAACGGTTGTCCGGCGCCTGCGCACGCGCCGTGCGGGGCATCAGCGAGGGTAGAAACGGAATCGAAAGTGTGGCGCCGGTGCCGACGAGAAAGTGTCGGCGACCAAACTGTCGAACGGGCATTAGGACTGTTCTCCTGTCAAACGCTGCTTGAATGCTGGTGTGTGTGCGATGCTCTTGAAAAGCTCGCTCAAGGTGGCGCCGCCAGCCATCTGGGCGTCGAGCGCATCGATGGTGCCCTGGTCGCCGCCCTGCGAGGGATCGGCCAGCAGGCCGAGGGTGAAACGCACGTAGTGCTGAGCGAAGCAGCTCCTGAGCTTGTCGCTGTCGAGAAGCTCCTCGGCGAGCTCTACAGGCCCTTCTACCAGGGTCACATCAGCCGCGCCGTTGATATAAGGGACGGCGTCGGTCTCGACCTCGAGCATCGCCATGCCGCCTTCTGGAGCGGGGACCATCTCCTCGACCCGCTCCCGCCCCATCGAGTCGAACCGCTCGAGCGGAAAGCCCAGGCCATTGATCTGTGAGTGGCAGCCCGAACAGGCGCCGGGGCTGGTGAGAGCCTCGACGCGCTCGCGGGTCGTCCGCGGACCTGTGGCGGTCGACGCTTCCGCCATCTGACCTGCATTGGCCGGGGGCGTGCCGAGCGCATCGCAAAGGAAGTTCTCTCGAATTCGGACCCCGCGGAGGATCGGATGAGTCTCGACCGTCGCTGCGGCGAGCAGGGCCGCGCGGCCCAGGAGCCCGAAACGCTCGGTGCTTGGAAACTCGGGAGGCGCCGCGGCTCCGTCCCAGGTCGGAACCTCATAGATTTGCGCGAGGTCCTCGGTTCGCGCGAAAGACTCCGTGCTCGTGAACAGATCCGCGAACGTCCCATCCTCGCGATAGTACTGCGTCATGTCGAGGACTTCCTGAATCATGTTGTCCCGGAGGGCACGCGTGACCTGCATCCCGTCAATGAACGCCATCTTCATGGGGTCTCCCGAGGTCACGCCCGCGTAAACGTCGCCCGTCTCGTCCAGCTCGAGCCATTCGTAAAAGAACTGCTCAAACGTTTCGTCCGTGCGGGGATCCTCGTAGACGCGTTCCACCTGGGCGGCGTACTCGTCTTCGCGCAGCAGCGAGCCATCTTCGGCGGCGTCGAGAAGCTCCTCGTCCGGCATGCTGTTCCAGAAATGGTAGGAGAGCCGGGAGGCCAACTCGTACGGGTTCAGCTCGTACAGTCCGTTTCCGAGATCCTCGCCCTGGTCCTGGATGTGATAGAGGAAATTGGGCGAGCTCATGAGCGCCGTGATCAGGTCACTCAAGGCTTCGGGGGTCGCCTCGTAGTCCCTGCCGTCGTCAGCGAAAACGGTGTCGATGAAGAACGAGCGCTCTTCGTCGTCGAGCGGTCGTCGCATCGTCCACAGACCGAAGTTGTCTAGGAAGTCGTCGAGGCATCCGCTCTGTGCGGGGCTGGGTTCATCGATGCAGTCCCCGAACAGCATCTGTCGCCGCGTCGTATCCTGAACGACGGCCGAGGCGACGGTACTGGCCACATCGAAGTATCCTCGAATGTGCAGCTCGCCGACGGACTGTGCCATGCGGCTGAAGCTAGAGCCGACGAGGCCAGCGAACTCCTGGTTCGTGCTGTCGTCCGGGATGATGGCGTAGATGGGGTCGACCGCGTCGAGCACCGAGCCGGCCTGCTCACCAAGGAACCGGCGCAGCAGGTCCTCGACCGTACGCCGGTGCTGCTCCTTGCTCAGCCTCGCGAGAGCGGCCTGGCTGGCAGAGCCAGATGCGACCACGCCGCCCGAGTCGCCAAAACGACCACCTGCGTCGCCGATCAGGCCTTCGCAGCTGGCTAAGAGTAAACCCAAAAGAATGAAAGCAAATCCCCGTTGCACGCTAACTAACCCCTAAGGGTTGTATTGCGCCTAACGGGTGTAGGTGTCTACCGCTAAACGCTCAGCTCGGCCTTTTTTCATCTCAAAGGGTGATCTATCCCCCAATTTGGAGACTGTGCGGACCGCCCTTCCGACCGCCCGTATGCCCCGTTTTGGTCAGATATTGCGTCCGTTGGGCGGCTTGCCCGCGCCTGGGCGCAGAGCTCATTCGAGGCTGCAGCGGCGCTGGCGCTTCCGGTACTCTGGGAGCCATGGGCTATCGTGAGCTAATCAACAAGTTCTCAACCACATCGGTGGGCCGCTTCATCGGCAAGACGTTCGCGGCTCGAGTCGACCCGGCCCTGTACAAGCTCAGCGGCGGGCGAGTGACTTCGGTCGGTCCTCAGGTGATTCCTCAGCTCGTCCTGACTACGACGGGTCGCAAGTCCGGCAAGGAGCGGTCCGTGCAGCTCGGATACACCGCGGATGGCGCCGACTACATCGTGGTGGCGAGCAACTGGGGCGGGGAGAAGCACCCGGCCTGGTCGCACAACCTCGACGCCCATCCCGACGCCAAAGTGCAACTCGGCAAAGACGAAAAAGAAGTCGTGGCCAAGCGTCTATCGAGCGAGGAGAAGAAGGCGATTTGGCCGAAGCTGGTTGCGAACGTGCCTCAGTACGCAACTTACGTGAAGCGAACGGAGCGGGACATCAAAGTGTACAGGCTGTCGCCACAGTAGGGCCTGATGGCCGCCACGTCGTTGGCCACTTGGCTCTCAAGCGTGTAGACCCGAGGTCATGACGACGAACAAGGTTTTCCGGGACGCGGCAAGTGCCGTGGAGGGCCTGCTCGAAGACGGCATGACGCTCATGTCGGGCGGCTTCGGGCTCTGCGGCATCCCCGAAGCGCTGATCTCGGCCATTGCCGAGACGGGGGTCAAAGACCTCACCGTGATCTCGAACAACGCTGGGATCGACGGCGTCGGCCTCGGGATGTTGCTGGACAGCCGCCAGATCAAGAAGATGGTTTCCTCGTATGTCGGAGAGAACAAGACCTTCGCCCAGCAGTACCTCGACGGCGAGCTCGAGGTCTGCTTCACGCCGCAGGGTACGCTTGCGGAGCAAATCCGTGCTGGCGGTGCCGGCATCCCCGCGTTCTTCACGAAAACGGGGGTGGGTACCCAGGTCGCCGAGGGCAAGGAGCTGCGTGACTTCGACGGTGAGCAGTACGTGATGGAACGGGCGCTGTTTGCGGACGTGGCGATCGTCCACGCCTGGAAGGGCGACACGGAGGGAAACCTCGTCTACCGGATGACAGCCCGTAACTTCAACCCGATGATGGCCACGGCAGCCAAGGTGACGGTCGTCGAAGTGGAGCACCTGGTGCAGCCCGGCGAGCTCGACCCGGACCAGATCATCACGCCGGGGATTTACGTCGATCGAATCGTCCACGTCCCCAATCCGACGAAGCACATCGAGCAGCGAACCACACGCCCACGACAAACCTGAGGAGCGCAGCATGGCTTGGACCCGCAACCAAATGGCGGAGCGCGCCGCAAAGGAGCTTCGCGACGGCTTTTACGTGAACCTCGGCATCGGCATTCCGACGCTGGTCTCGAACTACATCCCCGAGGGGATGAGCGTTCAGCTGCAAAGCGAGAACGGCATGCTCGGCATGGGCCCCTTCCCCTACGAAGGGGAAGAAGATCCGGACCTGATCAATGCCGGCAAGCAGACGGTCACCGCTCTGCCCACGACGAGCTTCTTCTCGAGTGCGGACTCCTTCGCCATCATTCGCGGCGGACACATCGACCTGTCCATTCTCGGCGCGATGCAGGTCGCCCAGAACGGAGATCTGGCCAATTGGATGATCCCTGGGAAAGTGGTCAAGGGGATGGGCGGAGCCATGGATCTGGTGGCTGGTGTGAAACGCGTGGTCGTCGTCATGGAGCACACGGCCAAGGGCGGACCCAAGCTTCTGAAGGCCTGTAGCCTGCCCCTCACGGGCACCCAGGTAGTGAACCTGGTGATTACGGATCTCGGCGTCTTCGAGATCGACGAGGGCGGTATGACGCTCATCGAGCTGGCCCCCGGCGTGAGCGTGGACGATATCGCGGCAAATACAGAAGCCAAATACCGTGTCTCACCCAAGCTGACGGGAGCCTGAGCACTCCTGCTCCACGAGGGCTTTCCCGGCTGGGACGCTACAGGGCGCCCGAGTACGCAGCGAACAGGATGCAGAGAATCCAGCCGATGATCATGAGGTAGGCGTCGACTTTGAACACAGCATCGGTCTCATAGGCTCGAACGGCTGCGGGGACAAGCTCGACTGACGCTAGCGAGGAAACAGCAGCAGGACTGCGCCGACGTAGAGCGCCATGGCAATCGCGAGGATGGCCGTGTACCCGGCGATCTGCTTGGCGCGCAGGCCTGTGATGGCCAGCAAGGGCAAGGCCCAAAACGGCTGCAGCAGGTTCGTCCACTCGTCGCCATATGCGAAGGCCATCACGGTGCGACCCGGATCCAGGCCCAGCGATGCGGCGCTGCTGAGCAGGATGTCACTCTGCAGCGCCCACTGGCCACCGCCTGACGGTACGAAGAAGTTCACCAGACCGGCGCTCAAGAAGGTCAGAAGCGGAAAGGTCGACTCGGAGGCGAGCCCGGTCATGAGCTCGGAGAGCCGTTCGATCATGCCGCTCGCCTTCATCACGCCGAGAATCCCGAAATAGATCGGGAACTGAACGATGATCGCGCCGGCGCCGCGTGCCCCGTCCGTAACCGCGTCGACGAAGCGGTGCACCGAACCGTGTGCCGCCAGAGCCAGGCACAGAAACAGGAGGTTGACGGAGTTGAGGTCGAAGGGCAGCGCGCCACGAAGCCAGCCGAGCAGCACCAGGGCCGTAGCGGCTCCGCCGAGCCACAAACCGAGGCCGCCGCGCGAATGGGAGCCGGTCTGCGCCTCGTTGGCGCCGAGCGGGGTGCCGGGCATGGCGGGCACCGTCTGCGTCTTTGGCGCTAGAGCCACGCACAGGGCCGGGAGCAATACGAGGAGACCGCCACTCACAGTCAGGTTGAGCGGGGAGAAGAGCGTATCGCTCACGGGAATGGCGTCGCCCATGCCCTCGGTGAACTGGGCAGCCTCGGCGGCTTTCAAGGGGGCTGAGCCGCTGAGCCCGCCGTGCCAGACGGCGAGGCCCGTATAGGCGGCCGCACCCAGCAGCGGGACGTCCATGGGTCGGCGCTCCTCGGCCGCGCTCCGGGCGATCTCGCGCACGACAAACGCTGCGACGACCGCCCCGAGGCCCCACTGGAGCAGACCGGTGACACAGGCGATGAACGCGACCAGCGCCGCCGCAGACGGTGTCGTCTTGGGCCATCGGGCCAGCGTTCCGACCATGCGCTGAACGGGCGGGCTCGTCGCCAGGGCCTGGCCAGTCACCAGGATCAGACACATTTGCAACGCAAAGGCCAGCAGCGGTGTGCTCGCAAAGCCGGCATACCAGCCCTGCAGAGCCAGGCTCACGGAACCAGACAGGGCGGTGCCTGCGAGCAAGGTCAGCAAGGTCAGCGCAAGCGCCAACACGAATGGATCAGGAACCCAGCGCTCGGCCCAACTGCTGAACCGCTCCCCCAGCCGCGACAACATCGCGCCGACCATAGCAGAAGCGGACACGAGGAGAACGCCCTTCGAAGAGCTTCGGCGAACGAAACTCTCTCGAAGGGTCCCCTCCGGCTACTGCACGATGACCGTGCAGCCCGCCGAGCAGCCCGAACCGGGCTTGCCGTTCTGTGGACCGGCGTCACACTCTTCGGACTCGGGCTGCCTGACCCCGTCTCCGCAACGGGGGCCGGCGGTGCAGTCGGGGTTGCAGCCGGTGTACGCGCCGAGGTTTTCGCCGTCGTCGCACTCCTCGAAGGGCGCGTCCACGTTGCCGTCGCCGCAGTGAGGTCCGAGCGCAGAGCAATCGGGCATGCAGTGCCCGTACTCGCCGTCGTTCTGTCCGGGACCATCGTCGCAAAACTCGAAGCGCGTCGTGACGCCGTCGCCGCAGGTCCAGTCACACTCGGAGCGCTCGGTGACGAAGCCGTCGAGCGTGAGTGTGAAGTTTGACTTATCTGTGTGCCGCTCCGCGTGGAAGATCGCGACCTCGTAGACCTTGCCAGGCGTCAGGCGCGCCTTGCAGGTCGCGACGATGGACTCTTGGGCGGCATAGTTGACGTCGCTCGGGTCCGCGAAGCTCATCTGATCGGCCCGCTCGGGATGCAGACCGCCGATGTCGAGGCAGAGAAAACCGTCGACGAACACCCAGAGGTCGTCGTCACCGCTAAACTTCAGCAATTCGTCGCCCTGATAGACGAAGAAATAGTGCACCTCGGTCGTGAAGCCGAAGTTGTGTTGGCCGTTGGTCAGAAGGGCTTCCCCATAGTTGGGCTCCGCCGTCCAGGATTGGGCGGCCAGCTCTGGGGCGTCCAAGGGAAAGAAGGCATTGCTCGAGAACTCGTAGACGTTGTCGCCGACCGAGCCGAGCAGGAGCTCGGAGACGATCTGCAGGTTCCCGACCGGGTCGAGCGTCGGGCTCGTGCGGTACCACTGTGCAAAGCTCTGCGCGCTGTGCGGCGGCCCCTCGTTACTGCCCGATACGTAGACGTTCTCGCCAGAAAGCGCTGGTCGGCCGTCCTGGTCGAGGAAGTCCTCGGTGATGTCGAAGGCGATGTTGCTGTTCCCGTCGTTCGGATTGTTGAAGTCGGGGCTGAAGGGACCTGGCCGCTGACTCGAGTAGCTGCGGAAATCCCTATAGATGACCGGGATGGATAGCGGATCGGGCAGTGGCACCGGCGAGAGCACGCACTCGAAGCCGTCTTCGGCCTGGCATCTGCTCGAGCAGCCGTCGCCGTCGCTCGTGTTGCCGTCGTCGCAGTCCTCGTTGGTGCCGGGAAGGATCACGCCATCGCCGCAAACGGGCACGCACACGCCACCGCTACAGTTGGGCTCGTTGCGGCAGTCGACGTCGCATCCGTCGAAAGGTGTTCGGTTGCCGTCGTCACACTGCTCCGTGCCCTCGCGCGTCCCGTCTCCGCATTCGATCGCCACGCAAGGCTGTCCGGGCTGCTCGCACTTGAAACCATCTTCGAGCTGACAGTCGTCCGAGCAGCCGGGGGTCGCGGCGTCTGCGTCATCGCACTGCTCGAAGCCGGCGACGATGCCGTCTCCGCACTCGGCGGCTCCGCAGGCCACTCCGGGCAGCGGGCAGATCCAGCCTGGCTCGCGCTGGCAGCTCGCGCTGCAGCCGTCGCTCGGGGCGGCGTTGCCGTCATCACAGGTCTCGGGGGGATCGATGCGTGAGTCCCCGCAAACGATTCGCACGCAGTCCGCGCCGGGCCTCGGGCAACGATAGCCAGGCTCGATCATCATGCAGTCCGCCGAGCAGCCGTCGCCGCCTTTGCTGTTTCCGTCGTCGCAGGCCTCGAGAGGATCGCGCTCGCGATCGCCGCAGGTCTGAGGCATGCCGCCTCCGACACCTCCAGCACCTCCAGCACCGCCAGCGCCACCGGCACCACCAGCACCTCCAATACCTCCGGCACCGGCACCGCCAGCAGCTCCGCCATTGCCGCCGACGCCACCTACGCCGCCGGCACCACCAGCACCACCGGTCCCGGCGTCATCCGAACAGGCCGCCATGCACGCCAAAGCGAGGCAGAGCCCCGCCGCCCCCAGAGCACGAGCAAAGTTCATCCCTTCATCGTATGTATTCAGCGACCTCCCCGCCAAGAAAGCCGGCATCGAGTGGCGCTTCAACCGCCTCTCAATCGACCGATGCGAGCTAGCTCACGTTGCCCGCTCAGACGAGTCGCGTGGCGATGTTCAACTGGACGAGGACCCAGGGGATCCCAAAACGCGGAACGGGCACACCGACATCGCGGGGGTGAAGCTTGGTCAGACCGATGATGCGGATGCCCTCCTCGGCAGAGCCTCGCAGCTCACCGGACGTCGTCAGCGCGTACTCCTGGCGCCGCATCGTGGCCGACAGCGCGGCCTCGAAGCTGTCCTGGCCGGTCGGTTTGAAGCCGTCGATTCGGCCCTCGACCGCGAGCCCTGCCTCTCCGCCTAGCCACTTCGTGGCGGCGAAATTGACGAGCCGGTTACCGAGGTCGAAATCATCCACCGATACGAAGAAGTCCCCACGCACAGGTTTGGAGAGGTCGACGTTTCCGTTTTCGTCCAGGCTGGCCTGCAAGGCCCCCTGTAGCCCGGTGGCCCGAGCCCCTAGCCCGGGCAAGCTCGGCTTGAACCCCACGTCGACCGTGGTTTCCTCCATTACGATTTCGAAGCGATGCATTGCAATCTACGCGCAAAAGTTTGGGACAAGTCCAATCCCCGTCAAGGGCCCGCAGAGGGCACTGTGGAAGAGGGTACGCGCACTCCCTACCAAGGCCTCCTCGAGCGCTGTCACGCAACGGAAGGGCGCTCCGCCCGACGGCATCATTTTTTGCTCAAGCTGTAGAGGGCCCAGTGTGCTTCGTCTTAAAGCCTAGCCGCCCGAAGCTTCCGCCCTATATCCAGCGAGCTTTCTTGAGGACATCGATGCAGCATCGCCACGAACATACCATTGGACGAGAGGGGGAGCTTCAGCGGGTGCTGCAGCTCGTCGCTGCAGGAGGCGTCGTCACCCTCACCGGGACGGGTGGCGTCGGAAAGACGCATCTTGCGATCGAGGCCTCTCACCGATGGCTGCAGCAGAACGAACACGGCACGAGTCGCTTCTGTGATTTGACCGAGTGCACCCAGGAAGGGCTGGTGGAGGCGACTATCGCCAGCGCCCTGGGTCTGTCGTCGTTGGACATTCTCGGAGCGCAGCCGCTCGGGCCGACGCTGCTGGTGCTCGACAACTGCGAGCATCTGCGGAGGAAAGTCGCCCAGGCCGCCAAGCGCATCGTGTCTGCATCGAGCTCGGTGAGCATCCTTGCGACGAGCCGAGAGGCCCTCGGCGTCGCCCGAGAGCAAATCGTGCCGGTGGAGCCGTTGGAAGTACCCAACGGGGCCTCGCTCGATGCGGCGCAGGCGTCCCCCGCGGTCGTCCTGCTGCTCAACAGGGCGCGAGAGCGCGGGGTCGAGTTGACGCTCGATGAAGACAGCGCCCAAATCCTGCTCGAGCTCTGTCGCCGCCTGGACGGGCTTCCCTTGGCCATCGAGCTTGCCGCCGCGAGGATGCGTTCCATGACCGCCGAGGAGATTCTCAGCCGACTGGAAGACCACCTGCAGATCCTCGTTCGCAGGAAGCCACAAGGTCCGGCACGGCATCAGGCCTTGCGGGCCGCCATCGACTCGTCCTACCAGATGCTCAGTGAGACCGAACAGCGGATTCTGGAGCGCCTCAGCGTCTTTCGAGGCGAGTTCGGCAGTGAGGCGGTCGAGTTTCTCTGTGACGACCTGGTACTCGATAGCGAGCTTCTTCTGGACGCGCTGGACAGCCTGGTCGACCGGTCGCTCCTGATCGCCCGACCCCGCGCCGGGCTCATGCGCTACGTCCTCCTCGAGACACTGCGCGCGTTCGCCTCGTCCAAGCTCGCCGAGCGCGGCGAGACCGCGAGCATCGAGGAGCGCTTCGTCCGGTACACGGTGCAACGGTGCCGAAGCATCCTCGACCAACTCGCCGTCGAGTGGCCCGCGAACCTGATCACGTCGCTCAACAAGGATTTTGCCAACTTGCAGGCGGCTTTCAGGATTTGCGCGAAAGGCGACGACAGCCCGGACAGAGCCTTCGTGCTGGTCGCGGCCGCCAACATCTGCGTGTACGAAGGTCATGCGGCCGAAATCGCGGCACTGGCCGAGCAGGCCATACGACGCTGGCCGCGGGACGATCACGCGTACGCCAGCCTGGTCTACGCGGCGATGGCAAGCGGGTACATCGTCAGCGGGGCGCTGGACAAGGTGTCCGATGCGGCATGGGCGGGACTTCGCGCCAAAGGCTTCGCCCTTGGCGCCATCAGCTGCCGACGCTCGCTCGCCATTCTGCAGTTGTACGAAGGCGACATCGATGCCGCTTCTTGCTGGATCCAAGACGCACTCGAGGCGGCGGGACCGGAGTCGCCGCTCGCCTGCGATATCTTGATTCAGAAGGCGAGGATCCTGGGCTTTGGGCAAAGCCCCGACGCAGGACTTCCTTTCGTCGCGCAGGCCCGAAAGCTGGCCGGGAAACTGAGCAGTCCCGACATGATGGCCGCCAGCGAGCAAATGGCCGGTTGGCTACAGCTAATGGGCTCTCCCGCGCTCGCTCAGGAACACTTCGAGCGTGCTCTGAACTCGGCGCGACGCCTGAATTTTCTCGGCGTCTGTGCAAGCTCGCTGCTGGGCCTGGGCAGCGTGGCCGCTTTCGGGGGGGACAAGGCAGCGGCGGCCGAGCGATTCACTCAAGCCCTGGACGCTTGGGAAGAAATCGGAGACCAGCCGCAAGTCTGGGGAACGGTTCGCTGGACTGCGTTCTGGTTGGCGCAGTGGGGCTTCAAGCTGGACGCCTCTCGCTTATTTGGCGCCTTGGATGCGAGCGCCAACGCGCCGAGCCTCACGCCCCTCGAAAAAGCATTCTTCACGCAGGTCGAGGCGGGCCTGCGGGACGGGCTTGGAGAGCTCGACATGGCTCGCGCGGAAGGTGCGGGTTGGAGCCTAGGGGATGCTTTGCGGCTCACGCGCGCCAAGCTGCGCAGGCTCCGCCACGCCGCCGCGACCGAGCTGCCCGAGAGGGCCTCGGCGAAAGGAGCGCCGAGCAATGGGGCGGCACACTCCGGTGTCTTCCGCCGAGAAGGAGATCTCTGGAAGCTATCGTATGATGGCCGAACGGCGGAGCTTCGAGACCTAAAGGGACTGAACGACCTCGCAGCTCTGCTGTCGCAGCCAGAAAGAGAAATCCACTGCTTGGAGCTGGCCGGACGACGTGCCGGCTCCAGTGGTCCGATATTGGATGCGCGCGCTCGCCGTGAGTACGAGCAGCGCATCCAGTCGCTCCAAGAAGAACTGGCAGAAGCGGAGGACAACAACGACTTCGGGCGCGCCGAAAAAGCGGGTGCCGAGCTCGATGCGTTGACCGAACAACTCGTCGCCGCTTTTGGTCTGGGCGGCCGGGCGAGGGAAAGCGGTAGTGACACCGAACGCTCGCGCTCCACCGTCACTTGGCGGATTCGAAGCGCGATGAAGAAGATCGAAGAAACGCACCAGACGCTCGCTAAGCACCTGCAGGCGTCGGTGCAAACGGGCACCTACCTAGTGTACTCGCCACCCGTTCCTGTGAACTGGCAGCTTTGACCTCGAGCCGAGCGGCGCCTCCGACGGCCTTGAAAATCTGCTCGGCACCCTCTGAATGCTCGGTGAAATAGACGGGGTCCAGCTTTGGGAAGCGCAGGCAGAACGGGTCGCCGAGCTTGCTGCGCTGTCTCTGCAGGTAGCCGATGGGCGCCTCACTCAGCCAGCACGCCTAGACGGCTCTGGGTTTGTTGTTCGTTCGACCGATGCGGGGGTCGGCCTCTTCGCGCCCGGGCGCGCCCGCACGGCGACGGTCTCGGCCCCCTCTTGCAGAAATGGACCGAATGGGGGCAGCTCTTCGCTCGAAATCAGGATCTCCAACACACCGGGCCCGTCGGAATGCTGATTCCGAAAATCGCGAAGCTTCTCGACAAGGGCGGAGCGGCTTCCCACTTGGGCCGACCAGAGCCCGGCGCTCCGGCCGGCCAGTCCCCTCACGACCGTCGCGACATCGACGCCGTCGTAGCTCGAGCACTCGACTCTTCCCTCGAACAAGAGCTGCTGCCGATTCACACACATCCCGTGGGCTGCGTTGTTGAAGACCACGAAGAGGATGGGAAGCCTTCGCTCTATGGCGGTGTGCACTTCGAAACCGAGCATCAGGAATGCCCCGTCTCCACACACGACCAGCGTACGCCCTCGCCTCTCGCCGATCTGGGCGCCGATCGCAGCCGCGATGGAGTAGCCCATGCCGCCCATGCCTAGCGCGATGGTAGAGGTCAGCCTCGGGGGCAGGCTCATGCCGTGCAGCGCCGCGACCGCGCAGTTTCCAGCGTCGAGCAGCATGTGCCCTTGCTCCGGCAAGTATTCTTCCAGCAGCTCGACGGCCTCGCTCTGGCGCAGGCGCCCGACAGCGGGGAGCTGGTCCGGAAGGGCCGGCGCCAGCCTGGGCCGATAGCGCGTCAGCCCGGGAAGCTGTACCGGGAGCCGGTGAAACGGCCTACTGAGGATGCGACGCAGCAGTCTAGAGAACACCCGACCGGCGTCCGCTTCGAGCACCCGCGCATCCGGGACCGTACGCCTGATCTCTCCCGCGTCGATGTTCACGGCGACGACTTTGCATCGCTCCAATGCCGTCGTGATGGGCTGCCGAACCATGATGTCGAGCCCAGTTCCGACGGCAACGATCAGATCGGCCTGCTCGTTGAGGTACGCATGCGCGGACGGATGACCCGCCACCCCCACGGTGCCTAAAAAGAGCGGGTGGTCATGGGCAAAGCTCCCATGGCTGCCCATGGTGGTCGCGACGGCCATCCCCGCGTTCGTAGCAAAGCGCTTCACCGCCAGGGGGTTCTCGCAGCGATCGACGCCGGTGCCGAGAAGCATCACCGGCCGCTTCGCACCCCGAATCATCTCGAAAAGCGCTTCCAGGTCTTGCTGCGCGGGCTGCGGCGAGCTCACCAAGTCGGCGAGCTCCAGCGAAAGGCTGGCAGGTCGCTCGGGCACCTGCAGCGTATACACGTCCCTCGGCAGCAGCAGGACCGCGGGTCCGGGCCTACCCGACAGGGCAGCGCGGACGCACTCTTCGAGAGCAGGCCAGAACCGCTCGGCGCAATCCACCTTGCGGACGCATTTTGCCATCGACCCGAACATTTTTTCCGCATCGACGCTACGACCGATCCCCGAAGAGTCCTGAAACCCTCCACGGCCCTCGAGCGACATCGGAGCTTGCCCGACGAGCGCGAGCACCGGCACCGACTCCGCGTAGGACTCGGCCAGTCCCACCGCCAGGTTCATCATGCCGCCCCCCGAGGTCGAAGCGCAGACCCCCAGGGTGCGGTGCAGCCGTGCCCGGCCGTCCGCCATGAACGCAGCACCGGTCTCGGACTTGGCCAAGACCGACTCGAGACGACCGTCGCCGAGACGATGGATGGCATCGTGAATGTGCTCGATGTTAGCTCCGCTCACGCCGAAGACATACCGGGTCCCCCAGTCACGGAGCGTCTCGATCAGTGCATCCGCTAGGCGCATGGCTCAGCCCGCGTTCCATTCGACGATCGCCGCGCCGGCATAGTCGCCGGCGTGCGAGAAACCGCCGATTGCAAGATGAGACCCGGCACGCAGTCGCCCCTGCTGAATCGCCCGTTCGAGGCAAACCGGCATCGCTGCACCGAATAGGTTGCCGTGGTCCTCGAAGCTGTGAACGTGACGATCCTCGGGCAGGCCAAGGGACTCACGCCATTTCTCGAGAAACGTGCGGTTCGGCTGGTTCGTGATGAGGACGTCAATCTCTTCAGGAGGAAGCTCCGCGCCCACACAGGCTTGTCGGATCACCTCGGGGACGAGGGTGATCCCGCGTTTGACGATCTTGGCGATGCGGTCCGGGTCGAAATCGATGTAGACCGGCGTTTCCCGCGGCTCCCACCAGGCTTTTCCGCCGTCGCAGCGCGCACGCATGTCATCGGCGTATTCGGGTTGGGTGCGCGTCACGATCGAGCGCACCGGATTTTCACCGTTCGCCACCAGATAAGCCACGCCGCAGCCGTCACCGGGAATCGCGCTCTGTGGCCGGTGACGAGTCTCCGGGTGCGCAAAGATGCGACCGGCGGTGTGTTGCACGTTGCAGACGAGGGCGGTCCGGGCGGCGCTCGTCGCCATGAGGGAGCGCGCGAGCTCCACCATGAAGACGAACGACACGCAGCCGGTATTGGCGAGATCGAGCACCCACATGGGGTCACAATCGAGCGCGCGGCAAAGAGAAGCGCCCGAGCCCGCGAAGCAACTGTCGTGAAAGGGAGCGTTGGTCAGGATGATGTCGACGTCTCGCTTGAGGCTGATGCCCAATCTCGCCGCGAGTTTCAGGGCGGCTTTTTCGATCATCCCGACGGTGCTCTCGTCCTCGCCCACCAGGTGCCGGTGGCGCGGTCCGCGGAACATCTCGTGACCGACAGACCCTGGATCTTGGCCAAAGAAGCTGCTGTCGACGACCCTCGGCGGCATGTAGCTCGCCGCGTCCACCAGGCTAATGACAGACATCAGGCTGCTTTCGTGATGATCGGGAGCCCGTTGGCGTGACGGTGCTCCAAGATCGCTTTTAGGTTCTGCATTTCGACGTGATGGCCACCGTGGAAGAAGGTCCACATGTCGCCGACCCAGACAGGACGTCCCTTGGGAGCCTTCTCCGGGAACGGATTGCTCTCATAGTAGGGGTGCTTGCAGTTGGTCCAAGTCACCACGGAGCCCGGCTTGTTCAGCACCAGCTCGGCAGGGATGACGCGCATGAGGTAGATCATCCAGAGCTCGTCGCCCTGATCCCAGGCGCAGTGGTAGTCCACGGTACCCGAGGCTTCGTGCGCTTCCACGCGAGTATATATCTTCGTATCCCCCCCACCCACGCGGTCGTACGAAACGTACAAACCCGCGGTATCGGTCTCTTCGAAGTCTCTCAAGCTGTAGGTCCACTCCGCCAGGCTCGTCACATCGGCCAGGTATCGAAACACGTCCTGCGGCGGGCAGTCGATGTACTCCTCCAGCGTGCAGTACTCACCGAACATCTGGTCGTGCGGATAAAGCGGCTTGTTGATCTCCATGATGCTCATCTGCAATTCGGGCAGAGGCAGGTTTTCGGTTCGGCGGAGTCCGGGGATGTCGTTCAAGTCGGTCATTTGAGTTTCTCTCTGGGTACTGGGTTTGAAAAAAGGCCCCGTGGCGGCTGAAAGCCGGGTTCGGGACAGAAGAAAGCGCTCAGGCGAACGCGTGGCGCGCATCGTTGCCGGTGCTCAGCTCGAAATAGGTCTCGACGATGGCGTCGAAGGCCTCGCTGATGCGGGCGTCTCCGCCCAAGCAGAATCGAATGAAGTCGAGGTCGGGGCTCGGCTGCTTTCCGAGGGCTGCGAACAGGTCTGCCCCGGCCGTCACGAGCACCTTGCGCTCACGCAAGCGCTCAACGAGTCGGGTCGCGTCGACCCCTGGCGTCTGCAGGCAACCGTAGAATCCAATGTCAGTCATTTGCAGGCCCTGATGCAGCTCCAGGGGCAGCGCGCTCCTCACGTTCTGGCGGCGGAGCCGAAGCTCATCGCGGATCTCCGCCGCAATCGACGGCTGACTGAGGTAGAGCTGGAGGACGTACTCGGCAGTCTTCGCGACCACGGAGCTCACGCCGACGGAAGTCTGACCCATCGAGGCACGAATCTGGGCAAGTTGAGCTCCAGTCGCCTTCGCATAACCAAAGCGGAGGCCTGGGGCTCCGAGCCTCTTCGACAGGGAGTCCACGACGATGAAGTCGGGGTCGTCCAGGTATTCGAGTGCGGGACTCGTGAAACGATAGAGATCATCGACGATGAGGACGGCACGGTGACGTCGAACCAGTGCCCGCAGTCGCTCCCACTCGGCCAGGTTGGCGGATATGCCGCCCGGGTTGCTCGGGATGCAGGCGATGATGGCCGCCGTACCCCCGGTCGCGGAGAGCGCCTCGTCCAAGGCATCAATGAAGGTGCCGAGTCCGGCGCCATGCGGCCAGGCGATCGGCATCGCGCGGCAGCGGGCCCGTGCGATGGCGAGCCTGTAGTCGAAGCCAGGAACCGCAAAGAAGACCGGACTGCCGTGGGGCACGCAGGCCAGGGCGTGACCGACCGCGTCGAGCGCGCCATGGGTGGCGACGAAGTGTTCGGGATGGGCCGTGCTCCCGCGCTCCTCCGTCCACAGCTCGGCCAGCCGCTCCAGCAGAGCGTGGGACCCCTGCGTTCCCGGGTAGGAGTCGACGCCCAGCAGCAGCTGCGGCGCATGCTCGGCGACTCCGCGCCAAAGTCGAGTGAGGCTCGGAACGTCCCGAAGCGAACCTAGCGCGAGATTGACGACGTCCGGCGCGAAGCTGCGTCCATGTCGGCCGAAGACTCTGCTGGCGGGGTCGTCCTGGACGAGCTTGCTCGTCGAGGGGCGGACTGTTTTGTACAGACCGGATCTGCGAACGCGGTGGCTGGGCTGTGTCTGCGTCATGCTACAACCCTTGGGCGTAAGGGTCGCCCTCACGATGGGAGTTTCGCCGCGAGCGAGGCGCCTCACATTCCCAACGGAACTCACAAACGAGCCCGAACGCCCCACGACGCGGACGCTACGTGCTGCGTGCATGAAGCTAGCGTGACGCTAGGCGCTGTCCTGGACGGCTAGCGGTCCTGACGGAGCTGCCGCATCCTCTTGAGGGCTTCGAACTTGCCCGGGTCGACCGGATGCACCGTGACCCTGCCCGTGGCGAAGACTCTCTCGAAGGCGGCGTCGACGAGCGCGACCGGGACCTGGGCCGTCCCGTAGCGCTGACCATCAATCTCGACGGGCGTCGACTCGGAGCTCGCGTCCTCCTGAATCCGAGTTCGGTCCGCCATGCACAGCAGGTGCGTTTCGGCGGGGATGTGCCCCGTCGCAAAGTTGATTTCGATGTGCTTCGTGAAGTGCGGGTGGCGCATGAGGGACCCGCGCGCGGTGGCGCCCACGGTGTCGAGTTGCGTGCTGACGAATGCTGGCCCCAGGGTCCCGCCGGGCTCGACCAGCCCCGCGTGCTGACTTCCGGGGCAGGTGCGCAGAGGATCGCGCGACTCGAGCCACACGAGCTTCGGGGAGAGGTAAATGGTGATGCCGAACATCTCGAACTTGTCGTCGCTGGGCGAGGCTTCCTCGTAGAGCCCACGCCAGTGTTGCAGCTCCGCATCGTCCATCAGCGGCGCGTCCGGGATGGAACGGGCCTCCGCGATCAGACGGTCGCTGCCCTGGAAGCGCGTCATTAGCCGCCAGCCCTCTGGGTCCGAGCTGTAGCTGGCTTCGAAGGGGATCGCCTCTTCGAGTGCCAGAGCGCGCTGCAGCGTGACGTCCACGGCGCAGGGAAAGGTTCGGGCGTGCTCATGGGCTGTCACCCGCTCCACGATCGGAAGAGTACGCACGAACGCATGGTGGCCCCCATGAAGCCGACCCGGCGGACCTTCGAGCGCGGCACCGAAGCGCATCAGGCCATGGGCTTGGACCTCGCCGGTCGCTTGGTCGGCCTCGTCGAACTCGATGATGAGACGGCTCAGTGCTTCTTGAATCGGCATGGCTCGGGTCCAGGGGTGTTTAGCCGAAGCCCCGCCCTCCCGGCCAGCTCCGTGCTCCGATGCGATGCATAAGCTCAGCGAATGCATGGATAGTCAATCACAATGACACGGAAGGGGGGAGCAAGCCTATGATGGGCGCATGCAAGATTCGCTCGCGCGTCAGGAGGCGTCCTCCGCGAAATTTGGCAGGGGCTGGTATCTCATCAGCTGGAGCACGGATCTCGGACCGGGCGAGGTGAAGCCTCTCCGCTACTTCGGTAAGAACTACGTCCTCTACCGAGGCGAAGACGGCCAGGCGAACCTGCTCGATGCGCACTGCCCTCACCTGGGCGCGCACCTGGGCTACGGGGGTCGCGTCGAGGGCAACGATATCGTGTGCCCATTTCACGCCTGGCGCTTCGGCGCCTCCGGCCGCTGCACCGCCGTACCATACGCATCTCGCATACCCCCGCGGGCCGCGATCCGCAGCTACCGGGTTCAGGAGCACAGCGGGATGATCCTTGGCTATTTCGGGCCGAAGGACAGCGAGCCAGACTACGAGGTGCCCGCCATCGAGGAGCTGGACGACCCGGCCTGGACGCCGATGGAGCGCGCCCACATCGAGATCGCCACGCACCCGCGCGAGGTGATCGAAAACGTCGCTGACCTGGCGCACTTCATGCCGGTTCACGACACGCTCATCGACGACTTCAAAGTGATCATCGACGGTCCTCGCGCCACGCAGCACAGCGTCGGCCGCGGCCGCAACCTCAAGGGCGAGCCGATCCCGGTCGTCTCGATCGCGACCTATCATGGCCCCGCGATTCAGTTCACGCGCCTTGCCTGGGCGTACGACATGGTTCTGATCAACGCCCACATCCCCATCGAAGACAACAAGCTGCTCTTGCGCTTTGGCGTCACCCTGAAAGCCGGCGTGGGCGTGACGCTCCCGCCCCAAGTCCTCGAGGCACACGTGGCCGCCGCTCGCGACGGCTACTTCCAGGACGTGGCGATCTGGGAAAACAAGTGCTGGCGCGACCATCCCGTATTCGCAGATGGGGACGGGCCGATCGGCGAGATTCGAAAATGGTATGCGAGCTTCTACGAAGACGCGCCGACCGCGGGATCGGGATCCGCGCATTCCGAAGAGCGCCCAGCGGCCTCGCCATAGCCAGCAATGCAGGGCCAATGGGCGGCCGGCCATGATATGATGACGCTCGATTGAGCGTTCGTTCGAAGGAGACCGAATGACCAAGGGTACCGAAGGCCGCTATCTGATCATTTCGACGGATGGTCACGCAGGCCTCTTGCCGGAGAAATATAGGGACTATCTCGACCCTCAGTACCGCGAGACCTTCGACGAACAAATCGCCGGGGAGATCGCATACCGGGAGCAGCGAGAAGAGAAGTTCCTGATCAAGGACTACAACGAAAAGTGGCGCGCTGGAAACGTGGGCAAACTCGCTGCGGCCTGGGACTCGGACCTACGGAACCAGGTTTGCGACGAGGACGGCGTGGTCACCGAGGTACTGTTCCCCGACGGCATCACCGAGCGGAACGCGCCTCCGTTTGGGGCCGGGCTCAGCCTCAAGCCCTGGGGCGTGGACCCGAAGCTGCAGTGGGCCGGCGCACAAGCGCACAACCGCTGGATGGCCGAGTTCTGTCAGATGGAACCCCTTCGGCGCATCGGTCTCGCGATCGTGCCGATGCTTCACGACGAAGTCGAACGCTCCGTGAAAGAGGTCGAATGGGCGCACGAAAACGGGCTTCGAGGCATTTTGATCCCGGCGCTGATGGGTGACCGCGACCCTTACAATCACCCGAAGTATCACCCGATCTGGAGGGCTTGCGAGGAGCGCGGCATGGTCGTGCACAACCACTCCGGGCCGTCGCCTGACTACGACTTCGATCTTCCCGGGGCCATGGGAGTGTTCCTGTGTGAGTTCGCCTGGTGGGCCGCCCGTCCGCTCTGGCACCTGATCTTCGGCGGCGTCTTCGAGAAGTTCCCCAAGCTCAAGTACTGCCTCGTCGAGGTCAGCGAATTTTGGGTGCCAAGCATGCTCCAGATGATGGACGTGCGCGCCTCGGTAAAACACACGAGCGGAAAGCTCGGCGACTTTCGCAGCAACCTGACGATGAAGCCGAGTGAATACTTCGACCGGAACTGCTGGCTCAGCGCTTCCGCCCTGTTCGACGAGGGCAGCACCGCGGTCCGACACGAAATCGGCATGGACAACATCACCTGGGGCACGGACTTCCCGCACCCCGAGGGCTGCTGGCCGCACACGCGCGAAAAGATGCAGCAGTACATGACCGGCATCCCCGAAGACGAGCTGACGAAGCTTCTGTCGACGAATGCCATCGCTTGCTACGACCTGGATGAGGCGGCTTTGAGCGAGGTCTCGCGCCGCATTGGTCCCGAAAAGAGTCTCTTCGTGAAAAAGGCCAGTTGAGGTAGGGGGAAAAGACGATGGCACGCCTACGTTACGTGAAGGATACGTCCAGCAATGGCGCCGCAAAGCCCGGCGGGAGCAAGATCCGTCACACAGTGAAGTCGATTCGCGCGCTCTATGAGACCGAGCCGGAAATCGCCAGAGCCCTGCTACCCAAGCCGCTAGAGCCGGCCGCGCCGGAAATCTTCGTGCAGTTCGCCAACGTCGCCATGCACTTGTCCGAGGAGCGCACCGTGGAGATCGGCGCCGCCACGGTCGGCGTCGCATGCAGCTACGAAGGCCGCCCCGGCTACTACGTGCTCGCAATGCCCATGGAAGGCGAGTTCGTCGTCATTGGTGGTCGCGAGCGCTATGGGGAGCCCAAGAAGATCGCGCAGACGGAGTTCTCCTTGGACGGCGACCATGTGAACGCCAAGGTGACGAGGCACGGGGTGACCTTTCTCGAGCTCGACGGCAGGCTGGGCGCGCCCTCGGAGGGCGCCAAGCAGTTCACCGAATACTTCTACTGCTATAAGGCGCTGCCGGCGGCCGGCGCTGGAGTCACGGGCAACGGCGGGTTCGACGGGGAGGTCTTGTTGACCATGCTCAGCTGGGAGCGCGACTACAGTTCACTCAGGCAAATCGACGAGGGGCAAATCATCCTTCGCGAGTCCGCGCACGACCCACTCGTCGACGTCCCGGTCAAACGGCTCATCCGCATGGAGCTGGCCGAGGGAGCCTCGAGGACGGGCGGCGAAGTGCTGCGCAGCGTGCCTGGTGAGTGGCTGCAGCCTTTCCTGGTTCAGCGATACGACGAGCCCCAGGAGGGCATCGACATCGCCCTAGCCTCGGAGCGGCAGGCCTCGAATGCGTGATTTCACGGGCAAGGTGGCCGTGGTCACGGGCGGCGCGAGTGGGGTCGGACGGGCCATCGTGGCTCTGCTGGCCCGCGAGGGTGCGCGGGTCGTCATCGCCGACATCAACCCGGAGTCGATCGAAAAGACACGCGAGGAGCTGGCCGCGCAAGGACTCGAGGTCGACGGCATGCAGGTCGACGTCACGCGCGCCGAGTCCGTAGAAGCCCTGGCCAGTCGCGTGTTCGCCTCTTACGGCGACGTGCACCTGCTCTTCAACAACGCGGGTGTCGGCATCAAGGAGGCCAAGCGGCGCATCTGGACGCTGCCCGAGCAGGATTGGCAGTGGGCCTATGCGGTCAACGTGATGGGCGTCGTGCACGGGATTCGGGCCTTCGTGCCCAGGATGCTGGAGCGGGGCGAAGAGGGCCACGTCGTCAACACGTCTTCAGGCAACGGCGGGATTTCTTCTCTGCCGACGACCCCGGTCTACGCTTCCTCCAAAGCCGCCGTAACCAGCATCAGCGAGGTGCTTCATTATCAGTTGCTGATGGACGGCGCGAAGCTGCAGGCGCACGTCCTCTTCCCGGGGCCACATCTTGT
Organism: uncultured delta proteobacterium; assembly: GCA_963746475.1. GTDB lineage: Bacteria > Myxococcota_A > Polyangia > Polyangiales > Houyiibacteriaceae > SG8-38. Next base: position 459,319 of record CAVVBB010000003.1, read on the forward strand.
CAACACCAACATTCTCAATTCGGAGACGAGCCGGCCGGAGGCGTTTCGCGCCGAGGGAGAGGCCCCGGCCGCCTACGTCGACATGAAGGCGCTGGCACAGAGCTCCGGGCTGGCCTTGCAGCTCACCGAGCCCGAAGAAGTGGCCGACATGGCCATCGAGGGCATCCGCGACGGACGCTTCTGGATTCTGTCCAAGCTCGGTAAGAGCGACGAAAACTTGAGGGGCCGCACCCGGAGCATCCTCGAACGCGAGAACCCCGAGCTTCCGAAGTAGGGACTCGCCAGCGCTCCGGTGACGATGAAGAAACTCAAAATCATCCAGTGGTACACCGGCGAAATCGCCAGACATCAAGTCCGCGTGGTCGCCCAGTGCCCATCGATGGAGCTCGTGGGCGCCTTCGTTCATCACGAAGAGAAGAGCGCCCTGGACCTCGGCGAAATCGCTGGCATCGAGCCGATTGGCGTGCGCGCGACGAACAAGCTCGAAGAGATCCTGGCCGTCGAGGCCGACTGCGTGCTCTACAACGCGCCGACCGAACGTTACGACGAGATCATCCCGATCCTCGCGAGCGGGAAGAACGTCATCAGCATCATCGCGGGCTGGAATCCGAAAAAGCGCTCCTGCTATCCAGACATCTTGGCGGCCTGCGAAAAGGGCCAGTCCTCGCTCTACGGTACCGGGCTGAACCCGGGCCTGAGTTACGAGCTCGCTCTGCTCGGCTCCAGCATCTGCACCGACGTCGAGTCCATCTACATCAAGACCTGCGAGCCGCAGGACACACTCAGCGAGGTCTTTCTCCAAATGTTCGGTTTCGGAAAAACCGAGCAGGAGCTGCAGAGCGGGACGCGCAGCGCGTACGCCATCTTCGCGAGAAGCTTGCACCAGATCACCGACCTGCTCTGTGAAGAGCTCGGCCTACCGCACGACGGCACCGACTTCAGCTACGAGTTCGAGCCAGCCACCAAAGACTACGACGACAAGATCCTCGTGAAGAAGGGCACGATGGGGGGGCTGCTGCTGAAAGCGTCGACCACGCAAGCAGGCAAGCCTGTGGCGACCATCGAGCTCCGCTTCCTGCTCGGACCGGAGTACGTCCGCGAGTCGTATCTGGCGGAAGGCCCCAAGCAAGGCTGGATTGAAGTCGACGTGCGAGGCACCCCGGGGAGCCGCCTGACGCACGAAATCTATGCGGACAGCCATCTGATCGGAACCTGGGCGACCGGAACCAAGGCGATCAACGCCATTCCCTTCGTCTGCGCCGCGAAGCCAGGACTGGTCTCGCCGCTGGACCTCCCGCTCGGGCGCATGCTGAAACTCCGGAGCTGAGCCTCAGCGCATGACGGGCTTTCGGCTAAGTCAGGCCAGGCCAGGACCGAAAAGGCTAAGGCCCTGCTCGATCCGTGATGGCTTCCTCGCCGACCTCGTCGGTCCATACCTTGAATCGGACGAGACGACTCACTCCGAAAGACGTCAGCAGCGCGACATCCGCAGCGTCGCGCCCGCGAGCCATCAGAATACGACCGATTCGCGGTGCGTTGTTGCGCGCATCGAAGGTATGCCATTCACCGCCCAGATAGGCATCGAACCAAGCGCTGAAGTCCATCGGGTCTTCCGAGGGTTCGACACCAATGTCGCCAAGATAGCCCGTGCAGTATCGGGCAGGAATGTTGAGACAGCGACAGAAGGTAACAGCGAGATGAGTGAAATCGCGACAGACACCCACACGCTCTTGAAAAGCCTCGTAGGCCGTACGAGTGCTGCGCGCTCCAAGGTAGTCGAACCGGATATGCTGATTCACGAAGTCGCAAACCGCCTGCACGCGGGCCCAGCCCGTGGGACCGGCGCCGAACAGCTGCCAAGCGATATCGAGCATTCGGTCCACCTCACAGTAGCGGCTCGGAAGCAAGAAGCGGAGCACCTCGCCGGGCAATCCGTGGATCTCGTGCTGTTCTGCGCTGCTCTCTTTCCGGTCCGGCTTTCCGCTATCCTCCATCACGAGGTCGTTCCAGAACCGCACCTCTCCAGCCGGCACGACCAGTCGGCCGCAGCGATTGCCGAAGGTATCGATGTAGTCGTCGATCCGTGCTCGCGGCTCGAGGACTAACGATTCGGCGCGACGGATCGACGCTGTCCGCGAAGGATGAACATAGAGCATCGCAAGGACCGGTGTGGATATCGGATACTCGAACACGATGTCGTAGCCGGTCCGGATGAGCATGTCGGGTGCATATACGATGCAACTCCTGCTTAGGCCATCGAGGGTCGTCACCGACGACGAAGGGGAGCGACGCGTCCGTTCGAAACCGACGGCTCCCTCGTGAAACAGACCGGCCACATCTCACCGCATCCTCGGCACAAGGTCTTCTTCGTGTTCAACAGCGTCGAGAACAAACTCCAGGTCCCAGTTCGCGGCTTGCCTCCGCAGCCGAACTTTCTCGCCGAACGCAGCTCCGCTCGAGGGCGACCCACTGGCGTCCGTCAATCCTCGGCTTCGGTGCCGCTCCGCTTCACATCGACCTCGGGCGTCAGCAATGGAGCTGCGTCGATGTCGGAGGCTTCCATCAGCTGGGCGATGCGCTGAAGCGACTCGAGAAGCATCGTGCGCTCTTCGGTCCCAAGCCCCGACAGACGCCGCACAAACATCTCCTGCAGCGGAACGGGCAAAGTCTGGAAGCGGTCGACCCCTGAGGCGCTCAGGGACAGACAGACCTTGCGTCGATCCTTTGCGCGCCTTTCTCGGATCACGAGATTCGCTCGAACCAGACGATCGACGATTCGCGACACCGTGGCCGGGGAGAGCTCCAGACGCGTGGCGACCATCACGACCGTCACCTCATCGGAGTCCTCCTCGAGCTCCCCGATGGCCTTCAAGCACATCAGTTGCGGCACAGTGAGCCCGACCTCCCGATACATCGCCTTCGAATGCTCAGACACCTTGCGAACGATCTGCCGAATCGTTCGCAGCACCGCGTGCGCGATCTCAGTGTCCTCGCCGCTGTTCATGGAGAAACTGTGTCGCAGCTCCGACTCCACCGCTAGCCGCTACACCAGCCGACTCGGGGCCAAGCCAGCCTATCGGCCTGGTACGCCCCTCGAGCAGTCATCGGCGTTTCGGCTTCTTCGGCCTTCGCCGCGCAGGCCTGCGGTTAGGCGTCACCCGCTGCTTGCCCGCGTGGGAAAGCCGCAACAAGCAGGGGTCCTCTGCGGGCCCGAGCAACAGGCTCCTGGGCTCCATCTCGAGCACCTGTTTACCTGCAATAGAAGAGCCGATCCGCACCAGTCGGCTTTGGTTTGAACCGACCAAGGCGAAAGAGCGGTCGGGCTCATCCACCAAATAGACCATGGCGACCAGATCCAGCTCGATTTCGCACAGACGCGGTCCCCAGCCCATGGCTTGAGCCGCTGCTGGGGAACGCGCCGCCGCGCTGAGGCCAAAACCCAGTGCTACGGCGAGCAAAACTGGCTTACAGGCAGTCAATACACAAACTAATTAGCACGGAAAATATTGCGCCCACAACCTTTGTCGGGCAGCCCGTGTGCAAGTCCGAGACGGCCCGCCTTCTCACAACTCGCCAAGCAAGTTTGGATCTCATTACATTAATGACGGAATATTCTGAAGTATAACAGAAGTCGCTGAGAGAACTGAGTAGCATCGATTTGCGTTGAACTCTTTGTTGCAACAAACTCTTTCCCATCTCAGGGTTAAAAGGGTTACACGCGGAACGCTCATTGCGGCATGAGACGTTCGGAGGCGATTCGGATCCGGCCCAGCGGCCGGATGAAGCCAGTCCGGGAATGCGCTCTGAGCCGCCCAATCAAGACGGCGAGCAGGAACGCAGCCCGCCGACCGCACCGGCGCTGATTCTCGCGACCGACCTCGACGGCACCTTGCTCGGGGGAACAGACGAGGACCGGGCAACCCTCTTTCGCCTCCTCGAGAGCCAAGCGGACGATTCGGTCGTGATTTTCGCGACGGGTCGAGGCTACGAAAGCGTCCGACCCCTTCTCAGCGATCCGACCGTTCCGACGCCCGATTTCGTCATCGCAGACGTCGGCGCGACGGTCGTCGACGTCGCGTCCAAGCGGCCCGTCCAGCCACTTCAGGGGCAAATCGAGGCCAACTGGCCCGGTGTGCATTCAGTCCTCGAAGCTCTGGAGCCATTCGAGCAACTCGTACGCCAGGAGGTCCCTCAGGAGCGTAGGTGTTCCTTCATCGCGGAGCAGCAACAGCTCTGCCCGGAGCTCGAAGCCAGGGTTCAGGAGATCGGCTGTGACTCGCTCTATTCCGCCGACCGGTATCTCGACGTGCTGCCAAGGGGAGTATCCAAAGGCAGCACGCTGCTGGCTTTGCTCGATACGCTGCAATACCCTCGCGACAAAGTGCTCGTCGCTGGAGACACGCTGAATGACCGTTCGCTTTTTGAAGTCGGTCTCAAGGGGGTGGTCGTCGGCGAAGCGGAGCCCGCCTTGGTCGACGCGGTGTCGGCTTGTCCTCTGACGCACATCGCAAGCTCACCCGGAGCGGGCGGAATCCTAGAGGCCATGGTGCACCACGGGTTCACCACTAGGCACGAGATTGAGCTTGCCCTGGGGACGCATTCCAGCAACGCACGACAAGGTCGATCGCAGCTCCTCATGGTCTACCATCGTCTTCCCTTTGAGGAATACCTGCACGCGGGACAGACACATCAGCGCCGTGCGAAGAGCCCCAATGGAATCATCCCGTCCTTGCTCGGATTCTTTGCGGAGGGGCGAACGGGGTCCTGGATAGCCTGGTCACAACAAGAGACGCGAGACCCCGAAGACTTCGAGCCGCACATCGCGGTGGACGAAGAGAAATTCGAAAACCTCTGGGCCTCACGGATTGCGTTGACGAAAGAGGACGTCGACCTTTTCTACAAGCGTTTCTCGAAGGAAGCGTTTTGGCCCGTGATCTTCTCTTTCCCGAGCAAAGCCGTTTTCGATCGGGAACATTGGAAACACTACGTCGAGATCAACCGCTTGTTTGCGGAGCGTACCGCTCGGGATGCCAAGCCCGGCGCAACGGTCTGGATCCACGACTACAACTTGTGGATGGTACCAGCCTTCTTGCGTCAGCTCCGACCCGACCTTCGCATCGGCTTCTTTCATCACACGGCTTTCCCGCCCTCGGACGTCTTCAACATCATTCCATGGCGTGACGAAATCGTGGGGAGCCTGGTACAGTGTGACTACGTCGGCTTCCACATCCCTCGGTATGTAGAGAACTTCGTCGATGTCGTACGTTCCAACATGCCCGCGGAGATCCTGAGTCATGTGTCATGCGCTCCTCGGTACGTAACCTTTGGCTGCGCGCTCGGCGTCGAGCAAATGACCACGGCCCTAACCGTTGGTGAGCGCACGATACGCGTGGGGGCTCATCCGGTCGGCATCGACGTAAATCGAATACGCGAGATCGTAGCCAACGAGCGAACCGAAGAACGCATCCGGTCGATCCGCGAAGAGATGTCCGGACGCCAGTGCATCATCTCTGTCGAGCGCCTGGACTACGTCAAGGGACCGCTGGAGAAGATTCACGCGTACGAGCACCTGCTCGAACAGCATCCGGAGCTCCATGGAAAGGTCGTCATGGTGAACATCCTCACGCCGCCTGCGGCGGGGATGGAGATCTATCGGAACGTCGGCGAGAAGGTGAACCAAGCGATTGGTCGAGTGAACGGGCGCTTCGGGACAATCGACTGGACCCCGGTGCGCTACCTGCTTCGCTCGATGCCATTCGAAGAGCTAGTTGCCTACTATGCGGCGGCTGATCTCGCCTGGATCTCGCCTCTACGGGACGGGCTGAATCTCGTGGCCAAGGAATACGTGGCCGCCAAGGATGCAGACGGCACGAGCGGCGTTCTAGTGCTTTCCGAGTTCGCCGGCGCGGCCGTGGAGCTCATGGGGGCAGTGCTCGTGAACCCCTTCGATCACGTACAGATGGCCGAACGCCTGCACCAAGCGCTGAGCATGGGCGAACTCGAGCGTTCGCAGCGCATGAAGCGACTTGCGGCCATCGTCCGCAATCACGACGTGCACGCCTGGGGTGACGGTTTTTTAGACGCTCTCGAAAGTTAGGCATGCAGGGACTGAGGGAACTTCCGATCTCGGTGGTGGGCTTGGTGTTTTTCGAGGTCCATGTGCCGGCAGGCGAGCCGCCGGATCCGGGTCGCGAACGGTTCGTGCCCGAGATTCCGACGTCGCTGGGGGGCGCGGTCAACACGGCTGCCGTCGCTCACGCTCTCGGTCACCCGACACGCCTGTATTTTCCGAGTGGCCAGGGCCTCGCCGCGGGGGCCATTCGCTTCGGGATTGAACAGCTCGGGCTGCCCTGCACGAGCTGGCCCAGCGACTCCACTTCAGCGCTCTCGCTGGTCTATTCGACCGGCGGCGAAAGAGCGTTCATCAGCGCTGCCGACTACCAATCGCTCCACGCTTGCCCCGAGCTCCCGGGCCATGGCTGGATTCATGTGGCTGGGCTGGCAGAAGCCGAGCTGCTGCGCGGTAGGCTCGAGGATGCACGAAGACGTGGCGCAAAGATCAGCGTTGCGGGAAGCTGGAGCCCCCAGCATCTCGACGCGCTGTCGAAGCAGCGCGAACGCGCTTGGGACCTTCTCGTGCTCAATCGCGACGAGGCGGAGCGGGCAGCGGGGAATCCCGACGTAGCGTTCGAACGCCTGCAGGGCGCGGCCGAGGATCTCATCGTGACGGTAGGCCGAGATGGCGCCGTCGCGCACATTGAAGGGCGTCGGATTCGCATCGAGGGCGAGCCCGCGAGCGTCGTCGACGCAACCGGAGCCGGCGACGCGTTCGTCGGTGGCTATCTCACGGCCGTCGCCAAGGGTCGAGCTCCGGAGCAAAGCCTGCGGGTCGCCGCGCGGGCAGCCGCCCAGCAACTCAAGACACGCGGCGGGATACCTCGCGACCGCCAAGCGCTCGAAGCCCTGCGGAGAGAGCTGTGATCGAACGATTCTCGATCATTGGCGGAGGAAGCGCTTATACACCGGGTCTGGTCGCTGCGCTCCTTCATCACAAGACCCATCTAGATCTGACGGAGCTGAGGCTGTACGACATCGATCGCGATCATTTGGAAATCGTATCGAAGCTCTGCGCCAGAATGGCCGAAGCGGTCGGATCGCCGTTCACCGTCCACCCGGTCGACAACCTGGTCGAAGCCGTGGCCGGTGTCGATGCCGTGCTCAACAGCGTTCGACCCGGCGGTTTTCAGTGCCGACTGATCGACGAGAGCCTACCTCTCGACTTTGGGATCCCTGGGCAGGAAACGGTGGGTCCCGGCGGATTCTTTTTTGCGTTGCGGTCTGTGCCCGAGGCCCTGAAACTCGCACGAGCGATGGAGCGTCACGCTCCCCAGGCCATATTGCTCAACTATACGAATCCCACGAACATCGTGACGCAGGCCTTGACCGAGCAATCCGAGCTGCGTGTGCTCGGGCTCTGCGACCAATCGGAGGAGGACCTCGGTGCGCTTGCCCGGGCCTTCGAGCGTCCGGCCGCCGACCTGGCGTTTCGAAGTGTCGGTTTGAACCACGCCACCTGGTACACCGACATCGCTTTTGGCGGGGAGCGCTTTGCCTGTGCTCCTCAGGAGCTCTCGCTTGGCAACGACGACTTCGACGAAGAACACCGAATGCGCTTCGATCTCTCACTGCAGATGGCACGTTCCCAGCCTGGCTGCTGGCCCAACTCCTATCTTCCCTACTACCTGTGGCCGGCGCGCTTCGTTCAGCACAGCCGCCGTCATGGCGGCCGAACGACGAAGATCCTCGAGAAGCTCGACTCGTACTTCGAGCACTTTGAGGAACAGGCCAAGATGCACCGACCGGAGCTCGCACATCATCGCGGGACCGCCGGCTTCGGGGACATGGCGGTCGAGACCCTTCGAGCGCTGGGCAGCCACAAAGGTCGTGAGATCGTGCTCAACGTTCCCAATCACGGCATGATGGTCGACTTCGAAAGCGACACGGTGGTCGAGGCGAGAGTGCGCCTGTCCGCGACCGGAGTCGAACGCCTCGACGCCCCGGCATTGCCCGCACAGAGCGCGAGGCTCTTGCACCGACTGCAAGAATATCAGCGCAAGACGGCTCGGGCGGCCACGAGCCCCAGCGCCGGAGACCGAATCGATGCGCTTGCCAGCAATCCTCTGGTCGACAGCTCGAACGTAGCTAGACAGATGATGTTGCTCGCAAGCGAACGATACGCGAACGCTATGCCAATGGAGCCATGAAGACACTTCCTTTCATCGAAGCGTTCGACTGGAACTCCTTCGAGCGGGTCATCGTCTTATCTCCGCATTTGGACGACAGCGCACTCAGCTGCGGGGAGGCACTGCGGGCTCTGAAGGGCCAGGTCTCACGACTTTCGGTCACCGTTGCGAGCGGCAACCCCCAAAGCAAGGGAGGGAAGAGTCGCAATCGCAGGTCTTATGCCCCACCCGAACAGCGCAGGCGTGAAGATATCGCGGCCATGGCCTCGGTCGACTGTGATTTCGTCCATCTGGGCTTTGCCGACTGCATCTATCGCCGAAGCCCCACGACCGGAGATCTAATCTACCGCAGCCCGAGAACGCGCTTTGCCAAGCCGAGCATCGATGACGCCACCCACGTCGAGGAGCTATTCCTCGTGCTGAGAAGGCTCGTCCACAACATGGGCAAAGTGCTCCTCTTGTCGCCGCTGGGCATCGGCTACCACGTGGACCACTTCATTTGCGCTCAGGTCGCTTTGCGTCTCGCGAGCTCCCGCGTGCAGCTCTTGTTCTACGAAGATTTTCCGTACGTGGTCGATCCCGAGCTAGGCCAAGGGTTTCCCGACGGACCACTCGCGGCGCTCGAACGCCTGGGCTGCGTGCCCGCCACACGATACTTCGTACCCGTGAAAGCCGCGAAGAAGGCCCAGCTCATTCAACACTATCAATCGCAGGTGTCCATGCTCTTTTCCCACGTCGACCAGATCGAATCGGCGTTCCGGCGTCGTCAGCTCGAGGGAGAGCCCGTGGAGTTCTACTGGAAAGCTCGTTTGAGGCGCACGCAAGATCCCCCCGCCGGGGATGAGGAGAACGGCTCATGAACCGATGTCACATGGCCATCGAAATCGAAGAACAGCCGGAGCTGCTTCGCAGGCTGAGCCCTGGGTGGGAGGACTCTGCCCAGTCCTGCCTCGAGCAACTTGGCGAGCGCCTCAACTTGATTTTGATCGGTCGCGGAAGCTCCGGAAATGCGTGCACCTTCGCTTCGTACCTGTACTCGCTGGCAAAAGGCCGCCCGCCGATCGAGTTTCGACCATGGGTAGCCACACAGACCGAGGTTCCGCCAGCGAGCTTGAACGACTGCTGCGCTTGGGCCTTTTCGAGCTCCGGCCAGAGCACGGACGTCGCTCACTCGGCCCAGTGGCTTCGGGACCGAGGGGCCAAGGTCCTGGGCGTCTCCAACGCCGACAGCCCAGGGTGCAAGCTCGGTGAATCCTCCGATAGCCTCTTTCGCCTCGGCATCGGGGACGAGCGCGCCATTCCGGCGACCAAGAGCTTCAATGCGCAGCTCTTCGCTGCAGCGGCGCTATGTGGTGAGCCGCTGCAGCAGGCCGCCGAGGAGGTCAGCGCGGCCATGGAACAGATCCTAGCGGAGGGCCACTCGAGGCAACTCACAGACTTCATCGCACCCGCCAGGTCTGTTTGGTGGATCGCCCGCGGACCTGCCCTGGGGGCAGCCCTCGACGCGGCCCTGAAATTTCAGGAGGCGGCCGGTTTACCGAGCGTGGCCTACTCCGCGGCGGAGTCCCTGCACGGTCCGGTGGGCGCGATCAGCGCGAAAGACCGGGTGGTGCTGTTCGACGACGGTCCCGAAAATGCGAGTAGCCTCGAAGCGGTGAGGACACGCCTGCTGTCGCGAGGCACGCCAGTTTGCCGAGTCGTCGGCCCGCCTCAGCCACGCTGGGCCGAGGGGCCTTCGATCGAGATTCCGATGCCGTCGAAGCGCTGGGCCCGAACACCTGTCCTGGCGTTCTTGGCGCAGCTCGCCGCGCTCGAGCTGGCACAGCGACATGGTCTGAATCCCGACCTACCTCCAGGACTGCACAAAGTTACGCTGACTTGAGAGCCCTCATCGCCATCTTCCTGCCCCTGGCACTTTTTGCTTGCGACGCCTCGTCGCCGCGCTCGCACTCAGTCGCGGACCCCGACAAGATCCAAATTCGCTTCAAGCACGGCAAGGTGACCGCGAGCAGCGCGCCCATTGCGGCGCTCATCGACGAGTTCGAGCGCTTGCATCCCAACATCGAGGTCGTGGACGAGGAGCTTCCCTCAAACACGGACGAACAGCACCGGTTCTACGTGATCAACTTGGAAGGCGAATCCGATGACTTCGACGTGCTGGCTCTCGACGTCATCTGGGTGTCCGAGTTCAGCCGCGCGGGATGGATTCTGCCGCTCGATGAGCTGCTCACTGCGGCGGACCGCGACGACTTCTTTCGCGGAACGCTCGACGCGGTCAGCTACAAAGGGCAGGTGAACGCCGTGCCCTGGTTCATTGGCGCGGGGCTCCTGTATTATCGACAGGACCTGCTCGACGCCCAGGGTTTGCAGCCACCGCGCACCTGGACCGAACTCGTACGCGTCGCCGAGGCAGTCACCGCCGGCGACGACGCTCTGCATGGCTTCGTCTGGCAGGGCAAGCAGTACGAAGGTCTCATCTGCAACGCGCTCGAGTACATGTGGAGCCGTGGAGGAGGGGTCTTCGAGCAGGGTGAGGTCGCGCTCGACCGGCCCGAGAACAGAGAGGCGCTGACTTTCATGCGTGACCTCGTTCACCGGCACGGAGTCAGCCCGGAATTCGTCCTCACGCTGACCGAGGAGCCCGCCCGCCGGACCTTTCAACGAGGCGGCGCCGTCTTCATGCGCAACTGGCCCTATGCTCGGAGACTCCTTCGGTCCGAGGGATCGGCCGTAAAAGGCAAAGTGGGCGTCACGGTGCTTCCCTCCTTCGAGGGGCATCCACCGCAGGCCACATTGGGAGGCTGGCACCTCGGAGTGAACCGTTTCTCCCGCCACCCCGAGGCCGCGAAGAAGTTCGTGCGCTTCATGACCCGTTTCGAGGCGCAGAAGATGCTGGCGATGAGCGCCGAATACTATCCGACCCGCCGCTCGGCCTATCGCGACCCGGAGCTTATCGCCCAGGACCCATTCCTCCGCGAGCTACTCCCGATCTTCGAGTCCGCTCGACCGCGACCGGTGACACCGTTCTACACGATGATCTCCCAGGTGTTACAGCTCGAATTCAGCGCCATTTTGGCGCAAATCCGCGATCCAGCCGAAGCTATGGCCTCGGCACAACGCCAAATCGAGTACATCCTGGAGCTCGACAAGTGATCGCCACGCTGCGTCAGCCCAAGATCTGGTTCCTCAGCCCGGCCCTGGTCGTGCTGGGAGCGATCACCGCTTACCCGCTTCTTCATGTGTTTTGGTTGACGCTTCATCGAAGACTGCTGATCTTCGATATCTTCCGGTTCGTCGGCCTCGACAACTACGCGCATTTGCTCGGAGACGATCGCTACTGGCGAGCCTTGGGCAACACGGCGTACTTCACCTCGGCTTCGGTCGCTCTGGAGATCTTCCTCGGCGTGGGCTTCGCCCTGCTGCTTCGCCCTGTTTCGAAGGGACGAGGGGCCTTGCTCGCGGTGGTGCTGCTGCCCTGGGCCATTCCCACCGTGGTGTCGGCGAAAATGTGGTCTTGGATCTACAACAGCGACTTTGGCGTCCTGAACTACCTGCTCGGAACCGAGGTCAACTGGCTGGGAAGCCCTTTTTGGGCGATCAACGCGGCCGTGCTCATGGACGCATGGAAGACCACACCATTCGTGACCCTGCTCGTCACGGCCGCCCTTCAGGAGATTCCGACCGACCTGTACCAGGCCGCCCAGGTCGACGGCGCAGGCTCCTTCACCATGTTCCGCCGCATCACGCTTCCGCTCATCATGCCCATGATCGTGATCATCCTCGTGTTCCGAACGCTCGATGCGTTTCGGGTGTTCGACGCCGTGTACGTCCTCACCGGCGGGGGACCGGCGGGCACCACCGAAACCTTGTCCATCTACGCCTATAACCTGTTGTTTCAGACTCTTCAGTTCGGCTACGGCTCGACCGTCGCCCTGAGCGTCTTCCTGTTCGTCTGCTTGCTCACGGGTGGGTACCTCTTGCTCTTGCGTAGGACGCTCCGATGAAGCGTGCGCTCTGCTGGGTGGGCCTCTCTCTGATGGTCTCGTTCTGCGCCGGCCCGCTCTTGTGGCAGACTCTCACTTCTTTGAAGCTGGACGCTCAACTGACGACGCTTCCTCCGATTCTTCCGAATCCACCGAGCCTTCAGAGCTACACGGCCATCTTTACGAAGACGGCGTTCCTGCGCGTGATCGGAAATAGCCTCGCCGTCGCGAGCCTGACGACTTTGCTCGCGCTCGTGCTGGGTTCCTTCGCTGCGTTCGCCCTGGCCAAGCTGCGAGTCCGTCGCGCCAGCTGGGTCCTGGCTGCCGTGCTCGCCGTCTCGATGTTTCCTCCGATCGCGACCGTCAGCCCGCTCTACGTCCTCGTGCGAGCCCTTGGACTGCGCGACTCCATCTTTGCACTGGTGCTTCTCTACTCTAGCTTCTCGCTTCCCCTCGGAATCTGGGTGATGACCAGCTTCTTTCGCAACATCCCTGACGAAATCTTCGCGGCCGCACGGGTCGACGGCTGCACGGCATTTCGAGCATTCGCCCGGGTCATGTTGCCACTGGCGGCGCCGGGTCTCGTGGCGACTGGACTTCTCATCTTCATCATGGCCTGGAACGAGTTCTTGTTTGCGTTGACCTTCACCGTCACGAACGCGTCTCGGACCATCCCCGTCGCCATCGCACTCTTCCCAGGGATGCATGAAGTCCCCTGGGGTGAGATTGCAGCCGCGTCCGTCGTCGTGACTCTGCCTATCGCCCTTCTCGTGTTTGCGTTTCAGCGCCGCATCGTCGAGGGACTGACCACAGGAGCGGTCAAAGGCTGAACATGACCAGGGTACGATTCGACGAAGTTTCCAAGCGCTACGACGGCAACATCGTCGCCATCGACCGCTTGCACCTAACCATCGAGGCGAACGAGTTCTTCACCTTCGTCGGCCCTAGCGGCTCCGGCAAGTCCACCGTGCTCAACCTCATCGCGGGACTCGAGCGCGAATCCGAGGGCACGGTCTACTTCGACGACGAGCCGGTCACCGGACGAGACCCCAAAGATCGCGACGTCGCCATGGTGTTCCAAAGTTACGCCTTGTACCCGCACATGACCGTCTTCGACAACATCGCCTTCCCCTTACAGGTCCGCAAACTCGACAAGGCCAAAATCAAAAGCTCCGTCGCTGAAGTCGCCGAAGCACTCGGCATCCTCGAGCTACTCGGCCGACGCCCCAAGGCCCTGTCCGGCGGCCAGCGCCAGCGAGTCGCCCTGGCGCGGGCCCTCGTCCGAACGCCACGGGTCTTTCTCCTCGATGAGCCTCTGTCGAACTTAGACGCCAGGCTTCGCGCGAACATGCGCGCCGAGCTCAAGCGAATCCACGAACGCTGGCGCATCACCACGGTCTACGTCACCCACGACCAGGAAGACGCCATGGTGCTCTCCGATCGGGTCGCCGTCATGAATGCCGGCGAGCTCCAGCAATGCGCCTCTCCGACGGAGCTCTATCAGCGTCCGGTCAATCGCTTCGTCGCGCAGTTCGTCGGCAGCCCGACCGCAAACCACTTCAAAGCGAGCACGATTGCCTCCGAGGACCTCCTCCAGAGGCTTTTCTCCAGCCAGGATTTTCGAGACCTCGAGTGCTGCCTGAGACCCGAACATCTGATCGTCGACCCGAAACCCGAACCGACGCAGATCGGGTTCGACGCGCGCATCTCCCTCGTCGAGCCAACGGGTCGCGACCGATGGGTCAGTGCCGAGTGGCGCGGAATCACGCTCAAAGCCCTCGCGCCCGAAGGCGTCTCGGCCAACCCTGGAGACCTAGTGCGCTTATCTGCCTCGCCGACCCGCCTTCTATTCTTCGACACGCGCACCGGAACTCGAGTCGATCCGGACGCTCGGCGGCCAAGTTGAAAGACCCGCGGGTGACCTGGGGGCGGAAGTCCCGAGTGGGACCGAATTCGAAGGAGCGACCTCCTGGTGCTTCCTCCCGACTTGGCGCAAACTAGCTGAGACAGGAGATCGTCATGGGTCAAACAGAAGCGTCACACGGCTCGGCCAAGATCGAACAGCTTCCTGCGTCCCCGCATGGCGCCTTGGAAGAGCTCTTTGACGGCATCTGGTACGTGCGGGGTGGCATCACGATGCCCATGCGCGTACCGATGAAGATGGGCCGTTCGATGACCGTGGTACGCAGCGCGGACGGCCTCGTCCTCTTCAACAGCATGCGTCTGTCGGAGGAAGGCCTCCGGGCGCTCGAAGCGCTCGGTGAGATCAAGCACGTGCTGCGGCTCGCTGGGTTTCACGGACGCGACGACGGGTTCTACCGGGAGCGATATGGCGCAAAGGTCTACGCGATCCAGGGCCAACGCTACTTTCGCGGCATGGACCCCCGCAAGAAGGGGACGCCATCTTTCATGGAACCCGACGAATGGCTTCGCGAATGCAGCGCCCTGCCCATCGCCGATGCCAAGCTCAAAGTGTTCTCCACGTCCAATCCGCCCGAGGCGGTCTGCCTGCTCGAGCGCGAGGGCGGGATTCTCATCGTCGGCGATTCGCTGCAGCACACGCCCAAGCCGGACAAGTTCTACAACTGGCCAGCGAAGCTCATGATGAAGCGCTTCGGCTTTTTCAAGCCCTACAATGTGGGTCCGGGCTGGTTGCAGTTCGCAAAGCCGACCGCGGGGGACGTGCGTTCACTGCTCGAGCTCGAGTTCGCGCATGTTCTTCCCGCGCACGGCTCGCCGGTCCTCGGGGACGCGAAGAGCAAGTACCGGCCCGCGATCGAGGCTGAGCTGAAGGGCTGCCACAGCTAACCGGGGCAAGCTCGCCGACGTCCAAGCCTGCCCTCGTCGACGAGCTCCTGAGCTGAGGGAGCCCTTTTCTTCGTGTTTGGCTCTCTAAGGAACGAGCGCCCCTTGACAATCGGAAGCGGTCATATAGCACCAGTCCTGTTCTGGGGGGACCCGTGCTCGATAGCTTGTCGTTTGTAGACCGTTTGGCTTCGTTTGGTTCCGCGCCCGCCATCGTGGGCGGACCGGACGGAGACCTATCTTATCAGGAGCTTTCCAATCGGGTCGACGCGATGTGCGAGCGCCTCGGACCAGAGCGGGGCTTGTTGCTGATCGAGGCGCGCAACGAGCTGGAGCCGCTCGTAGCGTACCTGGCGGCCCTACGGTCCCGCTTCCCCGTGATGCTGACCCCGGCCGGACGCGATGACCTCGCGGACTCGATCATTGCGAGGTACTACCCGGAGTGGGTCTATTCGAGAAGGCGCGAGAACTGGCAGCTCGAGGCTCGCGAACGGGAGTCCGCCGCCGAGCTTCACGCGGAATTGGCGGTCCTGCTCTCGACGTCCGGCTCGACCGGCACCGCCAAGTTCGTCCGCCTTTCCGGACGCAACATAGAGTCCAATGCCTCCGCCATCGTCGATTACCTCGGGATCGGCGCTTCGGACTGTGCCGCCACGACGCTGCCCTTCCACTACAGCTACGGTCTTTCCGTCGTCAACAGTCACCTCATGGCGGGCGCCTCTCTGATGCTAAGCGATGCCTCGGTGGCTGACCCGGATTTCTGCGACCGCTGCGCGACCCATGGGGTGACTTCTTTCGCAGGGGTTCCCTACAGTTTCGGACTGCTCGACCGCGTGGGTTTCGAGCCGGACTGTATTCCTTCCCTGCGATACATCACGCAGGCAGGGGGACGCTTGCCGCCCGCAGATGTCGAGCGGTACCGTCAAATGGGGGAGCGCGCTGGCTGGCGCCTGTTCGTCATGTACGGCCAAACGGAAGCGACCGCGCGCATGTCCTTCGTCCCTCCGGAGCTGCTTGCCGCACACCCGGGAAGCATCGGCGTTCCCATTGCGGGAGGAAGCTTTTTCCTAGTCGACGACGACGGCAAGCTCCTCGAAGAGCCGGATACGCCCGGGGAGCTCGTCTATCGCGGCCCCAACGTCATGATGGGTTACGCCGAGCACAGAGCGGACCTCGGACGCGGGCCTGAGCTCAAAGAGCTGAAGACCGGAGACATCGCGCAACGCGACGGGCAGGGCATCTACACGGTTGTCGGCAGGAAGAAGCGCTTCGTGAAGATCTTCGGTTTGCGCGTGAGCCTCGACGAAGTCGAGAAGAAGCTGGCCGCAGAGGGCTTGCGCGCGGTAGCCACCGGACGCGACGGTTCGCTCGTGATCGCCAGCTTGGAAGTCGGGAGCACCGAGCCCATCCGGCGCCTCATTGCGGAATGGTCCAAGCTTCCCGCGTCTGCCGTCCACGTTCTGCAGATCGATGACTTCCCGCTCCTTCCGTCCGGCAAGATCGACTACCCGCGTCTGCAGGAAAGTGCTGAGCTCGAGGCGAAGACCAGGGAGCACCACAGACGTGCCGCGAGCATCGAGAAGCTCTTCCAGGAAGCGACCGGAGAGCGCCTCGTCACGGCGCAGAGCACCTTCGTGGACCTCGGGGGGGA
Source organism: uncultured delta proteobacterium (assembly GCA_963746475.1). Lineage (GTDB taxonomy): Bacteria > Myxococcota_A > Polyangia > Polyangiales > Houyiibacteriaceae > SG8-38. The sequence goes on from CAVVBB010000003.1 coordinate 476,001, forward strand.
CTCGCTGTCCTACGTGGGCGTCTCCGTCGCTCTCGAGAAGATGCTGGGCTATGCGCCTGAAGGTTGGGAGCGCCTGACGGTCGCCGAGCTCGAAGCGCTCAAACCGAGCGCGGGGCCTTTCGGACAAGTCGAGATGTCGATTGCCCTGCGCGCTGTGGCCATCCTCGGGATCGCGTTCGGTCATTTTGGTGGCTTCAAGGCCCTGTCATGGAGCTATCCGGGGGGACTGGCGACTCTGCTGTTCGTCGTTTCGGGGTTCAACTTCGCGAAGTTTCAGCTCGCCAATGCCAGCAAGGCGGGTGCGCCGCCCGTGCTGCGGGCCGGAGCACGGGTCCTGATGTCTACTCTCGCCATCATGCTCCCGATTCAAATCGTGACGGGGAAGCTCAGCTGGCCCACCCTGCTCATGTACAGCAACTTCATCGACCCCGAGATGAACTACGGGATGGGGCCTTGGTTCATTCAGGTTCTTCTGCAGATTCTCGTTCTGCTCGCTCTGTTCTTCTCGTTTCCACAGGCGCGAAGAATGGCGTCGCGGTTTCCCTACCCGACGTTTCTGTCGATTCTGGCTCTGAGCACGGGCGCGCTCCTCTTGGGCCCGCGGATTTGGAACACGACACATCTGTACGACCGCATGCCGCACATGCTGATGTACGCCTTTGCCCTAGGGTGCTGCATCGAGCTCGGCAAGAGTCTGCCCCTCAAGTGGCTCAACAGTGCACTGCTCCTGCTCTTGTTCTTCGTGGGGGCCACGCACCTCAGCTGGGTCGCGGTCTCGGGCGTTCTTCTGCTGATCTGGGCGCGTCGACTCTGGACGGTGCGCCCACTCAACCGGGCGATCGTGGACATCGGCGGGGCTTCCTTGTTCATCTACCTGACCCACTTCAACTTCGCCGAGCGTGCGCAGGCCCTCCTCGGTACGGAATCCCTGGCGGTTGCCATGTTGGCGGCTTCCCTGGGTGGTGTGCTGCTATGGCTGGCCGCCGACAAGACCTTCGCACTGCTCTTTTCGCTCATCCAGACGGTCCGCAGTCGCAAGAGACCTGCCCTCCTGCGGTCGCCCGCCACGACCGACTGAACCGCTCTAGTACGCGGCCTCGAGCGCCGCGATGAAGACGTCGAGCTGATCGGTCGGAAGCGCGTTGATCCCTGCTGCGGCGGCACGGCCGCCACCCGTCGGGAACTGCCGACAGAGCTCGTCCGCTCCGCGCTTGTTCCGCAGCGGAGCCCGAACGCTGACCAGATAGGTCGCATCGGCGCGCTCGGTCAGGACCGCGTGCGCTCGCTCCGGATGCCTGTTCGCCAGCTCATTGCCGTAGACCCCGGAGACACGTCGTGCCCAGGGCTCGTCCGGCAAAACGAAGACCGCTGCGCTTCGCGAGGCGCGTATCGGCTTCAACCCGTCCGCATGGGCCATGTCCGCGCGATAGCCGGACTCGAGCCGCTCGAAGGTCTCTCGGTCCTGCTCGATGAACTCGAACGGCGTCGCGTGGGGCCGCAGCAGCTCGAAGAGCGCGGCGGGCGCAAAGTGCAAGTCCTGCAAGCTCGCCCCGTAGCCGTTGTAGTTGATGCAGACACCGAGCGTTTCGAGTAAGCCGAATCGCTCCTCAGTCAGCCCGAGCGGGGCCGCCAGCTCCCGGGCCGAGGTCTTGAGGTTGTCACCCAAGGCGCCGGTCACGGCCCACTCGACATGCTTGCTTTGCAGGTGCTCGTTGACGAGCAGGCTCGTGCAAACGTTCGGGCTCGTGTCGATGAGCGTCGTCAGTCCTCCGTGTTCCGGAACGCTCCCGGCAAAGTGGTGGTCCACGTAGAAAATCTCGACCCCGGCACCGAGGGCCCGAACCACCGCGTCGCGGTTCTTGTCGAAGCTGACATCTAAGACCGTCATCCGATCCCCCGCGACGGCTTCCGCTTTGGCCACCAGCTCGATGTCGCGCTTCACCCCCGTGACCAGCCGACTCTGCAAGGGCTCCGCATTGCGCATCTGCACGAGGGCGCAAATTCCATCCGCATCGCCATTGAAAACATCGATGTGCGCCATGCGCCTCCTCTATCCATAGATGACTGAGTTGTCCACCGCCCTGGCCCTGTGGCTCCGCCGGCTCGGCGGCCCTAGGAGCGGCGGCTGAACCGCGGCATTTGCAGCCCTGCTTGGCAGATGATGTCGCGCTGGATTTCGTTGGTTCCGCCGCCGAAGGTGAGGAGCATCATCATGCGGTAGAACTTTTCGAGCTGCCCCCCGAGCACGGCGCCCTTCGAGCCCCGCTGCAGGCAGCCAGCCGCACCGTGCACCTCCATCAGAAGCCGCGACGCCTCGACGTAGAACTCACTGCCATAGACTTTGAGCGCGCTGGCCTCCGCTGGGTCTAGACTGTCTTCTTCGATGCTCCAAGCCTGCTGCCAGTTCAGCAGCTTGAGCACTTCGAGCCCCACGTGGACACGGGCCAGATGCGTCTGCACCCAGGGTAAGTCCGCCAGCACCCCGTCCTCGCCATGGGGTGTCTCTTTCACCCATCGAACCGTCTGTTCGAGAAGCTGGCTCAGGGCGCCGGCGCGGCAGACGGTGACCCGCTCGTGATTGAGCTGGCTCGTGATCAGCTTCCAGCCGCCATTCTCCTCCCCGACGAGGTTGTCGACAGGTACGCGGACGTCGTCGTAGTAGACGGCATAGGCGCTGTTCGGGCCGAGCGTGTCGATTCGGGTCATCTGAATGCCCGCGGCATCGGCGGGGACGATGAGGATCGAGAGCCCCGCGTGGCGGCGGGCCTCGGGGTCGGTCCGGCAGGCCAGCCAAATGTAGTCCGCGTGCCCGGCTAGGCTGGTCCAGGTCTTGTGACCGCGGATGACGTACTCGCCTCCGTCTCGCGTCGCCGTCGTCTTCAGCGAGACCAGGTCCGTCCCGGCCCCAGGCTCCGTGTAGCCGATCGAGAAATGGCACTTCCCTGCAAGAATCCGCGGGGGATACTGGCGCTTCTGGGCCTCGGTCCCGAACTGCAGCAGCGTCGGCCCCACGGTGTTCAAGGTGAGGATCGGCACCGGAAAGCCAGCGCGCTGGACCTCGTCGAAGAAGATGTACTGCTCGATCGGTCCCCGACCCTGGCCACCATGCTCTTTTGGCCAGCCGATGCCGAGCCAGCCGTCTGCGCCCAGTCTTTGCATCGCCTGCATATAGTGCGGACCACCGCCATCGCTCTGCTCGAGCTCGGCGCGAAGGGCATCGGTCATCATGGCGGCCATGTATGCGTGGAGCTCCTCCTTGAGCGCGCGCTGCGTCTCGGTGTAGCCGAAGTACATGACTCAGCTTCCCTTCGTGGAGCGGCTCCCCTGCGGGTTGTCGAGGATTAGGCCGGCCGCCCTCTGCGCGACCGCAACGACAGGCGCGTGCGTGTTACCCGAAGGAATCAATGGGAAGATGGACGCGTCCACCACCCGGAGCCCGTCGATTCCGTAAACGCGGAGCTCGTTGTCGACCACGGCCTCGGGATCGCTGCTGGGCCCCATCTTCGCGGTGCCGACGGGGTGATAAGTACTCATGCCCTCCCGGGCCCAGAAGTCGAGAATCTCTTCGTCGCTCTGAACCGAAGGGCCGGGAACGAGCTCCTCGGTCGCGTGCTGCGCGAAGTCTGGAGCAGCGTAGATGCTTCGCTGCAGCTTGAAGCCCTCGATGCTGAGCTTCCGGTCACGTTCGGAGCTCAAATAGTTGTGGATGATCTTCGGCGCCGTCTTCGGATCGGTGCTACGGGCATGTACACTGCCGCGCGAGCTCGGACGGATCACACAGACGGTCGAGTTGACGCCCGACTGCTTGGACGCGACCATGTTGCCCTCTGCATCCATGCCACCGGCACCGGGCGTGAAGTGTAGCTGGAAGACCGGGCGCTCCCCGCTCTCGGACCTGATGAACGCACCCACGTTGGCGGCTGGAAACGACAGCGGGCCCGTCCGCGTGATCATGTAGCGGAGGATGCTCAAGACGACCTTGGGAAACTTTCCGTCCTCGGAGAGCGTCTGCTTGGTCTTGACTCCATGCTGCACCCAGACCTGCAGATGGTCCTGCAGGTTCTCCCCGACGCCCAGCAGCTCGTGCTTCACCGGAACACCCAAACTCCGCAGGACTTCGGGGCGACCGATGCCGGACATCTCGAGCAGAGGCGGCGAGTTGTACGCCCCGGCGCAGAGGATGACCTCCCGGCTTGCGCCGGCCCGGTGCATTTTGCCTTTGTGGTCGCTGTACTCGACGCCCACGGCTCGCTTCCCGTCCAGCAGCACTCGCCAAACGGTCGCGTTGAGACCGATGATCAGGTTTGGACGACGGCGCACGTCTGGGCTCAGAAAGGCGTCCGCCGAGCTCCAACGGCGCCCATCCTTCATGGTGACCTGCATGTAACCGATGCCCTCTTGATCGCCGCCGTTGAGGTCGTCGTTTCTCGGTATGCCGAGGCTGACAGCCGCGTCGATGTAGGCCTGCGAGATCGGGTATTTCATTGTGACCTGGGTCACATTGAGCTCTCCGTCGCGTCCGTGGTACGGGCTGTCAGCTCCGAGCTCGAAGTGCTCGACGCTCTTGAAGCAGGGGAGGATTTCGTCGTAGGACCAGCCCTCGCAGCCGGGTAGCGCAGCCCAGTCGTCGTAGTCCTCGCGCTGCCCGCGCGTGTAGATCATCCCGTTGATCGAGCTACAGCCGCCGAGCACGCGTCCGCGCACGACGCTGATCTGCCGGTTCGCCATGTGGGGCTCGGGCTCCGTCTTGTACAGATTGCTCACGTCTTGCGCGTACATCAGACGCGTGAACCCGATCGGCATCTTGATGAGCGGGCTGCTGTCGTCTTTGCCGGCTTCGAGCAGCAGCACCCGGTTCTTGGGGTCCGCGGAGAGCCGGTTTGCGAGGAGGCAGCCCGCGGAGCCGGCGCCCACGATGATGTAATCGATCTGATTCTTGGCCATGGTCATCTACGCAAAATCCGCGGCCTGACTCGAAAGGCCGGTCGAAAAGCCGCCGAACGGGTGCTTTTCGACCCGACAACCATAGGTGCTGCAGTGCGTTCCGAGGAAGTTTTCGGCGCCCACGAGACAGGCGCATTCTGGTATTTTTTGATCCGAGTGATCAACCATGAAGCGGCAGCGCAAGACCCAGGGCGAGCCGGAAGCCTCGAGCGCACAGAGAAAGCTGGGGCGTCTCCTGGCCACCGAAAGCGAGCTCGAGACGATGCTCGCGCAAACCCGCGTCGAGGCTGCTCACATCGTGGAGGCAGCCCAGAAGGAGGCCGCGGCGCGTCTCGCTCGTTTTGACTCCAGCCTAGAATCGGAGGCAGCTGCGCTGCGCGCCCGGATCGAGCGCGAACGCGAAGAGACCGTGACCGCGATCCGAGAAGACGCCGAACGTCGAATCGACCGGCTGAACCAGCTTGGCGACGCCTCCGTCGCCGAGCTCGCGCGTCTCGTGCTGTCCCTTCTGCTCGGGGAAACCGAGAAGGCCGGGCCCCCGTGATCCTCAACATGTCCAGAGTTCGGATCTTGGGCCCCAAGACGAGGCTCGTCTCGGCGCTGCACGTGATTCAGGATCTCGGGCTCGTGCACGTGACCAGGCCCGCGGAGACCGAGCGCATGCAAGCCTTCTCGCTTTCCGCCGAGCAGAGCCGTCACGCCAGCCGGTTGCAGCGGATTGCCGAAGATGCGGCGGGGGCGCTCACCGAGCTAGACACTGCAGAAGCCAAGCTCGCGCGCGCCGTCGAGCTCATCCCTTTGCCGCGCGCGGCACTCATCGCGCGCCGAACGAGGCGCTCCCTCGAGGCGCTTCGACGGCGCGAGCAGGACCTGCTCGAAGAGCGTGCGCTGATCCTCAAGTTCAGCCCGTTCTTTTCAGTGTTTCGACGCATTGGGGGCTCGGGGCTCGAGCTCGACCGAATCCGCATCTTCTACTTGATTCTCCGGGAAGGCGGAGAGCGAGATTTGCTGCGACTGCGGGCGGCACTGGCGGAGGCGCTCGGCGATGGCTTCCAACTCATCCACCAGCCTGCCGAATCGGACGCAGCAGCGATGCTGCTGGCGGTGCCCGCCACGGCGGGACAGCGGGCCGAGGCGCTGCTGAGTCAAGCTGGAGTCCAGGCCCTGCCGCTGCCCGAGAAGTTCGGGCAGGAAGGTGCCGCGGCGACGGTACAAAGAATGAGAAAGCGCCTGCGAGACCTACCCAATGAGCTGGCTTCGATCGATCGCGAACGGCTACGCATCGCTCGAGACTCGGGGGCCGCGTTACTGCGGATCCAGGCGGACTGCCTGGACGAGCTCGCCACCTTGAGCACGATGGAGCAGGCGGCCGTGACACCGCGCGCGTTCGTACTCGAGGGCTGGGTGCCGAGCCGGGCCGTGCAAATGCTCGAGCAAGAACTGCAGCGCGTGCTCGGTGGGCAAGTGGAGCTCGAGAGGCTCAGCAAGGAAGAATGGGCCGGCGAGCCGACGCCGGTCGTTCTCACCAACCCCAGAATCTTTCGGCCTTTCGAAGCGATCACGGGGATGATGCCTTTGCCCCGGTACGGAACGGTCGACCCCACCCCATTCGTGGCTGTGTTCTTTCCAATGTTCTTCGGGATAGCCCTCGGGGACATCGGCTATGGGCTGCTCCTCGCGGCGGTCGCGCTCGGCCTACGACTTCGGTCGAAGCCCGACTCCAAGCTGCGTGCGATATCGGAGATTGGACTCGCCTGTTCACTGTTCACCTTGGTGTTCGGCTTCCTCTATGGAGAGCTGTTCGGTGACCTCGGGCACCGAGTCGGGCTCAAGCCGATCTTGTTCAACCGAGAGGAAACTGTGATCCCGTTCCTCGGACTCGCGCTGGCGCTGGGTCTCGTGCACATCGTCATTGGTTTACTGCTCGGAGCGGTGAAAATGTTCCGAGGGGACCGGCGGCGCGCGATCGGCCGGGGCATGGCGGCCGTGATGGTCGTTCTCATCGCCATGACCCTGATGGCCGCGTTCGAACTGCTGCCGAGCCGCTTCTTCACGCCCTTGGTCATCGCGATCCTCGTGGCGTTCCCAATTCTCATCGTCGCAGAGGGCTTTCTCGCGCCCATCGAACTGGTGTCGACGCTGGGCAACATTTTGTCCTACGCACGCATCATGGCCGTCGGAACGGCTTCGGTGATGATGGCCGTCGCTGCGAACCGGATGGCGGGCGCCTTCGGCGGCGTCGCGGTGGGCGTGGTCTTCGCGCTTCTGTTTCACCTCGTGAACTTCGTGATCGGGGTCTTCAGCCCCACCATTCACATGCTGCGTCTCCACTACGTGGAGTTCTTCGGCAAGTTCTTCAGTCCGGGCGGTATCGAGTACCGCCCCTTCCGGCATTGGTCTTCGCGTGAGAGCGCGGCGTAGAAGGAGAGGAGCAGGTCCCATGGATTGGCTGTTGTATTTGAGTGCCGCGCTCGCCGTTGGCATCCCCGCGCTCGCGACGGGATGGGCACAATCGCGTATCGGTCCGGCGGCGGCGGCAACCCTGGCCGAGAAACCGGAGCTCACCGTGACGGTGGTTCTACTGATCGCGATTCCCGAGACGGTCGCGATCCTGGGCTTCGTGGTCGCCGTTCTGATTCTCCTGCAAGGGGGAGGATGAGCTCGGCATGAGTCCCGAGGATCTCAGCTCCGAGCTCCGCCGCACCGCGGAGGCGACTGCGGCGTCGATCCACGAATCGGCGCGAGCCGAAGCGCGGCGCCTGGCGGACGAGGCAGAGAAGCTCATCCAAAGCAGGCTGAGAGACTCTCTCGAGAGGGAGGAGGCCAAGCTCCGCTCCGAAGCCAGGCGGTCCATCGCCACGGCGCGGCAAGAGGCCATGCGCGCGCTGCTGCTCGCCAAGGCGCGCCTGATCGATCTCGTCCTGGCGCGAACCAAGGACGGTCTGTCCGCCGCTGCCCGTTCGCCGGAGTACCTGGCGCAGCTGCCATCGCAGCTCGAAGAAGCGCTGCGCTACGTGCAAGAGGATCAAGCCGTGCGAGTGCAATGTGCGCCCGATCTGTTGCAAGCCGTGAAGTCGGCGAAGCCGAATCGGCCGGGCCTGCGCGTCGAGGCGGACCCGGAGCTGAGCTCGGGGTTCCTCGTGCTGACCGAAGATGGCTCACTGAAGATCGACAAACGTCTCGAGCGAGCGCTCGAAGAGGCGAAAGCCGATCTGGCAATTGCGATTCAAGCCCGGCTGGAGGAGCGTGAGGATGACCTGCTTTCTGGGTGACCTCGATGCGCGCGCACGGGGCCTTCGGACGCGTCTGCTGGGAAGAGCCGAGCTCGACCGGCTCAGCCATGCGCCGAACCTGTTCGCCCTGCAGCAGGAGCTAGGCGCTCTTGGAATCTGCGAACAGAACAGCCCCGCGACGCCCGTGCAGCTAGAGCGTTCGGCTCGAAGGCATGCCGCGGCCCAGCTCGCGATTCTGGAGCGGTGGAGCCTGGGGCGACGGCGAGCGGTGTTGGCGGTGATCTTCGAAGACGAGGATCGTCGCTCGATTCAGGCTCTGCTGCGAGGCGCGGCCGAGGCTGCAGCGCCCGAAGCCCGCCTCACAGGTCTCATCTCCACGGCGCGCTTGCCGGAGAGGGCCCTGCGGACCCTGGCTGAGCAACCCACCCTGCAGGACGTCGTCCGCATGTTGCTTCTTTGGAACCATCCCTTGGCGGGCTCCATGGCGGCCGCGGCGAGCCGAACCCCTCCATCGCTCTTTCGGGTAGAGGTGGAGCTACAGCGCGCCTTCGCGGCCACGGCCCTGCGTCATGCCGAGCGCGGCGGCCGGCACCTGCGGGACTACGTGGAACAGACAGTAGACCTGATGAACGTGTGGGCGACGCTCCTTCACTTCCCCGAGCGCGAGCCCGCTCTGGGCGACCTCGCCTTCATCGAAGGAGGTCGCTGTCTGAGCCGCCACGATTTCGACACCATGATGCGTCTCGAGTCCGCGGCGCTGCTTCCGCCGTACCTCGCGCAGCTCTTTCGGCAATCCGCGCTTTCGGCGGTGTTCGCAGCTACCACGCTCGAGCTCTCGCAGCTGGAGACCCGAACCCTGCGCACGCAAATCGAGGACCAACGGCGGGCCATGCGCCACGACCCCTTGGGCGCGGCGCCGATCATCGCCTTCGCCCTCGAGCTGCGGGCCCAGCTGATCGACCTCCAGCGCATCCTCTGGGGTGTCGCGCTCCAGGCGCCTCCGGCCTTGCTCTGCGATCAACAGGTGCTGGCATGACGGAGGGAAGACTCGTCGTCATCGCTCGTCCAGGGCTCAGCCTAGGCTTCGACATCGCTGGAGTGACGGTATTCGAAGAGAGTCACGGACGCGATGCGGCAGCCCGCATCAGACGACTGATTTCGGGCTCTGAGCAGGGCGCCGCGGTCGTTCTAATAGACGAGGCCCTCTACGACGAGCTTCCCGAAGAGTTTCGCCATGAGTCCGGGCACCAGGCGCAGCCGGTCATCATTTCGGTACCCGGACCCCAGTGGACCGAGGAGTCCAAGGCCCAGGAATACATCGTCGAGATCCTGCGCAGAGCGATCGGTTATCGAGTGAGGCTCCAATGAGCGAGGCGCGCATCATTCGAGTGGCGGGCGCCATGGCCGAGGCCAAGCCGATGACCGGGGCCGCGCTGTACGAGCTCGTCCAAGTCGGTGAACGGCGCCTGCTCGGCGAGGTCATTCGACTCGAAGGCGACGTCGCTACCATCCAGGTTTTCGAGGAGACCAATGGCCTAGCCCTGGAAGAACCCGTTCGCCGGACGGGCAGCTCTCTCATGGCGGAGCTCGGACCGGGCTTGCTCGGTTCGGTCCTCGACGGTGTGGGCCGGCCGCTACAGGCCATGGCGGACCGTTCCGGAAACTTCATCGCTCCGGGCATGTCGCTTCCGACGCTGGCCCCCGACGTCCGCTGGACCTTCAGCCCGGCTCTGGAGCCCGGTGACCGAGTGCGCGCCGGCGACCTGCTCGGGACCGTGCAAGAGCGCCCAGGCATCGTCCACAAGGTGCTCACGCCACCTCATCTGAGCGGTGAAGTCGCTGAGATTCGCTCAGGGGCGTTCACAGTGTCCGAGCCGTTCGGAGCTCTTCGCGACGGCACAGCCTTGCGTCTGGCGCACTCATGGCCGATTCGCGAAGCGCGTCCGAGCGCGGGCCGACTGTCGGCGCATCGACCTTTCGTCACGGGACAGCGTGTCTTCGACTTGCTCTTTCCGGTAGCCGAAGGCGGGTCGGTCGCGGTTCCCGGCGGCTTTGGGACCGGCAAGACCATCATCGAGCAATCTTTGGCCAAGTACGCAGAGGCCGACGTGATGGTCTACATCGGCTGCGGGGAGCGCGGCAACGAGATGGCGGAGGTCTTGCACGACTTTTCGGAGCTGTCCGACCCGCGAACCGGTCGCCCGATCATGGACCGCAGCGTGCTCATTGTGAACACCTCGAACATGCCCGTCGCCGCACGGGACGCCTCGGTGTACCTGGGGATGACGATCGCCGAATACTATCGGGACATGGGTTACCGCGTGGCGCTGCTCGCCGACTCGCTCTCGCGCTGGGCAGAGGCCTTGCGAGAGATCGCAGCGCGGCTGCAAGAGATGCCGGGCGAGGAGGGCTACCCGACGTACCTCGCCAATCGCATGAGTCGCCTGTACGAACGCGCGGGCCGGGTCGAGAGCCTCGGTGCGCCGGCTCGCACGGGCTCGGTCACCTTCATCAGCGCCATCTCCCCTCCGGGTGGCGATTTCTCGGAGCCCGTGACGCAGGCCTCCTTGCGTGTAGTCGGGGGGCTCTGGGCGCTCGACGCGAGGCTTGCCCATCAGAGGCAATTTCCCGCGGTCGATTGGGACGCGAGCTATAGCCTCTACGCCGAGACCGTGGCCGACTGGTTCGCCCAGGAAGGCGGCGCGGACTGGTCGGAGCTGCGGCGGCGCACCATCGCCTTGCTGCAGCAGGACCGAGAGCTGCGCGAGATCGCCGGCCTCGTCGGCATCGATGCGCTCGAAGATGCAGACCGGCTCGTCCTGGAAGGCGCCCGCATCGCACGCGAATTCCTCATCGGACAGAACGCTTTTCACCCCCACGACGCGTTTTCGCCCGTCCGCAAGACGCACTCGTTGGCGAGCTTGCTCTGGGAGCTCATGGACGCCGCGCAGGGGGCTTTGCAGGCAGGGGCGAGCATCGAGTCGCTCGGCTTGGATGCGCTGCGCCCTGCGATCGGCGCCGTGAAGACGGCCTCGAGCAGCGAGATGGAGTCGCGCATCGCAGCGGCGAGACAGAGCATCGCACAGATGGGGCCGGCATGAAGCGGCTCGGCGACACTACGTCGCGGACCTATGCGGGCGCGCGCTCGGCGAGCGGACCGCTTCTATTCGTTCAGTCCACGAGGCGGGCGAAGCTCGGAGAGTGGGTCCGCATCGAGCTCGCCAATCAGCGCGAACGGCGCGGTCAGGTGATCGATGCCGGCACGGACATCACGGTCATTCAAGTGTTCGAGGACACGCTGGGCCTGAGCCCCGCCCAGGCCTCCATCACGCTGAGCGGGGAGACCGCGACCGCGGTGGTCGGAAGGGACCTGCTAGGCCGCGCGTTCAGCGGAACGGGCGCGCCGCTGGATGGCCTGCCGCCCTGCATCGGCGAGGCCCGCCTGCCGATCTGGGGCGCTCCCATCAACCCAATTCGCCGGCGTCACCCGTCTGATTTCATCGAGACGGGGGTCTCCGCCATCGACGGGATGAACACACTCGTCCGCGGACAAAAGCTTCCGGTATTCACCGCTCCCGGCTTGCCCGGGATCGAGCTGGCCGCCGACATCGTCGAGAACGCGCGTCCCACGCGCGGCGATCCATTCGCCGTCGTCTTTGCCGCCATCGGCATCACCGAGCGGGAGACTCAGAGCTTCGTCTCGCGCTTCCGCGAGAGTGAGGTCATGCAGCGCACCGTCCTCTTCCTCAATCAGGCGAGCGACCCCAGCATCGAGCGCCTGCTCACGCCGCGCGTGGCCCTGACCGCTGCTGAGCATCTCGCCTTCACGCACGGCATCCACGTGCTCGTGGTCATGGCCGACATCACGCACTATGCCGAGGCCCTGCGGGAGGTGGCTGCGGCGCGGGAGGAGATTCCGGGTCGTCGCGGCTACCCCGGATACATGTACACCGACCTGGCGAGCCTCTTCGAGCGGGCGGGCCTCCTGAAAGACGGCACCGGCTCGGTGACGCAGCTCCCCGTGGTCACCCTGCCAGACGGAGACATGACCCACCCGATACCCGACCTGACCGGCTACATCACCGAAGGTCAGCTGGTGCTCAGCCGCGAGCTGCATCAGCGAGGCGTGTATCCACCGCTCGACGTGCTGCCTTCGCTGTCGCGGCTGATGAACGCCGGCATCGGCGCGGAGCATACGGTGGCCGAGCACCGTGAGTGGGCCGATCAGCTCTACGCCATTTACGCTCGTGGGCGCGAAGCCAAGTTGATGGCGGCCATCGTCGGGCGGGAGGGACTAGCCGCCGCTGATCAGCATGCCCTGGACTTCGCGGATACCTTCGAACGCGAGCTCGTTCATCAGGGGCGAACGCGGCGCACGCTCCGCGCCACGATCGAGCTCGGCTGGTCGCTCTTGAACACGCTTCCCAAGACGGAGCTCACTCGGATTTCCCCAGCAACCTGGAAGGCGCGCGGAGACGAGGTCGACGACGAAACAGGTGCGTCATGAGCCTCCGAAGCGTCCCGCCGACCCGTTCGGGCCTGCTGCAAGCCTCCGCGCGCTTGCAGCGCGTGCGCAAGGGTCGGCAGCTCGTCAACCGCAAGCGCGAGGCCCTCATCGCTGAGCTGTTCCGCAGCGCCCGGCCTGCCTTGGATGCCCGGCGCCGGGTCGAAGAGCGCGCGAACCTCGCCTACCGAACGCTTCTGGACGCTTTGGCCAGCCGCGGTGCGACGAACTTGAAGACCTATGGCTGGCCCTCTAGGGACATCCTGGTCGAGCTCGAACAGCGCCAGATTTGGGGCATCTCCATCCCGGAGCTCGTCGCGCACACCGAAGTCCAGCGCACCCTGACTTCACGACAGAGCGCAGCATCGTCCATCGGTCCCGCGGCGGCCGAGAGCGCGCTGCAGTTCGAGCATCTGATCGCACTCGTGCTCGAGTCGCTTCCCAAGGAGCAGGCGATGCGCCGGCTCGGAGCCGCCCTCAACAAGGCGACGCGGCAAGTGAACACCTTGGAGCTCAGAGTCGAGCCTGCGCTCGGTGCCGAGCTTGGGAGCTTGCGTCGAATGCTCGAAGAACGTGAACGCGACGAGCGCTCCCGGCTCCGTCATGTGCTCCGCCGAAGAAAGAAGAGGGGCCGCTGAGCTCCCTACCCCCGCAGGGGTTCGCGATCGGTCCAGTCCCCGCGTGCACTGCCATCACAGTTTGGCCGCAGCGGCACGGCCCGCGAGGCGCCCGAAATAGGTCACATCTGCGACGGACATGCCGCTGGCATAGCCCTTTGAAGTCCGTGGGATGCCAGCCACCGTGCGGCCGGCGGCGTAGAGACCCGGGATGACCTCTCCGTCGACGGTGAGCACCTCGCCGCTGGGCTTCACTTCCAGCCCGCCCAGCGTAAAAACGGCGGGGCGAATGTCGCTGAGCTTGTAACTCACCAGCGCAAAAGGCGGCTTGCTGAGCGGCGCGAGATATTGCGGCGCTTTTTCGAAAAGCGGATCTTCGCCTCCTTCCGCGTAGGCGTTGTAAAGCGCGACGGTCGACTGAAGGCTGCCCGCCGGCAAACGGGCCTCGGCCTCGACTTCGGCGACGGTCTCGCCGACGGCGACTACCTTCGTGTTGAGCACGTAGCGCGGCCGGGCGAAGTGGGCGTCGTCGATGAACATGTAGATTTGCTCGTTCGGCTGCTGGGCCGCGAAATGGCCGATGCGAGCAAGGTAGCTGTCCTCGTTCACGAAGCGTTGTCCGCGATCGTTGACGAAGATCCCGAAGCTCAGGCTCTCGGGGGGGTAATGCGCGATGCTGATGAAGGCCTCGCTCATGTGGATGGCGTTCGCGCCGGCAGCGATACCCATGAGGATCCCGTCGCCGAGATCATAGGGGTTGCCGTGTCGCGTGCATACGCGCTCCAGCTCGGGCAGATGTCGCTTGGTCATCGCCTCGTTCATGATGAAGCCGCCCGTCGCCAGGATCACAGCTCGGCGAGCGCGAATGAACTGTTCGCGGTCGTCCAGGCGCGCGAGCATGCCGTGCACAGCACCCGTGTCGTCCTGCACCAAGGCCAAGGCCCGCGCATCGCAATGGATGACGGCACCCTCCTCAGCCGCACGGCCGAGCAGGATGCCCATCATCTTTTCGCCCCCCTTGTGGCCCGAATCGGCGGGCAGATGGCCGCGGGGAACGGGTGAAGAGACCCGCATGAAGGGCAGCGTCCGTTCGTTGCCAGTGTACTGCAGGGAGTCGCCGCTGAGCGCGACCACGTCGCGCCCGGCAAAGAATCCGCGCTTGTACGGCACGCCCTGCCCTTCCATCCAGTCGAAGTGCTCCGCAGCGCCTTCGACAAAGACCCTGACCCTTCCCTCGTCCGCATGAGGTCCGAAGGCCTCCATCAGATAGTCGAAGAAGTTCTCCGTCGAGTCTTCGAAGCCGAGTTCCCTTTGCAAGGCCGTCCCGCCCTGGCCCCCGAGGTACATCTCGCAGGCGCTCATCCTCGTGGAGCCCCCGCCCTCGCTTCCTCGCTCGAGCACCATCACCTCGGCGCCAGCGGCACGCGCTTCGAGTGCCGCACAGGCACCCGCACCGCCAAAGCCGGCGATCAGCACATCGGTCTCGAGGTCGAACGCTTCGACTTCGCGCAACGGAATCACACGCCTCATGCTGGCCAAATCTAGGCCCCGCTGGCTCGGTCCGCTACTCGAGTGCTTCCTCAACACCCTAATGCCGGCGCGGCGACGCATCGACAAATGGCGCCATGCCTGCTTGTCGCTACGATGCGAGGATGACTACGAAGCCCTCCGGGAAACGCCGCCGCATCCTCGTCTTCCACGGCCTTCGAATGTCGTCCGGGATGATGCGCGAGCTCATGCACGACGTCATCGCGAGCGGCTCGGACCGCAACTGGGAGTGGACCTTCCTGGACGCCCCGAACGAGCCAACGGGTCCCGTTCGCCGCATCACCCGCGAGCGCTGGCCCCAAGGACCGTACCGCGAGTGGTGGAACGCCAAAGAGCAAGCCAATGGGAGCGTGAAGTACGTCGGGCTCGGCCGGACCCTGGACCTTCTGAAAGAGGTGCTCACCGAGGGCGAGCCCTACGACGTCCTGGCCGGTTACTCCCAAGGCGGCACCCTGGTCTCGGCGCTCACCGCCCTCGCAGAGCGGAGCGACTTCGTCCCTGCGGAGCGAGCCTGGCGTGGCGCCCTGCTATTCAACAGCGGCGTCGCGGCCCGTGATCCATCCCTCGCATCGCTGTATGCAACCGGCCCGCTTCGAACGCCCTCGATCCACGTGCTCGGTGGCCCGACCGATGTGCTGTACGAAGGGCAAAAGGCCATGCTGGCGCACTGGGACCCCGCGGGACGCACCATCCTCGAGCACGACGAGGGCCACGTCCCTCCGAGCCGCGCGGCCAGCGAAGGGGTCATCGCCGCGCTGCGCCGGGCGCTCGATCGGCTCCTGGCCTAGCCCGCTCCGCGGCTCCGCGGCTCGCTTTCGACCAGGCCCTGTGACAAGCCTGGCTCTGTGACCTCCTCCCGACGCCCCAGCTCCCCGAACCCCGTGGGCAGCACCCGTACGGTGACGATCCGCGAGCTCGGCGACGAGGGCGAAGGCGTCGCGCGCGAGGAAGAGATCGAGATCCGGGTGCCCGGGCTCATTCCGGGCGACGAGGCGACGGTGCGGATCGTCGGCAGGAGCCGCCATCGGGCTCTGCTCTTCGGGGAATGCGTCTCCATCGAAACCGCCTCCCCGCACCGTCGCCGCAGCCCTTGTGAATCGGACGTTGCCAATGGAGGAGACTGCACGGGCTGCCCGCTCCTGCGGATGAACGAGAGCGGTCGGCGCGAGAGCCTCGGCGCCCGACTGCGGGCTCAGGACCAGCTCCCCGTCGACGCGTTCGTTCACGATCCAGACGCACAGCTCGGCTACCGTCATTCGAGTAAGCGGGTGGCCTTTGGAGGCCCTGGGCGACTGCGCCTTGGCAGCTTCCGGCGCGGTTCGCATCGTCCCGCCCCCATGGCCGGCTGCTTGGTCGAGCATCCGCGCATCGCGGAGGCGGCCAACGAGATCGAAAAGCATGCCGCGGAGCTCGGCCTGGGCGCCTTCAATGCGGAGCGGGGTCAGCACGGGCTTCGCTATGTCTGGCTCAAGACCGATGGCCGGCGCGTGCTCGTCAGCTTGATCGCATCGGCCAAAGAGCCCTTGGTCAGATCCCTCGCCGAACGCTTGAAAGGCGTCGACGGCGTTTACGAAGCGATCCAAGCGGGCGAGGGAAACGCAATCCGCGGAGGCACTGCAACCCACGTTCGGGGCCTCCGCTCACTCAGCCTATCAATCGCCGGAGTTCCAACGGAGGTAGGCCCCCTGGGCTTCTTGCAGCCGAACCCCGGAATGGCCGGCCGCTGTTATGAGGACCTCATCAAGCACGTCGGCGCGGCCGACAGGGTCTACGACCTCTATGCCGGCGCAGGAGTTACAACGTCCTTGCTCCGCGCTCGAGCCGAGAACGTCACGCCCTGTGAATCTTATCCAGAAAGCGCCGAGCGGCTCGGCGTCCCGCCTCTGCGGGCCGACGCATTCTTGGATGAACGACGGAAGGCCGGGGAGAGGCCCACGCTCATCGTGGCGAATCCGCCGCGCGGTGGCATGGGCGATGGGGTTTGTACCTCACTGCTGGCTTTGGCACCCGAGCGCATCAGCATCATGAGCTGTAGCGCCAAGGCTTTGAAGCGAGATCTCGACCGATTGGCACCCGCTTACGCGCTCGAGGGACTGCGTGCTTACGACACCTTGCCGCAAACCGCGCACCTCGAGCTCGTCGCTCACTTGCTGCGTCGTGACGCGGTTAAAGGTCCCGTGAGGCTTGATACGATTCCCGCGGAGTTCTTTAGCTGAGCGGGCATGGCCTTGGCCCCGGCGACCTTTTCCGCGGCGTTCGGCCCGTCCGCAAGCTACGTCACGGAGGGCCGGCGTCCGTCGTTAGTGGAGCTCGGACTGCTCCGGCTGAGTGCCGTCTTCGAGAGACTGGCTCTTCCTCGCCGAAGCAATGGCCGCCTCCGTTTGCCAAGCGGTCATCGGGTCGAGACCTGAGGCGTCCAAATCTTTTGCCTCCGGACGAGGCGCTCGCTCAGAAGAGCTTCGCTTGCGCTCTGGCTCTTCCGACTCCTCGGGACTTCGAAGCGCGCGGTACAGATTGGCCTGCAGAACTCCGCCGACGAACAGGAAAGTCACCAGTCCGCCGATCATGAACAAAGTCATGTCATCCATGGCGTCGTCCTCCCATCAGCACCAGCGAGCCGGCGGAGAGAATGGACGGCACCCAGAGCCCGACGAAGAGTCCGCGGTCGCGGTCTCCAGAGAACCACAACCAGACCGAGAGAACGAAAGAAATCACGGCCGCGAGAAAGAACAGGGCTTTAGGGGAACCAAGTGCCGCAGGCAGACTCAAAGCGCCTGTGCGGGACCGGGAAACTGTAGAGCTAGGTCGATTCATAACTGACCTCCTGGTTTCCATGTAGGCTCAATGTCCAAGTACTGTCAATGTTTTATTGGCAGATAATGGCTCATCTTAACCTAAAAGGCTGACTCATTGCGTCATTTGTCGCATTTTTGTCTAAATCATTGGCGAGCTCGCCGCCTGAGGTCCGCTTGGCGAAACTAGAACTTCACCGTCACCGAGGCCTGAAAGTGAATGGGCCAGCCTGGCGTGAAGTGCAGGTCTTCGCAGCCTACGAAGCTCCCTTGCTCGCTGATGGGGCGGGTCCCTGGAGGGCAATCGCTCGGCGCGTCCTCGCCCGGCAGACGCCCCGTTGTCGCGAACTGCGCCTGGCGCCATGAGCGGTTGAGCAAGTTGAGCACCTGTGCCGTGAAACCGAGGCGTTCGTTTTCCCATCCGAGCGAAAGATCGACTCTGAAAAAACCTTGGGCCGTGAGAAAACGGTCTTCGGTGGCGGGGCGGTCGCCCAAGTAGAGGATCCCGATGCGTCCGGAAAGTCCCGTTCGCTCGTCGAGCGCGGTGAGCCCGGCGCTGAGCAAGAGATCGGGCGCCAGTGGAATGGCGTTGGCGCTCGCGGGCTCGTCAAGCAACTCGGCGCGCACCCAGCTGAGCTCCGCGTCCGCCAGGAGCCAGCGGAAGAGCTCCGCCCGAAGCTGAGTTTCCACGCCGAAGCGACGTGAAGCTCCGCTGGCTTCGGTCGTACCCTCGTCGCCGATCCAAACGACTTCGCTATCTAGGTCGAGCCAGAAGACCGCCGCGGAGAGCTCGAGTCGGTCCCAGGCGACGACCCTGGCGCCGAGCTCCCAACCGAGCGCCGCCGCCAAAGGCGTGACCGGATCGACCTCGCGTACCACCCCTCGCGCGTCGTTCGAGTGAAATCCCCGGCCAAAGTTGACGAAGAGCTGGAGCGACTCGACCGGCTGGACGATGAAGCTCGCCTTGGGCGAGACGAGGACCGCGCTGCGCTGCGCGCGGTCCTCGTCTCGGTCCTCGAGCCGGTCGTCGACGGCGAAGTCGAACCAGTCGAAGCGAAGTCCGCCGATGAGGCGGAACCATCTCCAGTCGAGCTCCTCCTCGGCGAAAAGTCCCACGTTGGCTTCACGGATTGCAGCGTCCACGAGCGTGTCCAGGACCTCTCGGGCGGGCGCCTGCTGCAGGCTATTGTTGATGAGGTCCATTCGAAAGTTGCCACCTAGCCGCGTCTTGAGGAGCACCTCGTCGAAGCGATGAACGAACCCGTACCCCAGCCGCGTCCCGAAGGCGGTGCGCGTGTCGCCCTGGCGGATCATGTCGCCGTTGACCGGGTCCTGCGCGTAGAAGGTGAAGTTCGAGTAGAGCGCAAACTCTGAGCGGGTGAGCCAGGTCACCAGTTGTAAGCCCTCAGCGCGGACGGAGCGCTCGCCTAGCGCGCCGGCCTCGGCGGGAGCGGCGAAACTCAGGTAGAGGCTATACCGTTCGCTCTGTCCCCCCTCGTTCGGGTCGATGCTCCCGAACCGGTCCAGCCTGCCGGCTTCGACTTCGCGCAGGGGGATCTGTCCCGATGCTTCCCAGCTCGCCCCATAGGCACCGCCCGTGATCGCAAGACGCCTACCGCCTCCGAGCTCGAAGCTCGTCTTCGCGAACAGGTTGAAGCGTAATAGGTCCTCCGGCTTGTCGAAGGGCCCGTCGCTCCCGAGCACGTCCACTGCGAACAGGGGTTTGACCTTGTCGAGCTTCGGGCTGACGATGGCGAGGCCGCGAAAGGTTCGCTGCGTACCCCCGAGCAGGGTGAAGGAGTGACTCGGCTTGTCCGCGTCGAGAACGATGTTGATGGTGCCGGCCGTCGAGAAATCTCCGTACTCTGCGTAGTAGGGCCCTTTGCGCAGCTCGAGTCGCTCGATGAGCTCCGGAATCACGAAGTGCAGGTCCGTGTACCCCTGGCCGTGGCCATGGCTCACCCAGTTGATCGGCACCCCATCCACATAGAAGGCAATGTCGGTCCCGTGGTCCGCATCGAAGCCGCGCAGGAAGTACTGGTTGGCTTTGCCGCCGCCCGCGTGCTGGATCGAGAACAGCCCAGGCGCTGCGTTGAGCAGGTCGCCGGTCGACAAGTAGGGCCGTAGCCGAATCTCCTCCCCGGAGAGATCCATGGCCGAAGCAGACTGATCGAGCGGGGATGCAATGGCGGTTGCAGCAAAGGCGGGCGCTTGGCCGGTCTCCGGGCCGCCCGAAACCAGATGGCTGTGCGCCGACTCGGGGGTTCCATGTGACTGCGGAGTGGCACCCGGCGCGTCGAAGAAGACCTCGAAACCGATGCGGGCGCTGATGGGCTGCCCGTCACGGGTCGCGGGATTGAACGAAAGGCCTTTGCAGTAATCTATGGCGGGGCGCTCGAACTTGGCTGCGGCATCGGCCTCACGATCCGTCTCCAAGACGGTCGCTTCAGTGACTCGGCCCTCGGTGTCGATGGTCAGCTGCAGGCTGACCCGAGCCGGCTGACCGTCTGCGTCCGGGGGATAAGGCGGGTGCGCGTGCGATTCGCGCTCGAGCGTGGGCGGCGCCAGCGTCGACCCTGTCGGCGGCCCCTCGGCCTTTGCGCGCACCACGCCCCCGACGGTCATGTATGCCGCCAAAAGGAGCAACACGTAGCTATTACTTCGCATCATCGAGCCCCTGACCTGTCCCAGGACAACACAGCTGAGCGCAGCCGACGCCGGAAGCCGCGCGCCCAACGGAGCGCGGTCCAGTCCGCGACGGCACATGGGAGTTAGTGAGGAAGCCGACTAAGCGGGTGGAGCTCGGGCCGGGTGCACTCGCTTTTCGATCTGACGAACCTCAGCGTCGAAGGGTCTGGGCTCCGCTGCGCGCCAGGCGAACAGCGTCTGCCGCACCGGCAGAAGCGTGACCGACGAGGCATGCGCGGCGAGATCTCGGTGGGCCAGGCTGCCCTCACCGTGATCCGACGGGACCTCGTCACCTCGGGAGCCCTCTTCTCCGCCATGGGCCTCGCGGCCAGCTCGGTCACCGTGGGCATGATGCGAAACGACGCCATGCTGATGCTCGCCGAGCAAGTCATGGAACGTCAGGTGAACCATTGGGGCGAGCTCGAAGCCGAAGAGCCAAATCGCGACGCCGAGCAGCGCGAGCTCGCATGGATTCCGCTTTGTGGGCACGCAGCGCACCAGAGGACCAGGCTACCGAGCGACCCACGAAACGTCAACGGCGGAGGCGCAAGAGCTGCCTCGGCACTCGCGAAGCCCCGCGGGCGCTGAACGCGAAGGGGGGCGGCCCGCCTCCCCCGGTCTAGCCGCGGTGGATGTACTGTTCGAGTTGGTCGATGGTCATGTCTTGCTCGGCGACGATGCTGCGCACCAGGTCGCCGATCGACAGGAGGCCGAGCAACTTATCCTCTTCCATGACGAGCAAATGCCGAGTGCGCTTTCCCGTCATGATGGCCATGCACTCGCGGGCGGTGTCACCACAGCCGACGACCATGAAGTCTCGCTCCATCGCCTCGCGGACCGGCGTACCCGGCGAAGACTTGCCCTTCAGGAACACGTTACGAGAGTAGTCCCGTTCCGTGAAGATGCCGATGACTCTCTCTGCATCGGTAACGACGAGTGCACCAATGTCGAGCTCGGACATTCGTTTGATGGCGTCGTAAACCGTCGCATGCGGCTCGATGGTTTCGACGTTGTGGCCCTTTTGCTTGAGCAGCTGTGCAACGGTGATCATGGCTCTGACCGAGGATACCACTAGTGTTCGGTTTCGTGCTAGATGGCGCAGTCTGGGACCCTCGGAAAGGAGATGCCTGTGACCCGAACACTCGTTGCCCTCGCGTGCCTGGGTGCCCTCTTGCCTAGCCTCGGCTGTGGCGACGGAGCGGTCGAGCCCTGCGAGCAGGCCAGCACCTTCGAGCTAATTCAGACCCAGATCTTCGAGGGCCGAGGCTGTGCCGCCGAGACCTGCCACGGCGCACCGGCGCAGAGCGCCGCCGCTGGCTTGGATCTGCGTGCCGGCTTCTCGCACACGAGCCTGGTCAACGTGGAAGGCCGTTCGGGAGCCTACATGCTCGTCTCCCCCAACGAAGAAGAGACGAGCCTGCTCTACCAGAAGGTCGCTGCGAAGACGCTCGGCGCCGAGCTTCCGAACGACATCTCCGGTGCCCCCATGCCCTCGAGCGACGACAGGCTGAGCGACGCGGATCTGGCGCTCCTTCGCCTCTGGATTCGCGCCGGCGCACCGAGCACGGGCCTGGTCTCCGGCACGAAAGACCTGCTGAGCTGCGAGCTGCAGGCCGAGCCGGTTCCGAACAAGGTCGACCCTCTGAAGGCCCCGGCCCCGAGCGAGGGTGTCCAGTTCTACTCCGGTGCCTGGGACCTCCCTGCCGAGTCTGAAAACGAGCTCTGTTTCGTCACCTATTACGACTTCTCCGCTCAGATCCCAGCCGAGCTC
This sequence comes from uncultured delta proteobacterium, assembly GCA_963746475.1. Lineage (GTDB taxonomy): Bacteria > Myxococcota_A > Polyangia > Polyangiales > Houyiibacteriaceae > SG8-38. The sequence goes on from CAVVBB010000003.1 coordinate 498,098, forward strand.
CAGAGGCCATGCAGCGATACCTTCGGCGGCCCCTCTCGGCAGTGTTTCCTCTTCGATCGCCTCTACCATCTGCAAGACGCGCAGAGTCATCATGGTTTGGTCGACGCTTACATCCCCCCTGCCGACAAAGCGGAGCAATGGGATCCGCTCAGCGCGGACTGGAAAAACTGGGAGTGCCTCGGCGGCAGTCGCTCGGGCAGCCCCTGCACGCCGGGCAGCGACGAGTGCGGCGAGCGAAGCCAGTGCACGACCCGGCCACAGAGCACGGTGGGCTGCATCATCTATCGAAACGGACCAGCCGAGCTCGGAACCATCGGTGGATTCTTCGGCAAGGCGGAGGTTCGCCAGCCCGTCAGCACGGCGCAGGAAGCGACTTTTCGGGAAACCTTCGTCCCAGGCGTCTATGCCGAGCTCCCGGTGAAGGGCTTTTTGGTCTGGGACAGCCATGCCTTCAATCCCACGCGCTTCGACACCAGCCTCGAGCAATGGATGAACCTCAAGTTCGCGACACCGGAGCAGAGCCTGTACCCGCGACGGTCGCTTTTCGTGACCGAAGACATCTTCGGGATGGGGACCATCGAGCCCTTTGGCTCGAAGGAGGTCTGCGCGACGTACACGATGCCGCTGCACTCGCGCTTGCTGACCCTGAGCTCGCACACCCATCGCTTCGGCAAGGAGTTTCGCATCTGGTACCCACCCAACGCGCCCTGCGACTCCTCAGCCGACTGCGGGCCTTTGGACCGGGCGCCGGACTACCTGAGTCGAACGTACAGCGACCCACTCTACCAGCGCTTTGCGGACCAGGCTTTGCTGCAATTCGATGGCGAGAACGACGCGGACCGCACTTTCCACTACTGCGCGCGCTATGACAACGGCGAGACCGATCCGATGCAGGTGCGTCGAGAGTCGCTCAAGCCAGATGCCGAAACTTGCAGCCTCGTGGACCTCGCCATCAGCCTGCTACCCGATGACTTCGGCTTCAGACCCGCGGCTTGCGGTTGCAGCGATCGCCCCCAGACCCAAGACGTCAACGAGGATGAACGCCACTGCCTCGGTGGCGACAGGCAGGGTAGCTTCTGCGGCGGAGACGACAGCCTATGCACCGGCGGCGGAGTTTGCGACGCTTGCCCGGTGCGCGGCGGGGTGACGACAGAAGAGGAGATGTTCGTGCTCTTCGGATCGTACTTCATCGAGGAATGAGCCGGCGCGTCTAGGCCGGCGTGGCGAGTCAGTTGCAATCACCCGGGCCGTCTTCGCGAGCCCCGATGTCGGGCCCCGTGCCATTGAAGCCGGCCGGGGCCGCGGCGTTACGGTCATAGGACAGATCGCGAGCCGCATCGATCAACGTGGAGCTTCGTCCGAGACAGTAGAGCTCCTCGTCCCCGAGGGTGACGCTCCGGTAGTTTGGGTCTACGTCAAAGCCCCAGAACGACCCGCTGGGCAGACAGGCGCAGGCGGCACAGCTGGCGCCGCCGCAGCTCCCCGCCAGATTGCTGAAGTCGTTGTTGCCATATGCCAGCCCCGGCGACAGGGGTCCGGTGCAAGTCGAGCTTTCGTCGAACTGGACCGTTTCCGAGGCGCTCAGCGCGAACCCCGCATTGCCGGTCACGTTGTTGTTTCGCACGCAAACTCCGCTGGACGCGTCGCCATAGAACGCGAGACCGGACCCGCCGTTGTCGGCCAGGGTGTTGTGGTCGATCAGCGCTGCGCTGGCTTTTCGAACTTGCACGCCGTCCATTGCATTGAGCGCCACCGTATTGCCAGCGACGATCGAGCGAGTCGTGTCCCTCAGGACGATGGCCGCCGTTTCGTTGCCTAGCCCGTTCGTGCCGCCTGTCACGATGTTGTTGAAAAGCAGAGCTTCGTTACCCCCATCGACGTAGATTCCGCGCCGCTCGAATCCTCGGATTTCGCAGTCCCGCACGATGTTCTTGTCACCCTTGACCAAGATGACCGTCTCGGCATTCGAGTCACTGATGACGCGAATACCCTCGATCCAGTTCCTGTCACTGTTCAGCTCGAAGACGGTGACATTGCTGTCGGATCTGACCCTCACGCTAGCGCCCGCGATCTGACGAATGCTGACCCCCGCATCGTCGTCGAGCGATGGGGCGCTGCGGGTCATCGTAAAACTGCTGAAAACAATGTAATCACGACCGGCCCTGTCGTTGGCCGCGGCGATCGCATTCTCGTAGTCGACCTCGCTTCCGACCTCGAGACACTCGGACGCGTCGTCGTTCGGGTCCGTCCCGCAGAACTCCTCGAAGCAGTCGACCTGCGCGTCGCCGTCCGAATTCGTCACGCAGTCCGAAGTGCAGCTCCCAACGGCATCGTCGCAATCGGTGTCGACGCAGAAGCCATCGTCATCGAGGTCGGCGCACTCGTCCGCGCAATGCGGCTTCCGGTCGTCGCAATCGTCCGTCGCGCAGACTCCGTCATCGTCCAAGTCGACGCAGTCCCCTGCGCATTGACCGGTGTCGAGGACACACTGCTCCCCCGCGGAGCAGCCCGGACCGGAGGATGCCTTCATCGTCACGGTCAACGTCTGCGGGTCATCGGCGGCAATGCTCACCAGATTGCAGCCTGCCGCGACCACGGCGCAATCCGGAGCCCGCGCAATCGCGTACAGCGCGTATTGCCCATCTTCCGGAACCTCGATGGGAGGCCCTTCGCTCCCCCCACGCACGCTGAATGTGCTTTCGAGCGCGTCACTCGGGCGCTCGGGGGTTTTCATCGCATCGCAGGAAGCGACCAGGTACACCTCGACCCGTTCCGCCCGATCACGCGCCGACTGCGAAACCTCTTGGGCGAACGATACTTCGATGTCTAGTCCGTCGGGACCCGCGACACAGCTGGCCGTGAGAGACGCGAGGAAGCTCAATAGCGTGGCCGCGAACGGCGCGCTTTGGCTGCTTCGACTCACCAATTCACCTTCAGACCGCCCGATGCCGGGGCACTTTGCTTCGAGCGCTGCGAAACGAGCAGACCTGCCGTCACTCCGGCCGCAGCAACGCATGCTGTGGCCGCCACGAGCCAACGTCGCTTCTTTTTGACCGCGAGCTGGTCCGCAGGGCGGTGCTCTTGGGGCGGCTCCGTGCCGAGACCGGCATCTGCGATGCCGGCCGCAGTCTGCACGCGCATGTCCGACCGACGTCCGATCCCGGCTCCCCTCAGCGCCTCCTGGGCGGCTCGCTTCTCTGCGATCGATCGTCGAAGCGCTTCGATTTGCTTGCGCACCTCGGCTTCGCGGGACGGTCTGTTAGCTTCTTTCAGATAGTGCTCGAAGGCGCCCAGAGCCTCTTGCTCGCGGTGCAAGCGATGGGCCGCAACGCCGATGTTGTACCACAGGGCCGCTCGGCCGCTCAGTCGATAGGCATGTCGGAAGTAGCCCAAAGCCAGTTCGTAGTCTGCCCGCTCGAACGAAGCGCGACCGGCCTCGAAGTACTCACGAGCCGCCAGATCCTCGGGGCCGCTTTGAGCAGAAGCAGGGGTCGCAGCAGCAATTGCGAGCGCGAACGACGCCCCGCAAAGCCAACGAAGCGTAGCCTGCCGAGTCACTCCCATTGGTTTAATCCTAAGAGAACGACGCCGGCTTCGCCCACAAGAACCGTCCGGCCCTCGGGTGATGCACCCGTCCCGGCGCCAGGATTCGAGCCGAGACCAGCTGTGATCTCGCTCACATTTGCTCTTAAGCCGCGGGGGACGGCGAGACCTTGTCGGTCCAGCCCGAAGCACGGGTTTTACGTGCTATGAGGGGAGAAGTGCGGTGAGCCGGCGTCCTGGCTCGCGACGCAACCCAGCTGCCTCGAGAAAGGAGATCCATGTCTGGCGAACCTTTGATTGCCGTCTTCGTCGATTTCGAGAACTTGGCCATTGGCGCGCAAGTCGCCGAGTCGGATCGGTTTCAGATCGAGCTCGTGCTGAAGCGCCTGCTCGAGAAAGGACGCATCGTATACAAGCGGGCCTACTGCGACTGGAGCCGCTACAAGAGCGCCGTGCGCGAGTTTCACTCACACGGCATCGGCCTCGTCGACATTCCCCAGAGCAGAATGAGCGGCAAGAACAGTGCCGACATTCACATGGTCGTCGACGCACTGGACCTCTGCTACTCGAAGGACCACATCGACACCTTTGCGCTCCTCTCGGGCGACAGCGATTTTTCGCCGCTCGTGAATAAGCTCAAGGAGAACGACAAGCGAGTGATCGGCGTCGGCGTAAAGAAGTCCACGTCCGACCTGCTGATCGCCGGCTGCGACGAGTTCATCTACTACGACGATCTGATCCGCGCGGCCAAGCCCAAGCCCAAGCCGGCTCCCGGTCGAAGAAAAGCCAGGAGCAAGAAGGACGAAGCCATCGACATCTTCATGGAGACCGTCGAGTCCCTCGCTCATGACTACGACACCCTGTGGGGCTCCATGGTCAAGCAGACGCTCCGGCGCCTCCATCCTGGCTTCAACGAGAGTTACTACGGATACCGGAACTTCCCGGAATTGATGAAAGACATCGAAAGCCGAGGTCTCATCGGTCTCGAGTACGACCCCGATCGAGGGAACTACAAGGTGAGACCCAAGTCGTAGCGCAGGCCCGCTGGGCGCGCCGAAATCACCTGTGATTGTCGGGATTAGTGCCGCCTCCGAAGTAAATATGAAGTGATAGCGAACAATCGGTGCGAGCTGACGCCCCGATGAGTCAGCTCCGCCTGCGCGCTTGTCTCTTGCATTCGTCAGAATCGTGTATATAGTGATCGATATATGAACGACGCAGCCTCCGTAGATTCCCAGCGGGTCGAGAGCGGGCGAGCCCGGATTCTGCGAGCCGGGATCGAACTCGCGGCGGGCGCCGGCCCTTCAGGGATGACCATCACGCAGATCTGCCAAAGAGCAGCAGTGAAGCCGCCTGCCATCTACTACCACTTCGGCAGCAAGGAAGGGCTTCTCGGAGCCGTGGTGGAGGCCGTCGCTGAGGCCTGGCTTGACCAACTCGAGGCGAGTCAACCCCTCCGGGGCGACATCGCTTCGCGGCTCCGCGTCGCCGTCGATGCTTGGCAGACCATGATCGTGGCTCCGTCTCGGCCCATGAAGTTGCTCCTGTCGGTGCAGCTCGATGGCGCCGACGGCTCTCCGGAGATCCGAGCCTCCTTGCAGCGCGTCTACGAGCGTGCACGCGAGGTCGTCGCCAGCGGCATTCGGGCCGTCGCCGGCGAGCTCGCCGAGCTGGATACGCTCTCCGACCAAGTTCTCGGCTTGGTACAAGCCGCCGCCCTCGCCTTCCACCTCGAGTCTGACCGCAGCCGCCTCCGAGCCCGGCTCTGCGCGATTGCAGGCCTCATCGAGACCCAGGTTCTCCCGGCCGGCCTCAGCCCAGTCACAAACTCTCACTGAAATGGAGTGAAACCCTCATGCCTAGCGCCTCCAGCACCCCCGTAGACATCGAAATCCGTCGCAATATCCGATTCGACTTCTCCGCTAGCCCCGCCGTGCACCAGCGGGACAACCCTTACCTGAGCCATTTCTGGAATGCGCTGTCGGTGATGACGCCTTCCACCGAGCGCATTCTGATACGTGTCGCACGAGAGGTTCGCGATGAGATCAGCGACGAACGCCTGCGCAAAGACCTCGACGCGCTCGTCGCGCAGGAGGCCCTGCACACGCGCGAGCATAGACGGCTGAACGCCCGCCTCCTCGAGCTCGGTTACGACATCGACGGCGTGAACGCGGAGCTCGACCAAATGTTCGACGACTACGTCGCCCGGGTAGACAGACCGGCGGCCGTGGCGCTGATGATCGCCGGCGAACACCTGATCTACGCCATGAGCCATGCCCTGCTCGCGGACCCGCGCGTGACCGAAGGGATGGAAGCCGAAGTGAAGCGCCTTTTTCTCTGGCATGCCGCCGAGGAGATGGAACATCAGTCGGTCGCCCATGACGTCTACGTCCACCTCTTCGGAGACGGCCTTTCCGACCGTCTCGTCCGGGCGCGAGCCTTTGCCGATGCCGGCCGACTCCTCCTCGGGAGCCTGTCCGACGTCATGAAGCGCCTCCTCGCCGCCGAGCCTGAGCGCACCACAGCGCAGCGCCTCGAATTCCTGCGCTTCATGACTCTCTCTCCCGGCTATGCCCGTCAACTCGGCAAGCAGGCTTTCCGCTATTTCCGGCCCGGCTTCGCCCCTTGGAAAGACCCCGGAGACCTCGACCTCATCCGTCAAACCCTCGGCTCCGTCTCGACCCGCCGCTGAGCGCGAGGCCCCGGTCCACGGGAGCGCTTCGGCCCGCGTGCTGAGGTGCGCGTCAGGGTGTGCAGGGTTATAGGGTCCCGGTCGCCAGCGCCAGCCGTGTGCCGGCTGGCAGGGCGGCGTACGAGGAGAACGGTAACGAGCATGGCCATAGGTGACCCGCGAGACGAAGCTGCCACGGGGCTGCCCGACTTCATCATGGTGGGCGCGCCCAAGTGCGGAACGACCTCCCTGCACGCCATGCTGGCTCTGCATCCGGACGTCTTCATGCCGCAAAACGAGGTCTTCTTTTTCGACGTCGATGACGTGACGGTGCACCCGGACTTCTTCGTCCACCGCGACGGACTGAGCTTTCACGACTACGATTCGCAGCTCGAAGACTACCTTGCCTGGTACCGCTCCATCTTCGCAGGCGCACGGCCCGGGCAGCTCATCGGCGAGGACTCGACCACGTACTTGGCTTCTCGTGATGCAGCCGAACGCATCGCTGCGCTGTTACCCGACGTGAAGCTGATTGCACTGCTAAGAGACCCGGTGCAGCGCGCCTATTCGCAGTACCTGCACAACGTGAGATCCGGCAGAGCCACGCTCAGCTTCGAGCGCACGCTCCAGACCAACCCCGGAGCGCTGATGATGCACGGCTTCTATGCAGAGCAGCTCCGCCGTTACCGCGGCTTCTTGGATGCCGGGCAGATGCACGTGCTCTTCTTCGAAGACTTCACGGCGAATCCGGTTCGAGAGCTCAGAGCCGTTTGCGACTTCCTCGACTTGAAGGACTTGCCAGCCATGGACGCCGCAGCGCAGCACAGCAATCCCGCCCGGCCCCCACTGCACCTAGGGACGCGCCTCTTCGTCAACCACTGGCTCGGCCACCGCTTCTCGTTCCCAAGACCGCGCCCCAACCTGCCTCACTACCGGGGCCCGGAAGCTGCGGACGCGCAAGCGCGGCGCTTGCGCTGGTACGAAAAGGCCGGACTCTCGCTCGAGAGCAGGGTTCCGCGCCGGCCCCCTCCAAAGATGAGCCCGCAAGTCCGCGACCACCTGCAGAAAGTGTTCGCAAAGGAAAATACCGGGCTCTCCGAGTTACTCGAAACCGACGTGAGCGCCCGCTGGCCCTACATGCGCTGAGGGCGCCCGGCGGACCCAGCCGCAGTCCCTAGGCCACCACGAAGCCCGCGCTTTGCTTTCGGTAGGCGCCGCAGCAGCGGTCGAGGCGCGCCGGCGGCTCGCTTGCCTCCGGTTGACAGACGGCCTGCGGAAAGTAGAACGTGTTCTACTGTCCGGAAATCCGCGGTCAAACGCCGCGGCTCGCCCGGGTGCGAAGGGATAACGGAACGATGGCGGATTGGGATCACTCGGTGGATCTGTTGGTCGTGGGCTCGGGCGCAGGCGCGATGGCGGCTGGCATCCGGGGCAAGGACCTGGGGCTGAACGTGCTCCTCGTCGAGAAGAGCGACACCTACGGCGGCTCCTCGGCCATGAGCGGCGGCGTCACCTGGGTGGGCGCCAACCGCAACATGAAGAAGTACGGCATCTCGGATTCCAAGGAAGAGACGCTGACGTACCTCAAGCACATCACCAAAGGTGAGGTCGCCGACGCGTATCTGCAGACGTACGTGGAGGAATCGGTGAGGATGGTCGACTACTTCGCCGACAAGACCCACCTGGTCTACGACTCGCTAGATCAGTACACCGACTACTACCCGGAGGCTCCCGGCGGAAAGATGGGCGGGCGCTCGATGGAGCCCATGCCCTTCGACGGTTCCAAGCTCGGCGACGACTTCAAGCACATGCAGCGTCCGGCGTACAGCGCGCTGATCATGGGGAAGTTCATGATCACGGCGCGCATCGCCAAGAAAATGATCATGCTGGGCTTCCCCGCCATGCTGCACATGGCCTTTCTCTTCCTCCTCTACTTCCTCCGCTACCCCAAGCGGAAGGCGCTCGGCCGCGACCCCTATCTCACCAACGGAAACGCTCTGATCGGTCGCCTCCGCCTCTCTCTCAAGGATCGGGACGTGCCCCTGTGGCTGAGCACGCCGGCCAAGGAGCTCGTCACCGAAGCCGGGAGGATCGTCGGCGCCGTGGTCGAAAAGGACGGCAAGCCCTTCCGCATCGAGGCGAAGAAAGGCGTGCTCATCGCGGCCGGCGGCTTCGACCGAAACCTGCAGATGCGCGAGAAGTACGGCCCCGCCCCGGCCAACGTCACCTGGACGGCCGGCAAGGACACCAACACCGGCGACGGCATCCAGATGGGCATGAAAGCCGGCGCGGACGTCGGCCTGATGGACGACGCCTGGTGGACCCCGGTCACCCAGTACCCGCGCGTCCAGACCGGCTGGGTGCTCGTCGTCGAAAAGAGCCTGCCGGGTGGAATCTTCGTCAACCAGGAAGGCAAGCGGTACACCAACGAGTCCGCACCCTACGTCGACTGCGCCCTGGCGCAGTACCGTGACCACGAGAAGACCGGCAGGAGCGTGCCAGGCTGGATGGTCTTCGATGGCCGCTACCGCCGCCAGTACATTGCCGGCCCCATGGGCCCCGGCAAAGTCACCCCCGACAAGGCCCTTCCCGGCCGCATCCGCCGCGAGTTCATGAAGAAGAGCGACACCGTCGCCGGCCTCGCAGAACAGATGGGTGTCCCGGCCGACAAGCTCGAGGCCACGATCGAGCGCTACAACGAGATGGCCCTGAAGGGGAAAGACGAGGACTTCGGTCGCGGCGAAAGCGCGCAGGACCGCTACTACGGCGACGATCGAGTCACGCCCAACCCTTGCATGGCGCCACTCGCTCAACCGCCCTTTTATGCCATTCCGCTGTTCCCGGGGGATCTCGGAACCAAGGGCGGCCTGAAGACCGACACCAGCGGTCACGTCCTTCGCGCGGATGGATCGGTCATCGACGGCCTCTACGCCACGGGCAACTCCATGTGCTCAATCATGGGCCGCACCTACCCGGGGGCCGGCGGCACCATCGGTCCGTCGATGCTCTTCGGCTTCCTCTCCGCGGAAGCCGCCGCCGAGGTCTCCTCGAACCGGAGCTCGGAGAACAGCGCAGAAGCGCCCCCCACGCTCGGTTACGCGGGCTCCGCCTGAGCTGAAACTTGGAAGAACCAGAACAAAGGCCCCGCCGGTTGCGACCCGCGGGGCCTTTGACTGTGGGCGCGGTCTGAACCTGGCGAGACTCAGCCGTCGCGCGGGAGCCGGCGCCCGGAGCGACGACGCACGGACACATGGTGTCGTCGCCGAGCTTGGCTAAAGTCCGCTTCATGACGGAAACGTTCGAACTGACAAACACGATCCTGGGCAACGAACTGCGCACTTGGCTGATCGCCTTGGGAGTCGCTCTCGGAACGCTCGCCGCACTGCGCCTGCTGGTCTATGTGGTCATCGCTCGAATCGCCAAGCTCACTACCAAGACCGACAACATCATCGACGACCTGCTGATCGGTGCGGTTCACAAGACCAAGCGCATCTACCTCTTCATCGTCGCGCTCTACGCTGGGTCTCTGGTGCTCGAGCTACCGCAGCAACTCGCAACGCTCATCGAGCGCGTGACCGTGATCGCATCCCTCGTTCAAGGCGGGATCTGGCTAAGCAAGGTCCTGATGGGCTGGCTAGACCACTATCGGGAGCGCCAAATCGAAGAGGACGCCGCCAGTGTCATGACGATGAACGCTCTGGGCGTCATCGGCAGGATCGTGCTGTGGTCCACCGTCCTCTTGCTCACCCTGGACAACGTCGGGGTCGACATCACGGCGCTCGTGGCCGGTCTGGGAATCGGCGGCGTGGCCGTTGCGCTGGCCGTACAGAACATCCTCGGGGACCTCTTCGGCTCGCTTTCGATCGTGCTCGACAAGCCCTTCGTCATTGGCGATTTCATCGTCGTCGGGGACATGCAGGGCTCGGTCGAGCACATCGGCATCAAGACCACCCGGATTCGCAGCATCTCGGGCGAGCAGCTGATCTTCGCGAACGGAGACCTGCTGGGGAGCCGGATTCGAAACTACGGACGCATGTACCGGCGTCGCATCGTCTTCAAGCTAGGCGTCGTCTACCAGACCTCGGCCGAGCAGCTGGAGAAGATTCCCGAGATCATTCGGAACAGCATCGACAAGCACGAGCAGGTGACCTTCGACCGTTCGCACTTCGCGAACTACGGCGATTTTTCGCTCGACTTCGAAACCGTCTACTACGTCGAGAAGCCCGAGTACAACGTCTACATGGACGTCCAGCAGGCGATCTACCTGGACATCTACCGCCGCTTCGCAGACGAGGGCATCGAGTTCGCCTACCCGTCGCAAACATTGTTCGTGCAGAACACGGCATCGGCGGCCTGAGCAGCGCCGCGGAACAGCTGCCATGGCCGCGACCCCGAGCGTGAGGGCTTAGTGTTTACTGTCCCTGGCCGCCGAAGAAGATCGGATTGGTCACGCCAAACGGTAGGCGGTCCGGATGGACCGGTGCCAGGGTCTGCGGCTGTTCGGAACGACGACGAATCGTCGGGTCGAAAGCACCCCGGGCGTGAAAGACGACCCAGTCGGCTCCGTCTGGGACTTGCACAGCTCGGTCGAAGCGCACGACGGCTCCATTGTCCAGGGCGGGATCCGGGGCACTGGCAATCTCGCTCCGAGTGACGGTCCCGTCCGCACTGACCCACATCTCGATCAGCTCGACGTTTCCAACCCACAGCGGTGCCTGCACCCTGAGGTCGATGAGGTACGGTCCGGCGCCGGAAACCGTCTCTCCGGGCCCCTCCCCGGACGAGGCCGATTCGGCGGTGATGAAGATCCCGCCGTTGACGACCGCGCGCCCAGTGCGAACCAGGCCCTTGATGTTCTGTGGCGTATCCGGGTCGGAACGAAGCGTCTGCGGGTCGTCCGTTCCGACGAACAAGCAGGTTCTCGGGTAACCCACGGGGCTGCCGGTCATCACGCTATGGCTATCCGACGAGCCTACGGCAAACACGCCGTCGCGCTCTGGACTGTTCAGAAGGCCGAACCAGTCGTCGACCGTACCGAGCACGTCGCTCAAGTCCTCATCCCCGTAGATACGGCCCGCGTTCTTCTTGTTCTCCTCGAAGGAGCTGTCGTTGAAGACTTCGACGGCTTTGAACTCCTTGTCCCACCAGGTCGCTGGGTCGATGTCCTCCCGCAGGATCTGGTCGGTGCTCGGGTCGTAGTCCACGCCGCCCGTGTTGGCGACTGGCACGCCGGAAAGCGTCCCGATACCCATGAAATACGCTCCGCCCGAAATCGCATCGAAACCTCCCCCAACGCCGGGCCTCTGGCGAGGGTGGAAGATGATCACTTCGGGATCGCCGGGTCGGCTCCTCGCTTGCTCGAACACGGGAACGGGTTCCAAAATCTCGACATCACCCGAGGCCTCGAGTCCGTTCCACATGATCGCGCCGTCGTTGGGCAAGCTCGAGTCCGGTTCGATCGGAAAGACGCCGAAGTGCCCCCATGAAAAGGTCGTGAGCTCGAGCGAGGACAGCCCGTACAGCCAGTCGGCCACACCGGCCGACTCCACGAGCGGTTCGAAGGCCGCGACGAACTCGTGATCGGTGCGCACCGGAAGCTCGACGCCGTCCCCGGCAGCGCTCTGCAGCTTGAACGTCGGCGAATCGGGCGAATCGGGTGAGCGATGCGTGTGAATGTGAAAGTCCCCGCACATCACGCCGCTGGAGTCCACGACGCGCTCGAGGTTGGCGGTGACATCGGTCTGTTCACCTGCCGTCACGACGACGACGGTGTCGACGATGTCGTACTCGTAGCCACGCGACACCACGACCCGATGGTTTCCTACCGGCGCGGAGAGTGTGACCTCACCGTCGCTCGGGAACACCAGGTGCAAGCGGTCATCCTGTGGCACGGGAGGCTCGCCGAAGTTGCCGGGCGGCTGAGAGACTGCCGCCTCGGGAAGAACCTGCACGCGGACCGGCAGTGGCAGGGCAGTGTCAGCTTCGCGAGCGACGACGTGAATCGCACCCGTGGGCGGGAGCTGGAGGTCCACCTCCACGGTCGCCGCGTCGACCACGGTCGGAGCCGTGATGCCGTCTCCACGACGGAACGCACGAAGCTGCACATCCTGCGTTTCGGGAACGTCGATCGCGAAGCGCCCCTCGGTGTCGGTGGTCACCCGAGTCAGATACGACGGCTCCGCTTCGGCGGTCTCCGCGTGCACGCGGACGCCCTCCGCAGGCGAACCGTCCATGTGGCGGACCGTTCCGGTGATCGTGCGGGTCGCGTCATCCTCCGTGCGGGCGATCGCCTGCCGAAGCCCCTCCAGACCGTTGCCGCCGATGTGGATGCGCATCAAGTGTTCTCGCCGACCCACCTCGAAAGCCGTCTGCTCGCCTGCCAAGGGCAAGACCCCGGACACGACCGGACTGCTGAAACCGAACGCGCCCGCCGCAGCGAAGAGCGCCGACATCGGCCCCGCGGGGGCTTCCACCGCATAGCCTACCGCATCCTCGTCCACCCAGGCCATGTACGGATACGGCAGGTCTAGGTCTCCGACGCCGAAGCCTTGCCCGGGCACGTAGCCCGGCATCCGGTCGTCCTGGAAGAACAAGTAGGTGGGCGCCACGTCGAGCGCCTGGTCCAAGGTGTAGTAGACGTCCACGTGCTCGGCGCCGGCCGCGAGCTCGTAGTCGACCTGCACGCGCGTCGCCTGAAACTCTTCGTCCTCGGGAGGGGGCGGCCCGAGCAGGAGCGATCCGGCTACGGTTCCTCCCAAGAGATCCTCGAGGAACGGCAGGGCTCGGAGGGGCCCCTCGGCCCGGATGATCGCGGGGCGACCATCGGTTCCATCGTTCAGGATCGATACCGTGTCGGCCGCCACCAGGAACCGACGCAGTCCGAGCCCTACCTCGTTGAAGTCGCCTCGATCGACCAGCTCGCCGTCGCGATACCGGGCAACGCCAACGACGAGTCCAGCGAAGGGCATGTAGAGCTCCGAGAAGCCTTCGTCCTCGATGATCAACGCGACGTGCTCGTTCACGAGGGCGAAGTCACCTTCCTCGTACATCGCAAGGCCGTTCGGATCGTCGGGCAGCTGCCCGGAGCTCAATCGACCCGCCCGCACTTCGCCGGGTCCGATGTTTAGGTCGAGCGAGTCGTCGACGCCGCCCATCCCGCCCATCCCGCCTGCGCCACCGGCGCCACCGGCACCCTGGTCGTCGCCACAGCCGAACCCTGCGAGCGCCAGGAGCATGATCAAGAGAATCTGCATCGGAAGATGGTACCATCGAGCGCCCGTTCGCGGACAATGGATAGTGGAAGCGAGCACCGTCGTGCTCGGAGCATCAGTCCAATCGCCTCAAGCGCCGGGGCCGGCGCTCCCCTCGGCCAAGAGGCTTTGCAGGTTGCTGACGGCCTGGGGCCCGTACGTTTTGAAACGCGTGTAGGCTTCTTGCACCTGCGGTTCCTCGAAGTGTTCGTTCAGCCGGCTCATGGGGTTCAGCCGCGAGCCCTTCTGCCAGCGGGACACACCAGGATGCCGAGACCTTTCGGCATCGGCCAGGGTCGAGGCGGCCAGCACCTCGAGGAAGTCGCTGGTGCTGTTCGGAAACCGCATCGATGGGCACAGCCGATTCTGCGCTTCGAGGTCATCGCCGAGGGTCACTTCGACGAAACCGATCACGGCGGCGCTGTAGGGGGCGAAGCCGAAGCGAGTGGCTTGCAGCGTAATTCGGCCCGGACTGAACACGGGCATCACGTCGGCCAAGCTCAGTCCCGCCGACGCACAGTGTACGAGCAAGCTGTTCGGAGGCAGTGAAACCTCGCCCTGGTCCAAGATGATGCGCTCAGGCTCGACGCGACGGACGTGTCCCATGCGAACGACGTTCTCGATCCCCCGGACAAGCTCCAGCTCCGCCTCGCTCATGATCGCCCCCCGAAACATCCTCGGAGTTACCTGTGGATCGACGCGCAGAAGAAACTCGGCCGCCTCCAAGCGTGCGAAGAAGTCGTCCTCCGAAGTGGCCTTGGCGGCAGCCTCGCTCTGAAGGGACAGCCCAGCGTACATGGTCCCGAGCATCTCGGCGGGCTGGTTGTACTTGCGATTCAACCACCAGGCTTCGCGCGGCTTGATCCATCGGATCGACGCGGGCGCGACACCACGTTCGAGAAGCCAGACGCAGGCATCGAGCGCGGTCTTTCCGGCACCGACAATCACGTACTCCTCGGGGGGCTCCGTGACGCCGACGAGCTCCCCCACTGGTACACAGCGAACGCCGTCGGCCAGCTCGAAAGGAGGCGGGCTCGTGGCGGGAATCTTGCCTTGCATGCGGGTCGTATCGACGAGCTTGCGACGAACGTCGACCTCGTAGCGTTGACCGGAAAGACGCGAGACGAAGCGATTCTCCCCGACATACTCGCAGCAGGGGAAATGCTGCACGCGCCCCGAGGATACGAAGCGCTGCTCCATCACTCGGTCGTAGTAAGCACAAATCTCGTCCGCACGGGCCAGCTCATAGAAACCCGTGTTGTGCCCGCTCTGGTCGATGCGGTCCTCGCCGAGCGGCGCCGAGCTGACGCCGTAAAAGGCGGAGGGCTGATGAAGGCGCACGAAGGGATAAGCATCGAGCCAGTGTCCCCCAGGCGCATGCCTGCGATCGACGATGGTGACGTGAGCGTCGGAGTGCGAAAGCACCTCATCCGTGAAGGCCATGCCTCCGGCGCCGGAGCCGATCACGAGGTAGTCCGTTTCGATTGTTGCGATGCCCATGCCCCCTCGAGACTACCAGGAGACGGACTTGGGATCAGCCCTGCGGAAGCCACGCGCAGAGCCAGCTCTTCGGCGACATCTGCGAGCTGAGCTGCAGAAGTGCCCGCGCCGCAACTCCAGCAGCGGCACGAGTGCAAACGCCGAGGCCATGCTGTCAGGCCCGGTCTCGGTGCTGACCGCGAGCGCCACGGCAGCCCGAACACTGCCGGAAGGTGCCGCTCTGTCGACGGCCTTCTGGCTCACCTGGACGAAGGAAGGCGCTAGAAATGACCGAGCCCCGAATGGCCGCAAGGGCCAAGCGGGGCTCGGTCGTGTGGTAGCGCGAGGAGCGCGATCGGTTCGGTTAGAATGCTTCTTCGACGACGGGCACAGACTCCGCGCTCGAGGTCATTGGCGCGACAGCGGTAGTCCCGCCCACGATCAGGCTCGCACCTTCGTCGACCACGAACTCCACGGGGGTCTGGCTCACGGGGACTCGACTTTGCCACTGGCCGCCGTACTGAACCTCGTTTGCCGCGTTACGAATTCCGGTAACGTAGACTTCGCCGGGGTTTCCTTGGGCTTGCAGGGTCACCGTGCGGGTCACGTTACCCTCGAGGTCGACAGTCTTGCGCAAGGTGCCTTCGACGAGCGCCTCCTGCTGAGCAATCGTCTGCCAGACGACATTGGTGAGCTGATGGAACTCGAGCGTCTCCACGGGCAGCTTGAGCATCGACTCGTACTTGCCCATCACGGCATCGAGCCAGTCCGTCTGCAGTGTGCGTCCGAGCGCTTCGGGCTCTGGCGTGGGCGGCTTTTTGCCCTTCTGCGCCGAGGCCGCGGCCTCGGCCTGCTCGGCGGAACGCTCGTAGTTGATCAGGTTGCCCTGGTGGAAGTAGTGCGGAAACGGCTTGTAGGAGAGCATGTGCCGGAAGGTCGTGTCGGCCTCGGCTGCGAGAATCCCTTCATACGAGCGCGGTTCGCAGATCGAGCCTGGAATCGAGTCGCAAGGCCGCTGGCCTTCGGGCACGCAGCCTTCCGGCTGCGGCTGGTCGGCCGGAGGACAAAGGTATCGCTCGTAGTGGATGTAGTTGTACTCGTCCGTGTTCTCCACCGGGCTGTAGGTGTTGTAGTAGATGGCCGTCGGGTAGCGCGGGAGGATGGCTATGTTGCTGAAGTCTCCGGAGAGCGTTTCACCCAGCTCGTTCGTTTTGGTGACAAAGCCGATTCTGCGAATCTCATCCTGGTTGGTGCGAGAGGCGTCTGCCGCGAGGACCCTAACACCCAAGTCCTGAGCCGCGCTCAGAAACCATGGATTGGCGCCGTCCGGAAAGGCGTTGTGAAGACTCTGATCCGAGCTTTCTGGGTAGTTCCTGCGGTCGGAAAGACCGGAGTGAGAATCGGTCAGCAGCACCTCGAAGTTCGGCCGGTACTGCGTGAACCGGTGCTTCTGCCAGAACTCCCGGTTGTCATCGATCTCGGCGTAAGCCGTGGCGTAATCGGTGACCGGGCAGTCCTCGAGGGTTGGCGCTGGAACGTCATCCGGATCCGGGCAGATTCGGTCCATCTGAAGCGCGGCGAAGGTATGGTTGATGTAGCGGAACGTCTGCTTGTCGTCCTTCAGCGCGCTCAGCAGCAGGTCCTCGTTGCCCCCTGCACCAATGCCGTTGAACGAGAACTCGAAGCGCAAGCCGGCGGCGAGCGGATGAGCGTCTTTGAAAGCCTTGTGCTGGGCTGCGGCGTTGACGACATCGACGTCGTCCATTCGGATGACCTTGGCGCCCTCTCCGTACTCCGGAAAATTCTTGTTGTTCGCGCTGTCCCAGAGCTCGTCCGGCAGGAACAGGTCGTCCGTGTGAGCGCTGAGGAACACTCGACGCGCACCGATGAAGATACCCGAGGTCGCGTAGTTCAGGAACTCGTAAGCCAGAACCTGCGAATGAATCATCCAGGAGCCGTTGCTGACTGTGGAAAGAAGCACCCGGCGCCCGTTTTCGTAACGCAGCTCCGAGATTAGCTGATGCGTGGGTGAATCTGCGCGTACCAGAAGCGGACTGACCTGAGGATCCGCATCGTCGTTCCGTGGCTCGAAGGCGACTGCATACTCTGGGTCGAGCTGCATCGGCGCCTGTTCGTTGACGTACTCGAAGATTCGAGCGCCGCCTGCTTCTCCGACCCACTGGGCCTGGGCACCGGTCGAGTCTAGCGGGTTCGTCATTGCGTGGTCGGCGTCGCTACCGGGCGCCCAGGCAGGCCAGCCAGCCAGGACCGATTCCGCGACATCGTTCAGACGCTCATAGTCGTGCAACAGCTGCAGGGCTTCGGGCGAGAGACCATGCCCGGTGGCCTGTGTGAGGATGATGCCGTTGAACCGTCCGCGGTCGCCGTCCATCAGCTTCGCTACGGTCAGGGTCTCCTGACTGGCGTCCAGCACCTCGTACGGGGTACCGAGCGTGTCCATCATGTCCGTCATCAAGGCGAGGCCAGCGTCCCAGGGGCTCGGAGTAATCACGAGGACCCGCAGGTCGAGCTCTTGAGCCTCCGCGAGAGCCAGCTCCTGCGCCTGTGTGAACCGCGGCGCCAGAAGCGTCAGCACGAGCAGCGCCGTGCCGACAAGCATCGAGTTTATGCATTTCATAGTTACTTTTCCTGTCATATCGATAAGAAGGGCAAACAGCGGTCAGTGAGATAGGGAGTACGCATAGACGAGCTCCAAGTTGCCTTGGACCTGACCCATCGAACTCACCGTCGAGTTCGTGACGCCACCCAAAATCCGAAGCTCGCCAGAGCTTCGGTTGCCCAGGCCGACGCCTGCGCGAAGTCCGTACCCGAAGGCCGGATCTGGAAAAAGAACACCTGCAGAAGCTTCGACCAGGTACCGCGGT
This sequence comes from uncultured delta proteobacterium, assembly GCA_963746475.1. Taxonomy (GTDB): domain Bacteria; phylum Myxococcota_A; class Polyangia; order Polyangiales; family Houyiibacteriaceae; genus SG8-38. Next base: position 515,926 of record CAVVBB010000003.1, read on the forward strand.
CTCAGTTTTGCCGGCACGGAAACTTGTAGATCCCCGCGGCCGAACGAAGTGGTAACCCCCGTCCAGCCAGCGCTGCTATTGATCAGTTCAGTGTCCTGCGCAAGTGGAGCCTTCGCGTAACGAGGCGCCGCCCGGGCAGAGGCGGCCACGCTCCACTTCGTTCGCCCGTTCCAAATCCGATACCCAGACTGCGCGTCGACCGACAAGCCGTTGCCGAGCAGCTTGCGGTCCTCGTCCAGGAATCGATCCGCCCGGGCGGACGCACCCACGAACCAGCGGGAAGTCACGTCGCTAGTGACCGTGACTTGGACGCGATCTTGTTTGCCAAAGACACGGAGGAACGAGGTTTCATTCGCAATTTCGTTGATCCCGGCTTCGGCGACGAGGGTGACCTTGTCGCGCAGTGTGCCATTCCAGCCGAATTTTCCAGTAGGTGCGACGCGTCCATCCCTAGAGATCAGGCCGACCCGCCCATGCGTCTTGCCGACGGGATCCCGCACGAAGCCGCCAAGGCCAGCGTCGACTTCCAGTACCGACGAACCGACGGCACCCGTGGACTCGGGCAAGTCAAAGGACAAGGAACGGGCGGCCGCGCCTGCCGCCACCCCGGCCTTGGACCAGGCGTACTCGCTGCGAGCGGCGGTTCCGAGAGTCGTCACGTCCGGTAAGGCGGTAGTCTCGAACTGAGCCGAGACATGACGAGGCTGCTCTCGCGCGATGGCCTCCATCTGTGCCTCCACGGCATCCCGCTCTTCGGGGGACAGCCCTCCCCGCAGGCCCTGCACTCCGAGGGCCCAGGCCCCCGAGCTCTGACCTTCATCCTGCAGCGCCCACATCTTTGACGACAGAGGGATGAGCGATGCCTCCTCGACCTGGGCTCGCCATAGCTCCGCATCGTCTGTAGACCTCTCGTACATGGACGACCCCGCCAGGCTCGGATACGCGTCAGCGGCCCGCGCTAGCAAGGCCTCGATCTGCTCTGCTTGCAGCGATGCCTCTTCGAGCTCGCCCTCTGCCATCGCGGTCTGGATCGATAGACCCGCCCGCCGAGTGCGTAGCGCCCAATAGTCAGGTCGGGAGCGGATCGAGTCTCCGACCCTCTCCGCCTCGGCGATGCAAGCGTCGGCTTCTGCGAGCTCCTCGAGCTCGAGCCGCGTGCTCAGCGCAAACAACAAGGCGTCAGGCTCGCCAGTCTTCTCGTACGTACGCTCGGCAATCTCGGCGGCGCGACGCAGCTCGCCGTCGGCATACTCGATGAGCCAAAGTCGCTGGGCCTGTGCGTAGGTCGCAACGCCTCGGTCGTATAGAGACTCGTGCACCTCGCGCGCCAGCTCCTGACGGCCGGCGATGACCACGAGCTCAGCCAGGAATGCCTCCAAGTCCGCCGAGGTCCGAGCCTCGGTGGTGTGAAGAAGCTCCACGGCGGACTGCGTATCGCCCAGTCGTAGCTGGATCGCGGCACGCTGCATCAGCTCGTCCGGTGCAGCACCAAAGCGCGCCTGCATCTCCTCGGCGACGTCGGCAGCCGCTTCATAATCGCGGTCCCTGAGCAAGACATCGCGGAGCGCCAAGAAGATCTCTTTGGATTCGGGAAACGTCAGCCTGGCATTTTCGAGCATGCCCACCGCCGCCTCCGTACGGCCGGCTCGCTCGAGGAGCCCCGCGACTTGCAGCGCCATCTCGACGCTGGGCTCCCGCTCGTACGCCCAAGCGAGCAAGCTCAACAGCGCATCGACATCCTGCAGGCCCGAGGCCAAGGCCACAGCCTGCTCGAAGTCGGAAGCTCGCCCTTGTCGACGCGCCAGCCAAGCATACTCCCGAAGCGCGACATCCGGTCGATCCGTAGCCAAGGCCAGCTCGGCCAGCATCCTGCGAGGTTCCGATGCAGCCGGCTGCAACTCGACCAGCGCGCTGGCGTAGCCGAGGGCCTGGGATGGGCGTCCGGCCTGAAGCTCCAGGTCGACTTGACGCAGCAGAAGCTCCGCGCTCTGGTCATTGCGCAGCTGTTCGGCGGCAAGGTCCGCGGCCAGCGAAGGGTCACCGCTGGCCAGGGCCAGGCGCTCCGTCTCTTGCGCAGCCTCACGACGAGCGTCGCCCGACAGTCCCAGCGCTCGGGAATGAGACGCCAAAGCCGCCTGCCGGACGAGACCGGCTTCGAGATACAAGTCTGCCGCGCGCTTCCACAGGGATGGGTCTGCCGCGCGCTCAGCCACACTCTCGACGGCGGCAGCCGCAAGCTCCGGCTTGGCCAGCGCTCGTGCAAGGTCGATGCTCTTCGGCAGGTGCTCGGCGCTCAGGGTCTCGTCGCCGGCCAGTCCCTCCATCTGCGCGGCCGCACGCTCCTGGTACCGCGCGCGTTGCTCCGGTACCGTCGCCAGTTGGAACACCGCGTGCACCCAGACATCAGCAAGCAGAAGCCGAGCGGATGCGGTGAGTGTGGGTTCGGGCCCGAGCGCCTCCGCGACTTCCATCGCTTCTTGGAGCTCTCCCGCCTTGAGAAGCTGCGCGACGAGGTCGAGTTTCGCGAGCGAGTCGCCGTTGCTCCCGTCCGCTAGGGCTTTCAGATAGGCGACAGAGACCGGACTTGCATCCTCGGTGACGGCCACCTCGCGGAGCACGTCAGAGCCCTTCCACAGGTAGCCGAGGGTCAGCACGAAGCCCAAGCCGACCATGATCAGGATCTTCGGCGAAACGAGCGAGCTGTTGCTGGCGCTGTTCAGCGACATAGCGCCGCCTTCGTGAGAGAGTCCTCTTCGTCGACCGCCATGGGCTCATTAGACCGGCCAGCAGACCCTGCGGCCTGCGGCTCGAAGGCGAGGACGACGTCTTGCGGGCGCAGGAAGCTCGCGTACCGACCCAGGGCAGACTCGTTCAGGGACCCGAGCTCGCTGGACTCTTTCGGCACGACCCGACCCAGAGTGGATGGCAGTCGGTAGCTGCGAAGGCGCCGAGCCCCCCGCATTTGCAGGCGTCCATCCAGCCGGCGAAGCATGGCAAGCTCGTAGAAATCGCGAACCCGCTCGGCATACTCCTCCGAACGTTGCGGATGCACGGCATGCTCGGAAAGCCAGCCGTAAATGGCATCGAGCGCACGCAAGCCCCCGTCCGAGCTCGCCAGCGTCGTGCCGAAGCGAATGCCCAGAGCGGAAACACGGCAAGGCTCACCGGTGAGCTCGAAGGTCTCCGTGAGTCGCCGGTAGGCATAAGGAGCGCTGTCCACGCCGTACGCCGTGGTCGAGGCCATCGGAAAATAGGCGTGCAAGAAGCCATCGTCGGTCATCCTTCCGGCCGCCGATACGTGAGTCCACGAGGACGCGTTCAAAGTGACGTCGGTGCGGCCGGACTGAAGCGGAGTCTGCGTTGCAGGATAGAAGAGCTTCTTGTCGCCCTTCGAAAGGGTGCGCTTCGCGCCCGCGCCGGGATCGTCCACGACGAGCTCGTGTCGAAAGCCCAGGCCCGAGAGCTTCTCTCGTAGGGCAGCGGGAACCGGCTTTGCAGTGTCGTCGTGGACCTCGGCGACCACAATCCTCGCACCATCTTCGGTGTCGAGAGCAGGAACCGGAATCGTCGGGAGCCGTAGGGTCGCGCGAAGGAAGACGAACGGATCGACGACCCAGCGCTGTTCGCCAAGCCCGATGTCTCTCAGGAAGTACGAGCTGAGCGCGTAGCCGCCCCAGTCCGTGAGCGCCACCACGTCCGCTTTGCCGCCATCGCGCCCCCGCACAGAAAGCCAGATCTCGTCGTTGGAATGCGCCCGAAAGTCCTGAATCGGCAGTGCGGGCGCAACCGGATCCACCTCGAAGCCGAGCTCCGCGGAGCCCGCCCGCAGGACCACCGGGGTCTTCAGGAACGTGCCCTCGCTGTGCACGCGAAACAATTCGGACGCCTCAGCGCCGGTCAGGGCTGCGACGTCACCCAAGAGCAGCACGGGCATGCCGGCCTCGAGCTGCTTCCGCAGGAAGGCTTTCGTCGTGGCGGGGATCTCCCGGCCGCCCGTGGCCCACACGATGAGCCCGGCATAGAGGCCGTCGAGCTTCGGAACCGGCGTGGCTGTGAGGTCCTCGAAAACGGCCACGAAGCCCATCTGCTCGAGCACGGGCGGCAGAGCTCGGAAAGCCTGGTCCTCCTCGCCGAAGTCGGTCACGCCATCGCGCAAAACCATCACGCGGCGCGGAATCAAGTCCACCTCGCCGAAGCCAGCCGTCTTCAGCTGCCAATCTGCGACCCAAGGCGTGAAGCCGCGATTCGCGATGCGGCGGCGCAAGCGCTCTGCGTCCTCACGATGCTCCGGGTCCGCGTAGTCGACGATGATGACCCTGAGACCCAAATCACGCTGCGCATGGTCTAGTCTCTGGAGCAACCATTCCTGATCGGAGGGCGTCGTCTCGCGATACTTTTGCTCAGCCCCGTTCCAGGTCCCGAAAAGTGACTCCGCGGCAACGGCGTCGACCTGACTTGCGATGTCGTCCAAGACCTCGAAGCCTCGGTTCACAATTACGCTGAAGTTCGGAGCACGGGCACGAATCGCAGAGATGATCGCGACGATCGCCTCGCGATACTCCTTCCGCTCGCTCTCGCTCTTCAGATAGAGCAGCGGGCTGTCGAGGGTGTCGAGGAAGACCCCGGCGTAGCCCTCCCGCGCCAAAGGGAGGATGCGAGATTCCAGCAAATGCTTTTGGAAATCCTTGTTGCGGATGTCCAGGATGGCGCTGTCCCAGTTCGGGTTCGTGCCGAGGATCCAGCTTTGTTGAACGCCACGTCGGTCATCACCCGCGACCTCCCCGAGGCTCACGTAAGCAATGGCCTCGGAGTGGCCCGCGAGGCTAGAAGGCTTGACGTGCGCAGGCTGGACGACGACTTGGTCGTATGCGTGCACGATCTCACGGGGAACCTCGAAGCCATAGTAAAAGGCGACTGTCGGTTTTAGCGTGCGCACTTGCGCCTCCGTGGGACGGGGCCCGACCGCCCAAGCGAGCAGCAACAGGCCAAAAAGGACACTCGATGGACGATTACGCATCTCAGTTCGTCCCTCCCTGTGATGTGAACGTTCGTTGCACCAGTCGCGCGAACGCCCGATTGAGGAGAAGAACGCCAAGCAGAGCGGTAGCGACCGTGGCGAAGGCGAAGCCGTAACCGTAAGTCGCAGGTCCGAGTTGATGGCTCAGCAGAGTTCCGGCCAGGTTCAGAACGAAGAACAGGATGCAAAGTCCGAGGGCTTCGACCCTGCGATCCAGGTAGAAGAGAATGCTGAGGACGGCGAGCACCAGTACCTGCATGCTCACCGCAGCGAGGTCCACGTAGAACAGGTGCCGGTGCAGCGCGGAAATACCAAAGCCATCGAACACAGTCGGCGCGACGGCGAGCGCGCCCAGAAACGTGAGCACCTGCGTTCTCACAATGCGAGAGAGACCATGACGTGCCGCGCCAACCGCCTCGTCGGCGAATCGTTCGATTCGGCTCAGCGTTGCGCCGTCCCGGATCGCTCCAAAGAACCCACTGAATGCCTGGCTGAGGTCGGTCTCCAGGACCAACAGGAAAACCGCCATCCCGGGAACGATTCCGAGGTAGGCGAGAAAGATGGGAAAGTCATAGACGGCCGAGCTTCGCAGGGGGCCGACCACCGTTTCGCCGAGCTGCGGATGTGCCCAGAAGAGGACTTTGTCGACCCAGATCCCCAGGTTGTACATGAGCCCCGTGGCAGCGAGGAGCGCCACGAACTTCCCGCCGCGGAGCATGTCGAGACGCAAGAGCTGAGCCGATGGGTACGTCCGCGCAATGATTCCCAGTCCCCACAGGACGAGCACCGACTGACCCGCGACGAATGCCCCCAGCAGGCCCTCGAGGCCCCAAGGCGCGAACAGGCAAGCCAGCCCCAGGACAGTCGTGTAGCCGACCACATACGACGCCAGCACGTTGAGGTAGTCGCGGACCATGTTGAGGACGATGGTCACGCTCCAGGCGCAGCTGACGGTGATGAAGCACAGGGCGAACAAGATGTACAACGGCGTGCTGATCTCGCCGAACCACGGCCAAGCTAGGGCGGCGAACAGAGCACAGAGCAGCGCGGTGACCGCCAAGGCGCCGACGAGGTTCGGTAAGAGAGAGGTGCTATCGGTCTCGTGAACGAAGTCGGACGCCACCCGCGCGAGAATGAACTGGATGGGACCGGTCGCGACGAGTGAGCCAGCGAATACGTAGGTCACCATGACCTGGAATCGCCCGATGTCTTGCTGGTCCGGAACGCGATCATGGACGAGGGGCGCGATGAACAGAATGCTCAAAATCGAGATGAGCCACGGGCCAGCGCTCACGATGCCAGCGGCGAGATGCGCCTTGAGCACTGAGCTGAGGCTATCGCCCCGCTGAAGATCCCGGAGAGCGAATCCAATACTCGCCATGATCAACAGGCCTCCCGATAGATCTGCCGATACTGATCGATCATGCTGTCGAGCGCGTAGAGTGACTTCACGCGGTCGAGCGCGGCTGCTTGTGCCTGGTACCAGACCTCGTCGCTCGAGAAGAGCTCTAGCGCGGCCTCGGCCGTCGCGGAGGGAGAAGCGATCGGCGTGACGCGACCGGCCTTGCCGCGGGCGACATCCTCGGGACCCATGCCTTCAATCAGCTCCCTACAGGAGCCGACATCGGTGGCGACGGCGGGAACCCCGGCCGCAAAGCCTTCGAGGATCGTGAGCGGCTGCCCCTCGCTAATCGAGGTCAGAGCCAGGAGCCCGATTTTGGGCAAGGTCTCTACGACGTTCTGAAAGCCCAAGAAGCGTACGTTGTTCGACAGGCCCAGGTTCTCCGTGAGCGCCTCGCACTCTGCGCCGTACTCTGGGGTCTCATCGCTGGACCCGATGATCCAGCCCTCGATCTCTGGATCCTTGTCACAGATGATCCGCATCGCTCGAATGAAGGTCTTTACGTCTTTGATCGGAACGATGCGTCCGATGAAACCGATGACCTTGGGAATCTCGTCGGGTCGCTGGAGGTAGGCCGCCTCGAAGCGATTCAAGTCGATGCCATTCGGCGTGATGATGGTCTTGTCGGCTGACGCCCCATCTCGGATCTGTCGCTGCTGGCTTCCGCCGAACAGAGAGGTGATCGGATTGGCGTAGTGATAGGTGAGGCGGCCGAGACCTTCGTAGAAGCCGATCCAGAGTCTGCGAATGGCGTCACCCGGGACGCCACTGTCGCCTGGAAACTCGGGCTGTGGAATCCACTGCGCCGCGTTCAGGTCGATTTTGCGTTCTTTGGTGTAGATACCGTGCTCGGAAAGAATGAGCGACTTGCCGCGCTTCTGTGCAAGCAGGGCACCGAGCAACCCAGCGTATCCCGTGCTGATGGTGTGGTACACGCTGGCCTCGGGCACCTGCTCGGAGATGGCAGCCATCAGAAAGAGCGGTCCGTGCATCGTGCGGACCGTCCAGAAGTAGTCGACGAAGGAAGTATCCGGTTGATGGGCGTAGTTTTGCTCGCGTAGGAAGGCCCAGCTTTGGTCGGACTCATAGAAGGTGGAGGCGTCGATGCCGCCCGGGGCCCCGAGCGTGTGAAGGCACTTCCTGGCGCGCTCCGGAAGCTCCGACTGCTCACCTCGAAAATACTGGTGCAGCTCGTCGACCGCACCGAGATCGAACTTGGCTGGGCGCCGTTTGGGCACGCTGTCGCCCGGCTCGAACATGTAGTGGGTCTCGAGGTGCTTGACGTTACTGGGCAGCTCGTAACGAATCCCTTCGTAGTCCGAAGGCACGGAGCCGAGGAACACGAGTCCGAAGCTGAATTCGGGCAACGAAGAAATGATCTGGTGCACCCAGGACGAGACCCCTCCTCGGACGAAGGGATACGTTCCCTCGAGCAGCAAGCAGATGTCGACCTTGTCCGACTTGAGGTTCATGCCGCCCTACCTCGGCTCCAGAAGTCCCGCAGTTCCGTCGTCGGGGGGACACCGCTCAAGCTCTCGAGTCGCGTCAGGCATTCGTTGACCAAGTCGAACCTGCGCTCTTCGAACGCCAGTTCGGCCAACATGAGAAGCACCGGGTACGGTGGTGCGCCGTCCCGCAAGGCGTCGAAGAGCACGAATCGGCAATCGTCGAACCTCTTTTGCTCGAACAGGACCGCGGCCAAGAGCATGTGTAGTGATGTACTCGGGCGAGCGGCGAGCCCCTGGCGGCAATGCTCTTCGGCGGTTTGCAGCGCCCGGGTAGCAAAGGCTCCACCGACCAACCCGGACCGAACGAGCTCCAAGTGACTCTCGGCCAGGGCCTGATTCAGGCTCGCCGAAGCGCTTGGGTTCTCGCGTGTCTGCAACCTGCCGCGGGCTTGTTGAATCCGACGCTGGATGTCACCTTCGCGCCGATCGAGCATGGCGAAGGCGAGCAGTCGCACCTCGTCGTCCGAATCCTGGAGCTTGTCACGCAGAGCCGGCACCGCATGAGTGTTCTCCTGCCCACGCAAACTCATCAGCTGTGCGAACGAGTCGTAGGCCGCTTGCTCATCCGTCAGGGCAATGTGATCGGCATCGGGGCGCGGAACGAACCTGAACGGGGCGGTCTGCCGTCGCTCCGCAATCGACGGGCCGGCGGACCTGAGAAGGATAGGAAAGCAGAGCCACGGCATCAGGAAATACAACACCCCGAACAAGCCCTTCACCGCAGGTGACTGGCCCCGAGCGGCCAACTTGGTGATACCGAGGGTGACGCAGCAATGCACGCCAAGGGCGAGCCAGGGCTGTCGCAGCGCGAACCAAAGGACAGCACTCAGCCCCATGTCGAGAAGACACGCAGATGCCTCCATGCCACGTCGGCGGAAGTCTCGCTCGGTCATCTCGCGCGGACCGAGTAGAGCCGCGAAAGGCTCTCTCTCTCTCGTTCGGCCTGCGGCCGCGAAGCAGTCGTGGCGGAGCAGAACTCACCCAGCTGCCCTGCCAGGGCCCAAATCATGCGCACATTCTGGTCGTGGAAGACGTTGAACGGCATGTCGTAGATGAGGAGTAGGCCGAGCAGCTCACCGCTCGAGGCCTCGATGGGAATGGCTGCCAGAACAGAATCGTCCTCGACCCCTTCCGCCAATGGAGAGCGCTCGGCCACAGTCACAGCCCGACGATCGGCCAAGCAACTGCGGACTTTGCTATTTAGCCGACTGTTCGAGACTTCTCGTCCGAGCGAAGCGAGTGCTTCCGTCCCGAGCTGCCCATCCTGGACTTCGTACACAGCCGCCGCCCGAACGCTCATTCGAGCTGCCAAGAGCGCAAGCAGCCTGCGATTGGCCTCGGCAAAGTATTGCCCAGGCTGCATCACGGCCTGCAGCTCTCCAAGAGAGTCCTTCAAGGCCGAGGCCAAACTCGGAGACGACTGACCAGAGGGAGCCGGCCCGCCCCCAGCCGGATCGTTCGGCTTGCCGTCGCGAGCAAGAAGATAGTTGGCCCTGCGAAGCCGCTGCTCCGATTCCCCGAGCTGTTCGAGCTCTTCGCGGAGGCGTCGAAACCTCCGCATCTCACGCTCTCGAAACTCCGCTGGCACGAGCACTGCGAGCAACAAGCCGACCATCACCGCTGGCGTCGGAAGGACAGCGGCACCGCCTGAAGCGAGCAAGGCATAAGCCGCTAGCCAGACGAGCACTATCGACGCCGACATCAAAGCCGGGAAGAAACCGTACATGAGCGCGAGCAGGGCCGGTGCGATCGCGGGCAGCGGCCATCCAAGCTTCACACAAAAGGGATCCTCTGCTCGCAGCAAGTGGAGCAGGACGAGCGGCAGCGTCGTGATCAGAACGAGCTCCAGCGACTTCGGCACGAGGTGCCAGCGCATGCGGTGCTCCGCAACGGAATGCTTGGTCATGAAACGATAAGCCAGTCGAGAAAAAGTAAAGAAGCAGAGCCAGGTATCTAACGACTCCGCGGGCCCATATACAGAAGAGTGAAGAAATCGCAAGCCCACGTATTGCTTCCATGGGTGGAGGTGCTAGAAGCGCTGGCCTCGACCGCCCTTGGCGGTGCCGCAGGTGAGCGCAGGGACTTCTGGAGTCCAGCACCCAGCGGATTTGTTCATATTGCAGCGACCGAAATGTGCAGGAAACAGTGCACCCGGGGGGCTGCTACGACTTCTACTTCCTTACTCTTTTGGAGAGCTTAGACAATGTGCGGAATCATGGGATATGTTGGCTCGAGGCCGGCCGTGCCGATCGTCTTGGGTGGACTCAAGCGCCTCGAATACCGCGGCTACGACTCTGCGGGTATCGCGGCTTTGAACGAGGGCTCCATCGATGTTCGCAAAGCGGCGGGCAAGATTGCGAATCTTCTAGAGGCCGTCGGCACACAGCCGTTTGCTAGCCGTACCACGATCGGGCACACACGCTGGGCTACGCACGGACGTCCGACGCAGGAGAACGCACATCCGCATACCGATTTCGGAACGGACTTCGCGGTCGTCCACAACGGAATCATCGAGAACTTCGAAGAGCTCAAGGATGAGCTCATCGCGGGGGGGGTCAGCTTCAGGTCCGAGACCGACAGCGAAGTGCTCGCTCACCTCGTCGCCAAGCACTACGACGGGAGCTTGGAGAACGCGGTCCGCGCGACGGTCGCGCAGGTCGAGGGGGCCTACGCGATGGTCGTCATCAGCGTTCACGAGCCGGACAAGATCATCGCGGCGCGCATGGTGAGCCCGCTGGTGCTTGGGTTCGGTGTCGACGAGATGTTTCTCGCCTCCGGCATCCCGGCCCTTCTCGAGCACACCAACCAGGTGATGGCGCTCGAAGACGGCGAGATGGCGATCATCACTGGCAAGGGCGTGCGTATCGAAACCCTGGCAGGGGAGTCGGTGGAACGGCTTCCGACGCAGGTCGAGCTCACGCTCGATCAAGCGGAAAAGGGCGGCTACGAGCACTTCATGCTCAAGGAGATTCATGAGCAGGAGGAGGTCGTGAAAGAGACGCTTCGCGGTCGACTTTTAAAGGACAACGTACTGCTCGAAGATGTGCACTACGACGAGGAGTTCGCAAAGGGCATCCGCAAGATTTGGATCACGGCCTGCGGCACGGCCTACCACGCCGGCTTGGTCGGCAAGCAGCTGTTCGAAGGATGGCTTCGCATCCCGACCGAGATCGTTTACGCCCACGAGTTCCGCTACGGCGACCCGCTAGTGGGCCCCAACGACCTGGTCATTGCGATCAGTCAAAGCGGAGAGACCGTGGACACGCTGATTGCAGCGCTTCGTGGCAAGGAGCTCGGGGGACGGATGCTGGCGATCACCAACGTCGCCGGAAGCGCGCTCAGCATGAAGGCGGACGACGTGATTCACACCCGTGCCGGCATCGAGATTTCCGTGGCCTCGACCAAGGCGTACATGGCGATGCTCGTCTGCCAGGTCGTCCTCGCCCTGGACCTCGGTGTGAAGCGGGGCACGGTGTCCTCGGACGAGGCCAGGGGCTTGATCGAGAGGCTCAAAGCCTTGCCCGAAGCCATTCGGACGGCGATCGACATGGAACCCGTGATTGAGGAGCTGGCTGAGGCGCTTGTGGATTCGCAAGACCTCTACTTCATCGGGCGGGGCCTCGACTACGCCGCGGCGATGGAGAGCTCCTTGAAGCTGAAGGAGGTGTCGTACCTGCACTCCGAGGCCATGCCCGCGGGCGAGCTGAAGCACGGGAGCCTCGCGTTGATCAGCGAAGGAACCCCCGTACTCACCATCAACACGCAGTCTCGCACCTACGATAAGACCAATTCGGCTGTTCAGGAGGTCAAGGCGCGCGGCGCGATGACCGTAGGTGTCGGCTTTGACGACCAGACTGAGCTCGCAAGGCTGGTCGACCATTTCGTTGGCGTCCCGCGCGTCGATGAGCGACTCGCGCCAGCGGTCGTCGCCGTTCCCCTTCAGCTGCTAGCCTATCACGTGGCCCGGAAGCTCGGACACGAGATTGACCAGCCCCGGAATCTGGCGAAGTCGGTCACAGTCGAATAGAGCGCCCGACACGAGCTTTCGCGTCCACTGGATGCCGCACCGTAGAATCGTCGTTGGACGAAGATTGAGAGTACAAGGACCATGCGCATCGTTATTACCGGCGGAGCCGGATTCATTGGAAGTCACGTCGCCGACGCGGCCCTGAAGAAGGGCCACGAGGTCTGCGTCATAGACAACCTGAGCACTGGCCATCGCAAGAACGTCCCCGCGGGCGCTGAGTTCGAGGAGCTCGACATTTGCGACGCCGAGGGCGTCCAGCGGGTCATCTCCCGTTTCAAGCCGGACGCCGTCAGCCACCAGGCGGCGCAGGCCAGCGTGTCGGTGAGCGTTCGGGAGCCCGCCCGAGACGCCCAAGTGAATGTCGTAGGCTCGGTCAACGTGCTGGAGGCATCCCGAGAAGTCGGCGCCCGCGTCGTGTATGCGAGCACCGGTGGCGCGCTGTACGGGGAAGTGCCCGAAGGCTCGAAGGCCGACACGGACACCAGCATCTCGCCGCTCAGCCCGTACGCCTGCAGCAAAGGCGCGTTCGAGACTTACTTGCACGCCTACGCCCATGGTCACGGCCTCGAGTTCAACATTCTGCGCTACGCCAACGTGTACGGCCCGCGACAGGATCCCCACGGTGAAGCCGGTGTAGTCGCAATCTTCTTCGAGCGAGCACTGCGTGGACAGCCGCTGCAAGTGAACGCTCGCAAGACGCCTGGAGACGACGGCTGCGTTCGCGACTACATCTACGTCGCCGATGTCGTCCGCGCGAACATGGCGGCGCTCGAGGGCCGAATCGACAAGAAGGTGATCAACGCCGGCACGGGCGTCGCAACCACCACGAGGACCCTCGCGCAGACGATCCTCGAAATCTCAGAAAGTCGAAGTGAGCTCCTCGATGGAGCGTACCGTGCCGGCGATCTCGAGCGCTCGGTGCTCGAGCCGCGAAGCTACATCGCCGAACTCGGAGAGCTGACCGCACTTCCGGCCGGTCTCTCGGCAACGGCCGACTGGTTCAAAGCCAAGCTCGAAGCCGAAAGCTGAGTTACACGGCGCGAATCGCGGCCCGAAGCCCTCAATCGCAAGCAACACGCCAGGAATCCAGATCTAGCTTTTTGACGAGCGAGCTGAAGCCCTCGGTGGTCGGATCCGTGCAGACGTCGTCGGCAATCGACGCGGGGCCGTACTCGACGTGAAACACGGCCTTGCCAGCGTCGAGGAACGGACGCAGCAGCTCGCACTCGTCCCACAGCAGGCACTCCTCGCTGAGTGCCCAGTCGAACGATTCCACGAGCTGATCGACTTGCGCGAGATCGTTCTTGAGACCGATCGACAAGCCTCGCTTGTGCGCCTCTTCCGCGAGAAAACCGAGGTAGTCGAGCTGCTCATTCGCGCTGAGGCCCTGCGGCCAGTTCTCGTAGCCGTCCACGTTGTCCGGTTCGACGGCGTCGCAGCCCTTCTCAGAGGCGAGATCGAGGCGCGCAAGCATGATGGCTCTAACCCTCGAGTCGCTAATATCCAGCCACTTCTCATCCGGCCAACCGTCTAGCGTAGGCCCGAGCACCTCGTCCAGGAAGGCCAAGCCCTTCATGTCGTCCCGCCAGTTCTCCCAGGACCCGGCGCTGAAGTAGCAGACCACTGCGATCCCGCGGGCCTGCAGCTCCCCAATCGTCGAAACGGGCGTGTCGAACAGATCGACATCGTACATCTCGACCTCGTAGGACGTATCGAGGTCACCCGTGAGCTGCCACTGCCAAGTCGTGCCGGGTGCCGGCCGCCAGACTGTGTTCCCGTCCCCCTGTGGCTCGATGCCAGCCATTGGGGGTTCTGGGCTTGCTGTCCCGCCGTCCGGGAGGGCCATGCCAGCATCCATCCCGCCATCGGCTTGGTTCATGCCATCGCCCGAATCGTCCGTCGTGCCGGCCGGCCGGTCCATCCCGCCAGCCATGCTATCGGCAGGGTCGGCTTCACGGGTTCCCGGATTTTGCTGGGTCTCCGATGAAGCCTTCTCCTCCGGAGTCAGCCCTTCTGTGGAACAGCCTGCGAGCAGGACGGCAGTCACGGCGACGAGAGCGAAACAAGGCCGGGTTGAAAGCATCAAATCAATATAGGCCTTTTGGATTAGTTTCGCTTCCGTAAAGAGTGAAAAAATCCTTCTTCATGACCCCGCGGACCCGTGCGCTAGTCGCAGGCGACGCGCCAAGGGTCCAGGTCGAGGTTCTTGACGAGCGAGCTGAAGCCCTCGGTACTCGGATCGGAGCACAGCTCGTCAGCAAGCGATGCCGAAGCGTACTCGACGTGGAACACGGCTTTTCCCGCATCGAGGAAGGGACGAAGCGCCTCGCACTCGTCCCACACGAGACACTCTTCGTTGAGCGCCCAATCGAACATGCCTACGAGCTGCTCGACCTGATCGAGATTGTTCTTGAGACCAATCGACAGGCCTCGAGCATGGGCCTCGTCGGCGAGAAAGTTCAAAAAGTCGAGCTGCTCGTCCGCGGTGATCCCCTCAGGCCAATTCTGATAACCGTCCACGTTGTCCGGCTCCACACCGTCGCATCCCTTCTCGTGAGCTAGGTTCAGACGAGTCAGCATGATCGCGCTGACCCTCCAATCGCTGATGTCGAACCACCTCTCATCGGGCCAACCATCCAGTGCGGGCCCGAGCACCTCGTCAAGGAAGCCCAAGTCCTTCACATCGTTTCGCCAATCCTCCCAGGAACCTGCGCTGAAGTAGCAAATCACCTTGATTCCGCGTGATTGCAGCTCCTTGATGGTCGCAACGGGCGTGTCGAAAAGATCAACGTCATACATGTCGACTTCGTACGAGGGGTCGATCTCGCCAGTAAGCTGCCACTGCCAAGTCGTGCCGGGTCGGGGTTGCCAGATTGTGTTTTGGGCATCGGGGTTGCCCGGGTCCACAGGTAGTGGGTACTGCGCCAAGTCCTCCGGAAGGCAGGCACCGACTAGGGACGTGCTTGCGAGGAGCGCTACCAAGACTGGCTTCAATGTTTTCATCCACGGCATCATAACCCTTCTGGGCGACAAATCACGCAAAAGGGTAAAAAATGGTCCCGGGCAACCAGCCGGGGGCGGCAACGGCTTCGCTCGGCATTGAAAGGGTCGGCCGTGTGTTCCTTCCGCAGGTCCCTTGAAATGGACGTCATGCTTTTTCTGTGGACAAGCCTGACGAGACTGTTACGGTAGGGTGTTCTTCGCTCCACATGGAGCGTGGCAGCTCACCGTGGGCTGCCGGCACGTTGGCTGTTCCTACGAGAATCGCGCCGTGATCGAAACAGCGGTTGAAGGATTCGTAGCAGACACAGTGAACGGAAAAGGGGAGCGATAGCCACAGATTACGCAGCGGCATTCGGCCAAGGTCGCGTCCAGTCTGCGTGCGTCCAAAAAAGACGGGATGTCGGTCCCCAACGATCAGTAAGAAGCCTCAATCAAGAGGCCCAGGAAGAAGCAAAGAAAATGAGCAACAAACTATTCGTAGGCAGCCTCAGCTGGAACACTAGCAGCGAAGAACTCCGACAGGCGTTCGCCTCTTGTGGCGAGGTGGTTGAAGCCAAGGTGGTCACCGATCGGGACACCGGCCGCTCGCGCGGTTTCGGCTTCGTGACGTTTCAGGACGCGGAGTCCGCCGAGCGTGCGGTGCGCGAGCTCGATGGCTCGATGCTCGATGGTCGCAACATCAAGGTGGACCGCGCGAATGACCGTCCGAACACCGGTCGTCGTTCGGAAGGTCGCTGGTAAGCCCTTCGGGACCCAGCCCCAGAGACGCGAAGGCAGAACGATTTCAAACAAGATATTCATAGGTAATCTCGACTTCGGTGTGACAGATCAGCAGCTTCGCGACCTGTTGTCCGAGGCAGGCGAGATCATGGACGTTTACATTCCGACCGATCGTGAGACCGGTCGCCCGCGGGGTTTCGCGTTTGTCCGGTTCGCCGAGGCATCGCAAGCCGCGCAGGCGGTCGAGACCATGCATGGCCGCGAGCTCTCGGGCCGTGAGCTTCGGCTCGACATTGCCGAAGACAGGCCGCGCGAGTCGCGCCCAAGGCGGGACTTTGGAGGACGACCTGGGTCGTCCAATGACGGTCCTGGGTACGGCAAGCCCAAGAAGCCAAAGGGCAGCCGCCGAGGGCTGCGCGCGAAGAAGCGAAGCTGAGCGCGGCGGCTGGGTATCGGCCTCTCCCGCTCAGCTGAACTTCTCAGCGAATTCTTGACCAGAGCCCGGTCGGCGATCGCTCGAAACGCGTCGTCGACCGGAGCCGCCACCTAGCCTTCGATTCGGTCCTTGGTCTTGCCGGGCTTCGCGTGCTTTTCCAAGTGCTCGATGATCGCGCCGGCGACGTCCTTGCCGCTCGACTGCTCGATCCCCTCGAGCCCCGGCGAGGAGTTCACCTCCATCACGACCGGGCCATGATTGGACCGGAGCATGTCGACTCCTGCGACGCGCAGGCCGAGCTTCTGCGCCGAGCGCACGGCCGTGCTTCGCTCTTCCGGCGTGAGCTTCACGGACGATGCCGTGCCACCTCGATGCAGGTTCGAACGGAACTCTCCCTCCGGGCCTTGGCGTTTCATCGCGGCCACGACCTTGCTGCCGATGACGAAGGCGCGAATGTCGGAACCGCCTGCCTCTTCGATGAATTCCTGGACGAGAATGTTCGCATCGAGCTGGCCAAACGCGGCCATGACCGACTCGGCCGCTTTGTCGGTTTCTGCGAGGACGACGCCTATTCCCTGCGTCCCTTCCAGAAGCTTCATGATCAAAGGCGCACCACCGACGAGCTTGATCACTCCGTCGATGTCCTTGGTCGAGCGTGCGAATCCGGTCACGGGCAAGCCGATCCCTTCACGGGCCAGTAGCTGAAGTGCACGGAGCTTGTCGCGCGAACGCGAAATCGCCTGAGAGGTGTTGATGGGATAGGTCCCCTTCATCTCGAACTGGCGCACGACGGCCGTCCCATAGAACGTATGAGAAGCACCAATGCGTGGGATGATGGCGTCGAAATCGAGGGGAGTGCCGGCAAGCAGCACCTCGGGCCGATGCGACGTGATGTTCATGTAACATCGCGTAAAATCGACTACCCGAACCTTGTGTCCTCGCGCCTCGCCGGCCTCCTTCAGGCGCTTGGTCGAGTACAGCTTCGGGTTCATCGACAAGATTCCAATCTTCATTTCGCTCATCCTCGGCGCTCAGGTGAAGAGCCAACCTGCGCGGTTTTGCTCAGCATGTCGAGCCCATCGGGCCTAAACGCTTGGCGCAGCGGCGAGCGGCAGGCCCCTCGGTGGACAGGCGCCGGCGAGTCGATCACAGCCGCGACCGCTCCCACGATCGGTGAACGAGAATAGGGTATACTCGGCGACACGGGAGAAGCGCCTGCTGCGGGCGGTGACACCACGGACACGGACCAGTGATGCGTCAAGCTCGGATAGTTGGTATCTGGTTTCTCGTACTCGTCATCGTCGTATTCGTCCTGTCCAATTGGGACACCGTACGAGTGGGCATGCTCGGGGCCGACATTCTCGAAGCGCCAGCGAGCGTGGTGATTCTAGTGTCGGTCGGCCTTGGAATGGGGCTGGGGTTTCTCATTCGCACGCTCCGCGGCATTCGCCACAAGCCCTAGCCTTCCCTGCGGCAGACCTCGCCCCGTACGACTGGATCCCGCTCGCGTGTGAGTGAGCTGGAACACAATGAGGCGGCCGCCATCCCGCGGGGGCACTTCGCTCGGCAGCTCGCGCGAGACCAGAGGTGTGCTTCCCGAACGGAAGCCTGACTGCCTCACAGATTTGCTGGGCAGGCATCAGGCGAATTACAGTTCTGAAGATGGGGAAAACTGGTGGGGCTGCAAATCTTCTCTCGCAGACGGCGCGAGCCCTGTGCTTCGCGCTTCTCCTTTGTTCTTTCATCGGCTGTGCAGATGACTCCAGCGCTACGGGCGGAAGTGGCGGCGCAGGCACCGGCGGAGAAGGCGGAGCCGGCGGCGGGACGAGCAAATCCGGGTGCACGGGCAGCGACCAGTGCACTCCCCCCAAAGTCTGTGAGCCGGCGACGCAGCGCTGTGTCACGCCGCGCGCCTCTTGCGCGAGCCAAAGCGAGTGCACGGATGGAACGTACTGCGAAGAGACGGCCAAGGTCTGTCTGCCTTCTTCGGTAGGCACGCCGTGCGCAGGTCCGGACAACTGCAATGGAGACTGCGTCAGCGGCTTCTGCGGCTGCTCCGGTGTCGCCCATGAACGGCAGCTCGAAAGCAGCCCTCTGGACATCTATCTCATCCTGGACCGCACCGGGAGCATGGGCGCAGACTGCGCATACGTCGCGGGGAGCTCGCCGCCAGTCAACTCCAAGGCCTGCTTCGCCACCTACGCTCTGGCCGACTACCTGATCAACGTCAATCCTGCGGTCGACACGAGCCTGGCCTTCCACGTCATGTCGCTTTCCAACGACTGCAGCGGCTCGAGCTACGACGCACCGCTAATCGGAGCCACGTCACTTCCCGTCACGGCGAATAGCGCCCTCGTCCGGAGGATCAGCGATGAGAACTTCAGCGGCGGGTACGGCACCCGCATCGAGGGCGCGCTTCGGGGCATCGCGGGCTACACGTCCAGCAATCAATCCCCGGACCGGGAGATGATCGGAGTGCTCATCACCGACGGCGATGCGACCGAATGCAACCGCAATAACAACGCTCTCGCTGCAATCATCGCAGACCACCTCAACGCCACGGGGCTACGCACCTTCATCATCGGCATGGACGGGGCCAACGAGAGCAAGCTCGAGCAGCTCGCCGCGGCTGGTGGCGCCGAGCCACACGACGGCTTCTGCGGAGGCCTCGGTTCTCCTTGCCACTACTGGAACGTGGGCAACGCGTCCGGGGACGTGCTCGCGAACGCCCTTCAGGCCATTTCTCAGCAAGCGGTGCCGCTACCGTGCGAGGTCGACGTCACCGACCTCACGCCTCCGCCAGGCGAGGAGCTCGACTACGGCCGAGTCAACGTGACCCTGACCCAAGGCCCAGAGGTCACGACCATACCGCAGGTCGCCAATGCTGGGGCCTGCGCCGACCGGGTCGCCTGGTACTACGATGTCCCAAGCGCGCCGACCAAGGTTCATCTCTGTCAGAGCGCCTGCGATCTCGTGACCGCGGCCGGTGACGGAGCGAACCTCAGCGTCGTCGCCGGTTGCACCGCGACCATCGTCGTGCAGTGAGGCACTGAGCACCGTCCGACGCCGGGCCCGAGCAAGCGCGTGGCGGCTGGCTGCCTAGGTTCGATGGCGCGGGAGCCCGCGTTTCGATCGGAGGCTTGCACGGGCGCCTCGCGGCGCTGGGCGGTTTCGAGTCGCACATGACGAGATGACCGACTCGCGCAAGCCCCTCGAGCCTGGCCACGAAGTCCTCGATACGCATCCCGGCGAGCGGATGCATCGACGAAGGACTCGTCGATGTTTGGTGAGCTGTGACACAGACTGCCACTCGCACCTCCGGCGAACCGCTAGGCTGTGAGCGTCGTGACCAAGGGGAAACAGCGATTCACGGATCGACTCAGGCGTGCGTCGATCTCATTGGGCGTCCTGGCCTTGCTTTCGAGCTGCGCGGAGGACTCGAGTCTCGAGTCCGGCGGAGCATCCAAACAGAAGTCGCTTCCCGGTGAGCCGCCCGGAAACACCGAGGCGCCCTGCCAGTTACCCACGGAAGCCGCGCTCGTCGACACGAGCACGCCGGACAACGTGGTCGGCGACGGCTCGCCGCAGAGCTGCACTTCGGAGGCCTTCGTCGCAGCCGTGGCACGGGGGGGGATTATCACCTTCGACTGTGGCCCCCAGCCACACACGATCACGCTGAACGAAACTGCGCGCGTGTACAACGACGCAGCTCCGGAGGTGGTCATCGATGGGGGAGGTCGAATCACGCTCAGCGGTGACGGTCGGCGCCGCATCTTGTACATGAACACCTGCGACGAATCCCTGGTCTGGACCACGCCTCACTGCGACGACCAGGACCATCCGCGGCTCACCGTGCAGAACCTCACGCTCGTCGGAGGCAATGCAAAGGGGCACGAGCCTGGTGGTGGCGGCGCCATCTTCGTGCGCGGCGGCCGCTTCAAAGTGATCAACTCACGCTTCTACGACAACGTCTGTGACGACCTGGGGCCGGACGTGGGCGGCGGCGCCATCCGCGTGTTCGATCAACACCAGGATCTCCCGGTGTACGTCGTGGGCAGCACGTTTGGCGGTGAGGCCGGGCTGGGCAACGTCTGCTCCAATGGTGGGGCCCTGAGCAGCATCGGGGTTTCGTACACGGTTCTGAACTCCGTGTTCTCCCACAACGAGGCGATCGGTCATGGAGCCAACCCCGCTCGAGACGGCACGCCCGGTGGAGGCAGCGGTGGCGCCATCTACAACGATGGTAATACCTTCACACTCACGGTCTGCGGCTCTCGCATCACCGACAACCAGGCCAACGAGGGCGGCGGCGCCATCTTCTTCGTGAGCAACGACCGAACCGGTTCGCTGGTCATTCGCGACTCCGAGCTTCGCGCCAACCCGAGCCTGGGCTTCGAGACCGAAGGCTACCCAGGCATCTTCGTCCTGGCGGCGGGCGAGCCGCAGGTAGAGGGCTCGGTTCTTCAATAGGCCGAGGCTGAGCAGACGAGCTGTGGCACCCTCGGGGACTCCGACAGGAGCTCAGCTCTCAGTAATGGCGCGGCCCCGTCGCTCTCCTGGACCGTGCCCTACTCTGCGCCGGTTCGCTTGGCATGGATTTGCACGGTGAGCTCGTGGCAAAGCTCAACGCCCGGACCCCGGGAATGCGGGCAGAAGAAGACGCTGCAACGGAGACTCCTGTAGACTTCCCGTGGCTGGCCGGCCGAGGAGCTGAGGATGAAAGCAAAACACAAGCATCGACGGAAGCGAGCCCCGATACGGGTGCCCAAGCGCCGCGAGCTGGCCGCCCCACCAGGGCTGGTTTTGCCGGAAGCTGGCGCCCCGGAACCCACGCTGAGGGTGATGAGCTATGGGCCCGACGGCTTCTCCGAGGTGTACGTCGACAGCCCATCGGCCATCGCCGAGCTCCGGGGACGCACACCGATGTGCTGGGTCGACGTCGCCGGCGTGGGGGATGCGTCGAAGATCAAGGACCTGGCGCGCATGTTTGCTTGGCACGAGCTCGTCCTCGAGGACGTGGTCAGCCATCATCAACGACCCAAGGTCGAAGACTATGACGACCACGCCTACGTGGTCCTCCACATGCCTTCCCATCCGGACGGGCTCCCACTCGAGCAGCTGAGCATCCTGTTCGGCCGGGATTACGTCGTCACCGTTCAGGGCGGAATACCGGGCGACTGCCTGGAACCCGTGAGGGACCGCATCCGAAATGCGCGCGGCAGGATTCGGAGCGAGGGCAGCGACTACTTGGCGTATGCGCTCATCGACGCCGTCCTAGACCACTACTTTCCCCTCGTGGAAAAGCAGAATGACCAGCTCGAGTTGCTCGAGGATCAGCTCGTCAGCGCCAAAGACGATGTGACCTTGGGCGAGATGCACACCGTCCGAAACGACCTGCACAGCATCTGGCGAGCCCTGGCGGCCACGCGGGAGGCGATCGGTCTGCTCGCTCGAGGAGAGACGGGGCCCGTCACGGACAGCACGCGCCCTTACCTACAGGACTGCCAGGACCACTGTGCGCAGCTGCTCGACGCGGTCTCCGCTTGCCGTGAGCTGAGCTTGAGTCTCATGGAGCTCCATCATGCTGCGATGAGCAACCGAATGAGCGAAGGCATGCGCATCCTCACGCTCATCGCGACCATCTTCATGCCGATGAGCTTCATCGCAGGCTTGTACGGTATGAACTTCGACCGCTCGGCCTCGCCGCTGAACATGCCGGAGCTCGGCTGGCAGATGGGCTACCCGTTTGCCTTGGGCTTGATGTTCGCGACGGGCGTCGGCTTTCTCTTGCTGTTTCGTCGCCGAGGATGGATCGGGACCGCTCGGACGCAGCGTCAGAGCCGCCCTGCCCCTGGGGACAGGCCCTCGCCGCCCCGCGAGTCCTAGGGTGCGGGCGATAGCACCGGCGTCACCCGCAGCACTCGACCGGCGTCATTTCGGCCGTCGTTGGTGACGTACAGGAGGCCGTCTGGCCCCTGTCTGGGCGAGCGAAGCCGGCCTTGGTCCTCGATCACACGCAAGTCGTCGGTGACTTCGCCCTCAGAGTCGACGAAGTAGACGTGCAGATGCTCGGCCTTCAAGGTAGCCACGGCGAGTGCTCCGTCCCAATCCCCCCAAGCGCGGCGACCTTCGACGAAGCCAGCCCCCGACAAGGCCAGCGTGGGCGCGCCGGACGACCAAATCGCCTCGATGGCGCCCGGGAACTTGTCGAGGTCGGTCATCGGAACCGATTCGTCGTAGCCGGGAACTGGGTCCCAGCCGAAGTTGCCGGGGACGAGCAGGTTGATCTCGTCGTCGACCGACGGGCCGTGCTCGGTGGACAGGCCCAGCTCGTCTGCCGAACGAAACGCGATGCCTTGGACGTTGCGATGCCCTTTGGAGACCCAGCGATACCCGCCGGCGTTGTCGGCTGCGGCCGCGCCGTTGCGATCGAGGCGCAGCACTTTGCCGCCGAGCGACTCGTCGTCCTGCGGCGTGACTCCAATCGCCGCATCGCCGGTGCCGACCCACAGGTACCCGTCCGGTCCAAAGCGGGGGCGACATCCACTGTGCCTTCCCGTGCTGTACGGCATGCCCGTGACGATGTCGCGACGGCTCAGCACTTCGTCGCCGTTCGGCGTGGCGAGTGTGAACCGCACCAGACGCACGTCGGTATTCCCACTGGCATTGGAGGCCATGCACACGTAGACGTAGCCGTTGCTAGCGAACTCGGGGTCGACTTCGAGGCCCAGCATCCCCCCTTCCCCATTCGCCACGACATCACTTGGCGCAACCGTGAAGGGTTCGGCGTCCGCACCGTCGACATACACATTGAGCCGACCCACTCGCTCGGTCACCAATGGGGTTCCGTTGGGAAGCCAGGCGATGTCCCAGGGCTTGTCGAGACCCGAGATGAACGAGCTCACTTCGAGATCGGAAACGACACCTTCGCCGCCCAGGTCGCCCGAACCAGCCGCGGCACCCGAGCCTGAATCCTCGTTCTTCGACTGGCCGCATGCCGCAAACAGGGCCACGGCACAGACCCATAGGATTCGAACGCCCACGGAGACAGTTTCCACCGGTCGCAACTGCGGTACAAGGCGACGCAAGAGGTTGCAAACTCTCGGCCGCGAGGCTCTCACTACTGATTCCGCGCACCCGCGGTCACTCGCCAACGCCCTCGATCACGGGGGCCCAAAGCTCTTTGCGAAGGAAACGTCCCCAAAGCCGGTCATAAGGGTGCACTTGCCGCGCAGGGCCCTCTTTCGTGTAGACCGGCCGACCTTCGTTCGCCCACGCGAAAATGCCGCCGCGGAGGTTGTAGACCTCGTCGACTCCGGCCACGCCGAGCTTCTGTGCGAGCACAGCGCTTCGGTAGCCGACCGAGCAATACAGCACGACCGTGGCGTCCTCGGGGATGCGCAGCGCTTCGAGATCGTCCCCTTGCGGATCTGCTCTCGAAGCCCCTTGCAGCTGGCTCGTCGCGAACTCTTCTTCCGTGCGGACGTCCAGCACGACGGGCCTCATGGCCGGCGGGCGCGCCAGCCACGCTGCGAGGGTCTCGCTGTCGATCCACCGGACCCTCGGAAAGCGTGATGCGATGAGTGGCTCGAGGAGCTCGGGGTTCAGTCGCGGCCAAAGCCAAAACGCAGCGACTGCGAAGGCACCGAGCAGCAGCCAAGGCCATCGTTTGCGTCTGTTCGAGCGATTGCCCATCGGTGACCTCGCCATCCGCGACACGAAAAGCCTCGGCCGGCTCGAGACCGCGGTCAAGCGGCGAATGATCTGGCTCAGGTCTCATCCCCTGGCGCGAAGAAGCGCTCCGGTCTAGAGCCCGAGCATGTCCTGGCCTTTCGGTGGCTTGCTCTCGGTCCTGATCTTGGGGCTGGCGCTTCTCTTGGGCGCAGTGCCCGCCGTGGCCGAGATCCCGACGACGGTCCGAGACCCGTACCTCGCGCCTGAGGACAAGGCCCTCCTCGTGTTCGCCCGCAACCCGAAATGGGAGATGCCCGCCGTCATCTACACCGTCGTCGACGAAGGGGGGCGTTGCCTGGGCGTGCTCGGAGACGCCTGGACCGTTGCGGCGCCCTTGAACCCCGGAAAGCAAACGCTCGAAGTGCTGACCGGGACCGCACAAATGGGCATGCAGCTGCTCCGGGTCGAGGTCGAGGCTGGGAAGACCTATGTCATCCGACTCCATCCGCGCGTTCGAGGTGGCTCCGAAGGGCTTCGTCTGGAAGTCGTTCGCCGGCTGGCGGAGCCGTTCCCCCCGGACATCCTCCGCACGACTCCCTTTCGTTCGCTCGCCGCCATACCGATGTCTCCCTGGTCGGACCTCGACGAATGCTCCGCATGGATGCGCAAGAAGCGGGGCAAGCGCGAGTCGAAGGCCAAGCGTGCCCGCGAAGACTGGAACGCGTCCGACCAGGCCTTCCGTGACGCGCGCACGGTTCGGCCGGAGGATGGCTATCCTGCCTCCGAAGTCGCCGGCCCGTAGATCCTCGCAGTCTGGGCATTGCGCGGGCTGCTTCCTCGGCTAGGGTCGGCGCCCCGTGAAGAACCGACGCACCGTGTCCACGACCGGGACTTGCCTGACGCTCACGCTACTTTGCGCTGCGCTCCCAGCCCCTTCCGTCGCCGCCCAGTCGGAGGGCGAGGCCGAGTCGAGCCCGACCGAGGTCAGCGCCGCGCAGTGGCAGGCCGCTCAGGAGTTCCTGGCGGCGACCCAGCCGCTACCGTCGAACAGCTCGGGGCCCCGAGTACGGCCCCAGTTTGGGATCAGCATCGATATCCCCATTTGGCTCGACGTGGATCACGAAGTCGTTCGCCCCGGTGCCACCCTCGAGCTCTGGGCGTCTGCGGACCTCGGCTATTTCGTCATGGGGGCTCGAATGGGCTTCGGCTGGACGCCCATCGACCTGAAAAAGTCGGGCGATCCGGAGCTCGAAAACCAGGAGCAGGAGCCGCTGCACCGGCTCCATTTTAGTCCGGAGCTTCGACTCCAGATTCCCGGCAAGACCCTTCTTCCCTACTTGAGCAGCGCCTTCGACGTCAACTGGTGGAACTTCTCCCGACGGGGCGAGCCTGGCTGCAGCTGGGACTTCTGCGATCGTTCGCGCTTCACGCCAGGCTACACGGGGCGAGCGGGCCTCGGCATACACATCGTAAAGGCCGCGTACATCGATCTGGGCCTAGCATGGACCTTCACGGCAAAGGGCGATTTTTTCGAGCGCCGCTTCTGGATCCTGTCTCCCTTTGCCGGCCTTCTTTTTCGCCTGTAGTCCAAATGCCGGGCTGCTCGGATGAACGGCGTCAGGATTGTCGCGAACGGTCTCTTGGCCGCAGCCGCGAACGACTTTGGGGGCAAAGCGGACGCCTCGTCCCCTGCAGCTCCGACATCCGTCGGATGGGGCGCGACGCCGCCTAGCTGCCAGCCTGCATCCAGCGCTGGCTATGCAAGTGGATGTCCGGGATTTGTTCGGGCTGCCAGCCAGGCAAAAGCTGCGTGCCGTCGAGGCTGTGAACCGGTCGGCCGAGCTCTTTCAGGAGCGACAGGCTGTAGGTCGTCCGTCCGGTCATGGTCGCGGGGTCACAGGTGCACAGCGCCAGCGCTGCCTCTGCGACGGTTTCGACGGGCTCGCAGACCTCGTCGGAGAACTCGAAGAGCGCCGTCGCACCTTCGGTCCGCACCGCGGCCTCGGGCGCGACGGTGTTGACGGCGATGCGATGCTCGTAGGTCTCGAGCGCCACGCTTTGGGTCATTCGATTCAGCCAGGCCTTGGAGCCGGCGTATCCGGCAGCCCCTAGCATGGCGTTACCGCTGAGGTCGTACGGTGGTCCGACCGGTGGGATCACGGTCGCCGAAGAGACGTTACAGATCCAACCCTGCTTGCGTGCTTTCATGGCCGGGATCACGGCCCGCATCAGCTCCCAGCTCGCCCCCACGTTCACCTCGAAGATCAGTCGCGCTTTGCGCAGGCTGAAGTCTTCGAATGGGATGTAGAAGCTCGCCGCAGCGTTGTTCACCAGGATGTCGATGTCGGCGCCCAGCGCTTCCTTCGCCCCTTCTACGATGTAGCCTCGGTCCGGGTCAGACTGCGATAGGTCCGCCACCAGTGGGTAGGCTTCCCCACCGAGCGCGCGAATGCTTTGCACCGTCTCTTCGAGCGAGCCGGCGAGCGGGTGGTCTGCAGGTCGCAGACTCCGCGCGACGACGACGACACGCGCCCCCTCGGCCGCCAGCCTCGATGCAATGGCCCGACCAATGCCTCGGCTGGCACCGGTCACGAGCGCGCTGCGACCCTCACACTGACCCGCCATCCCGAGGACCATAGCACCCCCCTACCCGAGGACGAAGCCTGTAGCAGGCTGGCGCTCGCAGCCCGCCCTCCAAAGTGCTAGCGCGTTTTCATGGCCCAACGAATCATCCTCGTCGACGCCTTCACCAGCGTCGCCTTCAGCGGCAACCCGGCGGCGGTCTGCGTTTTGGATGCGCCCAGCACCGAGACTTGGATGCAGAACATCGCCCAGGAGATCAACTGTAGCGAGACCGCCTTCTGCGTGCCGGTGGTGGACGGACGGTTCGAGCTTCGTTGGTTCACGCCGAAGACCGAGGTGCCCCTTTGCGGTCACGCGACCTTGGCTGCCGCACACGTGCTTTGGGAGGAGGGCTGGCTGGCGCCTCATGAGCCCGTCCGCTTTTGGACTCGCAGGGGAGAGCTCGGGGCGACCCCGCTCGGACGCAGAGTCGAGCTCGACTTTCCGGCACATGAGGTTTCGGAGGCCGAGGCGCCCGAGGGGCTGCTCGCCGCGCTCGGTGTGAGCCCGGTCTGGATCGGTCGAAGCGGGAGCGACTATCTATTGGAGCTCGCCGACGAGGCAGCGGTCCGAGCCTGCCGTCCAGGCTTCTCCGCGCTCGAAGCGGTCGACGTCCGTGGCGTCATCCTCACGGCCGCGGGCGAACAGGAAGAGACCGACTTCGTGTCACGCTACTTCGCCCCGCGCCTCGGCATCAACGAAGACCCGGTCACGGGCTCGGCGCACTGCATCCTCGGGCCTTTTTGGGAGGCTCGGCTCGGCAAGGCCAGCTTACGCGCCCGTCAGCTTTCGGCGCGCGGGGGCGAGTTGGAGGTCGAGCGGGTGCGAAAGCGGGTCAAGCTTCGCGGCTCTTGCGTGACCACGCTGCGCGCCAGCCTGACCGAATGGCCGCCCCGGGCCAAGATTTGAGCCTAGCGGACTCGCACGCTCCGCCGGTAGACGTCGACCGCGCCGACGGACTTCTCGAGCTCATACTCCGGAAGATGGGCGCGGAGAGTGTCCGCGAGCCTCGGCACTTCGCCTGGCTGCGCTGGCATGCCTCGATAGGAGCCACTCGCCGCATCTCGGAGGAAAAGAAGGACCTCAGGTGGCCGCTCGCTCATGATCTGCTCGAACTCCATCTGCCAGCGCGGGAACAGGCTGAACTCTGGATCGGGGTCGTCCAGGAGCGTAAACGCGGCCGCGAACAGAGGAGACCGACGCTGCGCCAGAGTGTAGACATGGCAGGGGCGCTCCCACAAGAGCACGGTCGCGTCTTTGGCTGTCGTTGCATCGATGTGCTCGGCTAGCTCGACCATGTCTCTCACCGTCGCCTCGCCCGTATTGTCCGCCGCGTACCCGGCGTGCATGTCGGCCATCGTGATTTGTCCGAGCAGGACCTGGCGCTGCGGTGCCAGTTGGCCCCAAAGCTTCTTGGCCAAACCAGCCGCGGGTAGGAGCAAGGTTACGATAGCGAGCGCGGTGATCAGCGGTCGTTGTCGCCGTTCGAGCAGAACGCGAGCTCCGGCCGCAACCGTGGATGCGACCAGGATGGCCATCAGCGGGTAAAGCGGGCTCAGGTGATACGCGAGTCCCTTGGCCTGCACGAAGAGGGACACGAGCGATGCCGGAAGGATCATGCCGACGAAGCTCAGCGCTACCGAGTCTCTTCGCCACAGAACGACAGCGCCGATGCCACTCCAAGCGAGCATCCAGTGCCATTGGCGGAGCAGCACTGGGAGCAATTCCCTGCTGATGTCCCAGGGATCCCTGCCCCCGGCGTAGACCTCGAGGTTGAAGCGGATCGAGACATCGTACCAGCCTGCAAGCGCTCCGCTTGGAACGCCCAGCAGAGCGACGCCCCCAGTGAATGCGATGATACAACCCGCGACCAGCGCATGCTCTGCGATGACGTTCCTGTAGGAGCGGTCCGTGCGGCGCATTTGCAGGACATCGGCCAGCGTGAGCAGCGGCGCCATGATCAGCAGAGTCGGGCGAATGAGCGTCGCCCCGGCGAGGAGCGCCCCCTGTAGAACGAGCAGGCCACGGCCGCCCCCCCGCACGCGAGACAGCAGAGCATGCGCAGCAGCGACCAGCAGCGGAGCCGCTACCATGTCTCGCTGGCCAGACATCCAGAAGCCAGCGCTCACGTACATGGCCTGATAGATCGGGACGACGAGCAAGGCCGCAAGCTTGTCGCCAGCCGCGCGGAGGAAGCGGAATAGGACGAGACAAGAGAGCGGAATGATGAAGATGAGCTCGAAGAGCCGATAGGACCAGAGCTCGGTCCCGAACAGTGCCACCGAGAGGGTGTGGAGGAACATCTGCCCCGGCCAGTTTTGATCCGCCGCGTCGACGTAGAGCGTGCCACCCTGATTGACGACCCATCCGATGTAGTCGTAGACGGCGTGATCCGGACACGGAGGCAGAAGCAGGTACAGCGCGGTGATGACCGCCGTGAAACCCAGCCAGAGGACGAGCAGGCCAAGCCATGCCGCGCGACTCATCGACAGCGGCCCTCGACTCCCCTCAACGCGGACCCGTGTTCTACCTTCCATGCTCTCGGAACTGGTTAGCACTCTCCTCGCACCGACGGAAAGATAAATGGAAGCCTGCGAGTCGGACGTCTCTTCGAAAGAACGCTTCGGTCGTGGGCGCGCGCGACCTCGGCGAGCATGTCGCCAAGCTTGCGCCCTGCTGTCGGCCCCCTACCACTCGTCCTCGACTACAGTTCGCGTTCAGACTTCACGCAAACCCCAGTTCCGGTCTCAGAAAGGGTTTGCTCGGATTGCGTCTGGACGGCAGGGGCCGGCTCGGCACACAGAACACGCGCCGGCGTCTCCTCGGCGGTCTTCCACTCGCAAAGCTCGGCGGTGCGACCCTTGCCCTCGCGGCTCGGACGAATCCGCACGAACGTTTGCTCGCCGAGCCGCGTCCTGCATTCGGGGTCGGCAAAGGCCAGGGACCAGAAGCCGCCATTGTAGAGGGTCACGGGGCCGACCTGCTCGCACTTGGGCTCGTGGGTGTGTCCGAATACTCACCCGTCGCGCGCCCGTGATCTTGAAGATCAGCTCAGCGAGCCGTTCGTTGAGCAGTGGCGTTTGAAAGACGGTGGGCCGAATGGAAGCGGCATACGCGACGTAGGGAAGCATGAACACGAGCGCTGGCACGAAAACCCAAAAGGGACTGATCGGCCATGCGATGTTGACGTGCAGCACGACTTGCCAGGCGAGAAACAGCGCTGCCAATACGAAAAACGCCCTGTCGAGCCACAGCTCCCTGGCGATGCGAAGCGGATTGTTCGTGGCCGCGGGGACGTGGAGCGCATTGAGCTTACGAACCATCGATGGCGTTGCCCTGGAGCGAACGGCAATGGACCGAACCTTGTCATCGACTAGCAGCGGATCGCGCATTGGGTGAAGCCAGTGTGTACGCAGGGAAATCCAGAGCGTCGCGTAGGCCCCCCAAAACCAGGTCCACAGCAGCAGCGGTTGCGCCCGCAACATGTAGCGGAAAAAAAACCGCAGATAGGCAAGCGCGCTCATGATGTAGTTCTCGGACTGGTGCGGGTTGAAGTAGCCCATCCCGTTCAGCATGTATCGCGCGGCCAGGTCGCCGAACGGAAGCCGCATGCGGGGCTCACCGTACACTTCGACCAGCGGATCGATGGGGTCCCGGACGACGCAGTTCGGGTCGTACTGGTGGCCATGGCTGATATAGGTGTCTCCCCCGCTGAGGTAGAACCAGGTGCAGAACACGACGGGTTCGTCCTCTTCTTCTTCGCCGATGTTCGCGGGAGAGGGCGCGCCCAGAGCATCGCAAATCTTTCGCTGCACCGAAGGCCAGTAAAGCTCGACGTCGTGATTGCCCACGACGAAGACAGCGCGATGGCCTCGCGCGAGAAAGCCCCGGAGCGCTTCGAACCAACGCGGGTGCTGGTCGATGATGAGCTGCATCTTGAAGAGGCTCTTCCACTCCTCGCTCGCCAGCCCGCGTGCACGCTCGAGCCAGTCGATGTTCTTGTCGTCATCCGGCAGCGCGGTGACGCTATCGAAGTCGAAGATGTCGCCATTGAGGACGAGCTCGATGGGGCCGTCCGTTTCTCCTTCGATGTGCTCCAAAAAGGCGGCGAAGTCTTCGTCGACGAAGAACTCCCGGCGCTTGTAGGCCATCCACAATGGGCGCCGCGGGTCGATCTCCTGCGCCTCGGTCAGATGCATGTCCGAGACGACGAAGGTATGGAGCCGGGCTTCCATCAGGGGACCTTCATTGTGTCAGGCCTCTGCTCCGGACTCCAGTCCGGCCTTCACCTCGGCCTAGGAGGATACGCAAGCCACAAAGGCAGGTTGCTCCTCAGGGCAGACGATCACGCTGGAATTGCAGTCGTTGCGAATCGCGCACTCAGCCAGCGGAGCGAACTCCGCTTCGCAGTCGCCGACCAGCGCGATGCACGCTTGTAGGCAGGCGGGAAGCTCCGGTTGGTTCGGGATGCAGCCAGCCTCACAATAGGCAGTGCAGACCGCCTCGATGTCGGTTCCGCCGGTTCCGCCGGCGCCGCCCCCGCCGCCCGTTCCCCCACTGCCGCCAGACCCCGCCGTTCCACCCACGCCTCCGGAGCCGCCGCTATCGCCGCAGGCAGCGAGCAGCAGGGCCAACGCACACATCAATGACAGACTGAGCTCACGCATATCACACACCTATCGAACGATTACCCAGAAGATAGCCCGAGGGGCGCCCTGCTGGCCAGTAATGCACGAGCAGGGCCCAGACCTTGGCCGCTTGCTCAGGTCTCTCCAGGTGAGGTGACAGCCGCCCGGCGAGGCCAGCTCTTTCGCGACACGCCCATGGCAACGTGTCCCCAACAAAGATACTGAACGACGGCCCTGAGAAACTTCCTGAGCTGGGCGAGGGACGAGTTCTGCTACGCTCGACGCATGCGCATCTGTTCGGCGTTGCTGGCTCTCTCCTGTCTGCTTTCGAGCACCCCCGCGCAGGCAGACGAAGCCCAGGAAGAGAAGTGGCACGGCCAAGCTGCTGCGGGGGCGGACTTCGTCGTCGTCCCGGAGCTCGCAGGCTTCGGCTTCGCTCTCTTCCAAGCGACCCGCGACGACCTGGTCCGCAACGGCGACCTCAGACTGTACTTCAACACCGACACGCTCGAGGTCGGCCTCGACCGCATTTCGCTGGCCAAGAACCTCGAGCTCTTCGTCGGAGTCCGGGGCGAAGCGCTCTTCGCGGGCCTGCTCCGCTACTATTATCAGAATGGCCTACAGGACGGCGCCTTCGGCTTCAACGCCAGCTACATCCTTCTGCGCAACAAACTCCAGTGGCACTTCGCACCGGCACATACCCTCGAAGTGCTCGCGGACGTCCGCCACTGGTGGTTCGGCGACCAGAATACGGATCCGAGCTACGCGCTTCCGGACGACAGCTGGGTGTTCGAACCGCGAATCGGCTACATCTACTGGAAGAGCCGCTCCCCAGGCAGCGAATGGGGGGCCGACAAGCTCTTTCCCCGCTTCCTCGGCAACGCGGCAGGGGTCTCCTTCGGGGTGGATGTTCGCTCGGACCACGGCGTGTGGGGTCTCGATGACGGCCGCAACGATCCCAGCAAGGCCATCCTCAGCATCAACCAATGGTATCGCGGCGGCTGGCAACTCACCGACTTCCTTCGTCTCGAGGTACAGGAGACGGCCAACTGGGGCGAAGGCCAGGACGACATCACGCGTCAGCGCGTCGGCGGGATGAACCCCTACTCCATCGTCGTGCCGGGCATTCCCTGGGCGGGAATTCTTTCGGAGCGCCTCTTGATTGCGCAGGCGAGCGCGAACTTTCGGGTCAAAAAGAACAAGCCGCATGAGCTCGGCGTCCTGCTGTCGGGCGGCACCGTCAACGATCCCTTTCGAGTGGGCGAGCTGAAAGACTTCGGAGGTATCGGCGGCGTCGGCCTCATCACGGAGCTTCGCTTCGGCATCGTGAGCCTGTACGGACGCCTCGGCTACGCTTTTCCCGTCGACTGGCTGTCCGACGACCCCTTCCTGTCGGTCTTCGGCGGCGTCGGTGTCGACGCGTTCTAGTGAGTCACGAGACGAACAATTGCTCGCACACCAACCGCTCGGTACGGTAAGCGTGATGGGCAGTGCTCTCGTGGCGACTCCATGAACTACCAGTTGGCATATCGATTGGGCTTCCACCCCTGGGAGGATGCGGCGACCGATCCCCCTTTTTTGCGCAAGATTGAGGAGCTGTTCGCCCGCGAGGAAGGGGGAAGCGAGCCTCCCCATGGCAAAGCGCTCGACCTCGGCACTGGCAGCGGGATTTGGGGCGTTCGACTCGCTCAGCGGGGCTGGGAGGTGACGGGCGTCGACATCGTCGACCCGGCGCTAGTCCGCGCGCGCCGCCGCGCCGAGGACGCGGGCGTCGAGATGGACCTCATGCATGCCGACGTCACGGCCCTGCGCGCCGACGGAGTGGGCTCGGGTTTCCGACTCGTTCTGGACACGGGCACGTTTCACGGACTGCAAGCCCCTCAGAGGAAGGCCATGGGTCGAGAGGTCAGCGCGGTGACCTCCTCCGATGCAACCGTACTTCTGCTCGTGTGGCCCAAACGCAGGCGGCCCTTGATCCGCGGCGCGAGTCGGGCGGAAATCGAGTCGGCCTTCCCGGACTGGAGGGTCACACACGTGGAGCCTTCGCACTTCAGCTTACCCAAGCCGCTGGATTGGGCCCTCCGACCAGACGAGCACTGGTACAGGCTGCGACGCAAGTGAGCACTTCGGAACGCGCGGCCGAATCGCCGCTTTCCATTCGACTTCCATTTCCGCTGTCCGTCGTCAGCCGACTCGGCGACCCGTGGCGAAAGAAGCTCGTTCCAGTGGACCTCGCTCGGGCGATGCGAACGGCTCAGAGGGTCACCGGCCTGCGTGATTTCGACGAGAGCGGCGGGTTTGGGAGACGGCTGGCGGCCACGATGGCGAGCGTCGAGCAGATCGACTGGAACCTCATCGGGCGCTTTGCGCTTCGACATGCGTTCCACTGGAACCTGATCAATCGCCTCAACCTCGTCGATCTCCGAAAGCGGCGACCGGACCTGCAGCAGACCGCGATCGAAAAGCCGATCATCATTCTAGGCCTTTTTCGCACGGGGACGACGTTCTTGCACAATGTCATGGCGGCCGACCCCGACTCGCGGGCGGCAGCCACCTGGGAGCTCGCCTACCCTGCAGGCCGCGCCCGTGACCCTCTCGGAGACGAACAATGGAGGAAGCGACGGGCCTCGATCACGACCGTCATGAACCACGTGGTCGTGCCCGACCAGGACGTGGTGCACTACGTCACGCTCGACGCATTCGAGGAGGATTTCTTCTTGCTCGAGAACGACATGGCCATGCTCAAGTTCGTCGTCGGTTTCGGCGACTGGCAATATGGCTGGCGGATGCTCGACTGGGACCTGCGGGAGTCGTATCAGTTTCATAGACTGCAGCTCCAGTTCCTTTCGGCGCAACGAAACGCCCAGCGTTGGCTCCTGAAGAGCCCGTGGCATTTGTGGAACCTCGAAGCCTTGCTGAACGCATACCCCGACGCGCGGATCATCCACATTCATCGTGATGTCGCCCAGGCCATCGGCTCGCAATGCAGCCTCAATGCGCGCATCTGCTGCCGAGTCCAG
This sequence comes from uncultured delta proteobacterium, assembly GCA_963746475.1. GTDB lineage: Bacteria > Myxococcota_A > Polyangia > Polyangiales > Houyiibacteriaceae > SG8-38. The sequence goes on from CAVVBB010000003.1 coordinate 549,983, forward strand.
CGTAACGTGGACCTGCACGAGCTCGGGCGCTTCTGGCTGGACTATTCGCTCGCCGGGATGGAGCGTGGCCTCGCCGCACGTGAGCGCTTGCCGGCATCGCAAGTGTATGATGTACATCTCGACAGCTTGCGCAAAGCCCCGGGACCCGTGCTCCGGCAGATCTACGAACACTTCGATCTCCCCTTGACCGACGGGCTACTGCAACGATTCGAGCAAGTCGCGGCGCAGGAGTCTGCAGTCCAGCTCGGTGTTCATGACTACCGTCTCGAGGACTTTGGTCTTCGAGAGGCCGCAGTGCGGCGCGCATTCGCGAACTATCGGACGCGCTTTGCGCTCGACTGAGGGTCGAGCGGCAGCGGCGAGCTTTGTACGCGCAGACGGCGCGCATGGGATCAGTCGCGTGGCTCGAGGGGAATCCCCTGGTCGAAGCTTAGGTCCCCGGCGAGGTATCGCGTACCCTCCGGAGCCCCTTCGGCCGACATGCGCTCCTGCTCGACGTACTGCTTTCCGTTGAACACGTGCCTTACGTAGGAGGCCGGCGCCCCGCCACCCGAGTGCAAAGTGCTGAGCTCGTTCCAGCCGGCAGTCCGCTGACTCGACACGAACACCGGCAGACGGCTCGTCGAGAACCTGTTCAGCAAGGCATAGCCTCCCCGTGCTTCGGTGAGGAGCAGCAAATCGCAGCCGCCCGTCCCGCAGAAGATCGAGCCCAGAAGGTAGACGAGGACTTCGGGTTTCTGATCACCGTTCAGGTCCACTCGAGCGTAAACGTAGCGGGCAGCTTGGGCGTCCGCCCCGATGACCTTCCGCTCGTAGGAGGGTGACGCCCGCAAAATAGCCGCTTCGATGTCGGCGTCGGGCTTCGTCTCGAACGGGACGCCCGCCTCGCCAGTCGTCTCCGCGGCGTGCGGCTCCCAAGCGTAGATACCCCCGTCGGCCATGAGGCTCAGATAGAGTCGGCCGTCCTTCAGCACATAGGAGCGGATGAACTCGGCCTGTGCCGCCATGCTCTCGTCCATGCTGGGAGGCGGGCACGAGGCTCGCGTCACGGCGAGCGGGCCGAACCGGAACTGGCCACTCGAACCGTCGCTGCTCGGCTGGGCGGACCAGGTCCCTGTGGCGCGGTTGCAGTTCAGACGCATGCTCACCGTGCCGTCGCCACCCAGACGCATGGTGTAGAGCGATGGGTCGTCCGGTCTCACCGTGCCGATGGCGTCGTCCATCGACTGAAAATCCACGAGGCGCCAGTCGGTTCCCGAGAGCGGGTTGGCCGTCACGGTCGTAGACGCTTGTGTTACCGAACCCTCAGACGCGTTCGCCGATACCTCCACCGCAGACGAGGAGCCGGCGGTCTGACCGGCCCCGCGACATCCGGCCAGGGCTGCGTGGCTCAGCAGCAACGCGACGACCCTCAGCGCTCCAGCCTCAAACCGAGTTGCTCGCTTCATGCCCATCTTTGCCTCCGTCTGGCGTATATCGCTCCAGCCGATCGACTTCAATGCTCTGCCGGGAAGCGAGCAAGAAAGGCCTAGCCCCAGCCTCGCGAGAAGGTAGGGCTTACAAAAGGGCGCAAGGCGTAGACAGAGCGCAACCCCGAGCGTCTTGTGAGCGGCCTAGGGGTTGACCGTGGGGAAGCTCGCCCTCCCGGATAGCAGACTCCAGGGGGGCACTTCGAGTAGAGTACCCTCCTGGAGCGCATTCCCATGGACGACATTTTCTTCCACCCCAAGATCGTGCATCTACCCCTCGCCCTGGCTCTGCTGATGCCATTCATCGCCGGTGGGCTCGCCTGGGCCTGGTGGCGCGACTGGCTCCCCGCCCGAGGCTGGGTAGTCGCCATCGCCCTGCAAACCGCGCTGCTCGGAACGGGCCTCGCGGCCATGCAGACCGGAGAGGCGCAGGAAGAGCGCGTCGAGTCCGTCGTGGCCGAGCGGTTCATAGAGGAGCACGAGGAGGCCGCCGAAGTCTTCGTCTGGGCAAGTGGCATCGTGCTCAGTCTGATGCTCGCCGCCCTCGTGATGGCCGCGAGACGGTCCGCGGGCCTTGCGCTGGCGGCCGTTTCGACCCTCGGCACTCTCGTGGTGTTCGTGTTGGGCTACCGGGCGGGTGACGCGGGCGGCGCGCTCGTCTACGAGCACGGCGCGGCGGCTGTCTACGCCCGACCCGCGGGGCAAGCCCCACCGACGCCTTGGGGACAGATCGCGGATGACGATGACGACGCGGACGACTATGACGAAGACGACGATTAGCGTCGGGCGGCAGCGTCTGCCGCCGGAACGGGAGGAGACGGTTTGAGTGACCCTCAGCACAAAGGACAGTTGAGACTCAGCAAGGAGACGCACCAAGTACGCGTGGCTGCTCGCTGCACTTCTCCTGCTCGTGGCGCGCACGGCCGACGCTCAAGACCAGGCGAATCCTGACAATTTGCCGCCGAAGGGTCCTCCCGACTCGACCACTGTGTCCTTTCCGCTTGTCCATGAAAGCAGCGAGACCGCATGGACCTACCCGAAGACCTATTCGATCCGGCCGCTCACGATGCAAAAAGGGATGGTCCGCGCGAACGGGATCTTCACCGTCTGGGATGACGGCGTCGATACGATCTTTGGCATGAACCTCGGCGGCGCCGTCAGCGTGAACGACGACTTGGAGCTCGGCATCAACAACTATCGGGTGGGCTCTTCATTGCAGCAGCGATATGAAGGCCTGATCCCCGTGATCTTCGCGCCCTCTAGCGCGGCGGGCTTTGGTGACATGCCCTTGTACGGGCGGTACCGAATCCTCCGGCGCGACAAGATCGACTTCGCGGGCGACCTGATATTCGTTCTTCCGGTCGATACAGACTTCGCCCTCGAGGCCGCCCTGCCGCTTCGCATCATGCCTAAGGATCGTCTGTCCGTGGATACCGGGCTGGAAGTACGTGGAACCTTCGGCTCGGCGAAGAACGCCGACATTCGCATTCCCGCGATCGTCAACTACAACTTTTCCGATCACGCGTTCATCAGCGCCGAGACCGGTCTGTGGTTCGTGAACCTCGGCAAGAACTTTGATACTGCGGGCGCGGATAGCGAAGGTTTGGACATCCCCATCGGATTTCGTGCCGGCGGCACTTTTCAAAAACGAGACAAGCATCTCATCGACCTCTTTGGCGGATTTGCATTCCCTGCCCTCATCGAAGCCGGGACGAGCCGCAGCACGGTCGACTTTGGAATTTGGGATCTCTTCCTCGGGGTCGTTTTCCATACGCGTCCGCTCTTCTAGCGAGAACTACTGTCGCAGTGCAGCTGGGCGCGGAAGCCTCTTCTTAGGCTCCGATTCGGGCGGCTCGGCGCGATAGTAGAGCGCCTCGGAAGCGTTGCAGATCTGGATCTTTTGTCGTTCGTTCTTTTCGACGTCGCGTTTGCGGCCAAGCTCATCCGCCTCGCACACGCAGACGTCGCCGCCCGGGCCGACGAGGTCCTGACGTTCTTCGACGTCTCATGAGCCCTCGGCCGTGCCTCGTGAGTCGGCGACCTAGTGTGACACTAGCCTCCAGGTCTAAGCTTCGAGGCTGACCCCCGCCTTGCTGATCTGTGCCTTGGCGATGTGCACCACGCGCCAAACGACCAGCCCCACTGCGATCAGGCCTACGACGAGGGCGACCCCGTCGAGCCCCCAGCCCCGGTGGCCATCACCCGCCATCTCCGTCACGAGCGCAGCGACGCTTCCCATGTAGACGTCTAGCAGCAGGTGCGAAAACATGCCGAAGCTTCCGAGAGCGAAGGCCCGCAGCGGGAGCTCGACTGCGCCGAACGCATAGCTGAACAGGGCTGGGTTGATGGGAACCATCCGTAGCCAGAAGACCAGGCTCGTGCCCTCTCGCTTCGCTGCCGTGACAGCCGCATGAACCCTTGGACGATGTTCGAGCGCCCCGAGAACCGGACGACGCAAGAAGCGCCGCGCGATGAGATACACGAGCAGGTTCCCCAGGTAGACTCCGCTCGCGTAGTAGAGGAACCCCAACGGGAAGCCGAAAACTACACCAGCCGTCAGCCCAAACAATGAGTTCGGAAAGAGCAGCGGTTCCAAGATCACTATCGAAGCGATGTAGATCAAAGGGCCCCAGGGTCCGAGGGCCTTCACAAAATGCTCCATCACGGGGAGAAACTGTGCGAGGTGGCGACCTTCGAAGGCGAGCACGGCGACCAGAACGGCGGTCATGATCCACACGGTCCGCTTCTGATTTCCTCGTCGATTCAGCGCACGGTCCATCGCGACACTTGGCTCCCCGAGACGCTAGAGCCCCCTGGCAAATAAGACAAGCCAGATTGCCTCGAGCTCTTTACTGGAGTTTGACCGTTGGATGAGCCACGTCTACCTGATCTTGCATGGCAAGGTTCTACAAAAAGCGCGACGAGAACCGCGGTCTGGCGCCAGGCTCGTTGGTGTTCATCGGAGAACAGAAGACCGAAGAAATCCGGATCCGATTGATTGACTACGACGGTAGCGAGCTCCAGGAGCAAACGCTGCAAAGCATCGCCCGAGGTGCCGACATCGCCAAGACGCAGACGGTCACTTGGATCAATATCGACGGCCTACACGATGCGGAGCAAATCGCAGCGATCGGAAGTCTCTTCGATCTACACCCGCTCATGATGGAAGACATTTTGAACACCGGGCAGCGCCCCAAAATGGAGGAGTTCGACAACTGCCTGTTCATCGTGCTGAAGATGCTGCGCTACGACGAGGGGCGTGATCAGATCATCGCCGAGCAGCTCAGCATGGTGGTCGGGTCGACTTTCTTGTTGACCTTCCAGGAACGGCCGGGAGATGTGTTTGAGCCGGTGCGCGAGAGAATCCGCAAACGCAAAGGCCGGATCCGCGTCTCTGGCGTCGATTACCTGGCCTACGCATTGCTCGACACCGTCGTCGACAACTACATCTACATTGTCGAAAGGGTTGGGGAGCGGGTTGAGGATCTCGAGGATCGGGTCTTGAACGACCCAGAGCCCTCCGTGATTTCTGAGATCAACGCGCTGAAGCGCGAAATGGCTTTCTTGCGAAAATCGACCCGACCGGCTCGTGAAGCCATCACCATGCTCTCGAAGCTGGACAGCGAGCTCATCCGGGAGCAAACCCAGCCGTTCCTCAAGGACCTCCTAGACATCATGTCCGGCGCTTCGGAAGCCATCGATACCTACCGCGACATGCTCTCGGACCAGCTCAACATTTACAACTCGCTCGTGGCCAATCGCATGAATGACATCATGAAAGTGCTGACGATTTTTGCCGCGGTATTCATCCCACTGACCTTCATCGCGGGCATCTACGGAACGAACTTCGAATACCTCCCGGAGTTACACTTTAGGTACAGCTATTTCTATTTTTGGGGCGTGCTGCTCGCAGTGGCCGCGGCGATGCTGTACTTCTTCAAACGCAAAGGCTGGTTCTAGCGTCATCCCAATCGAGCCATCACAGCCTCGTCGCGCAAGAAGGACGAAGCTCGCTATGCCTTGCTGGCGGCCGCTGCAACGTGGTCGATGACCCGTCGTACATTGGCGCGTAGGTCGAAGCGGTCGAAGATCAGCGCCCTGGCGCGAGCACCGAGCTCGGCGGCAAGGTCGGGGTCGCTCAGCAGTATTCCCAGCTGCCGGGCGAGCTGCGCTTCGTCCCCGGGTTCGGTGAGAAAACCGGTCTCGGCCGAGATCACGACCTCGGGGATCCCGGAAATCTGACTGCCGACCACGGGCCGTCCCAGGCTCATGGCTTCGAGGGCCACGTTTGGGATGCCATCCATGTCGCCATCTGCGGTGACGACGGACGGCACGACGACCACCCGCGACGCCGCGACCTGACGAAAGACTTCGCGATTCGGCTGTGCGCCGAGCAGCCTGACCTCTTCCCCCAGCCCGAGCTCGCGCACGAGTTCTTCGAGTTGGCTCCGCTCCGGTCCTTCGCCAATCAGCCGAATCTCGAATGCTTGCCCGGATCGCTTGAGGATCGATGCGGCGCGCAGCAGATGGGAAAAGCCCTTTTTGGGGATCAGGCGACCCACCGCGAGGATCACCGGGCGCGCAGTTTCGTCGAAGGCCGCGGCCTCGGGGAATCGAGAGAGGTCGAGGCCGTGGTAATCGAGGTGAATTCGTTCGGCCTCGTTCGGACACAGCGCGCGCAGGTGCTCGACATTGTGGCGTGTGCAGGTCAGGAGCACACGCGCGTCCCGAACCTTGTCTTCCAGAATGTTGCGGTCCTTGTAGATTCCGTACGCGTGCCAGGTGCACCCGTAGGGAATGTCCAAAAGCCGTGAGAGGCTCATCGCGATTTCGGTTTGAAACCCGGCGAAGTGCGCGTGAACGTAGCGGATGCCGCGCAGCCTGAGTTCGGGCGCGAGCTGTGCAGCCACGAGCACCGAGGCCACTGCCCTCGCTCTTTTGGCCGGGCTGCGATGGGGAAAGCCCATCATCCAACGCATGGTTTGCCGGACTCGGGAGGATCGGAGCCAAGCGCCCATCGAAGCGACGACGCGCGCAGAATCTGGGCTCAGGAAGATCGCGCGCTGTTCCATCTCGCGAAGCGCCGGACTGAGTTGCACATCGTGCGCTCGCCGAGACCCGGTCGAGACGAGGTTCACCTCGAGCCCGAAGTCGGCCATGGCCTCGAACTCGCGATAAATGAAGGTCTGGGACAGCACGGGAAACGGACCCAGGATGAAAGCCGTCTCGCGAAAGCGAGCCGCGGTCTCGTCATCGAACGACATCGCTGCTCCTCCTGTGAGTGTCTAGCCACCAGGCGAAGATCAAGATCGACCACAGACGCAGGCCATGGTCCCTTCCCTTCTGGTGCTGGCGCCACAGCGACTCGACGGCAGGCCGCTGAAGCCAGGATTCGATGGCACCACCGGCGAACACCCGGGCTTCGAACTCGCCACGGAGCTCGCCACGCAGCCAGTCGCCCACCGGAACAGTGAACCCATGCTTCGCCCGGCTCGCCACCTTTTGCGGCAAGCGACGCCGCGCAATTTCGCGCATGACGCGCTTCGTGTCTCTGCAGCCAAGCTTCACGTCTCCGGGCCAGCGCGAGGCTATCTCGACGAGCCTGCGGTCCAGGTAGGGTACGCGTGCCTCGAGCGATGCGAGCATGCTCATCGCGTCGACCTTCATCAGCAGGTCGTCGACCAACCAGTTGTGGATATCGGTATGCAGAGCAGCGTTGATGGAACCGCCTACGGCATACTCGTGCAAGTCGCGACGCAGTCGCTGCTCGGTGTAGAGATCCGCGGCCGGAACGAACCGGTTTCCCAGCAGCTCGCGGCGCGCCCTCTCTCGAAAAAGCATGGGGCCATAGAGCGTGGGTGGGAGCAGCTTTCCGCCAAAGGGAGAAGCGAGATAATTCGGCAGATAACGCTTCCAATAGCCGCCGAAGACCTCATCGGCACCTTCGCCGCCCAGCACGACCTTGACGTGGCCGGCGGCGAAGCGGCTCATGACGAAGGTCGGCACCACGGCGTAGTCCGCCAAGGGCTGGTCCATGTTCTTTACGATCTTCGGCAGCACCGAGAGCCCTTCCGTCGCGGCGACGCGAAGCTCGTGGTGTACGGCTCCGTGGGCATCGGCGACCGCGCGCGCATATTCGACCTCGTCGACGACGGAGTTTCCAAAGCCGACGGAGAATGTATTGAGTGGGCTTTCCGTAACGTCGGAGGCCATGGCCAGCAGCAGGCTCGAGTCGAGCCCGCCGGACAGGAAAATCCCGACGGGCACGTCGCTGAGCATGTGCTCTTTGACCGAGCGGTGAAGCTCTTCCTCGAGCTGGGCAGCGGCCTCTTCGAGGCTGATGGGCTCTGGGCGCCGCGCCGCGAGTCGGTAGTAGCGCTGCTCCAGCACGCTCGGCTCCTCGTCCCCCAAGCGCAGCTCCAGATAGCTGCCAGGCGACAGGCTGCGCACGCCCTCGAAGATCGTCTCGGGACCGCCGATGTACTGGCGCAGGAAATACGCATTGACGGCATCTGCGTTGAGCGGCAGCTCGCCGAGCAGCTCGCGAATGGCTTTGAGCTCCGAAGCGAAGTAAAGGGTGCCGCCCTGCTCTAAGACGTATAGCGGCTTGATCCCCATGGGGTCGCGGACGAGGTAGACGCGCCGCTGCTCGCGATCATAGAGCGCAAAGGCGTACATGCCCTGGAGCTCGGAGAACGCCTGGGTTCCCCAAATCTCGTAGGCGGCGAGAATCACCTCGGTGTCGCTGTGCGTCCGAAAGCCGTATCCCAGTCCGCCGAGCCGCTCACGCAGGACCGGCATATTGTAGATTTCACCGTTGAAGGTGACGACCGTTCGTTGCGTGGACGACTCCATGGGCTGCGCGCCCCCGCTGAGGTCGATGATGCTCAGTCGCCGGTGCGCAAACGCCACGGAGCCTTCGGAAAACGAACCCTGACCATCCGGCCCACGATGCGCGAGCTGATCAGCCATGCGAGCCGCGGCCGTGGCTTCGGCCCTCCGCCCGTCGAGGTGAATCAATCCGGTAATCCCGCACATGGGTCCTGCTCTACTACATGCCCGGCAAAACGCCCGTGTCTGGGCCGCTCGCCCAGCGGACGCGGACCTTCACAGGCGACGCTGCCGCGAACTTTGCGGGCCCGGCGCATACGATTCCCGGACGTAGGACTCACTTGACGACGGTCATCGCGTCGGCCGAGGTGAAAACAAGCTAAGCCAAGGTGGACGTGAGGTGAGCGCCCCAAACGGCGCTGGGGCGCGTGGTCTCAGGCAGAACCGGCGCTGGTCTCCGCGATTCGTGCGCGAAGGGCGCGAAGCGCCTTGCGGGCCGATCGCTCGTTCTCTCGGCTGAACACCGAGGAAGGCAGCGGGATGTCCGGATCGACGTAGATGTTCAAGTCGATCTCGGTACGGGCGCCGCCATCGACCGGGGTGAGCTTGAAGCTAGCGTTGAAGGCGTTGACGTTGCCCTCGACGAGCCGGACTTCGACGAGTCGAGATCCTCCATCCTGCGGACGCTCCGCCATGTCGAGTTGGCCGTGCAGCGTATACAGGCCCTTGGCGACGCTCACTTCCATGTAGACCATCGCCCGATTGCCGCGCTGCGACAGAACCTTGGAGTGAGTGAAGTTAGGCATGAAGCGAACGTAGTTGGCGTAGTCCACGATGACCGGAAACACTTCGTCGATCGGCTTGTCCACGACAATCACAGCTCGACCGGAGGCAATGTCGGACCCCTGCACGGGCAACTGGGCTGTGACGATACCCTGGGGCTCGACCGCCGAGGCATGGCCGGGGCGTCCAACGAGCACCCAGGCAGGCAGGAGGGCGGTGGCCACAATGGCGACGAACGTCGCGCCTCGGATCGTGTTCAGAATCTGTGTCATGACGGGTCTCCACGGGTTTACTCGATTGGCAAGCAGGGCTTGCTTGCCGGCAAATCAGAGATTACACTGCACAGTGTAGTTTCACCTTATGTTGAGTCAAGGATAAAATGCACTGCACAGTGTAGTTTTGGTCTAAAGTCATGGAAATACAGCAAGATTCACGCATCAGCGCCAAGCGAGAGACGATTCTGGACGCAGCTACATCCGCATTTAGGGATGAGGGTTTCGAGTGCGCCAGCATGGACCGAATTGCCGAGCTGGCCGGGGCCTCGAAACGCACGGTCTACAACCATTTCGGCAGCAAAGAGGCGCTTTTCCAGGCCGTGGTAGGCCGGCTCCTCGACGCCGCCGTGGCGCTCGAACAGCTCGCCTGGGACCCGGAGCGCCCCCTCGAAGACCAGCTCGCCGATTTCGCGCAGGCGAAGGCCATCCTCGCCGAAGACGCGGCGTCCTTGTGTCTGGTCCGGGTCGTGTTCGGCGTCTTCATCAAGCACCCCGAGCTCGTGCGAGACGTGATCACGCGCTCCACCGAGCAGGAAAACAGCCTGATCACTTGGCTTCGCAAAGCCGATGAGGCGGGCCGACTCGAGGTTCCCGATCCCGAGCTCGCGGCGAACGTATTCTGGTCGCTGGCCAAGGGCGCCTTGTTCTGGCCTCAGCTTCTCGAAGGTCCGATGGACCCGGGGACGCGCAATGCCGTGATGGACGAGCTCGTGCAAACGTTCTTGGCTCGCTACCGTCCGTCCTCGGACTGACCGACGCCCCGCCCCCTCGATATCTGCTGGCGGCAACGAGCGGTGCCCAGTACGAAAGACTTCGAATCCACATGCTCATGAACAATCGCTTAGGCACGCGGCTACTCGTACTCGGCATCGGCCTGCTTCTTGTGGGCTGCTCGATCACTCGGGTGAAGTGGCGAATCAAGCCCGACAGAGGAATGGCCGCTGGCAGGTCCGACTATTTGGACGCCCCGATTGCCATCGCCAAGCCTAAACGTCCACCCAACATCATCGTCTTGTTGGCGGACGACTTGGGCAAGTACGAAGTGTCGGCGTACGGGGCGGAGCACATCGCCACGCCCCACATCGATCAGATCGGCGCTGAAGGGGTCGTCTTCGAAGAAGGCTACGTCACCGCGCCCACCTGCGCGCCTTCACGTGCCGGAATCATGACCGGCCGGATACAGAACCGCTACGGCTTCGAAACCCAGATCATGGAGCACTACCCGACGAACTGGGTCGAGTACATTTCAGGCCGGTGGATCGTCGATACCGGGGAATTCGTCGTCAAGGCCAAACCGTCCTTTCCGGCCGAAGTGCAGGCGCACAAGCAGGGCGTTCCGCCCTCGGAAATCACGCTCGCCGAGGTCCTCAAGAAGTACGGGTACGCGACCGGCTTGGTCGGCAAGTGGCACCTCGGCGTGTCGCGCGCACAGGTCCCACTCGAACGAGGTTTCGACTATCAGTTCGGCTTCGACGGCGCTTTTTCGCTCTATACGCCCGAGCGAAACTGGCCACACGTCATCAATCACGAACACGAATCCTTCAGCGCGCAGCACCAATGGAACATGGGCCGTCGGGACGAAGCCGCGATTCTGCTCAATGGAAAGAAGGTTCGCGAAGAACAATACCTCACCTATGCGTTTCGCGACCGGATGAAGGAGTACATCCGGGAGCACAAGGACGAACCCTTCTTCCTCTATGCCGCGTTCAGCGCGCCGCACGTCCCGTTTCAGGCACCGGTCGATTACTACTGTCGCTACGGCTACGTCGAGGACGACAACAAGCGAGTGTACTACTCGATGATCTCGGCGCTCGATGATGCGATCGGTGAGGTGCATCAGACGGTCAAGGACATGGGCATCGAAGAGAACACCTTGATCTTCTTGCTTAGTGACAATGGCGGCGCTTCCTATACGGGTGCGACCGACAACGGGCCGCTCAAAGGAGGGAAGCTCACGCAGTTCGAGGGGGGCATCAACGTCCCCTTCATGATGAAGTGGAAGGGCAAGATTGCAGAGGGGATGCGCTACCCCCATCCGGTCTCCTCCACGGACATCTTCGCGACTTCGGTCGCGGCCGCGGGCGGCGTGCTTCCGAGCGATCGTGAGTATGACGGTGTGGACTTGATGCCCTACCTGGCCGGCTGGCGGGACGATGTGCCTCACGAGCAGCTCTTTTGGCGCGCCGATCACGTCTGGGCGATCCGCGACGGCAACTACAAGCTGATTCTGAGCACCCGAGATGGATGGGCCGAGCTCTACGATCTCGTGCTCGACAAATCCGAGCACATCAATCTCAAGGAGCAGATGCCCGAGCTCTATGAAAAGCTCCGCGAGGAGCACCAGCGCTGGCAGACCGAGAAGCTCCCCAAGAAACCGATGTGGCCCCGCATCATGGACAAGAAGTTCGTCCTCGACGGCAAGGAATACCTCTTCCCGGCATGATGATGCGAACTCGCCTACTCACAATGCTTCTCGTCGGGAGCGCAGTGCTGGCGCTAGCGGCGCCATCGACGAGCGCTGCACAGCAGCCGAAGATGGACATCAAAGTCTTCGCGGGCGCAAGTAGCACTACATACACCTCCCTGCTCGAGACGGGCCGGGAGCGAGACACGTTTGCCGGTTGGCAAATCGGCTTTGGACCCCGAATTTCACGGCGCAAATGGTTCGCGGAGACGCTCCTCTCGTTCAATCGTTGGGCTTTTCGGCAGGCCATAGACCTGAGCGACATCGAAGGGCTGGGCATCGTTCAGGTGCGCGGGCGGGTAAACTCATTCGAGCTCCCCTTCCATGCTGGCTACATCCCGTACAAGAACCCGTATTTCAAACTCTTCCTCTATGCGGGTTACGTCAATCACTTCAACACGAAGATACTGGCCACGGTCGAGGTGCCTGACGAGCCAGACACCAAGACGGAGCTTCGCCCCAAAGAAGCCGACTTCGCCATCTATCAGGCCATCGCCCGCTTTGGCGTGGCCTGCGATCTGGCCATGTTCAACGTGGACTTCAACTACTCGATCACACTCAACAGCGCGACGAGCACCTCGTACCGCACGAGCTACCATCAGCTGCAGCTCAACGTGGCCTATCTCTTCTGAGGGGCGACAAAGTGCGAGCAGAGGGCGAAGAGCGGATTCAAGGACCGAATCGCGCCAAAGGACTTGATCCCGTCAGCGGTCACCTTTATCAAGCGCCGTTCTCATGTGACGCGCCAATGGCCAGCCACGCTCTCAGCCCACTCCTGAACCTCCCCGGCCTTCTCGGAAGATTGTGCGCAGCGACGGGCATAAGCCCCGAGCAAGAGCCCGATTTCCTTGGGGTTTGTCCAGAGATGGAGCTGAGCAGGCGCCTGGACTTATCGGGAACGATACGCCTCGCTGACGCGCTGAACGCGCTCGAGAAGGTACCGCTGGACGATCGCCCGGAGGCGCGCGAGCTCTTCGAGCGCATTCATCGGCAGATCGCAGCGACTCAAATGAGGGCTTCGACCGGCCTGGGCAATCCTCTTCAAGGCCGGACCAAAGCACCGAGCCCTGAGGAGCTCCGAGAAAGGCTCATCGAGTCGGGTGCCTTCGAAGCCCACGACGAAGAGCGCTGGAGGCGGATAGCCCTCGATCTCGCACCGAAGTTCCTGAGCCCCTATGTCTTCCATTCTCACGAAGCTCGCCGTCGCCTACGTTGGCTTCGAGAGGACGTCGGCGCGGAGCTCCGAGGCCTCGGCGGCCGCGCGGCTTTGGTCGAAGCCTTCGACCGACTCTTCTTCACTGCAACCGAACCAAGCCTGAGAGACCTGCTTGGCACGACCGACAAACGCCTGCAGCTACGCTTCTGCGACGGCCTCCTTCTGCAACTCCGACGCGAGCCCGAGGGCACGGTCCCGGCTCACCTGCACAACTGGTACGAGCAGGGCGGAACCGTCCAAGTCTTTCTCAGGCACAGCGCCCAAATCGCCTTGGCCCTGATCGAGCGCGAGAGCGACGCCCTTCGAGGCCTGCTCCTCGCAGCCATTGACCCCTACCCTGTCGCCGAGACCTCAGAATGAACCGTTTTGGTATGAATCGTTTTCCACTGATCGCAGCCGCCCTTTGTGGGTTTTGGGCCCTGGCCTATACGGCGAGCTACTACGCGGGTCGCGACAGTCTCGCGACCGCCGTGACCGCCGTCATGTTCGTCGCCTTTTCGGCCGGGGTTGCTGAGCTCTTTCTTCGAAATCGAGAGCTCGACGCTCTGACCGAGGAGCTCCGAGCCTTCGACACGAGGAACGCCAGGGAGGCCCTGGAGAAGGCGTCTCCGACCCTGCGAAGTCTCTTGCAGGCACGCCTCGACCGCACGCCCATGGCGCCACCTCAGGCCATCTTCGCCCCGTATCTGGTCGGCGTCCTCGTCATGCTCGGACTGCTGGGCACGTTTCTGGGTCTGTTTGGCACGCTTCGCGGCGCCCATCAGGCCTTGAGCGCCAGTTCCGATGTCGAGGCATTGCGGGCGGGCCTTGCAGAGCCGATGCGGGGCCTGATGCGCAGCTTCGGCACCTCCGCCGCAGGGGTCAGCACCTCCTCGCTTCTCGGTTTCGCAGCCCTTTTCACGCGCCGCGCGGGCGCTCGCCTCGCATCCGGTCTTCATCGCGTGGTCGCGGGCCCCTTGGCCAGTCTCTCTCCTGCGCGTCGTCAGCTCGATGCGCTCGAGGAGCTCTCGGCCCAGAGCACGGCCATGCCCAAGGCGGCCGGCGCCCTGCTTCGCGCCGCACAGGGCATCGAGCGACTGCAAAAGCAGATGACCGACACGCACAGCATCTCCATCGCCCGCATCGACGAAGGCTTCGACAAGCTCAGACTGGCCCTCGACGCCCAGCTCTGCACGACGGCGAGCTCGCTGGGCGAGCGAATCGCTTCGGCCACGGAGACCACCACCAACAAGCTGCAGCAGGCACTCGCGCCGATCGCGAAATCGCTCGACGCGTCTTCGAAGACGATTCTGCACAGCCTCGGCGATGAGCTCGGGAAGGTCGTCGAGCGCGACCAGAAGCGGGGCGAGTCGCTGGCGCAGCTTTCCGAGACGGTTCGCGAAGAGCTTCTGGCGGTCGCGAGCAAGCTGCAGGACGGCCTGGCGGAGGGGCTACGAGCCCAGAACCTGGAACGAGAGCGGCTGACCTCACTCGCAGCACGTCTCGATGAAGCAACCCGAGAGCTCGGCGCTGGCACGGCGGCCCACGCGCGAGCCCTGACCGACCTGGGCCGCAAGCTCGGCGAAGCGAGCCAAGCCTCGACCGAAGAGCTCCAAGGGCGCGCGAGGCAAATCATCGAAGCTCTCGTCAGCTCTCAACGGCAGCACGAAGCCGCGAGCGAGGCCTTGGCCGAAAGGCTCGGGGCGATGGCCGAGACCCGCGACCAGAAGCGGGACGCGACCGAGCTTCAGCTCCTCGAAGCCCTGGCGGAACACACGCGTGCCGAGCAAGCCGCCCGCGAGCATCGCGAAAAGTCGCTGCTGGACCGCTTGGAGGCCCTGCAAAGCGCTCAAGCGACCCGGCGCGAGGAGGCCGAAGCGCAAGCCATCGAACACCGCCGTGCGAGCGAGCAAGCGCTCGTCGACAGGATCGTCGAAGCTCAGGAACGAGCCACTGAAGCGCGCCGGCAGGCCGAGCAGGCACTGGTCGAAAGGCTCGAGTCGCTACACCAGACGCGAGTCTCCGAGATCGGCAAGCTCTTCCACGGCCATGTCCAGAACCTCGGCTCGAGCCTCGCGAGCAGCGTGCAGGTCCTCGAAGAAGCCAGCGCCCTGGTCCTGGCCGGCGGCACCGAGATGAGCGCCGTCGCCGAAGCCTTCTCCATATCGGTCACCGAGCACCGCGAAGCGGCGCAGCAATGGCTCGACGGCCTGGGTCGGGTGGAGGAAGCCGTGGCTCAGGCAGGCGAGGGAGCGGCGGCCGAAGCGCTCGACGTACATCTCGCGCATACACATGAGATCTTCGACCGCCAGCTACGCTTTCAGCGCGAGCTCCTCGATCAGCTTCGCGCAATGCGCAGCCCTACCGTCATCCTCGACGAGGCCGACGAAGATGCTGCCTGAGCAAGGCGACGAGAGCGCGGTCATCTGGCCAGCCTTCGGCGACCTGATGGCATGCCTTTTCGGTCTTTTCGTCCTCTTCTTCGTGTGGCTCGTCACGGTCCAAGTGACCCTGTCGCAGGACCTTGCCGAAGAGCGCGCCCAGCACGAAGCCGCCACAAAAAGACTCGCGTCCCTAGAGAGCGCCTTGGCGGGACCGCTGAAAAAGGGCCTCGTCACGCTCGTGGACGGTCGTATCGGGATTCGCGCGAGCGTGCTTTTCGAGCCTGCCTCCGCCGAGCTCGCCGACGAGGGGAAGACCCTCCTTCGCTCGCTCAGCGCGCCCCTTCAGGCCTATCTCGAAGAAAGGGACCAGTCCGTCATGGTCAGCGGTTTCACCGACGACGTGCGGCTCACGGGCTGGGGCGAGTACCAGGACAACTGGGAGCTCTCCGCGCAGCGTGCCCTGACGGTGACCCGGGCGTTGATCGAGGCGGGTCTGCCGCCCGACTGGATCTTCTCGGCTGGCTTCGGCCCGAACCATCCCGTCGCCGAAAACGATACGGCGGAACATCGAGCACAGAATCGTCGCGTCGAGATCCGCCCGGTGCCGCGTCCCGAAACGGTCGTCGAAAAGGTCTCGCCGTGAAGGAGGGGATTTCGGCGCGTTTGACCGCCCTCATCCAAGAGGGCGCCGCGCGCTTCGATCCGGTCTCGACGCGACTGATTCGACGTCTCGAAGAACGAGCCCCCGCCCTACCGCCAAAGGCACGCGAACGACTGCTCGAGAGGGCCACCGCCCATCTCGATGATCTGGACCGGCGCTTTCGGGCCTCGCGTGAAGAGGAGACCCATTGGCGTTGCGAGCTCCCGCCAGCCGTGGCCGAGGCAGTGGCTCCAAGCGCTTTCGAGGGGAGCGAACGCGAGGCGCGGAGGCGAGCCCGAAAGATGCGTCGGCGTCTGGAGCGCGTCGCCAATCCCGTCACCGATGAACGGCTCCGTTCGGAACGTCCAAGCGAAATGCGCCTGAAGACGAAGCAGCTCACTCGAAGTCAGTATGAGGAAACGGCGGCGGCGGCGGCCGCTCACCTGGCTCTGCTGAGGGCCGAAGAAGCGATCCCCGAGGTCGCTGGTCCCTACCATCCTTCGGAGACGGCTGCTCGTGCCCTGCGAATGATGGAACGCCTCGGTCGCCCCTACCTCTACGCGCAACTACGACGCCTCGAAGGGTTCGCAGCGCTCTCGGCGTTGGAAGCCCTCGACCCGCCGCCGCCCAAAAAGAGACGAACCAAGAAGCGTTCTCGCTAGCGCCTAAAAGGCCGAGTACAGCCCACCACAAGCGAAACGATCCGCAGACTAGTCGATCGGTGTCAGCCGGACGACGGGTAGGACTCGTTGCGTGCGCTTCTGGTAACCGGCCCACATGGGGTTGAAGCCCTTTGCGATTTCCCAGAGACGCTCGCGTTCCGCTCCGGAGGCCAAAGTCGCTTCGACTCTATGCTTCTCACGACCGACGCGGATGGTGCCGATGGGATCGACCTGCAGGTTCTTCCACCACTGCGGGTCGTGTTTGGCCCCGCCGTCGGAGCCGACGACGATGTAGCTGTCGCCGTCCCGGAAGTACACGAGCGGCGTGGAGCGAATCTGTGCGGACTTGCGACCGGTGACGGAGAGCAGAAGGGTAGGCTTGCCGAGCCAAGCCCCGATTCGGCCGTCACTGAGCTCGTAAACCCTCGCATGAGCGTTGAACATCGCCTTGAGCGCGCGCGCGCGTAGCCGCCTATAACGAGAGGCCATGTAATAGATCCTAGCGCAAGAAGAAATATGCCCGAGCAAAATCGTTCGCAGGAACGAGCCGAATTTCAGGCGCATCGAAGAACCCTTCGGAGGGGCCGCGCTGACCCGGGGGGCAGTCGAAACGGGCGCCCTGCCCCAGTCACGCTTCCGATTGAGATTCCGCGAGGCAGGCGACCGACTCGGCGCTCTATGTGCTACTGTGAACCGTTGTCCGGCCTGTCTCCCTAGCGACCATGAGCGACAACTCTCCCAGTCGGTGGTTCCCCGTCACTGTCATCATCACAGTGCTGCTCGGCTTGGCCGGCCTCTGTGCCGTCATCGCCTGCCGGCACTCGACTTCTGCGCCTGACTCCAACACTCCCGCTGAGCCAAGCGCTCCCGCTGACCCGAGCGCTCCCGCTGAGCCAAGCGCTCCCGCTGAGCCAAGCGCTCCCGCTGAGCCAAGCGCTCCCGCTGAAAATGATTCGTGCCCTCGCTTCGACGCAGGCATCGCCACTGGAACCGTCGACACAGCCGACATCACCGAGGCCTCGGGTCTGGTCGCCAGCCGGCGTCATCCCGGCGTCCTGTGGGCGCACAACGACAGCGGCGACAGAGCGAGAATCTTTGCTTTGGGACACGACGGCTCGCTTCTCGCGACCTACGTGCTGGAGGCGAGGGCAAGCGACTGGGAGGATATCGCGCTCGGGCCGGGGCCCGAGGCTGATCGCGATTACCTGTATATCGGTGACATCGGCGACAACCTCAGCGATCGCGGCTCGGTCGTCGTGTATCGCCTTCCCGAACCCGGGGTCGAGGATGGGGGTGAGACGATCCCCGCCGCTGACATCGTGTCCTTCGAGCTGCGCTACCCGGACGGGCCCCACGACGCAGAGACGCTGCTGTCGGACCCGCAAACGGGAGACCTCTATATCGTCACGAAGACGCTCTTTGCGCCGGGCCCGACCCAGCTGTTCCGCTACTCCGCCGAGGCGCAGACGACAGGAGCAGGCACACTCGAGGACCTGGGCCCGCTAGAGCTCGGTGGCGCAGACGTGGTGACGGCTGGCGACATCGACAGCGATGGAGGCCAGATCCTGCTCCGAGGCTACCTGAGCGCTCTGCTCTGGCAGCGGACGCCGGGCCAATCGGTGGCCGAGTCGCTCGCCGGACGAGGCTGCGAGGTGCCCGTCGTCGGCTTTCCCGAGGAACCCAAGGGAGAGAGCATCGCGTTCGACTCGGAAGGGCAAGACTACTTCAGCCTCAGCGAGGGCCGCGGCGCGCCACTCTACCGTTTCCAGCGATCGGACTGACGATGGCGAGCGCCGTGGCGAACGACTGAGGAGGCCCCTCTTCCTTCTCAGCCCTCCGGAGCAAGCCGGCCATTCCCTCTCGAGGGCCTCGGCGTTTCGAGCTCGAGCCTGCGTCGTCCGCGCGGGCTAAGCGCTTCTTTCGTCTCTTGAGAAGCAGCAGCGTTCCCCGATAATGACATGCGGGAGTAACGCACGATGGACCCTAAGCCTGAGCTATTCTGGAAAGCGCGGTACCTGGGTCTGCTGACCTTGCTCCTGACGGCCGGAAGCTGCGGACCGACGAACAAGATCCAACAAGCGATCGACGCCATCGATCCGAACCAGGACTTGCCCCCAAACACGCCAACAAATCCCCGCACAAAACCACCGAACATCCTCGAATTTCGGAGCCTCGACGGGAGCTTCAACAATCCTCTGCACGTGGAGCTAGGGGCAAGTCATACGACCCTGCGTCGACTGCTACCGTCTGACTATGGCGATGGAGTGGCCTCTCCCGCGGGCCAAACACGACCCTCGCCGAGAGACATCAGCAATGCGCTTTGTGACGATGGAATCCCCAACCGCAACGATCTCGGCGCCACGGACTTTCTATGGCAATGGGGCCAATTCCTCGACCACGACATCGACTTGACCAGCACGGCGGTCCCAGCCGAACCCGATCCGATCCCGGTCCCGCTTGGAGACCCCTACTTCGACCCGTCCGCCACTGGAACCGCCGTGATCAACTTCCAGCGCTCCGCCTTCCACCCGGACACAGGGACCTCGAGCGGTTTCCCACGACAGCAGCTGAACGAGATCTCGCAATTCATCGACGCATCGAACGTCTATGGCTCGGACGAGGCAAGAGCCTCGGCGCTCCGCGCGAACGATGGAACGGGAAAGCTCCGCGTCAGTCAGGGAGATCTTCTCCCCTTCAATGTGGACGGTCTACCCAACGACGGGGGCACTGGACCGGAGCTCTTCCTTGCCGGCGACGTTCGTGCGAACGAACAAGTGGGATTGACCGCACTGCACACACTATTCGTCCGCGAACACAATCGTCTCGCCAACGACTACGCGAACGCGAACCCGAGTCTCAGCGGCGACGAGATCTACGAGCTGTCACGCCGCTACGTGGGCGCTCTGATTCAGCACATCACCTACGACGAATTCTTGCCCGCCTTGCTCGGACCCGACGCGCTCGCGCCCTACTCCCGGTACGACGCCTTCGCGACGCCCGTCATCTCGAATCTCTTCTCGACGGCAATCTTCCGATTTGGACACAGCGCGCTGAGCCCGAGCCTGCTCCGCCTCGATGCCGGCGGAGCACCCATTCCGGAGGGCCCCCTGGCGCTCCGCGATGCCTTCTTCAACCCGAGCCGCATCGTCGATGAGGGCGGCATCGAACCGATCCTGCGTGGATTGGCCGCTCAGGCCTGCTCGAGCATCGACACCGAGATCGTCGATGACGTGCGCAACTTCCTCTTTGCTCCGCCCGGCTCGGGTGGACGTGACCTCGCGGCGCTCAACATCCAACGGGGCCGCGACCACGGACTGCCGAGCTACAACGACGCGCGCTTCGGACTCGGTCTTGCCGTCAGAAATTCCTTCGCAGAGCTCAGCTCCGATGCCAATACGCAGGCGCGCCTGGCCTCGGTGTACGAAAGCGTGGAGGACATCGATGTCTGGATCGGTGCTCTGGCCGAAGACCCGGTTAACGGCGGTCACGTGGGCGAGCTGACGTTCGTGGTCCTCAAGGAGCAGTTTGAGGCACTACGAAAAGCGGATCGATTCTGGTGGGAGAGGATTCTGCCCAAGCACGAGAAGCAGGCGATTCGGAGTACGAGCCTCGCCGACGTCATCCGCCGCAACACCGACATCGGGGCGGAGCTCTCGGACGACGTCTTCCACCTCAATTGAGCGGGGTCTCATGTAGCGGCGTCGAAGAGAACGCCTCGACCCGCACGGGTCAGGACTCGCCGGCGTCGGCGCGCATCCTCACTCGCTTCGCGCGCCGGAAGTGCAACGAGCTTGAGTTTGCGTAGCGACGAGCGAGTCGGCTAGCATCGCACGGGCTCATCGAGGCCGAACGACTTGCGAAAGTTTCCTCATGAACGGCTAAAGGGCTTGGAGTCCTCATCGCAGGGGCTCAGCCCCTCGGAGGCGGAGGACCGGCTTAGACGCTTTGGACCGAATCGGATCCTCCAAGACGAGACACAGGGATGGTTGACGGTCGTCCGAGAGACCCTTCGGGATCCGATGCTGTGGTTCTTGCTCTCGACCAGCGCCTTGTTCGCCATCGCGGGCGAGTGGACCGAGGCGTCCGTGCTCTTGGCGGCCATGGTCCCGTTTTTCGGCATGGACGCCTTCTTGCATCGCCGCACCCAGGCGTCCCTCGAAGGCCTCAGCTCACTCCTTGCTGGCGATGCGTGCGTATTGCGAGGCGGCCAGGAAATACGCGTTCCCGCGACCGAGCTGGTCCCTGGCGATGTCGTCCTGCTGAAGGCTAGCGAACCGTTCCCCGCCGATGGTGTCCTCATCGAGGCAGACCAGGTTCAAGTCGACGAGTCCGCGCTCACGGGTGAAGCGCTTCCTGTACGCAAGTTCGCGGTGGAGCAGCTCCCCAAAACCCCGGCGACGGCGAGAGTCGCCGCCGAGACCTGGGGCTATGCCGGCACGCGTGTGCTCACGGGCAAGGGACGCCTGCTGCTGGGCCACACGGGGGGCGAAACCTTGTACGGAGAAATCGTCCGCTCCGCAGTCAGTGGAACCCACGAGCGTACGCCGCTCCAGCGTTCGGTCACCGAGCTGGTGAAGACCTTGCTCATCGTGGCCGCCGTCTTCTGCCTGATCCTAGCCTGGGTGCGACTACAGCAGGGTCATGGCTGGATCGACGCGCTTCTCAGCGCGCTCACCTTGGCCGTCGCAGCGCTTCCGGAAGAGTTCCCCGTGGTGTTGACCTTCTTTCTCGGCGTCGGGGTCTACCGGCTCGCCAAGCGGCATGCGTTGGTTCGCCGCGGCGTAGTGGTCGAGAACATTGGGCGTGTGAGCACCATTTGCTCAGACAAGACCGGCACGCTGACCGAAGGTCAGCTGCGGCTGACGCATTCCTTTGCAGCCAGGGATCTGAGCGAAGCCCGGCTTCTCGCATTGGCCGCGATGTCGTCGCGTGCGGAGACGAGCGATCCCGTCGATCTGGCGATTCTTCGTGCCGCGCCGCTGCAAACCGAGCTCGAAGTCCTGGCGAGCTTTCCCTTCACCGAGGATCGCAAGCGAGAGACCTGCGTCTTACGCGACGGAGACGGGCTGCTCGCGGTGGTGAAGGGTGCGCCCGAAGTGGTGCTCGCCGAGTGCGAAACCGAGCCCGACGAGGCGGCTCGGTGGCTCGAGCAGACCGACGCACTCGCATCGGAGGGCCATAAAGTGCTCGCCTGTGCCTGGCACTCAGCCGATCCCGAGCTGTGGTACGGCGGCGAGCCGGATCGCGGATTTCGCTTCGCGGGTCTGCTCGCCTTCGAAGACCCCGTGCGGGCGGACGTCCCGTCCGCCGTGCAGGAGTGCCTCCGTGCACGAATCCAGGTGATCATGATCACCGGTGACCACCCCGGGACTGCAACCGCAGTGGCCCGGGAGATTGGGCTGGGTGCTCAGGCCCCCTTGGTGATCGCCGGTGACGATTTGGAGAGTCGCTTGCAGACGGAAGGCCCCGCCTTTCTGCGCGAGGTCGACGTCATTGCGCGGGCGAAGCCGGCCCAGAAGCTCAGCCTGGTCCGTGCGCTCCAAGAGAGCGGTGAAATCGTCGCAGTGACCGGAGACGGGGTCAACGACGTGCCGGCGTTGCAGGCAGCCGACGTCGGCATTGCCATGGGCGAGCGCGGCACGCGCAGCGCTCGCGAGGTGGCCGCAATCGTTCTGCTCGACGACAACTTCCACAGCATCGTTAGCGCGATCGCGGAAGGACGTCAGCTTTTACGCAACCTGCAGCTGAGCTTTCAGTATTTGCTGATGATCCACATCCCGCTGGTCATCACGGCCGCGGTCATTCCGATCGCTGGTTACGCCCTGCTTTATCTTCCGATTCACATCGTGTGGCTGGAGATGATCATCCATCCCACGGCAATGCTGGTCTTTCAGGACTCGCCCGACGGAGTTGTGCTCGCTGCTCGGTCTAAGCCCCGCCGAAAGCGCTTCTTCGACCGGTGGCAGTGGCTGACCATCGTGATGGTCGGAACGCTGATCACAGCGGCTGTCATTTGGAGCTTCGAGCGCAGCTTCGAGACCGGCCAACAGGTGGAGCACGCGCGCGCGATGGCGCTCGTCGTCCTCACCCTGTCGAGCGCGGCGATCACTTCGGCGCTGAGCGCGCTGCGCGGACGCACGGCCAAGACGATCTGCGCAGTCACGCTGGTCTCGGCCATCGCCTTCGTGCAGGTGCCATGGCTTTCGCGGCTCATGCACTTGATGCCGCTGCACCTGGACGACTGGCTCATCGGCCTGGTAGCCGCCGGTGTATCCGTGCTCCCTCTGCTGGGAGCCTCGGCGCTGAAGCGAGCCTCACGAAACTGAGCTCCTACGCAGCTCAGGCATTTGCTCCTCTTCGACTCGGAATGGGTGACGCACGCCGCATGCCAGCGCGCATGTCACATTCGCATTTGGCTTTCCTGAGCGAATAACTTGCCGCTTGTCGACCACTCCATGGATGTTATGCGAACATGGTACGCGAGGCGCAAGAACGACCAGTTCGCTCCCGAGGGTCGATGTCTTCAGCGAACGGGCGTCCGTCGGCGGCGGATGCACTGCGGGACCCTCATGCCGAATCCCGGCATGCACTTGCCGTGGCGCTCGGATGCACCCTCACTGTGTTCTTCATTGCCATCGTGGACTATGCGACAGGCATCGAGGCGCGTGTCTTTCCGCTCTACTACCTTCCGATTGCCTTAGGGTCGTTGAGAGTTTCGCGATCCGCAGGGCTGCGTCTCGCCGCCCTCAGCACAGCGCTCTGGGTGCTTGCGATGTGGTGGGGCGGCTCTCCTTGGACCACGGACGTCTTCATTTTCAACACGGTGATGCAAACACTCTCTTTCGGACTCATCGCCGTCCTGGTCGCCAACCTCGCGAACCGCTTCGAGGCGGAGCACGACTTGAGCCGCACGGACATCCTGACCTCGCTCCCGAACAGCCGTGCTTTCCACGAGCTAGCCGAGGTCCTGGTCGCAGGAGCGCATCGACATGGCCGGCCGTTTACGATTGCGTACCTCGACCTCGACAACTTCAAGCAAGTCAATGACAAGCAGGGCCATGCAGAGGGTGATCTCGTGCTCCAAAGGGTCGCCGCGGTCCTTCGAGGAGCCACGAGGGCGAGCGACGTGGCTGCTAGACTCGGGGGTGACGAGTTCGTTCTCCTCATGCCGGACACGGGCCCAGGGGCCGCGCGAACCGTACTGCAGCGAGTCCGCGATCTGATTGCCCGTGAAATGAAGAGCAAGGAGTGGCCCGTCACCGCAAGCATCGGCGCGATTTCGTTCCTGGAGGCGCCCACCGCGGTCGAAGAAGCCGTGCAAGCTGCGGACTCACTGATGTATCGCGTGAAGCAAGCTGGCAAGAATCACCTGCTTTTGGAGATCGTTGGCTCGGAGGCCCAGCCAGTGCTCGCAAATCACGGCTGAGCGGGCCTGCCCGGCGCTTTCGAGGATTCAAGGGGAGTCGCTCCAGCCCTGTTCCGCGTAGTCCGTGCAGTAGGGGAGCGTCCGGAACCGCCGCTGGTGACGCCGCCCAGACGGTGGTACGCAACCCCCGTGGGAGAAGAGCAGCCCTGGCCCGGCGTCGAGCCGGCGGCGATTGATGCAGCCATCGGCCGCGTCTTTCCAACGGTAACCTCCCGGCTGCGACGGCTGGGCATCGACGCGCCCATGGGCCGAATGATCGCCGAGGTCTACGCGCCCCTGGCATGCTGGATCACCGAGCGCCACGGCCACGGCGCCGGCCCGCTGGTCGTCGGCGTACACGGCGCACAGGGCTCGGGAAAGTCCACGCTGGCTCAGGTCCTGACAGAGCTCCTGCCCGAGCTGAGCGGGCTGAGGGCGGCTTCCTTTTCGCTCGATGACATCTACCTCGGACGCGCGGAGCGCGAGACCCTCGGACACGAGGTGCATCCCCTGCTGCGCGTTCGCGGCGTGCCGGGAACGCACGACGTGAGTCTCGGGCTCTCGCTCCTCGACGCCCTGCGCAATGCGGACGATGACGCCCGCATCCGCATCCCGAGCTTCGACAAGGCCACCGACGAGCGCCGCCCGCCGGAAGACTGGCCCGAGTGGCAGGGGCGCTGCGACGTGATCCTTTTCGAGGGCTGGTGCCTGGGGGTTCCCGCCGAAGAGCCCGGCGCGCTCAGCACCCCGATCAATGCCCTAGAAGCCGAAGAGGACCCGCAAGGCTTCTGGCGTCGCTACGTGAACGCCCAGCTGAGGGATCGCTACGCCGATCTCTGGGCACAGATCGACGCCCTGGTGATGCTCGCCGTGCCCAGCATGGAGCAGGTGGTTCAATGGCGTACCCTCCAGGAGCGCAAGCTCGCTGCGGCTCGGGCGCGTGAAGGCCTCACTGGAGGCACCGGGCTCATGGACGAGGCTGGCGTGGCTCGCTTCGTGATGTTCTTCGAGCGGCTCACGCGACACGCGTTGAAGGTCCTGCCCAAAGACGCCGACGTGACCATCCGACTCGGCGCCGACCAGCAGCCGCGCGCCGTGGAGGCCAGCCCGCCATGAGAAAATTACTCGTCTTCAGCGACCTCGATGGCACCCTGCTCGATCACGACAGCTACGACTTCGAGGCCGCCCTCCCCCTCGTCGAGCGGCTGAACGAGCTCGGCTGGCCTCTCATACTGAGCTCGAGCAAGACCGCGAGCGAGATGCAAACGCTTCGAAAATCGCTCGATAACGGAGCACCCTTCGTCGTGGAAAACGGCAGCGCCATCTTCATCCCGGAAGGGGCGTTCGGCCCTTTCCCGAGCCCCAATGCACCTATCTCGAAACGGATAAATCAGGGAGTGAGCTACGACCGGGTTTGCGAGGTCGTGCAGGCTCTGCGCGAGGCGGGCGGCTTCGACTTCGTCGGATTTGGGGATCTCGATGCTGCGGGGGTCGCGGAGATCACGGGCCTAGACGAGCCGTCGGCCAGGCGGAGTAAGCAGCGCAGTGGCACCGAACCTCTACTCTGGCGTGACAGCGACGAGGCCCTGCAGCGCTTCAGCGAGGGCCTGCGCGAGGCCGGGCTGACCCTGAACCGGGGCGGGCGCTTCCTGCACGTGATGGGCCAGACGGACAAGGGCCAGGCCGTGCCCTACCTGCTAGAGCGTTACCGCGAGGCCCAGCCCGAAGCCGAGCTCAGCACGGTAGGGCTGGGCGACAGCGCAAACGACGTCCCACTGCTCGAAGCGGTCGACGTCCCGGTCGTGGTGCGCAAGAAGCACGGGGAGTCGCTCCGACTGCCCACAGAGCTGCGTGCCCTGTACACGAGCAAGCCAGGCCCACAGGGCTGGGCCGAGGCCATGGAACACTTGATCGAGCGAGAGCTCTTGCTGATGGAGATGAAGGATGGGTGATTTTCACCAGAACGGCTCGGTGACCACACTGCACAACATCACGAAACGTCCGACCGAGTACCTCGAGGCCGATCTGGTGCAGTTCTCCAAAGTGCGGCCGATGACTCTGATCCTGCCCTCGCTCTATTCGGAGCTACAGACGGACGCGCTCGAGCACATCGTGCAAGAGCTGAGGGAAGTTCCCTACCTCTCCGAGATCGTCATCGGTCTGGACCGCGCCGACGAGGACCAGTGGAAGCATGCGCAGGATTACTTCGGACGGCTTCCCCAGCATCATCGCATCCTATGGAACGACGGACCGCGCCTGCTCGCCCTCGACAAGGAGCTGGCGGATCACGGGCTGGCGCCGCGCGAGCGTGGCAAAGGGCGCAACGTTTGGTACTGCATGGGCTATGTGCTGATGTCCGGCATCGGCGGCGCCGTGGCGCTCCACGACTGCGACATCAAGACCTACGACCGCGGCATGCTCGCGCGCCTTTTCTATCCGGTCGCGCATCCGAGCTTCAGCTACCAGTTCTGTAAGGGCTACTACTCGCGCGTCGCCGACGGGGCGCTGAAGGGACGCGTCACTCGCCTACTGGTCACACCGCTCATCCGCGCCCTGAAGAGCACGATTGGCACGACGGACTACCTCGACTACCTCGATAGCTTTCGCTACCCGCTCGCCGGTGAGTTTGCCGTCCGCGCGGACGTGCTGAGCGACCTGCGCATCCCGAGCGACTGGGGTCTCGAGGTGGGCACGCTCTCAGAGCTTTATCGCAACTACGCGGCAAGCCGGATTTGTCAGGTCGACATCCTCGACGTGTACGATCACAAGCATCAGAACCTGAGCCCCGAGGATGCCACGGCGGGCCTCAGCAAGATGAGCACGGACATCGCCAAGGTGGTCTTCCGAAAGCTCGCGACCCAGGGGCACGTGCTCTCGGCCGGCACCTTCCGCGCGCTCAAGGCGAGCTACTATCGAATCGCGCTCGACTTCATCGAAGCCTACGCAGCAGACGCCCTCATGAACGGGCTCAGCCTGGACCGGCACGCCGAAGAAAGAGCCGTCGAAGTTTTTGCACAGAGCCTCATGCGGGCCGGAGAGCGCTATCTAAACGAGCCGATGGAGGTTCCCTTCATTCCGAGCTGGAGTCGAGTCAGAAGCGCCGTCCCCGACCTGATGCCCAGGCTGCATCAGGCGGTCGAAGCCGACCACGACGCAGCGGCCGCGGGGCGCAGCTAGCGCGGAGCGCCGGCGAGCCAAGCCGACTGGTAGGGGAAGAGCGTGAAGCCGTGCTGAGCGGAAGTGAGTTGATTCCCGCTCAGAAGGTCGACGCAATAGCGGGGAACCCCGCAGAGGGCTTCAGAGCCTAGGCTCAACGGTCGTGCCTTGGCGCCGAAGTTGTGGACGGCGACGATGCGCTGCAAGCCGTCCAGCGAGGTGCGCTCGAACGCAAAGATCTCGGGCCCGAGGTCCAGAACGCGCATGGGTGCGTCGGGATGGAAGGCGGGCTGCCAGCGGCGAAGTGCGATCCGCCGGCGCAGCTCGTCGAAGACGCGAGCGTTCTTAGTGCGGGGCCGGCGCAACAGCCTCATCAGTCGCGCCTCGTCCCAGCGGTGGCGGTTGATGTCTCGCGGATGACCGCTGCGGTCATAGCCGGCGTGGTCGTTCGGAGTGGCCGTCAGGCTGTGGATGTAAACTCCGGGGATGCCTCGGAGTCCAATCATGGCGGTCTGACATGCAATAAAGCGTTCGACTTGCATGCGGTCCCGACCGCGCGCCGTACCCTTCATCGCATCGAAGAGGCTGATGTTGATCTCATAAGGACGGGAACTGCCGCCCTCCGCCGTCCGGAAGCTGACGAGGCCGCCACTGGCCTGCATGGCGGCAACCAAGCGCTCGACCTCGGAGTCGGGCAGAATGCCCTCGACCGGACGCAGGCCTACTCCATCGTGCGAAGCAGTGAAGTTGAAATAGGTACAGCCTGGCGGCGGCTCCTGCAGCGAGGCCGCCCATGCGGACAGATGTTCGGCGTTGCCTCGCCAAAGCGCGTGTAAGAGCAACGGAGGCAGGCTGAACTGGTAGACCATGTGGGCCTCGTCCCCGCGGCCGAAGTAGCTGAGGTTCTCCTCGTTTGGCACGTTGGTCTCGGTGAGCAGAACGACCTCGGAAGCGACGACCCTCAGCACGTCGCGCATCAGCTTGACGACCTCATGGGTCTCATCGAGGTGGATGCAGGAGCTGCCGAGCCGCTTCCAAAGGAATGCGACCGCGTCGAGCCGTAGGATGCGCGCACCGCGCTCGACGTAACCGAGCATCACGTGAATCATCGCTAGGAGCACGGCTGGGTTGCCGTAATTCAGGTCGATCTGATCCCGCGAGAACGTCGCCCAAACATGCTTCTCTCCCTCGGCGGTGTCGTACGCCTGCAGCAGCGGATGGGTGCGGGGACGAACGACCTGCGACACGTCGGCATCTTCGGGGAGAACGTGAAAGAAATCCTTCCCCTCACCCTCGCCGGCGAGAAAGCTTTGGAACCAGCGGCTCTGACTCGAGCAATGGTTCATCACGAGATCCATCATCAGGTCGAACCGCCTGTGGATTCTCTCGACCTGCGACCAGTCGCCGTGGGCCGAGTCGACCGCCTCGTAGTCCACGACCGAGAAGCCGCCATCCGAGCTGTAGGGATAGAACGGCAGCAGGTGGACCGTGTTCAGGACGCCTGCGAGCTCCTCATCGAGAAAGCGCCTGAGCGTGGCGAGCGGGGCCTCACCGTCGCGCACAATCGAGTCCGCATAGGTGATGAGCGCCACATCGGACTGTGTCCAGCGAACCGAGGCTTCCCTCGGCTCCCCTCGGGGATGGGCCTCCATTCGCGCCAGCAGCTGCTCTAGGACAGCTCCAGCCCGCTCCTCGCCGTAGAGGAAGGCCAGCCGGGAGCGCGCTGATTGGCTGAACCAGTCGTGATTGAGGGCCGACGAGGTCACCGTGCTGGTATGTCGCCGTCGACCGGCAAACGCCAGCCCGAGGCGCGACAAATCCCTAGGCTGAGCGCCCGCGCAATCATCGAGGGCCTTGCGGCCGCTCCAACGCCTCTCGTAGAGTCCTAGTGCAGCCTCTCGAGTGTCGCCTTCGCGACGGCTCGGGCGCCCGCAGGATTGAAGTGCGGGTCATCGGGATGAAAGTAGTCGTCTGGCCCGACGAGGCCCAGGAGACTCAGCACCTCGATGTCCCGCTGCTCCAGTAGCGAGATGTATCGCTCGACTGGCGGCGAGTACTGCTGCGCCGAAGCCTCGTTATAGCTGGGAATGATGACCGTCATGAAACGAGCGCCTCGCGTGAGGGAAAGCTCGCGCATCTGCGCAGCGAACGCTGCAGCGTGCTCGACGTTATCCGGCGAGATCCGTTCGCTTTCGCCTTGGAGGCGCTTCACAAAAGCGCGGATGCCATTGAGACGGACGAAGTTCTCGACGCGTGTGCGAATGCTTGGACTGACAATTTGGCTCGCCGTCTGAGCAAGCTCTTCCGCTGTGTGGACGCTTCCTTACTCGTCTATTCGATGCACGAGATAGCCACCGGAAACCGTGAAGCGCATCGGGTCGAGCTCGCGGTCCGACAGGTCGTTCATGTAGAAGAGGACCAAGCGATCGAAGTGTCGAGAGGGAACGAGCAGCGCCGGAACGACGAGCAGGAGACCGATCAACAGCAGAAGCCTCTGCTTGACGCCGAACCCTGCCCCCGCCCCCAGCGGCAAGAGCAAATCCGCCCCCAGCGCCAAGACGACGCAAAGCCCCCCTAGGACGAGAATCGCCGTACGCGAAGCTCTCAGGCGGCGCATGTCGCCGATCGCGCATGCTGCGAACGCTTTCATCGTCAAGTACAGTCTACCGCTTCCCCCTTCCTGTTTCCCGCTGTGTCTGCGGGCGACGAATCGACGCGTCCCAGCGGCGCTGCGAGCGACGTCAGTCTTCTTCGCGTGCTGACGGGCGACCCTCAGCGAAGACGTTCGCTTGATCCAGGTGTCGGCGCCGAGATGTGCGGACACCCGCCGGGGCTAGTCCGCTCGCAGGGGCTACTCGAGGGCGACGGGGATCAACCGGTCGGTATCCGTATCAATCCGCGCGCGCTGTACCTTCAAGGTCCCCGCCGCGACGGCATCGCGGATCAGTGGGCGGGCCATGAATTGCTTGATGCTTCGCTCCCGTTCGTCGACGAGCGAGGTCATCGCAGGGAACTTGTCGTGCGTCTCGGGATCGGCCGCTGCGGCTTCGGCTGCGCAGTCCGTATGCGTGGTGAGAAGAACGAGCTTCACCCCGTTCACGACTGCGAGCTCCAGCATCTCTTGCTCCGCCTCCGAAAGGACCGATCCCGCCGTTCGCACGACGTAGTAGTACCGGCGCGTATCACCCACGAGCTCGTTCGTGTCGATGCGTGCGTCCATGCATGCGACGAGCGCCACCAGCGGATGTCTGACGGTGCGAGGAAACGTGTCTCGAACCTCGGCAGCCAGCTCGTTTTGCTGCTTGAGCTCTTCCCAGATCTCGTCCGGCGAGAGCGATTCCCGCTGATCCAAGTCATAGTCGGCGAGCCTGTCCTGAAGTCGGTAGCCGAGATTGACCATCGCACCCCCGAGGACGAACTCCAGCTTGGGGCTCGAGACGAAGGCCAGGACACCCGCAACGATCATCAACCCTAGAGCGATAGCCCAGGCCTTTTTCCCTGTCATCCAAGCGAGCTTACGGCGCATTTCGACCGTCTGGACCAGTAGACGAGCTCGTCCGGTAGCTCAATGGGGTCAAGGTCCAAGCGTCTCCCTCGTCTACAGAAGCTACAGGAAGCTCAGCTGGGTTCTGGACGAAACGACTTGCTTTCGTATGACGCCTCTCTATCCTTGACCCTCACTCATCGGGACACGGAGCCATGAAGATAGTCACACTCGCAATGCTCGTGCTCGCGCTGGCCTCGACGGCAGGCTGTAAGAAGAAGGAAGCCGCGCCCGAGATGCCGCCGGTCGCGGCCGAGCCCGCACCAGTGCCAACGCCAGAGGTCGTGGAGCCAGCCGGACCTGAGATTCCCGATGTTCCGCTCACGGGCACTGCATCGCAGAACCTCGTCGCGGTCTTCGAAGCCGGCGTGACGGCCCTGAAAGCGGCGCCAGACGCGGAAACAGGCGCAGCCGTGTTGAACGGCATCCTCGACAAATACGATGTCGCCGACCTTCGCGCCAAGTCCAAGGCTGCGAAGCAAGCGGGGCAAGGCGCTCCTCCCGAGCTCCTAGAGGAGTTCGCGGGGCTCAAGCAGGAATATAACGAAGTGTCCACGAAGCTTGGCGCGAGCGACCCCGCAGCATTTGCTGGAGCTGCCAAGGCCTGGGCGAAGGCTTGGGGACTGAACTAGGAGTTGGCCATGGCATCAGACGACAACATTTCGGCACTGCAAGAAGCGCTCGACATCTGCGGCTGCGATCCCGGGAAGCATGACGGGAAGATGGGCCCGCAGACCCGAAACGCGATTCGGGACTTTCAGAAGAAAGTCGGGATTGGTGTCGATGGTGATGTGGGCCCGCAGACGCGCCAGGCGCTCGCCAAAGAGCTCAGCGAAGTTTCCGTGCGGGCGCAGCACCTCGCGGGCTTCTTCGAGGGCGGAGGCAGCAGCGTCGAGGACGAGCTGTAGCGGGCCCCGCTCGTCGCATCCGAGACCACGGGGCCCCCGGCGCTCCCGCAGAGCTTTTGCGGGCGCCCGACGCCTCGGCTCGAACCTCGCGACCCCTGTTGGCCAATGATAGAGTCTCGCCCGGGCTACCGCGGTCGGGATTCGATGCTAGACCGTCGCTCGCCCGCACCGCTCGATGCTTCTGCTACCCGACAAGATCCGAGTCAGAGCCGCCCTACTGGCCCACCTCGAGGAACGAGTCGAGGTCATGAAGGCCTCAGCCGAAACCACTCGCGAAGGCGCCACCCACGAAGAGAGCCGCGCCGAGAACGACAAGGACACCCGGGGTCTCGAAGCTTCCTATCTCGCGCGGGGCCAGGCGAAGCGTGTGGTCGAGCTTCAAGACGACCGCTCGGCGATTCGCCTGCTCCCTACCCGGGCCTTTGGCCCCTCTGATCCCATCGGCGAAGGCGCGCTCATTCTGGTCGAGGTCGACGCACGCTATCAGTGCTTTCTCATGGTGCGGCGCGGAGGCGGCCTCCGGGTCGAGGTCGACGGCATGGAAGTCCAAGTCCTAACCCCGAGCTCCCCCGTCGGACGCGCACTAATCGGCTGCCACGAGGGCGACGACTTCAGACTCCAGGTCGGCGGCAAGCTTCGGGAGTACGTGGTCGAGCGGGTCGCTTAGTTCGTCCTGCTTAGAGACAGAGGCGCCGCCTCCGACAACGCAATGTCGGGGGTAGGCGTACAAGTCAGCTCTCATGCTGGCAGCATCCTGACGCTCTTTCAGCAGGCGACGGGAGCGCCCATCGTCACGGCCGAAAGTACGTTCGTGAGCCTAGGCGGCGATTCACTTTCGTAAGTGGGCGTCTCCGTAGCCCTGGAGAAGATGCTCGTGTCGAACGCGACCACGGCGGGTGCCCCCGGCCGTGCTTCGGGCCGCCGCACGCGTTCTGTTCTTCTCGTTCCCATGGACGCGAAGAGCGGCCTCACGCTTCCCCTACGCCACGTTCCTGTCGCTCCTGGCGCTGAGCGCGACCGCGTTCCTGGTCGGCCCGCTGGTTTGGGATACCGCGTACCTCCTCGACCGCACACCTCACATGATGATGTACGCCGTCGTACTCGGCGCCTGCGTTTTTCTGGGCAAGGACCCGCGTCTCAAAGTGTTGAACAGTGCGCTACTGGGGGTCCTCGTCGTGATTGAGGCACCGGACATCAGCTGGCTCACGCTCGCTGGCGGTCTGCTCTTGATTTGGGCCTCTTGCGGCGCGTTCGGACCCTACGGGGCTTGCCAGTTAACACAGATGGCGACTCGCGAGCGAGATCGCGCAGAAGGCCACTGTCATGGATTCTCCGGCCGTCGGATGTTCCGAGCCTGCTGTGGGTTTCGTCGAAGAGCCTTCGGAACTAGCCAACAGGCATATCCTACGGCAGACTCGGAGGCGAAGGAGTTCTCATGTTCAGCACGAAGAAACTAATTCCTCCCGTCGCCATGACAGGCCTGGCCCTCGCCGGCTGCGGGGACAGTGGTGGCGACGGTGGGAACGGAGATCTCGACGGGGCCATCGAGCAGTTCTGTATGAAGGTCGTCCAGTGCTATGACGAGACTCAGGCCGAGTGTGAGGCGTACGAGCGCGACTACGCGGACGGTATTTCGAACGAGTGCATTCCGCTTTGGACGACTTATCTCAACTGTCTGTCTGACTTGAGCTGCCAAGATCTCAGAGGCGAGGGATATCTCGACTGCTTCGACGAGGTCATCGACGAGTTCGGCCAAGACGCATTCGACGATTGCTATAGCTGAAGCCTCCAGCTGGCTTCGGCATGAGTTCAGGAAGCGGCAAGCCCCGTCACCGCGGAGCGTTGGCCGGCAAAGGCTCGAGAGGCGACATGTGACTCTGTTGGCCATGAGACTGATGCTTCCCTTCGCGATTGCGATGGCATTACTCACGCGCGCACAAGGCGCGTTGGCCGATAGCACTTCCGAGGAAGACGCACCGAAGCTCTTCGCGGATCTCTCCTCGAGCATGCGCTTATACCCAAACGCCGACGCAGCGCTCACCGGGTTCGGATTGGGAACGTTCTACAGGCCCTTCGACAAGTGCATCCATTTCGCCGGCGAAGCCTTTGCGAGGTTTGGCCGCAAGGATGGCACCCCCGATGATCTCAAGATGCGCACCGCCGGAGGCGCCATCGGTGCCCTATGGGGCACCGGGGACTGGAACGGCTGGTTTGGTGCCGGACCGATGTTCGACTTGGGCTGGGGTCGCGTGGGTCCACGAAGCGAGTTCGTGTCGAGCGCCTACCTGCGCGCGCTCCTGCTCTGGCGGCTGCGCGGCGAGTTCTGGTTGGGCCTCGATGTGCGCACCGGATACGTGACCGCACCCGTCACCGTGGACGGCGTCGGCATCAAGGGACCCCTGCTCGGGATCGGAATCGGCGCTTCTTGGGGCAAAGACGAAGAGGACTGACCTTCGACGATGTCAACGCTCGTCGAACGGTGCAGATGGGATTGATAACTCCGGTCCTCCGGGCGCGAGTCTTACCAGGCTCGCTCGGGCCGGGTTCTGCTACGGCCGCTGCCCTTCTGTGCCTAGCTGCCAGCTGCCCGTCTGCGGTCCGAAGGCCGTTGCGAAGCGGCCCAGTGATTCTACCGACACCCAAGCCGTTCCTTCGAGCCGATAGGGAATCGCGAGCTCCGGCAGTTTCCCCGTCTTGATCCGATCGAGGTCTCCCTTGCCGAGCTTGGCGATCAGTGCGGTGATCTGTGCCGTATCCACACCCAAGCGGACGACCATCCGCGTTCGGTCGTTTGGGGGCACCGTTCGTACACGCAGCTCGTCGAAGCGCCTTTCGCCCAAAGCCACTGCAAACAGGAAATCAGCAGCAAGCTCCGCGAAGTCTGTCGCGTCGCGAATCTCGGGCTCATCGGCGGTGCAGGCGTTCGCATCCTGCGCGCAGTCTTCCGGATCCTCACAGAAACTCAGGCACACGGTGCCCAGCTGCGCCGCCTCAGCTTGCTCCGGGAAAGCCGTCAACGCGAAGAGCGACTGTACGACCGGCAGTGGGAACGGGTTCGGGTTTTCAAACTCGAGCTCCACGTCGAACGCGAAATTCATGTCGTCGACCGCAGTGGCGGGCCCAAACGCTCGACAAATGAGCGGACCGAAGTACTGCGCGCAGTAGTAGCTAGCAAGCTGCTGAGTCGACGGCACTTGGGCCAAGCGAACCGATGCGACCGACACCTGCGGAGGCTCCACGGAGACGGGTCGCGATCCAGTTCCGAGGCCGAGCGCAGTACAACCCGCCATCGCAGTCGCGAGCACGAAAGCCGCCCCCAGCCTTGCCAGCTTGGGCGTGTGGAATCGAGGGTGTCGAATCATCGCGGCGTTCCCGGCATGGTGATTCCTTCGTCGCTAACCCCGCAGTCCGGCGGGCGTCAAGAATCGCGCCGAGCCTTGCCAAGTCCGTACGAAGCTGCTCGCGGCGATACATCCCGAAGCTTTGCGCAGTACCACGCGAGGACATGCCCGCCGCGCGGCGACGGGCTCGTGCCGATCGGCGGGAGCTCGATCGCTCCGCCCGCGAATCACCGCATCTTCGTTGTTGACAGCTTTCCTCTAACACCATTAGGTTTATCGAAGGTCCGCCTTCCTTTTTTTAACTAAGAACCAGCGAAAGCGCCGTTATTGGCGCCCGGGGAGACGCCATGACGAAGGTTGCAAAGAGGCACTTGTGGGCGATCGCTACACTGATAGCGGCGCCTTTCTTGATGGCAGAAGGCTGCGAGGATCTGAATCCCGCAGTTGTCATACAGAGCCCGCTGCACGGCTCATTTACGACAGGGAACTCCGTCCTCGTGACCGGCACATTGTTGAACGTACACCCTTCGGTGCCGGTCGAGGTGAAAGTGAACGGAGTTCAGGCCGCCGTGGCGAACGGGAAGTTCAGCGTCCCGCTGCCGCTCGACCTGACGACTCCGCTTCAGCCGATCATTGCCGAAGTCTTGATCGGGGATCAACAGGAGCAAGTTCGCGATCGCGTGACGATCATCCGGGGAGACTCGATCCCCAAGGGGGAGGTGTCGCCCGACGGGTTTGCCCTGCGGATGCGGGATCCCGGAATGGACGATGTCGAGCCGATCATTGCGGATCTGATCGGACTGGACCCAGCGATTTTCGTTCCGCCGGGCTCGGTAGTCGTCAATGACTTCTGCTACCTGGAGGGTCCGATCTTCGGGGTCTGTTTCGGTAAGGTCAAAGCCGTGGTGGCTGCTTCGCCCGCTCCGCGGATGACGGGGATCACCGCGAACATCGATTCGCGCCAGGGATACTTGGACGTCGACGTGACGATCCAGGGGCTCTCCCTGCGCGCAAACGTCGGGGAAACCTCGGGCGTCAACATCAACTGCTATGCAGACATCTTCGCCGACACGATGCGGGTCCAGGGCACCTTCGCGCTGGAGCCCGATGGCAAAGGCGGGATCGATGCTCGCCAGACGGCAAACGTTGCCGTCCAAATCGGAGCGTTCCGCGACAACACGAACTGTAAAGGGCTGCTCGGAGGGCTCTACGAAGTGCTGATGGACTTGATCATTCGCGACCTCAAAAACGACTTCGTGCTGCCCGGAATGAAGAGTTATCTCAACAAGACGACCAATGGCGACACGGTCATCGCGGATGCACTCGAGCTGGTGCTCGCCGATCTCGACATCGAAGGGGCCGTCGGGGATGCGATTGGGGTCGTCGAGGTCGACGCACCCATCTCGGCAATCGCGGAAAATGAAGATGGATTCACCGTGGCCGCCGACGCTCGATTCTTCCAAGTGGCAGACGATCCTAGGGCGGTGGACCTGGCTCGCAGCTACCACGTGTACGAGCCATTCCCGAGCTTCGGGACGACGGCTCCGAACGGCCAGCCCTACGAGCTCGGTCTCGGCATCTCGGCCTCTGGCTTCAATCAGCTGCTCAGGGGCATGATCGAAACCGGGCTGCTGATCATGTCGGTCGATCAGGTGGACCTGAGTGCCGCCGACGATCCTTTCCTGGCAAGCATCGGCGTGGTCGACCCGATCACGGCAGGCTTGTTGGGACTCGTCTTTCGAGGCGGTTTCAAGAACCTGGCTCCGAGCGAGCTGATCCGAATCGATGTGTACCCGACGATGGCCCCCTTCGTCACCGGGGCGCCAGGGCCGAACGGTGAGCTCGCGACGCTCACGATTCCGCATCTGCTGCTCAGCTTCGTGACGGAGTCCGACAACCAGGTCGTGCTTCAGCTGGTGCTCGACGGGACCCTGGGCTTCAACGCCGAGTTCGAGAACGGCATTTTGAACATCCTCATGTCGGAACCCGGAGAGGGAGATCTGCAGTTCACCGTCCTGGACAACCCACTCGGCGCCGACGAAACAGCCATTCTCGGCCTGTTGCCGGCGGTCGCCAAGTCCTTGGTGCCGACGCTCGCATCGGCCTTGGGGAGCTTCCCTCTTCCGGACTTCCTCGGCCTGCAGCTGGAGCTGGTCGACCTAACCAGGAACGGCGAATACATGTCGCTGTTTTTCAACCTGTCTGCACCGGGGTCCGCTCCTGGTACCCCGCCCAATCCAGGGACCGGAGGCGGAGGCGGAAGCGGAGGTGGAGGCTACTACACGCCTCCTCCCGAGGGCTGTGGGACCCTGCAACCCGGGGAAAACCTCGGGGCCGGTCAGTCGGTCGACTCCTGCGCCGGAGGGTTCCAGCTGCTCATGCAGGGCGATGGCGAGCTCGCTCTCTTCGATGCCAACGGAACCAAACTGTGGAACGTCCCATCGCGGATGCCCGCGAACATTGCCACCATGCGCACCACTGGGAACTTCGCCATTTATGACGTCCTAGGGAGCGTCACCTGG
This sequence comes from uncultured delta proteobacterium, assembly GCA_963746475.1. GTDB lineage: Bacteria > Myxococcota_A > Polyangia > Polyangiales > Houyiibacteriaceae > SG8-38. Next base: position 587,562 of record CAVVBB010000003.1, read on the forward strand.
AGCAGCAACACGTCGGGGAATGCCGGAGCCTATCTGCACCTGCAGGATGACGGGAGTCTGCGCATATACTCCGCGGACGGCACGACGGTCCTCTGGTCCGCGACCCCTTAGGAAAGGCAGCCGGTCGACGACCGTCCGACGGAGAAGCCACCCTCGCGGAATCGGGGGTGGCTCTTTCGTCTACACGCTAGGTCGACGGGACCACGGCGGTCGAGCTACTCCACGTACCCGAGGGCTCTGAGCTGCGCCTCTTCCTCGTCGGTCAGGGCCTCGGGCACATATCCCGGCACCTCTTGCACCCATGCGTCGAGTGCCTCTGAGAGCCGCGCAAAGTGCGCGGGGAACCGTCGCTGCACGTCCTGCGTTTCCGAAGGGTCGCTGCGAAGCTCGTAAAGCGAGCGAGTGTATCCGCCGCCGAGCCTCGGTCGCTCGATCAGCTTGAAGCGTCCGTCGGATACGGCCCTTTGTCGAGTCTTGCCGGGCTCCCATCGACCCCTGGCGCGTTCTAGCTCGGCGAAGTCATCCGGACGTTCCTCCCGCAGGTCATGTGTCATCCGCGGGTCTTGGCTGCGATCGTAGAGCGCCGGGCGCGCCTCGCCCTTCCAGCAGAGCGAGCGCGTGCCGTCATTGAGGCAGTAGCCGGTTCTAGGGCGCCCCGAGAGCAAGGCCGTGTGATCATCCATGATCAACGCGCCCCCGCTTTCGGCAAACGCCAACTCCCTCGGGAACTCTGGCGAGCTCGCGGATGCCTCGTAGAGGACTTCGGCGAAGCTCAGGCCATCTGCGCCCGGCAAGACTTGCTCCGGTGCGAGGCCGAGCACCGAAAGCATCGTCGGTGCCAAATCGATCAACCGAACCAGTGACGCCTCTTGCTGCCCTTGGCGGATGCCCCGACCGGCGACGATCAATGGAACGTGCAGTCCGGCATCATGCACGCTCCGGCCGTGAGCGAAGAACAAGCCATCTTCGCCGAAATTCTCCCCGTGGTCTGAAGTGAAGACGACGAGCGCATTTTCGAGATGCCCGGATTCCCGAAGAGCCGCGACAAGTCGACCGACTTCATGGTCGACGAACTCGAGCTCGCTGTCATACGCGTCCCAGCAACTGCCGAGCGCCGCAGCCGAATGGCCGCCCTGGTTGGACTGCTTGATGCCACGGCTCAGCTTGGAGAGTTTCTCGCATGGCTCCGTGCCCGCTCGACGCCAAGCCTTGGGCGGCTGGTAGGGCCAGTGGGGGTCATAGTAATGCGCCCAGAGAAAAGTTCGCTGGCCCTCGCGGACCCCGTGGACGGCCTCAATCGCCCTGTCGGTGACTGCCTCGGCGGTGAAGCGAAGACTCTCCTGGAACACATCGAAATCGACGGCGAAGCCCTGCTTGCGGCCGGCCGCAGGGTTTGCATTGATGGCGATCGGAGCAAAGCCGGCCTTCTTGAGCGGAGTCGCGACAAAGGTGCCGCGTTGCAGCTCTCGATGCACTTCCCGCGAGCCGTGGTGATGAGGCCATAGCCCGGTCATCAACGACCCGAGCGCTGGGGTCGTCCTCGCCATCGGCGCATACGCGTGCGTGAAGGTCGTCCCCGTCTTGGCAAGCGCATCGATATGGGGCGTCTTCGCGTCCGGCTTTCCGTACGCTCCGATGCGGTCAGGCCGAAGCGTGTCCACCGTGATGAGGATGAGATGCTCCGGAACGGGCGGCTTACGCTTGCAACCGAGAACGCAAAGAAGGAGAGCCAGCAGAAGCAATGAGGAGAGCGACGTCAATCGCAGTGCGAATCTAGAGATCACGAGGCCGTTCTTCTAGCGCGACGCTCTAGGCCCTGCCAACTGGGTCGCGGGAGCGTGTCCTGCGCGGACCGCACAAGGGCCGCTCTTCCCATAAACGAAAGCCCCGTGGAACGGAGTCCACGGGGCTCTCTATCCTGTTGTTCTATCCTCTACTACTTCGCGAAACTTGCCGTCGTGCTCGAGAGCGAGCAGTCGATCGTGCTCGGTGGCTGCTGTTCGCTCACCACCAGGCTTCCGAGCAGCGGAACGCCGGTCAGTGAAGCCTCAAAGTGCGAAATGGTGAAGCTCACCGAAGCCGCCCCCAAGTCGGTGACGAGCTCGTTCGGAACGGGGATCTGGATAGGCAGATCCTCGGCCGTGCCGTCGTCGTTCGCGTCCACGTCGAACGTGGCTGTCCCCTGCGTGACCGTGATGGTCGCCGGGCTCCCGCCGCCTACCGAGAGATCGGCTTGCAGGCTCTCGATGTTGAGCTGGTCCGTGCCCAGATCGACGAGGAGCTGACCGAGGCTAGCCGGGATCACAGTGCTCGCCTCGAAAGCGACGTCCACGGTGGCCCCGTTCGTCCAGGCCGCGGCTGGCGCGATCTCTAGCTGGACCTCGACGTTCGCGGTGCCGAGGCCCAGTGGCAAGGTGCAGTTGACCGTGCCATTGACCGTTTGCGGGTCGGGCGCATCTGCCACGCACTGCCCGGCCTGACAGCTTCCACCGGCACAGGGCGTGCCGTTCGCAGCTTCGGTGTTTCCGCAGCTACCGTTCTGCGGGTCGCAGACATCGACCGTGCAGGCGTTGCCGTCGTCGCAAACCACGCCCTTGCAAAGCTCAGCGTCTTCACAAGTGCCCCCGTTACAGAGCCCGGGAAGACCGTTGAAGTCGCAGGTCGAGCCGTCCGAGACGGCCAGGTTGTCGCACAGGCCGTCCAAGGGATCGCAGCTGTCGTCCGTGCAGGGGTTGCCGTCGTTGCAGCTGACGCCCTTGCAGAGTTCGGCGTCTTCACAGGCGCCCGCGTTACAGAGCCCGGGGAAACCGTTGAAGTCGCAGGTCGAGCCGCTCGGGACGGCCAGGTTGTCGCACAGGCCATCCTGCGGATCGCAGGCATCCTCGGTGCAGGCGTTGCCATCGTCGCAGTCCGTGCCTTCGCAGAGCAACGCGTCTTCGCAGGTGCCGCCGTTGCAAAGACCGGGGAGGCCACCGAAGTCACAGCTCGCACCGTCGCCGACGGGGCTGCTGTCGCATTGGCCGTTCATCGGGTCACAGCTGTCGTCCGTGCAGGCGTTGCCGTCGTCGCAAGAGACGTTGTCGCAGAGCTTGGCGTCGTCGCAGACCCCGCCGGTGCAAAGACCGGGGAAGCCGCCGAAGTCACAGCTATCGCCGTCGGTCACCGGCTCGTTGACGCAGTCGCCGTTGAGTGGGTTACAGGAATCGGTCGTGCACGCGTTGCCGTCGTCGCAGTTCTTGTCTCCGCAGAGCTGAGCGTCCTCGCAGACCCCGCCGGTACAAAGACCGGGGAAGCCACCGAAGTCACAGCTGCTTCCGTCGGTCACGGGGCTGAAGTCGCACTGTCCATCTGCAGGGTCGCAGCTGTCCTCGGTGCAGGCGTTGCCATCATCGCAGCTGACGCCGCTGCAGAGCTCGGCGTCTTCGCACAGGCCGTTGTTACAGAGTCCGGGCGCTCCGTTGAAGTTGCAGCTGCTTCCGTCCGTCACGGGACTGTGGTTACAGTCTCCACTGAGCGCCTCGCAGCTGTCCTCGGTGCAGGGGTTGCCGTCGTTACAGTCCTTGCCTTCGCAGAGCTTGGCATCGTCGCAGACGCCGCCAGTGCACAGGCCTGGAAGCCCGCCGAAGTCACAGCTGCTTCCGTCGTCGACGGCGACATGCTCACAGCTACCGTCCGCAGTCTGGCAGGAATCGTCGGTACAGGGGTTGCCGTCGTTGCAGTCCTTGCCCTCACAGAGCTTGGCGTCTTCGCAGACACCGGCGGTACAAAGACCGGGCAGGCCGTTGAAGTCGCAGGCGGTGCCATCGCTCACTGCCGTCACCGCACACTCACCCGTCAGGGAGTCGCAGGGGTTGTCCGTGCAAGCGTTGCCGTCGTCGCAGACAACCCCCTCGCAGAGATCGGCGTTGCCACAGACGCCACCGCTGCAAAGCCCGGGAAGACCGTCGAAGTCGCAGAGGGCGCCATCGTCAACCGGTGCGTTGACGCAGGTTCCGTTGAGCGGATCGCAGGAATCATCGGTGCAGGGGTTCCCGTCATCACAGGGGACATTCTCGCAGAGCTTCGCGTCGCCACAGACGCCGCCGGCGCAGAGGCCGGGCAGGCCGTCGAAGTTGCAGGCCGTTCCGTCGTCGACGGGCGCGTTCTCACATGCGCCGCTGAGCGGGTTGCAAGTGTCCGTCGTGCAGGCGTTCGCGTCGCCGCAGCTCGAGCCCGCGCAGAGGTCCGCCGCTTCACAGACCCCGTCGGTGCAGAGCCCAGGAAGCCCGTCGGCGTCACAGTTCGCGCCATCGTCCACGGGGCTGGTCTCGCACTCCCCGTTTAGCGGGTTGCAGCCGTCTTCTGTGCAGGGGCTGCCGTCGTCACAGACGACGTCTTTGCAGAGCATGGCGTCGGCGCAGGTTCCGCCCATGCAGCGACCGGGCATGCCGTCGAAATCACACTCGCTACCGTCGCCGATGGGCTCGGACTCGCAGCCGCCCGTGAGCGGATTGCAGGCATCGCGGGTGCAAACGTTCTCGTCGTTGCAGATGACACCTTCACAAGCATCGCAAACGCCACCGGGGCAGATCACGGTGAGGCCGACCGCCAGGTCTTGGCTCTTGTTGTCTAGGAAGTAGTCGTCGAGCGGGGTCACGAAGAGGTATCGGGCGCCGGTGGGCACCACGACCTCGACCGAATCGGTGATTTCAAAATCCTCCGGGATATCGGTCGTACGCCTCCAGAAGAAAGTCTTGGCTGTGACGACGTCTTCGCCAGCCTCAATGGCGTGGGTCACGCGGTTGGGGGAGCCCCAGAGGCTCGGGTTCTTCGCCAGTTCGTCCGTGCTGCTGAAAACCCCTGCGAGGCCGTCTCCGCTGCTCTTGTGGTTACGCTTGAAGCTTCCCTTGCGCCGAAGCCGCAAGGTTTCGCCCGGCTCCGCACCGATGTCGACCAGCGCGATCACGGTGGGTCCGGCCGGTCGGTCCCAGACCGTCCGCAGATAGGTTCCCTTCGCGTCAACTGCGAAGTCTTGCTCGTTGTCCTCGAGGCTCAGTGAACTGCCTTCGACCGATTCTGAACCGCAGCCGGCAACACAAGCTACGCAGGCCAAAGCCAAGTACGCGCGCTTCCAAGAAGTCATACAATCTACCCTCTCTCCCCGTTTCGACTGCACGCCCCTGTGCAGTACGTAGCGAAGGTCGGAGCGAAACTACGAGAAATGAAATCCCCTCGTCAACGGCCGTGGCGTACTCACATGTTCGTGCGTGCGTCCGCGTTCTTGGAGGTACGGGAGCTCTGCGGCAGGCGATTATGTGCGGTGCGTCAAAGGCGTTCAGTTCTTTCAGGAGACCGCGTTGCACACAAAGTCTTAGCGATGAGGTCCCCGGGAGAAGCCCGCTCCACCGAGCGTTAGATTATTCCCAGCCGACAGCGCACAGAGCACTTCGTCCTCGAACACGGCTAACATTTTTATTGCCCCGGCAGCTCAACGAAAGAACGCAAAGCCTCAAACTATTCGCCTATCCTTGTCCCCATGAGCGAGCGGGAGATCGACGCGCTGATCGACGACTGGATCGGCGAGCTGGACAGGGATGGCAAGGCGGCACCGCAGAAGGTGGCGCGCTGGTGGCGGAAGGATGCCGTTTTCGACGCATACCTGCGGGAGACCTACGGCGGGCGCCTGGAGCAGGCGCGGCGGGGCGAGCTCACGGACTGGGAGCGGAGCGCGTGCGGCAAGCTGGCGCTGATCCTGCTGCTGGACCAGCTCTCGCGTAATATCCACCGCGACGGGCCGGGCATGTACGCCGGTGACGAGGCAGCGCTGGCGCTCGCGGCCCGGCTGCTCGACTCAGGTGAAGCCGAAACGCTCGAGGCCATGCAGCGCTACTTCGTCTTCATGCCGTTCATGCACTCCGAGAAACTCGAGCACCAGCGCCGCTGCGAGGCGCTCTTCGAGGCGGAGGCGGCCGCCTGCTCGCCAGCGCTCCGGGAGCTCTTCGAGAGCGGACACGACTACGCCACCCGCCACCGCGTGATCGTCGAGCGTTTCGGACGCTTCCCGCATCGCAACGAGCTCCTCGGACGCGAGTCCACGGCCGAGGAGCTCGATTTCCTTCAGGAGCCGGGCTCCTCGTTCTGATCCCCTGCCCGCTCGGAACCTGCGCGACTTGGCGAATCGGAAACAGTCTGCGCCGCAAGCCTCGAAGCGCCGAGAGAAGAATGCAACATGACAATGTCTATTCCGGTTTGGGTCCTGCTCGCCTTCGCGGTCTGGTCGATGCTGGTTCTGGTGTTGACCGTCGGCATCTACCGCTGGGGTCTGATTTTTGCCGGTCGGGCTCAAGTGAAAGAGTTCCGCGCCGATCAGGTAGAAGGTTCAGATCGGTACCGTCGCGCGATGCGCGCTCACCTGAACTGCCTCGAAAACCTGCCAATCTACGGCTCGATTGTCCTCGTCATCGTCGTCAGCGGCGCGCACAGCACTGCGCTGGACATCTTGGCGCTCACGTTGATGGGGGCCCGCATCGTGCAGACCTTGATTCACGTTTCCTGGGTGCAGACGAACCTCCTCGCCTATCTGCGCTTTGGCTTCTTCTTCGTTCAGCTGATCTGTATGCTGTGGATGACGGCTCTGGTCGTGCGGCACGCCATCTAGTCAGCTCCACCCCGAACCTTCGCGATAGCCCGAGGTCACCCGGCGGCTCCCGACCTTCTGCTGCTCGGCTTCTACCCGGCCGACGGCACGGACATCTGGGATCAGGACAGGCGCTTGTGGCCGCTCGGCAGTGGTCTAGCGTCGTTGCAAAGCTCGCTTAAGTCGCGAGCGCCTGTCGGAGGATCAAGGCGAACCCGCGAAGGTCAGCCCTTTGCCGGGCTCGTACCCCACCTGGCGCTGTCGCACGACACCGTCCTTGCCCACCAGAACCATGGTCGGAGTACCACTCACCCCATAGGCGAGAAAGCTGGCGCGCGTCCTGTCGGTGACCACGAGAGAGAAGAACTGCCCGTCGTACGCCTCGAGAAAGCTCGCGACCTTGGCGCTGTCTTCGTCGGTGATCGCCACGACGGGAATCCCTCGCTCAGCGGAAAGGGCCATGACCTCAGGAACCGCCCGCTTGCAGGGAATACACCAGGTGGCCCAGAAAAAGAGAAGATGCGGTCTACCCTCGAGTTCGGGCAGGCTGCCGCCGCCGACCCGTACGAGACTGGTCGGTAGCGCAGGTGCTGGCTCCCCCGGCTTAGGGGGCCCTGACAACTCCGGCCACTCGATCGGCAGGGGGCGCAGTACCGGCGAGGCAACGAACTCCAGGTCCTCTGCGGGCTCTGGGCCGAGGCGGATCACGCGCAGTGGCATCGGCCTGCCGCGCGGAGAGCTCATCGTCCATTCACGAAGCTGCCCATAGAACTCGAACGTTCCGTCCGGAGGCCCTAGAACGACGTCGCCAGCTTCGAGACCCACTTCCGAGGCGGGCGATTCGGGGAAGACCGCCTTCAGCCAGCTCGCACCGGCCGGTATCTGCCGGTCCACACGCAAGCCTTCGGGAACCTTCGCGTACTCGACACCCAGCCACGACGGCAAAACCTCCTCCAACAGCTGGATCTCTTCGCTCAACGGCGGGAAGGCCTCGATCGGCGGCGGCTCGAGCTCGGACCACCACGGCGCCAGCTCCCCGGGCTCGAATGCTTCGCAGCTCAGCAAGGAATCGAGAGCCCGCTGCTGTTCGAGGCGGCGTTTGCCTTCCGCCTCCACGGTCGCCGGTCTACCGAGCAGGGCTCGACCTGCAACGGCGATCAGGACGGACCGCATCCGGTGTAGGGCCCCAGCTCGGACGTCCAGCCGCCATCGCGCCCGCGACGCACCGCTCGCCCGCTCGCGCAGCCCTTCCAACCGCTCCCAGATGTCCGGTCGACCGCGCACGAACCGCTCGAACTCCGACAGCAGCTCAGCGAGAAGGGCTGCCCTCTCCTCGGCGTTCAATTGCCGCAGATACGCTTGCTGCAGGAGTTCGTCCCACTCGGGAAGCTCTCGCACGAACTTCCGAAGCGCCTCTTCCTTGAGGTCGACCAGCGTCCCCTCCCAGCGCCTACCGAAGTCCTTCATCCTTTCAGCAAGCGGCGGCAGCTCCTTTTCGTAGTCTGTCAACTCCGCGAGCGTGCGGGGGCTGAACGTGCCAAACGCCTCGCCGATCCGGTCGAGCAGTCGCAGCTCGGGCTCCCAGACCACGCGATCCCGCCAGGCCTCGACGAGCAGCGAGTCAACGAGAGCGTCCAACTCCAGCCCACGAGCCTTGGCCTCCTCAGCGAGGACCCGCTCCAGATAGACATCGCTCGTGCGCACCGGGACATCCGGAGTGCTATCGGTGAGCAGCACGTCGAGATGGGCCTCGGCGGTGCTAGGGTTGCGGTCCAGGGCGTCGATAATACGGAACGCGTGACCGATCCGGTCGCGATCGCGTCCTTCCGGATAGCAGCCATAGGCCTTGCGATCACGGGTCGTGGAGAAAAAGCCGCAGGCATCGCCATCCGGCTCGCCAAGGTCGTCATAGATGGCGGCCGCGAACGTGCCCGAGTAGCACTGACTCATGACCATCACGGTCTGGACGCCCGGCCTGAGCCAGCTGAGGAGCCCCTTGAGCTCTTCCACCGACAGTTCCTCTCGCCACAAGGAAATGGCACCGTTGTCGGGTTGCTCGCGATTCTCCGTCCCGTGGTCGGTCACGAAGACCATCAGCCGGTCGCCTGACCTCAGTCCCTGCCCATCGGCAAACCAGCTTTCGAGGGCTTCTTTCGTTGCAGGACGCAGAGTCAGTCCGGGCCAGCGTGTGTCGGTGAGCTCGATCCGGGGTTTGAGCTGCTTGCCGACACGCGTCCCGTCGATGAGCCAGAAGCCTTCAGGCTCTGCGCCGCGAACCGCGAGGTCCGGCGCGCCGTCCGCGCCATCCGCGGAGAAGACATGGATTCGCTCGTAGGGCACGCCACGGTCCAGAAGCAACCGCACCATGTCCTGCAGATGGTGAAGATGGCTCTGGTAGTTGGCCTCGGGTCGGGAGCCGCCGTTGATCAGCAGCGCGTGGGTGACGGGTTCTTTGGTCGCATCCTCGGGCGTAAAGACTCCAGCAAGCAACCAAAGCGCGGCCAAGGCGTTTCCGGTCAGGAATGCCGCGGCCGACCAGAGAGCAGCTATCGCAACCCCAGCAGTCCAACGGCGAAGGTACGCGTGTCTTGCCTGCGTCATGACTAACGCCAGAGCGCTAGGTTCTCATACTGTCGTTGGCGCGGAAAGCGGCGCCAAGTGCGACGCCCCAACGGATGATCCTCGCGCTGGACTCGCGCAAACCCCTGACTCGACCCACTTCTGTCGGCCGTCGATTTCGTCTCAACCGGGCGTCCAGCGAAACGGCCCCCCCTGAATAAGGAGTCGTAAGATCATCCTCGTCATTGGCGCGGCGCGCGGCATTGGGCCTGGCGACCGCCGAGCGGGACGAATCAAAGACGAAGGCCGTCCAGAGCGAGCATCAAAGCCAGATTGCGCTTCGCTCGCTCAGTGCTCGGCTGGTTTCTCCAGCTGAGGGCTGTACCGAATCGGCGAGGTAATCGCGCCTTGTCGAACCCTAGATGAGGGCTCGGTCGCGTTGGCGTCCGAACCGTCCTGTACGGCACCGTTCTCCGTCGAGATCTGAACCGCCCGCATGTAGTAAAATGCCGGCACCTTCGGGTCGAACTCGGGATCGGACCAGAACCCGGAAAGCGCGGACGCTCCGGGCTCAAGCGAGTCAGTCGCAGCAGACCCCTTCTTCTTTTTCTTTTTCTTCTTCTTCGGCTCCGTGGGTAGCACGGCGTCGTAGACCTTCTGCTGAACCGTCCCGCCGCTGTTGACCCAGCGCTTGACGATCTGGATGCGATCTAGGTTGGCGCCCTTCGGATCTTTGACGGCATACATCACGAACCCCGGCGCCTTGTTCTCTGGGGCCTTGCCGAGCTGGCTTCCCATCGGGTGTCCGAGCGTATAGCCAGTCGCGACCATGGCGGGGCCTTTGGCGCTCTTGCCATCAAACGCCCAACCGCCGAAGAAGCGAGCTCGAATCCGAGGCCCGGTCGTGGCGTAGACCTCCCGGCTCTTGAATGCCGCAAAAATCGACGTACGGGTGTTCTCCTCCGCCCACGCCGCCACGAGCCCTCCGAAACTGACTTCGTGGCTTTCGGAGGGGGCGAGTCCTTCAGGCAAGTCCGTCGCAGCGATCGCCCCGTCGTCATACGGAATGGTGACGAAGTCGGTGCCGACTCGGTGACTGGTCTCCTCGAGCCAAGCTTGCGGGTCTTTGAAGCTCGCGCTGTCTGCCCCGCCGAACGGATTGAACTCGCCCGCTTGTTCCGCGCCTTCATTCATGAAGACCACGCGATTCAAGCCGTCGGGAGTCGAGCTCGATTCCCAACCGATGAATGACGTGAAGACGCAGGTCTCATTTTGCGCGTCCGCCGACTCGATGGTCTCGAGCCAGACTTTCTTCGCTGCGTCGCCCATCTCGGAATCCACGCGACCTGCGACGACCACGAAGTCCAGAGCTGGTTCGAGTTGCGATTCGGCCAACTCGGCGCCCGGCAGCTGCGTTTCTCCCCAAAAGAGCAGATTGGGCTCGTGTGCGATGACGGCTGCAGTCGTGGGCGGCGGCGGCTTGCAGCCAAGCATAGCCATCGCGACGGCGATGACAGGCCACAAAGATCGTTCGATGCGTCCCATAGGCTCCTAGTACTGGATCCGTGCCCCGACGGCCCAACTGAATCGTGAATCGTCCGTGGTTTGAACATAGACGTAGGGCATCACGGCCAGCATGAAGAACGGAAGGTTGTAGCCGGCTCCCACCCGGCCCTGTGCGTGCGTCCCAAAGTCGTCGAAAAGCGCACCCGCCTGCATGAAGACTTTGACGTGTCGGATCGGCCACCACGCTATGCCGCCACCGACCCACCAGTCCTGTTCGCCTTTGCCGAACATCTTGCCAAGCTTCTGACCCAGCACCTCGACCGAGACCCCGTTGAACTGGCGGTCGATATGGTACTCGTATCCGAGACCGATCGTCGTGTCCTTGTTCCTGAACGAGTCTCGGGTGCCTGAAAAATCGATATGTGCGTGATGGCCCCGGTCCCTGTACTTCAGCTGGTAGTCCTGAAGTTGCTGCGGAGTCGGGGCGACACCCATCGCGTTGAGGAGCGCCAACAGTCCAGCCATCAGCATGGGCCGCTATCCTCCCTCTTTCACGGCGCCTTCGGTGCCGCAACGGTCACATTCGGCTGGATCGAAGCGAATGACGGTCCCGTGAACCCAATGGCCGTACATGTCGAGCGCTGGAATCACAGCTTGACCGCCTGAGGCGCAAACGAGAGGCCCCACGAGCTTGCGGAACCGTTCCTCGTTGTCTGGGAGTTGCTTCGAAGAAAACGCATCGATGTCGATCACGCCGAGCTCTTCGTAGGGCTCGATAGCCCGATTGCGGATCACCTGATAGTCGCAGTTCGGACCGCGTCCGGCATACGTGCCTCCGGTCCTTCGTGCCTCCGCACTACCCCCGCAGGCGGTGAGACCGGCGGCAGAGAGCAGCACGACTGAGATAGCTAGAGGACGCGCACCCTTCATATTCGGCCGCGACACTAGCATCCGAGATGTCTTCACTCCATCATAAACGTTCGCGCATCATGTTTGCGAAGACCGATGAAGCGACAGCTACCCTTCACGCTGGGCTCGTCTTTCTCCCAATTTGGGATTCGTGCGTCCCTTTTCGAACGGACCATCACATTGAGCGACGATGTGTTCACAGTGGTGCTCACGGTTTTGGTACTGGGCATCGAAGTCCCGTCCGAGGACGTGCTCACCGGAGCCGCGCTCGCCTTGGAGCGCGAAAAGCACCGGGCGTGGGTCGATCCGCTCGCAGGACTCATCTTTCGATTCGAGCTCGCGCGAGCGGATGAGCTCAAGCCCTGACGGAGGTCTCCCTTGCGCTGAGCGGAAGGTGCTGCGCCGACGAGCAACAATACACCCCCTTTGAACCGTTTCAGGTGGCCAAGCTGTTGCGCGGAGAGGAGACTGCCGCGATGATCCCCATCCCCGTGACAAGGACCTCCGCGCGCTTCCTGCCCGATCCGACCCGGGTGATCACGAAGCCGTTCGCACCCGGAGGCGATCTCTCGGTGGACGAGCGCTCGCGCGTTGCGCACATTCTGTCGCGCATCCTGGCATTGCCCGAATCAGAGGTGAAGGCGACGCTGAGTACGACGCAAGAGCGCTTCGACTCGCGCCACGTCGACCTGCAATCCGTGTTTGAGGCGAACTTCGCGGCCATCGCAAGGCATGTCGGTCACGCGACCGAGCTCTCCGCGGAGCGCCGGCGGCTCATCGGCGCCTATTTCACGCAGGAGTACTCGCTCGAGTCCGCCGCGCTGAGCAATCCTTCGATCGTGCCGGCGCCCGACCAAGAGGGCCTCGCTCCGGGCGAGCAGCGCTTCGTCTTGAGTCTGAGGGCCATCGGCGAGGGGCACATCTCGGCGATCGAGTTTCGCTCGGGCGTCATCGACGCGAGCGGCCGGATCGAAATCGAAGCACCGCCTCGGTATGCGAGAACCGTGCGCCACCGGGCTCCAGTTTACGAGAAGGACATCTTCCGCCGCAAACTGCTCGAGCTTCACGCGTACGACGAGATCGCCGCTACCGTCCTCGACGCGCTGCCGGATCGGTTCACGCTCGATCAGCTCGAGACCATGATCCGCGAGGTCGACCAGCAGTACGGGCCCAGACCCGACGCCGCGCACGTCACCCGCACGATCCACTGGCTCGCGTCGTCGAACTACGAGAGCTCGTTCCCCCCGGACTCGAAGCTTTCCGAGCGTGTCCTCTTTCCGGCGGGACCGACCGAGAGTCGGGGGATGGAAGATGCTCGCTTCGTCCGCTTCGCCCATGACGACGGGACAGTGACGTACTTCGCTCTGTATACGGCGTTCGACGGTTATCAAATCCTCCCCCAGATGATCGAGACGGCCGACTTCATGACTTTCCGGATCGCGACGCTGAACGGCGCGGCGGCGAGAAACAAGGGCATCGCGCTCTTTCCCCGCAAGATCGACGGGCGTTACGCAGCGCTCTCCAGGCAAGACAACGAGAACAACTTCCTGATGTGGTCGGACAACGTCCGCTTCTGGCACCAGTGCGAGCTGCTCCAGGCGCCCGAGCGCCCCTGGGAAGTCACGCAACTCGGCAATTGCGGGTCCCCACTCGAGACCGAAGCGGGCTGGTTGGTGATCACGCACGGCGTCGGGCCGATGCGCCAATACGCTCTGGGAGCCATCCTACTCGACAAGGAGGACCCTGCGCGCGTCATCGGTCACCTCGCCGAGCCCCTGCTCGAGCCCGCCGACGACGAGCGCGACGGGTACGTGCCCAATGTCGTCTATTCCTGCGGCAGCATGATTTCAGGAGGGCTCCTCGTGCTGCCTTATGGTTTCTCGGACGTCGGGGCGGGCATCGCGACCGTGCGTCTCGAAGATCTTCTGGCGGAGCTCACCCGGGCTCGTTGACGTTCACGGGGGCCCGTGCAACGCGCTCATCGCCTCGCAGTAGCGCCGGTACAAGCGCGGGAGCTCGGACGTAGGCGCGCGGTAAAACTCTGCGGGATCGAGATCGATCCACGTCGAATCCGCGATGGGACTGTCTGCAGGAGGCGCTGCACATCGCTTCGCGAACGCCTCGACGACAGCGACCGCCGGCTTTGGGGAGGCGTCGGCACGCCATAGGCCGAAGGATCGCTCGTGGACCGCGAGGTCGAGCGGAGGACGCCCCCAAATGGCCTCCGCGTAGTCGGAATAGCACCAGAGCATCGCACCCGTGCTGCCGGAGTGGAGCAACGCGTCCAGGGCGCGGTCGATGTACGCAGCAGCCGCCTGCTCTTCGACTAGCGCGGGGACCGACGTGTCGATGACGCCTTCGCGCTCGGGCTCAGCACTCTTCGTGGTCGGGACACCGAACTCTGAGAAGAGGACGTCGGCTCCGCCGCCCAGCCATCGCGTCAACCGAGCGAGGAAAGGCAGGATCCGCTCGTCGGTGGGGCCGTCCGCCCACTCCGCGTAACCCGGATATCCGTGCATCTGTAGAAAGTCGCATGCCTCGGCGCCCTCGCGCGGGCCGAGCACCCGGTCCTGCTCGAGGTCTTCCATGTGTAGCCCCAGCGTGATGAGCGCGCCGGCATCGGCGCCCCGGATCGCGTCCGTCACGCGCAAGAGCCACTCGCGGGCGTGGGCCTTGTCGGGGGGGACCACGCAGTTCGAGTTTTCGTTTCCGAGGTCCCAGGCCCACAGGGCCCCATGCCCCGCGAGCGCAGCCGCGAGCTCACGCGCGAGCGCTGACTGCGCCCGGACCATCGATGGGTCGGAGTACCAGCTCGCGAGGCGTGATATGGAGACTTGGCCTCCGGAGACGACGCGGAATCGACCGTCGCCGACCCCTTCGCGCAGAGCCCATGACGGAATCCAATTCACGCCGCTCATGTGGCCCGTGAAGAGCGTGGGCATCACCGAGAGTCCGGCCGTGCTCGCTTCGTCCAAGGTCGAGACGAGGCGCGCGACCATCGTCGAGTCGACGCGCGACGGGGTTGGCTGAAAGTCCTCCCATGTGATGAAGATGCGTACCGAATCGAATCCGCAGCGTGCGATGCGACCGAAGTCCGCCGCTACCTCCGCTCGGTCGAATGCGGTCCACCATCCCATTGCCGTTCGAGCCGGCCAATAGTTGATGCCCAGCCGAAAGGGCGCAGCCCGGGCGGAACGAAGCCCGGCGCTCACCCGGTCCTCTTCGGCGCGGCGGCGCCAAGGATGCACCGATAGACCGCGATGTACTCATCGACCATGCGGCCCTTGTCGAAGCGACGCTCGACCGATGCGCGCACCGCTTCCCGGTTCAGCTCGGCGATCCCCGCCACCGCTTGCGCGGCCTCGTCGATCGAACCGACGATGCGGCCGCTCACCCCCTCCGTGATGATCTCTGGCATGGACCCGCGACGACTGGCGATCACCGGCGTCCCGCAAGCCATCGCCTCGACCACACTGAAGCCGAACGGCTCGTCGAAGTTCACCAGATGAAGCAGGGCGCGCGCACCGCCGAGGAGCTCGCTCTTCCGTTCGGGTCCGATCGCGCCGACGAACCGCACCCGGTCGCCGTCGATGTGAGGCTCGACCGCGCGCTCGAAGTAGCCTCGATCCTGAACGATGCCGGCGATCACGAGCGGTAGGCCCGCACGCCGCGCGATGAGGATAGCCTCCTCCGTGCCCTTGTCCGGATGAATTCGCCCGAAGAACAGAAGGTAGTCGCGCGGCCTGGTCCCGATCGCGAACGCACCCATGTCGATGCCATGGTGGATGGTCGCAGCGTACTCGAGCGAAGGGTGCCGATCGGCATCGCTGATCGACACGTAGTGACTGCGCCCGTCGTACTTTTGATAGACGGGGAGGATCCGCTCCGAGGAAAATCCGTGAATCGTAGTGACGACCGGCGTGTCGACCAACTGAGAGAAACTGAGCGGCAAGAAGTCGAAGCTGTTGTGGATGAGGTCGAACTCGGAGGCACGCTCGAATACGGCCGAGATGTGCAGGCACTCCCAGACCTTCGGGTCGATGGCGGGGTCTTCCGAGTATCCGCGCGGGGCGCTTCCGGCCAGGCGAGCTTTGGTGATCGAGTCAGCCGTGGCAAAGAGGGTGACGTCGATCCCGCGCTCGACCAGGCCCTCGGTCAACAGAGAGACGAATTGCTCCCAAGGCCCGTAGTGGCGGGGAGGCACTCGCCAAGAGATCGGGGCGAGCACCGCCACGCGGAGTGCGGCCGGAGTCCCGAGTGAAGGCGACGTCACGCGGAGGCCTGGAGACGTTCGCCGCTCTGAAAGGCGGATGCGCTCCCTTCGCGCAGTCGGATTTCGGAGTCGAGCGTGCCCATTTCGGCGAGCGCAAGCAAGAACGAGAGCGTCGACTCGGCCCCCTGGTTCTCGTTCGGTCGATCCGGGTGCAGCCCGTCTCGGCAGCCCCCCGTAGTGGGGTCGTAGAGCGACTCGTGCAGCTGGTTCTCACCCAGAAACCAAGTGAACGCGCGCCCCATCTCGTGAGCCCAGGCCTCATCGCCGGTCACGCGCCAGGCGTCGAGACAGGCGGACACCGTAGCGCAGGCCTCGACCGGCTGCTGGTCGAAGCGTGCCCTTTCGGCGTGTCGCCGGGAGAATCCGTTCGAGCCAATCGGGGCGAAATAGCCTTCTTGCGAGGTCTGGAGCTCGTTGAGCCATTGAAGGGACCTGAGCCCCGCCGCCACCATCTCTCCATGATCCAACTGCTGGCCCGAGACGATCAGGGCCTGAGGCAAGCGAGCGTTATCGTAGGCGACGATGTCCTCGCACCACGGCCAGTCGCCGTCGCCTTCCGTCTGGAATCTCGACAAGAGTCGCTCGGAGAGCCGGTGCTGCAAGTCCTCGACCCCGCTCTCTCCCTGAAACGTGCGCAGGTATTCGTGAATGCCGAGGAGCGCGAAGGCCCAGGCTCGGGGGCTTTCGAACTGCAAGACCGGCGGCAGGGCAGCATGAAACAGCTCGCGGCCGAGGCTCTTGCGCCCAGGCTCCCGCGAGCGGCCCACCACGGCGCCGAGCGCCCAGAGGGCGCGACCGTGACTGTCCTCGGCCCCGATCTCTTCGAGCCATTCCCGGGAATACGCCATAAAATTCCGGAACCGGCCCAAGTCCTTGTTGAAGGCATGACTCACGAACGCGAGGTAGCGCGACGAGAGCGAGCGAGTCGTAAGCCAGTCGTCGGTGCCTGCGTCCTCGACCAGGGTCGTCAGGAGCAGGGCTCGGGCGTTGTCGTCTAGGCAATAACCGTCCTCGTAGCGTGGAACTGAGAAGAGCGCGTGCTGGAGCATGCCTGTGTCATCCGTCAGCGCGCGCAGGTGGTGCAGATTGCGCTCGGGCAGGTCCACCGGGCGCCTCGCGGTCGTCCTCGACGCGAAAAAGGAGCGGAGCAGAGCCTTGCTCTCCTGCTGCGCGCGCTCGAAGCTCGAAACGTACTGACGGGCGACCGACGGCCACCTCATGTTGCGACCGTATTCGGCAGCGCGCACACCGAACGCCTGGATCTCTTCGGGATCACCGAGCAGCTTGTCGAGTGTCGCGCTTATCGCGGGCGAGTCTTTCCACGGCACCAGGACGCCGCGACCGTGTGCCAAGAGCTCTTGTGCGTATCGATAAGGCGTCGAAATGACGGCCTTGCCGTTCCCGACCGCGTACGCCAGCGTCCCGGACGTGATTTGCTCGGGATTCAGGTACGGGGTGATGTATATGTCCGCCGCGGACAAGAACTCGGCGAGCTCGGACGCACTCACGAAGCGATCGTGAAAGACGACGTGTTGCTCCATACCGAGCTTGTGAGCGCGAAGCTCGAGGCTGCGCCGGTAGGCCTCGCCGTGCCACTCCTTCACGTGTGGGTGCGTTGCGCCGACAACCACATAGGTGGCCGTCGGGTGGCGTGCGACGACGGCGGGAAGCGCATCGATGACGTATTCGATTCCTTTGTCTGGAGACAGGAGGCCAAAGGTGAGAATCAGCGACATGTCCTCGACACCCAGGCGCTTCTTGCTAGCTCGACTGCTCGGAAGGCTCGGAATCCCGTGGGGGATGAAGTCGATCTTGTCGGCCGGCACCCCATGAACCTCGCGCAGAAGCTCGCCGCCGCAGTGACTCATCACCACCAGGCGGCTCGAAAGCCGCGTGACTTCATCCATCACGCGACGTTGCTCCACCGTCGGCTCGCCGAGGATGGTGTGCAGGGTCGTCACGATCGGCATGCGCACCTCGCTCAGGAGCGCGAGGACGTGACTTCCCGCTTTGCCTCCGAAGATGCCGTACTCGTGTTGCAGGGAGAGAACGTCGAACCCGCCGACGTTCAGGAAGTCGGTCGCACGGCGGTACGACGCCAGATCGCTCTCCGGGATCTCGAAGCGAACTCGATCGCTGTACTTGTGGCGTCTCCCGGCGTCGTTCATAGCGACGACCCCGCAGTCGATCCCTGGGAACGTCGCGGAGATCGCGTCCGCCAGGTCGGTCGTGAACGTTGCAATGCCGCACTGTCGCGGCAGGTGGTTACCGAGCAGGGCTACGCGGCGTACCGGTCCGGAGTCTTCGTCGTGATTCATGCGCCTTCTCCTCGAGCGCGCATCATCGAACGAACCTATTGGGTCGCCACGCCCGACGACCCTTGTCTCACGTCGAAGCATCCTCCAGGGCGCCAGCTCCGGCAACTCGGCGCCTCAGGCATTCCCAATCGTCCATCCGCGGCGCGAAAATGACCCTTTCCTCGCTCACGAGGAATCCCTCCGCGCGTCATGCGGTCCACCGAAATACTCGAAAGCTACGCCCTCCCCGGCATCGACCAGAATGCGCATTCCAGGGAGAAGCATTCTCTCTGCGTGTGGCACGAACGAGACGACAAGCTAAACAGCTTCGAGGCGAACGCGCCCGTGCCGAACCGAGAACTCTCCGCCGAGGGATGAGCCCCGGCCAAGGCGCGAGGCTTCCGCGGGTCAGCGTCTTGGATCAGCTCCGCGAGGTGACGCGGATAGATGAGATCAAGCGGCATGATCACCTTCGTCGGACCGCGTCCGGCATACGTGCCTCCGGTCCTTCGTGCCTCCGCGCTACCCCCGCAGGCGGTGACAACGGCAGCCGAGAGCAGCACGACTGAAACAGCGAAAGGACGCGCACCCTTCATATTCGGCCGCGACACTAGCATCCGGGATGTCTTCACTCCATCACAAACGTTCGCACATCATGATCGCGAAGAGCAAAGCGAGCGCTTTCTTTGCGGGCTTGAGCTCTTGCCCGTGTGACTGATTCCTTTCGTCACACTGCGGATGGGAGCCAAGCGCGACGACTGAAGGCTGGTCACGACCTGGATCGCGGCGGTCTTGGGCTTCGGCGCGAGCTCTAGCTTCGGCGCGAGCTCTATGCGGCGTGAGACTGTCGACAGCACCAGGGAATGGGGCCATCCTACGGCCGGCGAGCGCTTTGGGAGTTTCGAGTGCGCACGCCTGCGGGAGATTTGAATGCGCTGGATCCTTCTTTATTTGCTCGCGCTCGTCGTAATCCTTGCCTCTGTACCCCAGGCTGCAAGTGCCGAGAAAGCCGAGAAAAAGGCGAACGTACTCCTGATCGTCGGCGATGACATCGGTTTCGGGATTTCGTGTCAGCGGCTCCATCACCCGCACCCCGAATCTCGACCGCCTCGCCGAGGAGGGCGTCATGCTGACGAACTTTCACGTGTCACCCGTCTGCTCAGTGACGAGAGCGATGCTGCTCACCGGCAACGACGCGATCGACGTTGGTCTCGGCGCATTCGACTACGCGCCTACCCGCCCGCACAAGGAAGACCCGGGTACGAGTCCTATCTGACTCGCACGACTGTGACCATCGCAGAGCTGCTACACGATGCCGGTTATCAGACTTACATGGTCGGCAAGTGGCATCTCGGTGGCACCGAGCATCGTCGATAAGGGCCACACGATGGGGTTTCATCGCAGCTATGCGATTTATTCGGGTGGTTCGAACCACTGGAACCAGGGGGTGTTCGCCGTGAACCTCAACGACCCCGAAGTGGCGGCACAGGTCAAAGCAGGCGTCATTCCCACCGAGCCGTTCTAGAGGACGAGCACGGAGGTCAGAGCGAGACCACCGAGCATCTATTCGGACGATCTCTACACTTGCAAATGCTCGAGTACCTCGAACAAGACCGAAAGTCGGGCAAGCCTTTCTTCGCCTATGTCGCTTACACCACCGCCCATGCACCACTGCAAGCACCCGACTTTTTGATCGACAAGTATTTCGAGCATTACCTCGAGCTCGGCTACGAGGGCCTCAAGCGCGCCCGATTCGAATCACAGAAAGCGCATGGCATCATCCCCAAGGACGCCCCCTATCCTTCGACGGCCGGCGAACGAGCTCCTGCGTCCTTGGTCGGAGCTGAGCATCGAAGAAAAGCGGCGCGAGGCGCGTATCATGGCGACATATTCCGCGATGATGGAATCGCAGGATTATCACATCGGCGTCCTGTTGAACTATCTGCGCGAGACCGGTCAGCTGGACGACACACTCGTGATCTACATGTCGGACAACGGGCCCGAAGGCATGAGTGACCACGGCGAGATCAGCAATCCGGAGTTCACCAAATGGATCGAACAGAGCTTCAGCCAAGACTACGCCGACATCGGCCGGGGCAATTCGTTTCCGTTCATTGGCACCGACTGGGCCTCCGCTGCTACGGGCGGCCTGCAATGGTGGAAGTGGTTCATTGCCGAGGGCGGGGTTCGCGTGCCGATCATCATCAGTCCGCCCAAGGGACTGCCCTTCGCGCACGCGGCCCAAAAGACCCACGAGGTCGCCAGCGTCAAAGACGTCCCGATGACAATCCTCGACTACGCCGGGATCGAACGTCCGAAGTCCAGCTACAAAGGCCGCGACATTGCACCAGCGTCTGGCCTCTCGATGCGCGACTTCTTCGAAGGCGTTGCGCCGCGACCTCGCACGGAGCGACAATGGTTCGCTTTTGAGCTCTTCGGCAACGGCTACGTCGTGGCCGGAGACCACAAAGCCATCCGGGTGCGGACCGGCATGTACGGCGATGGAAAGTGGCACCTTTACGATATCAAGAAGGACCCCGGCGAGACCCGGTCGCTCGATACCGATGAACCTAGGCGCCTCAAGCGGATGATTCGCACTTATGACAAGTACGTGAAAGACAAGGGCATCGTCCCGGTCGCCGAAGCTGGAATCCCTGGCACGGCTTCCCGGCGGACGCACCTGAGAACTAACGAAGCAAAACCACTCGAACGGAGCCCCCGACATGACCTCTAACGCAGATCCTATCGGCTTCCTCGGCAAGCTCAACGCAAGCGTGCTTCTCAGCGTCACCCCCGAGTTTGGCGCAATCAAGGCCGCGCAACGTCCGGGCGCTGGGCGCGCAGAATCGCGAGAGGCGCATTTCGCAATGCGGCCTCAGTATCGCGACATTGGCGGCGTCAAGGTGCGCGTCGCCGAAGGAGGCAAACAGGACGGGCCCGTCGTCCTACTCTTGTCGCCGCTACCTCAGAGCATCCTCTGCTACGATCTCATCTGGACCAAACTCGCCGCGCAGTGCCGACTGGTCGCGCTCGATCTTCCCGGCTTTGGAAGAAGCGAAGGTGGCATCGAGTTCATGAGCTTCGAGGCGCAAGGCCGCTTCCTTGAGCAGTTCGTCCGGACGCTCGGACTGAAGCAGGTTCATTTGGTCGGACCGGATGTCGGTATGGCGGCTGCACTTTCCTACGTCATCCACCAAGGCCACGATGCGGCAAGCCTCTTGATCGGCGACGGTCCCGGCATTTTGCCCACTGTAAACGGCAGCATCATCAACAAGGCCGTGGATTCTGCGTTCTGGCGAATGATGTTCCGGATCACCGGCTCCAAAGCATTCGTCGAGGGCGGATATCGACTTGCCTGCGTCAATCACGTGCCAAGCGCAGATGAAGTCTCAGATTACGTGGCCTCTTACGACGGACGGCTCGGACCGATCACCCACTGGTTCGCAACCTATCCCGAGAACCTTGCGACCGTGGACCCGCACCTTGCCACGCTCGACTTGCCCATCCAGATCTTCTGGGGCGATCTCGACCAATTCCTACTCGTCGACAACGCCTATCGTCTCGATGAACGTCTCCCGCGCAGTCGGCTTCGTGTCTTCGAGCACTGCGGTCATTTTTCCTATCAGGACAAGCCCGATGAGTTCGCGCAAATGGTCCTCGACTGGGTCGGTGGCGGATACAAGAGCGTGTGAAGACGCGCGGTTTACGTGCTGAGCCGCTCCGCGCGGCCCCGCCCCTCCAGGTCTCGCACTTTCTGTCGTTTCCGGGCGTCAGTTGGCGGGAGTGGCCTCCCAGGAGGCCGAGCAGGTCCCGCCACCCACCGCGCCGACGACCGCCGTACCGGATGCGATATCGCCGTCGAAGGTGCCGGTGATATCCCAGTACCCGGCGAGCGGATCCGCTCCGTCACGGAACAAACGAAAGACCCCGTCGACGATGGGAGTCGTTGCGCCGTCCAAAAGCGCACCCTGACAGTCCTCGAACTCGATCGCGAACGAATGGTCATCGCATTCCGGCGTCGGATTCAGGGGTGACTCTAGCTGGCTCCCGTCCTCGCTGATGTTGAAACAGAGGGTGAAAGCGCCGTCTGCGCCGCCCTGGCCGGAGCCTGTCCAGAGACCCACGGTACCCGGTTCGCCGCCAACGGCACCAGCGATTCCGCCCGTTCCAGCCGTCCCGCCGGTGCCCGCCGTTCCGCCGCCACCTCCGCCCGAAGAGTCGCCGCATCCGACGAGCGGAAAGACGAGCATAGCGACGACGCTCAACCAACTAGAGATGCACTGCATGATGACGACCTCCCTGATTCACAGACCACTCGGAAAGGACGCAAAGAACATGCCAGGCAAGTTTGCAGGTCTTTCGCTCGCCCTCGCGACGTGCAGCGCAGAGCTTGCGCCTAGCGCCAAAACGACGTCAGAAAAGCGCGAAGGGGTCGACCGCAGTGTCTTGCTCTCATCGCGAAGGGTGATGCTGCTCTCGAGGGTTCGCTCCCGCTCCCAACCCCGAACCAAAGCTTGGCTCTCGTCCGAAGAGACCGGCCGGCTCCAAACCATCTCACCGTCGCGGCTTCTTCGTGTGCGGATCAGTCGGGTCGGATCGCGAGCCTGGGGTGCTTGGGTAGGTGGCGCAGACCCATCCAGGCGAGGGCGCTGATGTGTTTGGCAACCTCTTCGATGGGCGGTTTGCGCTCGTCGGTCCACCAGGTGCCGACGAAGGTGACCATGCCGATGAGGGCGTTGGCGTAAATGGGGGCAGCTTTGGTGTCGTAGCCGGCTTCCTTGAGCGCGGAGACGAACAGGTCGCCGACGCGCTCGGCCAAGTCGTTCAGTAAGCTCGACATGGTGCCGCGCGATGAGCTCAGCGGGGAGTCCTGGGAAAGCACCGCGAAGCCGTCGGAGTGGTCCCTCACGTAGCTCAGGAGCGCCAGTGAAGCGCGCTCGACGCGCTCGCGTGGCGACCCGGACGAGATGGCTTCGCCAATGCGGCGCTCCACGTAGTCCATCTCGCGATCGACGATGACCGCGTAGAGCCCCTCCTTGCCACCAAAGTGCTCGTAGATGATGGGCTTCGAGACTTTCGCGCGCTTGGCGATCTCCTCCACCGAGGTGCCCTCGTAGCCGTGCTTGGCGAACACCGAGCGTCCCACGTCGACGAGCTGCGCGCGGCGCTCCGACGCTGGTAGACGGCGACTTCTGGTTCCCATTCGCCCACATTACTACGCATGCGTAACTTACGCTATCGATAAATAAGCCAGGCAATACAGATACTTAGGCGCATGTTTTCGGGACGGTATTCTGAAGCAAAGACATTGACTTTAAACTACGATGCCGTAGGTTACTGTACCGTAAGTTACTGACACGGAGGTTAGCGATGGTTTCGATGTCAAAGATGGGAGCAGTCTGGAGGCGCGCAGGGAGCACCGTAGCTGAGCGCTTGTTCCTCGACCGACAGGCAGAGTTCTGGATGAGCGAGCTAGACCCTGTTCGCTCCCTCGGAAGTCTCCGCGCCCGCGTGGTCGAGGTCATCGAAGAGACCCGAGACACCAAGACTTTCGTGCTCCGGCCAAACGCGGCCTGGCGCAAACATCGTGCCGGGCAGTACACGTCGGTCGAGGCAGAGATCGACGGCGTACGCGTGCGTCGCTGCTACTCGATCTCGTCGGCCCCCAGCGAAGCGCTGGTTTCGATCACGGTGAAGCGCGTGGCGGACGGCCGCGTGTCGACGTGGCTTCACGAGAACGTGGGGGCCGGTCACATTCTCGGCCTCGGCGCTCCGGCCGGTGACTTCGTCCTGCCCTCCCCGGCACCCGACAAGCTGCTGCTCCTGAGCGGCGGCAGCGGCATCACGCCCGTGATGTCCATGCTGCGCGATCTCGCAGCGCGCGAGGCGATTCGCGACCTCGTGTTCGTTCACCACGCGCGGAGCCACGCCGATGTGATTTTCGCAAAAGAGCTCGTCGAGCTCAGCGCACGCCACCCCGGCCTGCGCCTGGTCCTGTGCCTCGACGACGACGTCTCGACTCCGCGTGGCTTCGACGAGGCCTACTTCGCGAAGCAGGTCCCCGATTTCGCGGAGCGCTCGACATTTCTCTGCGGCCCCAAGCCCCTCATGGACCGCGCTGAACGACTCTTCGAGAGCGTCGGCGCATCTGGTCGGTTAGCGCTCGAGCGGTTCACCCCTGCGCTGAGGCCGTTGCCGACGGTGACCTCCATAGACGGCGTGCAGCTGCGGCTGGGGCGCTCCGGCCGAAACGTCGTGGCGAAGGGCCAAGGCAGTCTGCTCGAGCAGCTCGAGCGCGCTGGCGAGCGCCCGGCTCACGGTTGCCGAATCGGCATTTGTCAGACCTGCAAGTGCCGCAAGCAGAGCGGGACTGTGCAGAACCTCCTCACTGGGGAGCTATCGAGCGAGCCCGACCAAGAGATTCAACTGTGTATTTCAATGCCCCGCTCCGACCTGGAGCTCGACCTCTGAAAGGAAACCCCATGAACACCCAAAGCAAGGACCTGACCCTGCAAGAAGCCGATGCATTTGGCCGGGAGCTCGACGTGCTGCGACAGGAAGTCGTCGCAGACCTCGGAGAGCGCGACGTCGCGCACATCCGCCGAATCATCCGCGCTGCAAACCGCAGCGAGGCTGCCGGCCGTGTGCTCCTGCACTTCGGCCTCGGTCCCATGAGCTTCGTGCTCGGCACGAGCGCACTCGGTCTCTCGAAGATCCTCGAGAACATGGAGATCGGGCACAACATCATGCACGGCCAGTATGATTGGACCGCTGATCCGGCCCTCGATTCGCACCGCTACGAGTGGGACAACGTGTGCACCGGCGACGACTGGCGTCACTCGCACAACTATGAGCACCACAGCTTCACCAACATTCTCGGCAAGGACCGCGACGTCGGGTACGGCTTTTTGCGCGTGGCGCCCGAGCAGGCATGGAAACCGATCCACCTCACGCAGCCGATCGTCGCCGCATTTCTCGCGCTCTTTTTCCAATGGGGCGTGGGAGCCCACGACCTTCGTATCGACGAGCTCTTTTCCGGCAAACAGAGGCCTGCCGAGCTCGGCAAGCGCGCGTGCCCGTTCCTCACCAAGGCCGCCTGGCAGCTCTTCAAGGACTACGCGTTCTTCCCGACGCTGGCACTCGGCAACGCGCCGCGCGTGTTCCTCGGCAACCTACTCGCCAACGGGACGCGAAACCTCTGGACCTTCGGGGTCATCTTCTGTGGTCATTTCCCAGAGGGCGTGCGCATCTACGACCCAACTGAAACCGAGAACGAGAGTCGCGGCCAGTGGTACCTGCGCCAACTCAACGGCTCCGCGAATATCGAGGGCAACCCCTGGCTGCACGTGCTCACCGGCCACTTGAGTCACCAGATCGAGCACCACCTCTTCCCGGACATCCCGGCGGCCCGCTACCCCGAAATGGCTCCACGCGTCCGCGAAATCTGCGCGCGCTATGGACAAAGCTACAACGCGGGCGGCTTCCGGCGCCAATTGAGCAGCGTCATCAGACGCATCCTGCGCCTGTCACTGCCCGGACCAAAGCTCGCGGCGAAGTCGCCCCCTGCGACGTCGAGAAGAGCTGCCGCCGCAAACGCCGTGGCGAATGCCGCACCGCGCGAAGATCAGCCCATTCAAACATGCGGACTCCTGTGAAGGTTCATTCGTCAGCGAGTCGACGCGGCCTGCGAAGGGCTCAGATCGAGCAAGCTCTATCGCGCTTCCCGGGATCCGGCAGTCGTGTCTCTCGATCCAATGACGATCGGTTCACCCACGCGGACGTGTCGATAGCTTTCCCCAAAGTTTTCCTGAAACATGGCGATGACCTGGTCGCTACTGTCGTGGCCGCCCACCGCGACTAGACCGAGGTTTCGCCCGTCGAGCGCGTCCATCTGTGCAGCGACCTCGTCCATCGTAATCGGAGAGAACATCCCGTCTCCGGAGGCGAAGATTTGCTGAGCGTTCAGTCCAAGGAGATTCAGGCGGCCTTCGGGCACCGGAAAATGCAGGCCACCGACGATGCCGTAGAGCGGCTCGCTGAAGACCCGATCATACCGATCGAGGAGCTTCGGAAGCGTCTGATGCCCGCAGCCTACGATCAGAACCCCTCCGCGCCCCTCCACGTGGACGACGAGGGCTTGCTCGTCGATCCAACCGAAGATGAGCTGACGCGGAATCGTTCCCGTCGAAGCCAGGCCTTTGCCGATGCGCCTCGGCTCGGCCGAATGGACTGGGCTCAGCCCCGGATAGGTCATCGGGATGGGAACGAACGCGCGCTTGCCCGGAAGAGGCTGCTGCTCGCGCCCAAGCGAGAAAGTCCTGTCCTTCTGAGACTGTTTTCCGCCGACGTGGTCGAAATGGTTGTGCGAGATGAAGATCGTGTCGATGCTCTGGAGCGAGACCCCCAGGGCCTGCATGTTGAGCTCGAGCGGCGAGGGGGATTCTTGCTGGGCATTTTGCCCGACGTCGAACAGGATACGATGCTCGTCGGTCTCGATGAGATACGAAACCCCCATCTCGGTCCGAAGCTCGGGGCTCGCACTGTGCCAGTCGATCAGCGGAAGGATCGACAGCGTCCGAGTGGTCCCATAGTCCTTGATTCGAGCAGGTCGCTGTGCCTCGTACTCGGCTTCGGCCTTCCGCGTCCCGATGCGATTTCGAAGCTCGAGGAACAAGACCGCCGCGAGAACGGTCAGCACCACAAGTCCCAATGACCAGGTGAGGATCTTCCGCATGGCCCGTCTATATCACGAGCCTCCGCATCCCCCCGAAGAACTGGGACGTGACGGTCGGGGCGCTCCGCACGCTCTGCCGGTTCACCCCTCGCAGGCGAGAATCGCCCTGAGCTGTTCAACACGCTCATCTATCTCTCCGCTATCGTTCCTGGGTCGGGCAGAGCAAGGGTCCATGACGTTTCGACCGGAAGCGGCGGAGATCTTCGCCAGCGAGTGCTCGGCCCAGCAGAAGGCTTGGGCCATGCAGTTCAGGAGTGTTCGAAGGCTCGAATCCGACCATTCCCCCTTCCTATCGATGCCGGAGAAACTAGCCGCCCTCATCGCAGAGCTGTCTCCGGGCGTCCGGTCGAGCTGAGCTACATTCGAAGGCCCGCGCAGGATGCGGTCTCGGAAGACCTGGCGGAGTTCGTCTACGAAAGCTCCTCGACCGCCAAGATGCTCGAGTTCCTGAAGGAGGCCTCCCTAAAGCTCGAGCTCGCTGTGGCCTGGTGCGAAAAGCAGCGACCTGGGTTGGGCGGCCGGGGCAGCGGCTGTGTTCGAAGGGGCTCACGGCCCCGTGATACGCTGCCAGCCGCTCTGGTCATCGCCTCGAATGAGGGTTACGAGGCTGTCCTCGGCGCACTCGAAGAACTGCGTGGACTGGAAGTCTCCAAGCGCCGTATCGAGGACCGCGGTGAAACTCGCCGAGATCCACATGGAAGACCCCAACCGCATTCCCTTCAAAGCCACGACGTTGCCAGCGACCGTTCGGCGCAGCCTCACGCCTCGAAGTTGTCTATACGCAACAAGTGATGTCTAAGCCTCGCCGGCGAGTGTCACATTTTGCGTACAGACCCTGCCCGCGATTTTGGTTGTTCCTCGAGGCGTCCCCCAATGAGCGGCCGCCGTCGCCCAAAGCCCATGTCACCACGCCGAACTCGGGCATCACGGAGACATTTTGCTCGAAGCAACGCCGAGCTGCGTGGTAACAAACTGGGGTGCGAAGCTTCGTGACCATGGTGACATTGTTGGTGGTCGCTGGATGCAGCGACGGCACCGGTACGGAATGTGTTCCTCGATCCGAAGGATGCGCCTGCGATGAAGGTCAGTGCGTGACGGGCCTCGAGTGTCTCTCCAACCTTTGCGTTGATCCCGGTACCGGTGGCACGAGCGGCTCGGGTGGCGCCGGTGGCGCTTCTGGAAACGGCGGCGCGGGTGGGCTCGGCGGGTCCGTCGGAAACGGTGGTTCTGGCGGCATCCCCTTATGCACGACCGCCGCGGAATGCGACGACGGCGACCAGTGCACCGACGACTCTTGCGACTCGAACGTCGGCTGCATCTTTCTTCCAAAGAACTGCTCCGATTCCAACTTCTGCACGAATGACAGATGCGATCCATCGACCGGCGATTGCTCGAGCTCAAACAAGGCGAATGGCACCAGCTGCGACTTTGCGGAGCACTGCGAACCTGGCACGGTTTGCGAGCCCATTCCGGGAAGCTGCGTCGTCGGCAGCTGCATCGTTTGCAGGTCGAACGGATCGTGCTCGGACCTGAACCCGTGCACCTCCGAGACGTGCAACGCAGGCGTTTGTAGTTACGAGAACGCGCCGAATGGAACCTCTTGTACGACGCAGGGAGCTGCTGGCACATGCTTCCTCGGCCGGTGCCAACCGGCAATCGGAGGACTCTAGCGACGGCGGCGCGCGTTGGAACGACAAAACCCCCGGCGGATGCCGAGGGTTTTGAAGAGCGGTCAACGAGCGGGACGTCGTATCCCTCTTGGATCATTCGAATCAATCGCGCCAGGCTCACTGCATGCGTTGCCAGCCGATTTCGTCGCTTCCGCGAATGATGGTGACCAAGGTATCCTCATCGCACTCGTACGGCTGCGAGGGGAAGTCGCCGAGGCCCGTTTCAATCATCGCGGTGTACTGCACGGATTGGCCGGAGCCGGACGTTTCCGTCACGTCCAACAAGATCTCCGGGCCGCTGTACACGAGGAAGCTCTCCGACACGACGTCGTAGTGTTGCGTCCCGCCGCCGGATAGGGTTGCGGTACTTGTGCCCGTGGTGTCTTCGATCGTTCTCGACACGCCACCCCACACGAACGAGACCGTTCCATCGTGACGGTACTCAGCGGTGATCTGGCCGCCGTAGCTCACCGGGACACCGAGCCCCTCGCTGTCGGCCATAGCGAGGTCCGCGTTGTTCATCACCCACTGGCCGTGAAGACAGCACTCGATGCGGTCGACGTCCGGTACGTCGAGCTCGAACGAGGCGCCGGACAGCTGTCCGCCGCTTGAGGTAGGAGTCTTGGTCGAGGTGGCGAGCACCATGCGCGCGCCGGCTGCGCACTCTTCTTCGGGGAGCTCGGTCGGCAGCGACGACGACCACCCGAACAAGCCCGGAACAGGGAATGGCTCGCTCACCGCGCCAGGAACGCCCGCGGGCACGCCGTCGGCCGCGCGCCTGGCGGAAGTCGTGAGCGTGCCCGACTCTCGAAAATCGAGCATGTCTTGCTCTTCATCATCTGCGCTCATGAGAAAACGGTACGTGCCGAACGGATACAGGAACGGCACCTCCAGGATCTTCGAAACCGGTCCGAAGAGGTCGATGTCGTAGGCGGGTGCGGTGTACGGGATCAACTCGCCGCCCGTGTCCTGAATCGCACTATCGCTCAGCGCCTGGACGAACTCGTGGAAGATCCGCTCGATGTCCGGGTAGTCCGCGGTCAAGTCTCGCTGTTCAGCGATGCCGGAAGAAGGAGTGTCGGGAAGCATCGCGATCAGGTCGGCGATACCTTTGTTTCCGACCGTCGCGCCGAGGTACTGAAAGAAGATGAAGTTTTCATAGGAGCGGTAGTGAAGCGGCACGTCTAGCTCCACTCGCTCGAGTTTCGGAAGGTGTCGCCACTCCAAGTTGACCGTTGGATAAACGAGGTTGCTCCAGTACTCGGCGCCGCCTTCGTAGTGCCACTTGGTGAACTCGTAATGAGGGGTGTTTTGATTGGGCCAGGTTTCCCCCTGAAAACAGTGCGCGATTTCGTGCGCCAGCAACTGCTGGAAGCGCTCCTGCGGTTCATCCTGTAGACCGGTGAAGATCGCGTTCGACCGAGAACTCCAACCGGCGCACGAGCCTTGCGACCTCGGACTGCGCTTCGGGGTCGGGGCCGTCTTCGAGGTAGTCGCGCGCCATGTCGAACACGCCCGTACCCTCGTAGGTGAGGAGCTCTTGATGCCGAAGCACCTCGGCTACATCACGTTCGCCGACGAAGGCTTGGAGGGTGGCGACCAGCCCCTCGCCGAGCGTCCACTCGCCGTCTTCGACCTTTTCGAGAAGGTTGTCCGCGTAGCTGACATCCGCGCGGTCGGCGTCGCCGATTTCGGGGATCTGTACCGTGCCACCCGAGTTGCCCGAACCTCCGCTACCGCCGTTGCCGCCGGTTGCGTCCGTGCCGCCGCTGCCCCCGCACCCGAGGGATGCGACACAGAGCGCAATCGCGACTACGGCACACTTCGACGTCCAGTTCATGCCCAAGACGCGACGGTATCGAGCCTCACGCCCGTTTCCAAGACGCCAGTTTGGGACCGCATCAACTGCGTCGGCTCAATCCGGCGCTCAACGCGCCGTCGGGCTAAACCCCGCCCCGCATCGCGTCCGAATACTCGGCAACACGAACGAGTCCTTCGATGCCCTTGATCCGATCCACGGGAACTCCGCGCAGCGGATGGTTGTGCGCCCGAAGCCGCGTTTGTCTTCTCCGCCGACGAGCACGTCGAGGCTTCGAAATACGCGCAAGAACAGAAGAGCGAGCTCCACCTGCTTATCGTGAAGAACAAGCTCTCGTGAACCCCCTCGGAGGGCCCCGAGCGTTCCTTCCCTCACGCCCACGACTTGGAAAAGCTCGGTCGACGCGCCGTACTGCTGAGCGCCCCGTAAGAGCGCCATCGCGAGGACCGCGCGCTCGCGAGAATTCAGGGACGAAGAAGCTCGGTCCACGGCCGAAGGGTACCTGGTCACAGGGACTCCTGCACCGCTGGGTGACGATCCTCGGCGCCCCCCTCAATCCCCCCGACGAATACCAACACCGACTCGGACTCCACCACGGCCATGGTAACGGTCTCGACCACCGCCTCGGGGACGGCCACGGCCACGGATGACTACCTCGACCGAGCTCCGACGGCGAGAAGCCGGCCAGTGTAGCGAACGCTCAGGGCAGTCTCTGATTGCGCCGGTCGGTTTTCGCGATTCATCTGGTCCACGCGCGGCCTACGCGCCTCGAAGCCGAGCTCACCGCATCCGGCTTGAGTTTCGACCACGACGATACCCTTGGATTTTCGCGACGCACCTTTGGGGTGCTCTTGGGATTGTTGGCCTCTGAGCTAAGACGACGACTCAATCGCGGACGATCTCAAAACGAACCTCGACCTGTTCCTGGATCGTGATTTGCCCCGGTGAGAAGGGGACCTGAGCGGCGTCGGCCGACAACGCTTCTTCTGCCATCATGACGGGGCCGCCAAAACCGCTGCGATGGCTTCGAATGAGCAGAGGTTCACCCAGCTTGGCACCCGACAGTTGTGCCAGTTGTTCCGCCTGCTCTCGGGCATCGGCCATGGCTCTCTCGCGCGCTACGGCACGGAGCGCTCGTGAGTCGTCGAGCGAGAGCATGATGTTTTGCACTTCGTTGGCTCCTGCTTGCGTCGCTGCGCCAATCACCTTCCCCACCGTACTGAGGTCACGCACGGTGATTTCGATGATGTTGTTCGCCACGTAGTGGACGGTGGGCAACGCGGGGGCCGAAGCTGGAGCCGCCTTGCCTTTCGTTGGGACTGGCATGGGGGGCGGCATGGGACGAGCCGTGCGCTCCTCGTAAAGCGAAGCTCGTTCTGTACGGATATCTTTGTCTGCGATACCGAGCGCCCTCACCGCATTGGCGATCGAAGCGGCATGGCGGCTGACTTCGCTCATTGCATCTTGGGCTTGAACTGCACGTGCTCTCACGCCGAGGGTGACTCGGGCAACGTTGGGCTGACCTTGAGCTTCGCCCGTGCCGGTGACCGATATGCCGAGATCTTCGCTGGCTTGAGGCGAGTGCACGACCACCATGCGGTCGGTTGCACAGCCAGCGGCCGTCGCAATCCCTAGGGTAAAAACTGGGAGAAGTAGAAATGCAGAGGTGTTTTTCACGTGAAGACTCCAAGGCCCAGCGGCCGTAGGGGTGATACGCACGAAGGTGCCGGCGGAGTCTAAACGGTGGCCGTGACCTTGGTCGAGTCCGTGGGCGTGGGCGTGGGCGTGGGCGTGGGCGTGGGCGAGTCTGAGACCGAGGCCGTGGTCGGTGTCGAGACCGAGTGGGAGCAACTCACTGGTGCGCGCGCGGTGGCAGAGCTCGCTGGAGCGCTCCCAGATCTCCGGGTCGATCGTGCAGGTGACCTTGGTCGCTCGATCGCGATATGAATCTTCGGCTTCTTGATTCGAGAGATCTTCCGGAGCCAGCCCAGGTCGACGGCGACATTGAGCATGGAGATGAGGAGCGTCAGCTGCTTGTGCACCGTCTTTGGCGAAAGGTGTCGGCGCTGCGCCACGAATGCATCGACGTGAGCGACGCTTAGCTGGGTTAGCTGTAGCCCACCAAAGGCGGGCCGCAGGTGACGCTCGATCATGCTCCGGTCATCTCGGGCACTTCGCTTTCGACTCGCCCGACTTGTCAGCCAGTAGTCTGCGAGCTCCGAGAACAGCTTTCCCGAGGCCAACGGCGAGCGATGCCCGCTCTTGGTTTCAGCCGTCTCCAGCTTGTGGCGATGAAGCGCCGTCTCCGCGTCCTTGAAGGTGCCGCGCACCTCGCTGCGACGCTTGCCGGTGTGGTCAATCCAGCGGATGCGCCATTTGTCTCGATGTCTTGTGGGCCTGGCCATGCGTCTGCTCCTTGTTTCGAGCAAGACCCAGGCGCCCCTGAAACGAATTGGGCTTTCGTTTCAGGAAGCCCTCTCGGCCGTGTGGCCCCAGATTGGCCCCGGCCAATTAAGAACGCGCACCTAGAAACCATCTACGTGCGCGTAATCATTTGGTTGCGGGGGCCGGATTTGAACCGACGACCTTCGGGTTATGAGCCCGACGAGCTACCATGCTGCTCCACCCCGCGTTGAGGAGGCGATATGTACTCACGTTGTCGTAACAGTCAACGCGATTTTTTTGTTCCTCTGCGAGGCGGTTTGGGGACGCTCGTTTCGGGGGGGTTGTTGGCGGCGCGTTGGCTGCGTTGGGCCGCTCGTTTGTAGGGGTTGAGGTAGGTTTTCTTGAGCTTGCTGAGCTCGTCCTTGCTCAGGGGGCGGAATTCGCCCGGACGCAGGCCCTCGAGGTCGATGCCGGCGAAGCTTTGACGGGCGAGGCGCATGACGCGGCGGTTGATGGCTTCGCCCATGCGTCGGATTTGCCGGTTCTTTCCCTCGGTGAGGGTGAGCTGGACCCATGTGTTGCCGCGGTCTTCACGGATGACGAAGGCTTCGGCGGGCTGGGTTTTGTATCCGTCGTCTAGGACGACGCCATTGCGGAGTTTGTCGAGCTCGGGGACTTCGAGTTTGCCGTGGAATTTTACGGCGTAGATTTTGGGGACTTTGGACCGGGGACGCAGGAGGGCGTCGACCATGTCGCCGTCGTTCGTCACCAAGAGGACGCCGCTGGTGTGGTAGTCGAGGCGGCCCACAGGCACTACGCGTTCGGGGATTTTTCGCAGGAGCTGTTTGAGGCTGGTCCTTCCCTCGGGGTCGTCGAGGGTGGTGACCATTTCGCGCGGTTTGTGGACGACGTAGTAGACCGGCTTCTCGCCGACGACGCGCTTGCCGTCCACTTCGACGCGGTCTTTGAAGGGGTCGACTTTGGTGCCGAGCAGGCGGACGACTTTCCCGTTGACGCGGACGCGCCCGGCCTCGATGAGCTCTTCGGCTCGCCGTCGGGACGCGACGCCCGCACGGGCCAAGACTTTCTGTAACCGCTCCACGCTCAAACCAAGACCTCTACCCCTTCACGAGCTCCGGCACCCTGCCCTGCTCGCGAATAGGTAAACGTGACGCGTTCTCGGGCTCGGGTCCAGAGCAGGACCACGACGGTAGGCTCCCCGCGAAAACAGGCCGTCTAGGTCGAGGGGCGGGTTTGCGGCGGTCTACTGGCTGGCGGAGCTGTTGGCATCCTGAGCGACCGCAGACTTCTGGAGCCGCTCGTCGTCCCGGTCCCAGCGGTCGACTTTACCGTCGCCGTCGAGGTCAGTTCCCACGCGCACGGTGCGACCGTCGACGTAGTATTCCCAGCGGTCGGGACGCCACTCTGCGCCCTGGCTTCGGCCCGCGACGTCGCGCTCGGCGCGGACGGGCTCGCCGTTGTCGTAGTAGATTTTCGTGTCGATGACGCCGTTGCCGGTGCTGTCGATCTCCTGAAGGGTCACGCGGCCTTTGGCGAAGTGGGTGACTTCGTCGATTTGGCCGTCGAAGTCGCGGTCGGCTTCTTCACGCATGGGCCGGCCCTGGTCGGTGTAGAAGCGGACGATGTCTTTGCGGCCGTTGCCGTCCAGGTCGGCCTCACGGCAGACCAGCACGAGATGGGCAAGGCTTCCCTCTCCCACGGTCTTGAAGAGTTTGCGAACGTCGGAGGTCGCATCGCCGGTAGTGTCGTACTCGGTCACCTCGAAGCCAGGCTGCTCATTGCTGCAGCGACCGCCGTCGGCGACCTCGCTCCCAGCGCTGGTCTCAGCGCCGAGGGTACCTGGGCTGGTGGCGGGATCGGCGGGCTGGTCCGAACCACATCCGCATCCGACCAGGCCCACAAAACCCGCGAACATTGGTAGTAGTGCCTGCTTCATGTAGCATCCCCTCGAGCAATCTCTTCGTCACTATTTAGTTGGGTCCGATCTTCGGGCTGCGCAAGCCCCGAAGGCGAGGTCGCCGCTTCGTCAGCGGTCACGACCTCAATCTCACATCTTAACGGTTCATCGGCTGGACCCAAATTTTGCTGCGGCATGTAGTCGCTGCGATCCGGCTCACCATCATTGTTAGTATCGGTCTTGCTGACGACGAGCCGGCCCCTTTCGAAGCTGTCCCAGCGCTCGACCTTGCCGTCGTGGTTGTCGTCGTAGTTGGCCGCTGAAAGCAGGCCGCTTTCATAGGTCTCCCAGACGTCCGGCAGGCCATCATGGCGTCGGTCGCGCTCGGCCCGGACGACCCAGCCGCTGTCGCACCAAAGCCAAGTGTCGATATTGTTGTCAAAATTGGTATCGAGCTCTTTTCGCTTCAGCTTCCCGTTTTCGAAGAACGCGAGCTGATCGATGCGCCCGTCGAAGTCGAAGTCGTGCCGCTCGTGGGAGACCTCACCGGTCGACTCCTCAAAGAAGCGCTCGACGTCGACTTTGCCATCGAAGTTCATATCGGCTCTCGTGCAGTACGGACGACCGCCCCGAGCGATATGTTCAATGTCCGGGCGACCGTCGCCGTTGACGTCTGTCTGCGTCGCCGCGCCACCTTTGCAGGTCGAGGCGTCGCCCATGGACCCGCGAGGCAAGCTCCCGCGGGAGTCTCTGCTGCAGGCTGCCGCCCCGAGACCGACGAAGGCCAGGAGGCAAAGCAGCCTCATGGCAAAATTGCGCGTATTTTCAGGCACTTTGCTTAAATCCCCCCAGGAACATCCCGAAGCATAGGAGCGGTCCCGTCTATTGCGCAAGTCCATGTCATGGGCAGATTGACAATATATATGGTGCCATGTACTTTCACGAGGTTCCTGAGGGTCCAGGTATGGCGCGTAAGAAAATCTCGACAACGGTCTACATCACGCCGGAGCAAAACGACCGACTGAAGCTGCTGCACGAGCGCACGAAGGTCCCCGTCGCCGTGTACATCCGCGAAGGCATCGATCTGGTGCTGGAGCGTCACCAGGATGAGCTCCCGGGGCAGATGACCCTCAGTCCCGCCTCCTCGGAAAAAGGACGCTAGGAACCACTTGGGTAGCCGTTGCGCGGCAGCCTGGCGCCGCCACGAGCCGCGCGTCAAGGTCCCCCGCAAATGTCCACGCCGCTAGAGCGCATTCGTAACTTCTCCATCATCGCCCACATCGATCACGGCAAGAGCACGCTTGCCGATCGGATCCTCGAGGTCACGGGTGCCATCTCGTCTCGGGAGAAGCGCGATCAGTTCCTCGACAAGATGGACATCGAGCGTGAGCGCGGCATCACGATCAAGGCGCAGAACGTCCGCCTGCGCTACACCGCGAAGGACGGCCAGACCTACCAGCTCAACCTGATCGACACGCCCGGACACGTCGACTTCAACTACGAGGTGTCTCGCTCGCTGGCGGCCTGCGAAGGCGCGCTGCTCGTGGTCGACTCGACGCAAGGCGTCGAGGCGCAGACGCTCGCCAACGTCTACCTCGCGATCGACCACGACCTCGAGATCATTCCCGTCCTCAACAAGGTCGACTTGCCGAGCGCGACGTAGAAGACGCACGCGCGAGATCGAGGATCTGATCGGGCTCGACTGCAGCGAGGTGCTCGCCTGCAGCGGCAAGACGGGCGTCGGCGTCCCGGACATCCTCGAGCAGATCGTCGCGAAGATCCCGCCGCCCAAGGGCGACCCCAAGCGCGCCGCTTCGCGCGCTGATCTTCGACTCCTGGTACGACAGCTACCGCGGCGCGATGGTCATGTTCCGCGTCATCGACGGCGCCGTGACGCAGGCGACAAGATCCGCTTCATGACCACGAAGACCGAGTACGAGGTCACCGAGCTCGGGCACCTTCACGCCGCACCCGACGGCGCTCGACGAGGTCGGCCCCGGCGAGGTCGGCTTCCTCGCCGCCAACA
The DNA here is from genome assembly GCA_963746475.1 of uncultured delta proteobacterium. Taxonomy (GTDB): domain Bacteria; phylum Myxococcota_A; class Polyangia; order Polyangiales; family Houyiibacteriaceae; genus SG8-38. Next base: position 624,274 of record CAVVBB010000003.1, read on the forward strand.
TCAAGAGCGTGCACGACGCGAAGGTCGGCGACACGATCACGCATCGCGCCAGACGACAAGCCGGCGACCGAGCCGCTGCCCGGGCTTCAAAGAAGTGAAGCCGATGGTCTTCGCCGGCATCTTCCCGACCGACAGCGTCCGACTACCCGACGCTGCGCGACGCCCTCGAGAAGCTGCAGATGAACGACGCGGCGTTCAGCTTCGAGCCCGACTCGTCGGAGGCGCTCGGCTTCGGCTATCGCTGCGGCTTCCTCGGCCTGCTCCACATGGAGATCATCCAGGAGCGCCTCGACCGCGAGTTCAACCTCGACCTCATCACGACCGCGCCGAGCGTCGTCTACCACGTGTTCAACCGACAGTACGCACGGCGAGCATGGTCGACGGTCGACAACCCGGCGCAAGCTCCCCGCCGCCGTACATCGACCGCATCGAGGAGCCGTTCGTGAAGCTGACGATCCACGTGCCCGCACGAGTACGTCGGCGCGGTCATCACGCTCTGCCAGGACAAGCGCGGCACGCAGATCGACATGCAGTGCCCGAGCGCCGACCGCGTCATCATCATCTACGAGATGCCGCTTCGCCGAGGTGCTCTTCGACTTCCACGACAAGCTCAAGAGCGTGACGCGCGGCTACGCGTCGATGGACTACGAGTTCATCGACTACCGGCGAGCAACCTCTGATGGGTCGACATGCTGGTCAACGGCGAGCCGCTCGATGCGCTCATCGATCATCGTGCACAGGGACAGCGCCTACAACCGCGGCCGCGCGCTCGCCGAGAAGCTGAAGGAGATCGTCCCGCAGCAGCAGTACGAGGTCGCGATCCAGGCCGCCATCGGCGGCAAGATCATCGCGCGCGAGACCGTGCGCGCCCTGCGCAAGGACGTCACCGCCAAGTGCTACGGCGGCGACATCTCCCGCAAGCGCAAGCTCCTCGAGAAGCAGAAAGAGGGCAAGAAGCGCATGAAGAAGGTCGGCAACGTCGAGATCCCGCAGGAGGCGTTCCTCGCCATCCTCAAGGTCGACACCCAACTCGTCAAACACCTTGACCATCTTGGGCGCCGAGGGGGCACGCAGCGTCCAGGCGACGATAGCCGCGGCCGCGGTCGGCCAAGTTTACTCGAAGGGCAAAGGGATCGGAGGATCCGGGGAGGAGTACTCATCGGTGTCGAGCGCTCCCCGCCCTAAGAAGTCAGAGAGACCGAAACTGGCCCCGCAACGCGAACGCGGTGCGAGTTCGGTGGCTTGACTCACCGTTCGTCGGAAACGATGCCCAGGTCCGGGCGCTGCGATCGGCCGGCCGACCGTCGCGGACAAAATCCAACGCGTGTCCCGGCGAGCTAGGGAACCGCATGCGAGACTGAGGCGCGGTCACGTCGAAAGGAGGGGCAGCCGAGTGGCCGCGCGCTTCGGAGCACGCGTCTTGTGAGGCGAGCCGCCCTTGCCACGCCGTGCAGCGAGTGCTTGTAGGCCTCGACGATCTGCGCCTCGATCAGCTCGCCGCGCGGGTCGGTGCCGGGTGGCACGTCGACATGCACGAGCTCGTGCCGCTCGCTGCGGCCGGTGTAGCGGTCGACGTGGAGATGGCCTCTCGATGAGCACGCGCTGCGTGGTGCCAACGAGTGCGCTCAAATTCGCAGTCTGCTGCTCGGCGACCACCTCGAACAAGCGTGCCAGGCGCTCGTCTTTCAGCTCTTCAGATACATCGTCATCGAGCTTGAGCGCAGGCGTGAACGGGCGCGGACTGTACTTGAAGCCGAAGCATGCGACGAAGCCGGCTGTGCGCACGAGGGTCAGGGTCGCCTCGAAGTCGTCGGCGGTTTCGCCTGGAAAGCCCACGATCATGTCGGTGGACAAGGTAAGCCCCGGCACGGCCGCCTTGAGCTTGTTGATGCGGGTCAGGTAGTCGCTGGCCGTATAGCGGCGCAGCATTCGCTTGAGCATGCGATCGGAGCCAGATTGCACGGGCAGGTGCAGGTGACGCGGCAGCACCGCAAGCTCGGCGTGGGCTGCGATCAGCGCATCGGTGAGATGGCGCGGATGGGCGACGTGTAGCGCAGGCGCAGGAGATCCGGCACCTCAGCGGCGATCCTGCGCAGCAAGGCCGGAAACTCGACTCTCGCCTTCGCCCGAGCCGCCCGAGGTGCCAGGAGTTGACGGTCTGACCGAGCAGCGTCACCTCGCGCACGCCACCTGCGACCAGGCGCGCAACCTCGGAGACGATCTCGTCGGCCGCGCGATAGCGCTCCGGACCACGCGTATGCGGCACGATGCAGTAGGTGCAGCGCTCATCGCAGCCCTTCATCACGGTGACGAAGGTCGCGACCTCACGCTCTTGAGTGCGCGGGCGCGCGACCAGAAACTGCGGGCGTCCATGTCAAACACGGTTCGTGCAATGGTGGCCCGCCGTTGCGGATGTGCGCCACGAGCGCGGGCAGCTCAGGAATGTTGTCAGGGCCGATGACCACGTCGAGGTGCGGCACGTGGCGCAACAGCTTGTCGCCCTCTTGCTGCGCGACGCAGCCAGCAACGACCAGCACGAGATCGGGCTTGATGGCCTTGAGCTCCTTGTAGGTGCCGACGGCGCTGCGCAGCTTCATTTCGGCCTTCTCGCGCACGCTGCAGGTGTTGAACACGATCACGTCGGCGACGGACGGCTCGTCGGTCGCTTCGTAGCCATGGTCGCGCAGAACCTCCTCGATTCTGCGCGAATCGTGCACGTTCATTTGACAGCCGAACGTCTGGACCAAGTAACGCTTC
>CAVVBB010000004.1:0-408736 GCA_963746475.1 uncultured delta proteobacterium
GCCCGCGTGTTTCTCGCCGGGAGCACCGTGTCGAAGTGCTGCGTGATGGAGACGAAGCCGACCTGCTGGCGGTCGAAGCGCTCCATCAGCCGGGCGAAGTCGAGCAGCGAGCGGGAGAGGCGGTCGACCTTGTAGACGACGACCACGTCGACCTCGCCGCGCTCGATGTCGTCGAGCAGGCGCTGGAGCGCGGGGCGCTCGAGGTTGCCGCCGGTGAAGCCGCCGTCGTCGTAGCGCTCGGGCGACGACCACCCAGCCCTCGGCGGCCTGGCTGCGCGATGTAGTGCTCGGCGGCCTCGCGCTGGGCATCGAGGGTGTTGAAGTCGGACTCGAGGCCCTCGGTGGTGGACTTGCGCGTGTAGATCGCGCAGCGGACCGGGCCCTTCGACTTGCCGTTGCCGCCGGTCATCCTGGCCTTCTTCTTGGTCAGCCCGAAGAACAGATAGCCGTTCCAGCGCGTGCCGGCGATGGCGCGGGCGACCTGGCCAGGCTCTTGTAGCGCTTGCCGTCGGTGCTCGAAGCCGTCGTCGAGCACGGTGACCAGGTGCTCGGTGCCGTTGTGGATGCGCGTGAGCATGCTGCCGACCGGCGGCAGCCTGGGGGTCTCGCTGGTGCGGGGCGGGCAGCGACTCGGAGGCGCCCTTGGGCGGCCGCCGGCGCGTGGGCGCCTTCTCGGCCAGCTTCTTTGCGCGGTCGCGGGCGGCCTTGGAGAGCGAGCCGTACTTCTTCTCCTGCATCCGGAAGGCGATGCGCTTGAAGAGGTAGTCCTTGTTGCGGCCGGCGGTCTCCTCGCCGAAGAGCTCGAGGTAGCGCTCGCGCAGGGCCGACACCGGCAGCCGCCGCAGGGCGGCGATCTCGTGCATCAGCTCGTCGTGGGCGGCGGTCATGGCTTGGGCGTCTCCTTTCTCGGGCAACACGCGCCCGCTGGGTCGTCGGACATGAGCCCTCGACGTGGGCCCACAGGCAAGGCGAGTTCTGGGTCTTCGCGCGAGGTGGAGAGCTTGTGGGCGGTGGCGGCGAACTGACCTTGACTGTCCGGCGAGAACGAGCCCTCGACGCGGGCCGCGATCACGCGACGGGCAGCCATGGCCAGGATCTGTGCGGCGGCCCGCAGGTGGATGTTCGGCTCGTGGGGCCCGGTGTCTTGCTGCATCGCTTCGCCTCCCGTGCGCCGCGGCGTTCAACCCGCGGTCGCCTGCTTGTCTGCAGGGGCAAAGCCGCGGGGGCGCCGGGACAGGGAAGGCGCGGCCGACCCCCATCGGTCGCGGAACGCGGACGAAGAAAACCCTTGACCTTGGCACATACGCGTTTGAAGCTCGCTAAAGCTCGCTAAAGCTCGCTAAAGCTCGCTAAAGGCGGTTGACGCTTGGTTTGACTCTCGAGCGGCTTGGGGGAGGAGTCCTTTGACTATTTCGGCAACATCGCCTGCGGCCACCACGCTGCAACAGTTGGAGCATCTCGGAATGGCTACTGAGAACGATTTGATGAACCTGGTTCGCGCCGCCAGCTTTCTCGGCGTTCACATCCAGACCCTTCGGAAGCTCGCCAAGCAGAAACGCATCCCGGCATTCAAGGTCGGCCGGGAGTGGCGCTTCCGCAAGGAAGCGCTTATCCGTTGGGCGGATGAGCAAGGCCAACAAATCGAAGAAAAACCGACCGGGTGCCCGGTGCTAGTCATCGACGATGAGGAGAAGATCTGCACGGCCCTGGTGAGAATCCTGAGTGGCTTGGGCTGCCGGCCCCGACAGGCCTCCAGCGGCATGCAAGGGCTCGAGCTGATCTCCGCGGAGCACCGGACCTCATCTTGCTGGACCTGCAGATGCCGAACATGAACGGCGTGCAGTTCCTCCACGAGCTGCGCAAGGCGCATCCGACGCTCCCAGTCATCATCGTCACAGGCTACCCGGACAGCGAACTCATGAAGCAGGCGGCGTACTGCGCGCCAGTGATGCTGCTACCGAAACCGGTGGAGCGCGAGCTTCTCGAGCGAACCGTGCGAACGGTCGTCGGTGAGAAGCTGCCTTCCAGCATAACAGCGGTGGCACGCAGCGCCGACGGGAGGACCCCATGAACGGGATGCACGAACCACATGACGACCACGCGGTCATGGTCGCCAAAGCCCGCACGGGGATCGCCGGCCTCGACGAGATCACCCACGGGGGACTCCCGGCCGGCCGACCCACGCTCGTCTGCGGCGGCCCAGGCTGCGGCAAGACCATCCTGGCGATGGAGTTCTTGGTCCGCGGGGCCGTCGAATTCGACGAACCAGGGCTCTTCGTCTCCTTCGAGGAGAGCATCGAAGATCTCCAGCACAACTTCCGGTCATTCGGCTTCGACCTGAAGGCGCTCATCGAGCAGAAGAAGCTCTACGTCTCTCACGTGAAGCTGTCGCGAAACGAGATCGTGGAGGCGGGCGAGTTCACGCTCGACGGTCTTTTCGTCCGTCTCGAACAGGCCATCCAGCAGGTCGGCGCGAAACGCGTCGCGCTCGACACCATGGAGACGCTGTTTTCCTGTCTGTCGAGCTCGGAGAACCTGCGCTCCGAGATCGCGCGCCTGTTCCAGTGGCTCAAGGAGAAGGGCGTGACCGCCGTGATCACCGGCGAGCGGGGTGTCGTCGGAGCTCACCCGGCATGGCTTCGAGGAGTACGTCTCCGATTGCGTCCTGCTGCTCGACCACCGGATCAGCGAGCAGGTCTCCAAGCGCCGCCTGCGCGTCGTCAAGTACCGTGGCTCTGCCCACGGAATGGACGAGTACCCGTTCCTCATCGGTGACACGGGATTCGCCGCGCTGCCCATCAGCTCGGTCCACCTCGATCACGCGGTGGGCACGGATCGGGTCGGCACCGGCGTGCCCGACCTCGATGCGATGATGGGCGGGCAAGGATTCTTCAGCGGCAGCACCGTCCTCATCTCAGGAGGCGCGGGGGCCGGCAAGAGCACGTTGGCCGCAGCCTTCGCCGCCGCGATCTGCGAGAGAGGCGAGAAGTGCCTCCACCTCGCCTTCGAGGAGTCGGCCGGTCAGCTCATCCGAAACATGCACTCGGTCGGGATCGACCTCCAGCCCTTGGTCGACCAAGGGCTTGCTGTCCATTCAAGCACGCCGCCCGACGCTCTTCGGCATCGAGGAGCACCTCATGGCCATCTTCAGGGAGGCGCAGGCGACTCGCGTCCAAAGGCGGTGGTGATTGACCCGATCACCAACTTCCTCTCGATTGGCGCCCCCTGGGAGGTCAAGTCGTTGCTCACCAGGGTGCTGGACCAGCTCCGCGGCTTGGGCGCCACGGTGCTGCTCACCAGCCTCACGGCCGGCGATAGCACCGTAGAGAATTCCGAGGTAGGAGTGTCGTCGATGATGGACACCTGGATCGCCCTGAACCAGAAGATGAACGGCAATGTCCGCCAGTGTTACCTGTACGTCATCAAATCGCGCGGCATGGAGCACTCTCGCGAGGTGCGCGAGCTGAACATGTCGGCCAGCGGTCTGTCGCTGCGTCCTATTTCCACGGCGGGCAGCGAAGACAATCAACGACGCGAGCCCTCCGGCTCGAGCGAGGGAAAACGATGACACCAACGACCCAAAAGCCGGCAGATCTCGGCGACGAGCCGGCGGCCGAAACATGGAATCTTCGACTCTACGTCGCGGGGATGACGCCCGCTGCCCACCGTGCTCTCAAGAGCATCAAGAAGATCTGTGAGGAGCACCTGGCAACCCGCTACTCAATCGAGGTCGTCGATCTCCTGGAGAACCCGCAGCTCGCCGAGGGAGACCAGATCCTCGCAGTCCCGACGCTGGTGCGGCAGCTCCCGCCGCCTGTGCGAAAGATCATCGGCGACCTCTCGGCAACGGAGAAGGTACTGGTCGGCCTGGACATCAGGCCGGGAAAGTGACCCGAGGCTTGTGAGGGAGGCGACACCATGACCGACCACCGCGATCCAGGGACAGCTGCAATGGAAGGGGATGCACACAGTACCAGGCGATCGTGACCCACGCTCGCCGATGGCGTCCTGGTCGTCGACGCCGATGGTGTTGTACGCTTCGCGAATCCTGCCACGGAGCTTCTCCTCGGAAGGTCCGCGTCCGAGCTGCTCGGCACCAACCTGGGGCAACCGGTCGTCGTCGGCGAATCGACCGAGCTGGAAGTGATGCGCAAGGACGGCTCGTTCGTTACGGTCGAGCTGCGCGCGACCCCGGTCACCTGGAATGGCGCACCGGCCGTGCTCGCGTCCCTCCGGGACGTCTCGGACCGCATTCAAGCACGAGCTCGGATAGAGCACCTGAACTCCGTGCTGCGCGCCATGCGCAATGTGAACCAGCTCATCGTGCGCGAGAAGGATTCTGCACGCCTGATCCAGCAGACCTGTGACCTGCTCACCGAGACCCGTGAGGAGCTGAAGAAGAGCGAGGCGCAGCTCAGGCTAGCCCAGCAGGTCGCGCACATCGGGCACTGGGAGCTGGATGCCTACGACGGAACTCCCGTCTGGTCCGACGAGATCTTCCGGATCTTCGGACTCGAGCCTGGGGCAGTAGAGCCTTCGTTCACCAAGCACGACACGATTGCTTATCCGGAGGAGTGGCCGCTCCTCGATCAGGCCGTGCGCGCGGGCTTTGAGAATGGAACGTCCTTCGATCTCGTCTTCCGGATCCTCAGGCCGGACCACTCGCCGCGATGGGTGCACGCGCTCGGAACCGCCAGGAAGGACAACCGGGGAAGAGTCGTCAGCATGTTCGGCACGGCGCAGGATGTCACCGAATACATGCTGGCCGATTCGGCGCTTCGCGACACCAACGAGCTCTTGTCTCGGTTCGTGCTCAACTCGCCGATCTATGCCTACCTCAAGGAGGTTAACCCCACAGAGAGCCGTGTCCTTCTGGCGAGCGAGAACTACCGAGAGATGATCGGCATCCCGGGTTCCGAGATGGTGGGCAAGCGCATGTCCGATCTGTTTCCGGAGGAGCTCGCTGCCAAGATGACGCACGATGACTGGGCGGTTGTCTCCCGGGGTGAGGCACTCGTGCTCGAGGAGGAGTTGAACGGCCGGCTGTATACGTCGATCAAATTTCCCGTGACGCTCGATGAACGGCATCTACTTGCTGGGTATACGATCGACATTACCGAACGCAAGCGAAACGAAGACGCGCTGCGCGAATCACGGCAGCTGCTGGAAGGAATCCTCGACTCGATACCTGCGAGAGTGTTCTGGAAAGACAAGGATCTAATCTATCTGGGCTGCAACTCAGCATTCGCACGTGATGCTGGATTTGCCAGTTCGCAGGAAGTCATTGGGAAGGACGACTACCAAATGGGGTGGCGTGACCAAGCTGATTTGTATCGTAGCGCTGACCGCGAGGTAATCGAACACGGCGTCTCCATGTTGCTCTATGAGGAGCCACAGACATCGCCCACTGGAGACACCATCACCCTGCTCACGAGCAAGCTGCCTTTGCGCAGCGCCACCGGCGAGATCACCGGCGTGCTCGGAACGTACATGGACATCACCGAGGTCAAGCATATGCAGGCGCAGCTCGCCCAATCGGACCGCCTATCGAGCATGGGCATGCTCGCCGCCGGCGTGGCCCACGAGATCAACAATCCGCTTGTCCTACGTTCTGTACAACCTGGAGAGCCTGACCGAGGATCTGCCAGCTCTTCTCGAGGCCATGCGCCAATTCCAGGCGCGTCTCGACAACCGCATGGATCCGAGGGATTCTGGAGGACGTGGTTGGCGACGCAGGGCAGAAGCTGAACCCCGCCATGCTCGACGACATCCTCGCTCGTTTCAAGGACGCGCTTGGCAGGGCACCCATCGCATTCGGGACATTGCCCGCGGGCTCGGGACCTTCTCGCGGGTGGAGCAGGACCAGCTGGTCCCGGTCAACCTGATGCACGTGCATCGAGGTTGCCATCAACATGGCCTTCAACGAGATCAAGTACCGGGCCCGGTTGGTCAAGGACTACGGCCAAGATCCCCACGATCATGGCCAGCGACGGCAGGCTGTCACAGGTCTTCCTCAACCTGCTCATCAACGCGGCGCACGCCATCACCGAAGGCGACGTCGAGGACAACGAGATCCGGGTGCGAACCTGGCAGGAGGGCGACGAGGTCTGTGCGGAGGTTCGTGACACCGGCAAGGGGATCGCACCCGAGCACCTGCGGCAAGCTGTTCGAGCCCTTCTTCACCACCAAGGAGATCGGCGTCGGATCGGGCTTGGGTCTGGCCATCTCCAAGAGCATCGTCGAGGGCTACGGCGGAACGATCGAGGTGAGAAGCGAGGTCGGCAAGGGAACGCAGCTTCATGATTCGACTTCCGGTCGCGACAGGAAGAGGAAGCAGTGCACGAGGCCGCGCGTCTGCACGCAGCGGCAACTCCCAGCGTGCGCGGCCGCATCCTCGTCGTCGATGACGAGGCCGGGATCCGCTCCGCCATGGTCGCGGATGCTGAGCGAGCCACGAGACCGTGCAGGCCGCCACCGGCGCCGAGGCCCGGGAGATCCTCGAGACCGACCAGGCCTTCGATCTGGTCCTCTGCGACATGATGATGCCCGACATGTCCGGGGTGGACCTGCACGAGTGGCTTGCCGACAGGCACCCGCGATCTGGCCAAGCAGGTCGTGTTCATCACCGGCGGCGCCTTCACCCCACGGCGCGGGAGTACTTGAGCAAGGTCGAGCAACATCCGATGGAGAAGCCCTTTGACGTGGCCAACTTCAAGAAGATCGTGGGTGACCGCATCCACATGGCGAAGGGTACCAGCCCGGAGTAGCGCGTTGCTGAGAAAGACCTTGCCTTCCTCGCCCTGCAACGCCGGTGTGGTCACCGCGGCCCGCGCGTCTCTCCGGGCCGAGGAGGTGAACCATGAACCAGGTAGCAGTCCCAGAAGCACTGTCCCCACGCGAAGAGGTGGTCCAAATCCTGGCTGAAGGACTCTTTGCGATGATCGTCCATCGACTTGAGCCCGCAAGACGAGGTGGACGACGTCGAAAGACTGTCGCGCGTGATGTCGAAAGCCGCAGACGGCCTACTGAATCAGCTCGAAGAAGTCGAAGGTGAGCGTCACCGACTCGATGACGTTCTCGTCGGACTCGTTGTCCCAGTCGCCGGCGACGAACTTCACGGGCCAGGCGCGGGACAGGGACCAGCGGCGCAGGGTGGTGCCGTCGCGGTCCTGCTGCACGATGTCGAGGTTGCGCTTGTAGTTGACGTCGGTGAGGCCGAGGCCGCTCGAGGTGATCGCCACGTCCTGGAACCAGTCGAACAGGTCCCGGTCCTGGGTGGCGCCTCTCTCGAGGGTCACGTCCGCAAAGGTCAGCCGGCCAGGGCTCTTGTTGGGGATGAGCGTCGTTCCTCAGAACTGATCCGGTCGCGAGATCAAGGGGTTGGACGACCACGTGACATTGTCCCGTGAGCGTCCGATAATGGAGGTATGAAGCGGCGAACCTTGCTCTTCGTGCTCAAACTCGTCGTCCAGGCCGTCCGTGCCGTCGCGCGGGGACGGGCTGACCTCGTCCTCGAGAATCTGGCCCTGCGGCAACAAGTCGCCGCACTGGCTCGCAAGCAGCCAAAGGCGGTGCTCGACGACTGCGACCGCGGCTTCTGGGTCGCCCTCCGTTCGCGCTGGTCGGGATGGACCAGCCGGCTCATCATCGTGAAGCCAGCGACTGTGATTGACTGGCACCGCCGGCGATTCCGTCGGCACTGGACCAAGATCTCTCGGGCGAAGCCGAGAGGACGACCCCGGACCACGCACGAGATCCGTGAGCTCATCGCGCGAATGTCGGGCGACGGCTGGGGTGCTCCGCGCATCCATGGCGAGCTGCTCAAGCTCGGCTTCACGGTCTCCGAGGCCACCGTCTCCCGATATATGCCGAAGCGACCGACGGAGCCTGACCAGCTCAACCGGTGGCTCGCGTTCCTGCGAAACCATGCCGACGGAATCGCCGCGATGGACTTCTTCACTGTGCCGACGGCGACCCTGCGGGTCTTGTACTGTTGGTTCGTCATCGAGCACGGAAGCCGGCGGGTCCTTCACTTCAATGCGACATTCAATCCGACGTCTTCGTGGGTGATTCAGCAGCTGCGGGAAGCGTTTCCATTCGACACCGCCCCACGGCACCTTATCTTCGACCGCGACACTATCTTCGGCAAGGACGTCGTGCGTTTCGTTCGGACGATGGGCACCACGCCATGCCGAACAGCTTTCCGCTGCCCATGGCAGAATCCAGTCGCCGAACGTTGGATCGGCGGAGCGCGCCGCGACATATTCGACCACGTCGTCGTCTTGAGCGAGCGCCACGCAGTCCGCATGGGCAAGGCGTACGTCGAGTACCATCGAGAAGACCGAACCCACCTTGGTCTCGACAAAGACACGCCGGGCGGGCGCGCTGTCACTTCCCCGCAGTCACCGTCCGCCAAGGTGGTCGCGCAACCGCGACTCGGCGGATTGCATCACCGCTACGAATGGCGGGACGCAGCGTGAGAGAACGCCGCCGCCGGTTGTCCTCCTGGTAGCTCGGGAGAGCTGGCAGCCAGGATGGACATCGGGGGCCGCTGGTGGTGCGCCGGTTGGGCTGTCCAAGCACGCCCTCCAGAGCGGCTCGCCCGAGTGCGCGGTCGGAGCCTTCCGGTCGGCGTTGCTGTTCGCGTTGTCCTCGCGTTCGAGACCTCCTCCTCGGAGAAGGCGAGGAGGCGACTGCGCCGGTGGCGACGGCTCGCGCGAGGTGGACGCTTGGGGAGTCCCTCTCGTTCACAGCATTCGTTCTCGCTTGCCTCGGAAGAGCGGTTGCCGCCCACCCGGAGGTCCACGCTCTCCGTGACTGGTTCGGCAGAGTCGTGCTTTTCGACGATGTGGACGCGACCACGATCGTGGAGGTCGAGGTCGACGGCCGACCGTTTGCGCTTGCCCACGTCATGCGGGGGATCAACCGCCGCAGTGTGCGGGAGATCAGCGACGAGATCCGGACGGTTCAGGGCGCGGGCATGCAGTCCTTGTCGCCGGGGCTTCGGGCAGGCAGCCGGTTCTTTCTGCGCTTGCCCGGTTTTCTTCGCAGGTCGATTTATCGCGTCCTTCTCCGGTCCCCGCAATTTGCCAAGCGACACACCGGAACGATGCTCGTGTCCTCCGTCGGGATGTTCCGTGGCGGTGCTGGCTGGGGTTTCAGTGCGCCCGGCATCCACAACCTCTCCATTGTAGTCGGAGGAATTGCATCCCGAGCTCCGGCAGTAGCGGGCGAGTCGGGACCCTGCGAGATGCTCTGCTTGACGGTGAGCGCCAACCACGAATTGGTCGATGGAGCGCCTCTTGCCCGGTTCGTCCATCACCTCACCGGGCAGGTAGAGAGCGCCAAATCCCTTCTCGAGTCTGTCGAGAAAAGCTAGGAATCAATAGACATCTACCTGCACGCCGACATGACCCACAAGCAGCAAGCGATCGACCGCACCCGGCCGCTCAACGCCAAACCAGGACGCTACCAGCCCCCCGACGCGCTCCTCGCCTTCCTCGAGGCGCTCTGATTATGCCGATACGTCCGCCTCGAAAACCGCCCTGAGCAGGACGTCCTCGGCAAGATCGGCATAACGAACAGGTCGGCATAATGGTTGTGGTGAGCAGCACATAAAGCGGCGCTACCGAGATCGACCTCGACGCCCTCGACGTCCGGAGTCTGCGCGAGCTCGTCCGCCTCGTTCGCGACCTCGACCACGAGAAGCACGCGGCGGTGAACCGAGCGCGCATGATGCCGTGGCGGCGATGACTGGGGCGGCGTCACTCTCTCAGCACACGCCCTCCCGGGCCTGGCGCACCTACTGAGCGATGCAGTTTGTACCAATCGAGTCGTCACGCGGTCGCGCAGGGAGGACGCCGCGCCCTCCTCCCTGAGTCGCTACTTCCTCAGCGCCGCTTTCGCGGCACATGGCGCAAGCGCTGCGCACTCGATCGTCACCGGTCGGTAGCGCCCTCGAAACGCCGATGAGGATGCTCGCTGTCGGCCGTTTGCGGCCTCGGGGGGGAGTTGGCGCGCCTATTGCACGGTGTCCAGATGCCCCCATGGGGCACAGGGCATCCGGGGGCAGCAGCCGACCATGATGGACGACGAAACCAAGAAGAAGGGTCACGCGCGCCTGAGGCGAATTGCCGGTCAGGTCGAAGGCATCGCGCGGATGATCGACGAGGACCGCTACTGCGTAGACATCCTGTCGCAGATTGCGTCGGCGCAAGCCGCACTTGGACAGGTGGGCAAGTTGCTGCTGCGCGCCCACGTGGAGACCTGCGTGAGTGAGGCGATGGCGGCGGGCAAACCGGTCGCTCGCAAGCAGAAGCTCGACGAGCTGATGGAGGTCTTTGCCCGCTACGGCTGCATGGGCGGGCGGGCTGCAGGTTGAAGAGGGCGGTCAGAATGAACGAACACACCCATCATAATGAAGCATCAAGCCCAGACGAGGCGGTGGCTTCTGATGCCGAGATGCGCGATCCGGTGTGTGGCATGAAGGTGCGTGCCGAGTCGCCCCACCGTGTCACCATGACGGTCACGAGGTCGCTTTCTGCGGCGCCCGCTGCCGCGAAAAATTCCGCGCCGAGCCGGCAAGATTCACCGGCAAGGCACAGGTCGAGCCGTCGGCATCGACACCGCCGGTCGCGCCGGAGCGGTCTACACCTGCCCGATGCACCCGGAGGTCCGCGAAGGACCGGCCGGGCGCCTGCCCGAAGTGCGGCATGGCGCTCGAGCCGGCGATGTCGCCGCGCCGGCGACGACGACCGAGTGGACCTGCCCGATGCACCCGGAGATCGTCCGCGACGCGCCGGGCAGCTGCCCGATCTGCGGCATGGCGCTCGAGCCGCGCACGGTCGACGGCGGAGGACGAGGAGAACCCCGAGCTGCGCGACATGACGCGGCGCTTCTGGTTCGCCGCCGTCGCTCACGGTGCCGCTCGTCGTGCTCGCGATGGGCGACATGCTGCCGGGCCAGCCGATCTCGCGCTCTGCTCTCGCCGCGCGTGCGTACGTTGCTCGAGCTCGCTGCTCGCGACGCCGGTCTGCCTCTGGGCGGCCTGGCCGTTCTTCGTGCGCGCCGTCCAGTCGGTGCGGAACCGGAGCCTCAACATGTTCACGCTGATCGGGCTCGGCGTCAGCGTCGCCTACGTCTACAGCCTGGTCGCCGCGCTGCTCCCCGGCATCTTCCCCGCCTCGTTCCGCGAGGACGGCGGCGAGGTCGCGGTCTACTTCGAGGCGGCGGCGGTCATCGTCACGCTGGTGCTGCTCGGCCAGGTGCTCGAGCTGCGCGCGCGCAGCCGGACCGGCGCCGCGATCAAGAAGCTCCTCGGCCTGGCCGCCGAAGACCGCGCGCCGGCTCGCGGACGACGGCACGCGAGGAGGACGTGCCGCTCGACGCGGTGCAGGTCGGCGACCGGCTGCGCGTGCGCCCCGGCGAGAAGGTCCCGGTCGACGGCGTCGTGCTCGAGGGCGCGAGCACCGTCGACGAGTCGATGGTCACGGGCGAGCCGATCCCGGTCGAGAAGCACGCCGGGCGACCGCGTCGTCGGCGCGACCGTCAACGGCACCGGCGGCGCTCGTGATGCGCGCCGAGAAGGTCGGCGCCGAGACGCTGCTCTCGCGCATCGTCGCGATGGTGGCCGAGGCGCAGCGCAGCCGCGCGCCGATCCAGAAGCTCGCCGACGTCGTCGCCGGGCTACTTCGTGCCGTCGGTCATCGGCATCGCGGTCGTCGACCTTCGTCGTCTGGGCGCCTGGTCGGCCCCGAGCCGCGCATGGCGCACGCGCTCATCAACGCCGTCGCCGTGCTGATCATCGCCTGCCCGTGCGCGCTCGGGCTGGCGACGCCGATGTCGATCATGGTGGCGACCGGCAAGGGCGCGAGCGATGGGCGTGCTCTTCAGGAACGCCGAGGCGATCGAGGTCCTGCGCAAGGTCGACACGCTGGTCGTCGACAAGACCGGCACGCTGACCGAGGGCAAGCCGAAGCTCGTCGACCGTCGTTGCCCGCGTCGGGCTTCGACGAGGCCGACGCTGCTGCGGCTCGCGGCGAGCCTCGAGCGCGGCAGCGAGCACCCGCTGGCGGCCGCGATCGTCGCAGGGCGCGCGAGGAGCGCGGCGTCGAGCCTCGGCCGAGGCCGAGGGCTTCGAGTCGGTCACCGGCAAGGGCGTGACGGGGCAGCGTCGACGGCCGCGACGTCGCGCTCGGCAACCGTGCGCTGATGACGAAGCCTGGGCGTCGACCTCGGCGCACCTCGCCGAGCGGGCCGAGACGCTGCGCGCCGACGGGCAGACGGTCGATGTTCGTCGCGGTCGACGGCACGCCGGCCGGCCTGCTCGGCGTCGCCGACCCGATCAAGGAGAGCACGCCCGAGGCGATCCGCGCGCTGCACGCAGGAGGGCATCCGCATCGTCATGCTGACCGGCGACAGCCAGACGACCGCCGCAGGCCGTGGCGCAAGAAGCTCGGCATCGACGAGGTCATCGCCGAGGTGCTGCCCGACCAGAAGGCCGACGCGATCAAGCGGCTCCAGGCGGAGGGGCGCATCGTCGCGATGGCCGGCGACGGCATCAACGACGCGCCGGCGCTGGCCCAGGCCCAGGTCGGGCATCGCCATGGGCACCGGCACCGACGTCGCCATGGAGAGCGCCGGCGTCACCCTGGTCAAGGGCGACCTGCGCGGCATCGTCCGCGCGCGCCGGCTGTCGCGCAGGACGATGCGCAACATCCGGCAGAACCTGTTCTTCGCGTTCGTCTACAACGCGCTGGCGTGCCGATCGCCGCCGGCGTGCTCTACCCGTTCTTCGGGCTGCTGCTGAGTCCCCGATGATCGCCGCCGCCGCGATGAGCTTCAGCTCGGTGTCGGTCATCGGCAATGCGCTCCGCCTGCGGGGAGCAAAGATATGCGGCCAACGACTCACTCGAGCGGGCGCCCTTCGCGAACACGTGCGCTGGCATCAGCAGCGGATGCACTCTGGTGAATGCTGGATGCTGCAGGGTCAGCCCACCGACACGCCGCGCGGGGAACAGGAGTAGCCATGCATTGGAACGGCGACTGGCATATGGGCTGGATGGGAATGTGGTGGATCTCATCGTCCCGGCGGTGATCGCGGTTGTCTGGTTCGCCCTCTCGGCCGCCCGCCGCCGCGGTGACGGTGTCCAAGAGTCACCGGAGCAGGTGCTGAAGCGGCATTACGCCAATGGAGAGCTCGACAGTGAGACGTATGAACGAAAGCTCGAGGAGCTGCGCAAGTGAGCCCTCGAGAACACCAAGAAGCAGCAGCGTGAGGAGAGAACCATGCTCCAGCACAAGCGGTACATCGACAAGAACGGTCAAGACCTGCCGGAAATTCGCAACTGGAAGTGGGGCTTGAACCATGCATAGGTTCAAACAACTCTGGAGCAGTCTGCGGTCGAGCTTCTGGTTCATGCCGACGCTGATGGTCGCGGCCAGCGTTGCCCTCGCGGTCGCGTTGGTCGAAACGGACTCCGCCGTGAGCGACCGATGGCTGGCCCAGTGGCCGCGCCTGTTCGGGGCGGCGCCGGAAGGCGCACGCCAGTTGTTGGCCACGATTGCCGGTTCGATGATGACCGTCATGGGCGTCACGTTCTCCATGACCTTGGTCGCGCTGGCGCTGGCCTCGAGCCAATACACCTCGCGCATCCTGCGCAACTTCATGCGCAGCCGCGTCACGCAGAGCACGCTCGGGATCTTCGCGGGCATTTTCGCCTATTGCCTGATCGTGCTGCACACCATTCGCAGCGGCGTCGGCGAAGCGGTGTTTGTCCCGGGCCTGGCGTTGTTCTTCGCGTTTGTTCTGGCGCTCGGCGGCGTTGGCGTCCTCATCTACTTCATTCATCACATCGCCTCGTCGATCCAGGCTTCCAGCATCATCGCCTCGGTCGCCGAGGAAACCATCGCGGCCATTGATCGGCTCTTTCCCGGCGAAGCTGGGACATGCACCCGATGACGAGTTGGACCAGGACCCGGTGCTCCGAGAGCTCTCTGGAGGAGATGGACCTGGCACGCCGTGCCGGCGAAGACGGACGGTTACATTCAGGACGTGGATAGCGCGGCGCTCATGCGCCTGGCGCAGGACAAGGAGGCCGTCGTGCGGATGGAGCGCGGTATCGGCGAGTTCGTCGTCAAGGATACCGCGTTGGCATCGCTAGCTCTGGAAGTCCCGCCCGATCGAGGAGACGATGGCCGCCCTCAATGCGTGCTACAGCATCAGCAGCCACCGCACGGTGGACCAGGACCCCGCCTTCGGTGTCAGACAGATCGTGGACATGGCATTGAAGGCGCTTTCGCCTGGCGTCAACGACACCTCGACGGCCGTGATGTGCGTGGACTACCTGACGGCGATCCTGGCTCGGCTGGCTACCCGGAAGTTCCCGGCCTGCGCCGCTACGCACGGAGACGAACTGCGCGTGATCGCCATGGCCCCGACGTTTGAATCTCTGCTGAGCTCAGCGTTCGACCAGATCCGCAGGAGCGCCGAAGGCAACGTCGCCATCATGTCGCGCATGCTCGGGGCACTCGATGTCATCGCCAGTCAGACCAATAGCCCGCGCCGCCGACTGGCACTGCGCGAACAGGTGCAACGGATCGCCGAGCTGGCCGCTCGCACCATCGACTCGGCTCACGATCGCGCACGGTTGGAGGCACGGCTGCTGCGTGTGCGCAAAGCGCTCGAAACCCGGCCTGTTGAGTGCCCAGGCTTCCGGGAAATGCATACACCACCCAAGGAAGAACGATGACCTCACTCACGAAAGAATCGCTCACCGAGCTCCTCGCCCCTCACCCGGCACCGTGTCTGTCGCTGTACCAGCCGACGCACCGACGACATCCAGAGAACCAGGAGGACCCGATTCGGTTTCGCAACCTCGTGAAGGAGATGGAAGCATCTCTGCTACAGGCCTATCCTACGACCGAGGCTCGATTGCTTCTGAAGCCGTTCGATGCACTCGCGCGCGATCACGACTTCTGGAACCACACGCTCGACGGGCTAGCCGTGCTGGGCGCGCCGGACCTCTTTCGAGCTGTTCCGGCTGCCGCGTTCGGTCACCGAGTTGGTTGTCGTGGCGGACAGCTTTCACATCAAGCCGTTGTGGCAGTTCCTCCAGTCGGTCGACCGCTATCAGGTGCTCGGGCTGAGTCGCGACAAGATTCGCCTGTTTGAAGGAGATCGCGACGCCCTTGAAGAGGTCGAGCTGGCCGTCGGGGTGCCTCGCACGATCACCGACGCGCTTGGCTCGGAGCTGACCGAGCCGCACCAGACGGTCGCCTCCTACGGGGGAGTTGGTGGGGCGAACAGCGCGATGCACCACGGCCACGGCGGAAAGGCCGACGAAGTGGACATCGACGCGGATAGGTTCTTCCGCTCGGTCGACCGGGCCGTATTGGAGCACCACTCGCGCCCCAGCAGGCCTGCCGTTGATCCTGGCGGCGCTACCGGAGCATCATCATCGTTTCCGCGACGTCAGTCACAATCCACTTCTGCTGGCCGAGGGGATCAAGGTCAATCCGAATACCGTGACAAACGACGTCCTGCGAACGCTCGCCTGGCAGGTCGTCGAGCCGCATTACGAGGCGCGGCTCGCAAAGCTGAAGAACGAGTTCGAACAAGCCAGCGCTACCGGCCGCGGCAGCGACAACCTGACGCAGATCGGCGCGGCCGCTGCCTCAGGGCGCGTCGCCACGCTATTCATCGAGGCGGACCGTCAGATCGCTGGTCACCTCGACGAAGGGACCGGGAAGGTCGTCGGCGGCGCGCTGAACAACCCGCGAGTCGATGATGTGCTCGATGACCTGGGCGAGCTGGTGGGCAAGATGGGTGGCGAGGTCTTGGTCATCCCGGCGGCGAGGATGCCCACGCGTACGGGCGCGGCCGCAATCTATCGATACTGATGCAACCCAACGAAGGAACGAGACTCATGCAAATCCAAGTTAACACCGACAAGAACATCGAAGGCCACGAGGAACTCGTGACCCAGGTAGAGGCTACGGTCACCAAATCGCTGAGCCACTTCAGCGCTCACATCACGCGCGTGGAAGTTCATCTCAGCGACGAAAACGCCGACAAGAATGGCCAGTACGACAAGCGATGCATGATGGAAGCCCGCCTCGAGGGCCGGCAGCCCACTGCGGTGACTTGCGAGGCAGCGACCCTGGCCCAGGCTGTCGCCGGTGCGGCGGACAAGTTGAAGAGCTCCCTCCAGAGCACGCTGGACCAGCTACACGAGCATCGCTAGCGCTGTTGCGATGCTCGTCAAGAGCGCACCCATGCTCAAGAAGAACAAGACCGAGATATCCGGCACCCCTGGCACGTCAATTACAGCAACTCGCGAGACAGCAACTCGCGAGGACGAGCACAGGGAAGATCGGCGCACGGCCGCCAAGGATGTCAAACGTCGTGCGCTCGAGCGCTGGGAGAACGAGGGGGGCGCTGGATCGGATATCGACAGCGCGGCAACACAGACCGGGGACCCGACAGCGATGGAAGAGCCAGGGCTCGGAAAATCCGGCAGCGTGTCACCTCCATCCGATGCGGTAGAGGCCTGGCACACGCTGGCCATTGATGCAGCCGCGCGGCATTTGCGAACCGACGGGTCGCGTGGACTAACGAACGACGAGGTAGCACGACGCCTCAAGCGTTTCGGCGCCAATCGGCTACAGCAGGCACCCGGACAGACTGCCTTCGCCATCCTTTTCAACCAGTTCAAGAGCCTCCTCGTGTTGCTGCTCTTCGCGGCCGCCGGGCTTGCGTTCGCGACGGGCGAGCATCTCGAGGCGGGCGCGATCCTGGTGGTGGTCGTCCTGAACGCGACGATCGGCTTCTTCACGGAATGGAAAGCGGAACAGACGCTGACGGCCCTTCAGAAGCAGACGGTGCGGATGGCTCGCGTGGTCCGCGATGGTGTGGAACGTGAGCTCCCCTCGGTGGAACTTGTTCCGGGGGATCTGGTCGTCCTTGAGGCCGGCGCGCGTGTCCCCGCGGACGGGCGGATCATCGAGACCATGAGGCTGCAGATCGAGGAAGCCGCGCTCACTGGGGAGTCGAAGGCCGTGACAAAGTCCACCGATCCGATCGGGGACGTGGAGGCTCCTCTCGCGGACCGGCTCAACCTGGCGTTCATGGGTACGACGATCGTGAACGGTCGCGGCCAGCTTCTCGTTACCGGTACCGGCGTCGCCACCCAGATGGGGAAGATCGGCGTACTCATCGACGAAGCGAAGAGCAACGACACGCCCCTCGAGAAGAAACTGGCCCGCCTCGGTCGCCTGTTGCTCGTCCTCGTGCTGGTGCTCTGCGCGGTCATTGTCCTCGCCGGTTGGCTTCGCGGTCACAGCTTCCTTTACATGCTTGAAGTGGGTATCTCGCTCGCGATCGCTGCGGTGCCCGAGGGGCTCCCCGCCGTAGCCACGATGACTCTTGCGATCGGGATGCAGCGCATGGCCCGCATGGGCGCACTGATCCGGCGGCTGCCCGCGGTCGAAACTCTCGGTTCCACGACGGTCATCTGCACTGACAAGACGGGGACACTGACCCGCAATGAGATGACGGTCTCAGCGTTGGTTCTGGATGGGCGACGGATCGATGTCACCGGCGCCGGTTACTCGCCAATCGGCGGGTTTGAAGAAGACGGTCAACCGGTGGAGCCTCGCGCCGACGCACACCTCACCCTTGCGTTGCGTATCGGCGTCTTGTGCAACGACGCGAAGGTCGCTCACGCCGATGGCAAGGACGCCGTGCTTGGTGATCCCACCGAAGCGGCGTTGATCGTGGCGGCGGAGAAGGCAGGCTTGAAGGAGGCTGCGCTCGAAGCCGAGTTCCCCCGCATCCGCGAGCAGCCCTTCGACAGCGAGACGAAGCGCATGGTCACCGTGCACCGGACGCCTCAGGGCCGGATGATCATGTTTGTGAAAGGGTCGCCGTCCACGTTGCTCGCGGCGAGCGCGTCCCAGGTTCGCGAGAGCGGAGTGACACCCCTTACCTCTGACGATCGCGCGCGCTGGGATGACCTGAATCAGGACCTCGCCGGGGCCGCACTACGTGTGCTTGCCTTGGCCTATCGGGACATACCCGAAGGCGAGGCCGAGAATGAAGCCGACGCCACGAAACACCTGGTCTTCGTCGGCCTCGTCGGCATGACCGATCCACTACGTGAGGAGGCGAAAGCCGCGATCGCCACGTGCCGCGAAGCTGGTATTCGTTCGGTGATGATCACCGGCGACCAGCAGATCACCGCGGCCGAGATCGCCCGCCAGCTCGGCATCGACCGCGATCTGAACGGCCAACCGCTTCGGATTGTGCACGCGCGTGAGCTGACCAATCTCGACGCTGCGGGATGGCAGGAGACCGTGAAGGGGGCGGCGGTCTTTGCGCGTGTGTCACCCGAGCACAAGCTTCAGATTGTCGAAGCGCTGCAGGCGCAGGGGCAGATTGTGGCCATGACCGGCGACGGGGTGAACGACGCACCGGCCTTGAAGAAGGCCGACATCGGCGTCGCCATGGGGATCAAAGGGACGGAGGTCGCCAAGGAAACGGCTGACATGGTGATCGTCGACGACAACTTCGCCACGATTGTCCGCGCCGTCGAACAGGGACGGATCATCTATGCGAACATCCTCCGGTTCGTCCGTTACCTCTTCTCGTGCAATCTTTCGGAGCTCCTGACTGTGTTCATCGCTCTGATGATTGGCTGGCCGCTGCCCCTCGGCGCGCTTCAGATCCTGTGGCTGAACATGATCACTGACATCTTCCCTGCGCTCGCGTTGGCCCTCGAGCCTTCGGTGCCCGGAATGATGAGCCGGCCTCCGCACGATCCGAAGACGCCTCTCCTACCGGCGCGGCTTCTGGTCATGATTGGCTGGCAAGGATTGCTGCTCGCCGCGGTCACGTTGCTGGCATTCTTCCTCGGCATGCGAATGCACGGTGCGGAAGGCGATGGGTTGAAGCACGCGATCACAGTGGCGTTCATGACGCTCGCGTTCGTCCAGGTAGTTCACGTCTTCAGCTCACGGTCGGAGACTCGCTCGGCATTTGACGCACGTCTGTTTAAGAACGGCTGGTTGTGGGGTGCCGTGGCGCTTTGCGTTCTCCTGCAAGTGGCCGCAGTCTACGTTCCGTTCTTGCGCGCCGTCCTCCACACTGTTCCACTTGGAGCGAAAGATTGGGGCGTCGTGGCCGCATGCGCTCTCTTGCCCCTGGCCGTCGTGGAAGTCGTGAAGTTGATCCAGCGCCGCTTCGCTCGGGGGGCCGCTTCCCCCATGAGATTTTCGTGATTGACCGCGCAGTTGGTTCGTCACTGGTTTCCCCGGCGTCAGCTTTGCGCAGTCGGTCGTCACCGATCGGTAGCGGCCTCAACGATCGGAGCGCGAATGTCCTTCTGCATTCCGTGCAGGTCACTTCGGAAGCGCGCCAACATGGGGCATATGACATTTGGATGCGAGTGTCCGACCAATCAGAGACGGCACGTATTGTGCATGCTGAATTCAACGGGAGGACAACATGGAAAACAGGCAGGTTCAAATCGGCAAGATGGAGAAGCAGCTCAAGCAATGGGGTGCGAAGCTCGACGATCTCGCAGAGAAGGTCACGACCGCCGGCGCCAAGGCGAAAGCCGACGAGCGCCAGTTGGTCGCCGATCTGAGAGCGAAGCAGGAGCTGGCGCAAGCAAAGCTCGATGAGCTCAAGGCTGCGGGGGTCGACAAGTGGGACACATTCAAGGCTGGCGTTGAGAGCGCCTACAACGAGCTCGAGGCCACCTTCAAGAAGCTGGGGAACTAGATCGGAAGGATAGAAACATGCTTTGGGCAATCGCCATCATCTTCCTCCTCCTGTGGGCTCTCGGACTGGTTACGTCCTACACGCTCGGCGGATTCATTCACGTCCTGGTCGGCGTCGCAGTTGTCTTACTGCTCGTTCGAATCATCCGGGGCCATCGCGGTGGTCACGCTGCGAAGGGATGACACCCCGAGCGGTTGCTATGCGAAAGGCAAAATGATGAAACACACGGTGCGGATCATTGGGCTCCTCGTCTTCGGGGTCCTAACCACGAGCTGCAACAAACCGACGGACGAGGACTCAAAGGCCCAGTCTGACCAGCCCGGAACCGCGGCCACGCAACGCGAGAAGGCGATCACGGCGACGAAGGAGGCCGCCCAATCGGTTCGGGTGTACGCCTACGCGGAAAGAGACGAGTTCATCGACGCTGCAAATCGAGAGCTCTCCGATATCCAGGCTGAGATGGAACGGCTGCGCCGAGTCATCGACCGTTCCAGCGGCGCTACACGTGCTGACGCCGAGGCCAGACTGAAAGTGGTGAGCGACAGATGGGCTGCCGCCAAGGCGCAACTCGACAGCGCCGAGGCCGCCACAGAGGCCAGCTGGGAGGATGTGCAGAGCCGTTATCGGGCAGCCCGGGGCGACCTGAAGAGGTCATTTGACGATGCGCGACAGTGGCTGAGCGAACGAATTGAGCCATGATGGAGCGCCGTGGCCGACGAGGTCGCCCCGCATGTTTCGGAGCCCTGAAGGTGGGGAAGGCCCAGGCCACTGGTCCGCGACCCAACGCCGGGAACGACCATGAGCGAAAGGCGCCCTGACCGGCACGAGGCACCCGCAAACGAGGAGCCTGACCAGTCACCAAGCGATCGCGTCTTGGCGACCTGGGAGGATGAAGGCGGGAGCACCATCGTGCCGCCGAATGAGACGGATGAGAGAAACCGGTCGTGTTCCACGTCGCCGTCTTCTGTTGAAGACGGCTCGAAACGAAGCGGCATCTCGCGGACGGCGGATCCGAACAGCACGGTTGGCGGGGAGGATCACCCCAAAGCTGCGCTTCCACCCGAGAGGGCCGACCGGTTTACGAAACCGCTCGGGCGGTTTCTCAAGATCGAGGCTGCCGCTGGTGCCGCGTTGCTCGTTGCCACCTGCGCCGCCTTGATCCTGTCGAACTCTGCGTGGTCCGCGGCGTTCTTGAGCATTTGGGAGATCCCTGTTGGCTTCAACTTCGGCTCGATCGATTTCAGCCGTTCGCTGCAGCATTGGCTCAACGATGGCTTGATGACGCTCTTCTTCTTCGTGGTTGCGCTCGAGCTCAAGCGCGAGCTCGTTCTAGGCGAGCTGCGCGGCTGGCGTAAGGCCGCGCTGCCGCTTTCGGGAGCGGTCGGCGGCATCCTTGTCCCCGCGTCCATCTACCTCGCGCTCATGGCGAACAAGCCCGGAATGCACGGCTGGGGGACGGTGGTCGCGACAGACACGGCGTTCGTCATTGGCGGTCTCGCCGTGCTCGGCTCTCGCGTCCCGACCATTCTTCGCCTGTTCTTGCTGTCGCTCGCCATCTTCGATGACGTAGGCGCAATCCTGATCGTGGCGATCGGCTACGGCGATCCGGTGGTCTGGTCAGCGCTAGCCGTTGCAGCCCTGGGTCTCATTGTGGTGTTCGGGACAGCGCGCGCCGGGATCCGGAGCATTCCCGTCTATTTTCTGCTTGGCGGGGTCGTTTGGCTGGCATTCGACGCCTCGGGAATTCATGCCACGATCGCCGGTGTTGCGCTGGGCCTGATGACACCCGCACGAGGCTGGGTGAGCGACGATCGCCTGCGTGCAATCTTCGGTCGTGTGCTGGCCTATCCGCAGGGCGAGCACTGGAGCGGAGATACGGCGGATCGCGCGCACCTCCGGCAGGCCGGTCGCGCGGCGCGCGAAGTCATTTCTCCGCTGGAACAACTCGAGATGAAGCTGCACCCCTGGGTGGGCTTCGCGATCATGCCGATCTTTGCTCTCGCCAATGCAGGCGTTCCGATCTCCAGCGCCGGACTGAACGATCCGGTTACCGTGGCCATCGTCGCCAGTCTGGTACTTGGCAAGCCGATGGGTGTGGTTGCGATGAGTTGGCTGGCCGTGCGTGTTGGTCTCGCGACACGGCCTGAGTCCCTGAGCTGGCCATTTTTGTGTGCCGGCGCCGTCCTCACCGGCATCGGCTTCACGATGTCACTGTTCATCGCCGGGCTGGCGTATCCGCCCGCCATGCTGGACGCTGCGAAGATTGGGATCCTTGGCGGGTCGGTCGTTTCGGCCGCAGCCGGCCTTTCCTGGCTTGGATGGCTGAGTCGCAAGAAGCAAGCGGCGTGACGGAAGAACGCATCCACCACCCTGAGGGCGGGCCCGCGGGGGGCGTCGTCCTCAAAGTCGAGGTCACCACAGTCCCCGCGAAGGAGTCCGTGGAGCTCCTCGACGGTGGCGATCGGGCCTACCCAGCCATGCTCTCTGCCATCGCGCACGCCCGAACGAGTGTGGACTTGGAGGTCTACGCCTTCGCCCCGTCCGGCGTTGGCGCGCGCTTCGTCGACGCACTGGGCAACGCGGCACGGCGAGGTGTGGCGGTTCGTGTGGTGATCGACGGCTGGGGCTCAGCGCGTCGTGGGCGCGCCGTCGCGAAGTCCCTGCGCGAGGCCGGCTGCGTGGTCCGAATCTATCATCGTTTACTTGCCCTCCTCGTTGGTCGGTTCGGTCGCAACCATCGCAAGGTCCTGATCGTCGACGACGAGATTGCGTTTCTCGGTGGGATCAACATCGGCGACGAAAACCTCGACGAGGGTACCTACCCGGGCTGGGCCGACCTGGCGCTCGCGATTCACGGTCCCCAGTGCGCACGGCTCGCCGCGATGATTCGACGCCATCCGCTCGGCCCAGTGAACAGCTCGGTGCGTATCCATCTCTGCGGTCTCGGAGGAGGCTGGCGTCTGCGCCGACGCTATATCAAGATGTTCGCCGACGCGCGGTCACGTATCCATATCGCCCACGGCTACTTTCTGCCTGATCGTGGTGTCGTCCGCGCCATCACAAACGCCGCCCGGCGTGGCGTGCAAGTCCGTCTGCTGCTCGCTGGACGCAGCGACATTCCGTTCGCGCGCGCGGCCGCGAGGAGCCTCTATCGGCGCTTGCTGGCGGCAGGGGTCGTCATCCACGAGTGGAACGAATCGGTGCTGCACGCGAAAGTTGCCACCGTAGATGGGAACCGCCTCCTTTTGGGGAGTTTCAACCTGGATCCGTTCTCGCTCGCCAACTTGGAGACGCTGGTGGAGGTCAGCGACCACGCCGTCGTTCAGCAGACCGAAAGGTGGATTCAAGACCGATTGGAACGTTCACATGTGATCACGTCTTTGGAGGCAACGTCACGGCTGCGGAGATGGCTGCTCGACCCACTGGGCCGGCTCGTTGCCCGACTCGCAGAGGCAACCAGTCGTGTCATCGCGAGTCAGAAGCGGCGGCGGGCATCGACGGACTACTCCGCGTCCACGGCGGCTCCCAGTCGCGGTCCTGCCGACCAATCTGTGGAGGATGACTCTTGAGCTCGAAGCGCGCGCCGAGCGACTCCTCGAAGGCGAGGACGTCTTGGAAGAGCCGAACGAGGGCTCCGTGGATGTCACCGGCGGCGCAGATGATCATGGCTCGTCCACCATGCCCGCTGCCGGCAACTCGTCCAAGCGCAAGAGCGCAGGCCCAGGGGCGACCGTTGCAGATCGTGCAAGGGTTGGCCGGCGTCGCTCCGGTGACTCTAAGGTTTACAGCCCTGCTAACCCCAGAGCCGTTTTCGTTGGCAACAGACCAACGGCATCGCCCAGCCATTTCGCGCCCGTGCTCTGAGCATCGTCGCGAGCGACGACAACGCTAGCGACATCAACGACGTGCGCGCTGTGAAGCAGCGGGTGGCGAGTTGGCAACGGGCCGAGCTGTAAAGCTCAGAGCCACGAGCTGTTAAACGCGGCCCTCAGAGCTCTGCCCGGCTCTGAGCCCCAGACGCGGCTCTCTGCGTGCTCGATCAGCACGTCGGCGACGACCTCGTGCTCTGAGCATCGCGCTCGCCGAAGCACCGCGCGATCACCACCGACGCGCAAGACCCCGCGGAAGCACGGGAAAAAGAAGAGGGCCTCGCCGGTCATCCCGATGAGGCCCTCTGTTTACCTGGCGCCCAAGGGTGTTCGCCTTGGGCAAAAATGGCTCCAGCGGTAGGACTCGAACCTACGACCAAGCGATTAACAGTCGCCCGCTCTACCAACTGAGCTACGCTGGAAAATGCGAGCCCCAGGAATAGCTCGGCTGTTGGGGCTGTCAAGAAGGCTTCCGCGGGTTTGCGAGCTTTCATACGAACCGGCGCAGCGGCGCGGTTTGATTTGGGAAACCCGAGTTATCGTCTGGCGATGAGTGGGTTGGAAGAAGGGCTCGAGGCACGGCTTGCTTCGCTCGATTGGGAGCGGGCGCAGGCCGAGTTGGACGCACGCGGCCACGCGCTGCTGGGGCCGATTCTGAGTCCGGCGGAGTGCGGCTCTCTCATCGAAGCCTATGAAGAGGATCTCTACCGCAAGCAGATTGTGATGGACGCGCACAGTTATGGCAGCGGGGAGTACAAGTACTTCCGGTATCCGCTGCCCGAGCCGGTGGCCGGGCTACGCGAGGGGCTCTATGCGCGCCTGGTGCCCCTGGCGAATCGCTGGGCGGAGGCCTTGGGGCAGGAGGCGCGCTATCCGCCGACGCTGCCGGAGCTGATCGAGCGCTGCCGTGCCCAGGGGCAGGAACGACCGACGCCGCTGCTGCTTCGTTACGAGCGCGGAGGCTACAACCGGCTTCATCAGGATATGTACGGGGCGGTTCATTTTCCGCTTCAGGTGCTGGTCTTGTTGAGTCGGCCGGAGGCGGATTTTCGAGGCGGGCAGGTGGTTTTCACGGAGCAGCGGGCCCGGGTTCAGTCGCGCCCGTATGTGGCCGCGCCGGGGCAGGGTGAGGGGCTGGTTTTCGCCTCCAACCGACGGCCGATTCTGGGCAAGCGAGGCTATGTGGCGCTGACGATGCGACACGGGGTGAGCGATGTGCTTTCGGGGCAGCGCTTCACGCTGGGTCTCATCTTCCACGATGCGGAGTGACTACGGGCGCGCGCGAGTTCGCCGCTTTGCGGTGCAGGAGCGCTGAGCGGAGCTTGCATCACGCTCCTGACGAATTCGCGGGTGCAGCGGGAGCTTGCGTACTCTCGGGCCGCGGATGTGCCCGTTCTCCTCCCCTGGATCTCGATTTTTTGGGGGAAACTGCCGGTTTCAGGGCATGCTTTGCATGACGGTTTTGGCTGTGTTGCTATCGGTGACTGAATATTGCCCGGCTTCGGGCGTCATGCATTGTTGGCAAATGGCTGTGCCTAGTCTACATGGGGCCCGTCCATGAGGGAGAACAAGATCACACGTCTGCTCGGTCTCGTTTCGCTGCTCCTGTGTGCGGCCGCGATCTCGAATGTCGCCGCACAGGACGACGACCCGGCGGCTGACAACACGCTGCGGATCCGGGTCACGGGTGCGAAGAACGACGATGGCCGTGTCGCCTGTGCGCTCTTTTGGAAGAACAAGGGTTTTCCTTGGAAGCCGCGGCGCGCGCTCCGACGGACCTGGGCCGAGCTCGAAGGGGAGACAGCCGAGTGTGTGTTCAGGCGCACAGGGCTGGGCGAGTACGCTGTCTCGGTGTTTCACGACGAGAACGACAACGGAAAGTTCGATACGACCTTGGGGCTGCCCGCCGAGGGCTGGGGGGTCTCGAACAACGTGGCCGCCAAGCGTGTAGGCCGGCCGCCCAAGTACAAGGACACGCAGTTCAAGTACGAAGGGGGCCCGATGGAGCTGGAGATTCAGCTGATCTATTGATCGGCTGCTCCTGACGCTCGTGGGCGTAGCCACCGCGCACGGCGTTCAAAAAGCGCAGGCATGCATCGACCATGCGCGCCGTTCGCGGTGAAAAGAAGATGTCGAAGGCGTGCTGGGCGCCGAGTAGCTCGGCGTAATAGACGGGCGCCTTCGATGTCTCGCGTAGCTTCTCGACGAAGTAACGCGCGTCCTTCACGGGCGCCAAGGTGTCTTTGTCGCCGTGAATGACGAAGAAGGGCGGAGCCTCGGGGTGGACCCGGTCGATGGGCGAAGCCCGGTGGTATTTGTCCGGATCTTCCTCCAAGAAGGCTTTCATGATCATCGGCTCCAAGACGCGTTCGCGAAATGTGGGCATGAGGGACGCGAGCCGGTTCGTGAAGTCGTAGACGCCGTAGACCGGGATGGCGGCCTGGACGCTGGTGTCCGCGTCCTCGAAGCCTGGCTGATACTCCGGATCGTTCGCGGTCAGACCCATCATGGCGGTCAGGTGACCGCCCGCCGAGCCTCCGGTCACCGCGATGAAGTTCGGGTCGACGCCATACTCGTCGGCGCGCTCACGAATCCACTTGAGCGCGTACTTCAGATCGATGAGGTGCTCGGGGAAGGTGGCGGCCGGGCTCAGTCGATAGTTGACGTTGAAGCAGACCCAGCCGTTCGCGGCCAGGTGTCGAAGCAGCGGTTGGCCTTGTTCGCGCTTGTCGCCGATGATCCAGGCGCCTCCGTGGATCTGCATGATCGCGGGGCGGTTCTTGTCGGGGCCTCTTGGCCTGACGATGTCCAGTTTGAGACGCTTGCCGGCGACCGAGCGATACTCGATGTCGCGTTCCGTCATGATCCCCGAGCGCCGGGCCAGAATCGGCAGCACCACGTGGTGCTTTGGCACGCGGTCGGTTTTGTCGGGCAGCGGCACGTTCTGCAGCGCCTCTTCGAAGGTGTGCGCCGACTTGCGGCCGCCGCGAAACAGGCTGAGCAGACCGATCCAGGAGACGAGCGTGATGCCGAGCCCCAGCCAGCCGGGCCATGCCGAGAGCGCGCCGAAGTGCAGCAGCACGCCGGTGGCGATCGCCTGCCAGGCGATGTGCTGTAGGGCCAGCTCCGAGGTGAGCCAGGAGCTGAAGAAGCTCGGTACGAAGAAGAGCGCTCTGCCGCGAATGGGTACGAATGCGTTGATGGTGAACAGCGCACCGACCGCGCTCGCAAGGAGCATGATCCAAGGTGCCAGCGCCGCTAGATCAAACGTCATCGTCGAGCCCGGAGTCTAGCACGAGTTCTTTCAGGTCATCCTGTGACGGGGCCTTGCACGGGTTTTGACAAGTCTGGGTCCGAGGTGCTTTCGTTCGTTGGGCTGTACTTGCCCCCCGCTGAACCATGGCCGCGAACCTTCCTTCCCAGCATACCGAGTTCCCCTCGCGCCGTATCGAACAGCTCACACGCCCGTTCGTTCAGTTCATGCAGGTCGAGTCCGCCGGCGGCATCGTGCTGCTCGTGTGCACGGCGCTGGCGCTGTTCTTGGCGAACTCTCCTTGGGCGGAGGCCTATCACCACTTTTGGCATCTTCCCGTCAGCCTCGGCGTCGGCGAGTATAGTTTGTCGCACTCGCTCGAGTACTGGATCAACGACGCGCTGATGGTGATCTTCTTCTTCGTCATCGGCCTCGAGATCAAGCGCGAGATGGTGACCGGAGAGCTCAGCCAGCGAAAGCAGCTCATCCTGCCCGTGGCAGCCGCCCTGGGCGGGGTCGTCGTTCCGGTGCTCATTTACTTGTCCCGCCAGCTGGGCCAGGAGGGACAGCACGGTTGGGCCGTTCCCATGGCGACGGACATCGCCTTCGTGGTCGGCTGCATGGCGCTCCTCGGCAAGCGCGTGCCGCACGGTCTGAAGATCCTCATGCTCTCGCTTGCCATCGTCGACGACTTGGCGGCCGTGGTGGTGATCGCCGTTTTCTATACGGAGCAAATCCATGCCGTTTGGCTCGCCGGTGCGTTGGGCGGTTTCCTGCTCATCATCACACTGACGAGCGCCGGAGTGCGCGCGATCAGTGTCTATGTGGTGATGGGTGTCGTCGTTTGGTTCTGTATGCTCAAGTCTGGCGTGCACCCGACGATTGCGGGCGTGCTGCTCGGGCTGCTCACGCCGGTTCGGGCCTTGCTTCCGGAAAAGGGCTACCTGAGCCTCCTCATCCGAACCTACGAGCAACTCAGTGACGCGAGCTTGAACGCGAACGCGCGTCGCCGCGCCTTGTCCGACCTGGCCTTTGCCACCCAGGAGACCGTGCCGCCCGTGATTCGCGTGGAGAGCGCGCTTCATCCCTGGGTGGCCTTCGTCATCATGCCCCTGTTCGCGCTGGCCAATGCCGGCGTAGCCATCGATGCCGGGTCCTTTGGCCAGCCGGTGGCCATGGCCGTTGCCCTGGGTCTGTTTGTGGGCAAAGCGACGGGGATATTCCTGGCCTCCTGGCTGACGATCAAGCTCGGCTGGACGGCGCTGCCGAGTGGCGTGAGCTGGAGCAGCCTGCTTGGCGCCGCCTTCTTGGGCGGCATCGGCTTCACGATGGCCCTCTTCATTGCAGCGCTCGGCCTGCAAGGCGCGATGCTGGATGCGGCCAAGGTCGGCGTGGTCGCCGGTTCGTTCGTCAGCGCCTGCGTCGGCATGCTGATTCTTTCCCGCAGCTCGGCGCGTACCGCTTAGTCACGCGGATTGCGGCTTTGTGCTGGCTCGTCTGCCCGGGGTCGTCACGCCGCCGGGCGAGTTCGAGCGGGTGACCGAGATGCATGGCGTCTTCGACGCGCTAAGATGGACGCCGAACAGCGCGGAGGTCCTCCATGAGCCAAGGCAAGTACGACGAAGGCAAGGCCTGCCCCATCTGTGGCCAGCCCAACCAGTGTGCGGTGGCCAATGGGCGTGAGCACGAGAGCTGCTGGTGCTGGACTGCGACCATGGTGCCAGGCGTTCTCGACGCCGTGCCCGAGGATGCCAAGGGTGCCGTTTGCGTGTGCGCGAAGTGCGCCGCGGGAGCGCGGTCCGAATCGAACGGCTGAGCGACATTGCGGACGGTGGCCGTCGCGCGTCGCGGTCGTCCCGAGCACCAGGCGCGGACCCGGCGGGGCGCGCGCGAATGAGAGCCCTCGCTCGTCATCGTTCCCTGAGGCGCTAGGCTAGCGGCATGCGTCAAAGGTCCTGGTCGATCCTGCCGTCGGTAATTCTGTTGGCCGCCTGTGCCAGCAGCCCCAAGAAAAGCCTCGAGCTGGCCGAGGCTCGGCTCGAGCCTCCCGTCGCGGCCGTCCGTCCACATTCGGTCACGCTCCACGGGGATACCCGGGTCGATCCTTACCACTGGCTTCGCGACAAGGAGAGCCAAGAGGTCGTCGATTACCTAAACGCGGAGAACGCCTACGCACGAGCCTTCATGGAACCCACGGAGCCGCTTCAGCAGCAGCTCTACGATGAGATCGTCGGCCGAATCCAGGAAACCGACCAGAGCGCGCCTTATCGAAAGGGCGAGTACGAGTATTTCCATCGGACCGAGGCGGGCAAGCAGTACAAGACGTACAGTCGTCGCGAGCCTGGCCAGCCGGCGACCGAGCAGGTTCTGCTCGACCTGAACGTCATGGCCGAGGGGCTTCCGTTCTTGGGGCTGGGCGCCTACGAGGTATCTCCGGACGGCAGATACCTGGCGTATTCGGTCGATGAGACGGGATTCCGTGACTACAGGCTGCAGGTCCAGGACCTGCGAAGCGGGCAGCTGCTCGATTTTTCCCGCGAGAAGGTCAAGTCCGTGGCCTGGGCGAAGGACAGCAAGACGCTGCTCTACACGGTCGATGACGCGAGCAAGCGGCCGCACCGACTGTACCTGCACCAGATCGGGAGCGAGGCGGCGGACCCCTTGCTCTACGAGGAATCAGACGAGCGGTTTCACGTGCAGGTCTGGCTCTCCCGCAGCGGAGATGTCTTGTTTCGCGGCTCGTTCAGCCACACGACGAGCGATATCTATTTTGCCGAGGCCGGACGCCCCAAGGGTCGATGGCGGTCCATCGCAGGCCGCAAGCAGGACCACGAATACGACGTCGCGCATCGCGGGGACCAGTTCCTGATTCGGACGAATGACCAGGGGCGCAACTTTCGGCTCGTGAGCGCCCCGATGAGCAGCCCCTCCCAAGACCATTGGACGGAGCTCGTGCCGCACCGCGACGCGGTCATGCTCGAGAGCGTCGACGTCTTTCAGGACTTCTACGTGCTGCTGGAGCGCGAGAACGGGCTTCCGTATCTCCGGGTTTCGTCTTTTGACGCGAAGGATGGGCATCGGGTTCCGATGCAGGAGTCCGTGTACTCGGTGTACCCCGGCCCGAACGAAGAGTTCGACGCCGAAGTATACCGCTACGAGTACGAGTCACTGACGACGCCGGAGTCGGTGTTCGACTACGACCTACGCACGCGCACAAGCAGGTTGGTGAAGCAAACCGAGGTCTTGGGCGGCTACCAGCCTAGCGACTATCAGGCCGAGCGGGTCTGGGCGACCGCGCAGGACGGGATGAAAGTCCCTGTTTCGCTGGTCTACCGAAAGGGCGTTCCCCGTGATGGCAGCGCGCCGATGCTGCTCGTGGGCTATGGGTCCTACGGTTACCCGTATCCCACGGGTTTCTCCCATGCACGGGTGAGCTTGCTCGATCGTGGTGTCGTCTTCGCCATCGCGCACATTCGCGGTGGCGGGGAGCTCGGCAAGCCCTGGCACGATCAGGGTCGGATGGAGCACAAGATGAACAGCTTCACCGATTTCATCGCGGTGGCTGAGCATCTCGTCGCCCAGGGCTACACGAGCCGCGACCGGCTGGCCATCGAAGGTGGAAGCGCGGGCGGTTTGCTGATGGGTGCCGTGGTCAACATGCGGCCCGAGCTCTTCTCCGTGGTCATCTCCCTGGTGCCGTTCGTGGACGTACTGAACACCATGCTGGACGAGACGCTTCCGTTGACGGTCGGCGAATACGAGGAATGGGGGAACCCCAACGAGCCGCAAGCCTACGCGCGCATCAGGCAGTACGGTCCGTACAGCAACATTCGCGCGCAAAACTATCCGACCATGCTCGTGCGCACGAGCTTGAATGACAGTCAGGTCATGTACTGGGAGCCAGCGAAGTACGTGGCCAAGCTCCGGGCGAACAAGACCGACCGCAACCCGCTCCTGTTCCACATCAACATGGACGCGGGGCATGGTGGCTCTTCGGGACGCTACGATTACTTGCGGGAGACCGCGCTTGATTACGCGTTCTTGCTGACCCAGCTCGGCGTCGAGCCGCCGAAGACCGACTGAGCCGAGCTCGGCCCCGGTCCTGTCGCCAGGACGGCATGACCGCCCGTTTGTTCCAAAGACACGAGCTGCTGACACATCCCGCGAATGTCCTCGGCCGGCTCAGGCGCAAAGAACCCCGCGTTCAGCAGCGCCCGTCGAAGGGGCTGGTTCGGATACTCTGCATCCCGCAGGGCGTGCACGAGCTTGAGCGTCTGGAATCCGTCCAGGTCCGGTTGTCGACGAAGCGCAAGACGCAGTCGCTCGAAAATCGCAGGGTCGTAGACGGGATATTGCGTCAGGTCCTGCATGCCAGCGGCTCGAGCGACCGCCGGACCGGTTCCGAAGGGCACGCGTGACGAGGGGCGGCCCGATAGCAGCAGCGGTGTACTGCACAATGAGCGCACTTCGCCGACTTTGCGGAGCTTGTTCAGCAGGTAGAAGTCCTCCGCGGCACAGCGCTTGGGCACACCCCGGACCGCGGCGTAGCCCTGAGAGGACACGGCGAGCAGGCTGCCGACCGTGTGAAAGGCGTAGCGGGAGCCTGCGTACTGGAGCCCCGCCACGTAGTAGCGAAGGGAGGCTTCGTACGCGAAGATCGCGTCCCCGGTGACGAGGTCGGGAAGATGCCGAAATGGGTAAAGCAGACCGTCTGCAGGAGGTGCGTGCTCGGCGGCTGCGAGGTAGTCGGCCGGGAGGCGCACGTCGGCGTCCGTGCTGTGCAGATAGGCGACGCTGCTCTTGCTGTGCACCGCGGCGGCGAGCGCGAAATCGAGACCGATCTTGCGGGCCAGACCGACGCCCTGTTTCCTCGGAATCGCGCGCTCGCCCGTACGGTCGATCGATAGGAGCCAGCCTCGCGGATGCTCTCGTAGCTGCACGCCGGGTTGCAGTGCTCGGCCCCGTCCGTAGCGCTGCTGTAGCGCTTCGACCGTCCGCTGGTTGGCCTCGTGTCTTTGCGCGGGCACCTCGGGCGGCTCGTTGACCACCAGCAGCGTGAGCACCGGGCCACGCGGCCCCTCGGGCACGGTGTCGAGCGTGTCGAGCACGCCCTCGGCCTCTGCATAGCTCGGGATGACCAGCGCGTGGCCGAATCGAAAGGCGAGGGCGCTCGCCGCCTGCGCCTCAGGCTCGGCGTAAGCGGCCAGGTACTTCCGAATCGCCTTAGAGGGAGCGGTCACGGGTCTCGAAGAGCTTGCCCTCAGTGGATCGCCGGGCGCAAGGGCAGAGACGCGACGAGCTCGGCCTCCGCGTCGAGCAGCTCGGACAGCCGTCGCTCCACTCTGTCGGCGGGAAAGTACTCGCGTGCCAGTCGGACGAAGAGCCCATGGTGTCTGGCCTCGGAGCGGGTGATGTCCACGTAGAAGTCCTTGAGCGGGCCGGGCTGCAGCGCATCCGCCACGAGCCCAAAGCGCTCGCAGCCTCGGGCCTCGACGATGCCCAGAATCAGCAGGCGGTCGAGGAAGAAGGCGTCTGGTCCGTGGCCCACCCACTTGAGCATGGCGCTGACGTACGGGTCTTTTTCGTCGCGCGTGGGAACGAGGCCTCGGTCGAGGATGATTTGCATGACCCGCGCGAAGTGGTCGAGCTCCTCCTGCGCGAAGGGGATCAGCTCTCGGACGAGGAGTGTGCGGTCCGCGTAGTGCAAAACGAGCTTCAGCCCGTTCGCCGAGGCTTTGCGTTCGCAGGCGGCGTGGTCGAGCAAAAAGGCGTCGAAGTCACTCAGGACGACGTCCACCCAGGCGGGGTTCGTTTGGCTTCGAAGTCTCAACATGAAGAAAGTCAGCTGGCGATGCGGCTTGGTCCGTCACAGGAGTTGCATGCTAGCGGCGACTCCCCGGTTTCGACCTGGATGGTGCTGTGGTGAATGTCGAACTGGTCGGACAAGGTCTCGCAGGCTGCCCGGACCAGTTCCTGAGAAGAGGCTCCCTGCTCGGCGGTGAGGTGCACCGTCGCGATGTGGCGACCGCTCGTGAGCGACCAAATGTGTAGATCGTGGGCGTCCCGGACGCCAGGCAAGCCCTCGAGCGAGCGCACGACCTTTTGCAGGTCGATGTGCCTCGGAACGCTTTGCATCAGGACGTCCAAGGTCTCCCGCAGCAGGCCCCAGGCCGAGTAGAGCACCAGCAGGGCGATCAGCACCGAGGCGACTGGATCGGCCCAGGTCCAGCCGAAGAAAAGGATAGCCAAACCCGCGGTGATCGCGCCGACGCTGCCCAGCGTATCGGCCAGCACGTGGAGCCAGGCTCCGCGGACGTTCAGGCTCTCGTGTTTGCCCCCGTGCAGGATCCGCAGGTTGATGAGGTTGATGAGCAGGCCGCCGGCGGCGATCCCGAGCATGACCTTCGCCTTGACGGGTTCGGGCGCAGACATGCGCTCGAAGGCCTCGAAGACGATCAGCGAGGCGACGACGAGCAGCGCGGCGCCATTGATGAGCGCTGCGAGGATTTCCGCTCTGTGGAAGCCATAGGTTCGCTGCGCGGTCGCGGGCCGCTGCGCCCAGGTCACCGCCGTCAGCGAAAGACCCAGTGCCGCCACGTCCGAGAACATGTGTCCCGCGTCGGCGAGCAGCGCCAAGGAGTTCGACAGCGCGCCGCCGACGACCTCCGCCAGCATGTAGAGCGCCGTGAGCCCCATGGCGGCTCGAAGCCGTCGTCGGCTCCCGGCTCCACCATGTGTGTGACCGCCGTGCTCGTGGCCGCCGCCGTGATGTTCGTGTCCCAGGCCCATCCGCGATGACTTCTACTTATCACGCTGCTGCGCTCGTCGCGATCCCACGGGACAAAATCGAGCCCGCGCCTGATGCAGGGCCCCAATCCCGGGGATTTGCCGCGCTTCCGCCTCGATGTAGAGCTTGGCCATCGAAGGGTCCTATAGTAGAAAACCCAGGGCACTCTACGTCACTGGGAGGTGGCCGATGACCGAAAAGAAGCGAGTCAAATATCCAGGCAAGGACGTCGACGTCAGCTGGGATGGTCGCCTTTGCATACACGTCGGCGAGTGCGGACGCGCCAAGGGAGAGCTCTTCGTCGGCGGGCGTCAGCCTTGGTGCCAGCCGGATCTCGTCTCGGCCGATGAGGTCGTCGACGTCGTGGAGCGATGTCCGACCGGGGCGCTCACTCATGAGAGCAAGACGGGCGCCGCGGAACAGCCTGCCGCACAGAACTCGGTCCGGGTGATCTACAACGGTCCCTATTACGTCCGCGGCGACCTGCAGATCGAGGGTGCCGCCCCCGATATGACAGGCACTCGTTTCCGGGCGGCGCTCTGCCGCTGCGGAGCCTCCGAGAACAAGCCGTTCTGCGACAACAGTCACGAGAAGATCGACTTCAAAGACACCGGCGCCGTCGGAGAGCCAGGCGACGGAAACGACGGCAAGGCTGGAACGCTGCAGGTGAAGAGGGCTCCGAACGGGCCGCTCCTGCTTTCGGGCAACTTCACGATTTACGCCGCAAGCGGTCGACCCGCCTTCACGGGTACCCGTGCCGCGCTGTGTCGCTGCGGCCATTCACAGAACAAGCCGTTTTGCGACGGCTCACACAAGGCCGCCGGTTTCGAGGCGGAGTGACCTGACCGACGAAACCTAGGGGGATACGACGATGAGCTTTTCGACCATGATGGAGCGGCCGCTCCTGATTTCGGACCTGTTCGAGCATGGCAGACGTCTCTACGGAAAGAGTCGCGTCATCACGGTGACCGATGCCGGGGACCGGGTCGCCACGTACGAAGAGATCGGCGTCCGCGTTCATCAGCTCGCCCACGCCCTGACCAAGATTGGCGTGCGCAAGGAGGACCGGGTCGCGACCTTCTGCTGGAACACCCAGGAGCACATGGAGGCGTACTTTGCCATCTCCTCGATGGGCGCCGTCATGCACACGCTGAACATCCGACTGTTTCCCGAACAGCTGAGCTTCTGCGCCAAGCACGCCGAGGACAAGGTCATCATCGTAGACGACACGCTCGTCCCGCTGCTGGCGCGCGTGGCCGAGGACCTGGAGACCGTCGAGCACATCATCGTGGTAGGCCAAGGCGACGACGGCCCGCTCCGCGCGGTACCCAAGGCCAAGTTTCATCGTTACGACGAGCTTCTCGCCGCCGAGTCGGGCGCGTCCGACTTCGAGTGGCCGGAGCTGGACGAGACCGCCCCGGCTTCCATGGCGTACACCAGCGGGACCACCGGCGACCCCAAGGGCGTGGTCTACAGCCACCGGTCCACAGTGCTGCACTCCT
This sequence comes from uncultured delta proteobacterium, assembly GCA_963746475.1. GTDB lineage: Bacteria > Myxococcota_A > Polyangia > Polyangiales > Houyiibacteriaceae > SG8-38. The sequence goes on from CAVVBB010000004.1 coordinate 35,195, forward strand.
ACGGCATCACTTCGGGCGCGGTCGGCTCGCTCAGTGACAGGGACATGATCCTGACCATCGTTCCGATGTTCCACGCGAACTGCTGGGGCCTTCCTTACGCGGGCTGGTGGGTCGGCGCGGAGTTTCTGCATCCGGCCCGCTTCCTGCAGCCGGAGCCGCTGGTCTCGATGGTGGAACGCAACAAACCCACGGTCGCGGGTGCGGTGCCGTCGATCTGGACTGCGGTGCTGAACTACGGCGAGGGTAAGGACATCGACATGTCTTCTCTGCGCCTAGTCATCTGCGGCGGCTCCGCCGTGCCCGAGTCGCTGATGCGTGCCTTCGACGAGAAGTACGGCGTCGACATCTACCAGCTCTGGGGCATGACCGAGATGAGCCCGCTCGGGACCATCGCCGCCCCACCGCGGGGCGTGAGCAAGGAAGAGTCCTGGAAGTATCGTGTGAAGACCGGTCGGCCGGTCGCAGGTGTCGAGATGCGCATCGTCGGTGAGAAAGGCGAGCTACTGCCCTGGGACGGCAAGTCCGTAGGCGAGATCGAGGTTCGGGGACCCTGGATCACCGGGCGGTACTACAAGGTCGACGACAAAGAGAAGTTTCACGACGGCTGGCTTCGCACGGGCGACGTGGCCAGCATCGACGAGCACGGCTACGTACAGATCACCGATCGCGCCAAGGACGTCATCAAGTCTGGGGGCGAGTGGATCTCCTCCGTCGACCTCGAAAACACGATCATCGGGCATCCGGAGGTCGCCGAGGCTGCGGTGGTGGGCGTGCCCGATCCGAAGTGGGACGAGCGTCCGCTGGCCTGCATCGTCCGAAAGCAAGGCAGCAAGGTGACGCCGGAGGAGATCAACGAGTACCTCGAGGGCAAGGTCGCCAAGTGGTGGTTGCCCGAGCGGTACACTTTCATCGCCGAGATTCCGAAGACCAGCGTGGGCAAGTTCGACAAAAAGGCGCTTCGCGCCCAGCACGCGCAGAATGCGCTCGAGGTCGTCGAGCTCGGCCGAAGCTGAGCCCCAGGGCTCGGCCTTCGCGGGCTCAGCAGCAGCCGAGGCCGGACCGTGCGTCCTCGGCGGCCTCCCGGAGCAGTCTCAAGCTCCGCGCGACCTGAGCCCGCTCCTTGGCCGGAATGCGGCTCATCAGGGCGAGGATACTCTCTTGAGTGAGCTCAGCGAGGCGCGCGGCCTCTTTGGACCCCGACGCGGTGAGTGACACGAGGACCCGACGGCCGTCGTCCTCAGCCCTTTCTCTTTGGACCAGCCTACGCTTCTCGAGCCCATCGATCAGCCGGGTCATGGCGCCCTTGGTCACGCCCGCTTGCTTCGCCAGCGCCGAGACATCCGAGCTCTGCTCGAGCAAGCTCTGCAGGAGCACACACTGCGCCGTCGTCACCGTGCCGCAGCAGATTTGATCTCGCTCGAACAGCGCGAACATGCGGCAGAAGGCCAGCACGTCGGAGACGACTGACTTCATGCTTCGGTTCTCGCCGGTTTCACGGCCGTGATCGAGTAACTGAAAACGCGGCCCGCCAGCTCTCGAAGCCGCGCCTCTCCGACTGCCTCCACGGCCTGCTTCCAGACGGGATCTTGGAGCTCCGGGCTGATGAGGCTGCCTGCCGGGGTCCTGTCGAACCGAACCTGCGTGAAGCCGGCATCCCGAATGTGTCCGAGGTAGGCTTCCTCGCTCAGCGCGCCTCCCAGGCAGGCCAGCCAGCTTTCCGCGAGCCTTGCGACCTCTTCGGGAAGCGCTTCCGTAAGTACGATGTCACTGACCGCGAGGCGCCCACCCGGTTTGAGCACGCGGTACGCTTCGCGAAAGACCTGGGCTTTGTCCGGGCTCAAGTTGATCACGCAGTTCGAGATGACGACGTCCACGCTCTGCGAGGCCACGGGCAGGTCTTCGATGAAGCCTTCTCGGAACTCCACGGTGTTCGCGTAGCCCGCTTGGACGGCGTTCGTGCGTGCCCGGCCGAGCATCTGCGGCGTCATGTCGACGCCGATGAACCGGCCCTCTGGCCCGAGCTTTGGGGCGGCGATCAGGGCGTCGAAGCCCGCCCCCGAGCCCAAGTCGAGGACCGTTTCACCGGGCTTCAGCTCCGCCAGGGCCGTCGGGTTTCCGCAGCCGAGCCCGAGATTGCCCGAGGCGGCCGGTCCCTGCAGGTCTTCCTCGCTGTAGCCCATCTTCCTGGCGGCCTCCTCCTGTGACGCCGGCCCGCAGCAGCTGGGCTCCGGCTCTGCAGGACCACAGCAGCTCGTCTTCTCGCGAGCGATCTTCCCGTACCCGGCTTTGACGATCTCGTGAATGTCCTCGGTCTTCATGGCGACCTCCATTGGTTGCAGCATACAAGCAAATAGTTGTGGCACTCAACCAAACAAGTCAAGAGCCAGCGCGGGCAGCGCGGCTCCTTTTGCGAACCTCTCAGGCTCCGCCTGACAGAAACCGGAGCAACTCTCCCGTGAACAAGGCCTCGTTCTCCCGATGTGGCCAGTGGCCCGCCTCCGGGATGACCAGCAGGTCCGCCCTGGGCTCGAACAGGTCCTGCGTCCTCCGGTAGGGACCGAGGTGTCCGCCGAAGTCACGCTCTCCGGCCACCAGCAGGGCCCGGCTGCGAAGCGGAGGCTTGAGGCGCCGCCCTTCGGTCTTGGCCGCGTCGCGGTAATACTGCAGCGCCGCGTGCAGGACCTCGGGGTCCGCGAAGCATTCTTTGACCGCGGCCAGGGCGGCGTCTCGTTCTTTGGAGCGCCACTTGGGGGCCCATCGGTCGTAGAGCGCCTCGATGTATGCGAAGTCATTGCGCCGCGTTCCCGCTTCGGCCCAGGGCATTCGGAAGTACAGAAAATGGCGCGCCAGGGCCGCCAGGGCCAGGCCTTTGACGAAGGACTTAGGCGCCATCGTGAAAGGATGGGGGATGCCGATCGGTACCGCTGCATCGACTCGTTCGGGCGCGAGCGCTGCGGCGGCGTACACGACGCTTGCCCCCCAGTCGTGGCCGAGCAGCGTGGCGGACTCGATCTGCAGGGCGTCCATGAGCCGGATGGCGTCTTCGCCGATGCTGACGGCGTCGTACGCACGGCCGGGGAGGAGCGTATCGACGTGGTACCCGCGAAGGTATGGAACCACCGTGCGATAGCCGGCCTCGTTGAGCGACTGGACGAGCCCCGCGTACGAGCGCGGGCTGTCCGGGAAGCCGTGGAACAGCAGCACCGCCGGTCCGGCGCCAGCGTCCCAGAAGCGAAAGGTCTGCGATCGAAACGTCTTGCTCTGAAACTGGGGCCGCATCGCCTGCTTCGCTCCCACCGCGGGGCTGACACTCCTTTGATAACCGGAGCGCCTCGCGATCAACAAGCACGAGTTTGACCCGCCCTCGCTGCGGGCGTAACAACGCGCTGTGTATCCATCCGCGGATGAGATTTCGGTGGCCCTCGCCAAGCTGTTTCGGGACCAGGAGATCCTCAGGGATCTGGTGGCGACGTTCCTATTGCTCGTCGGCGTTTTCGGGGCCCGTGCCCTTGCGATGCGCTTCGTGCGGGAAAAGCTGCCGAAGCAAGACCAGCTCCAGCTCCGCCTGGCTGCCCAGGTGCGCGGCGTCTCCTACGTGCTCCTGTTTCTCGGGCTCGTCGTCATCTGGGCTGCGCAGCTCCAAGCCCTCGCACTGTCGTTCGTCGTCCTGGCCATGGCCATCGTCTGGGCCACCAAAGAAATCATCGCTTGCTTGCTGGGAGCCTTCTACCGAGTGACGGCCAACGCGTTTAGCGTTGGCGACCGCATTCAGCTTGCCGGCGTTCGTGGCGATGTGATCGATCAGGGCTTGCTGAGCACCCTCGTCTTGGAGGTCGGGGTCGGTCACCAGCGAACCGGACGCAGCATCAGCATTCCAAACAGCGCCTTGCTGATTGGCCCCGTCGTCAACGAGAGTGTCGCGGGCGAGTACATGCTTCACGTCATGACCATTCCGGTGTCGCGCGACGAGAACCTCGCCGAGCTCGAGCACCGCGCGCTCCTCGCCGCCAATGAGGCCTGCGCGGACTTCATCGAGGACGTCCGGCGGTCGATCGGCTCGCGCTATCGCCGTCACGGGCTCAATCCGCCCGGCGTCGATCCGAGAGTCACCTATCAGCTCGTCGACGAGAACAAGGTGGAGCTGCTCCTTCGGATCCCGACGCCCGTCCGTTTGGAGCGCGACGTCGAGCAGCGGGTCTTGCGCGCCATCTTTGGGCTTCCCGGAGGGCGCGACACCTTGGTGCCGCCCGCGCCCGCGCCCTCCGCAGAGTCCGCCGAGCGCTGAGTCAGGCCGTCCCGGCCGCGTGCCCACCGCGGCTTGCGCGCAGCTCGGCGAGTCGATAGGGGTGTCGCATGAGCACGACCGATTTGGAGGCGCGAATCGCGCGACTCGAAGCCATTGAAGCCATCAAGTCCCTCAAGGCCCGGTACTGGTCTTGCTGTGACGCCAAGGACGTCGAGGGCGTTCGCAACTGCTTCATGGATGGCCCGGTGGAAATCCACTACGACGGACCCGTGGGTCTCGTGCGCCATCGGGACGGGCTCTACGAAGTCTTCAAGAACGTGGCCTGCCAGGACGAGATCGTCGAGATGCACCACGGCGGGGCCGCGCAAATCGAGATCACTGGCGCGGACAGTGCCATCGGTCGCTGGGGCCTGGTGTATCACCTGATGAATACCGAGCAGGAGACCCTGAGTGTCTGCGGCGGCTACTACGACGACGAGTACGCGAAGATCGACGGTCGCTGGCTCATCCGAAAGGCCCGCTTCAAGGTCAACTCCGTGGTCACCTACGGTTGGAAGAACGGCCTCCGCCTGCTCTATCGTGGCGGGGCGCTTCCGCAGTAGCGAGCTCCTTGCGCGATCTGGCTCGCGTCATTGACTTTGTTCGCGGCTGAGTGAAGGCTGCTCGCGCAAATGACGGAAGCAGCGCAACCCCTCGACGGACGTACTTGTCTCGTGACCGGGGGAGCAGGCTACCTCGGGCAACACATCGCGGAGGCGCTGCTTGCCCGCGGCTGTACGGTTCACGTTTTGGATCTCCTCCCTTGCCCCCGGCGAAGGCCGGGGCTGGTTTGGTTTCAGGGGAACCTGCTCAGTGAAGCGGACCTGGAAGCAGCCTGCGAAGGGGTCGACACGCTCTTTCACACCGCTGCCATGATCGAGCCGCTCACCTATACGCCCCGCGTTTTTGCCGAGCGCGTTCGAGAGGTGAACGTGGAGGGCACGCGCAAGCTGCTCGAAGTGGCTGCGAGGCGGGGCGTCAAACGTTTCGTGCACACGAGCAGCATCATCACCGCTTACGGTCAGGACTGCGTGGGCGGAGACGAGCGCGGGCCGTACAGCACCCGAACCGACCTATACTCGAGCACCAAGGTGGACGCGGAGCGACTGGTGCTGGCCGCGAACGACCCCGGTACCATGCTGAGCTGCGCGATTCGACCGGGCGGCATCTATGGTCCGGGCGAACGCGCGCTGCTCGTCGGACCCTTGGTGCGCGTCATCAAAAAGGGTGTCCCCATCATCATGTTCGGAAACGAACGATCGCTGATGGACTACTCGTACGTCGACAATCTGGTCGACGCCCAGCTGCGCGCAGCAGAACGGCTGTACGAAGGCTCGCCCGTGTGCGGCCAGGCGTACTTCATCACCGATGGCAGCCCGATGAACACTGGGGAATTCAGCCGGCAGCTCGTCGCGAACATGGGGATCGAGTCCAGGCACGATCCGGGTTCCTCTGCCGGTGGCGCGCACCTTGGCGCGCGTCTTCGAGCGAAGCTTTCAGGTCTTCGGCAAGCCCAAGCCCCCGTTCAGCCTCGTGAACGTAGACCTATGCGGTCAGGACTACTACTTCTCCATTCGCAAAGCCCAGAAGGACCTGGGTTATGGTCCCTCGGTGACCTTGGAGGAGGGCCTTCGACGCACCGCTCGCGAGGCTCGCGAGTATTTCGACAGCCTGTAACGACCCCAAGGGCGGTGCCTATCGACAACGCCGTCCGGGTCATGCGGCAACGAGGGTGCAAGATTTTGTTTCCAGGATTATCTTGACCCGAGGGCTGAGGCACCTATGAAAGGTCGAATGCAGCTGCGGCGTCTTGCAGATGATTATCGGCGTGTGCGCGCAGCAACCGAGGCGCTTGCGCGGCCACTCACACCTGAAGATCAGTGCGCCCAGAGCATGCCGGACGCGAGCCCCGTGAAATGGCATCGTGCCCACAGCGCTTGGTTCTTCGAAACCTTCGTCTTGCGGCCAGCGGGCATCGCCGTGCATTCGCCTCCGGAGTATGCGGTGCTGTTCAATAGCTATTACAACGCAGTCGGGGAACAGTTCGACCGTCCGTCCCGCGGCATGTTGACGCGACCGTCTTGCGAAGAGGTGGCGTCCTACCGAGCACGCGTCGACGAGGCAGTGCTCGGACTGCTGCACAATGGCCTCGACGAAGGGCTCGCTGCGACCGTCGAGCTGGGGCTCCATCACGAGCAGCAGCACCAGGAGCTTCTACTTACCGACGTGAAGCACCTCTTGTCGCGCAACCCCCTCGAGCCAGCCTATCTGACCGAGGTCGCCGAGCAGGCAGCCAGCCCGCACCGGCCTATGAGCTGGACCGCTCACGAGGGCGGGGTGGTCCATGTCGGGCGACTCGGGGAAGGATTTCGCTTCGACAATGAAGGCCCCTCTCACGACCTGCTCTTGCAGCCCTTCGAGCTGGCCAGACGTCTCGTCCTCAACTCCGAATACCTCGAGTTCATCGAGGATGACGGCTACGAGCGCCCTGAGCTCTGGCTGAGTCAGGGCTGGGAGACCCTGCAGCAGCAGCGCTGGCAGGCGCCGCTCTATTGGCGGCGCGACCCGGAAGGTTGGAGCACGTTCACCCTCTGGGGCCGCCGCCCCTTGCGCCCCGAAGAGCCGGTCTCGCACGTCAGCTATTTCGAAGCGGACGCCTACGCACGCTGGGCGGGCCTACGATTGCCCACGGAGTTCGAGTGGGAAGCTGGAACGGCCGAGCCGGAACCTGCACCGCTTTGTGCGCACGGACCGCAGGTGCATCCCAAGCAGCCCCGCGTCTACGGTGCGTGCTGGCAGTGGACGGCGTCGAGCTACGCGCCGTATCCGGGCTACACGCCTGCAGAAGGCGCGATCGGTGAATACAACGGCAAGTTCATGTGCGGGCAGCAGGTTCTGCGAGGCAGCAGCTGCGTGACCCCGGCCGGGCACGCGCGGCGCAGCTACCGAAACTTTTTCCCACCCCAGGCACGTTGGCAGTTCAGCGGAATCAGACTTGCAAGGGATCCCAGCAGAGGCCGATGAGCGCGTTCGAATCACCGACCGCCACGCAGCGCGTGCAGCTAATCGACCTCCATCCCAAGCTCGGGGACTTGCTCGAGGAAGCCCAACGGGGATTGGGCCAGGAACCGAAAACGCTCCCCTGCAAGTACTTCTACGACGCCCTGGGTGCCCGCTTGTTCGAGGCTATCACCGAGCTGCCTGAGTACTATCCGACGCGTACCGAGATTTCCATTCTCGATCGGAGCGTCGCGGAAATGGCCGAGGTCGTCGGCCCGCATGCGACACTGATCGAGTTCGGCTCCGGCACCGGAATCAAGACCCAAAAGCTTCTCGACGCCTTGCTAGAGCCCAGTGGCTGCGTGCTCATCGACATCAGCCGAGACGCCTTGGAAAGCTCGGCCGCGCAATTGGCCGATCGCCATGACGCTCTGGACATCGTCGCCGTGTGTGGCGACTACACCCAGAACCTGCGGCTTCCGCGGCCCCGTCGGCCGAGCGCGCGCTCGGTGGCCTTTTTTCCGGGAAGCACCATCGGCAACTTCACGCATTTGGAGGCACGCGGGTTTCTGCGACGGATCGCCGAGCTCGTCGGTCCTACTGGAGGCCTGCTCATCGGCATCGACCGAAAGAAAGATCCAGCGATCATCGAGGCCGCCTACAACGACGCTCTTGGGGTCACAGCCGCCTTCAATCTCAACATTTTGGCGCGCTTGAACCGGCTCGGCGCGAACTTCGAGCTATCGCAGTTCTCGCACCGTGCCCCCTATGTGGCCGAGGCGGGACGCATCGAGATGCAGCTCGTGAGCGAAACCGAGCAAAGCGTCCAGCTCGGCGGCACCGACATTTATTTCGACGCGGCTGAGGTCATCGTGACCGAGCACAGCCACAAGTACGACCTGGCCGAGTTCGAAGCCCTCGCCGGCGAGGCCGGCTTCCGCATCAGCCATCACTGGAGCGACCCACGGCAATGGTTCAGCGTTTGCTTCCTCGAGCGCGAAGAAGCGCGCTCGTGAGCGAAGCGCCGGTCCTTCAGCGCTTGCTGACCAGGTCGAACTCGTCCGAGAACACGATGCCCGCGAACTTCGCCGCGACCTTCGGCTCGGTGTAGCCCAGGTCGAAGCGATACGTGCCTTCGTCGATGGGCTCGCCGTCGGGCCCGGTGAATTTCCTGAGGTTGCGCAAGGAGAAGCTTCGAGTCTTGCCGGGCTTGATCTCCACGATCCCGGTCTTGCAGCTCTTGCCTGCGAACGGGCCGTAGCTGAGCTCCCAGTTGTCCTCCTTCCTGCGAAGGCTGGACAGCGGCGTGTTGCACTGGGTCACCAGGCGAACGCTGCGCTTCGACATGTTCTTCACTTCGACCATGACCTTGTCGGCGCGCGTCAGCTTGGACCGGCGCACGCGCACCTCGATGTCGTGCGGCTCCGTCTTGACCACTAGGCGGCATCCCTTGCGCGGACCCCATCGATGGCGCGGCGGGCAGCTGCAGGGGACGCAGCCCTCGCACAGCTCGCCGCTCGGGCAGTCCGGGCAGCCCAGAAACTCGCCCCCCGTCGAGGTGCAGCCCTCGCTGAGGCTCTTGCCCTGCCGCAGGAGCTCCTGCGGCTCCTTGGTCAGCACGCAGGTCTGTCGGAAGCACTTGGCGAAAGGCGTCTCGCAAGTGGCCTCGCACTGCTCGATGTCCTTGTCCCCCCTGCACTCGCTGAGTTTCTGCTCGTATTCGGCGAGCTGGGCCCTGTGAACTGCCGTCCCACACTCACAGCCCGAAGACTGACAGCTCGTTTCGACGATCACGCACTCCTCGGAGGCCTGGCAGGCGCGATGATCGGGCGCGACGGTGAGGTGACTTGGGGCCGGCTCTTCCGGCGTGCACGAGGTCAGCCCCAGGTAGGCGAGGAGTCCACACAAAACCCAGCGAAACATCATACAATGCGTCCTATCGAAGCCGGCCCGTCGGGGCAACTTCGTGATCGCATTCCACGAGCCTCCTGCTGGCTCTGGTGAGGCGGAAAGGGGGGCGGCCCTAGCGGTTTGGCGGGGGGCACTCTATGGTTGTTCCAGGCCCAGCCGGCCCCTCGGCAAAGTCCATGTGCACTCCATCGGTCTGGGTGTCACAGGGGCTTGTGTGAAGCTTGCTGGAGAAACTTTCATGGGCTCGGACGTAAGAGACGCAGTGGTCAGGGGGACCAGAGCCATGCGTGCTAGGGCTTGGGGCGTGCGCGAGCGCTTTCGCCGCCTTGGCGCGAAGATCACGGTCAAAGGGGAGGGGAACGAGCTCGACCTTGGCGAGGCGCGGCTACACCGCTGCCGTATCGAAATCGAAGGCGACCACAACCGTCTTCGGTTTCATCCGACTTGCAAGCTCGTCAACACTTCGTTTCGCTTGCGCGGCAATAACCTCAGCGTCGAGCTCGGCGAGAGGGTGAAGATCTCTCGCTCGGCGGAGTTCCTCCTGATGGGTGACGATGCGGCGATTAGAATCGGCCACCACACCACCGTGGAGAGCGCTCGCTTCATTGCACACGGGGGGACTGAGCTCGAGATCGGTCCCGATTGCATGCTCGCCTACGACCTCGAGATGAGGACGAGCGACGAGCACACGATTCTGGACGTGACGACCGCCGAACGCACCAACCCGGACAAGAGCGTGTACATCGGCGAGCATGTCTGGCTTGGCGCGCGCTCGGTGGTTCTAAAGGGGGTTCGCATCGGCGAGCACAGCGTCATCGCGACCGGTTCGATCGTATCGAAGGACATCGGCGCCAATGTGCTCGCCGGCGGCGCGCCCACGAGGCAGCTCAAGGCTGGCATTACCTGGGACCGGCGGCGTCTCTGAGCTGCGAGACCGGACATGACTGAACTGGATCAGCGAGGGGCGGTACACGGCGTTTTCTGGACGGCGCTTCAGTCCTTGGGCGTCAGGTTGTTTTCGCTCGTCGTGTTCATCGTGCTGGCTCGATTGCTCACGCCTTCGGATTTCGGTCTGGTGGCGATGGCCGGAGTCTTCATTGCGCTCGGGGAGGCATTGGTAGCGCAGGGTTTCGGGGCGGCCATCACGCAGCGCGAGGACCTCGAGCCCGCTCACGAGAGCACGGCGTTTTGGACCAACCTGTTGCTTGGCCTCGGTCTGGGCGGGCTGCTTTGGGTGGCCGCGCCTTTGATCTCAGCCCTTTACCGGCAGGAGGCCCTGACGCCGGTCCTGCGTTGGTTGAGCCCGGTCCTCGTGCTTCGCGGTGCCGTCGCGGTTCCTGTGGGCCTCTTGCAGCGACGGTTTCAGTTTCGCGCGCTTGCGATTCGGTCGATCACGGCTGCCTCGATCGGCGGCGTTGCGGGCATCGTGGCCGCTTTTTCGGGCTGGGGTGTCTACGCGCTGGTCGTTCAACAGCTCGTAGGTGCCATCCTCGATGTGGTCGTCGTATGGAGTGCCGCGGCCTGGTGGCCACGACTCGTCTTTTCGGTTCGCCACCTGAAGGACTTGCTCGCGTACAGCTCGTACCTCCTCGGGTCGGGCTTGCTCGGCCTGGTCAGCCGTCGCGCCGACGACTTTCTCATCGGTGTGGTGCTCGGCGATGCGGCTCTTGGCATCTACGCGGTGGCGTACCGCGGTCTGCAGATTCTAGAGCAGATGTTCGCAAAAACCGGGGCAGTGGTCGCCTTTTCGGGGTTCTCGAGGCTTCAGGGGCAGCCGGAGCGCATGCGAGAGGCATTCTACCAGTCCACGCGCGCGGCCAGCGTGTTCGCCATGCCGGTGTTTGTCGGCGTCGCTGCCCTGGCACCGTCTGCCGTTCCGTTCGTTTTCGGGGACCAGTATGTGCAGAGTGGCAGGGTTCTTCAGGTGCTTGCGCTGGTCGGCATTCTCCATGGCGTGAGTTACTTCAACTACGCCGTTTACAACGGGGTCGCTCGACCCGACATCGTTCTCAAGCTGCTCGCAGTCAATACGCTCGTCAACGTCCTGCTCTTCTTCTTCGCGGCGCCTTACGGCATCATCGCGGTTTCGGTAGCCTTCGTTGCCCGGGCCTACTTGCTCTTGCCGCTCGACGTGATCGCGCTTCGTTCCACGATAGGGGTTACAGCGCGACGTTACTTCTCCAATTTTCTCCCTGCGCTGCTCGGCTGCCTGGCGATGGTTCTCGTGATCCTGGGGCTGTCTCAGCTTGATCTGGGGGAAACTAGCCGCCTCTTCGCCTCGATCGCGCTTGGCGGGGTCGCCTATTCGCTGACCCTCTGGCTACTTGCGCCGGCTTTGCTGAGGGACCTGCTTTCGAAGCTTTCACTTCTAATTGGCCGCAGAGCGTCCTAGGCAGGAGACAGGGGGGCGGCATGACCCAAGTTCCGCCCCTTCTGACACCCCGCTGACACGTTGACGGAGTAGAGGCCGCGGACTATCTGCTGGGCGGTGACGGACACGCCGAAGCTGAGCACGAAGGCGCGGGGGATCGCCTTCTACCTTCCACAGTTCCACCCGATCCCCGAGAACGACAGTCGCTGGGGAGAAGGCTTCACCGAGTGGACCAACGTAAGGCGCGCGACGCCTCTATTCGCCGGGCACTACCAACCCCGGATTCCGACTGAGCTAGGCTACTACGACCTGCGCTCGCCGGAGACGCGTGCGGCTCAGGCCGATCTTGCGCGCAGCCACGGGATCGAAGCGTTCTGCTACTGGCATTATTGGTCCGCAGGACGCCGTCTTCTGGAACGGCCCTTCAATGCAGTCCTGAAAGATCGCGAACCAGATTTTCCCTTCTGCCTAGCCTGGGCCAACCACAGTTGGACGGCATCTTGGGTAGGGCGCCCCTGGGAAATGATCGCAGACCAGAGCTACCCGGGGCGCACGGACTATGAGCAGCACTTCGACGCTCTTCGAGATGCCTTTGCCGATGATCGCTATGTGACCGTCGACGGAAAGCCACTTTTCGTAGTTTTCCGCCCAGAGCAACTCTACGAACCCCAGATGTTCACGGATTGCTGGCGCGAGCGGTCGCTCAAGGCAGGCTTCAAAGGGCTCCATCTCTTGGGCATCGTGAATGCCACGCAGGACGCCACGAAGCTAGGTTTCGATGGCAGTATTCCAAAGGGCATCGGGGAGCTGCTGTCGCTCTTGCCGGCCTCGACCAGACGCAAGGATGACTGGCGCCGGCGGTCTCGTGTCCTTCTCGAACGACCGCAGTTGGCATTCGTTCATCAGGCCATCGCCCGTTCGACCCGACCACGGCTTCCGGACGTTTTGCAGGGCGCACACGACAAATTGAGTGAGCGTCTCTTGTTGCCGATGACGAGCTCGTACGCGGACGTCATCGCTTCCGTCCTTCAGGAAAAGGAGCTTCCGCCCAGTCGTTACCCCTGCGTCGTGCCCAACTGGGACAACACCCCGAGGCTTGGCCGATGGGGCACAGTCCTGCACGAGTCCAGCCCAGAGCTGTTTGCTCGGCACCTGCGGCACGCCGTCAACCTGCTCGCCGACCGTTCCAGTGAAGATCGGCTTTTGTTTTTGAAGTCCTGGAACGAGTGGGCAGAAGGTAACTACCTGGAGCCGGACGAGCGCTACGGCCGCGGATACCTGGAAGCCCTAAGGGCCGAGATCACTGCGGTGCCTCACAGAGGCGAGTGCGGTGTCCGAAGTCAGAGCGCGTAGCGACTTCTCACGGCCGTCAGTCGCTTTTCGGACCAAGGCACCGCGATTCCCGTCTGCTCGTACTGCCGGCTCAGCGGCCGCTGGCCATGGCCTCGAGGCGGGCGATACGCTGTTCGAGTGGCGGGTGGGTCGACATAAGCCGCATCATGCCTTCGCCGCGGATGCCAAATGCGGTCAACGCATCGGGTAGCTGGGACGGGGCGTCCTTGAGGGACTTGAGCCTTCGGAGTGCGTCAGCCATCGACTCTGGGCTCTGCAGCTTTGCGCCGCCCTCGTCCGCGCGGAACTCCCGCCGCCTCGAGAACCACGCCACGATGAAGCTGGCCAGAAGGCCAAAGACCATCTGTAGGCCGATGTAGACGAGGAAACGCCCGTTGCGGAACTGGCTCGCGATGACGTTGGCCGCGAAAAGGACGAACACGTTGAGCACACCCTGGATGAGGGTGAGGGTGACCATGTCACCGTTGGCGATGTGCGAGACCTCGTGTCCGAGCACGGCCTCGGCCTCGCGTCGGTCCATGACCCGCAAAAGCCCCGTGCTCACCGCGACGAGGGCCGCGTTTCGCCGGGCCCCGGTTGCGAACGCGTTGGGATCGGGGCTGTTGTAGACGGCGACCTGCGGCATGCCGATGCCCGCGGTCTGCGCGTGCCGCTGCACCGTGTCGAAGAGCCAGCGCTCGCCCTCGTTGCTGGGGGTTTCGATCACATGAGCTCGCGTGGTTCGAATCGCGATCTGCTTGGACATCGCGAGCGAAAAGAACGAACCGCCCATGCCGAAGATCGCGCACCAAACGAGCAGCTGTGCGTTCATTCCCTCGGGCAGGAAGCCCAGGGCGCGCAGGACGCTCATTGCGACGGCGGCCATGAGCATCACGGCAAGGTTCGTCGCCAAAAACAATAGGACTCTCAGCATGCAGGTACTCCTTTGACCGTAGATCGGTCCGAGCGGCTAACGTAAGGCTCAAATTCGGTCTCGACAACCACCAAGGCACGCCCAAATCTCAGGTGCCCTGGCCGTCAGACCCTTCTTTTGATGAAACCTACGGTATCGCGATGACAGAGCGCATCCCGTAATGGTCCGACAGGGGAACGTCCATCGTGCCATCGGGCGTCTCGACCTCGACCACCGGCTCGTCGAAGGTCCGCTCCGTTTCGCGCACGGCCTCTGGGCCGAGCTGGTGCAGCAAGATATGGTCGATCCAAACGTCGCTGCCTCCGCCGACGATGGGGTTGTCGCCGCAGAAGGTACAGAGCGGCTCGTAGCCCTCCGCGTAGGCCGGCGTGAAGCTCTCCTCGAGCAGTTCCAAAGTCGGCGCGCCCTCGGCGACGATTTCCTGGTCCGGATACTCAAGCCCCGTATTGAGATCGCCCAGAATCACCGCGGGTCGGTCTCCGCTCTCGCGCTCCACGTACTCGATCAGCTTCTGCGCCTGCAGGAACTGCTCCGCTTCCCACTGCGCGGGGGAGGTCATGGCGTCTCCGCCATACTGACCTGTGTAGAGAAAGGCAGGGTTCGTGAAGATGGGCGTCAGATGGTTGCAGTAGACGTCGAGCTCCTTGCCATTCGGCAGCTCGGCCGTGGCGCGGCTGATGACGCGGCGGGTCCATGTGCCTGGAATGACCCAGTTTTCCTCGTCCGCGAGCGGGTAGCGAGACAGGATCATGACCCCGTTCTGGCCGTCGTAAGACAGGAGCTGGTTGGGGACCGTGGGGCAGCTCAGGCGAATCTCGGCGAAAGTGGCGTTCGGCAACTGGGTGACCGCGCAGGCGTAGCATTGCTGCTGCTGCGCATCGCCGGTCAGCAGGGGCAGGACCTCGCCGATGCAGTTGGCGATCGCGCAGTCGAGGTCTGTCATTTGCCCCGAGTCGTCGCCCGTGGTGGAGCAGAACTCCGCGACGCAGTCGATGGCTGCGTTCATCTGGTCTTCGATGGTCTCCCCCATCACCGCGTTGGCTGGCATGCTCGAAGGGCAGGGCACGAAGTCTTCGGCTGGCGTGGGGGGGACCTGACCATTTTGGTCGGTCGCGTCGTCGACTAGCGTGTCCAGGTCGTCCTCGACAGACCAGGCATACGGAAACGCATCCATGGCGGCGGCCCGAATCAGCTCCTTATCCGTCTGCTCGAAGACCTCCTGCAGGCAGACGATGTCCGAATCCATGTTGGCGATGGCCTCGCTGAGTGGGCCCCGGCGCTCGTCCTCATATTCGACGAAGCCACCCGCCAGGGCGATGTTGAAGGTGTCGACCGTGACCAGGGTGCCTTCGGATCCGCCGGTGCCCCCAGCGCCTCCGGAGCCACCGTTTGAGTCATCACTACTGTCGCCACATCCCGCTGTCGCAGCGGCCAGTAGCGGCACAATCAAGTAGATTTTCCGCATAATCAGCTTCCCTGGTTACAAAAGCCCGCCCGGGGGAATGGTCGCGCTTCAGCTATTCTCCTACCAGAGACTGCCACAGAGCACCCCGGCAGGGACAGCATCCTTCCCCCAGGGCAGGCCGTCTAGTTTCACCCAAAAAAGATGATGCTGCCGTCAGCTCAGGGCCGCCGAGTGGCCCCGTCAGTCGGCTTGCAGGTCGGCTCGGAGCGCCTCTCGCTGGGACTCCGAAAGCTCGGTTTCGAGCTCGATCCCGGGCATGTCGATGCCCAGCAGGACCGGGGCTTGATCGCCAAGCTCGAAGCACAGGTATTGCACTGACGACAAGCGGTCATCTCCGACCTGACGCGCGTCCCATGTGGGTTTCACCCGTTTGCCGTCTGGCAGCTTCGCGTAGATGTGCTCGTTGAGTCCGAGCCACTGCCTGAGCTTGTCGTCTCGCTCGGCCTCGTCCGCGATGCCGATGAGCAGCGTGCAGCCGAGAGTGCCCTTGGGGTGCAGCAGCTCATTGTAGGTGCGAAGCTCGTGCTCGATGTCCGCTTCACGGACAATCTGCTCGACACGCATCATCTCCTGGACCTGGTAGCGCACGGTCTCGCGGTTCTCGAAGAGGAAGCTGAAGTATTCGCCCAGCAGAATACGTCGCTCCGACTTGGCGCGCAGCGCTTCGCTGCGCAAGGCTTGTCGGCGCTCGTTGTAGGTAAGGTAATCCAGGATCTCTGAGCGTTCGATCGCCTTCATTCCGTCTTTTCTCCTTCAGAGGAAGTCTTTGGGGGCAGAGCCTTCGGAGCGGCGAAGCCGTCCTCCCGATACGCGCGGGCCAGGATCGACATCGGGTGCAGGGGCTTGACCCCGGCATGCTGCTGAAACTGCAGGGCCGCGAGCGGGCAGTCCGTGGCCCAGATTTCTGCTCCTGCCTCGCTCATCTCGTCAAAGGACTTCTGCCCCACACGAACCGATTCCTCGAAGCCTTCGATGGTCATGGCGTGGGTCCCATCATGCCCGCAGCATTCCATGACGGTGACAGGCTTCACGCCTGGAATCTTGCGCAGCAGGTCACGCCCCTTGAAGCCCACGCCCTGCGTTCGCAGGTGGCAGGGGGCGTGATAAGCGACTTTTTCGCCGGGCGAGCTCTTGAAATCCGTGTTGAAGCGAGGCTCCTTGCGCAGCGACCAGAGGAACTCGCTCGGGTCGACGACGGCCTCTGCCAGGCGAGTGGCGCGTTCGCGATCCTCGCCGGCGAGCAGCTCGGGCCACTCGCGGCGAAGCATCATCGAGCAGGTCGGGTTGATGGCCACGACTTTCGCGCCGGCTTCCACGTATGGCACGAGCAGGTCTAGATTGGCCCGGGCCTTCTTTCGAAGCAGCTCTAAGTCGCCGCCCTCCCAGGCAGGCATCCCGCAGCATTGAAGCCCCTCGACACATCGGACCTCGACACCGTTCTTTTCCAGCACCTCGACCGTGTCCATGCCGACCTGCGGCTCGTTGTGCTGCACGTAGCAGGTCTGGAACAGCAGCAGCTCGCCGCCCGGAGCCTTCTGCGTGAGGCCTGCGCCTCGCGCCCAGGCCTCGAAGCTGTGCGGTGCGAAATCGGGCAGTAGCTTGCGCCGGTCGATCCCGATCAGCTTCTCCATGAACCAGCGATGTACGGCGACCCGGTTCATCACATTGGCCAGTCCCAGGCTCGCCCTGGCCATCGTGCCGGTGCTGTCCGGGTCGCTCAGCACCCTGAGTCGAAGCTTGTGCGGCTGCTCGCCAGCGCGGTGACGAATGGCCTGGTAGCGGTGCACCAGCTTCGGAAAGTCCAGTTGGAACTCGTGCCCGTCGCGAGGTGTGTACGGACACTGGACCTCGCAGAGCTTGCACTGAAAACAGGCGTCCATGACGCGCTCGGTTTGCAGCGGCTTCAGCTTGTGAACGTCGCCGTCGTGCTCCTGGTCGATCAGCGAGAAGAGGGTCGGGAAGGCGTCACAGTACTTGAAGCACATTCGGCAGCCATGGCAGACCTCGAAAACCCGCTCGACCTCCTGCTCGAGTGCTTCGGCGTCCCAGTACTTGTCCTCGCTCGGGTCGTAGCTGAGCCCGGCGGTCGGCTGATACGAGATCCTTCGCTTCTGCAGCCTGTCTTCGCTCATGACGCCTCAGGGCGGGACTGATCGACTGGCAGGATGGCCGGCTGGCGCGACGAGGAGCCATCGAGGCAAGGCGCTCGCGGCGGGAACAGTTCCCGCGCGAGCGGCAGGGGCGGTCGCCCCCTGCATCGTCCGCAGCGCCTACTCACCCGAGATCGTCGAGGAGGCTCTGGAAACGACCAGCGTGAGACTTCTCGGCCTTCGCCAGGGTCTCGAACCAGTCGGCGATTTCGTCGAAGCCCTCGTCCCGAGCGGTCTTCGCGAACCCCGGGTACATGTCCGTGTACTCGTGAGTCTCGCCGGCCACCGCAGCCGCGAGGTTCAACGTGGTGTCGCCAATCGGAAGGTCCGTCGCCGGGTCGCCGACCTTCTTGAGATAATCGAGATGACCGTGCGCATGACCGGTCTCGCCTTCCGCCGTTTCCCGGAAATTGCCCGCCACCTCTGGATAGCCTTCCACGTCGGCGATCTTCGCGAAGTAAAGATAGCGGCGATTCGCCTGGGACTCCCCAGCGAACGCGGCCTTCAGGTTGTCGTGCGTCTTGCTGCCCTTGAGCTCTGCCATGGAAATGCTCCTGCCTTTGCTTGCGCTTGGACTGGCGGCCGCCAGTCGCGATAGCGATCATGGCGCCTTTTCGCAGTGCGTCAACGAAATGATAGGGCGCGGCCGCCACCCCAAAACAGCTCGAAATCCTAGGCGGTCTATTCGCCGATGAGTCCTTGGCAGTGCGCCCAGATCTGGACGGCGTCTGGACGGCCTATCAGTGTGCCCGACAGACCAGGCTCGGGCCGCCGCCTGCCGCCGTCGGCGTAGCTGGCAGTTCTAGGCCGCGGACTGCTTCTCTGTCTCGGACGGGCCGTCGGAGCGCGGCCCGTAGTCATGACGGCGGTAGTAGTGATGGTACCGCTCGTCTAGGTACCCTTGACGTCCATTGCGGGAGCCCACGTCATTGAGGACGCCGCCCACCATGTTCGCTTGAACTTCGCTGAGACTCCGAACGGCGGAGAGGATGGCGTCCCGGGTCGTGACCCGAGCCCGCATGACGAGCAGAACTCCAGAGCTCTGGTGAGCTAGGATGGCTGCGTCGGTCACGGCGCCGAGCGGCGGGCTGTCGATGATCACACGGTCGTACTGCTCCGTGGCCTCCGCCAGCAGACGCTCGAACTGAGCCGTATGAAGAAGCTCGGCTGGGTTGGGCGGGATCGGTCCGGAGGGCACGACGTGAAGGTTGCTGACCTCGCAGGGGTGGGTCACCTCCTCGAGGCTCCGCTCGCCAACTAGAGCGTCAGTGAGCCCAGGAGCGTGTGGCAGATCTAGCGCGTCTGCTACGCGAGGGCGTCGCAGGTCCGCGTCGATCAGGAGAACCCGCTTCCCGCTCTGGGCGAAGACTATTGCCAGGTTGGTGGCAACCGTGGTCTTTCCATCCTCCGGGTTCGGGCTGGTGATCACCAGGGACTTTAGGGGGCTCTGCACGGACATGAACGTGAGGTTCGTTCGTAGCGTTCGGCAGCATTCGGCAGCGGCCGACATGCTGTGACTGTGAACGAACAGATTTGCGTTCAAGACAGGGTCCAGTGTGGCCGCGTCCTCGCCTTTGGACGAGTAGCCCGCCTTCCGCAGTGTTTCGCGAATTCGCGGGAAAACACCTAGAATGGTGACACCCAGCTGCTCGACATCGGCGACGTCCTCGATACGGCGGTCGGTCATCAGGAGCAGGAATGCGAGCCCGAATCCCGCGATCAGTCCGCCCAGTAGGCCACCGATGAGGTTCAACACTACATTTGGTGAGATGGGAGAGCCCGGGACCAGGGCACGGTCGACCACGCGCACGTGCGTCGTGCGGAGCAAGCGGGCCAGGTCGGTTTCCGCCGTTCGCTTGAGGAGCAGCTCGTAGAGTCTGGACTGACTCTCCTTCTGTCGGTTCAGGCGCGAGTATTCGATTTCTTGGCGGTTGAGATTCAAACCCGCCTTCTGGGCATCATTCTGCGCGCGGCTCAGGCCCGTTTCGATCGACTGGGCTTCCCTGAGATCGCCCTTCGCAATCTTGATCAAGGAGTTCACTTCGACCTTCACGGAGTCCCGAAGGGCGGCGATCTGCTGGTCCAGCTCCTGGATGCTCGGATGCGAGTCGCCATACCGGACCGATAGAGCAGCCCGTTCGGTGAGCTTTTCGCGGAGTTGCCGCTGCAGTGCGTTGAGCTCGCTGTCGTCTTGTTCCCCCTGGCCTTCGATCGCCTGGGGGTCATCCTTCACTTGCTCCAGGCGCTGAAGGCGTGCTTGAAGCTCGATTCTGCGCGCTCTGATGCCGGTGAGGCGCTCGTTATATGCTCGGATTTCTTCGGCCACCAGGCTTTGTCGGTTTTCGAGGGAGACCGACAAGACATTGTGCTCCTGCTTGAAGTCGTGCAGTGCGTGTTCGGTAGCGTCGAGCTGGTTCTGGGTCGAGTCCAGTCGCTGTGTGAGCCATTCGGCGGCGGCTACGGTCGAGCCCAGTCGGTCCTCCATCGTCTTGTCGACGTATGCATCAACGATGGCGTTGGCTAGGGTTGCCGCTCGTTCCGGATCTTGGTCGCGCACGCTAACCCGTACGAGACGAGTATCCTTGATGGGGTCCACCGTGATTTGGCTCAGGAGCCGTTGCGCCGCGGCAGTCTTCGAGACCGGGACCCAGTCCGGATCGTCTTCTGCACCGAAAAAGGAAGGGTTTGCGGCAAGACCCAGCTTGTCCACGACCCGCTCCGCCACACCTCGGCTTTGGATGATCAGGTTCTGCGTCTCGAAGAACTCTCGAGACATCAGGAAATGCGAAACGGATGGGTCTTCGACGCTGCTTCCAAGCGGACTAGACGGATTTGGGTCGTACTCCAGCGTAGAGGTCGCCTTGTAGACTTTCGGCATCCGCATCGTCAGAAGGGCGACGGCGGTGAGCACGCCGAGCGCCGTCAGCGCGATCCACCAGCGATGGCGCATGATCGAAGCCCGCCAGAACTTCGCCAATGAGAGGCCTCCCGGGCCATCGTGACGAGGCGGCTGTGGGTTTCCGGTCAGATGTTGCACTTCGGGGCGGCAGCCTTTCCTATGTGGTCTCGTCCGTCAAGGGTGGCTGAGGCGTGACGCCGAGCCTTTTGTCAAGTCCTGCGCACGTTTGCAGTAGGATCCTACCCCACCTTCCGACCTGCACAGATGTCGGTAAGTGAGCAGCGCCCGGTCGCGGTGCCCAAGCTTTAACGCGAGCTGAGCGATCGAGTTGAGCGTCTCGACCGACTCGATGGCCTGGTTCGCGTCTTCATAGGCTTGCAGCGCAAGCGGATACCGACCCTCTGCTTCGTACAAACGCCCGAGTTGTAGATCGATGGCGGCCAAGGACCGCGGGTCGCTCTTCGTCTGCGCTCGCTGGCGAGCCGCAATTCGTTGCACATCTGTGTCTTTTCCGAGCGCGACGTAGATTGAGAGAGCGGTGCGGAGCGCAGCAGTGGAGACTTTTGGCTGCGCGAGCAAGGGCGCGATGGTCTGTTCGGCGCCCTCGGGGTCGCCATCGCTCAACCGGGCCTCGGCCAAGGTGCGTCTTGCCTCGTCGTCAGGTTCCCGCAGCACGCCGAGAAGTGCGATGGCCTGGTCGGCTTGGCCTTTGCGGAGCGAGCGCTGCGCCTCACGTAGGGCCGGTCCCACGAGCTGAGGGTCGCGTTCGCGCAGGGCGGCGTCGATCGCCGCGCCGACAGTTGAATCAGGCGGCAGACAGCCCGCAGTTCGGTCGAGAAAATCGAGCCCGGCTGGCCCCCTCGGAGCGGCGCGAAACGCGATCTCCGGGTTTTGGGTCTCGCGCAGGATACTGCAGATTGTGGTTCGCGTACTGCCCCGGCTGCTGGCTTCTGCTTGTCTGAGCTCGATCAGCCCCTGGTCATGTCGGTTGGCACGAAACATCCAGCGAGCCGCCAGCAGGTGCGGCGCACTCCAGAGAGGCGCGAGCTGCTGGGCCCGGTTGAGCCAGCGAACTGCGTCGGGGTCCCCTCGGCGGACCGCAACCTCGGCCCCCACGAGCGCCAGCATCGGTTCGGCGGGATGCTGCTGTAGCCCCCGATCCACCAGCTCGCGCACATGGTCGTAGTCGCCCGCCTCGAGTGCCGTCCTGGCATTTCGCTCGAGGGTGACGGTATCGGTTCCGTGGAGCGACGCGGCCAAGCCGGCCCCGACAAGCGCGAGACCGGAGACCAGGAAACACAGACCTCGCAGCGAAAACTCGGGCCGAACGCGGGGCGAGCTCGTCGCGGCCCCCATCATGGCGGCGGCCACGACCGCGACACCACTCATCTCGAGTGCGAAATCCGCAAGGTCATGGACTCCGATGGCGACCAAACCCGCAAGCGCACCGAACTGGGACAGGCTGCGAGCAGAGCGGAACCCTCGTACGATGGACCAAGCGACCAGAGCCAACAGGGCCAGGCCAAACAGCAGACCCCACTCCGCGGTCCATTGAACGAGGATGTTCTCGGGGTAAAAAAAGCGATTGCGGACGCCTAGCTCGCCGACGAAGGCAGCGGAGAAAGCTCCACGGCCGACACCTGTCACGGGGACCTGCAGGAGGGCTGGGAGCACGGAAAGCGTCGCTTCGAACTTACTCGTTCGATTCTCCGTGTGACCGAACTCCCGGGCCAGATCCGGTCCAGCGATGAACGCGAGAAGCAGCACGAGGCCAAACATCCCAGCGATAATCATCGGGACGGCGTGGCTGCTGCGCACGGAGCCTCCGTTTCGCCGTAGCTTGAGGACGAACGCGCCAAGGACCAGTACGACACCAAGGGCCAGGGCGATGATGCCGGAGCGAGAGAACGAAAGGACACCCGCCATGGCGCAGCAGGCGGCCCCCAGTCCCCAGGAGAGCCGTCGTTGCGGCGTCTTCTCATCGAGCAGCAGCCCGACGAGGACGGGGCAGGTCATGGCCATGAATCCGCCGAGGTGGTTTTCGTTCATCAGGGGCGCGAGCAGCCGTGAGCTCGCATAGACTGGCTCGTAAAGCCCAAACACCTTCGAAATGCCCGCCAGCTCGTGCGCGAAGGCCAGGAGTGCCATGCAGGCACCGCTAGCCCCCACGGCGACGAGCACAGCTCGCCGCTGGTGCGCCGAGGCGAACACTCGCGCGGAAAGATACACGGCGGCGATTGCCAAGCCCTTTGCTAGCTCGAGGCGCGTGGCTCCGGGATCGAGTGATAGAGGCATCCAGCCTGACGCCTGCTCGCCGTAGAGCGCCGCGTTCGCCTGCCAGGCGGTCGCGACGTCTGGGTTCATATGGGATACAAGGGATGCGGGTAGCGGCAGCAGCTGCAGCCCAGTCCAGCCAAGGGCCGCCACGACCGCCCAGTCGAGCAGCCGGGCTGGCCGGCGCTCAGGCAGACGGATGTCGAGCCTCCGGCTAGTGAGCAGGCCGGTCAGGGCGGCCAAGAACGCCGTGACCGAGATTGCCCAGGGAAATGCTCCGCCGAGAAGCAAAGGGGCTACGAGCAGGGCGACGATAAGCGAAAACAGAGCTGGCTCGCAGGAGCCTTTTGTGCGGTAGTGCTGCATCGCCAGGCGGACGAATCCCCCCCATCCGCTCATTCGATTGCCATCAAATCTTTGCGGGGTCAATAGTTGTCCGCGCCGGCCAGAGCCCGCGACTCCGGAACTGGGACAGGTTGCACAGGAGGCAGGTGAGCTGGTACGACGCCCGGTGGATCGGCCTGGAAGAGTAAGGCTTAGGGGGGCTGCCGGTGTCAGAGTCGTTTTTAGTGCCGGATCGGTGTCGGATCATCGTCGAGGTGGGGCAGTCGCACGATGGCAGCCTGGGTACGGCGCATGCGTTCATCGACGCCATCGCCGATACGGGCGCGGACGCCGTGAAGTTTCAGACGCACATCGCGGCCGCCGAAAGCCGGCCTGACGAGCCCTGGCGCGTGAAGTTTAGTCCCCAGGACGCGACCCGCTTCGACTACTGGAAGCGGATGGAGTTCACGGCCGCGCAGTGGCTCGGTTTGCGTCAGCATGCCGAGGAGAGGGGGCTGTTCTTCCTGAGCTCTCCGTTTTCGCTAGAGGCCGTAGACCTGCTTGCCGAGGTCGGAGTTGCGGCATGGAAGATTGCCTCTGGGCAGATCACGGACTTGTGGATGCTGGAGCAGCTGGCCAAGACCAGGCTCCCGGTCCTGTTTTCCACGGGAATGAGCCCGCTCAGCGAGGTTCAATGGGCCGTCGACTGGGCGAGGGGCAAAGGCCTGGAGCTGGCGCTGATGCAGTGCACATCGGCCTATCCGAGCACGTTCCAAAATGTCGGTCTCAATGTAATGCGGGAGTTTCAATCGCTGTTCGGGGTGCCGGTCGGTCTTTCCGATCACACCGGCACGATTTTCCCGTCGCTCGCCGCGGCCGCGCACGGGGCTCAGCTCGTCGAGATTCACGCGACGTTCAGCAAGAAGATGTTTGGCCCCGACGTTCCCGCTTCGGTGACCTTCGAGGAGCTGCAGGTGCTCGTCGATGGCATCCGTGCGACCGAGACCATGCTGGCGCACCCGGTTGACAAGGATGCTATGGCCGCAGAGCTCTCTCAGATGCGCGACTTGTTCACGAAGAGCATCGTGGCAAGGGATGATCTCGAAGCCGGCGCCGTCCTGACGGCGGACAATCTGACTACCAAGAAGCCCGGACACGGAATCTCCGCAAAGCGGATGCACGATATCATCGGCGCACGCCTCGTGCGTTCCCTGAGAGCGGGCGACTTCCTACAGGAAAGCGACATCGAGGCACAGAAATGACCAGAAAGGTTTGCGTCGTCATTACGGCTCGCCCGAGCTACAGCCGAATCCGAAGCGCGCTCGAGGCTCTTCAGGCGAGGGACGATATCGAGCTTCAGATCGTCGCGGCCGCGTCAGCGCTGCTGGACCGATACGGTTCCGTCGTGGATCAGATCGAAGCGGACGGCTTCAAGGTCTCGAGCCGCGTCTACATGGTGCTCGAAGGTGAGCAGCCTTTGACGATGGCCAAGACGACCGGCATTGGCCTCATCGAGCTGGCCACGGCTCTCGACAACCTGCGACCCGATTTCGTCGTGAGCATCGCAGACCGGCACGAAACACTCGCCACCGCCGTGGCTGCATCGTACATGAACATTCCTCTTGTCCATATTCAGGGCGGGGAGATCACGGGCTCCATCGACGAGAAGGTGCGGCATGCGGTGACCAAGCTCGCGGACTATCATCTGGTTTCCACGGACCAGGCCGGCCACCGCGTGATTCGAATGGGCGAGACGACAGACAGTGTCATCGTGACGGGCTGTCCTTCCATCGACATTGCCGCGGCGGTACTGGAGAACCCCGAGCTCGATTTCGACCCCATGCAGCGTTATGGAGGTGTTGGGGCGGGGCTCGATTTATCGAACGGGTACTTGGTCGTTCTGCAGCATCCGGTGACGACCGAGCACGCCGCAGCGCGACATCACGTGCAGGAGACGCTGCAAGCCGTCGCGGACGTGGGCTTGCCGACCCTGTGGTTTTGGCCGAACCCGGATGCCGGCTCCGACGGAACCTCGCGCGGGATTCGCGCCTTCCGCGAAGAAAAGCGGTCCCGAAACGTTCACTTCTTCAAGAATATGGCGCCCGCGGACTTTCTTCGGGTCGTTTACCACTCCAGCTGTCTGCTCGGTAACTCGAGCGCGGGGATCCGAGAGTGCTCCTTCCTAGGCGTGCCTGTCGTGAACATCGGGACCCGTCAGGCAGGCCGTGACCGAGGGGCCAACGTGATTGACGTCGACTACGATGCGGCGGCCATTGTCGCCGCGGTTCGGGCGCAGCTCGAGAGTGGGAGCTATCCGAGCGATCGCCTCTACG
This sequence comes from uncultured delta proteobacterium, assembly GCA_963746475.1. Classification (GTDB taxonomy): domain Bacteria; phylum Myxococcota_A; class Polyangia; order Polyangiales; family Houyiibacteriaceae; genus SG8-38. The sequence goes on from CAVVBB010000004.1 coordinate 60,473, forward strand.
GGAGCGGCAACGCAGGCGAGCGCATCGCCGAAGCGCTTGCCACGATCGAGCCTCGAATCGCAAAGAGGCTCAACTACTGAGCGGCTTCCTCGAGGGCGAGGCCAGCGCCCTGTGCGAGCGCGTTGGCGATTCGTTCCACGTTCTGCGGATCTAGCACTTGCGGGAAGGTGTTCGGGTTCTTGAGGAAACCCGGCTGGGAAGACTGCTGAATGGCAGCCACGAACTGCAGCAGCTGCTCTTCGTCGTGTGAGTGCTCGAAAATCGCGTGCGAGAAGAGCTCGTACCAGCGGTCCTTGGGGAGCTCCGAAGCACGGTAGGTCAGCGGACATTCGTTGTAGAAGACGCTGCCGAAGGTGACCACCGGCTTGCCGAAGAGCAGCCCTTCCCAGCCTACGGTGCCCGTGATGACAGCTACTGCGGACGCATTTCGAATGAGTGTCCACGTGTCTTCATCCGGGCCGAGCAGCCGGACCCCGAAGGTTTCGCGAAGGCGTCGATAGAACGACAGCGGACGTCGCCCTCGATTGCTCACGTGCTCCTTTACATAGAGGCGGTGGCCGACCGGGAGGCTCTTGCTGATATCTTCGATGAGGGCGGCCTGGTCTAGGTAGTAGGGCGCTTGGACCAGTGTCGAGGCTTCTGGCTGGAAGTGAATCGGGTAGAGCACGTAGGGCTCAGCACTCTGCGGTCGCTCGAAATAGTCGAGAGAACGCGAGGCTCGGCTTCGGCTCAGACGCAATGCGCGTTGCCTCAGTGCGGTGGTTGGCGAGACGAGCGTAGGGTTCTGGCGATCGAGCAGGTACTTCTTTGCGAGCTCGAGTAGTCTAGAGACGTCTTCTTTGTCTGCCAGGGGAAGTCGGGCACGCGTTCGCATGCCCATCGGGCGTTCCGGACGTTCGCGGAACGCACGGACGAACTCGACGGCTGCACGGCGTTCATCGTCTCGGAGTCCACGTTCTATGATCTCCGCATGCTTTTCTTTCGTCAGATTCCATTCTTGAAGGCCGCCGGAGTAGACCGACAGAAGTCCGGGAACCCGAGCACTGCCAACTCGCCAAAATGGGATGCCCATACCCTTGGCGACGGCATAGTGGATGTAGCTCGTCATGCAGGAGACGTCTTCGCTGAACATCAGGTCCGGCTTGAAGTGTTCGAAGGCCGCCTCGACGACCCGGAACGTTCGCTCGACCAAACGCAGGACGTCTTCATAGCTACGATTCGCGAGCAAGTGCCGCTCCGACCACATCAGTCTGTGCAGCGAGACTCCATAGCGGGCCTCGCGCTCGCGGAGGTATTGGAGGTCGACTGGGGCATCTCCGGCCTTTGCGAGCACGTCCCTCGTGAAGACGAGCAGCGGCTCGTAGTCGATGCTCTTGTCTCGGAGCAGCACAAGCTGGTCTTCTCCCCACACCATGCCCGCGAACCGGTCGACCCCGTACCGCTCCCGAAGAACCTCGTGAATGGGGTGAAAAAGCTTCTCGTGGACCGAGAAGAATGTGTAGATGCGCGTCGGTCTAGACATGCTGGCCTTGCTTCTGGATTAGCGACTGAGCCCGCTCCCAGTCTTCTTCCGTGTCGATATTGCAGGCGGTTTCCGCCGGCGTTTCGTAGCCGAACACTCGTCGCCCGTAGAGAGACCCTTCCTCCGTGATGACCCTCGTTCGCGTTACGTAGACCGAACCGGAGCGGTGGAACGCGGCCGGGAGCTCCTGGCGCCGCGCGATGGGTGCGGCTTCCCCCGTGGAGAGCCGGAGCGCGCCATCGTCGCCGCTGAAGTAGACCCAGTGCGGGTTGTAGTGCGCGGGGACTCGATGTACTGAGAACACACAGTCCGCGTCTTTGGACTCGAAGGTTTCGATACAGGCGTCAATTTCGGATGAGCTTCGAAGTGGAAAGGTCGGCTGTAGCAGGCAAACCGCATCGGCCATCCAGCCTTCCTGGGCCAGGGACTCGATCGCGTGTACGACGACGGGAAGCATCGCGGTGGCATCTCCGGCCAAGTGGCTGGGGCGTAGAAACGGAAGCTCGGCGCCAGCCTGTGCCGAAAGCTCGGCGATTTCCGCGTCCTCCGTTGTGACTACCACGCGGTCAATACGGGAGGCAGCTTTCGCTGCATCGATCGTGTAGTGAATCAGCGGACGCCCGCCGAGGAGACGGATGTTCTTTCGCGGGACTCCCTTCGAGCCGCCGCGCGCCGGGATGAGCCCAAGAACGCGCATATCGCTCCGACCTATAGCAGAGCAGAGAGGCGCCGCGCACTCCGATAGAAGTTGAACCCCGTTATGAATTCCACCATGTTCCGGCCGCTAGGAGTAGGGGTTCGATGAAGACAGCGTTGATCACTGGCGTCACGGGGCAAGACGGCAGCTATTTGGCAGAGTTATTACTGAGCAAGGGCTATGACGTGCATGCCGTCAAGCGACGAGCCTCGTCGCTGAACAGCCAGCGAATCGACCACCTTTATGTAGACCCGCACGTGGAGGAGTCTCGGTTTCATCTGCACTACGGCGACATGACCGACTCGACGAACTTGCTCCGCATCGTGCAGCAAGCTCAGCCCGACGAGATCTATAACTTGGCGGCCCAGTCCCACGTGCGCGTTTCGTTCGAAACGCCAGAGTACACGGCCAACGCAGATGCGATTGGCGCACTGCGGATGCTCGAAGCCATTCGCATTTTGGGCCTTACGGAGAAGACGCGCTTCTATCAGGCGAGCACGAGCGAGCTGTACGGCAAGGCCGCCGAAGTGCCGCAGAATGAGGCTACGCCATTTTACCCGCGCAGCCCCTATGGAGCCGCGAAGCTGTACGCATACTGGGTCACCGTCAACTACCGCGAGGCGTACGGCATGTACGCTTGCAACGGTATCCTGTTCAACCATGAGTCGGAACGTCGCGGTGAGACCTTCGTTTCGCGCAAGATCACCCGCGTGGTTTCCCGCATTGCGTTGGGCATCGAAAACACCCTGTATCTTGGAAATCTCGACGCGAAGCGCGACTGGGGGCACGCCGAGGAGTACGTCGAGGGGATGTGGCGAATGCTGCAGCAGCCCGAGCCGGATGATTTCGTGCTGGCCACCGGCGAGTCGCACTCCGTGCGAGAGTTCGCGGAGCTGGCCTTCGCTCATGTTGGCATTCAACTTGGCTGGAAGGGCGACGGCGCGGAGGAAGTCGGTATCGACCGAAAGAGTGGAGCCGTTCGAGTGCGCATCGACCCGAGGCTCTACCGGCCGACGGAAGTCGACCATCTGCTCGGTGATCCCTCCAAGGCTAAGCAGAAGCTTGGCTGGGAGCCCAAGGTGTCGTTTCCTGAGCTCGTGCGGCGCATGATGAACAATGACCTCGCTCTCGCGGAAACCGACCTGGCGAAACGATGAATCTTGCGGAATCAAAAGTGCTCGTCACTGGCGGGCATGGCTTTCTCGGACGGCATGTCGTGGAAGTGCTCCGCGCGCGCGGCGTAGAGCCAGTCACCTTCCGGTCGGCGGAGTGCGACCTTCGGAACTGGGAGCAGACCAAGGCCTTCTTCGAGCAGCGGCGCCCAGACGTGGTGATTCACATCGCTTGGACCGGTGGCGGCATCGGGTTCATGCGCAATCATCCGGGGAGCATCGCGCGCGACAATACCCTGATGGCCTGCCATGTCTTCGAGGCTGCGCGCCTCTTCGGCGCTCGCAAAGTAGTCGGAATCGGTTCGGTTTGTTCCTATCCCAAGTACACGACAGTGCCTTTCCGTGAAGAAGACCTCTGGCTGGGTTACCCGGAAGAGACCAATGCGCCGTACGGCATCTCTAAGAAAATGATGCTGGTGCTCACACAGTCGTTTGCGGAAGAGTTCGGACTGAACGGCTTGCACCTTCTAATGGTCAACATGTACGGTCCCTGGGACAACTTCGACTTGGCCAGCAGTCACGTCATCCCGGCGATGATTCGCAAGTTCTTGGCGGCCAAAGAAGGCGGGCGGTCCGAGGTTACGCTCTGGGGCGACGGAAGCCCGACCCGAGAGTTCGTGTATGTCACCGATGCCGCTGAAGCCGTGGTCCTGGCAGCGGAGCGCTACGATTCTGCAGATCCGGTCAATATCGGTTCATCCACTGAAGCTTCCATTCGCGAGCTTGCCGATAGGATCGGAGCCATGGTCGGTTTCGAAGGCGAGATAGTCTGGGACACGAGCAAGCCGAACGGGCAGCCTCGTCGCAAGCTCGACGTGTCGAAGGCTAAAGAGCGTTTCGGCTTTGAGTCGCAGGTCTCCTTGGAGGACGGCCTCCGGCAGACTTATGACTGGTACCTTCGAGAGGGCCGATCGATTTGGGAGGCGCTCTAAGGAGCTGCCTCGATCCGCCGCGAACGAGAGACAGCTGGACCAATGAGAATCATCCAACTCAGTCATGAACGGCTCCCTAAGCGTCAAGCACGGGGTGGCGGAGAGCTCGGAACCTACCAGACGCTCTGTGCGCTAGTCGAGCTCGGACACGAAGTGGATCTGGTCGTCTGCGGAGAGCCGACGGAGGTCGAAGAGGCGGTTCGGGAACGCGTTCGCGAAGTTCACTGGATCGCTCCCAGCGACGCCCCCTCGTTGTCGGGTGCAGGACTTGCCTCCCGCATGTTTCACCCGGATACCGTGAAGCTGCGTTTTCCGGACGCCAAGGGCTATCAGACCCGTGTGCGAGAGCTGTCGCGGCGCTTGGGAACCGAGCTCGTCTGGGCGGACGGGATTTTTGCGCTTTCGGTCGCTCCGTTCGAGCTTCCCGTGGTGTATGGGCAGTACGACTTCCTCCACAAGCTCAAGCAGGTTCGCAAAGACACCCGTGATCGCATCGACCTGGGGCAGATTCTGCGGGCCAAGGATAGGCTGCGTACGATACGAAGCGCGCTCAGCCGTCCGGACCTCATGACGCTCGGGCAGCTTCGCCAGCTCGAGCTCGACTTGTGTAGACGCGCGAACCATGTGCAGAGCGTCTCCCAAACTGAAGCGGACTTGCTTAGAGCGGAGGGAGCGCGCGTGACGCCGATCCCTGTGGTAGGCCCCACGGTGCCGTTGCCCAGCCGCAGGCTGAGATCGAAACCCGGTGTGTTCCTTTTTGGAAATAGCAACACGGCGCAGAAGTCTGCGCGCACCCACTTGTGGCAGGACCTTTGGGGCGAGTTATCGCAAGTCGAGGGTGTCGAGTGGCGTCAGCTCGGAGCACCTCCTTCAAGGCCAGACCCCAGCTGGCTTTGGCTCGAGGAAGCCTTCGACCAGGTGCACGGCTACGTTGACGAGCTGGCAGATGTACTCGGGTTCGGCGACATTTGCTTCGTCCCGTATCTGCACGACACCGGATACCGGGCAAAGTTCACCGTGGCTGCGGCTTACGGCACGGTGAACATGGGCTATCCGCAAACTTTCGACTGCGCGCCAGAGTTCATTCCAGGTGAGAACTGCATTGCCGGGGCGGATGCAGCTGAGATGGCGGATCAGCTTCGGCGCTTCGCCGGTGACGCCAGCTGGCGAAAGCGGCTCGCAGAGGCATCCCGCGCGCTCTATGAGCAGGCCTTCACATTCGAGGCGATGCTCGGTCGCTACCAGTCCGTGCTGGCCGCCGCGATCGAGGACTACCGCGGCGAGGCTCTGAGCGCGGCCCGACCAGACAGAGCGGCAGTAGTCCAGCCGTAGCTTTGGCCGAGCCCCCCTCTTAGGTCTCGAGTTTGTGGCTCTTAGATCAGCTCGCTGCTCTGCTTGCGAGAGGCTTCGACGCGATTCAGGACGCCTACTCCTAGGGCAATAGCTAGCAGTATCCAAAACGGTCGCGCGCGCATTCCGTGGTGAAACAGTGAATAGGCCAGGCAGGGAACCATCAGCAGGGTCGCCCTCGTGCCGGCGGTTTTGGTCAGTGCCCGCACGAAGACGAGGAACAGCGAGGTCCCGAGGACCCCGTACGAAAACAGCATGTTTGCAAAGCTGGAGTGGATCTCCTGCTTCAGGTGGTGGAACCGAATGAGGAAGCCCTCACCAGCGCCGGCAAACAGGTATCGGGGATAGTCGAGCAATCGATCGAGGCCCCGATCCGTGAGGTACTCTGTGGTCCCCCCTTCCTCCACCGTGCGCAGTCGATGCTGCATCAGGTCTGCATCGAGGGCCTGTAGATCCAAATAAAGAGCGATACCCAGGACCGGGAGTGCGAGGATCGTGACCAGCGTTGGTCGTTGGGCGAACTGCAATGCGGCGAGCACCAGCACGCCCAGGATGCCAGCACGGGAGTACGTGCGCAGCTCGAGGTACATGGCGCACAGCAAGAGCCCATAAAGAAGCCATCGGGGCACCTGGTATCTAGGGGCCAGAAGCACGACGATGCTGGCACTCAGCAGAACGTGATAGGCGAGCTGGTTCGTATTGGCGAAGAAGAGCTCGAGCCGGCCGCTTTCTGCGCGTGACGCAAACGGAACGGACAGGACGGCTAGCATGACGATGGTGGCCATGAAGCCGTACAAGGACCAGCGCAGCCAGTCGTCCCCTCGCTCGCCGAGCATGGTCAAGTACCCGAGAAAGACAGTGAAATTGAAAACGTAAAATGCCGTTGACTTGAAGAAGTCGAATTCAGCGGTGATGGCCGCCCAGACGAAGTTGCAGGCGGCAACATAAAGGACGAATCCAGCGAGCCAGAGCACAGGTGGGGCGATCTCTGGCGGAAGCCTCGGCCGATATAGGGCGATCGGCAACGAGAGGAGGCCCACCATCACGAAGTCGGCGGGCTGCGGCCGACCGGGGCCGAACACGCCGAACGAGAGCAGCAGGATGACGAACCCCCAGATGTACTCGGGCCAGCCGCCCCGAAGGTTCAGCCACGAAGGCTGCGTTTCGACGGACGGCTCGACGCTACTGAGCTCCAATGGCCGTCTCCCTAGGTTGCGCTTCGAGGCTCTTCGTGGCGTCGGAGAATCGATTTTCAATCGCGCGTCCTTCGACGTGATGCTCGATCCACCACTCCAGGACCAGCAGGGCCCACAGAAGTTGTGCGTGGTCGTGAGAGGCCGTGAGGTGCTCTTTGACGAGTTGGCTCACAATCGCCGGGTCGAACAAGCCGCGGCGCCTGACGGTCTCTTCGCTCAGGCAGGTTTGCAGCGCGGGCCGGAGCTCGTTTCGCAACCATAGGGCCACCGGTGCCGTGAAGCCCTGCTTTGGGCGCTCGGTGAGCCGGGGGGGGAGGTAGTCTTGGAGGAGGCGGCGTAGGATGTATTTTTTGTGTCGGCCGCGGATTCGCATGTTTAGAGGGAGGGAGAAGGCGAACTCGAGGACGCGGCGGTCCAAGAAGGGTGAGCGCGCCTCTAGGCTCACGGCCATGCTGGCCCGGTCGACTTTGGTGAGCCAGGCGCCGGGAAGGGTGTGGACGGCGTCGTACAACATGCCTGCCTCGACGGTTCCACCGAGCGGGTGCTTTCTCAGGTACGCCGCCACGCGTTCGGGGCCTATGTTCCGCTCGCCCAGGAGCCTGTTGACGGCATGCGCGGTCGCGCCTCGGTAGAAGCCCCCGAGCCCGAAGAAGAGCTCCGCATCCGTGGCGGCCGAGCGCTCCAGGATCCTTTGCGCGCCGGCGCTCGGGAGGAAGCGGGAGGCTTCGGCAAGGGCCTTGCGCATCCCGCGCGGTACGGTCTTGGTGTAGGGACTCAGCCAACCTTGGGCCAGGTAGTATTTGTAGCCGCCGAAGGCTTCGTCGGCGCCGTCGCCGGTGAGGGCCACGGTGACGTGCTCGCGAGCGAGCTTGCTGACGGCGAGTGTGGGGAGCACGGAGTAGTCGGCCATCGGTTCGTCGAAGTACCGGACGACGTCCGGCAGCTGGGCGAGCACGTCGCGGCCCTGGAGTATTTTGACGGTGTTCTGAACGCCGAGGTGCCTGGCGATCTCTGCGGCGTGGCCGCTCTCGTCAAAGGCCGGCACGTCAAAGCCGATGGTGTAGGTGTTGACGATCGCGCGGTCTTGCTCGGCCATCAGAGCTACGATGAGGCTCGAGTCGATTCCCCCGGACAAGAAGGCGCCAAGGGGGACGTCCGCGACGAGTCGGGACCGGACTGCATCTCGCATCAAAGAGCGGAACTCCTCGAGCAGGGCGGCTTCGCTCTTGGGTGGGCGCTTCCTGCCGCTGCCGCTCTCGGCGACTGCGCAGAGGTCGAAGTACGAATGGATCGACGGGCCGTGTTCGTCGTCGATGACGGCAAAGCTACCCGGGGGCAGGCTGTGCACTCGGGCGAGCATGGCGCGGCCAGGCGTTGCGTAGCCCATGCGCACGTAGTCGCGAACGACCTCCTGGTCGATATCGAGCTCTCCGCGCGTGTAGGTCAGAAGTGGTGCGAGCGTGGATGCGACGAGTAGCCAATGCCCCGGCCGGTAGCCGAAGTAGAGGGGCTTTTGGCCCGCCGGGTCTCTCGCGAGGACCATCCGTCCGAGGCGTCCGTCCCAGATGGCGACGGCGAACATACCGTTGAAGCGCGCGAAGCAGTCGGTTCCCCACTGTTCGTAGGCTCGGAGCACCACCTCGCTGTCGGTTTCGCTCGAGAAGGAGTGCCCCTTCGACCGGAGCTCCTCACGAAGTGTCTCGAAGTTGTAGACTTCGCCATTGAAAACCGCTTGGATCTTGCCGTCCGGACTGGCCATGGGCATGCGGCCGGCCTCGGAAAGGTCGATGATGGCGAGGCGCCGGTGGCCGAGCCCTACCGGGCCGTCGTACCAGAGGCCGGCGTCGTCCGGACCGCGATGTGTCAGAGCGTCCCGCATGCGGGCCAGCTCGGCCGGCTCGACCGACGTTTCGTCCAGATGCCAGACTCCAACGATGCCACACATGTCGAGCTAGTTCTCCGTGACAGAGTGTAGCGCGGCAGCCCGCGCGACCGTGTTCCTGGCGTCCTCGTAGGAGCGTTTCGCGCCTAGCGAGATGCCCTGCCAGCGTCGCTCGATGAGCCTGCGCTCCTGACCCAGGAGTCCGGCCGCGCTGTACACAGCCATCCTCGCCAAAGTCTTGGAGATCTCGATGCCGGTGCCCAGCGGATACTGGCGCACGTACTGCCGGTAGCAGCGGATGCGGTACTGGTAGCCTTCGAGTGTCTTTTGGAGGTTGGCGGCTTCGGCCTGAGAATAGGCGTACACGGGGATCGGGGAGACGCCGTAGTATTTGCCAAGCATGACCTGAATCAGGAAGTCCGAGTCCTGCGAGCGGCGGAACTTGGGGTTGAAGCGGGCATGGCGTGCTTGAGCCATGCGGATCATGCAAGGGGGGAAGCTGAGCGGCGGTGGCTGGGGGCGCTCGAAGCGGCCGATCGATAACGGCTTTCGGGGTTCGGCTCCCGTACACGTGAAGCCGACCGCTTCATTCTCCGCGTCCGTGATCACGCAGGCTCCGCTGACCACCGCGATTTGGGGCTCCTGGCGCATCAAGGAGGCCTGGAGCTCTAGCTTTCCCGGAAACAGCCAGTCATCTGCGTCCAGGAAGCTCAGAAACTCGCCGCGTACCATTTGCAGGGACTGCGCTCTTGCAGCGCCTCGTCCGCGGTTTTCTGGGAAGCGATGCAGACGGAGTCGCGGGTCGCCGAAGGACTGGAGCAGCTCCCAGGTACGGTCCGTCGAGCCGTCGTCGACGACGATGGCTTCCCAGTTTTCATGGGTTTGCGCCTGCAGGGAAGCCAACGCCATAGGCAGCGTTCGCTCGGCGTTGAAGCAGGGCATCGTGATGGAAATGAGTGGCTCCCCCATGCCGTGGGTGCGTTACCACAGAACACTTCGGGCACCAATCGTGAGGGGGTCTACCGTCCCATGGCCAAGCTCGGTTAGCCGATTGCGACATTTAACGACAAGTCGTTCGAAAATCGAGCGAGGGCATGCATCGGACCTGGATCTCCGATCACAAGCTTCGTATTGTGGAGCGTCATGGCTTGGGTGAGGAAGGCGCTTTTTTTGGGGCTTGGCGGCGTTGCCTCGCTGGCTTTGCTGCTGTGGTCGGTCTATGGCGGCGCCCGGCGTCAGTCTGATTCCACGATTGCCAAGACCTCGTTGGCCCCCGAACGCGTCCTGGCCCGACACTCGGTCCAAGAGCGGGTCGCCCCGCAGGCCGGAAACCACATTCTGTTCGGTGATTTGCACGTGCACACCACCCTTTCGGTGGATGCGTTCATGTGGAGTCTTCCTCTCATGGGCGGCGAGGGCGTGCACCCGCCGGCCGATGCCTGTGATTTCGCCCGCTTCTGTTCGCAGCTCGATTTCTATGCGCTGACCGATCATGCCGAGGCGCTCAATCCGCGCACCTGGCAGATGAGCAAGGACTCGGTTCGCCAGTGCAATGCAGTGACTGCGGAGGACGCCGAGCCCGACCTGGTGGCCTTTACAGGCTTCGAGTGGACGCAGGTCGCGCTGACGCCCGAAGAGCATTACGGCCACAAGAACGTCATCTTCAAGCACGACACGGAGGACCAGCTACCCGCTCGCCCAATCTCCGCCCCCGGGATGACGACCAAGGCGTTTTCCAAGCTGAGCGGGCTCTGGTCCGTGCTGACAATTCCCTTCCGGTCGTTTCCGAATCAGCAGCCCTACTTGGATTTTTCTGAGCACATCCAGGAGAACATGGGGTATCCGTTTTGCCCCGAAGGTCAGGACACGCGCGAGCTGCCCCGGGACTGCCGCGAGCGCGCTGCGACGCCGGACGTGCTTTTCGACAAGCTGGACCAGTGGGGTTTCGACAGCGTGGTCATCCCACACGGGACCACTTGGGGCTTCTACACGCCGGTCGGTTACACCTGGGACAAGCAGCTCCGCGCCGACTTGGACGACCCGAAGCGGCAGACGCTGGTGGAGGTGTTTTCCGGTCACGGAAACTCGGAAGAGTATCGGGACTTCCGCGCCGCGATCGAGACGGAGGACGGGCTGCAGTGCCCGGAGCCGCAGGAAGGCTATGAGCCCTGCTGCTGGCGCGCGGGCGAGATCATCCGTTCCCGCTGTGAAGACCCCAGCTCCGCTGAGTGCGAGAAGAAGGTCCGCAAGGCTCGGCAGGACTTCGTACCCGTGGCGCTCGCGGGACACATCACGGTCCCGGGCGAAGACGTTCCGGACTGGGGCGACTGCGGGGAGTGCAGGGACTGCTTTTTGCCTGCGTATCAGTACCGCCCCGGCGGCTCGGTGCAGTACATGCTGGCCAAGGGGGACTTCGAAGACCCGGAGGAGCCGCGCCACACGACGCTCGGCTTCCTGGCCTCGAGCGACAATCACAGCGCGCGGCCGGGAACGGGTTACAAGGAGTTCGCGCGCCGCAAGATGACTGAGGCGTGCGGGGCCCCGACCGAGTCCTGGCGGGCGGCGGTGTTCGGCGACCGCGGACAGCCCGAACCGGAGTCGCAGTCGTTCACGACGGAGCAGCTCCTGGAGCGCCCGCCCTTCGAGCTCATGTGGATGGAGAGGCAAGCCTCATTCTTCGTGACTGGGGGCCTGGTCGCCGTGCACACCAGCGGCCGCTCCCGCGAGGAGATCTGGGACGCTTTGCAGCGCCGGGACGTGTACGGGACCTCCGGGGACCGCATTCTGTTGTGGTTCGACCTCGAGAACGCCCCCGGTGGGGTGAGGCACATGGGAAGCGAGCTGCAGTTTTCGGCGACGCCCCAGTTCGTGGTGCGCGCCGCCGGGTCCTTCGAGCAGAAGCCGGGCTGTCCGAGGGACGTCGTCGCCTCGCTCGGGCGAGACCGGGTTCAGCGTCTGTGTGCTGGCGAATGTTACAACCCGGGAGACAAGCGCCGCCGTATCACGCGCATCGAGATCATTCGCATCACCCGTCAGCAGTCTGAGGACGAGCCGGTGGCTGAGCTCATCGAAGACCCCTGGAAGACTTTGGAGTGTCCGCCCGGAGACGAGCTTTGCGTCGCGCGTTTCGAGGACCCGTCTTACAGTCAACGAGGCCGCGAGACCCTGTACTACGCCCGCGCGATTCAGGAGCCGACGCCCACCGTCAATGGTGGCGGCGTGCGCTGCAAGGGCGGTGTATGCGAGCCTTGCTATGGCAACTACCGAACCAGCGAGACCGACGACTGCCTGAGCGATAGTGAAGAGCGAGCCTGGTCCTCGCCCATCTACTTGCTCCCCGGTCCCTCTCGATGAGAGTCGCGCTGATCGCCGGAGGCGGAATGCTCCTCGGGGCGGTCCTGTCAGTCGCGCACATCGTCCGGGTGCCCGAGTCGGCGCCGAACGACCCGGACGCGGTCGCATGGGTCAACGGCCGGCCCATCTCGGCGGAGACCTACGACCGAGCTCTCAGCGCGGTCTCGGCCGACCGAAAGGGCGGTGGCCTGCGCGAGGATGATCCGGACCGCATTTTGCAGCGGCTCATCGACCAGGAGCTGCTCATCGACCGTGCGATCGAGCTCGGTCTGCACGAGCGCGACCCGCAGATTCGCAATCAGCTCTCGGCCGCCATGATGGAGTTTCTGAGCCGGCGCGCCGAGGACGATGCCAGTGACGTGGACGATTCGACCCTCCGGGCATTCTACGAAGAGCAGTCGTTCCGGTTCACGCACCCAGCACGGTTTCGTGCGGAGCATGCTTTCGTTTCGGGGACCGACGAGACAGCGCGTGCCCGTGCCCAAGCCATGGCATCGGGAGCTCCCTGGGACGCGGCGGATCCCTCGGTGCCGCTTCCTCCTGGGCCCTTGTTGCAGAAGGAAGTCGCGCAGCGCCTGGGCCCGACCGTGGCTCGGGAGATCGCCGCGCTCGAGCCGGGAGAGACGACGCTGGTCGAAGTCCCGACCGGCTTCTACGTCGTTCGTTTGCTCGAGCGCAGCGCGGGCGCCCAGGCGCCTTTCGAAGAGGTTCGCGAGCTGGTCCGCGCCGAGTACCTGCGAGCCCGTGGCGAGGCGGAGGTGCGAGACTTCCTCGAAGTCGCCCGCCAGCAAAGCGACATCCGTCTGGAGCGCGGTCCGTGAGGGTCGGCTTGTGTCTGGGTCTCCTGCTGGCTTGCCTGGGATGGTCCGCGACAGCCTCGGCTCACCAGAAGAGCGTCTCGTACTCTCGCTGGCTGATGCTCGGGGAGGGCGAGGCGCTGGCGCAGGTCAAAGTGCGCTGGCTGGAGCTCACGTCTTTGCCCGCTCTGCACGAAGGGGACGGCGCTGCGGCCAAGCGCGAGGTGCTCGGGTACTTGCAGGCGCATCTTCGGATGGAAGCGGATGGCGTCCCCTGCGAAGCGCTTCCGGGCACCGCGACTTGGCTGCCTGCCGAGGAGGGCTGGGCGCGCGCGGAGTGGCGGATTCGCTGCGCTGGGCCGACGACGACGCTCCGCAGCGAGCTGTTTGAGACGCTCGGAAACCATGTGCACTTAGCCACGGTGCGCTCCGAGGGGATCCGCGATCTCGTGCTTTCCCCGAGCGCTCCGACGGCTGCCCTCGCGGGCCCGGGGGCAGCCCCAGAGCCGAGCTTTGGGCGGTACTTGCGTCTGGGCGTCGAGCACATCTTGACGGGCTGGGACCATCTGGCTTTTCTCTTTTTGCTCATCGTGGTGGCGACGCGCCTGGGGCAGGTCGCCATGCTCGTCACCGGCTTCACGGTGGGGCACAGCATCACGCTCGCCGCTGCCGCGCTGGGGTTCGTGGTGCCACACGCGCGCACCGTCGAAGCGGCCATCGCGGCTTCCATCCTCATCGTGGCTTTGGAGAACCTAGGCGTCGAGCGTCTGCGCGGCGGCTGGCTCGCCATCCTGGCCATGCTCGGGCTCTTCGTCGCGACGGCTTCGCTTGCCGAGCTGTCGGCCTTTTGGGGACTGTCGCTGTTTGCGATTTGTTATTTCTGGCTGCTCCGCTCGCTCGCGTCGGGCCGCCAGCTTCGCTGGTTCGTGGCCTGTTTATTCGGTCTCGTGCATGGCCTCGGTTTCTCGACCGTTCTCCTGGAACAGGCCTTGCCGGCGACCCAGCTCGTCACCGCGCTCCTGGGCTTCAATCTCGGCGTCGAGCTCGGCCAGCTCGGCGTCGTGCTTCTGATCTGGCCGGTGCTCGCATGGCTACGGCGTCGTGATCTGGACCGGCTGGCCCTCGAGGCGACGAGCTTCGCGGGCGTCGTGCTCGGGGCCTACGCACTGGTATGGCGCGCATTTTCCTGACTCGAACTAGATCTTGGGCAGGCCGCTCAGCCCCCGAAGGGCCCGGTCACTTCATAGGTGATGCCGGTGTGGCCGAAGCGAGAAGCGCCTCGCTGGGAGCTGAAGTACAGGCGCTGTCCGCTCGGGTCGAAGGCGGGTCCGGTGATTTCCGACCAGGACTGACCGACGACTTGCAGCAGAGGGCCGAGACCGCCGTCCGGCGCGATGGCGACGATTTGCATGTCTCCGCCGTCCTCGGCCACGAGCAGATCGCCATTCGGGGCGAGGGTCAGGTTGTCGACGCCAGTGAGGATCGGCGTCGCGGATGTACCGGCGTCGTAGAGGATGGAGAGCTGCGAGCTGCTGACCTCGAACGCCCAAATGCGATCGTCGCCCTTGGTCGAGAAGAACACTAAGCCTTCGTGGTACCAGACCCCCTCGCCGCCGTCGAAGGTTGAGCGCTCGGCGACCTGTGCGCGTGTCGGGGCCTGCCGCCCGCTCGGGTCCGGAACGGCGTGCCAGCGCAGCGCGCCCTCCGGGCCTGGGCCGAGGACTTGAGCCACCTCCAGGAGGCCATCACTCAAGTCGAGTCGCTCATCCCGGCGCCCTTTCGGCGTGAACCGATAGAAGCACCCATCAGGACGATCCTCGGTAAGATACAAGTGCCCGCGCGTCGGGTCGACGGCAATCGCTTCGTGCGTGAAGACCCCGAGCGCAGGAAGTGGCTTGGCTGGCTGCTTCCCCTGCGGATCGCACTCCCAAACGCGGCCTAGCTCGAACTCCTCGCAGGACAGCCAGCTGCCCCAGGGTGTCGCGCCCCCCGCGCAGTTCATGGTCGTGCCCGAAAGAATGGAGTAGGCATCGACGATCTGTCCTCGCGCATCGAAGCGGATGGCTCCGGTGCCACCGCGCCCATAGTCCAGCGCCTCGCTGTTCGAGACATAGATCCAGCCCCCGTCGGTCATGGGAAACACGGCGGCGCCGTCGGGAGCGATGTGCCAGAGGTACTTCGAGCCGCGGACCGCCTGGCCCGAGCGAGCCACGATGCGACTGTGGAAGCCCGCGGGCAGGCGAATGCCGTTTTCGTCGGGGGCCTGCAAGGGCCCGAGTCGCCCGATAGGAACATCGGCCGAGCGTGGCTCGCAGCCGCCACGGCATCGAACCAGTGTGGAGCCTGCAAGGAGCCATCCCATCGCACCGAAGCCGCGGCGCAGAAAGTCTCTTCGCTGGGCGTTGAGCCCCTTCGTCACACGGGCTGTCATGGCCATGCCAAAAACAACATAGTGATAACACACCGTGCCTTGCCCATCGATTCCCTGGACTTTAGGGTAGGCGGACTTCGGACCCACGGTCGGGTCGCACATTTTTCTGACGGAGAGACACTATGGCGATCGAACTGCCTGCCCTTCCATGGGCCAAAGACGCACTTGCCCCACACATCAGCGCCGAGACCATCGAGTACCACTACGGCAAGCATCACGCTGGCTACGTGAGCAAGCTCAACGCGGCCATCGAAGGCGGCGAGCTCGCGAGCAAGTCCCTCGTCGACATCATTCGCGCCGGTGGGGCCACCTTCAATAACGCCGCCCAGGTGTGGAACCACACCTTCTATTGGAACAGCCTCAGCCCCAACGGGGGTGGAGAGCCCAGTGGCGCCATTGCCGACGCTATCAAGGCCAGCTTCGGTAGCTACGCCAAGTTCCGCGAAGAGTTCGCGAACGCGGCCGCCACCCAGTTTGGCTCGGGTTGGGCGTGGCTCGTCGCTAAGGGTGACAAGCTCGCCATCGAGAAGACCTCGAACGCCGAGACGCCGATCACCACGAGCGCCAAGCCGCTGCTCACAATCGACGTGTGGGAGCACGCGTACTACATCGACTACCGCAACGAGCGCCCCCGGTACATCACCACGTACCTCGACTCGCTGGTGAACTGGGACTTCGCGAACCAGAACCTCGCCGGCTGAGCTCGATGGCCGAGCCACGCTGGACCCGCCGGGCTTCGTTCGTTTGGGTCGCAGTCGCCTACGCGGTCGCACTCGCAGCCGCGTGGGTGACAATCCTGCTCCTGCCCGACGTTATCTCGCCGCTTTGGTCCGCGGCGATCGCAGACGTCGTCGCGACGCTCGTCGTGTTTGCGTTTTCGCGCGGCCTCGCCTGTTCGAGCGTCTACGACGCGTACTGGTCCGTCGTGCCGCCCGTCATCGTCTTGTATTGGACCTTTGCGGCGGACGAAGCCATCCAGCCGGTACGCGCCGGCGCGGTCATCTTTCTCGTCTGCTGGTGGGCGGTCCGACTCACCTGGAACTGGGCGGTCGGCTGGCCGGGTCTCCATCACCAGGACTGGCGCTACGAACAAATCAAAGAGAAGTTTCCCAAACTCTGGTTCGTGAGCGACCTATTCGCCATCCACCTCTTTCCCACCGCGCAGGTGTTCCTCGGCCTGACTGGGGCCTGGCTCGCGGTCGCCGCGGGTGCGCGAGCACTGTCCTGGGTCGATGCGCTGGCGTTCATCGTGACGGCGGGCGCCATCGTGATCGAAACTGTGGCCGATCAGCAGATGCGTCGCTTCGCGGCCGTGAAGAAGCCCGGGGACCTGATGAACCAGGGGCTCTGGGCCTATTCGCGCCATCCGAACTACTTCGGCGAGCTTTCCTTCTGGTGGGGTCTGTACCTGTTCGGCGTGGCCGCAGCCCCCGAAGTCTGGTGGACTGTCGCGGGGCCCTTGGCGATGACCGCCATGTTCATGGGCGCTTCGATTCCCTTCATGGACCGCCGTAGCTGCGAGCGTCGCCCCGAATACGCAGAGCACATGAAGCGAGTCAGCGGGTTGATTCCCTGGTTCCCGAAACATCGCTGAAAGCCCGACAGCCCACGGAGGTAGGATGAGCGGAAAGAAGTGGATCTACGTGTTGCGTGCCGGCGGCGAGGACCACGCGGCCTTTGCAGAGCGAATGCGGAGTGACCTCGCTGAACGGCTGCTCGCGCTCGGGCCGGACGCGCTCAAGCTCACCGTGACCGAGGCTCCACCCCCAAAGCTCTCCATCTTTCCGTTTCGGCGCCAGCCGATCGCCGTATTCAGCATTTGGGACTCGGAAGACGAGCCGTCGAGGTTTGACCCGCTGATGAGGAGCTCTGCGCCCAGAGTCTCGGGCTACGAGGTCAAAGAGAGCACGCCCGTTCCTTATGCCAAGACCTGGGCGGACGGAGAAGCGACGCCCACGCCCATCTTGCTGACTTTCCTCCACAAGAAAGCCGGTCTGTCCGACGCCGAATACCTGTCACGCTGGCACGGAGGACATACTCCGCTCTCACTCGAGGTCCATCCACTCTGCTACTACGTGCGCAACGTCATCACGGCTCCTGTCACTGAGGCCGCGGACGACTGCGACGGCATCGTGGAGGAGGCTTGTCCGAGCAGTAGAGTGCTGCTGAACCCGCTGAGCTTCTATGGCGGACCGCTACGAATGATTCCGAACGTGCTGCGCGTTGCGAGGGACGTCATGGGATTTTTGGACATGAAGAGGCTCGAGGTGTTCTACGCGACCGAGTATCAGCTTCGGACAGGTAGCCGATGAGCGTGTCCTACGCGCTCGACGGCCGCGTCGCCGTGGTCACGATCGAGCGTCCCGAGGTTCGCAATGCCGTCGACTTGCCTACGGCACGGGCTTTGGCCGAGACGTTTCGGCGATTCGACGCGGATGGCGCGGCCGATGCGGCAGTCCTGACGGGCCGGGGCGGGGCCTTTTGTGCCGGCGCGGACTTGAAGGCACTCGCGGCCGGCGAGGCGCGAATCGCCAGCGAAGGGGACGACGGGCCCATGGGACCTACTCGCATGCTCTTGTCGAAACCGGTCATCGCCGCGATCGAGGGGCACGCGGTTGCCGGTGGTCTCGAGCTGGCGCTCTGGTGCGACCTCCGGGTCGTCGCCGAAGACGCCGTGCTCGGGGTGTTCTGCCGGCGTTTCGGGGTGCCTTTGGTAGACCTCGGGACCGTCCGCCTGCCGCGGCTCATCGGGCAGAGCCGGGCGATGGACTTGATCCTGACGGGTCGGGGCGTCGGCGCCGAAGAGGCTCTGCAGATGGGCTTGGCCAACCGGGTCGTGCCCTGCGGGGAGGCGCTCGCCGCGGCCACAGAGCTCGCCCGGCAGATCGCTTCCGTGCCGCAGCGCTGCATGCGAAACGACAGACGCTCGGTTCTGGAGCAGTGGGGGCTGTCCGAAGAAAAGGCCATGCGAAACGAGTTTCGGCTCGGCCTGCAGACGCTTCAAAGCGGAGAGACCCTGCGGGGGGCGGAGCGTTTTCGCGACGGCGCGGGCCGGCACGGTGCGCCCGAAGAGCAGGAAGGCTCGGACAGCTAGCTCCGGTGGGACCAGCGGTTCCGATGCATCATTCCGATCGCTCGCCAAGCGGACTGCGGTTAGACTGCCGCAGCATGGCGGACACCATTTTCAGCAAGATCCTGCGCGGCGAAATTCCCTGTCACAAAGTCTACGAAGACGAGCACGTGCTCGCTTTTCTCGACATCGGTCCTCTAAGCCCAGGGCACACGTTGGTCATTCCCAAAGAAGCGGTCACCACCCTCGACCAGCTTTCGGACGAAGCCTCTGCGGCCATCGGCCGCGTCCTGCCGCGACTATGCCGTGCCGTGAAGAAGGTGACCGGAAGCGACCAATACAACATCTTGCAGAACAACGGCCCGCTCGCGCACCAGGCGGTGTTTCACGTGCATTTTCACATCATCCCGAAGCCCAGTGAGAAGGTGGGACTCGACATCGGCTGGCCCGCGGGCAAACTCGACCCCGAGCAGGCCAAGGCCTTGGCCGTGTCGCTTCGAGCCGAGCTCGGGGTCTAGCGTGGCTGCCGGCCGCATCGACAGCTCGCTGTCCTTCGTGGGCCTGAAGATCGCGGTGCTCACCGTCTCCGACACGCGTACGGAGGAGACGGACAAGTCCGGCAAGCTCCTGGTCGATCGCGCGACCGCGGCCGGTCACGAGCTGGTCGAAAAGCGCATCGTTTCCGATGACCAGGCGCAGATCGAGGCGCGGCTCCGTACCTGGATCGCCGCACCGGAGGTCGAGGTGGTCATCGCCACCGGGGGAACGGGTGTCACCGGCCGCGACGTGACCCCAGAGGCATTCGAGTCCGTCTTCGAAAAGCCGATTCCCGGCTTCGGCGAGCTGTTTCGCATGCTCAGCTATGAGAACGTAGGCGTCTCGACGATTCAATCGAGAGCGGTCGCCGGCGTCGCCAACGGGACCTATCTGTTCGCGCTGCCCGGCTCGACCGGCGCCTGCAAGGACGCCTGGGACGGCATCCTGCAGTACCAGCTCGACATCCGCTTCCGCCCCTGCAACTTCGCCGAGCTCATTCCGCGGCTTCGCGAGAAGTAGTCGCCCGCCGTCTCCGGCCGCCGTTAGGGCTGGAGCGCGCTCAGCGGTACAGAGGTGATGTTCCAGGTCATCATCGACATGGGGATGTCGCGGCGGTGAATGACCTCGCGCTTGGGACGACCGTTTTTCCAAACGTAGCGGCGCAGCTCTCCCTGCTGGTCTGCGGCCACGTAGAGCTCGTCCTTACCGTCCTCATCGAGGTCGAGCAGGATGCTGGCGTGCTCGAAGCCGCCGGAGTCCCGGTCGATGCTTTCGATGCCCCACTCGGCGCTCGGGTCCTTGCCGGGGCGGAGCAGCCATAGACCCTTGCTGAAGGAAGCGACCACGATTTCTTTCTTGCCGTCGCCGTCGACATCGCCCGCGGTCAAAAAGCGCGACAGGCGGTCCGGAATCGTCGCGATGATCTGCTTTGCGTCCGCAGGCGTGTTGGCGTCATAGCGACGAATCTCCACGGGTTCGACGAGCTGCAGGCTGCTGCCGCTTCCCTGGGTCTTGGCTTCCACGGCCACGTAGAGCTCGTCCCGGCCGTCTCCGTCGATGTCGTCGACGAGGATTTCCTTGGCGTGCCGCTCGCCCAGGTCTGCGACGACTTTGCGTTCGCCGCCCTTCTTGGGGATGTACCGCACGACTTCACCGTGCTGGGCTTCGGCGTCGAGCTTGTTCGGGTCGCTCGGCGTCGCGTACACCTCGAGCACAGCGTCGCTGTCCAGGTCGCCGATTTCGATCTCGTGTACGAAGGTGTCCTTCTTGCGGTCGAGCTTCACGACCTCCCAGTCGTTTCCCTTTTGCCGGAGCACGGCCACGACGCCCTGGTCGTGTGTCGCGACCGCGATGTCCAGAGTCCCTTCGCCGTAGAGGTCGGCTAGCTCTGCGTCGCGCATCCGGTCGAACTTGCCGCCAAACTTCTCGGTCCAGAGTGTCTTCGGCTTCCATTCACCGCCCTGCAGATTCCAAAGCTTCACGTAGGCCCCCGAGCCGCCGAGCGTCAGGATGCCGGTGGGCTGGCCCTGGGGAGACAGGACCATGGCCTTGTGAAAGACGTTGCTGTCCGGGTCCTCGATGAGCTGCGTCTTCCACTCGCCGTTCTCCTCGGTGAGAAGCTCGAGCCGGGCAGGCCCTGGTTTGGCCGTGGCTTTGCCATTTTCGATCTCGAACTGCGAGTAAGCGAGCAACAGGCCCTGGGTGAGCTTCGGAGCGGCGGCTTTGCTCTCGGGCTCCGTAGCCGCCTCGGCGCTGGCCGCCTTCGCGCTGTCTTGCGGTTCTGCAGCAGGGCTGGTCTCCGGGGCTTCAGCCCTCGTCTCTGCAGGGCTGGGCTCGTCGCCGCCCTTGCAGGCCAGGCCGAAGAACAACGCGAAGACTGAAAAACAAACGAGCGCGCTTTTTCGCATGCCGGTGGCTACCACGCAGCCCTTCGGGCGGCAATTTGACCCGCCACGGGGGGCCAGGTACGGCAGCGCGAAGGAGACCCGTGAACCCGAAGACCAAACGAATCGCTCTCTTTCTTCTGAAGCTCTTCTTCTCGGTCGGCATGCTCTGGCTGATCTTCCGCAAGGTGCTGCGCCGGGATGGGGCCGAGGAGCTCGGCGGCCTGCTGGCCGACTTGAGCTGGGGCTGGGTGGCCGCGGCGGTCCTGATGCAGCTCATCGCGATCGGGTTCAGCACGGTCCGCTGGCAGCGCCTGCTCGTCGGGCAGGGCATTTTCGCCAGTTGGCGTTTTCTGTGGGGCTCGATTCTCATCGCCCGCTTCTGGGGCGCGTTCACGCCAGGTGGCTTCACCGGCTTTGGTGGCTGGCGCATCTATGACGTCGCCCGGCACACGGGCAAGACCGCCCGGGCCACGGCGACCATCGGTGTGGAGATGATTCTGGGGCAGCTGGCCTTCGGCGCGGTCGTCATGGCGGGCAGCCTCTACGGGATGCGTTTTTTGGGCACCGAGGGCGTGCTCCTCGTCAATGCCGTGTTCCTCGGCATCATGGTGGTGGGCCTGGTCTTCCTCGCGCAGCCGCAGCTCTTCCTGTTCTTCGCCCGCTTCGTCCCGGAGGGGATTCGCGCCCGGGTGCAGACCCTCATCGACGCCGTGGGCGCGTACCGCGGCAAGGCGAAGTTGCTGATTCAGGCTGCGCTACTCGGCGTCGGCACGCATGCCTTCAACAACCTCATCTACGTTTGCGCCGCGCGCGCCCTCGGTGTCGAGCTCGGCGTGGGCGAGGTGTTCTTCGCTTCATCCCTGCAGATTTTGGCCACGCTGGTGCCCGCCAGCATCAACGGCATCGGCCTGCGCGAGGCCGCAGCGGTGGCCCTGTACACTTCGCCGGCCATCGGTCTGCCTCTGGCGGTCGCCGTGCTGATCCCCACCCTGGGCTTTGCCTGCGAGATGTTCGTCTCTGCCTTCGGCGGTCTCGTCTTCCTGCTGCGCAAGTCCGGCTACGAGCCGAACATCCGCGTCGAAGATCCGGAGCGCGAGGAGCTCGCACACCAGGCCATCCCCAAGGCCCCGCCGCAAGCCTGGCCCAAGCCTCTGCGTGGCCTCTTTGTGGGCCTGAGCGCAGGCGTGCTCGCGGGCCTGCTCATCGGGCTCGGCGAGGCCCTCGTCATCGCTGCGTCCTCGGCTGGCGCCACGGGCGCGCGCGTCTTCGTGTACGGGCCGTTGTGCTACGGGCTCTTCTGCGGTGCCTTTGGCGCGGGCCTGGGTTTTGCGACGGCGCTCAGCGGTCGCTGGATGAAGCGCCATGCCGTTCCCGAGAAGGAGGCCTTTGCATATTTTGCGGCTGCAATCTTCGGCTTCTTCGCGCTTGCCCTGGGCGCGTTTCGTATCCGACGCGACCTGTTTCACGAGGAGCTGGTCTGGAAGAGCGCGCTCGGTCTCGGCGTCCTGCTGGGCTGCGCCTTCGCGGTGGCCGGCCTGAGCGCGATCCTAGCGCGCCTGCTGTCGAAGCTGGTCCAGAAGCGCCCGCTGTCGGCTTTGACGCAGCCGTTGATCTCGCTCGGTCTTCTCGTGCTGCTCGGAGCCGGCCTCATCGCGAATATTGCATGGGCCGGGCGTGAGCCTCAGATCGACGCCGCCAACCAGGCCGGCAAGGGCGACCAGGCTGCGAATCACATTCTGCTCATCGTGGTCGACACGCTTCGCGCCGACCACTTGCCCGGTTATGGTTACGAGCGGGGCGCCACGCCCAGCCTCGATCAGTTCGCCGAGGACGCCATCCGCTTCGACCAGGCCTTCGCGAATGCGAGCTGGACCAGGCCGAGCTTCGCGTCGATTCTGACGGGGCGTCTTCCCAGCAGTCACGGGGTCATGGCCAAGAGTGACGCGTTGCCGGACGCTGTGACGACCTTGCCCGAGGCCTTGAAGCGGGCGGGCTACACGACCGCCGGCTACGCCACCAATTTCAACGTCGCCCCGTACTTCAACTTCCACCAGGGCTTCGACTCGTACTTCTACCTCGAACCCGAGTTCGTGCTCGGTGCCGACGACGCCAGCGCCAAGCTTTTGCTCATGCAGTTCGTTCGCCAGCGCATCGAGAGAGCGCGCGCCAGCACCGGCGAGGTCTTGCCGGGAACGGCGTATCAAGACGCCGAGACCGTCAATCGGGCTTTGCTCGGCTGGGTCGACCAGCAGGCCTCCGCGCCCTGGTTCCTTTTCGTGGGCTACATGGACCCGCACGACCCTTACTTCAGCCACCCTTACGACGGCAGCGGTTATGCGCGCGCGGCGCACCAGAAGCCGGAGCCTTCGGAAGCGCCGGCACTGCGTGCTCTGTATGACGGGGAGATCAGCTACTGGGACGCGCAGTTCGGCAAGCTCGTCGAAGGCTTGAAGACGCGCGGCGTGTACGACGACATGACCATCGTCGTGACCAGCGACCACGGCGAGGAGTTCGACGAGCACGGTGGCTTTTGGCACGGGACGACCCTTTACGACGAGCAGGTCCGCGTTCCTCTGTTCGTCAAGCTGCCCCGGAGCCGTCGCGGCGGGACGACCGTGCGCCACTGGGTGCAAAGCATCGACCTCATGCCGACCATCCTGAGAAGCGTCGACGTCGACGTTCCAGAGCAGGTTCAGGGTGGCGACCTGTTCGTCGGGACCGACGTGGTCTACGCCGAAGAGAGTCATGAGGGCAATGTGCTCGAGTCGCTGCGAGAGCTTCGTGGAACCGACGAGTACAAGCTCATCACCGCCAACGCAGGCAATCCGCGTGGTCTGGAGCCCGTGGAGCTCTACAGGGTCGACGACGATCCGGCCGAGCAGCAAAACCTCGCGCAGGAACGACCTGATGAAGTGATTGCGGCGACGAAGACGCTGGTCCGACATCGCATGATGGCCGCGCAAGGCGCCGTCGCCGCGGACTCCGTTGCGCTCGACGAAGATGTGGCCGCTCACCTCGAGGCGATCGGTTACATGGAGCGCGGGGCGCAGCAGCCGAGCAAAGAGTAGGGTGCATCGCGCGGCGAGGCTTGGCAGACCCTCGGCGGCTCAGACCGTCGCGGCGAGCTCTGTGCTTTTGGATTCTTTCAGGCTGCGATGGATGAGGTAAGCGAGGGCGCCAATGGAGCCCGTGGTGAGAATGACGAAAGCGTAGGGCCAGGGGCTGATGCCGAGGCGCCTGGCGTCGCCGAGCATCCACAAGAAGAACAGGCTGAGCGCGATGAGCAGGTCGAAAAAGACCTGTCCGCCCCAGGCGGAGAGTAACGGGACCTGCAAGAAGCCGAAGTACCCCTCGGTGGTGACGATGACGGCGGTGTAGGCCGTAAAGACGAGAAACGCTGCGATGAGCACGAATAGGCGTGTTTTCATGGCGACCTCCGGACCGCCCAATCGGTAAGGGCGGCGTTCTCAGCAATCTGCGTCGAGCGGGTGCGTCCAGCCATAACGTCAGAGGTCATGGGATGTTCGTTTGCTGCGGCTACAATCTAGAACATGTCTACCGTGTCTACCGGGTTCGGGCCGCTGCTTCGTCAGTGGCGAGTGGCGCGCCGCATGAGTCAGCAACAGCTCGCCGTCGAGTCCGAGGTCTCGACGCGTCACATCAGCTACGTCGAGAATGGAAAGTCGTCGCCGAGTCGGCAGATGGTGCTCATCCTGGCGAGCGCGCTCGACTTGCCCCTTCGTGAGCGCAATGCGCTGCTCTCATGCGCCGGGTTTGCGCCGGTCTACCGCGAGACCCGCCTCACGGACCCGCAGATGCAGCACGTACGCCAAGCGCTCGAGACGATCCTGGCCCATCAGGAGCCCTATCCGGCCGTGGTGCTCACACGCGGATGGGATATCGTGAAGATGAACGACTCGGCGATTCGGCTGTTCGCGCGGCTCGTGGATGCGGGGACCGACCCCATCGTCACGCAGAACGTCATGCACGCGGTCTTTCATCCCGGTGGTCTTCGGCCGTACATCGCAAACTGGGAGCAGGTCGGGTGCATGCTGATTGACCGGCTGTACCGCGAGTCGGTCGTCGAGCCCGAGCGCAGCGAGACGGGTCGCCTGCTCGATGCGCTGCGAAAGTACCCCTCGGTCCCATCGCGCCTGGCGCAGATCGACCTGACGGCGGCGCCACAGATATGCATCACGCTTCAGCTCCAAAAAGATGACTTGCAGCTCGAGCTCTTCACGACTCTCACGACGCTCGGCACCCCCATGGACGTCACCGTGCAGGAACTGCGGATCGAGTCGTATTTTCCGGCGAACGACGCCACCGCAGCTTGGTTTCAGCAGATGGGGGCAGCTGACGGGAACTGAGCTACGATAGACGAAGACGTTCATGAAGTCGCTTGCCGCCGTCGATCTGGGGTCCAACAGCTTTCACATGGTGATCGCGCGTCTCGATCGCGACCGAATGCAGATCGTCGATCGGCTGCGCGAGCCTGTGCGCTTGGCCTTTGGGCTCCAGACTGACGGCACGCTCGACGAGGTTTCGCGCGCGCGTGCCTTGGAATGCTTGGCGCGTTTCGGTCAGCGCCTGCGGGACTTGGAGGCGCCACAGGTGCGAGCCGTGGGGACGAACACCCTGCGGAAGGCGGCCAACGCCAAAGATTTCCTACGCGATGCGAGTGAGGCACTCGGCCATCACATCGAGATCATCCCGGGCCGGGAGGAAGCCCGGCTGATTTACCTCGGGGTCTCGCATGGCGTTGCGGGTGCACCGGCGCGCCGTCTCGTCGTGGACATCGGTGGCGGCAGCACGGAAGCCATCATCGGCGACAGCTTCGACGCAGTGAACGTGCACAGCATGTTCATGGGCTGCGTCAGCTACACCAAGAAGTTTTTTGCGGATGGGAAGCTGAGCCGGAAGCGGCTCACCGCAGCGAAGCTGGCCGCTCGGCTCGAGATGCAGCCCATCGACAACAAGCTTCGCGAGCAAGGCTGGGAGCGGGCCATTGGAGCCTCTGGGACGATTCGATCCATCGCTGACATCATCCGCGAAGCGGGCTGGGGTCGGGAAACGATTTCAGCCGCGGGCCTCGCGCGCATCGAACGCGTGATGCTGCAGGCCGGGCGGATGGACCGTCTCGAGCTTCCGGGCCTCGAGCAAGACCGCCGTCCGGTCTTCCCAGGGGGCTTTGCCATTCTGAGCGCCCTGTTCGAGAGTCTGGACATCGACGAGATGTGGGTTTCACCAACCGCGCTGCGCGAGGGGCTTCTGTATCAGATGGTGGGCCGCATCCACGACGAGGATCCTCGCGACCGGACCATCCACGAGCTTCGCGACCGATATTCCATCGACAAGGCCCACGCGGATCGCGTGCAGGAGACGGCCCTAGGCCTACTCGGGCAAGTGAAGCAGCCCTGGAACCTCGAGCTTCCCGAGGCAGGGCACGTGCTGGCCTGGGCCGCAGAGCTCCACGAGCTCGGGCTTGCGGTGAACTATACGGGGCACCACAAACACGGCGCCTATCTCGTTGCCGCCTCGGACCTGCCGGGGTTTTCGAGGGATGAGCAGTTGCTCATCGCCACGTTGATCCGCGGCCATAGGCGCAAGCTCGCGGAGGCGTATTTCGACGAGCTACCCGCGGAATACAAGCAGGGCGCCATACGCCTGTGCGTGATTCTGCGCTTGGCAGTCTTACTGAACCGCCATCGAGATCCCGAGACCGTGCCCTTGCCCGTCCTCGAGGTCGACGGGCAGCGCATCGAGCTCAACTTTGACGAGGACTGGCTCGAGGCGCACCCCTTGGTGCGCGCCGATCTGGTCAGCGAGCAACGAGCCATCAAAGCGCTCGGGTTCAGGCTTTCCGGCTTCGACCACGGGGACTAAGGACGGGAGGACGTGGAGCTTTTTCTAATCCGTCATGCTATCGCCGAGGAGCGTCGTCCGGGGCTCCCCGACGCCGCGCGCCAGCTCACAGCCGCGGGGCGCCAGCGCTTCGAGGCGGTCGTCGAGCAACTCCGTCGCGGCGGGCTTCGCTTCGATCGGATCTACCACAGCCCCTGGACCCGAGCGCTTCAGACGGCGGAGTTGCTGAGCCCTCTCAACGCGGGTGCACTCGACGCGAGCGAAGGGCTCGCCATGGCGCCACAAGCTGCATTCTTCGGCGCGCTCGAAGGCGATAGAGTCGCCTGCGTGGGGCACGAGCCATGGATGAGCGACAGCGTCGCGCTCCTCACGACGGGCGAGGCACAGGGAACCTGGCTCCGCTTCAAGAAGGGCGGCTTTGCCTGGCTCAGCGGCGATCCGGAAGCCGGGGCGATGGAGCTCCGGGGGTTTTGGGCGCCGAAGTTGCTGCTGAGCCTGCGGTGAGCGGACGCAAGTCCTGTCACGTCCAAGCCGCGAAGGATTCAGTGTGGGCTCCCTCGGGCGTGCACGGGGATAGCCCCAGTAGCCCCGCGACGGAATAGTCGTGCGAAAATCACCATCGCGGGCCTCGCCTTTTGTGCAATATACCCCCTCATGTGCGCCGATTTGGCTAGTGGTTGGGAATCTCGAAGCGCGGTTAGCAAGTGGGCCTACCGTTTTTCTAAGCTCGCTCGGCATCCTCGCCCCATGCGTTCTTTGCTCGCACGCGTGCTGTGGTACTCGGGGATGTCGCGACGATTCGTTTGCGAGCTTCCCAGAGGGTTTCGTATCCGCTTCTATCCGAGCTCGATTTCCGCGGCTTTGTGGTCGGACCCCTCCTCTCGCACCGAAGATGAGGATTTCATCTGGGCCGTGCTTCGCGAAAGCGACCGCTACATCGACGCAGGTGCCAACGTCGGTCAGCTGGCGCTCGCTGGCGCCAAACGCGTTGAAAGCAAAGGGGAGGTCATCGCGATTGAGGCGCACCCTCGGATTTACAGTTATCTGTTGGGTAACGTCGAACTAAACCCAGAGCTGCGGGTGCGCACCATACACACGGCTCTCGGAGATCGCCCCGGCGAGGTCATGTTCAGCGACCGAAGGTCCGACGATCAGAATTATGTCGACGACGCCGGGACCGTGAAGGTTGACATGCGCACGCTCGACGACACCGTCGAGGCGCTGCCGACCCGCCTACTGAAATTGGATGTCGAGGGGTGCGAGCTCGCGGTGCTGCGTGGCGCCTCTCGACTCCTCACAGAAACGGACATCGTTTATTGTGAGCTCTCTCACGGCAACTGCTCACGGTTCGGCTATCGGCCCGAAGAGGTTGAGGCGTTGCTGCTTGATGCCGGTTTCGCGTTCATTCGTCGTGATGGTGATGGCGTGTCTCGCATGGTCCGCGAGCCATTCTTCACCGACCTCGATCGCGAAGAGCTGCCCGCGTCGGGTTACAACCTAGTCGCCGTGAAGCCGGCCGTGGCGGACGAGGTACTCGGGCGGCTGCAGGAACACCGTTGGTGTTGAGCGGAACTCCTGTCACCGACATACGCGCGAGCTTGAGGAAAATTTGTGAGATGACCCTAAAGGTCTAAAAAAAACGTCGACACAGGCGTATGGGGCGGCAATGTTGAAGGGGTGCGTTTCTCCCCCGTACTGGTGTTCAGTCTCCTGGGCCTGACGGCCTGCGAGGCGACGATAGGCTCTTCAGGTCAGAATCCCCCTGAGGTGGACCCCGTGATCGCCGTCGCCAGTGCGGCGAGGCGGCTCTCTCAAACCGAGCTGAACAACACGCTGCAGGATTTGCTCGGCGAGGACTCGGCGCCGGCGTCGCGGCTGTTGAACGAGGACCAGTTCGCGCCCTTCGACAACGACTACCGCTTGCAGCAGCCCTCGGAGGCGCTGATCAACTCGGTGGAGGCTTTGGCGGACAGTGTGGCCAGTCGCTTCGTCACGGACGGGACGCGTCGAAGTCAGCTCATGCCCTGCCAACCGCTGGGCGCGACGGACGCGGCCTGCTTTCGGGCGTTCCTGGAGACGTTTCTGCCGCGTGCGTTTCGGCGGGAGCTGAGCGCCGAGGAGATCGAGCCGTACATGCGGCTGCTCGAGTTCGCCTCGGAGAACGTTCCGGGCGTGGACAATGATTTCTACACCGCGGTGGAGCTCGCGATTTCGGCGATGATTCAGGACCCGGACTTTCTGTACCGGGTGGAGCGCGGTACGGAAGTGGGCGGCGGGGTTTGGGAGCTCGACGACTTCGAGATCGCCAACCGCATGTCCTATTTGTTGTGGGCGACGATGCCCGATGATGCGCTCTTCGCGGCCGCGCGCGCGGGCGAGCTGCGCGACCCCGCGGGCCGCCGTGCGGAAGCGGAGAGGATGCTCGGCGATGAGCGGGCGCGTACTCAGCTTCACCGCTTTCATGCGATGTGGCTAGGTTACCGGGCCATTCCGGTGTCCGCGCAGCTGGCTTCGGCGTTCAACCGCGAGACGAGCGCACTCATCGATCGGGTGATCCTCGATGAGCCCGGTGACTATGTCCGACTCTTCACGATGGACGAGACGTTTGTCGATGATGCGCTGGCTTCGCATTACGGTTTGCCAAGCCCGGTGGGTGGCGAGGCCTGGGTTTCCTACGAAGGCACGGGTCGTGCTGGGATTCTCGGGCACGGCAGTCTGCTCGCCGCGTTCAGCAAGTTCGCAGACACGAGCCCGACTCAGCGCGGCATCCTGGTGCGCACGCGGCTGATGTGCCAGGCCGTGCCGCCGCCGCCTCCCAACATCGACGCGGACCAGCCACCGAAAGGAGCTCCGGACGCGGAGTGCAAGTACGACCGCTACGCGCAGCACCGTGATCAGTCGAGTAGCTGCGCGGGCTGTCACAGCATGACCGACCCGATCGGCTTTGGGCTCGAGAACTACGACATGGAAGGGCGCTTTCGCGAGACCGACGACGGTCTGCCCCAGTGCTTCATCGAAGGGGAGGGTGAGATCACGGGTTATGGGACTTTCAGTGGGCCGGCGGAGCTCTCGGACCTACTCGTCGACAATGAGCTTGTCGATGCCTGTGCGGTTCAGCAGTTCGTTCAATATGCGATCGGCCGTCAAACGACGGAGCTCGAAGACGAGTTGATGGCAGACCTCATCGCCTCGTTCCGGACGGATCAGGGTCGCGACTTCAAGCGCTTCCTACTCGACTTCATATCCGACGATCGATTTTCCCGACGTGCACAGGAGAGGCTCTGAGATGGCCAAGAGAATCCACCGTAGAACCGTGCTGAAGGGCCTTGCCGGTGCCACCGTCGCCTTGCCTTGGCTCGAGTGCATGCTTCCGGGGGGGCGTAGCTCAGCGCAGAGCTACCCCCGCCGCTACGCAATCTTGCTGGCGGGGCAGGCGCTCGGTGGCGACGGCTGGGCCAAGGATGCGAATCGCCTCGATGGGCAGACATTCACCGAGGGTGGCCACTACATCGCCGACACGAGCTACGGCAGGGGCTTCGGGCTCACCACGCCTTTGCTGGCGCTTCAGGGGCTGCAATCCGAATTCAGCATGGTCTCGAACCTGGCTATTCCCTTCAACCGAAACTCGACCGACGCTAGCGCAGTGCCGAGCGGGGGCGCCTACCGTGATTTCCATGGCGGAGGCTGCAGCCCGCTTCTGTCGGGCACGCGCTCGACCAGTGCCAGCTTCACCTGCAATGGAATCACTTCGGATCAGGTCGTCGCGAACCTCAACGAGGGGCAGACGACACACAAGTCCGTCGTGTTCCGCGCGCAGCCGTCCTTCTACATCAGCGGCTACAGCTTCGCGGGCCGACAGTACATCTCCTATGCTTCCGCAGGGAGCAGCGGCCGCATCGAGGCTCAGGCGAGCCCGCAGATCGCGTACCGCGCGCTCTTCAACAGCTTCGTGCCAAAGGGCAGTGAAGATGCGGCACGCTTCGACTTCGAGATGCGAGCCCGGCGCAGCGTGCTCGATCTGGTGCTCGACAAACGAGAGCTCATCGTCAAGAACGTGGGTATCGCCGACGAGCAGCGACTCGAGCGGCACTTCGACGAGATCCGCAGTCTCGAAAATCGTCTGGCGGCGCTGCCTCCGATAATCGGGGAGGAGTGCTACGTGCCCGCCGACCCAGGCGCCGACCCGCCGATCGGTGGCGACCATTCCGGCGGTGCGCAGGCGATCGCGCCGAACATGGGGTACAGCAATGAGCACGAGCGCGCGCGCCTGTTCGCGGACCTGATTCACATGGCGTTCGTCTGCGACCTGACGCGTGCGGCGAGCCTACAGATTACGGCGTTTCAGTCGCACATGAACGTAACGCCGATTTCGCAGCAGTTGGGGTCCTATTCATTCACCCGCCGACCCGAGCGCTGGGCGGAGATCGATGGTGACCTGCATGAGGTCGGCCACAACGGCGACCCGAACAACCGAGGCGCGATCGTTTCGGCAGGCTTCCTACAGTGGCAGCTTTCGCACTATGCGTATCTAATCGACAAGCTCCGGAACACGTCCGAGGGTGGGGGAAGCGTGCTCGACAACTGCGCGCTCGTGTTTACGGCCGAGGCGGGACATGGCCTGCAACTCAATGACGGTTCCTCGCAGAACCAGACGCACTCCGTAGACCAGATGGTCATGCTCGTCGCGGGGCGCGCGGGCGGCCTGAGCCCGGGGCAGCACATCGACGGGGCCGGACAGCATCCGGCCCGCGCGCTCGTGAGCGCGATGCAGGCCGCGGGTCATCAGGGAGACAGTCTCGGCGAAGTCAGCGGCAACATCTCGGAGTTGTTCGGCTGAGAAACGATCAAGGCCCGCGAGCGGGAGCGCGCGGGCCTTGATCAGGAAAGTGCCGCCTGCGGCTACGGAGCTGCAAACTGCGCGGGGGCACGGCCGATTTCGGCGTCGCAGCTGGGGTCTTGTTCGCCGTCCTTGA
This sequence comes from uncultured delta proteobacterium, assembly GCA_963746475.1. Lineage (GTDB taxonomy): Bacteria > Myxococcota_A > Polyangia > Polyangiales > Houyiibacteriaceae > SG8-38. Next base: position 92,134 of record CAVVBB010000004.1, read on the forward strand.
CGATGGTGCTGACCTCCGCGGTTGCAATCCCGGAGGGGTACAACTGCACGTTGGCTGTTCTGACGCTGAATTCCTTGAGCTTGATCGTGATAGGACCACCGGTCGGCGTGAGCATGACTTGCTGGATCCCGCTCGAGACTTTCATGTCATCGAGCACTTGGTCACTGTTGGCATCAGGGTCCACGTCGAACGGCGTGCTCGGAACGCTCTGTGCGACTTCCGCGGGGGTGGCGCCGGTGATCTCCCAGAGGTAGTCCGCATAGCTGAACTCGAAGGGGCCTGCTTCGCCACCGAAAGCGAGCGTGAGTCCGAGATTATTGGCGGGCCAGGACGAGTTGAGGTCCATGATCGTCTCGAACGTCACCATGGTTGGGACGCCGACCTGGAAAGCCGCCTGTGGTGAGAAGATGCCCGTCACCGCGTAGTTGTACTCAGCGAGGGCCTCCACATCTCCGCAGAAGACAACCCCAACCGACAGGGCCGGGTCGGGAGCGCCTCCGCCCGTGAACGTACAGACGCCGCCTTGGCACTCGGAGTCGACCCCGCAGACCGTTCCGTTGGCAACTGGCGCGTTCGAGCAGGTGCCATCTGCGCAGCTGTCGTTGGTGCAGAAGTTGTCGTCATCGCAGTTCACTCCGGCACAGAGATCGACCGCCTGACAGCTACCCGATTCACAGCTGCCTGAGCCCGCAGCGCAGGAGGTTCCGTCCGCCACGTCTGTGTAGACGCAGGATCCGGCGAGGCAGCTGTCCGCGGTGCACTCGTTGCCGTCGTTGCAGTTCACACCCTCGCAGGCGTTTGACGCTTCGCAGTTGCCGGCCTCGCAGCTGCCCGCTCCGCCGTTACAGAGCTGTCCGTCGGGGGCACTATCGTAGGAGCAGACGCCATCGCTACAGCTATCGCTCGTGCACTCGTTGTCGTCATCGCACACGACGCCATCGCAGCCGTCCGGGATGACGCACTCGCCCGCCTGACAGCTCCCCGAGCCATTGGCACAGGCGGATCCGTCGACGACGATGAGGTTGCTACAGCTGCCGTCGATGCACAGGTCCGCCGTGCAGTCGTCGCCGTCGTCGCAGTTGACGCCGTCGCAGGGGTCTGCGTTCGGGACGCACTCACCGCTCGTGCAGGAGCCGGAGCCGCCGTCGCATGCCACACCGTCGGCGATCGTGGGGTTGCTGCAGACGCCATCGGAGCAGACGTCCGCGGTGCAGTCGTTGTCATCGGCACAGTCCACTCCGACACAGGCATTGCCTTGGGCAGGACAGAACACGGTGACCGATTGAGTCTGCTCGCACTGCGGGAAGCCGTCGGTCACAACCGCGGTGACCTCGACCTGACCGCCGCCGGTGGGGCAGACGAACATGCTGTCCGTCGCATTCGGTGAGGTCAGTGTGCCGCGGTCCGCGCTGAGCATGATGCTCAGGGGCTCCGGGCCCATGTCTGGATCGGTCGTACGCACCTGGATGTTGCTGGTCGACTCGCCTTCGCGGAGTTGGCTCGGGATGGCGCCCATGTGATGAATGATTGGGCAAACGTTGACTGGAATCTCGGAGAAGCGACCGTCGATGTCGACGTTACCGACCGCAGCGCCGCCGCTTCCTGGGCAGCTCAGCTCGATGTTCGCTTTGACCGTGATGTTCGGGATGACTTCGATGCTCGTGCTGCCGGAGCATAGCGCCGAGCCGTCTTCATTGAGAGCCGTCAGAACGATGTCACATATCCCCGCTGGCAGACCGACGAAGGCCTCCCAGATGGGAGGGTCCCGGTCTGGGATGACGTTCATGAGCCCGTCGAAGCTGAGCCCGCCCTCGCAGGCGATTTCGTACTCGACGACCCGGACGCCTTCCGGCGAGTTGGTGAGAGTCAGTGTTAACTGCGCTCCCCCGTCAGCCTGGTCGCCGGTCCCGCTACTGCAAGCCGCGACGAGAGCTAAGATAACGATGACACTCCGACGCAAAACTAGTGAATACCGCATCGGTAACCTCCGACTGTTCAAGTGCGCCGCCCCCTATAAGCAAGGTACGGTCGAAGGCCTGGATTATCGTTCCATCATCGAAAGATCAATAGCGCACAACGGACTACTTTGTGAGCTAAGCCTTAAGAGGCGTTCATAGGGGGTTGCGGTACGCCTATTGGGTGAAGCAAATGCGACCAAGGGGTTATGGTGGGCCGCGTGATTTCTGTTCTTTGAAGCCGTGTTCAGTCGAGAGTTGCCGTTTTGTTGCCTCGTGGTGCTGTGTTTTTCCGCCTTGGCTTGTGGTGAGGCGCGGCTGGTGGACCGTGCCTATCGAGATGACCCTGGACGAGGAGTTCCTCGGGCCAGGTGAACTGACCCAGTGAGAACTGACCGAGGTCGCGCTCTGACCGACCGAGGTCGCGCTCTGGCCGGCCCACCGCCAGGCGCCGTTTCGGCCCCTGGCGGTGTGTTTAATCGGCCTGTTCTGGCTCGTCTTGGCGTATGGAGATGCTCCGAGGCCGTTGTTGTGTGTTTAGGTCTTGCGCACGACGAACCGATGCGCCGTCGACCGACAATCAGTGGCCGTCAGCGCCCAGGCCGGGCGGATAGAGGAGCTCGGGCCCTCTAAGGCGCCGGTCCGCAGCGGGCCCCGTGAAAGACACGCATCCACCAAGTGCCTTCCGGAAAGAGCGCCTCACGGTCTCCCTCCCGCCACGCCTGCAGTGCTTCACGGTACTGCGCGTTGAATGCCCGTATCCGCTTCGCAGCTTGCCGCGCCGCGCGTCGATCCCTCCCGGCGGCGAACCGCGGCGTGAATCCCCTGAAGTCCTCGTGACTCCCCGCCCGCTTCGTGTACGGCAGCTTCAGCACCCGCCGCGAGCCTATGAACGGGATGCCCGTTCGCCGCGATTCGGCCCAGGCGCCATGCTCCCGCTCACGTACCCGTTCCGCGATGCGCTGCTGCGCCAGTTCGGCCCCGTACTGGAGCTCGACACCAGCCGGCATCTGCAAAGAAAGCTCGATGGCCTCGGGCCACATCGGGTTCTTGGGATCGAAGAACAGGTCCGGGCGCTTGGCACGGATCGTTCGGGTCCCGACATCTCGAGGAAGCGTCTGGGCGCTAGGCCAGTCCTTGGCGTAGCGAACGGCCCCCGCAGCCACCGGGTTGGCGATCAGGTACGCGATGGCCTCGAGAGTCGCCTCAGGGGTCAGCAGCGCGTGAACACCGCTCTGTGCCTTGTCGAACACCTCCCCGGGCCAGCCGCGATAGGCCTTGGTGACGAGGGCGAAGTATCTGTGAAACGTCTGCAGGAACAGAGAAAGCTCCCCGCGGACATCGGTGACGACCTCGTGACTGTGATTGCTCATCAGGCACGCGGCGTGGACGATGACCCCATGGACCTGGGCGGCGTAAGCGAGGCAGTACCAATAGGCCTGCTCGATCTGTCGCGACTCATCGGGATTGAGTAGGAAGTAGCGCCGCGTGGTTCGGCGCGTGATGGCCAGGGTCGCGCCCGGATCGATAATGCGTGGAAAGCTCACACGCTGAACTGGAGCGAAATCCGTGCCGAGTAGGCACCGGCCAATTTCTCAACAGATGCTCACCAGCCCTCGCCTCAAGCCCTGGCGGCCGCCGACGAACCGCCGGCGCCACCCACTCAGCAGAATGGTTTGGCTTGAGCTCGGTCGAGTTTCAGGGGGTTAGTTGGGGGTGGGGGCGGGGGGGAGTGTTAGGCGGAAGCGGGTTTCGCCCTTTTCGGTTGCGGAGACCTCCAGCGAGCCACCGAGCTCCTTCGCGATCCGCTTCGAAATCGCCAGTCCCACACCGGGCCCAATCACCCGCCCATTCCCAAACGCCCGAAAAATCTCCGCTCGCTGGTCATCTTCCAACGGCGGCCCATTGTCGATGATGTCCAGCACCGCCTGATCCCCCAACATCGCCGTCGCCACACGCACCAGCCCATCACCGCCATCGCGCGCCCCCGCCCGCTGCATCGAGCTCGTCAATAGATTCAGCGCAATCTGCACCAAATGCGTTCGCGTCCCCTTCACCTTGGCCGCGACCCCAGTCGCCACCTCTAGCATCGTACGCCCACGGAACCCGCTGCTCTCCGCCTTGCGAACCGCAATCCGCACGGCATCCGCCAAGTCGCAAACGTCCTCCGCCGCGTACGCGGGCCCCTTCGACATCTCCTCGACGAGTCCCAAAATCCGCTTCACGCCATCCTGCGCATCCGAAACCGCGTTGTCCATCTGCGCCAGCAACCCGAGCGCACGCGTCAAATTGGGCCGCTCCTCCTGTAAGCTAGACGACACCGCCCGCGTCGACGTCCCGAGCACATTCAGACTATTCCGAATCCAGCCCACCGGACTCCGCAGCTCATCGGCAATCCCGCTCGCCACGACGCTCATCGAATACGCGCGCTCGGCCTCCAGCAACCGCTGCTCCAGCCGCTTCACCTTCGTGTTCAACTCATACAGGTCGAGCGAGTCCTGCATCTCCGCCTTGAGCATCTCCGGTTCCCAGGGCTTCCGAAGATACCGCCGCACATGCCCGCGGTTGATCGCATCCTCCGCCACGTCGATGTCCGAGTACGCCGTCGACAACAGTCGAATCACATCCGGATACCGCTTCTGCACAATCTCGAGGAGCTCGACCCCCGTCATCTCGGGCATCCGCTGGTCGCTGATCACGACGCCCACCTCATACTGCTGCATCATCTCCAGCGCTGCCGGGCCACTGTTTGCCGTCAAGACCGGAAAGGCATCCCCGCACACCGCCTCGAACACCAGCACGTTCGATGCTTCATCATCGACAAACAAGATATGCGCCTTCATGCCGCCCGCCCCATCGCTGGAACCTCCATCACGAACCGCGCTCCCCCGCCGGCCCGTGCTTCATATCTTAGCGCACCGCCGCAGCCCTCGGCGATTCTTCTACTCAAGTGCAGCCCGAGTCCCGTCCCCTCACCCTCCTTTCGAGTCGTAAAGAACGGGTCGAAAAGCCGGCTCACCATGTCCGCCGGCACCCCGGGACCGTCATCGGAGACGGAGACCTTCACGCGTCCATCGACCCGCTGAAGCCCGAGCCAAATGTTCTTCGCCCCAGACCGCGCCGCATTGTCGACCAAATTCAACAACACCTGATTGAACGCCCGTGCAGGTGCGCACACCTCCCCGACGTCATCGAGCTCACAATGCACTTCGATCCCGTCGAGCTTGTGCGCAAGCAACTCCAGCGTCGACTTGATCCCCTGCTTCACATTGCAGGCCCGCAGGTCATCCCCATCGGCTGGCCGCGCATGCTCGCCGAGTGCCGAAACCACCCCGTCAATCCGGTCGATCGCGTCGACGATGAGGTTCATCAAGGTCTCGTTCGACACCCGACCGGATCCGCCGCGCTTCAGCACATAAGCCGCGTTCTTCATCGCATTGAGCGGGTTCTTGATCTCATGCGCCATCCCCGCCGCCAGCGTCCCCGCCGACACCAGCCGTGCCTGGTCCGCCAGCTGCAGGCTCAACGCCCGTACCTTCAAGTGCGCCCGAACACGCGCCAGCAACACCTTCGTGTGAAACGGCTTAGAGACGAAATCGTCCGCCCCCGCTGCGTACCCTTCCAACGCGGCTTCGCTTTCCCCTCGCGCGGTGAGCAAGATCACGGGGATATGTCGCAGACCCGGGTCTGCCTTGATTGCCCGACACAAATCCAAACCACTCGTGCCCGGCATCATCACGTCGCTCAGCACCAAGTCCGGCCTGTTCTTCTTCAAGACTTCCAAAGCCTCGGCTCCGTCCTTGGCCGTCTCCACCTCGTGCGCCTCGCTCAGAACCCCGGCGATGAAGCGGCGAAGGTCTGCCTCATCCTCGACGACGAGAACCCGCGGAAGCCGTCCCCTATCGAGGAGCACACGCTCGCTGATCCGCTGGTCAGCTCGCGGTAGCGACCCCAGAGCGACCTTGGCCATATCGGGTGGCGGAACGTCTTCGGACCTTCGCCCCGGATGATTCGCCACCCGCACACTGCGCCGTTCCTTCACCTCCTGGCGGAAGTGCTCCTCGCCCGCGCGAAGCTGCAGCGTGAACGTGCTTCCCTCGCCGGGCCTGCTGTGCACCGTGAGCTCGCCGCCGTGAAGCTCTGCGAGCTCCCGCGCCAGCGCCAGGCCGATACCCACACCGCCCTGCCTGCGCCGCGCCGACCCCTCGGTCTGGTGAAAGCGCTCGAAAATGCGTGACTGCTCCGCTTCACTGATCCCGGGCCCCGTATCGCTCACCCGAACTTCAACGCCAGACGATGTCGGTTCGACCCGTATCCCAATCTGCCCACCCGACGGGGTAAACTTCAACGCGTTGCCGACCAGGTTCGTCAGGATGATCTCAACCCGGTGTGAGTCTCCGAAGATCGGATCGAACTGTTCACCTGCATCATCGAAGTAGAGCTTGATACCGTTGGCCTTTGCCGCTGGCTGGAAGCTCTCGAACACCCCGAGTGCGACGTTAGCGACGTCCAGCGGAGCCACTCGAAGTCGTAAGCCTCCGGCCTCGAGTTTAGCCAAGTCCAGAAGGTCATCGATCATGCGGAGGAGGCGCCCGGCATTCTTACGGACGACCCTCAGCGCGTCGTACGTGGGACCGGCTTCGAGCGTCCTCAGTAGCTCGTCTACAGGCGAAAGAATCAATGTGAGCGGCGTACGTAGCTCGTGAGAAATGTTCGCGAAGAACTCGTTCTTGAGGCGGTCGAGTTCCTTCAGCTGCTCGAGTGCTTCCTTCAGCTTGTCCCCCGCCTCCTCCACCTCAAGTCGACGCTCGAAATCGAGCTCCGAGTACCTGTACTTCACAACAGCCGAGACGAGAGCGCCGAGTCCGATACTCGTGTACGTCAAAGCGGCCTCCAGGGCACTTCGCAGGGTCAGATCTGGACTCAGCGCTAGTCCGCAGCCTCCTAGGAGGGCGATCACGATCAGCGTCATCAGGGCCCAGCGGGTAGGCCACATCGGCAGGACCCCGGCCGCAAGTCCTATCAGGCTCAACCCGATCACGTACGTGCTCGTTGCCGTGCTAACAAGTGGCAGCATCGCAGCAACGGCTATCCCCCAGGTCAGGAACCAGGCCGATGTAGCCGCCCACGTCGCCGTGGCGCCGCGTACGTGCCGAAGAGCGCCTGCCACGAGCAGGGACGCGAAGAAGACTGCAGAGAGACGATACGTCAGAAGCCGTAGCCTATGCTCCGGGACCAGCAGAAAGTCGGCTGACCACCAAAGCAGCATGAGAGTGCTGACGGCAACATGGGACCAGAACAGGCTGGTGTTGTTGCGTTGAGCAAGCTCGTCTTCGAACGCCCGGTATAGCGCTCTCTCGTCGCACCGCTCGGTATCTAGGGCTTTTCGCAAACCAGAATATGGTAGGCACCAGCTGGTTCAGCCTCCAGGCGTATGCGCGCCGACGAAGGCAAAGATCCCGTAAGTGTCCCCATCTCCTCTTCGTTACGATACAAAAGCGACCACCGGAGTGCCAACTCTGGGGCCCAGAAGTTCAGGTTGCCGGCGGCTGCGTTGCCAACCACGAGGGAACCACCTGGTCGCAGCGAAGCGTACAAACCCTCAATAAGGGCTGAGGCGCTGCGGCGGGGCAGATAGTCGAAGAGGCCGAGAGCAAAGACAACATCTTGCTGGCCCCAAGTAGCGGGAGCCACTTCACTGCTCAGCAGCTGAGAGAATGACATGTTGACGCACCTCACCCGCGAGGTTTCACGCCGTTGGGTGGCGCGCGCATTCCGGTAGGCAACCGCCAGCGCCTCGTCTTCTTGATCGACGAGCACCCAGTCAATGGGAGTTTGTAAGGCGGCTGGGCCGGAGTGAAGCATCCCAAGCTCGGCCCCGACTCCACAGCCCAAGGAAAGGACGCGAAGCGGTTCGGAGTCGGTCTGCTGTCCGGCTCGCTCGCGGATGTGTTCAGCGATCCACTGCGAACGTGTTCTAACGCCTTCGGCAAGCGGGTGTGCGTTTCCTATCTTGTGCAGCGCCATTCCGAAAGCGGACTCACCCGCGAACCCGTTTTCGTAATAGTACTGCATGACAGCATAGTCCCCCGGGTACCCGAGCGGTTTGGTGAAGGCGCGGCGCATGGCGGGCGCCTCCACCATATAAGGGGTGACGAGCGCTTCGGTTATGATTCGCGCCTCCTCGACGATTCGGCGGTCTGACGAGAAGTCCTGGGCTGCTGTTGCGGCGTCACGGAGGTGCTGAACCCAGCGCGGTGCGATCACGGGTGCAGCTTCGTGTGCGATGCTCAGGCGGTCTCCACTATGAGTGAGCTCGCGCCGACCAAGCAGGTTCTTGTAGTACTGACAAAAGGCGCCGAGTTCGAGGATCGCCTGGCGATAGTTGGAGGGGACGAGGTCGCGGAATATGAGGCGGTCTCGTTCCAGGCCTTGTTTCCAGAAGTAATCTTGCTCTGCGGTTCGCAGTCCTTCGTAGTCCAGCATCTCGGTTGCGGTGAGCCCAACCTCGATCGACCGGGTGGAGTCAGTGGCCCCACGCGCTCCGACTCGCGCGACCGTTGCTTCGCCTTCGAGAACAGTTTGACCCTCGAGTGCGAATGTATAGTGAGCGCTTGCCCCGACGACCCAGTCGTGTGCAGTTGTGTCCTCGAACGATAGTCCGGTGATGGAGAAGTTTCTTGCTCGCACACGACGCCCGTTGACATGCAGTGTGAAGAGTCTGGGATTGTCGACTATGTCTCGCAGTCTGTATCGATCCGGTCGGTACAGTGCGTTGTGCGCAGCCTTGCCGCGCAGTTCTTCATACTCCTTTGCGGCAACCGGTTCGGAGAGAATCGCCGCGGTCGTCGTTCGGAGTTCCCGGATGCTGGTTGAGGCCGACACTTGCAACCGGAGTCTAACTTGAGAGCGCGTCCAGTGGGTAGACGTCTCGTATGATCAGTGAGTCGAGATAGCAGGTGATCGGGCGAAGCGCGCGCCTGAGAAAGTCAGGCTGCGCCACCGATGAGCTTAGGCATGACCCGAACCGAACGAGCCCTGAAGCGCCCATACTGAGCGCCCGAGCAGTCGGGTCGGTGTGCTCCCTGTGAGCGGGTCGGGTTCTCGTTGAGTGCGCCGCCAATCGAGCCGATGTGAAGTGAGGATCGAATGGGATCGTTCGAAGCGCTAAGTGTCGGACACTTCAGATTCGCGAAACCCCTCAGGCACTTTCTCTTGAGGGCTCCCAACCAGACCATCGCACTGAGGAAATCGGAGCAGGACCTCCAAGCTGCTGAGGACAGGACGCCCCCCAACGTACGACCGAAGCTTTGGCAGGTTGTAGTAGGGCACGCTCGCCCAGCGATGGTGCTCATAGTGGCAGTGGGTGTTGTGCGGGAAGAACAGAAAGCGAAGTAGCGGGCTCGCGCGGAAGCGGTGTGTTCCCTCCTTCCCGGCGAGCTCCAAGCCCACGTGTTCGTACCATGTGCGGACCCTAAACACGGCCCAAAAACCGGTCAGTAGGGATCCTACCCAAAGGTAAAAGATCCAGCGGTACGCGAACCAAGAGCACACGATGAACCAGAGGCCGTACAGGGAAACCGGTCCCCAATGCTGCCAGAGCCGCCTTGGGAAGGTCTCCCGGAGGAATCGAAAAAGGTCGAGAATTCCCAACCCCGCCATATCGAGAAAGAACCAGAGAACGACCTTCGTCGGTGTGATGGGCGGCTCGTACGGGTGCAGGCGGCGGTACCTGAGCTCGGGATCAGAGTCGGTTCCGAGACTGCGATGGTGCTCGAAGTGCCAAGGCCGATAGCCGTGCTCCAGCGTCACGAACAGTGGCCAGGCAGCGAATAACTCACCGAAGAAGCTGTTGAGGCGTCTGTTCTTGAACGCGCATCTGTGGGCGGCATCGTGTCCGAGCAGACCCAGTGCGTGTTGTCGCGCGCCGATGATGAGACTCGCCAAGGGCAGCACCCATAGGCTGTCCAGCGCACCGTAGGCGACAATTGTAGACGCGATGATGCCCCAGTTCAGCGCGAGGTCGCCAAGCCAAAGCGCGGGGCGGAGCCGCGAAAGTTCACGCAGCTCTTGGGCTCGAACGTTCTTCGCATCAAGCGAGGCCACCGGCTCCGAAGCTTCGCTTCAGGCGATCTGCCACGTCAAGACTGATCTCCGACGCTTGCGCGACCGAGGCGCCCGTAGCGCGGGACCCGCCAACACCGCGCTTCATGATCCGACGGCTTCGGTGTCGAGCTGCATGCAGCCCCTCGGAGCGCGCCGTCATGGGCGCGTTTCGGGGCGTCTAGATGCTGTGTTCTGGGCGCTTCCAAGTTAGCCTCTGAATCCGCTATGACCGATTTATCCTCTGATGCCCCGTTCGTGGTGACCGGTGCGTCCGGCTATGTGGCTTCCTGGGTCGTCTGGGAGCTGTTGAGTCGCGGGGCTCGGGTGCGCGGTACGGTTCGGGATCCGGATAACCGCTCAAAGGTTCAGCATTTGCGGGACATGGATGCCGAGTTGCCGGGGAGCCTGGAGCTGTTTCGGGCGGACCTGCTCGACGCGGGTAGCTTCAACGAGGTCTGCGCGGGAGCGGGGGCTGTCCTGCACACGGCTTCGCCGTTCATCGTGGGCAAGGTGAAAGATGCTCAGGCGGAGCTCATCGCTCCGGCCGTGGAGGGAACGAAGAATGTGCTCCGCTCGGTCAATGCCGCGGAGTCGGTGAAGAAGGTCGTTCTGACCTCGAGCGTGGCGGCCATCTACGGGGACGCCGCGGATCTGCAAGAGGTGCCGGGCGGCGTGTTCACCGAGGACTGCTGGAACCGGACGAGTACGGCGCATCACCAGGCCTACAGCTTTTCGAAGACTGAAGCGGAGAAGGTGGCCTGGGAGATGGCCGAGGCGCAGGACCGTTGGGCCCTGGCCACGATCAACCCTGGGTTCGTCCTCGGACCCAGCAAGACGCCTCGGCAGGACTCGGAGAGCGTCAAGCTGATCACGGGGTTTGTGAACGGGCGCTTCAAGCTGGGCGCGCCGCCGTTTGAAGTGGGCATGGTAGACGTGCGCGAGGTGGCCAAGGCGCACGTGGAGGCCGCGATTCGGCCGGAGGCCAAGGGCCGTTACATTCTCGTCAACTGCGCGAAGAACTTTCTCGAAATCGGAGAGATCCTCCGAAAAGCGCTGGGCGACACATACCCGCTTCCCAAGGCGCAGATCCCGACGCCAATACTCTATGTCATGGGGCCTCTCAACGGCATCAGCTGGAAGCATCTTCGGCGTAACAGCGGCTTCCCGCTTCGCTTCAATAACCGCCGAAGCCGCGAGGAGCTCGGGATCGAGTACCGGCCGATCGAGGAGACGCTCGGGGAGCAAGCGCAGCAGATCATCGCTTCGCGTTGACGCTTGATTCAGCCGGAATGCCCCCGAGTCGAGAGGGGCATGGCGGGGAAGCGCAGGGGCTCGGTGGACGGCGCGCCGATCAGTCCCGATCGTGCCGGGCTATCGTCAGCGACCCGAAGCCATCACCGCCTCAGCGATGTGGCTCAGTCCCTCGGTGAAAACTTGGGGTGGCGTGAGAAGGCTGAGCACCATCCAGGCCTCGTCCGGGAAGTCGTAGAACCAGCCTGGCTGTACGAGCACGCCGCGATGGAGAAAATCGAGCACCCATTGCTCTTCGGACTGGACTCGCGGCAAGCGAAGGACCTGATACCAGCCCCCCTGCACGGGAAGAGCCGAAATCTCGGGCACATCTTGCTGGAGCCGGCTCATGCTCCGCTGGTTTTGTTGCAGTCGCGCGAAGACCCGGTCTCGACGTTCCGCCGCCGCCGTGGACAGTAGCGAAGGAAGGGCGCGCTGGGCGAGCTCGTTCGCCGACAGGTAGGTGTCCGCGATCAGCTCGAGCTGGGCGAGGGCGCGTTCGGTCTGTGCGTCGTCGCCGGAAACGGCAATCCAACTGAGCTTCGTCTGAGGAAGCGCGGCAGCTTTCGACAGTCCGCCCAGGGCGAAGAGCAAGCCCGAGCTCGCCTTGCTGTGGCGCAGGGGCGAGGCTTGGGCGCGGCGAAGATCGTAAGGCGCAAAGACCTCGTCGATGACGACGGCGACCCCGTGGCTGAGCAGAAAATCGAGGTCTTCGTCCGACAGATACGCGCCGGTCGGGTTGTTCGGACTCACGGCCAGGATCAGCCTGGGCCGCGAATCGAGGCGCTCGAGGAACACCTGCCGATCGATGTGCCACTCGCCATCGTAGCGTAGAGCGTAAGGGACGCCGACGGCGCCCTCGAGACGCGCCAGCATCGGCAGCAAAGGATAGCTCGGCTCCGGGATCAAGACATGGTCACCCGGATCACAAAAGAGCTTCATGAGGAATGAGTACGCTTCGCTCGTCGTGGCCGTGAGTAGTAGTTGCTCGGGATTCCAGTCGAGCTGCTCAGCTAATGCGCGCCGTGCCGACGGAAGCCCACGGGGCTGTGGGTCGTACCTGGTCGGATCGGCAGCACAGAGCGTGTGCCGCAGCGTCTCGTCGTCGAAGGCGAGATCGACGCGCGTCGGATTCGAAACCGTCAGGTCCCAAATGGGCGGCGCATCCGCCGCCGCGCGAGAGACGCTATTGAGAGCCAGATCGAAACTCCCTCGTTTGGAGAACACCGGCTGATTATGCCGTACTTCAAGCTCGGAAACACCGCAGGCGGGCTAGCTGGGTCACTGCCTGCCGTTTACGCAGCCCGTTGTGTTCGGGCGTGAACCCGTGGGATACTTGGAGTTCTTCGACGGGGGAAGCTTTGAAAAAGCCAGTCAAAATTACGCTGAGTGTGATCGCGGTGATCCTTGGCCTGCTGATCGTTACACTCGCGGTGATTCCGATCATGCTCAAGGGCCGTGTGCTCGAGCTGGTACGGAGCGAGCTCAATGAGCGGCTGGATGCGACCGTGGACTTCGAGGACGTCGACTTGTCGCTGCTGTCGACGTTTCCGACGTTCACGGCCGAGCTGCTCGGCTTGGAGGTGACGGGGAAGGGCCTGTTCGAGGGGAAGAAGCTTCTGTCGGTACGCTCGCTCGGGGCTGGGGTCGACCTCCTGAGCTTGCTGCGCGACGAGAAGGTCGTCCTGGAGTCGATCACGATCGACCATCCCGAGGTCCACGTTCTGGTGAACGAAGACGGCGTCGCGAACTACGACATCGTCAAGGAGGACAGCGCGGCTGCCGACGCGGCGCCGGCGGAGGAGCAGCGCGAGGACTTCGGGCTTCAGCTTCGGGACTACCGGATCATCGCTGCCGTCCTGACCTACGAGGCCCCGGGCACGCAGGTCTCGGTGCGGGGGCTGGAGCACGAGGGTTCGGCGACGATAGAGGGCGCTACGCAGGCTCTCGCGTCGAACACCAGCGTCGAAGCGCTGTCGGTGCAGCTGGGACCCGTCACGTACTTGAAGGACGCGAAGCTGCTGCTCGACCTCGTAGCGACGATTCAAACGGACCGGCAGCGTGTGGACCTGTCGGAGTTGAAGCTGGCCTTGAACGAGCTGTCCATCGGTGGCTCGGGGAACATCGGCTGGGCCGAGGACAGTCTCGATCTCGACGTGCAGCTCGCCTCCCCGGAGGGACAGTCGGTCAAGGCGCTGATTTCGGCCGTTCCGAATGCGTACGCGGCGGACTTCGCGGGCTTGCAAGCGAGTGGGAGCTTCGCGGTGAGTGCGCAGGTCAAAGGACAGCTCGGTCCGGGAGACGACGAAATCCCGTCGTTTTCGGCAGGGCTCAGCCTGGAGCGCGGCACGCTCAAGTATCCGGACTTGCCGCTGGCGCTCACGGAGCTGCGGCTCGAGGCCAAGGCGATGCACCCGGGCGGCAATCTGGACAAGATGCGCATTGAAGTCTCGAAGTTCGGGGCGCGGGCCGGAAAGAGCCATGCCGCGGGTCGTTTGACGGTCGCCAGGCCCATCTCCCAGCCCGACCTGGCGCTGCTCGTCGATGGGCACCTGGACATGGCCGAGGTCGCCCAGGCGTATCCGATTCCGGATACAGAGGCCCTACGGGGACTGATCGATGCGAAGGTCGACCTGGCCGCGACGGGGGAGAACATCAAGCGTCTCGATGGCGACATCCGGGTGACGGACGTGCTTTATCGCGCCAAGGATGCGCCACCGGTTCAAGTCGACGAGGCGCACGTGCTGCTCTCGCCGAAGGCCACGAACGTACAGACCTTCCGCGCGAAGTTGGGGCGCAGCGACCTGGCCCTCACCGGCACGCTTTCGCCGCTGATGGCGTTCTTGGACGATGAGCAGGTGATTTCCGCGGACCTGGCGTTGCGGTCAAAGGCGCTCTACGTGGACGACTTTCTGTCTGCGGAGGAAGACGAGCAGGCGGCACAGGAGACGACGCCGTTTCTGCTACCGGACAAGGTGGACGCCAAGCTTGCGGTGGCCGTGAAGAAGCTGGTCTACGGCGAGCTGGTTCTGGCCGACTTCGAGGGAAGCGCGCGGGTTCGGGACCGCAAGCTCTGGCTGAACAACATGAAGGCGGACACGCTCGGAGGCTCCATGGCGCTTTCGGGCACGGTCTCGACGCCCGTCGGCGAGCCCGCGAGCTTCGAGGTCAGCTACAAAGTCGACAAGGTGAGTTTCGCAGAGGCCGCCAAGGCGCTGCCTTCTCTGCGGGCCTATGCGCCCGTCGCGAGCTTCCTGCAGGGGCGGTTCTCGACGGACCTGAAAGCGAGCGGGGAGCTCGGCGAAGATGGGTCACCGAAGCTGTCCTCGCTCGACGCCGGGGGTCTGGTGATGGCGCTGCAGAGCAAGCTCGATTCCGACTTCGAGCCGCTCCTGTTGCTGAGCAAGGCCGTCCCCGCGATTCCGGCGCCGCTCGAGCTCAGCTCATTTCAGACGCGGTTCGACATCAGGGACGGCGCCGTTCACGTGAAGCCGTTCCCCGTGAAAGCCAAGGGGCTCGCGCTGATGGTGAGTGGCAGCCACGGCCTCGACCAGGAGATGAGCTACCAGGTGAGCACCGACGTGCCGATCGACAAGCTGACCGGCAGCCTCGCGACGAAGGTGCGCGGGCTCGGGCTGGACCTGTCGAAGGTGAGTGAAGTCGGCGTCGTGGTGAAACTGACGGGCTCCGTGCAGGACCCGCGGATCGCGGTCGACGTGGACAGCGATGCGCTGCGCGGCGCCGTGGCCGATACGGTCTCCGCGGAGCTACTCAAGCAGCAGCAGAACGCGCTCGCGGCGCTGGGGGTACAGCAGCAGAAGCTTCTCGCCGAAGCCGAGAAGCGCGCCGATCAGCTTCGCAAGGAGGGAGAGCGCGCCGCCGACAAGGCTCGCAAAGAGGCTTACAAGCGCGCCGATCAGCTCGTGGCCGAGGCGGGCAACAACACCGTCAAGAAGCTCGCAGCCAAGGAAGCCGCGAAGAAGATTCGCAGCGAAGCCGACAAGCGCGCGAAACAGCTCGAACGCGAAGCGGACAAACGCGCGAACCAAATCGTGGCCGAAGCGGAGCAGCGCTCCGCGCAGCTCGAGGCCGAAGTCAAGGCGCAAAGCGACAGCGCAGCGTCTGCCACGGTCCGCAAAATCGCGAACTAGATTCGGGTGGCCTTGGGCCTACGAGCCTAAGCCCGGCCGGGGCCGAGAACCGCGCGTGCCACTACAAACGATAGGTGAGCGTAAGCGACGCCCAGTAGGTGATCACCTTGTAGTCGCCGGCGCAGCCGCTGCGGATTACCTGCTGATCGGAGCAGACTTCGAAGGTCCGGTTCTGGTAGGTGACTGGACCCCCCGCGGCCGCGTCGGAGCCGATCCTGCCACCACCGCCAGCGACGGCACCGCTCAGGTCCAGGTTGAAGTGGTCGAAGTTGAACCCTAGGCCGGAGGCAACGCCCCAGTTCAAGCCAGGGGGAGGCGTGAAATAGATCGCGAACTTGTCCGTGGTGGCCGAGACGCCGAGACCCGTGCCGATACGAAAGTCCAGAAGCTCAGATATCGAGTACTCCACGGCGATCCGGCTGGTGTAAACGTTACGCCAGTCGAATGGGATGAAAATGGATGGGTTGGTGATTCCGGCGGCGGAGATCTCGGTCTCGACGACCTCCGAATGGTTTCCCGTGCGAGGCGCATTGTGAAACTGCATGCGCTCTTCGAGTACGAGCAGCAGTCGGTCGTCGAGCAGGTGCACCGCCCCGCCGAACTGAAGCGCGTGGGGAACGCGCCAGTCTGCGCTGGCTGGCACTCTCAGTCTGCTCCCGAGCGTCACATCCGCAGTGCCGGTCATCTGGATCTTCGTGGGCATTCGGTATGAGGCGCCCAGGCTGAGGTGCCGGTTGGGCTTGTAGGAAATGCCCACGCGCCCACTCGGAATGCCGATGCCGGTCACCTTGAAGCCGACGTTCTGGTACGCCGGGGCACCGACCGTCGTGTAGTCGTAGCTACCGTCTGTCTCTGGCATCACGAACGCTGGGGAAATGTTTGCGAACAGGTCGGCCTTCTGTCGCGCATAGGGCAGGCGGATTGCGAAGCCTAGGTTGACTTTGGAGTTCACTCGAACCGAGGTCGCTATCGCGCCTTCGGCCACGAAGAAGTCGACGTTGAGGTCTTCGCCCTGGGTGTTTTGCATGGCCCCGTCGACGTTCACGACATCGTTGAAGCCCGCGGCGAAACCGACCTCCGCGTAGACGCCGACGCCGAAGACGAGGCGGGGTGCGATACGCCCCGCCACGAAGAAGGAACCCAAGGGGCCCACGCCGAGCGGGGATCGCACATTGCTCTCGGAGCCCTGCACGGGCGCTTCCTGTCGGACGAAAAACGGGTTGAGCAGGAAGCTCGCGGAGAACGTCTCGATGCCTTCGAGCAACGCCGGATTGATCGCCACGGCGGCGGGGCGCTCGAGATAGGAAACGCCGGACAAGCCGAGCGCCACGCTACGAGAATCGTAGGCCGTGGGCTCCGGATTAGCCGAGGCGACCGTCGGTACGGCGAACGCGATGAGATAGAAACCAAGCGAGACAAGCAGCGCAGACCAAAGACGACACGGCACTGGCCGCGGCTCAGACGAAGCGACGATTAGCGATTTTGATAACATCTTGGACTTGCCTCTCCTTACGGTGTCATCCGGCGTACGGTTTGTGAGCCAGCACACAGATTTCTAGAGTGCCCAGAATGCAGCCTTCGTGGCAACTGTCGAGGCGGAGAAAGACCTAAGTTTCGGCTCGCCTGACCGAAGACCGCTCCCATGTTTTCATGGGCTATGGCAGCTCGGTCACAGTGCTGCACGTTCGGTATCGTCTCTTGGGAACGTGCCAGCATGTGCCAGAAGGGAAAGTTTTTGGGGGCGACTCCGAAAGGGGCTCCATGGCAGGTCAGTCCCCGGGACGCGCGGCGCCTGTGTCTTGCGCCATGCTTTGTTTTCGTGAGGAGCGACGGATGAAACGAGAGAAGCCGGGAGTCGAGGCGGGGAGAGGCGGACGGCAGCCCGGGTCCCTGGCGCAGCTGGGCAGCGCCGCTAAGGTGTCGACGAGCGCAGAGCCAGTCATGCCCCCTGCCCAGACGAACGAAGAAGAGCGTTTGCGGGACTCAGCGCCGCACTCCACCGATGCTATGATTCGGGCTTGCCGGCTGCTGGCCTCTGAGGCGCCGGTCCAGACCCGTGAGCTCGCCCGCGCCCTGGGCCTCAGCGAGTCGTATTTTCAGCGCTGCTTCAAGAAGCACTTCGGAGTCACGCCCCAGCAGTACCGCCGCCGAGTGCTGGCCGAGCGCGGCCGTGACGCCCTCAGCGCGGCGCGTTCGGTCACCGAATCGATCTATCAGGCCGGCTACTCCTCGAGCAGCCGCTTCTACGAAGGGCTCGGGCGAGAGCTCGGGATGAAGCCCTCGCTTGCTCGTGCCGGTGGGGACGGGGAGCTCATCCAGTACCTCGTTGCAGACTGCTCGCTCGGGCACGTGCTGATCGCCTGGACCGAGCGAGGCGTGTGCGAGGTGGCCTTCACGGATTCGATGAACGAGCTGGTTCCGGGATTGAAGAAGCACTTTCCGAAGGCGAGGCTCGAAGCCGCCGACCAGACCGCTTGGGCCCAGGCCGTCATTGATGCCGTCGAGATGGCGAGCCCGGCGGACATCCCGCTCGACATCCGCGGCACCGCCTTCCAGGAGCGCGTCTGGCGGGAGCTGCGGGCCATCCCCTCAGGGGAGACGCGCAGCTATTCCGAGCTTGCCGAGGCGCTCGGCGCGCCGTCGGCTGCAAGGGCAGTCGCACGCGCCTGCGCCAGTAATCCAGTCGCCGTGCTCGTCCCCTGTCACCGGGTCGTGCGAAAAGACGGAAAGCTTTCGGGGTACCGATGGGGCGTCGAACGAAAGCGAGAGCTGCTTCGCCGCGAAGCCAGCCCGCCGAGCGCCGAGCGTGGGATGCTGAGCCAACAAAGAGGTGCCGATGAGTGAGAGAACTTTCGAGACGAGCGCGGCCTTTGCCGAGCTCATGCAAGCCATGCGAGAGCTCGAAGCTAGCTTTCTGCGCGGAGAACGCGCGCTCGAGCAAGACGTCTCGGTCATCGAAGGCTACCGCTGGATCTTCTCGTTGACGCAGGTGGCCTTCGACTGCTTCGTCTGGGCCGACAAAGATCGACCGAGGTTCGTGGACATCGTCGGGCCCTACAAGAAGTGGGGCGGAGACAACTCGGACGCTTACTATCAGTTCGCCCCGCTCGACCCGAAGCGCACGTACCGGATCCATCTCGATGCGGGTGACGCCGTGTACCTTTCGCTGAGTGTGTACGAAGGTCCGGACGACGGGCAGCCGGCCGAGGGCATCAGCGGCTGCTTGCGGGTCGGTGAGATGCAGGCGAACCCGGACGGGAGCTACGACATCACCTTGAGCGCGCAGGAGCATCCGGGGAACTGGATTCAGCTCAATGAGAACAGCAACGCCGCCATCACGCGTGACTATCTCGGCGACCCCGTGAGCGACAAGCGCGCCGTGTGGAGCATCGAGACGCTCGATCCACCGAGCACGACACGTGTACGTGACGACGACATGGCGCGGCGCTTTCGTGCTGCCACGAACTGGATCAGAGCCCAGAGCGAGATCACTCCGGTCCCGACCATCGGTGAGCCCAACACGATGCAGGAACCTCTGCCGATGGGCGCCATCACCTATGGCTGGGGCGCGAGCGACGCTTCGTACGGCATGGGAAGCTATGCCTTGGAGGAGGACGAGGCACTCGTGATCGAGGGGCGCTCACCGAAGTGCGCGTTCTGGAACTTTTGCATCTGGAACGAGTTCCTTCACACCTACAACTACGACTACGAACCCGTCTCGATCAATGGGGAGCAGACCGTCTACAATGACGACGGCTCCTGGACCCTCGTGGTCTCCGAGCGAGATCCGGGTCATGCCAACTGGATCCGGACTCAGGGCCACCGGAGCGGTGTCATCTGGGCGCGCTGGTTCTTGCCGGAGGAAACTCCGGCCCAGCCGAGCACTCGTGTGGTCAAAGTCAGCGATCTGGCCGGCACCCGCTGAGCTCGCGCGCTGGGGGCGCTAGGCGGCCGCAGGACGAGACACCGGAGCTGAAGAGACGAAGAGTCCCGAGTCTGACGCGCACGAGGCAAGGCACTATTTGGACAACGACGACACGGCGGTACTTTTCAAGCGGCGCGTGAACGGGAGCCAGGCTAGGAGCGTCGTCCGAAGAGCCCGGAGAAGAAGCCTTCCCCTCGGGATTTGCGAAGCAACCACTGGGCCTTGCTGAGCAGCGCCGAGCCCGATAAGGCGCCGACTCTCACGTCCAGGATTTCTCCGTCGTTCACGAGAACCAGTGTGGGCACGGAGCGGATGTTGAAGGGCTGGGCGAGCTGAGGCTCGGTGGCGGTATTGATGCGCACGAAGCGGATGGGCTCTTCGGCGAGCTGCTCGGCCACCGCCTCGAAGGCAGGGGCCATGGTCTTGCAAGGGCCGCAGCTGGGCGACCAGAAGTCGATGATGGCGGCTCCGCCGTCCGTACTCATGAGCGCGTCGAGCGCTGCTGGGCTTTTGAGGTCTTCGACCATGGGGTGACGGCTTCTCAGGGGGCAAAGCTACGACGTCCTCGGTCCGGAGCAAGGGCCGCGCGGCTGGCGGTCTCGCATTTGAGCCGCCCACGTTCGCCCAAGAGGGCGGTTCCTGGGGATAGGTGACTCAATATGCTGTGGCTGGACGCATCGCGTAGTAAGGTGACTGGTCCGATGTGCGAGGAAGGCGATGTTCAAGACTGCTGAGTTGGAGCGCTCGCTATCCGAGGATGAGTTCAAGGAGCGGGTCGAGGATCTGCGGCTCAAACTGTTGCTGGCGCAGCATCAGTTGGACCGCGTCGCGCCGTTTCAGGTCGTCGTCGATCTCGTCGGCGTGGACGGCGCTGGGAAGGGCTCCGTCGTAAACGCGCTGCACGCCTGGCTGGACACGCGCCTGCTCATCACGCGTTCCTACACTGAGAAGACGGACGAGGAACGGGAGCGGCCCGATTACTGGCGTTACTGGCGTGACCTGCCGCCTCGAGGGCGCATCGGCCTTTGCATTCGTGGTCGCTACAACCGACCCAAGATGGACTTCTACGCGGGCCGCATCACCGAAGCGCAGTTCGAGTCGGAGATGGGCCGGATCATGGCGTTTGAGGACGAGCTCTCCGCGGACGGCGCCTTGATTCTCAAGTTCTGGCTGCACCTCAGCCGGGAGGCCCAGGAGGCACGACTCAAGGAGCTCGAAGCCAGCCCCGCCACGAGCTGGCGCGTCACCGATTCGGACTGGGGACGCTGGAAGCACTATGACCAGTACGTCGGCGTGGCCGAGCGTGCGATCGCTCAGACCAACACAGGCGAGGCGCCCTGGGTCATCGTCGAGAGTACGGATCGGCACTACCGAGACGTCACCGTGGCAGAAGCCCTGCTCAAAGCCCTGGCCGAGCGGCTGGCGGACCGTGGCATCGACCCCTTCGAAACCAAGACGTACACGAAGCCGCCAAAGAAAGACCCGCTTCCAGCCAGACCCAAAGGGCCTCCGACCATCGTTTCCGCGCTCAAGCAGCGCGAGGACATCGCTAAGACGGACTACGAGCAGCGCTTACTCGACTTACAGGCAGAGCATCACGTCCTTCAGCGAGAGGCCCGACGTCGCGACATATCGACTATCTACGTGTTCGAAGGTCCGGACGCAGCGGGCAAGGGTGGCGCCATACGGCGCTTGGTCGCCACGCTCGATGCCCGGAACTACCAGGTGCTCCAGTTCGCTGCCCCCACGGACGAGGAGGCGGCGCAGCACTACCTCTGGCGTTTCTGGCGCCACATGTCTCGGGCGGGGCGACTCACTGTGTTCGACCGCTCCTGGTACGGGCGCGTGCTCGTGGAGCGGGTGGAGGGCTTTGCTTCGCGACAGGAGTGGCGACGGGCCTACGCAGAGATCAACGACTTCGAAGACCAGCTCATCGAGCATGGCATCGTGCTGGTGAAGCTCTACCTGCACATCACGCCCGATGAGCAGTGGAAGCGTTTCGAAGCGCGCCTGAAGACGCCGTACAAGCGTTGGAAGCTCGTCGACGACGATTGGCGCAACCGGTCTCGCTGGTGGGATTACGAGCAGGCAGCGCACGATATGTTCGAGCGAACCGATACCTTCCGTGCGCCCTGGGCGCTCGTTCCGGCGAACAGCAAGCGAGTCGCGCGCCTGAAGGTCTTGGAGACCGCCTGCGAAGCGCTTCGGAGCAGGTTGAACGGCTCCGAGGCCTAGGTCTCGGAGCCGACGGGCGGAGCGGCTGGGCCCAGCGCACAGTCATCGGTCCAACTCGACCGACCCGCTCCGATCGACTACGAAGACGCCTCGGTTGGGAGTACGCGGGGGCTACGATGGATAGGCGTTCCGAGGGTGCAGGTCGGGCATTGGGATGGATCATGCGGATCGCTGTTCCGCTCGTCGTCTTCATCGTGATGCTGGGCATCGGCGAGTGTGGACTTCGGCTCGCAGCGCCGCTTCCCTATTCGAGTCGGCTCTATTGGGTGGACGACGGCCACGTCAAAGCCCGCCTCCTGCCCGAGCAAGATCCGATCAACACCTCGGGCCACGTCGTCAAGATCAACTCGCTGGGTTTCCGCGGGGAGGAGCCTTCGTGGACGGCGCCGCCCGGTACGCTTCGTCTCTTGGCGCTCGGTGGCTCGTCCACGTTCTGCTATGACGTGAGCGATGACGCACATACTTGGCCGGCGCTCCTGCAAGCCGAGCTCAGCGAAGCGCTGCAGATGCCCGTCGAGGTCATCAACCTGGCGCTTCCCGGGTACGACGCCTCGAACTCGAAGGTGAACTACCTGTTCACAGGGCGCGCGCTTCGGCCCCATGCCGTGCTGGCTTACCACACCTGGAACGACCTCAAGTTTCTTCGACTGTTCTCCGCCCAGGAAGAAGGCCTCCCCCGGGAGTTCTTGAGCGGCGTCAACGCGGGCGGCAAGAACGTCTCGGCCTTCGTCCGCTTCTTCTTCCACTCGCAGATCGTGCAACGCGTCCGCAATGTCTACCTGCGGGTCAGGGAGGAGAAGCGCGAAAACGCGTACACGAGCCTGGAAAGCGAAGGTGAGGGCGCACATGAAATGCCCTCGGAGCGAGCGTTCGATCTATTTCAACAGAGCTTCGAGGACATTGCCGTGCTGGCCCAGCAGGACGACGTGCTGCCCGTGCTCATTTCCCAGGCGACCCTGGCCCAGCCCGAGAATCTCGAGCGCCGCGATGTTCGGCTGCGGATCCGCAATAACCTCGTCGGCATGACGCAGCCGCTGCTCGCCGCGGTCTGGCTCGAGAGCAACCGGCGCATCGCCGCCGCCGCCCAAGAGCAGGATGCGCTGTTCCTGGACGGATACTCGGCCGTCGAGCCCTCGCTCGAGAATTTCAAAGACCACGTTCACCTGCTGGACCCCGGCGCGGAAACACTCGCTCGCGCGCTGAAGGAACAGCTCCTCTCCGAGCCGCGCTTTACAGCGCTCGCCGAGCAGGTGCAGGCCCAAGCAGGCGCCGCACGCTGAAGAAGACGAGGTCTTGAACGCCGCGATGAGAAGACCCTCACACTTTGCGTTGTTCGAGCTGGGGTTCCGGCCCTTCTTCCTGCTCGCCGGCTTGTATGCAGTCGCGCCAATGCTGACTTGGCTGCTCGAATACGGATGGGGAATTGCGCTCACGACCCGATGGGGCGGGATGTTCTTCCATGGCCACGAGATGGTGTTCGGATTCACGAGCGCGGCCATCGCGGGCTTCCTCCTCACGGCGGTCCCCAACTGGACGGGCCTTGCGGCCGTTCAAGGAAAGCGGCTGATTGGACTGCTCGTGCTTTGGCTGCTGGGCCGAGTTGGGATGCTCGGGTCAGCATATTTTCCGCCCCTGCTCGTCGCCAGCCTCGACCTGGCGTTCCTTCCGGCGCTCCTCGTCGTGTTGACTCGCTCGCTCTACCGGGCGCGACAACTTCGAAACGCCTTCGTCCCGTTAGTGCTGACGGCGCTCTTCGCCGCGAACCTGTGCTCGCATGTCGGCGCCTCGCGTTCAGACGCCGAGCTCACGCGCTTCGGCTTGCATTTAGGCGCATACCTCGCCGTCTTGCTCATCCTGATCATCGGAGCCCGCATCGTTCCGCTGTTCACCGCCAATGCGCTCGGCCGAGCGGGAGTCGAAGCTTCGATTCGATCGCCAGCATGGGCAAAAGCCACGGTGATGGGGCTCGCGATCACGGCCTTCGCGCTGGATTTGGCCTCGGCTCCGTCCTGGCTGGTAGCGAGCTTCAGTGCGACCGCCGGTGTTGCCATCGCCTGGAGGCTCTTCGGCTGGCATGGTCTTCGGGCACGCCGCTGGCCGATCGTGTGGGTCTTGCACATCGGCTATGGGTTCGTGGCGCTCGGCTTCTTCTCACTCGCGGCGTCTCGCTGGCTCGGCCTGCTGCCCTGGAGCGCGGCGTTTCATGTGTTCACGAGCGGTGCGATCGGCACGATGGTGCTCGCCATGATGTCCCGGGTGGCGCTGGGACACACCGGCCGCCCGCTCGAAGTGACGCCGCTGGTCGTCATCGCGTACGTACTCGTGATCGTAGGAGCCCTCATTCGCTCGTTCGTCCTTCTGCTTGGGCCCGCGCTGCTGCAAACGGGTGTCGTACTTGGTGGCGCCCTTTGGGCGACGGGATACGCGCTCTTCGTGCTGACCTACGCGCCCATTCTCTTCGAGCCGCGAGCGGAACGACCGACCTGATCGGCGTAGCGGTGCGCGGCAAGCCGATGCGGGCATCACACGCGCCGCCTGAACGTCCCCGCCGCATGCGGCACTGCAGCATGAACGTCCCAGGGACGCCGGAACACACTGGCCGCCCGCCCAAAGCTCGTCCCGGCGTCATGGCGCCGGCAGGGCTGCCTGCGGCTCGTCGTAGAGCTCGGCGATCTCGGCCGCGAAGGCCTGTTCGAACAGAGCGCGATTGATTTTGCCGGTGCCCGTGTAGACCGAGTCGGGGAACACGCCCTGTACGATGCGCCAGGCGCCGAGTCTTTCGGCCTTCGAGACCGACGCGTTGAAAGTCTCTACGCAGCGGTTCATTTCCCGAACGATGGCGGGGTGAGACTCGATGGCGCCGTCGCCGTCTGTGACGAGGCTCTGGACCTCTTCTTGGTCCAGAGCGACGAGCACGACCGGGTAGGCCTGGCCTTGGCCCACGGCTACAGCGTCGGTCACCCATGGGCTCGCTAGCATCGCCAGCTCCATGCGCTTCGGCCAGACCTTCGTTCCGCTGCAGAGCGCAAAAGCGCTGTCCTTTCGGCCGAGGATGCGCAGGCGACCGTCGGCGAGGAGCTCCCCGATGTCTGCCGTGTGAAGCCATCCGTCCGCATCGATGGCCTGGCGCGTCAGCTCGGGCTTGCGCCAATAGCCGGCGAAGACACATTGGCTGCGGACGAGGATCTCGCCGTCGGGTGCTAGCCTGATTTGCAATCCCTCGTGCGGCCGCCCCACCAGCCCCGCTTGCAGCTCGTCGACGGACTGTGCTGCGCCGGCGCCACAGGTCTCGGTCAGTCCCCAGGCTTGACGCAGAGGAATCCCGAGCGCTTCGAAGAAGTACTGCACTTCCTCCGGAAGGGCGGCCGCGGCGGCATACCCCACAAGCAGTCGGTCGAGCCCGAGCTGACGTCGAATCGGCCCGCCGATCATTTGGCGTGCGAGCCATGCGGCAAGGGCGCGTTCGGCGCGCACCGGTAGGCTCTGCGCGCGCTCGCGAGCTACCTCTGCGCCGATCTCGATCAACCGAGCCGCCCAGTGCCCTCGAATGCGCTTGCCCGCGGCGCCCGCGAGGATTCGCGCGCGGAGCTTCATCCAGAACACCGGAGGACCGGCGAGCGAGTTCGGCCGCGCCTTCTGCAAGGTCTCCAAGAGCAGGCTTGGCTTGGAAGCGAACCAGATCTCACCCGGGGCGGTGTCCGGTACCGTCGCGATGAGCGAGCTGGCGAGCCTTTCCGAAATGTGGCTGAGTGGGCAGTAGCTCACGTAAACGCGCCGTGTCGCCGTGGGCAGGCGCTTCAGGTAGGCGTTCGCGGCGCACATGGCGTTGCGGTGCGTGAGCATGACGCCCTTGGGCGCCGCGGTCGTTCCCGAGGTGTACACGATCGTAAAAACGTCCCCCGCGTCGATCGAGGCCAGACGCTCGGCAAGCGCGTCGGGCTGGGCCCTCATGAGCGCGACGCCACGGGCGCAAAGTTCCGAGAGCGAGATGCAGTTCAGGCTGCCCTGTTTACCGTCGCTGACGAACGAGCATTCGAGACTTGGCAGCTTCATGCCCACCAGTCTTTCGAGCAGCGCGTCGTCATCGATGAAAAGGTACCGGCATCCCGTCTCCTCGAGGCAGCGGCAGAGCTGCTCGTCGGACCACTCGGAGAACAGCGGCACGACGATGCCGCCGGCGTGCTGGATAGCCATGTCGGCCACGAACCACTCGGGTCGCGTTCGCCCAATGATCCCGACCCGGTCGCCGGGGGCCAGGTCGAGCGACAGCAGCCCAGCGCAGCGCCGCTTCGCCTGTTCGCCGAGTTGGCGGCCAGTCGCCGACGCCAAGCGCCCCTCCTCGATCCAGCGAAAGACGACCGTGTCCCGCAGCTCCTCGGCGCGCGCCAGGAAGTTGTGAATCACGGTGTCACGCCGGTCGCTGCTCACTTTTGGACCTCAGGAAGCGCGAGTGCGAGGAACGGCAGTCTTGGTGTGGAACAGCATGCGGCTGCGAGGGTACCGCAAGCCGGACGCCTCTGTAGAGGCCTACTCTCGCCCCGGTCGGCAGGGTGCTATAACCAACTTCGTGAAGCGTCTTCGCCTCATCGCCTCGATCGCGCTGACCGCCTTGCTGGTCCTGCTCTTCTTTGCGCCCAAAATCGTAGACCGCGTCGCCAATCGCGTGCTCGAGGATCCTCCGTACGCCGTGAGCCAAGAGGCGGAAAAGCTCTACGACGAGCTCTTCGTCGTCGACCTCCATGCCGACCCATTGTTGTGGGATAGAGACCTGAACACATGGCTAAATCACGGGGCCGTCGACGTGCCGCGACTCATTGAGGGCCAGGTCGGCCTTCAGTCCTTCTTCATCGTCAGCAAGTCACCCTATGGGCAGAATATCCGCCGCACCGAGAGTGACTCCGACGCCATCACGGCGCTCGGCATGCTGCAGGGCTGGCCCAGCCGGATCTGGGGCAGCCTGCTGGAGCGGGCGCTCTTTCAATCGGCGCGGCTACACCAGATTGCCGAGCAGTCGAACGGAAGACTCGTCGTCCTCAAGTCGAAGAAGGACCTTCAGCGCTATCGTCAGGCGCGCGAGCGCAACCGCGAAGTCGTTGCTGGTGTTCTCGGCGTCGAAGGCGCGCACGTGCTCGAAGGCGATGTTCACAACGTCGCCAAGCTTTTCGACGCGGGCGTGAGAATCATGGCCCCGACCCATTTCTTCGACAACGCAGTGGGCGGCTCTGCGCACGGCGTCAAAAAGGGTGGCCTCACCGAGCTCGGCCGGCAGATGATCGCCGAGATGGAAGCGCGAGGCATGTTGCTCGACCTGGCCCACGCCAGCCCCGCTCTCATTCGCGACGCGCTGGCCATCGCCACGCGACCGGTCATCGTTTCGCACACCGGCGTCAAAGGCACTTGCGACAACCTTCGCAACTTGGGTGACGAGGAGCTTCGGGGGGTCGCCGCAACCGGGGGTGTCATCGGGATCGGCTACTGGAAGACCGCCGTCTGCGGGCAGGACGCGGCCGCGATTGTGCGCGCCATCCGTTACACGGCCGACCTGGTCGGCGTCGATCACGTGGCGCTCGGCTCAGACTTCGACGGAGCCGTTCCGGTGCCCTTCGACACCACCGGCCTGGCCCTGATCACCGAAGCGCTTCTCGAAGACGGCTTCAGCAAAGAGGACATCGCAAAGATCATGGGCGAAAATGCCAGCCGGGTCTTCGCGCAGGCCTTGCCCGAGTAGCGCTCGTCTGAGCGCTGCCCCTGTGCGCGGAGGCTGACCCGCTGGCCGCTGCGTGGTAGGTACCTGAGCATGCTGCCGTGGAGGCTCCGAGCTCGTCCTGCCCTACGCCTAGCTCAGCGAAGACCTCGCGGGGGTCTGCGGAGGAGCCTGGCGGGAGGCCTAGGTCTGCTCACGCTCACGCTGCTGGCGCCGGCTGAGGCTGCGCCGGAAGCCGGCGCGCTCGGACCGGCGCCTCGCGAGGCCGACGGCACATTCAGCAATTCGGTCGGTATGCTCTCGCGTGCGGGCCTCAGCGTGAATCTGCCGTTTTTCCTGCGTCGCATCGCCGGCTCCTTCTACGAGCGCTCGGGCGCGCCGGAGCGGGTCCCCAACGATGGCGCGTTTGTTCGAGAGAACGCCAAGCACAGTAAGCCCACGGTGACCTGGATTGGGCATTCGACGATGCTCGTGCAGATGGACCACGTCACCTTCCTGACAGACCCCATCTGGTCCGATACGCCGAGCCCGGTCTCGTTCCTGGGGCCGCGGCGTTTGGTGGACCCCGGGGTACGCATGCCAGACCTGCCTCCCATCGACTTCGTCGTGGTTTCCCACAATCACTACGATCATCTCGACTTGCCGACGCTGACTGCGATTGCGCGCCGCAATCCCAAGGCTCGTTTCTTCGTGCCGCTCGAAAATGGGGCGCTGCTCCGCGAGGGCGGCATCGACAACGTGCAGGAGCTCGACTGGGGTGAGTCGCGGCAGTACGCCGGGGTGGAGGTGCACTGCCTTCCCGCACAACATTGGAGCAAGCGCGGCTTGGGTGATGACCGCAGGGCACTCTGGTCGTCCTGGGCTGTGACCGGGCCGGAACGGCGCTTCTATTTCGCCGGGGACACGGGCTATTTCGACGGCTTCGCGGCAATTGGCCATGCGCTTGGTCCGTTCGATCTGGCGGCGGTGCCCATCGGCGCCTACGAGCCGGTCGTGATGATGAAGGAGTCGCACATGAACCCGGAGGAGGCCGTGCAAGCGGCGCTCGACCTTCGCAGTCGCCGCGCCCTGGCGATGCATTACGGGACGTTCGACCTCTCCGACGAGCCGCTCGACGAGCCGCCGAGACGCTTTCGCGATGCTGCCGACGCGAGCTCGCTCGGAGCCTCGGGCGGCTGGCTGTTCCGCATTGGTGAGACCCGCGAGTTTTGACGGCTTGGCGCTGCGACGGCTTGCCCGCTAGCGCCCACTTGGCGTATGCGTCCAGAAGATGAGCAAAGTCGTTTACACGAGCTGCCGCTACTGCGAGTCGAGCTGCGGTCTGGCGGTGGAGGTCGATGAGGCGGCGAACCGCGTCGTTCGCATCAAAGCCGACAAAGAGAACCCCGGCTCATGGCGCGACGTCTGCAACAAGGGCCTGACCGCGCACGAAGTCGTCGAGCATCCGCGGCGGCTCAGGTCGCCGATGAGGCGCGTGGGCGACGGCTATGTGCCCGTCAGCTACGAAGAGGCGGTCCAAGGGGTCGCCGCGGACTTACGCCGGATCATGGACGCACACGGTCCGGACGCGATCGCCTCGTATATCGGGAACCCCATCGGTTTCGGCTCGGCAGCCATCTTTTCACTCGGACTCATCGACGGCATCGGCACCAAGAGCCGCTACAGCGCCTCGTCCCTAGACCAGAACAACCAGCACGTCGTCTCCGAGGCGCTGTTCGGGTACACCTTCTTGCCCTTCAACCCTGACGTCGACGGCTGCGACTATCTGATCTTGCTCGGCGGAAACCCCGTGAGCAGCAAGTTCGCTTGGCTGGGCAACGCCACCGACGGCTGGAACCGAATGCTGGAGCGGCAGAAGCAGGGCGCCCGCATCGTCGTCGTCGACCCGCGGCGCACTCGCTCCGCAGACGACGCGGACCTGCACCTCGCCATCGAGCCGGGAACCGACTGGGCCTTTTTGCTGGGCCTGCTGACCGTGATCTTCCGTGATGCCCTCGGGAACGAGACCGCAATGGCGGCGCTTCCGGCGGAGCATCTGGCAAGGCTTCGCGGCATCACGGACGCCGTCGATCTCGACGCACTGTCGGCGCGCACGGGGATCGCGGTCAGCCTGGTCGAGGAGGTGGCGCGCGGCTACGCCAAGGCCCGAGGCGCCATGTGCCTGCCGATGACGGGCGTCAGCCAGAATGACACGGGGACACTCGGGCAGTGGCTGGCGACGGTTTTGGACATCGTCACCGGGCACCTAGACCATCCGGGCGGGCGCCGCTGGGACCCGGGCTTCGTAAACATGACCGAGCTCGTGACGCACAGCGTCATCGACAATGGGGTCAGCCGTGCACGGGGGCAGCGCACGGTGATGGGTTGCCGAAGCATGTGCGAGCTGACCGATGACATCGACAGGCCTGGCGAAGGGCAGGTGCGCGCGCTGATCCTGCAGGCCGGAAACCCGGTCGTGGCCGGTCCAAACGGTACCGCGCTCGATCGCTCGCTCGCCTCGCTCGAGTGCCTGGTGGCCATCGACCTCGTGCAGCGCGAGAGTCATCGGCACGCCCACTGGCTCATTCCGGCGCCGCACTGGCTCGAGCGCGAAGAGCTGCCCTTCAACCTCGCCAACGCCCAGGATGACTCGTTTCTGCAATACGCCGACCTGGCTCTTCAGCCGCCGCCGGGGGTTCGACCGGAGTGGGAGTTCTGTATGGACGTCGCCTTGGCGATGGGCGTGCCCATGATGGGGCGCCGCGGCGTCAATACCGCGGTTCGCGCCAGCCGCTGGCTCGCCAAGACGCTCGGCCGTCCAGGGCTCGCCATCACGCCGGCTCTTCTCGAGCGCGTAGCGCTGTCGGCGACCGGGCGCGCCTCCTACAAGCAGATCAAGGAGGCGCCGCACGGTGTCGCGCACGAGGAGAAAAGCTTTGGCCAGCTCGCGGAGTTTCGCAAAGGCGCTCCAATCCTCATCGCACCGGTCGAGCTCTGCGACGCACTCGCGCAAAAGCTTGCCCAGCCGGTGAAGCTCGGCGACGCGCTCCCCTTCGCGATGATCGGCAAGCGCAGCCTGCACCTGATGAACTCCTGGCTCACCGAGCTACCCAACGCGCAGAAGCGCGAGCAAGAGAACCGCTGCGAGATCCATCCGGACGACGCTGCCGCCCTCGGCGTCTCGGACGGCGACCGCGTGCGCGTGCGCTCGGAGGTCGGTCGCATCGAGCTCCCGGCCGAGATAAGCGACCGTGTCCGCCCCGGCATCGTCTGCATTCCGCACGGCTGGGGTTCCCGGGTCTTCGACCCGGCCCACGGCGCCGCTCCCATCGTCCACGGCGTCAACCGGAATCTCCTCGTCGACCACCGTATCCTCGACCCGTTCTCCGGTACCCCAAAACTGAACTCCACCCGCGTCGCCATCGAGCGTGTCCCCCTCTAGGGGTCGAGGGGAAGTCCCGCGCCTGCCACTAGGGCGTTTCGACGGGCTTCAGGATGAGCAGGCCCGCCTCAGGGGGGCCGGCGAGCTTCAGGTCCTCGGGGAGGAAGCGATTGACCATGTGGTAGAAGATCGAGGAGATCGCACCAGAAGTGGTCACCGCCAGCTTGCCCCCCGGAAGCGGCGAAACGAAGCCCTCGCTCGTCTCTGGAAGGCTGAGCGGCGTGCCCACGACGCTTCCGTCGTCGAGATCGAAGGTGACGAACAGGGACTTCTGTGGAATCGGCACCCGGGTCCGCTGGCTTTGGGACATGAATCGAGGGAGGTGGTAACCACAGACGACGTTCATCCAGCCGTGATCCAGACCGACGGTCAGGATGCTGTCGACGAAGGCGGCCGGCTTTGAAAGGACGTAGCGCCACAGGCCGCTGGGGTCGCTCAGATGCTGCTTGCAGAGCGCGTCGTATGAGAACTGCCAGCGCTGTCGGCCGTCCGGAGCATAGGCCACGATGTGATCTTGAAACGGGCTGTAGAGGGTTTCGTCAGCGCCCACGCTGGGCGAGGCCGAGCCGCCCGCACCTTCCTCGCTCAGCCAGAGGCGCCGACCCGTGTCCGCATCGACGGCGAGCACGCGGCCCCGTTCGTCGACTGCGTAGACGCGGCGCCCATCCTGTGAGATGGCGGGGCTCGTCCCGCTGCCGCCGCCCATGGGCGCCTGAAAAGCGATCTCCAGCGCATCGTCTTTGACGTCGATGCCGTAAAGGATGCCGTGGCCTGGGTCGCTGCCAGCCGCGGTGATGTACATGCGGCCCGTTTCCGGGTGCATGGCGGGTGTGTTGGCGACCTCGAGCTCCCAGCCCTGAATCAAGTTGAAGAGGAATGGGATGATTTCCGCGTCCATCAGACCCTTCCACAGGCCCTCGGGCGGCTCGTCCTCGGCGGCGGGCCCAGCGCCTCCGGGAAGCTCCAGCACGGGCGTCGCGAGCTCGCCGTTGTGCGACCAGAAGAACAGCACCTTGCCATCGGTCGTCACCCCGCCGACGTAGTTCTGCCGGCTGATGACGACCGTCATGAAGCCCCAGTCCACCCCGTACTCGGCCAGGTCCACGACCCACTTCACACTGCCGTCCGGCTTGAACGCCCATAGCTGATTGCGGTCGCCCAGGTACAGATCGCCCGCCAGGTCGACCGTGGGCGCGTTCATGATGGCGAAGGCATCCAAGTCCTGCGGGCCTTCTTGAGGCTTGGCAGACCAGAGGGTCTCGCCTTCGGGCGAGATGGCGAAGAGGTGACTTTGGCCCGCTGGGCTACCCGTCGTGACGTAGAGGCTGCCGTCGTGGCCGATCGTTGGCGCCCAAAAGATGGGATGCCCTTTGAGGATGTGCTTGTCGATTTCGAAAGCCCAGGGAAGCTCCATCGGCACGAAATCCGTGTTGGCGCTGTCCCGGTGGCCGGCGGGCCACAGGCTCTGCTGGTACTGCGGGCTGAGGTTCTGCGGGGTCTTCGACTGCCGAAGGCCTGGTGCTCCCTCGGCGAGCACCGGCGTGGGTAGCGCCTCTTCGGCTCGCCGCTTCTTCTGGAGGATGCCCAACCAAGCGACCGCCAGCAGGATGATGGACGAGGCGACGACCACGCGAAACGCGCGGTTCTTTACCAAGCGCATCGCTGCGTGTTAGCACGCCAGCAGTCGGCCAGGTCAAGTTCGAGACGCTGCAGAGATGCCCGTCCCCCCAGCACACCGCCCCGCCTCCATTCGCGCGATCAACGCCAGCGGGGGAGCCTTGGCCAAGCTTGGATGGAAGCTTCCGTCTTTGGATCCGGAGCGTTTAGAGCGAGCGGCGATCCGCCAAGCAGGCTTCGACGACTTCGGCGGCACAGGGTACCGGGCAGGGCTCTTTCGGCTCGTCGATTCGCTCGAGAACGAGGCGGCGCTGACGACCCTGGGGCGGGTCAGCCTCCGCGCGAGCATCGCAGGATATCTGCTCAATCGTTTGAACCTAGAGCGGCATCGGCAAGAGAACCCGGCTCTGACTCGCGCAGGCATCGAACGGCCGCTGTTCATCGTGGGCTTGCCCAGAACAGGCACGACGATTCTCTTCAACCTGCTCGCCCAGGACCCGCGCAACCGCGCGCCGATGACCTGGGAAGTACACTGGCCGCACCCCCCGCCGACCGAGGCCGACTTCCAAAGCGACCCGCGCATCCGCGATGCGGAAAAGCTCTTCGGCAACTACGAACGTATCGTCCCATGGCTACCGGCGATTCACGAGTTCGGAGCTCGGCTTCCCCAGGAATGTGTGCCGATTTTTGCGCACGAATTCTTGAGCATTCAGTGGCATTCGACCACGAACGTTCCGAGCTACCAAGCCTGGTTCGAGTCTCAGGATCTCACTCCCGCCTACGACTTCCACAAGAGATTCCTGCAGCACCTTCAGAGCCGATACATGAAGGAGCGCTGGGTCCTGAAGAGCCCGGCGCACTTGCCGGCGATCGACGCGCTTCTTCGCACGTATCCCGACGCTTGCATCATTCACACCCACCGTGACCCGGCCGCGGTCATGCCTTCGCTAGCGAGCCTCTACTACGCGACCCGGAGCGCAAACTCGGATGCACTAGACCCGCAGCGCATCGGTGCGCAGGTCATGGACGTCTGGTCGCTCGCCGTGCAGCGCGCCGTCGATGCGCGGCGACGGCACGAGGACAGGCCCAAACAGTTCTTCGACGCCGCGTTCGAGCAGACACAGCGGGATCCGATCTCCGTGGTACGTCGGGCTTATGCGCATTTCGGCATCGAGTGGAGTGCGGAGGTGGAGGAACCCATGCGGCGTTTCCTTGCCGACAACCCACGCGGCAGTCGCGGCGTCCACCGCTACCTGCGCGAGGACTTCGGGCTGTCCTTAGATGAAATCCGAAGCCGCTTCGCCGACTACTGCAAGACTTTCGACATTCCGCTCAGCTAGACGCGACCCGCGCCGCCCGGCGTCAGAGGCGCTAGGCGGCGCAGGTTCGGGCGACCCGGGCCTTTGCGGGCCTAGGGTCGGACGCGCACTTGCACGCGTTCTTCGTCGGGCTGCGCGTCGGTCAGCTCGACCGGGCTCAGTACGTGGATGCGCGACTCGGCGATGCCGGCCGCGATCAGCTCGTCCTGCACCGCATCCGCTCGGTCGGTCGCTCGATCCTCATTTCTCGCCAGGTCCCCCTTGCTCGAGTGATAGGTCGACACCACCGCCGTCGAGCCCGGGTTGCCCTTCATGTAAGTGACGACGCTCAGCAGCGCGACGTCCGTGTCGCTTGGAAGCACGACCGAGCCGTCGTCGAAGTACACGTTGGCGACCGGTATCGTCGGTTGGCCCGGCTCGAGCGCGTCCGGATCATTCGTCGTCCTCGTCGTCGGCCTCCGGCCCTCGATGACTTGCGTCTCGAGTCTCACGACCTGGCCTGGGCTGGCCTCCGTGGGCTCGACTTCGTTCACCACGTCGACCTCGAGGTCTGCCGCCTCGGGCTCGACGTCGGCCACTGCATTCGAAGCCTCGATTGCAGGCTCCATCGGCTCATTGGCGGTCTCCTCGTCAGGCTTGGGTGCCGGCGCGGCTCGGATCGGCTCCGGTTCAGGAGGAGCCGTGATCTCCATCTCTTCAATGTCGATCGTCGCCGGGGCCGTCGCGACTTCGCTCGGCTCCCCGGAGCGGCCCAAAAAAGTCGATAGCAGCCAAATCGCAGCGACGGCCAGCATCAGTGCTAGCAGCCAGCGCAACAGACCGAGCCCCTTCTTTTTGTCGTGCTCGTGGTGCACCGGTCGGTCACCCGCAGGGTACGCATGCGCCGACGCGGGGGCCGGCGGGACGGACGAGTAACGCTCCAGGTGTGCCAAGGCGCCCGGAAGCGCCTGATGCGCTTCTCGGCCCTCTCCGCGCAGTAGCCGCGCGAGCGAGGCCACGTTCATGTTGCCAGCGCGAACGACCTTGCCCAGCGTGCCGAGCACCAGCGGTGCGGCGATCCCGAGCAACGATTGCGCGCTCGCGTCGCGAACGCCGGCGTAGTCGCTGACGTCGTGGCCCAGATCCTTGACCTTCGGACCAAACATCATCTTCAGGAACTTGCTCCCGAGCAGCATCGCGGGAAGCGCCATCGCCGCTTTTCCGATGAGACGGGCCGGGTTGCTCAGGATGCCCGGGTCGTTCTCCGGGGCGGCGACCTGCTCGTACACGGTCGACATGACGGACGGGTCGTCGGCGTGGTCTCCGAGACTACCAATCAGAGCCGGAAAGATGGCAGACATGGCTTTGGACACCGAGCTGCCCTTCTCACCGAGCGCGTCTGCCGTTTGGCTGACGAAGTCCGGCGTGAGTAGCCCGTTCAGCGAACTTTGGAGTGCGGTAGACATGCATCCCTCCTTGCCTCTTCCGAGCGCGTCGGCCCGGGCGCTCGGACTGCGAGTCGATATCGCCCGGTCAGCCTTGATTGTGCCACAGCCGGGGGCGATCTTGGGTAAGCCTGAAGTGCCCAGGCCTTGCACCGCGTGCAGTAGGGCCTTAGAGGCGAAGCCTTGGGGCCTGCGTCGGGATTTCTACACATCTAGCGGCCGCCGAATGCTCCCAAAGGACTGCCGAGGTTGACGGCCAAGCCGGCTGCCACTAAGGGCGGGCGTTCAAGCTCGAACGAATTCCATGATCACCACAGAAAAACTAAGCCTCGCCTTCGGAAGCGAGCCCCTCTTCGACAACGTCGACGTCAAGTTCACGCCAGGCAACTGCTATGGGCTCATCGGAGCCAATGGCGCGGGCAAGTCCACCTTCCTCAAGTGCCTCTCCGGCGAGCTCGAACCGAGCAGCGGCGCGGTCATTCTTCCAGAAGGCCTGCGACTCAGCGTGCTCAAACAGAACCACTTCGAGTTCGACGAAGTGGACGCGCTCACCACCGTCATCATGGGACACACCCGGCTCCATCGGATCATGGTCGAGAAGGATGCGCTCTACGCCAAGCCCGACTTCTCCGACGAGGACGGCATCCGCACCGCGGAGCTGGAGGCCGAGTTCGCCGACCTGCAGGGCTGGGATGCCGAAGCCAACGCGGCCCAGCTGCTCAGCGCGCTGGGGATCCCCGCCGGGAAACACCCGCTGCGCATGAAGGAGCTCGAGGACTCCGAGAAGGTTCGCGTGCTCCTAGCGCAGGCTCTGTTCGGTTCGCCCGACGTACTCCTTCTCGACGAGCCCACCAACCACCTGGACGTCGACACCATCCTTTGGCTCGAAGAGTTTCTTCTCCGCTTTCAGAACACGGTCATCGTCGTCTCGCACGACAGGCACTTCCTCGACCGGGTGTGCACACACATTGCGGACCTGGACTTTCAAAAGCTCACCCTCTTCACCGGAAACTACACCTTCTGGTACGAGACCAGCCAGCTCGCCCTCCGGCACCGGCAGGAAGCGAACCGCAAGAAGGAAGACAAAATCAAAGAGCTCAAGACCTTCATCCAGCGCTTCAGCGCCAACGCGAGCAAGTCCAGGCAGGCGAGCTCGCGCAAGGCCTTGCTCGACAAAATCACGCTCGACGACATCAAGCCGTCCACGCGCCGGTATCCGTACATCACGTTCGAGTCCGAGCGGGAGCTCGGCAAAGACGTGCTGTTCGTCGATGGGATCAGCAAGCGCGTCGAGGGGCAGACCTTGTTCGAGGATCTGCGCTTCAGTCTCAGCAAAGGCGAGAAGATCGCACTGGTGGGAGATGATCTGGCCGTCACGAGCCTGCTCGCCGTCCTGGCCGAAGAGATCGCACCCGACCAGGGCGAAGTCCGCTGGGGCCGAACCGTGCGCCGCGGCTACTTGCCCAAGGATAACGGCGCCTATTTCGACACCGATCTCAACCTCATCGACTGGATTCGGCAGTTCTCGGAGAACCAAGAGGAGAACTTCGTGCGCAGCTTTCTCGGCCGAATGCTCTTCAGCGGGGACGACACCAAAAAGCGCGCCAGGGTCCTGTCGGGCGGCGAAAAGATGCGCTGCATGATCGCGCGCATGATGCTCATCGGCCCAAACGTCTTGCTCCTGGACGGCCCGACGAACCACCTGGACCTCGAGTCGATCACCGCCTTCAACAACAGCTTGGAGAAGTTCGACGGCAGCCTGATCGTCACCAGCCACGACGTGCAATTCGTCGACAGCCTCGTCGACCGGGTCATCGAGCTCAGCGGCGGGCAGTACCAGGACCTGATGATGGGCTACGAGGAATACCTCAGTGACGAAGCCCGTCTGGCCCGCGCCGAACGCGCTGCCTGAGCCGAGCGAGAAAGAATCCGCTCCAGGCTCCCGTCGGCTCGCTCGCGCGGGCGGACGGGATGCGTTCTAGAACACGTATGAGATTCCGAACGGGAACACGAGCTGAAACGAGTACTTCGGGTCACTCTGGGTTTCCGTGTAGAAGCGAAATGTGGGAATCCCGAACTCCACCTGCGCGTGCTCCGACATCATGTAGCTGAACGTGAGCACATCAAGCTGAGCTCCGAGCAGAAAGTCCCAGTCGTTTCCTCCGCCGCCAATGCCCGGGCCGACGCGCCAGATCCAGTCCCACTTCTGGCTGTGCCTGATCGGATGCCGCCGCCCGTAGCTTGCGAAGAAGCTCGCTGTCGCGTCGAGCTCCCAGGTGATCCGGTTGCTCAAGGGCGCCACTTCGAACGTCAGCATGTTCCGCTGCTTCTTGCCGAACAGCAGACCGCCACGAAAGGCGAAGAGCAGACTGGTGTCGTACTCTACGTCCTCGCCATCTTGGCGGTCCGTGAACGAAAAGCCCGCGCCGAGTATCGCTCCTGCGAAGCCGCGCGCGCCCTGGCGCTCCGGCTCTACGGGTTCCGCGATGTACGCCTTCTGGTCCAGCGGTGGCGCAGGGTACTGCTTGAGCGGTGGCGGGTTCGTCCCGGCCGGATAGCTGCGCGCCGGTGCAGTCTCGACGACCCGTCCCGGGTACGGCTCCATCTGCACGGGCTCGACCCGGGCAGGGGGACCGGATGCGGGCGTCACGATCATCCTCGTTTCCGTGTCCTCAGATGGAGCCTGAGGCTCCTCAGCTGGGACCTCATCGAATTGTCCACGTGCCGATCCTGCGAACAGAACGGCGGAGAACAACACAGCTGTAACCGCCCGGACTTTCATAATCGGTGAGGCTCCGTTGAATTGCTGCCCTCTGTCAAGCGATCAAGCCGCGCGCCGCACGTGCCCAACGCGCGCTTCACTCTTTGGGGCTGACTAGGTCATCGCCTGTCGGCGAGCGCGCGAACCCGAAGGGGCCCTTATGGCGCACAGCGCCTCGCCGGCGAGCTGCGCTCAGCAGGCGACGCAGTAGAGCCGGTACACGTGCACATCACGCATCAGATACGCCCCCGTGATCCCCGCCAAGAACACCTGCCAAGCCCGCAAGGTAGGCTGGCCCAGATTCCTCAGCATCGTCTCTTCGTTGGCCATCATGCGTTCGTACCAAGCGGTCGTCGTCTTGGCGTAGTGAAAGCTCAGGTTCACGAGCTTGTCGACCTGAAAGCCGTTCTTCTCGAGCGCGCGCACGTGCTCGCCCACCGTGAACCAGTGAAACCCCGGCCACACGTACTTCTTGTTGAACGAGATGCCGACATTGAAGTCCAGCGGGTAGGGCTTGTACGCCGTCATTAGCGAATGGTGCAGATAACGCCCGCCCGTCTTGATGCGCTTGCGCACCTCTTTCACGTAAGGCACCAGCCCGCGCGGACCCACATGACTCACCATCCCCGTCGAGGTCAGGTGGTCGTACAGCCGCTTGTCCTCGCGGTAGTCACCCTCGTTGAGCTCGTACCGAGACGCGTCGAAGCGCTCCAGAAGTCGCCGCCCCTCCGTCGCCTGATTGTGCGAGTGCGTCCAGCCGACGACCTTCTTCAAGTCGTAGCTCTCGAGGGCCACCTCCAGCTGCCCGCCGTAGCCGCAGCCAATGTCCAGCACCTCATCGCCCGGCTTCGGGTCGATGTAATCGATCGCATCCTTGAACTTCCGCCACTGTGCCTTTTCGAGCGAATCCCAGTCGTCTTCCTGACCCTTGCCCGGACGTGAGAGCTCCGCGATGTTCAGATCGTGCGGGCGCTCGAACATCCCGCACGAATAAGACATGTAGCGCTGGTCTAAATACACATTCAGCGCCTCTTGCGGAATGTCGTAGTGACTCTTCACGCTCACCCGCGCCCGGTGCCTGTCCTGAAACGCCGCCACGTGCAGCACTCGCGCCGCTAGATGCCAGGGCTTGAGCTCGAAGTTTCCCTCCGACTTCACGTACGGTAGCGCATACAGATTTCCCTCGAGGTCCACATCCCCCTCGACGAACCGCTCCATGAACCGAAACCCGTCCAGCCGCAGCAAATCGCGCCCCGCCTCCTCACGATGAATCCGCACGAGCAGCGGCTTCCCACAGAAGTGCGGCTTTCCCCGGCCGACCGTGTAACGGTTGCCCCGCCAGTCCGTCACCTGAATCTCCCAGGGGAACTCCCGAAACCCATTTTCGATGAAGCGCCGAAGCTCCTGAGCCGTGTCCCCGGCGATGCCCAGGCGCGCTCCCAGACTTGCAATGCGACTGCTCACAGATTCCATGACGACTCCCTCGCAGACCGTCATGGAAATTACCCGTTGCCGACGCGCAAGGCCAGGGCGGAGCGAGCAAGGGTTTCGAAGTGAGCGCTCAGAGCTCGCTCGTCCTTCGTATTCTCTTCTGCGAAGCAGGCCCGAAAAAGGCGCGGGCGGGTCGGCTGTGCCCGGCGATTCTTGGGAGCGACGCCTGCGCCAGAAGCGCGAAGCCCGTCCGCACGAGCGGGCTCGTCCGCCGCGATACGCCGAAAAGCAGCTGTGCACGGAGACCCGCCGGGGCACTCGCAGCCAGGCTACGAGTCACGCTTGCGGGCGAATCCGCTCCGTCCGAGTGACTCGCGTAGAACCCTGCCCGAGGCCACGCGAGAGACTTCGCGTTGGAGAAGCCCTCCTGATCTTAGAGCGCCGGCCTTGACGTGCAGAAACCACCCTGACAGGCGGGCAGACTCTCGGGGCACTGAGGGCTTCCATCACAGGGATAGGTGCAGAAGTTGGCGCCGCTGATGAGCTCGCAGCGAGCGCCTTCAGGGGCGCAGTCGAGGGGCAATCCGGACGGACAGGTGAGGCCCCCGGAGCCAGCGAGCACAGCCTCGCAGGTCGTCAGCTCTTCGTTGAGGCCGCAGTAGTCGGCTTCGGGCTGACCGGAGAGACTCGGCGCGGTGACCAACGGAAGATAGGGGCGCTCGCACTCCGGGATGGTTTCCGCGCGAAGCTGCAAGCAGCGACCGCCCTGGGGCAGTCCCTTGTAGTCGAGGGCGATGCATCGATGGGCGTCGGATTCCTGGTCCTGGGCGTCTCCGCATTCGCTGTCGGCGCGGCAGGGGCCACAGACGCCGATGGAGCCGCGCATGGTTTGGGTGCACTGCAGGGTCAGCGGGTCGCAGCTTCGACTGCCGCAGGCGGTTTCGTCGTCGACGGTACACTGTACGCAGCTTCCGGCGTCGCAGACATTGCGTCCGCGGACGCCGATGCATTGAATGCTCTCATTACAAGGGATGCACTGGTTTTCGGGGCCGCAGCGGGCGGCTTCTGGCGCGGTGCAGTCGGCGTCTTCCAGGCAGCCAGGGACGCAGAGCCGGTCCTTGCACACGGGGCTGTCTCCGCTGCACTGCGCGTGTTCGAGGCACTGCACGCAGCGTCGCGCGTCCGTGTCGCAGACAGGCGTGTCGCCGGCGCAGTGCGCGTCGCTGCGACATCCGGCGACGCAGAGCGCGTCTTCGCAGAGCGGCTTGTCGGGGCCGCACTGCGCGTCGTCATTGCACGGCACGCACTGCCCGCGGTCGGGATCGCAGTGCGGAGTCTGCGGATGCGCCAGGCATTGCGCGTCGAGATCACAGGGCGTGCAGGCCCCGAGCTCCAGGTCGCAAAGGGGAAGGCTCAAAGGGCAGTCCAGGTCTTGCGCGCAGGCGACGACGGCGTCGTCTTCGGTGAGGCATCCCGGAGTGCTCCCGAGGACTGCGCTCGAGATCAGGCACGAAAGAAGTAGGCTCTTGTTCACGTTGGGCGGTCTTTCAGTAATCTAGGCGGAAGTGGATCTGAGAGTCGCCGAGGCGCAGGCTTGCAAGCTTGCCGTCCGCTTCTCGGCGACGTTTGCGGCCGACGACCCACCAGCTCGTGCCCCCGAGCAGGGCGCCCGCTGCCAGCACGGAAGCGGTCGCGAGGCTGGCCTTGTTGAACTCGGTTCGCTCGATGCAGACCTCGTCCACGGTCGAGCTGCATCCGCGCTGCGCGGCTTTGACGCCAATGGCGATGAAAGTGGCGACGCCGCCTGCGATCAGCAGGGCCGGGCCGGCTTTCCAGTAGTCGGGTCGATTCGGCTCGTCGGCCAGGCCGGCGGCACGTGCGACGGGGTCGACTACGGAAGCTCGGGCTACGCGATGCACGAGCCCGTCTTCGACGAGCTCGTGGACCGTCGCTTCCGGAGCAGAGGGGTTGACCATCGCTTCGACGTTGGCCGTCCGCCCGGAACGTTCGATGAAGGTCAAGGTCAGCTCGTAGCCGGCCGCCTGCGGTCGGCGCCACAGCGCTGGGACAATACCGAGCTCGGCGCCGGTTTGGACCAGCAGCGACTCCATGCATTCGGGTGTCTCGCAGCGGACGAGGCTGGGGCCAAAGGGGGCTTCGGAGACGACCCGCAGGCCCTCCGATTCGAGGGCGGTGCGAACGGCAGCGCCGATGCGCTCTCCGTATTGCTGCGCGGCTTCCGGGTCGCCCTGCGTCGGCGTGAGCAGGGCCGCGCTGCGCTCTTTCTTCTGCGCGCTGGCATTGGCCGAGGCCCAGGATGCAAGGCAGAGGAGCGCGAAGAGCATGTGCGGTCGCCAGCCTTTCATCAGAAGCTCCCTCGTACGGTGAGCAGGGCCCGTTCGTTCGTGACCGTGACCGCAGGCTGAACGCGCAGGGGGCGGAACAGATACACGAGTGGCATCGTGAGCAGCGGCGCCGCGCCGGCGAGCGACAGGGCGACTCGGCCCGACTGCTGACCCCGCTCGACGCAGTCCGTGACACGGCTGCGGTCTCCGATGAAGGGCTCGACGCACTCCGTCATGGCGACCGCTTCGTAGATGGCGTAGCCAGTCAGCCCGAGTCCCAGGCTGCCGCTCAGCCAGGACCACCAGGGCACGCCCTGGCTGTTCGGCAAAGCCAGGGGCATGGCGCTCGACATGGCTGCCCCAGCGAGACCGGCCGTGCCCCAGACGCCAATGCGGAGGTCCTGCCAATCCTGTGCGACGGACAGATTGCTCGGGCTGGCGATGAGGTCGTCTCCGAGACTGTCCCGGTAGAGATGGAGCCCGAGGCTCCCGAGCATCGCCGCGCCTCCGATCCCCAGGAGCGACCAGCCTGCGACTCGCTGACCGCGCGGACGTGGGTGATAACGTCCTTCCGAGCCCCGCCGACCTGCCCTTTGCGCGGCGTCGTTGGCGTGTCCCCCGCCGTCGCTTCCGTGCTGGGCGAGCTCGTTCTGGGTCGCCATGGGCCGCTCGTCGTACCAAGACACGGCGGCCATGGGAACGGCCGCGCTGAAGTCGACAGAGCGCCCCTCCAGCAAGGCCTCGACCGCACGTTCGACGTCCTCCGCCATGAGCGCTCCGTCGATCACAGGAAGCCAGACAGACGCTGGCTTTTTCCCTTCTCCGTCGAGGTCGATCTGCAGAGTGCCTGTCGCTGGGCGGGTGATCACGAGTGCACCGGCGGCGCCGAGTGTCTGCGCGACCTGCTTCCCGTCGAGCATCCGGTAGCGCTGGAGCTCACTGGAGTCTCGATACTGAAGGTAGAGCTGCGGGCGTGAGTGCACGGCCTGCTGGAAACGCGCATCCACCCGAACGCGGTTCAGCCCGCTCGAGACGCGGAGTGCTTGGACTCTGCCGCGCCGCTCTTCACGGCACTCGACCTGCAGCCTATAGGTGCCGACGGGGAGCTCGATGTCCGAGATCGGCGTCCGGCCGAATGCGATTCCGTTGACTCGCACCAGGCAGTCCGAAGGCTCGCTTCGCACTTCTAGCGTGCCGGGGCCACCCATGGCCAGCTCGCGATCGACCCGGCCCAGGAGCTCGCGCACCTCGGGTGTGTGGCGAAATGCCGTCGGCTCGACGCTTGGAACGAGCCTGCGGCATTCGCGCGCCTGCGCGGTGGCCGCGGCGCGGTCCTTCGTCTCGACGTAGGCCCGCACCATATACAGGCAGGTGTCTAGAACCTGCTGTGCACGGGCGGCCTCACGGTTGAGCTCTGCGGCCGCACGGTCCGCGACCTGCTGCGCGGCCTGAAGCTCGCGGCGAGCGCCCCGGTAATCGCCATGCGCGAGATAGCGAAGGGCGGATTGGGAACGTTCGACCCAGCGGTCGATGTCGTTCTGACTCAGCTTGGGGGCAGGCGCGGAGCCCGCTAGCTCGAAGCGCTCCGAGGCCTTCCCAGCATCGAAGGCAAGGTCGCCACGACGCTCCCATTCGCGCGCGATGGCGTCCGCCGCGCCCGACATCCACTTGCCGGGCTTGTCGCTCGTGGCAGGGACGATGGCCCAAGGAGCCAAACCCTCGGCCGGTTCACTGACGAAGCTGCGTTCGACGCCCTGAGCCTCAGCGTTGCTGCTGAACAAGGCGCAGATGCCGAACGCGCAGAGCGTCAGCGATGGGGAACGA
The DNA here is from genome assembly GCA_963746475.1 of uncultured delta proteobacterium. Taxonomy (GTDB): domain Bacteria; phylum Myxococcota_A; class Polyangia; order Polyangiales; family Houyiibacteriaceae; genus SG8-38. The sequence continues at coordinate 135,642 of CAVVBB010000004.1, forward strand.
GCGGTCCGGTCTAGAAACATCCGAGGAAGTTCAGCGCGAACTCGCGTTCCGTGTTGGTGCTCACGACGGCTGTGGTCCTGCCGTGGGTAGCGGTTTCGATGGCCACGGGCCTGCCGACCGTAGGCAGAGGAAGAATCTGGATGTTCGGCACGTCGGCCTCGGGGTCGCGCGAGACCGCATAGGCCATGCCGTCCGTGGCCACGAGGAAAATGCCATGGTGGTAGGCGATGTCGAGAACGGAGCCGCTCTGGCGGCCCACCCTCAGCTCGCAGATTCCGCCAGTGTCGACGCATCGATTGTCGTAGTCGGCGAACTCCGACAACATGATGTAGTCATCGTCATCGACGTAAGCGAGTCCGAAGCTGCCATCTTCGGCCCCGACCACGCTGGGTTTGCCACCCGACCTAAACGCGGGACTCTGTGGGAGCCCGGACTGGACGGAGTATTTACCGAAGTAGACCTTGCTATCGTCCTCCCAGGCCACGGGGCCGCCCGGAGCGATGTCGAAGCCGATGAGTTGCCCGTCCTCGGTCAAGGGGCTTGGCTCATTCTGCACGGCGGCCAGATTTGTCGAGTAGAAGTCCACGTAGTGGAGTTGCACGTCTTGCGACCCGCTCACGGTCAGAGTGCCGTTTCCGATGAGCTGATGCGTGCCCGCCTCGGTCGTCAGTACTCGCGGTTGCATTCGAGGGAATGCGAGCATGAGGACGTTCAAGTTGTCGTATGCGGACACCGGGATGCCGATGCGCGGGTCGGCGCCTTTGGGCGCCGTGATTTCGACCAGCTGGGTTCGATATTCGCGATCCCGAAGCCTGATGATCGAGGCGTAAGCCGTCGAACCCTCGCTGGCGACGCTCGTCACCACAAAGGCGTCTAGATCGCGGCGCTCTGCCGATGAAACGAGTTCCCCATCGGTGTCGTACGTGCTGACCGTCACGCCACCGTTCACGACCTGGATCAGCGCAAAGCCGTCAGGCACAGTCGTCACGGTCGAAGAGCCGAGACCACTGGGTCCGGCCTTGGTCTGCAGCACCCCCTCGTCGATCAGTCCGTCGCAGTCATTGTCGATGCCGTCGCAAACTTCCGTCGGTCCATTGTCGACGTCACCGTCGCAGTCATTGTCGCGCCCGTCGCAAACCTCTGCGGACGGCTCGATTTCTCCCTGGCAGGTGCTGCCCCCATCGGACGTGCACGCCCAAACGCCAAGCCGGCACTCACCGACACTGCTGCTGCCACAGGAGCTGCCTATTGGGAATCCGTCGTCGACGGTACCGTTGCAGTCGTTGTCGAGCCCGTCGCAGAGGTCCGGGGTCGTGGGATCGACGATTCCTTCACAGACGACTCCCAGTGCGTCGGCGCTGCATGTCCAGCGCAGCTCCCGGCATGTTTGCTCCGCCCTCCCGCAGGTCGTGCCAAGCGTTGCAAAATCCTCGTCGACTTCGCCGTCTTTGTCGTTGTCGATTCCGTCGCAAAGCTCTACTGCGGGCTCCGGCTCGGGTTCCAGCTCGGTCTCGGGCTTTGGCTTGGCTTCGTCCGCGACGCAGAAACCATCGACGAGCACTTGCTCTGGTGGGCAGCCAAGCGCATCCCCGCAGCTTGCGGTGAAGGTCAGAACGAAAATGAGAGCTGTGAAAGAAAGAGTTGAAAGAAAAGATCTGCGGGGCATCGTACAGTACGTTGTCGGCGCTCGCCGTGCTGGGTTGCGTCGGTCATGGAGGAACGCGCCGGGCACGCTTCGCTGGGCCCGCGTCCGGCGCACTTCATTAAGTGGCGGGCCGATGCATGAATCACTCTGGAGTTTGGCGCCAGTCGAGGCAGCGTGACACCCATAAGCATTAATTATGGCTGTTTGTAATATGCGCGACGAGACCGGCGTCACCCGGGCCCGTGATCGTCGAAGGCCCACTGAGAACGGGCCTGCTGCAGACGCGGCAGCGCTGGATCCCTGCGCGCATTGGGTCTCAAATGCGAGGGTGTCCCCTTCGAGAAGCCGCTAGGCTGTCACTAGCCATGAAGCTCAAAGGGGTTTTTTTCTTCACGTTGGCGTTTGTCGCAGCCGGCTGCGGTGACGACATCGTCACGGGTGAGGCGCTGCTCACCTGCGATATCACCAAGGGCAACTGCCAGCGCGGTATCTACGCCTCGGTCGCCGAGCGCCTCGGGCTCGACCCGGGGGAGGCCCCGCCGGTTCGGACGATCTCCGTCGAGCAGTTTGAAGAAGAACTCTACGAGGAGCTCGAGGCAGGGGAGCTCGAGGAGGACGCGTATTCACATGGGCTTCGGCTGATGGGCTTCCTACCCGACGAGCCTGGGAGTCTTTTGGGCAATCAACTCGATTACCTGTTGCAGAACGTGGCCGCGTATTACAGCTCGAACACGGCGGCGATCACGGTCATCGACAGGGATTACGAGGACTGGTCGGCGCAGGGAATCTTGGCGCATGAGTTCGTACACGCGATTCAAGACCGCCAGTTCGGGTTCAGGACGATTTGGAAGGATGTCGAGACCGAGGACTCGACCGTGGCGACCCGCAGCGTGATCGAGGGAGACGCGCAGCACGCCTCTTACGACTGGCTGTACCAGGTCGCGGGGCTGACGCTGAGCCGGGCGGACTGGGCGGAGTTTCACGACAACATCAAAGAGAACATCTTGCTCGAGGTGCGCAATCCCGAAACGCGTCTGATGGATGCGGCCTCGCTGTTTCCGTATGGGTACGGCTTCGAGTTCATGAGTGAGGCCTATTTCGCGGGGGACCTGGAGGCGCGTGAAGCCCTGTGGAAGGTACCTCCGCGGACGACTCTGGCGATTCTCTTCGGCTATGAGACTTTCGCGTCGGGCGAGGTCGATGAGGAGCGGCTGTGGCTGCCCGCGCATCCCTCGCCCGTCGAAGGGTACGCGTCTCTCGGAGACACCGAGCTCGGGGCTTTCTACTTTTACGCGTTCCTGCTGCGATACGGGCTGACCGAAGCCGACGCCTGGGAGCTGATGTCGGCGATGACCGGGGACACATTCGATGTGTACGAAGCGAGCTCGGGGGTCGTGTCGGTTTGGCGCATCGGGCTGAGCGATGAGCTTCTGGCAGACGGAGTTCGCGAAGCGATCGCAGCGGCCGAACGCCCTGTGTCTTGGTCGGCGACCTGGCATGAGGAGGCGATCTACGTCATCGCTGCTGAGGATGATGAGACTCGTTTGGGCTGGGAGACGCAGCTGCTCAACCCGATCGAGCAGGTCCCATCCGAGGCACTAGCGGGTGTCGCCGCCGTGGAAGCGGCGCTGCAGCGACCGCGTCGAAGGATCTCCGTAGGCACCTGTCTCGGAGTGCACGGGTCCATGCCCTCGTCAGCCAGTCTTCTGCGCCGTTAAAAGCAAATCGCCCGCCTCCGAGAGGAGACGGGCGAGCTTACGATTCCGGTCGACAGAGTCGCTCAGTACTCTTCGATCTTCTGGCCGACCTTGGTCTTGGGCGGCTTATTCTTGCCCAGGGGTCGCGTGTACACGTTGACGCCGATGCCGAGGAACCAGGCGTCACCGGCTGGGACGACGTTTACGCCGCTCGGCGGGTTGAAGTACAGGAAGGGGTTCCAGCCGAACTGGGCGAACATGTCCATCATGACCTTGTCCTTGACCTTCATCGTGTAGCCGCCACCGAAGAAGAGCGGCAGGAAGACCTGGTTGTTGTCGACGGGGAAGTTCACGTTGGAGCCATATCCGCTGCGACCCAGGTTCTGGAACTCGATGCCGCTGCCGCCGAAGACGAAGATCGGGTCGCTGATGTTGAAGGTGACCTTGATGGGCAGGTTGAGGTTCAGCCCGGCATCATTCGCCAGAATCGTGAACTCGGCGCCCGTGTCCAGGGTGAGGTTGTCGCGGCTGTACACGCGGACTGGCAGGCCGAGCGTGAAGGCGAAGTCCGTGTTCGAGGGAATCACGAAGACCACGTCACCGGCCATGCTGACCTTCTTCTTGTTGAAGAAGGTGTAGCGGGCGTACAGCGGCATGTCGCCGAAGTCGGCGTCGGGCGCGACGATGATCGGGAAGAGGCCCTGGCCGGCCAAGGGTGGGCGTGCGCCCAGGCGATAGTTGCTGATGCCCACCTCGAGATCGTCGAGCGGCGAAAACGCAGCGCCGAAATCGAGCGACACGATCGCCTTTCCTCCAGCGGCCTGACCCTTTGAGACGTTAATCCCAAAGGTGCCTCGCAGCATGCGCTTCTGCATGGTCAAGGGACGGGCGGCGTACGCCTGGGGGTAGTCCCAGTTTGTGCCTGCCTGCTCCAGGCCGACCTCGCCTCCCGACTGCTTCTGGACGATCTTGCCGCCCACGACATCGTCGCCTCCGCTTTCTATCTCCTCGGCGCCGAGGCCTTCTTTGGGGCTGTGGTCTTCTGCCTGCACTGTCATGGCCGTCGCCATGCCGAGTGCGAGCACTACGCTGAACAATCTGAGCTGACCCATTTATCCTCTCCCGGAATCATTGCTGATTTATCGACCAGTGCTCGCCGGGCGCGCTCTTCTGATTCCATGGAAGAGACCCCCAAAGATGGAGGCCTAGGCGTCCGACCGTTATCAGCGCACGAAATAGCGGGTTCGGGGGTGCAGGACAAGTCCCTGCACTGCATTTCTAGACTTCTTCCGCCCTCCGGGTCTGTCCCGGAGGCGGGTCAGCAGGACTGGGCTGGTGAATAATTCCAATGAAGGGGGCGCTTTCCGGGCGCTACAGAAGGGCGAATGCTTTCGGGAAATACGAAGGATTCGCGCGATCTTGAGCGGCGTGCTCGCCGCGACGGACCTGCTCGGCTGCGGTGAGAGCGGCAGCCGCGAAGCGCTCGATGATCTGTACGCGCAGGGGCTGACTCGGTATGTAGGAGCTTTCGACCCGATCGTTTCGGACCCCAGCCCCAACGCCACCGGGGTTCGCCAGTTTGCGTTCGGCCTCCCCACGGACCCAGCCCCCAAGGAAGCGCCTGGTCCGCTCTGCCTGCGCGGCGGGCAGTTCAAGCGCGACACGCGGCACTCCGCGGAATGCTTGCGAAGTGCTGGCGCCTGACGCAGGTTAGAACACGTTCTAGCCATTGTTCTGTGTGCATAGGAGGCGCTTTTGAAGACTGAAATCTGTGAGCGTTTGGGAATTGAGTTTCCCATTTTCGCGTTTAGTCACTGCCGTGACGTGGTGGCTGCCGTGAGTCGGGCCGGCGGCCTCGGCGTACTGGGGGCCGTCGCGTACAGCCCCGAGCAGCTCGAACTCGAGCTGAGGTGGATCGACGAGCACGTCGACGGCAAACCCTACGGCGTCGACACCGTGATCCCGGCCAAGTACATCGGCCGCGACCAAGGCGACATCAGTAAGGAGCAGCTCGAGCAGATGATCACTCCGGCGCACCGGAAGTGGATCAACGACTTGTTGGAGCGTCACGGAGTTCCCCCGCTGCCCGACGACGTGGAGCACGTCGAGAGTCTGCTCGGCTGGTCGGCCTCCGGCGGTCGCGCTCACTTCGAGGTCGCGATGAACCATGACATCGCCCTGATCGCGAACGCACTGGGACCACCCCCGGAGGACATCATCAGCCAAGCGCATGACAAGGGCGTCGTGGTGGCGGCGCTCTGCGGCACCGTGAAGCAAGCGCTGGCCCAGAAGGCCGCAGGGGTCGACATCATCATCGCCTCCGGCTACGAGGCAGGCGGTCATACCGGCGAGATCGGGACCATGGTGCTGTTGCCCCAGGTCTGTGAAGCGGTCGCTCCGACGCCGGTCCTCGGCGCGGGCGGGATCGCCTCCGGGAAGCAAATGGCGGCCGCGATGACCCTCGGCGCGCAGGGCGTCTGGACAGGCTCGATCTGGCTCACGACAGAAGAGTCCGACTCGATCCCCGCGCTCGTCGACAAGCTAATCGAAGCCGACTCGACGCAGACGATCCGCTCTCGCGCCATCAGCGGTAAACCCGCCCGCCAGCTCAAGACCGACTACACCCGGGCCTGGGAGGAAGACCCCGAGTGTCCCGGCTTCTTGCCGATGCCGCTTCAGTTCATGGCGACGGCCGAGGCCACGCAGCGCATCACGCGCTTCGCGCAGACGGGCGCGGAAGGCTCGGCGGCCTTGCTCGGCACGCCGGTCGGACAGGTCGTGGGACAGATGAACAAGCGCAAGTCCGCACGCCAGGTGGTCTTCGACATGGTCGAGGAGTACGTGGACACGATCGAGCGCGTCTCTTCGATGCTGCCGGAAGACTGAGCGGCGCCGCGCGAGGCCAGGGTTCGGGTCGTCTTCGTGATCTGCGACGACAAGCCCAGGTCATTGCGGCACGGGGGCGGGCTGAAGTTTCGGAGTTTCCGGCTGGAAACGAAGAAACTACAGTCCGTCTCCTTTTTTGTCTCTAGTTACACTGCTTGGACACGTCGCGGACGCGCGCAGCCAGCTTTCCCGATCGAGTGGCTTTGAGATAGCGCTTGGCCATGTCACAGCCCTCTGGTGTCGGACCGAGGAGCTGCGCCAGACGGCCCGCGGCCAGGGGCATCGGGATGTCGGCGTTGGCGGCCTGCTGCAGGGCATCCGCGGGGGAGCGTTCTCGATCTTCCTCGATGTCGGCCATGAGGAGGGCGGCATCCGCGCTCTCGGGCAGCAGGGTCATGGCTTCGTTGGCACGGCGAACGGCCAGGCCGCGCTTGTCGTCTTTGAGGGCGAGGCGTCCCTGTACGACGAGCGCCCAGGCCTTCACCTGCTTGTCTTCCAAAGCAGGGGCCTCGTTGGCTCGCTCCAAGGTCTTTTCGGCGGCGCGGTAGCGGCGGTCGTAGACCAGGGCGAGTGCGGCTCCGGTGTCGGCCGCGCGTGGATGGGCGCCGTAGCGCTTCGCTTGCTGGAAGTAGATGGCGGCGCGGCTGTATTGGCCGGCCTGCAGGTAGATACGAGCCGCCTGCAGGCGAACCTCGGGGTTTCGCTTGTGGCGGTTGACGGCTTGCCGCGTCTGACCGAGGCCGCTTTGACCAGCCCCGGTGCGCATCAGGTACCGCAGTCGCTCACTGTCCGCGCCCAGGTCGCGCACCTTCGCGGTGTCCATCTGCTGAACCAGCTCACCCGCCCGCACGAAGTCGTCGCCGTCGATTGCCAAGCTCAGAAGGCCGGCCAAGGCCAGGGGCTGCGCCGGGTCGAGCTGTAGCGCGAGTTGGTAGCTGGAAGAGGCCTTGTCTTGGTCGCCGATCAGCCGCGCAGCGTCGCCCCGCAGGGCGAGCAAGGCGGCATCGGTGGGATGCAGCTTCACCGCCTGGTCCAGATGCGCCAGGGCTTCCTGGGTCCGGTTGGCCGCGATGAGCACGCGCGCCTCGCTCCCGTGCGCCCAGCCTTCGTCCTCGAGCGCTTCGAGGGCCGCGCTCGTGATGGCCTGCGCGTCAGCCCCCTGGTTCGCCGCGATGAGCGCTTCGGCCGCGGTGTTGACCAGGGTCAGATGGTTCGGGTGCGTTCCGAGCGCCTCTTTTGCGAGCTGCGCCGCTTCGGAGGGATTGCCTGCCTCGAGCGAGGCGCGAGCGAGCGCGTTGGCCGCGACGACGCCCCATACCGGGTCGTTCCAAGCGACCCGGTAGAGCGCCGGCGCGCGGTTGCGGTCGGCAGCGCGGTTCGAGTCGGCCAGCAGCTCCGCCAGGACCAAGGCGCGAAATGGCTCGGACGCTTCCTTGTCGGGTCCGAGGTCTGCGCCTTCGAGCGTGGCCAGGCCGGAGCGCGTGTCACCCGACTCACGGTACCACCAGGCCAGCGTGTGCACGCGTTGGAACAGATCCACCGACGGGCCGTTCGACAGGCGTTTCAACACCAGCTCGGCCTCACCGGGCTGCCCGAGCGCCAGCAGAAGCTGCGCCACGCCGAGGGTCAGCTCCTCGTCCATGCGCAAGTCGGGCTTCGCTGCGGCTTGCGCGTCCCTGTAGGCGGCCCCGATGGCGCCGCGCCGATACGCTAGCATGCCGGAGACAAGCTCAGCCCAAGCCTTCTGCAGGGCTGTGGCATCCGGGTCCCGGCGGAGCTCGTCCACCAGCGGCTGCGCTGCGCTCGCATCTCGTTTCTGCAGCGCCAAGATGCGTGCGCGTGCGAGTCTGACCTCCGGGTTTTCGGGGTCGACGTTCTCGAGGACGGCGAGCGCCTCGTCCGGGCCCTCCGTCCGGGCCGTGATCCGGGCCAGGACGGCAGCGAGCTGCGGCGCCCCGGACCGCATTTCGTAGGCAGTGAGGACGTCGCTCTGGGCCTGCGCCCACTGGCCGCGTGCGATGGAAGTGAGCGCGCGGGCGTGAAGGAACGCGGCCGCCTGCTTGCCGTATTTGGCCGGCTCCTCCGTTTCGGCGAAGGCGGCCCGGGCGTCGCCTCGAGCGAGCATCAGATAGATTTGGGCGATGCGGACATTCGGGTCGCCGTCGTCGGCGTTCTCTTTGAGGTAAGCCTCGGCTTCGGCTTGCTTTTCAGTGTCGCCGCCGAGGGCGGCCGTGGCCAGAAGACGTGCGCGCACTTCCGGGTCGGGCTCGCTTTGCAGCAGGCCGAGCGCGTCCTCGATGACGCTCGGCGTCCCCTGATCGATGACGTCGTCGAGCGCCGAGCGAACCTGGGACCTGTGGACCCAATCGAGCGCCAGGTTGACCAGAAGGAGGAACAGCAGCCCGATGACCGCAGCCACCGCGAGTCCCCGCAGCCGCTGTCGCAAGGCTTCCTCTTTGGGCAGCACGATCTTCTCGACCGGCGCGATCGATGGCTGCCGAGTCTTCTCCACCTTGAACAAATCAGACGGCTCTGGGCCGGTGCGCGGACCTTTGTCTACCAACTTCTTCACCCCTCCGCTTTAGCGGGAGCCCGCCCCGACCCCCGCGGCTAGGCGCCTATTGTCACGCTATAGTGGGTGTCGACGCAAGCGAGCAGCCGATGCGGCGGCCCTTGTCCACGAAACATAGGCGATCGGGCTCCGGAGCGCACCTGATACACAAGAAGCTCCGCTCAGACCCGTCGCGCGCAGGCGGGGCGGCGAAGCTGACGAGGACTCAGGCTGACGCCCCTCGCAGCCCGGAGACCTCCGGTTTAGACTCGTCACGTGGCGCCGAACTGGTTCATCGGACTTCCGGTACAAACCCTCGGCCCGCCTCTACGTTTGCGAGCGCCGTCTTGCGTCCGCGTGTTTGCCGCGGAGGACCTGCATATCACGGTGGCGTTTCTCGGCTCGGTTACTCTATCCGAGGCCCAGACCGCTTGGAGCGAAGCCGCTCGCCTGTCCCCGGCCGTCGGCCGTCCCGTGCAGGGCGGCTTCGTGCGTGTCGAGCCGCTGGGCAATCCTCGTCGGCCGTCTGCACTTTCCGCGCTCGTTGGCGAGGGGGCGAGGCAGCTGACCGAGCTCATCGAAGCGTTGCGAACGCCTCTGCTCAGCGCCGCAGGCCTGCCTCCGGAAACCCGTGTGCCTCTGCCACACGTCACCCTGGCACGGGTTCAGCGACGCGCGAGCAACTCCGAACGAAGAGAAGCCTTGCGCTGGGCCGAGGCGCTCGACGTCTCGGCGCTGCGGTTCCGCGTGAGCGAGCTTGCGCTCTACACTTGGGCCGAGGACCGCCGAGAGCGGCTTTTTCGCGTCGTCGAGCGCCTGTCTCTGGGGGGCTAGACGCTCGGCGCGCTAGCCCAGGGACCGGAGCCGCGGACAAAAACATGGATTTTTGTTCGCAACTCGGGTTCTATGTGGGGCCTAAGGGGGGCTCGTCGCATATGGGCAAGAAGGCAGTTTTTGCGTCGGTCACGACCGCCTTCGTCGCGTACGTGGCATGGGTCGTGATGCTCAGTCCGTTGCCTCATCACATCGAGCAAGTGCTCCGAGCCAGCGCGCTGGAGCAGCTCGAAGGGGATGGGTTCACGGACGTCATTCCCGTGGTCCACGGGCGTGACGTGGAGCTCTACGGCACGGTTCCGAGCGCGGAGCACTTGGCTGCGGCCGAGGGAGCGGTCCGCTCGGTGGAGGGCGTGCGCAATGTGGAGTCGAAGCTTCGGGTCGCGGTCGCCGCGGTCCGGGCGGACAGGCGGAGGGGGAACCGATGAACGGTCTGGCGCTCGAAATCGGCGGTGCGCTGCTTGGGGCCGCGTTCTTTGGTGCCGTGCTCCTGTGGATGGCCCAGGCGTTTTGGGGGCGCTTCGCGGCGCCGATGCTTACTCGGGCGATGGCTCTCGAGATCGAAGCGCTGCGGTCGGAACAGGATTTGGACACGCAGCGGGTCCGGACGCTCGAGGAGGAGCTCGAGATCGCGCGGGGCGAGAAGGAGGCCCTGGAGCGCACCAGGCGACGGCTCACGGCCACGCTCGATGCGCGCAACCGCCTGCTTCAAACTACGAAAGACAGACTCGCTTCCGCGGAGCTGACGCTCAACGGGGCCGAGGACATCGATTTGCTGCGCGGCGAGCTCCGTCAGGCCGTGCAAGAGCGGGACGCGCTGCGTTCGGAGCTACGGGACAAGGGAATCCGTCATGAGCGGCTTCGAACGGAGCTCGAAGTGCTTCACGGGATCCACGACCAGACGATTTCGGAGCTCCAGGACCTCAGGACTCGCGCCCAGGCGACCGAGCTCGGCACGCGCGAGACGCTCGACTCCCGGGCGCCTGCGTTCGTGATGCTGCGCCCGCAGGGGCCGCGCGATGACCTACAGCGTCTGGAGGGGGTAAACCCGCAGCTGGAGCGAACGCTCAATCGGCTCGGGCTCTACCACTACCACCAGATTGCGCGGTTTCAGGATTCCGATGTGGAGTGGGTCGCGGGACTCGTCGACGGCGTTCCACAGCGTGTCATTCGGGACAGCTGGATCACGCAGGCGGCGAACCTCGCCGGCTTGAGCGCCGGTGCCGGCAACTGAGGACCAGGCCGCGAGCGGCGAAGACTCGGCCCCGCGGGGTCAACTGGCCGCGAGCGGCGAAGACTCGGTCCTGCGGGGTCAACTGGCCGCGTCGAGGGCACGGTCGGCGAGCCCGGTAAGCGCCTCGCGCGCGCCCTCGAGCGCCCGATCGAGCTCCATCAGCAGCCGGTCGGTGTGATGAGGGGATTCGACCTGTTCGAGTCGACGGCAGATGGAGCCGAAGCGTCGGGCGCCGAGCTGTTCGCTGCTGCCCTTGAGCATGTGCGCCGTGACCCGAACCGTCTCCAGGTCTTCCAAGACTCTAGCCGTCTTCATCAGGGCGAGGTTCTTGTCGGCGCTGCGGAAGAAGCTCTCGATGACTTCCGCCAGGAACCCCGGCCGCTCCTCCTCGAGCTCGAGCAACTGTGAGGTGACGCGCGTGTCGAGCGCGTTTGGCGGGATATCCGAAGAGATGACGTCGGGGCGAGCGGCCCAGCGCGTGAGGATCTTCTGGAGCTGCTTCTGAGTGAACGGTTTGGACAGGTAGTCGTCCATGCCCGAGGCGATGGCCGTGCGCCGATCGCCGAGCATGGCATGCGCCGTGAGGGCGATGACGGGCACGCGGGTCTGGCCCGTCTCGTCCTCTCGGCTCCGCAGGGCGCTCGTGGTTCGGTACCCGTCGAGCTTGGGCATCTGCCCGTCCATGAGAACCGCGGCGTAACGGTGCCTCGAGCCAAGCGCCTCTAGGGCTTTCTCCCCGTCGCCGACGATGTCGACCTCATAGCCGAGCGCATGCAGGTGGGCTTCGATGACTCGCTGGTTGACCTCGTTGTCCTCGGCTACGAGGACGCGCATTCCATTCTTGACGGCTGCGGGCTTGGAAGACGGTCCCTGTATGACGCTGGGCGGACTGCTCAGGATTCGCGCCCGGGTGGACGGGGTCCGATCGAGCGCTTCGAGGAGGCCTTTGCAAAGCTTCGCGCGGCGGATCGGGTGCTCGATTCGAACCCAGTGCTCGCTTCCTTCGATGTCGTTTCCGCCGTGACTGCACGCCCCCATCGCCACGACGGCGCAGCCGCTTCGAGAGGCGGTCTTTGCGATTTCGGCAGCGCGCGCCTGCCAGTCGGTTCCGAGGCTTCGAAGGTCGATGACCGACAGGTCCGGCTTGGGCGATGCTTGCAGCCGCTGAATGGCCCCCTCGGCGCTCGTCGTCTCCGACACCGTCATGCCCCAGCTGGCGAGCTGCGCGGCGCGCGTCGCCCGGGTCCGACTGCGGTCTTCGAGAAGCAGGACTTGCAGGCCGCTCAGGGCTCCCGAAAAGCCGCACTGCTCCTCGCTCAGCTGCTGATCGAGCTCGAATCGCAGGCTGAAGAAAAAGGTGCTCCCGCGACCCTCGATGCTTCGAAGCTGAAGAGAGCCCCCCATCAGCTCGACCAGCTGTTTGGCGATCGGAAGCCCGAGCCCGCTACCGCCGTACTCGCGTGTGGTCGATGCGTCGGCCTGCGAAAACGGGCGAAAGATGCGCCCCCGCTGTGACTTGGCAATCCCGATCCCGGTGTCCGAGACGCGAAGCTCGATCTCTGCGTTCGACGCTCCTCGGCTCAAGGTGCGCAGCCCGACGATGACCTCGCCCTGCGGCGTAAACTTCACGGCATTGCTCACGAGGTTGCTCAGGACCTGCCGAAGTCGCAGTGGGTCGCCACAGAGCTCCGCAGGGACCTGTCCGTCGACTTCGGTGAGCACCTCGATGTTTTTGGCAGTCGCCGCGGAGCTGTAGTTCGTGACCACGTCTTCGACCATCGCGACCAGATCGAAGGGCACCGATTCGAGACGAATGCCGCCAGCTTCAATCCTGGAGAAATCGAGAAGGTCGTTGACGATCATCAGCAGGGCCTGGCCCGACTCCTCGACGGACTGCAGGTACTCGGCCCCGGGTTCGCCGAGCTTCTGCGCGTCGACGAGCTGCAGCAGACCCAGCATCCCGTTCAGAGGCGTACGAATCTCGTGACTCACGTTTGCGAGGAAGTGGCCCTTGGCGCTTGCCGAAGCGAGCGCGGTATCGCGCGCCTTGGCGAGCTTTTCGGCCTGTTGGGTGGCGAGGGCCCGCATCGCTTCGGCCTGCTGCGCGCTGCGGTGCAGGTGTCCGATGAGAGCCCGCAGAGAAAGGAGAACGAAGCCCCCGAGAAGGCTGGCGGTGACGAGATAAATGGTCCAGGTGAGCAGCAGCCGCGTGTCCGGGAGCTGGCTCGCGATCGGGTACCAGGCGAGCAGAGAGGCGCCCGCCATGAGAACGTAGAGCTCCACTCGGTACAGGATCGCGCCGGCCGTCAGCAGGGCGAGGATCAAGGGGACCGTGGTGATGAGCTGGCCACTGAGTGCGAGCATCGACACTGGCAGTCCGACGACGATGACGGTCGTGCCGAGGGTGATGGGCGTGTCGTAGGCGGGGTCGTCGGGGTGGTTGATGGCCCAGAGGATCAGTGAGAGCGCGGCCGCAGAGCCGAGGACCCAGGCGAGTGGCTTGGCCGGCTCGAAAGGCGGGGCGACCAGGAACTGTACCGTCACAGCTCCGTAGATGAACGCCAGCAGCGGCAGCAGGTTCGAGATCGCGCGCAGGGAGCGCAGGCGCATCTCGACGGGGAGCTTGGGGTGATGATCGGCGCGGGCGGTACAGTCGGCTTGCTCGTCTTGCATAGAGTGGACTCGAGTGAGACCCCTTCAAGTGTAAGAGCTTGGGCGAGCGGGACGAAATAGCGCGTGTGCTTGTTGACAAACTTCGGATTTCGGCGAAGTCCAAAACTGCATATGGGCTCAGTTACGAAGGCGGAGCTGCGGCTGGAGCTCGAGCAACTCGCCGCACAAATCCGTCATCACGAGGCGGCGTACCGGGAGGGCGCCCCGGAAATTCCGGATTCAGCTTTTGACGAGCTGCTGGATCGCTATGGGGAGCTCGCGGACTCTCTGGGTCTGGGGGCCGAGGAGCGGCTGGACGCCCGTCCAGGTGCGGAGCACACCGCCGGCTTCAAGACGCACCAGCACCGGGTGCCCATGCTTTCGCTCGAGAAGCTCTCGCCGAACCGGCGCGACAGTGCCGGCGAGCCGATGTCGTTCGAGGACCAGCTGTCCGCATGGTTTCGGCGCCGACTCAAGGAGCTCGAGGTCGACTCGCTGGGGCTCGTCGTGGAGCCGAAGGTGGACGGGATTTCGGTGTCTCTGAGCTACGTCAATGGCGAGCTCGAGCGGGCTGTGACGCGCGGGGATGGTCGCAAAGGGGACGTGATTACGCGCCAGGTCCGCGAACTGGGCACGGTGCCCAGGAAGCTCCGTGGGCTCAGCCGGGGGGAGCTCGAGGTCCGGGGGGAGTTGTACTGGCCGCTCGCGGAGTTCGCGGCGTTCAACGAGACCCTGGAGCGGCCACTGATCAATCCGCGCAACGGCTGCGCGGGCATGATGAAGCGCAAGGATCCGGCCGGGCTCGAAAAGACTGGGATTCGTTCGTTCTTCTACCAGGTGCCCTGGTCGGACGGGGTTGCGCTACCCGCGACGCAGACCGAGCTCCTTCAGTGGCTCGCCGAGCTGGGCGCCGACGTGTACCTGAGTGAGATCTTTCAGACCGACTCGGACCAGGCGGCGCTGGCCTATTGCGACGCCTATCAGGAACGTCGAGGGACGCTCAACTACGACATCGACGGGATGGTCATCAAAGTCGACGAGCTCTCGCTCTACGACCGGATCGGGGCGACGGGGCACCATCCGAACTGGGGCATCGCGTACAAGTTTCCTCCGGAGCGAAAGGCAACGACGCTGCTGGACATCGAGGTGTCGGTCGGAAAGTCCGGGAAGCTGACGCCCGTGGCGATCCTGGAGCCGGTGTTCGTCTCCGGCACGACCGTGAGCCGGGCATCTCTGCACAATTTCGTCGAGCTCGAGCGCAAGGACGTGCGCGTCGGGGACCGGGTTTGGGTCGAGAAGGCAGGCGAGATCATTCCACAGGTGGTCGAGGTGGACCGTGACGCGCGCAAGCCCGGCGCTCGCAAATTCAAGACGCCCGAGCACTGTCCGACCTGCGGGACGAGCGTGCTGTCCGAAGAGATTTTCGTGTACTGCCCGAACCCGGCGTGCCCCGACCAAGTGCGGGAGCGACTCAGGCACTTCGCGAGCCGCCAGGCGATGGACATCGACGGCATGGGCGCGGTGCTCGTC
The DNA here is from genome assembly GCA_963746475.1 of uncultured delta proteobacterium. Classification (GTDB taxonomy): domain Bacteria; phylum Myxococcota_A; class Polyangia; order Polyangiales; family Houyiibacteriaceae; genus SG8-38. Next base: position 150,671 of record CAVVBB010000004.1, read on the forward strand.
GACCAACTGGTCGACAAGCTCGGGGTGCGTTCGCCGGACGACTTGTTTCGCTTGAGCGTCGAGCAGCTGGCTTCCTTGGAGCGCATGGGGACCAAGAGCGCCGAGCGGGTTCGGCAAGGACTCGACGAAGCCAAGGGGCGCGGGCTTGCGCGCGTGCTCGCGGGGCTCGCGATTCGCCACGTGGGCGAAACGATGGCCGAGGATCTGGCCGCGTACTTCAAGAGCGCCGAAGCGCTGCTGTCGTTTGCGAAGCTCTATGTGCAGGGCGATGAAGCGACCGTCGAGACGGTGGCTCCCGCCAAGTCGACGGAGCGCGGCGTGATCGAGGGGCTGGCCAAGAAAACCGCGGACAGCATCTTCGAGGAGCTCGACTCGGCTGCGGTGCGAAAGGTCTTCGAGGGGCTTGCCGAGGTCGGTGTAGAGCTTCGGGCCAAGGCGGCGGTCGTGACGGAGCTCGAAGCCGTGGCGGGCAAGACCTTCGTGCTGACGGGTACGCTGCCCACGCTCAAGCGGACGGAAGCGGCGAGCAAGATCAAAGCCGCTGGTGGAAAGGTGTCGGGCTCGGTCTCGAAGAAGACGGACTTCGTGGTGGCCGGCGAAGATCCCGGGAGCAAGTATGACAAAGCCCAGGCCCTCGGCGTACCGATACTCGACGAGGCGGCCTTGTTGCAGCTGCTCGAGCGGTAACCGCTCTCAGGCTCGGCGAAGGCTCGGCAGCACCTGAGCGAGGCGGCGCAGAGCCTCCTCGATGTCCGGGCGCGCCGCCGCGAAGCTGAAGCGCAAAAAGCCCTCTGCGATCTCGCCGAAGTCGCGTCCGGGCCCGAGCGCGACCTGGGCCTTGTCTAGGATTTCGAACGCCAAGCTCAGGGAGTCGTTGCCGAACGAGCGCATATTGACGAGCGCGTAGAAGGCGCCCGGTGGGTCCTGAGGGATCGAAAGGCCGAGCTCGCGGAGCCCATCGACCAGAAGGCGTCGGCGTGCCGCGTATTCGGTTCGCATGGCCTCGACCTGCGGGGCTCCGTGCTGCAGTGCGGCGATGCCGGCTTGCTGGACGAATTCCGAGGTCGAGATGAAGAAGCTTTGCTGCAGGCTCACCAGTCCACGCATGGCGCTCGGAGGCGCAATGACATAGCCGAGGCGAAAGCCCGTCATCGCATAACGCTTCGAAAAACCGTCAAGCACGAAGCAGTCGTCCATCTGGCCGAGCGGGGAGCAGACTTGGGCGCCCTCGTAGGTGAGCCCGTCGTAGATCTCGTCGGACAAGATCGGAATGCCCAGCTCGCACAGGCCTTCGACGACCTCCCGGGGCTGCACGGCGCCTGTTGGGTTGGCCGGCGAGGCCAGGAAGATGGCACGCGTGCGCGGCGTGATCGCGGCGCGAACCCTGTCGACGTCCATCAGAAAGCCATCCGATGGATCGGTCGGCACCAGCACGGGTCTACCGCCGCAGACGCTGATCATGTTCGGGTAGCAAGGGTAGTGCGGCGTCGCGAGAATGACCTCGTCGCCGGGGTCCACCAGGAGCTGAAGGCAGAGCAAGATGGCCGGGGACGTGCCACTCGTTACGACGATGTTCTCTGGATCGACCGGCACCCCACGTCGCTGCTCACACTCTTCGGCGATCGCTTCACGCAGCGCAAACAGCCCGCGGCTGTCCGTGTAGTGCGTGCCCCCCGCGCGCAGAGAGTCGATCGCCGCCTGCACCGCCTCGGGCGGCGCATCGAAATCCGGCTCGCCCACCCCTAGCTGCAACACCGAGCTCCCGGAGCGTGCCATCGCCATCCCGCGCTCCATCACCTCCATCGCCAAGAACGGAGCCACCTGCTCAACTCGCTTCGCGGTCATAGGGGACACGCTCTACGTTCCTAACTGTCCGAAATCTAGTCGGATTTATTGCAAACTTGTCAGCGGCTAACGCAGGATGGTTTTGAGGTCGTTGCGATCTTTCGCTGAAAAGCTTTATGATATCGAGACTTTAGGAGTACAGAGCGTGTCCCCACTCGTGATCACGGTAATTGGGAAGGATCGGCCCGGGCTCGTGGAGTCGGTGGCGGTCGTGGTAGCGGAGCATGGCGGGAGCTGGGTGGAGAGCCGGATGTCTCGCCTCGCCGGGCAGTTCGCGGGGATCTTGAGTGTGAGCGTGCCCGAGCCGAAGGTCGACGCGCTGCGCGAGGCCTTGCTTGGGCTGGGGGCCGGCGGTCTGCGCGTGCACGTCGAGCGTGGTGAGGAGGAGTCTGCCGAAGAAGGCCGGGCGATGACCCTGCAGCTCGTAGGTGGAGACCGGCCCGGCATCATTCGAAAAGTGTCCGAGGCGCTTGCTGCTCAGGGTGTCAACGTGGAGGAGCTGAGCACGGAATGCGAAGGCGCGCCCTGGTCGGGCGACACTCTGTTCCGCGCGAACGCGCGTCTTCGTGCCCCGCTCTCGGTGCGGCCCGAGCGCCTACGAGAGAGCCTCGAAGCGCTTGGCGCCGACCTGATGGTCGACATCACGATCGGCGAGCCCGAGCCGAGCTAATGCTGCACGCGCGCGTTGCGGATGCCGCCGCAGCAGCCGCCGGCAGGCGCGCGCTTTTTCCGAAGCCGTCATCCACATGCGCAGCGTCGCGAAACGGTACATGGCCCGAATGTCGGGAAAGAGAGCAAGGTAGATCGGCCAGGCGCCCTCGTAGGCTGCGCTGTCGAGTGCGAATGCCAGGTGCTCGTCATCGGTGCTTCGCGTCGATGTGCTCGCGCGCGTCGCGGCCAGGGCCTGTAAGAGTCGATCGACTACATGTGCGGGGCGTTCCGGCTCTCCCTTGCCCGCTGGGTTGAAGGACTTTCGGCGCTCGGTCCAGCTTCGCCGCCAACGCTGGTCCCACGCGTACAGGAGCGGATTGTCGAAATGGGCGAGGGCCATCAAGCGGCTCAGCCGCATGCACTCGAGCACCGTGCCGGCGGCCTGCAGGTTGACTTCCGGAACGTCGTCCCGGGTGACCGGCCCTCGTTCCTGTCCGAAGCGGCTTTCGAGCCAGGCGGCCTCCGCGGGAAACTCGCTGGCCGCGATCTGTAGCGGGTAGCTTGGTTGCCGACCGAGATCGAGGCCGATGTCCTTCAAGTCGTCGAAGATTTGGAAAGTTGCGAGCAGGTAGCCCCAGCGGGCAATGGCATCGGCATGATCGGCGGGGTCGAGGCCTAGCGCCCGTGCCCTCAGGTCCAGCCAGAACATCATGACTAGGTTGTTCTTGCGGTAGAAGTGCCAGGCCACTTCGGGCAAAGCCAGTCGATCGGCGCGTCCGTTCGGCGCGCTTTCGCAAAGCTCGACCTCGTCCAGGTACGTTTGCACGCAGTGATGAAGAAACCGGTGCGCGGCTTCCCGCACCAGCAGGCTCTGCGCGGCCAGCTCTTCGTCCAGCCGCGCCGCCAGGTCCTCGAGGATTTGATAGATGTGCGCCAGTGAGTTTCCGTACTTGGTCAAGTGCGCGTCCACGTCCACCCCTAGCGCGCGGACGTCCACCATTGACAAGTCACGGAGCGGGCGCTCGCTGAGCTCGCTTCGGTAGCGCTTTCGGATGAGCGCTCCGACGGCTGCTCGGCTCGCGCCGGCAGCGAGCTCGTCCAAGAACTCGTCGGCCAGCTGCATGTACAGAAACGCAAGATCGGCGACCCCCACCGAGCTCTTCCACGGAAGGCCCGCGCGCCCCTTGAAGCCGAAGTTGTCGACGACGGGGCCGATTTGCTCGATCGCAAAGTAGGTCTCCATCGTCCCCTGGTGCGCAAGAACCCTTTTCGGCAGGGAACGGCGAATGCGTAGGCGGCGCCGCCAGTAGAGCGGAAGCGTGGCGCCCATCCGAAAGAAGTCGCGATTTTGCTGAAACTTCTCCCGAAGGATCTCCCCCATGGGGCGTGAGGCCCGCTGCCGTTCCCAGGTTTCGATGGTTGCGGTGAGACTCGCCGACCCGGGCTCGTCGTCCCCCCTCGGCATGGGATGGAGCAAGCGCGCGGTGTCGTACAGAAGCGCCGCGCGGCTCCTTGGTGCCTCTTGGCGGAGCCGGGTGGCGAGCTGCTTCTCCCGGGCGCTCAGCTCCAGCAGCAGCTCCCGGTCCTGCACCTGTCGAGGAGTCAGGTGCAGGCAAGCAAGCCGAAGGCTGGCGAGCCGCTCCAATTCCTCAAAGCCGGCCGCGGACTGACCGAGCTTCAGCCTCAGGTACGGATGCCGCTCGAGGACTCCTTCGAGCGCCTCGAGCAGGGCCTGGTTGGCAGCGTCCATGATCGCGCGCGTTCTGACACGGTTCGGCCGGCGCTCCAATTCACCGATGTCCGGTGTTACCCTGTCCCTGCAAGATGGCGCGTCGTATCATAAAGGAGGGCTGGCAGGGGTTTATGAATCGCGCCGCCATGGCGGCAGAAAACGCGCTCGAGCTTTCGCGCATCGGGTACTTCACCACTCCTGAGCACGCGCCTTACAAAATCGCACAGCAGGGCCGGATCGCTCGGCTGCGTCGCTATGGCGGGGACGACTACCAGCCCAGCGTCCCAGCGCCGATCGTCCTCGTGCCTCCGCTCATGGTCACCGCGGAGATCTACGACGTCGCGCCGGACATCAGCGCAGTCCGCTCCTTGCTGGGGGCCGGGCTCGATGTCTGGGTCGTCGACTTCGGCTCCCCGGAGCAAGAGGAAGGAGGCCTGGAACGAACGCTCGAGGATCACGTTCACGCAGTGAGCCAGGCCATCGACTTCATTGGCCGGGCGACCGGGCAGAAGGTGCATCTCGCGGGCTACTCGCAGGGAGGCATGTTCGCGTATCAGACCGCCGCGTACCGGCGGACCGAAGGCATTCGATCCGTCATCACCTTCGGAAGCCCGGTCGACATTCATCGCAACTTTCCGAAGGTCGACGAATCCGTCGCGGCCCGAGCCTTCGAAGCGGCCAACGCTTTGTTGGAGGCCCCGCTCGAGAAGGTGGAGGCCTTGCCTGGCTTTCTGACAAGCACGGGCTTCAAGCTCCTCAGCTTCCGTAAGGAAGTCGGGCAGGTCTGGGACTTTCTGCAGAAGCTTCACGACCGCCACGCCCTCGAAAAGCGTGAGGCACGGCGCCGGTTTTTGGGCGGGGAGGGCTTCGTCGCATGGCCCGGGCCGGCGCTTCGCCAATTCATCGACGAGTTCGTCGTGCACAACCGAATGCTTTCCGGCGGCTTCGTCGTCCACGGTCGCAGCCTCACGCTCGCGGACATCGGCTGCCCGATTCTCTTTTTCGTCGGAGAGCGCGATGCCTTCGCGAACCCTGCGGCCGTGCGAGCCATCGTCGGTGCAGCAGCCAACGCCGATGCGTTCGAAGTGTCCATGCGTGCGGGGCACTTCGGCTTGGTCGTCGGCGGTCAGGCGATGTCCTCGACCTGGCCGACGGTCGCCTCTTGGATTCGCTGGCAGGAAGGCCTGGGTCCCAAACCTGCAGCCCTCGAGCGCGCGGCGCGTCCGGAGGAGCCCGAAGAGGCTTCCTTCGAGTCGGTCGACTTCGATCTCGAGCTCTTCTACGACGCGATCGCCCGCTCGTTCGGCGAGCTCTGGAGCCGTGCCGGCGACGCGGTCACCAGTCTCGGGCAGCGGATCGACGACCTGCGTTTTCAGCTGCCGCGCTTGAAGATCTTGCAGGAACTGGGGCCTGAGAGCCGCGTGAGCCTCGGGCTCGAGCTCGCGCGACGCGCGGAGCAGAACCCAGGCGGCACGCTGTTTCTCTGGAAGGGCCGTGCGTTTTCGTACGCGCAAGCGGATCGTCGGGTCGACAACGTCGTACGGGGACTGGTGCATTGCGGGATCGAACCCGGCCAGCGCGTCGCGGTGCTCATGAAGCCGCGGCCGAGCTATCTGTCTGTGACCGTAGCCCTCAGCAGACTCGGGGCGGTACCGGTCCTGTTCGGGCCGAACCATCCCATCTCCACGCTGCGCAGAGCGATCGACTCGCTCGGGCTGCGCACGGTGGTAACCGATCCTGAGGGCGCGGCCTCGTGCGAGGGACTCTTCGACAGGGTTCTCGTGCTCGGAGGCGCCCGGGGCGCCGCGAGCTTGCCTCGAGGCGTGGTCTCGATGGAAGCGATCGACCCGAGCACCGTGACGCTTCCGGAGGGCTACGAGGCCAACCCCGGCCGCGGCGCCGACCTTGCGATGATCATGCTGACCGCGGGCCGGACGGCCGAGCCGCGCTTGGCGCGCATCAGCAACCATCGCTGGGCGTTTTCGGCGTACGGGACGGCCGCCACCTGCGGGCTGTCTTCGAAGGACACCGTGTACTGTGGCCTGCCTCTGCACCACCCTGCGGGCATGCTGGTCGCCCTCGCAGGCGGCCTCGTCGGAGGCTCTCGCCTGGCGTTGGCCGACGGCTTCCATGCCGACACGTTCTGGGAGGAGGTCCGGCGCTATGGTGCAACGGTCGTGTTTTACGCCGGGGACATGCTTCGAGCGCTTCTCGACGCGCCACCTTCGGCGACAGACAACCTGAACCCCGTTCGGCTGTTCGCCGGCAGCGGCTTGCGGCGCGACGTCTGGGCACGCGTCTTGGAACGTTTTGGCCCCGTGGCCATTCTGGAGTTCTACGCCTCGACCGAAGGGCTCGCGGTCCTTGCCAATGCCTCCGGCGAGAAGCTTGGCGCGCTAGGTCGACCCCTGCCCGGCAGCGCGGAGGTTCGACTCGCTCGCTATGATTTCGAGCGCGGCGAGCTCGTTCGCTCCGCGCAGGGCCGGCTCGTCGAATGCGACGACGAGGAGCCAGGCATCCTGGTCGCTCGCAGCGACGCCAAGCACCCCGTCGTTCCGCTTCAAGCCGGCGAGGAGGCTCGGCAGGGGCGACTGTTGCATGGCGCATTCGACGAGGACGATAGCTGGTTCCTCGCTCAGGACGTGCTGCGCCGGGATTCGGATGGGGACTACTGGTTCGTCGATCGGCTGGGCCGCATGCTTCGGACCGAGCATGGGCTTGTCGCGAGCCGCCGCATCGAGGACGCCTTGTACGGATACGGCCCGATACGCCAGGCCGTCGTGTACGGCGTGGCGGCTTCGGGGTTCGACGTTCCGGTGGCGGTTCTCGCCACGGAGGCGGACGCGCCACTCGACCCCGACGCGTTCGGCGAGTTCGCGCGGCGCTTGCCGCGGATCGAGCGCCCGCGCTACATCCGCCAGCTTGCCTCGATTCCTCTGACCGACGGCTTCAGGCCGGACAAGGCCAAGCTGCAGACATTGCGCGTTCCGTCCGGCCCGGGCGTGTTCGTCTGGGACGAATCGCAGCAATCCTACCTGCCGGGCACCGAAGCCTCCGAGGCTGAGGGGGCTTAGCCGGCGCGGGTAGGTTGAGTAATGCATCGCACCTTGCCCGGGCTCTGCTACAACGGCCCCGATGCGCCGCTCGACGCTTTTCTCCGCGCTCGTGACTCTGTTCGTGCTCTCGGCGGGATGTCGCAACCCGGTGGATGCGGGTGAGCCCTGCTTCGATTCCGGCGAGTGTGAGGGCGGGGCCGTGTGCGTCTCGACCGAATCCCTGCAGGGCGCTGGCGGCTCGGGCGGAAGCGGCGGGAGTGCTGGTGCGGGTGGCCGAGCGGAGCCCGAGAAGTTCTGCATGTTCGAGTGTTCCAAGGACGTGATTCTGTGCGAGAACGACGGTGAGGCCTGCGTGCGGAGCGACGACGAGAGCTTTTACGTCTGCCTTTCGGGTGGGGATCAGGACGTCGGCGCGCTTTGCGCCACGAGCTTCGACTGCCAGCGCGGCTCGGTCTGCGTGGTGTTCAGCCTGGGATCGATTTGTAGGCCCCTTTGTGACCCGGCGATGGGCGCTCAGTGTGACCTCGGTCTGAGCTGCATTCCCTTCGACGATGACGAGAGCCGGGGCTATTGCGAGGTCCCGGTCGTCAATCCGCTCAACTGACGAGTTTACTGAAATCGAACTCCCATTTAGAATCAACCGGCTATGCCCACTCCCCAGCAAGCGCTAAATAGCTTTCGTCGATACCTCCGACATCACCCCGAGGAGCTCGGCCGTGCCGTGCGCAGCGCACTCGGTTTGCGTTTCGGAGTTCCTCTGGCAGCGCTCCGTTGGCTCGGACAGCTGGCCGAAGGCTCAGGCAAGGTCAAGGACCTGAAGATCGATTCGGTGCCGCCCGGGCTTCGGGTCGCCGGTCACTTCGACATGATGAAGACACCGGTTCGTGCCTCCGCCGTCATTTACATCGAGCGCGTCGTGTTCAACGATGCGGAACTGACCATTGCCGTCCGTCTCGAAGATCTCGACCTGAAGCTCGATGGCGACTCGCAGACGCCCGTCGCCGCGCTCATCAAATCAGGAGCGCTCGATCTGTCGAACCCCGGAACGCTCATCAACTTCATGCCCAATCGCTCGCCGGTGCTCGCCGAGGCGAACGGCAATCGAATCGTGCTCGACTTCATGCGCGATCCAAAAGTCGGCAACAACCCCTTGGTTCGTCGCGCCGTTGCCCTGCTCACCTCGTTCGTGACTTTGCACGGTGTCGAAACGGACACCAATCACCTGGACATCGCGTTTCGGGCCCTTCCCGAAGGCGTGGGTGGTGCCGTTCGGGCAGTCCGCAAGAACGTCGTGAGTGCCGTGCGGCCCTCGGTGGCGCGTCTACTCCCGAAGCTGAGATGAGCGCGTATGCCTGTCTGCAGAAGTTGTAAGGATGAAGTCGACGAGCTCGTGCCGGTCAAAGTGAATGGCCGCCGCATCAAGCTCTGCGAAGACTGCGCCGAGCGTGCACAAGAAGAAGCGGAAATCGCCGAGATGAGCGAGTCCGTCGTGCAGGACATGATGGGCTACAAGGGACGGCGATAGCGTCGCTTGAGTAGACCCAGGCCGGCCACCAGACAGTACGCCGCTGCTGCGAGTAGAAAGGCGAACTTCATCATGGCGAACGAGGCGGCGAGCTGTGGCCAGGGCGTTTTTGTCGTGAAGCGCTCGACTTCGTAAAGGAGAAAGCTGTTCTCGACAGCGTCGCAGACGGCGGCGAGCGTGGCGGCCCAGGCGGCGAGGGAGCTCCACTTCCGCTCGGCCATCTTGCTGCCGATCCAGGCGGCCAGTGTTGCGAAGAACAGGCCGTAAACCAGAAGATAGGCGAAGTCGACGACGAGACCGAGCCTCGCGTGGCCCAGTGCCTCTTTCGCGTCCCACTCGAGCAGAATCGCGAGGGCCCGGTACGGCGCCCCCGCGAGCTCGAAAGAGACGATGCCCAAAGGTGCCGCCTCACCCTGCAAGGGCAGGTCGAGCAATCTCATGAGCGCCGAGGTGAACAGGAGGAGGATTCCCAGGCGCACCGCCACCACCCCGAGTGGCTTCGCGTGGAGTGTGCAGAGAGGATGCGGCACGTTTCCTCAGCTGTCCGACAAGTCCTCGGAACCTTGCTCCGGCTCGGGCTCCAAGTCGGGCTCCAAGTCGGGCTCGAGCGCTGGCTGCAGGGCCGACTCGGTCTCGGGGATCACGACTGACTTTCGCCGGAGCGCTTCGAGCTCATCCTCGGCGAACTCTAGCTCCAGCTCGGCCCGGCTGCGATCGGCGATAGCCTTGGCGAGCTCCGCTTGAAGCTCTTCGGTCTTGCGGGCCTCTGCCCGTAAGCGAGCCTTCTGCGCGCTGATCTCGGCGCGGGCCTGCAGGAATAGCTCCTCTTCGCGTTGAAGGTCACGTTCGAGCGTGCGCGACCGGTTCTCTTCACCGACTAGCTTTTCTCGCACGTCGCCTAGTTTTTCCTCGAGCAGAACCTTCTCCGATCGGGTGTGAGAGAGCCGCTCCCGCGTTCTCGAGAGCTTCCGCTCCTCGCTTCGAAGCTCACCCTGCAACTTCGCGACGCGTCCGTCTGTTCTCGCCAGCCGCGTCGCGAGCTGAGCCCTGGTGAGGCGGCTCTGCTCGTAGCGCAGCTCGAGCTGCTCGGCTGCTTCGCGCGTCACCTCGAGATCCTGACGAAGGCCGGCTTCGGCAAGCTGGGCTTGCTCGGCGCGCTCCTTGTGTGCTTCGGCCTGTCGATAGAACTGGGTGACCGCGACACCGGCGAGCCCGAGAACCGTTGCGGCCATTGGAATTGCCCACTGCAGGACCGTCTTGAGTCGCTTGCGTCGGCGTTCAGGTCGTGTGAGCAGGGTCAGCTCCTCGGCGAGCTCGTCCGCGGTGGGGCGTGCGTCGGCGTCGATGTTCATCCAGCGCTCGAAGCCATGCTCGAGAAATCGCAGCTTTTTGCTCTGGGGCGCGCTCGGGATCTCGCGGGCACGCTGCTCGATGAAAGTATCGACGGCGCCAGCGGTGACGTCCGCCTGGGTCTCCGGTTCGAGCGCGTTTCGCAACGACAGGGCCAGCCCGAAGATGTCCGCCTTGTTGGTGACCGCGGGCTTCGTCTCGACGGAAGCGAACTGCGCGGCCACCTCGGGTGCGAAATACGTCGGCGTGCCGGCCACGACCATCTCTGCTTCGCTCGCAGCGACGCCGAGGTCCAGCAGGACAGGCATCACTTCCCCTTCGCCAAAGCCAGGGATCCTCGCGAGGAAGATGTTCTCTGGCTTGACGTCCTGGTGCCGAACTCCCGCAGCGTGCATCGCGGCTAGAGCGCGCGCCAGGGGCTGAAAGATCTTGAGGGCCTCCGAGCGGCCGAGCGGCCCCCGCTGCAAGCGCGACTCCAAGGTTTCCCCGTCGTACCAGGGCATGACGAACCAGAGCCGGCCTTCGAACCAACCGTGGTCTTTGAACTGCACGATGGACGGATGAAAAACGGATGCGATCAAGCGCAGCTCGCGCAATGCGCTCTGTTTGCCGAGCTCGGAGTGAGCGGGCTGGTGAAGCAGCTTGAGGGCCACCACGTGACCGGGTACCTCGGTGTCCTTGGCGCGGTACACATCACCAAAAGCGCCCAAACCCACGCGCGCCTGAACGGAATACCGTCCGCCGATGGTCGTTCCCAGGGCCAGCGGCTCCGCGCCTTCCAATTCGTCGGCGGCCGTGCGCGGACGTGCCTCGAGCGCGAAGGCCTCGATGAGAATCCTCGCGAACCGCCCCGTGTCCCGGATTCCGTGCTCGTCGAGGATGAGCTTCGCCTGAACGACGGCCGTTTCGACTCGCTCTTCCATCGTATCGGCTTCTTCGCCGAACACGAAGGCGAGCTCTTCGACGCCGAGCTCGCGCGCATAGCGCAGCTCTAGAAGCTCCGAGTGCTCTTCGCTCAGCTCGAAGCGGAGCGCGCTCAGCGGGGACATCGAGCCGTGGGGCGAAGGCAGCGCGCGCCAAGGCAGTGCCTCGCGAACGTCCCTGCCGGGCGGAGCGAGCGCGCGACTGGGGTCTTGGACGTAGCTTCGGGCCGCGCGATAGAGCCTGGCCCGAATGCCGGGGGTCTTGATGAGCGACTCGCTGTCACTGCGCGCAACGAAGGCGCGGAGCTTGGTCAGCAGATGCTCGGCGCGCTCGACCGAGCCTGTGCGAATACACAGATACTGACGAAGACCCTCTGCGTAATAGCGAAAGGCTCTGCCGTGAAGGATGTCGACGATGGTCTGCTGCTGTCCATGGAACAGGGCGATCGAGGCGGCGGCGTGCGTGAGCGCCACGCCGCCCGGCTCGAAGGGTCGTAGTTGATGAAGGAGGAAGGGCTCTGTTGCCATGCTGCGCCTCGAAGAAAGTGGAACCCAAGGATGAGGGAGGCCTGCGGCCCGTCTCAACAAAACCGCAAGGCGCGCCTATTCCCGACTTTCGTCATTCCCAACCAAACGCGAGGCCGAAGAGTCGCAGCACTGCAAGCAAGACCAGGGAGGACACAATGTTCAGGATGAAACCCGTGCGTATCATCGCCGGCAACGCAACCTTGCCTGTCCCGAACACGACCGCATTGGGACCGGTGGCGATGGGAAGCATGAAGGCGCAGCTCGCGGCGAGCCCGACCCCCAACGCAGGTGGCAGGGGCGAAACGCCGAGCTCTGCGCTGGCCCCGATCGCCAGTGGCACGAGCATCGTCGCCGATGCCGTGTTTGAGCAGGCCTCCGTGAAGAAGATCGCAAAGACGATCAGGGCGGTCGTCAGGCCCCAGAGCGTGTCGATACCGGTGACGGCCAGAAACCAGTGGCCGATCTCGTTCGCCAAGCCGGTCTCGAACATCTGCGTGCCCAGACTGAGTCCGCCGCCAAACAGCAGAATCAGGCCCCAGTCGATCTGCACGGCATCCTTCCAAGGGAGGACCGGGGTCTCAGCATCCTCTTCGCACAGCAAGAACAAGGGTGCCGATGCGAAGATCGCCACGGCGCCGATGGGCAAAGCCCGAACGACGGCCTCCCCATGGGGCGCATGCATGGCGTGCATCAGACCGGGAATCATCCAGCCGGCTACGGCCAGGCCAAAGCAGAATGCCGTCACCCGCTCACCCCGCGACCAGGGTTTGGCTACGGATTGCACTGCGGACGCGAGACGCGGCAGGGGCGCACGCCAGTGCATCGTCACCAAGATTGCCAAGAGCAGCACGAGGGCGGTGCTCAGGCCCAAGCCCATCCACGCGACGAAATCGATCTCAATGCCAGTCTGTTCTTTCAGCAGGCGCGCCGTGATCGAGTTGGGAGGGCTCCCGACCAGCGTGCCGAGACCGCCGACCGAGCAGGCATAGGCAATCGTCAGCAGACTGCCGGCCGAGTTATCGTCGTCTTCGGGGAGTGTTCCGAGGAAGATGGGAACCAAGATGGCTGCGGTCGCCGTGTTGCTGATCCACATCGACAGCACCAGGCCTGTGACCATGAACGCGACTCGAATGCGAAAGGCCGAACCGCGTACGCACCCCAGGGTCATCACGGCCTGGGCGATGCGACGGTCGAGTCCGTGTCGCATCATGGCCCTCGCGATGAAAAAGCCGCCTATGAAAAGGAAGATGATCGGGTCGGCGTACGGTGCGAAGGCGGTCTTCTTGTCGGTGACCTGGGCCGCGATCATGGCGGGCCCGATCAGCAGTGCGGTGACCGCGATGGGGACCAGCTCGGTGACCCAGGCGATGATCACGGCGACGAAAATGGCAGCCAGCCGACGTGCGGCTGGGTCCAGCTCGAACGGCCCAAACCAGGTCAGCAAGAACGCGAGCGGCGTGAGCACCCAACCCGCGGTTCTCCAGCGAATTTGCATGTCGCAGCCATCTAGCACGGCGGCCGGGGGGCACGTCCATCTCTCGGCGTGGGAAACTTGCGCGACACCCGGTTCCGCTCCAAGGTGTCGACGTTGTGCAATATTTGCGTCCGAGATTATTGCTAATTCTCGCCGTGGCCCTCTGTGCGAGCTGCAGATCGGAACAGCCTTCGTCCGCGCCCGCCGCAGACCGGGTCGAAGCGTCCGAGAGCCCGAGCGCGACACCCGCGCCAGAACCGACAAAGCCTCTGGTAGATCCTGTGCCTGTCTGGAAGGCCGGCCGTGCGCTCGACCCGATCGAGCGCGCAAGCGCCGAAGCGCAGGGCTTGCTCCTTCTCGACCTGGGCGAGGACTGGACGCCTTACATCTTCAGCGAGGTCCCCAGGCCTCGAGATCCGGCAGACGCTGCCGATCCCACCGAAACGGCGCAGGCGGCGGCCGCTGCTGTGGAGCCTTCCACGACGCCCCCGCCCGAGCTATTGCCGAGTGCCTACAGGGAGACCTACCTGGCGCTCGCTCGCGGCGAGTTTCCCGAGGACCGCCACGGCCGCCGCGCCGAGGACGACAAGTACCTCGAGCTCTACGGGATTCTCCCCACGCTCACGCTGCTCCGCAGTCGCTTCGAAGAGACGCAAGGGCTGGCCTGCACGGCGGACCTCGACCTGCAAACCCTGCGCGACTTCGATGGATTCGTGTCGTACCGAAACCCCCGCCACGCCCAGGTCCGTCTCAACCGGTACAACAGTCTCAAACAGCAGACAGCCGAGATCGCGCAGCGCCTAGGCTTGCCGAGCTTCGAACAGATCTCCGAAGACCAGGTGGAGACCGCCGAGTGGCAACTGATTCAGGAGTACGCTTCGCTCAAGCCCGAGATCGAAGCGGTCGCTGCGGCCCAGGCGCGTCTGCAGTGCGAAGGCTTCTTCGAGGGACGCCGTGCCTGGACCCCGGGCCTCTTCGATTGGTACACCCACGAGGCTTTGGCCGAGTTCGAGCGGCGCCACCGGGTCTACGGCTGGGGCTTCGTCGGCAAGGACACGCTGCTGGCCCTTCGCGAGCAGCCCGCAGAGATCGAACGTCAGGCCGTGATTCGCGCGCTGACGGAACGGGCGATGCATGCGGCCGCAGTGATCGAGGACGGGAGTATTCCGCCTCTAGAGTCGGGCGAACCTCGCACGTATCGTAATGCCGCCGGCGAAGAGCAGCCCATTCCCAACCTGGAAGAGGAGCTTCGGCGGAACATCATCGAGGCATTCGGCCTTCAGACCCCGGAATCGACCTTTGCCTGGTTGAAGAGCTTGGGAGACATCTCGGCGAAACAGGTCGTCGCCATTCGGGGTGTGAAGCGTCCGGAGTATTACAGCGACTCGATGGACCTGTCCGTGACCGTCGATCGTGGCGACGTCTGGTACGAGTTCCCCTTCGACGAAGAAGGGAAGTCACGCCACCAGCCCGTGTCGAGACGCCCCCGCATCACTCTGTTCACGACGTACAACGGGCAGAAGATTCCACTCGCCCGTTTTGGGACGACCATCGGTGGCTGGCGGACCGAGGTCGTGGACGGAAGGCCCTTCTGGAAATACAAGGGCTCGCCCGTGGGTGCACGCGTGTGGAGCCACATCTCGGCTGCACCGGTCTGGGTGCCGCCCGAGAGCACTCCGCCGCGCGCGATTCTCAGCCGTCAGCGCGGGGGCGGATATTCGGTCAACTACCACGAGACGGGGCCGAGCTATGCGTCGGCCTATGGGCTCGTCGCGGCCTATCACAGGAAGTACTGGAACGGTCCCAACGGCATCGAGATCGGCGGCGACGAGGGCATACGGACCCACGGCTCCGTCGACTACATGAGCATCATGCGGCGCTACAGCCATGGCTGTCATCGCATGCACAATCATTTGGCCGTGCGCCTGATGTCCTTTGTACTCCAGCACCGGCCGCACGAGCGGCTCGGTCAGCAACCGATGGACTACCTGCGGGAGTTCGAATACGAAGACAACACGTACACGCTCGAGTTCGATCACGGTGGGTATATCTTCCAGCTCGAGGAGCCGCTGCACGTCGACGTGCTTCCCGGGCGAATTCGGGGGCGGCAGCCCGAGCCCATCGAGCACTTGTTGCCGAAGTATGACGAGGAGCAGGATGCCTACGTCATGACCGACGGGCTTTGGGTGAACGTGGATAGGTTCGGAAACATCACGTACCGACCTAAACCGATCGACCCGGAAACGGCTCTGGCGTCGTCGACCGGCGTGGCGACGAATCAAGGCGCCGCGCCAAGCACTGGAGCCGTGCCGAGCGGGACGGGCACGGCGGCAGGGGGTGCTCCACCGAGCACCACCGCGGTCACCACGGTCGGGGGCTCGGCGCCCGCCGGCACGGGCGTCCCGCAGCCCGACCCCTTCGAGGCTCGGCAGGAGCCGGTGCTCGTCCCGGGACAGCCCGTCGCTCCGTATATCCCCGAAAAGGAACGTGAGAAATTGGAGGCTGAAGCTGTTACGGAGCCGCTCGGTGCAGACGCCAAGCCGCTCCCCAGCAGTGCGGCCGAATCTCCAGAGCGCCCGCTCTGACCTTCTTCTGACCTTCCTCGGGCTCGCGCTGCGCTCTTTACGCAGCGGGAGGCAGCCGCAAGCCTCGCCGGGCGGGTGCTGTAGCCTAGAAGCGTACTTTGTCACACACGATTTTCGTTGATTGTCTTCCTCCGGCTCGGTACACCTACTGTTAGGAAGAACGCGAAAAACGAGTTCGCGGCGCTCTTTGGAAAACAGGAAACGACGACGGTCACGAAAGTGATCGCCGCTCACTCTCACGGGAGAGACGCGTGGCCCAACGGTCACATGTTCGAGTCCTGGTGCCATCGGCGCTAGACGTGTCCGTGGGCTGTGAAGACTGCAGAAGCTCCGGACTCCCGGAACGGCAATTTGCCGTGACGAGACAGGAGTGGAAGGCGTGTCCGGGTTGGAAGTCATGCCGGTTCACCACGGCATCACAAAGAAGACCCTATGACGACATCGAACGGCCTCTTCAGGGTACCGAACGACTGTCGTGACGGTGCGCCAGAGGTACGGCTCTCTAACCGATGCGGTGAAACGCACGGGACAAAGGAACCCGCCGAAGCACGTGCGACGGGGTGACTCCGTCGACGCACCGCCGGCCAAGCTGCTTTCGGGACAGTGGCGGTAGTCTCGCAGGGTACGGGTGCCCATCTTTGAAAACCAAATCTGGATTTGCAGAAGTCGGTCTGAACACGCTGCGGTCCGAGTGCTGCGCACGGTGCCACGAGCCCGGCAGCGCAAGGCCTCGTGGCGTGAGTCGAGAGAGCTTGATGCACAACCCGTGTATGGAGTTTCAACGCACCCATTGGCATGCCGAAATCCAATGGGCTCAGATACGCCTTCAGGCGTCGCGAAGTCCGCTCGTGACGATTTGCTAAACCCAAATCGTCGACGGGGCTTCGTTCTGAGGTCGGCGCTGGGGCAACCCAGTTGCCGCCGATGGTTTCCCGGCGTTTCGCCGAGAGATACGACGTCAGAGATCGGGACCCACCGGTCAAAGCAGCTCAAGTGGGCCAGAGTCCATGCGGGCTGTTAGCAGGTCTTCCGACGGGAAGTGTAATGCGCCGGTTCGTGTCGATTGAAGCGAGGATGACCGAAGAGGTCAGACTGTCGGGGTGAAGTCCGAAGGTCCAGACAAAGACGGTCGTTGTGTGCGAACGAGCATGCGCGCACACGAAGCTGCGAAGGCGATTTTCGCCGAGCGGTTAGCGAACTTCCAAGAGGCGACTCCGGGTTTTCCGGGTCGCCTCTTCTTTTTTGTGTGTTGTGCTCATAGCTCGAGCCGTCGCAGGACCGGACAACTTTGCTGCGCTCCGACCGATATGCGGCTGATGCGTTTCCCATGTTCGTTTACGGTGAGCTCGATCCGCTTGGGCTCCAGCGAGTATCCCCGCCTTCTTTGCGCGCTTGCGAAGCCTCCCGTCGAGCTCCGTGTGATCGGCCGACTGCCTAGCTTAACACGCTCGGTTGCGCTCGTTGGGACACGCCGCGCCGATGAAGAAGCGCTGGACTTCACTTACGAGCTCTCTCGCGCGCTTGCTGGCGCGGGCTGGGTCATCGTTTCGGGAGGAGCGCTCGGCGTCGACCGCGCAGCGCACGAAGGAGCTCTGGATGCAGGCGGTCAGACTGTCCTCGTCCTGGCCACCGGTTTCGACCCGCCATACCCGGAGCACAACGCAGACCTGTTTGCCCGGGCGGCCCGGGAGGCATGCGTGATCACCGAGCAGCCCGATGGGACCGCGCCTCATCCAGGACGCTTCCTTCAGCGCAATCGGATCGTGGCTGGACTGGCGGAGGCTACAGTGGTCACGCAGGCCCCCGCCCGGTCGGGTGCCTTGTCGACAGCCCGGTACGCGGGGGCACTCGGGCGCCCGGTCTTCGCGACGCCGGCTTCCCCTTGGGATTCGCGCAGTGCTGGCAATCTTACGCTCCTGCTTCAAGGAGCGAGGGTTTGCGTCAATGCCAACGATGTTCTATCGGAGGTGACCCCGCGGTCGGCTACGTTGGCATCCGACGGGGCGGTCCATTCAAAAAAAGCTAGTGAGTTCGACAGCTTGACCGTCCAGGAAGCACAGATTCTCCGTTCCCTCGGGGGCAGGGCCCGTCACCCCGACGAGCTTTGCCGCCAAAGCGGAATTCCTGCATCGGAAGCACAAAGGACTATTCTTAGTCTCCTGGTCCGCGGGCTGATCGAAGAGAGGCCCGGGGGCAGGTACCGAAGTTGTCGTAGGACTCGACGGCACTAGTTTAAGGAGCTCGATGTCGAAAGTTCTCCTCATTGTGGAGTCTCCCGCGAAGGCGAAGACCATCAAGAAGTACGTCGGTGACGGCTACGAGGTCCTTGCGTCCAAAGGACACATCAAGGATCTGCCGAAGAAGGGCGGGGTCGACGTGGACCACGGTTTTCAGGAGACCTACGAGCTCCTGAGCGAGAAGGGCAAGACAGACGTCGTCAAAGCCATCCGCAACGCCGCGAAGAAGTCGAACAAGGTCCTGCTCGCGACCGACCCGGATCGCGAAGGCGAGGCGATCGCCTACCACCTGATGGAGGTGGTCCAGGAGGCCAACAACGACGTCGAGATTCAGCGTGTGCTCTTCGAAGAAATCACCAAGCGCGGCGTGCAGAGGGGTCTCGAAGAGCCGCGAGACCTCGACTCGAACCTCTACGAGGCCCAGCGGACACGCCGTGTCTTGGACAGGATCGGCGGCTACCCGCTGTCGAGCCTCCTTTGGAAGAAGTTGGCGTTCGGCCTGTCGGCCGGCCGCGTTCAGACGCCGGCGCTTCGTCTCATCGTAGACCGTCAGGCGGAGCGCGATGCCTTCGTTCCGGTCAACTACTGGCTCGTCGACACTCGCCTGAAGGGCGGCAGCCCGCAGAGCTTCCACGCCACGCTTCAGAGCGTCGAGGGCAAGAAGCTCGAAAAGGTCGCTTCACGCTTTGCCGCGACGAGCGAGCCGGAGGCCAACCGTTACCTCTCCGACCTCAAACAAGCGAGCTACCGGGTAGCCGCGATTTCGAAGCGCAAGGCGCAGCGCAAGGCACCCGCTCCGTACACGACCTCGAAGCTTCAACAGGACGCGGCCAATCGCCTGAGCATGCCGCCCAAGCGCACGATGCGCATCGCGCAGAACCTCTATGAGGGCGTCACGCTCGGTCGAGGCAAGAACGCCGAGACGGTCGGTCTCATCACTTACATGCGTACCGATAGCGTCAGGCTTTCGCCAGACGCGGTGAACGAGTGCCGTTCCTTCATCGCCAAGAAGTACGGCAAGGACTCGGTTCCAGAGCAGCCGAACATCTTCAAGACCAAAAAGCAAAACGTGCAGGATGCCCACGAAGCGATTCGACCGACTCGCATGGACCTGCCTCCCGAGGAAGTGAGCAAGTACCTGAGCGACCCTCAGCGTCGCCTGTACAAGCTCATCTGGGACCGTTTCGTCGCGTCCCAGATGACGCCCGCGGTCTTCGATCAGACCGGTGTGGACATCGAGGCCACGGCACAAGGCCGCATGTACGGACTCCGAGCGAGTGGCAGTGTTCTCAAAGTACCCGGCTGGCGTGCGGTGTACGGCGCCAGCCTCGAGCCGCTAGCCGGCGAAGAGCCCACCGAGAGCCAGACGGACGAGGATGACGACCGCCTGCCCGAGTTGAACGAGGGCGAGGCTCTGCAGGTCGTCGATCCGCCTGGGACGCAAATCCACCACAAGCAGACCGAACCTCCTCCGCACTTCAGCGAAGCGACTCTCGTGAAGAAGCTCGAAGAAGAGGGCATCGGTCGGCCTAGCACCTACGCAGAGATCATCAGCAAGGTGGAGCAGCGGGCTTACGTTGAGAAGCTAGGCAACAAGCTGGTTCCGTCGCCGCTCGGAAAGCTGGTCATCGAGAAGCTGGTCGACAACCATTTCGACCTGGCCGACATCGGTTTCACACGCAAGCTCGAAGAGGACCTAGACGCCGTTGGCGAGGCACGTACGAAGCGTTTGGACGTGTTGCAGCCCTTCCACGAGCGGCTGCAGGCGCAGATCGCGCAGGCCACGGTCGACACAGACAAGTGGTGGCCCGAGCCGGTCGCGCTCGGCAAGGAGTGCCCCGAGTCCGGCCATCCCCTGATGAAGCGCTGGGGCCGCAACGGACCGTTCGTCGGCTGCGCGGCTTACCCGGAGTGTCGCTACACCTTGAACATCGGCCCTGACGGCGAAATCGAGCCGCCCAAGGAGCCGGAGCTCACCGAGTACGACTGCACGGAGTGCGGCGCGAAGATGATGAAGCGCTGGGGCCGTAATGGCTGGTTTCTCGGTTGCTCGAAGTACCCCAAGTGCAAGCACACGCGACCCGTGCCGCTCGGCTTCAAGTGCCCCAAGTGCAAGACCGGCGACATCATCCCGATCAAGCCCAAGGGCCGCGGCCGGCCGTTCTATGGCTGTACCAACTACCAGTCGGAGCAGGCCTGCGATTTTCGGGTTTGGCAGAAGCCCATCGCCGAAACCTGTCCGCGCTGTGGTTGTGAGTTCATGGTTCCCAAGGGCGGTAAAAAGAATCCCAAGCTCAAGTGCGGCAACGAGACTTGCGACTTCGAGCGCGACTACGATCCGGACGAGCTCCTCGAGGACGAGCCGGAACAATCAGGAACGCGGCCACCGAGAGCCGAATCCTCGACGGGCTAGGTCTAGGTCATGAGCAAAGTGACGGTCGTCGGCGCGGGGCTCGCAGGTAGCGAGTGCGCCTGGCAATTGGCTGAGCGTGGCGTTCGCGTCCGTCTCGTCGAGCAAAAGCCCGAGCAGCGCACCCCGGCGCAGCAGCTCGATGGGTTCGCGGAGCTCGTCTGCTCTAACTCATTTCGTGGCGCGGCCCTGCACAACGCCGTCGGTCTACTAAAGAACGAGATGCGAGAGCTCGGCTCTCTCGTCATGCGGGTCGGTGAGCGCCACCGCGTGCCTGCGGGCGGTGCCTTCGCGGTCGACCGCGAGCAGTTCAGCGCGGAAATCACGACTCGGCTTCGTGAGCACCCGGGGATCGAAATCGTAGAGGCCCAGCTCGACCGGGTCCCCGAAGACCGCCCCGTCGTTCTAGCGACGGGCCCGCTCACCTCCGGCGGACTCGCCGCGCACATCGCCGAGCTCGTCGGAGCAGAGCATCTCGCCTACTACGACGCGATCGCTCCGATCGTGTCGGCGGACTCGATCAACTACGACGTGGCCTTTCGAGCGTCGCGTTACGACAAAGGTGACGATGCAGCCTATGTCAACTGCCCGATGGACCGCGCCCAGTACGAGGCGTTCGTCCAAGCGGTGCTCGAGGCCGAGAAGGTCGAGCCTCGAGGGTTCGAGGAGGTGCGCTACTTCGAGGGCTGTCTGCCCATCGAGGTCATGGCGTCCCGGGGTGTTCAGACTTTGGCCTTTGGCTGCATGAAGCCGGTGGGCCTGAACGACCCACGCACTGGCAGGCAGGCTCACGCGGTTCTGCAGCTCCGACAGGAAGACGCGGCAGCGACGGCGTACAACATGGTGGGTTTTCAGACGCGCATGAAGTGGCCTGAGCAGAAGCGCGTCTTTCGTATGATCCCGGGCCTCGAAAACGCGGAGTTCGAGCGCCTCGGAAGCGTGCACCGAAATACCTTCATCGACTCGCCGCGGGTCCTCGACGACGACCTCGCGATTGCGGGCCATCCTGGGGTGCACGTGGCCGGGCAGCTCAGCGGGGTCGAAGGCTATGTCGAGAGCGCCGCTTGTGGGCTTGCCTTGGGCTTGAAGCTGGGCCTCGAGCTGCGCGGCCGTCCGTTTTCGTTCCCGCCCAAGACGACGGCGCTCGGTGGTCTGATGAGCCACTTGCGGGAGCCCAACGGTCGCTTTCAGCCCTCGAACGTCATGTGGAGCATGGTCGAGCCCCTGCAGACTGAGAAGCGCATGGGCAAGCGGGCGCGACGTGATGCACAGGTCGAGCGTGCGGGCCACGATTTGCAGGCCTGGAAGCGGGACGTGTTAGACTGCGGTGATGACCGCGCAGGATCCGCTCAACGAGCAGATAGGGATCTTCGCCCAGTATCTGGCTGATGAGCGGCGAAGCTCGTCGCGAACGGTGGAGACATACATTCGCGATCTGCGAAGTTTCCGCGATTATCTGCGCAGCGAAGAGCTGCCGCTCGACGCGAGCCGAGTCGACGTGTCGATGCTGCGCGCGTACCTCGGCAGCCTCTTTGGCCGGCAGCAACCGAGCACCTTGAAGCGAAAGCTGAGCGCCATACGCGCCTTCTACAGGTTTCTGATGCGCCGTCGCATGATCGACGTGAACCCTGCCGCAGGGCTGCGCTCTCCCAAGATCCCGAAGACGCTTCCCCGCTTCATGACCGTCGGGCAGGCTTTCAGCGTCATGGACGGCGCGCAGGCGGCGCCGAGGAGAACGGAGCTGCTCGCGCGCCGGGACCGCGCTCTGCTCGAGACCTTGTACGCGACCGGCATTCGCGTGAGTGAGCTCGTCTCGATTGACATGGGGGATTGCGACTTCGCCGCGGGCGAGGTTCGCGTGTTGGGCAAGGGCGACAAGGAGCGGGTCGTTCCTCTCGGAGGTGCTGCCCTGGAAGCTTTGGCGGGGTACCTGCCCGTGCGAGAGGCGACCCTTTCGGCCGCTCGAGCCGCCGACCTGGACGCCCTGTGGATCTCGGGCACCGGTTCGCGTCTCAGCGCACGGCAAGTGCAGAACGTCGTTCGGCGGTACGGTATGGTCGCGGCGCGCAATGACCTGCACCCGCACGCGATGCGTCATAGCTGTGCCACGCACTTACTCGACGCTGGGGCCGACCTGCGCTCGATTCAAGAGCTCCTCGGTCATCAGAGCCTTTCGACGACTCAGCGTTACACCCATGTGAGCGTCGACCGTCTGATGGAAGTGTACGACCGAGCGCACCCCTTAGCGCACAAGGGCAAGTAGCTCGTTTCACCGATAGCTCAGCCGACAGCCGAGGGCGCTCGATTTCCAGTGACCCGGCGTGGTTGACACCCGTGGTAGCGATCCTTACGTTGCCCCGGTTCGCAATGCAGCAAAGCCAAGAAGCACCCGTCTTCCGTTCCACTACCATCGTTGCCGTTCGTCGAGACGGTAAGGCAGCGATGGCCGGGGACGGACAAGTTTCACTCGGTCAGACCGTCATGAAAGGCCAGGCGCGCAAAGTGCGCACCATTGCCGATGGCAAGGTGGTCGTCGGCTTTGCGGGGGCGAGCGCCGATGCGTTCACGCTGCTCGAACGCTTCGAAGCAAAGCTGAAAGAGCATCGCGGAAGTTTGCAGCGTGCTGCGGTCGAGCTCGCGAAGGACTGGCGAACGGATCGCTACCTACGCCGGCTCGAAGCGATGCTCGTCGTCATGAACGAAGAAGCGACGCTGCTCATCAGTGGCACCGGAGACGTGATCGAGCCCGACGAAGGCGTCATCGCCATCGGCTCGGGCGGGTCCTACGCGCTTGCCGCCGCGCGCGCGCTCATGCGCCACACGGAGCTCTCTGCAGGGGAAATCGCGCGAAGCGCGCTGCAGATTGCTGCGGAGATTTGCGTGTATACGAATCAGGAAATCATTGTGGAGGAGTTGGGCCAATGAGCGTCGGCAACTTTACCCCGCGCGAGACTGTCGGCGAGCTGGACCGCTACATCATCGGCCAGAACAAGGCGAAGCGCGCAGTGGCCATCGCTCTGCGCAATCGCTGGCGCCGTCAGCAAGTCAGCGGCGAGCTCCGCGACGAGATCGCGCCCCGCAACATCATCATGATCGGGCCGACGGGCGTCGGGAAGACCGAGATCGCACGGCGATTGGCCAAGCTCGCCCGTGCCCCTTTCGTCAAGGTCGAGGCCTCGAAGTTCACCGAAGTGGGCTACGTAGGACGCGACGTCGAGTCGATGATTCGTGATCTCGTGGAGAACGCGATTCAGCTTTGCGAGCAGGAGGCACTCGAGGGCGTGCAGACGCGGGCCCAGGACTCCGCCGAGGAGCGCCTGGTCAAGATGATCCTCAGCAACCGGCGTCCGGTCGCGACGAGCTCGGAGTCGCCGCCGCAGCAGCAAACCCATCAGTTTGGCCCCTTCACGTTTCAGATGCCTCAGCAGCCGACCGCTGCGCCGGACCCGTTCTTCTCGCCCACCGAGGTCCAGGAAATGCGGCAGAAGCTGCGTTCCGGTGAGCTCGACGAGGAAGAGGTCGAACTGAGCGTGACCGACACGCACAACCCTTTCATGACCATCTTCGGCCAGGGCGGGATGGAAGAGGTCAACCTGCGAGACATGATGTCGCAGATGCCTGGCTTCAAGGGAAAGACCAAGAAGCGACGCATCAAAGTTCCTGAAGCGCTCGAGGTGCTCCGGCAGGAAGAGGCCCAGAAGCTCATCGATCACGATCTGGTGCAGCGCGAGGCGGTGCGGCGCACCGAGCAGGCGGGCATCGTTTTCCTGGACGAGATCGACAAGGTCGGCTCGGATCGCAAGCTCGGAGGTCCCGATGTGTCGCGAGAGGGTGTGCAGCGAGACTTGCTGCCCATCGTCGAGGGCTCGACGGTGAGCACGAAGTACGGGACCGTGAATACGGATCACATTCTGTTCATCGCTGCCGGCGCATTTCACGTCTCGAAGGTTTCGGACCTCATCCCGGAGCTGCAGGGACGCTTCCCCATTCGGGTCGAGCTCGATTCTCTCGAAAAGGGGGACTTCGTTCGCATCCTGACCGAGCCAAAGAACGCGCTGACCAAGCAGTACGAGGCCCTCATGGCGACCGAGGGCGTCGAGCTCGAGTTCACCCCGGAGGCCATCGAGGAGCTCGCCGGCTATGCGGCCGAAGCAAATAGCCGCGCGGAGAACATTGGCGCCCGTCGTCTCTACACCATCATGGAGGCCTTGCTCGAGGACCTGAGCTACGATGCGTCGGAGCGCGGGCGAGGGGTCAAGGTCCGAGTCGACGTGGACTTCGTCAAGTCCACTCTCGATCCGATCCTCTCGGACGAAGACCTGGCGCGCTACATCCTCTGAGGCCGCAGGAACCGGTGCGCCTGCTGCTCAACGTCCGAATCGCAGAAAGCGCGACAGGATGCGCCACCAGCGGGCGAGGAGGTACTCGATGAGCCGCCTCCAGCGAACTTCGCCCAGGTCCACGCGCCAGACCTTCGTCGGCTCGACCAGGGGCTCGCTGTATGTGGTCAGCAGAGATACCTCGCCGTTTTCGTTGATCTCGCCAAGAAGAATCGAATCGAAGTATTGATGCGCCTCTAGACTGGGCTCGCCGCGCACGGCGATGCGGTTGTACACGGGGCTCGAGCCGTAGAAGACGCCGTCCATCACGGGGCCTGAGCAGCCGGAGAGCTCTCCTTCGAGCTGGGCTTCGAACACCACGCGCCCCGTGTCGTCGATGTCCACCCGGCCAAAGCCACAATAGTCACCGCTCTTGTCGGCGATCTTCGTGAGGATCTTTGGCGTGTTGAACGGAGTGGGCTCCGCACGATAGACACCTGCGTCGAAGTTGGAGACGTCTTCGCCCAGAACTATGGTGAAGTCCGAGTTCAAGGCGAATGCCACGGTCCCGCTGCTGTTGATGGCCAGCGTCGCTTGCTGTCCGATGCCCAGCTTTTCGACGGCCGTGTCGATGGCCAGCTTGTCCTGCTCCGGTGTGTCGAATATTAGCACACCACGCATGAGCGGCCCCGAAAAGCCGTCGAAGTACTCCATCTGCACCGCCACGCGACCGCTGTCGTTCACGTCGATTTCCTGCGTATTGAAGAACGTTCCTGTTCCGGAACGCAGGACTTCGAAGGGGCCGCTCACTGGCCCGCGGAAGATCGCCCCGGCCGAGCTGCGGATCTGACTGAAGGCCACGGTGCCGTTCTCTGACATGGCGATGTGCGGGCCGATGCGGCCTTCGTCGATCTCGTCGAAGAGACATACCTCGGCGATCGCGTCGATGCCGGAGCCGTTCGTATCCGTCCGGAAAGCGCCTCGCGTTCCTCCGGGTCCGTCACACATCGGCTCGACGGGTCTGTTCGCGACGAAGACGATGTCGCCTTCACTACGGACGCGCACCGCCCGGGCGCTCGACGTTCCCGGAACGAATTCCAGGCCAGCCGGGCCCAGGTCGATCAGGTTGAGGTTGTTGCCGTCGCCCACGTGCAGGACCTCTGCCGCGGCCGCAACGACCGTGCCGTCGTCGGCCAGCGCCGGTCTGATGTTCTGCATGAGCTCGAAGCCGCTGGTGATTTCCGTGAACGGCGGCGCGGCTCGCGCGTTGCTGGCTTCGGAACATATGAGAATGCCGAGCAGCCCAAACGCGCCAAGGCAAGTGCTCTGGGCATGCTTTTGCCTTCGATCTTGTCGTCTTGTCATGACCACCCTCGCGTCAACTGCAGGGCTCGATTCTGCACCGATCGAGGCTCGCCCGATACGCCCTTCTGGAGACTCGCAGCATTCTGTGACCGAGGCACTCCCTCGAGGGTGGGAAACCCAAACGGACTAAGCATCATCTTGCTCCACGAGCTCTTCGACGAGGAAATCCATGAGTAGGCGGACGCGCTCGGGCATCTGGCGGGTCGAGCAGACCAAATTGATCGTCCCGCCCCGCAGACACCATTCCGGGAAGACCCGCCGTATCTCTTTGCTCCGTCGTCCGTCCTGTAAGTGCAGCTTCGGCATGAGGCCGATGCTCCGGGTTTCGGCGACGAGCGCGGCCATGGCGGCGTAGTCGTCAACGTTCACCCTGCCATTCACGTTCAGGCTCACACTCTCGGTTTTGCCGTTCAGAGTCCGATCCAAGCGGATGACCTGGCTGCTACCGTCCGCCCGGTACAGCACGAAGTCTTGCGCTTCGAGGGACCGGATGTTCCGCTCGTCGACGACGACATCGGTGTGGGCGCCGAGCTGTAGCTCCGATGGAGCGAGCTTTCGGGCGATGAGACTTGGCTCGCTGACCGTACCTGCGCGCACCGCCAGGTGAACCCCCTCCTGCGCGAGGTCGACGACGCGGTTGGTCAGCACCAAGTCCAAGCGGATGTCCGGGTAGCGCTCGAGAAAGTTCGCGAGGCGAGGAACTAGCACCATGCGGCCGTAGTCTCCCGGCGCCGTGATTCGAATCATTCCGCGTGGCGCACGACTGCTGTCCTCGATGCGCTCGACCGCGAGCTCCAGGGCGTCGACCGCGTGGACGACCGAGTCGTAAAAGCGACGACCCTCCGGAGTCAGGCTGATGCGGCGCGCGTCGCGATGGACGAGCTTGACTCCGAGCTGTGTCTCGAGGCGGGCGATTCGCCGGCTCACGGTGGACTTGGGGACCGCCAGGTGGCGGGCAGCGCCGGCAAGGCTCTGCTGCCGCACGACATGCACAAAAGTTGCAATGTTGTCTTTGTCGGCCTGCAATATGCCGATAAGTTGCATTTATGCAACAATAGGTCAAGGAACTGCGGTCTTCCGCCCTGCGAGGAGCTGCGTAGAGTGGGTCCATGGCCACTGCGACACGACGCGTCCTGCTGAGCTGGCTCGGGGCAGCCCTGGCGATGGCATCTGGGCTGGGCCTCGTGCTTCGGTCTCGTGGCCCTGGGAGCCGAGCCATGCGCGATACAGCCCTCGACACGACGAACAAGAAGAAGGCCCGTGCGCTCGAGACGGTCATCGCACCGGGACCCGCGCACTGGGTTGGAGACGGGTTCTATGTGCGGACCGTCTTCTCCCCGCTCGCGGATGCGCAGACGCTCAGCCCCTTTTTGCTCCTGGACCACGCCGATCCCAAATATTTTCCTCCGGCGGCTCGAAGGCGAGGCGTCGGAGAGCATCCACACCGCGGCTTCGAAACCGTGACCTTCGCGTATCGCGGGGAGGTGGAGCATCGTGACTCGACTGGGGCTGGCGGCCGCATTGGACCTGGCGACGTGCAATGGATGACGGCCGCGTCAGGCGTCGTGCACGAGGAGATGCACTCGCAGCGCTTCACCGAAGCCGGTGGGGAGTTCGAGATGGTTCAACTGTGGGTGAACCTGCCCGCCGTCGACAAGATGACCGCGCCCCGCTACCAGCCCTTGCTCGCTCGCGAGTTTCCGCGGCTGCCGCTGGGCGCTGCGGAGGGGCGTCTGGTCGCGGGTCGCTTCGGTTCGGAGCTCGGCCCGGCCAAGACACACACGCCGATGGCGGTCTTGGATCTTGCCTTTTCCGAGGACGGTCTGTGCGAGATGGAGCTCCCGAGCTCCTGGACAGCGCTCGCCTGCGTTCTCGAAGGTGACGTGCAGGTTGCGGAAGGTCAGCCGATCGCGCCGCGTCACGTCGCCGTCTTCAAGCGAGAAGACGAGGGCACGGTTCGCCTTCGAGGCAGCGAGGGCGCTCGCGTGCTGATGCTCAGCGGCGAGCCCCTGAACGAGCCCGTGGTCGCGTATGGCCCGTTCGTCATGAACACAAGAGAAGAGATCGCGGCGGCTTTTCGCGACTACCAAAGCGGGAAAATGGGTCACCTGTAGTGACCGAGCGAGGTGAATGATGGGAAAGTTGATCGAAGGTGTTTGGCACGACCTGTGGTACGACACCAAGAGCACCAGCGGGCGTTTCGTGCGGAGCAACGCTCGGTTCAGAAACTGGATTACCGCAGACGGCAAGAACGCTCCGAGCGGCAAAGCATTTCCAGCCGAGCCGGGTCGCTACCACCTGTACGTTTCTTACGCTTGCCCCTGGGCGCACCGAACGCTGATCTTTCGTGAGCTCAAAGGTCTGCAGGACCTGGTCGGGCTGTCCGTGGTGAATCCCGGCATGCACGAGCATGGCTGGACTTTCGAGGAAGGGGAGGGCGTCGTTGCCGATCCCAACCTACAAGCCGAATACCTTCACCAGGTTTACACCGCGGCCGAGCCGAAGTTTTCCGGGCGGGTCACCGTCCCGGTGCTCTGGGACAAAAAGACCGGGACCATCGTCAGCAACGAGTCCTCGGAAATCATTCGCATGTTCAACACTGCGTTTGATGACCTGGGAGCCCTGCCCGGCGACTACTATCCGAACGCGCTCCGAGAG
Source organism: uncultured delta proteobacterium (assembly GCA_963746475.1). GTDB lineage: Bacteria > Myxococcota_A > Polyangia > Polyangiales > Houyiibacteriaceae > SG8-38. The sequence goes on from CAVVBB010000004.1 coordinate 179,329, forward strand.
CAGATCGATGCAGTGAACGAGCGCGTCTACCGTACGGTCAATAACGGCGTCTACCGCTGTGGCTTCGCCACCTCGCAGTCCGCGTACGAACAAGCCTTCGTCGAGCTGTTCGACACGATGGACTGGCTGGAGGAGAGACTCTCCAAGCAGCGCTACTTGCTGGGCGACCGACTGACGGAAGCCGATTGGCGCCTGTTCACGACACTGGTTCGTTTCGACCCGGTCTACGTCGGTCACTTCAAGACGAATCTGCGGCGGCTGGTCGACTACCCCAATCTCTGGGGCTTCACCCGCGAGCTGTATCAAGTGCCGGGCGTGCGCGAAACCGTGAACATGGAACACATCAAGCGGCACTATTACGAGAGTCACCCCTCGGTGAATCCGACCGGGATCGTGCCGCTTGGACCGCAGATTGACTTCGAGCAGCCCCACGGCCGTGACGAAGCACTCTCTCGCGTCGCCTGAGCTCGAGCCGCATGGCCCTTATCTGGGCTCGAAGCCGTGATTCGGGGTAAATGAGGCTGTGAGCAGGCCATGACCTATCTCGAAGTCGACCATCCCTGGGTGTCTCACGAGTACGTGCCCATTTACTGGATGAGCTTTCCTGCCGAAGCCACGGTAGAGGAGCTGAAAGGGTTCGCGGAGGCTCGAGAAAACTGGGCGAAGAAGGCCAGGTATCCTGTCGCCTGGGTCGCAGATCTGTCCAACCTGGCCAAGGCGAGCGCCGTCCAGCGCAAGCTCTTCGCCGAGCACTTGAAGCGGTTCGAAGCCCATGACGAGCGATGGAACGCCGGGTCCGCGCTCATCGTACCGAGCGCCTGGCTTCGTGGGCTGGTGACCGCGGTCTTTTGGGTCTCGCCGCCGAAGTTTCCAAACAAGGCCTTTTCGAACCGTTTTGAGGCTCTCAGCTGGGCCCGAAAGCAGCTCGATGCGAAGCTCGGCGAGCTCCCGCTCGGATCTGCTATACGCGACTGAAACTCATGGACGAGCTGATTCAAAAAGCGGCCACCCTCCAGGAGGCGCTGCCCTACATCCGCCGTTTTCACGGCGACCTCTTCGTCATCAAGTACGGGGGCCATGCCATGGTCGATCCCGAGTTGCGTGACAGCTTCGCGCGAGACGTCGTGCTGATGAAGTATGTCGGCCTGCATCCGGTCGTCGTCCATGGCGGCGGCCCGCAGATCGACGAGACGCTCCAGGCGATGGGCGTGGTCAGCGAGCGGCTCGAGGGGCTGCGCGTCACCGACGACCACACCATGGAGGTCGTCGAGATGGTGCTTGGCGGCAAGGTCAACCAAGAGATCGTTTCCCTGATTGCGGGCCATGGTGGGCGTGCCGTAGGGCTGACTGGCAGAGACGACGCGTTCTTGCGAGCGGAGAAGATCGAACGCATGCAGACCAAGAGCGGCAAGTGGGTCGATCCCGGCCGCGTCGGTCAGATCAAGCACGTCAACCCGGAGGTCGTGCGTCGCCTGGTCCACGATGGCTTCATTCCGGTCATTGCGCCGGTCGCCGTGGATGCCGACAATCATTCACTGAACGTCAACGCCGACACCGTGGCCGGCAAGATCGCCGAGGCGCTGCCCGCGCGAAAGTTGGTCTTGCTCACGGACATTGCGGGCGTGCGTGGCGAGGACGGCAAAGTCGCCAGCTCCTTGAGCGCCTCCGAGATAGAGAGCTTGAAGCGCAAAGGCGTCATCGAAGGCGGCATGGTGCCCAAAGTGGATTGCGCACTCAGCGCCTTGGCCGGTGGCGTCCGAAAGGCCCACATCATCGACGGCCGAGTTCGGCACGCGGTTCTGCTCGAGATCTTCACCGACGAGGGGATCGGAACCGAGATCACGCGCTAGCTTGTGGTTCGTCGGCGGGCTCCTCTCGATCCTCCGAAGTGCGCACCATGGCAGCGGTTTCGGAGGGGTCGACGTTGTGCTGTTAAGATGGTATCCAGCTAGCTTCCCTTTTTTGGAAGATCCATGACCAGCCAGGACGAAATGCTCCGCACCGCCAAACAGGTCCAACTCGGAAATTATGCCCCTGCGCCGTTCGTGCTGACACAGGGTCGCGGCCGCCGCGTGACCGATGCCGCGGGCCAGGAGTACTTGGACTTGTCCGGCGGAATCTCGGTGCTGTCGGTCGGACATAGCCACCCGAAGCTCGCGGCGGCCATCGCAGCGCAGGCTGGCCGGCTGATGCACGTTTCGAACATCTTTTACAACGACCGGGCCATCGCGCTTGCGGAGGCCATCTGCGCGCGCACTCCTTTCACGAAGGCCTTCTTCTGCAACAGCGGCTCCGAAGCAAACGAGGCGCTACTCAAGCTCGCCCGGCGCCATCACTACGATCAGGGGCAGCACGAACGTGTGGAGTTCGTGGCGACCCGCAACAGCTTTCACGGGCGAACGATGGGTTCCTTGTCCGTCACGGGCCAGGACAAGTACCACCTCGGCATGGAGCCTCTCGTGCCCGGCGTCCGGTTTATCGACTACAACGATCTTCGAGGCCTCGACGCGGCGGTGACGGACAAGACCGCCGCGGTCATCTTCGAGCCGATTCAGGCCGAGGGAGGGATCATCGTCGCTCAGCCGGAGTTCATCGAGGGCGCACGGAGAATCTGCGACGAGCGTGGTGCCCTGCTGTTCTTGGACGAGATTCAAACCGGCTATGGCAGGACCGGTCGCTTCCTCGCTCAGGAGTGGTTTGGCGTGGTGCCCGACGCCTGCTCCCTCGCCAAGGGCATCGCGGGAGGCTTTCCGCTCGGCGCGATGCTGGTGACCGAGCGCCTGGAGCGAGGCCTGCCCCCAGGCAGCCACGCCAGCACCTTTGGGGGGAACCCTCTGGCTTGTGCCGCCGGCTTGGCCGTACTCGAAATTTTCGACGAAGAGGGCTTGATCGCGCGCGCTGGCGAGCTGGGAGAGTATCTGGGCAGTCGTCTGCTCGGCATGAGCGAACGGCTGGACTCGGTCGTCGATGCGCGCGGCATGGGCCTGCTCCGGGGCCTGCTTCTGCACGAGGACGTCGATCCGGCTGCGACCTTGGCGACCGCTTTTTCGGCCGGTCTCCTGGTGACCCTGGCCGGAGGCCAGGTGGTTCGAATTTCGCCGTCGCTCAACGTCACCCGCGAAGAGCTCGACGAGGGTCTGGGCCTGCTCGAAACCGTCCTCTCCGACGCCCCGAGGAAGGCGGCCGCGTCATGACGCGCCATTTCCTAAGCCTGGTCGACCTCAGCCGACAAGAGCTGCTGACGGTGCTCGACCGTGCCGAGGAGCTCAAGCGCACTCGCGGCACGCCCGAACAACCCAGGCCGCTGCAAGGCAAGTCGGTCGCGGTGCTTTTGGAAAAGGCATCCACACGAACGCGCCTGTCCTTCGAAGTTGGGATCCACGAGCTTGGCGCACTGCCCGTGACGCTGATTTCGCAGCACACCCAGCTCGAGCGCGGAGAGCCGATAGAGGACACCGCCCGCATGCTCAGTGGCTACGTCCACGCGGTGGTGTACCGGACCTTTGGTCACGACCGGATCGAGGCTTTGGCACGGCACGCCACGGTGCCCGTCGTCAACGGGCTTTCCGACCTCTATCATCCTTGTCAGTTGCTGGCCGACCTCATGACCATCCGGGAGGCCTTGGGTCCGTCGCTAGATTCTCTCAAGGTCGCGTGGGTTGGCGACGGGAACAACATGGCGCACTCCTGGATCTTAGCCGCGGCAATTCTCGGCTTCGAGCTCAGCCTCGCGACGCCCGAGGGATACCGCCCCGAACGAAAGGTCTTGGAGCGCGCGCAGAAGCTCGGCTCGAGCCGAATCGAGCTCTTCGACAAACCGGAGGAAGCCTTGCTGGGCGCCAATGTGGTCACCACGGACGTGTGGGCGAGTATGGGCCAGGAAGAAGAGGCGCAAGCCCGCAAGCAGGCGTTTTCCGGGTTCATCGTCGACGATGCGGGGCTCAGCCGAGCCTCGAAAGACGCCATCTTCCTGCACTGCTTGCCTGCTCACCGTGGCGAGGAAGTCAGTGCCTCCGTGCTCGAAGGCCCGCAATCTCGCGTCTGGCAGGAGGCGGAAAACCGTCTGCATTCGCAGAAGGCGCTCTTGGAGTGGTTGTTGGTGGACGCGACCGTTACCCTTTAGGTAAGGGGGGCACCAGCACGCGTTCATGCAACGGGAGCGAACTCCACAACGAGTCGAGTCCATCGACATCAAGCAGCTCGAGATCGACGGCCTGGAGGGCTTCCTGTACAGCTGCATCGACGGCGTGCTCAACCTGGAGGACCTCGCCGACCTCACCGGCCTCGATGACGAGGCGGTGAGCCAGATTGTCGAGCGGCTGGTCGTTCTGGGAGCGGTTCGATGGCCTGAGGATGGGGCGGAGCACGCGTCGAACGACAGTGGCGTCGAGATGCACGAGCAGGTCGCTCTCCCTCCCGAGGAGCAGCAGTACATCCGAGATTTACACCTGCGCCTCGACGAGCTCACTCACTACGAGATGCTGGGCCTGCGGCCCGACGCCGAGAAGGCAGCCATTCGCCACTCTTACTTCACGCTTTCGAAGCGATTTCATCCGGACTCGTACTTCGGCAAGAACCTCGGGGCGTTCAAGAGCCAGATGGAGGCGATCTTCACTCGTCTCACCGACGCCTACGAGGTGCTCGGCAAGAAGAAGAAGCGGGAGGCCTATGACAGGTACCTCTCGCGAAATGCGGCGGTCTCGGCGGTGGAGCACCAAATGGAACGGGGCGCCGAGCGTGCCCAGGCCATGGGCGGCGCGCAGACGGAGCACTCCTCGACCGAGGCGTCTCCTGTGGATCCCGCGCAAGCTCAGCCCAGCGCCACGGCACGCCGGTCGCGCAGAAGCACCACGGGAACCGGCGTCGACGAGGACCCTGCGGACATCGCCGCGCGAGCGCGTCGCAAGCGCGAGCTGCTTCAGCGACGGCTGCGTCCGCGGGCAGGGCGTCCGGTTCAGGAGAGCCAGGCGAAGGCACGGCCGAACTCGACGGCGCCGCCATCAAGAGTCGGACACAAAGCTGCGCTTCGCGGTCTCACGGCTTCCTTGAAACAGAGTGCGGCGGTGACGGGAGGCGCGGACAAGGTCGACCATCAGCTGGCCTTTGCGCGTGAAGCCGAAGCGCGCGGTGACCTCGCTACGGCCCTCACCACCGTGCGGATGGCGCTCGCGATGGCGCCGGATCGGGAGGGCCTCAAGGAGGAGTACCGCAGATTGGATGCGAGACTGCGTGTTCAGCTGGTCGAGATCCACAAAGAGCAGGCCAACTACGAAGAGGACAATCAGATGTGGGCCGCGGCGAGCATTTCCTGGGCCAAAGTGGCGGATGCCTACCCGAACGACCCTCTCCCCGCTCGTCGGGCCGCTGCCGCTCTGTTCAGGGCTGGCGGAGACCTCCGCAAGGCTCGTGATTACGCACAGCGCAGCCGCGATCTGGATCCGAAAGCGGTCGACACCCTCGTGCTTCTCGGTCGCATTTATGTGGGGGCGGGTATGGATGCGAGTGCACGTAAAGAGCTGTTGGCCGCCGCAAAGCTGGACCCAGAGCATGAGATGGTGAAAAATCTATTAGAGGAGCTGGGGGGGTGAAGCTCGTGCGACTTCCCGGCACTTGGAAGTAGTGGGGCATGGATAGAGTCATCGGGATCGACCTAGGAACCTTCAACTCTTGTGTCGCCGTCGTCGAAAGCGGCACACCAGTGGTGATTGCGAACAGGGGAGGCTACAAGGTCACCCCTTCCATGGTGGCTGTCACCGAGGGCGGTAAGCGCTTGGTCGGGCACATCGCCAAGCGGCAGGCGGTGACCAACGCAGAGAACACGGTGTTTGCCGCCAAGCGACTCATCGGGCGCAAGTGGGATACACCGCAGGTCAAAAACGCGATTCAAACCTGCCCATTCCACATCGTCGAAGGGCCTCACGGGGACTGCCGCATCAAGATGCGTGAAAAGGTCTACAGCATCCCCGAGATCAGCGCGATGGTCCTGCAGGAGATGAAGATGGTGGCCGAGGACTACCTCGGCGAAAAGGTCGAGAAGGCCGTCGTGACCGTGCCGGCGTACTTCAACGACAACCAGCGGCAGGCCACCAAGGACGCCGGGCAAATCGCCGGTCTGGATGTGATTCGCATCATCAACGAGCCGACTTCGGGCGCGCTGGCGTACGGTTTCGGTAAGAACATCGATCGCACCGTTGCGGTCTACGACCTCGGCGGAGGCACGTTCGATATTTCGATCCTGGAGATCTCGAGCACGGGCGTGTTCAAGGTCATCAGCACGGCGGGCGACACGTTTCTCGGCGGCGAAGACTTCGACCAGCGTCTCATCGACTGGCTGGTCGACGGGTTCCGGCAGGAGCACGATATCGATTTGCGCCAGGACCGAATGGCGCTGCAACGTCTCAAGGACGCCGCAGAGAAGGCAAAGTGCGAGCTGTCGGCAGTCACCGAAACGGAGGTGAACCTTCCTTTCATCATTTCGAGCGCCCGAAACGAGGCCCTGCATCTGCAGCGGCTTCTGTCCCGGGACACGCTGGAAGAGCTCACCGCGGATTTGGTCGATCGCACCGTTCAAATCTGCGACCTAACTTTGCGCGAGGCAGGACTCGAAAAGGACGAGATCGAAGACGTGATCCTGGTCGGCGGCATGACGCGCATGCCCAAGGTCCAGCAGGCTGTCAGCGGGTTCTTCGAGCGGTCACCGTGCAAAGGCGTGCATCCGGACGAAGTCGTGGCGCTCGGCGCCGCGATCCAGGGAGCCGCTCTGGTCGACGACAGCGACGCGCTCGACATGGTGCTGCTCGATGTGACGCCGCACACCCTCGGGATCATGGTCGTCGGCGGCTACTTCGAGGAGCTTATTCCGCAGAACACGACCGTTCCCACCTCGCGGAGCAAACCCTTCACGACCGTGCGCGACAATCAGACGGCCGTGAAGATTCTCGTGCTGCAGGGTGAATCTCGTCGCGCCGAGGACAACGACCTGCTGGGGGAGTTCATCCTGACCGGCTTGCGCCGAGCGCCGGCTGGCCAGCTCGAGGTCGAGGTGACGTTCGAGATCAACGCAGACGGCATCGTCAGCGTTCATGCGAAAGACATGGAGACGGGCAAGGAGCAGTCGATCACCGTGACGGCGACGAGCGGCCTCACCGAAGACGAGATCAACGACATGATGACCGACGCGCAGGACTATGCGATCGGGGTTCGACAAGACGAGGCCGCCGAGGAGGTCCGCCAGGAGGCTCAGACGCTCATTGCGGAGATCGAGCGTCTGTTTCCCGAGGTCGAGTCGATTGTTGCGGGCAGCGATTTTGGCCGCGACGCCATCGACAAGGCGCGCGGCGTCGTCGACAAGGCTCGGGGGCTGCTTGCTTCGGGTGACCTGCACGCGCTCAAGGAGGATCTCGAGTCGCTCGCGCGCACGCAGCGCATGTTCAAGGGTGTTGTCGGCAAGTCGGCGTAGCCGCAATGGCTTCCTTTGCAGGCAAGGCGAAGGACTCTGAGGTCCCGACACTGTTGGATGCGGAGGGTGGCATCGACCTCGCGGCGGGGCTCGGGCCCGCCCGCGCAGAGCCGTCAGCCGAAGGCGAGGGGAGCGCCACTGACGCCTGGGGCGCGGACCGACATCGCCGCCGGACGGTTGCGCCCCCGCCGCTCGACCGGGCCCTGGCCGCGGCTGCGGGCATGAAGCGAGTGAGCGAGTATCCCAGGGGTCCGGCGCAGCAGATGTCGCCGGAGCGGCCGACCACGGCTGCGCCAAGCCTGGTCGAGATACGCCGAGAGATCGTCGACCGGTTTGCCCTCGGCGACTTCATGGGCTCGTTGCGCGAGGCGGAGCTGCTTCTGGGCCGCGATGCCAACGATGAGATCGCCATCCAGTATGCCACGATCAGTCGTCAGCGACTCGAGGAGCAGTACGCGTCGCGTGTGGGGTCGCTCGCCTACATCTACGCGGTGGATGTTCCGGAAGAGGAGATCAGATGGCTTGGCCTGGACCCTCAGGCGAGCTCCCTCCTGTCCCTCGTCGACGGGGTTTCCACGGTTCAGGAGCTGCTGCTTGCCGGTGGGATGGACCGGCTCGATGCACTGCGCGTTTTTACGGAGCTTCTCGACGCCCGCGCGTTGACCCGGGTCGGCTGAGCAACGGGTCCTTGCGCGGGCGCGGCAGGCCACTACCTTCCGGGCCTCATGGCCACCGATCCCAAGAAAATCGTGCTCGCCTACAGTGGCGGCCTCGATACGTCCGTCATCCTGACCTGGCTCAAAGAAAAGTACGGGGCTGAGGTCATCGCCTTTTGCGCCGACGTAGGGCAGGGCGAGGAGCTGGGTGGACTGGACGAAAAGGCACGCGCGACCGGCGCCAGCAAGTGCATCGTCGCGGATCTCAAGGACGAGTTCGTGCGGGACTTCTGCTGGCCCATGCTGCGCGCGAACGCCGTTTACGAGGGCGAGTACCTGCTCGGTACCTCGATTGCCCGCCCGGTCATCGCCAAGGCAATGATGGAGCTCGCTCAGAAGGAGGGCGCGGACGCGATTGCTCACGGAGCCACGGGCAAGGGCAACGACCAAGTCCGCTTTGAGCTCACCGCCATGGCCATCGATCCACGGATTCGAGTGATCGCCCCGTGGCGAGAGTGGAACCTCCGCTCGCGCAGTGACTGCATCGCATACTGCAAAGAGAAGAAAATCCCGATCGAGGTGACGGCTGAGAAGCCGTACTCCATGGACGCCAACCTGTTCCACATCAGCTACGAAGGTGGGATCCTGGAAGACCCGTGGAACGAGCCACTGAAGGACATGTTCCGCTGGACGACCGATCCGCAGGACGCGCCCGACAAGCCCGAGTACATCGTGCTCGGCTATGAGCGCGGGGATGTCGTGAGCTTAGACGGCGAGAGGCTCGAGCCTGCTCCGATGCTCGAGCGACTGAACGAGATTGGCTCGCGACACGGCGTCGGACGTGTGGACGTCGTGGAGAATCGCTTCGTCGGCATGAAGTCCCGTGGCGTGTATGAAACACCAGGAGGCACCATTCTTCACAAGGCGCATCGAGCGCTGGAGTCGATTACAGTCGATCGAGAGGTTCTACGAATCAGGGATAGTCTCATTCCCGAGTACGCCTCGCTTGTCTACCGTGGCTTCTGGTTCGCGCCTGAGCGCGAGATGCTGCAGACCTTGATCGACGACGCCCAGCGCGATGTTTCCGGCGAAGTGAGGCTGAAGCTTTACAAGGGCAACGCTAGCGTCGTCGGCCGACGCAGCCCCAAGACTCTGTATGCACCCGAGTTCGCGACCTTCGAGGAGGACGAGGTCTATGATCAGAGCGACGCGACCGGGTTCATCCGCCTCAACGCGCTTCGCCTGCGAATTTCGGGCCCTTAGGGATCGACAGTGAGCGCTTGCGGCCGATCCCCGACGTCGGTAACCTAACAAGACAGGTCTAAGGAGTCCTTGGACGTTCCAAGTATAAAGTTGGCCGCAGTGCTCGTAAGCGGCGTGAGTTTGGGCGCGGTGTTTGCTGCCGTGAGCGTGGGCCTTAGCGCGCTCGGAGAAGCGGGCCTGCAAGCGGTTCACGAGGCGGGCGCTCGCGGGGCGGGCACTGCTGCAAGAGTGTCCAAGGACCTTCGGGGCGTGCAGGCGCGACTGCTGCTCGGGCGCGCGCTCTGCGTCGCGTTCTGCGTCACCTATCTGGGCTACACCCTGCTTCAGGCCCACGGCCCCACCGCGGCGCTCATCGGCATCATCGTCGTGGTCCTCGGGTACGCCATCGCCGCAACGATGGCTTCGGCCGCGGTACTTCGTCGTTCCGCGGTTGCGACCCTACGCCTTTGGAAGTGGCTGCGCCCCATCGAGCTATTGCTGATTCCACTGGCGATTCCACTCGACTGGATTGCTGGAGTGGTCACGCACGTGATTCCGGAGCTGAAGGAGAGTGACGCGGCCCGGCTCACGGAGCTCACCGTGGAGCGCGCGATCGAGCAGGGCGAAGAGGCGGGGTCCTTTCCGGAGGAACAAGCCGAAATGATCCGCAGCGTCCTCGAGTTCAAGAACACGGTGGCCCGGGAAATCATGGTTCCGCGCACTCAGATGATTACGTTCGAAATCGGCGCCAGTGTTCAGAGCGTTCTTGATCGGGTGGTCGAGTCCGGACACAGTCGCTACCCGGTCTACCAAGAACACGTCGATCAGGTCGAGGGCATCCTGTATGCGAAAGATCTGTTTCGGGTCGTTCGAGACAAACGGGACATCTCCTCGGTCGAGCTGGCAGACCTCGTCCGTAAGCCCGTCTTTTTCGCCGCCGAAACGCAGAAGATCGGAATGCTCTTGCGCGAGATGCAGCGCCGGCGTTCGCACATTGCGGTCGTCGTGGACGAGTTCGGGGGCGCCGCGGGCATCGTCACGCTCGAAGACATCGTAGAAGAAATCGTCGGCGAGATTCAAGACGAGCACGACGAAGAGGCACCCTTGGTCTCCGAGCATCAGCCCGGGCACTACTCGGTCGATGCAGGGATTTCCGTCTACGATCTGGAAGAGCGAATCGGCGAGCCCATTTGCGAGGACAAGAGCCACTTCGACTCGCTGGGAGGGCTCATCGTGCACATCGCGGGTCGCGTTCCGGTCGTCGGCGAGAGTCTTCAGACTGGCTCCTACCGAATCGTCGTGCTCGATGCTGACGAGCGGCGGGTCAGTCGCGTCGAGCTGCGCAAGATGGAGCCAGAGCCAGAGCCGGACGAAGAAGAAGCCCGCGCCGCCGCTAACTAGCTCCGCCCTTGCAGGGCCCAGGGTACTGCCTCGGGGGTTCGGAGTGGTGGCTACGATTACGGCTTTCGCCGACGAGAGGGGCAGGGAGGCCTGAGCGGATTCGAAGACAAGGGGATGGACCGGAGCAAGCCGCTTTCTTTACCCCTTCAATACTCGACCCAGTCCTGGAGGATGTCGGCCCCGCTCATGTTGGGGCGGATGATGGTGTAGTGGGCGGTGTTGCCCTCGGGGGCGGCGCCCACTGAGCCGACGTTGACGATGTGCTGCTCTTCGACGGTCCTCTGAAAGGGCACGTGGCTGGCGCCGCAGACGATGATGTCCGCCGGATCGCCCGCGGTCAGGGCCATGATCTCCTCGTCGCTGAGGTCGTGACTGATCTCCCGCCCGCCGTCGGCTGGGGAGCCGTGCACCATGAGAATTTCGCGGCCGTCGACGAGCGGGATGCGGTGTTGCTCAGGGAGCCGGCGGAGGCGCTCCGCGACTAGATCTCCGATGGCGGACCGCGTTTTGGCGAACAGCTCAGCCCGATGTCGCTGGTCCTCGTCCACGGGCAAGAGGCTGTCGGGATCGAGCGAGCCGAGGGCGGTGTCCGACAAGCCACGCGTGCAGACGGCCCGTTCTTGCTGCAGTCGGTGCCAGACTTCCAAGGGCTGGTCACCCCCTAGAAGGAGATCGCCCGCCACGTAAATCCGCTGCACGCCGCTGCGGTGGAGCTCTCCGAGCACCGCCTCCAGAGCGAGCAAATTCCCGTGTAAGTCCGACAGGAACCCCATGGGCGAAGCGACGGGGGGGTGAGGCATTCCCGAACTGTAGCACTCCTACGTTTCTCTGGATCCGACCTCTGAAATGAGCGATAAGAGGGCTCTGTGGGGCTGCCCATCGGGGAAGGTGCTAGAGCGCAGCCGAAGCGGGGGGTGAGCGGTCGTGAGCGAAGGCGGGAACGAGAACAACGTCATCCATCTCGGTGTGGGAGCGAACGGACGTCTCGTGAGGTCGGAGCCGGTGCAGATTCAGCCTCCGCCCCCTCGAACCGATGCGGTCGCGGGTTTGTACGCCGTGTCGGAGGTCGCTCGTCTCTGTAGCTTCTCCGTGTCGAGACTGCGATCTTGGCACCGTTCGGGTCTGATCGTGCCCTCGGCGAGGGTGAACGGCCGTAACTACTACACGTTTCAGGACTTGATTGGCGTTCGGACGGCCAAGGGGCTGCTGGACGGGGGCGTACCGCTTCGACACGTGCGAAAGGCGGTCGACTCCTTGCGGGCGAGCCTGCCGGACAAGACCCAGCCTCTGTCGCAGCTTCGAGTGGTCGCCGATGGCAGGTGCGCCGTGGTCCAAGACGAAGGCGGCAGCTACGAGCCGGCGACGGGCCAGAGAGTCCTCGATTTCAGTCTCGAACGCCTCGAGTCCGATGTTGTGCGGCTACTGCACTTCGACGACGACAAGCGCGCCACAGCGTACGAATATTATCTTGAGGGTTGCGAGCTCGACGAAACGGACGAATCTCTCGACCAGGCAGAGGAAGCCTACCTCAAGGCCATCTCTCTGGACCCGGCACTCTCAAACGCTCTGACCAACTTGGGCAACCTCTACTACAGGCGTGACCAGATCGAGCAGGCGGAAGTGTACTACCGGCAAGCCCTCGAGTCCGATCCTGAACAGCCCGAGGCGCTGTACAACCTCGGGTTTCTGCATTTCGAGCGTCGTGAAATCAGCGAGGCGATCACGCTGTTTCGAGATGCGCTTAAGAGTGATCCGTCGTTTGCCGATGCGCACTTCAACCTGGCGATGGCGCTCGAAGAGCGCGGCGACAAGGACGCCGCCCGGCCGCACTGGAGACGCTACCTGGCTTTGGAACCCAGCGGTTCCTGGGCTGACATCGCCGACACGCATCTGGGCTCCGACGAAGCGCGGTCATAGCCGTGAGCGAAGTCGATCCGATTTTGCGCTTTGCGCATGAGCTAGAGCGAGCCGAAAAGATTGAGGCCTTCGATGCGACGCGCTGCGCGCTCGCGACGGTCAGTCGCGAGGGTCAGCCGTCGGTGCGCTTCGTTTTGCTGAAGTCCGCGGGGCCCGAGGGGTTTTCGTTTTACACGAACCTGCAGAGTGCCAAAGCGCGTGAACTGAGCGCCAACCCAAAGGCTGCGCTTGCCTTCCATTGGCACACGACCGGTGTGCAAGTTCGCGTTCGCGGCGGGGTGGTCCAAGTGTCCGACGACGAGGCCGACAGGTACTTTGCGTCCCGGCCACGCGGTAGTCAGCTGGGAGCTTGGGCCTCCGCGCAGAGCGAGCCGATCCCAGATCGACGAACACTGGACCAAGCCGTGCGAGAGATCGATGCGCGTTTCGCCAACGTTCCGGTGCCACGGCCGCCGCACTGGGGCGGCTATCGACTCGTTCCCGATGCGATCGAGTTCTGGCAGAACCAGGACGATCGGCTGCACGACCGAGAGCTCTATGAGCGGGACGGAAGTCTTTGGCGCCGTACTCGTCTCGCTCCGTAGCGGTGCGAACGTGTTTCGCGCTCGCCTACGGGACGAGGCGGATTGCTGTGTTCTTTTTCGTCGAGAGGCGAAGACACTTGACGAAGCCACTCTGTCTGTAGAACTTTCGCCTTGATCGGAGTGCGGGACATGTCGAAACCCGTGCTCGCGTCGAGGGGGGACATGGAAATCGGATCGGTCAAGTGGTTCAACAATGCCAAGGGCTGGGGATTCATCAGCAACGCCAGCGGCGAGGACATCTTCGTCCACTATTCGCAGATCAAAGGCGATGGTTATCGCAAACTGCGACAAGGCGATCGCGTCGAGTATGAATTACGGGACGGTCCCCGAGGACGGTTTGCGGAGAACGTTCGTTTGTTTGCCTGCGTTGAGCCGGAAGCGAGCCGCGTGCGTTTAGAGTCGCACGTATTTGTCTAGCTCTAGCGCCCAACGGACTTCATCGACCGCCTCGGCCGGCTGCGTCAGCGCTTTTTCGTAGGTGACCTCGTGCCACACATCGAGCACTTTGGACTCATCGACGGGATCTCTGACGTCGACGCTCTGGCAGAGCGATTCCTCGTAGCCGCGCTCCCTTGCCGCCCTGCCCACGTGCTCCCGTACCAGTTGAACCAACTGCTCGGGGGATGCTGAGGGTGCGTCGGACTGCTGCGAGCGAGCGGTGAATCGCACGGTGACACCGCTGCGCCCGGTGACCTTCACACCGGAGTCCATGAGGTGCAGGCGTACGCGCTCGGCGATGCTTAGCTCGTCGTCTTCTGCCCTGTAGATTTCCAACCCTGCTTCGGTCAGAGCCTGCTGAATCTCTCGCATGGTCAGTCCGTCATCCATCTCGCCAAACTTGCGCCAGTCGTTCAAAGTATCACTTGGACGTACACATGGGCAAATCGACCGCCCGCTGGTGCGCAGATGAGCAGGCACGTCGAGATGACTCGAGGTTTGAGGCGAAGTGAGCTCCGTAACCGACGCATTGGGACAGATCTTCGACGTCACCGGCCCCCCGAGACGCATCGTTTCGCTGGTTCCCAGCGAGACCCTGAGTGTCGCCGAGCTCGTCGGCCCCGCAGTCTTGCGCGGCCGAACGCAATTTTGCGTCGAGCCAGCCGGCGCCTTGGATGCGGTGACCGTCATCGGGGGCACCAAAAGTGTGGATGTCGAGGCCGTGTGCGCGCTGGACCCCGACCTCGTACTCGCCAACAAAGAGGAGAATGCTCGGCCCGCAGTGCAGGCCTTGATCGAGCGGGGTCTCAGAGTGCACGTGAGCTTTCCCTGCACGGTGCAGGAGTCGCTTGCGCATCTAGAAGAGCTCTGCGTACTTCTGTGCGTCGATCCCGCGCAGAGCGACGCGTTGCGCGCCGTGCGGAGTGCCTGTGAGCGATTGCGGGAGCCCCCAGCTGTCCCGCCGCTACCGGTGTTCGTGCCCATATGGAAGGACCCCTGGATGACCTTCGACGGGCGGGTCTACGCCAGTGATCTGCTCGAATCCTGCGGAGCCCACAATGTTTTCAAAGAGAGGCCGAGACTTTACCCACTCTCCGCGGACCTCGGAAGATCGGAGCCGCGTGCGCAGGAGCGCGTGGCCGGTCGGGACACCCGTTACCCTCGCACGCGCATCGAAGAGGCGCTGGAGCGTGGTGCCCAGGCGATCCTGCTGCCGGACGAACCGTATGCTTTTTCGGAGGCCGATGCGCTCGCCCTGCGTGCAGAGATCGCCGGCTCTGGCTGCCTGGTGGAGCCGATCGACGGAAAACTGCTGTTTTGGTACGGAACCCAACTCGCCCGCGCCGTCGATAGCCTGATGGAGCAGATTGCTCGCCTTTCTGGACGACTTCGCGTGGGTCCAGAGTCGTTCTGAGCCGAGATCCGTAATCCTTACGGATGAATCCATAGGGCGCCAAGTGCTGGCAAGGAACGCAGGCCCCGGCTTTTCCCTTGCCAAAGGGCCTAGAAAAGCCACCTACATTCGTATACCTTCACTGCAAGGTTTGGCAGCGATGATACAAAGACTTTCAACGATTCTTCCGCAGGGCGCGGCCGATGGTGCGGTGCATCGGGGAGCTCGGCGCCGTTTCCGTAGATGGCCTTTTGACGCCGACATCGAGCTTGTGTCGCCCGTACGGGGGTCCGGCATGGCAATCAACGCCAGCGTGGGAGGTCTGCGGATAGCCCTCGATACGGCCCTGCCAGTCAACGAGGTTTGCACCTTGCGGGTTCGCACGGCCGAGAATCACGAGACCCTAGAGCACGCGCGCGTGGTCTGGTCTCAAGCCCAGCCGGACGGCTACCTGCTCGGCCTGGCCTTCGTCGAGTCTCCGATCTCCTGAGAAAGTAGGGTCTTCGGGCCGCCGCCAACGAAGGCTTAAGGTCTCGGATTGCGATCCGCAGCCTTCGGCGTTACGTTTTGGGCACGATTCGAGCGTACCGCTTACGGACGCTACGGAGGACAAGACAATGCGGCGACGTATGTTTCTCGGGAAGATTCACCGGGCGACCATCACTCATGCAGACTTGGACTACGAAGGCAGTGTCACCATCGACATCGGCCTGATGGAGGCAGCTGGCCTCCTCGAGCACGAGGAAGTCCACATCTGGAACGTCACGCGTGGGACGCGCCTCGTGACTTACGCGCTCGAAGGTCCGCGTGACTCGGGCGTCATCTGCGTGAACGGAGCCGCGGCGCATCACATGAAGCCGGGGGACCTCGCCATTATCGCCAGCTTCGGCGAAATGAGCGACGAAGAAGCGCGCGCGCACGTGCCTAAGGTGGTGCTCGTCGACAACAAGAACCGAATTGTCGACACTGGCCCGGAGCGAGCCGGCCCTCGGATGCCGCGTCGGGTGGACGAACTCGCCCATTAGCGCAAAGCTCGCCTCGTTGCCGGGGTGGCGGAATGGCAGACGCAAGCGACTTAAAATCGCTCGTGAGTTTCACGTGCGGGTTCGAGTCCCGCCCCCGGCACCGACGTTGACGGCGAAGAGTGGTCCAACGCGCTCAACGCCTTCGGCCTATTCGCGGCGGGGGCTCCTGGGACAGCAAGGCCACACGTCCGAACGGTGGCGGCCGCCACCAGTCCGACGCCGTTCGCCACCCGTTCTGCGTACGCACTCGCGCGGCTTCTTCGACTGACGTCGACTTCGCCACAGAGAGCTCACGGCGTGTACCAAATCGGGGTCGTGTAGGCTCGTTCTTGGATGCTGCTAGGGGCGCCGTCTGGGAGCTCGCGACTGAAAATTTTGGCATCGCGAGTGGTCCACCGGGGTGTCGGGATCTCGAGCACTCGAACATAGTAAAAGGCCCGCTGCGTCTTATCGAAGTTCGAATCCTTCCAATAGGCGGTCAGAGCGCCGGCGCCGATGGAGTTCGCATAGCTCGCTTCTTCGACGTCGACGGTGTTACCGACCGGTACTGTGCAGCGGCCATCGGCCCCTATCTCACGGCCGCCTGAAACCGCGACATCCCAGATGCGTTCATGGGTGTTACCGCGGGCATCGGTCCAGCCCTTGATCACTTGAATCCGGTCCAGATTCGCACCGAGAGGGTCCCGTATGGCTTCGATGATGAACGTCGGCGCTCGGTCCTGAGCGGGTCCTGTGAGATCTCCACCCATGGGCACACCCCGCCGATACCCGATCTGCGTGCGGTCCGGACGGTCTTGGTCGCCTTCTGCAAAGTCCCATCCGCCAAACACTCGCAGGCGAATCCTGCTACCGGTTGTCGCGTAGACCTCCTTGCGAGCCATCGCGTCCCAAAGCTCCTCGCGCGTGTTCCGTCGCGCCCAGACGGCGGCAAGTCCCGCGCTCGAGACCTGCCAAGCGTAAACCTTGATGTCTTTGCCTTCTGGATTCGGGGTTCGTCCGGCGACCACTTCGAAGAAGCGTTCCTGACTGGGGGCCGGTTCGAGAATCGTGATCTTTCCGAAGTACTGGCTCTCCTCCGCCGTCGACAGCCCCGTATGGGAATCGGTCGAGCCGACCAGACCGAACTTGAAGGGATTCACCCCGAGCTTGGCTTCGTACTGCAGACCGCGCTTGTAGGCTTCTCGAGCGTACTCTCTCGGGAGCATGGCTGCTGTCTTTGCCTCGGGCGCGTTTATCGCTCCAACATCCCAGGTCTCAAAATCTGCGAACTCGTCGGTCGGGGAAAGAGACGGGTGCGCCTCAGCGTCACCTTTCATCTGCGTAACCTCGTAGAGCGGCTCCCAGCGAGCACGACGCTCGCCGTAGTCGCGATCGATGGGGCGATTGCCCTCGAAGGTCACATCGTCGAACATCAATCCATTGGACAGGTTTCCATTGTGCGGAATCGCGAGCAGCTTGCCGCCGGTCTTGGCTTCATATCCGGACATCCATTTCCAGAGGTCCTCGACGTCTTCCGAATCGTACGCACTGTAGGGAATCATGCGAACGGCTCTGTCCTTTCCGTCCCGGTAGATGACGTTGCGATGAAGATTCTTGCCGCCAGGTACCGACGTCCACTCGAAGCCGATGAGGGTCGTGAATTTACCCGGCTCGTTGTACTTCTCCGCCGCAGCGATCGAGAGACTCCAAGCCTGTCCCGAGGCTCTGGCGTCGCCGTTCATCGGGTCGACACCATTCGCTCTCTGCCTCCGCCAATCGTCGAAGGCTTCGACCCCTTTGCCCGCCTCGAGCATGTCGTGGATCTTGCGCCCGTACTCAGTGGCTAGGACGCTGGGATCCGCCGCGACAGCCAGAGGCGCGAGGCCTAGGTTCTCGGCGTGATCGGTGACCGCTAGGAAGTCTAGAGGCAGCTGCAGCTTGGCACGCACGCCAGTGCTCGAGACCACTTCCTCGCCGCGAGCGAACCGATATGCGTCTTCGGGCCCGAGCGTCGTACCGGCGAATCCGGCGTCGGCCGAGTAGCTCGTGTGAAGGTGCGTGTCGCCAAAGAAGACGCGTTGAGGATAATCGTCGAGAAAGGGAGAGTATTCGGGCTGGTCGGTCTTGACGGCTCTGTCGACGGACGCCTGCCTTCCTGAAGTCCTTTCGCTCGTTTCACCGTCGCCCCCTCGGCTCGGGACCTCCTCCGGTCGTTCTCGGGAGTGGGAGCAACTGAAGACCAGAGCGAGCAAGAGCGTGGTCCCAGCCACAGCGCACGAGAGCTCGATGGCTTTGTTGGCCGCGGGCATGGGGCGCAGCATACCATGCGTAGTCGCGCGGCTATCACAGAGAGACCGGGAAACGAAGGTCACGTGCTCGCATGGACGAGCTCCGCGGTCGGTGGCGAGAATCTCGACATCGAGACGCAGCTGAGCGCTCACCTCGTTTGGCGTGCGAACGCGTTACGGAACTATCGCTGCTTCCCACGCAGCTGTGCTCTGGAACGAGCTCAGCTGCTCGGCTCAGTCGGCTTTTCCCCGTCGCCCGGGCAGAAGGTCGTCGGCTCGGAGGGCTTATCGCCGTCGCCCGGACAGAAGGTCGATGGCTCGGAGGGCTTTTCACCGTCGCCCGGACAGTACGAAGCCGAGGCGGTTCCGACAGTGATGAACGAGAGTGCGCCCAGAAGGGCTAGGGCGCGAAGGAGAGCAGAAATGCTAGTCATGAAACGTATATAGGGTCGGGATCGGCGCCGACAAGCAAGATGGCTGCGCGGCTGCGTTCAGCGGCGGCCGTGTGAGGCGTAGACAAGCGCGTGTCCTTGCCTGACTCTCGGGGGTGAAGGTGCACTCATGCGGGGGTCGCGCCACCGCGCGGACCTCGTTCGGAGGGCGTACGCTAAGAAGCTACCTGTGCGTCGGAGACGGCAGAGGAGTTCTCCGCGGCGGCTGGGCTGCGCGGGCCACGGTATTGCATGGGAATGACTTGGTTGGGGCCAATGCTGATGCTGTGGCTCACGGCGGTCACGTTGACCGGACGAGCCAAAGAAAGCTGCGCTTGACTTAGCACCGTACCCAACACGACCCGCAGCGCGTGACCGGCGAACGCGGCGCCAATGCAGCGACGAACGCCGCCACCATAGGGAGCATATTCGTAGAGCGAATATTTTCGTTCCAGGAAGCGCTCGGGGTCGAACTCGTCGGGACGCTCCCAGGTCTTCGGGTTGCGATGCAAGAGCGCCATTCCGACGGCCAAGGTCTCTCCAGGAACAAGCTGGATGCCGCGAAGCGTAAAGGGTTTTCGAAGGCGACGAAGAGCAAAGGGGACCGGCGGATAGAGGCGCAGCACCTCATCGCAAACCGCGCCCAAGTAGGGTAAGGCGGTGAGATCCGAGGGGCTCGGAGCGTCACCCAGGGCATCGACTTCCTGGCGAATACGCTCCGCGACCTCCGGTGCCGACAGGATATGGTAGAAGGCCCAGGCCAGGGTGTTGCTCGAGGTGTCGTGACCGCCAACCAACAAGGTTCGAACCTCCTCGGTCAGCTCGAGATCCGTCAAGGCAGTGCCGTCGTCGTAGCGCGCGCTCATCAACAAAGAAAGGATGTCCTCACGTCCCTCGAGGCCCTCGCGTCGCCTGGCCTGCAACTCCTCGAGCAGCAGGCTGTCGAACTCGTCTCGGAGACGTAAGAAAGTCGACCAAGGGCCGACTCCGCCGAACTCCCGCCGCAGAAACGGCAAGGCCGCAAGAGGTGTCGTGTACGCGGCGAGCAGGGCCCGTACTCGGGTGGTGAATTCGTCGAGGCGGGCAAGGTCTCGAACTCCGAAGATGCCGTGGAAGATCACCTGCAGGATAATCGATTGCGAGACCTCGAAGGCGGACAGCTCACGGTCCAAGGTCCATGTGCGCATCTGCTCCGCCGTGGACTCCGCGATGACGTCGTAGTACGCGCGCATGCGGGCCCCGGCAAAGAACGGCATCATCAACTTGCGCTCTTTCTTGTGCCGTTCGCCTTTCAGCAAGATCAGCGAGTGATCCCCGAGGATGGGCGCGACCGGGTTGAACTCTGGTGGTTCGAACACGTCGCGCTCTGCTTTGAAGATCTCTTCGACACCCTCCGGGTCACCTGTGAAATAGATATCGCCCACAGATGGAAGCCGAACGCAAAAGGGATCTCCCGACTGCCTCTGCAATGACTGCAGATACCCGATCGGATCGCGGGCCACTCCAATGGCCTGCAACAGGGCGAGACGGCGTGCCTTCGGCTTTGCTTTGGAAACGGCACTCGATGCTGCACCTCGTACTTCGGACTTCATCATGAGAGCTCCATTTGCAACGGTTGCTCGCCTTGGGTTGATTTCGTCGGAACGCCAAAGAAGGCGACGGCTCGGGCACCCTGACCAAATGGCACTTCCCGGTAGGTCCAGCAGTAGTCGGGGATCGCTTTGACAAGGCTTTCGAGCTCGGCGCGGTCGTAGATGCGCATGTTGGTAATGACGCTGTCCCACATGAACACCATTGGAAGGATCGGGCACATGTATGTGAAGACAGCCTTGAGTAACTTGTGTCGTGGCGCCAAAAGGGGGTTTGCCAACAGGGCAAGCAGCACCTTGGGGCTACTCAGAGTCAGTGAGATGAAACTCCCAACGCCACGCGGAGCTCCCTCGAAGACAAAAACGCTTTTGCCGTTGTTTGCGCAGTCCTCCAAGATGGCTCGAGCCTGAACCGAGTCGAAGTGATGGAAGGCATTGACCATCATCCGAGCGTCGTGCTCGGGCGCAGCTCGAACCGCGGTCGCATCGACCGACTCTCGACACACATCGACTGCCTGCGGCTGCTCCTGCTTTGCTCGCTCCCAGCTTGCGTGGTTGGGGAACAAGTCCGAGAGCGTGTAGGTGGGCACCGACTCGCCCTTGTCCAAGCGATACTGGGCAAGATCGGCGACCGGTCGACCACTGCCGCTACATAGCTCCAAGACGCGGTCCGGCTTGGCCTGGTCGCAAAACTCTTCGAAGGCCGGTCCGATAATGGACGACAGACCACTCCAGTGCAGACCATTTCCGAGGGTTTCGATGACGGTCTCCCGGACGAAGGTCGGACATCTTGCGAGCTCATGAAACTCGAACATGTGACGGCGTTTCATCGAGCGCTCAACCGCGGTTCTTGCAGGTCCACGCGCGAACACGGGCCGACACTCGTGCCTGCGTCCAGCACGGCGCTGTGTGACGCTGCAGCCTTGGGCGCCGACCAAAGATGGTTGTCGTTGGCGAGCCTATGGGTCTTTGCAGCGTCCGGCATGGTCGTGCCGGCAGCGTCATGCGTGAGCAATTCGGCTTGCCGAGCCATGTCCCGCCTGTGGGCCTTGAGAAGCTCCGGTCGGAGCCATCGGTCCTGAAGCGGCCCCATGCGACCGCACAGATCAGTAGCCAAAATGTGTTCAATGCGCGTGCCGCCACCGGGCAGACGACGAAGTCTATGTACTGTCAGACCTAAGCAAGCACGCAGAGCACCCGGTACGGTTGCCGCGTCGGCATTCACGGAGTGGTACAGGACCAGCACCTCGTCCCGGCTGAGCCACTCGCGGAAAAACCAGTACACGTATTCACGGTCCCGGATGATGCTGGGGGTGCCGTACAGGACCCGAACAATCCATGCGGCCGTCTTGGGCGACTCTTCCAAGGTTTGCAGCACCTCGCCGGACCGATATTCCGCATTCCATTGCGGAAGATAGTGAAGCGAGCGGTCAGCCAGGACTTCCACAACGCGCTCGATTGGGGCCTCCACATCGAGCTGGGTGTACAGGGCTTCGCGCAAAGAGTGCGCCAGGCGCCCAGCTCGGATTTGCCCGCAACCAGCGCTTCGAGCTACCGGCCAAGTTTCCGCTTGCTCCAGACTGTGTCGCGCGATGCGCTTCAGGCGTTCTGGCTCGAGTCCGTCCACTTCGAGTTCGCGGGTGCGGTTACGCAGCGCGCGCCATTCCTTGATGTACGCCTGGACATGGGCAGCGCGCATCAGCCAGCTGTCTTGCAGGCGCCGAGAGATGCGCCCACCGAGCTCGTAGACCATCAGGTGTTCGACGAGCACCGTTCCGTCTTCACAGCGCTGGACGCGTTGTCCGGAGACATACATCTTACAGCGCGAGTAACCCGGCAGCGTAGCGATTTCCGGCACTTCAACCGGTGTGTACGCGATGATGCTCGTGTCGTCGTCGAGGGGCACGACGTGTAGTCCGTGAACGAACTCTCGACCTTTCATGGGCCATGGCATCGAGAATGCGGTGCGGACCAACCTTCCGCTTGGGTCGGCCTCGATCGGCCATGTTCCAAGTACGTCACCATGGACGAACTGCTCGTTGATCTCGCCCATCGCATCGATGACATCGCCCAGCAAGCCGACCAGGGCATCAAAAGGGGCGCTGTGGAAGGTCCTCGTTTTGAAACCGATTACCGGAGCACCACTCGCGCCATACCGAGCGCTTACCGATACATCTGCACGGTCCTTACAGACCTGCCAGTCGGCTGCGTCTAACTCTTGGACGATGGTCGAGACCGAGCGCATCACATCGGCCGACTGCCCTCTCTTCAAGGCCGCTGCGACACTCATGACCCACTCCATTCGCCTATGGAACCAGCGTTGGGGGACGGGGACTTCGCGGTTGCGTGGAAACGGACGCCGAGATGCGCAAGAGGGGCTGTCTGCTCGCCCCGCGGCAAGGGGTTTGTGGCAGGGGGAGGGCTTGGCTGACTGTCTGGAGCCGGCACCAAGTCTCGGAACAACGCAGCGGTCTTCGGATACGCACACCATCCGTCACGGTGGATCCGCTCGGACCAGTTCTTCAGCGTGGCTCGGTCGGAGCTGCGCCTGGGACGATAGCCCAACCGCAGGGCAAACTGATAGACCTGCACGTTGAACAGCCGCCCTGGGAGCGCCGACGCGAATTCCGACACGAACCCCGCGACGAGAATCAGCAACATCCGTGGATGAAGCCGAGCATCGCGGAGCGGAGTGAAGCGATCGCTGCGCTCCAGCAACATTGGCGGCAGGGGCTCAGAGGCGTGCCCTACCACGCGTAGCGCTGCCGCAAGGAGCAAGAACGCTTGGGCACCGGGGACGATGGGCTGCCCTCCGCCTAGCCACAGGACGGCGTAGCCTAAGGCCGCGATCGATGCGTAGGACAGAATGAGGATCGCTGAGAAAGGGTGCTCGCGCATCGCGACGGCTTGCAGCGACAGTCCGGCCAACGCGGCGACAGGCAGCCAAGGATGCCAAGCGGCCAGCAGGACGAACCAGGCGACCTGCTCAGGGACGAGGGCATAGTGAGTGCCCCGGCTCCAGTGCTTGCCGTGGTAGGTCTCGTAGGTGATGGCTTGGAAGTCGAGATCCAGGTTGTAACGAGGCTGGAAGGCCCAGGGCATCGATTGCAGCGACACCAGATACTTGGGGACGAGCATACAGCCGAGGAAGAGCACGACCGATGCGAGCACCGAGAGCTGCCACAGACGCTCGACCGAGCCCAAGGGCTCCTCTGCCAGGGCGAACTGCAGTGGCGCGAGCAGGTTCGAAACTAAAGGAGGGAAGATAAGCTCGGTCGTCATGGTGAAAACATTTGGGGTAGGCGGCGTGCCGCGCAGTTGTGAAGGGTCGGGGTGTCTGTCGCTCTGCGCTGGCTGCGAACACACGGGCCGCACTGGAGGCCGACCGCTCATCGGAGCGGTCCGAGATTACAAAAGTTAGACAAGTTCACGCGTAGTATTTAGACAAAACATGGACAGAACCGAGCATAGATGCGTTTGCGCATGTGACAAGGCTTATCGATGCTCAATTTTTTGCCCAGCAGTGTAAGCAATGGTGCGATAGAGACGCCGATGTCTCGTGGCAGAGCTTTTTGAGTTGAACCGCGTACGGACCCTCGAAGTCGCTGAAGCGACTGGGGGCGGGCACCACTGCGAGCGGCTTCCTTCGATACCATCGCCGAACGAGGCGGTAGACGGGATCGAGCTGAACTTGAATCAGCCGAACGACAATCCGCTCGGCGCCTGCGTACTGGACCCTGTCAGGCTTCAACGCCGTGGACTGGCGTCCACTCCGTATGAAGCCTGACAGGGTCCACGCGAGTCCCGCGTGGAGAGGGACGCTAGCAGCCGAGGGCAGTCAAGGGGTCGGTCGCCGGGTTACTGGGGGCTAGGGTGGGCGGTTGCGTAGTAGCGGTTTAGGTCGAGTTTTCCTGCTTGCAGAGGGTCAGCCTGGTCGAGTTGCTCCTGGAACCAGTCGTAGGTTTGCCAGAATCGGGGATCGGCGCGGTTGATTCCGTAGTGGCGCGCCTTGTCCAGGTAGAGGTCGCTGCCGTCGAAGTTCTTCATCATGTCGAAGAAGTCGGGTAACTCGTGGGCCTGTACGTCGAAGAAGTAGTTGGGGTAGGAGCCAACGTTTCCGAGAATGAAGTCGATGGTGTCACGAGCGGGATCGAGGCGATCCCTTTCACGGAAGAGTTCGTTCACGTTGTCGTGCCATCGATTGATGACGATGGAGACGAAGCGGTCTGAGCCTTGGTAGTCTCGAACGCGCAAGTAGATCACGTTCACGCCGAAGCCGTTCATGTGGCGAATGAACCCGGTCCCAGGCGCCGTCAGGGCGCGGAAGCCGTCGAGGATGTCTTCGTGGGTCGTGAATGTTCTGGGCATCTCGACCGGTGGCTCTCCTACACGCGTGTAGTTGAGGGTGTCGAAGTGAATGCCACTTTCCTCGAGGATGTGATCGTTGACGACTCGCTCGATGAATTCCCGCTTCGGATCTTCGGTTTCGAATCGGACGCGGGTCTCCCGGTCAGTGAAGACTTCCTCGTACTTGACCTTCTTGAAGGCCTTGTCGCCCAGATACCAGCTGCGCATCATCGGAAGGCGCGTGTCGCTGGGCAGGAACTCCAGGAAGTTCAGCTCTCCTTCCATGCGCAGGTAGTCCATGTAGCGGCGGACGTTGAGCTGATGGCTCACGTTTCCAAACACGTCGAACCCGGCGACGAGCCCGTAATAGAGTCGCTCGAACTGTGCGTAGTCGATGACCCACAAGGTCTGCGGCAGGTCCCCGAGCACGCCCTTGTGCACCGAGGCGCTGTCGAAGTGCCGGTAGACGGTCATGATGGGAGCGTCGTCCTCGTTTTCTCCCGGCCAAATCGAGTCTAGGTCGAAGCCGTCGCGCCCCTGGCTCTCGTAGAGGGCGGTCTTGGCGCGGTAGTACTCGACGTACCGTTTCCGATAGCGGTTGGAAAAGAGACGCGCGACGCGCATGTTGCTCCCGTCCTCGGTCGGGAGTCGCAGGTTGTTCGACTGGGAGACGAGGAACTCCGGGTCGTTCAGCGTGGCATCCGCATCCGGATCCAGGAACATCACCCAGAAGTGGTCGCGGATGACGTTCAAGGCGACTTGTCCTTTA
This sequence comes from uncultured delta proteobacterium, assembly GCA_963746475.1. Lineage (GTDB taxonomy): Bacteria > Myxococcota_A > Polyangia > Polyangiales > Houyiibacteriaceae > SG8-38. The sequence goes on from CAVVBB010000004.1 coordinate 204,847, forward strand.
CAGACTGGGCCCCGGATGAAGGTACGCATCGTGTACTCCGCGTGGTCGAGGAGGAACTGGTAGCGGACCTTCGGTGGGATCTGCGCGTAGATGACGAAGGGATCGGAGCCCTCATGGGTGCCTTCGTCCATGAGGTGCGGCGGCTCGAGCCAGGGGGTCTCGATGAAGAGTCGTTGGATGCGCTCGAACCGTGCTTGGTCGAGCTCCACGACCATGTGTGTCTTGTGAACGATGGTCGAGTGAATCTTCCGGAAACGATAGTAGTACGCTTCGACTTCCGGACGGTCGTAGGGCCGGACGGTCGGGATGACTTGGATGGGTTCGCCAGGCGGGGTGCTCGAGCGAACGAGCTCGTAGAACTCGAGCGGAGAAGCGTCGACGAAGCTGAGGTGAGCGAGGAAGTAGTGCTCGTAGAGATAGCGCGCCGTCATGGCGTGCTTGGGGTCGAGTCGATTGAGGAACTGCTCCCACTTCGCGACCTCTGGCGATGCCGCTTCCGATGGTGTTTTCAGTGCGCGCTGTTCCTCCGGCGTGGGCCCGTGCATGCCCTGCTGAAGCCAGGCTGCGATCGTCTCGTACTCGGCTTGCGAGAGGGCAGGGAAGCCGAAGGGCATGCCGCCGTCGGGTCGATCCTGCAGGTACTCTCCGAGCTCGCTTCCATCGGCCGCGCAGCTCAAGTTCTCTGCCTCCGGACGAAACTCGCCGCTGATCTCGCTGCGGTTCATGCCGGCGTCGAGAAGCTCGAGCATGATGGAGTCGTTCAGCCCCTCAGCCGCGGTGTTGCCACCGACGCTGTGAAAGCCCATCTGTCGCCACTCGTCGGCGTTCTGGGCGTCCATGAAAAGTCGAGTGGGGTCCTGGGCCCGAAAACGCGTGGTGTCGTAGACGGCCAGGTCGGTGCCACCGCGCTCGAGCCCTTCGAAGGAGCTCAGCTTGAGCTGGCACGGACTGTTGTAGCAGGAATGGCAAACGACACAGCGGCTTTCGAGTATCGGCTGAACGTCGTCCAAGAAGCTCACGAGGGTGGCGGACTCCGCAACCTCGACCGGTGGTGGCGGCGGCGCGTGCGCGCAGCCTCCTAGCAGCACCGCGGCGGTGCACATGCGCAAGACCCTTGAAGTCATTCGGAAGCCCCCTTAGCAGGGGATAGGACAGGGGTGCCGCTTGTCGAGGGGGCCGCGGCTTAGTCCCAGAGGTCAAGCTTCGTTTTCGCGCAGTTCTGGCTGGGGTCGCTTGCGCGCGAGCGACTTCGAGGAGGGCGTGGCAATCCGTGCCCCGCCCTCCCGCGGAGTGGCTTAGGCTGCTCTATGCGAGCCGCTGGCTTCGTCGACGTAGCGGCGGCGTTCCAGGGTGACGAGCTCGAGTAGCTGTTTCTGGTCGATGATGCCGGCGTCGAGCAGGGCACGCATGTAGCCGTCGGCGTAGCCTCGGGCCTGGGCCAAGGTGGTGTAGTTCGCCCCGTTGAATCGCGCTTCGATCGTCTTGCGCACCAGGCCCCGTAGCGTTTCCTTGAGCTCGTCTAAGTTCATCGTTCGAGTTCCCTTTCAAGGAGCGAATTCTCAGCTCCGGGGATCTCGGTCAAAAAAACGGTGGCTTCAGAAGCGCGTCAGCGCCCGGAATTCGACGACGCGGGCGCTGATGTCGTCGTGACCGGTTTGTCGCAAGCCGTGCACGCCGACGTTCTGCACGCAGAAAGAGGCGACCGCCGAGCCGTAGATGACGGCTTGGCGCAGGTCCCCTTCTTCGAGTCCCGACAAGTACCCGAGCAGTCCGCCCGCGAAGGCGTCACCGGCTCCAGTGGGGTCCGCGACCGTCTTGAGCGGATAGGCGGGGGCGACGAAGACTTCCTGACCGACGAAGAGCAGGGCACCGTACTCACCTCGCTTGATGATGAGCGTCTGCGGTCCCATGGCTCGAAGGGTTTCGGCGACGGCCAGTGGATGCTGGTGTCCGGAAAGCTGGCGCGCTTCTTCCTCGTTGATGACGAGCAAGTCGATGCGCTTCAGCAAGGCTTTGAGCGAGTCGAGCGCGGTGTCGATCCAGAGGTTCATGGTGTCGGCGACGACCAGCTTGGGCTTGCGCACCTGGTCGAGCACGTGGTGCTGGAGGTCGGGCGCGATGTTGCCCAGGAGCACGTAGGGGGAGTCCCGAAAGGAGTCCGGGATCTTCGGCTCGAAGTCCGCAAAGACATTGAGATCGGTTTGCAGCGTTGTTCTCGAGCTGAGGTCTTTCGAGTAGCGGCCCTCCCAATGGAAGGTCTTGCCCTGAGCGAACTCCAAGCCGCTGGTGTCGATTCCGCGCTCCCGCATCATGTCGATCGCTTCGCTTGGGAAGTCGTTACCCACCACTCCGACGAGCCGTACGCTGGTCAGAGGGGACGCGGCGAGGGCTGCATAGGTGGCGGAGCCGCCCAGGACTTTCGGATGCGAGCCTAGGTGGTTGTGAATGGTGTCGAATGCGACGGAGCCGACGATGAGGAGTGGAGCAGACATGGGATTCTCTTAGCTGAGTCTGTGGCCGATGAGGGGTTCGAGTTTCTTTCGAGCCGCATCCGAGATGCATGCGGGGTCGGTGAGAATGGCCCCTTGTAATGCCCGCGTTGCGGGGCGCCCGGTGGGGTCCGGAACGGAGCGCGCCAGCTCGACGATGCTGTCCTTGGCCTTGGCGACGTTGCCCTGCATGACCTGCAAGACAGCTTCCACCGTGACCGCATCGTGGCCGCTGTGCCAGCAATCGAAGTCGGTGGCCATGGCCAGGCTGGCGTAGGGCAGCTCGGCTTCGCGAGCGAGTCGAGCTTCGGGGAAGTTGGTCATGCCGATGACGTCGACGCCCCAAGACCGGTAGAGCAGGGACTCGGCGCGGGTCGAGAACTGCGGGCCCTCTACGCAGACGTAGGTCCCGCCGCGGTGTACGGTGGCCCCGGTGCGCTGGGCTGCAGCCGCCAAGGCCTCCGCCAGCTGCGCGTCGACGGGCTCGGCAAACTCGACGTGGGCGACGACGCCATCATCGTCAAAGAAGGTGTCGGTGCGGTGGCGCGTCCGATCGATGAACTGGTCCACGACGACCATGTCACCCGGGTGGATCTCCTCCCGCATCGATCCGACGGCCGAAATGCTCAATATTTGTTCAGCACCCGCCATTTTCAGGGCCAGGATGTTGGCTCGGTAGTTGATCCGGTGCGGCGGCAGTCGGTGTCCGCGGCCGTGCCGGGGGACAAACAACAGACGGGTATCGCCGATCGTGCCGCTCACGATGGCGTCCGACGGCGGCCCGAATGGGGTGGACAGCTCCTGCTCCTCGACATCCTGGAGTTGCTCCAGCGCGTACAGGCCGCTTCCTCCGATGACGCCCAGTGTTCGCTTGAAGTCCGTCATGGAGTACCTCGCGCAGCTCGTATCATGGCTGGCGACGAGCGTCGAACCTCACCGCGTCCGGTAGGGTTGACGCGTCACGGAGTGGGTTTCTGCGCGCCCATCGCGAACGATTTCCAGCTGTACTTGCGAGCCGGCCGGGCCGCGGAGCCGCTCCACCACCTCCACGTAGTCGAGATTGCGGACCGGGGCACCGTCGATGCCGATGATCTTGTCTCCGATCTGAAGTCCACCTCGCGCCGCCGCCCCCCCCTCGGGCGTCTCGACGATTCGCAGTCCGCCGCCTTCGGAGTAGGCAAGTCGCGCGTGGATGCCTCCGGCTGTCTGGCTGCCGCCCCCCATGCAAGCGCACAACGAGATGCATAGGACGAGTGTCAAAACGCGAACCATGAATGCGCCACGCGCTATAGCCAGACCGCTCCAGGGTCGCAAACGTTCAGTTTGGCAAGATTGACAGCACAGGTGACGCGGTTACCATGAGATAAATCATTGAAACTGCGCGTGAAATGCGCGGTTGTCGAAAGCCAGATGTTTAAACTCGTCATTTCCGACGATGAAGGTCAGAAGACTGTCGTTCCGCTGTTGCGCGACGAAGTCACGATTGGCCGTGAAGAGGGGAACACGATTCGGCTCACCGAGCGGAACGTCTCGCGTGCCCATGCTCGCTTGCGCCGTCAGAGCGATACCTACGTGATTGAGGATCTCGGCTCGTACAACGGTATCGTCATCAACGGCGAGCGTCTCGAGTCGGAGATCCAGCTGTCGGCGGGCGACCGAGTTGCGATCGGCGATTACGCGCTCGCGTTCGAGTCGGATGCGGACCGTGTCAGCAAGCCGCCGCCTTCGGTGCGCCCGAGCGCACCCCCTCCGAGGTTCGTCATCTTGGGCGAGCCCGCCCCCGGAGCAGAGTTCGCGCTGCGCCGGCCGGTCGTGCGCATTGGCCGCGACGACAGGCTCGACATTCCGATTTATCACAAGTCCATTTCGCACGAGCACGCCGAGGTGCAGCTCAAAGATGGGAAAGTCACGATCTTCGATCTGGAAAGCCTGAACGGTATCCGCGTGAATGGCGTCCAGACGTCCCGGGCCGTGCTCGAGGCAGGCGACGAGATTGAAATAGGTGCCGTTCGCCTGCAGTTCTTCGCGCAGGAGGCGAGGACGAACCTGCAGCCCCTGCACAAGGTCGAGGCGGCTTCTGCAAATGCCAGCTACTCGAAAACGGCCCCCGTGGGGAGGCTCGCGGCGGCGGCTTTGGGTCTGGTCCTGCTGGGAGGCGGGGCTGCTTTCTTCTTGATGTCGGAGTCTGGCGAGCCGGGTTTCGATTCCCACTTCGACTTCGACGCAGACAGTATCGCCGCTGCGCCCACTCTGGAGACACCGTCGCCGGACGGGGGCGAGCCAGCGAGAGTGCCGGAGGCGACTGATGTTTACCCGCCGCAGCCCGAGCCTGATCCGATCGACGCGAAGGAGGCCAGGGCCATGGCTCGCGAGGCCAAGACGAGCTGCAGGAAGGCTCTGCGCTCGGGCGACTGGGAGGAGGCGCTCTCCCATGCCAGGTTCGCGCTCCGGATGAGCCCGCAGGACAAGGTCGCGCGTGACTGCATGCTCGCGGCCCGAGAGGGTATCGGCGACAGTGAGAGCCTCGCCGAGGCTGAGAGGGAGCTGGCCGCGGACCGAGTCGAGAGTGCCTACGCCTTGCTGACCGCGCTGCCGAAGAGGAGTCCGCTCCGCAAGACCCCGCAGTTCGCGGAGGTCCGGAGTCGGTACGTCGCCGCGCACCAGGCATACGGAGCGCGGGCGTTGCGGCTGGGACAGGCGGACAAAGCCAAGCGCGAGGCCTCGCTCATTCTGGAAATTCCTGGCATTTCGACTGCCGAGCGAAAGGCCGCGAAGGCGCTTCAGAACCGGGCGCGCCGAGCGCCGAGTCAAAGTCGGAGTGAGCTGGCGGCTAACGAGCCAAGCCCGCAGACAGCCTCGGCGGTCAGCGCGAAGCCGGATACGAAGCCCGACCCGAAGCCGACCCAAACCGCCGATACGCTCCAGCAGGCACGGGAGTGTTTGGCGCGGGGCGACAACGCTTGCGTGATCCGGCTGCTCGAGGGCGGGGGGGCGCAAAACGCTTCCGCGCTCGCGCTTCTGATCGAGACCTATCGGGCGACGGGTAACCAGGTCGCCGCACGGCGGCACATGGGCTGGTTCGTTACGAAGTATCCGAGCAACTCGCGCGCGGAACGGTATCGGAAAATGCTCGGGGAGGACTGATCGTCGCAGGGGGCCATGTTCGTTGCGGAGTGGGGAAAGAAGATGTTGACTGGCTTGGGTGGTGTGAGTCGGGGTGCGGGCGCTGCGGCGCTTGCGTGGCGGTGCTGGATGACCGGCCTGGCCGTGGTGCTGGGCTGTCTCTTGGGCTCGGCGCGGGCCTCCGCGAACGATGCGAAGCTGACGACGGGGGGCATGGACTTGCACCTGTTTCGGCCGACGGTGGACACGAAGGGTCACTTCACGGTCAACGGGACCGAGGTGTTGCCGCACAAGGAGTTCAGCTTCGGTCTGCTCATGGACGCCGGCTTCGGCGTGCTGCGGTACAACGGCTTCGAGAGCGATGACCGGCTTTCCGCGGACGACGCGAAACGTGAAAACCGCATTGTCGATCAGGTGTTCACGGCTCACTTCATGTTCAACTTCGGCCTGTTCGACCGACTCGTTCTAGGCCTGGATCTGCCGATCACCTTCTTGCGGGGCGAAGGCATTCAGGTACCCGGGCGCGATGGGGGGAGCGGTAGCTGCTTGGATGGCGGCACCAACTGTCTCTACAACGTCGGAACGGATCCGAGGGGGCTGAGCGCTCAAGGCATGGGGGACTTCGGCATCCACGCGAAGGTCCGCCTGCTCAATGTGGGCGAGCGAGGCGTCGGCATCGCGGCCATCGCGCGGGTGCAATTTCCGACTGCAAAAGCGAACGAATTTCGTGGCGAGCCCGGGGTCACCGTGTGGCCGACGCTCGTCTTCGATTTCAAGCCGCACCGCAAGGTCATTCTCACGCTCGAAGGCGGTTACCGCTGGAACAGCAAGCGCGGAGCCGACTTCATCTACGATGGGCGCTCGGAGCCCTACGCTCTGACCCTCAACCCGCCGGACCCGAACGGGCTGGCCGTCGATCCGGTCGACACGGGTCAAGGTGCGCTCTTCACGTACAACGACCTGATCACTTTCGGCTTTGGCTCGAGCTTCCGCATTGCACGGCCGGTGGACTTCGTGATGGAGCTCTACGGGACGCAAATTGCGCAGGAGATTGGGACCGACGGGACGCTCTCCATGGAGGCGCTCGGTGGCTTCAAGTTCTTCGTGACGGATAACAGCTTCCTCTACCTAGCGGGCGGTGCCGGGATTCCGAAGACTGGGTTTCAGGCGGCGAACGTTCGCGGGAGCCTCGGCTTCCGCTACGAGCCCTCGACCAAGGATCGCGATGGCGATGGGATTCCGGACGACGACGACGCGTGCCCGGAGGAGGCCGAGGACAAGGATGGCTTCGAGGACAGCGACGGCTGCCCGGACCTGGACAACGACGAGGATGGCATCCTCGACACGGACGATGCCTGTCCGCTCGTCAAGGAAGACTACGACGGCGACCGCGACGAGGACGGCTGTCCCGAAGGCGCCGAGGGCGACCTCGATGGCGACGGCATTCCGGACGAGGTCGACAACTGTCCGGAGGAGCCCGAGGACTTCGATGGCTTCGAGGACAGTGACGGCTGTCCAGACTTGGACAACGACCGAGACGGCATTCTGGACGTGAACGATCTGTGTCCGAACGACCCCGAGGACGTCGACGGCTTCGAGGATAGCGATGGCTGTCCTGATATCGACAACGATGCCGACCGCATTCTCGATGTGGACGACGCCTGTCCGAACGACCCCGAGACCTACAATGGTCACCAGGACGAAGACGGCTGTCCCGACAAGGGAATGGTCGTCATCGAGGACACACAGCTGACGATTCTCGAAAAGGTGTATTTCGAGACCGACAGCGCAATCATCCAGAAGCGGAGTTTTGCGTTGCTCGATGCCGTGGCCGCCACTCTCAACGGGAACCCGCAGCTCACGCTCGTCGAGATTCAGGGGCACGCCGACGAGCGCGGCAATGATGCGTACAATCTCAAGCTGACTCAGGCGCGTGCCGAGTCCGTGATGGACGCCCTCGTCGAGCGTGGGGTCCTCAAGGAGCGGCTGCGAGCCGGCGGTTATGGGGAGCGCTGTCCGGTGGATTCGGGGCACAATGCCACGGCCTGGGAGCGAAATCGGCGCGTTGAATTCAAGATCGTCGAAACCGATGCTGGACCAACCGGCGTTGAGGTAATATGCCCAAGAGGCATGGAGTTGGTGCCGAGGTAACATGTCGAGCGAGCGCTTCATCGAGTTGATGACTCCGACGCTGACTCGGTTCGGCGAGGATTTGAACTCCGTTTTGCGGATGGTCGAGGACCCGGAGATCGACGACCAGAGTCGAACGGCCCTGGCGGGTGCGCTCATGCACGTGATCTCCTCGGGCGGCGCCATTCCGGGCGTGCGGGGTGTCCTTCGGCACCTGGGAGACGTCCTGTGTCTGCGCATGGTGTTCGAGCAGGTTAGGGAGCGTTCCCCTGAGGCCTTTGCGAAGCACGCCCAACAAGCCCCGCAAATGCTCGGCTCTCTGCAGGAGGAGCTCGACGCGATGCAGGCTTATCTGGGCAAACGGGCCCAGGTCCTTCAGCGCGTCGTCGGCAAGTTCCCCAAGCTCAACCATCAAGGGCACGACCCGGCTGCCTGCGTCACGGACACCGAGGCAAGCACTTGGCTGTACGACACGGTGCAGGAGTGGCTCATCGATGGCCTCGAGTTCGACGAGCACGACGTCGCTCGGGAGCTCAAGCACGTCGATGACATCATGCCCGGCCTGGAAGCCAAGCTTCGCTGAGGGACGGAGCGGCTTCAGACGAGCTCGTCGAAGCTCGCGAGCTCGACGAGCATACGTCCTGCGGGCGCGAGAGCCCGTCGATCCCATCTTGATGACCTCAGGCCCGACCTCGGCACGAAGTTCGTTGGGTGAAGCTTCGTTGGGTGAAGCTTCGTTGGGTGAAGCTTCGTTGGGTGAAGCTTCGTGGAGTGAAGCTTCGTGGGGCCAAGCGGTCAGGCGACCTTGCGGGAGCGGCCGGGTAGCACCTTGCGCATGATGGAGGGGCTGCGCGCCGCGCGCGGCTTGCGGCTCGTCCGGCTTCCGGAAAGGGCGCGCATCACTTGAATCGTTTCGGGCTCCCAAGGAAGAACTCGGACGATTCTTCCCGCGGGCCCGCGGGTCTGCGCGGCGCTTGCGAGCAGGGTGCGCAACATGTCGTCGGCTTCGGTCTGGGCGCGGGTCTCGCAGACGACCGCGACGCGGCGCCGTAGAAGGAAGCCCTCCTGTGCCGTGACGACGGCCAGACTCAGGCTCAGCAGACCGGTGCGTGACGAGGAAAGATGCATGCGGATGCGCGGGTGGCCTTCTTCGCACTGCTCCCAGGCCAAGCCGACGGCGGGTGCATCGTCAGGAAGCACGAGCCGCCGAGCGAAGCCGCGCAGGGTGGACAGACATTCCTGAGCGCTCGGCGCGTTGTGCAGGCGCGTACCAGTGAAGAAGCAGGGCAGGAGCAGGAGTGCGCCGAGGGCCTGATCTAGGCTTGCGAGCAGGCCCACGCAGCCGCCGAGAACCAGCATGCCGGGGAGCGTGCTGCCGTCGAGGAGGTCCGCCCTCGTGTAGGTCCGGGGCCGCGCGGTTGCAGGCGCGCAGGCACGCCAGTCACGAGCAAGCCAGTTTGAGCTCGGACGACGCGGGAGTTGTAAACCGAACGCGAGTAGAATGGGTGCGAAGAGCAGGGCCTGCGGTCTGAGCCAGAAGCCGGCCGCGACCATGGCCGCGGACGCGCCCACGATGGCTGCCCATGGCCAGCCTGGCCACAGGCTCTGCGCGCCGGCGCGCGCTTGGGTGCTCGCGCGCTTGGCCAGAGCCAGCAAGGCCAGAAGCAGAAGATACCAGGGCAGCGGAGTGGATTCGTCGAGGTCCAGTGGCCTGAACGCAGGGGGGACCGGGGTATTCGTCGATTCGTTTGGCTCGGGGGGAGCCTGCGAGGCCGCCAACGGCATGTCGACCGACAGGGGCCAGGGCGTCATCCGTGGGAGGTGCGTGCGCTTCCATGTGAGCACCGTGCCCCGAGGCGTCTTTTGCGCCTGTACCTCGATGCCGGGAGGCGGGTCCGCCAAGGTCTCGGGCAGGCTCGAACCGGCCGGGGCATGGATCGTGACCGTGACGTTGTGCAGGCCCGTCTCCCATCCCGGCAGTGTCCAGGTTGCGCGCGCCCGCCCGGGGGCGACGACATCGAGGGCCTTGGGGTTCGCTGGAATTCGGTAGTGGAGGATGACGTGGTACTCGCCGCGTCGCGGTGAGTCGCGTCGCTCGAAGCTCAGGCGAATTTTGCCGTCGCCCTCCGATTCGAATTCGGGACGAAGGATTTCGCCTTCCTCGGAGCGCAGATAAGGCCGGCGCCGAGGGTCGAGCTCGACGCCCTCTTCCAGTCCGGCCAGCTCGAGCTCGTGCACCCAGCCGGCCTCGACTTGCAGGTCGAGGATCAGTCGCACTTTCATCGAGGCGTCATCTGTGACCTCGACGTCGGCGCGGGCACTGTGCACCCGTGCCCGTGTCCATGCGTGCACCTCGGATGGGGTCAGGACGAGCGCGAAAAGGACGAGTGCAACAAAGCTCGCCGTCGTCCAGAAGTGAGAGCCGCGGCCCATGTTCGGACCCTAATTAATAACGATCCTCAGAGTGAACTTTTTTACTGCATTCGAAGCCACACCGGCATGAACAGCAACACGAACAAGGAGAGCGTGCCCCAGCCGACGATGCGTCGCGCGGGAGACAGGTTGCTGTATTCAGTGGGCGGGTGCTTCGTGCCGGTTGCCCGTGTGAGTGCGAGCAGCACTAAGGCCCACACGAACCACTGCATGCCTGCGGTCGCGTCGTAGACGAGAAGGTCTCCTCGCGCCCCGGCCAAGTAGCTTGGGATGCCGTACGCGGCAGATATGATCAGGGCCAGCAGAGGCAGTCCACGGATGACCCAGGCGGAGATTCGGTCCTGGCGTGGTCCGAGCAGCGCGTACGCGATGTGGCCGCCGTCGAGCTGCCCGAACGGAAGCAGGTTGATCATCGTGACGAGTAGGCCCGCCCAGCCGGCGAGCGCCGTTGGCGTCAAGATGATGTCGTAGCCTTCGGGGATGGGGCCTTTCAGCAGCGTGATCAGGCCCGAATACAGGAGGGAGTGGCCTTCGATCATGTAATTCGACTCCGGCAAGGCTTCGACGGGCGAGCTGGCGATACCGTAGATGACGACGGGGACCGCGACGGCCATGCCGCCGAGCGGGCCCGCGGCCCCGATGTCGAGCAGGGCGTTTCGCGAGCGGATGCGCTGCCGCATCTGGATGACCGCGCCCATGGTGCCAAGCAGAAAAAAGGGCACGGGGATGAAGTAGGGGGGGGAGATGTCGACGTCGTGGTACTTGCCGGCGAAGAAGTGTCCGAACTCGTGTGCCATCAGAATGCCCATGAGCGGGATGGAGAACACCCAGCCAGTCCCGAGCTCGGCGAGGGTCAGGGGCGTTCTGCCGAGGACCATCCCAGAGCCGACGTAGAACGTCGACAGGAAGGTCGCGGCCATGAGGATCAGCGGCAGCGTCCAGCTCGTTCTTCGTTGCGACACGGGGAGGATCTAGCACGAGCGGGCGGCTGGACCGAATGCCTGATCTGCTATCCTGCGGCCAGCCGATGGATCTCTACAGCGCCGCCAAGCGACTCAACAAGCCGTTCGTCTTTCGCAGCGAGCAGGACACGCACGACCTGCCGATTGCGGCGCACGGGCTCATCGGCGATGGCTTTTCCGCGGCCTTGGTTCGCGTGGACGGCACCATCGACTGGCTCTGCCTTCCGCGCTTCGACAGCCCCAGCGTGTTCGCTTCCTTGCTCGACCCGGAGCGCGGCGGCTCGACCTACGTGAGACCCGTTCGGTATCCCTTCGATAGTCTGCAGCGATACGACCCCGACACCAACGTGCTCGAGACGCTCTTTCGCGTTGAAGGCGCCGGGGTCGTTCGCTTGACGGACTACATGCCCTGGACGGACGATCCGCGTCTTGCGATTCACGAGATCCATCGGCGAATCGAGTGCTCCGAGGGCGAGGTCGAGTTGGAGGTCCTGTTCGATCCACGGTTCGACTACGGGCGCGGCGAGGCGACGTTTTCGATCGAGGGACAGACGGCGCTTGCCAAAGGCACCCCCGACGAGCGCTTGGCGGCCGTACTGAGCGGACAGCCGCAGTGGGCGCCGCGGGAGGCGGGAACCGGTGTGAGGGCGCGGCTGCGGCTCAAGGCCGGGGAGCGCCGCTGGATGGTGATGAGCTGGAACACAAGCCACAGCGAGTCGATCAAGGCCTACCGGCCGTTCGAGTTGCTTCGCGCGACCCGAAACCGTTGGCGCGACTGGACGCGCGGGCTGCGCTACGAGGGCCCGTGGCGGCATCACGTCTTGCGGTCCGCCTTGCTCCTGAAGCTCCTCATGTACGCGCCCACCGGCGCGATGGTCGCGGCGCCCACGACCTCCTTGCCCGAGTGGATCGGCGGGGTTCGAAACTGGGACTACCGCTTCACCTGGACTCGGGATACGGCGATGGGCATTCGCGCCGCCAATCTACTCGGCTGTGATCGGGAGGCGCGTGAGTTTTTCCATTTCGTGCGCGACACGCTCGAGCACGACCGCGAACTTCACATCATGTATGCGGTGGACGGCGGCCGCGTTCCGGACGAGCAAACATTGTCCCACTTGAGGGGGTACCGTGGCTCCCGTCCCGTACGCATTGGCAATGGGGCACGGGATCAGCTGCAGCTCGATACCGCCGGCGCACTGATGGATGCGGCTTACATGTACGAGCGAGGCGGCGGTTCTCTGACGCTGCGTGGCTGGCGCCGTTTGCGCGAGGTCGTCCAAACCGTTTCCTCTCGCTGGAGAGAGCCCGACCACGGCATCTGGGAGCCGCGCGACGGAAAGCGGCACAACGTCCATTCGAAGCTGATGAGCTGGGTCGCGCTTCACCGGGCAGCCGAGCTCGCACCCTTGTTCGGTGATCAGAAGGCACGCCTATTGTGGCAAGGAGAAGCGGACACGCTGCACGCGCAGATTTGCCGAGAGGGGCTCGATTCCGGGGGTGAGCACTTCGTGTCTGCGTATGGGCAGCCGCATGCGGACGCGTCGCTTCTCTTGCTGCCGATTCATGGCTTCCTGCCGCCGGATGACCCGCGCATCTTGCGAACCATCGAAAGGACTCGGCAGGAGCTAGGCGAGGGGCCGTTCGTCCACCGCTACCGCACCGATGACGGAGTGGGCGGCGCCGAAGGAGCTTTCGTGCTCTGTGGCTTTTGGCTTGCCGAGGCGCTGGCCATGGCGGGGCAGATCGAAGAGGCGCAGCGCGTGTTCGTCGCGCATGCGGAGGCCTCGAACCACCTCGGACTGCTCGCCGAAGAAATCGATCCGGGCTCAGGCGAGCTGCTCGGGAACTTTCCGCAAGCCTTCAGTCACTTGGGTCTGATCAACGCCGCGGCCAGGATTGACGTGGCCTTGCGGCTTCGCGACGAAGGTTCTCACCGCGTCCCCGAGGTCTTCGTTGGGCGTCATCTGTGAGCACGGCGGCGCAACAGCCTGGCGTCGACATCCGCTGGCGGCTGCCTTTGCTGGTCTTCGTCTTGTCGGCGGGCCTTGCCTCGGGCTCGGTGCTCGCTCTGCGCACGAGCACGGGCGTCGACGAGCGTGAGCTGGCGTTGTGGTTCGGCATCCCTGCCGCGCTCGGGGTGCTCGTGTTCACGGCTGTGGCCGTCTTCGTCGCGCGTCGCAAGTACCGGTACTACGAGGCCGTTGCAACGCGACTCCGGCATGGTTCGAGTATTCCGACGGGAGTTTCGCTGCTCGATGCCGCGCTTGCGGAGCGATCCAGCGTCGGTCCAGAGGCCGACGCGCCGAGACCGACCGAGCCCGAGGCCGTCTCGGATCCACTGGTCGGTTTCCGGCACGAGTTTCGAACACCGCTCAATGCCGTCCTCGGGTTCTGTGACGTGCTGCTCGGTGGGATCGACGGCGAGATCAATGATGCGCAGCGAGAGGACTTGGAGATCATCCGGTCTTCGGGGCTGAAGCTACGCAATGCCCTCGACAACGCGCTCGACCTGTCCCAGCTCGGCTGGTCCGAGATGCGACTCGAAAAGGAGCGATTGGACGCGTCCGCGATGCTCCGCGCGGCGACTGCGGAGGCGAGGCAGATGTGGGTGGGTAGGCCCGAGCCGCTGCTTCGGATCGAGCCGGGCACACTGCTTCTGGAAGGCGACGCGACGCGCATTCGCCGCACTCTGGTCTCTCTCATGGACTTTGTCGCGTCGGAATTCCGTGACGCCGCCATCGAGGTCGAGCTCGCAAAGAAGGGTGCTGACTTGCGGATCGCGATCGGTGCGAAGACGGACGCGCCGATGAGCCTCGAGGCACTGCCTACGCCGGACGAGGTGCTGGTCTCTGAAGAAGCGGAGCGCACGCGGCTCTGGCCCGTCGCGGTCGCCTCGGAGGTGGTTTCTCTGCACGGCGGCGCTCTCTATCATGGCAGTCGGCCGCCGCACTTCGTGCTGCGGCTTCCTCTGGCACCGGAGCAGGACGCATGAAGCCAACCACGAAGCTCGACCGGCTCGAATGGATCGTGCTGGGCATGTCCGTCTATTTTGCCGGTCTTTGGTTTTTTGCTGCGTGGGGTCTAGGGGGCCTGCGGCTGCTCGGCGCCGCGTTTGTTTTCGGAGCCGGGCTGTGGCTCGGGATTCGAGCCGTCCGTGCACTGAGGCGGGCCGAGGAACGCGACCTGCGCCGAGTCGTCGACGCTCTGGACGGCACGCCTCTTCGCCCCGAGGCGCTTTACTTCCGTCACACCCGGATGCTTGCGGACGCTACGGTGCACCTGCGCAAGCCACAGCCGTCCTTCCGACAAATCGTCGAGACGTATTCCGCTGGCGCGGAGCGGCCACGTCGCCAGCGCGCGCGCTTCCTCGCCGCCCTCGGGCACGAGCTTCGTAACCCGCTCAACTCCGTGACGGGGTTTTCGGACATGTTGTTGGGAGGAACCGACGGCGAGCTCAACCCGGAGCAGCTCCGCAGCGTGTCCACTATTCGCAGCGGCGCCGAGCGTCTACTGCGACTCGTGGGAGCCGTCGTGGACCAGGCGCGACTGGAGGTGGGCACGCTTCACCTGCAGCAACAGTGGGTCGACCCCGAGGAGCTCGTCGCGGAGGCTTTGGCCTTCGTTCGCTCGCGGGCCGAGGGGGCCAATGTCCGTGGAGGCGCGACCGGCGGCCTTCCGCGCGTGTTCGTGGACCGTTCGAGGACTGTCCACGCCCTCACGAGCCTTGCGGTTCTGGTGATTCGCTCTTCGGAAGGCGACATCGCGATGCGCGTCGCGCCCCCTCGTCGTGATCAGGTCGGACGCGGCTTCGTGCAGTTCGACTTGGTGACCGATCTGGCCGATGCTTCGTCCGACACGCTGGCGATCGTACAGAAGCTCGAGCGGCAATCTCCGGCCGCCGACGCGCTGGGCCTCGAAGTTTCGCTCGCAAGGCGGATCATCGAAGCGCAAGGTGGAAGAATCTGGACCGAGGCCGGAACCCCGGGGAGGCTGCGGGTCTGCATGACTTTGCCGACTTCGCCGCCCTGAAGGCTGCTGCCGGCGTTCCAGGGTCTCGTCAGCTCGGGCCTTTGAACGTAGTCTGGAGCGGAAAGGTTCTTTCTTATGACTCGAGCTCGAGCCCAGCTTTGGGCCGCATGTGGCGTGCTCCTCTGTGCCTTCCAACTCAGCGCTTGCTCCGATAGCCTACACTCCAACTGTGACGCGTTCTGCGAGCTTGCTGCAGATTGCCGCAATACATCCGAGCGGCTTTGCAGAGACCAATGCGAGCGCGCGTTCGACCAGGGGCGTGCCTCGTCTCGGTCCTGCGAAGAGGCCCTGTCCGATCGAAATCGCTGCGTGGGCCGCCTCAACTGTGTGGAGTACTTCGAGTGGTTCACGCAGACACCACCGCTAGACTATCCCTGCCGGTCGAAGGAGGAGCAGGTGATCGATCAGTGTCTCTTCCTCTAGGTCCTCGGCCTCTGAGAAATCTGGGCGAGCTGCGCGTCGGTCAACGAGCCTCGACTTTGGCAGCGACGATTTGCCTGGCGATGCGAATGCCGTCCATGGCTGCGCTGATGATGCCGCCGGCGTATCCAGCGCCTTCTCCGGCCGGATAGAGTCCGCCAAGACTCGGGCTCTGCAGTCGTCGTGGATCGCGCGGGATGCGAACGGGAGCGCTGGTTCGGCTTTCCACACCGACAAGCAATGCCTCCGAGCCTCCGTACCCTGGCATCTTGGCCTCGAAGCGCTCGAGCGCCGCTCGCAGCGCGTCAGCGATGGGCACCCCGCCCGAGTCGAGGACGGCGAACAAGTCGGCGGGGCTCACTCCAGGTCGGTAGCTCGTCGCTGGTAGTGAGATCGAGGCGCGTCCTCGGCGAAAGTCCTCTGCCCGCACTGCCGGTGCCTTGAGCCCTTCGCCGCCGGCCGCCGCGGCCGCCCGCTCCACGGTTTCCTGATAGCGGATTCCGCCGAGACTCCCGTGATGACCGGCGGCCTCCCATTGAGCAGGCTCGACGGTCACGACGAGTCCGGAATTGGCAAAGGGGGAGTCCCGCTTGCTCAAGCTCATCCCGTTGACCACGACGGTTTGCGGCTCGGTCATGGACGGCACGATCCATCCGCCCGGACACATGCAAAAACTGAAGACACCGCGATCGTCGATCTGCGCTGCGACGCGGTAGGCCGCCGCGGGCAGGGCGGGGTGACCCGCGTCCCGGCCATACTGCAGAGCGTTGATGAAAGTCTGCGGGTGCTCGATTCGGACGCCCAGCGCGAAGGCCTTCGGTTCGAGCGCGACTCCCGCGCGCTCGAGGAGCAGGTACACGTCTCGGGCCGAGTGTCCTGTCGCGAGCACGACCGCGTCGGCCTCGAGCTCTTCGCCCCCCTCGAGCACCACGCCCGCGACCCGAGCTTCAGCGCGGCGACTCTCCGTTCGTAGCGCTCGCAGCTTGGTCTCGAAGCGAACCTCGACCCCGACCTCGGTGAGTCGATCGCGCAGCGCCCGGACCACCTTGGGCAGCTTGTTGCTCCCGACGTGTGGGCGTGCGTCGACGAGAATGTCTGCAGGCGCGCCGTGTCGCGCCAGCGTCTCGAGCACGTCGCGCACCGGGCCGCGCTTGGCGGCCCGCGTGTAGAGCTTGCCGTCGCTGTAGGTGCCAGCGCCGCCCTCACCGAAGCAGTAGTTCGAGTTGCGGTCCACTCGCTCCCCCCGATTGAGCAGGGCCAGGTCGCGCCGCCTCGGCTGCACCTCTTTGCCGCGATCGAGGACGGTCGATGCAATCCCGTGCCGGGCGAGCTCGTAGGCGCAGAACAGTCCTGCCGGCCCGGCGCCGACGATGACGATGCGGCTCGGCCGCGCCACTTCGCGGGGCAGCGGCAAGCCGAGGCTCTCGTCGGGCGGCGCCTCGTCGAAGGCCAAGCGCAGCAGGAAGCGTGCGCGCCCTCCGCGAGCGTCGATGGAGCGTCGCACAATGCGGCATTGAGGGAGCGACTCGACTTGCACGCCGAGCTTCTTGGCCGCGCGGCGCGCGATCAGCTCCGGATCGGCCGCTTCGTCGAGTCCAACCGTAAGCTCGAGGGTTTCCGGGAGCGCGGTCATCGAGGGGCCATATCAGCTCGGAGGCCAGGAGGCTCGCCGGCGCGCCCTGCGCGCTCGTCACGGGCTTTCGGACTCCTCCTCCACACAGTTCAGAACAGCCCGGTAGGCCTGCGATTTTCTCCAGCCGGTCTCCTCCCGAAGGCGCTCGACCATGTCCTTGGTGGAAAGGCCCTCGGCCGTCCAGCCTTGCACGCGCTTTGCGACGTCCACATCGACCTCGACCTGCGGCTCGTCCGGCCTGCCCGAAACGACTAGGGTGATCTCTCCGCGGGCAGGCTCCCTCAGCTCGGTGCGTACCTCGGAAATGGGGCCTCTCAGGATCTGCTCGTGGACTTTGGTCAGCTCGCGGCAGAGGGCCACTTTTCGCTCGCTACCGACCAGCTCCTCGAGCTCTTCCAAAGTGCGGTGGATCCGGTGCGGAGATTCGAAAAGGATGACGGCCACGTTCGAGCACGCGATGCGCTCCAAGGCGTCCTTGCGTGCGCTGCCACTTCTCGGGAGAAAACCCTCGAAGGCGAAGCGGTCGACCTGCAGGCCCGACACGCTCACGGCTGCGAGGGCGGCGCTCGGGCCCGGCACCGCCTCGACGTGGATGCCGGCCTGGGCTGCGAGCGCGATGAGACCCGCGCCCGGGTCGCTCACTACGGGTGTTCCGGCATCGCTCAGCAGCGCGAAGTGCGCGCCTTGACGTAGCTCGTCCAGGATGCGCGTGAGCTTGGCCTCGCCGCTGTGTGCGTGAAAGCTCCGAAGCGGCGTCACGACGCCGTACTTGGTGCAGAGTTTGCGGCTGTGCCGGGTGTCTTCGGCGAGGATCGCGTCGGCCTCGCGCATGATCCGCAGGGCCCTGAGGGTGATGTCCTCGAGGCAACCGATTGGGGTCGCCACGACCGATAGTCGACCGCTCATCAGGGCGACTCGTAGACTTCCAGGACGGCGTCCCCGAGCTCCTCATGCAAGAACTCTTTGAGCTTCTTGAGCACGCGCTTTTCGATCTGGCGCACGCGCTCGCGGCTCACGCCAAAGCCATCACCGAGCTCCTGCAGAGTTTTCGGGTCCTCCGAGATGAGCCGCTCGTCGAAGATCACCTTTTCCTTGTTTCGCAGGGTGGCGCCGAATTCCTGGATCTTCGCGCTGAACTGGTCGCCGACTTGCTGCTCCGCAAGGTCCTCGTCGAAGCCGCGTTCACCCGAGGCCATGAGCTCGACGCGCGCGACCGCGCGTCCTTCCGCGTTCGAGACCGGGATGTCGAGCGAGGCGTCGCCGGCGGCCAGTCGCATGTCCATCGAGACGACGTCTTGTTCGGAAACGTTGAGCCGGTCGGCAATCCGCGCTGGAGTCGGTTCGATGCCCATGGCGGACAGCTTCGCCTTTTCCTTTTGCAGGTTGAAGAAGAGCTTGCGCTGCGCCTGCGTCGTACCGACTTTCACCAGGCGGTGGTTGTTCAGGATGAAGCGAAGGATGTAAGCCCGAATCCACCAGGCTGCATAACTCGAGAGCTTGACGCCCTTGTAAGGGTCGTACTTCTTCACGGCCTGCATCAAGCCGATGTTGCCCTCTTGAACGAGGTCCAGGATGTTGCGGTAGGCTTGCCGGTAGTCGTGTGCGATCTTGACGACGAGGCGCAGGTTCGAGGTCACGAGCTGACGGGCAGCCTCTAGGTCGTCCTGTTCGTAGTACCGGAGGGCGAGCTCGTGCTCTTGTTCCTTCGATAGCAGCGGATAGCGTTGGACGTCTCGCATGTAGAGCGCGAGCGGGTCGCGCCGGCTGAGCGCGACCGGATCCGCCGAGGCGAGCTTGTCGGACTTCGATACTCGGATCGGAGGTGTATCGAGCACCTCAGTGTCCTCGAGAATCTCAGTATCTTCCTCCGGCGCCAGTTGCTCCAGGTCGTCTTCGGGCATATCGTCCTGAGCCTCTTCTGTAGAGCACCCTGGCCGGGGTAGTCCAGTGCTCATGCCTCATTTTGGCGGGCCGAACGATTCATTGCCCGCAGGGGTCGGCTGCAGACGCCCAGCCAATGAGCCCTTGAGCGCGTATTGCAGGGCTCCGTCCGGCGTCTGCGCGGCTTTGAACTGCCGCTGCTGCTCGACCATTCCGAGGGCGGTCGCCACTTTGGGGCTCTTCTCTTTGTACGAATCTTCAATCTTGATCCGGAACATCAGCTCGAGCTGCGAGCGTTTGACGGGTCGGGCCAGGCGCACGCTCCCGGTGGCGTCGAGCTGCAGGTCCGTTCCGTGCGCCTCGGCGCGCTCAATCTCCATCGTGCCTTCCTGGATTTCCGCCTGGAAGTTGAAGTCACCCGCGTTTGCCTCCTCCAAGGTGAGTCCTCCCCAGCCCGGGATGTCTACCTTGGAGTTGCCGTCTCCCACGGTGAAGTCTTTGATGGTCACGTCGAAGTGGCCCGACGACTCGTTGACTTCAGTCGGCATGTGAATCGCGATGTCTCCCGTCGCAATTCCACGCATTGGCACGAAGGTGTACTTTCGTAGCGCCGCGAGCTGCGTGAGGTTCAAGTTCTCGAACTCCGCCTCGAAATCGAGCTCGTCTTCTGATCCGAGGTCCATGGCGCCTTCGAACGCGCCCCCGGCGAGCTCTGCATCGAAGCTGAGGGCTTTGCGGCCACGCATGAGCGCGAAGAGCCCTGCGCGGACCGAGAGCTCTTCCACGATCAGCTCGGTCGCTGCGCCGGTCTCCCCTGGCTCCGGGGGGAACAGCAGTCGGACGCCGCTCAGCGTAGCTCCACTCAGGCCGGAGGGGCCCATGTCGACGATCTCGAGTGCGTAGCCGCGCTTGCCGGCTTCCTCGACGAGCTTGTTCCGGGCCCGGTCCCAAGGGAAGGTCCAGTACGAGAACACCACGAAGCAGAATAGGAAGAACAGCGCATAGCCGAGCCACTTCAGCAGCGACGGCATTGAAGGAATCGACGGCTGAGGCAAGCGACTGCGCAGGCCTGAGAGACTGTACGCCACTACTCCCCCTCCTCCTGAGCCTCTTCCCTGTCGTACGCATTGACCGCGAACTTGACGAGATACTCGTCTTCCCCGGATCGGCCCGAGTCGATCTGAATGCGCTCGATGGCGATCGGATACTCGCTATTTCTGATGTCCGCGAGCAATTCGTAGAAGTGGGCGCAGTGGTGCTCGCGGGAGCGAGACGCGAACCGAGCGGCGTGTGTATCCGTTGATGGCGACCTCGGGCTGGTCGCTCACGTCCAGCCCCGGCAGGTTGTGGCTCTGTGCCCGCTCCTCGAGGAAGCTCCCGAGGGACGGGGCCTTGTGGTCATACAGCCGTTCGACGGCTTTGCGGTCGGCATTCTCCTGGTTGAGACGCGGCTCCGCGAGGTAGATCTCCTGCAGAACCTGGCCGATCTCTGCGTTCTCTTGCTCCAGTTCTGCGATGCTCGAGATCCCGAGGTACATCGGCACGGCCATGAGCAGCAGGGCCAAGACCGAGGCCATGAGCCCGAGCAAACGGCGCTCACGAGGGTTCAGCTGATCCGCCCAGCTGCGCGCGTTGTCGATTGCGTCACTGAACGCCACGGCTCTTCCCTTCCTCTTCTGCGCTGGCGTCTTCGCACAGGACGGCGACGGTCAGCTTGTAGCTCTTGCGATCGTCGCGCTCGGTCGACGTCGCCCCCTTCTTGGTTTCTGGGAAGCAATGATGCTTCTCGATCTCTTCAACGATGCGATCGCGGTCCGCGATCGAACTGACCGTGCCGCGAATCTCGGCTCGGCCGCGCTCGCCCTGATCGTCGATTTCGATCAGAAGGTTCTGTGTATCGTGCGTCACCTCAGCAGGAATGCTCTGCGAGATCGCCTCGAGTACGTCGTAGGCATCGAAGCGCGGAAGAGGATCCTCGGTGCCATGGCCCTGGGCCAGCAACTCGCGCGCTTGCGTGGCACTGCTGGTCTGCGTGCCCAGCAAGCTCGTGCTGACTTCCGTAAGCTTGGCAGCGAGCGCGTCGTGCTCGGCGCTCGCAACCCGATATCGGGCAAAGAGTGATACGCCGAACGCCAGCAGAACTGCGCCGAGGCAGATCGCGATCAAGTGCAGCTGCTCCCGGATGTGGCCCACCGCGGCGGTCGAAGCGAACTCTCCCTTGCGCAGATCGAGCCGTTTGCCTCGCGAAGCGCTTCGCGCCGCCAAGGCGGCGGCGCGCGCGTAGGTCGGCAAGGTCTCCTCGTCGCTGTCCTCGATGCTGGGCAGAGGGACGACGCCGCACTCCAGACCGAGCCGCTCGGAGATCCAGCTCCGTGCGCCTTCGAGTGGGGCAGCTTCTCCGGCGAGCATGATGCGGCTGGGAGGCTTGTCTTCACGGTGCGCGCGATACGCCGCGAGCGTGCGCTGTAGCGCGGCGCCAAGCTGTTCTCGTCGCCCGCCTTCGACGAGGTCCAGGCCGCCTGACACCGTGCGCGCGAAGACGCACTTCCCGCCGTCCAGCACGCAGAAGTCCGTGCTGTTGGCGCCGATGTCGATGATGAGCAGGGTCTCAGCCTGCATCGACTCGGGTAGCAGCTCCGAGAGTCCTTCGAATACGGTAGCGCCCACGCCGAGCTCGAGCGGGTCCACGCCGGCGGCGGCGAGGTCTTTGAGGCGCTTCGCGACGTGTTTGCGTGGAGCCGCCACGGCCATCACGTGCAGAGTCGTGTCGTCGCGATCGACGATCTGGTAGTCGACGACAGACTCGTCGAGGTCGAACGGAAGCATCGCTTCGAGCTCGCCCGGTAGCACCTCGGCCACCTTCTTCACGACTCCGACCGGCAGATCGACCACCCGAAGCGAAGCGAGGTCGCCATCGAGCGCGGCGATGACGCGATCAGGGGGGCGCAGGCTTTGCCCGAGGACGTCGCGGATGGCCGCGTTGAGCGCCTCTGCCTGCCGTTCTTGATCCGCAGAGGCCGGCACGCTCGCCTCGGCGTATAGCTGCATCTCGGATCCGCGCATCGTCGTCCTGAGGAAGGCGCCTCGGACTGCTCGCGGAGTTACGTCTAGGCCCAATACTAAAGACATCTCAATCCACCCGGTAATAGTGAAACACGCCCAAGCCAGGCATGGTGCCCGCATTGGGTGGTGGTGGCACCCAGCGGCTGTGAAAGTTGACGACCGATTCGATCTCCACCTTGGAGCGACCCACGGTTGAGCTGGCGACGATGGTGAAGATTTCTGCGCTCGTGGTCAGCGTGCCCGTCAGGGCCCGCGCCTGTTCCGGCGTGAGAGTCACCGGCGCGAACATGAGCGCATTGTCGTCACCCAGAAAACCCTGAAGCATCGGATACAGGGCTTTGCCTTGGCCCTGGCCTTGGATGAAATCCGTGAAGTCCTGGGTCCGAGAGAAGAGGGGAATGGGGATCAGGGACTTCACCGTTTTGAGGACCTGCACGAACTTCACCGACTGGGCCTCGTCCGTACAGAGCGAGAGCTCGGCAGCGACCGAACAAATGCGAGCAAGCAAAGTCAGGGGGTCGGCCTCGTTGACGTTGATCAGGCCGGAGGAATAGATGGTGATTCTCCGGGCCTCCGGGTCGTTGGAAATCGGCTCGACGAAGGCGGCCCAAAAATCGTCGGTGAAGCCACGGACGAGCCGAAGCTCTTGCAGAGAGTCGAGTGGGGCGTTCTTGATCTGGTACGGGTCGTCGTACAGCTGGTATATGGTCGAGTTCTCGCTTCCAGAGCTCGAGCTGCGCACCTCCCCTTCGCCGGGATCGAAGTCGGTGAGTTGCGTGTCCGGATCCCACCAATCGATCAGCGCTGAGACGAGATCGAGCCGGGTCGTGATGTTGCCGTCCGGATCGAGGCCGGAAAAGATGAAGTCGTACGGACCGCCTGGGGGTTGGTAACCGCCCGTGAGCGCGAAGACCTGCACGGCCAGGTTGGACTTGGCCAAGTCGCCCCTCATCAACAGGGGCCTGTTGACGTTGATCTTGGAGTTTTCGCTGGCCGCCAACACTTCGCAGCCACCCGGAAGTCCGTCGAAGCCGGCCGTGTCACCGAAGTCGATGCCGAGTGACATCAGGCTGTCGCGCTCTTCCTCGGGCGTACAGAAGGGAGCGAGCAACTCGTTGGCGAACTTCCAGACGGGCAGCTGCGGCGGGGCTTTGCCCGTGGCCATCTGGTAGAACGGCGTCACGAACTTCCGGAGCTGCGGTTCCTGCGAGATCAGTAGTCGAGTGAGGTTCGTCGCGCTCTTGGCGAGATACTCGGCCTGCAAGGCGTCGCGCTGGGCGGTCGACACCGCGAACGCGGTCCCAGTCGACTGGTGCATATCCGCGAGCATGATTCCGAGGATCGCAACGGCAGTGATCGCCACCACCAGCGCGAGGCCCTCTTGCCGGCGAGAGAGGGCGGCCCCGCGGCCGCGCACGCGCCGCTGCGTCGAGTCCCTCGAACCCGTCCATCGCAAGCTGCGTCTGTGAGACCGTGGGTTCATGGGTTGTAGTTCGCGTGGTTCAGGGCGAAAGTCAGCGGGATCGTCGCACGTGTGCCGAAGTCGTCGACGCGGCCCGGGCGTTGTGGGTCGCGAACCGCGATCCGTATGCGTACCTGCGTCGGGAGGCGGTTGAGCTGGCCCGCAGGGTCGGTCGAGTCCCAGCTCTTGACCCACTGCGAGGACAGCGGGTCCAGATACTCGATGTCGAGCTCTTCGACCCCTTCGACCAGGATGAGCGACTTCCCACCGCGAAGTGGGTCCTCGTCGATGCGATTTTCCTCCCGCCGGGCTAGCACCTTCAGGTCCGGGTCGTCCGGGTGCTGCGTCACGAAATAGCTGAGCGAGTTCTGGTCGGACTCGTGGGCGTTTCGATAGAGCCGGCGATGCGAGAACGAGTTGAAGTCGATCCGGTCGCCGTTGAGTCGGTCCGTGCCGACGAAAACGGTTTTCGACGCCTGGAGCTGCGGGTCGGCGTTCACGTGTGTCGAGATGAACGCCATGCTGATTTCGCGGGACATTCTCTGGAGTGCGGTGTGAACGATGCGCGAGTGATCGATGTCGTTCTCGACCCGCTCCTTGTTGAGCGAGGTCTGCGCGAATCCACCGTAAATCAGAGCTCCCACGAACGAAAGAATCGCGATCGCCAGAAGAATTTCGAGTAGCGTGAAGCCCTTGTTCATGGCCCCTGCCTCAGGATTCTCTGAAGCTCTTGCAGTCGCTCTTCGCCGCTCATTTCGTGTACGGGCTTGCCGCTCGCGCCCGTACCTGCGCCGGTCCCTGCACCCGGAGCGGTGCCCGTGCCGTCCGCGCCCGTACCTGTCCCTGCGCCGCTTGCGCCAGACCCGGAGGGATCGTCCGAAGCGGCCCCGGAGATCGCTTCCTGGATGAGGGCCGAGGGCTGTTCGGCGACGAGAAACTGGACGACATCGAAGCCTCGCGCTTCCGCGCCCTCGAGCCAGTAGACGCGTACGGTCACCCGCCGCACCTGCTCCTCGAGGCTGGGCTTCATGATCGGGTAGCCGAGCTGCAACGCTAGGCTGGCCATGTTGCCCATCCCATTCTCGAACACTTCCTCTGCGTCGCCAACCTGGTCCGCAACCGAATCGAGGTCGAGCTCGGCCGAAGGATCGAAGTCCTCCTCTTCGCTGCCAGAGAAATCGGGAAGTACGATGCGCTCGACGATCCAGTCGCAAGCGTAGCCGTCCACCGTGGCGTGCTCGCAGCACTCGTCTTGCCCGGACTTCTCCACCGCCGGCAGCCCTTCGGCGGCGATGAGCTCTTCGATTTCTCCCATCTTGCAGCGGGCGAGACTCGTGGCCACGTTCTGGCGCTTCGCCCGGAGCGCGACGTTGACGGCTCCCACCTCGCTCGAAAAGATGGCCGTGAGGGACAATCCGAGAATCGCCACTGCAATCATGACCTCGAGCAAGGTGAAGCCATGGGACTTCATCGCGAGTCCCTCACTTCCGAGCCGTCGCCCAGCTGGTCGATCGGCTCGTAGGCGTACGGATAGATTCGGCCCCGGCCCGTCAAAGGATGGATGTCGATGCTATACACACTCTCGCTGTCGTCGGTCAGCTGCACGACCGCTTGTTCCGTCGTTCCGCCCGGAAAGAAGTAGATGGCGCCCTCGCCGTCGATTCTCGGGTCTGGCTCGTGGGCTGTGATCAGTCGGTACAGCATCACGTTGGGAGCGAGGGGCTGGGCGCGGTACTGCTTCAGGGCTTCGCCGTCGTCGTTCGTGATCGGGCCAAACGCAGAACTGGCTCTGGCCGGATCCAAGGGACGCTCGACGCGCTGTCGGGCCATCTCCCAGGGGTCGACCGCTCCAGCGACGCCTTCCTCGATCTCGGCCTCGCTGGCCAGGGTGACCCGAGTCTTCGTCTCCTCGACGGCCATGGTGTTGTTCTCGAAGTCGAAAAGCAGGCGCGTCGTGGTCCCGTGCGTGAGGGATCTCGCGTAGGCGAAGTTGGAGGCGCTCACGACCTTCATCGCCGCCGAACGGAGCCGCGTCCGCGTCAGTGCGCCCAGACCGATCGTCGCACCCGACACCACCATGGCGATGATGGCTACGACCATCAACAGCTCGATGAGCGTGAAGCCATCTTCGCGACGGGCTGGGGTGCGGGTCGTCATCGTCCTTACTGGATGTCGTCCTCGGTCCCGAACTGACCATCAGAGCCCGCCGAGATCACTTCGACGTCGCTTCCCTCGCACTTGATTTGGAAGTCGAGGTCCCAGGCGTCGGTCTTTCGTTTCGTCGAGTCGAGGTACTGAGCAGCCACCAAGTCGTCCACGGTGGGGCAGCCGCGCGGATTGTCCGCCCGGTAGAGGGTGACGGCCGATCGCATCGCCTGTGCGTCCGTCCGGGTCGTCTTGACTCTTGCCTTCTCCAGATTGGGTAGCACCGCGACTGCCACGCCTCCGACCACCATCGCGATGATGGTGATCGCGATCATGATCTCGATGAGGGTCATGCCTTCGCGGCCGGTATGGCGCGCGATTCGCATCTGCTGTTGAATGTCTGTCGTGTTGGGCATGGTCACTCCCGTAGCTTCCTTCACTGAATGTTGTCGTCCGTTAGTAGCGAACCACTGGGGCCCGCGGAAATCACGTCTGCTTCGTCTTCGAAGTGCCCTGGACACTGGATTCTCAGTGGACGATTCCAGGCGTCCCGTGGCACGGCTCTGAGGTAGCGCCTGTGCGAGATCGGCGGGTGTACCAGCTCCGCGGTCGACTCCGGGCAGCGTCCCGTGTCCAAGCGAAACTGTGCGATCGCCTGCTGCGTCTGTGCAATGGCCACCGTCGTATTGCGCACGAGTCGAGCTCGGACGGCGTACTCGTACACCCCGAAGGCGAGGCCTGCGAGCAGTGCCCAAGCCAGCAGACTTCGTATCCGGGCCGCTCGCAAGAGTCGCCGCCAGGGCCGCTGGGGGCGTTCCCAGGGCAGCGCGACTCGTTCTCGTTTGCGGTGGCGTTTCATGAGACTCACTGAATCATGTCATTGAGCTGCATCAGCGGCATGAGGATGGAGAAAGCGATCGAGGCAACCACACCGCCCATCACGACGATGAGCAGCGGCTCGAGCAGGGAGGTCATCGCGTTGACCTGCGCCTCGACCTGCTGATCGTAGGCGTCGGCGACGTGCTCGAGCATCTCCTCGAGCTGCCCAGAGCGCTCCCCGACGGCGATCATGTGAGTGACGATCGGTGGAAAGCGGCCTGCTTCCTTCAGCGGTTTGGCGATGCCTTCACCCTCGCGAACGCTCTCTTTGGCCTCGTCGACCACCCGCATGAGCTCGGTGTTGCCGAGCACGTTCTTCGTGATGTCCATCGCCGACAAGACCGGGACGCCGCTTGCGAGCAAGGTGGACAGGGTTCGCGAGAAGCGGGACACGGCGACCATCGTGAGCAGCTTCCCGACGACCGGCACTTCGAGAACGAACAGGTCCCACTTCCTTCGACCCTCGGGCGTCGCTCGCCAATAGTGGAAGCCGTACCAAGCCCCGGCGCCGAGGATCGCGAGCAGCCACCAATAGGCGCCGATCACATCGCTCGACCAGATGAGCACGTTGGTGTACCAGGGGAGCGCGGTGTTGAAGTTGTCGAAGATGGCGGTGACCTTGGGTACGACCACGGTCATCATCAGCAGCAGAATGATCGCCACGACGACGGCCATCACGACCGGATAGGCGAGCGCACCCCGGACCTTGCTTTGAAGCTTTGCTTGATCGTCTAGGAACTCAGCCAGACGTGCGAGTACCTCTTCGAGCGTGCCGGACGCCTCTCCTGAGGCCACCATGTTGATGTAGAGAGCGGGGAAGATCTTTGGATGGGATTTCAGCGCGTCGGCGAGGTTGGCGCCCTCGTTGACCTGGTTGCGCGTATCGGTGAACGCCGTCTTCAGCTCGGGCTGCTCGAGCTGGTCGATGAGCGCGCTGAGGGATTCGACCAGTGGGACGCCAGAGCGCAGCAGAACGGCGAGCTGACGGGTCGCCACGGCGACATCGAGGACCGATACCCGTCGGAACAGTCGGCCTAAATCGATGTTGCGAGCCTCTTTTCGCGCCGCTTCGGCCTGCTCGAGGATCTCCGTCACGAGGACGCCGTCCCGCCGTAGCGCAGAGCGGAGGTTTCTCGCACTCTCCGCGTCTCGGACGCCCTTGACCGTCTTCCCGCGGGCGTCGACGCCTTTGTAAGCGTAAACCGCCATCGCTAGACCTCGGACGCTTGGGTGGCGGCGAGCACTTCCTCGACGCTGGTGACGCCGGCCACGACCTGGCGTGCTCCGTCGTCTCGGAGGAGCCTCATTCCTTGCTGCTGGGCAATGCGTTGGATGGTCTTCGCATCGCTGTTGCTCAAGATCTCTCGTCGCACCGGCTCGTCGATCAGCATCAGCTCGAAGATGCCGACGCGGCCCCGGTAGCCCGTGTTGCTGCAGTGTGCACAGCCGGTGGCCGCGGCGCGGTAGAACTGGGGCATCTTGTTGCGGCCGGTCTTGGGAAGGGGAGGGGGCGCACCGTCGCCGAGGACCGTGTTGGCGGCTAGCTCCCGGAGCTCCGAGAGCGATTCGTGCAAGTGACTGGTGTCGAGCCCGAGCTCGATCATGTCCTCTTCGGTGGGCTCGTACGCAACGCGGCAGTGCGGGCAGAGACGCCGAACGAGCCGCTGTGCCAGAACGGCCAGCAACGAGGAGGAAATCTGGTAGGGCTGCACCCCCATGTCGACGAGGCGGGTGACCGCGCTCGCGGCGTCGTTCGTGTGCAAGGTGGAAAGGACGAGGTGACCTGTGAGCGAGGCGTGGATCGCGATGTCGGCGGTCTCCTGGTCACGAATTTCACCGACCATGATGACGTCGGGATCCTGACGAAGAAAGCTGCGGAGGCCCGAAGCGAAGCTGAGCCCAATCTTGGGCGCCACCTGCATCTGCCCGATGCCGCGAAGCTCGTACTCGACCGGGTCTTCGGCCGTCAGGATGTTCTTTTCAGGGGTGTTGATCCTGTTGAGGCAGCCGTACAGCGTCGTCGTCTTACCGGAGCCGGTCGGCCCGGTGACCAAGATGATGCCGTTGGGCCGCGCGATGAGGTGATGCAGGTTGTCGAGCTGCTCTCCCTCGAAGCCGAGGTCGGTGAGGCTCAGCAGGACCTGCTGCTTGTCGAGCAAGCGCATGACGACCCGCTCCCCCTTCGCGGTGGGTATCGTCGAGACACGCACGTCGACCACCTTGCCGGCGATCTTCTTGGTGATGCGTCCGTCCTGCGGAAGGCGCTTCTCCGCGATGTTGAGGCCGGCTTCGATCTTGACGCGGCTCACGATGGAGGAAAGGAAGCCACGGTTGGCCTCCTTGCGTGGCACCAGTCGACCATCGATCCGGTAGCGCACGATGACTTTGTCCTCGGTCGGCTCGATGTGAATGTCGGAGGCACGCTCTTTGACGGCGGTGTAGAAGAGGTTGTTG
Source organism: uncultured delta proteobacterium (assembly GCA_963746475.1). Taxonomy (GTDB): domain Bacteria; phylum Myxococcota_A; class Polyangia; order Polyangiales; family Houyiibacteriaceae; genus SG8-38. The sequence continues at coordinate 233,950 of CAVVBB010000004.1, forward strand.
ACCCAGCGAATGACCGGCGCCTCGTCGGTCATGTCGATCAGGTCTCGGAGCTCTTCGACCTCTTCGCCCTCTTTGGCTTCCGCCAAGGCGGTTTCGTCTTTGCGCTCGTAAACCCGGTTGATTGCGTCATCGATGGCCTCGGACGAGGCTGCGACGGCGACTATGGTCTTTCCGAGCAGAATGCGTAGGTCGTCGATAGGGAATGGGTCGAGCGGGTCGGAGACTGCGACGCGCACCTCGCCATTGCTCTGGGTGAGAGGGAGCACGTGGTGCTGCCTCGCGAAGTTGATTGGGACGCTGTCGATCAACTCCTCGGGGATCTCCTCGGTGGAGATGGTCTCCAAAAACTCCATCCCCACTTCGTCCGCCAGGGCCCGGACCACCTTCTCCTCCTCGACCGAATGAGTCGCGACGAGGAAGTCGCACAAGTCGATCGAGCGCTCGGCAGCCACGTGCAACGCATCCTCGAGCTTGTCCGGCTCGAGCGCACCGCGTCGGACGAGAATCTCTCCGATGTATCGCTGCTCGACGCTCATGGAGATTCGGCTGCTCCTTTTTCTTCACCAATCACGGGTGTCACGCTCGGACCCTCGAGAAGCTCGGGCGGCAGCTCGGTCGACGGAACTCCGGCGTCCTGGTCCGTCGATGCAGGGAGGACGCCCGGGCTCGGCTCGGGAGCCTCTGACGGCTCGGTACTTGGGCTCGGCACTTGCTCGGCCGGTGCACCGTCTCCCTCTTGTGCGTTGGCTGGTGTCGGAGCGGCTCCCGGCTCCGTTTCATAGACCCCCTCCTCACCGTTGGGGCCGATCAGGAAGGAATCTTCTTGCTGTTCGCCCTCGGGGGCCGTGTACTCGCCCACCGGGGAACGCGGGAGGTGCTCCGGAGGTGGCTCCAGCGATGCGGCGTCGGCCAGGCGCACTTGTTCGTCGATCGAGTCGATCTCGTTCACGATCTCGGAGACCAGGCCCCTCGTCCGGGTGTAGTCGATGTGTGGCGTGAACTTGTCCTCACCAAAGACGAAGTAGCGGTCGATCATCTGCTGCCGCTCCTGCATCTTGCGCTCGAAGATCTCTCTTAGATCTCCCGGATCACGAATGATATAGGGGGTCAGGATGAGTAGCAGGTTCGTCTTCTTCTTGCGCTTCGAGGTCTTACGAAAGAGCGCTCCGAGGATTGGAATGTCGCCAAGAACGGGGACCTTATCTTCCTGACTGCTGATCGCATCACGCATCAGACCGCCGATGACGATGGTCTGCTGGTCATGCACCATGACTTCGGTCCGTGCGGTGCGGCGGTTGATGGAGACCACGCCCAGGGTTCCGGATGTCGCTCCCTGTTCCGAGATTTCCTCTTGGATCTCGAGGCGAACTTCGTTGGCGTCGTTGATGTGGGGCGTGATTCGAATCGTCGTGCCGACGTCCTGACGGGCTACGGAGCCGAAGCCACCTGCCGCCCCAGCCAGTGCGCCGATGTTGCCCCCCGTCTGGCCCGCGGCGCCGAGCGCCCCAAGTCCGCCGAGACCGGCAAAGGTCCCCGGTGCGACGCCGTTGGTCTGAAGCGGAATGTTCTCACCGACGCTGATCTCGGCTTCGACGTTGTCGATCGCGATGATGTGTGGTGTCGAGAGCACGTCGGCGTCACCCGAGGTCGCCAGCGCCGTGACCACCACACCAAAGCCGGGGACCGAGAAGCCGACCAGCTGCTGTGAGTTTTCGATCGTCGGACCCCGCACGCCGAGGGCCAGACCGGTGAGGTCGTTCTGGGTCAGGTCGACGGAGCTCGGTGCATTGAAGCCAAACAGGGACAAAGAGCCATCGGTGGGGAAGTCGCCTGCACCGCCATGGAAGGCGAGCCCGAGAGCCGAGCTGCGCTCCACGCCGAGCTCCATCACGACGGCCTCGATGAACACCTGTCGGCGGGGCGCGTCCAGTCGCTCGATCACGCGCTTCAGCTGCACGTAGTCGTGCATCGAAGACGTGATGACCAGCGCATTGGTGGGCTCATAGGCGGTGACGCGAATCTCTCCCTCGAAGAGAGCCGTCTGTGCGGTGAGCGTTCCCGAGCCGGCGATTTGGCGACCAGCCGTCTGACCGCCTGCCCGCTGCCCGGCACGACTTCCGGAAACCGAGCGGCTCACCGAGGCGCCGATCAGCGCATTGAGCGCCTCGGCAATGTCGACGGCAGCGCCATGCTGCACGTAGTGCACTTGAATCTTGCCGTCGCCCTCGAGCTCCACGTCGAGCTGACGGATCATTTCCAGAATGCGCAGATACGCGCGCTCGGTGGCGATGATGATAAGTGAGTTCGTGCGTTCGTCTGCGATGATGTTTCGAATCGCCGAGTCCCCCAGGCTGACACCTATCGTGGCGGGCGCGGATGCCGCGGCGGGCTGCGCCCCTGGACGCGTGGGTCGGCTCGGCGTCGGACGGGCTGCCGGTGTGCTAGGGGCGGCAGTGGCTTCTTCGGCCGGGAAAATCTCCAGGAGTCGCGTCGCGAGCTCCGTGGCGTTGGCGTAGTGGATGGGCTCGATCCACGTCTGCGTACCGCTTCGCGGCAGATCGATCGATGCGATCAGCGACAGCATCCGACGGATCTGCGTCCCCGTGTCCGTCATGATGAGCATGTTCGTCGGCGCGTAAGCCGTGATGTTGCCCTCTTTCGATTTGAATCGTTCCAGCAGGCTGGTGACGTCCTCGGCGGAGATGTGACCCAGGTGATGCAGACGCGTGATGTAGCGATCGGATGCCGGCGTCGACTCGCCCTCTTTGTAGATGGGCAAGGGCTGGTTTTCGATACCCACGCTTTCGACGATTTTGTAGTAGCGCCCCGACCGGACCACGTTGAGGCCGTTCACCTCGAGCACCGCGAGAAATGCGTTGTACGCCTCGGCGGCGGTGACCTGGGTGGGCGCGAAAACCGTCGCTTTGATCGACCGCGTCTTGCCGGGGAGGATGAACCGGCGTCCCGTCATGTTGGAGATCAGCCGCACGAGATCCGGAAGGTCGGCCTCTTCCAGATTGAAGGTCACCTTGGTTCGTGGTGAGACCGGTTCGAACTCGACCCCGGATTCGAACTCGGGCGGACCCTCGGTCGGCTCTTCCCCAGCGCCGGTCCCAGGGCGCGCGGTCGGCCCCGTCGTGGACGGTGGCGGCCTACGAGGGGGCGGTGTTGGCGGCGGCGTCTGGGGTTCGGCTGTGCTTGCAGCCGGCTCATCGGCAGGGGGGCTCTGCGGCTGCGGTGCTCCAGGGCGCGGCGGGAGGTTTCCAGGAGTCGCGATCGGAACCTTGCTGCGGGGCATCGGCGACGTCGGGTCGGCCGTGGACGGGGTCTTGGTCGGCCGCAGGGGAACGGGGCGCGTCGGTGTTCGCGGCGCGGGGCTCGTTCCCGGCGGCGCCTCGCCCTGCTGAGCGGCGAGCTCGCCTGCGGCCAGCCAGACGAGTGACCCGGCCAGGAGGTAAGTCAGATAATTTCGGAAGTTCACGCTAGGAGTTCCCACCTTGTTTGGACGCCAAGGGTTCATTGGATGTTGTACTCGATGTTCATGGGTTTGCCGCGACGCGTCAGAGCCACCGTCAGGTCGTTGGCGCTCCGTAGGGATGTGTATGCTTCTAGAACCGAGTCCGGATTAGCCATCTCGAACCCGTTGAGCGTCCGCATCATGTCTCCATTTTGGATGCCCAGGCGACCGAGGAGACTGGTTCGCCGGATACCATAGAGCTTCACGCCCACCACCCGGCCGTCTTCCTGGTGCGGGATCACTCTAGCTGCGCGCATCAGGTTGGCCTGCTCGCCCATCAGCTTGTCGAGGAGCTCTCGGCTCACGTTGAACTTGGTGTCGCTGACCTTCGTGATGCCCTTTTCCATATCTTCGTCCGACAGTCCGGCATTGCGGCCCTGTTCGCGGTCTGCGATCGACTGGCTCGCTTGTGGAGGTTTCCTGATTGCCGAAGAGCCGCGCGGCCGCGTGGCGGACTCTTCGTCGGCGAACATCGCAATCTGACAGGCGGCTCCGCCCGACGGTTGCATGACGACGCTTTTGCTTTGGACGGCGACAATACGGGAGCTGTCGACCAGCGACCCGGTTCTGTACAGGAGCGACTTGCCACCGGTGCTGACGATCGCGGCAAAAGACCAATCAGGTGAGCTCGTGTTCACGACGCAGCCCACCAGCTTGAGGTCTCCCGTGCACTTGGGGAGCGGGGCATTGGGATCGATCTCCTCAGACTCCTCGAAGGCCGTTTCATCGACGGGCTCCTGCGTGAGGTCGCCGCGTACCGAGTCGAAGATGTTTCGTTTGAGAATGATGCTCACGTCCCGCTTGCGCTCGAAGTCCGCGGCCGAGCGCTTCCCTGGGGCGACTGCGACTGGCCTTCCAGCGTCCTCGTCCGCGCCATCATTGCCGAGCAGCTTGGCCGCGAAGACGCGGGTGGCCCCCTGCGCGAGAAAGAACGCGCAAATCGCGAGCGTCGCGAGAATGATACCCATCGAAATTCGACGCTGTGATGACGTGGCCACGACTACCGTTTCCTAGAGCAACCTGCGTGCCGACTCGGGATTTCTAAAAAAGCAATGAATTCGTGCCTGCGCGGCGGTTTCGACCGCCGTCTCAAGACAAGGTGACAGCGCCCCGCTGCCCTGCTGGTGACAAAGTGACAAAGCCCGATTAGCTCCCTTCCGTGCCCTTCTCGGCCCCAAGCTTACGGTAGATCGTTCGCGCTGAAATGCCGAGCAACTGCGCGGCCAGTTGCTTGTCGCCTCCGGTGTGCTCGAGCGTGCCGTGAATCACCCGTCGCTCGACTTCCTGCAGTGGCGTGCCGACGGTAAACGAAAACGCGTCCAGGCGCGGCTCTGCGTTGGCGACCGGGGAGGGCAGGTCGCTCAGCTTGATATGGCCGTCGCGGTTCAGGACCACGGCCCGCTCGATTACGTTTTCGAGCTCTCTGACGTTTCCGGGCCAGTCGTATGCGCCAAGCGACTCCATCGCTTCGCGGTCGACCGAAAGGGGCTCCTTGTTGTTTTTGGCCGAGTAGACAGCTACGAAATGCTCGACGAGCAGTGGGACGTCTTCGCGCCGAGCGCGCAAGGGCGGGCTGGTCAGCGCGATCACATTGAGGCGGTAGTAGAGGTCCTCTCGGAAGTCGCCGGCTTCGACGGCCGCGTGCAGGTCGCGGTTGGTGGCGGCGATCAGGCGGAAGTCAGCTTTCTTCGTTCTGCCCCCCACGGGTTCGTACTCACCCTCCTGAAGCACCCGAAGTAGCTTCACCTGTACGGCGGGTGAGAGCTCTCCGATCTCGTCGAGGAACAGCGTGCCGCCTTCCGCTTCGGCGATGCGACCTTCCCGGCGTGTGACCGCTCCCGTAAAAGCGCCCCGTTCATGGCCGAACAGCTCCGATTCGACGATGGTTTCCGGCAGCGCGGCCAGATTCACGCCGACGAACCGGCGGCGTCCGCTTCGCTCGTGGATGAACCGCGCGAGCAATTCCTTGCCAGTCCCGCTCTCGCCCAGAATCAACACGTTGGCCGAGGAGGGCGCCGCCTGTGTCGCGATGTCGAGTGCCTGGCGAAGCGCCTGGGCCGAGCCGACGATGCTGCGATCGCTGAGCTGGGAAAGTTGTTGCCGCAGGTCTTTGTTTTCGGCAACGAGCTGCTGCCGTTCCGCGGCCTTGCGCACCGTCTTGACGATTTGCATTCTCTTGAGCGGCTTTTCGACGAAGTCGTAGGCGCCAGCCCGGATCGCTTCGACGGCCTTTTCGACGGTACCGAAGGCGGTCATCAACACGACCTCGGCCTCTGGCACGACCGTCTGGAGGGCTTTGACCAGCTCGATGCCGTTCATGCCTGGCATCATCAGGTCGCTCAGCACGACGTCGACTTCCCGGGTCCGGCAGACCTCCAGGGCCTTCTGTCCGCTCATGGCCGTGCTCACGTCGAAGCCTTCCCGTTCGAAGATCTTTCGAAGGGATTCGACGTTCGGGGCTTCGTCGTCAACGACGAGCAATGAAATGTTGTCTGAGGGCATCGACTCTATGGCAAAGCATCATGCCATCATGTCACCGTATGACAAGTCGTCTTGATCTTTAGTCATGCGTAAGTATTTGTAATCACGCATTAATTTCCGATCGTTCAGCTATCGCCCTAGGCGATGGCGCTCGTGACGGGCGAGCCGGCAAGCTCAGAATAGCTCGAGCTGCCGGCGAGGGGCAGCGCGCGGCTCGGTGCCTTGCGCTGACATGGAGTCATCGGTTTGGTTGAGGCCCAGCCTTGCGCAGTGTGTTCGGAACAGCTGCTCCACGGCGGCCCAGCGAGGCCCCTCGCCAACCATCCGTGATCCGAAGCGGCTCTGGTACGAACGCCCGCCTCGGAGCTCGTGCACTGCGTTCATCACCTTGCGATGTCGCAGCGGAAACGCCTCGGCCAAGCGCTCCTCGAAGATGGGCTTCACCTCGAGTGGTAGCCGCAGCATGATCTTGAAGGCGCTCGTCGCCCCGGCATCCCGAGCACGTGCGAGAATTTGCGGAATCTGCTCGTCGTTCAGGCCCGGAATGACGGGCGCGACCGCGACGGTCGTCGGCAGACCCGCGTCCGAGAGAAGACGCAAAGTCTCGAAGCGTTTGCTCGGAGGGCTGGCGAAGGGTTCGATCGCACGGGCGTGCTCGTCCGTGGCAAAAGGAATGCTCACGGCCACCCGGCAGCCGGCCCGCTCGTGCAGCGACTGCAGAACATCCAGGTCGCGCCGGATCAACTTGCCCTTGGTGATGATCGCGACGGGATTGGCGAAATCGTCGCAGACTTTCAAGCAAGCACGCGTGAGCTCGTAGTGTGCCTCGACCGGCTGGTAGCAGTCGGTGTTCCCTGAGAACGCGATGAGCTCGTTCTTCCAAGAGCGGCGCGCGAGCTTTTCGCGGAGCCGCTCTGCCACGTTGAGCTTGACGACGATCTGTCGATCGAAATCTGTGCCCGCACCGAAGCCGAGGTAAGGATGGGTGGGCCGGGCATAGCAATATGCACAGGCATGGAAACAGCCCCGGTAGGGGTTGAGGCTCCAGCGAAAGCCTACGTCCGGGCTGCGGTTCTCCGACAACGCTTGCTGGCATCGTTCTTCGTGGATGCGAAGATCGGCCGGAGCTGGCTCGCCGACCCACTCCATGTAGGCCTCCTCGAAGCGGTTGGGCGGGTTGTCTCGCTTTCGCGGCACTGAACGAGCGTACGGTAAAATGCCTGCGTGAGCCAACTCAGTCGGCGTAGGGCACGGCCTCGCAGGCCTGCTGGCCGCCGTGCCAGCGCATCAACGACGTCTGCGGCTTTCCGTTTTCGTCGTAATCGATGAGTGCATAGGTCAGGCCGCTGTCTTGACCGAGATACTGAAGGTCCAGGTTGATCATCTTCACCCAAGTACCCGTATTGACCAGGATGCGATCGTTGGGGAGCTGCAGGAACCGCGGCCCGTGGCTGTGCCCAACGATGAGCGTGTGCACGCCGCGGACCTTGTTCAGCGCATGAACGGCGCGTTCGTCATAGCCGTGGGTGATTTCGATCACTTCCTCCTTGAACAGGCGTGGGAAGTTCATGATCCGGTCGCGCCAGGCCTGAATCGTGAAGATGCGGTGCCGCATGAAGTACATCAGCGATCGCATTAGGAAGCCGATGACGAATTTCGGATCGAAGACGAGAGAGCCCCAAAGAAATCGGCTCAGCGGCAGAATCCGGTCTATGTGACTGCGCTTTTCCTTGAGCGGGTTCATGACTTCCAAGATCCAGAGGCTGCCCCAGGGCAGCGCGAGGATCTCCGTTCCGTCACGTCGTCGGCGGGTGATGCTCGTGTAGTCGACGCGGTGCATCCGCTCGAATTGATGACCGTGCCGAATCTGAATTCCTTCGGGGAGATAGTACGTGTCGGACGAGGTCACGAAGCGAACGCGCTCACCGGCTTCACCGGGAGCGACATATCGGCGAAAAAGCTCCTGCGACGCCGGGAACCACATGTCCAGGTCGTGATTGCCCGGCAGGTAGGTCAGGCGATTCGATGGTTTTTGTAGGAACTCTTTGATGGCCAAGACGAATTTCGGATGGCCGTCTAGACACTGTTGAAGCTTGGCGACGGCGATCTCTTCGGTCACTTCGATGGGCCAGCGGTCGGCCACTTTGACCTTGAGCAAGTCGAAAATGTCTCCGTTGAAGATGAGCTCGATCGCTCCGTCGAGCCCGGCAAGCGCACCGTAGTGGGTGAGCAGCTCGGCAAAACGGTCGTCGTGGAAAAAGTCCTCGAGCGCATTCAGACGACCCCGGCGGACTCCCGTCCCCAGGTGGAGATCACTCAACACCAGCCTAAGCAGCTTCACCGTCGGTTCCTCGAATCGAGGTTACGCGAACCGTCGTGAAGAGCCAGTGATCGGCAGCTTGCTCTCGTCCGGCTACAGCCCGCTCGACTTCAGGCTCTGATTTTGTTCTTCGGTCAGCGGGAGATGGATCCCGCACTCACGCTTCTTGCCGAGGATTCGTCCTTCGCGCGGATCCATGTCGGCTGTCGTGGGAAGGGTGCTGTGGAAGTCGCCTATCGAACGGTAGCCCTGCTCGAACAGCGGATGGTATGGCAGATCGTGCTCGGCCATGTAGGCCTGGAGGTCCTCCTCGGACCAATGCAGAATCGGGTGTACTTTCACGCGCCCGTCCTGGGCTTCGATGCGCCGCAATCCGGCCCGATGCTCTGTTTGTTCGGCGCGCACGCCAGCGATCCAGGCTTCGGCGCAAAGCTCGTCGAGCCCACGCTGCATCGGCTCGACCTTGTTCATGCGAAGGTACTGGGCGACCCCATCCTCGCCTTGCTCCCAGAGTCTTCCGTAGAGTGCTTCCTGCCGCCCGGGGGTCATCCGGGGGCTGTAAAAACGGACGTCCAGGTCCATGCGGCGGACGAGCTCGTCAGCGAACTGGTACGTCTCCGCAAATAGGTATCCGGTGTCCACGCAGACGATGGGTGTCCTCGGCGCGACTCGATGAATCAGGTGAAGCATCACCGCCGAGGTCGCTCCAAAGCTCGTCGAGGCGACCAGCTTGTCGCCGTAGCGCTCATTCGACCAGAGGATCAGCTCTTCGGGAGATACGTCTCCCAACTCCGCATTCACGCGGTCGAGGTCCAGGTCGGCTGCTGCTACGCGCACGGCTTCCATCACGAGGTCGGACTAACTTGACAAGTCTACTGCGGATTTGCAACGGCTCGATGGAGGGGCAGAGGAGAAAAGCGCAATACCTCAAAAAATGCTGGCAATTCCCCACATGAGACGCGGCTTAATTCTTGAGTAAGTTACTGTAGAACATGAATCTGGCCATTTGGGTCGCCGGCTGTATTCTCCAGCCCAATGAGCGTGGGGGAGTGGAAGTCTCGAATCGACCGGGTCGTGCTGTACCGAAACGGCGCGCTCGTCACCCGTTCGGGTGTGTTGGATGCGGCGGGAGCGGACGGCTGGCTGCGCTTGGCGCCGGTTCCCAGCCGTTCGGACGTGCGCAGCATTCAGGTGCGCGTGCTCGACTCGAGCACGCTGCGCGCGGTTCGTTTGCAGCTTCGCCCTGGGACGGACGGCAGGCGGGTCGCTTGCGCATTCATCCAGAGCGAGCCGACTTCGGCGAGCGAGGGTGTGATGCTCGAACTCGACTACTTCGTGCCGGGTCCACGTTGGGCGCCCGGCTATGCCTTGCGAGTGGATTCCACGATGGAGCACTGCGAGCTGTCCTGGCATGCGATGGTGGCGCAATCCACTGGCGAAGATTGGCAGGACGTGAAGCTCTCGCTCGCCACAGCCTCTTACGTGATGCCGACGCCACGCCCGCGTCTACATACGCAGGCGGACTGGCGTGCGGGGGCGCCCAGGGACCCCATGCTCTTCGGGGACTACGATCGGTATCATCGCGAGTCGCAGTCATTCGAGGCGGATAAGCGGGCGTCTGCGGTCAGCTCGTTTCCCGCGGTCTCGTACGACTCGCTCTCGGCCGAAGCCACGGAGGCAGCGTCGCCGGCGGTGGAGCAGCTCGACTACGATAGGCTTCGCTTGCCGCCGCCTTGTGACCCGTATCGCGGCACTTTGCGGGTCGAGGGGGAGATCGAGGACGACGCGAGCCGTGACTCCGAGTCCCTGCTGGACGTTCTGCGCGAGCCATTGCCCGCGGGCTACCGTCGCGCCCGCGGCTTGGAAGGCGCCGACTTCATCTACACGGGCGATGCCCTGGCCAGCCTACCCTCGGACGGTTGCTTTCACGCGCTTCCGATCGGCTTGTTTCCCGTCGAGACGCGCGCGACTTACGTCATCGTTCCGCGTGAGTCGAGTGAAGTCTTTCGACGCCTCGAAATCAGAAACCCCGGACAGTGCGCCATCGTCGCGGGCCCCATCGACGTGTACTTCGACGGCGAATACGCGCTGAGCACGAGCTTGGCGCAGGTGCTCCCCTCGGAGCGCGCCACGGTGGACCTGGGCACCGAGCCTCGCTTCGACGTACGCCGCGAGGCGAGCTCCACCGAGGAGAGCGCGGGCTTGCTGCGCGCTGGCCGGGAGGTCACGCATTCGGTGCGAATTCACGTGCAAAGTCACCTCGACCGCCGTGCACGCATCGAAGTGCGTGAGTCCATCCCCGTTCCCAAGCGGGGCGCCGATGACACCAAGGTCACGATCCTCGAGGTCCGGCCGCCTTGGGGCCGCTTTGCTCCGAATCGGCCCGAGCAGCCGGGGCGCTATCGCTGGCGCGAGCAGTTGGATCCGGGAATGAAGATCACGCTGCTGGTCGAGTACCTCGTTCGGATGAGTGGCCGTCAGGCTGCCCTCAGGGAGTCCCAATGAACACGATGGACGTCAGCGTGCCCGTGTCTCGCGTGACCGTTTTCGAGGACCGTGCCCACGTGGTCCGCAAGCGCTTGCTGCACTTCGAAAAGGGCCGAACCCGACTCTTGATTCCGGCGGTGGCCGCCACCCTCATCGAACGAACACTGCACGCAGAGTCCAGCGGGTCCGTGCGCGTGACCGGCATTCATTTGCACCGAGATGGGGCGATGACGGCGCCCAGCGTAGAGGTCCACTTCGAGACCGAAGAGCCAGGCCCTCAGACCGTTCGATTGGACTACGTGGTGTCGAACGCGACCTGGCGGCCGCGGCATCGGGCCGAGCTCCGCCAAGACAGGAGCGGGGCCTCGGTGAAGCTGGAGACCGAGGCGGTCGTCTGGCAGCACACCGGGGAGAGCTGGGAGGACGTCGCCATCGACTTCGCTACCGACCGCCCGCAGGCTTTTTCGAGGCCTCCGGAGCTGCGAACGGCCTGGCTCGATGCCTCTTCGGGCACGCGGGACGTCGAGGACCCGCCCGCTTCCACGCCTGCCAGCAACGGTTTCACGGGCGGCGGGAGTCAGCCGATTCCTAGCGATCATGGACGGGTTCGGCGTTTTTCGGGCATGCATCGCGCGACGGTGCCCTCCACCGGCGAGCCTCACGAGGTCCCACTGACGGTGTTCGAGGAAACCGCCGACCTGCGCGTGAGCTGGAACCAGGCGGCCAGCGCCGCGCCGGGAATCCTGAGCGTGGTCCGCAATACCGGCAACCTGCCCCTGCTCGCAGGGCCGGTCGAGCTGATTCGCCAAGGCGGGACCTGCGGCTGGTGCGACGTGGGTTTCGTCTCTTCGGGGGAGGACTTCACTCTGGACTGGGGGCCGGACCAGGAACTGCGCGTGAGCCGCAGGGTCGAGGACCTTCCAGTCGAGACGCGCAAGATGAGCTCTTGGGTGAGAGCGCCGTACAAGGTCACGATCTGCGTCAGCCACCTCGGCAGCAAGCCGCGTTGCTTGCGGGTCGAGGAGCAATTGCCGCAGAGCCGCGACGGGCGCGTGGACTACAACTCCGAAGCGAGCACGGGCCACGTCAAACCCGACCATGACGGGAGACTGCTGTGGGCCATCGACCTCGCTCCGCAGAGCCGCGAGACCATCGAGGTGCACTACGCGATCGAGCGGCGTGCAGGCGGTTCGGCCTGAATCAGCCCTTCGGAGTCCATAGCGTGACGAACTCCTCGGCGGACGTGGGGTGAATGCCGATGGTGGCGTCGAAGTCGGCCTTCGTCGCTCCGCTCTTCATCGCCACGGCCAGCCCTTGGATGATCTCCGCCGCCCCGGAGCCGATCATGTGGCACCCGACGACGCGATCGGTCTGCGCGTCCACCACCAGCTTCATCGAGGTTCTCTCCTTGCGCTCGCTGAGGCTGAGCTTGAGTGGGGTGAACTCGCTCTCGAAGACCCGGACGTCCTGGCAGCGGTGCCAGGCCTGTTCCTCGGTCAGGCCGACGGCGGCGAATTCGGGCTGTGAGAAGATTGCGGTCGGCACGGCCCGATAGTCGATCCGATGATCGTCTCGGCCGTAGAAACGATGGGCGAAGTGCATGCCTTCGGCGATGGCTACGGGGGTCAGTTGGATGTGGTCGATGACGTCTCCGACCGCATAAATCGACGGGACAGTCGTTTCGTAGTCCTCGCCGACTACGATGCCGCCGCGCGGCGTCCGCTCCACCCCGAGCGCGTCCAGCCCGAGGCCGTCTGTATTGGGCTCGCGGCCTATGGCGAACAAGGGAAAGTCGACCGTCAGCTGGCTTCCGTCATTCAGGACGACTCGGGTCGAATCTCCATCCCCGTGCAGGGCGTCCACCTCTGTCTGAAGGCGGATCTCGATCCCCTTGCGCTCCAATTCACGGTGCAAGTGGCAGCGTAGGTCCTTGTCGAAGCCACGCAGAATCTCGTCGCCTCGATGGACCATGATGACCTGTACGCCGAGGGCCTCGAACACGCTGGCAAACTCTACGGCGACGTAGCCGCCACCGACGATGAGCATCCGGGCGGGGAGCGTGGCTAGGGAGAAGACGTCGTCGGAGTAGAGGGCGAGCTCAGCGCCTTCGATGTCTGGCTTTCGTGGCCGCCCGCCGGTCGCAATGAGGATGCGCTCGCTGCTGTGCTCAGTTTTGCCGATGCGAACGCTGTGCGGGCCGCTGAGGCTGGCCTTTCCGTGAAAGATCTGCACGCCGGCGTTTTGCAGGACCGATTGATACGCTTGGTTGAGCCGCAGAATCTCTCGGTCCTTATTTTGCAGCAAGCGTGCCCAGTCGAAGCGCATCTCCCCCGACCAGCCGAAGCCTTCGGCGTCCTTCCAGTCGTAGGCGAAGTGCGATCCGTAGACGAACAGCTTTTTCGGCACGCAACCTACGTTGACGCAGGTTCCTCCAAGTCGAGACTGCTCGCAAACGGCGACCCGGGCTCCGAGCTGAGCGGCGACGCGAGCGGCCCGAACGCCGCCAGAGCCTCCACCGATGACGAACAAGTCGTAGTCGTAGTCATTCATAGGGCCGACCTCTTGCGAGGTATGGCGGATTTGCCGCGCTGTCACCAGCTCGCGAAGGCGCGCAATACATCCACTGCGCCGTGCTCTGTGCAACCCGCCTGCATCAGTGTCATGGCGCCGACCTCGGTGACGCCCACATAGAGCTCGCGCGAGTCGTCCGGGACCAGAGGTATCAAGCGCTCGGCGACGTTTGCCCGCGCCAGGAGCGAGTTGAGCGCCCGGATCAGGGCCCGGACCGCGACCGTATCGGGTGCGGCCTGCTCGTCGTCGGGATCGGTGACCACGCTGAAGTGCTCACCCGCACGCAACACCAGCGGTCCACCGTCGTTCCCGATACGCTGCAGCTGCACCGGAGCGACTTCTGGATTGAGCCCGGCGAGCATCGCGACGATGTCGCTTGCCGAGCACGGGGTCGCGTCGTGGTGAACGAAGAAGCGGTCGCTTTTTCGGCGGCGCGCGGCCACGCCCGGGTCGTTTCCGCCGGCGTAGTACTGCTCCAGGATGTCCATACGCCGCAGCTCGGTGCGGGCTTCGGTCAAGTCGACGCTCATTCGCGCCAGCTGGCCGATGTGAAGCTCGCAGGCCAATCCAGCTGCGTTGAGCACGCGCGTGAACGCCTCGTCGCGCTTGGCTTGCGCGGCACGCTCGTCGTGCAGCGTGGGGTTGTCGGCGGGAGGATGTCCCGAGTCTGTCACCGTTGCAGTCATGCCCGCGTAGCCATTCTCAGTCTTCCCTAAATCGCTGACGAGGTCGACTTCCGTAGGACAAAAAGCCACGCGGAGCGGCTCCGGAGGCCCGCTGCAGTTCGAATACCTGTTCATCTGAGCACGGCGGTTCGCGATCGCCTAGAGGACGCTACTCGTTGTCCTCGCGACACAGAACGAACCAGGCCGACATGGGTTTGCCGGCCCTGCTGGCGCGTCCGATGCACGAGTGCCGCGAAACGCCTCGCAAAACATCCTGTGTGCCGTTGTAGACGAAGAACGAAAGCCGGGCGTCGTTGGGAAGGATTGGTGGCCAATGCTCGGGTCGGTGCTGTGGCAGACGAAGATAGTCGACGAGGACCTCTCCGGGCACGCGATGAGGGTAGGCGACGAAGTAGCCCGGCCCGACGACCGTTTCGAGGAAGCCGCCGCTGCGGTTGTAGCCCCAGAGCTCTTGCCCGTCGGCGCCACCGGGCCGCGTGAACACTTTGGCAAAGCTCGAGAACGCAGGGAGGGAGTTCTTGCCGTGGTGGACCAGCTCGGTCATCTGCGGCAGCTGACTCGGCACCAGGTCATCGAGCCCGATGGCCCGGTGACCCTCGGCGGCTTCGAACAGCTTCGACAGTGAGTTTCGGTCGAGCGAACGAATCTCCCGGACCCGGCCCGCGTGGTCCAGGCCATCCAGCGTGCGCTCGATGGCCAGCATGTTTGGTGTCGGTTCTCGGAGAAGCTCGAGGAGTGTGCTCATGGCGTCCTGAGGCTAGCGGATGGTTCGGTGGCCGTGAACGCCCATGAGCCGCGTCGTGTCGACGCGCAGCGAGAGGAGCAAGGTGAACAGGCGTCGCAGGGCCTCGTGCCCGAGCTGAAACTCCCGAATCTCCCGCTTGAGCGCGCGCGCCGCCCGGTCGTGGGTCACCTTCTTGGCCATGTCAAGGGCTTCGAACCGGTTGAGCCCTCGAGCCTCGGAGATCTGGCGCATGATGTCGACGTATTCGTTGATGTGGTCGGCTAGGAGCTGGTGAGAAATGGATTTGGCGCCGAGTGAGGCTCCTTGGGCGTCCTTGAGCTCGAGCAGGAACTGCTGCTCGGTCACGTCGATGTGAAGCGTGACGCCTTCCTGTTCGATGCAGTCACCCGCGACCGCGAGAAACTGACGAATGTTGGCGTCCCACTCGATGCGCCGGTCTTCGCTGGCGCCGCTTCGGGCCTCTTCTGCAAGGACGACAGCATCCATTGACATGGGCGCACCATACCAGCTCCGTTCCGCTCTGCATCTGGAGCCCTTTCGCTGCTATGGTTGTCGCGTGGCCGAGGTCCGCAACGCGCTTTCCGACCGTATCGTTTATCGATGGGATCTCGATAAGACCTACCTTCGTACGGAGTTCGACACGCTGCGCGACCTGCTGCGGACCGCTTTCGAGCCGGCATCGAGCAAGCGCGCGTTTCCCGGGGCCAGCACGCTCCTGCGCGAGATTCGCGCCACCGAGCCCGAGGCCATATTCATCCTGTCCGGGAGCCCGGAGCAGATGCGAAGCGTGCTCGAGGCCAAACTGAGGCTCGATGGGATTCTCTGGGACGGATTCACGCTCAAGCCGAGTCTGCGAAACCTGGTTAGAGGTCGTTTCCGCTTTTTGAGGGATCAGCTGAGCTACAAGCTCACGGCGCTGCTGCGCTCACGGACGAACGTCGATCCCGAGACTTCGGAGATTCTCTTCGGCGACGACGCCGAGGGAGATGCTTTCATCTACTCCCTGTACGCCGACATCGTGGCGGGCCGCGTCAGCCAGGAGGTTTTGATGCGCGTTGCCGAGCGCGCGCAGGTGTATCCGGAAGACATTCCGGAGCTGGTTCGCATCGCAGCCCGGGTCCCGCGGCGAGACAGCGTGCGCAGGATCTTCATTCACCTGGAGCGCGTATCGTCGACCGTCGGGTTCTCGGAGTTCGGCAAGCGCCTGTGTCCCTTTTACAACTACTTTCAGCCGGCTTCGGTTCTTCTGGAAGACGGGGCCTTGGATGCGAGCGCAGTTCTTAGAGTTGGCGCCGACTTGCTCGTCGCACAGACGTTCAACCCGGAGGTGCTCGTCGCGAGTTTCGAAGACCTACGACGGCGTGGCTATCTGAGTCGCCGGTTCGCGGAGCGGCTCTTGAGCGCCTCGGACGAGGTCGTGGCTGCACGCTTCGGGCCCGCGACTGCTCCGCTCGGAGCGCTGCTCGCGGCCGTCGAGGAGGTCCAGTCGGCGCTTCCCGAATCCATCGAGGTCACCGGTACCAAGCAGGACTACGTCGAGCTGTTCGACGAGGACCGTGCGCGTGCCCGAGCCGCCAAACGCCGCGTCACCCGCTGAACGAGCCGAATGGGACGAGCTCGCGGAGCAGCGATGCGAAACCTCAGCTCTCTTCCAGCGGGCTGCCGCCCAGCAGCGCGAGGGCGTCGTTCGCGAGCTCCCCGAGCGTCGTGCGGGTCTCTTCCTCGAAATCGTCGATGATGACTGGGCGCCGATCGTCGACGAAAAGGGAGAGGTCCTCGAGGGCGGCGGGGTCTCCCAGCTGGACCAGGGATTCGATGGCGGCGGCGATGACTTCCGGGTCGGAATGGGCCAGAAACCTGCGAATCAGCAGCAAGGCGCTGGGCTCTGCGACCTCCGCCAGGATCCAGGGCAGCTCCGACATCGCCGGCCCCGATAGGTCCGCGTCGAGCGCGCGCTCGATGCCTCGGGCCACCTCGGCGTAACGCTCGTAGGCGACGTCGGTCAGGGCCTCTCCGGCGGCGACGCGCACGCGTGGCTCCGGGTCGTTCAAAATCGCAATCATCGTGTCGGTCATCTTCGGTCCGGGGACCTGCGCACACAGGTCCGCCAGACGCTCGAGGCGCATCGTGGCTTCGGTGCGGTCCGACATCTGCAAAGCCTCCTCGGTCGCCGCCTCGAGCAGCGCGATCAGCGGTTTCGAAGACAGCCGTTTCAGAAGCTTGCGCTCGGCCGATCGCAGCATTCGGTCCGCATCAAATATTTGTTCGAGCTCGGTCGAAAGTGTCATGCAGTCCTCTGGTCAGTTCTGAGCGGCCTCGCCGCCGGAGCGAAGAGTTTGAAGTTCTCGCATGAGGAGCCGAACTCTGTCCACGGCATCTTGCTCCTCGTCGCTCGGAAAACGTCGGGTCAGCTTCATGTCAGGGGACAGCACCCATTCCTGGCCCGGACGGGCCACCAGAGGCATGAGCTTTGTAGGGTCGAGCGGCGTGTCCTCGCGCAGGTGCAGCGTGACCCGATTGCCGCTGGCTTCGCAGCCCAGGACGCGAAGGTCTCGCAGTAGGGGCTTCAGTGACATGACGCGCACGAATTCGCGCGCGGGCGTGGGTGGGCAACCGAAACGCTGCTCCATCTCCTCTGCGAGGTCCTGCACGGCCTGCTCATCGTCGGCCGTGGCAAAACGTCGATAAAGGGAAAGCCGAAGCCCAATGTCGTCTACGTAGTCCTCGGGCAGGTAGTGCTCCAGCTCGATGCTCAGCTCTGGATCCACCTCCTGCTGAACCTGCTCGCCTCGGAGCTCCGAGACGGCGTCGTTCAGCATCTGCACGAACATGTCGAAGCCGACGAGGCTGGCGTTTCCGCTCTGTTCCGAGCCGAGAAGGTTGCCCGCGCCGCGCAGCTCCATGTCGAGTGTCGCGACTCGGAACCCGGCGCCTAGACCCGAGAACTGTTCCAGGGCTTCCATCCGGAGCCGCGATTCCTCGGACATGCTGTTGGGCGGTGGCGTGATCAGATAGCAGTAAGCACGCTGATCGGAACGGCCGACCCGGCCACGAAGCTGATAGAGCTGCGCAAGCCCCATCGCATCCGCTCGGTCGATGAGCATGGTGTTCGCGCGCGGGATGTCGAGTCCGCTCTCGATGATGGCAGTCGCGCATAGAACGTCGTAGGCACCGTCGATGAAGTCGGTCATCGTCCGGTCGAGCAGGGCTGGTGTCATCTGGCCGTGGGCAACCGCGATTCTGGCTCGCGGCACGAGCGCTTGGAGCCGTTCGGCGCGCTCGTAGAGGCCCTCGATTCGGTTGTAGACGAAGAAGACCTGGCCGCCGCGGCTGAGCTCGCGCTCGAGCGCTTCTTTGATGAGCTCGTCGTCCCAGCGACACACGAAGGTCCTGACTGCCCGGCGATCCTGAGGTGCTGTCGCGATGAGGGACAGGTCGCGCATCCCGCCGATGGCCAGTTGAAGGGTGCGGGGGATGGGCGTCGCGCTGAGCGTGATGACGTCGACGTTGGTGCGGAGCTTCTTGATGCGCTCTTTGTGTGTGACGCCGAAGCGCTGCTCCTCGTCCACGACCAGAAGGCCGAGCTTTGCGAAGTGAACGTCCTTGGACAGCACTCGGTGAGTCCCGACGACGATATCCACCGTGCCGTCTTTGAGGCCGGTGAGAGTCTGGAGCTGCTCGGCCCGCGGAACGAAGCGCGACAGCACCCGAATGTTGAAGGGGTAGCCATCGAAGCGCGAAGAAATGGTGCGGAAGTGCTGCTGCGCGAGCACCGTGGTGGGGCAGAGGAAGGCCACCTGTTGACCGCTCATCGCCACGCGAAACGCCGCTCGCATGGCCACTTCGGTCTTGCCGAAGCCGACATCCCCGCAGACCAGTCGGTCCATGGGGCGCTCGGCCTCGAGGTCGCTGAGCACTTCTTCGATGGCACGGGCCTGGTCGCGCGTTTCCTCGAACGGAAACGTCGCCTCGAACTCCGCGTAGCCGGGACTCGCTGACCCGAGGGGCTCGCGGCGCGCTGCGTTTCGCTCCGCGTAGAGCTTGAGCAGCTCCTCGGCCATCTGCTGAACCGCGCGCTTGACCCGGCTCTTTTTGCCCGCGAACGTCTGACCGCCGAGCCGGTCCAGCTTGGGCTTCGCTCCGTCCTTGCCTTTGAACTTCTGGATGATACCGAGCCGCGTAACGGGGACGAAGAGCTTGTCGCTGCCGGCGTACTCGATGACCATCACCTCGACGGTCTGCGCGCTGTGGCCTTTGAGGCGTTCGAACGCGCTCAGGCTGAGCTCGCGGTGTTGCAGGCCGAGGTACTTGCCGACTCCGTGCTCCACGTGCACGACGAAGTCTCCGACGTCGAGCTCGCGTAAGTCTTCGAGGAAGCGCTGCTGCTGACGGCGGCTGAGTCGCTTGTCGCGGGGCTTGCGTACGCGGCCGCCGAAGACCTCTTCTTCCGTGACGAAGGCCTGGGCCTCTCCCCAGGAGACGAAACCGTCACGGAGCTCTCCGAGCCTCACGAACACGTGCGGGCCATCGCGACGCGATTGCGCGGGCTCCGCTTCGTTGGCCAGCACGTCGGCGCCGAGCCCGTAGCCACGGAGAAGGTCCACGAGTCGGTCGGCCTGGTGCCGCGTTCGGCTGACCAGCGTGACTTGCAGGCCCTGGTCCGACCAGTCTCGCAGACGGTCGGCCAGGGGTTGCAGGGCGCGATCCCCGCCCTGCATTCCCTTGTGCTGGCGCAGCTCCGCAATCATGGCGCTGTGGTCCGACGCGTCGAGGCGCAGCAGCGTTTCGCTGGGCACGGCGAGCGCACTCAGAAGATGCCCCTCGTCCTCCTGTGCATCACCGTGGATGGCGAGTCGATGCGCGACCAGCCAGCTGTGCCGCCTGAGCGCCTGCAGCAGCTCGCCGTCTTCCAGGTAGTGTGCGCTCAGCGCGAACGTGGGGCGGTCGGCCCTGGCCGCGTGCTCCCGCTCCGCGTGCTGCTCTTCGAGAGACAAAGCTTGCTGGATGCGCAGCGGATCCCAGAGGACGAAGTGTGCGTCGTCCGGGATGTAGTCGAAAAGCGTGCCCAGTCGCTCGTAGTACGCCGGCAGAAGCGCGTTGGAAATCAACGCGCCCGAGCCGCGATCGAGCTCGTCGATGATCTCCCGGGCCTTGAGGGTGGGCATGTTGATGTCGTCGCATAGCGCCCGAACGGTCTTCTTCGCGCGAGCGATGGCCTCCGACTCGTCGGGGATCTCCCTGGCAGGGCCGAGCTCGATGTGCTCGACCTCTTCGCCGGTCTTTTGGTCATCCGGGTCGAAGACACGAATGCGCTCGACGCGTTCGTCATCGAGCTCGATGCGGTAAGGGCTATCTTTGCTTCCTGCGGGGAACACGTCCACGATGGCGCCACGCGCGGAGAAGGTACCCATGTCTTCGACGAGAGGGACGCGGAGGTAGCCCAGCTGCAGGAGTCGGGCGACCAACTCTTCTCTGTCCAGCTCCTGGGCGAATTCGATTCTCATGCGCCGGGCAGCGATCCGATTGCGTGGAGGCACCCGTCTCGGAAGCGCGACGGCGGGCAGGATCAGCACCGCCCAGCGTGCTTCGAGCAGCCGGCTCAGGGCCGCCAGGCGCAGCATCTCGGCCCGGCGGTCTGGGACGACGTCGAGCAGCGGGCTCGTGTCGGCCGCCGCGAAGACCGCCACGGCCTCGGGGTCCAAAAAGAAACGCAGATTGGCTTGGAACCGATAGGCCGTCTCCAGATCTGGCGTGACGATGGCAAAGCGCCGCTTTGGCTGTTCGGACACCGCGCGGGCGACGGCCCAGCTCAGGGCGCCTGCCGGAATCGAGGTCACGTCGGCGCGGCCACTCTGCTCGAGCGCGTGCACCAGCTCCCCCATATTCGCATTCGCGCTCTCGAGGTTGGCCTCTAGCGATTCTAGTCCGGTGTCTTCCACGGCAGCTTCAGGATTCCGTGTCCATCGGCGTGGCCGTCAGGTCCGGGTTGGCCTCTGACCTGCTGCGGATGCGCTGCGCAAGCCAGGGAGGCGTTACCACGGTGGTAGCCATCACCATCAAGACGATAGCGGCATAAACGCCGGCTGAAATCAAAGGCTCGCCCTGGTGCATGATGCCCACGCCCACGTTCGCGAAGATCAGGCCGACTTCGCCCCGGGGCACCATGCCGATACCTACCGTCAAGCGGTCCGTTCCTTTTTCACGGACCCCCCAGCCAGCGACGAGCTTGCCGACGATGGCGACGACCGTCAGCGCGAGGGCGAGGAGCAGCGGCTCGGCGCCCATGCCCTGCAGCTGCACCATCATGCCGGTGCGCACGAAGAAAATGGGTGTCGTGACCGCGACGACGGGGCCGATGAGCTCCGACAGCTCGTGTGCGGACTTCTTTCCGAAGGGGCGGACGTGAACTTCGTCCAGGACCAGGCCCGCAGCAAAGGCGCCAACGATGGGCGCCAGCCCGGCGGCGCCGGCAGCGCCGGCCAGAAGCAGGCAGGCCGCGATCGCGAGAGCGCTCAGCACGCCCGGCGTCTTCAGTTTGGAGGCCGTCTGAAACACCCTGGGCATGACGTAAGCGCCTAGCAGCAGGGCGCCGACCAGGAACCCGGCCGCAAGGCCAATGATCTTGCTCAGCTGCATGGCTCCGGGCATGTGCCCGACCTCGGCGATGCTCGCCACGACCGCGAGGACGATGAGACCGAGGATGTCGTCGATCACCGCCGCGCCTAGAATCACACGGGTTTCCGGGAACCTCATCGCGTTGAGGTCCTTCAAGACGCGGGCCGTGATGCCGACGCTCGTCGCGCAAAGTGTGGCTCCCACGAAGAGATGAAGGGAAAATGGGGCCTCAGGAAGAAGCCAGGAGCTGGCACCGTATCCCATGCCCATCGGTGCGACGACGCCGATGATCGCGACGAGGCCCGAGGTCGGAGCCACGCGCCGCATTTCGGCGATGGTCGATTCGAGCCCGACTTCGAAGAGCAAGAGCACGACACCGAGCTCGGCCAAGAAGTAGACGGGGACCGAGCTCGCTGCATGGTCGAACGCGTGCACGCCGAATATTCCGAGATTGCCCAGAACGATAC
Source organism: uncultured delta proteobacterium (assembly GCA_963746475.1). GTDB lineage: Bacteria > Myxococcota_A > Polyangia > Polyangiales > Houyiibacteriaceae > SG8-38. The sequence continues at coordinate 255,839 of CAVVBB010000004.1, forward strand.
CCGCGCAGAGCTCACCGAGAACGGGAGGCTGGCCCAAGCGAAGCGCGGCCTCGCCGCCGATCTTGGCCACCAGCAGCATCGCGGCCAGGATCAGCCAAAGCGATGGATCGAGCGCATGTTCACCGCCGCTTGCGTATGCTGTGAGCGGCGTCAGAAAAATGAAGCCGACTAGGAGCGAGGATCGACGGCGCCCGAACATGACCGCCGGAGATTAGAGCGTCGGGCGCAGGGGGCAAGGAGAAGCCCCGAAGTTAGCGGCCCTCAAAGCGTGGAAGGCGTTTTTGCAGAAAGGCCCGCACGCCTTCTTGGAAGTCTTCGCTCTGATAGCAACGCTCGATCGACGCCCGCATGGCTTCGCCGTTCCTCTGCGCAGGGGGCTTTGCGAGCTCTCGCAAGCTGATCTTGGCGCTTTGGACGCTGAGTGGAGCATTGGCCGCGATGCCTCTGGCGATGCGCATGACCGCCTCGTCCAAGTCCTCGACTTCGAAGACGCCATTGAGCAGCCCCATGTGCAGGGCATCGGCCGCCGTTACGCGCCGCGCGCTGAACAGCAAGTCAGCAGCCCCGGAGAACCCCACCGTGTGCACCAGGGCCTCCACTCCGGCCGTGTGGTAACCAAGCCCGAGTCGAGCGGGGGGCAGGGCGAAGACCGCGTCCTTCGAGCCATAACGCAGGTCCGCGGTGAGCGCGAGCGCGGCCCCTCCGCCGATGCAAAAGCCGTGAATGGAGGCGATGAGCGGCTTGTCGAGGCTTCTCAGCGCGGCGAAGGCACGCGCCGTGGTTGCATCGTACTCGCGGCCCGCGTCCCCGGTTCGCGTCTTCTCGAACTCCGAGATGTCAGCGCCTGAAACGAAGGCTTCCGACCCGGCTCCGCGCATGAGGACGACACGTACGCCGGGGTCCTCGGCGAGCGTGTCGACCAGTTCGGGAATGGCCTTCCACATATCGACTGTGATGGCATTGCGACGCTCGGGGTGATCGAAAATGATGTGCGCGATCGACTCGCTTTGCTTGATGCGGATCTCGCCTGGCATGGGGCCGGACCCTAGCAGCAAAGCCTAGGCTCTGCTCGACACAGAGAGTGAAGGGCTCAGCGCGCCTGTCGCAACTGGGCGTCGATCCGCTCAGAGCATGCGGTTGATGACGGCTTTACGACGAAGCTCGTCCAAAAAGATCTGCTCCTGACGCAGCATGGCCGCGTCGAGCATCTCACGCATGATCTCGTCCTTCATGTCCTCGTATGAAGGGAAGTCCTGGCCGACGCGCCGCTCTTGCACGTACAGGATGTGAAAGCCGCTGGCCACACGCACGGGCTGAGTGATCTCACCCTCATCGGTGCGCAGCAGAACGGTTGCCATTTCCGACGCCAAGTCTTCTTGGGAGAGCCATCCGAGGTCGCCCCCGCCAAGCTCAGCTGCCCGTTCAGCAAAGTTGCCCGGTGTCAGGGAGTCCCGGATCTGCTGTGCAGTGTCCTTCGCAGCCGCCACGTTCGTCGCGGAACTCTCGCCCTCGACTGGAACGACGATATCGGCCACGTGGAAACGAATTTCGGTTCCCTTTTCCCGGGCTCGCTGCTGGTAGCGGCGTCGGACCTCTTCCTCGGTGATGTTCACCCGGCTGCGCACACGCTCGTTGGTCACCTTGAAGCGCATAATCTGACGCCTGAGGTCTTTGCGATACTGTGCCTCGGTCATTCCCTCAGCCTCGACCGCGGCCCAGAACTGCTCTGCGCTGAGGTTGTTTTGCATGCGGATGTTGTCGATGAACTGCTCCACATCCTGGCTGGTAACGACGATGTTCAGCTCCTGGGCGAGCTGTTTCAGGAGCTCTTCGTCGATGAGCACGCCTAGAATCTCACTGTAGATCCCCTTGAGGCGCGAGAGGCGCTCGGTCTCCGTCGGTACTTCGGCGAGTCGCGGCAGAAAGGGTGTGGCGCGCTGGCGAAGATCACTCAAAAAGATGGCCTCGTCGTTGACCGTCGCCACGACGCGCTCGACGATGTCGGCGCTTGCCGTCGAGCAGGCCAGGAGGGCGAGCCCGGCGCCCAATGCGCGCAGCCAGTGGCGGGCCTTACTCATCGGCCCTTTGGAAAGTTGGGCACGTCGACTTTCACGTCTGCGAGTGCGGCGTAGTCGATCTCGACTTCGGTTTCCGCCCGCAGCTCGTCCAAAAGAGCCTGCAACGCGGCCTCTTTTCGCTCGCGAAAGAGCTCGTGGCGGACGGCCCGCTTCGACTGCTCATAGGTTCGGTGGAGCTCCGCACGCTTGCCGAGCAACCTCAGGATGTAGAACCCATCGTCTGTTTGGACGAGCTCCGGGTACACGCTGCCGATGTCATCGAGCTCGAAGGCGGCTCGCCGTACCGCTTTGAGCGGCGTCGCAGACCCCTCCAGCGAGAAGAAGCGTAGGTCGCCATCGTTTGGCCGGCTGGCCTCGTCCTCGGAGTATTGCTCCACGAGTGCTCGGAACTCGTCGTCCGAGCTCGCCTTCAGCGCTTTGCTCAACACCTTCTGTGCCTTGGAGCGCTCGCCCACGACGATGGCTCTCGCGCGGACCTGGGCAGGCCGGTTGAACTGGTCAGGGTCGGCCTCGTACGCAGCCTCTATCTCCGCATCGGTGATCGAGGCGAGCTGGAGCTTGTCGTCCACCTCCTGCTTCAGCAGTTGTTGCACCATGGCGTTCTGGCGCGCACGGACGATCTCCGGCCGCTGATCGTAGCCCAGGCGCTTGGCCTCGTAGAGCAGCAACTCGAAGCGGACGAGATTGTCCAGCAGCTCCTTTCGCTGCTCCGGCGCCTCGAAGCGCGCCCGAATGTATGGGGACTTGGAGCCGATGATTTCGGCGAACTCGCCGACCGTGAGGGTCTTGTCGCCGATCTTCGCGAGAACCTCGTTGGCTTGCGCTTCGCTCAGCCCGTGGCCGTCTTCGCCCGACTCCTCAGAGACAGCGTTCTGTTCGGGGGATTCCGTCTTTTTGGAGCAAGCAAGGCTGCTTCCCAGGACGAGAGTTAGCCACAGAAACAGCGCGCGGTTCGCAGACATCGAATCTCGGTTAGCATACCGCGAGTGGCCAGCAACGGCCCAGAAAGCTCAGCCGGCCTCGCGCGCCGCGAGCACCTCTCGCACCTTGGCTTCCAAGTCGTCGAGCTCGAAGGGCTTGTCGAGGAAGTCGTCCGCTCCGTAGAGGGGCGAGGTCATCTCGTTGAGGCGCTCACCGATGCCGGTCAGCATGATCACGCCGGTTCTCGCGAGCGATTCGTCTTCGCGAATTGCGCGGCAGACTTCCCATCCGCTCATTCCGGGCATCATCACGTCGAGGACCACCACGTTCGGCTTTTCGCGCTTGGCGATCCTGAGGGCCTCTTCTCCGTCGGACGCCTCGACGATTTGGGCCGGAAGCGCGCTCAAGTGTCGCGCCACGAGCGCGAGTATCTCGAGGTCGTCGTCAGCGACGAGGATTTTCGTCACCTCTGTGTCCGTCGTCATCTCTCTGTCACCCCCAAATATTGACTAAGGGCCGCATCCTCAACGTCTTCGGCGCGAATGTCAATGCGTAGTGTTATCGGCCGGTGCGGGGTCGATGGTGCCCACTTGCTCGGCCTTTGCCCAGCCCAGGGGTCCCCCCGTCACTTGGAACTTCACGAACTCCCCATCTGCGGAGGCCAAGATCTCACCCCTGTCCCCTCCGCGGGCTTCGCCCCGGACTCGAGCCCGGGGATCGGGACCCTCCCGTAGGGCCACCCGGTCTTCCAAAACGACGGCGCGGCTCCCTTGCCGGAACGAACCGGCCTTGATGGCCAAGCCCAATGCGCTGACGACGAGCAGAACGGCAGAGCTGGCCACCATGGACATGAGCCAGCGCGGGCGCCGGCGCGAAAACCAAAACAGCGTCAGGCCCACGAAGAACAGTAGGTTCCCGAGTAGAAGGATGTAGGCCAATGTGTCCGGTGAGAGGCGTTGAAACGCTGCCTCCCCGACCGCGCGGCTGCGGTGGATCATGGCTTCTCCCTCTGCCTCGACGCGAGCATTTTCGAGGGCCTCCTCCGCCGCCGCCAGATTGACGGCCGCATCGGCGTCGCTGGGACGCAGACTCAAAGTCCGTTCGTAATAGAGGATAGCGTGAGGGTAGTTGCCCGCCTGCGCGAGCACCGTCGCTAGATTGAAGTAGACGTCGGCATCGTGAACGCCCGCGTCGACGAGCTCAGCGTAGCTGCCGATCGCCTCGCCAAATTTCCCTTGAAAGGCTGCCGAGTTGGCTGCCTCAAAGATATCTTGCACCGTGGTCCGGGGCGGCTGCGCCTGCGGAGCGGGTTCGGCGGTGGCAGCCCTCGGGGCCGTCATCAACGCGACGAGGAAGCCAAGCAGCCAAAACAGGGTCCGCGGACTCATGCTCCGCTCCCCAGCCGTTGAATCCGTTCGACCAGCGCCGTCGTTCGTTGATAGCACTGCTCCATCTCGGACGAGGAGACACCCGAGGCGGCAAAGCGTGCGAAGTCCGCGCCCTCGAGCTCGTTGATGATGCGGTGCACCAGATCCGGGTCGAAATGCTGCTGCTCGAGCTGGGTCTTCAGCTCGGCATGCGAGAGACCGCCCACTCGCTGTGGGAGCCGTTCGTCGAGCGCGTGGGTGAGCGAGGCCACGATACCGTCGTAGAACCGGCGCGGCTCGTTGTGCTTGAGCGCATCGCCCGCATCTTTCAACAGCTCGCGTTGCACTGCGCCTCCAGTGGAACGCCGTGCACGCCGCCGCCGCCTGAGGGTCGTCCCGAGCGCCAAGCCCAGAAAAAGGAACGCTGGGAGTGCCAAGCCCCAGCCAAACCAGGTGCGCTCGCGGACCGGGGTTTGAAGTCGCGTCAGCTCGCTTTCGGTTCGGATCGGCCCGAAGCGGCTGCTGGTCCGGGTCGGCGCTTGGGATAGGTCTCGTTCGCGCTCGGTGATGGCTGGACCGATGGACTCGAACGACAGCGGCTGAGTGGTCACGACGTCGTAGCTCTCGGTTGCGGGGTCGAAGAAAGGCAGACGCAGAAGGGGAACCTGGTACCTTCCGGGGGCCTGCGGTACCAGAATCCATTCCCACACGCGTTCCCCGACGACGGCGCCTCCTCTGAACTGTTCTGAAGTCCGGATCGCTGGCTGCAGCGTCCGCACGCCTTCGATCGGAGGCAACTCGAACCTGACGTCCTGTATGTTTCCGCGTCCGGATGCCGTCACGCGCAAAGTGACCGCATCGCCCGTCTTGACCTGGTGTCGGTCCAGGGACGCGCTGAGTTCGTACCTCCCCGTGCCCGCGTTCGCGGGCCCAGGCTGAGGCAGGGGTCTCACCTCGACTTTCACGGGCATTCCCACTCTTTCCAACCGCTTGGGAGCATCGAACAAGCTCCTTGCGGCGGCATCGAACGTGATCTTGGGCTCGCCGATCGTCAGCGAACCCGTACGCTGAGGAAAAGCTGCCATGCGTTGAATGGGGGCCACACGGAAGGGGACGCCCTGGACCGTGACCTCCTTCCAGCGCAGCTCCGAGAGCGGAATGTCCTGCACCCAGAACCCATCCATCGACGGGTTCGACGGGAGCACGGACTGTCCAGAGATTCGCAGGCGTGTGTACAGGTAGACGGTGACGTCGACCTGCTCGCCGACGTAGGGGTCTTTGGGCTCGACCACGGTTTGAAGGAATGCGCTCGGGTCGAACTTGGCGCCCTCGAGCTTGCCGTCTACGTCTTCCTCGGTCTGACCCGGTACGGCTTGGGGCGTCTCGCCGGGGAGTTCTGCGGCAGTGACGTCGATGAGCACTGGCGCGGACACATAGGTCTCGCCGTCAACGATGGCCTTGGCCGGCTCGATTTCATATCGACCCTCGCGAAGGGCACGGAGTGTGAAAATGTGCACCGTGGTGGATTCGACCGTGCTCCCCGAGCCGAAACCGAAGCTGATCTGAAACGGACGCGACACCTGTCGAGCGACGATCTGCCATTCGTCGAGATCGGGAAGCTCGAGCTCGTCGGCCTTGCCGCCGATGACCTTCACTTCAATCTCTAAGCGGACCGTCTCGCCGACCCTCACTTGAAGCGGGGCCGCCTGCATGGACACTCGGACCTCGGGCTGCGCCCGAGCGCTGAGGGCGAGCGGTCCCCAAAGGAGCGCAGTCAACATGACTGCCAAGAGCGGGCGCCTCACCAGTCTTTCTCCGGTTGGCGTCGTCCCAGGCTTCGCTGGCGAGCCCGCTGAATGGGAAGGCTTTCCTCGTTTTGCTCGAGGGCATCGAGGAAGCGCTCCACGTGCTCAGGGGTGGCGTTCTGCTGCTCTTGCTGCTGCTCTTGCTGCTGCTCTTGCTGCTGCTCTTGCTGCTGCTCTTGCTGCTGCTCTTGCTGCTGTTCCTGGTCCTGCTGTTCCTGGTCCTGCTGTTCCTGGTCCTGCTGTTCCTGGTCCTGCTGTTCCTGGTCTTGCTGTTCCTGGTCTTGCTGTTCCTGGTCTTGCTGTTCCTGGTCTTGCTGTTCCTGGTCTTGCTGTTCCTGGTCCTGCTGTTCCTGGTCTTGCTGTTCCTGGTCCTGCTGTTCCTGGTCTTGCTGTTCCTGGTCTTGCTGTTCCTGGTCTTGCTGTTCCTGGTCTTGCTGTTCCTGGTCTTGCTCGCGAATCCGCTGCAAGGCGTACTCCAGGTTCCAAGCAGCGTCTCGGTTGCCCGGCTGAATCCGCAAGGAGCGTTTGAATGCGTCGGCCGCCTCTCTGTACTGGGCGATCGCTGTCTCGTGCTCCTGCTGCTCGGAAAGCGCGTCCCCCTCCCGCGCGAACGTCAATCCGAGATCATAGTAGGCCGCCGCGCGCAGCGGTGCCGGCGTGGAGGGTGCAGCCGCCGCAACAAAGGCCTCCCTGGCGGTCTCTGCGTCGCCTTCTCCGAGCAGGGCGAGGCCGCGATTCAGCTGGACGCCAGGATCCTTGGGCAGTTTCTCGGCGGCCTCGTCGTAGGCTGCGAGGGCGGGACCGTACTTCTGTTCGGCCATCAGCGCGTTTCCCTCGTTGACCTCGGCGTTCTCGCTTCGAAAGGGACTCCAGGCACGCGCGGCGGCGGCGCTAGCCAGGACGAGCCCTGCGCAGAGGATGGCCAGACCCACTCTCATGCCGTTCTCCTTCGCCGTCGGATGAGCCAAGCCTCGGGCAGGAGCGTCTCCAGAAGCAGGAGCAAGAAGCCCGGCAAGAGGGCGAGCGCGAAACGATTCTCGTGCACGGTGACCCGTCGCGCCTTCTCTTCGGATTTCTGAAGCTTGTCGAGCTCCGTCCGGAGCTCGGAGACGCCCACCGTACCCTCGGGCGCAGCGATGTAGCGGCCCCCGGTGCTAGAAGCGATCTCCTCGAGAGTAGCTTCGTGCTCGGCGCTCAGCGAGGTCATCACGATCCGTCCGCTGCTGTCCGTTACGTGTCCAGTGAGTTTGCCGTCTTCAGAGTAGCTCGGGATCGGCTCCCCCTGACGCGATCCGATGCCCACGGTGTACACTCGGATGCCCGCGGCCTTCAGCTCTTGGGCTGCAGCCACCGGGTCTCCTTCATGGTCCTCGCCGTCGGTCATCAGGAGCACGACACGAGCGCGGTTCGGGATCGGGTCCTCGGCCTCGCCGCTGTCCGAACTGCTACGCTCGATGAGCCGCTTCGACGCGATGAGTGCTTTGCCAATAGCCGTTCCACCCACAGGCATATCCATGGGCCCCAAATCCCGAAGAAACAAGCGGATTGCGGAGTAGTCCACCGTCATTGGAAACTCGATGGTCTCCCCCGCGAAGGCTACCAAGCCGACGCGGTCGCCATTTAGATCGTCCAGCAGAAGGTTGAGCTCCGCCTTGGCTCGGGCGAAGCGGCTAGGGTGCACGTCCTGGGCGAGCATGCTCTTGGAGAAGTCCAGTGCGATGACGATGTCGATGCCCTGCTTTCGCAGCACCCGGGTGCGGCTCCCGTACTGCGGGCTGGCGATGGCGATGATGATCAAGATCAGGCTGAGGGCGATCAGCACGGCGCGGACGAGTCGCCACCAATAGGCCTTTCCAGCGATCAGCGGTGAAACCGTCTGGGTTCTTCCGAAGAGCTCCGTAGAGCGCCGTCGGCGGTTGGCGCTCCACAGCCCCAGCCCGAGTAGAAGTGGGATGGCCAGCAGGCACCAGAGCCAGACAGGGGCGCCCCAGCTCACGGCCACCTCCTGAGCCACAGCAGCACGAAAAGCTCGACGAAGAGGAAGAGCAGCCCCGGAATCACGAATGCGGAAAACAGCTCCGTGTACACCTTCCCGGCGTCCTCGATTTCGCTCTTTTCGAGCTGGTCGAGAATCTCGTGGAAGCTCCGTTCGAGCCCTTCGCGGTCACCCACTCCGAAGAACTTTCCGCCCGTGCGATCGGCCATGTCGTTCAGCAGCTCCGGGTTGACCGGGTAGTTGGCCTGTCCCCACAGCTGACGGCCGAAGATACCACGGCCCTTGGCGACGGGGGCCGTATCCGAGACTCCCATGAGGATGGGGAAGATCTTCACGCCCAAGGTCTCGGCGAGCTCCGCCGCTTGGGACGGAGACACGTTGCCCGCGTTCGACTCTCCGTCGGTCAGCAGGATGATGACTTTGCTCTCGGCGTCCGTATGCCGGAGACGGTTGAGTCCCACCCCGACTGCGTTGCCGATCGCGGTTCCCCGTGAGTCGATTTGGTCCAGTTGCAGGTCCTGTAGGGCGGTTCGCAGAGCCTGTCGGTCGGTCGTCAGCGGCATGAGCGTGTACGCGTCCCTGCCGAATACGACCGCGCCGATCCGGTCGTTGGGGCGGCGCTGAATGAAGTGGTCGACGACCGCCTTGGTCGCACGGAATCGCGTCGGCTGGATGTCGGCCGCCTCCATAGATCGCGACATGTCGAGCGTCAGGATGATCTCGATTCCGCTCAGCTCGGCCTTGTCATGGGCGTGAATACTCTGCGGGCCCATCAAGCCCACGGCGAGCAGCGCGATGGCCACGGCGCGAAGCGCGCTAGGGAGATCCGCGAGCCGGCTCCGCCAGCTATGCGACGGCAGGCGCAGGGAGCGGCCCTGGCTGAACCTGAGGCGGGGTTTCGCGTACCGCTGAAGCCAGGCACGAGAGAGCCAGGCGAGCCCTGCGCCGAGCAGCAGAAGTCCTGCCCAGGGGTGCTCGAAGCGAATGTTGTCCGCCTTCAGTCGAACGCCGTAGCGCGACGAGAGATACCAAGTGCACCCGATGAGACCGGCGAAGGTCGCCGCGCCGAGCCAAGCGAACGCCCAGGTTGCACGCCTGCGCCCGCTCACGAAGTTTCTCCCGCCTGCGCCATTGGCCTGGTTCGGTCGACGAGCTGAAATGCATCGTTCAAGAGCGTCTCACTGGCCTCGTCCGCGAGCGACGCACGTGCGAATTTGACGAGGTCGCATTCGCCCAGAAAAACCATCGCCTCCCGTGGCTCGATTCGAAGGCCCGAGGTCCGACGCAGCTTCTCGCCGATTTCGTCCGTCGTGCTCTCCAAGCCATGAAAACCGAAGCGCTGACCGAGGTAGTTTCGGATGGTGTCGCTCACCGCATCGACCCAGGCTTCCGTGCTTCCCTCGTGGACCATCGCGCCGCGACGCTGTTGCAGGCTGCGCAGCTCGGCCAGCGCGGTTTCCCAGGACGGTGCTGGGGGCGGAGCCTCGGGGCCGATCTTTTCGCGCTTGCGCCACCATCGAAGGAAGAGCCAGGCGAGCAGCGCGCCCAGGGCCATGGCGAGGAGGACGCCGAGGATGACGAGCAGGGTGTAGTCGTCCTGCTCGACCCGTACCGGCTCGCTGGGGGGCTGGAGCTCGGGGTTCGGCTCATTTGCAATCACCGAGACGACGTCGATGGTCCTTGCCTCGGTCTGCAGTCTTTGGAGCTCCCCGGACCGGCTTGCGACCCGGACTGTCAGCGGCGCGAGGGTGTGCGAGCCCGCCTCGAAGCTGATCAGCTCGAGCTCGAAGGTGAAGGTCTGCGTCAGACCGTCTGCGCTAGGCTTCACGCTGACCTTCGTGTCGAGGATCTCGAACGGATCGAAGGGCTGTTCCGGAACCGCGGCGTCGTCGCCCGCTGCGGTGGTCACGGTGACGATGACGTCGATGGGGCTTCCGAGGTCGGCCTCGAGCGGCGCTTCCAGACTGACCGAGGGCTCGGCTCTGGGCGGGACCGCGACCGGGTCCGTTTCGGCCATGACCCAGCCGGGCCACAGGATCGCGACCCACAATATGGCGATGCTGCGTTTCAACGGAACCCCGTGAGTCGTTTCTGGCGGATTCGAAAGAACTCCGCCAGCGGTCGCACGTAGTCGCGGTCCGTGCTCACGCTGACATGATCGAGGCGAAGCTTCTTGAACAACTGGTGGCGCCGGTCGCGTTGCGCTCGAACGCCCCGCGCGAACTCTGCCCGTACTTTGGCGTTGGACGTGTCGACCTCGATCAACTCTCCCGTTTCCAGATCCTCGATGAGCGCGAGGCCCAGGTTCGGCAGGTCCTGCTCGCGTGGGTCCACGACTTCGATGGGAATCAAGTCGTGCTTGGTCGAAATCACCTTCAGGGGCTTTTCGTAATCTTCGGCAATGAAGTCGCTAATGAGAAAGGCGACGGTGCGCCGCTTGCCGATGCCGCCGAGCATGTTCAGGGCGACACCCAGGTCGGTGCCCGTGCCCTCCGGGCTGGCATTCAAGATTTCGGTGACGACCCGCATCACGTGGCTTCGGCCCTTCTTGGGGGGAACGAAGCGCTCGATCCGGTCCGTGAACAGTATCAAGCCGACCCGGTCATTGTTCTTGATGGCGCTGAACGCGAGCAGCGCAGCCACCTCGGCCACAGTCTCGATCTTGGGCTTGGCGACCGAGCCGAAGCGCTCACTGGCGGACAGGTCGACCATCAAGATCACGGTCATCTCGCGTTCTTCGGTGAAGACCTTCACGTAGGTGTCGTTCATGCGCGCGCTCACGTTCCAGTCGATGAAACGAACGTCGTCCCCTGGCTGGTACTGACGCACCTCACTGAACGCCATTCCGCGCCCCTTGAACACGGAATGATAGCTGCCGGCCAGCTGGTTATTGGCCAGCCGAGAGGTGTAGATCTCGATTTTCTTGAGCTTTTTGACCAGCTCCTTCGGAATCAATGCTCGGCTCCTCGTAGGTCTCTCAGGCTCGTCGTTTCCTCCGTGCGCGCCATGCGTCGAATCAGGGGACCTCGACGTGCTCGAAGATGCGGCGAACGATCTCGTCGCTCGTGATCTCTTCGGCCTCGGCCTCGTAGGAGCGCAGGACACGGTGGCGCAGAACGTCGGGTCCGATGGCCTTGATGTCCTCGGGGGTCACATAGCCACGATGCTTGATGAACGCGTGTGCGCGGCTCGCCACGTTGAGAGCGATCGACGCGCGAGGCGAGGCCCCGTGCGCGATCATGTCGCTCAGGTCGCCGAGTCCGACGCCGGCGGGATTCCGCGTCGCCGTGACCACCTGAACGATGTACTCCTTGATCTTCGGGTCGATGTACACCTGTCCGATGGTGCGCCGTGCTTCGAGAAGCTTGGCCGTCGTCGTGACCTGCTGTACGCCCTTGCCCGCGCCGGCGTCCTTGCCGATCAGGATGTGGTCGGCGACCTGGTCCATGATCTTCCGTTCTTCTTCGATGCTCGGGTAATCGACCTGGACGTGCATCATGAAGCGGTCGACCTGTGCTTCGGCGAGTGGATAGGTGCCTTCCTGCTCGATGGGGTTCTGGGTGGCCATCACCATGAATGGCTGATCGAGCGGATGGGTCGTGTCGCCGATCGTCACCTGGAGCTCCTGCATTGCCTCGAGGAGCGCGCTCTGCACCTTGGCCGGCGCGCGGTTGATTTCATCGGCCAAGACCAGGTTGGCGAAGATCGGTCCCTTTTTGGCGGAGAACTCCCCTCGCTGCTGGTTGTAGATCACCGTTCCGATGACGTCGGCCGGCAGCAGGTCCGGCGTGAATTGGATGCGTTGAAACTTTCCGTGAACGGTTTTGCAGAGCGTGTTGACGGTCAGGGTCTTGGCTAGACCAGGCACGCCTTCGAGCAAAATGTGACCACCGGTCAACAAGCCGATGAGTATGCGTTCGATCATCACATCCTGACCGACCACGACCTTGTGCACCTCGTGCAGCAGCTCGTCGATGAAGGCGCTTTCCTGTTGCACCATTTCGTTGATTACGCGTACGTCGTTGGACATCTCTCTCCCTGATGATCCCGTTCGGGGTGGGTCGACCCACTCGTGGGGGCCGAAACCCGTGTGCCGGAGCTACCATGGGCCCCGACGACAAGGCAACAAGGGAGGCGCTTCACTTATTTCCCCGTTCGCCGGGGCATTCGAGGACGTCGCGGGCTCGCCCGAGGTTTGCAGCTGTGATACCGGGAGGACGTGCCCATCCTGGTCGCAGAAGGCTTGTGTAAGGCCTACGGGGAGCTTTCCCTGCTCGACGGCGTCGACGTCTCCATCCACGAAGGGGAACGGATAGGCCTCGTGGGTGCCAATGGTGCGGGAAAGTCGACGCTGGCCCGTGTCCTGGCCGGTCTGGAGTCGGTCGACGAGGGCCGGGTGGCCCGTCGGCGAGAGGCGACGGTGCGCTATCTGGCCCAGGAACCAGAGCTGCCGGAGGGGCGCAGGGCCAGGGAGATCGTCTTTGATGGGCTCGGCGCCTGGGCGAGCTCGTTTCGCGAGCACGAGACCTTGAGTCAGCGCATAGCCGCCCAGGAGCCCGGCTGGGACACCCTGCTCGAGGCGCAGACCGCCGCGGCTCAGGAGCTCGAGCGACTCGGGGGTTGGGAGCGGGGACATCGGGTCGAGGTGATGCTGGAGCAGCTCGGTCTCGTAGAGATCGATCGTCCCGTGGCCCAACTGAGCGGCGGGGAGCGTCGTCGCGTGGCGCTGGCGCAGCTTCTGGTCGAGGAACCGAGCCTCGCCATTCTGGACGAGCCCACCAACCACCTGGACGCGGACAGCATCGAGTGGCTGGAGACCTACTTGCAGCAGACCTACAAGGGCGCGCTCCTGCTCATCACCCACGATCGCTACATCCTCGACCGGGTGGCGATGCGCACGCTCGAGATCGAGCGCGGGAAAGTCTACAGCTACGACGGTGGCTGGCATCGCTACCTGGAGGCCAAGGCAGAGCGGGCCGCCCATGCCTCGCGAGCGGAGGCGAACCGCCAGAACCTGCTTCGGACCGAGCTCGAGTGGCTGCGACGCTCACCGAAGGCGCGGACCAGTAAGTCCAAGGCGCGCATTGAGCGTGCCGAAGCCCTTCGCGACGCGGCGGGTCCGCAGACGGAGCGCAGCGCGCGGTTCTCCGTACAAAAGGAACGACTCGGCAACACGGTTCTCGAAACGCATGAGCTGGGTCTCAGCCTGGGAGGCCGCAGGCTGGTCGATTCCTTGACGTTCATGCTGTGCCGCGGCGAGCGCGTGGGCATCGTGGGTCCCAACGGTGCCGGCAAGACGACCCTGCTGCGCGCCTTGCTCCAGGAGATCCAGCCGACCGACGGGCGGCTCGTGGTCGGAAAGAACACCAAGTTCGCCTATTTCGATCAAGCCCGCAGTGGGCTCGATGACACATTGTCGATCGCGCAGGCCGTCGCGGGCGATCGCTCGCACGTCACGTTTCGGGGTCAATCCATCGACATCCGCACCTACTTGCAGCGGTTTCTGTTTTCGCCACAGCGCGCTCGTGACCGGGTGTCCGCGCTCTCGGGCGGAGAGCGTGCGCGGGTCGCCCTCGCGCGCATGCTTCTGCAACCCGCCAACGTCCTCGTCCTCGACGAGCCCACCAATGACTTGGACGTGCCAACCCTGGCGTCCCTCGAGCAAATGCTCGTCGAAGGCGAGTCGACGGCCCTCATCGTCAGCCACGATCGATACTTCCTCGACCGGGTAGCCACGGGCATCCTCGCCTTCGAGGGAGAGGGGCGCGTCACCTTGTACGCGGGCAACTACAGCGATTACCGCGAACGACTCGCGGCCCTGAAGAAGAGCGCCAAGCAGCCTGCGAGCAAGCCCGACAAGCCCGCCGCACGGGCTCCCGACGCTAAATCCAGGGCTCGCAAGCTCTCTTACAAGGAAAAGATCGAGCTCCGTGAATTGCCAGCGTCGATCGAGCAGGTGGAGGCGAGCGCGGCGGAGATCGACACCACCTTGGCCGATCCTGCTTTCTATGCCGAACGCGCGGCAGAGCTTCCCGCTCTGGTCGAGCGCCAGGCCGAACTGCGTGAACGCATCGACGCCATGATGACCCGCTGGATGGAGCTCGAAGCGATCGCTGCGGGCGAAACCTCGTCTTAGAAGCTCAGTCCTTCCGCAGAAGCGTAGCGCTCGGAGCGAGAGTTACGCGAGTTGTGAAGTCGCGCCCAGGGCCTTGGCGATCTCCTCCGAGAGCGCCTGCTCGCCCTCGCTGACTCGCTGTCCACCAAAACCTAGAAAACCGCCTTCCTTGGCCGCTTTGGCCACGTTGGCCGCGAGCCCCATCGTCCATTCTTTGTACTCATCCGCTTCTTCAGGGCTCGCCTTGCTCGCTAGCAGTTCCGCCACCGCTCGGCTATCGGCGAGAACTTGCTCCCGTATCTTCTCTGGCGAGTCGATCTTCTTCGCCTTGAAGCGAGCGAGCGCCTTTTCGCGAAACGCCTTGGCCTGCTCGATGCTTTCGGCTCGTTCTTCGATGCTCGGCAGGATGTCTTTGATCAGCTGGTTGTTCGGGTACTTCTTGAGACCCCCCATCATCGAGTGTGCGCTGGCCATCACTTCTTTGAGGGTCCCGAGCCCGCTGTTTTCGGTGAGGGTCATGGCTGAACCGATCAAGGCTGGAGTGCTCGCCAATAGGAGCTTCTCTTCATCGGTGAATCGTGGGTCTGTGGACATGCGACAACTCCTTCGGTGCTAGTCACCACCGCTGTGGTCGCATCTTCGCAAGTCGTTCGGTGCCGAACAAGAACCCAGGCGGGCTACTGGCGTCGGTTCGCGCGCGCGCCTAGGATTCGCCGCGATGTCTGACAGAGGATCACAGGACTTATTCGCTCGTGCTGCCAAGGTGATACCAGGTGGCGTGAACTCGCCGGTGCGCGCTTTCAAGGCCGTCGGCGGAGATCCACCCTTCATCAAGGAGGCTCGAGGACCCGTGCTCGTGGATGTCGACGACAACGAGTACGTCGACTACGTCGGATCCTGGGGCCCGATGATTGTCGGCCATGCGCACCCGGAGGTCGTCCGGAGCATCCAAAGCGCCGCCGAGAAGGGCACGAGCTACGGTGCGCCGACCGAGGCCGAGATTGTGATGGCGGAGCGCATTCGTGACGCTGTGCCCTCCATGGAGATGTCGCGCCTGGTCTCCAGCGGGACCGAGGCCACGATGGGAGCGATTCGCCTCGCGCGCGGCTTCACCGGACGCGATCTCGTGGTGAAATGCATCGGCGGCTATCACGGTGGCGCCGACTATCTGCTGGTGAAGGGCGGAAGCGGTCTCGCGACCCTCGGCGAGCCCGACAGTTCCGGCGTGCCGGCTGCGATCGCCAACACGACGCTCGTGGTCGCGTACAACGACGCGTATTTCCTGGAGCAACTCTTCGAGCGATATGGTCCGCAAATCGCGGCGGTCATCGTCGAGCCCGTGGCCGGGAACATGGGCTGCATTCCGCCCGACCCGAGCTGGTTGGCCGCTCTGCGGACTCAAACGCAAAACCACGACGCTCTGCTGATCTTCGACGAGGTGATGACGGGTTTCCGCGTGGCCTACGGTGGCGCGCAGGAACTTTATAAGGAAGTGCCCGATCTGACCTGCCTCGGAAAGATCATCGGCGGCGGTCTGCCCGTCGGCGCTTACGGGGGGCGGGCGGACATCATGCAGAAGGTCGCTCCCCTGGGTCCGGTGTATCAAGCGGGAACCTTGAGTGGAAACCCCTTGGCTGTGGCCGCCGGCTTGAAGACCCTGGAGCTACTCCTCCGCCCTGGCGTCTATGAGGAGTTGGAGCGTAAGGGCACGGAAGTACAGGACATGATCGAGCGCGCGGCGGACGCCCATGGCATCGCATGCACCGTCCAGCGCGTGGGTTCGATGCTCACCGCGTTCTTCCGGGACAAGCCCGTGCGCAACTGGGACGAGGCCGCTGACACCGATCGAGAGCGCTTTGCGAAGTGGCACCGGACACTCCTCGAGCAGGGCGTCTATTGGCCCTGCAGTCAGTTCGAGGCCGCGTTTATCTCGTTGGCCCACGACGCCGAGGCGCTCGACCGAACGAGACGCGCCATCTACGCGGCTTTCGCCGCGCTTTGAGCGATGCAAATCCCGGGAATTTCAGGGCTCTCCATGGTTCTCGACCAAGCTTGACCCTGCCAAACCACCATGCTAAACGCCGCGCGCTCTTTGAGCGTTGGATCCTTGGAACGACAAGGCAAGGTCGCATAAACGATGCTTCTCAACCGTGAGCAGCGAGAGCAGCTAAGGCAGCTGGGCTCGATGTCCACAATCGGTCTCGAGATAGCTATCTACGTAGCTGGCGGTCTTTTTGCGGGGCAGTCTCTCGATGAAAAGCTCGGTACGGCTCCTTGGTTTCAGTGGATCGGGCTTGCTTTAGGGCTTGCCGCAACTACCTGGAGCCTCTACAGGCTGGTCCGCCGCGCTCAGAAGATGATGAAGAACGAAGAAAACAACCCCAGCAGCAACGACTCGAACAGCGACAAAACGTGACTAGCGACATCACCAGAACGATTCCCCGCTACGTGGCCGGCGCAGCTCTGTCGCTGACCGTGTTGGCGTTCGTGTTCGGTGACGTCCAAGTCGGGCTCGGGGCCGTGGCCGGGACGATGGTAGCCGTGCTTGATGCGCTGGCGATCACTTGGCTCACGACTCGGGTGGTCGGTGGCGCAGGCTTCATTCGACCTGGTTTTGCCGCTCTCTTGCTCGGAGCGAAGCTCGTCCTTCTCTTGGCGGTGTGTTGGGCACTGCTGGCGCGCTGGGGGGTGGAGCCCGTTGGCTTCTCCGTCGGTCTGGGCGGGTTGGTCTTGGGAATGCTCCTCGGTGGCGTCGAGAGCGCGTTCAAACAGTCGCAAGTCGCTGAAGAAGGTTGAATCATGCCCCACGGTGAATCCTGGTTTAGCTTCCTGCCCTTTTACGAGTCACTCCGTCATTGGCTCTCGGAGACATTCGGGCCGAGCTACTTGGCGCACGACTCGCACCTGAGGGCGCAGCACATCCTCGGCTATGCATTCGTCGTCGTGCTGCTGATTGTCGCGGCCTTCTTGATCAAGAGGAAGCTGAGTAATCCGGAAGCCAACATCGTTCCGGATGAGAAGCTCACCCCATACGCTTTCATAGAGATGATCGTGGGCGCGACCTACAAGATGTCGGCCGACCTGATGGGCCAGAAGGCGGCCGCTTACTTCCTGCCGCTCATCGGCACCTGCGCGCTCGTCATCTTCTTCTCAAATGCGCTCGGCTTGATTCCTGGCTTCTTGCCGCCGACGGACAATCTGAACACGACTTTCGCCATGGCCATGGTGATCTTTTTTGCCACGCACGTCTTCGGCATCAAAGAGCAGGGCGTGAAGCACTACCTGCAACACTTCATGGCCCCGAGCCTTCCGGTATTCGGCAAGGACAGTAAGGGGCTCGCCAAAGTCGGCGGCTTCTTGGGCTGGCTCGTGTTGACCGTCTTTCTCGGCGTGCTGATTCCCATCATCGAAATCATCAGCCACTTGGTCCGGCCGGTCACGCTCGGGATTCGTCTCATGGCCAACATGACCGCCGACCACATGGTGCTCGCGATCTTCGTCGGCATCTTCGCTCTGATGGGCTTGTGGTTCCTGCCCGTGCCCGTCGTCTTCTATGTGATGGGCTGCCTGGTCATCACCGTGCAGACGCTCGTCTTCTGCTTGCTATCCGTGATTTACATCGCTCTTGCGATTCAACATGAAGAACACTGATTCACCCTCTCGCGAAGAGAGGTTTGAGGGAGAACTCTGACATGAAGAAAATGGCGCTCCGACTCGTTGCCCTGGTTGCCCCGCTCACGCTCGCTGGGACGGCATTCGCTCAGGAAGGCAACGGCAACAACGATCCGACCGCGATTGTGGGCCGTGCTCTTGCGGCTGGTTTCGCAATCGGCATCGCCGCGTTTGGCTGTGGCCTCGGCCAGGGTCGTGCGGCCGCTGCGGCTCTCGACGGCATCGCTCGCAACCCGAACGCATCCGGCAAGATCCTCGTTCCCCTGATTCTGGGTCTCGCTCTGATCGAGTCGCTCGCGATTTACGCTCTCGTCATCGCGTTCCAGATCCAGCCCAAGTAAGGTCGGTGTTTCGCCTAGGGTGTGCGCTAGAAGTATGCCCTGGTCGATTCAGACCAGTGGACGCATAATTGCGACCATGACGACTATCGAGGGTTCGACCACAGAGCCGCTGGACCAAAAGCGAGGAATACCAGGCGCCGTCAAGGTGGGCCTGGTATTCGTCGTTCTGGCGGGGATCGTGGGCTGGCTGCTCAACGACGATCAAAACCCGTTCGTGTACTCGAAGCTCGTGCACGAGGTGATGGGAGACCCGTCTGCGTTCGAGGGTCGACGTTTGCGCGTCGAAGGCGAGCTGCGACAAGGGTCGATTCAATTTCGTGAGTCGCCCTGTGAGTGGCGCTTCGTCCTCGAGAAGGAAGGCCAATCGATGCCGGTGCGCTTTCCGAGGTGCGTCGTGCCGGACACCTTCCGCGACGGCATGGGCATTCAGGTGACGGTGCAGGGCGAGCTGGATCCCGAGGGGACGTTTCTCGCCACCGAGGTCATTCCTCGCTGCCCATCGAAGTACGAGATGCAAGAGCGACTCGACAAGGGCGAAGAGATGCCGCACGCGGCCGAGCCGCTCGCGCTGCCGGCCGGGGGCTGAGCGCAAAGCTCCGCAGCCCTGGAATTCGATTTGGCCCTCGACCTGCGTCGGGGGCTTTTTCTTGATGTCGCGCCTATACGTTCGTACAGTGCCGTCCCATGGGGCCAGTGCGGGGGCAGGTTGAGGGCGGAGGCCCGAAGAACAAAGGCTTTCGGCGCAAGAAAGAGCCGTGGACGGAACCGAGGGGTCTCGAGGCCGTGCTCGAGCAATGGCAGAGCAACGGGACCTGGCGGCAGGTGGTGCGGGCGCAGCGCTTGGAAGCGGCCGCAGCCCGTCCCAGTCCGATGCCGCAGGGCTTGGCGCAGGGGCTCGTCCACGCGCTGGCCAAGCGCGGGATTGCAGAGCTCTATGCGCATCAAGCCGAGGCTTTCGAGCTCGCCAGCAGCGGGAAGCACTTGGTCGTCGCGACTCCGACTGCTTCGGGTAAGAGCCTCTGTTACAACCTGCCAGTTCTGAATGCGCTATCGGAGGAGCCGAGCGCGCGAGCGCTCTATCTGTTCCCGACCAAGGCCCTGTCGCGGGACCAGGAAGAAGCTCTTCGGGGGCTCATGGGAGACGCCGAGCTTCGGGTGGGCACCATCACCTATGATGGCGACACCCCGGCTGATGCGCGTCGGGCGGCGAGGGAACGGGCCGGGGTTCTGCTGACCAACCCCGACATGCTTCACGCGGGGATCATGCCGCATCACGCGAACTGGGCCCGCTTGTTCGCAAATCTGAAGTACGTCGTCATCGACGAGCTGCACTCCTACAGGGGGGTGTTTGGCTCGCATCTGGCAAACGTGATCCGTCGGCTGACGCGGATTGCGGAGTTTCATGGTTCGTCGCCGACTTTCCTTTTCGCATCGGCCACCATCGGAAACCCCGAAGAGCATGCGTCTCGCATCTGCGGAAGGCGTGTCGAGCTCGTGGGTGAGAGCGGTGCGCCGACCGGGCCAAGGCAGCTGATGGTTTACAACCCGCCCATCGTGAATGCCGAGCTGGGGATTCGGCAGAGCTACGTGAAGGCCGCCGTTCGGCTTACCGGGGATTTGGTTCGCGCCGGTGTCCCGACCCTGGTCTTTGGCAACAGCCGCAATGGGGTCGAGGTGATGCTCAAGTACCTGCGGGACCGCTTGAGCCGCGACCACATCGATCCTGAGACGATTCATGCGTACCGAGGCGGCTACTTGCCGGAGACTCGCCGTCGCATCGAGGCTGCGCTGCGGGCAGGGGAGATCCGCTGCGTCGTGGCGACCAATGCGCTCGAGCTCGGGATCGACATCGGCTCGCTCGATGCCGTGGTCTGCGCCGGCTATCCGGGGACCCTGGCCGGACTCTGGCAGCGCTTTGGCCGAGCGGGCCGGCGCCGGGACCTATCGCTGTCCGTGCTGGTCACCTCGAGCGATCCGATCGACCAGTACGTGGCCAGGCATCCGCGCGCCCTGCTGTCGCAGCCCATCGAGCACGCCCGGATCGACCCGGACAACATCGAGATTCTGATGCAGCACCTGAAGTGCGCAGCCTTCGAGCTGCCGTTTCGAAGCCGTGACGTCTACGGGGACATTCCTGCCAGCTCACTGGTCGACGCACTCGATTACTTGGCCGACCATGGGCTCGTGCATCCAAGCTCGGGCCGCTCGGGCCTCGTCTATCACTGGGCGGCAGATAGCTATCCTGCGAACGACGTGTCGCTGCGGAGCGCGAGCTGGGACAACTTCGTCATCGTGGACTTGGACGGGGATCGCACGATTGCCGAGATGGACTGGCGCAGCACGCACACGATGCTGCATGAGCAGGCCATCTACCAGCACGAGGGCGCGCAGTTTCAGGTCGAAAAGCTCGACTACGACAACCACAAGGCCTACGTGCGACGGGTCAAACCCGACTATTACACCACGGCCATGACGCACACGAAGGTCAGCGTGCTGGAGCAAGACGAGGGCGCTGCGCTCGCGCTCGGGGGCGTGAGCATCGAGAGCGGCCTGGGCGACGTGAGCGTCGTCGAGAAGGTCGTCGGGTACAAGAAGATCAAGTATCACAGTCATGAAAACGTGGGCTGTGGCGAGGTCGATCTTCCCGAGATGAAGAAGCATACGACGGCCTTTTGGCTCACGTTTCCGGAGACCTTCGTACAGGATTTGAACGAACCGCGGCCCGTGGTGGTCGATGCGCTTCGGGGACTGTCCAAGGCGATGCACGTCGTCGGCGCGGTCGGGCTGATGATCGATCCGCGAGATCTCGGGCGTACCATGGGGAATCGCAACGAGGATGAGGCGCCTCCGTCCAAGGGCGAAGGCCCCGGCTTCGATCCGACCATTTTCTTGTACGACAGCGTCGCAGGCGGCATTGGCTTGGCTCCGCGCCTGTTCGAGGACCGGGAGGAGCTGCTTCGCCGCGCACGGTATTTGATTGAGAGCTGTGAGTGCGATGAAGGCTGCCCGGCGTGCATTGGTCCGGATGCGGCCGGACTCGATGAGCTCGACGCTGGACGTAAGCGGCTCGTGTTGCGGATTCTCGACGCCGTCGGTGTGAGCGCGACGCACTGAGGGGTTGGATGTCGCTCAAACGAAAGCTCAGGTACCTGGAGTCCGAGCCTCCAAAGTCGCGCGAGGTCGAGCGTGACGTCGGAGCCTTCCAATCGGGCGAGACGAGCTCGCGGGCGCAGAAGCTCGAAGGACTTCGAACGCAGCTGGCGGCCTTGCAGGCCAAGGACCGGCGAAAGGCAGGTCGAGCCGAGTCGGCGCCGCAGCGCAAGCGGAAGCCCTGCGTCGAGATCCTGCCCGGTCAGCAAGTGCAGACGCAGCACGGCAGCCTTCACCTGGTCGAAGCGTTTTACGAGCCTGGGCACCGCCATGGACGGGTCCGCGTCGCCGATGCGCTCTCGGTGTCGACTGCCCGGCTCGCGCAGCTCGCCTTGGACCCAGCGCTCGAGCAGATCGATCTGCAGGGTGCGCTCTTCTTCGACACGGAGACCACGGGGCTGGCCGGCGGGACGGGGACGGTGCCGTTCTTGATTGGCGTGGGCTGGTTCGAGGATCAGTCGCTTCGGCTCAGCCAGCTGTTCCTGCGAGAGCTAGGGCAGGAGGAGCCCATGCTGCATTGGCTACGCGAGCGTGTGCAGCAGAGCTCGTGCATCGTGTCGTTCAACGGGAAGACCTTCGACTGGCCGCTGCTCCGAAACCGCTTCGTCATGAACCGTGTGCCGGCGCCGGCGCTGCCGCCGCACCTGGATCTGCTTCATTGCGCTAGGCGGATTTTGAAGGCGCGCCTCGGCTCGGTCCGGCTCGTCGAGCTCGAGCGGCAGATCCTCGGCATGCACCGGGAGGACGACGTGGGCGGCGCGCTCATCCCGCAGCTCTATTTCGACTACCTGAACGGTGGCGATGCGGGGCCGCTCGCGGGCGTCATCGAGCACAACGCGAATGATTTGATCGCTTTGGCGGCCTTGCTTGCGAAGCTCGTACAGCACTTCGATGATGTGCACGGCCACGACGACCCACGAGATCACCTGGCCTATGCGAGAGTCGCTGAGCGGACTGGCGACCAAAGCCGGGCGCTATCTTTCGCCAGGGCGGCTGCCGAGGGCGGCGGCGATGCGGGCTGCACCGTGGAAGCTTGGATGCTGAGTGCCCGAATGGCTCGCCGAAGTGGTGATCCCGACGCTGAGGAGTCCGCGCTGCTCGAAGCGCTACGGGCTGCCGACGAGGACACGGTCGTCGCCAGCGTGAAGCTCGCCCTGTCCAAGCTCTACGAGCACCGAAAGAAGGACCTGCCCCGTGCCATCGAGTTTGCGGTCCATACGGGTCTCGCCGAAGGCGAAGACGCCAGCGAGCGCCGACTGATGCGCCTACGGCGCCGACTAGAGGGAAAGAGGGAGGAATGCCGTGACCCGTGACCGTGTTTGGCCCAAGGGCGCTCCAAGAGTGGGTGACGTCGCTGAGCGCACCCGGAAAGTGGAAGCTTCCGACATCGAGCGGTTCACGGAGATCAGCGGCGACCGCAATCCGCTTCACTACGACGAGGAAGCGGCGCGGAACAGTAAGTTTGGCGAGATCATCGTGCAGGGCGGGATCACGAGCGCGATTCTGAATGCGGTCGTTGCGGAGGATCTACCAGGGCCCGGGACCGTGTTCTTGGAAGTGAGCTGGCGCTTCAAGGCGCCCGTGCGCCCCGGCGACGAGATCACGGGCCTGGTCGAGGTCGTCGAAGTGCGCGAGGACAAGCCGATCAGCAAACTCAAAACCCGCGTCACCCGGAACGACGGCACCGTCGCCCTCGAGGGCGAAGCCGTCTGCTACACGATGCCCCTCTGAGGAGGGGGACACGCTCCGCCCCCATAAGCTACTGAAATTACGGGTTTTCTCAGCCAAAGATCGCAGCACTCTGACACCTCGAAGCCTGAAGGCGCTGAGCGGGACACGCTCCGCCCCCATAAGCTACTGAAATTACGGGTTTTCTCAGCCAAAGATCGCAGCACTCTGATGCCTCGAAGCCTGAAGGTGCTGCGATCTTTGGCTTAGAAAGCGAGTAATTACAGGGCGTTAACTAGGGGGAGCGTGTCCCCTTTTAGCCACCCGAAAGGGAGCTTGTGTCGACGAAGGTTGGGGGGGTGGCGTCGGTTAGGCGGTTTTCGAGGAAGCCTTGGGGGAGGCTGACTTTTTGGCGGCCGGCGGCCTTGCCGCGGGGGACGCGCATCGATTCTGGCGGGAAGGGGGCGTCGGCGTCCAGTGCGGCGAGGACTTCCTCGAGCTCTTGGAGGCTGGTGACGCGCATGAGGCGGGCACGGAGCTTGGCGCTGCCTCGGAAGCCCTTGGTGTACCAGCTGCTGTGCCGGCGGAACATGCGCATGGCTTGGGCTTCGCCGGCCCAGTCGGCGAGCAGTTGAGCATGCTCGAGAGCCACTTTGCTGACTTCGCCGAACCGCGGTGGGTCCTGCGGCTCGCGTCCTTCGAAGACGTCCGCCAGGTCACGGAAGATCCAGGGTCGGCCCAGGCAGCCGCGGCCCACGACGACACCGTCGCAGCCAGTCTGTCGCATCATCCGCAGCGCGTCCTGGGCTTCCCAGATGTCACCGTTGCCGAGCACGGGGATCGTCCGAACCTGCTGCTTGAGCTGCCCGATGGCGTCCCATCTTGCTTCTCCGTCGTACAGCTGCGCCGCCGTCCGAGCGTGCAGGGCGACTGCCGCGCAACCTTCTTCCTCGGCGATCCGTCCGGCGTCTTCAAATGTGAGCAAGGATTCGTCGATGCCCATGCGGAACTTGATCGTAATCGGAACCTGTCCTGCGTTGCGCACCGCCGCGCCTACGATGCTCGCCAGAAGCCGAGGCTTGGCGGGAATGGCCGAGCCGCCTCCGCGCCGCGTCACTTTGGGTACGGGGCAGCCAAAATTCATGTCGATGTGGTCGACCCGTCCCTCGCCAACCAGCCACTTCACGGCCTCGCCCACGTAGTACGGATCGACACCATACAGCTGCAGGCTTCGCGGGCTCTCATCGGCCCCAAACTCGGCCAGCATCAGCGTCTTGCTTTTTCCCTCGACCAGCGGCCGAGCCGTTACCATCTCGCTGACGTAGAGGCCTGCGCCATACTTCCGGCAAATCGCTCGAAACGGCCAGTTGGTCACGCCGGCCATCGGTGCGAGCACGACGGGCGGCCAGACGGACAGCGGCCCGATGGAGACCGGCGCGAACTCGCCCGGTCGTGCCAAGGGAACGTCGCGGTTCGCCGCGCTCGTGTACATGCTGTGCATCGGATTGCGTGCCTAGTTGACGACCGACAGATGCCGGTGCCCGCTCGTCCGCAGCAGCTTCATCCGCCAGTCCACGCCGATCAGCTCGCCAGACTCCATCGGCATCCAAACGTTTTCGCCCTCGATCCGCTCACTCGAGAAGACCAAGTGGTTCACGTAGCCGGTCTTCGTGGGCGCCTCGCATTCGTCCGACAGACTCGGGCAGCTGCCGCGGTCGCCGCAGCGCGTCTTGTGCGTAGACCAATACAACTCTTTGCCGCCCTCGGCCGCGACCATGGTCGTGCCGTCGGTGACGATGGTCGTGAGTAAGGAAGGATTGTCCGCCGCGCCCTGGTCACAGACGGAGCGCACTTCGGCCAGTGCGTTTCCGAGGGCCGCCGAGGTCTCCTCGACACCCAAGCGACTCGGGAGCGGCCCCTGCTGCGACAGATGCGTGAGAAACAAGAAGAACAGCACCTCGCTGTCCGTGTCGCCCAAGATGTAACGGCGCAGACGCGGGGCGATGCGCTGGACCAGCTCGGCCCGCCGTGCGGGGAAGTCGCGGATGTCTCCGTTGTGCGCCATCACCCACTTGCCATACTGAAACGGGTGGCAGTTGAGCACCGACAGCTCGCCCACGGTCTTCCTCCGGACATGTGCGAGCACCGTTTCCGAGGCGACCACGCCGCTCACGCGCTGAAACAACGCGCAGTCGATTGCAGTGGTGGGGCTGCGTGTGATGTGTGGAGCCCCGTCCACGTAAAAGGCCACGCCCCAGCCATCGGGGTGCTCGTTGCTTTGGACCCCGAGGGCATTGTCCGCGTCCATGAGCGAACGGTGGACCTGGCTCTGAATCACGCTGCGGAAGCCGAAGAGGCGACACATAGCTCAGTAATCTGCCATGATTTCCACCGACTGCCCAGTGTGCTAGGTCCGCGGAGCCCATGACTTTCAGACGCCTTTTCATTGCGAACCGCGGAGAAGTCGCCGCCCGCATCGCCCGCAGCTGCGATGCGATGGGGATCGTCCCCGTCTTCGGGGTGTCCGAGGCCGATTGTGAGGCCCCCTACGTCCGTGGGCGGGAGAGTGTGCTGCTCGGACCGGCTCGTGCGCAGCAGAGCTATCTGAACGCCGCGCGGGTCGTGCAGGCCGCGGCGCAGGCCCGTTGCAGCGCCCTTCATCCGGGCTGGGGCTTTCTGGCCGAGAACCCTGTTTTTGCGTCTCTGTGCAGAGCTCATGGCATCCAGTTCATCGGGCCGCCGGCTGCCGTGATGGACCGGCTCGGAAGAAAGACGCCGGCCAAAGCGGCGATGGCTCACGCGGGGCTGAAGCTCATTGCGGGCAGCGACGGGGTGCTCCGGGATGCCGAGCAGGCGCGCGAAGTGGCGGACTCGGTCGGCTACCCCGTTCTGCTCAAGGCGGAGAGCGGCGGGGGCGGGCGCGGGATGCGCGTCGTGCGCGCGGCGAGCGAGCTGCGGGAGGCTTTCGAGCAAGCGCAGGCCGAAGCGCGGGCCGCGTTTGGCGACGACCGGGTCTACCTCGAGAAGCTCATCGAGGGAGGCCGGCACATCGAGATTCAGCTTCTCGCCGATGCCTACGGGCAA
This sequence comes from uncultured delta proteobacterium, assembly GCA_963746475.1. Classification (GTDB taxonomy): domain Bacteria; phylum Myxococcota_A; class Polyangia; order Polyangiales; family Houyiibacteriaceae; genus SG8-38. The sequence continues at coordinate 282,036 of CAVVBB010000004.1, forward strand.
GCGGTGCACCTGGGTGAGCGGGACTGCTCGGTGCAGCGCAAACACCAGAAACTGATCGAGGAGTCCGGCGCGCTGGTTCTGTCCGACGCCGAGCGGGAGCGGACCTTCGAGGCGGCGGTTCGCGCGACGCGGGAGATCGGTTACGTGGGCGCCGGGACGATGGAGTTCCTGCTGGACGCCGACGGGGAGCTCCGTTTCATGGAGATGAACGCGCGCCTGCAGGTCGAGCATCCGGTGTCTGAGATGCGGACCGGTATCGACTTGGTCGAAGCACAGATACGGGTTGCGGCTGGGGAGCGGCTTTGGCTGTCACAGGACGACATCGAGCTCCGCGGACATTCGATCGAGTGCCGCATCAACGCCGAAGACCCGGCCCGTGGCTTTGCGCCGAGTCCGGGAGTGATCGAAACCTGGAACATGCCTGCGCAAAACGAGACGCTTCGAATCGATACGCATGTCGAGGCCGGCTACGAGGTTCCGCCGTTCTACGACAGTCTCGTCTGCAAGGTCATCGCCTGGGGACAGGACCGGGACGCGGCCTGTGACCGCCTCGTTGAGGGGCTACGCAGCATCGACTGCAAAGGTATTTCGACAACCATTCCCATGCACCTGAGCGTGCTCCAATCGCCTGCGTTTCGCGCCAACGACTATGACACCCGGGCCATACCGGGCTGGGAGTACTGATGGCTTTCGTTCGCTTGGCTCCCATTGGTCACCATCGCGAAGAGGCTGTCGACGCGGCCACTTTCGAGCGCCAGGCATCTGGACATGGTCCGCTCGACGCGCGTTTGCAGGAGCGTCGCGACGAGGTTCACGCCGGCTGGGGTGAGAAGTACGTCCAGCGCGTGCACGAGAAGGGCAAGCTCACGACCCGTGAGCGCCTGGACCGCCTGCGAGACCCGGGCACGGAGATCTTCGAAGTTGGCAGCTTCGTCAACTACGGCGTCGAGTTCGACGGCCTCAAGTCGCCCGCCGCCGGCGTGGTGACCGCCTTCGTCCGGGTGCACGACCGTTGGTGCATGGTCATCGCAAACGACAACACGGTGGCGTCGGGCGCATGGTGGCCGAAGACCCCCGAGAAGATTCAGCGCGCTCAGGAGATGGCCAGGAGGCTCCGGCTGCCGACGCTCTACATGGTCGACTGCAGCGGGCTCTATCTTCCACAGCAAAGCAAGAGCTTCGCGGGCGCCAAGGGCGCAGGTCACATCTTCAAGATGAACGCACTGCTCTCCGCCGAGGGCATCCCCCAGATCTCCGGCGTGTTCGGGGACTGCATCGCCGGCGGCGGCTACATGCCGCTGATCAGCGATCGGGTCTACATGACCGAGCAGGCGTACATGGTGATCGCGGGCGCCGCGCTGATCAAGGGCGCGAAGAGCCAGCACATCACCTCGCTGGACATCGGCGGCCCCGAGGTGCACGTGCACCAGTCCGGCTGTGCCGACGTGCGCGTTCCGGACGACGAGACGCTGATCGAGTGCTTACGCGCAGAGGTGCACCGACTTCCGAGCTCAGCGGCGTCCTTTTACCGGGGCGGGGTCGACCCGATCGAGCCGCAGCACAGCCCCGCCGAGCTTCCCGGCCTGATTCCGGCCGATCATCGACAGGCCTATGACGCGCACGAGGTTCTGGCGCGACTCTGCGACCAGAGCCTCTTCTGGGAAGTTCTCTCAGAGGTCGGGCAAGAGATGATTTGCGGCGTGGGTCGGGTCGGGGGCCTGTATGCGGGTTTCATCATCAATCGGCAGGGGCTGGTGCAGGACCCAGACGCCCTGGACGAGCACCGTCCGGCAGCGATTCTCTACCGGCAGGGGATCGCGAAGATCAGCGCGTTCAGCCGGGCCTGCGACAGCGATGGAATCCCCTTGATTTGGCTACAGGACATCAGCGGGTTCGACATCGGGGCAGAGGCCGAGCGTCAGGGGCTTCTCGCTTACGGCTCCAACCTGATTTACACGAACAGCACCAACGAGACGCCGATGTTCACGGTGCTGCTCCGCAAGGCGTCTGGCGCCGGCTACTACGCGATGAGCGGCCTGCCGTACGATCCGGTCGTTCAGCTATCGACTCCGATTTCGCGACTGAGTGTGATGGAGGGGCGAACGCTCGCGATCGCCTCGTACAACAGCAAGCTCGACGACGACTTTCAGATCGCAACGAAGGATCCCGAAGATCGAGCCAAGATCGAGAGCGGCATGGCCAAGGTCGAGGCGCGCATCGAAGCCGACATGGATCCGTACGTGGCCGCGCGCCAAATGGACACGGACGAGATCGTTCGAATCGACGAGCTGCGCGACTGGCTCGGCGTGCTCGTGGAAGCCAGTTACCAGAGCTCGGGCTATCGACGCATCAAGAATCCACGCATCTGGAGCCTTCATGAGCTGGATGTGCTGGCTGAGGGCGCGGGACGTGGCGTCGTGTCCGCCGACGAGGTGTCCCAGGCGAAGTCGCCGGGCGCGCTGAGCGCGGCCGAGGCGGAGGGGCCGGTGTTCGCGGCGCCCATGAGTGGCCGCTTTTACGCTCGACCCACACCTGGCGATCCACCGTTCGTCACGGTGGGAGAGACCGTGCAGAAGGGGCAAACCATCGGTTTGCTGGAGGTCATGAAGACCTTCAACCGGCTCGTCTACGAGGGACCGAATCTGCCCGACAGCGCCAAGGTCAAGGCCATCGTGCCCGCGGACGGCGACGAGGTCGTTCGCGGACAAGTGCTCCTCGAGCTGGACGAGAGCTAGAGGAGGCTCGTGAGATCCCTCATCATCGCCACCCTCGCTCTGTTCCTGCTTGCTTGTGACAAGTCGAGCACGACGCCCGTCGAGGAGGTCGCCGCACCAGCGCTCAAGAAGTTCACCTACAAGCACGACGACGTCCTGCGTGAAGTCAGCGTGTACGATCCGCGCGACGAGGGAGACGAAACGCCCCGTCCGCTGGTCATTGGCCTGCACGGTGGCCTCGGCGGCGACGAAGAAGCCGTGCGTCTGAGCTTTGGCAAGCTCAATGAGATCGCCGAAGACGAGGACGTCCTCGTCGTCTATCCGAACGGCATCAACGGACACTGGAACGACGGGCGCGGCGTGCAGGACTATCTCGCCCAGAGCGCCGAGTTGAAAGACGTGGACTTCGTCGTCAGCCTCATCGACGATTTCGTGCAGAGCTGGCACGTCAATCCGGAGCAGGTGTTCGTGCTGGGCGTTTCGGATGGCGCCATGATGGCCGAGCGCCTCGCCTGCGAGCGTCCGGACAAGCTCGCAGCCATCGCCTCGGTCATCGGCGCTCTGCCGCTCAACGTCGCTCGCCGAAAGTGGCGCTGCAAAGGCAAGGACCCAGTGTCCGTTCTCATGATCCGCGGCACGCAGGATCCGATCGTGCCTTGGGAGGGTGGGGAGGTCACCTATGACGGCAAGGCCTTCGGCAAAGTGCTTTCCGCGGACGAGGGCTTCGCGTTTTGGTCCAGCCGCAACGGATGCTCTGGCGAGCCGGAAGAGCAAACACTCCCCGATGCCGCGCCGGATGACGGGACGCGCGTGCAGCGACGCCTGGCTGCGGGCTGCAGACCCGGCGGCAGGGTGGAGCTGCTCGCGCTCGAAGACGCTGGGCACACTTGGCCGTCTGGCTGGCAGTATCTCCCTGAGGAAGCAGTCGGCCGGATCAGCCACGAGATCGATGCGGCCGATGTTGCCTGGGCCTTTTTCGTCGGGAGCCTGCTCGACGAGCCCATGGCCAACGGTCGCTGATCGTCTATGGTGCCCTCGATGACGGCCCCTACGCTCGGCGACCGCTCCCTGTTCCCGCAACTCGATGCCGCCGCATATCTCGCACACGCGGCGATTTCCCCGCTTTCTGCTCCCGTCTGTGAGCGCATCCGTGAGGTGAGTCTGGGCTACGCCGAAGGCGGGATGGCGGGCTTCCTTCGCTGGACGCCTCCGCTCGAAACCCTTCGGGGGCAGCTCGCGTCCCTAATCGGGGCGCAGCCGCAGGACATCGGGTTCGTGTCCAACACGAGCCATGGCGTCATCGACATCGCCTTCAGCCTGCCGTGGAAGTCGGGCGACCGCGTCCTGCTCTTCGAAGGCGAGTTCCCGGCAAACGTGACGCCCTGGCAGCGGGCCGCGGTTGAGTTCGGCCTGGAGCTCCGCTGGCTCGAGCTCGACGGCTTTCATCGCTCGGCAGAGGAAGGGCTTCAAGCCCTGCGCGCCGAGCTCGATAAGGGCGTCCGTCTCGTCGCCGTGAGCGCCGTCCAATACAAGACCGGTTTGCGGATGCCGCTGGCCGAGATGGCGGCGCTCTGCCAAGAGCACGGCGCCGAGCTCTTCGTCGATGCGATTCAAGGCGTCGGCGTCACCCCCATCGACGTGTCCTGCGGCATCGACTACCTGAGCAGTGGCAGCCACAAGGGCCTCATGGGGGCGGAGGGCGCAGGCTTCGTCTACGTGGCGCCCAGCCGTGTCTCCCAGCTCCAGCCCCGGCTGGCCGGATGGCTCAGCCACGAAGACCCGGCGGCCTTTCTCATCGGCGACCACGCGCAGCTCAGCTACGACAAGCCCTTCCAGAAGAGCGCCCGCTTCTTCGAAATCGGTACGCCCAACGTCATCGGCTTGAACGCTCTGAGCGCCGCGGTGGACCTGATCGCCCAGCTCGGCGTCGAGGCCATTCACGCACACTGCAACCGCTACATCGACGCCTTGGAGCCCGGGCTCCGTGAGCGCGGCTTTCGCAGTCACCGAAGCTTGGACCGAAGCAACCGCTCGACCCTGCTCTGCGTCCAGGCGCCGGAGGGCACGCGGGTGTCCAGGCTTGCGGCAGGCTTGCGCAAACGGGGCGTCATCTGCAACACGCCCGACGGCCTGCTGCGCTTCTCCCCACACTGGCCGAATTCCCTCTCGGAAGTGCCCGAAGTGCTCCGGGCACTGGACGAGGTGCTGCGCTAGCCCGCCGAGTGGCCCCGCTCGGGTCGCCTCCGTGGGTCTGCTTTCAGGCTGAGTCCTGGCCGTGTCGCGCCCGAGCCCCTAGGCTTGCGCTGCGATGATGACGACGAAGAGCGACCGAGGGTTTTGGGTCTTCAACGCGGTGCTGTCACTGGCGGCCGTAGTGTTTCTCGGCTGGCTGTTGCTGGTTCGGCAGGGGGGCGGGAGCGGCGCCGACTTGTCTTTCATGCCGGGGGTGAACGCGAGTCTCAACGCCACTTCCGCGGCGCTGCTGCTATTCGGCTTCGTGGCGATCCGAAATCGGAACAAGGCGCTTCACATGCGGTCGATGGTCGCGGCGTTCATCGCCTCGACCGTGTTCCTGGTTGGCTACGTGCTGTACCACTACGCCCATGGCGACACGCCGTACACGGGGGTAGGGCCGATTCGCGTCCTGTACTTCACGATCCTCATCAGCCACGTGCTGCTGTCGATCGTGATGTTGCCGATGATTTTGACGACGTTCTATCTGGCCTGGCGTGAGCGCTTGCAGGCGCACCGAAAGATCGCGCGCTGGACGCTGCCGATTTGGCTCTACGTGTCGGTCACCGGGGTGCTGATTTACTTCATGCTGAGGCCCTGAGCTCACGCAGGGTCTTGCGCAGGGCGCCGAAACCTTCGACGAGCATCCAGAGCAGCAGGACGAGCAGGACGGCCGCCAGGGCTGCCAGAGGGCCGTTGCCCTGCGCGATGAACTCTCGAAGGTTTGCGAGCAGGGCCAGGGTCGCCACGGTCATGACGATCAGCATCGGAATGACGAGCGGGAGGACGGGCCGCTTTCGAGCGAGGAAGTACAGAGAGAGGGTCATCAAGGTCAGCGCGGCCAGGAGCTGGTTGCTGGAGCCGAAGATGGGCCACAGGACCCAGCCGACCGCGGTGGCCTTTCCGGTGGTCGGGTCGGGGGTCTCGGCGAGTGACAGGTACATGGCTGGCAAGACGGCGAATACGGTCGCGATGTACGGGTTCGTCAAGGGCTTGAAGCGCATGGCCTCCCCGAGCTCGGCGAGGATGAAGCGCTGGATGCGGACCGCGGTGTCCAGCGAGGTCGCGGCAAAGGCGATCACCAGCACGGCCATCAAGGTGCGCGCGATGTCTGGCGGCAGGCCTGCGGCCTCGAGGAAGGCGCCACCGCCGAGCACGAACGCGGCCGCTTTGTTTCCCCCCGCGTGGGCCCAGCTGTCGTAGTAGACCGCCCAGGAGAGGTTGTCGACGGCGCCCTGGCTCGGCAGGACGCAGCCTTCGACCAGGGCGATCCCGGCCACGGCGGCCAGGGTCGATGCCAGGGCGAGTCCGCCCTCGCCGAGCATGCTCGCGTAGCCGACGACTCGCGCGTCAGAGAGCTTGTCGAGCTGCTTGGACGTGGTGCCGGACGCGACCAGTCCGTGAAAGCCGCTGATGGCCCCGCATGCGATGGTGACGAACAGCATCGGAAAGATGGGCGGGGCCCCTTGCTCGCTCGCGCGATAGATCGGCGCATCGAACTCGGGCCGGGCGATGAGGATTCCGACGAACAGCAGTCCGACGCCCACGAAGAGCTGGTGGCTGTTGATGTAGTCGCGCGGCTGAAGGAGAAGCCAGACGGGCAGCAGGCTGGCGATGGCGGAGTAGATGAAGAGGAAGAACAGCCAGCCGGTCTCGACGGTGTGTGGGTCGTAGCCCATGGCGACGAAGTCGACCGGGTACTTGGCTCCGACGAACACGAACAGGTAGAGCACGGCCAGCGCGATCAGAGACGGGACGAGCAGCTTCGCTTGCCGCTTGTAGACGAGCCAGCCGATGGCGAGCGCGACGATGATCTGGATGTTGATCGGGATGACGCTCTGCGGTTGGCTCACGAACAGACCCGCGATCGCCATGGCGAAGACCGCCAAGACCAGCCAGATGAGCACGAGCACGAAGCACATGAACAGGATTCGCGCCCGGGGGCCGATCGTCTTGCTGGCGATGTCGGCGATGCTGTTGCCCTTTTCCCGCGCGCTGACGACCAGGGCGCCGAAGTCGTGCGCAGCGCCCATGAAGATCGTGCCGAGCACGACCCAGGCCAGAGCGGGGCCCCAGCCCCAATAGGCGGCGACGCAGGGCCCGATGATGGGCGCGGCGCCGGCGATCGAGGTGAAGTGGTGGCCGAAGAGCACCGCCCGCTGAGCGGGGACGTAGTCGATGCCGTCGGTCATCGCGTGGGCCGGGGTCACGATGTCTTCCCGGTCTTCGTAGATCCGCGTCCCGAGGAAACGGGCGTAGACGCGGTAGGCGACGAAGAACGCGACGAAAACCAAGACTGCGGTGGCGGCTGCCATGTCGGCGGTGGGTCCTCTTTTTTGGGGCTTAGGTCAAGCGCAAATCCGACTTCACATTGCTCGGAATGGGGCTAAGGTCGGCCGCATGGGCGCAACTTTCCGACCCCATGGCGTTTGGACTGCACTGGTGACTCCTTTTGGCTCGGAGCGCCAGGTCGATCAACAAAGTTTGCGACGCCTCATCGACTTTCAGGTGGCTCAAGGTATCGACGGAGTCCTCCCATGCGGAACGACGGGCGAGTCGCCGACTCTGTCTTGGCAAGAGCACGACGCGGTGATCGAGACCTCCGTCCGGGTCGCCGACGGCCGGGTCGGTGTCCTGGCCGGCACGGGCAGCAACAATACCGAGGAGGCCGTGCATGCGACCGAGCAGGCTCGCAAGGCTGGTGCCAGCGCGGCGCTGCTCGTGGACTGCTACTACAATGGGCCTTCGAGCCTCGAGCTGCGAACCGAGTACTACGAACGCGTCCTTGCTGAGGTCTCCGACATCCCGATCGTTCCCTACATCATCCCCGGCCGCAGTGGCTGCATGCTGTCCGCCGGGGACCTCGCGGTTTTGCACCTCAATGACCCGCGTCGCGTCCCGGCGGTCAAGCAGGCGACCGGTGACCTCGAGCGCATGCGCCTGGACCGGGCCTATGCGGGCTCGGGTTTGAGCATTCTTTCCGGCGACGACGACATGACCCTGACCATGATGCGCGACGAAGAGGTTCGCTCGACCGGGGTGATCAGCGTGATGTCCAACATCGTGCCGGGCAGCATTGGCGCGATGGTTCGCGCCCAAGCGTCTGGGGACGAGGAGGAGGCCAACCGGCTCCAGGCGGAGCTGGCGCCGCTGCTTGGGCTCGTGGGTTGCCAGGTCAGCAGTTCACGAACACTGCCCAACGGGCAGACCGTCCAGGTCACCGACAAGTTCCGCAACCCGGTGCCCGTCAAGACCATGATGGCAGGGCTCGGGATGGTCGGCATCGTAGCGCGGCCGCCTCTGGGCAAGATGACCGCGGAGGCTGTGAACCGCTGCCGTGAGGGTCTTCGTACCCTTCACGAAACGGACGCTGGCATTCTGGGCCCCATCGAGGAGGCGTTCGACGTTCGCATCGGACAGCGCCTGGGCGATGACGCCCTCTGGGCTTCCCTAGCCCGCTGAGAACATGTTCTATCGTTTGCTCATCCGGCCGCTGCTGTACCTCTTGCCTGCGGAAGCCGCTCATCACTTCGCTTTCGCTGGTCTGCGGCTGCTCTGCGCGATTCCAGGCGTGCGCGGTCTCATGCGCGCTCTGATGCTTGAGACGGACGACCGTCTTCGGGTCCGCGCTCTCGGCCTGGACTTTCCGAACCCTGTCGGCCTGGCGGCCGGGTTCGACAAAGATGCCCGCGCCTACGAAGCCCTGGGTGCCCTCGGTTTCGGCTTCGTCGAGGTGGGCACGCTCACTGGACAGGCTCAGCCGGGCAACCCGAAGCCGCGCCTGTTCCGACTTCCCGCCGACAGGGCGCTGGTGAACCGCATGGGGTTCAACAATGCTGGCTCCGAGGACGCCGTGCGCCGTCTGAGCCGGCCGCACCGGACCCTCGTCGGCGTCAATATCGGGAAGACCAAGCGGGTCGACGAAGCGGAGGCCATCGCCGACTACGTCGCCAGCGCCAAGCGCGTCGGGCCCCATGCCGACTACGTCGTCGTGAACGTCAGCTCCCCGAATACCCCTGGGCTTCGGGACCTTCAGGCCACCGAAAAGCTCAGGCCGCTTTTGACTGCGGTTCGCAAAGTACTTAACGAAGTTACGCCGGGCCATCAGGTCCCCTTACTGGTCAAGATCGCGCCGGATCTCGCTGACCAAGACATCGAGGCCGTCGCCGACTTGGCCCTGGAGCTCGGGCTGCAGGGCATCGTCGCGACGAATACGACGATCTCGCGACAAGGTCTGCGGAGCACGGAAGCCGAGGTGCGGGCCTGTGGGGCAGGGGGACTCAGCGGTCCGCCGGTGCATGCGCGCTCTTTGCAGGTGCTGCGCCTGCTCCGTGCCCGCGTCGGAGACCGGCTGGTCCTCATCTCGGTCGGGGGCATCGAGACCCCCGAGCAGGCCTGGGAGCGACTCCTGGCGGGCGCGAGCCTGATTCAAGTCTATACGGCTTTCGTCTATCACGGCCCCGGGCTTCCGAGGAAGATGGCTCAGGGGCTGGCGCGACTGGCGGCGCAGGCCGGCGCGGGACCGGTTGGGCGGAATCGCGCTTCCGATGTAGAACCCTTGGCATGACAGATTCGGATCCAGATCGCGACGCGCTGCAGGCGCTTCGCCTCGAGCTCGACGCGATCGATCGCGACGTGCTCGACCGGCTGGCCAAACGGATGGAGGTGGTGGCCAAAGTTGCCGCGCACAAGCGCTCGCATCGGGTGCCCATACGGGACCTGGAGCGTGAGCGTCGCCTGCTGCAGGACCGGTGCGAGTATGCGCGGAGCCTCGGGCTGCCGCCCGGCGAGATCGAATCCCTCTGGCGACAGTTGATGCTCATCTCGCGGGAGCGCCAGGCCGAGCTGCGCGCCGAAGTACCCCCCGACGTCGAGCCGCGCACAATCGCCATCGTCGGTGGCAAGGGCGGCATGGGCCAGTCGCTTCAGCGGCTTTTCTCGGATCTGGGCCATGACGTCCTCATCAGCGACGTCGATACGGAGCTGCGCGCCGTCGATGCAGCCAAGGCCGCCGATGTCCTCGTCGTGAGCGTTCCCATTCGAGAGACGCAGGCGGTCATCGAAGCGGTCGGGCCGCAGCTGCGCCCCGACGCGCTTCTCATGGACGTGACCTCCGTCAAGACCGACCCCATGCGACAGATGCTCGCCTGCACTGAGGCCAGCGTCGTCGGGACGCACCCGATGTTCGGTCCTGGCGTGCACACTTATCAGGGTCAGCGAATCGTGCTCTGTGCGGGCCGCGGCGCGGCCTGGCTGGACTGGTGCCGTCTGATGTTCACGGCTCGCGGCCTGGTAGTGACCGAGACGAGCCCCGAGCATCACGACGAAATGATGGCGATCGTTCAGGTGCTGCATCACTACAAGACGCAGGTGCTCGGCCTGAGCTTGAGCCGGCTGGGTGTCCCGCTCGAAGAAACCCTCAAGTACACCTCGCCCGCCTACTTGCTGGAAAGCTACGTGACCGGCCGCCACTTCGCCCAGTCACCGCAGCTGTACGGCGCCATCGAGATGCTCAACCCCGACTCGGAGCGAGTGACCGGGGCGTTCCGCGATGCGGCCTCCGACTTGGCTGCCATTCTGCAGGCAGGGGACCAGGCGGCCTTCGACCAGGTGTTCGAGGAAGTGGGGGCGTTCTTCGGTGATTTCACCGAGGAGGCACTAGAACAAAGCGTCTTCCTCATCGATCGGCTCGTCGAGCTGAGCGCCGGGCGCAGCTCGAGCTGACCGCGCGATTGACGACGCGCAGCACATCTGCGATTCCCCTTTTTGCGAGGAAAGAAACCATGGTTCAAATCGCAATGCACGGTGCGGCCGGCCGCATGGGTCGAAGCATCGCCCAAGTTCTCGCCCACGATTCATCGGCGCAGCTGGTCGCGGCGATGGACCGCGAAGGCTCCGAGGTCCTGGGCAGGGACGTCGGCGAGCTCGCCGGGCTGCCGCCTCAGGACGTCACGGTGACCGCCGACGTCGAGCAGTTCCTGCGCAACGTCGAGGTGGTCATCGACTTCAGCTTGCCCGAGGCCACGACGAAGCTGTTACCGCTCTGCGCCGGACAGCACATTCCGATGGTCATCGGCACCACGGGTCTCGACGGGGACGCACGCGCCGCCCTCGAGCGCGCCGCGGAGATCATTCCCATCGTCTACGCCCCCAACTACAGCCAGGGTGTCAACGCCCTCTATCATCTCGCTGCCCGGGCCGCCGAGCTTCTGGGCCCGGGCTTCGACGCCGAGATCGTGGAAATGCACCACCGCCACAAAGTGGACTCGCCCAGTGGCACGGCGGTGCGCCTCGCCGAGGTCGTGGCGAAAGCCAAAGACCTCGACTCGAAAACCGCTTCCACGCATGGTCGAAGCGGCGCGGTCGGCGCTCGTCCTTCCGCCGAGATTGGGGTGATGGCTCTGCGCGGCGGCGACGTCGTCGGGGAGCACACGCTTTACTTGGTCGGCGAGGGCGAGAGGCTCGAGCTGACGCATCGAGCGACCGATCGGTCCATCTTCGCCCGCGGCGCCGTGCGCGCGGCGCACTGGGTTGTCGGCCAGTCGGCCGGCCTCTACGACATGGCTCACGTCATGGGGATTGCGCGCGGATGATGGTCTGCGCTCAGTGCAGTGCTCAGGTGCCTGCGGACGATGCCTTCTGTGGGAAGTGCGGCCACGCCGTCAAGCGAAGCCCCTCCACGGACGCGACCCTGCCCGGTATCCGCGAGCTCGAGCCCGTGCTCGAAGAGCTCGAGCCCATGCTCGAAGAGCGCGCGCCGTCACCGAAACCGCGGCCCCGCCGTCCGCAGCAGGCGACTGTACTCGGCCTGCCCCAAGTGAGCCCACGATCCGTGTCTGCGGCGACGGTTTCGGCATCCCCCGCGCACGAGCTGAAGAGGACCATGATGGGCATGCCACGACCCGCGGAGCTCGGCCTGGAGCAGCCCTCTCAGCCGCCGTCGGTTCCACAAGAGCCCCACGTTTGGCTGGATGAGCCCGAGCCGCTGCCCGAGACTTTCGGGCGACGCCAGCGCGCATTCGCAGTCGGGGCTCTGCTGATTGCCTTTGCCGCTGCCTGGCTCGGGTATCGGCTGCTCTCGTCCCATGGCTAGCTCCGCCCCAGGGGGGACTCCCGTCTGCGCCAGCTGTGGCGAGAGCTGCGCGATGAATGCCAAGTTCTGCGGCAAATGCGGCGCTCCGGTGAGCGCGAACAGCCCGCAGGCGGGCGAGGTCATCGCGCAGCGTTACCGACTTGGGGCGCTGCTCGGCCGGGGCTCGATGGGTCTCGTCTATCGCGCGGAGCACGTGAACATGGGCAAGCCGCTCGCCGTGAAGCTTCTGCACCGAGAGCTGGAAGTCGATCCGGACAACGTCACGCGCTTCCATCGGGAGGCGGAGGCGGCCTCGAAGCTCAGTCACCCCAACACGGTGCAGGTTTTCGATTTTGGGCGCAGCGAAAACGGTTGGCTCTACTTGGCCATGGAGCTAGTCGACGGCCCCGACCTCGGCCAGATCCTCGAACGCGAGGGCCCGCTGCCATTTGCCCGCGTGGCGCGGCTCTGCGCGCAGGTCGCCGCGTCGGTGCAAGACGCGCATGCACAGGGCATCGTCCACCGCGACCTCAAACCTGAGAACGTCGTGATCACGGAGGGCCCAGACGGAGAGTTGGTGAAGGTGCTCGACTTCGGGCTCGCGAAGCTGTTTCAGAGCCCAGCTGACGTACAGCTGACGAGCGCGGGAACGATCGTCGGGACCCCCTTCTACATGAGCCCGGAGCAGATTCGCGGGCGGCCGGTCGATGGACGGAGCGACATCTATTCGCTCGGCGCGATCATGTACCAGGCCGTAGTCGGCAGACCTCCGTTCGAGGCGCCGAACCCGATGGCCCTGTTCTCGAAGCACCTGTCCGAAGCGCCCATCCCCCCCTCGACCGCCTCGTCGATTCCCGTTCCAGCCGAGGCCGACCGGATCATCGAACGATGCCTGCACAAAGACCCTGAGCAGCGTTACGAAAGCGCGGATGCGCTGCGGCGCGACTTGCTCGCCTACCTCGCTACCGTGCCCGACGAGAGCGGCGAGCTTTTCGGCGGCATCCCCTCCGAGCCCAGCCCGGCCATGAGCAGGCAGGCCGGGGTCCCGGCTCAGAACATCCCCGAGAAGAACGCACGCTGGCGGTCGCTCTGGATTGCCCTGGGACTGCTCGGCTTGGTGGGGTTCGGGCTGTGGCAGTACCTGTCGGCGGGTCCAGTCGAGCGGGAGCCGAACCACAGCCCGGACACGGCGACGCCACTACAGCCGTACATTTCCATGCGGGCGTTTCTCGGCCAGCGGCTCGACGAGGGCTCGGGCGATGTCGACCTGTTCGCGTTGGAGTATCCGCCGGATCAGCCCGGCGCCGTCATGATCGATCTGACTGCCATTCCGAACATGGATACCGTGCTGGAGCTACTCAAGCCCGGACAGGAAACCCCCATCGTCGTCAGCGACTTTGGGAGCGAGGGGGAGGGTGAGAGACTTCCGAATGTGCCTCTCGAACCCGGGACCTATTTCGTGCGCGTTCGTCAGCAGACGGTCGCGGATGAGCTTCCGACTGAGAACGTCTCGGACCCGTACCAGGTTCACTGGGAGCCCCTGGAGCCCCTCGAGACGTTCGAGCGGGAGCCGAACGACAATCTCGGCTTTTCGGAGACGCTATCTCTAGATGCCGAGCGTCGGGCCTGGATTGGCTGGCGCGGCGACACCGATGTGTTCTGCCTCGGTGAAAATGCAGATCGAGTGGTTGCGCAGCTGAGCGCCGTCTCTGATCTGGACTTGGTCCTGCGCGTGCTCGAGCGGGAGACGGAGTCGGGTCGCAGCCAAAACCGAAGGGGCGTTGGACACGCGGAGACCAGCCGAGCGATGCGCAATGTCAACGCAGGGGAGTTCTGCGTGGAGGTGTCCGCCCGCGCGGACGCCGTGGGCGGCCGCTCAGCGAATCCCTACGAAAGCTATGGTGTGCGGTTCAAAGCCGCGGCGGGTCGATGAATGCGCGTGGATGACCTCGACTACGAGCTTCCCCCGGAGCTGATTGCTCAGGAGCCGCTTGCGGAGCGTGACGCGTCGCGACTCATGCTGGTCGACGTGGCTTCGGAAGCGATTGAGCACGGCCAGTTTCTGGGGCTTCCCTCGCTGCTGCCGCCGAGTCTGTTCGTGTTCAACGACACGCGGGTGTTCGGGGCGCGGCTATACGGGGAGAAGCAGACCGGCGGTCGCATCGAGTTGCTGCTGCTCAGGCGTACGGGCTCGGAGGGGGAGGCCGAGCGGTGGCTTGCCATGGGACGCGCTTCCAAGCCGTTCCGAGCCGGCAGCGAGCTGTCTCTGGCTGGCGGCGCCTTGCGTGCGCGGGTCGTACGCGTGCTAGAGGGCGGACAGCTGGAGCTCGCTCTGCAGGCGGACCGAGCCATCGACGAGCTCCTCGCCGAAGTCGGCGAGGTGCCGCTACCACCCTACATTCGTCGCGCACCCACTCAGGCCGACGAAGAACGCTATCAAACGGTCTATGCGAAGCGCGCGGGCGCCGTGGCCGCGCCGACGGCAGGGCTGCACTTCACGAAGCTTTTATTGAAGGACTTGGCTGCCGCCGGTCACGAGAGCTGCTTTGTGACCCTGCACGTGGGTCCGGGAACCTTCCGCCCGGTTCAGGTGCAGACCCTGGACGAGCATCCGATGCACGAAGAGCACTACGAGATCGAGCCAGCCGCAGCCATGGCCATCGAGCGAGCCCGGGCGCAGGGGCGACCGGTCGTGGCCGTCGGTACGACGGTCGTGCGCACCCTGGAGTCAGCCGTCGACGACGCGGGTCGCGTCCAGACGGGCCCCCACAGCACGCGCCTGTTCATACGTCCGCCGTACTCTTTTCAGCTCGTCGATCACATGGTGACGAACTTTCACTTGCCACGCTCGACGCTGCTCGCCCTGGTCATGGCCTTCGCGGGTACCGACCTGATCCGGCGCGCCTACCGCGAGGCAGCCGAGCAAAGATATCGCTTCTACAGCTACGGAGACGCCATGCTCATTCGTGGGAGGTCCCAGTGACCCTGCCGACCCCCGGCTTCAGCTTCACCGCGCAGAACCATGACGGCTCCGCTCGCACAGGTCTGTTCATTACACCCAGGGCGCGCATCGAGACCCCCACGTTCATGCCCGTCGGGACGCAGGCGACGGTCAAAGGTCTGACCCCGGCCGAGGTCGAGTCCACGGGGGCCCGCATCATTCTCGCGAACACCTATCACCTGTGGCTTCGCCCGGGTGCCGAGCAGATCGCGGAGCACGGCGGAGTCGTCGAGTTCATGAAGTGGCCGCACGCGCTGCTGACCGACAGCGGCGGTTATCAGGTGTTCTCCCTCGCGAAGAACCGAACGATCGACGACGACGGAATCACTTTCCGATCGCACCTGGATGGCGATGAGTACCGTCTCACGCCCGAGGAAGCGATGCGCGTGCAGGCACTGCTCGGCTCGGACGTGGCCATGGTTCTCGATGAATGCCCGCCGGGTCAGGCTCCGCGTGCCGAGGTCGAGCGCGCCATTCGCCGCAGCACCGCCTGGGCGGAGCGGAGCCTAGCGGCGCCCGCGGGCCGCGGGCAGGCGCGCTTCGGAATCGTGCAGGGCGGCACCCACCTGGACCTGCGCATGGCGCACCTTCAGGCGATCGCCGGCATGGAGGTCGATGGGGTCGCGCTCGGCGGTTTCTCCGTCGGCGAGCCCGTCGAGCAGATGTACGAGCTGCTCGGCTCGATTGGACCGGCCATGCCCAGCGACAAGCCCCGTTACCTCATGGGCGTGGGCACGCCGACCGATTTGCTCCGCGCGGTGGCGGCCGGGATCGACCTTTTCGACTGCGTGCTGCCGACGCGAAATGCGCGAAACGGACAGGCTCTCAGCTGGGGCGGCAGGGTTAATCTCCGGCAGGCGCGCCACCAGGGGGACGACAACCCGATCGATGCACGCTGCGACTGCATGACCTGCACGACCTTTTCGCGTGGCTATCTGCGGCACCTCTTCAAAGCCGAGGAGATGCTCGGTCCGCGTCTGCTGACACTACACAACCTACACTTCTACGGCGCCTTGATGCGCAAAGCGCGGGAAAAGATTCGCGAGCAAGCCTTCGCGTCCTGGGCCGAGGCGAGCATCGCTCAGATGCAGGAGCAGGACGAGCTGGGTGACCCCCGAGGCTGAACGGCGTTGACGATCCAGGACCGGCGCGGTATGGGCGGGCCTCAAGGGCCGATTTCGGCCGGAAAGCAGGGGCATGGGACAGATCAAACGCGCGCTGATTTCCGTTTCCGACAAGACGGGTGTCGTGGAGCTGGCCAAGGGGCTCTCCGACGCGGGAGCGGAGATACTTTCGACCGGAGGAACCGCCAAGGCTCTGCGCGACGGCGGCGTGCCCGTGGTCGATGTTTCGGAGTACACGCAGTCTCCGGAAATCATGGATGGCCGCGTGAAGACGCTTCATCCGCGCGTTCACGGTGGAATCTTGATGCGGGACAGCGAAGAAGACCGTTCGGCCCTCGCGGGCATCGGCGGCAAGCCGATCGATCTGGTCTGCGTCAACCTGTACCCCTTCGAGCAAACGGTCGCCCGCGGTGCCTCGCACGAAGAGACGATCGAAAACATCGACATCGGCGGTCCGTCGATGGTCCGTAGCGCGGCCAAGAATCAGGCGCGCGTCCTCGTCGTCACCGAGCCTCAGGACTACCCGGAGGTGCTCGAGGCCGCTCGCAGCGAGCAGGGACCGGGCGCGGAGCTTCGCGCGCGGCTGGCGGCCAAGGCCTTCGCGCACACGGCGGCCTATGACGGCGCCATCGCCGCCTACCTGACCTCGCAGGGCAGCGATTCCAAGTTCCCGGGGGCGCTGACGCTCTGCTTCAACAAGGCCTACGACGTGCGTTACGGCGAGAACCCTCACCAGCAGGGTGCCTTCTACGTCGAACGTAATGCGCCGGCCGGAAGCCTGGCCCGCGCCGAGTCCCTCGGCGCCGGGGGCAAGGAGCTCTCCTTCAACAACCTCGTCGACGTCGACGCGACCCTCGAGGCCGTGCGCGAGTTCGACGACACGCCGGCGGCCGTCGTCGTGAAGCACACGAACCCTTGCGGCGTGGCCCGCGCGGAGACGCTAGAGCAGGCCTATCGCATCGCGCGCGAAGCGGACGCCCAGAGCGCCTTCGGCGGCATCGTCGCCCTCAACCGCGAGGTCGACGCCGCGACCGCCGAGGCGATCGCCGAAACTTTCATCGAATGCATCATCGCACCCTCCTTCGCACCCCAAGCGCTCGAGCGTCTTCGCCAGAAGAAAAACCTTCGCATTCTGGCCACCGGTGCGTGGCTGCCGGCCGACTATGCGTCGCTTCAGTACAAGCGCGTCGGTGGCGGGCTGGTGGTGCAAGACCGCGATGCGACCGGTCCGGCGGAGGTGTCGGCCAGCCGCGTCGTCACGAAGAGGCAGCCGAACGCCGAAGAACTCAAGGCCCTCGATCTCGCTTGGCGTGTCTGTAAGCACGTGAAGTCGAACGCGATCATTTTTGCCAAGCCTGACCGCACGGTCGGCGTGGGCGCAGGGCAGATGGCACGCGTGACCGCCGTCGGCATCGCGGCGAGCAAGGCGGGCGAGCTGTCCAAAGGGGCCGTCATGGCCTCGGACGCGTTCTTTCCTTTCCCGGATGGCATCGAGGCGGCTGCGGCGGCCGGCATCACGGCGGTCGTTCAGCCTGGTGGCTCCAAGGGAGACGACAAGGTCATCGCCGCGGCCGATGCTGCCGGCATGGCGATGGTCTTCACCGGCGTGCGTCACTTCAGGCACTGAGTCATGCGCGTTCTCGTCGTCGGAAGTGGTGCCCGTGAACATGCTCTGGCCTGGCGCCTTGCGCAGGACCCGGGGGTAGAGGTCATCGGTGCGCCGGGCAATGCTGGCCTCGGCGAGCTCGGTGAGCTTGCGCCTCTCGACCCGACCGATGCCGATGCCGTGGTGGCGCTCGCGCAGGAGCGCGGCGTGGATCTGGTCGTGGTTGGGCCGGAGGCGCCGCTGGTCGGCGGCGTCGTAGATGCACTTCGGCAGCAGGGCATTCTCGCGTTTGGCCCCGACCGCCAGGCCGCTCAGCTCGAGGGCAGCAAGGTCTTCTCCAAGCTGTTCATGGAGCGGCACGGGATTCCCACGGCCGCCTTCACCGTGTTCGACGACCCAGACGAGGCCGATCGCTACATCGAGGCTGCCGACCGCCCGCTGGTCGTCAAGGCCGACGGGCTCGCCGCCGGCAAAGGGGTCATCGTCGCCGGCGATGCCCAGGAGGCGAAGGGCGGCGTGGACCTCATCATGCGTCAGAAGGCCTTTGGCGAGGCGGGCCGTCGCATCCTGATCGAGGAGTGTCTCGTGGGGCCGGAGGTCAGCTACCACGTGGTCTCCGATGGCAAGCGCTTCATCGCCTTGGCGCCAGCGCAGGATCACAAGCGCGCTCATGACGGCGACAAGGGTCCGAACACGGGCGGCATGGGTGCCTATTCGCCGCCCCCGGTCGTGACGCAGGAGGTCGAGCAGAAGATCCTCGACCGGGTCATCGAGCCCACGCTCGCAGGTATGGACAAGGACGGACACCCGTTCCGTGGCACGCTCTTCGTCGGGCTCATGATCGTCGACGGAGAGCCGCAGGTCCTCGAATACAACGTTCGTTTCGGTGACCCCGAGTGCCAGACCCTGGTGACCCGTTGGAAGGGGCCGTTTCTCCCCCTGATCCTCGGTTCGGCCCAGGGTGACTTCGGCGCCCTGAAGGCCGAGTGGGAGGCCCCAGCCTCGCTTTGCATCGTGCTCGCCGCCGGCGGCTATCCGGGACCCTACGAAAAAGGCAAGGTGATCACGGGATTGGCCGACGCCGCCTCAGTACCCAAGGTCACCGTGTTCCACGCGGGGACGCGCAACGAGGCCGGCTCGATCGTCACATCGGGCGGGCGTGTGCTGTCGGTGACGGCGATTGGCGAGGACATCGACGAGGCCGCCAAGCGTGCCTACGAGGCGGCATCGCGCATCGAGTTCGAGGGCAAACAGATGAGGCGAGACATCGGCTGGCGCGCTCGTTCCAAGAGCTGATGGCTGGTATGTCCGAGGCGGTCGAGGTTTTGCGGGCCGGTGGGGTGGTCGCCTGCCCGACCGAAACGCTGCTGGGTCTGCTCGCAGATGCCCGCAATCCGCTTGCCGTCGAGCGCGTAGCAGTCATCAAGCGCCGGGCTTCGACCTCTCCCATGGCCCTGATCCTCCCCGATGCGAGCGCTGTGACTCAGGTCGCGCAGCCGCTCACGGAGCGTGCGCAGAGGCTGGTGGATCGGTATTGGCCCGGTCCGCTCACGTTACTGGTTCAGGCGCTGCCGAGTCTTTCCCCGCTCCTCGTCCAAGATGGCAAGGTCGGTGTGCGCGTGCCCGGACCCAGTCCGGCCCTGGACCTGGCCCGGGCCTTCGGCGGAGCCCTCACGGCGACGAGCGCCAATTTCGCTGGTGAGTCGCCCGTTTCATCCAGCGCGCAGCTGCCGGAGGCCTTGCGGCTGCAGCTCGACTACGTCCTCGAAGGCAGCTCCCCCGGCGGGGCCCCCTCGACCCTGGTCGACGCCAGCGAGGAGCCGTTGCGGGTCCTCCGACAGGGTGCGATCGATTTGGACGCACGCCTCCTTTGACAGGAGCGCGTTCGGTACGTAACTCTAGGCAAGGGAGGGACCACCCATGGCCTTGATTGAGACTGAAGAGGCGGCTCGGCGCCTGGCGCGTGCGATTGCGAGCGACCTTGCGCTCTACAATGAAGAGAAGATCGCAGAGGGTATCCGCAACGACACTCTGTTCGAGGTGATGGAAGAGGAAATCCAGGAAGGCCGCGATCTCTACGAGGGTCGTGTCTCGCCCGATCTCGTCGGCCGGAACCTCTACAACCGAGCCATCGTCGACCTTTTGGTTCGCAGCAAGGCCCACATCGAATCGCCGATGTGGTGAGGCGCTCAGCTAGCCTCTCGCAGAGCGTCTAGCGCCTGCTGAAAGTCGGCGGGCGGGGGCCTTTCGAATCGCAGCGGCTCGCCCGTCAGCGGGTGTGCGAAAGCCAAGAGAGTGGCGTGAAGGGCCTGCCGTCCGAGCGCGGAGGCGATCTGACTCAGAATGGGGTCTCGCAGCGATTTTCCGTAGAGAGGGTCGCCCAGCAAGGGGTGACCGTCGTCTGCGAGATGGACCCGGATCTGGTGCGTGCGCCCGGTTTGGAGCTCGCAGCGCAGCAGCGACGCACCGTGCAAGCGCTCGAGGGTCTGCAGTCGGGTGATCGCAGGCCGGCCCCGGTCAGTCTTGGAAGTGAACTTCTTGCGGTGAACGGGGTGCCGTCCGTGCAGGGTGTCGTAGACCCGCGTGTCTGCCGTGTGGCCCACGGCGAGGGCCAGGTAGGCGCGCTCGAGCGCATGCGCCTGAAACATCTCCACCAGGCGCTCGTGGGCTTCGGGCGTCTTGGCCACGACCATGACCCCACTGGTGTCCTTGTCGAGGCGATGCACGATGCCTGGGCGTAGCGGGTCGGTTCCGCCACTCAGCTGTGCGTGATGCAAGACGGCGTTGACGAGGGTGCCATCCGGATGTCCCGGGCCGGGATGGACCACGAGCCCGGCCTGCTTGTCGATGACGATGAGATGCGAGTCCTCGAAGATGATGTCGATCGGGATCGCCTGCGGCTCTGCGTTGGGCTGCTCGGGCGGGGCAGGGTAGAGTACGACTTCGGCGTCCGCGAGCGCTTTGGTCTTCCGAGAAGCGATCTCGCCGGCCTGCTCGACCCGACCCTCGGCGATCCAGCGCTGGATCACGGTTCTGGAGTACTCCGGGCATCGGCGCGCGAGGACGCGATCCAGTCGCTCGCCCGCGTCCCCAGGGTCGATGATGAGCTGCGTCGACGTCGTCGCCGCTTCGCTCATCGCTCAGCTGAGCTTCTCGGTCAGCTGGTGGGCGTTGGTCTGCATGTCGATGTTGCGAAACACGCAGAGGCCCTCTTTCACGTCGAGACCCTTGATGTGCTCGGCGACGCTGGCGATCGCTTCGTCGTCGTAACGCGAGCGGTGCCCGGCCGGGCCAGGTAGACGGATATAGACCATGTCGCAGCGCTGAGGCGGAGCTTCGTCATGAAGCGGGTCGTAGGCTGCGACGGCCGGCCGGTCACCACAGGCGGCCACGACGTCCGAGGGTTTCCAGGCGGCGAGATCGAACACGACGGTGGGCATGTCCTCCGGCAGGAAGCCCAGGAACGCGCGCAGGGCCGTCCTATTGGCCTTGCCGTGCTTGAAGGTCTCATCCGCGCTGAAGACGACGGCCCGGGCACCCAGATCCTTGGCGAGCTGTGCGACCTCTTCGCAGGTGGCCTTGTTTTCCTTGGTGCGGCGAAATCCCGACTCGCTCACCGACTTCGGCGCCACCACGGTGAACACAAATCCCTCGGGTGCTTCTCGAATCCACCGACGGATGGTACTCGCCCCTGGGATCGCGATCTCCGTATCGGAGATCTCTACCGCCTTGAACTCTTGCCAGTAACGGCTGACCGGCACAGGGAAGCCCGAACACGCGACCACGAACATGGTGGCGCAGTATACAGAGTTTGCGCCGGAAAGCCCGAGAGCGACCGACGGGAATTCCGAAAACTGTCTTCCGCTCTGCTAGGGTCGCAGCGTGTCTGACCACGGATTCGACTTTAGGAATGACGATTTTCCAGGCGAATTCGCCGAGGCGAACCCGCTTGCCCTGGCCCAGGACCTGATCGTGCGTGAGCAGGCGGGTTCGGCGCTCGAGCTGCTCAGTCGCCATCGCGAGGATTTCGTCGATCACCCGCAGTACCTGATCCTTTGCGCCCGTGCCTGGACCAGCCTGGCTGATTTTGCACGGGCGCAGCACGCCTTGCTGGAGGCAGTGCGGCTGGCCCCTGCTGACCCGACCCCTTTGGTCCTCTTGGCGGAGCTGCTCCTAGAGCGGGGAGAGCTCGACCGGGCCCATCGTGTGCTGAGCAAGGCGCGCGAGCTGGCCCCGAGGAACCCGGCCGCGGCCCGGCTGCAACGAAGGTTGCGCGAGCAGCGTGGAGCCTCGGATCCGGCACAAAACGAGGACGGACGTTTGACGAGAGGCGGCGCCGTCGACGCTGGGCCCGAGGACCTCATCGCTGCCGCCCAGGAGGAGGAGAGAGCGCGGCAAGAGACTCCAAAGGCTCCCCGTCCGCGTGCCCGAAGGCTCATCGCCGCAGGCCTGTTGCTCGTCGTCGTCGGGCTCACGGTCGCGGGCCTGTGGGGGCAGTCACCGTCCGAATCGTCCGGATCCGTCGCGGAGTTCGGGCCACAAGACGATCTGCTCAGCACTCCGGGGCTGGCGCCTGAGGCGCGGCTCCCGGTTCCGTCTTCCGTCGAGAGGCCTCCGTCGCCGATTCGCCAGCAGGCGTCAGCGCCGAGCGCCGAGCCCATCGCGCCGCCAGCGGAATCGATGGTTCGCGGGATCTCGGAGCAGGAGCTTGCAACGCTCCCGTGGAAGCAGCTCTCCCGAGATCCCGTCGCGCTCGTTGCCAGAGCGGATCAGCTGTACGAGGCGGGCCGTCGACGCACGGCGGCCTCGCTCTATCGCCGGGCTCTTCGACTTCGGCCGGACTACCCACCGGCCATGCTCGGGGTGAGCCGCAGTCTCATGCACGCCAAGAACACGCGCGCCGCGATGAGCCTGGCGACTCGGGTCATCGAGTCCGATGTCCCCAAAACGGCAGCCACTGAGGCGAGGGCGCTCTACCTGGTGGGGCGAATCCATTACGAACGCGGCGAGCGCGTGTCGGCGAGGCGTCTGCTGCGGGAAGCGACGACCCTTCCCGACGCCCCTCCCGCGGCCTGGTTCTATCTCGGGGAGACCCTTTCTCGGGACAACTCCCCCGCCGCCCGGCAGGCCTATGAGCAATACCTGAGGGCCGTTCCGAGCGGTTCGCTGGCCGCGCGGGCCCGAAAGGCCATTCAGTAGTATCCTCCCCCGATGGGAAGCAAAAAGGAGAACCCGAGGCGCCAGGCCCGAAAAGAACGGGCACAGGCTTCGAAGGAGGCCAAGAAGCAGGCCGAGCTGGCGCTGCAGCAGCGGCGCCTCTTTCGCAAGCGACTGCTGCTGGGCACGGCCGTCCTGACGCTGCTGGCCGCCTCGGTGAGCTACTGGGTCTTGGAAGATCAGCGCCTGATGGGTGTGACCTTGCTGGTCGGTGCGGTCCTGTTCCTCGTCTTCGCCTTGGGGGCACTTGGCGCCGAGGTACGACCGCGTGACCGAGGCCGATCCGGCTCGATCGACTTCGGCACACGAGATTGAGGGTTCGGATGGTTAAATCGGACAGCGACAAGTGGGAGGCTGCCGAGGATGGAATCGAGCTCCTTCGCTCGGGAGACGTCGACGATGCCCTCACGGCTCTCCTGAAGGCGGTCACCGAGGATCCGCTGAACGAGTACGCGCACCACTTCCTCGGTCATGCGTACTTCGACAAGGAAGCCTATCCGGAAGCGCTGAAGTGCTATGTGGCCGCGCTGGCGCTCGCGCCCGACTATGCCGGGGCGATGATCGGCGCCGGCCAGACTCTACGGATGATGGGCGAGTACGATCGCGCCATTCGCATGGGCCACCGCGTGCTGCAAAGTAGGCCCGAAGACCCGGACGCGCTCTTCTTGCTCGGAGCCATTCATTTTCAGCGAGGCGAGAACGACGCCGCGAGAAAGTACCTGGAGCGGTTCATGCAGACCAACCCGGAGCTCGAGGTCGCCCTCGAGGTCCAGGGGATGCTCCAGGTCGTCCGAGACGAAGTTCTGCCTTTCCCCGGGGTTGATGAGAAACTAGAGAACTGAGCGGAGACTCCCGTGACGACAGACTCCATGAAGAAGATCCGAAGTGATAATGCTTCCCAGGGCGCCGAACGCATCGCCGAAGCGGCCGAGACCTGGCGCGCAACCGCCGTCAATGACGCGCAGGCCAAGCACCCCTTGCGCAAGGAACGGTTCTCGACGCTCAGCGACACGGAAGTGCCGGATTCTGCTGACGCCCGCGGACCTGTCCGACGACTACTCCGGGGACCAGGGCTTTCCAGGCGAGTTCCCGTACACACGCGGGGTCCAGCCGACCATGTACCGTGGCCGGCTGTGGACCATGCGCATGTTTGCCGGCTTCGGTACGCCTCGGCAGACGAACGAGCGCTTTCGGTACCTGCTCCAGCAGGGGCAGACGGGGCTCTCGACCGCCTTCGATTTTCCGACTCTGATGGGCTACGACAGCGACTCCCCGCGTTCACTAGGCGAGGTCGGGATGGTCGGCGTGGCGGTCGACACGCTGCGCGACATGGAGATTCTGTTCGATCAGATTCCCCTCGAACGCGTCACGACGTCCATGACCATCAATGGTCCGGCGGCCGTGCTCCTGGGCTTCTACGTGGCCCTTGCAGACAAGCGAGGCATCCCGCGCGACAAGATCGGTGGGACCGTCCAGAACGACTGCCTCAAGGAATTCATCGCCCAGCATGCCTGGGTGGTCCCGCCACGTCCCGCCATGCGAATCGTTACCGATAGCATCGAGTTCTGCACCAAAGAGCTACCGCGCTGGAACTCCGTCAGCATCAGCGGCTACCACATTCGCGAGGCGGGCTCGACGGCGGCGCAAGAGTTGGCGTTCACCATTGCCGATGGCCTCGAGTACGTGAAGTGGGCCGTCGAGCGCGGCCTCGACGTCGACGATTTCGCTCCGCGCCTTTCGTTCTTCTTCGACGTCCATAGTGACTTCTTCGAGGAGATCGCGAAGTTCCGAGCGGCGCGCCGAATGTGGGCCCGTCTCATGAAGGAGCGCTTCGACCCAAAGAACCCGCGCAGCATGATGCTGCGGACGCATGCGCAGACGGCGGGCGTCTCGCTCACGGCGCAGCAGCCGTACAACAACATCGCTCGCGTCTCGCTCCAGGCCCTGGCCGCGGTGCTGGGGGGTACCCAGTCGCTGCACACCAACAGCATGGACGAGACCTACGCGCTGCCTACCGAGGAAGCGGTCACCATCGCGTTGCGGACCCAGCAGATCATTGCCGAGGAGTCGGGCGTCGCGAACACGATCGATCCGCTGGCTGGAAGCTACTTCGTCGAGTGGATGACCGATGAGCTCGAGCGCCAAGCTCTCGACTACATCGAAAAAATCGAGGCCTTTGGCGGCATGGTGGAGGCGATCGAGCACGGCTACCCGCAACGTGAGATTGCCGGTGCCAGCTACCGCCTGCAGCAGCAAATCGAAAGCGGCGAAAAAGTGGTGGTCGGCGTCAACAAGTACCAGCAGGATGGAGATCCTCAGATCCCCACCCTGACGATGGACGAGTCCATTCAGCGCGAGCAAGAAGAAAACCTCGCTCGCGTGAAGGCCGAGCGCGATGCGGGCGCCGTCTCCGCTGCCTTGAACGAGATTCGCTCGGCCTGTCACAGCGACCGCAACGTGATGCCTTCTATCATCGAGGCGGCCAAGGTGTACTGCACCGAGCAGGAAATCTGCGACGTCTTCCGAGAGGTCTTCGGCCAGCACCAGGACCGGCCGGAGTTTTGAGGGAGTGGAGGAACGGATTTCCTCCCGTCGATCTCGGCGTCAGCCAGGCCGATTGGGCGTTTCGCGACCCAGATGAATGATACGGGCGCCCGTCGGTGCCACTGGGTTCACGCTCTTGCCGACCACGACGGCGTCGTAGGGAGCCGCATATTGTCGGATCACGTCGCCAAATGCGTTTCGCAAACGAGCCACCGGTTCGCCTGCCGAGACGCGTGCCACCAGCTTGGGCGTCACATCGAGCAGTCCCCCCATGTCCGTATAGATCCACTCGGAGCTCGAGCAGAAAATTGGATCTGGCTCTTCCTCGCGTAGGCGTTGGGGCAGCATGCCGGCGTCCGCGAGCACGTCCCGAATCCCTTTCCGAGTGGCCTTGATGTACCGCGGTTGAAAGAGTTGCGGGTCGCCCACCTCGATCGTGATCGCCGGAATGCCCCTCTCCATCGCGGTGCCCCTCAATGTGCGATCGCTGGGCGAGCTGTGAACGATGATTTGTGGGCGCTGCCGCAGGGCCATGAGACGGGAGACCTCGTCTTTCAGGTCTGCTCGGACGTAGAGCGAGTTGACGCGTCCAAAGCTGGCCGTGTGAAGATCCACGAGGTAGTCGAATCGGCCCACGATCCGGTCGAGCATGCGGCTTGCGTACACTTGGGCGACGTGTCCGTGCGGCACGCCGGGGAACATCTGGTTCAAGTCGTATTGGCTGTGGATTTGCCGCTCTTGGGCGTGCAAGCCGGGCACGTTCACGCAGGTTACGCCCACGAGGGTTCCGCGCAGGACCGAGGGATCGAGGTGGTGAAAGATGTCGTGAATGACCCGGATGCCGTTGAGCTCGTTGCCGTGAACCGCGGCCGTCAGTCCAAACACCGGCCCGGGCTCCACGCCGCGGGCAATGAGCACCGGGATGAGGACCTCGCAGCCCAGGCCGTCGGTGACGAGCTCGATGTAAGCCCTGCTGATTTGTCCCGAGGGGAACTCTTCCACACGAAGCTGTGTGTCGCGGTGGATCATAGGCCCTCCGCCGCGTCGGTCATGGCTCCGGCCGAGCCTCGTCGAATCTCGGCGATGAGCGTGGGATCTTCATCGAGCGAGCTGAACAGCTTGTAGCGAAGGTTGCCCTTCTTGGTCAGAAGGGTCGTGGCCATCTTGTCGATGGCCTTGGCCGCCAGAACCGTCTGGATGTACGCCTCGATGAGGTCGTCGGCGCCGATCCCTATCCGGTTGAAGTCCTTGCGGTCCATCAGCAGCAAGCGGTCGGTTTCGGCCGCCCAAGAACCGTCCGGCCTCCTCGAAGAGAGATTGGTCCCCAAGAAGGCCCAGGACGCCTCGCCTGCGTCGAGCTTCCGAGGCAAGGGCTTCTGAGCGCGCCGCGCATAAACCGCGACGGGCCGAACCCCGTCTGGGCCCGAACAGATCATCATCCGGAGGTCAGCCACATAGATATCGCCGCGTCGGTCCGGCATCGTCCCCACATGATAGAACCGGCCCGCGGCTTGTGCAGAGCTCCATGCATAATTTCCGACCAGACTCTGAACGATGAAGCGGTCGTAAGGGTGGTCGGTGTCCATGAATTCGTCGAGCTCGCGTTGGCTCAGAATCGGAAACACGCCCTGGCCGGCGTTTCCGTAGGGGATCTTGACCACGGCATGGCCACCGAAGCGCGCAACGAGAAGAGGGATCTCCGGCTTGGCCACATCGGTGGCGGTTTCGGGCGTGCACACCTGCAGGCCGGCTGCGTCGAGCTCGGCGTTGTACAGATCGTAGGCCTTCGAGGCCACGAGCTTGTTGCGACCGCCAGCGAGGCAGCCCACGATCGGGTTGAGAATCCTCGTGCGGGTCCGCACTGGGATTCGGGTCCAGGGCCGCTGAGTCACGTACCGGAACGCCGCTCTGATCGGTTTCCACTGCCCATTTTGGAGTCGCACCTCCAAAACACCGGCCTTGAAGCGGGCCGGGCAGTCCTCGGAGCCATCCACCATCGGAGTCAGATGCACCGATTCTCCCGTGAGCTCCGCGATGGTCGCGGCGTACCCGGAGGCCTCCATGTGATTCTTGTCGTACAAGACCGCGAGATCTCCGTCGATTGCCCCTCGCTTCTGCAGGCTCGGAAGAAAAGCACGCTCGATGACGGTGCGATAGCCTGACAGCTCGTCGTCCTCGCGAAGCGGAGGCATGGACTTGTTTCCCGACGGGCACGAGTTGGTCTCGAGGACCACGAGGCGTCGATTTCCGGTGGCGGTCGTCGTGCAGAAGAGGTCCGCGCCAGCCCACTTGAGGTGCACGGCCGGCTCGTCCAGCAATTCGCTCAGGCGCGTCGTGTCGACTCTCGGGTTGAGGTGGCAATACCGCTCGACGATGCGCTCGTTCGAGAGTCGCAAAAAGAAAGCCACCAGGGGATGGATCTGAGCGTTCAGGACACGCGGATAGAAGTGCTCCCGCGGTACGAAGCTCCCGGGTGACACGGTCACGGCATGAGCCCTGGCGAGCACGGTGTGCGATGCGGTCACTTCCATCTCCGAGCTCCGCGCCCATGGTGCCCCCTCGGCGGTTCGCGGGCAAAAAGAAACCAAAGCCGGCGAAGGGGGGGATGGCTTTGGCTAAGGGCGCATTTGGGTCCACAGCACGAGGAGCATGGCCAGCACGAGGACCGCCAGCGTCGTGACTCCAACGATGTTTTCGACCCGTTTGCGGCGTTCCGTTTGTTCGAACCAGGACGGGCTCGCTTTGCTGGACTCACCGGGCATCCGTTCGGTGGGGAGCGGGGCCGGAGGTGGAAGGGGCTGCCGGTAGAACTCCTGCTCGGGTAGGGTCTCGAGGCGGTTGATGCGACTGACCGGGCGCTCGCTCTCGGTGGCAGGGCGCGGCTTCGGTCGCAAGTAGCTCTCCGTTCGCGCAGCTGCCGAGGGCCGATTGGCGGGGTCCTTCTTGGGAGGGGGCGGCGGCATCGAGACGGAACTCCTTTCACCGCGCCCCCCGGCGGAAAGGTGACTATATACTTACCTTGTGCCGACATTAACCACCACCTGGACTTTTCGAGACATCGCTTACAATTGCGAGCATGCAAGAGCTGAGGCCCTTCAGGAGGATTGGCGGGCGCCGGGATGCGGCGTTGGTCTTCACTTGTGAGCACGCGAGTAACCGACTTCCCGCACCCTGGAGCTGGCACGAAGAAGACCATCGACTCATCGACACGCATTGGGCCTCGGACCTCGGTGCGGCGGCGTTCACGAGAAGAATGGCTGGCCTTCTCGACGCACCAGCGGTTCTGTCCGAGTTCTCGAGGTTGCTCGTCGACCCCAACCGCCCGCTCGACTCGTCGACTCTCTTTCGTCGCGAGGCGGAGGGGCGTCCCGTGCAGTTGAACGCCTTGCTGGACGACGATGAGCGCCAGCGGCGCTTAGATGGCCTCTACCACCCCTATCACGATGCGGTGCGGGAAATGGTCGGGCAGAGCACTGCGGAGTTCGTCTTCGGCGTGCACAGCTTCACGGCCGAATACGAGGGACAGCGGCGAAGCCTCGAGGTCGGCATCTTGTTCGATGAAGAGGAGTCCGCGGCTTTACGGCTCGTGCAGCGACTGCGCGCCGCCGGCTTCGACGCGGCTCCGAACGAGCCGTATTCGGGCAAGGAAGGTCTCGCCTACTCTCCGGTGTACCACGCGCGTGCGTTCGGCCGCCGCGCGCTCGAAATCGAGGTTCGCCAGGACCTGCTCGTCGAGGAGAGTTTCGCCAAGCGGCTCGCCGAAGCCTTGGCAGGCTTCTTCTAGACGCCTACTAGGGGCAGCTGCCGCCTCTTTGCGGCGTTGTCCTCGAGCGCGACCGGGTAGTTGCCGCTGAAACAAGCATCGCAAAAACCATTGCCACCTACGGCCTTTCGAAGTCCTTCGAGAGACAGGTATCCGAGGCTGTCCGCAGTCACGTAGTCCGCCACTTGAGCGATGCTGTGCTGGGCGGCGATGAGTTCCTGACGCGTCGGCGTGTCGATCCCGTAGAAGCAAGGCCAGGCGGTGGGGGGCGAGCTGATGCGGAGGTGAACCTCTTTGGCCCCTGCTTCTCGAATCATCTTCACGATCTTGCGGCTCGTGGTACCTCGCACGATCGAATCGTCGATGACCACGACCCGCTTGCCTTCCAAGATGTTTCGCACGGGATGGAGCTTCAGCCGCACGCCGAAGTGGCGAATGGACTGGGCCGGCTCGATGAAGGTGCGGCCGACATAGTGACTACGGATCAGACCCAGCTCGAAAGGTAAGCCAGTGGCTTCGGCAAAACCGAGCGCCGCAGCCACGCCGCTGTCTGGCACGGGCACCACGATGTCGGCAGGCGCTGGCTGATCTTTCGCCAATGCGTGGCCCATGCGCTTCCGTGCTTCGTAGACGCTGATCCCGTCGAAGAAAGCGTCGGGGCGCGCGAAGTACACGTACTCGAAAATGCACATGTAGCGCTTGTGCTCGGACGTTCGGAAGGGACGCAGGGTCTTCAGGCCGAACTGATTGATCACGAGCATCTCGCCTGGTTCGACGTCCCGGACGAATTCGGCGCCGATCAATTGAAAGGCGGGCGGCTCTGAAGCGACCACGTAGGCGTCCCCGAGCCGGCCGAGGCACAGAGGGCGAAAGCCGTGCGGATCGCGGACCGCGATGAGCTCCTCCGGCGACAAAAACACCAGCGAGTACGCCCCCTGCACTCGGCCGAGCGCGTCGGCGACCCGATCGACCATCGTGTCCTTCTGGGACCGCGCGATGAGGTGCACGAAAACCTCGGTGTCGCTGTCGGACGCGAAGATCGAGCCCATTTGCTCCAGCTCGTGACGGAGCGTGAGGCCGTTGGTGAGGTTACCGTTGTGCGCGACGGCGATCGAGCCAGCCGCACAGTCCACCGCGATGGGCTGGGCGTTCTTGATGTGGCTTGCGCCGGCCGTGGTGTACCGGACGTGTCCGATGGCGCTCGGGCCAGGCAGCTTCTCGAGGCGCGACGCCGTGAACACGTCCTGAACGAGCCCCATGCCGCGATGAACGAACAGCTGATCGCCGTTGCTCGATACGATGCCCGCCGCTTCTTGTCCCCTATGCTGGAGCGAATGCAGACCCAGGTAAGCGAGGTTCGAGGCTTCGGCGGCCCCGAACACCCCAAACACGCCGCATTGATCATGGAAATGGTCGTCGTCCAGCAGGTGCACGGAGGCCTTCATAGCGCCGCCGCCCAGAGTCGTCCATAACCCCGCAAGATGCCTAAAGCTTTCGGCTGCGCTAGAACCAGCGGCGTCCCATGCCGCGCGTCCTGAAACGAATAGAGTCCGTGGTACCGCGTCGGGCGCCGGACTACGGCAGTAGGGCCCGCGAGCTTGCGGCCCTGGCCAGAGCTGGGTTTCCAGTGCCAGCGGCTTATGCCATGCCGGGCTGGGTCGCCGACTCGTTCTTCGCCACCGTGCTCGACGTAGGCGACCGTCCGAGAGCGCTCTTGCAGACCCCGTACGTCCCCGAGATGCGTTTGCAGTCCATCGCCGCGCGCGTGCGCGAAGCAATGCTCCCCGGCGATGTGGTGCGCAGCGTCTCCGACGCCATTTTGGCGATGCGCCAGGAGGGTGCGAGAGGGTTCGCGGTCCGTTCTTCGGCGACCCATGACGACCAGGAGCGGGCCTCCTCCGCCGGGATGCATTTGACGCTGCTCAACCTCCAGCGCGAAGACGAGATCCTGGCCGCGATCAAGGCCTGCTGGGCGAGCCTCTTTCGTCCGCGCGTGCTGTCCTACTTGCGCTCTCAGGGCGACGACATGCCGGTGTCCGTCGGCGTTGTCATCCAAGCCATGGTTCCCGCGGAGGTTTCCGGTGTCTTACTCACCTCAAATCCGCTGACCGAAGACGCAGGCGAGTCGGTGATCCACTCGGCGTACGGTTTGGGTCGCACGGTGGTCGACGGTCGCGTCGCCCCGGACACGTTTCGCGTCGACAAGCTCACTGGCCAGCTGCGCGACCGTGTCATCGGGGACAAGACTCTGCAGACGGTCTTGTCCGACGTCGGCGGCGTCAAGGACATTGCCGTTCCTGAGGAAAAGCGAAGTCTCCCTTCGCTTGCCGCTCTCGAGATTGCCCAGCTCTTGGCGCTGTCCAAGCGTATCGAAAGTCACTTCGGAGACGCGCGCGCAGTCGAATGGGCCATCTCGTCCGACCAGCCCTTCATTCTACAGGCCCGACCCATGGTCTTTCCGCGGGCCCGGCTGCGCAAGGCTGCCAAGCGTGAACGGCCGACCGACAGGAGAAAGCTCGTTTGGAGCAATGCGAACGTCGGGGAGGCTCTGCCGGGTGTGGCGACGCCCTTGACCTGGTCCGTGCTTAGCCGCTTCAGCGACCTCGGCTTTCGTCAGGCCTTCGGCAGCCTCGGCTGCACCGTCCCGCGCGATGCCGAACTGGTCGGTGATTTTCGCGGTCGCGTCTATCTGAACCTGACCGAGTTCTCTTCGATCCTTTCGCAGGTCCCCTGGATTCACCCCTCGGCTTTGGTGAAGCTGGGGGGTGGGGGCTACGTCCAGGAGCTCGACGAGCTTGCACGGGGTCGGGGCTCCGCCGGTTTCTTTCTTCGCTTGCCGGCGACCGTGGCGCGGTACGCGCGCCAGAACTTTCGCCTCCAGGCCCGCATCGAAGCGTTCGAGCGCGACTTCTGTGAGGAACGCGAGCGACTGAGGGCCTTGGACTCCCGGCTTCTCGAGCCGAGCGGCCTCGACCGGATGCTCCGCGACGTGGAGCGCCTTCTCGACGAGGCCGGCTCGGTCATGCTCACGGTGTACGCAGACTTGCTGACGGCCGTGCTCGTCTTGATTGGGATTTTGGGAACCACTCGGTCTCAAGAAGGCTCGAGCCTGTATCGCGACTTGATGTCGGGCCTGGACCATGTCGATAGCGCGCAGCCCGGCCTGGTGCTCTGGAACGTCGCGCGACTGCTGCGCGAAGACTCGGAGCTGGCGCAGCTGATCGCCTCGACGCCTTTGTCCGAGCTTTCGGTGGAAAAGCTTCCGCCGGGCCCGGTGCAAGACGCTCTTCTGGAGTTCCTGAGGGAGCACGGCCACCGGGGCATCAAAGAGGCCGAGATTGCGTCACCGCGTTGGGCGGAAGACACGACGCTCGTCTTCGCAGCCCTTCGCTCGTTTTTGAGCACTGAGGTGGACGTCAAGGGTCGCCGCGGCGCTCAGGCCCTAGCCCGAGAGCTTGCCGAGACCGAGCTCCAAAAGGCCTTGTCCTTGCCGATGCGACCCATTGCGCGTCGCCTCCTGCACTTGGTTCGGCACTTCACGAGGATGCGCGAGCACCTGCGCGGCTACGTCGTCGAGGTGCTGGGCTTGTTTCGCCTCGTGGCGCTCGAGGCCTCGCGCCGCATCGAGGCTCGGGAGCCCGAGGCCGGTTCGGACGCCGCCTTCTTTCTGACCATCGAAGAACTGCGCCATGTCCTGCACGACGAGAAAGAACGCGTCGCGATTCGAGCCCAGCGACGAAGGGTCGAGTTCGAACGAAACCAGGCTTTGCCCGATCCGCCGGCGACGTTCGTCGGCTATCCGCCCGAGCTCATGGCACAGGCATCGTCGGCACGAAGCCTCCGGGGCCTCGCGGCGAGTCGTGGTGTGGTCGAGGGCAGAGTCCGCGTCTTGCGTGAGCCCTCTCAAGCGGAAGCCTTCGAGCCTGGCGAGATCCTGGTCGTGCCCGCGGCCGACACGGGCTGGGCGCCACTCTTTTTGGGCGCCGCCGGGGTCGTCACCGAGCTCGGTGGGCCCTTGTCCCATGCGGCAATCATCTTGCGAGAATACGCGGTCCCAGCCGTCGTCAACGTGAGCAACGCCACACGCCTATTGTGCGACGGTGCGCGGGTCCGCGTGGACGGAGACACGGGGCTCGTGGAGATTCTGGGTGACTGAGCCGCGGGTCATCCATCGCGACGCGCATTGGCTCATCGCACACAAACCTCCAGGGCTTCCGACGACCTCACCAGCGGGCGGACGCGCCTGCCTGCACGATTGGGTCCGTCAGCAGCTCGCGGGCCACGCGTACGTGCATCCCACGTCGCGACTGGACAGCTCGGTGAGCGGCGTAGTGACCTTTGCGCTCAGCAGGGCGGCCAACCAGCACTTACTCCGCGCTCGCGCGGAAGCGCAGTATGGCCGCGTCTACTTCGGCATTACGCTCAGTGAAGGCGTCCGCTCAGCGCAGG
Organism: uncultured delta proteobacterium; assembly: GCA_963746475.1. Classification (GTDB taxonomy): domain Bacteria; phylum Myxococcota_A; class Polyangia; order Polyangiales; family Houyiibacteriaceae; genus SG8-38. The sequence continues at coordinate 315,758 of CAVVBB010000004.1, forward strand.
ACTGGACATGGCCCATTTCCATCGACCCCAATCATCCCAAGATGCGCCGTGCGGGGATGGGGAAGGGCGAGCGTCTTGCCCATACGCGCTGCGACGAAGTCATCCGGGCCGAGCACGCCAGCTTGCTGCGCCTGCTTCCTAGAACCGGGCGCACCCACCAGCTCCGCGTTCACGCTGCGCGGGCCGGTGCGCCGTTGTTCGGGGATACGCAGTACGGGGCCGAGCGTCGGTTCACGCTTCCGACCGGGCGGGTTCTTGCCGCGCCTCGCGTCATGTTGCACTGCGCGCAGGTGAGCTTCCCGTCCATGGACGGAGGTTCAGCGCTGCTGTTCGCCGCTCCCTGCGATCCGGATTTCCGAGAAGTCTGGCGACTGCTCGGCGGAGAGGCGCGCTCGCTTCAGCTTTCGGCGTCGTCCTCCGAGGACGATTTCTGAGCGACCTTCTCGAGCTGCTCGGTCAGCTCCTTGCTCAGGATCTCGACCAGATCTTCCTTCAGCTCCAAGGGGTGCCGGACCAGGCGCTCGATGTTCCGCTGATATGCGAACACTCGAACATGTGCTTCGGCGCCATCACCCGGGGGCACTTCGTCGACGAGCAGCGGTGCTCGAGGGTCGACGCCCTCGGCGACAACCTCCAGGCCGGGCAAGTCCGTCACCATGAAGAGGGTGCCTTCCAAGCGCTTTCCGAGCTCACCTGGGACCTCGCGAAGCGCCAACTGCACGACCTTCTCGAAGCGTTCCGGGCTGGGTGCCCAGGGCGCGCGTGGCGCCTGCGCATCCAAATGCCGTGTCTTTAGAAAGGCGAGCGCCGCGTCGGTGCGTCGTTCCTGGCCCTCGCGGAGCAGACCGAGGTAATAGTGCACATCGGCCGGTGCACCCTGGCGTGCCGCCGCGCGCTCCAGCAGCGGCGCGGCTTTTTCGATCTGTCCGAGCTCGAGCCGAGCACGGCCGATGAGAAAGTCCAGCTGGGCGTTGTCGTAGGGACCCTCTGGAAGACTCTCGAGGAGCTCCCCAGCGGCGTCGCGATCGCCTTGCTGGATGAGCGCATCGACCTTGAGAATGGAAGCGTCTGCGATCTCCTCTGTCGTCTGACAGCACTCGAGCGCCTGATCGAGCACGCGAATGGCCTCAGCGAACTCCGCCAGCGGATGAATCAGCAGCTCCGCCGCATTCAGCATGGCTTCGAGGTAGTACTCGTCGAATTCGATCGCTTGTCGGTAGTGGTCGAGCGCCATCTCCACGTTGCCGTTGGCGGCGTGGATGTAACCGATCAAGTTGTGCGCATCCGGGGAGGCGTCGTCGAGCTGTAGGGTCTGCTCCGCAGACGCCATGGCGCCGTTGAGATCACCTCGCCCAACGAGCTCCCAACCGCGATCGAGATGCGCGGTCAGCCGGTCCATGAATCCCTCTAGCTGCTCTTCCATACTGCTTTCCCCGGAAACTTACGTGGCCGTTTTAGCAGGTCAAGCGGAAGGCTGCGCTATCATGGTTCCCATGAGGCCGGTCCGTCCCGCGGCATTTGCTTTGCTCATTGCGGCACTGGCCGGATGCGTGGCAGGGCCGCTTCAGGGCGAGCGGGCCGTTTCGGTGGGTACGGCTACACGGGGCTATCTGTACAAGGGGGTTCGTTTGTCCAACCGTGGTCCCGGCTATGTGCGGCTTCGCCCACAGGATCCCACAGCGTATGGAACCGAAGTCTTGGTGTCCGCGATCAAGAGGGCTGCAGCCGAGGTCGAGCGTGTGTTTCCGGGTGGCTATCCACTTAGCGTGGGCGACCTCTCGCGATCGCGAGGTGGCCGCCTCGCGAGGCACCTGAGCCACCGAAGCGGACGGGATGCAGACCTGCTCTTTTACGTTCGCGATCAAGCCGGCTTCTCGGCCTCCAACCGAACCTGGCTGCCGTTCGGAGACTACGGACTCACAGTGCGCTCTGGCCGTGCGCTTTCGTTCGACACGGCCCGCAACTGGCATCTCGTTCGAACGCTCGTCCTCGACGAGCAGGCGCGATTGAAGTGGCTCTTCTGCTCCAGCAGCATCAAAGCTCGGCTCCTGCGCTACGCCGCGGCGCACGAGCCCTCAGCGCGGGTCATCGCCCGGGCGACCTGGATCTTGCACGAGCCGAGCAGCGGTCAGCGTCATGACGATCATTTCCATGTCCGGGTGGGCTGTCGTGACGACGAGGCGCAGCTAGGTTGTCGCGAGCAGCCACCGTTCTGGCCCTGGCTGAGCGACCCGGCCCGCAAGCTTGGCGGGGCGCCGGGCGAGTCCCAGGTCGACTCTCAGCTTCTGCGCTGGCTACTCACCGATGACCATTTGGACGATCGCAGCCACATCGCTCGGCGAAGCCTCGGCGCCGCAGCGCAGCCAGCTTTCGTAACGGCTCGCTAGCTCGGTGAGCTCTACGTGCTCCGTGTCCGACGCGCCCCAGAGCAGCACGGACGAGCTCTCCGGGAACTCGTGGGTGAGCGTGACCAAGGTGCTGGCGGGCACCGCACAATCCACACAGTCGACGATGATGAAAGGGCTCCTCGATGCGGTTGCCCTCACCGTGTCGAGAAAGCTCAGGGTATCTTCGGCTCCATGCGTGGTCGCGGCGCCTTCGATGCAGGCTTGCACCTCGAGGCGTCGTTGGAGGTTGGAGGATGCGATCAGCACCAGCGGTATTCCCGCCCGCTCCGAAGAGACGGCCCGGTACGTATCGGTGCTCTGTTCGTCCGTGGCGGCTGCCCGAGCCGCCTCTCGAGGCTGATCGACCGAGTGTTGACGGCGGCGCCCCAGGCGCCGGGTCACCTCTCCACGGTTCACTTCCGTGGCCCCCTGCGGTCCGAGCCTTTCAGCTAGGAGCACGATGGGTTCGAGGTTTTTCATGACCGATGAGGCGGCTTCGTCTCCCAGATAGAACTCCATCGACTGCTTCAGGCTATTCGCGATGAAGTGATGCAGTTCGTCGCCGGACTGGGGAATGGCGTGAAGCCGCGCCATGTGTTGGGCACGCTGCAGGATCTGCGCGCGAACGTCGGGTGCCGCGACGGCGTCGATCGCTTCCCGAATCGCCCGTGCAACAGGGCTTTCGCTGAGCACTGCGGCTTCCTCCCCTTTGGTAGCCGAGAATCAGGCTACGACTAGAATAGAATATTGCTCCCATTGAGGGGCGTCCAGCCATTCTGGATGGGCTTGTGAGCTAGCTCATGTTAGAGGCCCGCAGATGCTGGTGTTGGGGGCCGATGAGAATGGGATGGGTCCACGTCTGGGGCCGCTCATCGCCTCCTCTGTGACGCTCGAAGTCGCTGCGTATCGACGCGCCGCCCTGTGCGAGCGCGGTCTGGGGCTCGGATTGACCGACAGCAAGCAAAGCGGGGGCTTTGGTCGGATGGCTTTGCTCGAGTCGGTAGCGCTTGCCCTGGTCGAAGCAGCGCATGGGACAAGGCCCGATTGCGTGGACACACTGCTCGACTGTGTAGCTCCGTCGATCCGGGCTGCGCTACAGACCCGCTGTCCCGACGAGAGCTCCGCCGCCCAGTGCTGGTCGATCAACCCACGGCTGCCGGCCTTCGGAGGCGATCTCTCTGAGGGCGCGCGCAGACTCGAGGCCCTTTGCGGACGTTCATCGCTGCGAATCGTCGACGTCCAGAGCCGCCTGGTCTGCGCCGGGCTGCTCAATGAAAGGAAGGCCCGTGGCCAGAACAAGCTCGAGGTGGACCTAGGTCTCTTCGAGGAGTTGCTTGCGTATGCGGCGAAGCGTCAGGCCGGCGGCGGTCCCCTGCTGGCAATCTGCGGCATGGTAGGCGGGATTCGCGACTATCAGGCGCGCTTTTCCCGCTTTGCTGCGGATCAGGTGCGGCCTTTGCCCAGTCGGCGGGGCCAACGTCGCTATCAGATCGACTCGGTCGGAGAGCTGCGTTTCGAGATCGGCGCCGACGCGCGCCACCTGCCCGTCGCGCTCGCCTCGATGCTGGGCAAGTACATCCGCGAGCTGAGCATGCGCCGTATCGGGGATTTCTACCGCAGACGGGCTCCCGCGCTTCCCCTCGCCAGCGGGTATCACGACCCAGTCACCAGCCGTTTCATCGAGGCGACCGAGCCAGACCGCAGTCGATTGGGGATTGCGACGGACTGCTTTCGACGCCGCGCTTGAACCTGTGATAGAAGTGCGGCGATGGGGGACGCTCGCGACAGTTTTCCGCGCTGGCTCGTTTCGGCTCTCGTGGGCTGCCTAGGGGTCTGGTTGCTGTACCTCTTACGTGGGGTCCTGGCGCCGGTGTTCTTTGCATTCCTTCTGGCCTACATGCTCGATCCACTGGTCGACCGGATGGAGGCCCGGCGAATCCCTCGAGGGGCCGGCATCGGAATTCTCCTGTCCCTCGTCTTCATCTTCGTCGCGGTGCTCCTCTTCGTGGGAATGCCGATCCTCATTCAGGACCTCAGAGACTTCGTGCGGAGCCTGCCCGCGCAGGTGGTCGAGCTTCGAACCCTGCTGGAGCCCATCCTGCTCAGGCACGGCATCGAGATTCCCTCGTCCGTCTCCCAGGCCCTCGAAGACTTCCACCTGGATACCCAAGGCATGCTTGCCAAGGGGCTGACGCCCATCAAGACCTTTCTGGGCTGGATCCTTGGTGGCACCGCTTCGGCCATAGGCGCCATCGTGGCGGGCCTCATGGTTCCCGTTTTCGCGTTCTATCTACTCTACGACTTCGACCGTCTGGTGGCGAGAGCAGGCAGTCTGGTCCCTCCGCGCTACCGCTCGGACGTATTCGGTTTCTTTTCTGAGGTCGACCAGGTGCTCGGTCAGTTTTTCCGAGGCCAGTTCACCGTCATGGCGATCCTCGCCGTCCTGTATGGAGCCGGCTACGCCTTGGCTGGGGTTCCACTGGCCGTGCCCATCGGTCTCGTGGCCGGCCTGGTGTCGTTCATTCCCTACGTGGGCGGGGCGGTGGCGCTCGTCCTGGCTTTGTTCATGTCGCTCTTGGATTGGCAGGGATGGGAGCAAATCCTCTGGGTGCTCGTTGCCTATTCTGTCGTGCAGCTTGTCGAGAGCTTCATCGTCACCCCGAAGATCATGGGCGACAAGGTAGGGGTCTCCGCCGTCGTAGTGCTGTTTGCCGTGCTGGCTGGCGGTGAGCTGCTGGGATTCACGGGCGTTCTGCTCGCGGTTCCAGCGGCGGCCGTCGGCAAGATCGTGCTCGCGCGAACGACCCAGCGATATCGGGAGTCCGCCTTCTACGGGGCCGAAGCCGGTCCCGGGGACGCCCGAGCGAGCTGAGTAAGCTGGTCTGCGCCGGCCATCGTGCTAACGACAGCGCATGGCATGGCGCTGGATGCGACTGCGCAACTCGAAGGTTCTGGCGCGTAGCGACGAGCGCGGCGCTCTCGTCTCCAACGGGGGGCGCGTCGAGATTCGCTACAAACCGAACGACGGGCGTGCCTATTTTGCTGGCCCCTCGAACCTCGAGCCGGTTGCGGATGCTCCCGAGCTTCTGCCCGACGACTTCTGCGCCGAGGGACAGCGCGTCGAGAGCAAGAAGCCGGGAAAGACCAAGAGCAAGAGCAAGAGCAAGGCAAAGGCTCCGGCGTCGGCTTTGCCCAGCGAGCCAGAGGCCGAAGAGATCCTGGCCTATGCAGACGGGGCCTGCAGCGGCAATCCCGGTCCTGCCGGCCTGGGGGTCGTGGCCCTCTGGGACGACCAACGCCGCGAGCTGAGCGAATACCTGGGGCAGGGCACGAACAACATCGCTGAGCTCACGGCCATCCTACGGGCGCTCGAGCTCGCGGCCGAGCTGGACCGCCCGCTGCGCTTGTACACCGACTCGCAATACTCGATCGGCATTCTCACCAAAGGCTGGAAGGCCAAGGCGAACCAGGCACTAGTCGCCGAGATTCGGGGCAAACTGGCTCAGCGCTCCGACGTTCGAATCTTCTACGTGCCCGGTCACCAGGGAGTCACCCTCAACGAAGCCGCGGACGAGTTGGCGGTGCAGGCCGTGCAAGCCCGGAAGTCGTCGGGCTGGATCAGACGCTGAGCGCAACACCGGCTTCGGGCGACCGCGAAAATCGCTGGCGTTCATCCCCGAGCGACTCGGTGCAGGCGCGCGTTCTGGGATCGGGTTACCGCCGGCAGACCAGGCCACACAGGATCGCGTGGGCGTCGACGAGCTTGGCTCGGGTCGAGTCCAGGCAGGCGGGCAGGGCGGCCGTTTGTCCTTGCAAGAGCTCGACTGGCTCGTGGTCTCCGTGCAGCTCCAGCCGACCGCGAAGGACTGTCAACGCACGCAGCACCGTTGCCCTCGGAAGCTCGAGCGCACCGGTTCCCGAGAGCCTCTGCAGGTCGAACTGCTGCGAAAACAGGGGCCCCGTCGGTCCGACGAGCACCTCGAGCCGCGCGTCGTCCGAGCTGCGCGGGGCGCCGGCTCGGTAACGAATACGCTCGAGCAGCGCTTCGCCCCGAGGAAGATCCCAGTTCGTCACCTCGAGCGCACGTTCCAGGTGAAGCTCGCGCGACTTTCCTTCGGGGGCCAGCTGACCTGCAGAATCATAGCGGCGGTTCCAGTCCCAGTAGCGGTACGTGATTCCGCGCTTGCCTGGCAGAACGCGCTGTGGCTCCAAGAGCAGCACGCCCTTTCCGATCGCATGCGCAGTGCCCGGCTCGACCACGAAGCTGTCGCCCGCGACGACCGGCACGAAGTGCAGGGACGAGGCAATGTCGCGTTCGGACTCGATGGCTTCTCGCAGACTGCGTGCGCTCGCCTCGGGCTCCAGTCCCAGGTAAAGCCCGGCGCCTGGGGCGGCGTCGATGACGTACCAGGCTTCGGGTTTTCCGCTCTGCTCTGGCGCAAGTGCCGGGTCGTCATCTCTCGGATGGATCTGAACCGACAGGGATTGAGCAGCGTCGAGCAGCTTCACCAGCAGGCTCGTGGATCCCTGGGCGGCCTCGGCGCCGAGCAAAGCCTCGGGATCGCTGCGTAGAACGGCGTCGAGGTCCGGGCCTTCGAACAGCTGGCTCGGAAAGTCGGGCTCGACGGAAAGCTCCCAGCTCTCCCCCACCGGAGCGCTTCCCGGCAGACCGAGCCCAGCCTTCAGCTCGCGGCGGATACGTGTGCCGCCCCAGGGCGTGCGCTGCGGGGGCGTGAAGTTGTCCGGCCTCAAAGGCAGCGGACGCCGCCAGTTTTTTGTGACTACGTTATCCGACATGTAAGTTGGGGTCTCATCGCTACGCGCGAGGAGGTTTTGAGATGGCCTATCTAGGCAAGGAGCGCCGAATCCATCGCGTCTTCGTAACGCGCAACAGTGAATACCACGTTCGTCGGAACGTGTGTGTAGGCGTCCGCGATAGGCGGACCGGCGACTGGCTCTCTGGGCACGTCGCCCTGCGAAGCACGGTTTCAGGGGGACTCAAGTTTCACGACAACGGTGCCATCAGTGCATCCGAAGGGCTCCCGATGATTGGAGAGTCGCTATTCTTCATTGCGGCCGGACGCGATTTGATTACCAGCCCGGTCCTCACGATCGAGCGCCCTGAGCTCAAGACCGTCGAGTGCTATCCAATCTGAATCCGTTGCGACGCACCTCGACGTGCGATACGGAAATTGCGTGTCGGCTAACCTCAGGACCATCCGCGTGGTCGCCGCGCTCATCGAGCGCGATGACCGCTATTTGATAACCCAGAGGCGCGAGGCGGCGGTCTTGCCCCTGCTTTGGGACTTTCCCGGAGGTCGCGTCGAGCGCGGAGAAACGGACGCCGACGCCCTCGTGCGCGAGGTCCAGGAACGCCTAGGTGTTCGGGTCGAAGTCGGTCAGCTGATTTCCTTCGTCAACCACCCGTACGAAAAGTACGCCGTCGACATGTATCTCTACCAATGCGAGCTGATCGACGCTCAGCTCAGTTGCGTTGGTGTCAAAGACTTCGCCTGGGTGACCTCCGCGGAGATGGAATCGTACCCCTTCACGCCGGTCGACGAAGCCTCGATGAATCAGTTGCTTGGTGAGGGGTAGAGGAACCGACTTCCTCCGGTCGATCTCCTCGTCCTCGAATTCGCTGCTGCCTCCGCCGCTCCTCAACGCTGCGCCGCATCGTCTCCCCGCGTCCAAAACCCTGTCTCAGCGGGGTGCAAACGCGATGATCAGAGCGTCATTGGCTCGCGCAGGGTCATGACCCGGAGCACTGGTTCCGCCTCGTTCAGCACGGCTCCCTCCACGCGCACGCCGACGCCCGGGAAGGGCGCACCCCGACTCCAGGCTACCTCGGCCATCACTTCGAGCTCCGCAGTAGGGAGCCGCAGGCATAGGCTCAGCTTCGTTCCGGCGGGCAAGGGTTGCGCTTTGGCGATGAAGATCCCTCCGTCGGCCAAGCTACCGTCTACGCCCATGAAGAAATTGCTTTCGCTTCGTTCGTTGACCTCTACGGTCAGTCTGCGCATCGGCTCTACCTCGGACGCGTCCGACGCGCTCTGGCTCTTCCGAGACGCGGCAGCGCCGCTGACGAGTTGGCTCCGGGCGTCCGTTAACAGGGCTGCAAGTCCGGTCGGTAGCAGTGCGCTGGCCGTGTCGAGCTTGGCAATGGCCACCTCCAAACGCGCCGGCTCCTTCTCGGTCGGACCCACTTCCAAAGCGAAGAGAGAGCCCACGACCTCGCTGAGGATACGCATGGCCGCCTCTGGCGCGTCTGCATCTTGCGACCACTCCCGCAGGCGTTCGGCGAGCTCTTCGCGCACCGCGCGCCCCAGGCTCAAACCGTCTTGTTCTGGTCTCGATTCGAGCATTCTCGCGGCTTACTACGCCTAGTTCGGTTCTACACGTCGTAGAAGATGGGCGGTCGTTTGCCGATGAAACGCAGCACGAGCTTGCGCGCCTCCTCGCCGAGCTTTTCGAACTGGATCCCCATGCCTGGCCCCGACTCGGCGCTGAAGTCCATCGGATCACGCACGAAACGCACGTAGCCGTCGCACTCGAACTCGAAGCCACCCGGCAGCGTGACCAGCATCCGGACCGATTTGTCTTTCTGTAAGGACTCGTAGGTGGCCAAGAACACACCACCGTGAGCGATCTCGCCACTGAGGCCGACGTAGAAGTTGGACTCGGTCGTTGCGCCGATGTTGGCCTCGATTCTCTCTCGAGGGCCGTTGGGCGTCGGAGCCTCGGGCGGCAGAAGTGAGTTCGGGATCGCCGCAGCAGGCTGTGAGGGGGGAGCGCCGATCGGCTTGATCGAAACGGAAACCGGAGTCTCGGGCGGCTTTGGGCTACTCGCTTGGCCGGAGAGCTTGGCCGGGGCCTGCGGTGGTGCCGTGGACGCCGTGCGGGTCTCGACCGGGTTCGGACCCGTGGCCATGGGCCCAGCGGGCGACCCATTCGGTGTTTTGGGTGCCTGTACGATTGTCGCGTCGCCTTGGACCGCAGCACTCTGGGCCGGCGGCACCTTGGGCGCCGCGTGGCTTTGCGTCGGAGCGGCGCCGATCGCCTCGGCGGGAACGAAAGCTGGTTTCGGAGGCGCCGGCGCAGAGGGCTCCGAAGCGGCCCTCGGCGGACGGGTTGTCTTGTTGACCAGATGGAACAGCGAGCTCAGTACCTCGGCCAGACGTTCGGTCGCTCGTTCCACGCCGCTATGTTGGCCCTTCACGTCTTGAAGCAGGGTCATGGTTTGACTCAGCGTGCTGAGCGCACTCTTCACACAGGCCTTCCCATCGGGCTCCGTGGATGCTCGCTCTGCTTCGAACAGGGCGGTCACCGCTTGCGCGATGTGCTCGGTGAGCGCGAGCGCCTGCGCAGGGACGTCATCGCCGTGCTGCAACGCCTCGAGCGCCGTGCCGAGTTTCTGCCGGGCTGCTTCGGCCTGGCTCGATCCTGAGTACCCCATCGTTGGCGTCTCCCCTTCTATGCCCTTGAAGATACCCAGTGTTGACGTTCGGTCAAAGTAGTGTCGGGGTCAAAGGGCTTTGACAAACACTAGTCGCGAGCGCCCTGGGCCGGCGTAATCACTCACTTCTTCAGTGATGAAATCCATCGCCTCGTGGAATCGCAACGAGCCTTCGTGGCCCACCACCGAGGTCGATTTAATGCGCTTCATGCCGGCTGCCCGGCATCGCTTGGTGAACTCCTCGTAGAGCGCCTTGCCGACTCCGCGCCGTCGATGATCGGGGTGAATTCCGACCAGGTGGATGAAGCCTGTCGCGGCCGGCCCCGGCACGAGCACGCCGAGAAGAAAACCGATGACCTGGCCGTCCTGCTCGGCCACGAGCGCGTGCTCGCCGAACTCGTAGAAGAACAAGGGATCGACCAGGCGGCCTCCCGGCCCCCCCCACCACTGGTCGAGAACCGAGATGATATAGTCGAAGTCGTCCTTGGTGAGCCCGCGAATCCGCATTGTCAGCGCAGCCGATATCACGAACTCCCAAGATTGGCACGTGCCAGTGTTCTAGGGCAGCCTTTGGCTGGCATGACTGTGACGCTGCAATGTGGTCGCTGCCCCTACTGTGGAGTGCACTATGTCAACAGGCGAGAGTGCCCTGAGCACGAGCTCATCCTTCTGCCCGTGGATGATGCGCTGGCGGACGCGGACGACCTCTCATCACTGACATTCTTTGCGGATCCTCGCTTGGGTCGAGGTCCCGTGCTCCTGGGGGCGAGCCTGGTGCTCATCGGATTCTTGCTCCCGTTCGCGGGCTGGGCGGAAACGAAGGCGAGCGCGCTCGCGGTCTCGATCGAAGCCGCGAAGAACCTGTGGCTGGCGCCCGGTGCGGCGCTCGGACAGCTCGCGATCCTATGGCATCGGCGGACTGCGCGAAGCATGCAGGCGGCCCGCTTCGCCGTCGCTGGCCTGGCCGTCGGCGGTGCGCTTCCTCTTCTCTACACCAGCTGGCGCATGCGTACGGTCGCCGCCGCGGCCGGTCAGACCTTGGACTGGTTCTGCGGGCTTTGGCTGATGCTTTTGGGTTTTGCGCTGACGGCACTCGGGGCCCGCGACTTCGGCCGACAGCGCAACCGTCAGACACGAGGAGCCGGGTCACCGACGGTGAACGCTCCTTAGACGGGCAGACTGGGCGGGCTTGGGCGGAAAAGATACCCGGGCTGCTGCAGGCAGCAGATGTGGTTCGGGCCGATGCCTCGCGCTCGAGCGAGGGCGATGCTCGCCGAGTCGATCAGCTCGGCAGCCGTACGGACCTTCGGGTCCGGATAGGTCCCGACCCCGATCGACATGCGCGCCGGCTTGGTTCGCCCGAGCTCGTCCTGCTCGCGGCAAATCGCCCCGATGATCCGATCCGACAGACTGAGGGCTCCGGCCAGGCTGGTCTTGGGGAGCAGCAAGCCGAACTCCGCGGTCCGAAATCGTGTCACGAAGTCCGTGTCGCGGGTGTATCGTCGCAGAAGCTGAGACACGGCCGCCAAGCGGGCGTCGGCACCTGCTGCCCCGAACTCGCTGATCAGCTCGCGGAAGTCGTCCACGGCCACCATGCAACAGGCGAACGGGTCCAGATGGCGTTCGGCATGCTCGATCTCCTGCTCGACCCGAGCGCGGAAGTGCCGCTGGTCTGGCAGCCGCGTCACGTCATTTTGACCCGGCCGAGCCTCGCTCCGGGTGCGGAGCACAGTGCGAATGCGCGCCACAAACTCGGCATCCTCGAACGGCTTGGGCATGAATTCGTCAGCGCCCATGCGCAGGCCCTGAATCCGTCCGTCCAGTCTGCTGCCTTCTGTCAATAGAAAAATTGGAAGGGAGCCAGTTTGGCTCACGCTACGGATGGCTCGACTCGTTTCCAAGGCGCTGAGACCGGGGACCTGCGCATCGAGCACGACCAGATCGACGCCTCCCTTTCGCACGGCCTGGATTGCGGATTCTCCGTCGGCGACGGAAACGACCTGCGCGCCCAGGTTGCGGAGCAGCTTACTGACGTACTTCCTGGCGATTCGATCATTGTCCGCGACCACGATATTCGCGTTGCGCAGGCATGGATCCCCAGGCACTCCTTCAGGGTAACGGAACGCAACCTTCGAAGCGAACCCTGTCTAAGCGTTGTGTTTCCCCCCATCGCGTTCGGTGCTTATACTGCGGTTGATCCTGGGGTTCGGGGCCTGAATGGAGATCAAGCAACAACTCAAGCTCTCTCAGCAGCTCATCATGACGCCGCAGTTGCAGCAGGCGATCAAGCTGCTGCAGATGTCGCGCATCGAACTGACCGAGCTCGTGCAGGAGGAATTGCTCGAGAACCCGATGCTCGAGGAGACCGCAGAGTCTCGCGACCCGGCGACGGAGAGAACCGAGGACTCGCCCAACGCCGACAACTCGGAGAAGACGCAGGCCGAGGGCGACGAAATCGACTGGGAACGCTACCTCGAGAACCAGGCCTTACAGTCTCCGCTCCCTTCGATCCGTGCCGGCGGTGATGACGAGGCCCCCGGTTTCGAGGCGACGTTCTCTTCGGACGAGGACCTGGGTGAGCATCTCGCTTGGCAGGTTCGAATGGCGGACTTCGTCGAAGACGAGCAGCGGTTCATCGCCCTCGTGATCGGCAATCTCGATGACGACGGTTACCTGAAGATCGAAGGCGTGCCCGCCGATGAGGTCGTCCCCAAGCTGGCTGGCGAAGCCGGGTTGAATGAAGAGGACGCCGAAGAGGTGCTACGCATGCTTCAGCAGCTCGACCCCTTGGGCGTAGCGGCCCGCTCGCTCACCGAGTGCCTGACGATGCAAGCCGAGCACTACGGGATGGATGAGCTCGTTCTGAGGGTCCTGAACCACCACCTCGGGGACCTCGAGAAGCGCAACTATCAAGGCATTGCCAAAGAGTGCGGCTGCGCGGTCGAAGAGATTTACGACGTGGCTCAGATCATCGCCGAGCTTGAGCCTCGACCGGCGCGGCGGTTCCAAACGGAGCAGCCGCGCTACATCGTACCCGACGTCTACGTGCACAAAGTCGGTGACGAGTACTATGTCGTCGCCAATGACGATGGCATGCCTAGGCTCAAAATCAGTGGCTTCTACCGCGCGGCGATGGCAGACAGCGCCAAGGCCAAAGAGTACGTGCAAGACAAGCTTCGCAGCGCTCAATGGTTGATTCGCAGCATCGATCAGCGTCGCAAGACCATCGTTCGGGTGACCGAGTGTATCGTCGAGAAGCAGCGAGACTTCTTCGACAAAGGCATCGAGTATCTACGGCCGATGATCCTGCGAGACGTGGCCGAGACCGTAGGGATGCACGAGAGCACGATTTCGCGCGTGACGAGCAACAAATACGTCCACACCCCAAGAGGTACTTTCGAGCTAAAGTACTTCTTCAACAGCGCAATCCGGCGGGACAATCAGGGCGATATCGCATCCGAAAGCGTCAAACAGGCGATCAAGCACATCATCTCGGACGAAGATTCCAAAGCTCCATTGTCCGACCAGAGGATCGTTGAGATACTTGGCGACGAAGGCATCCAGATTGCCCGTCGAACCGTCGCGAAATATCGCGAGATGCTTGGCATCTTGAGCTCATCCAAGAGAAAAAAGTACTTCTAGATAGCGAGGAGGATCGATGCGTATCAGCTACACGTTTCGAAACATGGAGTCGTCAGAGGCCGTCAAGAACTACGCATCCGAGAAGATTGCCAAGATCCAGAAGTACATGCGCTCGCCCATCCATGCCGAGGTGACTTTTTCGACCGAGCGGCACCTACACCGGGTCGACCTCAACGTGACCGGGGACGGTCATCAGTACGCATGCCATGGTGACTCCGAGAACATGTACGCCACCATCGATCTGGTGGTCGACAAGATTGATCGACAGGTTCGGGACGAGAAGGGCGCGCAAAACGACCGCAAGCGTCACAGCGGTGACTCCGTACGGACCGGACACGAGTAAAGTGCATTGCGTCAGCGGTTCGCGTGGGGTATCGCACGCGAGCCATGCTGGCCGCTAGCCTCGATCTGTGCCGCGTTCGACTCGGGCTCGACGCTTCGAGCAAGGAGGCGGCCTTGCGCGCCCTCGCATCGCTGCTGGTGAAGCCGGAGGACGCGCTCAACGAGGAAGCCGTCTACGATGCGCTCGCCGAGCGCGAGCGACTTGCAAGCACCGGAGTCGGTAATGGGGTAGCGGTTCCGCACGCGCGGCTCGAGGGGCTGAAGCGCCTCCGGGCTGCAGTGGCGGTGCACAAGCCCGGCGTCGACTTCAAGGCGATCGATGGCCTCCCGGTGCACATCCTCGTCGGGATTCTTGGTCCACGTCCGGAACCTCAAAAGCACCTCGCCCTGCTGGCCCAGGTGTCCAGGGCCCTTCGCGTCCGCAGCAATCGGGAGGCGCTCATCGCCGCGGCCAGCGAGGAGGAGGCCCTCGGGCTCGTCCTTCGCATGTAATCAGGCGACAGTTTCGGGCTGCTCGCGTATATTGGGCTCGTGAGCACACGCCTATATGGCAGCGACCTCGCCAGCATGCGCGTGGAGCGCGGCGTGTCCGTCGCGGAGCTCCTTGCCGATTCGCATCTGACCGACATCACACGCCTGGTTGCCGGCGAAAAGGCGCAGCACCGGATCGTAGACCACCCGCGTGTCCAAAAGACGGGACTGGCTCTGGTGGGCCACATGCATGGAGTGATTCCCACCCGTGTTCAAATTCTAGGTGAAACGGAGATCTCCTTCATCGAAGGGTTAAAGCCCGCGCAGCAGAGGGCCCGCGTGGATGCTCTGTTCGCTCTCGGACTGTCGCTGGTCGTCGTGACGCGCGGGGTCGAGCCGCTAGCTGTGCTAGTCGAGGCGGCGCAGGCTACCCAGACTCCGTTGGTCGTTGCGGACCCCCGCTCCAGTCGAACGATCCAGGCGGTCCACTTGGCGCTCGACGATCTGCTCGCGCCCTCCGAGACCCGGCATGGTGTTCTCGTCGACGTCCACGGGGTCGGCACCTTGCTACTCGGACCGAGTGGGATCGGAAAGAGCGAATGCGCCCTGTTCCTCGTGGAGCGTGGTCACCGCTTGGTCGCCGATGATCAGGTCGTGCTCCGCCGGACTGCCTCGGCCGATGTGATCGGCAGGGCGCCGCCTCTGCTTCGAAATCATCTGGAGCTTCGTGGCATCGGAATCATCAACGTGCGGGACTTGTTCGGCGCGAACGCTGTTCTCCCGAGCAAGAGAGTACAGCTCGTCATCGAGCTGTGCCCTTGGGATGAAGACGAGACCTACGACCGGTTGGGACTCGACGACTCGAGCGTCGACATCCTCGGGAGCCCCGTGCCGTTTTTGCGCATACCCGTGCGTTCTGGTCGCAACATGGGCGTCATCTTGGAGGTCGCGGCCAGAAACCAAATGCTGAAGAGCACCGGGCGTCACGGTGCGCAGGAGTTCGTTCGAGCATTGGAGAATCGCCAATCATAGCCACAGAAATGAGCAAGCCCCCGCTCCATGTCGTCATCGTCAGCGGCCTTTCTGGAGCGGGACGAACCACGGCCCTGCACGTCCTCGAGGACTCGGGGGCCTACTGCGTGGACAATCTGCCACCCGCCCTCGCCCCAGACTGCCTCGAGCTCGTCCGCAACGAGGGCAGCCCCAGGCGCGTCGGGCTGGGAATCGACGTCCGTTCTGGCGTCTTTTTGGAGGGGGTCGACAGCATGCTGTCCTCGCTCGAGGCGAGCGGACATCGCGTCGAGCTGATTTTTCTCGACTGTTCGGACGCGGTTCTCACGCGCCGCTTCAGTGAGACCCGACGCCCGCACGCCTTGGCGCCCACCGGCGACTTGCTCGGGGCCATCACGAGCGAAAGGGTGCGGCTCGCCGGCCTTCGCGATCGCGCCGACATCGTCATCGACACGACCGAGTTCAGCGTGCACGACCTCCGCCGCCACTTGGTCGACTACTTGGCTCGCGAACACGAGCAGCCCGAGATGATCATTCGTTTGACCTCGTTCGGGTTCAAGTACGGTCTTCCACTCGACGCCGATTTGGTCTTCGATCTGCGTTTCCTTCCCAACCCGCACTTCGTCAAGGAGCTGCGCCCGCTCACTGGCCAGGATGAGCCGGTCGCGAACTACGTGCTCGACGCACCGCAAACGCAGGAGCTCGTGTCCCGACTTCTCCCTTTGCTCGAGTATCTCATTCCCAAATATGCCGGCGAGGGCAAAGCGTACGTGACCGTGGCACTGGGTTGCACCGGGGGCCGTCACCGTTCAGTTGCGCTCGTCGAGGCCCTCGCTGGGCTGCTCGGGCCCGCCAAGAACGTCGTCGTGTCTCACCGGGACATCGCACGGGCAGGGCCGTGAGCGATCCGGTGACCTCGACCGTACAGATCCCGAATTACCTGGGCTTGCACGCGAGGGCAGCCGCAAAGCTCGTCAACCTCGCCGCTCGCTACGACGCGCAAATCGAGGTCGAAAAAGACGGGCAGGCAGCAGACGCCAAGAGCATCATGGGCGTCCTGCTCCTTTGTGGTCATCAGGGAGCGATGATCACGATACGTGCGCAAGGTCGGGACGCGCACGACGCGGTGCGGGCCTTGACCGAATTGGTCGAACGCGGTTTCGGGGAGCACTCGTGAGCCAGCCTTTACGGCTTCGGGGTATTTCTGCGTCGCTGGGGGTTGCCGTCGGCCGGGCCGCGTTCGTATCGCGCCGGCATCCACTCGTCCCACATCGTCGCATCAAGGCGAGTGAAACGGAGGCCGAGTGTCGTCGATTCGAGGAGGCGGTCGAGGCATCGAGTGCCGAGTTACGGCGCTCCAAGGAGGAGCTCAGCCGCCGCCACGGCGACGCGTACGGTCCGATTCTGGACATCTACATCCTCATGCACGTGGACGTGTTGCTCAGGGATGCCGTCTTCGAGCTGATCCGACAGAAGCACCTCAACGCGGAGTGGGCCCTCGCCAAAGCTGTGAAAAAGCTGAAGCAGCCCTTGTTGGCCGATGACTCGACGTATTTTCGAGAGCGCGCTCGCGACATCGACCACGTCGAAGAGCACTTGCTTCGCCACCTGCAGGGCGGGTCCCGGCAGTCTTTGGTAGGTGATGCGCCGCGCATCCTCGTCGCCCGGGATCTCTCTCCCGGCGACGCGGTGCACATGCTTGCGCCGCCAACGCTGGGACTGGTCACTGAGCTCGGCGGACCGAGCAGCCACACGTCGATCCTCGCGCGCGCTTTCGGGCTGCCATGTGTCTGTTCCGTAGGCCGTTTTCCTGATGGCGTCGAGGATGGCGAGACGCTGGTTGTCGACGGATTTGCAGCTGAAGTCATCGTCGCGCCCAGTCCTGCCGAGGCGGAGACGGCGCGAGCGCGGCGGCGGCACTTCATTTCGTTCTTACAGGCGGAGCGCGGTTCGGCGTCGAGTACGGCCGACGGTGTGGAGGTCTCGCTGATGGCCAACCTCGGTCTGCCGAGCGAGCTCGACCAGGCACGGCGGGAGAATGCACACGGCGTCGGCTTGTATCGAACCGAATTCATCGCCCTGGATCAGCAAGTCGCTCCAGATGAAGCCAAGCAGCTCAGTCTCTACCGCGCGGCCGTCTTGACGATGGCCCCCTGGCCCGTCGTATTCCGTACTTTCGATTGGCGCGGGGGAAAGCAGCTCGGGGCGTATCGACGGCCGGTCGAGCGCGCCACGCTGAAAGCACAGCTTCGTGCAATCCTGCAAGCCAGCGCCGAAGGCGCTGCCGCCGTCATGATCCCCATGGTCGCGACACTCGCGGAGCTGCAGGCGGCCCGCAGCCTCGTCGAGATTTGTCGGGCTGAGCTCGAGCAGGAAGGTAGGGCCTGCGGGGAGCTTCCAGTGGGCATGATGGTCGAGCTTCCCTCGGCTGCGATTCTTGCGGAGGCATTCGCCAAGGAGGCCGATTTCTTCGCGGTCGGGACCAATGACCTAGTGCAGTACAGCCTCGGGGTCGACCGAGCCGACGGACACGCACTGGAGGAGGCGCAGGCCGTACATCCCGCGGTACTGCGTCTTCTGGACCAGGTCGTCCGGGCCGCTTCCCACGCACAGATCCCATGCTCGCTATGCGGCGACATGGCTTCCGATTCTTACGGCATCGTGCTCGCCTTGGGCCTGGGGTTCCGGCAGCTCTCGGTTCCTGTGAGCCTGCTTCCCCTCGCGCGAGCGATCGTCCGCCGAGTCGACACTTCTTTGGCTGCCACAGTCGCGCGCGAGGCGCTCGACCTCGACTCGGTCGTTTCGGTCCGCCAACGGGTGCTGCGTTCGTTCGGCACGGAGCTGAGCTCGCTCTGGGCCGAACAGGGCGGCTAGCGCCTGCCACCGCGCTTCAGCGAACGGACGGGGCCCTTCCGGTCACCTGGCTCGTCAAGTCCGCTAGGGCTCCTTCGGTTTGGACGCCGCTGACCCGCGCGCGCTCGTAGCCGTTCGCGTCGACGACGATGAACGTCGGAATGGATTCGATCTTTCCGAGCGCGCTCGTTCCCCCTTCCACGTTGCCGTAGGGATCGACACCGACGATGAATGGTGGATCGAGAGCATAGGCCCAGGCCGATACCAGCTGCTGGCCTTTGGGCTGCGCGGCAATCCCGAGGACCTGAACGTCATCGAAGTCCGCGACGAAGCTTCGCAGTGGGGTGAGCGCCGCCTGACTCCCTGTGTCGAAGGTCGCGAAGACGAAAAGCAAGAGCGGCGTCCCTCGCATGTCACCAAGCTCCAGCCATCTCCCATCGGTCGTGCGAAGCCCCAGTTCGATCGGCGCATTGGGGCGCTCCGTGACGACTTCTGGAACGGCATCCTGGGTCGCCGTGGCACATCCGCCCCCGCAAAGCAGCGCCAACAACGACAGAAGAGCGAGTGTGGGTCGGTGGGTCATTGCCGCGAACCACGCAATATAGCAAGAACTCGGCGAATTGGACCCGATCCACGAACGTTTGGAAGAGTTGCTCGCGAGCAGCGACATGCGAGCTCACCGGCGACGCGATCCGGTTCAGTGGGTCCACGCGTACCAGGACACGCTCGATCGCGAGGTTGTTGGCCTCCTGGCTTCGCTCTTGGCTTTCGGAAATGCGCAGGCCGCCATCGCCAGCGTGGAGCGATTACTTCACGCTTTGGGCGATCGTCCGGGGCAGCGTGTGCGCGAGGCCAGGCTTCCTGAGCTTCGCACTTGCCTCGATGGCTTTGTGCATCGGATCTACCGTGGCGAGCATCTGGCCGTCCTGCTCAGCCGTGCGGGGCGACTGCTCCGCAGGCACGGCAGTCTCGGCGAGGCCTTCGAGCACTTTTACGCCCGAAGCGATGGCGACTTCCGAGAGGCCCTTGCGAACTTTGCGGACGCGCTTCGCGGCCCAAGGAGCGACCGCAGTCTTCGGCACCTCGTCAGTGATCCTCGCGCGGGCAGTGCCTGCAAGCGGTTGCTGCTCTACGCGCGATGGATGATACGTCCCGCCGACGGGGTCGATCTCGGGCTCTGGTCCATTCCGGCCTCCGTCTTGCTCATTCCGGTCGACACCCACGTGCACCGCATCAGCCGAAACTTGGGCTTTACCGATCGAAAAACCGCCTCCTGGGCCGCGGCCGAAGACATCACCCGAATGCTTCGCCGCTTCGACCCAGCGGATCCGGTCAAGTACGATTTCGCTCTCTGTCATCTGGGCGTATCGCGCCAGTGCCCCAGCCGGCCGGACGCCCAGAAGTGTGCTGCCTGTGTGATGCGGACGGTCTGTTCGGTCTGGGCCAGCCCCTAGCCACAGCGCTTAGCGAAGGAACGCCGTGAGCTTGGGCTCGAGAGCATGCAGGTCCGCGACAGACTCGACCCCGGGCCCGCGCTCGAGCGTATCGCCGCGGTGCTTCACGAGCTTGTAGTCGTCGAGGGCACGCAGGGCCGTCTCGAGCTTGAGCTTGGACAGGGACTCGCGGCGCTCAATCTCGCCGGCGAGGTACATCTGCTGCCCGAGTGAAAGCGTGCGCTTGTACCAGTCCTTCTTCTGAATGGGCCCGTCCAAAACGATCTCGGCGCCACGCAGTGCGAGCAGATAGCTCTCGAAAAAGGTTTGGAGCATTGCCGCGTAGCGCTCGATGCGATGACGCTTCGCGTCCTCTGTGGCGCGGACCAGATTGCCCTGCTGTTCGAGTTCTCCATCCTCGAGCATCGTCTGGAGCGCATCTGCGAAGATGTCGTCGAAGGACGCATCGGCGCGGAAGACGAACTCGTGCTTGAAGAGCCGTGAAAGCTGTTGAATCCGGTCTCGAAGGCGATCGAGCTCGACCCACTGCTCACGGCTCACCCGCAGAGCGGTTGAAATCAGTGCTCGCGGAATGAAGAAGTGGATCAGCGTATTCTGGTAGTATTCGAGCGCGATTCGACGCTCGGAGTCGACGGTGTAAATCGGCTCGGGCCCAGTGTCGTGCTCGACGATGAGCCTCGCATCGATGAAGAGACGCAAAGCCTCGTCGATGGTGTCTTCCCGAATGGCCCCGTTGCCGATGCGAAGTTGCTGGGGCACGCGCGCGCCTTCGGACTCGAGCGTGCTCAGCATGTCTTCGGCGGTCGCGATGAGGGCGTTGCGCGACATGCCACGCTTGCTGTGGCTCAGGAGCACGGTCGCGACCAGGGCTGCGGGGGTGATGACCGTGACTTCGTTGATCGAGTACATCACGCGGTGGGCCAACCCGCGAATCATGTTGCGGCGTTGACTGGGGCTAAGCTCCGCTGGGGTGCGTGGTGGCTGTCCGCTCAGTTTCAGCGACTCCGCGATGAACTCGTTGAAGTCGATCATCTCACCGAATTGAACGTACAAACGACCCCATTTCGAGCGCAACACACTCGAGCTCTTCAGCAAGTCTCCGACGTTCTCCGAGTGCTTCTCTCCGCCCGAGAGCTCGTGCACGAACGAGCGCTCTTCGATGATGCGCTCGTAGCCGATCGAGATCGGAACGAAGAGGACCTTGGTGGCGGGCAGCATCACCGCCGAGTCGAAGACCATGGACATCAGGCCGTACTTCGGGGGCAAGAGTTTGCCGGTGCGCGAGCGTCCGCCCTCGAGAAAGAACTCGATGGAGAAGCCTTCTGCGAGGAGCTTCCTCATGTAGGCTTGGACGAGGACCGGATAGATCTCGTCGCCTCGAAAGCTCCGCCGAATGAAGAAGGCGCCGGCGCGCCGCAAGATGGGTCCGGCGGGCCAAAAGTTGAGATTGTCGCCTGCCGCAATGAGCGGGACGGACATCGAGTTGGCGTGCAGTCGATCGCTCAGCACGAGGTAGTCGACGTGACTCTTGTGACTGGGCAGCAAGATGATCGTCGCATCCCGGGACGCGGCTCGGAGGCGCTCGAGCCCCTCCTGGTCAACGACAATCCCGTCGTACATCTTGTTCCAGACCCAGTTCAGGAATCGGGCCAACAAGCTGACGACGAAGGGGCTCGGCTTCGCGCAGAGGCTTTGTAGATGCTTTCGGGCGATGGCGTCTGCTTTGGCTTTAGAGATGCCCTTTTTGCGCGCGTAGTTGTCGATGCTGGCCCGGACGCGCGGGCTTCGAAGAAGCTCGTCTTGAATGCGTGCTGCGGGTTTCTGGAGTGGACCGACGACGACGGTGCGTTCTCGCTCCATCCGCCGGAGTAGGGCGTAGCGGACTTTGTCGGCGGCCTGCTCGTCGCTGAGTGATGCGTGTCTGTCGAGAAACTCCCTGAGATCAAAGGCTTCTCCGGACCACAAGCGGGCGTTCTTATAGTTGAGCAGAAACTGGCAGAATACGCGGATCTTGCCGGGCCACTGCACCGGGCCGAAGAGGCTGTCCCAGAGGCTGCTCGCGGTTCGTCCAGGCTGCTTGCTCCAGACGAAGGTCTGAGGGACGAGCAGGATCGGCTTGCTCTGACCCCGCTGCGTCTGGACCAGCGTCTTGATCAGGTCGACTTCGAGGTTTGCGCCCCGCCGTTCGCGCCGGCCGAAGCGTGGCGGCCGCCTCAGAAACAACAACGCACTGAAGCCATCCCCAACGGTTTTCGCCAGCGCCTGGTCTTCGGGAATCTGACGCCTGAGGCGGAGCCGTCTCTCTCCCTTGCCGAAAGGCTCGAGTATCCAAAGTCCGAGGTCGTTGACGAAGCGCACCAAAGGCAGCCCGAACTTCTTGAGGAGGAAATCCAGACAGAGAAAGTCCAAGAAGGACAGGGAACGCATGACGTAGACGACGACGCCCTGGCTTGCGGCGTCTCGGACTTCGCGGCTCCAGTTTTCGTCGACGTGGATGTGAGCAAAGAAGCGGCGGTAAAGCCAACGCAAAATTGCACTGGGCTCGTACGGCGCGGGCGCCGGCGCGCTGTGAGCGAGCGGAGGCAGTTCCGACATCGTTCCCGGCACCCTAGCAGTGTGCCGCTCCGGGTCGAGGAGGTCTGGTGTCGACTCAGATCTCGACGCGGATCATACGCTTCTGTCCCGCGCGCAGATCGACTGGCTGGCTCTTCGTTCGCCCGGATTGTTCGACGACGACCTCGTACTTCCCCTCGCTCAGTTGAGCTTCAACGCCGTTGCTCAGAGTACCGATGCGCTCCTTGCCTTGGTGCACCGCGATGATCGCCGGACCCGTTCCCCCTTTGCTGACGACCCGCACCAGCAGGGTGCCGCTGGGAAAGTCCACCTCGATCGGGATACGCCGGCCCGCCTTGATCTCGATATTCAGCGTCTTTTTCGGGTGGTCGAGGTTGCCATCGAGCCGAACGACGGCCCGATACCGGCCTGGTGCTGCGGTCAGCGCCGAGTTGCAGGGACCGCGGGCCACTTCGTGACCGTCCTGCTGCAGAATCACGGTGCCCCGGGCTTGGGTACCATTTCGAGTGATTTGGCAGAGGATCTGGCCTTCGGCGCTTTGCGCCAGCCCTTGGAGGCTCAGGCCGCCAACCGCGACCAGTAGGCATACACACAAGCCAAACGACCTGCGCGCACTGCTGGTTTGAGTAACGATATTCACCGCTTACCTGCGTAGCTCCATTGAACAACTTTCGCGAGCGATCTATCAAGAGTCGAGCGAAACCTCTGGTTTCCCTTGGCAATTTTCATCGGGTGCCAGCTTGACACCTCAAGCCTACAAAGCTACGACACGCGCCCCCGAAAGAAGGGGCTAGGAGCAGATGATGGCTACGCCGAGCGCCAAAGCGTCGGAAATTCAACGTAACTGGTATGTGGTCGATGCCGCGGGGCAGCCCCTCGGGCGTCTCGCCGCCAAGGTGGCTCACGTGCTGCGCGGAAAGCATCGTCCGGAGTTCACACCGCATGTCGATACTGGCGACTTCGTGATCGTCACGAACGCCGGGCAGGTGAAGCTCTCCGGCCAAAAGAAGGACGACAAGTTCTACTACCGACACTCAGGCTATCCTGGGGGCTTGAAGGCCGAGTCGTACGGTTCCTTGCTCGAGCGAAAGCCCGAGTTCGTGATCGAACGGGCCGTTCGGGGAATGCTTCCCAAGAATAGCCTTGGGCGACAGATGTTGCGCAAGCTCAAGGTTTATCCCGAAGGCACGCATCCCCACACCGCGCAGCAACCCGAACCCTTTCCGCTTTGATCTAAGAGAGCTTCCACAATGGCACACGCAAAAGTCATCGACGGTCGCCACTACGGCACCGGAAAGCGCAAGAACGCGATTGCACGCGTCTTCTTGAGCTCGGGCAGCGGCAGCGTCACGGTCAACGGCCGTACCTTCGAAAACTACTTTCCGCGCGAGATTTTGCGCATCATCGCGATGCAGCCGTTCGCGGCTTTGGCCAAAGAGGGCCAGTACGACGTCGCGGTCAACGTTGGCGGTGGCGGAGTTTCCTCGCAGGCCGAGGCAGTTCGGCACGGCATCGCCCGAGCTTTGGTGAGCGTGGACGCAGGGAACAAGCCCGCACTGAAGCGCGCGGGCTACCTCACGCGCGACGCCCGTAAGAAAGAGCGTAAGAAGCCAGGTCAGCCTGGCGCGCGTAAGAAGTTCCAGTACTCGAAGCGTTGATCTCGCTTTTCCTGTTCTTCAAATCGCCGTATCAGCGCTCAGCGTAGGCAATGCGCGACAGGGGGCTTGTGTCTAAAGCCTCGCTCATTGCTCTACGCACTCAACCTTGTCAGATTGGGACCGTCATGCGTCAGCAACCCTTGCGCATCATCGTCGTCGGCGGGACCGGGTATACCGGTGCAGAGCTGCTGCGCCTTGCACTCCAGCATCCGCAGCTCGAGGTAGCTGGCGTCGTCGGCAATAAGACCGCCGGCGGAGACATCGCGGCGATCTTGCCGAGCTTTCGGGGCGTGCTCGAGGGTCAGGTCGAAGCCTTTGACCCCGACCGCGTCGCGGAGGGGGCTGACGCCGTTTTTTGCGCGCTGCCACATGCCGCGAGCGCGGCTGTCGTCGCGTCATTGCGCGAGCGCGGCCAGACCGTCTTCGATCTCTCGGCGGACTTTCGTTTCGCTGATCTGACCACTTACGAAAAGTGGTACGGGCCGCATCCAGCCCCGGGCCTTCTGCCCGAAGCGACCTACGGGCTCGTGGAGCTGCATCGTGAGTCGCTGCGCGCGGCGGACTTGATTGCCGTGCCGGGCTGCTACCCGACCTCCGCCATCCTCGCACTCGCGCCGCTGCTGGAAGCGGGCTTAATTGACGCGGACGGCATCGTCGTGGACGCGAAGAGTGGCGTCTCCGGGGCAGGCCGCTCCGTCGGCCCAGCCACACACTTTTCAGAGGTAGCCGAGGGCCTGCGGGCGTACAAAGTCGGCGCTCATCGACATGCTCCTGAAATCGACAAGGAGCTCAGCGCGGTCGCTGGGAGCTCGGTCCGGGTGACCTTCGTGCCGCATCTCGTGCCCATGACACGAGGCATTCATGCGACTTGTTACGCGCGTCCGTCAGCATCTAAGGCCGTGCCGGCAGCACAGTGCATCGAGGCTGCCAAGGCCCTCTATGCCAGTTCTCCGTCTGTCGTCGTGCTCGACGAGGGGCAGCATCCCGACACGCTCTGGGTCCGCGGAAGCAATCGTGTCTACCTTGCATATGCTCAGGATCCGAGCAGTGGTACCGTCGTTGCGATGAGCGTCATCGACAACCTGGTCAAGGGCGCGGCTGGCCAGGCGATTCAGTGCTTGAACGTTCGGTTTGGGTTCGACGAGGGGACCGGACTGGGCAGCCCAGCCATGTGGCCGTGACCAAGGTTCTACACTTCAGCGACGTTCACCTCCAGAACGGCTTCGCAGGGGTTCCGATCCGCAGGTTCATCAATAAGCGCGTCGTGGGCTGGGCCAACCTGCGGTTTCATCGTCAGCGCAGCTTCGCACAAGCAGCCGACAAGGTTCGGGCTCTGGCCCACTTCGCGACGGAGCAGGAGGTTGACCTGGCGATCTGCACTGGCGACTACACCGTCCTCGGCACCGAACCCGAGCTCTCGTACGCCCGCCAGCTCATCGAGCCTTTGGCCGCCTCCATGCCTCTTGGGTTCATGACCGTGCCTGGCAATCACGACATCTACTTGTCCGATGCGGTCGAGTTCCGCTGGTTCGAGCAGTACTTTGGCGAGTTTCTGGAAACGGAGCTTCCCGAATACGCGGTCGAACAGGCGTGGCCTTGGGTGCGGTTTCCAGCTGAAGGTCTGGCGGTCGTCGGGGTCAATAGCGCTCGGCCCAACCGTCCCATCACGCGCTCGAGCGGCCGCATTCCAGACGCGCAGTTGAGCGCCCTCGCGCGCATTTTGTCGGATCCCCGGGTCCGTGAGCGGTTCGTCATCATCGCGACCCACTACGCACCGCGGCTCTCGACCGGACGCCCCGACAGTGTTCGTCATGGGCTGGTCAATGCCGAAGCCTTCCTCGAAGTTTGTGGTCTCGTCGAGCGAGGCGTCGTTCTCCACGGCCACGTTCATCACCGGTACCATGTTCGCGTCCCAGAGCATGGCGTCGACCTTTGTTGTGCCGGGAGCACGACGCATGCTGGACGCGAGGGCTTGTGGCTGCTCGACTTGGTCGGCGACCGGGTCACCGCGATCCCGGGGCGCTGGGATCACGACCGTTACGTTCTCGAGCACGAGAAGGAACTCGAGCTGCCCGGCAGCCGCTAATTTGCCCAAGTGTAGGTTTCTAGATTACAAAAACCCCTGTGGGCGTCCATCAGCGAGGTTCAACCATCGAAGCGCGGCAGGCCGTACGCAGGGCGATAGAGCTCGATTGCGCGCTCTACGCGGACACCTGGGATGAGGCACTCGTTCATCGCGCGACGAACGTGAGCGAGTGCGGTGTGTGGCTCGAGAGCGATCTGCTGCTGGACGTCGGCACGGACGTTTCGGTGGTTTTCGCCCTGCCCGACTGGCGGGAGCCGCTTTACGCCGCCGGTCGCATCCAGCGAGTTCTGCTCAGCCGACGACGTGATGACCCGCGCGGCGCCGGCATGGGGGTGGCGTTCGAGGGGCTGAGGCCGGACGAGCGGCGCCGATTGAGGCGTTCGCTGGCCGCATGTTCGAAGGCACAGACGAGATCGCCGCACGAGCGGACCTTGGTCGGAATCCCCGTGGTTGCTGGTGATCTCGCGCTCGAACCAAGGCTTTCGCAAACGCGGACCGTCATGGGCTGGGCCGCTCCCGCGCCAGCACGCGAAGCGCCGCCCAGACGGCAGCAGGAGCGCCGCGTGCATCGCGGTGCGCATCGCGACGCATCGGCGAGCTCCGCCTTTGGCGGGGGCCTGGGCTTGGTCGCATCGGTTTTCAGACCCTCATCGACCCCCATAGACTAGCTCCGAGGGCCGTTTGCGGTCAGTCCATGACTTCGTCCACGGGCTCGACGAGCGGTTCGTCGGCGCCCTCTACGAGGTCTGGTGCGTCCTCGATGCTTTCGAGTGTTTCGACCCAGGTGGCGACTTGCTCCTTGAATGCGGGCAGCTGCGCAGAACTCATCTTGAGGCCGGGCCCGTTGAGCTCGCCGGCAGGGTCCACGAAGCGACCCTTCTTCTTGAGGCCGAAATGCAAATGCGGACCGGTCGAACGCCCCGTCGAGCCCACGAAGCCAATCAGCTCCCGCTGCTTCACACGCGTACCTGGCCGGATGCCGGGTTTGATGCGGTGCAGGTGAGCGTAATACGTGTCGGCGCCCCCATGGCGAATCACGACCAGATTGCCGTTCGCACCCTTTTGTCCGGCGAACTTCACGACGCCATCGCCGGCCGCCCAGACCGGAGTCCCCGTCGGTGCTGCGTAGTCGACACCGAGGTGCGGCACGACGCGTTTCAGGATGGGATGGAATCGGCGCGGATCAAACCGCGACGAGAGGCGCTCGTAGCGAAGTGGCGTGCGCAGCCATCCGCCCTGCATGGCCCGGCCCGTTTCGTCGTAGAACTGAGCCACCGACTTGCCGTCGTCGTAGAAGAAGGCCCTGACTTGCCCAGTGTGCTGCCCGTTGTACTCAATGGCATGCACGCGACCGTACCGGAGCAGGTGACCTTCCACTCGCTCTTCGTCGACGACGATCCGAAAGACGTCTCCCTTGCGCGCATGCAGGGCGAAGTTGATGCGGCCCTCGAAGGCTTCGACGAAGAACACGGCGAGTCCGTCGGGTAGGCCGATCGCTTTGAGCCCGTCGCCGATCGACGTCTCGACGGAGCCGGCTTTGGCGACTGGCGTCCGCTCGACCTGGATGCGGATCTGCTCCGCGCGGAAGCGTCCTGTGTCGTCGCGTTTGAGCTCGACGAATTCAGTTTGAGACGCGTGATACTCGAAGTGCTCGAGTGCTCCTTTGTCGTCCCGCGAGATGACGAGCTTGTGCTCGGGACGACAGCGCCGGAAGTCGACGACATGCTGAAGCCCCTGCTCCACCAGGTTACACTCGTCGGCCCCGAGCCCCGCGTTCAAGAGCGCCTGGCGGAAACTGGGCGATCGGCCGAACTCGGTCGTGTAGCGCGCGTTCGGACGCAGGCGAGCCGCGGCGAGGCTGCTCGGGTCCATCGTCGCGGTCGCAGGGAGTGGCGGCCCGACATCCTCGCTGGGGGCTGGGGCACCTTCGGTGGCCAGGGGGGCCAGGGGGGCCAGGGGTTCCTCGGAGTCCACGAACAGCGCGCGGACCCACTCCCAGGTTTGCGGGAGCAGGCTTTGACTCGCCCACACGAGGACCACACCAAGCAGCAGTGCGGCGAGGAGCCCGCCGACGAGCATGCGTCGCATCCGACGCTGGCGCACGTCCTCAGGAAGCAGCGCCATGTCGACCGAAGGGAGGGGGCGGAGCTTCCTCTTCGCTGGGGGGTCGAGTTGCATCGAAGGCCTGGGCTTAGTCGCGCCGTGCCCCGAGCGCAAAGCCCCGACGCCCTGTTGACACTTTGGAGGCCCAAGGTTAAGTAGCGGCTCCGGCGTCCCTGGCGCCACCCATAGGCACGTAGCTCAGTGGGAGAGCACTACCTTGACACGGTAGGGGTCGGCAGTTCAATCCTGCCCGTGCCTACTAAGGACCGTGAGCCGCTGGCGAGAGTTCTGTCTCTGCGCCGCCTGCGTGTTTCAAAACGGTGTGGCGGAAGAAAAGGCGTACGCCGCGTCGCGGGGCGCGCAGCTTCGCCGGGACGTGCATACGGTGCGGCGGCGGCCAGCTTGGTGGCCAGCCATCTGCCGGTGCCTCGAAAGCCGCTGTTCTTGAGTGGCTCGAGGCACCGTGCGCTGTGTCTCGCTGGTTTCGGTGCCATACTCGACTGGAGTCGAGCCGGGGAACCTCGTCCCTCTCAGACGGAAGCATCATGATTCGCGCCAAAGACACCGTTGAAGGGCTCACCGCCTATCAGGCCCCACTCGAAGGAAGGCGAGGCATGCTTCGTCTCGACTTCAACGAAAACACGGTGGGCCCAAGCCCGAAGGTGATGGAGGCCATCGCTGGCCTATCCGCCAGCGATGTGGCGACCTATCCCGAATACGCTGGCCTCGCCGATGCGTTTGCGGGGCTTGTCGGGGTTTCGCCGCAAGAGGTGGGCGTCTTCAACGGGGTGGACGCGGCGATCCGCGCCGTCTTCGAGGCCTTCGGGAGCGAGGGCGAAACCTTCCTCAGCACGAATCCTACTTTTGGCTATTACGGTCCGTGCGCAGCCCAGCAGGGGATGCGGAACCTGTCTATTCCGTATGGGCCTGATCTCGAATATCCAAAAGTGCAGGTTTTGGAAGCGCTCTCATCGAAGCCGCGCATCTATTTTGTCTGCAATCCCAATAACCCGACGGGGACCCTCGTCGATGCCGAGTTCATTCTGGATGCCGCCGCCCGGAACCCCGAGACCCTCGTGGTCGTCGACGAGCTGTATGAGAGCTTCACTGGCGTGACCGTGCTTCCTGCGGCGCTCGAGCACGACAATTTGCTCACCCTGCGTTCGCTCTCGAAGAGCGCGGGACTCGCCGGTCTTCGTCTCGGCTTCGCAATCGGGGCTGCAGCGTTGGTCGATCGCGTGAGCCGAGTGACAGGCCCCTATGACGTCAACTCTTTTGCCGTCACCGCTGGCAAGGCCGCCATCGCCGATTACGCCCATACTGAGGCCTACGTAGCCGAGGTGAAGAAGGCGAAGGCGCTGACGATCGAACGCCTTGGCGCGGTCGGCCTTCGATACCACGCGGACGGTGGTAATTACGTCTTGGTCTGGCCGGGCGTGCCCCTGGATGAGCTGGTCGGCGCGCTGCGCGACGGAGGGGTTCTCGTTCGTTCCATGGCGGGCAAGCCCCTCATCGATGGCTCGTTTCGCCTCACGATCGGAACCTCCGCGCAAATGGAGCGCTTCTTCGAGGTCTTCGAAGACGTTCTCGCCGGCCTTGCCCAATCGAGTTAGGCGCTTTGCACCGCGACGCGCGTCGGCTTGGCTGGATGGTTCGCTGGCGCAAAGTCGCCGTCTACCGTCTGGGCGAAGGGAGGTGGCAGGCCCAGTGCGAACGAACGATTAAGGCAGGAAAGACGGCCAGTCCGGGCGGATGGACCCTGAGCCCCGCCTAGCGGCCACGGGCCCGTCGACTCCGCGTGTTGACGCTGCCTGGGCCCTTTGCTACCCATGCGGGCCCATGGTCTGGGACATCATCATCATCATCGATGGCCACTGAACGCAGAGCAGGCACCGCCCGCGAGGCGCTCGCCACCGATGGACGGCTCAACAAAGACACCGTCGCAGCGCGGGTCGACGGCGTCGTATACGATCTGCACACACCCATTCCGGCTGACGCTAAGGAGATCAAGCCGATCGGGGCCGGCGAGCCCGAGGCCCTGGCGATCATCAGGCACTCGAGCGCTCACATCATGGCGGATGCCGTGCAGCGCCTCTTTCCCGGAACGAAGGTCGCCTTCGGGCCGGCGACCGAGGACGGCTTCTACTACGACTACCAGCGGCCCGACGGCAGCTTCACCGAGGACGACCTCCGAACCATCGAGGAGACGATGGCGGAGATCGTGGAGTCCAACCACGACTTTCATCGCGAGGTCGTGACCCGGGAGGAAGCTCGCAAGCTGCTCGGCGCCATGGACGAAACTTTCAAGCTCGAACACCTCGAGCGCCTCGAGGATCCGATTTCGCTCTACCGCCATGGCAAATGGGTAGACCTTTGCGAGGGGCCCCACGTTCCGTCGACGGGTTTCCTCAAGGCTTTCAAGCTCACCACCGTTGCGGGCGCCTACTGGCGGGGCGATGAGCGCAACCCGATGCTCCAGCGCATCTACGGAACCGCGTTTCCCTCACCCAAGGCCCTACGAGCGCATCTCAAGCAGCTCGAAGAGGCAAAGCAGCGCGACCATCGGAAGCTCGGCAAGGAGCTCGAGCTGATCGCCTTTCATCCCTGGGCCCCCGCTTCACCATTCTTTCAGGCTCGTGGCGCGACCGTCTACAATCTACTCGTCGACTACGTGCGCGGCCTCTACGCTCGCTACGGGTACGACGAGGTCATTACGCCTCAGATTTTCGACAACGAGCTGTTTCACACGTCCGGGCATTTGCCGTCTTACGAAGAGAACATGTTTCTCGCGACAACGGTCGAGAACCTCGAGCGCGTTCAGAAGAAGGCCGAGAAAGCCCCACCGACAGATGCGCACGCCTGGGCCCGAGCCTTCGGCGACTCACTGCGCTACGGGGTGAAGCCGATGAACTGTCCGTGTCACTGTCTGATGTTCGGCATGACGCGCCACAGCTACCGAGAGCTTCCCATTCGGATGGCGGACTTCGGACGCCTGCATCGCTTCGAACGGAGCGGCGTCGTGCAGGGGCTGACGCGCGTGCGGAGCTTTGCCCAGGACGACGCGCACATCTTCTGCACCCTCGAGCAGGTCCAGGACGAGATCAAAGCCTTCCTCGACCTGGTCTACGAAGTGTATCGGGACTTCGGCTTCAGCGACGTGCGCTTGGTAATCGCGACCCGGCCGGACGAGCGCTTGGGGGACGACGAGGTCTGGGACAAGTCGGAGGCCGCGCTCGAGCAGGCCGTGAAAGACAAGGGGCTTCCGTACCAAATTGCCGAGGGCGAGGGCGCCTTCTATGGCCCGAAGATCGAGTTCCACCTCAAGGATGCAATTGGCCGCCCTTGGCAGTTGGGCACGATTCAGGCGGACTTCAACTTGCCCGAACGATTTGATTTGATCTACGTCGGCGAGGACAACCAGACGCACCGGCCGGTGATGTTGCACCGGGCCATTCTGGGTTCGGTCGAGCGCTTCTTCGCGGTGCTGACCGAGCACGTAGGCGGTGCCTTCCCGCTTTGGCTCGCGCCCGAGCAGATCAGCCTTTTGACGGTGAGTGAGAAGTTCAACGACTACGCTCAGAAGGTCGAAGCCGAGCTGAAGAAACGGGGATTCCGCGTTGCGGTCAACTTGAGCAGCGACAAGCTCGGCGCCAAAATCCGCCAGGCCCGACTCAAACGGATCCCGTACCTTGCGGTCATCGGTGAAAAGGAAGTCGAGGGCGAGGGCCTTTCGATTCGCTCGCGCGACGAGAACAAGGACCTCGGTTTCATGCCTTTGGCCGAAGTCTTGGCGAAGCTGAACGATGAGAACCGGCCCCTTTCCGGGGCGCTTCGTTGAGCTATAGAGGCGTTTCAGGACAAATGACGGCAGCTTTGCCTAAGAATCCATCAACAGGAGGAATTCCCCATCGCTAGACGTTTCGACTCGCGGGATCGACCGCGTAACTTTGGGCCCCGTGTCAACGAACGGATTCGTGTACCCGAGATTCGCGTCATTGGCGCGAGTGGAGAAATGCTCGGGGTCATGAATACGGATGACGCGCGCCGGGCGGCCCGTGACCTGGATCTGGACCTCGTCGAGGTGAACCCGAAAGCCAACCCGCCGGTCTGCAAGATCATGGATTTCGGCCGCTTCAAATACGAGGAAAAGAAGAAGCAGGCTGATGCTCGAAAGCGCCAGTCCCAGATCGAGCTCAAAGAGATCAAGCTACGGCCGAAGACTGATGATCACGACGTCGCATTCAAGGTGAAGCACGTTCGCCGCTTCCTCGAGGAGGGCAACAAAGTGAAGCTCACTGTCCGTTTTCGTGGCCGCGAGATCACGCACCCCGAGACCGCCAAGCGGCAGATCGACCTCATCGTGGAGGCTGTTGAGGACCTTGCAGTCGTCGAGACCAGCAGTCGCATGGAGGGGCGGACGATGACTGCCATTCTGGCTCCCCGCGTGAAGCGTTGAGTCTCTTTGCACCATAAGCACCCGTAAACAAAGGTAAATAGGCTCTCCGTCTCTCCTTCGGTTCGCGACGGGAGTGGCTCCTTGACTGGTGGCTCTCAAGCGCTACACAGGGCTTTCTCCGCTCCCGGGCCGCGGCTGACTCGCTGGTCGGGAGCCAAAAGTGAGGAACTTCAAATGCCCAAGATGAAGACAAAGCGTGCTGCGGCGAAGCGCTTCAAGATCACTGGAAGCGGCCGTATCCGTCGAAGCACCGCAGGCAAGCAGCACATGATGCGAGGCAAGTCTGCGAACCGACTGCGGAAGCTGAAGAAGAACTCCATGGTCGACTCTTCGGATGAGAGACGTATCCAGCGTTTGTTGCCTTACGAACTCTAAGGAAGGACACAGGAATACGTCATGCCGAGAGCAAAAAGAGGCTTCAAGGCGCGCCGCCGCCGCAACCGAGTACTCAAGCACGCCAAGGGCTATTACGGCGCTCGCCGAAAGTCTTTCCATGTTGCGATCGAACAGGTCCACAACGCATGGGAGGACGCCTTCAGGCATCGCCGCGCCAAAAAGCGCGACTTCCGGCGACTTTGGATCGCACGAATCAATGCCGCGGCTCGCGCCAATGGCACCAGCTACAGCCGAATGATCAATGGTTTGAAGCGGTCCAGCATCGACCTCGACAGGAAGATCTTGGCCGAGTTGGCCCTCTCTGATCCTGGCGGCTTCAAGGCTGTTCTCGACGCGATCAAATAAACGGTCTGGACCATGGCGGAGTCCGATTCGGTTCACTCCTTCGAGACAGGCCTGACCCAGGTTCGCGAGCAGTTTGCCAACTCTTTGCGTGACGCGGTGGACGAGCCGACCCTCAGGTCCGTCAACGCACGCTTCGTTGGTCCGCAGGGGGAGCTGACGAAGCTCCTCAAGCTGATGCCCAAGCTTCCCGGAGACCGACGCCGGGAGCTGGGGCAGGCAGCCAATGCGCTGAAGCAGGAAATCCAGGAGAGGTTCGATGAATCCCTCGAACGCATCTTCCGTCGGGCCCGAGAGGCCGAGCTTTCCGGCAAGCCGATCGACGTGACTCTGCCAGGGCGTTGGCAGGCTTCGGGCCGTTTGCACCCGATCACGCGAATTCGCCGTGAGCTGATCGACATTTTTGGTTCCTTGGGCTTCGAGGTGGCCGACGGGCCGGAAGTTGACCTCTACGAGAACTGCTTCGACAAGCTCGGCTTTCCGCCCGATCATCCGGCAACCGATGAGCACGACACCTTCTTCATCGATGCTGGGGGAGTCGCCGGTCCGCACGAGGTCCTCCTGCGGACGCACACCTCGACGATTCAAATTCGCGAGATGATGCGCCGCAAGCCTCCGATGGCGATCATGGCTCCGGGCGCTGTCTATCGACGCGACGACGACGCCACCCATTCGCCGATGTTTTCACAGCTCGAAGGGTTTCTGGTCGATGAGGACGTCAGCTTCGCTGAGCTGAAGGGCGTGCTCACCCTGTTCGCCAAGCGACTGTTCGACGAGCAGATCGCGGTGCGCTTCCGGACGAGCTACTTCCCGTTTGTCGAGCCCGGCGGCGAGGTCGACATCTCCTGTGTCTTCTGTCGCTCTTGGGAAAAGGACGAGGCTCGAACGGCGGCCTGCCGCGTGTGCAAGGGTACCGGCTGGCTCGAGATCCTCGGCTGCGGGATGATTCATCCGGTGGTCTTCGAGAACGTGGGTTACGACCCGGAGAAGTACACCGGTTTCGCATTCGGAATGGGCCTGGATCGCATCGCCATGCTCAAGTACGGGATTCCCAATATCAAGCTGCTGTACGAAAACGACGTCCGGTTCCTCGGGCAATTCTGAGGCTTAGGATGCTCGCTTCGTTTCAATGGTTGAAAGAGCTGTGTCCCGTCGACGTCGACGCGGCCGAACTCTCGCGCCGGCTGACTCAGGCCGGTCTCGAAATCGAGGCCGTCGTGCCCAAAGGAGAAGGGCTCGACGGGGTCGTCATCGCGGAAGTTCGGTCCAAGCGCTCGCATCCGGATCGAGACAAGCTCACTCTGGTCACCGTATTCGACGGACAAATCGAGCGCGAGGTGGTTTGCGGCGCATCGAACGTCCCCGAGCCTGGCGGTCGCGTCCTTTTTGCGCGGCCGGGGTCCATCTTGCCCAACGGCATCGAGATTCGGCCCCGCAAGCTCGGCGGAATCGAGTCTGCTGGCATGATCTGCAGCGAGCTCGAGCTCGACATAGGTTCGGACGCCGATGGGATCTTCGTGGTCGAGCCTGCCCATGCGGCGATGCCCGGCGAGCCGATTGCCGAGGCGCTGCAGCTGCGGGACACCATCTTCGACATCGGATTGACCCCCAATCGTCCTGATTGCTTGGGTCATGTCGGCATAGCCCGTGAAATGGCTCTGCTGCTCGGCAAAGCCTGGGCAACGCCAGCGCTTCGGGCACCGGCTAGGGTCTTTTCCCCGGGCGACGCGTTTGCTCCGAGTGAGCCGACGCAGGACCTGCGCCCGCTTTGGAGTGGTGAGCCGACCGAAGCGCCGAGCCCCAGCTTTTCGCCCGTTTCCGTGCGCATCGAAGATGCCGAACGCTGCCCGCGCTATGGCGCGGCCCTGGTTCACGACGTCGAAGTTGGCCCGTCGCCGTTCTGGCTCCGCTACCGCCTTCACAATCTGGGGCTCCGCGCACTTTCGAACGTCGTAGACGTGACCAATCTCGTGCTGCTGGAGTGGGGCCACCCGATCCACGGCTTCGATCTGCGCCATCTGCGCGGGTCGCAAGTCGTCGTTCGCCTCGCGCGCGAGGGCGAACGCATGGCGACCTTGGATGGCATCGAGCGAAGCTTCACCTCGGATGACCTGCTCATCTGCGATGCGGAGGGTCCGGTTGCCGTTGCGGGCGTTATGGGAGGGGCAGACAGCGAGATTCGATCCGACACGCGCGACATCCTCATCGAGTGTGCCTACTTCGACCCGCGCTCGGTTCGGCGTACCTCTCGCCGGCTCGGTCTTCATACCGATTCCAGTCATCGCTTCGAGCGCGGCGTCGACCCGCAAGCGGTGCCCCGCGTGCTTGCACGCGCCGCCTCCCTCATCGCGGATCTGGGGGGCGGGCGAGCTGCCGCCACGGCGATCGACCGGGTTGCAAAGCCCTTCGTTCCGCGCAGCATCCGGTTTCGCCCATCGCGTGTCTCGCGTCTGCTCGGTACCGAGGTCGATCCAGAGTCGAGCCGCGAGCTGCTGCAGGCAGTGGGCTGCGAGCTCGACTCCGTCGATGCGGATACGTTCACGGCGCGCGCGCCCAGCTGGCGCCCCGATCTGTTGCGTGAGGTCGATTTGATCGAGGAGGTCGCACGCGTGCGCGGCTATGATCACATCGAAACCGCGGTGCCCAGGGTGCACCCGTCCGTCACCGGTACCGCTCCATTTCTTCGTTTCACGAGCCGCCTTCGAAGCGCTGCTTCGGAGGCCGGTCTCTTCGAGGCGGTCAACTTCGGTTTCGTCTCCCGCGATGATCTGCGCAAATCCCGCGTTTCCGAACGAGCCGTAGCGCTGGCCAATCCGCTCTCGGAGGAGCGTTCGGTGATGCGCACATCTCTGCTGCCTGGTCTGATGGCCGCAGTCGTGCATGCCCAGCGGCGTGGTGCGGGGGAGATCGCGCTCTTCGAGCTGGCCAGAACCTTTCATCCGAGCGGTGAGGCTCTTCCCGTTGAAAAGACCGTGCTTTCCATCGTGCTCGCCGGGGAGCGTCGTGGTTGGATTGGCGGCGACCGACCGTTCGACTTCTACGACGGCAAAGGTCTGCTCGAAGCCGTGCTAGACCGAACGAGACTCGGTCGGCCCAACCTCAGTGTCTGCGCGGACCAGCCCTTCCTGCATCCGAAGCGAGCCGCGGCCGTGGAGCTTGCCGGGCACAGAGTGGGCCATGTCGGCGAGCTGCATCCCGACGTCGGGGACGAGCTGGGTCTGTCGGGTCGCGCCATCTACGCGGAGCTCGATGTGGCGACGCTCTTCGAGGCCGCTGCGGACATTGACGCTCCGAAGGCCAAGGAGCTGCCAAAGTTCCCCAGCATTGCCCGGGACATGGCGATGCTGGTCTCGGAGGAGATCGCGGCCGGGCAGATCGCACAGAGTTTGTTCGAGGCGTCCGACGGGCTGGCAGAGTCGGTCCGGCTCTTCGACATGTACAGAGGTGACCAAGTCCCCGAGGGACAGCGGAGCCTCGCGTTCCGGATTACCTATCGAGATTCCGAGGGCACCCTGACCGACAAGCGAGTCGACAAAGTCCATGCCAAGCTCGGCAAGCTCGTTCGAGAGCGCTTTCAGGCCACGATTCGCTGAATCGCGTCGACGTGAAAAACGCGCCTCCGGCGCCTGAACGTTGTGCAACCCCTTGAGATTGATGCCGATTTATGGTTTTCTGACCCCTAGTGGGGTTGGAGGAACAGCGCGGATGACCAAAGCCGAGATCATCGATGCCGTCTACGAGAAGGTCGGAGGGTTCTCCAAGAAGGAGGCCGCAGAGGTTGTGGAGGCGGTCTTCGACACCATGAAGGACGTTCTCGCGGACGGTGAGAAGATCAAGATCTCCGGCTTCGGGAACTTCGTCGTGAGGGAGAAGAAGCAGCGCGTTGGTCGTAATCCGCAGACGGGCGCGCCCATTCCGATCAGCGCGCGAAAGGTGTTGACCTTCAAGCCCAGCCAGGTGCTAAAGACCATCCTGAACCCGCACCGCGTAGGCGACACGCTCGAAGGCGAATCTTCGGAAGTCCGAGGTGATTCATGACACGGCGAACCCAGCTGCCCGACAAGCTCTTCTTCAAGATTGGGGAAGTCGCAGACATCGTCGGCGTAAAGCCTCATGCGCTCCGATACTGGGAGACCGAGTTCGCTGCGCTTCGACCGAAGAAGACGCGAGGCGCACATCGGCAGTACAGTCGCAAGGACGTCGAGCTGGCCATGCTCATCCGACAGCTACTGCACGATCAGGGCTTCACGATTCCGGGTGCGCGCAAGAAGATCCGCGAGCTCGGTCGGCATCAACGTAGTAGTCCGCCAGAGCCTCGGGCCGTGCGCGAGGTGGCCCTGCGGGCCGAGCTGCTCGGCCTACGCCAGGAACTGAGCGCGCTCCTCGAGGAGCTCGACGCTGAGCCGAAGGGCAAGCCGCCCGAGTCGCGGGAAGTGCAAGTCGCCTTTCAACAGGTCGCGCGCACGGTGAGGTACGCCGCGGGCGTCGCAGCCCCGGAGCGCAACGACTCGTTTTAGTCGGAGGAAGGAAGCGCCTCCCCTCGATCCACTCGTGCGGCACCCCCAGTCACCACCAGGCGTTGGGCGGGACTCTGCAGTGGATCTTCTACTCGTGCGGCGCCACAGCCGTTCGTGTCACGGCCGTCACAGCGCGCCGCGGGTTTCGGCCGCAAAAACAACGATTCCTCCAGCGAGCCCCTGGGTCGAGATGGCTTTTAGCTTGCCTTGAGGGCGGAGTGGGCCTATTTTCGCGAGCCCTCGTCAAGAGGGAGGTTCGGGGCGTAGCGCAGCTTGGTAGCGCACCTTACTGGGGGTGAGGGGGTCGCTGGTTCAAATCCAGTCGCCCCGACCAAAGGGCGGAGCGGGAGGATGAAAATCCACCGGCTCCGCCTTCTTTCTTTTGTCATCCGAGACCGAGGAGCCCTCTGAAGCGGACAGGGCGCCCATTCTATTGCGGTCGTTCAGCTTACGCGATAGTCCGGAAAGCAGATGGTTACACGACCGCTGATCTTGGTATCGAACGACGATGGGGTGGATGCGCCTGGCAATCTGGCTTTGCGCGCGGCGCTCCAGCATCTCGGTGATGTGTATACTGTGGCGCCGCAAACCGAGCAGAGCGCGAAGAGCCATGCGATCACCCTCGAGTATCCACTGCGCTTTCGCGAAGTCGAAGAGCGTGTTTGGGCCGTCGACGGCACGCCCGCCGATTGCGTGTATGTGGCTTTCTTTCTGAAGGGGCTTCTGCCGCGTCGTCCGGACCTCGTGGTGTCCGGCATCAACCACGGGCCCAATCTGGGCAACGACGTGCACTACTCCGGTACGGTCGCTGCCGCCCGGGAGGGCGCGCTGCGCGGCGTCCCTTCGATAGCCTTGTCGAACGCGCGGTCGGACATGACCGAGGCGGCGAGGTACTCTGCGCTCTTTTGCGAACGGCTCTTGCAGGCGGCCCCGCCGCCCGAGGGGCAGGCCGCGTTGCTCAATGTGAACTTTCCCTCTGTCGGGGCTGTTGGGGTGCGAGCCACGCGCCTAGGATTTCGGCTCTACTCGGACGACGTGGAGGTGCGCGATGACCCTCGGGGACGGCACTACCTATGGATTGGTGGTCCGGGAGGCGTGAAGCACGAGCGGGTCGAGGGCGCGGACACCGAGGCGGTGGACGCAGGCTATATTTCGGTGACTCCGCTTAGCATCGAGGCTACCCAACCCGACCACCTGGGGCTGGCGGCCTTCGTGGCGACGTTTCAGGAGTGATGATGGGAGACGAACGAACCGAGCTACTGCGAAGTCGAATCCGAGATGTTCCCGACTTCCCGAAGCCCGGCATCCTCTTCAAGGACATCACACCGCTGCTCGCCGATGTTCGCGCCTTTCGCGCCTGTACGGAGCTGTTCGTGGCGGGGCTCGATGCAGAGCAGGTCGATGCCGTGGTCGGCATCGAGTCCAGGGGCTTCATGTTCGGTGCCGCCCTGGCAGACAAGCTCGGCGTCGGCTTTGTCCCGGTCCGCAAGCCCGGCAAGCTTCCAGCGGCCACCTTTCGAGCGCAATACGAGCTCGAGTACGGCAGCGATGCGCTAGAGATCCACCAAGACGCTTTGCATGCCGGCGACCGGGTGGTCATTTGCGATGATCTCATCGCGACCGGAGGGACGGCGCGCGCCGCAGGCGAGCTGGTCCGGCAGTGTAATGCCCAGATCGCCGCGTACGCTTTCGTGATCAACCTGCGGTTCCTGCAAGGCGAAAAGAAACTCAGCCCCCACAAGGTGCTCTCTTTGCTCGACTACTGAGCCGCGTTTCCCATCCCCCGCAAGTCCTCGGCGAGCTGCAGGGTCATCGTGATCCAGCGGTCCAGGTCGCCGTCTTGGCCCGCTTTGTCGAGCTCGTCGA
The DNA here is from genome assembly GCA_963746475.1 of uncultured delta proteobacterium. GTDB lineage: Bacteria > Myxococcota_A > Polyangia > Polyangiales > Houyiibacteriaceae > SG8-38. The sequence goes on from CAVVBB010000004.1 coordinate 355,372, forward strand.
GCAGCTGCCTTTGGCGGGCGAGCAATCGCTCGTAGAGAGCGACGAAGCCCAGGTCTTCGCGGGTCGAGGTTTCGGCGCGTGCGCGGCTGAGGTCGAGGTCCCGGAGCGCTCGGCGCACGCGCTTGGCCCGCTTTGCCATGGCCGGGACGATGGCCGCCTCGATTTCGGTCATGAGGACGTGGACGTCGTTGAGGTCTCCGAGGACGTCCTGGATCTCTTTGCTCTGTTTCAGCAAGCCCAGTGCCTGGGGCAGTTGGCCGCGAAGCGGCTCGAGAAGGTAGCGCAGGCGCTTTCCGATGATTCTCACGCTGTGAAGGGCCGCGGCGTCCGCCGCGCTGGTAGCAGCGTGCACAGTCGCCCGCAGCTCTTCGGCGAGCGCCTCGATCCGTTCGGCGAGGCTATGCGCGAAGACGCCGCTCTGCTCGGGCGGCCTGTCTCCGTCCCGTAAGACAGTCAGATTCTTTTCGAGCCTTCGAACGCTCTTGAGGAACGAAGCCCGGATGCCGGCGTCCAGGTCCTCGCTGCACTTTCGGCGTCGATCCTCGAACAGCGCCGTTAGCCAGCTCAAACCCGCGGTTTGGCCCGGACGCATGTCCTCTTTTTGGTCGGCCAGCCAGAGCAGGGTGACTTCGGCCTCACGCCCCGCGCCGGTCGCCCTTTGAATCTCGCGTAGCGCGCGTCGGTCCTTGGCGCGCACCGACCCTTGCAGCTGCGGACTCCAGGCCCGGAGCAAGCTCCTAAGCCGGCGAATGGCCACTCTGAAGTCGTGCAGGGCCTCTGCGTCCTGAGGATCGTCGAGGCGGCGCTCCGCGGCACGTGCGGCCTTGATGGTTCGCAGGACCAGAGCTGCTGCCACTTCTGCGTCGTCCTGCAGCAGTAGCTCGTCGGGACGGGCGTCAGGGGCTGCTCGGTCGCGAGGGGGCGTGGGCATGGTACGCCGTACGCTAGTCGCTAGTGGGAGAAGGGGTCAACTCGTCCTACCGAGCATCTCTTCGCGTGCTATAGCCGCGCCCAGGCCCTCGTAGCTCAGAGGATAGAGCAGTGGTTTCCTAAACCGAAGGTCGGATGTTCGAATCATCCCGGGGGCGCCAGCCGGAGCCGTGTCGCGACCAGCCTGTTTACGGGAGTTTGCACGCTTGATACCTGGAAGTCGTTCCAATCCGCGGGCGTTCGCGATATAGCGAAAAGGAGCGATGCGTACGCTCGTCCTCGATCAAGGTTACCAACCCCACCGGGTCATTAGCTGGCAGCGGGCGGTTTGCATGATCTTCGACGGGAAGGTCGAGGTCGTGGAGGAGTACGACGAGGACATCCGTTCGGTGAGCATCAGCATCAAGATGCCGGCGGTGGTCCGACTGTTGCGCACCCTCGCTGGCCGCAAGCGCGCCATCAAGTTCTCACGCATCAACGTCGCCATGCGCGACGACTTTCGTTGCCAATACTGCGGACGACGACGTCGCCTACGTCAGCTCACTTATGACCACGTGCTCCCAAAGTGCCAGGGCGGAAAGACGAACTGGGAGAACATCGTCATGGCCTGCTACGAGTGCAATGAACGCAAAGGGCGGCACTCACTCGAGCAGGCCGGCATGCGGCTCCGTCGTCGACCGGTGAAGCCAAAATGGCTGCCGGTAGTTGCGTTCCGCGTGGAGACGACGAGCTCCATTCCGGAAGCCTGGGCGAACTGGGTGTACTGGCACGGCCGCTTGGAGACCGACGACTAGGGGCTGACCCGGTTCGCCTCCAAAACTCGAAGCATGCGCTCCCCTATGAATTCGCGGACGATCGGGTTACGCGAATGGAGAAACGATTCCGGATCTCCGGTCTCGACGATTTTCCCATCGTGAATCATGGCGAGCCGGTCGCTGATCGCGAACGCGGCCTTGAGATTGTGAGTCACCATGACCGATGTGACATCGAGTGTCTTCTTCAGGCCGAGGAGCAGGCGATTGACCCGCGTGACGTTGATGGGGTCCAGGCCCTCGGCCGGCTCGTCGTAGAAGACCACATTCGGCCGGACGGCGATGGCCCTGGCAAGCGCGACGCGCTTGCGCATCCCGCCGGACAAATCCGAAGGGGACATGGACTCGATGCCGGGCAGGGCTACCAGGGTGAGGGTGTCCGCCACGCGCTGGCGAATCTCGGCCTCCGTCATCTCGGTTTGCTCACGCAGGCCGTAGGCCACATTCTCGTAGACGTTTAGCGAATCGAACAAGGCCGACTCCTGGAACAACATACCGATCTGCTTACGTATGCGCAGCCAGTCTTTTTCGGTGCTTTCGGAGATGAGCTCGCCCTTGAACCGAATCTGTCCGGCGTCGATCTCGATCAGGCCCATCATGGCCTTGAGGAGCAGGCTCTTGCCCGAGCCGGACTCCCCGATGAGCGTCAGCAGCTCGCCTTGAAGGATGTCGATGTCCAGGCCGTCGAGGACCACGTTAGGCCCGAAGGCCTTCTTGATGCCACGTAGTTCGAACAAGGCCATTTCGCTTACGAGCTAGGCCTGCTTGGCGGCCCAAGAGTTGCAGTAACCGGCTGGGTTGATGGGACCCTTGACCAGCGTGCAGGTCCCACACTCGTTCCGGCTCCCTGGCTTGAAGAACTCGCAGTTCAGGCAGCTCTTGTCCTTCCCGATCGGGGACTGGTCTTGGTATTTGAGTGATTCTCGTAGCTGTCGGTCTGCCGTGCTGAGGGCGCTGGTGTCGGTGCATTCGAGCGGCGTCTTCGAGCAGCCGCCGAGCACCATCGGCACGGAGCCGATGATCAGCAGGTGGACGCTGCTTCGAAGGATTTCGCGTCGCGAAAATGTCCCGTCTTTCATGCTGTGCTTCCCCCCTTCAGGCGGACATAGGCCTGCTCCGAACATACTTCAAGCGAGCCCCGGTCCGTAAGTTCCGGTCGGGCGCCCTCTCAGGCTTTGGCGAGCGCGGCGATGAACGCCGCCGTGGCGGGCCAGGGCAGCCCGGGCGGAAGATTGACCAGAGGCTCGGAGGCGCCCATTTCTCGGCGTCTGCCGAGCTCGCGGCGGCAATGCAGAGGGTCCCCCGAGATGGTGAGCGCCTCGATCATTTCGTCGGTGACGGCCCCGGCCGCCTGGGCGCGCGTGCTGCGGTCCCGATAGAGCCGTTCGATTTCGTCGCACTCCGCCGCATAGCCGAAGCCGCTCAGCAGCTCTTTGTAATAATCGCCCATGCCGCCGACGTAGAACGCGATGAGGTCCCTGGCTCTCTTGGAAGCGGCTTTGCCCGGAATCGGAATCACCGTCGTGAAGGGGGCGGTCACGATTTCGGAAGGGCTGCGTCCGGCTTTCGCAGCACCCTCATCGACCCAGCGCCGCCCTGCGGCCAGCTTGTTGTAGGGCCAGAAGATGGGCATCCAGCCGTCAGCTAGCTCGCCCACGCTCGTGATGGACTTCTGTTTGAGCGCGGCGACGTAGATCGGGATCCGGCGCCGCACCGGCTTGAAGTCCAATTTGAAAGGACGGTAGTCACGCAGCTCTGTGTCGGCTTCTGACAGAGGCTTGCCGTCGAGTAGGGTGCGCACCACGCGGATCACGTCACGAGTCTGGGTGAGCGGCTTGCTGAAGTCGCGCCCATGAAAGCCTTCGATGACTCGCTTTCCACTGGTCCCCAGACCCAGAATGACCCTGCCGCCACTGATCTCGTCGAGGGTCGCGGCCTGCATGGCGATCAGCCCCGGGCTACGGCTGAAGACGTTGACGATACCCGTGCCGAGCTTGATGCGCCTGGTCCGCAGGGCGATTTCGGTCAGCAGGGAGAAGACCTCGTAGCCCCAAACCTCGGGCAACCAGAACGAGTCATAGCCCAAGCGATCGGCGAGAACCGCAGCCTTCAGATAGGTTTCACGGTCGTAGTTTCGCCAGAAAGCGACCAGACCCGTGGGTCCTTTACTCATGCGGTCTCCTGAGGAGTCTCTGGAATTTCGGGTGTGTCGATCTTGCTGATGGCAGTCGCCACGTCCTGATCGGTGAGCTCGTGACGCTCTAGCTTCCCGCTGAAGTAAGCCTCGTAGGCGGACATGTCGAAGTGGCCGTGTCCGCAGAGGTTGAAGAGGATGACGCGCTCGGTTCCCGCCTCCTTGGCTTCGTTGGCCTGCCGAATCGTCGAAGCGATGGCGTGATTGGCTTCGGGCGCGGGGATGATGCCCTCGGTTCGCGCAAACAGCACTCCGGCCTCGAAGCTCTCGATTTGGTCGATGGCTTCGGCCTCGACGAGCCCGTCATGCAGGAGCTGGCTCACCAGCGCGCCAGCCCCGTGGTACCGGAGTCCGCCAGCGTGGATTTTGGCCGGGACGAAGTTGTGGCCGAGCGTGTACATCGGCAGCAGTGGGGTCATGCCGATCGCATCGCCAAAATCATATCGGAACACGCCTCGCGTCAGCTTTGGGCAGGACGTCGGCTCGCTGGCCAGGCAACGAATCTTGCGTCCCTCCTCGAAATTCAGTCGCAGAAAAGGAAAGGTCAGCCCTGCGAAGTTGCTGCCACCGCCGAAGGGCGCGATCACGACGTCGGGCAGCTCACCCGCTTTTTGCATCTGCACGAGGGCTTCCTGGCCTACAACGGTCTGGTGCAGCAGCACGTGATTCAAGACGCTGCCCAGGCTGTAGCGGGTGTCCGGGTCGCTGGCGGCGCGCTCCACGGCCTCGGAGATGGCGATGCCCAGGCTTCCCGGGGACTGTGGATCGTCGGCCAGAATCTTGCGACCGGCTGCGGTGCGCTCGCTAGGCGAGGGGATGACCTCCGCGCCCCAGAGGTTCATCATCAGCTTGCGGTAGGGCTTCTGCTCAAAGCTGATGCGCACCATGTAGACTTCGCAGCCCACTCCGAAATGCTGGCATGCGTAACTCAGAGCGCTGCCCCATTGCCCCGCTCCGGTTTCGGTCGTGATGCGCTTGACGCCTTCTTCCTTGTTGTAATAGGCCTGCGCGACCGCGGTGTTCGGCTTGTGCGAACCAGCGGGGCTGCCGCCCTCGTACTTGTAGTAAATGTGCGCCGGCGTATCGAGGGCCTCCTCCAAGCCATACGCCCGGTACATCGGCGTAGGTCTCCACTGCGTGTAGATATCTCTCACGGGGTCCGGGATCGGGATCCAGCGTTCGGCGCTCACTTCTTGTTCGATGAGACTCATTGGAAAGAGCGGTGCCAGTGCCTCGGGGCCGATCGGCTCTTTCGTGGCCGGGTTGAGAGGCGGCAGAGGCTTGTTCGGCATGTCCGCGACGATGTTGTACCAGCGGTCCGGGATTTCGTTCTCCGAGAGCAGGATCTTTCGCTGTTTCATGACGCCTGCGAGCCTACCAGGCCTCGTGGCCGCCCACTATAGCCTTTGGCGGCGCCTCACTTTGGCAGCGCCTCACTTTGGCAGCGCCTCACTTTGCCAGCGCCATCCTTTGCAAAAGCTCGTCTGCTGGTAAGAGCCCCGTGATGCGAGAAGCCTCGCTGCCATCAGCGTTGTGCAGCACTAGCAGGGGCAAACCGGGTTGCTCGTAAGACTTGAGGAGCGCCCACTTCTCATCGGTGGCCTGGTCGGCGCTCAGATCGACCCGCACGGCGACGAAGCGTCGCGCCTCCGCCACCACGCGGGGGTCGCTCAGCGGTCCGTGCTCGAGCTCTTGGCACGCCGCGCACCAGTCCGCTCCGAAGTCCACGAGCAGTGGCCGCTGCTCCCCGAGCGCGACTTGCTTGGCGGTTCCATACTCGTCGAGCCAGTCGATGTGGGCACCCGGGGGAAGGGCCTGGGCCCAACCGATGATGCCGAGCAGTCCGGCTACGCTTGCGGCCAAGCCGACGATTTTTCGGATCCGCGTCGTCCAGGAGCGATCCGTGAACGACAGGTGGACGGCTCCAACGACCAGTCCGGCGATCAGAAGTCCAGAGGCGGTCGCGAGCCAGAACTCGCTCCGAACTGACGGCTGCGGGTACCGCAGAATGCCGCGCAGGTAGTAGAACGCCAGGGCCAGCATTGCGATTCCGAAAAAGCTCTTGGTCCACTCCACCCAGCGCCCGGACTTGGGCAGCGTGATGGCGAACGTTCCGACGATCCAAAACAGAACGCCCAGACCGAGCGCGTAAACCAGCAGCGCGAGCGCGCCAAAGCCCACCTGTCCCGTCGTCGCGATCCAGGTGAGCAGCACGGCGATCACGGGGCCGGTGCACGGCGCCGCGACGAGACCGTTGACGAACCCCAGCAAGAACGCTCCCCGGACCCCGAGCCCGCCGACTTGCGCTAGACGGTTTTGAAGCCCTGACGGCAGCGCGAGGTCGAAGAGGCCGAACATGCTGAAGGCCATGAGCGCGAAGAGCGCGGAAAGGCCGCCGATCACCCAAGGGCTCGCCAATGCACCCCCAAAGGCGTTCCCCGTGACTGCCGAGATGACTCCGAGTGGCGTGAATAGCGCGGCCATGCCGGCGACGAAGGCGGTCGACAGTAGCGCCGCCCGGGCCCGGGTCGGCGTCTCTCGAGCGCCGAAGATGCTCACGGTGATGGCGATCATCGGGTAGACGCAGGGGGTCAGCGAGGTCGCCAAGCCAGCGAGGAAGACGATCACGAGCGCCCCCGAATAGCTTCCTGTCTCGAGGGCTTCGTGAAACGGGGAGCGGAGTGAGCTGAGCGCGTCTGCCGAGGCTCCGGTCGCTGGCCAAAGTGCTGCTGCGAGGGTAGCCGCAGCCATCCAGGCGGATCGAGCTCGAGTCGCCATTATCGTACTATGGTGCCCGTTTGGTTGACCGTCCATGAAGGGGGGTCGTAGCCTCTGCCCGGGGTGAGTCGTTGCCACTCGTATTTCTTCTCTTAGTCGCATCAGCGACCGGGGCTTTCGCCTCTTACGCAGGCCGCGATGAAGTTCGCGTTGCTGCTGAGCCAGTTTGGCGGATGGAGTCGTTCGTGGCGTACCTCATCTTCCTCGGGCTCATCGTGGTCCCCTCCGCATTGTATTTTTACGTCTTCTATGCCGATTGGTTTCTATTCTATTGGGTGGATACCCAGCACGCCCGCTCGCTGTGGGGCATCGTAGGCGTATTGCTGCCCTGCACCGCGGGCCTGCTCGGGTTTCGAATCGGAGCCGTTCTCGCGCGCCGCGGTCTGCGCAAGGCCCCGCAACGCGTCGGTTGGGTCCTGCTCCTTCTTGCTGCCCTCGTTTGGCCTCTGGCCTGGAGCCGCATTTCCCGCGTCGGTTCCTATCGACAGTTCACGCAGGATTACGGACTCGCCCCATATCTGAGCAGCGGCACGTTCTACAGCGGTGCCCTGATTCTCGCCGTGGTGACCATTGCCTTTGTCTGGGTCTTCATACGGATCGGTCACCGGACCTCCGACGCCGCATGAAACGCTACTCTGCGCTGGGCGGAATCATTCCCATGTGCTCTCTGAGATGCATCGCGGCAGCCGACCCCCAGAAGCTCAAGGCGTCTAGATACACGGGGTGCGCCTCGAGGGGCTGGCCATCGGGGGGCAGCTGGCTCTTCACTTCGTTGACCAGCGGGCTGAGCTCGTCGCAAAGGAGCAAAGCAATCCGGGTCGCCGTGCGCTGGGCGGCTTGGACCCAGCGCGCGAACTTGACTCGGTCAGCTTCGGCGTAGCGGATCGCAGCCTCGCGGACCAGCTTCTTGTCCCGTCGCGGGATGGCTCGGAGCAGGCGCCGCGTCTGCTCGTTCAGAAACTCCTCGCTGGTCAAGCCGACCCCGAACCGCGGGTTCACAGTTCGCGCCGCACAGGCGAGCAGAACATCCAGCTCGCGAGGCGTCAGTTTCTCCACCGCCTCGTATCCACGCGCGATCTGCGTGAGTGGCCGCGCCAGCATAAACGTCTGCTCGGCGCGGCTGCGCTCCATCATGCTGGCCGGTACCAGCAGCGCGGGCTGCACTCCGAACTCCAAACTGACCCCGCGATTACGCACCCGATGCAGGAATAAATCGAAACCCCGGATGTCGAGCGTAGCGGCAAGTCGGTTTGCGATGTCCCTCAAAGGATGGTTGGCCTCGGTCGGCAAACGATCGCGTGTCGCCAGGCCATAGCTCTCGAGTTCGGGAGGATAGAGCTTCGCAAGAGCTGGGCTCAGCGCCGCGAGTAGAGCTCCAGCGGCCTGGTCCTCGTCCCGCTGCTGTCCGAGCTGCTCGAGCACGCCGCCGCGTAGCGAGCGTGGTCTCGCATGCGCGGGCCTGCTGGCAACCGCAGCGCAGCGACGCCGGTCCTCGTCGTCGTCGTCGCCCAGGACGATGATTGGCACCGAGGCCACGCGCGACTCGTACCGTTTTGCCTTTGCTTCATAGGTAACGGCCAGCTCGCGCCAGAGTCCAGAATCGGCTGGAGCGTCGACGAGCGCGCTTTGAAGGTGCGCCACCGCGCTGGCTTCGTCGCCGCTGGCCCGAAGCCGGACGGCGAGCTCTCGCTCGATGTCCTTGTTTGGACGCCCGTGGGTGATCGCCTGGCGCAGGGCCTCGATGGCCCCCGCGTCGTCCTGGCAGTGCTCGGAGAGCGTTTCGGCCACTTCGAGCGCGATGCGGATCTGCTCCTCCTCGTCGCCCGCCTTGTACCGGCTCAGCGCCGTCGCGTAGCGCCGCCAGTCGGTCTTGCTCGCGCAGAGGGTCTTGAACCGTTCGCTCGAGTCTCCAGACAGCCCGTTGAGCGTGACGGCTTGCTCGATGAGGGTCTTGGCTTCTTCTCGATGGCCCGCCGCCTCTTCGAGATGGCCCAGTCGCAGCAGGATCTGCGTTTTCTCATACGGGCTCTCAGACTCGGCCAACAAATGCCGCGCCACCTGCAAGGCTTCTGGAAGCTGACCGATCTTTTCGTGAATGATCGATAGCTCGGCCAGCGCGATCGGGTCCTTTGCTTGGGTCTCGAGCAAGGCATTTACGTGAGGCAATGCTTTTTCGGGGGCGTCCAAGCGCTCGTGGTAAAGCCGCGCGAGGTCTAGCCGGACCTGCCGAAGACGTTCGCTCTGCGGCTCGGCCGCCAAGAGCTGTTCCATCGACTCCGCGGCTTCGTACCAGGCGTGGTTCGCCTGGTGAAGTAGCGCGAGCTGCTCGAGTGCGTCGACCCTGAGGGGATCCAACTTCAGCACGCGCTGAAGGGTTCGTGCCCCGACCGAAACCTGCTCGAGCTCTTCGGACTGGATCCGTGCCACGACGAGCCAAAGGGCGATCGCGCGTTCGACCGAGCGCGCACCCGAGGCCGCTTGAGACAGCCGGTCGGCCAGCGCTGACCATCGTCCCTCGGCGGACAGGACATCGAGCAGCCCGTCGGCGGCCGTTTCGCAGTCGGGCCAGTGCTCGAGCGCGCGCTCGAAGTCACCGCAGGCCCCGCTATGGTCCCGGAGCCGTTGCAGACGGACCTGAGCACGCTGGGCATACAGCTCGGCGCAAGCCTTTGGGTCACGCTCCGTTTCGGCCTCGCGTCCCAGGGCATCGATGAGCGCCGCCGGGTCGTCGGTTTCGTGTGCAACGCGCGTCAGCCCGCGTGCGGCGCCGATGTTGTGCGGATCCGCATGAACGGCAGAGCGATACTCTTCGATCGCACGTCCGACTTCCGTCTCCTCTGCAAGCTCGGCCAAGCGCGTCCGGTGTGCCGAGATGACGACAGGTTCCTGTTTGGACGAGGCAGCCAGCTCGTCGATTTCGCGAAGCAGCGCGGCATCTTGGTGCACGGCGGCAAGGCGCTCGAGCTCGATCAAAGCGCAAAGCTCGGTCGGGGCGGTAGCTACGATGGCCCGATAAGAGCGCACGACGTCTTCGTAGCTGCCGAGCCCTTGGTGCTCCTGAATGCGCGCTAGCTCGTAGAGCACCGCGATGCGCCCGGCCGGCTCGTCCACGACATCGGTCTGCGTGGCGTACACCTTGGCCAGCGCTTCCCAAGCCCCGACCTGCCGGTAGAGCTGCTCCAGAGCCAGCAGAGCGCCCAGATGCCGAGGGTCGAGCGCCAGCACGTCTTCCCAGGCCTGGATGGCCTGTCGGGGCTTGTCTTGCTGCTCGAGGACCTGCGCTTTGCGTGCGTGCAGACCAAGCAAATGTCTGGTGTCTGCGGTGAGCTTGATTTCACGTTCGAGGTCCGAGAGCAGCCGGGTCCACTCTTCCTTCCGAGCGCGAACGCGCGCGAGCGCGTCGACCGCCGGGAGGTAGCTCGCGTCGGCGGACACAGCCGTCTCGTACGCGGTCGTCGCCTTCATCGCGTCGTCCAGATGATCTTCGTAGACCTGACCGAGCAAGAAGGCCGCCCGCGCACGGATGCGCGGCTTCGCCGAATTGCGCAGCTGCAGCTCCAGCACGTCGACCAGCTCGTCCCATCGTCCGCGCTCACGGAGCTGGCGCTCGAGCTCCTTGAGAGAGGTCGCGTGCGTCGGATCAATCTTGATGGCTTCGCGGTAGTGGCCGAACGCGTCTTCGTCGCTGCCCAGACGGTCACGGCTGATTTCGGCCATCTTTTCGAGCAGGGCGACCCTCCCGCTCTTCGTAGAGGTGAGCCGAAGCTCTTGAGCGTAAACGTCGAGGAGATCGTTCCAACGGCCAGCGGCGTAGTAAAGACGACCCAGGCTCGACAGTGATGGCACGTGTCGTGGGTCCTTCTCTAGCGCCCGGCGGTAGCGGAGCATGGCCTCGTCCTGATCGCCGAGTTGCTCGGCAAGCAGTTCTCCGGTTCGCTGGAGCAAGTTCACCAGCTGCTCACGCTCGACGGTCAGGCCGATCTCGTAGTCGAGTGCTTGGAGGAGTTCCCTTGGACGTTGCGCTCGGGAGGCGGCCCGCTGCCAAGCATGTACGGCGGCGAGGTGGCCCGAATCGAGTTCGAGCACGCGCCGGTAGGTCTGGGCGGCGAGCGCGTGCTCAGCCAGCACGTCTTCGTAAACCTGGGCAATCTTGAGCAGGTAGCTGACTGCATGAACCGTGTTCGCGCGATCCAAGGCATTCTCGTAGAGCTGGATCAGCTCCTTGTGGCGTCGCGTGTCCGACAGGAGCTGTGTGAGCGCTTTGAATGCCGCCGCGTGGTCGGGGTCTCCGACGAGGGCACGGTGGTAATGCTCGATGGCTTCGTTCGGGGCGTCGAGCTTGTTCTCGAAGATTTCTGCGACCCGCGCATGCGCATCGGCGCGCCGCTGAGCGTCCTTGGTGTGCTTCGCTTCGGCCAGGTACATCTCGATCAACTTCGTCCAGGCGCCGCGTATCCTGTAAAGGAGGCTCAGTGCCTGAATGCTGGGCAACGAAGTCGGTTCGATGACGAGCGCCCGTTCATGCCAGGCGATTGCCTGGTCCACGTCCTGCAGCTCTTCTTCGTACAGACGCGCAATGCGCTGAGTCAGCGTGAGCTGTTCGGCGGGGTCGTCGCTCGTGCTCACGAGGGCTTCGAGCGTCTCGACCAGCGCGCTGAAGTCACGGCTCGATTGATAGTGACGAGCGAGCTCGCCCAGAATCAGGGGGTCGTGAGGGCCTTGCGAGCGGGCCTGCTCGAGCATGCGTACGGCTTCGTCCCGGTTGCCCAAACGCTCCGCCTGGATCCGCGCCGCTCGGTACAACGAGGCCGCCCTGGTCGCGGGGTCGGTGGACAGGCGCGCGTCGATTTCGAGCGTGCGGATCAAGTCACGCCATCGACGCTGTCCGTAGTAGAGACGCTTCAACGACTGGACCGCAATCGTCGAGTCGGGCTGCAGCTGCAGTGCCGTCTCGTAGAGCTCTGCAGCCTGCTCTGGTCGCTGCTGACGACTTTCGAGAAGTTGAGCACGGCGGATGATGAGGGCTGCGCGGTGGGCCTCGTCCGAGGACGCGGCGTTGGCCAGGGCGGCGAGGTTTCGGTCGAGTTCCTGCCAGGTGCCGTTCGCGAACGCGCGCTGTCCGGTTGCGCGCAACACCGTCGCGTCCGTCCTGTCCAAGGCCTTCGCGGTTTGATAGGCCTCCTCGGCGGCCTCTCGATTGCCGAGCACGTCTTCGAGCAGGCGGCCCTTGAGCAGATAGAGCGCGGCCTTGTGCCTTGCTTGTCTGGTCACGCGCGCCTCTGCGTCGAACAGCTCCAGTGCCGCAGGGTACATGCGGGCGCCGAGCAGGAGTCTCCGGGCCGCTCGGATGGCAGGCACGTAGTCGGGCGCATGCTCCACGGCCGACTGGTAGTGTTCGAGTGCCCTTCGAGGATCCTTGAGGGACGTCTCGCAGACGCGGGCCATCTCGAAATGGAGCCTCGATGCCCTGCGCTTCTCAGGCTGTGTTTGAAGCTCACGCTGGCATTCGTCGAGCCACTCCCGCGCCCGCCGGAGCTCGTCGGAGGGCGCGCGGGAGCGGGTAGGCTTTGCGGCTGGCGCGGGCCGTTCGGGCACCACCGGCCTTTCGGTCGTGGGTGCATCAGACGGAACCGAAGGCGGCTTCATCCGGGTGCCCGCAAGCACCCGCAGATCGTCTTGCCCCAGCTCCGTAGTGGGCTCGCGACCTAACTCCGAGATGTCGGTCTCTTCCGCGCCCATTCCGTAGCCCCATGCTAACGCGATGTTGACGCGGAAGCACTGATCTTCGGAAGGTGGGCTGAGGCCCTACCTGTTCACGTCCGCGCTAAGCGGCGGGAGCCAGGTCTTTCAGCTCGTCGCGGAGCTTCTTCTTCGCCCGCGCTTCGAGCTGGCGTGCGCGCTCACGGCTCACGCCGAGCTCGCGCCCGAGCGCAGCTAGAGATGCTGAATGTTCGCTCAGGATCCGCTTTTCTACGATGAGCCGCTCGCGCTGGTCGAGCACCTTCATCGCACCCTCGAGCCGCGCTTCGAGACTGTTCTGGCGCCGATTGCGTTCGAGGGTCACGTCCTGACGTTCCGAGCTCCCAGCCAGCATTTCTACGAGCGAGGTCTCGGAGTCGCTGTAGACGGGTGCATCGAGCGAAACCTCACGCTGGTCCAGCCGTCGGAGCAGCTCGTTCATCTTTTTGGGCGTGGTCTCGAACTGTTCGGCGAGCTTGTCGATCAGCTCCTGCGGGTCGTCGACCAGATTGGACAGTCGAGCCCGCTCGCGACGCAAGCGGAAGAATAGCTTCGAGCGGAAGGGTCCCGAACCAGGACTGACGAGCGTGTTCGAGCGCACCACAGCTTCGAGCACGAACGCACGGATCCAGTACCCCGCGTACGTCACGAAACGCGTTCCTCGGTGCGGGTCGAACTTGCGGACCGCGGTGACCAGACCGACGCTGCCTTCGGCGATGAGGTCGCCCAAGCTGATGCCGTATCGACGATACTGAAGCGCGATCGCGACGACGTAGCGAAGGTTGGCCTCGACGAGAGCGTCGGCGGCTTGCTGGTCTCCTTCGCTCACGCGGAGCGCAAACTGGTGCTCTGCCTCGCGGGAAAGCTTCGGGATGGCGCGGACGCGCTGAATGTAGAGATCGAGCGATGAAGATTGCATAACGTTGACCTTACGTGCAGAGGTTACGTTACGTTACGTCATCGAGCAAGCTGAAGGTCCACTTTCCCATGGGGGCTCTAGTCTGGGGCGTCTCGGTGCAGCCAAATTCGACCCTAAGTTGCTGAAATCAATATATTTTAGGTTGCGAAGCTGCTGCCACAGCCGCAGGTCTGTTTGGCCTGCGGATTGACGAACTTGAAGCCGGCGCCCTGCAGGCCTTCGACGTAGTCAATCTCAGTCCCCTCGAGGTACTGCACGCTCATCATATCCACATAGATGGGAATTCCATGCGATTTGAAGGTCTGATCGAGATCCGAGGTCTCATCCTCGAAGAAGAGGTCGTAGGAGAATCCCGCGCAACCACCACCGATGACGCGGACCCTCAGACCCTGCTCGCCGAGGCCTTCGGAATCTCGGATTTCTTTGACTTTTTCGGCAGCTCTTGGCGTTAGATTCAGCATCGGACCCCTATCTAGCACTAAACTATAAGACCACGCTAGCTCGGTGGCTATAGCCCGACGTTCCGTTACGTCGTCAGGAAACGCCGTTCTCGACGCTTCCGAGCGCGAGCGCCGGAAAGCCGGCGATAGCAATGTGCGTATGCTTCGTCGCTTCGTGTCCTCGCTTCAGATATCCGAGCGCCCTGACGCCGGATTCGTCCCTCGCCGCGGAGGTAATGTGACCCACCTCGAGCCCGTCGAAGGTGATGGGGCTCTGCGGCGCAGGTGGCGTCTGCGCCTCCACGCTCCACCGCCACAACGTCTTTGGCGCCTTTCCACGGCTCTGCAGCATCATCACCGTCTCCTGCCCTAGGTAGCAGCCCTTCGTGAAGGACACTGCAAGCGTCGTCAGCCCCGTCTCCTGCGGGTAGGTGCTCTCGCCGAAGTCGATGCCAAAGCGTGGGCGTCCGTTCAGTGTGTGCGCCTGCGCCCAGGCTTCCGCTTCGACCGGGCCGCCGCCGAGCTCTGCGCAGCGCGCTTGGAGAGCGGCGAGCTCCGTGTCCCGATCCGCGCTGCTGAATAGGAAGTCGCGGCCACCTCGCCCGAGGCGGTCCGCTTCGTGGCCACCCTCCAGTCTCTGCGCCGCTGGCCCCTGCGCGGTGACGAGGCTCCAGTCGCCGCGTGGCTCGAGCTCGACGTCTTCCATAATGATGTAGCGATCAAAACGTGCGAGCAGCGTGTCGACCTGGACCTTCGGGACGAGGAGCAAGAGCTCCTGACCTCGGTAGAGCACCCATGTGTCGGCCAGTACTCGTCCCTTGGGACTGAGTACGAAGGCGTACGAGGCGTCGCCCGGTTTCATGCTGTTCAGGTCGTTCGTGACCTGTCCCTGAAGCCACTCATGGGCGTCGTCTCCATGGACGGCGATCACGGCACACTCTCGACAGTCATAGAGGCCCACGCTGTCTCGTAGCCACCCGAGTTCTTGTTCCACCGACATCCGCTCTGTTGTGGAGCCCTGGAGGCCCGACAGCAAGCGGCTTGCTCAGGCGGGTCTGAGCTGCCCTGCGCGCAGGGTTCGCAAGCCGTCCTCGGTTTCGATGAAGGCCGCTCCATCGTCCGCGACGCCGCGAAAGATGCCTCGTACCTCGTCACAGGTGACCGGCTCGCCGAGCAGCGCGAGCTGCGGCCGCAACGCCTCGACGATGACCTCCGGGCCGCCCACTAGCAGACGGTCGATCCACTGCTCGAGACGCAGCAGCAGCGCTACCAAGATGCTGCCGCGGTCCAGGGGCCCCTTAGCGTCGCTCTGTGTCCGGATCGATGTGGCCGAGTCCCGCAGGTCCTCCGGCCATTGCTGGCGGTTCACGTTTAGGCCGATGCCGATCAGGACGGCTTCTAGCCGCGAGCCCAGCGTTCGGCTCTCCACCAAGATGCCAGCGCACTTGCGGCCGTCGATCCAAATGTCGTTCGGCCATTTGATTTGCACCTTTCGCGAAGGCGTGAGCGCAGCGACTGTCTCCCGCACGCCCAGTCCGACGGCCAAGGTGAGGAGCGCAGAGGCGCTGGCGGGCAAGCCCGTACGCGTGACGACGGAGAAGTACAGGTCCGTGCCTGCCGGAGAGTCCCATGAGCGCCCGTGGGCGCCTCTGCCTCTCGTTTGCTCGTCCGCGACCACCACATGTCCGTCGGGCGCGCCAAAACTCGCGGCCTTCTGTGCCTGGTCCATGGTCGAATCGGTCGTTTGGAGCCAGGTCAGCGAGCGGCCCCAGCGTTCGGTTTGAAGCAGAGCCTGAAGACGGTCCGGATCCAGCTCGTGTTCCAAGGTCGTGGCCTCCTTCAGCTCCAGTCCAGGCCCAGGTCGCACGACGGAGAGGAGTGCGTGAGGGCACCCACGCTGATGACATCCACTCCGAGCTTAGCCAGGATCGGGATTCGTTCGAAGGTGATGCCCCCGGACACCTCGATGAGGGCCCGGCCGGCGATGAATGTCACGGCGTCCCGCACGGCCTCGTCGGAGAAGTTGTCCAGCATGACGATGTCGACGCCTGCCGAGATGGCCTCTTCGAGGTGCTCCTTCGAGTCGACTTCGCACTCGATGCGGCAGGTGTGCGGCGCATAGTCTCGTGCGCGGCGCACTGCCTCGGTCAAGCCCCCGGCTGCGGCGATGTGATTGTCCTTGATGAGCACGGCCGAGCTCAGGTCCTCGCGGTGGTTGTGCCCGCCACCGCAACGGACCGCATACCGCTCGAGCGCGCGCAGACCGGGTGTAGTCTTTCGCGTGTCCGTGATGCGTGTCCTGCATCCCCCGGGCACTGCGTCGACATAGCGTCTAGTCATCGTGGCGACTCCCGACATGCGTTGCATGAAGTTGAGCGCCACGCGTTCGCCGATGAGAATCGAAGCGGCCGGTCCCCGCAGGATGGCCACCGTGGCGTCCGCCTCGACGGAGTCGGCGTCGGCGACCTGTGGGTCGATGTCGACGAGAAGGTCGATTTGAGAGAATACTTCCTCGATCACCGGGAGCCCGCAGACCACGAGTGGTTCTCGCGCATTGAGCATGGCCGTGCCTCGCACTGACGGTTCGACACAGGCCTGCGTGGTAATGTCGCCGCGGCCGAGGTCTTCGGCCAGCGCCTGCTGAACGAGGCTGGCGAGAATGCTCGGCGCGGGAGGGGTGACCACCATTGCGCAGTTATAGCCAACTCCGGGCCAAGGTTTGGGAATAAAGATTGCTCATCGCGTGCAGGGCCGAAGCTGCGCCGATCCCGCCGCGCCACGCGCGTAACCATCCAAACAGAAGGGCTGGGAAGAAGACGGCAAGACGCGCAGGGTGCCGCTGAACGGCCAGGTGAAGCAGAGCAAACAGCACGGCTTGCAGCAGCCAGGCAGCTGGGGCGAGGCTCACGCCGGCGATCCGTAGCCGTCGCGCCTCGAGGTCGCTCAGCGCGGTTTGGATGTACCCGCGAAAAAACGCTTCTTCTGGAAGCGCAACGACCAGGAACTGTGTCAGCGCGAGCTCGAAAGGCTCGGGCGGCAGCGACAGGCTGAGCTCCCGGGCCGGTTCCTGCCAGGCCGCGTATCCCAGACCGTAGAGAGGAAAGACGACCGCGGCAGTCCCCACGGCGATGCCAAGCTCCCGAAGCGCGGCGGGCAGGGTTTCCCAAAACGCCCTGCCCAGATCCCAGAGCCCAAAAGGGCCACCCGGTCGGTCCTCGTCCGCAGGCTCGAGCAAACCGGCCAGCGCGATGCCGAAATGCCGCAGCTCCCCCCTGGCGAGCCGCAGAGAGGTGCCGCAGAAGATCGCGGCGACGACGAGGTGCACGTATCTTCCGACGCTCGCCGCCTGTTCCAGGCGTGTCGCGACGAATACCGCCGCGCCCACCAGCAGGTAAACCGCCAGGACCCGTGAGCACGATTGCTGCGCCTTCGCCACTGCGCCCACAACTACAGCGCCCTGCCGCGCTTGCCAAGAACGCGTCCGGGCATAGACTTGCGACGATTCATCGAAGTTCGCGTGACCAAGGCTCGGTGGTGATTCCTGAAGACAAGATCGCAGAAATCCGAGACCGTACGCCAATCGAGGACGTGGTCGGCGACTACGTGAACCTCAAGAGATCGGGCACCAGTCTCAAGGGCCTCTGCCCGTTCCACAACGAAAAGAGCCCTTCATTTTACGTGCACCCGCACCGGGGCTTTTACCACTGCTTCGGCTGCAAGGCGTCCGGCGACGTTTTCTCCTTCCTGATGCACGTGGAAGGCAAGACGTTTCCAGAGGTTGCCCGAGACCTGGCTGAGCGCACGGGCGTGCAGCTGCCGAGCTACGATCCCCAACGTGACGCCGAATACCAGCGGCACAAGAAGCATTCGGAGCGCCTGGCTTCAATCATGGAGGCCGCGACCGACTTCTACGCGCAGCAGCTCGAGAGGCATCCGGATGCCAGCATCGCCCGCGAGATGCTTGCCCAACGACAGATCTCCGCGGAGACCGCGGAGCGCTTTCGTTTGGGCTACGCCCCGCACGGCTGGGACGCTTTGACCGGCTTTGTCGCAGACACCGGCTGCTCACCGGCCGATGCGGAGTCCGTCGGCTTGATCGTCCCGAGGCGTTCGGGCCGCGGTCACTATGACAGATTCAGGCATCGCCTGATGTTTCCGATCACGAATCTGCACGGACAGGTGGTCGCTTTCAGCGGAAGGGCCTTGCGGGAGGCCCCTTCCATGGAGCCTCCGAAGGAGCCCCCTGCCAAGTACGTCAACAGTCCGGAGAGCCCGCTCTATCGGAAGGGTGAAGTCCTCTATGGCCTGCACGAAGGCCGCGTCGAAATCCGACGGGAGGACATGGCGGTCGTCTGCGAAGGCAACTTCGATTTAGTCGCCCTGCATCAGGCTGGCTTCGCTTATGCGGTCGCGCCCATGGGCACGGCCTTGACGGAATCGCACGCGAAGCTGCTGAAGCGCTTCGCAAAAAAAGTCGTGCTCCTATTCGACGGAGACGCCGCGGGCCGCAAAGCTGCGCGCGAAGCGCACGGCGTATTCCAGAAGCTGGAGCTGTCGACGCATGTGGCTACGCTTCCGGCAGGGGCCGACCCTGACAGCTTCATGCGGGAGCAAGGGCCGGAGACCATGCGCACCCTGCTCATGCAGGCGCCCAGCATCATCGAGTACCTCATCGACGACGCTGCCGCCTCCTCGGAGGGCTCCCCCCGTTCCAAGGCCGATGCCATCGCAAAACTCGCGCCCATCCTTGCAGGCGTCGAAAGTCCAATCGAACGTCGCGCTTACGTCGAGCGCGTCGCGCGCAAGTTCGGCATCAACGACGTCGGGCTCGTGCAACGTGAGTTGCGCCGTGGGTTGGGTGGCGAGAGCCGCGTTAAAGTGCGTCGTCGAGAAGCTCCTGCACGCAGTCCAAAGGACGAAATTCCGGAGTTACAGCTTAAGTTGATTTCTGCACTCTTGGACCAACCGGAGCTGGTTCAGGATGCAGAAACACAAAAACTTTCGAACCTTTTGACGAGCCCGGATCTTCGCGCCATCTTTGACACTATCTTGCGGATGGTGTGTAAGCAGGGATCGCTTGATGCCCCGGTCTTTCTTGGTGAATTAGATGCAAATTCGCTTAGGCCGTGGGTGGAAGAGCAGCTGGCTGTGCAACAGCTCAGCCTGGAGGACGCGCGACGTGTCATCAGTGACGGCCTTCCGCGGTTGGAACAACAAAACATCGAACGCGAGCTTCCTAGGCTTCAACAAAGAATCATCGAGGCGCGCCGCGTCGGTGATGACACGTTGGCGGCTGGGTTGACGCAAGAGTTCGTAGCGCTCTCCCGAAGCGCGCACGAACTCAAACGAGGCAGCAAGAGGTAATGAATGGCCAGCAAGACTGCAGTGCGTGCCGAAGTAACTGACAACGCTGAGACGGAAGACCGACCCTCCCGGGTCGTTCCGAAGGTCAAGGGCAGAGAGCGCAAAGAGGTTCAGCTCCTATTCGAACGGGGGCGAAGCCAGGGTTATCTCACCTACGACGAGCTCAACGACGCGCTACCTCCCGACATGGTCACATCGGATCAAATCGACGATTTGATGACCTGGTTGCGCAGTGAAGACATCGCAGTGGTCGACTCGACACCGCAGGGTCAAAAGAAGAGCGAAATAGCGCTGGCCGTCACGAACGCGCCAGTGCGCCGCGCATCCGTCGCGCCGCCTCCCGCCGAGGACCCGTACTCGGCGAAGTCGAACGACCCGGTCCGGATGTACCTCCGAAAGATGGGCTCGGTCTCGCTTCTGACACGAGAGGGTGAGGTCGAGATCGCGAAGCGAATCGAGGACGGCGAGAGCAAGATCTTCGAGGTCATCCTCAATTCTCGCGTTGGCGTCACCGAAATCCTAGAGATCGGCGAGGGACTCCGGAAGGGCAAGCTGCGCGTCAAGGACGTGGTTCGCGATCTAGACAAAGAAGACGATGTCGATTTCGAGGAAGTCAAGGCTCGCGTCCTGAAGCTGTTCGACAAAGTCCGACGCATCGACAACTCGATGATCAAGGTCCAAGACGATTTGGACGACGGAGGAGAGGCTTCCGAGCAGAAGCAGGCTCGGACGCAGCTGGCTCGACACCAGGATGAGCGCGTGGATCTCCTGCGCGCGCTGGGTCTGACGAAGAAACAGATCGATCGAGTCGTTCGACGCATCAAGTCGTTCATCCGTCGCGTCGAGCGCGCCGAGCGGGACATCGCGGAGGCCGAAGCCCGGGTCGGAGGGCTCAAGCACCAGGAGATGGATCGCGTAGTCAGCGAGATCCAGGAAAGCAAGGCGGCCGAGAAGCGGCTGCAGCGGCGCTACGGCAGTGTCGAGCAGATCATGCTTTCGCGAGATGTGATCCGCGATGCGCTCGAATCGATCGCGCGGGTCGAGCAAGACATGGGGCAGCCCGTCGAACGACTTCGACGGACGTATAGCAAGCTGGCTTCGGCCGAGCGCCAGACCGAGCGAGCCAAGGCCGAGCTCGTGGAAGCGAACCTGCGGCTCGTGGTGTCCATCGCGAAGAAGTACACGAACCGCGGCTTGCAGTTCCTGGACCTCATCCAGGAAGGGAACATCGGCTTGATGAAGGCCGTGGACAAGTTCGAATACCGGCGCGGCTACAAGTTTTCGACGTATGCCACCTGGTGGATTCGCCAGGCGATAACCCGGGCGATTGCGGATCAGGCGCGCACTATTCGCATCCCGGTGCACATGATCGAAACGATCAATAAGCTCATCCGGACATCTCGCTACCTGGTTCAGGAGCTTGGTCGCGAGCCCGATCCCGAGGAAATCGCCGAGCGGATGGAGATGCCGCTCGAAAAGGTGCGCAAGGTCCTGAAGATCGCCAAAGAGCCGATCAGCCTCGAGACGCCCATCGGTGAGGAGGAAGACAGCCATCTCGGTGACTTCATCGAGGACAAGAACGCTGTCTCGCCTGTCGAGGCGGTGATCGGAGGGAACCTCGAAGACCAGACGCGCCGTGTATTGAAGACGCTGACGCCTCGCGAGGAGAAGGTGCTGCGGATGCGCTTCGGCATCGGCGAAAAGAGCGATCACACGCTCGAAGAGGTCGGCCAGGACTTCGAGGTCACACGGGAGCGCATTCGCCAGATCGAAGCCAAGGCCCTGCGCAAGCTTCGTCATCCGAGCCGGTCCAAGCAGCTTCGCAGCTTCATGGACAACTAAAGGCGGCGCTTTGCTCGCCTTTGTGGATCATTCGCGTTAAGAAAGCTCTCAAGCGGGCCCATAGCTCAATTGGTTAGAGCCCCCGGCTCATAACCGGGTTGTTCCTGGTTCGAGTCCAGGTGGGCCTACCGCGTTCGGCTGGCGTGGTCTTGCGCCGGCCGTACAGTCGGGCTACACGCCCGCCAGCTTACATTCGAGGAGGCGATTCTTGCGCGAAGAGCTCGTAGCGCTCGCAAAATTGGCAGCAATGGACGACTCGGCTCGTGATATCGAGACCGAGCTCAGAGAGATCCCCAAGAGACTTGAGGAGCTGCGTGACGGTGTCGACACTCTTGAGCGACTGCTCGCGAGGGAGAGGGAGCAACTGGTCGAGGCAGAGAAGCTGAAGTTCCGGCAGACGGAGGATCTGAAAGACAGAGCCGAGGGCCTACAGCGTGCTCGAAAGAAGGTTGCCCAGGCCCAGCGAATCAAGGAAGCCGAGGCGGCAGAGCGCGAGGTCGCAGCCAACCGCCGCGTCATTCGTGAGGGCGAGGAAGAGCTCGGCCGCATCGGCGCAGCCATCGAGGCCAAGCAGTCTTCGCTCTCAGAACGGGAGAAGGACTTCGACGAGGCCAAGAGCGTGCTGGTATCCCAGGAGGATTCGTCGAAGGCGCGAGTCGTCGAGCTCCAGCAGCAGCGCGACGCGATGCTTGCCGGACGCGAAGAGCTGGTCGCAAAGATTCCATCCGCGGTGCTGCGCACGTACGAGCGCTTGCGAAAGGGCCTTCCCAACGTGGTCGTCTTCATCGAGGATGCGACTTGCCCGGCATGCCGTATGGCACTGCCTGCTCAGCTGAGCATAGAGCTCCGGCGCGCCGAGGAGCTACACCAGTGCCCGCATTGCCGACGGATCATCATCAATAAAGGGACTGTCGAGGACTAGCGCTGTTGAAGGAGGTCGCCGCATCCGTTGGACCTCGGCGAAGCCTCAAACGTAGCTCAGCCAGCCCTCTTCGAGGACCTGGGCGCCTTTCACGACGTCGAAATAGGCCTTTTGCACCCTTTCGGTGATCGGGCCGCGAGAGCCAGTGCCGATCTGTCGATGATCGAGCTCTCGGACGGGGGTCACCTCGGCCGCCGTGCCAACCATGAACAGCTCGTCGGCGATGTAGAGCTCATCACGCGAGATGAGCCGCTCGGTCACCCGAATGCCCATGTCTTGCATGATTCGAATGGCGGTGTCTCGCGTGATCCCACCGAGCAGAGAACCACCTCGTGCCGGGGTGCTGACCTCTCCATCGCGGACGATGAACAAGTTTTCCCCGGAAGCCTCTGAGACGTAGCCCTGAGGGTCCAGCATGATCGCTTCGTCATATCCGGCTGCGAGTACCTCGCGCTTGGCCATGATGGAGCTGACGTAGTGGCCGGTGATCTTGCCCTTCGCCATCAGTGAGTTGATACCGGCTCGCGTGAAGGAGCTCACCTTGGCGCGCACACCCTTGTTCAAGCCCTCGTCGCCCAGGTAGGCGCCCCAGCGCCAGGCGATGATCGAGACGCGGGTCGAGTTCTGCGCGCCGATCCCCATGCCGCCCGCACCCACGAACGCGATGGGTCGCAGGTAACACTCGTCCAGACTGTTGGCTCGGACCGTCTCCAGGCAGCCGTTGGTGATTTCCTCAGCGCTGAACGGCATCGGCAGCATGCAAATGTGTGCCGACTCGAACAATCGTCGAATGTGATCCTCCAAACGAAAGACCGCGCTCCGCCCATCTACGAGCTTGTAACAGCGAATCCCTTCGAACACGCCCAAGCCGTAGTGAAGCGTGTGAGTCAAGACGTGAACGTTCGCCTCGTCCCACGGAATGAGCTTCCCGTCGAACCAGATCTTGTCCACTTTGTCCACCATGACTCCTCCTCCTGTGGCACTCCGGTGCCAGAGTTTCGGCTCTGTAGCATAGATCCGCAATTCCGCGGAGTTGACGTGCTAGAGGCCATAAGGTACTAATCGCGCGCTTCACGTCCCGGTCCGGTCTCAAGCGTCGGGTGTTGTGCGGTGAGCGAGGTTTAAGCGACGTGCATTACTTGTTGTTCCAGATTCTGCTCCAGCCCGACGTCAGCGGAGGTAGTACACCGCCAGTGGCACCGCCAGGCGGCGGCGCTCCTACGGCGCTTCCGGGTTGCGGAGGAGGGCCGATGGACCTCGGTTTTCTCCTGCTCATGTTCGCGGTTCTCTACTTTCTGATGATCCGCCCGCAGCAAAAGCGCGCCAAGGAACACGATGCGCTGGTCAAAGGCCTGAAGAAGGGTGATATCGTCCGCACGAACGGCGGTATCCGGGGCGAGGTCACGGCCGTAGACGAGCGTGACGTCACCCTGGAGATCGCAGATCGAACACGCATCAAGATTTTGAAGAGTCACGTGGCAGGTCTCGACCAGCCCCAAGAGCCGCCGAAGAGCTAGCAGCCAGGCAAATCCAATATGGACCGTAGTTGGTATTTTCGTTTCACAATCGTCATCGGCGCCGCCGTTTTCGGTTTCCTGGCCCTGTGGCCGAGTCTCGACCGATGGCTGCAGGCCCCGGAGATCGTGAAGTCGTACTTCGACAGCCAGATCAGCCCGGGCCTCGACATTAAGGGTGGCCTGCGCTTGATGTACGAGGTCGAGGTCGACGAATACATCCGTGACCGGCGTGACCGGATCGCGGAACAGGTCCAGCGGCAGTGCGGCGTTCTGATCGGCGCCATCGACGAAGACGACGCTGACACCGTCGACAAAGAGAAGCTCAACGAGATTCGTCAGCGCTGCAAGGTCGAGCGAGTGGACAGGGAAGGGGGTGCCGTCCGTGCCATCCGCGTCACCTTCTCCAATCCCGAAGACGCCCAGAAGCTCCACAAGGCCTGGGTCAAGGACAATTTCCGCGACCTTCGCGTCGCCAGCGGAGTGGGTGAGCAGGTCGTCGAGCTCACGATGCGGGAAGACCAGCTGGAGGCTCTGCGAGAAACGGCGGTTCGCCAGTCCGAGCGAACCATCACCAACCGCATCGATAACCTCGGCGTGCTCGAGCCCACGGTGATCGCGCGACCGAGAGAGGGTGACATTATCATCGAGGTGCCCGGTGCCGAGGAAAGCTCCTTCGAGCGCATCAAATCGATCATTAGCCGCACCGCGCAACTCTCCTTCAACATCGTCGACGACGAATCGACCGACCTAGTCCAAGCGCTGGCCAACCCACCGGAGGGAATCTACCTCGCGCAGGGCACGCAGCCCTATCTCGAGGCCTTCGGGGAGGACGCGCGGGAACGGCTGCTCGCCCAGATTGCAACCGTCACACTTCCCGATGATGACCATGTGCTCAAGGTGGGCCGCCAGGAAGCCGATCCCGAGCGCGGAGGCGAGGGCTGGCGCACCTATTACCTGAACCGAATCGCGGGTGCGACCGGCGAAGACCTCGATGACGCCGCCGTCGGCTTCGATCCGCAGACGGGGAACCCGGAGGTCGATTTCACGATGAACACGCGCGGCACGTCGCGGATGAGTGACCTGACGGGCCGAAACATCGGCAAGCGGATGGCCATCGTTCTAGACGACCGGGTGGAGTCTGCGCCCGTCATTCAGGGCCAGATCGGAGCGCGTGGGCGCATCACACTGGGCCAGTACCTCGACCGTGCCGAAACGCTTCAGGAGGCGAAGGATTTGGTGGTCGTTCTGCAAGCTGGCGCACTGCCCGCGCCGCTGCGGCCCGCCAATGAGCAGCTCATCGGTCCCACCCTGGGACAAGATTCGGTGACCAAGGGGGCCAAAGCGGCACTCTTTGGCATCCTCGCCGTTCTCCTGTTCATGGCTATCTACTATCAGACCGCCGGTTTGATCGCCGATCTGATGGTTTGCCTCAACCTGCTCCTTTTGCTGGGTATCATGTCCGCGATCGGCGCGACCCTGACCTTGCCGGGCGTGGCTGCGATCGCGCTGACGGTCGGAATGGCAGTGGACGCGAACGTCCTCATCACCGAGCGCATTCGCGAGGAACTGAGGCTGGGCAAGTCCCCCAGGTCGGCGGTCGAGCAGGGTTTTGCTCGCGCCTATTCTTCGGTATTTGACAGCCAGCTGACGACGGCCATCGCGGGCGTGGTGCTCTGGCAGTTCGGTACGGGACCAATCAAGGGCTTTGCGACGATGCTGCTCATCGGCATTGCCACCTCGCTCTTCACCGGGACGTTTTGTTCCAAAGTTTGCTTTGACTGGCTGGTGCGCGGTTTGCGCGTTCAGCGCTTGCGGGTGGGTTGAAAAATGGAGTTCGTCAAGCCCGGTACCTATATCGATTTCATGAAATACCGCGGGCCGGTCATGGCTGTGCTCGGGTTTCTCGCGTTAGCCAGTTTGATCCTTCTGTTCGTCCCGGGCCCCAACTACGGGATCGACTTCGCCGGTGGGACTGAGATTCAGTTGCGTTTCACGGCGGATACCGCACCTGCTGAGGTACGCGCGGCTCTGGAGAATGCAGGATATTCCCGTCCGGATGTCATCAGCGTCGAGGACTCTCCAAACGAGTACATCATCCGCATTCAGGAAGTCTCATCGCTGCCCCCCGAAGAGCTCGAGAAGATTCGACAGAGCGTGGAGAGCTCTCTCGGAGCGGGCTTCGGCGAAATGAAAGTTTCGCCGGGCGGTGACAAGATCACCGTGCGCGTCTCCGAGGGCGTGAGCGAAGGACAGCTCCAGACGGCCTTGGAGGCCGGCGGCGCGCGGGTCCGTTCCGTCAATGCGCTCGCGGGCAGCCGTGAGTTGCGCTACGAAGCTCAGCTCATGGGTGTTGCGGACGAGGTGGTCGCGCGGCTCCAAAAGCAGTTTGGTGAGCGGGCGCCACAGAATCCGCTCCGTGTCGAGTGGGTGGGTCCCAAGGCGGGACAGCAGCTTCGCGACGCCGCGATCAAGTCGCTCCTGTATGCGATCGCCTTCATCATGCTCTACGTGGCGTTTCGGTTCGACCTGCGCTTCGCGCCGGGTGGAGTCATCGCCATGTTCCATGATGCCCTGATCACCCTCGGCGTCTATGTTCTGCTGCAAAAGGAAGTGAACCTAACGACGGTGGCCGCGCTGCTGACGATCATGGGTTACTCGATCAACGACACGATTGTCGTCTATGACCGGATCCGAGAGAACATGGTCAGGGTGCGTGACAAGAGCCTACGCGAGCTCATCAATCTCAGCACCAGCCAGATGCTGTCGAGGACCATCGTGACCTCTCTGACGACGCTCCTTTCGATTTTGGCGTTCTTCTTCTTCGGTACGGGCGTCATCCAGGACATCGCCTTCGCCTTGGCCATAGGAATTGTAATCGGCACGCTTTCCTCGATTTTCGTCGCGGCACCGGTGACCGAGCTCATGGACAAGCGGCTTTTCGGTCGCACGGCAAGCTCCTAGGAGTCGAGGCGCATGTCTGCTCGTTCGGACACGCAGCCTCCGACCGAGGTCCGGCGTTACGAAGTCCGGGAGTCAGACCCAGGGGCGGCACGAGCTCTGGCGAGCTCTTGCGGTCTGGGATTGACCGCGGCGCAGGTCCTGCTCAACCGCGGACTGCGCGGGCCCGAGGATGCAAGTGCATTTCTGGACGCTTCCTTGCGTGGCCTGCACGCCCCGGCGCAGATGGCCGACAGGGAGCTGGCCGCCGAACGCCTGGTGACCGCCATCTCGAAGAGCGAGCGCATCGTCGTATTTGGAGACTACGACGTCGACGGGACGACCTCCGCCCTGATTCTCAGCGAGATCCTGCAGGCACTGGGCGCTGAGGTGCGCACTTTGGTCGCGGACCGTTTCGTCGGCGGCTATGGGCTGAGCGACGCAGCCCTCGATCGCTGTCTAGCGGAGGCCCCTCGCGTCCTGGTGACCTGCGACTGTGGCTCGAGCGACCATGAGCGAATACGGGCGGCCCAGGCGCGGGGAGTGGACGTACTCGTCGTGGACCACCACCTGGTCCCGGAAGATCCACTGCCGGCGCTCGCGTTTTTGAATCCGCATCGACCCGATTGCGACTTTCCTTACAAGGGGATGTGCAGCGCGGGTTTGGCTCTGTCCTTGGGCGCGGCAGTTCGCGCAAAGCGCGGCGCTTCGCTCGATGTTCGGCGATGGCTCGACCTGGTGGCACTCGGAACGATTGCGGACGTCGCTCCGCTCGACGGAGACAACCGTCGACTCGTGCGCGCGGGGCTGAAGATGATTGGCTCGGCCCAGGCGCGGCCGGCCCTTCAGGCGCTGCGCCGGGTGGCCAAGGTTCCCGCCTCGCCTAACCTGACTGCGGAAGACATCGCGTTCCGGTTTGCGCCGCGGATTAACGCTCCGGGCCGTTTGGGGGCTTCTGAACTGACTTTGAGGTTCCTGCAGGCGCAAACCGTCCAGGAGGCGGAGCGGCTTGCCGACGAGGTCGAGGCGCACAATGACAAGCGCAAGGCGCTCACGGCGTCCGCGTTCTCCGAGGGGCTGGCTCAGGCCCATGAGATTTACGGTGAAGCGCCAGAGGCCGGTATCGTCGTCGCGAGCGAGAGCTGGCATCGCGGTATCGTGGGGATCATCGCGGCGCGTCTGGTCGAAGCGCTAGGTCAGCCTGCGGCGGTGATCGCTTTAGACGGCGAGCTCGGGCACGGTAGCGTTCGTACCTGCGCTGGCATCGACGTTCACCGCGCCCTTCAGCGGAGCGCTTCGACCCTGCACGCCTTTGGAGGGCATCGGGCCGCTGCGGGCCTGTCGATGCATCCGAGTCAGCTCGAAGGGTTTCGCACCGCTTTTGGGGATGCCACGCGGAACGCGGCCAAGGCGAACCAGGCTCCCGTCCAGATCGACGTGACCTTGGGGGGCGCCTTCGGGGTTCCGAGCTTGAGCGATCTGATGCGACTGGGGCCCTTCGGAGAAGCGCATCGGGCGCCCCTGTTTCTGCTCGAGCCACAGCGACTAACGGTGAAAGGTGTTGGCGCCGAAAAAGCGCATGCGAAGCTCGAGATCGGTCTCGGCGACAGCCAGATCAGGGGGTTCGGCCCGGCACTCTTCTCACGCCTGCAAGGCCGGTCTGCGGCGCGTCTCGTCGGTGAGTTTCAGCCGGACCACTGGATGGGCGGGGAATCCGTCGAGTTTCTGGTCAAGGACGTGCTAGAGCCCTGAGCCCGCAGCGTTCTCCCCTGACCGAATGCCGCTTCGAGTGTTAGGCTTGCCTCATGGTTGCCGCGAAACACATCCTGGCCTGCTCCGATTTGTCCGAGAACTCCGTTCCGGCGCTCCGACATGCGGCCCAGTACGCCAAGACCCACGCGACCAAAGTCAGCTTGCTCCACGTGCGCGATCCGCATGCTTTCATCCCTCCACAGGCTTTGGCCTCTGAGGAAGGGGCGCACACGACCGAGCAAGAGCTTCTGTCCGACCTGGAGAAGCTGCGCGATGAGCTCATGGCGGGGATCGACGTCGAGCTCGCGCTCGTCGCAGACCACTCGCCCGCTCGCGCCGTCGTCGAATATGCGGACGACCACGATGTGGACCTGATCGTCATGGGCTCGCACGGGCGCGGTCGCATCGAGCACTGGCTGATTGGGAGCGTGGCGGAGCGGGTCGTGCGGCATGCCAAATGCAACGTGTTCGTCGTTCGCCGTTGAGGGCACACGAACGAGCACTGCCCCGAGCGGTCGCGTCTGTTGCGAACCGTCGGGGCAGTCTCGAGTCGCTCTGGCGATAGACGCCTAGCTGCCGGGCACCATCATCATGCGAGCCTGGGCCAGGGTCTTGGGCATCACTCGAGCTGGCTTTTGGCATGCGGGGCTGAAGCGAACGCAGCGCGCCGCGGACAGACGTGGCGCGGCTCCTTCTTCGACTTCCACGCTCAGGCTGAACGCCGTTTCCGTAGAGTCGCGGACCTCCAGCTCCAGCTCGTGTCCATCTTCACGAATCGTGTACTTGAGCTGGTTGCCCGGGATGTCGAGCACGCCGTCCGCACCTTCCAGGCGCTCGCCGTCGACTCGCCACTCGCGCCGCGTGACCGTCATGACACCGGTCTCGACAGCCCGGAAGAGGGCACGCTTCTCGCGATGCCAGCTCACACTGGCTTCCCAGCGGCCCGCGCTGGCGCTCAGTCGTGGCAAGCGGCTTTGGTGGATGAGCGCGCCCACGCCGGGATCCAGCGGGATGACCTCACTCGTGTACGTGTCCCGCTGCACGAGCGCCTGCCCGATGCTGGGCTCTCCGCTCATGGCAGCCAGACGAGCAAGCTCTCTGAAGTGCTGGGCCCGTGCGTGGTCGTCACGCAGTTTCGAGCGGAAGCAAGGTGTCAGAGGAAGGCCGCTCCCACTCGTCGCTGCGGGTGCGACGGCCATCGCGTGCGTCGCTGGGAAGTGCGTCAGGTTTGCGGGGTAGGCAGGCGCGCCCGTGTCGTCGGTCCTCGGGTCCTGTTCGGTCCCGTGCGGGGGCTTGGGATCCGTGCAGCCGCAGCCGGTCTTCGGTCGGGGTCGCTTGCCGGTGCCGTCGGCGGGTTGGAAGACCGCCGTCCCGAGGGTTCCGGGAACGAAGGCCCGACGGCAGACGAAGTCTCCGTCGATGCGTACGCTTCGGATGGGGCGCTCCCAGGTTCGGTAGCGGACGCGGATGAAGCGTTCGTTCACGGCGATGACCTGGATCAAGGAATAGCGATCTTCGTCGCTGCGGATCGCGCAGAGCTTTAAGGATGGCGTCCGGAGAGTCGCGCTTCCGACGGTGTCGAGCTGCGTGTATTCGTCCACAGCGAACGACAGGGGGCGCTGGTAGTCCTGGTCGTAGAGCATGAAGCGCAGTTGCCGGTCGAAGTGCGTGTCGGGTAGTTTCGCCATCTCCGCAGCACAGCCCAGCTCCAGGGCTCCGTCGATGAAGCGCAGCTCCGTCGAGGGCAGGTCGGCCCCGCTCACGACTTTTCCGTTGTCGAGCTCCAGGCCTTGGCCGTTGCGGAGTAGGGCGATACCTTCGCAACGGATGGGTGCGAGGCCTTCGTAGTTGACGTCGTAGACGAGGCTCGCGTCGTCGATGAAGGCGTCGATTGGCTTGAGCTTCAGTTGGCCCGTCGGCAGTGTAGCGATGTCAGTGAGTCCGTTCAGCGCTTCGACGACCTCGTCCGCGATCCAATCGAAGACCCCCTCGATGGCCTCTACGATGAGGCCGATGGTGACCGCGATGATCACGCCCACGGGACCAAAGAGCGCTCCGAAGGTGAGAATCCCCAGCACCCAGCAGTACCAGGGGATGTCGAGGTCGACATCCGGGTCTTCGATGATGCCGTCGACCCGAATCGCGCCGCCGATCCCGGACTCGGGGTCCGGCTCGTCCACGGCGATGGTGACCGTGCCGCCGACGTCGGCGGAGGCCTCATAACAGAAGCCGCGCTTGGCGACTTTGCCTCGAAGTGTGAAGCGGTCTGCGTGTTGGCTCGGGTCGAAGGTGAGCGACAGGGAGTCGAGCCAGACGCCGTCGTCGACTTCGATCTTGTCGGCAAGCCTCGTCACCGCCACCGCGCCGTTTCGCTCGTGTTCAAACGTGGCGTCCGCGAATACGTCCGTCTCTTTGAGCTTGGCGGCGATGAGTCTTCCAATCCAGAGGAAGTCGAGCATCGCCCAGGCCAGCTCCGCCGGGTCCTCGTCGCCAGACGAAGCTGACTCCAGGAAGCTCTCGGTGAAGGCCGCCGTGTTCCCCGCCGTGCCATCGCCAAAGGTGACGAGCAAGGCCAGCGCGTTCGGAGAGCTGCTCGTGTCGCCGATGGTCTTGAGGTCCATGCTGATCGGCAGGCCCGGGTCTTCGCTTCCTGGGGTGACCGGCATCGGGAATGCGATCGGAAGCTTCCCGATGTCGTTCCTGAGGAAGCTGTCCATGCGCCCTTTGAGTGTCGCCTCGAAGTCGTCCCATTTGCCGCGCAGATCGCTCTCGCTGACGCCGGGCAGCAGCAATGCGATCGCGGAAATGGCCATGTCGAGTGAGGAGCTCTGGATCTCGAGTGAGCTGTGATACAGGCGCTCGGTGAAGTCGACGATGGGCACGTCTTGGCTACCGCTGCCGAGCGGCCGTCGCTCGACGGCCGCGCCGACGACCCAGCGCAGATCCATCTCGACATCCCAGGACAGCAGAGGCAGTCCGGTGGCACCCAATGACATGCTGGTGTTGAGTCGAACGTCGATCGCGTTGGTCTGAGCCGCGTTCAGGACGGCGTTGTCGCGATCGAACGAGACGTCGAAGCTGAACTCGGATGCGAGACCCCCGAGCTGCCAGATGAGGCTGAGGTCGTCGTCACCGCCGAACATCGAGGAAAGGGAGCCGTTCGCGTCGATCGCGTCACCGAGCAGCGCGACGATGGGGTCCTCGGCCAGCTCGATGACCAAGTCGTAGTCATTCGTCTTTCCAGAGCCCATCAATTGCCCCCATTCTGGCTGAGGCGCTCCACGATGCGCAGACGGATCTTGGGTTTGACCGTGCAACCATTGCCGAGGCGAATCTCGGGCGGGTTGGCGATTTCGTCCCGTAGCTTCGCATTGCTTGCGCGTCGCAGGCGCCGGGCTAGGCGGGCGCCGGGATTGAAGCCGAGCTTCTTGAAGACGCGCGCAGGACTGCCGACGAGCGCTTCGCGCAGCTTCGGATCTTTCATGGCCTGTTTGAGCTTCGGGTCGTTTCGCAATGCGTCGACCTCGCGCGTCAGTTCCGGGCTGAGCGTTTCGCCACAGCCGGACTCGCAACGGGGTATTGCCCCTCGGTTCCTTAGATTTGGCACGTTACCTCCCTTGCCGGCGTGCGACCGGCTACGCGCAGTTCTTGCGCGCGCGCAAACTCAAGCAAACGAAACACGTCGCTAGGCACCAAGCTTCGCGCATGTCGTGCTCCCCACCCGGAGTGAAGGTGATTGTTACCGTAAAGCGGCGACGCGATCATCAAAGAAATGGACGGCGGAGGTGACAAGCGCGTGCCATCATCCGGCCAGCGACGACGAGAGCGTCGCCTCGCCCGCCTAACGCCCGGTCCAGCGTGGCTCACGCTTCTCGAAGAACGCTGCCAGACCCTCCTTGGCGTCTTCGGTCTGCAAGATCGCGTAGAGTTGCTCGCGCAGGTAAGGGAGCGCTTCGTCGACCGACATGTCTTGCTGTGTACGGAACGCTTGCAGCCCCATACGCATGGCCGTTGGCGATTGCTGTGCCAGTCGCTCAGCCAGCACGTTCACCGTCGCGTCCAGCTCGTCGTCCGGCACGACCTCGGTCAACAAGCCAATCTCGCGTGCGCGCTCCGCGCTGATCCGGTCGCCCAGAAGCATGAGCGGGATCAGATCGCGTTCCGGGATGACGCGTCTCAGCACGGCCATGATCATCATGGGAAACAGGCCGCGCCTGATCTCCGGGGTGGCCAGGATGGCGCTCTCGCAAGCCACCGCGAAGTGACAGCAGGCGACGATTCCCATCGCGCCGCCCATGACGTAGCCGGGGATGCGAGCCACGAGGGGTTTGCTGAAGTTGCTGAGCCGCCTGAGCAGGTCGTCGAACTCCCCCTTCTTCTCGAGGCCTGTGCCCCGCTCGCTCGACATGCCCTTGAGGTCCGCGCCAGCGCTGAACGCATTGCCGGCGCCGGTTAGGACCAGCACGCGCACCTCCGGGTCTGCCTCGGCGTCGTCGAGGGCCCATAAGAGCTCGTTGATGGCCTGCTGGCTGAGAGGGTTCTTCTTCTGCGGCCGATTAAACGTCAGCGTGACGATGTGTCCTCGCTCCTCGGCGGTAATGCTTTCGTACTCGCGCTGCTCCATGAGCCCCTCGCTTCCGATGTTCCGATTGTTGCACAAAGCCCAATGGTTGCAGCGGGTTTTGCCACCGTGTATGGTGACTTGTTCTTCGAGATCGGAGGGGGCAGTGGGTAGGCAAGTCGTGCGATGGAACTGGGCGCTCGCAGTGGCGGTTTTGCTCTCTGTGACGACCGTCGAAGCGTCGGCGCAGGAACCGACCTACCAGGATGTGAAGTCCACACCGAAGGGAACCATCGGCCTCGGGCTCGTCGGCGCCGAGCTCGGCCTGATCATTCCCGCGGCCGCGGATCTCGACGAAGTATGGGCCCTGACCGTGTTTCCACTCGTGGGTGCCGCGGGAGGGGCGCTGGCCGGTTACTTTGCACTCGATGAGCCAGGTCGAGAAAAGGGCTCCGTGGCCGCGCTCGTGGTCGGCATGGCCGGCATCATTCCGGCCGTGCTGCTGACGGTCAAAGCCGTTCGGTACGACCCCGAACGGGACTACAAGCGCGGACCTTCGCCGTCATTGCAGACCAAGCGGGAGCAGCGGTCGCAAGAAATGGCCGAGGCGGGACCGGGATTGTTCCGCAAGTCACGTTCTGGTTTCGCGGTCGGCGTGCCAGGGTTCTCGATGGGCCGCGCCACGCCGATGAACCGCGAGGCGGCGAGATTGGGCGGAGCAGGCGGGCCCAAACAGATGCGGCTTTCCCTCGCGTCGGGCGTGTTCTAGCGTCCCAGCATGATCATCGCAGCCGTGCGGCGTACGCTCGCCGAGCGGGAGCTCGTCGACCCTGGGGACCACGTCCTGGTCGCTTGTTCGGGTGGGCCCGACTCGATAGCCTTGCTGCATGTGCTGAGCCACTTGCGGACCAAGGCTCGGATCACCCTGTGCTGTGGCTCGGTCGACCATGGCCTACGGCCAGAGGCTGCCGAAGAAGTCAAAAGGGTCGGCGCTTTCGCCAATTCGCTCGGCGTTCCATTTCGGGCGGCTCGGATCGAAGTGCCACGAGAGGGCGCTTCTCTGCAGGGGCGAGCGCGCGAGCTCCGCTACGTGGCGTTGGCGGACATGGCCCAGGAGCTCCAGGCCAATCGTATTGCCGTTGGACATACCCAAGAGGATCAGGCCGAGAGCGTTCTCGGGCGTTTGTTGCGCGGAGCAGGCGTCCGCGGACTTGCCGGCATCGAGGCCAGACGCGCCGACGGGGTCATCCGGCCGCTCATCGATTGCTCCCGGGCCGCCGTGCGGGCGTACGCGGAGGCCGAAGCGCTTCCCTTCATCGACGACCCGTCCAACGAAGACCTCAGCTTCGAGCGTGTCCGCATTCGGCAGCACATCCTTCCTCAGCTGCTCCAGGAGAATCCGCAACTGGTGGCTCACCTAGGTGCCCTGGCGGACGAGGCGGCCGATTTGAACGCCTATCTGGACGAGAGGCTTCCGGGTCTAGTGGCCGATGGCGCCCGAGCTGTGTCCGTCCAGGCCCTGGCGAGCCTGGCTTCCCCGCTGCGCGCCCCCTGGCTGAGGCGCTGGGTACAGCGCGAAACCGCTGTGATTCCGGGCCGGACCCATCTACGAGACGTCCTCCGTCTTCTTCGGGGTCGGGGCGAGGTTCTGCTACCCTCAGGCTGGTCGGTGCGCCGCGAAGACGGCGACCTTCTGCTGCAATACCGTGAGCATCGAACTACGCGAACCCTGCGCAACGAGCCCTAGGCTTGCCAAGGCCGAGGGCCGGCCTCACATGTGTCTGAGGGGTTGTAGCGTGGTGCCAGCTGTGGAATCCTGCCTCTCCAACCTAAGTCTATGAAACAAAGCCAGAAAACTCTCCTCTTCTGGATCCTCGTGATCCTGATGTGCATCGTCATCTTCAACTTCGTTGCACGCGAGGATCAGCCGCGGAGTGTGCCTTTCAGCGAGTTCATCACCGATGTCTCCGCGGGCAATGTCCAGAAGGTCAAGATTCGGCCCCAGGAGAACAGTGGGGAGTACACCTACTGGCTGAACACTGATCAAGATGTCGAGCTTGCACCTGGTCAGCGCGGACCGCGCAACGAGAAGGTCACCGTTGGGATTCTCGGTGAACAGATCAATCAGAAGCTTCTCGATAACCAGGTCAGCGTCGAGTACCTGCCCGAGGACCAGAACGGGCTTTGGACCAGCATTCTCATCACCTGGCTGCCCATGATCTTTCTCGTGGGCATTCTGCTTTTCTTCATGCGGCAGCTTCAGGCTTCAGGTGGCAAGGCCATGAGTTTTGGCAAGTCGCGCGCGCGGCTGCTGAATGAGTCACAGAACAAGGTCACCTTCAACGATGTGGCCGGCATCGACGAGGCCAAGGACGACTGCGAAGAGATCATTGCGTTCTTGAAGGACCCGAAGAAATTTCAGCGCCTCGGCGGGCGCATCCCCAAGGGCGTTCTTTTGATGGGCGCTCCCGGTACGGGGAAGACCCTGCTTGCCAGGGCGATTGCGGGTGAAGCCGGGGTTCCGTTTTTCAGTATCTCTGGCTCGGACTTCGTCGAGATGTTCGTCGGTGTGGGAGCCTCGCGGGTGCGCGACTTGTTCGAGCAGGGCAAAAAGCACGCGCCTTGCATCATCTTCATCGACGAAATCGATGCCGTGGGGCGCCACCGTGGCTCCGGGCTCGGTGGCGGTCACGACGAGCGGGAGCAAACCCTGAACCAGCTTCTCGTCGAGATGGACGGCTTCGAGTCGAGCGATGGAGTGATCATCATCGCGGCCACGAACCGGCCTGACGTGCTAGACCCAGCCATCCTTCGTCCCGGACGCTTCGACCGTCGGATCATCGTGCCACGGCCCGACCTGAACGGCCGGCAGGGTATCCTGGCGGTTCACACGCGCCGCGTCCCGCTGAGTGACGACGTCCAATTGGAGATCATTTCTCGTGGCACGCCCGGGTTTTCCGGGGCGGATCTCGAGAACCTGGTGAACGAGGCGGCGCTTCTTGCCGCGCGTCAGGATAAGGAGTTGGTCAGCATGGCCGACTTTGAAATGGCCAAGGACAAGGTGATGATGGGGTCTGAGCGACGCTCCATGGTCATCAGCGAGCACGAGCGGAAGACGACGGCCTATCACGAGGCTGGGCACACGCTCGTGGCCTGGCTGCTTCCTCACCACGACCCGATTCACAAGGTCACGATCATCCCTCGCGGCCCGGCCCTCGGTTTGACGATGGCGCTTCCCGAGGAAGACCGTCAAAGCTACAGCGCCAACTGGGTCCGTGACCGCATCGCGATGGCCCTCGGTGGACGAATTGCCGAGGAGCTCGTGTTTGGTCAGCTCACCACGGGTGCGGCTGACGACTTCAAGAAAGCTACCTCGCTGGCACGCTCGATGGTGACCGAATGGGGGATGAGCGTGGCCTTGGGTCCGCTGGCGTACGTGGAAAAAGAGGAGTCCGGCTTTCTCGGGCACACCCACCACAAGGACTATTCCGAGCAGACGGCCAAGGAGATCGATGACGAGGTGCGTCAGATCATCGCGACGCAATACGGCCGGGCCAGAGCCCTGTTGTCGGAGAGACGTGCCGAGCTCGATTCGATTGCCGAAGCGCTGCTCGAGCGTGAGACGCTGGACCGAAGCGAAATCGAGGCGATCATGTCCGGAGAGGACCTGCCTCCGCCGCGCATCGTGAGTGTGCCGACCTACGCGGAGAAGCGGCGAGAGGACGAGGAGAAGCGCAAGGGAGCGATCTTCCAGCCTCGCCCTCGAGAGGTTCCGACGCCGAGTTGATTGAGGGAGGACGCTATGAAGCCGGAGCGCCCACGCTCCCATCCACCGAATGAGGGGGGGGTCGTGCAGCCGGAGCGCTGCGCAATCTGGGGCGTATTGAATGTCACGCCGGACTCGTTCAGCGACGGTGGCCGCTTCATGGACGTGGCGGCGGCCGTTCGGCACGGGCAGAGGCTGCTGGATGAGGGAGCCGACGTATTGGATGTCGGTGGCGAATCCTCGCGACCGGCCGGAAAGACTTACGGTGAGGGGTTTGCGCCCGTCAGTGCCTCCGACGAGATCGCGCGGGTCGTGCCGGTCATCGAGTGCTTGGTCCGGGAGCTTCGTGCCCGCGTATCGATCGATACCGCGAAGCCGGAGGTGGCCGCGGCGGCGCTCCGGGCGGGGGCGAGCATCGTCAACGACGTGCGCTGTGCAGAGTCGACCGGCCTTGCACGCGAGGCGGCCACAGCCGGCGCGCAGTATGTCGTCATGCACAGTCGGGGTCTCGGCGAGCTGACTGCCGACAACACGGAATATCCCGATTTGGTGGGGGACGTCCTCGACGCGCTGCGAGCGGCGGCAGCCCGCGTCGAGGCCCAGGGGGTGCCGCGTGCATCCGTGTGGATCGACCCTGGTCTCGGCTTCGCAAAAAGCGCCAAACAGTCGATTCAGCTGCTCGGATCTCTTGGGCGTTTCGTGGAGACCGGATACCGTGTGTTGGTGGGCGCTTCGCGTAAATCCTTCATCGCAGAGTTGGCGCCGAGCCCGAGGGGAGACCGCCCCGGCCCATCGGAGCGGCTCGGCGGCAGCGTCGCGGCGGTGACCCTCAGCGTGCTGGCTGGCGTGCACGCGGTGCGCGTACATGACGTCCACGAGACGCGACAGGCCGTGCGACTGGTGGCGGCGATGCGCCATGGCACGGAGGGCGCGTCGTGATCGAGCTCCTCGGTCATGCGATCTCAGAGCTCGGCGACGGAGCGCTGAGCTTCTTTCAACGAGACCCCTGGGTCGTGCTGAGGGACTGCCTGGACGTGGGTCTGGTGGCCGTTCTTATCTATTGGGCGCTCGTGATTCTGCGCGGCACCCGCGCCATGCAGGTGGCCATAGGCCTGAGCCTGATTTTCGTCGGTTACCTCTTGGCTCGCCGCGTGGGTCTGGTCACGGTCACGACGATTCTGGACTCGGTGCTCGCTTACTTGGCCGTGATCGTCGTCATCATCTTCCAGGCCGACATCCGGCGCGCGCTCGCTCGCATGGGGCGGCGTCCGCTTCTGCGCGGGCAGCGAACGGCCAAGGAGACGCAGACCTTGGAAGAGGTCATCAAGGCCACCTCGGCCCTCGCGCAGAAGCGCATCGGTGCGTTGATCGCTTTCGAACGAACGGCTTCGCTCGACGAATTCATCGAGAACGGAACCAAGCTCGATGCGGCGGTGAGCAAGGAGCTTCTGTACAGCATCTTCATTCCTAGCTACGAAAACCCAATGCACGACGGGGCGTTGGTGCTTCGCGAGGGGCGGGTGTGGCAAGCCGGGGTGTTTCTTCCCTTGGCCGGCACCGTGGGCGGGGACCGAACGCTCGGCGCGCGACATCGCGCTGGCCTCGGAATCACCGAGGAGACAGATGCCGTCGTTGTGGTGGTGAGCGAGGAGCGCGGTGCCATCTCGCTTTGCTTCAACGGGAACATCGTCCGCAATCTCGATGCCGGTTCCCTGCGCGATGCCCTGTACGGATTGTTCTACACACCGACGCCCACGCCGACACGCAAGAAGACGGAAAGGCGCAGCGTCGCCTCGTCCGAGCCTACGCGCACCCAAGACGCGGACCGGATGCTGGCAGTCTCGAAGGTGGAGGAAACATCGTGAGGTCCGTCTCGGAGCTGCTGAAGTCCCTTCGGCTCTCCTTCACTGAGAACCTTGGCCTCAAGATCGGTGCTCTTCTGATCGCCGTGCTCATGTTTTCGCTCGTGCACGGAGCGGAAGACATGGAGCGCAGCATTTACGTCGACGTTGTCGTAGAGCCGCCGCCCGATGCGGATAAGATGCTGCTCGTCAGTGAGATCCCGGACCGCGTGAGGCTTCGGCTGAGGGGCAGTCGCTCCCGACTCAACGCCCTTCGTCAGGACGACCTTCATCCCGTCGAGGTCCGCTTGAAGAGCACGAGCGAACCCAGCTACTACTTCGAAGAAGAGCAGTTCGACATGCCCGCTGGCATCGAGGTGACCCAGGTGACGCCTTCGTCGTTCGATTTTCGCTGGGTCAAGCAAGCAGAGCGCGACGTCCCGGTCGAAGTTTCGCTGAGCGGAGAGCTCAAAGAAGGGCTCGAGTGGGCCGGTCCCGCGGAAGTCGTCCCGACGCTGGTGAGGGTCCAGGGCCCGCGCGACGTGGTGAACGCCATCCAGCAGGTGCGCACGACGGACATCGACGTGTCGAACTTGGGGATAGGCGTGATGCAGCGTGATGTGCCCCTCATCGGCCCTCCATCACACACGAGGTTCGATAGCCAGACTGCACTGGTAACCTTGCGCGTGCAGCTCGAGATGAAGGAGCGAGCGCTTTCGGCCATGAGCGTCGAAGTGGAGGGTGGAGCCGTTCGCTCGCTCCGACCCCGAAGGGTTTCCCTGCTGCTTCGCGGCCCCGCTGCGCTCGTCGACGAGCTCGATCCTTCCCTGCTCCGTGTGGTCGCCGATGTCAGCGGGGCTCTGCACGAGAGTGGGCCCATCGTCGTCCCACTCGAGCTAGAGGGGCTTCCGACGGGAATCGAGGTGATTGAGTTGAATCCGGCTCAGGTCACCGCTCAGCTGGGCGGCTGAGCTCGAAGTCCCGTTTGGCCTGGTCCGCGATTTCCTGGGCCATTGTGGTGATCTGGTCTTCCTTGGGACCTTCGATCATGACGCGGAGTTTCGGCTCGGTGCCGCTCCAGCGGACCAGGACCCGGCCTTCGCTGCCAAGGGACTGTTCGGCCTGTAAGATGGCGCGGGAAGTCCGGGGAAGCTTCTTGAGAGGCCGGCGGTCGGGTAAGGTGACGTTGACCAGCACCTGGGGCACCCGTTCCATCGCGTCCGACGTCAGCTCGGACAGAGGGCGTTGCTCGCGTACCAGGATTCCGAGCACTTGCATTGCGGCGATGAGGCCGTCGCCGGTGGTCGCATGGTCTAGGAAAACCAGATGGCCCGACTGTTCTCCTCCGAAGTTGAATCCTCCCTTGCGCATCGTTTCGACGACATAGCGGTCGCCGACCTGACAGCGTAGGAGCTTGCCGTTCTCCCGCTGCACGGCACGTTCCAGGCCTAGGTTGCTCATGACAGTGGCGACGAGGGTCTTCTTACGCAGGCGCTTCTCCCGCAGCATTCGCCCAGCGCACAAGGCCATGAGGACGTCCCCGTCGACTTCCTGCCCCTTGTCGTCGATGATGATCACCCGGTCGGCGTCTCCATCGAGCGCGATTCCGAGGTCGGCCCCCCGTCGGCGGACCTCGGCGGCGCAGGCCTCGGGGTGGAGCGCGCCGACGCGGTGGTTGATGTTCTTTCCGTTGGGACGGTTTCCTAGAGTGTAGGTCTTGGCCCCGAGCTCCGAGAAAACGAGCGGCGCGGTGCGATACGCGGCGCCATGCGCCGCGTCGACGACGACTTTTAGGCCTTCGAGCGTGAGCTCATTGGGAAAGGAGGCCTTGACGAATGCCACATACCGGCCTGATGCATCGTCGAGCCGCCCGGCCCGGCCCAGCTTGGTTCCGGTGGGTCGGTTTCGGTCCAGCGCCGAGCCGAAGACCAGGGCTTCAATCTCGGCTTCCTGCTCGTCCGGGAGCTTGAACCCGTCCGCTCCGAAGATCTTGATGCCGTTGTCCTGGTAAGCGTTGTGAGACGCGCTGATCACCATCCCCGCGTCTGCGCGCATGCTGGTC
Organism: uncultured delta proteobacterium; assembly: GCA_963746475.1. Taxonomy (GTDB): domain Bacteria; phylum Myxococcota_A; class Polyangia; order Polyangiales; family Houyiibacteriaceae; genus SG8-38. Next base: position 395,748 of record CAVVBB010000004.1, read on the forward strand.
GTGAGGTGGGCGATGGCGGGTGTAGGCAGCGGTCCGCACAAAAGCACCTCGCCACCGAGCGCGCAGATGCCCGAGGCCACCGCAGTCTCGAAGAGATAGCCCGAGAGGCGAGTGTCTTTGCCGACGACCACGCGTGGCGGGTGTTTGACCCGCTGGCCGGCCTGATAAGCGATCGCTGCGCCGATTCGAAACGCCACCTCGGGGGTCATATCCCCACTGTTGGCCAGTCCACGAATACCGTCAGTTCCAAATAATTTGCGACTCATAAGAAGAATTAAGGCTCCCAGCTGACGTCAATACTCCAGTTACTCGGTGGAGCAAATGTCCCTGTGGTCACGAAGTTGAGAGGCCAGAGCGCTTCGACAAGAAAACCGGGCCGTTGCGCCTGTGCCGTGGTGTTGCGGTTCCCTTCACCCGAGCGCGCGACGAATTGTCCCTCGACGTACAGCCCGCGAACTACGGACTCGACGTCCGCTGGGATGAGCGCATCGACGTTGAAGCCGACTTGAACCTGCGTGCCGGTGTTTGCGCCGACCGCGCTCTGCACGCCGAACGTCGGTGCCAGCCCGCCGAACTCGCTCCGCAGCGCGCCCGAGAACATGCCGGCCGCCACCCCCGTGAGGAAGTCCGTGGTCTGTGCGCGCGCGTCGGCCGTGCTCGTGTTGACACCGCGCTCTTGACGCGTCGTCCCGGTCACCAGCAGTGCGATGATTTGCCCTTGGCTTTCCGTTTCCACGGTCGACGTGAACTCGATCGTCGGGTCACTGAAGCGACCCGACACGGTGACCGTGACCGAGTCGCTCGAACCGCGCAGACGGTGCGTCGCAACTAGGTCGACCTTCGCATCCATGTCCGGGTCGCCATCGAACACCATGCTGGCCGACTTGAGATCGAAGCGCTTCCCAAACACTTCGAAGTAGCCTTGTTCGAGCTGAATGCTTCCGTCCACGAGCATCTCCTCATCGAGCGTCACCCAAACATCTGCCGAGGCCCGTGTCGCGAACCCCTGGTCTTTGCTCCGCACCCAAAACGGCTTCTGGGACAGGAGGTGGAGCTTCACGGCATACGCCAGGGGAGCGGGCAGCTCGTACTCTTCGTCGATGAAGAAGATATCCGGATGTGGAGTGAGCTCCTGGGGGGTCGACAGCATCTCGGGGATGTTCAGGTCGAGCTCCCTGATGCGAACCTCCCCCTCCATGCCGTCCTCGAGGAACTTGGCGATCATGCGCACGTCGCCATCGATGCGCGCCTTGATGATGCCCTCCTGGCGCAAGGGGAAGTTTTGTGAGCGGATCACGAAGTCCAGTGTCTTGGGCTTCAGGCCGGCAAGGGTCGTTCGGCCTTCGACGAGCGCCTTACCCTTCGAGTCGGTCGCGGTTACGCCATCGATGGCGACGCCGTCTTCGTCGAAGATCGCGCGGCCGGCCACGTCCTCGAGCGTTTGCCCCACCGCTCTGAGGTCCACCTTTCCGTCGGAGAGCACGACGCTGCCGGAGAAGCTCGGCTTTTTCGCGGGTCCACGAGCGACGACACTGCCTTGCACGATGCCCTGCACGTTGACCGCACCCGCCATCCAGGCGAGCACGGCCTGGAGCGGCATCCGGTCGAAGTTAGCCACGCCTTGCACTTCACCGCGCGGGCTGAGCGCCGGCAATACGTGCCGGCTATTCCAGATCAGCGGGACCTCGGCGTGCACCCGCGTCGAGCCGTCGTTCCACCATTCCATCTGCGCATCTACGCTGCCCAGGCCGTTGCTGTAGTCGAGCTGCAAACGGCTGGACGCGGGGGGCGTTTCGACGATGGTGGTCACGGTCCCGAGGTGTGCGGCCGGTTCGAGCCTCCGGGCACGCAGGGCATCGGCATTGAGGGACAAGTGCAGCTCTGGGCTGTTGCCGAAGAGGCCCTTCACGTCCAAGTCGGCGGACAGCGGACCGGCCGCATACGTACAGAGGTAGGGGATGTTTTCGCTGGGCGCTTCTTCCAGCTTTGCCGTGAGCTCGGTGACTGGCAGTGCGGGCAAGGCTGCCTTGACGATCCACTCGTCCAATGGCGTGGGGGCCGAGGCGCGAACGAATGCGGACCGCTTGCCGCCCACGAGCACTTCGAGCTCCGCCAGCGTTTCGTCGTTCTCGATGTGCGCTCGAAGTGTCGCGTGCGGGCTCACTGCGGCACCGCATAGACCCGCTCCGCCGAGAAGCTTCCAATCCATGCTGGCATGGAAGTCGCCCTGGGTCTTGAACGCGCCGCCCGCCAGGCTCAGGCTGGCAGCGAGCTCGATGCGCTCGGCGTCCGGGAACTTGCGGGTGAAGTGCCGTGGCAGCGCGCTGAGTCGTCGCGGAGGCACGCGTGCGGCGAGTCGCCAGGGGGAGAGATCCAGCGTGGAAATCGTTTCCTTGGGAGATTTGACGAGATTGACCAGGTCGACGAGCAGGCTTCCTTCCGCCTCCGCGAGCTCTCCGAGTGCATCCCCCAGAGTCGCGCGGGCCGAAAGGGCCCCGTATTCGTAGCGGAACTGGCTTCGAGCCTCGAGACCGGACCAGTCATCGATAGTCAGGTCGGGGATGCTGATGTGGCCCTCGAAGCTGGGGGCATCGATCGGACCCGAGAGCTCGACGTTTACGTCCGCGGCGCCCTCGACTTCGGGAAAGCCCTCCGGCTGCAGCTTCCGCAGCAGCGTGAGGTCCATCCCGCCGGCGTTGAACGTGGTTTCGTAGATGCCCTCCAGCAGCGCGGTTTGCAGGTCGCTTCCAGTGGAGTCCACCGTGCCCGTGGTGCTCAGCGAGAAATTGCCGCGGGTCCCGAGTCTGATTTGTGCATCCGCATCGAGTCGGCTCTGGTCGTAGCGAATCAGGTACGCGGCCGTGATGTCGGCAATGTCGTACAGCTTCGCGTTGCGGAGCGTGCCCTCGGCGACGATGGTTGGGTCGCGATCGAGGTCGCCGCGAAACTCGAAGTGCAGGTCGACCGTCCCGTCGGCCTCGGGTGCCGTCTCGGGGTACAGCAGCTGCAGCACTGCCAGGTCGAAGTTCTTCAGGTCGGCCACGATGTCGTCGGGACCATCGAACTGCCAGACGCCGCGAGCCTCTAGGCGCTCGGGCCCGTTGCCCATCAAGATGCGACGAAACGAGAAGCCGAGATCGGGGTCCAGGACTGCGTCCTGCACCGAGCCGCGCCAGGCACGATTGCCCACGGCGACTTCCACGGAGTCGACGTTGAGACGGTACAAGTCCTCTTCGGCCTCCACACGCGCCGAAAAATCGGCTCGACGCTCGTCCCGTGCCCGAAACGTGCCCGCGGCGGCATATTGATCGGGGCCTCCAGTGACTTCGGCCATGCCGTCCCCGACCGTGTAGCCGGCTACGCTGAGGCCCGCTGTACGCAGCGTGAGATCGAGCATCGGTCGCGCCGGGTTGCCCCAGATGCGGCCTTTCAAGCGAAGTAGTCCGGCGGAGACCGCGCCGTAGTCGAGGTTGTTGATGTTCACCCAGCCCTTGGTGTCGAACTTTCCCGCCATGGTCTGGTCGATCGTGACGTCGAATTGGGCGCCGCCGCGCATCCCCGGGGCGTACCTCTGGAAGTTCGGGTCGTCCGCGACCTGCGGGACGACGCCATAGACGTGGATGTGACTAGCTCCGCTGAACTCCACGTGGCCGTCGAGGCTGAGCTTGCCGCCTGCGTATTGGGTCTCGACCGAGAACAGGTCGACCCCGTTCGGTCGGAGTCTGGTTCGGGCCAGCAGGGGCGGGATGACGAAACCGTCATAGTCGAAACCCTGAGCCTGCAGGTCGACGTACAGCAGCTCTTCGTGCGCGGGGTCTGTCCTGAACGTCACGCTGCCATCGAAGTTGATGTCTGGCACGCCGTTGATGAACTCGTCGATTTTCGCCCCACGGGAGCTGACCTCGATTTCCGTCGGGCCGTCGGTGGCCAAGTTGCCGCTGGCCTTGATGCGGCCACCGGCCGTCGTGAGGTCGGCCCGTATGCGATACGCGTCGGGCGGCCCCCAGATTCGGACCCAGCCCTCCACCTTCCCTTTGAGCGACTCCGCCCAGTCGAAACCCACCTCGTGCAGAGAATCGGCTTCGATCGGCTCGGCTCGCACGAACAGGTCCAGGTCGTATGGGTCGTCGACGGAGCCCCCCTCTGGGGGGCGGTAGACGACCTCTGCCGCAACGGCGTTGTCGCCGCGGGTGGCTTCGGCCAGGACCTGCACGCCGCGGGTGTCGGTGTACACCGTGCCGACGAGGTTCTTCAGCTGCGCTTCGAAGGGAAAGGGCGCGACGATGTTACCGGTGGCCGACCAGACTTCGATCTCCGTGGCTTCCGTGAACTCCATGCGTCCGCGGACATGCATGTCTTCCACACGAAGCCCTTGGAGACCGAGCAGCTCGCCGTAGAGCGTCACGTGCTTCAGGTCCATGTCTTCGACGAAGGCCTTCAGGTACCAGGCGTCGGGGTCCGATGGCGTCTTGTCCGCGGGCTCGAACGCGCTGATGAAGGTGGGAGAGCCTTGGCCATCGTCGATGAGGTACACCCAGCCCGTGTCCAGGTCGGCGTAATAGAAGCGCAAGCGGCCGCGCAGGGCGGCGATGGGGTCGATGCCGAGCTGGACGGTTTCGCCGTAGATGATGGGCGTGCCGTCCGGGTCGAACACGTAGGTGTTCTTGACGACGGTGCTCCAGAGCCGCAGCTGGACGATGGTCCCCGTGTGCAGTCTTCCATCGATCAGTCCGGTGACATATTGGTTGAGCAGGTCGCGCCCGAGCGTGCGGCCGAGCTGCGTGTCCAGGTGGAACAGCACGCTGACAATCAAAGAGAGAAGCAGCACTGCAGGCCACCCGAGGAACCAGCTGAGCAGTCGGCCGATCCAGCGCAGCAGCATCAGAACGCCTCACCGATGGTGAACGAGATGGCGCCCGGCACGCCTCCGCGAATGCGCCTGAAGATTTGGAACGAGGGGGGCTGCGGAGGCTCGCCGATGATTTGCCACTTGGGGATCAGGAAGCCGAAGTCCAGGCGGACCGGTCCGATTGGAGTCTGGTAGCGGAACCCGAAGCCAGCGGCGGCGCGCAAGTAGTCGAAACGAAACTGCGAAGCGCGGTTCACATCGCCGAAGTCCATGAAGAGCACTTGCGCGAAGTTTCGCGTGACGGGCACGCGCCACTCGATGCTCGCTTCCCAGCGCCGCAGGCCACCGTCATTTCGTGCGTCCTGACCGTCTTGGGTGAGGGAGTTGACGTCGCCTGGGTCGCCGAGGAAGCCCGGGAAGAAGCCTCGGTGGCTGGTGGGGCCGCCCGAGCGCAGACGGTAGAGTTGCGGCCCGAGCTCCTGGCTCGTCAGGTCGAGCCTGTCCTTGTCGACCGAGAAGATAAACATCGCCCCGATGGCGAACTTGAAGGCCAGGGTCGAGCCAAGGGGCAAGGGCGCATAGGCGCGGACCTCGGGGGTGACGCGGACGTAGTTCCAGCTCCGATCGAGCTGGAACGGAGACTGCTGACTACCCACGGTGAAGAAACCGCCCTTGCGCGGGGAGCGAGAATCGTCGCGCAGGTCGACCGTCACCCGCTCGTCGAAGAAGAATACGCGGTAGCTCTTGGGATAGCGTGCGTCGTCGTTGTCGATCACGAAGTACAGATCGTAGTTTACGCCGCCGCTCAGCAAGAGCCGGCCGTTTAGAAACGGGCGGCTCAGCTGGCCGGACATCTGCAGGTCGTGCCGCCGAAAGAGCTCGAAGGGGTCTGGGCCCCAGTCGTGCCGGAACCGCATTGCAGCCACGGTGCGCGGTTCGAGGAAGGCTGGGCGTCGATATTCCACCCGCACCTCGTTGCCGAGGAGGAAACCGGCTTTCGCGAAGCCAAAGAAAGGGTCCTTGGCCACGACCTTGGGACGGTCCTCGATGCGAAGGCGCCGAAAGCTGTCGACGAGGTTTCGATGCTCGAACAGCCCGAACAAGTGAACGTCGGAGATACGGGTGTCCTGCTCCAAAGTGAGTGTCGAGATCGTTCCGCTCTGTACTCCGACGCCGATGCCCCAGCGAATGGGCCGCCCGGGTTCCACGGCGATATTCACGTCGACGATGCCCGTGCAAGCGCCGCCCCCGTCGACGCGCGGCGTGTCGGTGACGTTGACCGACGCCAGCGCACCGAGCGCATACACGGCGCGCTGCGCGTCAGCGAGCGTGCTCGCCTTGAACTTCTGACCGGTCTTGAGGTCGGCGACGTCGAGGATGGTGTCGGCGGGTAGCTTTCCGTTTCCGGTGACCGTGATCTCCCCGAGGCTGCACTCGGGTCCGGTCTCGACATCGAACAAGATGAATGCCTTGTACGCGTTTCTGTCGATTTCGACGCGGCCGCCGACCCTGCCGCAGGTGAAGCCATCTTGCTGTAGCTCGAAGCGCATTTCGCGCTTGCTGCGCTCATAGAGCGCCTCGTCGAACACGCTGCCGACTTGCAGGGCCACGGCCTTCTTGACGCGCGCTTCGATGTTGGGCTTCAACTGGCTCGTGCCCGCGAACTGGATGGACTCCACCTGGACCGGTTTGCCCTCTTCGATCTCGACGTCGATTTGAACCGTGCAGCCCTGGTTCTCGTCCTCGCGCTCGCAGGGCGGCTCGCCGTCCGCTCCGACCGTGACCTGGTCCGAGGTCGCGGCCGCTGGGGGATCGAACTCCGTGGCAACGACCGCGGAGTCGTAGTAGCCCCGGGCGTGGTACCAGCGCTCGATGCGCTGTAGGTCACGGTCGAAAACGGCCGAGTCGTAGACAGGCCAGCCCTTGCGGAGCTTTTTCCACATGTCGAACGAGAACCGGTTCCCGTCGAAGGGCGGTACGCCGCAGGCCGGGTCCGCGGAGGTGCCGAAGGACACCGTCACCCGGGGGCGCTCCTGGGTGGCCAGGCAGGCTCTCAGGGCCTCCGGATCGAGCGTTTCCATGCCCCGGAAACGGATGCGGTCGACGCCATAGCTGTCTTCCGGAATGCTCTTACAGCCGCACGTCACCAAGACGAGCAGGCACATCCAGATCCGGCCCCACATCGATATCTCGCTTGTAGCGCGCCCACCCCCGTTTCGGCTAGCGAAAGGGCGTAATTTCGGTCGTTTGCCACCCCTGCCGAAGGGCTGCTAAAGGTTGCCACTGCCCAAATCATGAAGCGTTATTTCGTCCAGACCTTCGGCTGCCAAATGAACGTGCACGACTCCCGTCGCATCGAGGAGGTTCTGCGCGCACAAGGCTACCGCGAAGCCGAAGAGCCGAGCCTCGCGGATCTGCTCGTCGTCAACACCTGCAGCGTGCGCGAGAAAGCCGAGCACAAGCTCATGAGCTTGCTCGGCACCCTGCGTCCCCTCAAAGACGCCAAGCGCGGAACGGTGCTGGCCGTTGCAGGCTGCGTGGCACAGCAAGAGGGCGAAATGCTTCTAAAAAAGGCGCCCTTCGTCGACCTGGTGCTCGGTCCGGACAACATCCCGGAGCTCCCCTTCCTCGTGCAGCAAGTAGAGCACGGCGCCCCGCCGATTGCGCGAACCGTCTTCGACATGGACGACCCGCAATTCCTCAAAGCCACGCCTCGGCCAGACCGGCAAGAGGTCACCGCCTTCGTCACGGTGATGAAGGGCTGCGACGAGCGGTGCACGTATTGTATCGTTCCTCATACGCGCGGCTCGGAGCGATATCGCTCGGCGGACGAGATCGTGGGGGAGATCGCCCAACTCGTGGCCGGCGGGGTTCGGGAGATCACCCTTCTTGGCCAAACCGTCAACTCCTGGCATCCGCCCGACGAAGCCGACCTCAAGCCGAGCTCGCGCCGGGCGCCCTCGGGTTCGCAGTTCGCGGCGCTCTTGCGCCGGATCGCACGGGAAGCTCCGAAGCTGGCCCGCTTGCGGTACACCTCGCCGCATCCGCGCCATCTGACCGACGCGCTCATGCAGGCGCACGTGGAGCTGGACCTGCTCTGCTCGCATCTGCACTTGCCGGTTCAGTCCGGTTCCGACCGCATCCTCCGGATGATGGCACGCCACTACACGGCGCAGGACTACATCAGCCGCGCCAAAGCGCTCATGCGGGCCAAGCCCGGGCTGAGCATGTCCACCGACATCATCGTCGGCTTCCCCGGCGAAACCGAAGAGGATTTTCAGCAGACTCTCGCCCTCGTCGAAGAGGTGGGCTTCGTGGCGGCCTTCTGCTTCAAGTATTCGCCGCGGCCCTACACACCGGCACTGAGCCTCGAGGGCGAGGTGAGTGAAGAGCTGAAAGACGAGCGGCTCGCCCGGCTCTTCGCCCTCGTCGAAAAGCAGCAGCAGAGGCACCTGACTTCGCTGATCGGCACCAAGCAGCGCGTGCTCATCGAGGGGCCATCTCCTGGTGGCACGGGTCGTTTCACCGGGCGCACGGAGCGAAACGAGATCGTGCACGTCGTCGCAGCCGAGGGAGAGGACCCGACGGGCACCCTCGTCGAGGTCACGATCGACGAGGCCTTCCGCCACAGCCTCTCCGGCCTGATGATCGGAGCCGCCGAAACCACGCCCCCGAGAGCCCAGCCGCGCAAGCAACTCCCAGTCGTGTGAGGGGTGCACCGACGGCCGCGTCTCGGCGGTTCCCAAGCTCGACGAGAGCAGCGCGCTTGGATTTTTTCCGCGACGAAATGGCAGGCCGATCGCAGACCCGGACCGGGGCTTCGTTTCTCGACGAACGGTGAGTCAAGCCACCGAACTCGCAACGCTTTCGCGTTGACGGGGCCAGTTGCGGTCTCTTACTTTCTTCAAGGGCGGGGAGCGCTAGACACCGATGAGAATCCTCCCCGGATCCTCCGAGTACGCTTTGCCCTTCGAGTAAGCTTTGCCGACCGCGTCCGTCGGCTATCGTCGCCCGGTCGTTGCCCCCCTCGGCGACCGGGCGTTTTTTTATGCTCAGCTGTCGACCTTGAGGATGGCGTGGAAGGCGTCCTGGGGAATCTCGACACTGCCGACCGATTTCATGCGCTTCTTACCCTCTTTTTGCTTTTCGAGGAGCTTGCGCTTACGCGAGATGTCACCCCCGTAGCACTTGGCGGTGACGTCCTTGCGAAGGGCACGCACGGTTTCGCGCGAGATGATTCTGCTTCCTATCGCGGCCTGGATGGCGACTTCGTACTGCTGCTGCGGGACGATTTTCTTGAGCTTCGCCGCCAGCGCGCGCCCCAGGTAGAACGCCTTGTCCCGGTGGACGACGGCGCTGAGGGCATCGACCTTCTGACCGTTGATCGGCATGTCCAGGCGCACCAGCGGGTTCTCCCGGTAGCCGGCCAGCTCGTAGTCCATTGAGGCGTAGCCCTTGGTCGCGCTCTTGAGCTTGTCGAAGAAATCGAAGAGCACCTCCGCTAGCGGCATCTGGTAGGTGATGATCACGCGATTCGCACTCGCGTACTGAATGCCTTTTTGCTCGCCACGGCGCTCCTGGCAAAGCTTGATCGACCGCACCGACGAACTCGGCAGGGATGTGGATGGACACGTCGAAGAAAGGCTCCTCGACGCGCACACGCCCGTCGGGAATCTGCGACGGGTTGTCGATCGCGAGGGTCTGTCTCGGTATGGACGCGGTAGATCGACGCTCGGCGCCGTGGTGATGAGCCCGATGCCATACTCGCGCTCGAGCCGCTCTTGGATGATCTCCATGTGCAGCAGGCCGAGGAACCCGCAGCGGAAACCGAATCCGAGCGCGTCCGAGGTTTCAGGCTCGAACCTGAACGCCGCGTCATTGAGGTTCAGCTTCTCGAGAGCGTCGCGCAGCTCGGTGTACTGGTCGCTATCGGTCGGGAAAATCCGCAGAAGACCATGGGCTGACCTCTTGGAAGCCGCGAGTCGGTTCGGCGGCCGGCTTGTAGGCCAGCGTGATGGTGTCGCCGACTTCGGCATCGCGGATCGACTTGATGCTTCCGGCCAGGTACCCGACCTCGCCGGGGCCCAGGGTATTGAGCTCTTTTGGAAACGGCGTGTACACGCCGAGCTCGGTGACCTCGTACTCGGCTCCGGTGGCCATCAGCCTTATCTTGTCGCCCTTGGACACGCTCCCATCCGTCACGCGAATCATCGAGACGGCGCCGCGGTAGCTGTCGTACCAGGTGTCGAAAATCAGCGCGCGAAGGGCAATGGACGGGTCGGTCTTTGGAGGCGGGATGCGCCGGACCACGGCTTCCAAGATGGCCTGCACGCCTTCGCCCGTCTTGGCGCTGCAGGCGAGCACCTCGCTGCAGTCGAGCCCAAATCGAATCCTCGACCTCGCGCGTGACGCCTTCTACGTCCGCGCTCGGCAAGTCCACCTGTTGAAGACGGGAGTGATCTCGAATCGTTTTCGACCGCCAGGTAGACGTTAGCGAGCGTCTGGGCTTCGACCCCTTGCGTCGCGTCGACCACGAGCAGCGCGCCTTCGCAGGCCGCCAGCGAGCGAGACACCTCGTAGCTGAAGTCTACGTGTCCAGGCGTGTCGATCAGGTTGAGCTGGTACGTCAGACCGTCCGCCGCGGTGAAGGGCAGGCGGACACCCTGCGCCTTGATGGTGATGCCGCGCTCCTGCTCGAGCTCCATGCGGTCCAGCAGCTGAGCGCGCTTCTCCCGAGACGAGATGGCACCCGTCACATCGAGGAACCGATCGGCAAGCGTGCTCTTGCCGTGATCGATGTGGGCAATGATGCAGAAGTTACGAATGCGCTCTAGCGGCGTGGACATTTGCGGGGGACCTTGACGCGCGGCTCGTGGCGGCGCCAGGCTGCCGCGCAACGGCTACCCAAGTGGTTCCTAGCGTCCTTTTTCCGAGGAAGCGGGACTGAGGGTCATCTGCCCCGGGAGCTCATCCTGGTGACGCTCCAGCACCAGATCGATGCCTTCGCGGATGTACACGGCGACGGGGACCTTCGTGCGCTCGTGCAGCAGCTTCAGTCGGTCGTTTTGCTCCGGCGTGATGTAGACCGTTGTCGAGATTTTCTTACGCGCCATACCTGGACCCTCAGGAACCTCGTGAAAGTACATGGCACCATATATATTGTCAATCTGCCCATGACATGGACTTGCGCAATAGACGGGACCGCTCCTATGCTTCGGGATGTTCCTGGGGGGATTTAAGCAAAGTGCCTGAAAATACGCGCAATTTTGCCATGAGGCTGCTTTGCCTCCTGGCTTTCGTCGGTCTCGGGGCGGCAGCCTGCAGCAGAGACTCCCGCGGGAGCTTGCCGCGGGGTCCATGGGCGACGCCTCGACCTGCAAAGGTGGCGCGGCGACGCAGACAGACGTCAACGGCGACGGTCGCCCGGACATTGAACATATCGCTCGGGGCGGTCGTCCGTACTGCACGAGAGCCGATATGAACTTCGATGGCAAAGTCGACGTCGAGCGCTTCTTTGAGGAGTCGACCGGTGAGGTCTCCCACGAGCGGCACGACTTCGACTTCGACGCGGCAAATCCATCAGCTCGCGTTCTTCGAAAACGGGAAGCTGAAGCGAAAAGAGCTCGATACCAATTTTGACAACAATATCGACACTTGGCTTTGGTGCGACAGCGGCTGGGTCGTCCGGGCCGGAGCGCGACCGACGCCATGATGGCCTGCCGGACGTCTGGGAGACCTATGAAAGCGGCCTGCTTTCAGCGGCCAACTACGACGACAACCACGACGGCAAGGTCGAGCGCTGGGACAGCTTCGAAAGGGGCCGGCTCGTCGTCAGCAAGACCGATACTAACAATGATGGTGAGCCGGATCGCAGCGACTACATGCCGCAGCAAAATTTGGGTCCAGCCGATGAACCGTTAAGATGTGAGATTGAGGTCGTGACCGCTGACGAAGCGGCGACCTCGCCTTCGGGGCTTGCGCAGCCCGAAGATGGACCGCAACTAAATAGTGACGAAGAGATTGCTCGAGGGGATGCTACATGAAGCAGGCACTACTACCAATGTTCGCGGGTTTTGTGGGCCTGGTCGGATGCGGATGTGGTTCGGACCAGCCCGCCGATCCCGCCACCAGCCCAGGTACCCTCGGCGCTGAGACCAGCGCTGGGAGCGAGGTCGCCGACGGCGGTCGCTGCAGCAATGAGCAGCCTGGCTTCGAGGTGACCGAGTACGACACTGCCGGCGATGCGACCTCCGACGTTCGCAAACTCTTCAAGACCGTGGGAGAGGGAGCCTTGCCCATCTCGTGCTCGTCTGCCGTGAGGCCGACCTGGACGGCAACGGCCGCAAAGACATCGTCCGCTTCTACACCGACCAGGGCCGGCCCATGCGTGAAGAAGCCGACCGCGACTTCGACGGCCAAATCGACGAAGTCACCCACTTCGCCAAAGGCCGCGTGACCCTTCAGGAGATTGACAGCACCGGCAACGGCGTCATCGACACGAAAATCTACTACGACAACGGCGAGCCCGTCCGCGCCGAGCGCGACGTCGCGGGCCGAAGCCAGGGCGCAGAGTGGCGTCCCGACCGCTGGGAGGTACTACGTCGACGGTCGCACCGTGCGCGTGGAACTGACCTCGACGGCGACGGTAGTTCTACCGCGGACTGGGACGACGAGCGGCTGCAGAAGTCTGCGGTCGCTCAGGATGCCAACAGCTCCGCCAGCCAGTAGACCGCCGCAAACCCGCCCCGACCTAGACGGCCTGTTTTCGCGGGGAGCCTACCGTCGTGGTCCTGCTCTGGACCCGAGCCCGAGAACGCGTCACGTTCACCCATTCGCGAGCAGGGCAGGGTGCCGGAGCTCGTGAAGGGGTAGAGGTCTTGGTTTGAGCGTGGAGCGGTTACAGAAGTCTCGGCCCGGCGCGGGTGTCTGCGTCCCGACGGCGAGCCGAAGAGCTCATCGAGGCCGGGCGCGTCCGCGTCAACGGGAAAGTCGTCCGCCTGCTCGGCACCAAAGTCGACCCCTTCAAAGACCGCGTCGAAGTGGGACGGCAAGCGCGTCGTCGGCGAGAAGCCGGTCTACTACGTCGTCCACAAACCGCGCGAAATGGTCACCACCCTCGACGACCCCGAGGGAAGGACCA